>JACJYW010000001.1 GCA_020635955.1 Crocinitomicaceae bacterium
GCCGGTCCTCTTGTAACAGGGGTGTTCTTCAAGGTGATCTCAGAAGTGTTCAAAAGTTTGGGTTCGGCTTGCAAATAATAGAGCTTGCTTTAAACAGAGTCGGGTTTCACTTTTGTTTATATTCTGTTTTCCAAGTTTAATATTGGAATGTTCTGATAATCTCATTCCTTGCTTATAGCTAAACGGGCTTTCAGAGCTTTCTTGCTTTTTTTCCGCAAAAAAGCAACAAAAAACTCGTAACCCGCAAAACCCGCCCGAACGACGTTCAGTCGGGCTGGCTCACCTATTCACCCAGTCTGTGCGCCTGGTGTGCTGTTTTTACGAACTCAGAATATCTCCTCCTTGACGACCCAACCAGTCCACCCATCCACTTCGTGGTTCCTTCACTTGGATATCCCCCGGATATCCATTCCGCCTGCAACGGAAATCGTTCAGTCATACCGTTTTTCAACGGCAATCAAAGGAGGGGCGTACCTTGTGTTCAAACAGTTGCGGCTTACCTCAAAGCCCGAATCATTTTGCTTTGAATCACCTTCATTCCTTCGACCCTAAACGTCAAGTAACTGCATCCACACAAAAAGATTCATGAGCAGTAGGCGAGTACAGCGAAACTGAAGTTAAGGGAGTCTCCCTTGCGTTATGCCTGGTGTTAAAGCTGAAGGGTGATTAGGGGGGATGTCGCGGTGCATATGATCCTGGTGCCGGTGGGGGCGTACGAGACTGGGCAAGCGACCGAGATTGCGCTTGCCGCCATCAAGTCCGTCAAGACCGGCAAGCCGGTCCTCTTGTAACAGGGGTGTTCTTCAAGGTGTTCTCAGAAGTGTTCAAAAGTTTGGGTTCGGCTTGCAAATAATAGAGCTTGCTTTAGACAGAGTCGGGTATCACTTTTGTTTATATTCTGTTTTCCAAGTTTAATATTGGAATGTTCTGATAATCTAATTCCTTGCTTATAGCTAAACGGGCTTTCAGAGCTTTCTTGCTTTTTTCCGCAAAAAGCAACAAAAACTCGTAACCCGCAAAACCCGCCCGACTGAACATCGTTCGGGCAGGCTCACCTAGTGCTCTGTCGTTGCATTTGGCGTGCCATTGCATTTGATCTTCGACCATCCCCTCTTTGATGGCTACGCACAACCACCGTTTTTCAACGGCAATCAAAGTAGGGTGTATCAATTGTTCAAACAGTTGCGGCTTACCTCAAAGCCCGAATCATTTTGCTTTGAATCACCTTTATTCCTTTGACCCTAAACGTCAAGTAACTACATCCACACAAAAAGATTCATGAGCAGTAGGCGAGTACAGCGAAACTGAAGTTAAGGGAGTCTCCCTTGCGTTATGCCTGGTGTTAAAGCTGAAGGGTGATTAGGGGGATGTCGCGGTGCATATGATCCTGGTGCCGGTGGGGGCGTACGAGACGGGGCAAGCTACCGAGATTGCGCTTGCCGCCATCAAGTCCGTCAAGACCGGCAAGCCGGTCCTCTTGTAACAGGGGTCATGTGAAAGGTGTTCTCAGAAGTGTTCATGGTTGTGCCTTTCGGCAGAATAAGTTTTATTTCACGAATTCTCGCAATTGTTATGACGAAGCAACCCAAAGGGTTCTGCTGTCACCTGTTTATCGAATGTCAGGCTGAGCGAAGACGATGTCAGGTGTAGTCAAAGCCAATGTCAGGCTGAGCGAAGACGATGTCAGGTGTAGTCAAAGCCAATGTCAGGCTGAGCGGAGTCGAAGCCAATGTGGCCCTGTGTGTCATAACCCCAATCACTGTTTCGTTATCTCAATCCGTACTCTATAGTCCTCCGGTTTGATTGACTCCGGTGTATCCGGATAGGGTGTCACTTCGATCATCCGATACAGATATCCGTTGTGTTCGACCTGTGTTTTCGTTTGTGTTGTTTCGTAATCGGTGGTAGACAATTGGATTGTATCCTGTCCATTCTTCTCAAAGAGAAAGTAGGCGGTAGCTACTCCAGCCCAGAAACAATCGACCTGGGTCGGGCACCGGCTGTCATCGATCTTGAAGAGAGTCAGGTCCGCATTCTGGTCACCCAGATGTTTCTTCTCTCCGATTTTGAAGGCGCTGTCCTGATACAGGTCCAGGTTTTTTTCGTGCATGCCATACTGCCCAGTAAGAACAGGGTCAGACTAAAGATTAAAGGATATTTCATTTTAGTGTCGTTTCTTACATTAACGTTACGGCCCGGTGAAAAGGTTGGGTGGTAAATCCAAAAAGTTGGTATATTTGTCGCTCTTTAGCCGGACCACGGATGCGGGTATCCAACTCTGGCTGAAGAAATCAGTTGTGATTTTGACATCGATGGTGTGATTGACCTGGGCTCATAAGCTGCAATGCTGATTGAAAAAGTGGTAAGGTATTTGAGTAAAGGGGGTTAAGGATTAAAGCTGAAAGGTTAAAGACAATCAGAACACTTGACGATAGAACTTATTGCCAGCCTATAGTGGTTGCACAAGTCTCAAATCTAGTGTCTCAAATCTCACATCTAGAATATTGGTCGGTTGGCCCCGCCTTCGCTAAGGCTCCGTCGGGCAGGCGAGTGTGCTAGGCAGAGGCCTCCAAAACCTCGTACAGCGTTTCTCATCCTAAAGTGGGTGGGATAGAATGATTGAAAGAATCACAACCATTGAGTCTGAATACTCAATACTGAATACTAAAATACTAGAAAAGGTCGGTTGGCCCCGCCTTCGCAAAAGCTCCGTCGGGCAGGCGAGTGTACCAGGCAGAGATGTCCAAAACCTTGTACAGCGTTCTCATCCTAAAGTGGGTGGGATAGAATGATTGAAAGAATCACAACCATTGAGTCTGAATACTCAATACTGAATACTCAATACTGAATACTAGAATACTAGAAAAGGTCGGTTGGCCGAGTGGCTAGGCAGAGGTCTGCAAAACCTCGTACAGCGGTTCGAATCCGCTACCGACCTCAAACTTTTAGCGCACCCTGTCCGCGAATGCGGGCAGGGTTTTTTATTGCGCTATGCGAGCCAAGCCCAAACTTGAGCGAGCGGAGCGCAATGAAAAACAGATGACCTATAGGTCATCTAGGGTGCGCTAAAAAGTTTGTTGGCCTCCCCCTCACCGGATCAGCGCAGCTAATCCTTCATCCCGACACGAACCAAGCCTTAGCTTGAGTAAGGGGAGGATAATAAAAAAATATTGATCGCTAGGTCAATGAGGGTTTACGTTTTATTTTGTCGGGCCACCCCCTGACCGGATCGACGAAGTCAATCCTCTTTACGTAAACACCAGAACACGGAAACACGTCAACACCTCCAAGGCTGCGCTATTCGATTGTTGGGCCACCCCTCACCGGATCGACGAAGTCAATCCCTTTACGTAAACACCAGAACACGGAAATACGTCAACACCTTATAGGGTGCGCTATTCGATTGTTGGGCCACCCACTCACCGGATCGACGAAGTCAATCCCCTCCGCCACGAACCAAGTCTTTCTTGAGCGAGAAGCGGGTAAAGTCCAAAAGGATTGCCACGGTGCCATTCTGGCCCCTCGCAAAACCATTGACCGTCAGGTCAATTAAGGTTTGTGTTTTGTTTAGTTGGCCCGCCCTCACCGGATCCAACTACTACTCATAGTAATGTGAACAAAGTAAAAAAATATTAATAATGCTTTGAACGAATTCATTTGTTTTGTTGTTTTTTCAAGAAAAAATTGACTCAATAGAAGCAATGACAATTAATAAGGAAGATTTTTCTTTGGTTTATTTTCGATATAATTACATTAATTTGGATCACAATTATAAGCTTGCTCCACAATTAATTAGTATGCATTTATTGTATAATAAATTTAAAAGCAATAATTTACTATAACATGCAAGGATCAATTATTTTAAATAACAAACTAGGAATTTATCAAAACGAACTTCAAGATGCAATATTAAATCAAGCCAATAGATTGTCAATTTTTAGTGCATTTATTATTATGCATAGTTCCATTCGAATGGGTATTAATAATGAGTAATCCATAGATTATTATGATAAAAATATAAATAAATTAAAGTGATGTATAAAAGAAAAATGGAGGTCACTCCTTCTGTTGAAGACGCTAAGACAAGATTAAAAGCCTTAAATTACACTGAGGGAGTAGAATTATTTCCTAAGAATGAATCAGTCAGACATCGAGTAGAAAGATGGTATATTAATCCCCTAGACAAGCTTGATGATCAACATGATGGATTTGCAATCTTAACCCTTCTATTCCCATTATATGAGCGACATTTAAGACATTTGCATGGCAACGGAGCATTCAGTGAAAATAGCGCTTTAGTCCGCCAAATCGCAAAAGACCTGAGTTTATCAGTCTCTCAGGCGTATGAATTCTGGCAAATCTTTCGCAACGGTGTCTTACACTCGGCTTTACCAAAAGAAAAAGAAGGCTTTAAGTATACCTGGTGTCTGAGATATGACATAATAGAACCCGTAGTCGTAAATGGGAGCACATTTGAAGTTAATGCGCTCGAATTGAAAAAAATAATTCTAAAAATAGTAACTAAGAAAATTGATATATGGAAAAATCAGGATGATCCTATTCCATCAAGGTATATAGCAATTGATGGTTAGCTTTTTGTAATTTGGTAAATCTAAAAATACCGCTTAAACACTTTCTGAAATTTCTGTGCTTGCCCGTCCAACCACTCAAAATACGCTGGCCATTTGTTTTCATCAAATAGATCACATGGGTAAGTCTTGATAATCCGGAAAGCCCCTTTTTCTGGTAGATCCATAAATTCAATGTCTTGACCTAATTCAGATTCTACTGCAACTTTATCTGCCTCGATCTTCATATAGATGGATTCATCACTTTTGATGTATAGTTCACAGCCAAGTTGTTTTGTTCGGGAGTTAAAAGTCAGAGAAAGATGAGCTTTTGAAGTCCCGAAGCTAATGTCGTACCAGTGTTGGGGCCTGGGCGTCCGACCATAGTTGACTTTAGATTTTACCGATTGTTGATTAACATATTCCTTCAGGGATTGCCAAAACCGTTGTTGCAACAACTTCAGTTCTGATGGATTTCCTTTGTATTGGGATGATGCCTTCTTTAAAGTTTTAGCCCAGTTGTTGGGTTGGCTGATGATGTTAAATTTAGGTGCTGGGTGAGAATTACCGATTTTCCACAATTCTATTTTGATGAGGAAGAATGAGATCTCTTCAGGCATATGTCGGTTGAACCAATCGATCGCTTGTTTATGTTCTTCCGTGTAATCTTTTACAATCCAGATAATGATACTCGCATCATGAGCAGATGCATAAGTCAACAGCTGACCTAGGTGCTTGTGATCAGTTGGCTCCAATTGGTTTTCGATAATTACCTTCCGTTTCGTATTGACTTCATCTGCCAGGATATCTACAGAATACCTTCCTGCAGATTCTTCCGGTTTCATGTTTTCAATCTCAATATCCAGCTCATCGGTGAGTAAATTAATGTTTTCTTCCATTGCCAACCACCTGGTAAATTCCAGTGCTTCATGCCCCCAAACACTTCTTAATTCAACGGTGGTTAAAGTTCCGAGATCTTTCATTTAACTGATTATTGTAAATGTGCAATTAATAAACGCTTACTTATTTATTTTACCTGGGTGTTAATAAATGGCTGCATCTTGAAAAGCCTATTATCGTTGACTTTTGTATCCCTCATAAATTGGATTTAGCCGGCATTGCATGAAAGCTTCAAGCAAATTTAATGTAAACATTCCCTGTTCTCTTGGTAGTACAATATTGATTCGGGTTGTATTTTCTCTGATCCAATTTCCAACATCTTGATGTACATCTAAATTATTCATAAAATTTGGATCAATTAATAATGAATTAGCAAGATTACTCTTGGAGCTTTTCGCTAAATAATGATGATTCCTATATCTAGCTTGTGATTTCGGTCCAACTTTACCAACTTTATAACAAAGTTCGCATTTTGCATCCATAAAAATGTATACAGCCATCGATTTTGATGGTAAAGATGTGAGAATGTGATCAGACCCTGCGGATAAATATTCGCAGATTATTTCTTTAAATGATAAACAAACGTTTGCATATTTACATACCTCGATAAATTCATAGAGAATTAATTCAAAATCAATTGCTTTCATGCCTATAATTCAATATCAAATTTTGCTATCAAATAATTCATACTTGAAGTCCTATTAACCTCATTGTGCGGTAAGAGAAGATATCTCCATGGTTTGCCACCATTAGCTGAGGTGAATTGAGTTGCGTATGAGCAAAAGCGCTCGGCGGCACTTTTTTTGTCTAAAACGGCTCTATCCTCGGTTTGATCAGATCGCTTTACTTCTATCATGAAAATGGCATCATTTGTTTCTACTATGAAGTCGGGTTCGTATCGCTTGGAGTTATTGTCCCAATAAATACGAAGTTGGTTGGGGGCTGGTCTTAGCCATTTTATTATCGTAATATCATTCTCCAAGATAAAGGCAAAATCTTGTTCGGCTTTGCTATCAAACTTGTATTCAAAATGACATGCTTTTTCAAACCCACAGAAAACATATTTAGGTATGGCTTGGGTAGGAGTAACGACATCTCTATAATCTTTTTTGCCATCATGGACTAATGCAGAGAAATTCCACTCTTCAATCCGGTTGAAAGGAAATACCTTTGGTTCTATGTAATCGGCAGAATGCAAGACGAAGTGTTGCTTCATTTGCGTGTATATCTTATTTGCGATAGCCGATTTGAATTGAAATATCGCTTGAGATAACTTGCCTTCATCTTCAATATTTGCTTTTATAGTTTCAAATGCCTCAGTAGCTAGTTGATAGAGTATTTCCGCGTTGTCATCATAATCAATTTCGGGAAAGTCGATTAATTCAGCGATAATAAGCTTGATGGGATTACCGTATGAGCCACTGGACTTGGCTTTGATTGTTTCGACTTGTTTATCCAATAAACCCATACGGATGATCTCCTGTTCCAAAGCTTGGAAGTTAAAGCTTCTAGTATCCAAACTGAAAGCTTGAAATTCAGCCCAAGTTTCACCTTGTACCAGATCCATTCTGGGTATTTCGATGATTCTGCTTTTATAATCGGTTACCATCTTATCATACTGAGCTTCGACATCAGCTGCAATCTGTGCTGCAAATAAGTTCCCTTGTCCTTTGGATAAGTCTTCCTTTATTTTACGTAATACCTTCTGTTTTACGCCATCTTTTCTGAGGTCATCTATCTTGCGAACATCAGGTAGACTATTAAATTCAGGAAGTGCATTGATGATGGCTTTTTTTGCATCCAGACATGATTGAGCCTGCTGCCTTTGTGGAGAACTAGTCATTCCATTCACCCTTAACTGCTCTTCCATTAATTTTTGCTCAACGACTGGAACGGAAGTAACCACCTGTGTTTTATTGTTGAAGTCTTCGGCTGTGATTTCTACAAAACTCAACTTGTTTAAAATTGAATCGGGATCTTGTGCGGCTTCAATAACTGCATTGAAATTTTCATGAGCTACTACGGTGAGCTTGTCAATTTTATCCACTCCGGTGCGTTTTCCATCGAAAGGCAAGCGAAGGCCCCTGCCAATGGTTTGTTCAACCAATATGCCAGCATTGGCCGCACGTAGAGGAACAATGGTATATAGGTTAGTTACATCCCAACCCTCTTTGAGCATGTTTACATGGATGACAATTTCAATTTCATTATCAGGACTTTCCAAAGAAACAAACTGCTTTTCAATATCTTCTTCCTTCTTGGTGGAAGAGTCTATTTGAAGCACTTTGCCTTTGTACTGTCCATTGTAGAACGAATCTGAATTGATGAGTTCGTGAATTTCTTTGGCATGGGCAATGTCCTTACATACTACCAAAATGAAAGGCTTTACCAGTTTTACATCATTGTTGAGGGCATAGATTTCCAGTTCGTTTTTGGTGTCCTGATGAATGCTGATGGCATCTTCTAGCTTTATGATTTCAACTTCCCGATCGGAAAGTGATCCTTTTTGAAAGTTCTTACGAGTGGCAATGGCCGGATTCTTGACATACTTGCCATCAGCTAATGCCTGGGCCAATGAATATTCATAAACAATGTTTCTAAACGGGAGACCTTTCTCGTCAAGAGGTGTGGCAGTTAATTCTATACCTAAAATGGGTTTCAGTTCATTGATGGCATTTTTTGAGGCATCTGCATGATAGCGATGAGCTTCATCCATCAGTATTACCAAATCATCCAGGCCAGAAAGGTAATCCCAATACGATTGCCCCAGGTACTCTGATAATCTCTTGATGCGCGGAGCAAGGCTTACGCCTCCTTTTTTAGTACCTCTACTGTCCGAATTGAATTTGGCAATGTTGAAAATGTTGATGCGAATTTCAGAATCTGAAAATAATGCACCCTGCTGACTGTAATTATCACCGGTAATGACAATAGGTCGGTTATGGACGAACTCTGAAATGCCATTAAATACATATTTGGCGTAGCCAGGATTGCCAAAGTCCCCAATGAGCTTATCGTAGATGGTGAGGTTTGGCGCTAATACGAAAAAGTTTTTAATACCTTTTCGGAGGTACAAATAAGCAATAATCGCACCCATCAGACGGGTTTTTCCAACGCCTGTGGCTATGGAAAAAGCAATAGAAACAAAATCACGTTCAAAGTCTGTACAAGTAGGGAAGAAATCTTTTACTTTCTCCAGTTCATCGGCTAAATCAATTTCTTTTTTTAGCGCTAACTCTTCTGTAAGCTTGGCTACAATATCCAATGAATCTTGCAGTGGTTCACGAAGTGACAAGCGTTGTTTTATATAATTTGCAATGGTATTCATATCCCGTATTTAAAATAGTGAGGTTTGTTGGTTCGGCTTGTTTTTAACTCGGATGGCTTGTACGCTAAGTTCTTCTGTACGATCGTCCATGTCAT
This sequence comes from Crocinitomicaceae bacterium, assembly GCA_020635955.1. Lineage (GTDB taxonomy): Bacteria > Bacteroidota > Bacteroidia > Flavobacteriales_D > Crocinitomicaceae > Paracrocinitomix. Next base: position 8,892 of record JACJYW010000001.1, read on the forward strand.
CTTTACCATCATCCATGGGTAGGTTGATGATATTCAGGCTGTAGTCCTCCTTGCCGAACTCACATCTGCCCAGGAGCATCAATGGAATTTTTTTAATTGTGATATTTGTGTATTTCCCTTTACACGCTGTCTGAAAACTTTTGCAGCAGATGAGCAGGGTTTCCCCCGGTTGCATTTCATCTTGAATACTATCCAGGGCCTCTACGGTTAAGAATTGTGTAGTAGTGAAAATAAAATCATGCTCAGAGCTTTGGCCTTGCTTCCAATAGGTGCTTTCATGAGGTAGGTATTTAAAGCCCTCTTGCTTGGCCATAGCAGCTGCAAGCATATCGGCATTATACTCTTGACTGATAATCCAATTACCAAACTTATCTTGTTTTAATAAACTGGGAGCAAGGGTATAGAACTTAATACCGCCACCGCCTTGCCAGTTCACCGCTTTGCTGATACCCCCTTGTTCACCATCTATCACTTTTTTTAGGCGAGGAAAACAGTGTGTAAATGCATGATCCCCTAATTCAATACCAATATATTTTCTACCCATTTTATGAGCAACAGCTATGCTCGTACCAGAGCCTAAGAAAGAATCTAAAACAATTTCTCCCTCATTACTTGCAATATGAATGATTAGTTTTAATAGGTTCTCAGGTTTAGGTGTTTCAAACGCAGCCTTAGAACCAAAAATCTTTTCTATTTCAGAACTAGCATGCTGATTCAAAGCTACTTCATACCAAATCGTTGGAGTTGTCATGCCTTGTCTAACTTCAGACAAATACAATTTTCTCATTGGAGTAGTTGCTTTTCCATCTACTCCCCAATAAAGTCTGTTTTCAGTTTGAAGCTTAGCCATATCCTGTTTATTATGTCTCCAGCAGGTCCCTTTCCGTGGAAAAACTTTTTCTCCAGTATATGGATTGGTAATTGCGTAAACTAGACTTTCCACATGTCGGCCACCTTTAGCATTTGCAGTAGTATCAATTTTACGAAAAGGTCCATTTGGATCAGGTCCATTTGGTTCTTTATAGACACTATATTGCTTATTGGCTTTATCTGTTCTTGGGCTAAGATTGAAATGTTCTTCCGCGAAAGTTTTCTTTGATTTTTCAATTTTTACTTTTCCATAAATAAGAATATGTTCATGAATGGCCCCAATATTCCTATCATTGGGAGGACCATCTCTTTTCTTCCAAATGATATTTGCAATAAAGCAGGATCTACCAAAAACCTCATCACAGAGCACTTTTAAATAGTGACATTCATTATCATCAATCGATATCCATATTGACCCATCACTTCTCAGCAAATTTCGAAGTAATTTAAGTCTAGGTCTCATTAGGTTTAACCATTGGGAATGCTCAATGCCGTCGTCATATTGCTCAAATGCACTTCCTGTGTTATAAGGAGGATCTATGTAAATGCACTTTACTTTCCCAGCATAGTCTTGTTCCAGGGCTTTGAGAGCAAGGAGGTTGTCTCCGTGTATGAGCATGTTTTCGCTGCTTTGGTCGCCATAGCTGAACTCGGGATTTTCGATAAGTATGCGAGGCTCCAGCTTGGGTTCTTCGCCTTTGCCTATCCAGGTCAGCTCCAGTTTTTGTAGGTTATTCTTCTTACTCATCACATGTAAAGTTTGTCTAAACTTCGCTGGAAGTTTATCTAATTATCTACGGAAGTATTGGATTTAGATGAACTCAACACCCAGCGTGAATGTCTTGTAGTTTCTTGATTTACAATGGTTTTGTCCTTTTTATGCATGGCGTAAACTCAGTTGCGCACTTTGTTCTTCTTCTTTTGTTCATCTAAAACAGCGTGAAGAATGTCTAAAATCAACTTGTCTATATCCTCCTTAGACGCCTCGCCGTATTGTGAAATCAGGTCAATGATCAGTTTCTTGTAGTGATCATCTTTCAGACCTCTATTCTTGATGTACTCAGCCTTTTTATTGGTGGCTTCAGCAATTTGAGCAGATATAAAGTAATTGGGTTTACGTCCTTCGATGAAGCCTTTCTTTTTGAGCATTTTTGCCGCATCGTCGGTTATAGGCATTACTTTTTGCCGCTCGTCTATTAATTGAATGAGTTCCTGATTCTCCATTAGATCAAGTTCCATTTTATAGTGAATAAATCAGATATCTTGATGTCTTGTTTCAGGTGTTGTTCTATTTCGTCCAACAGTTTTTCCTTTCGCTCGTCAATTAAATCCTGGGCTTCAAAGAGGTGTTGGCGCTTTTCGCTACGTTTCTTTTCAAGGTCTTTAATGGCTCTTTGGGCTTTTACTTTAGCTTCCAGGTTGAGCATTTTCTTTGCCTCTGATTTTCGGAGTTTTATTTCCGCATCCAAGTCTTTGATTTCCTTGTCTAAGCTCAATTTCATATCATCAGCCCATTGATCGAGTTTATCCATTTCAGTATCAAAAAAGTCTTTATTTCGCTCAGCATTTATCGTAATCACCGACTGTGTACAGGCATACGCAACTTCATCAAGCCTGAGCACCGTCTCATCAGGAACATAGTACGAATGGCCTTCTATAGCTTGAAGGGAAAACATCCGTTGGGCAATTTCATCTTCAATCATTTCATCGGAATCCGTAATACATGCAGAGATAAGAAAATCTTCGTGTTCAAATGAGTCTATTTCTAGATGGCTCACTCGCATCCAGCCGGATGTTCCAATATACTTTTCAAGAGCACTTACTTTGGTAGGTGTATTGGAATAATCAAATGATATTTCTTTTATTTCAGTGGATAAAGCTTTACAGGCATTTAGTACTTGTTTAGCTAACTTATGTCCAACCCTGTAAATGTTCGTATCATCTGGTACATCAATGTCCGATTTGCGTTCACCCATCTTAGGTTTTAAAATCATATAGGGGCCACTATGGATGTTTTCGGTCGGAAAAGGATTCTGTATCAGCGTAAAGGTAAAGTTGGCATCATCGAAGCGAGCATTACCATTGAGATAAAATTTGGTAGTTGTCCAAAGTCTCTCTTCAAAGCGGTTTAAGTATTCCGTACTTTCTAATAAATTGCTTCGTAGTTTTTTCCTTACCTCCTCATCAAAGTTTTCCAATAGGACCTTTCTTGTTTCCTGAACTTTCTCTGAAATATCGGGTCTTAGTTCTTCTTGCAATATGTCAAATGCTGCCTGGATTTCATCTGTTGTTCGACATTGTTGATATATACTAGCTATGCGCTTTTCAAAATCTAATCCATTCCCAATACTACCCAAGACTTCATCGGAAGCTCCAAAAACACCATCGAATAAGCGGAACTTTTTGTCTAAAAGTTCATATACACGTTGATCAGCGGCGTTTGCTTTGTTCAGGAAATTGATAACTACCACGTCGTATTTCTGCCCATAGCGATGACATCGGCCAATTCGTTGCTCGATACGTTGTGGATTCCAGGGGAGATCAAAATTGATAACTAGCGAGCAAAATTGTAAATTGATTCCTTCGGCTGCAGCTTCAGTGGCTACCATAATGGTTGCCTTGTCTTTAAAATAATCCACAATAGCTGCTCTACGATCCGCTGTGAGGGAACCAGTAAGAACATCTGTACCCTGATGTTTTTTGAGATAAGAAGTATAGATTTCTTTGGATTTAGAATCGGTATTACTGCCATTGAATTTAACAACTTTGTCTTGGTAGCCTCTTGCTTCCAAGAGGCTGCAAAGAAAATCTTGAGTACGCCTTGACTCAGTGAAAATAAGTGCTTTTTGATTCGCTCCCAATTTTTCCAATGCTTCAAAACCTTTATTCAATGCGGTGAATAATTGTTCGGCTTTTGAGTTTTTTCTAATTCGTTCAGCTAGATCTCTGAATTTTTTTAAGTCTGCCAATTCAATTTTAATGGCTTCAATATCTTTTTCGGTGAAGACTATTTCCTCAATGCCATCTTCATCTCCAATATCATCTTCTTCGTCACTTTCCCATTCATCTTGAATTTCATCATAGGTTTCAAAATCAAGAGATAATTCGGAATCGTCATGTTCTGCATGGAGATTGGCAATAATGTTCTCAAGTCGATTTACCAGGGCATCTAATGTTCCATAGATTGCATAAGTAGAAGAAGCCAACAATTTGCGCAGAATTAAGGTCATAAGCTGCCGTTGACTTAAAGGCAATGCATAGAGTTTAGGTCGTTGCAAATAATCAGAAACCCAGTCGTAAAGCGTTATTTCATCATTACTGGGAAAGTATTCTTCTACTATCGGCTTACGTTCAGTGTATTTAATGTATTCAAGAACTTGCCTTCTTAATGTGCGTTTACAAATTGGCTGTAGACGATTTCTTAGGTCTTCAAAGTTCTCTTCATCTACATTCCTGCTGAACTGACTTTTAAAACTTTTAAGGTCGCCAAAAATATAGGGATCTATAAGGCTAACTAAGCCAAACAATTCGAGTATGGAATTTTGCAGCGGCGTTGCTGTTAGCAGGACTTTTTTGCAGTGATCTAAAGCTTCTTTTATAGCATTTCCGATTTTATTGGTCGGTTTATATACGTTGCGTAGACGATGTGCTTCATCAATAATGACTAAATCCCAATTAATGTGTTTCAGATAAGGCGCTTTGTTCTTCGCAAAATGGAAGGAGCAAATGATGATGGTATCCTCTTGATTAAATGGGTTGAGGTTGCCTTCCTTAATGTAATTATTAAATGATTTTGCTTCCAGAATAATAGAAGTTAG
>JACJYW010000010.1 GCA_020635955.1 Crocinitomicaceae bacterium
AGCAGGAAACTCAGCAACTTGCAACTTTACAGTAACGGTAACTGACAACGAGAACCCAACGATCACTTGTCCTGGTAATGCTTCTCAAACAGCAGATGCTGGTAACTGCTCGGCAGTAGTGAACGCACTAGCTCCAACAACAGCAGATAACTGCGGAGTTACACTTCAAACATGGGCACTGACTGGTGCTACCACTGCTAACTCAGCAGGTACAGGTATTAATGACGCCTCAGGACAAACCTTCAATGTGGGTGTAACAACAGTAACTTACTACATAGAAGATGCAGCTGGAAACTCTGCAACTTGTAACTTCACCGTGACAGTAACTGATAACGAAGCACCAACAGTAAATACTTGTCCAGCCAATGTTATAGTCAATGCTGACCCAGGATTATGTACTGCATCCTTAGATCCCGCAGATCCGATTATAACAGATAACTGTAGCATTTCATCTATTACATGGGCAATTACCGGTGCATCTACAGGGAACTCACCTGGAACTGGGATAAATTATGTTGGTAGTACAGTTTATAATGTTGGTGTTTCAACAATATCATATACTGCAGTAGATGCTGCTGGAAATGCAGATAATTCTTGCAGTTTTACCATTACAGTTAATGACAATATTTCTCCAACTATAACTTGTCCATTCAATGTTGGACAAGGAACTGATCCGGGTGTTTGTACAGCTGTAGTTAATGGACTTGCCCCTATTACAAATGATAACTGTGGTGTAACACTTCAAACCTGGTCACTAACCGGAGCTACAACAGCTAACTCAGCAGCATCTGGAATCAATGATGCTTCAGGACAAACTTTTAATATTGGAACAACAACAGTTACATATTACATTGAAGATGCAGTTGGAAACTCAGCTACATGTTCTTTTGATGTATTGATTCAAGATTTGGAGATTCCAACGATAACATGTCCAGCTAACGTAGCTCAAAACAATGATGCTGGACTTTGTTCAGCTGTGATCAATGCCATAGGACCTATTTCAAATGATAATTGTGGGGTTGTATTACAAACATGGTCATTAACAGGTGTTACAAATGCTAACTCATCTGCAACAGGTATAAATGACGCATCTGGTGAGGTATTCAATGTTGGTGCCACAGCAGTGACATATTACATTGAAGATGCAGCAGGAAACTCAGCGACTTGTAATTTTACGGTTACCGTATTAGATAATGAGAACCCTACAATTTCGTGTCCTGCGAATGTAATTGCGAATGTAGATCCAGGGAACTGTACCGCTGTAGTAAATGGTATCGCTCCAACCACAAATGATAATTGCGGCGTTGCTCTACAGACCTGGTCTCTAACTGGAGCGACAACAGCAAGCTCTCCTGCATTAGGAATTAATGACGCTTCTGGTCAGGTTTTCAATGTTGGTCTTACTACTGTAACTTACTATATTGAAGATGCAGCAGGAAACTCAGCCACATGTAATTTCACAGTAACCATTTCAGACAATGAGAATCCAACTATTACCTGCCCATCAAATGTAACACAGGGTATAGATCCTGGAAATTGTACCGCAGTGGTGAATGCAATTTCTCCAACTACCTCTGATAATTGTGGAGTAACTCTTCAAACCTGGACTTTAACAGGAGCTACCACTGCTAACTCAGCGGCTACTGGAATCAATGATGCCTCGGGGCAAACATTCAATGTGGGTGTAACAACAGTAACTTACTACATAGAAGACGCAGCAGGAAATTCGGCCACTTGCAATTTCACCGTAACAATATCTGACAATGAAAATCCTACCATTACTTGTCCTGCAAATGTGGCTCAGAACAACGATATAGGTAGTTGTTCTGCAGTAGTTAGTGGCATAGCGCCGATAACTACCGGAGACAACTGCGGCATTACAATCCAAATCTGGGCATTAACAGGTGCAACAACGGCAAATTCTGCAGGAACGGGAATTAATGATGCTTCTGGACAAACATTCAATATTGGAACGACAACCGTTACATACACCGTAACGGATGCGGCAGGAAATTCTACCAATTGTGCATTTGACGTTGTTATTACAGATGCAGAGAATCCAACCATTACTTGTCCGGCTAATATTAATGCTAATAATGATCCCGGCGTATGTGGTAAAACAATAACATACGCAACACCTATTGGAACTGATAACTGTCCTGGTTCTCTTACAATGCTAACTGCAGGGTTTTCAAGTGGATCGGTTTTCCCAGTTGGTACAACAACAGTAACTTATTTGGTTGCAGATGCGTCAGCAAATACTGCTTCTTGCTCATTTGACGTCACAGTGAATGATGTACAGTTACCTACCATTTCATGCCCTTCGAATATTTCTCAAAATAATGACGCCGGCATTTGTGGTGCCGTTGTTACATACACTGCTCCAGTAGGTGCAGACAACTGTCCTGGTTCAGTAACTTCATTAATCGCTGGATTTGCTTCAGGAGCCAATTTCCCAGTTGGTGTAACTACTGTCACTTATGAAGTAGTTGATGCCTCATCAAATGCCGCTCAATGTTCATTTAATGTGACCGTTAATGACACCGAATTACCAACGATTTCATGTCCAGCTGATATTACAGTGAATAATGATGCAGGTGTTTGTGGCGCAGCTGTGGCTTATGCAACTCCAGTGGGAGCAGATAACTGTCCAGCATCTGTAACTTCGTTAACTGCTGGTTTGTCATCTGGTTCCACTTTCAATGTTGGAACTACTGTTGTTACATATCAGGTTGTGGATGCATCATCAAATAGTGCAAGCTGTTCATTTAATGTGATTGTAAATGATATCGAAAATCCAACAATTGTTTGTCCTGCAGATATAACACAGTCCAATGATGCGGCATTATGTGGAGCATCAGTTACGTATGTAGCACCAGTTGGAATTGATAACTGTGCAGGTTCAGTTACCTCTATGACAGCTGGTCAAATTTCAGGAACTGTATTCCCAATTGGAACAACAATAGTAACTTATCAGGTAGTTGATGCCTCTTCAAATACAGCAAGTTGTTCATTCAACGTAACAGTAAATGATACAGAATTCCCTACAATTACTTGTCCTGCCAATATCACAACTACTAATAATATAGGAGTTTGTGGACGAACTGTATCTTATGGTACGCCATTAGGAACCGATAACTGTCCTGGATCGGTAACGACATTAACAGCCGGGCTTGCCAGTGGGTCATTATTCCCAATTGGAACAACGGTTGTAACCTATCAGGTAGTTGATGCTACTGGTAACACCTCAAGCTGTTCATTTAATGTAACGGTTAATGATACTCAACTTCCAACCATTGCATGTCCTTCAAATATTTCTCAGTCAAATGACGCGGGAGTTTGCGGTGCGAACGTAACATATGCTGCTCCAGTAGGGGTTGATAATTGTCCGGGATCTGTTACAACTTTAACCGCAGGACAGGCAAGTGGAACAGTTTTCCCAACAGGTACAACTGTAGTAACTTATCAAGTGGTTGATGCTTCTTCAAATACTGCAAGCTGTTCATTTAATGTAACAATTAATGATACTGAGTTACCAACAATTTTGTGTCCTGCAGATATTACCGTTACAAATGACCTTGGAGTTTGTGGTGCTACAATTAACTATGTTGCACCTGTAGGAGCAGACAATTGTCCAGGATCCGTGACCACACTAACGGCTGGTCAAGCTAGTGGTACAGTTTTCCCAGTTGGTACAACTGTAGTGACTTATCAAGTAGTTGACGCCTCTTCAAATGTAGCTTCATGTTCATTTAATGTTGTAGTGAATGACACTGAATTACCAACCATTTCTTGCCCAGCAAACATTATTCAATCAAATGATCCTGCTTTATGCGGAGCTGTTGTAACATACGCGGCACCAGTTGGTGTTGATAACTGTCCTGGATCTATTACTTCCATGACTACAGGTCAGGTATCAGGTACTGTTTTCCCAATCGGTACAACAGTTGTCACCTATCAGGTTGTAGATCCAAGTAGCAATACTGCAAGTTGTTCATTCAACGTTACAGTGAATGATACAGAGTTCCCAACCATTACATGTCCAGCTAACATTACAACAACTAATAATATTAATGTTTGTGGTAAGACAGTGACTTACGGAACACCGGTTGGAGCAGACAATTGTCCAGGATCAGTAACTACTTTAACTGCCGGACAAGCCAGTGGAACTATATTCCCAATTGGAACGACTACTGTCACTTATCAGGTAGTTGATGCTTCAGGTAACACTACTTCTTGTTCATTTAACGTAACTGTTAATGATGTACAAATCCCGACTATTGCATGTCCTTCAAATATTACCCAGTCAAATGATGCAGGAGTATGCGGGGCAACAGTAACTTATGCAACACCGGTTGGGGTTGATAATTGTCCTGGTTCGGTAACTACATTAATTGCAGGTCAGGCGAGTGGAACAGTATTCCCTATTGGAACAACCTTAGTCACTTATCAGGTTGTAGATCCAAGTAGTAATACAGCTAGCTGCTCATTCAATGTGACAGTTAATGATACTCAGCTTCCAACCATTTCATGCCCTGCCGATATTACTGTTTCAAATGATCTTGCTGTCTGTGGAGCTACAGTGAACTACGTTACACCGGTTGGAGCAGATAATTGTCCAGGTTCTATAACAACTTTAACTGCAGGATTGGCATCAGGGTCGATCTTCCCAATAGGAACAACTGTAGTAACATACCAGGTAGTTGATGCTTCTTCTAATTCAGCATCCTGCTCATTCAATGTAATAGTAAATGATACTGAATTGCCAACGATCTCTTGTCCGGCTAATATTACTCAATCAAACGATCCGGCTTTATGTGGAGCTGTAATTTCATATGTAGCGCCAGTTGGAGTTGATAATTGTCCAGGTTCAATTTCATCAATGACAACCGGACAGGTTTCTGGAACTGTATTCCCGATAGGAACAACAACATTAACATTCCAGGTTGTGGATGCGTCAAGTAACTCAGCTACATGTTCTTTTGACATTACTGTTAATGATACTGAACTTCCTACTATTTCTTGCCCAGCAAATATTACAACAAATAACGATCCGGGAGTATGCGGTAAAACTGTGACTTATGGAACACCTGTAGGAACAGATAATTGTCCTGGTTCAGTTACCTCTTTGACGGCTGGACAGGCAAGTGGAACTATATTCCCAATTGGTACGACAACTGTTACCTATCAGGTAGTTGATGCTTCATCTAATTCAGCATCTTGTTCATTTACAGTAACTGTCAATGACAATGAAAATCCGGTTATTGTTTGTCCTTCAAATATCACTCAATCAAATGATGCAGGATTATGTGGAGCAATAGTGACATATGCAGCTCCTGTAGGAACAGATAATTGTCCAGGGTCAATTACAAGTATGACAACAGGTCAAGCTAGTGGGACGGTGTTCCCTATAGGCACCACAGTAGTGACCTATCAAGTAGTTGATGCTTCAACCAATACTACAAGCTGTTCATTCAATGTGACTGTCAATGATACTCAACTTCCAACAATAAGCTGTCCTGCTGATATAAATGTTTCTAATGATATTGGTATTTGTGGTGCTACCGTGAATTATGCAACCCCAGTTGGATTAGATAACTGTCCGGGATCGATCACTAGTATGACTGCGGGACAAGCCAGCGGTACGATTTTCCCTATTGGTACAACCGTTGTTTCATATCAGGTTGTAGATGCTTCATCAAATTCAGCAGCTTGTTCATTTTTAATTACGGTTGATGACACCGAGAATCCGACAATTACTTGTCCAGCAAATATTACAGTAGGAAATAATCCTGGTCTATGCGGAGCGACAGTAACTTATGTAGCACCTGTTGGAAATGATAATTGTCCAGGATCAGTTACTTCTTTAACTGCCGGTCAGGTTTCAGGAACTGTCTTTGCATTAGGAACTACTACCGTGACTTATCAAGTAGTTGATGCCTCTTCGAATACCGCATCATGTTCATTCAATGTGACAGTAAATGACACGGAAAATCCAACTATTAATTGCCCAGCCAACATTACGGTATCAAATGATCCGGGAGTTTGTGGTGCAACAGTTACTTATACTGCTCCTACAGGAAATGACAACTGTCCAGGTGCAACAACAGTTATGACTGCGGGACAAGCAAGTGGAACTTTATTCCCAATTGGAACCACTACTGTTACTTACTTAGTAACGGATGGATCGGGAAATACTGCTTCTTGTTCTTTCACAGTGACCGTTAATGATACAGAGGCGCCAACAATTACTTGTCCAGCTGATATTACGACGAACAATATATTCAATGTTTGCGGTGCAACAGTGGCATTTGTGGCACCAGTTGGAGCGGACAATTGTCCTGGTTCAGTCACTTCAATGACGGCCGGATTACCAAGTGGAGCATTATTCCCTGTAGGTACTACTGTTCAAACTTTTCAGGTTTTGGATGCTTCAGGTAACTCAACCACCTGTAGTTTCAATATTATCGTTAACGACAATCAAAATCCGGCCATTACATGCCCTGCAAATATTACCCAATCAAATGATCCTGGAATTTGTGGCGGAACCGTGACCTATACGGCTCCTACTGGTACAGATAATTGTCCAGGATCAACTACTACTTTGATTGCTGGCTTACCTAGTGGATCACTATTCCCAATTGGTACGACAACTGTGACGTATCAAGTAACTGATCCTTCTGGTAACACAAATCAGTGTTCATTTGATGTGACAATAAACGACACTGAAAGTCCAACAATTGTATGTCCTGTAGATATTACTGTTTCGAATGATCCAGGCGTATGTGGAGCTGTGGTAACCTATGTTGCACCTGTTGGAGCAGATAATTGTCCTGGTTCAGTTACAGGAATGATTGCCGGATTGGCTAGTGGATCTTTGTTCCCAATTGGAACAACGGTAGTTACTTATGAAGTTATTGATGCTTCTGGTAATAATGCTCAATGCTCTTTCAACGTTACCGTAAATGATAATGAGAACCCAACACTTACATGTCCTTCTAATATAGTTATATCAAATGATGCAGGAATTTGTGGTGCAACGGTTAATTATATTACTCCTGTCGGTTTAGACAATTGTCCTGGTTCAACTACCACACTTATCGCTGGTCAGGCAAGCGGCACCATATTCCCGGTAGGATTGACAACTGTAACTTATCAAGTAGTTGATGCATCAGGAAACAGTGTGCAATGCTCATTTGATGTTACCGTTCTAGATACTGAATTGCCAACCATTGCATGTCCAGGAAACATTACAGTATCAAATGATGCAGGAGTATGTGGTGCGATAGTTAATTATTCAGTTCCGGTGGGATTGGATAACTGTCCAGCACCTGTAACTAACATGATTTTGGGACAAGCTAGCGGAACTTTCTTCTCAATAGGTACAACAACACAAACCTATCAGGTAATTGATGCCTCTGGAAACAGTGCTCAATGTTCATTCAATGTTACGGTGAATGATACAGAGAATCCAATTATCTCTTGTCCGGCAAATATTACAGTAAGCAATGATCCTGGAGTTTGTGGCGCTACAATTAACTATGTCACTCCTGTGGGTGCTGATAATTGTCCTGGATCTGTTACCAACCTTACAGCAGGAATGCCTTCTGGTTCTTTATTCCCTATAGGAACAACTGTTGTGACCTATCAAGTAATTGATGCTTCAACAAACAGTACTAGCTGTTCATTCAATATTACTATTAATGATACTGAAGCTCCGTCAGCGATTTGTCCTCCAGATCAAATAGAGTATTTTGATGCTTCATGTCAGCACATCTTGCAAAACTATACAGGTTTAGTTGTGACCGGAGATAACTGTGCAGTTGCATCAATAGTTCAGAGCCCTGCTCCAGGAACGGTATTATTCACTGATCAATTGATCACAATGACTGTGAACGACATTTATGGTAATTCAACAAATTGTACATTCAATGTATTAATTTCAGATACCACAAGTCCGGTAATTAATTGTCCTGCAACTCAGAATGTTTTCTTTGATGCTTCATGTCAGTATTCATTACTGGATTATACGGTAATGGCTACAACTTCTGATAATTGCGGAATCGTTACGGTAACTCAATTCCCGGCGGTTGGCACATTAATTTCGGGAACAACAACGGTTACATTAACTGCGGATGATGGTAATGGTAATACCTCAGTATGTTCATTTGATGTTATACCTACTGACAATATCCCACCTTCTATTGCTTGTCCTTTGAATCAAAACGTTGCGTTTAATGCGAACTGTGAATATGTTCTGTTAAATTATACTGGAATGGCCGTAACGCTTGACAACTGTGGACCGTTAACGGTAACTCAGTCACCAGCAGCAGGTACGATAATTACTGGTACAACAACTGTAACGTTGACGGTAACGGATGGCGCAGGTTTATCAACTTCTTGCTCATTCAATGTGATTCCAACAGACCAAACTATTCCTACCATAGCGTGTCCGCCGGATCAAAATGTATTCTTTGATACAAATTGTCAATATACTTTATTAGACTATACTACGTTGCCTGCAGTGGCAGATAACTGTGGACCGTTAACAGTAACTCAATCTCCTGTAGCAGGTACGGTAATTTCATTAACAACATTGGTAACATTGACTGTAGCAGATGGTGCGGGTAATTTGAATACCTGTTCATTCAATGTAATTCCTGCTGACACCATTAAGCCAACAATTTCCTGTCCTGGTAACCAAACAGTTTCATTAAATGCAAACTGCGAATATGTCATGACTAACTTTAAACCATTAACTGTTTCTTCGGATAACTGTGGTGTAACGTCAGTAGTTCAATCGATTCCAATTGGAACGATCATCACATCAACCCAGACATTGTTTGTAACTGCATTTGATGCAACAGGTAATTCAAAAACTTGTTCGTTTGATGTAATTCCAGTTGATAATACGCCTCCTGTTATCAATTGTCCTGCGAATCAAAATGTTTCTTTCAATGTGAACTGTCAATATATTTTGATCGATTACACGATAATGGCATTGAATTCTGATAACTGTGGACCAATTACAATCACCCAAATTCCAGCTCCGGGAACTGCAATTGCCGCTACTACGGCAGTAACATTAACGGCTACTGATGGTGCAGGTAATAGTACAAGTTGTTCATTTAATGTGATTCCATCAGACAACACTCCTCCTGTCATCACTTCTTGTCCTCCGGATCAGAATGAATATGTTGGAGTGAACTGTAAATACACCTTACCAGATTATACAGGATCACTTGTGGCTACAGATAACTGCAGTCCGTTTACAGTTACACAATTACCTTCAGCTGGAACAGATATCGGTGTTAATACTCCAATTACGCTTTATGCTGAAGATGCTAGTGGAAATGTCAGCTCTTGTACATTCAATGTGTTATTATCAGATACTATTTCACCTACTATTTCTTGTCCTCCTCAACCGTTGACAGTATATTTTGATGTGAACTGTGAATATATTATTGAGGATTATAGTCTATTAGTTTCTGCAAATGATAATTGCGGTACAACTGTTATTTCACAAATTCCTGCAATAGGAACCCCTGTCATAGCTAATCAGCAAATGACAATGATCGTAACTGATGCCTCCGGTAACACTGGACAATGTCTATTTATGGTGATTCCGATCGATACAATAGCTCCTGTGATCGGTTGTCCTGGTGATCAGGTTCAATATCTAAACGACACTTGTCACTCTGTATTATTAGACTACACCGCTATGGCAAATACTACTGCCAATTGTGAAGCCGTTATAGTTACGCAGCAGCCATTACCGGGCACTGTGTTCAATTCTACACAAACGGTATTATTGTTTGGCCAGGATGCAAGTGGAAATGTATCATTCTGTTCATTCAATGTAACATTGACTGATACAACAAAACCACAGATCACTTGTCCTCCAGATATTCATACATGTGATAATGATGTAACATTCGTGATACCTTTCGCTACTGATAACTGTGGTCCGGTTACCGTGACAAGGATAAATGGTTTACCTTCTGGAAGTACATTCCCGGATGGTATAACGAATCAGGTTTATGTGGCAACTGATGCATATGGTAATACTGATACCTGTTCGTTCGTGATTGAGGTATTTGAAAAGCCAATTGGAGATCCTGTGGCAACGAATATCAGTTGTATTGGAGAAGTTGATGGTACGATTGATCTAACTGTAACTGCGGGTAATCCTCCTTTCACTTATCAGTGGTCAAATTCTTCAACTTCCGAGGATCTGGCAGGACTTGCAGAAGGAACTTATCAATGTGTTATTACTGATGCGGAAGGATGTGTGGATACTGTAACAGCAGAGATCATTGAACCAGATTCTTTACACATTGATGAAAGTATAACACAGATAAGTTGTTGGGGAGAGATTGATGGAAAGGTTGTAGTGTTTGTTACAGGAGGAACATTCCCTTACAGCTATACATGGACACCAATGGGAGCAGGTAATACAGCCAAGAATTTACCAGAAGGAACTTATACGATCACAATTGTTGATGCAAGGGGATGTACAATTTCCGAATCCTATTCGATAATCGAGCCTGATTCTATGACTATTGATGGAGACGTTTCTCAATATAGTAACGGATGGCAGATTTCTCATGAAAATGGAAGTGATGGTTGGATTGATCTAATGGTGACAGGGGGAAATGCACCGTATAATTATATGTGGGATAATGGTGAAACCACTGACTTTATTTCAGATCTGGTTGCCGGAACATATACTGTTATTGTAACAGACGATAATGGATGTGAACAACAAAATTCATTCATTTTAGATCAACCACTTGCACCAGTACTTTATACCGGGTTTAGCCCGAACGGGGATGGTCATAACGAAACATTCCAAATCAAGAATATCCATAGATATCCGGACAATACTTTAACGGTAATGAACCGCTGGGGAGATGTGGTTTATCAGATGCATGGATATGATAATTCATGGGATGGAACACCAAACAAAGGAATTGTATTGTATGGTGATAAAGTACCAGAAGGGTCATACTTCTACATCTTTGATCTAGGAGACGGTTCAGGTGAGAAAATAACTGGTTACATAGTAATTAAGAGATGATGATTATGAGACAGATATTACTATTAATAGTTCTCCTTATAGGAGTTGGCGCTTTCGCTCAAAACAGGGTGAATTATAGCCAGTATATGCATAATCACCAGATATTTAATCCTGCGTATGTAGAACACGAAACTAACTTGGGTGGTTCTGTGCTTTATAGAAGACAATGGATGGGAATTGAAGGTACTCCGCAAACATTTATTGGAAATGTATTTTACGGATTCAGGGGTCATAATTTTAATGTTCAATTCCTTCAGGATCAAATTACAGTGTTCAAACATCTTGAAATAGGAGGGAGTTATAGTTATGCGATCAAATTGGGTAGGAATACTCAAATGTCTTTTGGAATAAAAGCTAGTTATAACCAACAATCAGGTAACTATGATCAGTTAACCTTCTATGAAGGATCAGATCCATATATGACAGGCTCATTCAAGTTTACAGATGTGAATTTTGGAGCAGGAATGTTTGTTAGAAGCAAACATTGGCATGTCGGATTAGGAGCACCTTATTTGTTTAACAATGGTAATGTTGGGCCATCCAGTAAAATGTTTGGCGACTTAACTTATCAGCACTTTTTCCTGACTGGTGGATATCGTTTTGTAGATGAGTACTATTTCAAGTTTTATCCTACTGCAATGATCAAATGGACAAAAGGAAGCCCTTTAGCCATAAATGCTGATATGAATTTCATACTAAGAGAGCGATTCTGGGCCTCAGCTGGATATCGTATAGATAACACCGTAATTTTGTCAGCCGGTATTATTTTGTGGGAGAATTTCAAGATTATTTACTCGTACGATCTTGGATTAGGAAAGGTAAATAGATATGGTGGTATGACCCATGAAGTATCTATGGGTTATGGGATGTCTATGTTCAAGAACTCTTTCACTAAACGTAAATACGTGAAACGAAATATGTGGAGAAAGAAACCTAGAAGAAGCAGATGGAAATAATTTTCATCTAACTTTGTCTGGTTCTTATGAGAGTTTTAGGTATCATTCCATCACGTTACGAATCAACTAGATTTCCCGGTAAACCTTTGGTAGATATCATGGGTAAATCCATGATCCAAAGAGTCTATGAACAAGCGTCTAAGTCTTCAATGATCACAGATCTTGTAGTGGCAACAGACGATCAACGAATTTATGATCATGTAAAGGGATTTGGCGGAGAGGTTGTCATGACTTCAAAAGATCATCAAAATGGAACAGAGCGTTGCGGCGAAGTTATTCAATACTATGATGATATTGTCGTGGTGATCAACATTCAGGGAGATGAGCCACTTATTCAACCACAACAATTGGATCTGGTATTGGAACTATTTGCAGATGATGATGCTTCAGTTGAAATTGGGACTTTAGTAAAAAGAGTGGATAGTGAAGATGATTTGAATAATCCAAATCGAATAAAGGTGGTGCTTGATGATGACCGAAATGCACTTTATTTCAGTCGAAGTCCTATTCCTTATCGTAAATCTGGGGGTGAATTTTTCAAACATATTGGTATTTATGCCTGGAGGATTGAAGTACTTGAGCAATTGTTAGAGCTTCAACCCACTGAGCTGGAGAAACTAGAATCCCTTGAACAATTGCGTTGGTTATTTAATGGCTTTAATATTCGCACTGCTGAAACGACCATTGAAACACCGAATATTGATACCCCTGAGGATCTCCAAAAAGTACTTCAAGTTTTAGGAAGAGGGAATTCATAGAATTGATTTCCTACCTTTGCACTCAATTTATTAGTTATGTCAGGAAAAGATAATAATGGCGGGAAGCGTCCTCAGAAGAGATTGGCGGCTAAAGGAAAGCCTAAACAGCAGCAGGACCAACGATTTAAAAAACGTAAAGGAGACCCATTACCGTCATTTAGTGAAGAGGTAAGATTAAACAAATTCATTGCAAATGCAGGTATTTGTTCAAGGAGAGAGGCAGACGTGCTGATTGCAACTGGTGTAGTTGAGGTGAACGGTAAAACCATCACTGAAATGGGTTATAAGATCAAGCCTGGTGATGAAGTTAGATATGACGGACAACTTATTCAATCTGAGAAAAAACAATATGTTCTTCTAAATAAGCCAAAGAACTTTATCACAACAATGGATGATCCTCAAGGCAGAAAGACGGCTTATGAGTTAGTTGCGAAAGCATGTAAGGAAAGAATCTATCCAGTTGGAAGATTAGATAGAAATACAACCGGTTTATTGCTTTTTACCAATGATGGAGACCTTGCAAAGAAGTTAACACATCCACGTTATGAGGTAGCAAAGATCTATCATGTGACCATTGACAAACCATTGGATGTTGAGGACATTAACAAATTAATGGAAGGTGTTGAATTGGATGATGGCTCTTACGTGAAAGCTGATGAAGTCAAAATTATCCCTGATACCAGAAATAGAGAAATTGGTATTGAGATCCATTCAGGTAAGAACAGAGTTGTTAGAAGGATGTTTGATGCATTGGCTTATACAGTAGTTAAACTTGATCGTGTTAAATTTGCAGGTTTAACGAAGAAGGATCTTCCAAGAGGAACGTTCAGACATCTGACTGAAAAAGAAGTAGCCTTCTTGAAAATGAGTTAATCTTCAACTTTCCAATCTTTCAAGTTAAAATGGGCTAGAATCACCGTTTCTGCCGGCTCTTCAAATCCCATGGTAATCTCATGAATGTATAGATAAAAATCATCTGTATATGGAGATTTTATGTACCCTTCAATTTGATAATACAGAAGATCAGATACGTTTCCCCAATTATCTGTTGTCATACCATCCTCATTCAGATAGTTGTTTTGATAGTATACTTTCTTTTTGATTCCCTTATAAGTGATGTTGATGGCAAAATAAGTGTCTACCCGAATGGCATTAATAGAATCTCTTTGTCTCTCAACTGACAATCCAATTCCCAGATCGTTTAAGGATGATACAGGTTGAACAATTTTATCATTAGTTCTAATGATCTTATGTCGTTCTACTAATCTTTCGATATTTTCTTTATGTTCATTCCAATACACATTTGTCATGAAATTATAGTTAAAATGAGTTGTATCATAATGGTCTGAATATTCTTGATGGAAGTTATTGTATGATGTATCAACTTCAAGATTATAAATGGTAGATTCTTCAAACACATTTCCCCATCCTTCAGCATTGGTTATTGCAAGGTCATAGATGTAGATCTGAGCTGCACCAAGAGAATTTACATCTTGCACTATATATGCCAATTGACCCGATCTCGACCATCCGATTGGATAAAATACGGAGTAATTGTTAGCGTAATAATTTCCAACTATTTCGAATTTTGGCGGGCTTGCATTGTTACTTTGAGCATTGATCTGCCCGACAAGGAATAAGAAGAGGATAAGCAAGGAATGTTTCATGCATTTAATATAGCATGTTTTAGGAGCGATAAAAATCCCTTTTGAAAATATGCGCGCAATGGTTTATTATTAGCCTTATTCTTTGATCACCATCAATTTGGCGATACCAAGATTGTCGGTAATTTCTAAAACATATACACCTTTAGCGAGTTGATCAAGGTTGATGATTGATTCCGTCACATCACTAAATTCAATTTTCACCTCTTTACCATTAGCATCAAACATTTTGATCGCGGTAGATGGATCCTGAATGCCCTGAATGAAGATCTCTGAATTGAATGGATTCGGGAAGGCCATGAATCTTTCCAGACCTTTTTCGAAGATTCCTACATTATCAATAACCTCTACAGTATGAGTAATGGTATCATTGTCACATATGTAATTTGAACTGATCAATTGCACGGTATATATACCTGCTGCACCGTAATTATGCCATGGATTTGAATCAGTAGATGTGTTTCCATCTCCAAAATTCCAGACGTAACTGCTTGCCTGTGATGAAGAATTCGTAAAGTAAATGGTACTATTGGGCATAGTCACTGGAGAATTGGAAGTGAAATTTGATGTAGGTGCATTGGCCACGCTAACAGATATTTGTTGAGTAACTGAGTTCGTATCAGTACCATCAATAGCATTCAATGTTACATCATAGGTTCCTGATATGTAATAAGTCACCATTGGATCAGTATCTGTACTTGTTGCTGGTGTTCCATTTTCGAATTCCCAATAATAATTTGTAGCATCAACGGAAGTATTGGTGAATTGGATCAATTCTCCCTGGCAAAAGGTAGTATTTGAAGGAAGGTTAAAATCAGCCTGAGGGTTTGTAGTTGAGGTTACACATTGATAAGTTGCATTCCATCCTGCGCCAACTGTTGCCCCATCTGATTTCCAATAAAAAGTAATATCACCACCTGAAGTTGAAAATGAACCGGGAGAATTTGTTCCGGTGTAAGATCCAATCAAAGGTGAAGCAGTTGAATTCCCGTCATAGATGAATAAAGTGTCATAACCAACTTCAACACTGAATGATGCAAAGTTTACGTCAATTTGAGTTGCACCAGAAGGTGAGATCGTCCAGGTATAGTCCTCATCATTATAATAGTTTTTTGTTGGACCTCCAAAATCATGAATATTTCCGGAACAAGGATCAGCATGACAATCTGAAAGATAATCTTCAATAGCGTTCCATAGCTGATTATAGCCATTATCATAACCTAGTGCCCAAATACCTATGCCACCAATATCTGTTTGATTAACGTGTTCTAAACGTTTTCTAAATCCATCTTCAAGGGTAATAAAGCATTGTTTGGCCCCACCATTGTTAAAAGCATAGATATCTGAATAGCTATCTGCATCCCAACTATGATTTCCTGTGGAATAATTACCAGAGGTGTTGTTCATTACATAAGAGAATGTTCTGGCCGTTCCGCTTCCGGTGGTTGAAGACGGTATTGTTAAACTCGTTGTAGGCCATTCATACCCATAGTAAGGAAGGCCAAGAATGAATTTATCTTTTGGGCATCCGGCATCCAGATAATAGGTTGTGGTTTTTGAAAGTGTATAATTATAAGATGAGCCGAAATGATAAAGAGGATCACATGGTCCGGTGCTACCGCTTCCCTGGTAATAATAGGCATATCCCATCACAATATAGTGGTCAACTTCCGGCTCCATGATTCCAAAATCGAAAACTCCACTCCAATCCACCGCATATAATACCGTGCTCACATCTGAACCTGGTATAGCGGTATGCATTTGGTTCGCCAGATCAACCATGAAATTGGCAAAGTTGGTTGTTTGCGCAGCAGGTAATCCTTCAAAATCAATATTCACACCATGGGCACCTCTATCCTGTACTAGTGTGATCAAATTACTGATCAGGTTTTGTTTTGCTGTTGAATTGGTTAGGAATGTAGTGAGTCCTGTGCTTCCGAAAAGTGTTACGCAAAGCGTTACTTTAACCCCATTGGCTAGTGCTGAATCAACGGCATCTGATGTAGCCCATCCGTGCGTTGTAAGTGCATTCCCTGTTGAAGCATCTACTTCATAAGAAAAGAAAGAGAAATGACTAAGTAGATCCCAATCATAGTTGTTATAAGCACTACCAACCCAGTAAGGATGCCAGCCATAAACTACTTTGTTCAAATTACAACTGCTTCTTTCCTCAGGAAAATAGTAGGTTTCAGTGTTCACATTTTGCTCATACCATTCGGTGGTTTTATTTTGAGCATTGTAAAATTCAAGTTGTTCTTGATGAATTGAAGTGTTTTGGCCTTCGGCAGAAAGAAGTACCAACAACCATACTAAGAGTAGAAAGTATTTTGTCATGACGTTCAAAAAAGGGCCATGCGTAGTGTGCAAAGCGGGCACAAAGATAGCTCATCTGAGACTTTATCGCAAAAAAATATGGGTTTACCCCCAGAAATTAAAGCACTCGTCTAATTTAAAATGATTTAGGGAGGGTAAAATTTTATCAGCCAATTTCAATCTTTCATCAAAATGATGTGATTTTTCAGGTATTGCAACCACTTTCATACGGGCAGCTTTAGCTGCAATTACACCATTTAACGAATCTTCAATAACTAAACAATCATTTGGATGGACTTTTAGCTTTTCTGCTGCTGACAAAAATACCGCAGGATGCGGTTTACCGTGTGATTCATGTTCGGCAGAATGCACTGCATTAAAATAGTCCCGAATATTCAGTTTTTCAAGAACTACCTCTAAAATACGATTGGCTGAAGAGGTGGCTAGCCCAATTTTTAGATCATGAGATCTTATCATTTCTAAAGATTCGTACACCCCTTCTAATGCTTTACCTTGTTCTCTGATCTCTCGAATCAGGACATTGATAATATCCTCTTCAACCTCAATTAATGATCTACCTTCCCAACCAACCCGGTTGTACCACAATTTTACGACTTCGTCAATCCTTAACCCAACAGTTTCTTCGCAATCAGTATGGGTAAGATCAATTCCAACTTTTCCAAAACCTTCTATTTCGGCAATTTTCCAAAGTGGTTCTGAGTCAATTAAAACCCCATCCATATCAAAGATCACGGCTTTCATTTCAGTGTAATTTTATAAAGATTTCCGCCGCCAATTGGACGTCTGTATTCATCAGTCATATACAGGGTATTCTTTTCACCAAAGCATACGCCTTCTCTTTGTTTAATTCCCCCAAGGTTATAGGTAGTGATATCGCCCTCCCAGAATCTGTTTTTCTTGAAATCTTTGATAATACATAATTTGCCGTATAACAATGCAACAATGGTATTGGTAGCAGGATCATAATCTGCAGCAGTAAGAGAACAACTTCTCCACCCGGCATCACAGAATTGAATATGTCCTGATGGCTTAACCTTGTAAGAACCTTTTTTAGCCGGAAATCCATATACATATGATCTTCCGGTAAAAGGAACTGTTCTGCATTTTGTTAAAATGAATAAGCTGTCATCCTTCCAAAACATTGCTTCTGCGTCATAGTTCAAATTATCTTCCTTAGGAGGGAATTCAGTTTGATCTTCATACTTCACTTGAATTATATCTACTTCTGTTTCTTTTACTGATGATTCAATGTCCTTCGCCTTTATTTTATAAATGAAAACAGCTTTACGTTCATTGGTGTTGTTCCCGATATCCGCGATATAAACATTCCCATGATCATCTATTGTAATATCTTCCCAGTCAATATTCTTGACATTTGTAAGAGTGATCTTTCTTAAGAATACACCTTTTAGATCTAGAATGAAAAGTTCAGGTTTGTTGCCACTGTCATTATGCGTCAGTAAATATTTGTTCTTATACAATTCAATTCCAGATGTTTCATACATGTTCGTAGGAAGATCGGCAATCTTCTGAATAGATATTCCGGCGAATGTCAAACTGGAAATTACTCCTACAAAAAAATATGTGAACAATGATTTCATGATGCTTTGTCAAAGTTAAGTTTATCTGATGTTCCTGAGATTTATTTATCTTTAAATTACCAAATTTTAGTCCATGATGAATCCCAGTAGTGGTGGTTGGATCAAGAAGTTTTTCTCTTTGAAGGAAGACTATGATAAAGCCCTGGATGAGTATCCGCTTGATCTTTCTCCTGAAGAAGTGATCTACGGAACGCTACAACCTACTGGTCTTATGTATGGCTTTCCGGTTAAATTTCTTTTTACCTCAGATGAAGATCATTTAAAATGGTCAAGTGACGAAAAATTCAAAGTCTTATTGTTAGAAGGGTTGCTGGTTGTAGTGAGAGCCCATAAAGGAGAAATACCCTTTGAGAATGTAGATGATCTTATCAAGAACTTTGTTTCATTTTACGAAGAAACAGAGATTGAAAAAGCAAAGAAGAACTGGTTGCAATTCAAAGGACAAACGGATTATGAAAAGTTAGAATCTATTTTATCACAAAGGGTAGATATTAAAATGAGCCTTTCGAATAAACTTTGGACGGCTTATCTGCATAATAGCTTGGTTTTTCAGGATCTGATCCTTTACTATGAATATCATTTGAGTGAAGATCTTGAGGCTTTAGCTGAAAAACGAAGATCAGTAATGTTGGATATGCTTAAAGTGGTGGCAGTTGCTGCCCAATCTGATGGTGAAATTGCTGAAGAAGAAGAAGCCATGTTTGAAGTTTTTATGGCATCATCTCAATTAGAACCAGAAGATAGAGAAATAGCCAGGTCATTTTGGAATGACAACAAAACATTAACTGATATTGAATTCAATTATGAGATGTCATGGTTGATGAAAAGATATTTCATGGAAATGGCAACATTAGTTGTTTGGAGCGATAGGATTGTTGTGGAAGAAGAGCAACGATTTTTAGATGATCTAGCCATTCGATTAGGAATAGATGAGGACGAAAAAGATCAGTCTTTTATAGCCATTCAATCATTTGTGATCAACAATGCTGATGAGGTTCCTTTTCTAAGTGGTAAGAATGATGCTGAACAATTAATGTCCAGTGCAACTGATAAATGGAGAAAGATTCTGGGTAGAAATAAGGACAAACTGGCCACTGAATTAAAGCAAAGTAAGGAGTTGGTTCAGTTGATCGCCAAATCTACCACCACTGAATTGTCAAAAGAGGAGAAAAAGAAAGTAAAGGCTCAATTCAAAGATTTAGCCAAATCTATTCCGGCTTTAGGACTTTTTATGTTGCCTGGGGGAACAGTGATCATGCCTATCGTGATGAAACTAATCCCTGATCTCGTGCCTTCTGCCTTTAGAAGCAATCAAATTGAGGATGCCAAAGAAGAGGAGTAATCGTATGGTGAAATTCGGAAATGGCTGAATTCTAAATTAATTCTCTAACGTAAAGATCAGGATGCTTAGGTGAATTTTTAAAACCAACATTCAATAAATATTCTCTATGTGTTTGGTTGCCGGTCAATGTAGACATTATTTTAAAACCATCTTGTTGAAATTGTGATGTCATTTGTTTGAAGAAATCTTTCCCAACTCCCTGGTCCCTGAAATCTGGAGATACATAATCCAATTCGATATGGAGTTCATCACCTTTATCCTGATAGACGAATACACCGGCGATTTCATTTTTACTGTTCAATAGGAGGATCTCACTAAAAAAGGCATCTTCTAAAGTGAAGTGAGGAAAAAAGCTTTCAATATCTTCTTTCCATTTATCATAATATGAAGTCCATATTTCATCAGTTGCCGATACTTTATGGATTACAAGTTCGTTCATGTCAATGGTTAACATAGGTTCAGATCAAGGTAAAGCCAAAGCTATTGAAATGAAAGGGTTAATATGAAATTTAGACAGAAAAAATCTAGGTTTTTCTACCTAAATCCATTTAGGTTAATATAAAAAATTGTGGTAAGGATATCTGATCTGAAAGATCTCTTTCACTTCTTCATAAATCCTAGCCTTTAACTCATCAATATTGATCTTTTCCTGAACTGATACGAAGATGCAGTTTTTATTACCCAACTTAGCCATCCAGGTATTTTTGAGTTCTTCAAGAGCAAATGCGGCGCCATCCGGATGAAAACCTATTTCATCTGGTTTTGGATTGTATGCGTCAATTTTATTGAATACCACAATTGTTGGTTTTTCTTTCATGTGCGGATCGATCTCAGCAATAGTTTCATTCACCACATTGTAATGATCTTCAAAATTTGGATGGGCGATATCCAGCACGTGAACAAGAACATCTGCTTCTCTTACTTCATCCAGGGTTGATTTGAAAGATTCAATTAATTGATGAGGAAGTTTTCTGATGAATCCAACTGTATCTGATAATAAGAATGGAAGGTTATCGATCACCACTTTTCTAACAGTTGTATCAAGTGTTGCGAATAGTTTGTTTTCTGCGAATACCTCTGATTTACTCAATAGGTTCATAGTAGTGGATTTACCCACGTTGGTATATCCTACCAAAGCGACTCTTACTAACTGTCCGCGATTGCTTCTTTGAACAGCTTTTTGACGATCGATCTTGATCAATTTCTCTTTTAGAAGTGCTATCTTCTGAGTGATAATTCGTCTATCCGTCTCCAACTGAGTTTCCCCAGTTCCTCTCATTCCAATACCCCCTTTGATACGGTCAAGGTGGGTCCACATTCTTGTTAAACGTGGTAACAGATATTGGTATTGTGCTAATTCAACCTGCGTTTTAGCATCAGCTGTTCTTGCACGTTTTGCAAAAATATCGAGGATGAGGTTGTTGCGGTCAAGGATCTTTCTGTCCAGGATCTTTTCAATGTTTCTTAATTGAGATGGAGAAAGCTCATCATCAAAAATGACAGCATCAATTCTGTTTTGCATGCAATACAACCTGATCTCTTCTATCTTACCTGAGCCCACATAGGTTTTGGTATTGGGTGTATCAATGCGTTGAACGAATTTTTTTCTTGTAACTGCGCCAGCCGTTTCAGCCAGAAATTGCAGTTCATCCAGATATTCATTAGCCTGGTCTTCCGTTTGATCATCAGTGATCAAGCCAACCAATACTACATCTTCCGGTTCAACATCCGTATAAATTAATCCTTCTCCCATCTATCTCCTCAAGAAAATTTAGAACCAGTGTCCACCTAGCGCTTCTCTGAAAGGCCAAGGAATAGCAGCTAAAACAAGTATCAAAGTAGCAATCATCATTACATATTGAAACTTGAATTTTTTTGAATCTTCTTTTGCTTTCTTGGCTTTTACATATCCTACAGTGATCAAAGCCATACCAATGGTCATCATAAGCATATGTTCTACCGCAAAGAATCTAAGCAACTTGTTTCCCATCATTCCTGCTACGAATTGAACTTTAGGACTAATGAAATACAAGACCAATCCACCTAGGAATTGAATGTGATACGCAACCATGGTAAACAATCCTAATTTTCTGTATTTTTCTGTGTAAGCCTCTTTCTTTTTATTGGCCATGAACATGCTGAAAGCCGCATAAATCAATAGAAATAATACAATCCATCTCCAACCTGCATGGGCATGTGTAGCTAAATAGTAGAATGTGTCCATAATTGCTTATTTTTGGACAAATTTAGTCTTAATAATGCCATTCGCCCCAAGAGGTATGAAATATATTTTACTCAGTCTGCTCGCAGTGTTGAGTTCTACCATTTCTACAGCTCAGGATTATTCTCCTGAGAACGGTGTTCACGATCCGAAGAACACAACGTACGTATTAACTAATTGTCAGATCGTAGTATCTCCTGATAAGACCTTACCAATAGGTATGATGATCGTCAAAAACGGTGTGATCGAGAAGGTGGGAATTGTTGAAATTCCGCCGAGAGACGCCGTAAAGATTGATTTGAAAGGATATACTATTTATCCTGCATTTATTGATATGTACTCATCTGAGGGAATTGCCAATGCTACTTCTAAGCATAGAGGAGGAGGTCCGCAGATCAACACCTTGAAAGAAGGACCTTATTATTGGAATGAGGCGATTCATCCTGAAACAAAAGGATATGATTTATATGATGATGGTTCCTTTAAAGACAAAGAAGAATACCTGAAACAAGGTTTTGGTGCTATTGCAACTCATCAAGGTGATGGAATTTTGAGAGGAACAGCAGTATTATTGTCTCTTAGTTCAGAACCTACAGTTGACCGTGTCATAAAAGCAGAGGTGTCTAACCATTATTCTTTTTCAAAAGGATCATCACGTCAATCTTACCCTTCTTCGCAAATGGGAAGTATAGCATTGATCAGACAATTTATGTATGATGCCAAATGGTTTGCCGGACTGAATAAGGTACACAAGGAAAATATTTCTCTTCGAGCAGGTCTTGAAAACATGAAAGTTCCGCAGGTATTTGGATTGTCAGATAAGTTGGAGATCCTCCGAGCTGCAAAAATTGCGAAGGAATTCAATTTTGATCTCATTGCAAAAGGAGGTGGAGATGAGTTTGAACGCATCAGAGAAATAAAGGCCAGTGGAGCAAAGTTGATTATTCCATTGAATTTTCCGGATGCCTTTGATATGACGGATCCTTACGCCGCCAGATACGTTTCTTTGGCCGATCTTAAAAACTGGGAGCTTAGACCTTATAATCCATATTTCCTTTATCGATCTGGAATTCCGTTCGCTATTACCATGGATGGCTTAAAGAAAAAAGGTGACTTCATGAAGATGTTGAAGAAAGCCATTAAACATGGATTACCACCAAAGGAAGCGCTAAGGGCCTTGACAGAAACACCGGCTAAATTCCTGGATGTTCATAATGAAATTGGAACACTTGAACATGGTAAGATTGCTAATTTCTTAGTGGTAAAAGGAGATTTGTTTGGGGATGGTGAGATCTATGAAAACTGGTCAAATGGTCAAAGAAAACGATTTAAGGCTGTTGATAAAGCTGATCTGAGAGGAGAGTATGACTTGAACGTGAAGAACTACGTGTATGATCTAAAAGTAACTGGAACTGAACAGAAACCAGATGCTACCATCTATGTCTATGAGATTAAAACGAATTCTTCAGGCGCAAGCAAGATGGATACTACTAAAGTAAAATGTCAGTTAGAATTTGAAGGTTTGCAATTAAGCTTGATGTTCGAGACACACAACACTGAGCATGACGGTATTATCCAGTTGAATGGTTCTTATCATCCTGGTTTAGGAATTATGGATGGTACTGGAACAATGCCAAACGGAGAATGGATCGAGTGGGCAGCAGTTCGTTCTGAGAAGCACAAAGAAGAAAAGAAAAAGGAAAAAGAGAAGGCTGAGGTAGATACATCTGCAGTTGCAAGCCTGACATATCCGAATATGGCTTATGGATTTAAAGATCTTCCTAAACAGGAAACCTATTATATCAAAAATGCGACAGTCTGGACGAATGAAGATAAAGGAATCCTAAAGAATTCATCCGTGACCATTAGAGGAGGTAAGATCATTGCTGTGGGTGGTGGTGCTCCAGGTGGTGCAATTACAATTGATGGAACTGGCAAACACGTTACTTGTGGAATCATAGATGAACATTCACATATTGCCATAAGCAAAGGAGTGAATGAAGGAGGTCAATCCATTTCTTCAGAAGTTTCTATTGCTGACGTGGTGAGATCAGATGATATTAATATTTATAGACAATTAGCAGGAGGTGTAACTGCGGCTCAATTATTACACGGATCTGCAAACGCTATTGGCGGGCAATCAGCTTTGGTAAAGTTAAAGTGGGGATTCTCACCTGAAGAGATGTTGTTGAACAATGATACGCTGGTAGATGGCTTTATCAAATTCGCTTTAGGTGAAAATGTGAAGCAATCCAACTGGGGGGATAATCAAACAGTGAGATATCCTCAAACCAGGCTGGGTGTTGAACAGGTATTCTATGATGCTTTTTTGAGAGCGAAAACCTATAAAAAAGAATGGGAAGATTATTACAAGATGTCTGACGCTCAAAGAAAAGAAGTTAACGCACCTAGAAAGGACCTTGAATTAGATGCATTGTCTGAGATCCTGGATAAGAAACGATTTATCACTTGTCATTCGTATCAGCAAGGAGAGATCAATATGTTGATGCATGTTGGTGATTCAATGGGATTCACGGTGAATACCTTTACACACATTCTTGAAGGCTATAAGGTAGCAGACAAAATGAAAGTGCACGGTGCAGGAGCATCAACTTTTGCTGATTGGTGGGCTTATAAGTATGAAGTGAAAGAGGCAATTCCTTACAATGCGGCTATTTTAAATGAGATGGGAATTGTAACAGCAATCAATTCAGATGATGCTGAAATGGGAAGAAGATTGAATCAGGAAGCAGCAAAAGTTGTTAAATATGGAGGTGTTTCTGAAGAGGATGCCTGGAAAATGGTGACGTTGAATCCTGCAAAATTGCTACATCTCGATCACAGAATGGGAAGTATCAGAGAAGGTAAAGATGCAGATATTGTGATCTGGACAGATAATCCTTTATCTATTAATGCTAAAGTAGAAAAGACTTTTGTAGACGGAATGCTGTTATATGACTGGGAACGTAATGTGGAATTACAAAAACGTGACCAGGTTGAAAGAAAACGCATCATTGCCTTAATGTTGGATGCAAAAAATGGCGGGGCTAAAACCAAAGCGCCAGTTATGCGCCAAAATCCACATTACCACTGTGATTCAATAGGAGAAGAATAATGAAGAAAGTAATGGCCATAGCATGTTTGTTTATTGCGGGAACAGTATTCTCTCAATCACCTTCTCCAATGGAGCAAACTTATAAAAGAGTTCTTTTAAAAGGTGGTAAAACCCACATTGGGAACGGAGAATACATGGATAATACCATCATTGGCATTGAAGATGGTAAGATCAAATTCGTCATGAATGGTTTGACCAATCCTGTAAATGCATCTGATTGGGATACTATTGTTGATATTACAGGCAAGCATGTGTATCCCGGATTTATAGCTCCAAATATCACTATGGGTTTAACAGAGATTGATGCGGTAAGAGCTACTCTAGATTTTAATGAAACCGGAGCATGGAATCCTAATGTGAGAGCTTTGATTGGATACAATATGGATTCGGAAGTGATGTATACCGTAAGAACAAATGGAATTCTTGTAACACAATCTACACCAAGAGGAGGTATCCTGTCTGGTACATCATCAGTTATGGCCATGGATGGTTGGAACTGGGAAGATGCTGCTTATTTGCAAGATGATGGAGTACATTTGAACTGGCCTCAAAAATACAGAAGAACAGGTTGGTGGGCTGAACCTGGTGCAACATCAAAAAATGAAAATTACGATAAAGTAAAAAATGAGATCCTTGATTTTTTCAAGGCTGCTGAAGCCTATTCAAAGGTTAAGGACCATGATGATAAGAATTTGAAGTATGAGGCAATGAGAGGCGTGTTTAAAGGGGAAAAGCGACTTTATATTCATGCTGATTTTGCACCAGAGATCAATGATGTGATTGATTTTAGCAGAGAATTTAATTTGAAATTCCCGGTGTTAGTGGGTGGATATGACTCCTATTTGGTAGCTCACCGCTTGAAAGAAAATCATTTCTCCGTTATTTTGGATCGTCCTCATTCGTTACCAAGATTTGAAGATGATAATGTAAATGCCTACTATGAGATTGCAGGTAAACTACAATCAAAAGGGGTTTTGTTCTGCATTTCAAATGAAGGTGATATGGAGGTAATGAATGCGAGAAATTTACCTTTCCTTGCTGGAACAGCCTGGGCCTATGGTTTGACAGAAGAACAAGCAGTGATGTCGATCACGCTTAATGCAGCCAAGATCATGGGTATTGATCATAAGATCGGATCACTTGAAAAAGGCAAAGATGCCACGCTTTATGTTTCTGATGGAAATGCATTAGATATGCGCACCAATAAAGGGTATATGGCCATGGTGAAAGGTAGATTCATTGTGATGGATAATCACCAAATGCAGCTTTACGAGAAGTACAAGAAGAAGTACGGTTTAACTAGTCTAGACTAGATTAGTTCGCAAATTCCAAATCTCAAATTCCATTTTTAATAGAAACGAGTGTCATCTCGACCGAAGTGGAGAGATCTTCAGAATTGTTTTGCACAACAGGCTAAAGACTAGACTTCGCGTACTAACGTTTCTCTAAGCGCTTAATTCAAGGATCTAAAATACGGCTAGGTATCTTTTATATCACCACCTCATTGATCAGATCATTTTCATAACCTTTTGACGCTAAATAACGCTTCAATTTTGCTTTGCGATCCCATTCAGATTTTCCGGTTACCGATTTGTTTTCAGCCAGTTCAACGAGCGTATTGTAATAAACATCCGGGTCAATTTGAGCCATAGCCTTTTTGATCGAATAGTCGGAGATCTTTTTTTGTTTAAGATGCTGCTTGATCTTGATCCTGCCCCATTTCTTTATTCTGAATTTCCCAGAAACAAAGGCTTCAGCAAAGCGTTCTTCATTAAGAAAGTTGTTGGTGATCAGATCAGAAATAAGAATATCAACATCTTCAGAATGCATTAACCAGGATTGCAGTTTCAGGCGAACTTCCTGATCACATCTTTCCTGATAAGCGCAAAAGGCTTCAATTTTTTGTTTAGCTTCTAGAAGAGAGTATTTGGGAGATCGTTCCACGATTAGATCTCTATTTGCTCATCTTTTTTATTGAAGAACTTGTGGTCCATTAAGTGCATGTTGCTGTCTGCAATAACAGGAACCCACTTCTTGTATTTCATGAACCATTTGAAACGCTTGGAGAACATTCCTTTTTTGAAATATCCTTCTAAATATGGATGTACGTGCAATGAAACTTTACCCATCTTTTTGTCTTCTAACAGAAAACTAAGTTCATTTTCAATCTCGTCAGCAAACATTAAAGATGCCTGGATCTTTCCTGAACCATTACAGGTTGGACAAACCTCAGTTGTTTCAATGTTAGTTACCGGTCTTACTCTTTGTCTGGTAATCTCTACAACTCCAAATTTTGAAGGAGGAATAAGCGAGTGTTTCGCTTTATCTTCTTTCAAAAGATCACGCATTTTGTTGTACAACAATTTGTTGTTTTCGCGTGAATGCATATCAATGAAGTCAACACAAATGATCCCGCCCATATCACGTAAACGCATCACACGCGCCAATTCTTCAGCTGCTTCTAAGTTTACGGCAATAGCATTCTTTTCTTGTGTATCATTTTTAGCTGAACGGTTACCAGAGTTAACATCTACCACGTGCATGGCTTCAGTATGTTCAATGATAAGGTATCCACCACTAGCTAAAGGAACTTTCTTACCGAAAAGCGTTTTGATCTGTTTATTGATCTCAAATGCTTCAAAAATGTCATGTTTCCCGGTGTATTCTTTCAGAATATTCACCTTATCCGGAGCAATACTCTCCACATAAGCCTTCATTTCTTCTAAAAGCTCAGGGTCATTTACATGGATCTTAGTGAAGTTCTCATTCAAGGTATCTCTCAACAAAGAAGATGCTCTGTCTAATTCTCCTAAAACTCTTTTTGGTGGCTTAGCAGTTTTCAGAGCAGTATGCATCTTTTTCCATCTGGCCACCAGGGTCTTCATGTCATTATCGATCTCAGCTATCTTTCTGTTTTCAGCAACAGTTCTGATAATTACTCCGAAGTTCTTTGGTAAGATGCTTTTTATGATATCGCGCAAACGATCTCTTTCAGCATAATCCTTGATCTTTTGAGAAATAGAGATCTTATTAGAAAATGGAACAAGAACGATATATCTACCTGCTAAAGTGACCTCAGAATTTAATCTTGGTCCCTTAGAGGAAATTGGTTCTTTTACAACCTGAACAAGTACTTGTCTGTTAGCCGAAAGAACGTCCGATATCTTCCCATTCTTATCAATATCCTTTTCGGATTTGAAATAAAGAAGATCAGATACACCTTGTTTTCCGTGTAATGTATCTTGTGTAAACTTGTCAAGGGATTGAAACTGTGGACCCAGGTCATGGTAATGCAAGAATGCATCTTTTTCGTAACCTACATTTACGAATGCAGCGTTTAGACTGGGCACAACTTTACGTACTTTGCCCAAATAGATATCGCCTACTGCGAAGTCAGTGTTACCTTTCTCTTCGTGAAGCTCTAGGAGCTTTCCGTCCCGCAGTAGTGCAATCCAAAGTCCTGATGGTTTTGAATTAACAACTAGCTCGTAACTCACATAAATTATTTTAGATAAAAGAAGTAAAACTCGGCAGAGATCTACCAAGTTTTAATATAAGTTGTTCTGAAACAGTTAAAAAGAAATTATTTTTTCTTTTTGTGTCTGTTTTTTCTCAGCCTCTTTTTTCTTTTGTGAGTCGACATTTTATGTCTTTTTCTCTTTTTACCGCTTGGCATATTCCAATGCTTTTAAATTAATACTTTATAAACCCTTTTATATAAAAAACTTCCTGATTAACAGGAAGTTTATAGAAGTCTCCTTTAAATCGGGAGGACAAAGATATAAAACTTATGTGTTTTACCAAATTGTTACTTAACAGCAACTTTATCTTTTACGTCCTCAACAAAAGTTTTAGCCGGTTTAAATGCAGGAATATTGTGAGCAGGAATGATAATCGATTGATTTTTAGAAATGTTTCTTCCCGTCTTCTCAGCTCTTTCTTTGATAATGAAAGATCCGAAACCTCTTAAATAAACATTGTGTCCATCTGCCAATGAATTTTTCACTGAATCCATAAACGCCTCCACTGTTGCTTGTACCGCTACTTTCTCGATTCCTGTTTTGTCAGAGATTTCTGCTACAATATCTGCTTTTGTCATAACTAGTTAATTTTAAATCATTTAATCCGGGGCCAAAATTATAGTATAAATACTGACCAAAATGAAAAATTAGACAGACCTTTGCTTTTTTAATACTAATGGGAGATTTTTCGACATTAATCAAAAATTGGTATCGACAAAACGCGAGAGAGCTCCCGTGGAGAAGCACTTCTGATCCCTATGCTATCTGGTTAAGTGAGATAATTCTACAACAGACGAGGGTTGATCAGGGGATGGATTATTACCTCAAATTTCTTGATCATTATCCTGACATTCAATCGCTTGCAAATGCAACAGAAGATCAGGTTCTAAACGATTGGCAAGGATTAGGCTATTACAGTCGTGCAAGGAATCTACATGCATCTGCCAAATATGTGGTCAATGAACTAAATGGGAAATTCCCGACCGAATATGGATCTGTTCTTTCTTTAAAAGGTGTAGGGGCATATACCGCTGCAGCAATTTGTTCGTTTGCTTATGATCATCCCCATGCGGTTGTTGATGGCAATGTATATAGAGTGCTGGCCAGATTGGATAATTGCGAAATGCCAATAGACTCTGGTAAGGGTCAAAAATATTTTCAACGTTTAGCAGAAGAATTACTTGACGAAAATGATCCTGCAGTGCACAATCAGGCTATTATGGAATTGGGTGCTTTGATCTGTACTCCAAAAAATCCAGATTGTGAGAATTGTCCGGTGAATGAGATCTGCATATCTCGCATAAACGGAACTCAATTGGATTTGCCGGTTAAGGAAAAGAAAACGAAAGTTAGAAATAGATATTTTCACTACCTCATCTGGAGAAGCAATGAACAGGTGGCTATTCGCAAGCGAACCGGGAAAGATATTTGGCAGGGTTTATATGAATTTCATTTGATTGAAGTTGAAAATGAAAAGGATCAGCCCAATTTTCCGTTACAGGGTGATCAAAAAGTGATGTTAGATGGTGAGTATCAACATATTCTCTCTCATCAACGAATTCATGCAAAATTCTGGGTGATCGACACGCTCGATTTACCTAAGGTGAATGATCTAATGCATATTAAGATCGAGCAACTAGATGATTATCCTATGCCTCAACTGTTAATAAGATATCTGACTTCTTCCAAAGTATTCATGGTAGATTAACTATCTTTGATTTGAGAAGAGTTTAGATGTTAGATCATAGAGCATAGACTTTGTTCATTAGGATGGCTAGCAATACATTCAAAAGTCTATATTCTATTCTCTTAAAATCTATAATCTACAATAAATGGCAGGAAGCGTAAACAAAGTAATTCTGATAGGTAATTTGGGGAAAGACCCAGAGGTGAGATATTTAGAAAGTGGAGTTCCGGTGGCGAATTTTCCATTGGCTACTTCAGAAACTTTCAAGGATAAAAATACCGGTGAAAGAAGAGAGGTAACTGATTGGCATAACATAGTGCTTTGGAGAGGGTTGGCAACGGTTGCTGAGAATTACCTAAAAAAGGGAATGAAAGTTTACATTGAAGGAAAGTTGAAGACAAGATCCTGGACAGACGAAAGCAATCAAACCAGATATACTACGGAAATTGTTGCAGATCAAATGACCATGTTAAGTGGTAAAGGAGAGGGTGATGGAGGAAATCAAAGCAACTATCCAGGTACAGTTGAAAATAATCCGGTTCAGCCTCCATCTGCAGACCTTACTGCTGCGGAAGATGATGATCTACCATTCTAAGTTTAACCAAATCTCCGAAATTGGATTTACCCGTCATACATCAATCAATTGCAGCCCTAGGTTCTAGTGGCATGGCACTTCCACTGATCATTGGCTTTGTTATTTTAGTGTTACTACTGGCTATGTCAGCACTGGTATCAGGTTCTGAAGTGGCTTTCTTTTCTTTGGGTCCGGTTGAAATGGAAGAACTGGATAATAACAAATCCAAAACTTCAGAAGTAGCAATATCATTGATCGAAAGACCAAAACATTTATTGGCTATCATATTGATCTCCAATAACTTTATCAATGTGGGGATCATTATCCTATCCACTTATTTATCGGATATGATATTTGTGGATGGATCAGTGAGCGCCAATGCAAAATTTTTAATTGATGTTGTGGTGATTACCTTTCTATTACTGTTGTTCGGAGAGGTTATTCCAAAAATTTATGCAACCAAACATGGGATGCAGTTGACACTTTTAATGGCAAAGCCGTTAAACCTTGTAGGAAAGATTCCTCCATTCAGTTGGTTAAGAATAGGATTAGTGCAGGGAACATCAGTAATATCAAACCTTGGCAAGAAAAAGTCACACAAGATCTCCACGGACGAACTTACTCAAGCAGTGGAGTTGACCATTGGTGAAACAGCTGATCAGATGGATAAAAAGATCTGGCAGGATATTGTTCGATTTGGAGAGAAGGATGTAAAACAGATTATGCAACCCAGAGTTGATGTGGTGGCGATTGATATAGAAACGGGTTATAATACCTTATTTACTTATTTAGTAGAGAACAAGTTCTCAAGAATCCCGGTGTATAAAGGAACCTTTGATAAGATCGAAGGTATTCTGTTTATTAAAGATCTATTACCCCATTTGGAGGAAAATGATGATTTTGAATGGCAAAAGCTGATTCGTGAACCCTACTACGTTCCGGAAAACAAGAAGATTGATGATCTTATGAATAACTTCCAGGAATTAAAGGTACACATGGCTATTGTAGTGGATGAGTATGGTGGTACATCCGGAATTGTGACACTTGAGGATGTTTTAGAAGAGATCGTTGGGGATATTGCTGATGAGTTTGATGAAGATGATCTTACTTATTCTAAGTTGGATGATAACAACTATGTTTTTGAAGGCAAAACACCTTTAGTGGACTTATATAAGGTATTAGATATCGAAGGAGCTGAATTTGAAGAAGCCAAATCAGAGTCAGATACTCTTGCAGGCTTTGTGATCGAGCAAGCCGGTAAAATATTGAAAAAGGGAGAACGTGTGAAGTTCAGCAATTTTACTTTTCAGATAGAAGCGGCAGATGCCAGAAAAGTAAAGAGAATCAAAGTAACAATTAATGAACCTAAGGAGCAACATGAAGCTTAAGATATATAGTGTTTTTGCATTGTTATTTGTATTTGCTTCATGTGGAAGTGATGAGGTGGAGTATTATCCTAAACCAAGAGGGTTTATGCGACTTGATTTCCCTGATCGCGTATATCAGCTTTATCAAAGCGATTGTTCATTCTCGTTTGAGATACCTGAATATTTTGAAATGGTAGATAAAGAAGGGAATTGCAATAAAGACATAAACATCAATCGGTTCAATGCTAATATCTTTCTAACCTATGTGCCGATAGATACGAATCTTAATTTGAGCATTGAGTATTCTAGAAAATTGGTGTATGATCATAGTATCAAGGCAGACGAGATACAGGAGGCGGTTGTTAAAATTCCTGAAAGCAGGGCTTTTGGAATGAAGTATAATATTGTTGGTAATGCAGCTTCACCATATCAGTTTTATGTAACCGATAGTACTCAACATTTTCTTAGAGGTGCATTATATTTTAATGCAATGCCTAATTATGACAGTTTAAAACCTACCTTAGCGTATGTACTTGAAGATGTCGATCATTTGATTGAGACGATTCAATGGACAGGAAAAATTGAAACGGTGGCCAACGAATGAAAATGACTCGCCCGATACAAGCCATTATCCTGGGAAGCCTGGGGCTTTCTGTTCTTGTATTTGCCATTCTATTGGGTATTGAACTCACTTCAGATTTTAGATTTACACTGGCCATTTGGATCACTTTACCAATTTTAATTGGTATTGCCGGATTCGTGATTTTTGCAGTGATCTTTCAGAATTTTTTGAATGAACGGATCAAGGTTATTTATCGATTGATCTCAAATAAAAAATTTGAGAATGATGAAGCTTATGAGATGTCTATTACTGAAGATGTATTTAACAAATTAGGTGAGGACACGGCTAAATGGGCAAAGGGCCAGGCAGCACAGATCAAGAAACTGGAAGAGCAAGCAGCATTTAGACGAGAATTTTTAGGCAATCTTGCTCATGAGTTGAAAACGCCTGTGTTCAGTATTCAAGGGTATATTCTAACGCTACTAGAAGGTGGTTTGGAAGATGAAAGGGTCAATCGTGAATTTCTTGAACGTGCCTTGAATGGTGTAGATAGAATATCAGCCATCTTGGAAGATCTGGATGAGATCGCTAAATATGAATTTGACCGTTATACACTAAAGATCACAGAGTTTGATATAGTGAACCTCACCAAGAAGATCTTCAATGAACTTCATAGTAAAGCAGACGATAAAGGGATAAAATTTGTTTTTGCTAAATCTTATGATCCTATCAAGGTATCTGCAGATGAAGGAAAGATCTCTCAGGTAATGACAAACCTCATATCTAACTCAGTATCCTACGGATCAGAGAACGGAACTACAACGGTTAGGTTTCATGCTCTTGAATCAGATAAGATCCTTGTAGAAGTTGCAGATGATGGACTTGGAATTGATGAAGAACATTTACCTCGTTTATTTGAGCGTTTCTATCGCGTTGAAAAATCAAGGGCAAGAAATATTGGAGGTTCAGGTTTGGGATTAGCCATTGTAAAACATATCATTGAAGCGCATGATCAAAAGATCAACGTAAGATCGACATCAGGAAAAGGCTCTACTTTTTCTTTTACTTTAGATAAGGCATAGTATTGATTTCTTCAATATCTAAATAGAAACAATCAATTTGATATTTCATGAAATAGTAGCGATCTTTATAGAAAGGAAATAAAATCTTACAATTATGAAAAACGCAATAGGAATAGAAATAGAAAAAGCTAAAGAACTATCACTTAAACTGAATGATCTTTTGGCTAATTATCAGATCTTTTATCAAAACTTAAGAGGCCTTCATTGGAATGTTAAAGGAAAGGAATTCTTTGAACTTCACT
Source organism: Crocinitomicaceae bacterium (assembly GCA_020635955.1). Classification (GTDB taxonomy): domain Bacteria; phylum Bacteroidota; class Bacteroidia; order Flavobacteriales_D; family Crocinitomicaceae; genus Paracrocinitomix. The sequence goes on from JACJYW010000010.1 coordinate 34,107, forward strand.
TGAAATTTGAAGAGTTGTATAATGATGCCATTTTAAAAGTAGATGAAATAGCAGAGCGCATCCTGACACTTGGTGGAACTCCATTGCATACCATGACGGATTACATTGCTGAATCTGAGATCAAAGAGGTAAAAGGTGTTTCCAACGGACCTGAAGGAGTGAGATGTGTGGTTGAGAATTTCTCAACCCTTATTGGTAAAGAAAGAGAAATACTTTCCCTGGCGTCAGATGCGGATGATGAAGGAACGAACTCTTTAATGAGTGACTACATCACACTAACTGAGAAAACAGTTTGGATGTTGACTTCCTATTTAGGATAGGAATCTATTTCGTCAACCAGTTTTTAAATACTCTATGCAATATTGGTAATAGTATAAAAACCAATAATGGCACAAGTATTAGGGTCATTACCAATGTTCTGACCGGAATGAGCTCGATTTGCATTAATTGTTTTCCAAATACTACTGATAGTATGGTAATGGCTGGATAGATCGCGATCCAGACTATTACTGCGGTTTTCCACCTTTTAGGTTGTTTCATGATATGCTGAGACGAAATGCCCGGGCGAACATTACATCATTTTCCAATTTTTCTTTTGAGAATCTGTTTAAAGATCTCCATTACAATGAGGTAGATCAGTGCACCACCGAGTGCAAAGGAATAATGAGCAAAACCTGGATTTTCAAATTTGAAGATGTTTTGGAAATAGGGTACGAATAAAACCAGGGCTAAAATTGAACTTGCTAGAAACAGGATCAGATAGAGTACCAGGTTCTTTTCGAAGAAAGTGGCCAAAAAGTTCCTTGATTTTGAAAGGGATGTGATGATCAAAAAGAAGTTTCCAATGATCAATGATGAGAAAGCAATTGACCTGATCTCGTTATCAGAATGTCCCTCATTAATGGATAAAAAGTAAACGCCTAAGACCATTGCCAGCAATATGATTCCGTAAAGGGCACTCAAACCAATTTTATTCAATCCAAAGAACTTTTTGGAAGGATCTCTTGGTGGACGATTCATAATCCCTTTCTCCTCTTTTTCAGATTCAAAAGCCAAAGTACAAACAGGGTCAATGATCAATTCAAGGAAAACAATATGTACCGGCATTAGTAATACCGGAATAGAAGGAAATAGTGCAGGGACCAATGCTAATCCTATAATCGGTATATGAACCGCAATGATGAAGGACATGGCTTTTTCCATGTTATCATAGATCCTGCGGCCTGATCTAACAGCATTAACGATAGAAGCAAAATTATCATCCATCAATACTAAAGATGATGATTCGCGGGCAACATCTGTTCCTTTAGCTCCCATTGAAATTCCTATATCTGCTGCCATTAAAGCCGGAGCATCATTGACACCATCACCTGTCATGGCTACGATCTCATTATTGGCTTTCAATGCATTGATGATCCTGAGTTTTTGCTCAGGTATGATTCGTGCAAAAATGTTGGTTTCTCTTATTTTTTCAGCTAATTCCTCATCATTCATATCATGAAGATCTGAGCCAGTCAAAACGTTATCATTGGTTTGAATACCTGCTTTACCGGCAATACTTAGTGCTGTTGACGGATAATCTCCCGTGATCATGATCACTCTTATTCCGGCTTGATAGCATTCTTCAATTGCTGCAGGAACTTCAGGTCTTATAGGATCTGCAAAGCCAATAAATCCAACAAATTGTAGCTTGAATGTAGATTGGTCTTCAGGAAGCTGATCCAAACTGACTTTACCTTTAGCTAATCCCAGTAATCGTTCTCCTTTGCCTGCATGTTCTTGCACGAGACGTAAATATTCTTCTTTTTCTGATTCATCCAGATCACACAAACTTAGAATTGCTTCCGGTGCTCCTTTACTAAATACATTAAACTCTGAAGATTCAAAATCCACTACTCTGGTCAATGCAAAAAAGGATCTGCTCAGATCATATTCCCTGATCAATTCATGCTTGAACTCAAGCTCACCAGTTAATTCAGTGTAGGTAGAAAGAATAGCCTTTTCCATTGGGTCTATAGAGTTCACCTGGCTTGCTAATCCTGCAATTTGAAGAAGAACTACAGTGCTCTCCCTTTTTTCAAAGGGCGCAATAGATGAAGTTTTGTCTGCATTGATCAAAGACTGCACAGACATTTTATTCTGGGTGATCGTTCCGGTTTTATCAGAACAAAGGACTGTTGCTGAACCTAGTGTTTCAATAGCCACCGGTTTGCGTGTTAGTACATTCTTTTTGGATAATCTCCATGCGCCAAGGGCAAGAAAGACAGTTAATACTACCGGAAACTCTTCCGGTAGCATGGCCATTGCCGTGGCCAATCCACTTAATAATGAGTTAATGAAGTTGCCACGAGTAAGGAAAAAAGCTGCAGTAACTATTGCACTAAGTACAATTCCTATGATCAGTAATCTTTTGATCAAGTCACGGATCTCTTTTTGTAGCTTAGTTTCGGACCCTTCTATCTTCATAAGAGATTGACCGATCTTTCCAAATTTTGTGTCTAAACCGGTATGGGTAACCTGCATGATCCCACGTCCCTGCACAATAAGCGTTCCGCTTGAAGTTCTCTTATCTTCTTCAGTATCTGAATGGCTTGTTTTATTAATAGGTATGGATTCACCGGTTAAAATAGATTCATCAACGGTCAGGTTCAGGCAATCGATCAAAATACCATCTGCCGGAATACGATCTCCTTCATTCAATATCACCAGATCATCAGGAACTACTTCTCTACCCGGAATTCTTTTTTCTTCTCCATCTCTGATCACCATTGCTCTGGGTGAAGAAAGATCCCGTAAGGATTCCAACGCCTTCTCCGTTTTCTGATGTTGGTAAAAGGTCATCAGAATAATGATGAGCACCCATGAAATAAGAATGGTACCTTCTGAATAATCACCCAAAATAAAGTAAAGGGAACCGCAAGCCATCAAAAGAATGAACATAGGCTCTTTGATCACCTCCAAAACGATCTTAATAATGTTCTTTGATTTGGAAGTTGGTAGTTCGTTGAATCCGTGTGAAGACAACCTTTTTTGAGCTTCTATTTCAGATAATCCGGTATGCAAGAGTTAAATAATAGTAGCTCTAAACTAAGGACAATTATTCATTAAATCTATTGTATCAATTGGAAAGCACCTTTTGTCAGATACATTGCATTTTTTGGTAAGTCACTAAAATTTAGGATCTCAGTATATCCGTTGATCGTTTCACCTTTCTTTACCTCCAGTTTTATAAACTGATATTCGTTATCACTTGACTTATCCAGCACTAAAACATAGTAAAGGTCATCTTGTGCTACAACGGCACTTTCTGGCAATCCCGGAGACAAACTTAAGTTACTAATGATCTCTCCTTCAATGTACATTTGAGGTAGAATGTCTTTGATCGTTTCAGCATCTTCAGTGAAATGACCATGTACTTTTACTGTTCTTGTTTGTGGGTCAATATTCTTATCGATCAAATGCACCTCTCCCGGAAACATTTTCGTTGGATTGCTTGCCGTATACATACGAATGGGATCACCAATCTTTATTTTCGCAAGATCTTTTTCATAAACACTTAATTCCATGTGTTTGTGATCAACTCCATCAACTGAAACAGCTACCTGATGAGGATCTAGAAACAATCCTTTCGAAATGTTAACGGCGGTTACATATCCGCTTATAGGTGAATTCACTGAAATGGTTGACTGAATATTTTCAGCACTCAACTTGTCTGGGTTGATGTTCATGAGTTGTAATTTCTTTTTCAATGAACTTTGAGCTACTAACGCAATATCATAGGCAGATTTGGCACTATTCAATTCTTTGTTTGAAGTGGCATTACTCTTTGCTAGTTGAGCTTGTCTTTCATACTCTGACTTTAGTAATTCCAGTTCATTGGATTTCTCTAAAAATTCTCTTTGAACATCAATAAATTCAGGATTTTCAAGATAGAATAGTGGCTCACCTTGTTTAACATAGTTACCCGTTACCAACTGAACTTTTTTGACATATCCACCAAAGTAGGAACTCACATCTGCTTTAAATTCTGCCGGAATATCAATGATACCAGTACAATGAACAGATCCGCCGAATGATCGATATGAAATAGAATCAAGTTCCATTTTTTGCATATCAAATTGCTCTGAGGTGATGATAACCACCTCACTAGATTCTTCAACTTCATTAGAATCAATGGTAATTCCTTCTTCATCAGAAGAGCAACTGGAAACCAATATTCCAAGGATGATCAGTTTAAATAAAGTCTTCATTTTACAACAAATAATTAATTTCTAATGCGGTAAGATTTCTTTCCAGCAGATGATCCAAATAAGCCTTTTCTAAATTATAGGCTGATTCCAACATTTGACTGAATGTTATGTAATTGATCTCACCAGTTTCGTAGGATACTATGGCGTTTGTATAAATAGCATCCACCAGTTCTTTGCCAGTATTTTGATAACTAAGAATGGCCTCTTCGTGATTTTGTAAGGTAGCAACCAATGCTTCGTAACGGATCATGAGTTGATTGATGTAATTCTCACTTTCCATTATTTCCATCCATTGTACTGATTCAGCAGCCTTGGCACTTGAACGTTGTGCTCCAAAAAACAGAGGAATAGCAATTCCAACCTGCCCACCTTGATAAAGGTTAGGAGCAATCCCGTTGTTTCTGCCTAAAAAGTAGGTGAGTTCAAGATCTGGCAGCAATTGCTGGCTGTTCACGCTTTTGTTCAATTTAGCCTGTTCAACTCGCTTTTCATGGTATAAAACACCTGGATGATTAGCCGTATCCAGAATAGTAGGAATGATCAATGGCATGCTATCCTGATCAATAGTCAGAACCGAATCTGTAGCCGTTAATTTTTGAAGCATAAATTGCTCGTTTTTCAGGTTGATCTGAATTTGCTTGTAGCGCAATTGAATTTCCTGTCTTTTAGTGGCGGCATTCAGATAATCTAACTGCTTAGATTCACCCACTTCATAACGTTTCAAAGCAATTTCTTCCTGAACTTCATGGATACTGTCTAATTGTGCAGTTTCTTGAAGCAGTGTTTTGAAATATAGAATTCGGATATAGGAAGCTGAGATGGCTTTGATCAGTTCATTTTGTTTCAGCTCTTTTTCCAATGATGCCATGGATGTCTGACTTCTATACATTCTCTTTTTGGCGGCATAAATGGTAGGGAAACTAAAATTTTGACTAACCCCAAAAACGTGAAGTGGTAAATTATTTGGGGCAATATTATTTTGGTCAAAATTGTAGTAAACGTAAGTTTTATCAGGATCAAATGCCGTTTTCTCCAGATGCTGATACTGTTCAACATTATATTGAGAGGCTTTCAAACCAGGATTATTGTTGAGTCCAACCTGGATGATCTGATTGAGTTCTTCAGCCTGATCCTGAGATTGACCTGTAAAAGGTAGAATCACCAACAATAGCAATAATCCAGTAGTTTTTGGAGCGGATGACTTTAATCTCTTTTTATTGAACATAGAATAAAGAACTGGTAAAACAATTAGCGTCAATAGTGTTGCAGTGATCAATCCTCCGATAACAACAGTGGCTAAAGGTCTTTGGACTTCAGCACCTGCAGAAGATGAAATTGCCATTGGTAAAAACCCTAGCGCAGCTGCCGAAGCAGTCAATAATACCGGACGCAAACGATCTTTTGTTGCCTTGATGATGAATTCATCTGATTCTTCACCAGACTCATGTCTTAATTCTTTAAAGTGTTCGATCAATACAATTCCATTCAACACGGCAATACCGAATAGAGCAATAAAACCAACACCGGCACTTACACTAAATGGCAGATCTCTGATCCAAAGTAATAGAATACCTCCAACGGCAGAAAGCGGTATAGCACTAAAGATGATCAAGGCATCCCTTACTGATTTAAAGGCAAAATACAGAAGGATGAAAATCAAAACCAGAGCTATTGGAACTGCAATCATTAAACGTTCTTTAGCAGCTCTTAAGTTCTCAAATTGTCCACCATATTCAACCGTGTATCCTGGAGGTAGATCAATCTCGGCATCAATGATCTTTTGAACGTCTTTTACTACTGATTCCATGTCTCTGTTCCTTACATTGATTCCAATTACAACTCTCCTTTTTGTATTGTCTCTGGAAATTTTAGCCGGACCTTTTTTAAAGGAGATATCGGCAAATTCTTCAAAAGGTAAATGTTGACCAGAAGGCGTGGTGATACGTAATCCTTTTAATGCATCTATGTCATTTCTAAACGCCTCATCATATCTAACTACCAGATCAAATCGTTTTTCGCCTTCAAAAATGGTTCCATCTGTTTTACCCGCAAAGCTCATATTAACCATATCATTTAATTCATCAATGGTCAATCCATACTTGCTGATCTTGGCTCTGTCATATTCAATGGTCATTTGTGGTAATCCATCAATTTTCTCAACGGTAATATCAGCAGCACCTTCTACATGTTGAATGGCATCTTGCACTTCCAGAGCTTTACTGTATAAAATTCCAAGATCCTCACCATAGATCTTTACTGCAACATCTGCTCTAACACCCGTGATCAACTCATTAAAACGCATTTCAATGGGTTGGGTAAATTCATAATCTATCCCAGGAATTTTAGTGAGCTCTTCTTTAAATAATTCGGCCAGTTCATCCTTCGATTCGGCTGATACCCATTCAGATCTAGGCTTTAGCTTGATAATCACATCAGATTCTTCCATAGACATGGGATCTGTTGGAACTTCGGCAGCCCCAATTCTTGATACAACCTGATCAACTTCCGGGAATTTCATTAAGATCTGTTCTATTTGAGTAGTGATCTTTACAGTTTCTTCAAGAGATGTTCCGGTTTTAAGTACTGGTTGGATCACAAAATCCCCTTCATCCAGGGTTGGAATGAATTCTCCACCCATTCTGCTGAAAATGAAAACTGCAAAGATCAAAATGACAGCAGCAATACTGATGACCAGTTTCTTAAATGACATGGCCCAATGAATAACGGGTGAATAGATCCTTTGAATAAAAGAGATCAACCTGTCGGAGATGGTTTTTTTCTCTTTCTTTTTCCCTTTGATGAAAAGTGAAGATACTACCGGAACGTAGGTCATTCCAAGAATCATTGCTCCCAATAAGGCAAAAATAAATACCAAAGCCATTGGTCTAAACATCTTGCCCTCAATATCACTAAGGGCCAGAATAGGTATGAACACGATCATGATGATGAGCTGACCAAAAATGGCTGAACGCATCATTTTACTGGAACTACTAATGGTGATTCTATCCAGTGTTTCACGGTCTAATCGATCAGTTTTCGCCTTTTGGATCAGGCTTTCAGCTACCACTTTGGTTACTACAAATTCCACAATGATCACGGCTCCGTCAATGATGATCCCAAAATCAATGGCTCCTAAACTCATAAGGTTAGCATCCACATGAAAGATGTACATCAAAGAAAGTGCAAACAACAATGAAAGTGGAATAACACTGGCAATGATCAATCCTGAGCGGATGTTTCCTATTAAAAGAACCACTACAAAGATCACGATCAATGATCCGAGTACAAGGTTCTCAGTAATGGTAAAAGTTGTTTTAGCAACCAATTCACTTCTTTCCAAAAATCCGTTAATATAAACGCCTTCTGGTAAGGCTGATTGAGTCTCATCTACACGTTTGTGAACTGCTTCTATCACTTTCTTAGAATCAGCACCCTTTAACATCATGACCTGACCCATCACTTTTTCACCTTCTCCATTACCGGTAATAGCACCAAATCTTGTGGCATGACCCATTTTCACCACTGCTACATCTTTAATAAGAATTGGATTGCCATCTCTTACTGTTACTACAGTGTTTTCAATGTCTTCAACGGTTTTAGTTTGACCTTCACCTCTAATGAATATCGCCTCATTGGAACTCTCAATGTATCCTCCGCCGGTAACACTATTATTGGTCTCAGCTGCCTTGTAGATCTCTTCAAGCGTTACGTTCATTGCACGCAATTGCATGGGATTCACGGTGATCTCGTATTGTTTTAAATATCCACCCCAGGTATTAACTTCAACTACTCCCGGAATACCTGAAAGTTGACGTTTTACGATCCAATCCTGAATGGTGCGTAGATCGGTTAGTGAGTACTTTCCTTTAAATTCAGGTTTTACTTCAAGTGTATACTGATAGATCTCTCCAAGACCCGTTGTGATTGGCCCCATGAAGGGTGTTCCAAAATTTTGAGGGATGTTTTCTTGTGCTGTCTTCAGTTTTTCACTGATCAATTGACGCGGAAGATAGGTGCCCATGTCCTCATCAAATACCACTGTTACTACCGATAGTCCAAATTTGGAAACTGATCTGATCTCTTTCACTCCAGGAAGATTCGCCATTTCTATCTCTACCGGATAGGTAAGGAATTTCTCAACATCCTCAGTAGATAGGTTTCTTGAAGTAGTAATGACCTGCACCTGATTATTGGTAACATCAGGCAAGGCACCAATGGGAATGTTCATTAATGAAATAGAACCAAAACCTATGATTCCGGTAATAAGTAAGAATACAATTAACTTGTTCCTGACACTAAAGGATATGATCTTTTCTATCATCTGACCAAAGACTTTGCATCAAAGGTAGAAGGCCAATCTAAGGTTTTGCTCAGGGAATTCTTAAGATTTGCTTAAGATTACATCCAGTGTAGTTCCTTTACCCAATTCACTATGAATGTTCAACTCTGCACTAATTGATTCTGCTGCTTTTTTAGCAATGGAAAGGCCCAGACCATTTCCTTTGATCTCCTTATGTTCCAAGGCGTCTGAGCGATAAAAAGGTTGAAATATTAAGTCGAGATCTTCTTTTTTAATCCCTAAACCAGTATCTGAAATAGAGCATTTTATTTTATTTCCTGTATCAGTAAAAGCGATATTGATCTTTCCATGAACCGGTGTGTATTTGATGGCGTTTGAAATGATATTATCAAAGATCATCAAGGTTTGATATTCAGGAGCAAAAGTACTTACCTCTCCCTGTACTTCAAGTTTAATTTCTTTTTCTTGTATAGCGTCTGCATACTTATGATAAACCAGATTGAGTAGGGTTTCACGTACATCAATTTCCGGATCAGTGAAATGAGGTTTGGATGTAATTCTTGCCAGTTGAAGCAAATTCTCAAGGATCATAGAAATATCATCAATCTCCTTTAAGCACTCAGCAATCTTTTGTTGGTATTCCTGAGGACTGCGCTCTTTTCTGATAAGAACTTCAAGGGTTCCTTTTAATACTGATAATGGCGTACGCAATTCATGTGAAGCATCTGAGGTGAATTGTTTTTCACGGTTCAAAGCATCTTCAATGCGTTGCATCAGATCATTAATGGCGGTTGTTAGATCGAATAACTCATCTTTGTTTTCAGGTAGAGGAATTCTGGCGTTAAGGCTTGTCTCGGTAATCTCATGAGTGGTTTGTGTGATCACCTTAATGGGTAGAATACTTCTGCCGGCTAAGAATCTGGAAATAAAGAACAAGAGGATGAGGATGATCGGAAAGGAGATGAGCATCACATCTCTTAGTTCGGTGATGACGAGAGTGTAGGATTCAAGAAATACCGCAGATAAAATGTATCCTTCCACCTTACCATTATAAGAAACCGGAATTTGTACTTCACGAACTGATTTTCCCTGGAATTCGGTATCGAAATACATCACTTTTTCTTTAGCATCTACTTCAAAAAGCAAGGAACCCTTTTTCAGGTTAGGAGATTTATCCATCACCTCACCATGTTCATCAATGATCTGTAAGAAGATGGGGTTCAATTGCACCTCTTTGTGCTCTGTTTGTTCCCATTCATGTTTGTGTAAAAATTGGATCTTACCATCAGCAAAAGTGATCTTATCCACATGCTTATAGGCTTCATCTTTTAATTGCTTGTCAAGATTATTGTAAACTACCTGTTGCACCACAAAAAAGATGATCCCAAAAACGATCAACAACAAAAATGCTGTGACTCCCATATAGTAAAGAGCTATTCTATTTCTGAAACTTATGTTCATTGATCTTTGGCAATGTATCCAATACCTCTCACTGTTTGAATAGGTCCGTCTTTTTGATCGATATCCAGCTTTTTACGAATAGCATTGATAAAGACATCTATCACACCTGAGTTATATTGAAAATGGATGTCCCAAACCGATTCAATTATTCTTGTTCTTGTGCAAACTTTATTCTTGTGCTCGATCAAATATTGGAGTAGGGCAAATTCTTTTTTGGTCAAATCAACCGGATTTCCTTTTGAAGTTACTTGATAAGTGGAAGGATCTAATTGTATATCACCTAAAACTAAAAATTGGCTACTTTTTTCTGATGTTCTGAGTTGAACTTTGATCCGCTCTAATAATTCTTCAAAATGAAAAGGCTTCTTAATGTAATCATTGGCGCCGGCTTGTAAACCAAAAACCGTTTCGTCAACGGTATCTTTAGCCGTAAGGAAAATGATAGGTGTGTTAACGTTCTTATTTCTGAACTGTCTGCAGATCTCTATTCCGGAAACACCTGGTAGCATCCAGTCCAGCAATAAAAGGTCATACTCTTCTGTCAATGCCAGATCCAAACCTGTTCGGCCATCTTCTGCAACATCCACTGCGTACGATTCTTCTTCAAGACCTTGTTTCAAGAATCCTGCAATACCCGGTTCATCTTCAACTACAAGAATGCGCATATAACAAATTTGGCACTATTGAAGGTAATGAGAAAAAATTAACCCTTAAGAATTGCTTAAAGTTTTATCGGTATTGGCGTTTTAAAGGATCCAAAACCTTATCTATTCCATTCAGTTTGATCTCATAAGCCGTTGCCATAAGTTGGCCTAATTTACCTGCAGGAAAGCCCTTATTCCTGTACCACACCAAATAAAATTCAGGTAGATCTGAAACATAAGTGCCTTTGTATTTACCATAAGGCATTTTAGTGCGAACGAGATCTATAAGGTGCTGGTGTTGGGGGTTGTTCATCTTGCTTTAAAGATAGGCAAGCTGATCAAAACTTCAACTTGGGTCCGAAACTTATAAGCATGGAATCATGTGTGATCCAAACGATATCATCACTGGTGCTGCTTGAAGCTAAGTAACCAAAACTTGCAACCAAAGAGATTTTTTCAGACAAAATAAAGTCAGCATTAGCAGAGGCTCTAAAATCCCAACCTAAGCGCGTATCATTAAGAGTAGGTGTTAGGTATGCCGTATTTGAGTTTCCCGGCCAAAAAGAAAAACCACCAGCGATCAGAATATTAAAGTGAATTTTTTCAAAAGTTGGGAAACGCAATTTAAAACGGGCATTGGTATTTAGGATCATGCGATTGCCATCAGCTGTTTTTGGTTTTCCCATTACCAGCATCTGTTCTGCGCCTATGGTGAAATTTTGATGTAAACCAAAATCGGCATATACACTTGCGCCTAAGGTATAATCAGCTTTAGTAAACACATCATTTACATTGAATAATCCAAAGGTGCCGCCTAAAACATCAAGGCCAAATTCTTTGGTGTTTTTCTCTTCTTGCGAGAAGGAAACAGACGAGAATAAAAGAAAGGTTAAAAGGATTCTTTGCATTTCGCAAATATAGGATAATGATATATCCTATGCCTGCCACAGAATAAAACGATCAATGATTATATTTCTGTATTATGTCCAATAGCTCTTCATTGATCTCTGTAATGAGTGCTTTAGCTTCTGTCAACTCATTTTGTCTGCAGTGCAATTCCATTTTTTTGCATTTTTCAACCAGTTCTTCACCACCAAGATAAATGCACTTATTGACCAAAGAATGTGCTATTTCATAAGAAGGCACTTCTTGATGCAATTGTAATAATGCTTTTTGAGTACCGGATATTAGATCAAATACAAGGTCTTTGTACTCTTGTTCAGACTCACAGATCTCCCAAACTTTGGGAAATGAGACCTCACCGGATATAACAGCACTTTTTGTCAAGAGAAATAAGAGTTAACTATCTGGTAATAAAGATAGTATATTTCTTTGAATAGACGTTGTAAATTAAACTCGAACTCCTATAATGCACTACGGACTCGCTTCTCCTTTCTTTTCAGAAAGCGCTCGTTCCTTCGCAAGCAGTGCTTGCTCTCATCATCAATCCTTACATTACATTTCAGGATTAAATTCCGTCATCCATTTTAGTTCGTTCGCTTAAACGCGAACTCCAATAATGCAGACGTCATCTAATTGCTCCAGCTTGCCCTTCCATTTTTCAAAGGCCTGATCGATCAATTCTTTTTGTCGTTGCATAGATTCATTTTGAACTGACAGGAGTAATTTTTTAAAGTTAGCCGCTTTAAATTTTTTCCCTTTTTCACCACCAAACTGATCGGCAAATCCATCAGAAGAAATGTAAATAAGATCTCCTTTGTTAAGCTTTAATTCCTGAGTGTTGAAGGGTTTTGGATCTGAATACCTTCCAATAGGTTGTTTATCCGCCTTAATTTCTTCGACATCTACTGCACCATTGCGTATGATCCATAAAGGATTGTGTGCCCCGGCATATTTTAAAACAGAGTGAGAGGCAGAATGAGAAGTTTCATTCTCGCTCTCTGTACTCGCTCTGAGCTCGAGTGAAACGAGAGCTATATCCATTCCATCTTTTACTTCTTCTCTGGATTTTTCAAATTCAGCTATGACGAGATCTCTTGTCTTATCCAGGATCTTACCCGGTTCTGATAAGTTAAATTCCCGAACACTTCTATTTAATCCATTATTGCAAATAACTGATACCATAGCACCAGGAACACCATGTCCGGTACAATCAGCTGCTGCAAAAATGATCTTATCCTGTTCTTTATGCATCCAGTAAAAATCACCTGCAACTATATCTTTTGGTTTATACAGTACAAATGCATCCTTTAAGCTTTGCTGAATGAGTTCATCTGGTGGTAGTATGGCAGTTTGAATTCGTTTCGCGTATGTGATAGAATCCAGGATCTCTTTATTCTTTTCTTCTAACTCTTGATGAGCTTCTTCAATGATCTCTTTCTGTTTCTTGGTTAATCTGAAGCGATTAAAAATGAATCCTCCAAATAAGAGAGCAATTGCTAAGCCACCGAACAGTAATAAACGTTGCGTTTGTTGTTTTTCTAATTCCCGATCATGTTCCAGATCAGCTAATACTTGCTTTTGCTGGAATGCCAAACTATCTGCAAGATGCTGTTTATCATATTCATATCTAAGTTCTTGTCTAACGATCTCATTCCTGTTCTGAGCACTAATAATGCTGTCTTCTAATTCTCTGTATTTAATGTAATACTCCAGGGCGCCCTTATAATCCCCAGCAGCTTCTAACATCAAATATTGGCCTCCGGTAACATTTCTTACTACAATGATGTAGTTAGATTGCTCAGCATATTCCAAAGCCTGGGTGTTCATTTCTATCGCTTTTTTATATTGACCTCTATGACGATAAACATGTGCAATATTGTTAAGTGCTGTTGCCACACGTTTAAGATCTTTGATCTTCTTTGCATCCTCTGCCGATTTCCAATAGTATTCAACTGCTTTATCGTATTCACCTCTTTTATGATATATTGCTCCAATATTGTTCATTGTGGTGGAAGAACCCTCATAATTCTCATCTGCCACGAAGGTTTCATATGCTGCCAAATAGCATTGCAAAGCCGTATCTATATTACCAGCATCACTTTGAAGAGTGCCTAAATTGTTATAAGCAATTGCCAAACCTGGAGCGTAATTTTCAGCTTTGTAATAATTGATAGCCTTATTAATGTACATCTCAGCTTGTTCATTGTCTCCTTGCGCGGAATGCAGATTCCCCAAAGAAATATTGGTGATTCCTAGCCCCTTGTTATCTTTTATCTTTTCTGAAATAGCAAGACTTTGCATGTAATAATCAACCGCCTGATCAAGTTTTCCCTGTCCTCTATAGATCTCACCAATTTTGTTCAATGTGCTAGCAATTAGTTTTTGATCACCCATAAGTTTTTGCAAGCGAAGCTCCTGATTCAAGTACTCGTGTGCTTTGTCGTATTCCCCAAGAGAAGAATAGACTTTGGAGATGAGTTCTAAATTCCATCCCTGATATTTAGCAATGGTGAATCGAATAAATTCGTTTTCCTGCCGCTGAATGCAGACATTGCATAGGGAATCTAACGAAAAGGCTTGTTTCAAAAAGACCTGTGTATCTTCTAATCTATATAATTTGTTAAGGGCATATCTGGAACGAACTAATACTGTGTCGTGAACTTCCTGATCAATAATTGTTAGAAGAGAGTCTTTTTGTTTTTTCTGTTCATAGGTCAGTTGTGCATTCACCAGAGAGAAAGACACCAACATTATACTGACTATGAATAATTTGAGCATGAGTTAGCAAGTAGATTAATGGGTGAAAGATAGATAAAAGTGGGTAGCTATGAAAATAAAAAAGAGCCCATGATTCACATCACAGGCTCCTTTTAAAGTAAACTTAAATTAAAGCATCTTTATTTAGACACTATTCAATGGTATGCGCATGTTTACTGGCATGGCCATTACCGTCAAAATAGTTATCGAGTATCGATTGCATTTGTTCCTTTCCTTCAACGATCTTTTCAATTTTTTTCCAAAGATCATCTTTGACCAATTCTTTTAGTGGTTGATCAAGTGTAGGGATGCGATTAAAAACTTTTTTAATCTTATTATCCCAGATCTTATAGTACTTCAACAGGTCGTCAGGATAAACAACTTTTCTTTTTGTTCCTTCATCAATTCCTCTAAAAGGATAAGGAATGTTGAGGTAACCGTAGTCGTCAGTTAATTGTTCTCCTGGTTGAATATCTCGGATTGCAATCTCAAAGTCATAAGCTGTGGTCAAACAGTTCGAATTGAAACTGTGATTAACAAATCGGCCATTATCCCAGCAGAGAACAAAGTTTCCTTTGTTATTTCTGAAGGTGTAATAGTCAAGAATGTTTTGGTAAATAGGTTCTAGGGTTTGAAAGTCTAATGGTGTAAACTCTCTGTCTAACTTGTCTAAAACCCAGGTGATCGTTCCGGCCGGAATAAATTTAGTGGCCACTACGCCGTATCCTATTTCACTACTGATAAAGCGTAACTCGGTGTTAGGATGTATCATTAATTGATAATTATGTTCATTGCATTTTTTAAAACATAAAAACCAATTTAGGGAATGTTTGGATTCGTTGTTATACTTTCAAAAAATTTTCTACGCTAACAATTTCCATATTAGGCTCAAGCCGTTCATTAGTAAGGCCTTTGTTGTGATATGGCACGTTATTCAAGACGTATCTCATGGCTTCTTTTCGGGCTAATTCTTTATTGTTTCCCTTGATCACTATCCAGGGAGCAATATCTGTTCCTGTGCGGTCAAACATTTGCAATTTAAAATGCGTAAAATCATCCCATTTCATTTGAGCCTGCATATCTACTGTACTTAATTTCCAGCTGATCAAAGGATTCACTTTTCGTTCTTCTAAACGCTTGTTTTGCTCATCACGGTCAATAGAGAACCACAATTTGAAAAGAATGATCCCGTCATCAATGAGCATTTTCTCAAGATTATTGACCTGTCCCATGAACAATTCATACTGATCTTCAGAGCAAAAACCCATTACCGGTTCAACTACGGCTCTATTATACCAACTTCTGTCAAAGAAAACGATCTCTCCCGGATCAGGAAAGTGTTGAATATAGCGTTGGAAATACCATTGACCTTTTTCACGATCAGTAGGCTTATTTAATGCGACAACACGATAATGTCTTGGATTGATGAAGCGAATAAAGCTCATAATAGCACCACCTTTACCGGCACTATCTCTTCCCTCGCAAATAACAATAAGTCGTTTTCCAGTTTCGATCAGCCAATTTTGCATGCGCACCATTTCGGTTTGCAAATTGATGTATTCCTGATCATGTTCGTAAGAGTGAAATTGCATAATATGAAGATATACAAATGTCTAAAATCTGACGCCAATTATACACACATCATCTACCTGCTCCAAACTGCCCATCCAGTCATCAAAAGTAGATTCGACGGTTTTAAATTGCGTTGACATATTTGCCTGTTTATTGGATAATAAAAGACGTTTCAAATTTGAAGACTTGAATTTTTTACCCTTTTCTCCTCCAAACTGATCTGCATAACCATCAGAGAAGATATATATCTGATCTCCTTTTGAAATTTCAATTGAATGAGAATCAAAAGGAATGGGAGAATCAAATTGGCCAATAGGCTGTTTATTTGCTTTTACCTCTTCCACTTCAGCTGAATCTTTACGAATGATCCATAATGGATTATGCGCTCCAGCAAATTTTAAAACAGAGTGAGAAGCAGAATGAGAATGAGGAGTTTCATTCTCGCTCTCCGCACTCGCTCCGAGCTCGAGTGAAACGAGAGCTATATCCATTCCGTCTTTTACTTCCTCTTCATTTTTATTCAATTCCTCCAGGATAATTTCCCTTGTTTTATCGAGGATCTTGCCAGGATCTCTCAAGCCATATTCTCGCACAGATCGATTCAAAGCATTGTGACACACAACTGAAACCATTGCACCTGGAACGCCATGACCGGTGCAATCAGCAACTGCAAATATGATCTGGTCATTTTCTTTAAACAACCAGTAAAAATCACCCGCCACAATATCTTTAGGTCGATAGAAAATAAAACTGTCCGGTAGGATCTGTTTGAACTTTTTTTCAGAAGGAAGGATGGCATTTTGAAACCTTCTGGCGTAAATAATACTGTCTGTGATCTCAGCATTCTTGTAATCAACCAGCTCTTTTTGCAATCTAAGGTCATCCTTTTGTTTTTCGATTAGATCTTTTTGAGCTCGAATGATCTTAAATCGATTATAAAGGAAAATACTAAAGATCAGGAATCCTAAAAGTCCAATAGAAACAAAGGCAATGGTGATATTTCTAATGTACTTATCCTTTGCAGCCTGTATTTGCTGGTTGTCCAGTTCTTGCTTATGCAACTCATCTGCTAATTGCGCTTGCCTTTCATAGTTATAACTCAGTTCTTTTTCTAAAAAGTTCCTTTGTTCATTCATATCCAGGAGAGAATCCTTCAAATGCACAAAGCGTTCATAGTAGATAAGTGCTGAATCTGTCATTTTTAAACCTTTATATGAATCATAAAGACAACCACATGCATCTCTTTCCATGGGGTAAATATTCTGTTCAATACTTTCCAAATAGGCTTCATAACAGATCATTTTTGCTTGTTGAAATTCGGACATGCTATTATAGACAAGACCTATGTTGCTTTTAGCATTCAATACAAAATTTCTGTTACCGATAGATTCAAAGTACTCCATGGCTTTTCTTGATCGTTGGATAGATTGCAGATAGTAAGAACCTGCCACGTATGCGTTACCACCATTTTCAATTACTGAATCTCCCTGAATGGAATAGACATAACCCATGTTACCATTAACCACAGATATGCCATGCTGATCATCAACTTCCTTCAAATGTTTAAGCGCTTGCTCATAGGTGTCGAGTGATTTTTGCAGCATGAATAGTTGGCCATAAATATTTCCCAGGTTACTATATGCCATTCCTATTTTTTGATGATCCCCCAGTTTTTTGGTTATGATCAATGATTTTGTATGATATTCCAGGGCTTTTTCAAAATCTTCCTGGCGCTCCATAATCTGACCCATGCTATTATAGGCACTTGCAATACCTGTTTGATCTTCTAGTTCCTCAGCAAGGGTTAAAGCGTCCTGGGCAGCATCCAAAGCCAAAGGATAATTTCCCTGGGTACGGTAAGTGCCTGCCATCAACATATATGTTTGAATATGAATGGGGTCTTTATTATCATCTGCCAGATCAACTAATTGCTTAAGAATCACAATAGCGGTATCCGGATTGACATTTTTATAGGCCCGTGCGATTTCCTGACCGGCTTTTACTCTTTCAATCAGTTCAATGGTTGAATTGTTCCAAACTGCATTGAGTGAATCTAAGGCATCATGCTTTTTGTTTTTTTGGCCAACAGCTTGAAAAGCAAGGAGCAGCAGGAATACTATATGAACTGAAGGTTTTATCATTTAATTGATCCAATCAATTAGACTGGATTTGAAAGGTGCAATTTTCGTGAATTTTCTATTACTTCTGTAAAAATAGTTGAAACAGATTTTTATTAACTCTCAATTGTACTTTAATTGGTCAGAGATCTGCGATCAATTTTTTAAAACTTTCCGCACCAGCTAAATTGTGAGGTCTTCCATCATACATATTCGCTAGCGGAATGGCACTGTCCAGCATATTTGATTTAAAAGAAGGATACTTTTTGAAGATAGGTATGAATTGATCGAATAATGCTTTATCAAAGCTTTTATGCAATCCGATATTACCACTTACGAAACCGTCTAGCAAGTATTCAAAATAACACATGGCTTCAAAGTCATCTTGATCTACCTTGAGGTTTTGTGACTTCAAAAAATGATGGACCGGGTCTTGAAATATCTTGGATAAGTAGTCAGGAGATGTCATATTCAGAAAATAATCAATACTAGTTTAACGTAATTCCTGGATCTTAAGACCATTGGGAATAGCAAAGATCTTTAGTTTTTTTTCTTTAGGATCCAGATTCTTTTCAGGCAAATTTCCGCCATATCCACCTTTTATATGGGTATAATTCACGATCATGATGGAATCATTTTCCCATTTGTAATGACCTATCCATTCTTTACGCATACAACCGCACATATCTGTACAAGAAGAAAATATGATCTTATTACCGGCTTTGAATTCATAATATCTGGCTATATCTGCCCTATCAATGGATCGGTAATATTTACCCTGATTGCTATGATACCATTTGCCCATAATGCTGGGTTTTGGTAAGACCATTGAGGCGCCAGCCAAGTAAATTGATGCTAAAAGAATGATATTCAATAGAATATGTTTCATGAAGGTAATAAAAAGTCTATTTGCCCGCCATAGCCCATAATTTAGAACGATTATGAACTATAGAAAAGGTGTACAACAAGTTTCATTAATCTATAAATTTATAGAGAATTGAAAAACTACTTCCATGAAAAAATTGCTCAACAGACCATTGCTGTGGGTCGTCCTGCTTGTTGCTGCAAGCGCTCAATCACAAACACCCGGATTACTCACTTTTTCGTTTACACAAACTGCCCACACTTCTTATGTTGGCACAAAGAATGTTCTTGCCGTTTGGATTGAAGATAACAACGGAAATTTTGTAAAATCACTAGCACGTTATGCGGGATCTGGAACCAGTGACCATCTTCCTACCTGGGCTGTAAATTCAGGTGGGTCTTCATGGAACTGTATGTCTTCAGCATGTAATACCGTGGATGCCGTGACCGGACCAACGTTGAGTAGTTTTTCAACGCGTAGTTTTGCCTGGAATGGTGCAGATGTTAATGAGACGGTGGTAGCAGACGGCACCTATAAAGTGTTGATTGAAGAGTGTTGGAACCATGGAACAAGCAATAAAACAGTAAGGACCTTTACATTCAGTAAAGGAGCAACTATAGATGATCAAACGCCTGCAGATGATGGGAATTTTACTTCACTATCACTTGTGTGGACACCAAATGCTGTTGGCTTGTCAGAATTGAAGGGTCCTATTAAAGTAAATATCTATCCGAACCCATCAACGGATGGAATATTAACCTTGACGTTTGAAAATGCTATTTCCTGGAATATATATACAGAAACAGGTCGATTGTTAAGAACAGAGGTATTTACACATCCATCATCTACTGAGCAATTGGATCTATCTGGATTCTCCAATGGTACTTATATAGTTGTTGTATCTAATGGTAAAGAAACCTTGAGCAATAGGGTCTTATTGAAAAAGTAGGGGCTATTTCTTTTGCATTAATCGATAATTCAACCCAAATGCAATAGATGCGTTATTTGATAAATATGGATTTGCCATTTGCCATCCTCTGGATTTGTATGACAAGTCTAGAGATAATTGAAAGTGATCAAATATGCAATAGTTGAATTTAGTTGAAATTGATCCCCCAACACGTGTAGAATTTGACCAAAAGTCAGTGGGTTGGTTCCAGATCTGGAATTGAGAATTCATTGAAATTTTTTCGCTCAGTTCAAAATTGTAAAGTCCCATTTCCAATCCTAATCCTGTTGTTTGGCTATTATTAAAGGTGTTTACGCCTAGAAGAAGATCGTATTTTTTGTATTTGAATGGCAAATAACCGGAAATGGCATTTCCAAAATGGGTTGGAGCATATTGAGCAAATACATTGAAGGATATATCGGGGTTGATCCTGATCTTATTTACCATAAAAATAGCGGGATTAATAAAGTTCAAAAGTGACAGATCTTTCTGTTTGCGAAGGTATTGCTGCGCGTCATTAGATAGATCTGAAAAACCTACTCTTCTGTTGATGCCCTCACCATTCGGAAAAGAATCACGAATACCATATGGTACTTCAGGATTGTACATATCAAAAGCCCATGCAGTGAGATCGGCCCCAGCGTAATCCCTCAATTTGGGGTCTGGATCTTCAAATTGTGGAGCCACTATTTTCACCGTATCTGAAAATGAACTTGTAGAGAATCTGAAATAATTGAAAACATAATAAGCATTATACAACAATAGAGGATTCTTATAGAAAACCCTATCAGCATAAGAGTCTTCTATGGTGATCTTTTGATTCGAACATACTTCATATTGAACACCTGCAACGTAAGAGTAAAGGAGTTGGTCAATGTTGTTTTGCTTTAGTTCAGTTAATGACTCGTCAGAAACGCCATATACTGTTCCATCCCAACGGTGAAATAACCAGTTACCGTTTTTAGAGGAAATATTTGCAACCCCCAGCGTTGTTCTATGGAATTCTTCATGTGCCCAAACTCCAAGAGGTATTGGCAGTTCACTTCCGTAGTAAGAAAATCCGAGTCCTACACCATATTTGAAGAACTTATTTGATATAGATCGCCATTTGGGAGTAGGTCCAACCTTTTTATTGAAAATCTTATTTCCAAGTGCATCAATTCCCCAAAATCCAAGTTCATATAGATCCGTACTCCACTCAACAGATTGCTTCATTGAAGGATAATTCTGTGGCAGGCTCACATTTTGAGGAAGATCGATCAATGGAACGTTCAAATTCAATTTTACCGGAAGACTATCTTGTGCTTGAACTACTGATTGATTGAAAAGGCATAGCAGGAGAATATAGCTGATAGGGGATTTATGGAATTGTACAAATTTCATTTTGAATCTATTTAACACTAGACAATTGTGTCAATAAAAACCCCTATTGGATCGATAAATTAGTTAATGTCACGCTTACAAAAAAAGCATTTACACCGTAGTTGAATAAACCGTTTGAATTATGATCTAATTCCTATCACCCATAGACGGGCTTAGGGTAAGCTACATAAATAGCTGAATTTATATCCTCACTCCGATTATACAAACCATGCTGGATCTTGGTGGCTGCATCTGGAGTTCGCTATACACGAACACCGATTACGCACACATCATCCAGCTGCTCCAAATTCCCTCTCCATTTTTCAAATGCTTCGTCAATGAGCTCTTTTTGTCTATCCATGGATTCATTTTGAACGGATAGCAATAGTTCTTTAAAATTGGATGCTTTGAATTTCTTGCCTTTTTCTCCCCCAAACTGATCGGCAAAACCATCAGAAAATATATAAAAAGTATCACCCGGATTTAATTCAATCCTATGCGAAGTGAATGGCTTAGCTTCTGCAAATCTGCCAATGGGTTGTTTATCGGCTTTGATCTCCTCAATCTCTGCTCCCCCATTTCTTATGATCCAAAGCGGATTGTGTGCGCCTGCATACTTGAGGGAAGCTTTCGCTTGTCCTTCGACAGGCTCAGGATGACGCTCAAGTGAACAAAGTGCGATATCCATTCCGTCTTTCACTTCCTCTTCAGATTTTTCAAATTCTTGAATGACAATTTTTCTTGTTTTGTCGAGTATCTTTCCAGGATCCGTAATACCATGTTCCCTGACAGAACGATTTAATCCATTATTGCAAATAACAGATACCATTGCACCCGGGACACCATGACCCGTACAATCTGCAGCTGCAAAAAGAATTTTACCATCCTTTTGCTCCAACCAATAAAAATCTCCTGCAACAATGTCTTTTGGTTTATACAAGATGAAAGATTTTGTCAGATATTCCTTCACGATTTTTTGAGGAGGTAAAATAGCTGATTGAATGCGCTTTGCATAGGTTATACTATCTGTGATCTCTTTATGTGCTTCTTCGATAAGGAATTTTTGATGTTCGGTTTCAATTTGCTTTTGCTGTATTTCATGGGTAGCATTGGCAACTTCGGTTTCTAGTTCTTTTTGTCTTTTTTCAAATTTAATGGTACGCCATTTCATGAGTAGCCATAAAATGATCAAACCGATAATAATATAGGATACTACAGCCCACCAGCTATACCACCAGGGTGGACGAATTTTGAAAGAAAATACTACGGGTTCACTCCAATCCCCGCTTTCTCCAATGGCACAAACTTTGAATTTATATGAGCCATGATCCAGATTTCTATATTCTGCTTTACTTTGCTCTGATGGTTTGCTCCAATGTTCGTTCAGTCCCTCTAATTTGTAACTGTACATGATCTTGTGTGGTGCATGCCAATCAATGGCGTGAAAATGAAAGGTTAGGTGATTTAGTTGATGTTCCAGTTCCAGCTCGGAAGGATAATTGCTATATGATCCAATTTCGCCAAAGCTTATTTTATCGTTCAAGCTATCTCCCAGATTTCTGAAATCAAAAGGAGATTCGTTAATATCAAGAGTAGTTAAACTCACTTCGGGGGGGGATCCGGCTAACTCAAAGGTATTGAGGTCCATGTGTTCAAGGCCATTCAGTGTGCCTACCCATAATTTGTTATGACTATCGATCAATAACTGGTTGAGAAATACGTTTTCCATTTTCAAACCGTCTCTTCGGTGAAGACTAAAGATCTTATAGTTTGAAGAGTTTTTTTTCTGAATCACATTCAAACCATGACTTGTCCCCAGCCAGATTTTTCCATCTTTATCAATTTCAATGGCCTTAATAGCATTTTCACATAAACCGTTCTTTTGCGTAAAATGGGTAAAGTGTTGTCCGTCAAACTTATCCAAACCATAAACTGTTCCTATCCAGAGGTTTCCTTCTTTGTCTTCCTTTACATTGAAAACGACATTGCTGAGTAGCCCCTCTCGTTCAGTATAGTTTATAATATGTTGTCCGTCAAATTTGGTTAACCCCTGCATGGTGGCAAACCAAATGTTACCTTCATGATCTTCTTCTATATCATATACAATGCTATTGGGTAATCCGTCTTTTTCAGAGAAATGGGTAAGGCTATCATTTTTAAATCGCCAAACCCCTGCATAGCAGCTTGCCCAAATGTTTCCTTTGCTATCTTCGATCAATGCAAATATGTTGTTGCTAAAAGCACTTTCATCTATGCGTAAAGTCAGGAATTTATCACCGTCAAAGTAGTCAATGCCATAATGCGTTCCAAAATAAAAATGATCATTGGCATCCTTTACAACTTTTGAAACCCTGTTGGTATATAAACCTGATGATTTGTTGTAAAGATGATAGACTTCTCCATCAAATTTGCATGCCCCAAAATCAGAACCTATCCAGATATTTCCATCTTTGTCTTCTGAAATCCCAATGATGTTGTTGTCATGTACCCCTTCAAGTGAATAGCTATATTCAAAGGATCTTTTGTCAATAATGTTAATGCCTTCATTGGTACAAATCCAGATGGAATTTTCAAATTCGTTCAGGTCATTGATTCTATTATTGCTTAAACCTTCATTTTGTGTAATGGTAGAATATTTTCCATCTTTTAATTCAACTAACCCCAAGGATGTCCCTATCCAAAGTGAGCCATCTTCATCTTCCATTAGACAGTTAATACCGTAGTTGGCAAAAGGAAAATTGGGATAGATGGTAATTGAATCTCCCTGTATATAGTTCAAACCAGAGGTACTACCAATCCATACCTTACCGTCTTTTGAAGCCGTGATCGCACGTACAATTCTGTTGTTTAATCCAGCTTGTGAATTATAGGTTGTAAAATTAGTTCCATCAAATTTCGTTGCGCCTTGTTCTGTTCCAATCCATATATTCCCTTTATGATCAGCAGCTAAGGCTTGTACAAAATTGTTTGGTAATCCTTCATTTGTTGTATAGCAGGTAAAGTTCTCGCCATCAAATTTGCAGGCACCAATTTGATTCGTGGCCAGCCAAATATTGCCCTGTTCATCTTCAGTTATTAAACGGATGAATATACCCGACTTAATGCCAGGTATTGCATATTCTATAAATGTATCTCCATTGTATTTAAGTAGACCCTTTTCAGTGCTGATCCATATATTTTCTTTACTGTCTTTACATAACTCGTATCCATAAACTTCACTTAGTCCATTATCAATGGTGTAAGCCACAAGGCTGTTACCATCAAAACAGTTGATCCCTTCATCAGAACTTATCCAAACGTTACCTTGTTTATCTTCAACTACTGAGGTGATATAATCAGATAATAGTCCCTGTTCGCGGCTTAGACTATTAATATTAAGTGGTGCATCAATTCTTGCAACATAAGGCAAGGCTTCAGAGGATTGCGGCAGGGTTATTTTCAGATTTTTTTGAATAGCCTTTAATGGAGTGCCTGAATGTATAGAATCGTCTTCGATTACCAGATATTTTCCCTGATTTAAGCTAGCTTTTTCAGTAATTACTGCATTCAGGTTAATTGGTGATCTGATAGGAGATGCAGGAACTGTATTGTTTGCTAGTGTTGATGAAACAGCTGTAAAATTTGAGTTTCTTATGGGGCCAACTACCCATTCTTCAATAGCTTTGGTAGTGCCTTGAAAAGGAATTGCCTGACCTGAGATGACAGTATCACCATTATTCAGTAGAATTGGTTGAATGGTGTCCAATAAATAATTTATAGAATAGCCTTCATCCAAATTGAGTTCAGTTGTTTCTGGCTGTAATGTTAGAGAATTAGGATGCTGATCTTCACTGGAGTTTTTATCCTGACAACTGATCAGAATTAAAAAAGATAAGTAGGTGATATGGTCGAAACGCAAGCGCATCTGAGTTTGAATAAATCTACGAAATTATTTGTTCTGAATTGTATCATAGATAACTTTGAAAAAAGGTTAAGCAATAATGAAGGACATTACAATTCTTACAGGTGGAGCAGGGGGAATGGGCCTTGCTACGGCAAAGATTCTAGGTCAAAACCATCATATTGTTCTGTGTGATTTAAAGCAAGATAATTTGAGTAAAGCTGCTGAACAGTTGCAAAGATTGGGCATAGAATCTACTTTTTATATATGTGATATCACTGATCAAGATGCTGTAAATGTAATGTTCAATAAAATAGCTGATCAAGGTAGAATTGCATCTGTAATCCACACTGCAGGGGTAAGTCCTCAAATGGGTAAAGCTGATATGATAATGAGGATAAATGCATTGGGAACGATTAATATAACAGAAGCATTTATTCCATATTTATCCGAGGGAGCCTGTATGATTAATATTTCTTCTATGGCAGGTTATTTTATTCCCAACTTTCTTGTTCCGAAAAGGGCTTTTGCATTTGCTTTTTCAGACAAGGAACGTTTTTATAGAAAAGCATTGAGAAGGGTCAAACTATTTCCAAAAAAACAAAGCTCGGGATTGTCATATTCAATCAGTAAAAATTTTGTGAGTTGGTATTCAATGAAAAGTGCTGCAAAATTTGGTGCAAAAGGAGCAAGGATAATCTCGATTTCGCCTGGTAGTTTTGATACTGAAATGGGCCATTTGGAAGAAAAGAGTGGGTCAAAGGCCATGTTAGAATTTGCTGCTATTAAAAGATTTGGAAAACCAGAAGAAATTGCAGAACTAATAGCTTTTTGTGTCAGTGACAGATCCAGTTATACTACAGGTATTGACATTCCCTGTGATGGGGGTGTAATTGCCGGGTTTTCTAAAAAGAATTTATTTAAGATGATGAGAAATTAGTGGAATGTGGAATGATAAAGGGATGGTTGTGACTATTTTAAGGTAATAGATAAGAATTTCATCATTGATATTGAATCCATTAGTCCCTACATATTAACTGATACAAAAGGTTTAATTGAATATAAAGTGATAGCTATCTAGCTACCACTTTATATTTTGGTTCTGTAAATATTTACTATTTAATTTTGTAGGATCAATTGCAAACAGGTACGTCCAGTCTCGTAGAAGAGCAGTCAGTTGTGATTTTTTGAAGAATCGTGCCTGATTCTGTAGTGATCAAAGAACCTTTTTTCAAAGTAATTCTTGTAGAACTATTTGCGCTTACAGTTGTTTTACAGTCTCCAGTATTTACAGTCACTGAATGACCACATTTATTGATCAACCAGATACCAGAGGATTCCATTGTTCCAATAAAGGCTTTTTCATTTTTAGCATCCAATTCTTCTTTAGAAAGGGTACCGGTTTTACTTTTCACGACAGGTTTATCAGAATTTTTTACTGTAAGTGTGAATTCACCAGCAGCCAAAACCTTTTCCGTACCAAATCTGGTTGTATATTTTTTGCAGTTTTGCTCTGATCTTGCTGAGGTAGGTTCTTCATCTTCAGGAATATCGATCAGTATCTCAAGTTTTATTTGATGTTTCCCGTCAGGAAGAAATTCTAACATTGAATAGAAAAATTGAAGATCTGATTGTGCATATCCATCTGCAGAAGAAGGAGATAAAGCAGGTTGCCAGGTTGTCCATTGATCAATTATTTCCTGATCATAACTATTGAATGTACTTCTTCCATCAGAGTAATAACTTTTAGAGAAATCATAACTACCTCCATCTATTGTCCAACGATAGAATGTATTGCTTGAATTATTAAAGCACATTCCCATGTTAGCACATTCGTATTGAATAGAATGAGGTAAGTACACTCGGCTGTAAATGTTATCAGCAGTAGTGAAAGTACTGGTAAACATTCCTTGATTTTCTTCACCTTTAACGATCTCTGTTTTTGCGAAAAGGATCTTGCCAACATTGGATCTGTGAAAATCGTAGGTAACGCCTTTATCTGTGGGTATTTCACTACACTTATATTTCATGTCATCCATTTGTGTTAACATTCCCATGGCATCAATCTGTTGTTTGATTGCCGGTGCATCATCACACGTTGGACAAGCATCATAGGCTGCTTGCATTTTCGCAACGGCACCAGAATAATCTCCGGATTCTATCATTGGAATTGCTTCTTCCAACAGAGCATCTTGTTTTTCTTTAGCCGAATTTTGGCTGAATGATTGAAAGGGTATAAGGGATAAAAATAGAATACCTGCCAGGTAGTTTTTTTTGTTTGTTTTCATTTTTAAAGAGTTTGGAAACAATGTAAAAAGAATATTCAAATGCCTACCAAGAAAATTAGATGGATGATACAATTAAAAAGATGAGTAGAGTACTATAGTCTTTATTTAATACTTTTTTTATTCTCTACAGTTATTTCAGATCCTTCAGCTAGCATAACTGATATTGGATCTGAAGAGTTGAGAAATTCGAATTCTTTACCATAAACGGTACCAAAATCAACTTTTATATCATATTCTTTCGTCTCATATACTTCCCATCTCGGATGAGTTACCTGATATTCATTTGATTTATTATTATTCACTTTTGCATAACCCCAATAATGCTCAGTAATGAATTCAGTTTCACTATTTGGTTTAATTCCAGATGTGTCTATATTGGCAATAATTTTGAATGAATACCAGATCTTATTTTTTCGCCATTTATATTCTATGATTCTATGATTTACCTCTTCTTCCGATATATGTGACATGGGGAGGGTTTCATAATTCTCTTTGTAAACAGTATTTGCAACAAATGACAATGCCCTTTTTGGTACGATTTCTTTAATAAATACGACTCCTCTTTTCCATTCACCATTTTCAAATCTCTTGACATAGAAACGAAGGTTAACTTCTTCAAAATTGACATGAAATGGAATTTTAATGCCTAATAATTTGGTGTTTACAAACCTAAATCCTACAAGGCTCACATAGCAGTTTCCGTTCCAAAGATCCAATTCAGTTCCGAACGGTAGATAATTGTTCAAGATGTCTTTATCGATCAAATAATTTGCAATTGCAAGTTTGCGCCATTCAGCTTTTAGAAAGCTCATGCTTTATTAATTAATGAATATGCCTTTTAAAGGTGGTTAAAGTTTGGGCCAATTCCCAGATCAAACCCCAAATTGTCTCAGGTGATGGTCCATGTGATTGAATGTTAATTTTCCCCAATCAGTTTTACTGAATTTTCCAGCGAGTTTGTTTTCTGGGATAAGTTGATCCGCTTTAAACAATTCTTCTATCGCGGCTTTCAGGTTTTGTTGACCTTTGGAAAAATCTACAGGATCGATTTTATTGTCAACCATATTTAGTTCTTTAAAAGTGTTAGCTTTTCCTTTTGGAGCTTTAACCTTCAATAGAAAGAAGCGCAATAACCACTTTGGTACCTTTGGTACATCAGATGGAGAAGGGTCTATTTTACCAATTGGAACCTCTAAAGCCATCTGCATATGAAGCATGGCCTGATTCACGTTCATTTTACCCCAAAGCGCTTTCGATTCTGGAGATAATTTGTCAATTCTAGCTTGAATTGAGTTTTTTACGGCTTGATCAAAGAAGTTTTTCATCTTGAATCTAAGATATAGATGTTTAAATTAAAAAGGAGCTATTTTGTATACTCTTCTTTCAACAAAGAAAATACAAGGCTATCATCAGGTACGCCATCAACGGAATAGTGCTGACGTAAACAACCTTCTTCAGTGAATCCGTTCTTTTTAATGATGCGAAGAGATGGTATATTATCACATCCAATATAGGCTTCAACCCGGTTGAGTTTCATGGTGTTAAAACCATAATCCAAAATGGCTTCCATGGCTTCACTCATATAACCATGCTGACGATCTTCTTCACGAAAGATGGCATAACCTACTTCAGCTCTTAAGTGTCTTTGATACCAGTTGTGAAAACCGCATCTGCCAATGGCTTTATTGTTTTCTTTGATCACCATCACAAAACCCAGAATGGTGCGATCATAAGTGTCAAAACCGCCATCACTTTTTGCTTTATCAACCAGATATTCTTCATGATTTGAAAAGCCCAACATAGGTATTACTTCTTCAGCTGAATAAGTAGCATAAATGTGTTTGAGGATCTTTGAATCAACGATCTTCAAGATCAGGCGGTCGGTTTCTATGTAGTCAAATTGCATGATGGGATTTTTTACACTCTCACTCCAATTACGCAAACGTCATCCAACTGCTTTAATTTTCCTCTCCAGTTTTCAAAGGTTTCGTCAATTAATTCTCTTTGACGATCCATTGATTTATGTTGTCTAATCTAGTCATTTACTCAATCAACACAAAAGCTGCCCAAAAATAGGGGTCATACTTAGCTCTCATTTCAGCTTGGGCTTTGCTAAAGGCTCCTCGAATGTCTTTCAGTTGGAACAAGTTTTCATAGAACAAGGTCATGAACTCGGCTGTTTCAGCATCTGGCACCTGCCATAAGCTCATGATCAAATAACGAACTCCCGCCATTTTAAAAGCTCTTTGCAATCCATATACTCCTTCAGATCCTTTGATATCGCCCAAACCAGTTTCGCAAGCCGAAAGTACCACCAGTTCAGTATTAGACATATTCAGATTGGATACTTCCTGTGCCGATAATACGCCATCTTCACCCTTTGCGAACACATCTCTTTGCCAGGCATCATTAGCTGCAGCCAAAGCTAAACCTGAACGCATTAGCGGATTTTCGTTATTCACAAAGTTCCAGATCCCATAATTGGATGAACCTCCTCTGAAAGCAAGATCCGTTTCGTCCATCTCCACTTTTACTTCCTGACGGATCACCTCTGGATCAGGATAAAAGAATCCATGTGAAGCTATGTGTAAAATATTGCTGCTGTTGGCCGATTGCTTGAAATTCCCTTCAGAAGCATCATTTCCAACAAAATAGTTGACTTTCATGTCTTTGCTGATGATACTTTTGATGGAATCTATCTCTTCTAAAGAGCCGGGTAAATAGTTCCAGATCACGTGTTCTGAGCTATCTGTACTGTACTTAACCCCACCAAAAAGGGTGGCCACCGTTTCACCTGAGATCTCAAATTTATCATCTGACAAAAGCTCTGCGGTACTTCCCATCTGTACAAGTTCAAACTGATCACTCATGAATTTATCATCCGCTATTTTGATAGCTGAAAAGGCCACTTTATGCATTAGGCCGTCCGGAGCAAAATAGATCTTTGAGATATCATCCATAGACCCTTTTAGGGGTTCCCAAATCAATTTTGAGATCTCCTGATCAGCACCTTCTTTTTTACCATAAACCTCATTCACAAAAGTGATATCATTCGTTCTCACTTTTCCCAATACATTTTGAAGGTCTTCTTCCATACAAATGTCAATCAGTTCAGGAGTTTTCGAGTCTTTTTTGATCACCAGAGCAGAGTATACCATAGGTGAATAATCATTTCCTATTTCCAGAGGGTAACGGATGAACTCTATTGCTGCTTCATTCTCATTCAGCCTGGCTTGTACATCTTTCCAACTTCTCATTTTTCCTGTCTGGAACGCATTAAATGCTGATGAGCTCTTAACGAGTTCCTGCTCAAGGGTGCTGGCATCTTTTTCTAATTGTTCAGTGTCTAATCCTTTGGCGTAAGCATCTGCAATTTGGGTTTTCAAATCAATCCATTTGTCATATTGTTCGATCAGTTTCGCGTCATTTGAACTCAGGATGGCCTCACGCATGGCCGAAGTGGACTGCAATAAGAGACCTTTTAGTAAAAGGGTATTATCATATAATCGGATAGTGATTTCCGGATTTTGCTCAACCACCAAATGTCCATAGGCATAAAGGTTCTGGAATTCACCTTCCATGGTATTGAAGTACATTTCTTTCTGCTGTTCAGCCAGGATGGCAAAGTTTATCTTGATATCCCTGTGGCGCATGTTGATGAGTTGAGTAACTATCGGGTCTGCTTTGTCATATTTTCCCCAGTATAAATAACCCAGAAACAACTCTTGAAGCGAAGCACGAAGTAGATTTTGATCACCAATTTCTTCTGCTATTTTTATGGCTTCCCTGGCTTGTTTTTCGCCTTCTTCATACTTATCTTTTAAGAAGTAAATATGGGCTGATTCAGTATAGGCACCGGCTATTCCTCTTTTATCACCTATCTCTTCAGCCAATTGGTATTGATAATTCACATAATCAATGGCTAACGCAGTATCTTCTGCCATAATACAAATGGGCGTAAGGGCATTTAATGAGAGGATCATCCCATGTTTGTCTTCCAAGGCTTCTCTAATCTTATAAGCTTCAATATGAAATTCCATGGATTGGGGATAATCCTGAAGGGAGGATAGGATGCTTCCTAAATTGGAATATGCTGTTGCTACGCCAGCCATGTACCCGGCCTTCATGTGAAAGTCGGCAGATTTTTCCAGGTCTTCAATTGCTTGAAAATAATCTCCATGACTCATGTGAACGATACCAATTGCATTCCAGGAGGCACCCAATCCCAATGTATCATGGATCTCTTCACGGATCTTTAACCCTTGCACATGATATTCAAGGGCAATGGCTAATTCTCCAAGAGTACTATACATGGATCCTATATTATCTATGGCATTTGCCGCGCCCTGTGGATCTTCAATTTCGATATAACGGTCATAACAATATTGAAAAGAGGCAATGGCTTTATAGTAATCTCCGTTTCCAAAGTGTCCCCAACCTTCATAATAGTAAGTACCAATGTTGAATTGATTGTATGTGAATCTCAGTGAGTCAGCAAGATTATCGCGCTTTAAGATCTCATTAGTGGTAGAACGCATCCAATCATTGTACTGAGGCCATACTTTTTCATCCCAACAGTTACGAATGAGCTCATAGATCGCAGATACTTTCCACAGTTCATCAGTATAGGCATGGTAATAACCAATGTAATGATCAACAATGGTTTTTGAGGTTTCAGATAGCTCGTTGTACTCTAGTTTATCTACCAGGTACTGTTTTTTGTTAGCATATTTTTGAGCATAGCTGGATGAAGCCAGCAAAAGGATCAAGGCAAAAAGGAGACGGTTCATACCCAAATCTACTGAATTTGGGGGAGTTATGAGCCTAAATCATAAGGAATATTGAAGTGAAAACACAATTATCGGATCGCCTTTTTCACCTGCTTAATTGCCGTAGATCAACTGATCAATTCCTTTTCTTGTGATTCTGAAGAACATTGATTGAAGTTCTTTTGTTTCTACTTCTTCAATAAGATTGTTATCTAATAATGATTTGAATGTCTCAAAGAAATCAGGATTTTGGATCTGATTATCATTGATCAAATTGAGTTTTTTCAGGATGTCAAAAGTGGGTGTTGCCTTAATACCCTTTTTCTGATCCTGAAAGAGAATTTCAAGAATTTGCTCTTGCATTGAACGCAGTTTAATGAAGGTCCCTGAACAAAATTGGATTCAGGGACCTTCAATTAATCTAAACTTTACTTTTTGATAAATTTTAGGGTTGTAGTAAGTCCTTCTTGCTGAATTTCAATGAAATATAATCCAGTGGTAAGATCTGAAGTATTAACAGAAATATCTCCCATGTTATTCTCATTATAAATAATAGTTTGTCCAGCAATGTTCTTAATAGCAAAAGTGTAAGTTGAATTTTCATTGTTCATGTTGATGTTCAACTCATTTACTGCAGGATTTGGGAAGATCATGAATGAATTCATATTCGTTTCTTCAATTCCAACCGTAGTAATAGCCACGCAATCAGATGTATCAATTTCGCATCCGTTGTCAATGATCACTGCATAATTCCCATTTGCCGTTGGAGTGAAATCTTGAGAAGTTTCTCCGGCAATCAATGCATAGTTATTATCGCAATCTGCCCATTTGTAAGTAGCTCCAGATTCGGTAGCGGAGATTGTAATACCTGATACCGAAGTAGTATTGTCTAAAGTGGTTATTGTAAGATCAGTTGTAAGAATGGAATCACATCCATCTAGAACAGAAGTTAGTGTATCTGTGTAAATTCCTGTTGCGTTATAGGTGTTTGTACCAATAGTAATCGAAAATCCAGGGCACTCAACAAGGGTTTGTGAAGCAGTGTTCATTGCTTTCATGGTTAGATCAGTATTTACGGTTGAATCACAACCTGTCAGAACAGATGTCAAAATATCAGAATAATTACCTGTTACCTTGTATACGTTAGTCCCAACAATAACTGAATCTTCAGCACAGATATTCAATGTTTGATTGCTTGTAAATGATGTCAACATTGGTGCACCACTAACAAAATTCGAAGTAGCACCATTCATTGTAAAGTCAGTGATAGTACCATCATTGGAATTTACTGAAGCATCAGCAATAGTTGTAATAGCAGAATTATCTGCTCCAACCGTTCCTTCATTCAATTTGTAATATGCTACTAGGTTTGAAGGAGCTGTGCAAAATTCGTAATCCTTGAATTGTGCTATTT
Source organism: Crocinitomicaceae bacterium (assembly GCA_020635955.1). Classification (GTDB taxonomy): domain Bacteria; phylum Bacteroidota; class Bacteroidia; order Flavobacteriales_D; family Crocinitomicaceae; genus Paracrocinitomix. The sequence continues at coordinate 67,638 of JACJYW010000010.1, forward strand.
CTTGGGGAGTGCGAACGACATCCCAAAATTTTACTTCGTCTATATTGCCTTCAAAATTTTTGAGATCCAATAAATCCGTTCTACTTCCAATAAGTAATGGAGTTGTCAACGTAGTGTTGACAGTAATGGTTGGATCACCAAAAGCTTCTTCAACACCATCAACGTATAAGCGAACTGTTGTACCGTCAAAGGTAGCCGCAACATGATGCCATACACCGTCATTTAATGCCGTGGTAGCATTCAATCCCCATCCTCTTATCTCAACTCTGAATTGATGAGTATTGGTCAGTAAAAGCGTGAATCGTTTACCATTATCCAAAGAGCTTGTACCGAAGTAACCATAATCTGTAATGTAATGGGCATCAGCCGTTGAGGTAGAAGTATTGATCCAGGCTTCTATTGTCCTTGATTGTGCTCCGGAAACTCCTGCATATGATGTATGAACATAATCGTCAATGCCATCAAAGTTCAAAGCATTTTGAGAAAATGTCAATCCCGCGAATGCTGCGCTAAAAAGTAAAACTATTTTTTTCATAATTAATTTTTTAAATGGTATGCTTCGATTATTCAAAGCCGGGACAAGTTTATGAAACCAGAAAGGCATAATGCAAAATTTAGGGGTTAACAAGGGGTTAACATCCTAGTAAACAAAGGGGTTTCGAGAGACGGATTAAAAGTGTAAATGATCAAAAAAATCAGCTCCGGGAGGAATATCCAGCTTTTTTCGTAGACGATTTTTAGACACTTTTACTGATTCCTGAGTGATGTTTTTGATCTCAGCTATTTGTTTGTTGGTGAGTTTCATTTTTATAAAACTCAAGAGTTGAATATCAGATTCAGACAGATTTTCAAATTGATCACGTAGTTGTGCTACAAACTCAGCCCCGACTTCCTGAACTTCTTTTTCTTTATCAAGAATAGATTCGTCTATTTCTAATTCATTCAGGACGAAGAACTTCAGGTTGTTAAGTGATTGTCGATCTATGTCCTTGATCTGCGACACCCTATCCATAAGCTCTTCCGCAAAATCCCTTTTTCTACCAACGCTTAAAACAGATTGATTTAATCGTTCGGTATTATAATCCAATTCCAACTTCAGTAAACGGTTCTTAAGATCCTTTTCACGTGCTTTTCGAATAGCATTAGAGCGGATTCTAAGCGCAATGAGAATAAAAATGATCACTATGAAAAAAGCAATGGCGATATAGGAAGTATATCTGAACTTGGTAAGTTCATTTTCTTTATTCAGAAATGATATTTGAGCAAGTTTTTTTTCACCCTCAATTTGCTCTATTTTCAGATCGCTCTCAATCTTACTTAGTTTGTATGACGAATGCGCTTCAATGAGTTGTTCAGTAGAAACAGAATTATTTGCACTTTTTACGACATTCATCAAGGCATTTAGATTTTTCAAGGCATTCCTGGCGTTTCCAGTAGAGATATATAATTTTGTAAGGGTTTGATATAATTCTAATTCCAGCTCATTATACATTTTGTTATCTGTTGGAATCAATTCAAGAGCATTATTTAAGACGGCATTGGCCTCATTAAATCTATTTTGTCGAATAAGGAAGTTGGCATATTCTATGGCCGTTGAAAGGTAATTTCCGATGTCTCCGAATCGTTTGCTCCCTATGAGGTCTTCTAAATAATAAGACTCTTTTAAAGGAGAATTATCTTCAAAGCAACTTGCCATGTTTCCTTTGATCAGGGATACCATGAAAGAATCTCGTAATTGCCATTGATCCATTTCATCAAAAGTGTTTAAGGCCATTTTGTAGTTTACCAGAGCGGAATCTGTTTCACCCAGTTTGAAGTTCACAAAACCAATGTTATTGTACATTCCACCGAGCAATCTATTATCATTGATTTTTGAACTATAATCCAACGCCTGATGAAAGTAGGTCTTTGCAGAGTCATATTCTTCAAGATTTAAGAAAAGAATACCAATTTTACTTAATGCGAAATAAAGGTTATTCCCCTTGGCGTAATCAGGATTGTTTTCTAATTGCCAGTTCATGGCCTTTTTGCGGTGCGTAATAGCGTCATGATATGCTCCGATTCCTTCCAATCCTGAAGACATTACATGGTGGATCATCCCCAAATTACCAATCTCAAAGTTACTGTTGGCACTAAGTTCATTAGCACGGGTGGCATTTTTTATGGCACCTGCAAAATTACCCTGCTTGAGATCTAGTTTTCCAAGGGATATGTAGGCATTGATCTCACCGAGAATGTAATTGGCATTTTGAGAAAGTAAAAATGCACGATCGGCAAATTTTCTGGTGAGAAGGGTATCAGAGGTTGTATCAGCAATTTCAAGTAAAAGATCAACCTGATTACTACTGGTAAAAGACTGATCCTGTGCCCTTACAAAAGGCAAACTAAGTATGATCGCGAACCATATAAGCGCTAATTGCTTCACGGCGTAAAAGTACGGAAAGAAAAATTCTTCAAATTAATTGACCTTTTTCCTTCAAAACAGCTCAGATGAGAGGTTACTATTTGAATCCTTCAAAATAGTAATGCTTATTTCCTCCTGCATACCAATTATTATTTTCAAAAGTTGCGGATAGCTTATACTCCTTGAAGGACCCTGTCCATTTCTCTACTGGGTTACCCCATTTTGTATAAGAAAACCCTTTTGATTTTTGCACCTGTTTTGCTTCAAGGGTGAATGATTTGGGATAGGTACTTTTCTTAAAAATTAGATTGGCTCCACTATATTCAACAGACATTGAAATAGAATATGTTGTATCAATCATTGTATCCCCAACACTTCCGTATGTTTCAACAAATCTTTCGGTACCGTTATAAACACCTGCTATTTCTGAGGTCTCTTTTTTGCAAGCTGTAATGAGCAGACTTGACAGGAACAATATCAATATCTTTTTCATCATAATTTGTTCGATCATGATGTAAAATTAGATAGCATATTGCGTTTAATACAATAGAATCCAGCAGATCCTAACTTGGTTTTGCGATAAATGCAAAACATTGTAATGATCTCATTATCACCCCTTCTTCACAACGCTAAATACATACTCACTTTTGGGAGCTCTGTGGATCACAACCAGATCTCCAATATTGAGATTATCAAATAAATTGGCGGCAATGCTCACTTCTTTGGCATTGCTCAGCTTGATCAAATGTCCTTCTTTCTTTTTAATGTACTTACTCATCACTTTTCTTTCGCACACTTTTTTCTCTGCAGCTGAAATGTCTTTCGCATAGTCCAAAGCAAAGAAACGATAGGATAAATATCCAACAATTACAGCTCCTATAAGCCCAGCTATCAATTGATAAATAGGTGGTTGAGTAGTTGCTGATTCACCTGTGATCAGATATCTGAACTGGAAAAGCAGGGAGGTGAATGATAAAACAGAAAAGAAAAGGAATCCAATACGATATGCTTTGCGTTTTTCTTTACCAAGTGCTTTGATCTCTTGATCGCTCATTTTTTCTTTTTTCATGGTTGTGTTTTATAGTTAGAAAGCCACAAGTTAGAGCTAAAGAAGAGATTTGATTGTGATGAATGTTACGGTGAAGCAAGTTGATATTGTGAGGTCTGAGTTTTAGAGTCAAACAATGATCAGAATCTGCCTCTATGTAATTAATGTCACAGCTAAAACTTTTAAATGTGAGTAACTTGATAGAAAGATTAAAATTGAATATTATGAATGGGACTAAATTATTGATGATCGCCATCACCTTTATGGGTTTGGGGTTATCATCTTGCAGCAAGGAAGAAGGAGATCAATCAGAATTAATTGGGCTAAGTGATGAAGAGAAGCAGGATCTTATGTTTCTCAGGGAAGAAGAGAAGTTGGCGCGGGATGTTTATTTGCATTCATTTGATGAATATGGGGTGAACATATTCAAGAACATTGCCAATAGCGAGCAATCTCACATGGATGAAATGTTAAGCGTGATCACTTACTTTGGTTTGGTGGATCCTGCTCATAGTGAAAGAGGGGTTTTCAATGATCCTGAATTACAGGAGTTATATAATCAACTGGTTACGCAGTCTGATATTAGTTTAGTCGAAGCATATAAGGTTGGGGCTACCATAGAAGATCTGGACATCAATGATCTCAACAATTGTGAGTCTAGAACATCTGTTTCAACCATTCTAGATGCATACGAATTTTTGGAGTGTGGCTCACGAAATCACTTGCGACAGTATTATGGTAAATTACAAGAACAGGGTGTTTCTTATGCACCTCAATACATTTCGGTAGATTATTTTAATAGTATCGTTAATTCTGATAAAGAAAGTTGTGGGTCCTAAAATGGATTTATCAGCTCATGCTCAATAGCTTTTCGCGCGAGGTCAAAATTTCATGAAGATCGTGCAAGGATTCATGAAGATTTGGCTTCGCCGAATTGTCGCTTGTACGGATCATCATTACAATTTACTTTTTAAGTCTCCAATTCTTTCATAAGTAATGATATATTTATAAGGTGAAGTATTTAATAATCATCTTTTTATATTGTTCGTCTTGCCTTGTATTGGCATCTGAAAAAACGGATAGTTTGTGGACGGTTTGGCAGGACGAGACCATCCCGGTTATTGATAGGGTAAATGCTATTAATGATATAGCCGGAGAGTTTTATCGATCAAAATCGGACAGTGCTAAAGTTTTGGCAGAAATGGGTTTAGAAGCAGCTGAAAAAGCAGGTTACCTAAATGGTGTCTACCGATCCAAATTTCTCATAGGTCAATCTTTATACTATAAAGGGGAAAGAGATGAAGCAATGATGGTGCTTCAAAACTTACTTGAATCCATTCAAATAAAATCAAAAGAAGATCTCAAAATTCAAGCAGATGTTGAATATTTTCTGGGAATTAGATACATGTTAAGAGGTCTTTATAGTAAAGCATTAGAACTCTGTTTCAAATCACTGGATCATTATACAAAACTTCAGGATAAAGATGGTTTGATATCGAGCCATGTGGGATTGAATTATATCTATAAAAATCAAGGTTTGTATGAACAGTCCAGGGCTCATTTATCCGTTGCAGATAGTATTGCTTTAGCCATTCAGGACACAACAGCACATTATGTAGTAATTGGCAACTTAGCTGTAGTACTTTCTCTTGAAGGAAAGTTTGATGAGTCAGATTCATTGCATTATCTGGTGATGGAGAATGATCGAAAGATTGGTAATATTTCTGGAATTGCATTGACCTATAACAATATTGGCTGGAACTATGAGATCAGGGAAGATTATGAGAAAGCCAGGGAATATTATACTAAGAGTCTTGAGCTTTCAACTCAGATAAATTATGATTTCTACATCAATATTGCCCGTTCAAACTTATCTAGAATGGCACTTAAACTTGGGGATCCACAAGAAGCGGTGAGGCAGGCTTTACCTGTTTATGAGAAAGCCATTAGTATGAGTGATATCCGAAGGCAGGAAGAATCATTGAATGTTTTGCATAAAGCCTATGCATCTATTGGTAATTTTTCGCAGGCCTATTCACACTTGTTGAAATATATAGAGATAAGGGACTCTATCAGAAATGATAACAACGTGCAGGAAGCAACAACCAAGGAACTTCAATATCATTTTGAAAAGGAACAATTAACGGATAGTATAAATTTTGCCAAACAACAACAAATTTCTCACCTACAGTTAAAGCAGCAGGAATCTGAATTACAAAATGAAGCACAATTCAGATATTTCTTATTTGTGGGATTAGGTCTGGCCGTGCTATTTGGGATATTTATTTTTAACCGATTCAAAGTTACCAGTAAACAAAAGGTCATCATAGAAGATGCCCATCATGCACTGGAAGAAAAGAACCAGGAGATCATGGATTCGATCACCTACGCAAAGCGTATTCAAAACGCGATATTACCACCATCCAAATTGGTGAAAGAATACCTGAATAATAGCTTTATTTTATACAAACCTAAAGATGTGGTAGCGGGAGACTTTTACTGGATGGAACCGTATGGAGACAAAGTACTGTTTGCGGCAGCAGATTGTACGGGTCATGGGGTACCGGGAGCAATGGTATCTGTTATCTGTAATAATGGTTTGAATCGTTCGGTGCGTGAGTTTGGGTTGACTGATCCCGGTGAGATTCTTACCAAAACAAGAGAATTGGTCATTAAGGAATTTGAAAAAAGTGAAGATGAGGTGAAGGATGGAATGGATATCGCTCTCGTTTCACTCGAGCTCAGAGCGAGTGCGGAGAGCGAGAATGAAACTCCTCATTCTCATTCTGCTTCTCATTCTATTTTGAAATATGCAGGTGCTCATAATCCCTTGTGGGTAATTCGAAAAGGGTCTTCAGAAGTGGAAGAGTATAAGGCAGATAAGCAACCTATTGGGGTTCATGATAATCCAGTACCCTTTGCCACGAATACTGTACAATTGAATTCAGGCGATTGTTTCTATATCTTCTCTGATGGATTTGCAGATCAGTTTGGTGGGGAAAAGGGCAAAAAATACAAGTCAACCAATTTCAAACAATTGTTGCTTTCTATACAGGATCAACCTATTGAGAAGCAAAGAGAGCTCATTGATAAGGCATTTGAAATGTGGAGAGGAAATCTTGAACAGATAGATGACCTGTGTATTATTGGTGTACAGGTATAATTTGTCATTTTTATAACTGTTCCAGCCCGAATGAAGCACCAATAAACTTCATAGCGTTTCCTGAATTATATCATTCAATACCTGTGGTTTAAGGTATATTTTCAACTAATATTTTAATACCGATAGGGGTAAAAGGAATTCTAATTGTCTTGTATTAAAGACCGAAAGTTAAACCTATGAAAAACCAGCTTTTAATGTTGTCCTTATGTGTGCTCACTTTTGGAGGATATGCTCAAAAAAACGACCTCACACTCAAGGTGGGTTATGGTCATTTGATCAGACAGGATCTGAATTTCTCACCAATGATCCATAAAAAAGGGTCTCCATTGAATTTTCATGGGGCGTACAATCATACCGGCGAAAAGGTCAATCACGCCCTTGATGTGATGTTCAATATTTATAACCCTTCTATCACTGAACCTTTTGATTATTACAAGAACACTTCAGATAAAACGTACACTACCACAAGGCATAGCTTTAAACAATTAGAGATCAACTATAGCTTTGATGTTCCGGTTTATAAAGGAGATAAGTTTACCCTGGCAGTAGGAGGTAGAGAGCACAATCGTTTGTTTGCTTCAGAATACTATTTTGCTGAAACCTCTAGTTTTTCATACTATTTCTCCTTTGGTGTGGACGCGCGCTTGCGCATGAATTATCTCTTCAATGAGAAAAATGAATTGAGTGCAACCTTACATACGCCTCTGGCCAGTTTCAATACCCGTTCACCTTATCTAGGAATTGATTCTCAATATTTGGAAGATAATCTCGAACAAAAGGGATTCAAAGCATTTTTGAATTATATCAGCCATGCCAAACTCCAAAGCTGGAATGTAGCGCAGGATCTTGATCTAACGTTGAATTACAAGAGACATTTATCTGAAAAATTTGACCTTACCGGCAGCTATTTTTTCAGTGCTAATTTCAATCAATCTCCAACAACATTTGCCTCAATTCAAAACACCTTTTTGATTGGAGCAGCCTATAAATTTTAAAAAATGAAAAAGTCAATCTATTTAACCTTGCTCATAAGTTTATTTGCTTTTACAGCTTGTAAAAAAGAATTGATCACAAAGGAACCTACCAGTGATCCGGAAGGGGTTTTTGAATATTTCTGGAAAGCCTTCGATACTGATTATGCCATTTTTCAGGAGCGTAATGTTAACTGGCAGGCACAATATGATACGTATCGTCCAATGGTAAATGCCAATACCACAGATGATGAGTTATTTGAGATCTTTAAGAACATGCTCTCACCTCTGAATGATGCTCATGTGAAACTGATCAGACCAAATGATACCCTGTTTACACCAAACATTTACTACAGGTATCGTTTGGAAGATGACCTCTTTGATATTGAATTGATCAAAAGCAAGTATCTCAACAATGTGGAGAAAAATGGATACGATTTCAATACTTATGGTTGGTTAGAGAATAACATTGGTTACGTTCATACTGTTTGGACCTCAGACAACTGGGAAGATATGGATAAGGTACTTGATTACTTCGAATCTGCTTCAGGATTGATCTTTGACCTGAGACACAATGGTGGAGGCAATTTTACAGCAGCTTTACATTGGTTTGGAAGATTCACGCAAGAAGAGCGCCTTGTGTTTTCGTCCCAATCAAAATTAGGGGCTGGAGAGAATAATTTTACGGATTGGTATGATTGGAAAGTTACGCCGGAAGGAGATTATTTTGATAAACCAATTGTTGTGTTGACTGATCGTTATACTGTGAGTGCAGGAGAGCGTATTGCACTTGCATTTCAAACCTTGCCTAATGTGCAGATCGTAGGGGATTCTACCAATGGTGCCTTTTCATCCACCATACCAAGAGAGCTTCCCAATGGCTGGAACTATTTTTACTCGGTAGAGAAGGTAAAAGATGCAAGTGGTGCATTTCCAGAAGGGATTGGTGTTTTGCCAGATCATTTAATTGAGAATACTTCAAGCGAAATGCAAGCAGGGCAGGATAAAGCACTGGAGTATGCTTTGGGGCTGTTTTAGCGGTCGAATTTTGGGTAGGTTCTAGGCATAATTTCAACAGAACTAATACATTTTAAACTGCTTGCCTTCAAGTACCAGATTGATACAATTGCCATCCAGACAGTACTCTATGTCCTTTCCTTTTCTGGGTAAATTGAATTTAAATTCAATGGGTTCAACACCATCCGGATCATAGTTTGGCACAAGTTGATATGGAAGCTTTTCAATTTGCGGAATCACATCTGAGTCTTCAAGCTCTTCATACTGACCATCCTTATAGCTTTTAAAGTCAATGCCTGATGAGCAAATAGGCCCACAACCCCAATTTTCAGTAGCTATCAGTTGAGAGCCGTCCGCCATGTTCCAATAGGTCATAGTATAAGTAACTTCAGCTCCAAGGGGTGTATATTGAATGTACCCACTGGCAGGATCCAAAACCTCAATGCCATAAGTATTGTAATAATCTAACTCTTGTTTCTCAATAATAGTTTTGACATCTGTCGCTCGTTTATCTTGCTTGTGTTCCAGGATGGCCAACAGCAGGTCATAATTACTACCAACTGCAAATTTCTCTATTCCGGTGAGTTCATCTATGATCGCATTAACTGTAGCTGAATCTTTTGCCGTTATTCCTATATGTACTTCTTCAACTATCTCTTCTGATTCAACTTCTTCAGATGTTTCAGAGGTATCATTTTCTGAGCAGGAGATCATACTCAGTAGAAGGAAGAACAAAATAGTGCTTGCCTGCAATTTGGATATAGTTTTCATAATAGGTTAAAACTAATGTTATTTTCTTTGGTACGGAACATTATCGTCTCAAGGACAATGTGTTATCATTCTTCCTTCGATCTTCCTACGACTCCGCTCAGGATGACACTCGGGATTCATCAAAGTGTGCCAATACCGAAGCTTCATGCGCAAACGTTCGAAATGACAGAGGGTTTCTTCCCCCTTTGGAGGGGGATAAAGGGGGAGGAGATACTATGTTCTGAATGTCCTCCCTCTTCCGTCTCTCCCGAATGGTCGGGACAGGCACTCCAAAGGGAGAGACTTGGTATTGCTTCTAACTAAATTACGGACACCCCTCATAAACCCTTACCCAGTCGACTTCAAAAATATCTGGTAGGTCAGCATCTGAGCCGTCATAATCCGGGGTAGCATACATTTGAAAAACGATCTTCATAGGGTGATCATAAGGCCATTTTTTCCATCCGGTGGCAAATTGATTGAACGTCCAGTAGTGGCTGCCATCTAAATAGAACTCTAAACGGTTGTTGTACCAGTGCATTCCATAAACGTGAAACTCATCTGAGGCGTCTGCCAATTCATAGGAGGTGGAATGCCGATCACGATCTCTGCCGTTTTTGAAGTTAGAATGTTTAGTGTGCAAATTCGTGTATACATTTGGTGCATTGTGCCCCCAGTATTCCATGATATCTATCTCACCGCAATTAGGCCATTCCCCGTATTCTTCATAGGAACCTAATAACCAAAATACCGGCCATGCAATGTTGGCTTTGGGCAGTCTGGCTCTGCATTCTACTCTACCATAAGGGCCAATGTTGGGTGATACGATATCCGCTCCGGTATATTCATAACCTTCATAACTTTCTTTATGTAGCTCAAGAATGAGGTAGCCATTCTCCGTACGAACGTTCTCCGATCGATCTGTGCGGTATGTATTGCCGTTAGGCGCCACCGTTGGGGTCCAATAATTGAGATCTAAGGTGTCAAATTCATCTTCCATCACCAGGCACCAATTATCAATGTGCGGATCAGGATCTTCTTTTTTGCAGGATGCCAAAGAGGTGAGCACCAATAGAATAGTAAGTAGTTTGTACATGATCAATAGCTTTGGTTTAATATACGAAGATTTGGGGGAAAGAAGTTGGGAGATTGAACTTGTTCCTAACGGCATGAATGTTCTTGTCACCAATATGGTTAAGGTTATCGTCTTTATCAATAACCCCTGTCCCCATATTTTAATGAGGAAATGAAGTCTTGTTTAATCAATAATTATTCGTTTGGTAACCAGACCAAATTCTCCAAATAATTTTAAGATGAAAAGTCCATGATAATTATCAAGTGAAATTTGATTGTTTTCCAGATTTCCACTTGAAATGAGTTCACCAGATTCATTTATAACTTCATAGAATATTGCTCCTTCATTTTTAATTTCAATTTTAATAATTCCATTATGACTTGGGTTCGGGAATACTTTTATAGCGGGAAAGTAACTTTCAATGGTATTCGCATTTCCAGTTGCAGATAGATTAAATACTGAGAATCTTGAATAATCTCCGCTATAAAAAATGCTGTCTTTAACATCAATTCCAGAACATCCTGAAGAAATAGGGTAACTATCGATCAAAACAGATGTAGTTGACGAAATATCGTAAACTGCCACAACATTGTTTGAACCATTTTGCGTGCCTTGAAAAATTTTATTGTCGTAATAGCCAACACCTCTTCCTGTCAACCCAATGCCCCCAGACAACAACAGGTTGATATTGGATGGAACTGAAATATCAAATACATCAAAACCACTGGAATTACCTTTTGATGAGAATAATCGATCCGTTAGAGTGTCAATATTTATTTCATAGTAATCGCTTCCCAAAGAAGTAACAACGCTAGGGTTTATAGGGTCAGATACATCTATCACTTTAACACCATTTGCAGTTGCTGCGTATAGAATGGTATCATGAATTGCTAACTCCCGACAATATGAGGCACCTATGTAAACTTTATTAATGATGTTCGGGGTTGAAAGATTAGATTGGTCGACAACATATATAGAGTCATTAGCCAAAGACAAGTAGAAATAATCACCGTTAACAGCTACGCCGCATGGAAGACCATTTAAATTGGTCAAATTCCCAAGAGTGATAGGTGCATTAATATTAGTGAAGTCTGAAATACTTAGAGTATGTGACATCCAACTACCTGAATAAACTATTGAATCACTTACCTGAATAAAATCTGTTCCTCCATTGACACTTACACTACTGACGTCTGTAATATTATTAGGGTCAGAGCAATTAAGAGCCCTTGTTCCTGAAGAGAATCCAGTTCCAACTAAAACATAATCATCATATAAATATTTCACATATGGTGCATTGTTAGTTGTGTCTCCTAAGAATTGAATGTATTGCGCATTTACCTGAAAAGAGAGGTATAAACATGCCAGTGATAGTACTTTTTTCATGGGTTAACTGAAATAATTATCTACAAAGATAATACTTTAAAACCCTTGTCACGGATTTGACTTCTTCGATCTATTCTACGGAAAGTTCAAGTGCAATTAATTCATCTTGGGTTAAGTCGAGCTATAAATCTAGAAAAATGTAGTTGGTATTGTTGCTTTTTATTTTATCCGCATTCTAAGGTCATGAAGACATCATTGATAATAGCGTTCGTTGTAGTACTCACTTCATGTGCGCAAAAGGAAGAGATAATAGTTGTGGCAGATCAAAAATTTGAAATTCCAAAAATTAAAGTAGGAAGCCTGGACTCAAGTTTTAAATTAATGGCTGATACTATGTCATCCGCTTCGTCTATGCTTGTAGGTAGGTACGGTTTTGATGCCGAAGTAGATCTAACACAGAATTTTGGAGGAGCAAGAAGATCCATTTACCAGTATTATACAGATTCAATTAGAAAAATGATATATGAATTGCCTAGTGATGGATTTCAGATATATGTTGATTATTCACAGGATATTCCTGTTCCTATTTGGAATAAAGAAACAACGCTCAATTGTTTTCCAGTGTTTGTGGTGAATGAGACCAAACATACCAAGGCTTTTCACGGAAAAGACAGCTATCTTTTTTGTACACAAGAGGCAAAAATGAAGTATAATTTTTATCCGGTATCGCATGTCCCTTTTGATTTTTGTGGGCATGGGCATTATTTGGTTCCCGTTTTGCCGCAGCAGTATATGCTGTTTTTATTGCCAAAGTATGAAGGCAACATGAAAACAGAAATGCGTATAACGCTTCAAATGAATGGTATTTTGTATAGATCAAAACCATTCATGGGAACCGTTGATTCTACACAGTTCTTATTGAGCAAATTCTGGTATGATGATGATGAAGACCAATTATCTTTTGGTACCATCAGCCACTATTTTAATGGGGCACCACCCTTAAAAAATAGATATACTCAAAGTGTTTACATGGTGTATTAGAAATGACTCTCCGGTTGGGACAAGTATTTCACCATGTTTTTCAATGATCAGGGTTTCTTCTTTACCCACTTCAAAGCCGGAAAAATGACCTGATTCAATTTCAAGATAGGTTAAGGTGACTGTGTTTTTATGGAATTTCATTTTCCCTGAGAGACGATAGGACTCCGTTTTAGTCGTCCTAACTGAAACCTATTCCACGGCAAATCATATATTTAAGCCGTGAAAAGGTTGTTGGTTGTCATATTTCTGCTGTGTTCTATTAACAGTATTGCTCAACAGAAAGATAGAATTACTCCTGTCAAGGCATTATATATCTATAATTTCCTTACGCTGACAGATTTCCCCAATGAGAAAAAGTTATCTGAAGTGGTAATTATGATACCTTGTAATGATGGTGATTCGGAGAGTTTAAGAACTCAATTAAAAGATAAGTATGAAGGTAAAAAGATCGGTAAAAGAAAGATCGTTATCTCTAATTCGGATGATCTAACTGACCTAAGTAAGGTGTCCATGATCTATGTTCCAAAAAGTTGCTCCTCAATGGCGGAAAAGGTTAAAATCGCGATAGGAAGAAAGCCAATATTATTTGTAGGAAGTGAGTTGAAGTACGGGTTTCCAATGGTCAATATGGTTATCGTTGATGAAAGGGTCAAATTTCACATAAACGAAGCATATTTTAATCGAAATAATTTAAAGGTAAATGACAGACTGATACAATATGCGGAAGATGTTGTTAAGAATGAAGAAGAATGGAATAGTGTTGCCTCTAAATTGGAGTACGAATTGTCTGAGAACAAAAATGATAAGATCACGATTGAAAAAGAAGATCTGGCTTACATTTTAGAAGAATACAATACCAAAATAATAGAGATTAAAGAACTTGAAAAGGAATTTGAAGTAAAGAAAAAAGAGATAGAAAACCTTGAAAATTCTATTCGATCAAATTCTGAAAAATTGGCCTTAAAAGAGGAAGAACTCTATTTGAAGAATGCAGAATTGGATAGCGTTCGCAATGTGCTGGAAGTTCAAAAAAGAAGGGTTGAAATCAAAACAGCTGAGCTTGATCTACTTACCCAAAACCTGCGTAAACAGCAAAGTACTTATGAAGGATTAACACATGAAGTTGAGAATCAAAAAGTATTTATTGATTCAATGAATAATGTCCTAAGCGGTTTAGGGGATAGCATTCAGCAAAATCTTGCGCTTATTAATGATCAAAACCAAAAGATCAAAGTGAAGGATGATGAATTGGTGGTTCAAAAAGAGACGATCAGTGAACAACAAAAACAACTTTTTGTTTCCATTCTGTTTGTAATTCTAATTGCTGTTGGAGGTATCATAGTTTATAGAAGTTATCGTCAGAAGAAGAAAGCAAATCTTATTCTTGAAGAGCAACGATCAAGAATAGAAACTCAAAAAAGAGAAATAGAGCACCAACACGAAGAGATCATGGATTCCATTGCCTATGCAAAGCGAATTCAAACTGCCATTCTACCTCCTCCAAGATTGGTGAAAGAGTATCTGGCTAAGAGCTTTGTGTTATACAAACCTAAAGATGTGGTGGCTGGTGACTTCTATTGGATGGAGCCGGTTGGTGACATGGTACTATTTGCGGCGGCGGACTGTACCGGTCATGGTGTTCCGGGAGCAATGGTATCTGTAGTTTGTAATGGCGGATTGAACAGAGCAGTAAGAGAATTTGGATTAGCAGAACCAGGTCAGATCTTAACCAAGACTAGAGAATTGGTGATACAGGAATTTGAGAAGAGCGAGGAAGAGGTGAAGGATGGAATGGATGTGGCACTTTGCTCATTAGGCCCTGCAAGTGCCTCAGGGACCTCGCTTGAATTTGCTGGAGCACATAACCCTTTATGGGTGGTTCGTAAGGGTGCAGAAGAGGTAGAGGAATTCAAGGCCGATAAGCAACCCATTGGAAAATATGCTGAGCAAAAGCCATTTATCACCCATAAAGTTGAGCTCAAAGAAGGTGATACTTTTTATGTTTTCTCTGATGGATTTGCTGATCAGTTTGGGGGGGATAAGGGTAAGAAGTTTAAAACGGCCAATTTCAAGAAACTTTTGATCTCCATTCAGGATCAACCTATTGAAAAACATCAGGAACTCATAGACCAGGCCTTTGAAGATTGGCGTGGCAAGTTGGAGCAACTAGATGACGTGTGCGTAATTGGTGTGAGAGTTTAACACTCTGTCATCTCCACCTCAGATGTCATTTCGAGCGGAACGTAGTGTAGTCGAGAAATATTTAGACAGCCTTGCACGGCGACTATGAAGATTTCTCCATTTCATTCATCCTTCGTTCGTCCTTCGACTCCGCTCAGGATGACACTCAGGATTCACTTCAGTCGAAATGACAAGGGGATTTTCTTCCACCTTTGGCGGTTTTAAATTAAAAGCAATCTGTCATCTCGACCGAAGTGGAGAAATGTGAGTTCTGCGCAGCCAGATCTTCATACAATCTTGCACGTGACTATGAAGATTTCTCGACTCCTCCGTCAGTTGACGGATCCGCTCGAAATGACATGGGGATGTATTTCCCCCTTCGGAGAGTTTAAATTAAAAGCAATCTGTCATCTCGATCTCTATTGTCATCTCGACCGAAGTGGAGAGATCTTCATACAATCTTGCACGGCGACTATGAAGATTTCTCCATGCGTCATATCTAACTTCGACTGCGCTCAGTTTTCCATGACTTAGTCGAAATGACAGGGGGGTGTTATTACCCTCAATACCTCACCTGAGCTTTCTCCAAATAATGGCAGATGACAAATGGCTCTCCGGTTGGGACCAAGATTTCACCATGTCTTTCAATGATCAGGGTTTCTTCTTTTCCCACTTCAAAGCCTGAAAAATGACCTGCTTCAATTTCAAGATACTGCAAGGAGACTGTGTTTTTATAGAATTTCATTTTACCTGAGAGACGATAGGACTCTTCTTTAATATTATCCATAACTATGAGAACGAACCTTGTATCTGACACATAATAGCCGAACATTTCCTTTTCCGGGTAATCATTTTGATAGTGAAAACTACCAAGTACGGGTAAGTTAGGCTGGCTAAGCCCATAGCCCGATGAAAACAGCATCAAGAACAGGATTGTGGATCTCATTTATTTTATAAATGGAATTGGGGGGGAAGGTTACCAATTAAGCTCTTATGATATAGGGGAACGTGGGATGAGGTGGTGCAAATGGAATAATCCAGTTACTTTGCTATGTAATTACTTAAATTGGACTTTAATTTTTTTAAAGTATTTGCACTTACTTTTCCAATTGTACCGGGAATTTGATTTGATTCAATTGTCGCTAAAAATGCTAGTCTAACAATGGATGATTTTTTAAGTCTAGATTTTTTAAAATCAGGGTGATTAACGTCTAACTTTTCATCAAATCCATTTATAAACTGATGTAATTGAGTACTTATTCCACAAACTAGCCAGTCACCATATTTCGGCATCTTTTTCAGAAGCAAAGCAGGTCTCTTTTTTACACCGCCATTTGATTGCGGTACTGGAATTATAACAATATCTCCAGCTTTCATGACTGATAGTCAGGATTAGGTTCAAAAAAAGTTAGATCATCATAATCGGGTTCATCATCCCCATATGCATTCGACAATCCTTGTAAGCCTATATTTTTCCATTCAGTTTTTTCTTCGAAAAATTGCTCAGATTTAGCCATTGCAATGAGACCATTTGCGAAAACAATATAACCTTGACTTACATTTTTGGCCATTTCGTTTATCTGAAGAAATTTGTTTGATGTACAAGTAATTTCCTCATTATTTATCATAAATGCTGCTATGGCCAAAAA
Organism: Crocinitomicaceae bacterium; assembly: GCA_020635955.1. Classification (GTDB taxonomy): domain Bacteria; phylum Bacteroidota; class Bacteroidia; order Flavobacteriales_D; family Crocinitomicaceae; genus Paracrocinitomix. The sequence continues at coordinate 84,263 of JACJYW010000010.1, forward strand.
CTCAATTTGAAGAGAAGATAAAAAAAGACCTTCTACAATTTTTCGAATTTGATTGGGTAAGAACTTTAGTACCATTAAAAATGTTTGAAAATCAAGATTTTGTTCTGCAATGTTTGAAATGGAATCTTGATTGATGGCACCACTCTCGGTAAAGTATTCAATCAATTTTCTGTTATATGCTAAAGCATTTGAAATGTGAAATCCAATAGTTTTTAATTTTGGATTGTCGGCAAAGGATTCTATTTCAGGATAAATTTCATCAGGAACATCACTAATAGAAATGTCTGAAGTTGATAACCATTCGAGAGCTTCCATTCTAAATGAAAATAATTCAGGAAGAATTCTAGTAACCTCAGACTCTAAATTTTTACGTGATTTTATACATTTGATTACACGAATTTCGATTTCTTCCAACATTTTAATCATAGAATCATCTAATTCTTCTGATTTATGTTTCAAATCAAAAAAAGCAAAGTCAAAACCACCAAATTGATTTAAGCTAGAAACCTGCATACAACAAAGTTAACGATTATAAACTGAGACATTAAATAAAACAAACAAATATAGGTCAATGTCACCTCTTCACGATTTTTGAAATATTTCAGTAAATCATCCTTTTCTTCTGGTGGAAGGTTCGCTCGGAAGCGGAGAGGTTTCTATCCCGTGGTAATCATAAGTTTAACTAAGATTTAAATATCCACACGCGAAAGGATTCGCGCGGGAGCGGGGGGACTGTGTTTTTATAGAATTTCATTTTACCTGAGAGACGATAGGACTCTTCTTTAATATTATCCATAACTATGAGAACGAACCTTGTATCTGACACATAATAGCCGAACATTTCCTTTTCCGGGCAATCATTTTGATAGTGAAAACTAACAAGCACCGGTAAGTTAGGCTGGCTAAGCCCATAGCCCGATAAAAACACCAGCAAGAACAGGATTTTGGCTCTCATTTATTTAATAAATGAATTTGGGGGGAAGGTTACTTTTTTTAGAACCACTTTGTTGCTCTTTTGCACGGTAAACCAATTAATTATTACATTCAATCTCAATGAGTAGAAACTACAAGTTCCATAATCCTGAGGGAGCATACTTTGTCAGCTTTGCTGTAGTTGATTGGTTAGATGTTTTTACCAGAACTGAGTACAAAGACATTTTGCTAGATAGCCTGGAATTCTGTCAAAAGAATAAAGGAATGGAAATTTATGCATGGTGTATCATGACTAACCATGTGCATTTGGCATTTAAAAGTATTGGAGAAGAGAAGCCGGAACAAATCTTAGGAGATTTCAAGCGGTTTACTAGTAATGCTATCGTAAAAGCAATCAAGGAAAATCCAAAAGAGAGTAGGAGAGAACAATTGTTGGAGGCATTTGAAAAAGCCGCAGAAAAAAGTTCTAATGTCAATAAAATGCAATTTTGGAGACATGATAATCGACCTATTGAGATTTGGAGCAATAAAGTTATAGCCCAGAAGATCAAGTATATTCATACTAATCCGGTTGAAGCAGGATTAGTTTTTAGACCTGAGGATTATAGATATAGTAGTGCAATTGATTATGCTGGAGAAGAAGGATTGTTGCCAGATGTTGTTGTGGTTGGGATTGATGGTTGATTATTTGTCCAGTTTTCAAATAAGAAGAACAAGTTGCTGCCGCGCGATTCAATCGCGTGGTAAGTTATATACTTTGGTTAAGTATTTAAATAACCACACGCGAAAGGATTCGCGCGGGAGCTGGGGGGGTATTCGGGTTCGTTTCGTAGAATAACCAGTTGAGCAATGATATTTTGATCCGGATAAATACTGTCACATTCGTAACGCAAATAATCATCAAAAATTACAGGTAAGATGGTTTGATGTTGTTCAGTTACTTCCGCTGTAATCTCAGCTTTATTTTGACAAGAATAAAGACTTATTAAAAAGTAGGCCAAAAGTGTTTTCTCAAATTTCATGATGAGAAATTAGTTAAAGGTCAGAAGACTACGGGGGGTAATCAATGTCTACTTCAGAATGAATTATTATTCGTGGTAGTTTTGATTGGATTTATTTTGTTTCAGAAATGATACTTGATGTAATTATCTAACCAAACTGCAAAGAAAATGATGCCGGCTATAACTACAAAGGAAATGATAGCCAAAATTGCTGCTTTTACACGTCCAGCCGGATACGAATACCAAAGGTCTTCTTCATCTGAGTTGAAGATCCATTCCCAAAGTTGATTGAATTTTTTCTTCAAAGCGTAGATTTTGTGAGTTTTACATTATCATTTCTCAACCAATTTATCTAAAATTTCGATCTCATAGGGTTCAAGTAAGGATTTGGGGAAGTAAATAGCCTGCTTTGCTTTTGTTTTCAGGACATAATAGGTTTTCCTTTTTAGCCTGAGTTCAAATTCTGAGTAATCTAACTCTGATCTGCTGTTGCCTTTTTGAATGATCAATTTATCTGGTTCTATAGTATAATCCTGATCAAAATTTTCAAACCAATCTTTTCGTTTTAGGATGATAAATAAGGGTTTAAGAATATAGTAGATACTATAAATGATGGTAAAAATGGCGAAGGCTTCTTGCTGATCAAATTTGTATAAATAAAGGTAGATGCCAAGCGCTAATGTAATTGGACCTCCAAAGATGCGAACGAAGGTATGGTAAGATCCATATCCGAAATAATATTCGTTCAGAAAGATCTTTACTTTCTCAGATTTGGGGAATTCTTGTTTGATCAAGTTAATTGGGTTAACGTTTGGCTAAAGCTAGCAATTTATTGCGTGCGAAGTGTGTAGGCAAAAAATCCCGGACTATGGCTGTCCGACCGAGATGGCCGCCCGGACAGTGGACAGTTAATGGGAGAGAAGCGCGCCGGCCAAGTGTCGGACGTTACCTGTTCTTATTGTGATGGGGCGCGTTTTTCAAAACTCGAATTTCTAACGATTTAATTCCAGTTTGATAATACATTAGATTTGCAAGAACCTCTGTTTCACTGCGGCAATATGCAATAGTAAGACCAAATAGATATTCGTAATTTTCATCTTGAATGAAAGCGTGAACCTTGCTAATGTCACGGTCAGTAACTCTATCTTTTTTTGCTTCTACAACAAGAAGGTTAGGTTGACTGTGTCCCTTAGTTCTTGAGTGAATTATTATATCTGGTCTAACGGTTTCTGAATTAGAGTCAATTATCAGTGTTTTGGGATAATTGTAGTATCTGTTGTATTCTAAATCAACGAAGTAGTTTTCGAAATGCGAGTTAGTTAAGTTCTTTTCGAGATAAACAGCAAGTCTATGGTTAATTGTAGTCTCGTGTAATTTTCTATTTAATGTCCTATCATTTGTCTCAACATCAAATTCAAAATTTGAATCAGTTTCGAATATTTCTGAGTCAGAATTGATCAATTCTACAATACTGTTTTTTATGATCAGTTTCATTTGTTTAATATCATTACCGGAGGGCGTCTTCATTGAGGATAATTTTGTAACTTCTATTCAAATTTCTTGAAAATGAATATAGGATATTTATCATTATTTCTTCTATGGTTGTTCCCACCTCAAGACACAACCGTTGCCAAGGACTATTTTGCGGACGGAAAAATATATACTGTAACGACAATAAAAAATGGCGTGAAATGGGGACCTTATAAAATGTATCACCGAAACGGTCAAGTTCAGGTGGAAGGTGAGTATCAAGAAGGTATGATGGTAGGAAAATGGACTTATCGGTATGATACAGGAATAAAATCAAGTGAGGGTTCGTATAACATTTTTGCTAAAAACGGTGTTTCAGAGTCCAAGAAACACGGAGAATGGACTAAATGGCACAGAAATGGACTTTTAGAGTCTAAAGGAAATTACTATATGGGAGTAGCTGTTGGTGTCTGGAAGTATTATGACGATACCGGTGAATTGACAGAATCAAAAAATTTCGGTGAATACGAAGAATTCGAAATCCCTTTGAAGAAATACTAAGCCACATGCACCCAAACGTTTGGCTAAAGCTAGCAATTTATTGCGTGCGAAGTGTGTGGGCAAAAATCCCGGACTCTGGCTGTCCGACCGAGATGGCCGCCCGGACTGTGGACACGTAATGGGCGAAAGCGTGCCGGCCAAGGGTCGGACGTATGCTTTAGCTATTATGTTAGGCATAGTTTTAACACTATGCAATTACAGATCTTTATAGTCTTTCAGTTTATATTCCTTGGGAACATTGAATAGGCTATCAGGAATTTCTTTTGGTTCAATAGAAACAGCAGTTGTAGTTGTGATAACATAGTCTGTGTAAGTTATCCTTTGTAGTATCATTCCTCCTATTTCTGGCATACCTCTGGTTACATTCGATAACTCAGTAGTAAAATAGTATTCTGTACGAGTACTATTTTTTTGTGGATCAGAGAATTCTTCAACAACTTTGTAGCACTTATATCCTAGTATCTTTTTCTTTTCTTTGGTAAAAGTGATGATATCACCTTTAACAAGACTGTCAAGTTTGTTGACATCTTGACTTAAAATCTTCACTGCGGATTTAATACCCAAATCATAAATATTGAAGATTACAATTGCTGTATTACTGGTTGCATCATATATTTTAATGTTTAATTCCTTTTTCGAGTTTTGTTCTAATCGAGATTTGGAATTTTTTACATACATAATAGATTTATTCGGGAGTCCGGATGTATCAATGTCATTAGAGGCGTTAACTATTTTATAGTCAATTTTAAACTTTACAATTCCCTCAAATTCATTTTGTCCGAAAGTGTAGAAATTTGATAGGAATAAAAGGATAGATAAAGTAACTTTCCTAAAGTTCAATTTTGAAGAGAGGTATTTTAGCTGTATCATAATTATGCCTAACGTCTGAGTAAACATAAGTATGCTGGCTATTCCAGCATACTGACGTTTACCGCCGGTTTGGAATGAAGATATATATTTTCACTGATATCTGAGTGAAAACCGGCGGTGATTGATGTTTACTTAGTATGTTGTGTGTAGTTTTCACACTCTGGCAAGAGTAGTTGCAGATTCCCGCCCCGGATCCTTCCCGCTCTGCAATGAAAACGGAGTTGCGAGTGTTGGTCCGGCGAGTTATGGGAGCCATCATGGACACGCTATTGGGAATCAATTTAGATCAGATCGGAATGGATTTTAGTTAGCACTAAAAGATTTTTTTACGTTCCGACTGATATGCACGGATTCATTAGATTTTATGAGTCCGACAACACATGGACCCGGATACTGGCTCCAGGTCTAGTACACGCCAAAATTTGCATTTGTCATTTTTGTCCTATACCTTCGCCCGCTCAGTTCTTCGAACGTACCACGTTTACAAATCGAGATTTGACCGGTGTTATCGCACCAAGAACTGATCCAGATGCCACTAACGTGGCTGGTGCCTCCGGTTCCATCCAATTCCCACTAAAATCTCCCAGAATCAAATTGTAGCCCAATACCACGCCAATACCGCGATTACATACAACATCCGAATAAAGCTCACTGCAACGAATTTACAGTAAGATAAGCCTATTGTTAAACGTCTATAATAGTTTGTAAATGGCTTTAAACGGATAATTTGTTTCAAGATAATGAAAATAGGTAAGCATTAAATACGGAAACTACGCAATTCCAAGATGTTGCACGATTTTGGCTTAGGGATTGAGCACTTCGACTGCGCTCAGTGCAGGCGAAATTGTTGGAGCCCTCCTGGCGACTTGCGAAAGCCCGGCCCCGAACCTTCGGGGAAAGCCCCAAGTATCCTCCCCCTTTCCTGGCGCTAACGCTTGGTCTTCAAAAGCAGTGCTTTTTCTCCCCTCCAAAGGGGGAACTGGGATTTAGTTTTCATCCTCCTCAACCGAAGCGGTTTCTTTCAGATGCTGCATTTTGACCCCAATGCGTTCTAGATTGGCAATGGCTTTGGAGACTGATTTTACGTTGCTGTAGATCAAACGCAATTTATGGTTGTGCTCGTTCATTTTCACATCAGGCGGGTTGGTTTGGATAAAGCCCAGCACCTGGGTAAAAATACTGGATTGATAATAAGGGGAGGTTTGCTTGGCTACAAAGTATCCGATCATTTTACCACCCTTAATAACGAGTTTTTCAAAGCCAATAGACTTGGCCAGCCAACGTAAACGAATGGATTTGATGAGTTCTTCAACCACCTCAGGCAATGGACCAAAACGATCTTCTAAACCGGCGCGGTAATTGTCTAACTCTTCTTGATTTCTTGTATTATCTAAATTCTGATACAACAACAAACGCTCAGCTACCTGGTTCACATAAGTGTCAGGGATCAACAACTCGAGATCAGTTTCTAAAATGCAATCTTCCACAAATTCTTGCCCGTCAACTGACTTATCTTCCACAAACAAGTGCTTGAACTCTTCTTCTTTCAACTCTTTGATGGCCTCATTCAAGATCTTTTGATACATTTCAAAGCCTATATCAGTAATAAAACCTGATTGCTCACCTCCCAGCAGGTTACCAGCCCCACGAATATCAAGATCACGCATAGCAATATTAAACCCTGAGCCCAGATCAGAGAACTGTGCCACGGCTTCTAAACGCTTGCGGGAATCAGATGGCAGTAGGTGCATAGGTGGTGCTATCAAATAACAAAAGGCCTTTTTGTTGGATCTCCCCACACGGCCACGCATTTGGTGCAGGTCAGACAAACCAAAATTTTGCGCCTGGTTAATGATGATGGTATTGGCATTTGGTACATCTATACCTGATTCAACAATAGTGGTGGCAATGAGTACATCAAATTCCCCGTCCATAAAGCCTACCATGACCTTTTCTAACTTGTTACCATCCATTTGACCATGACCAATGCCCACATTTACCCCAGGGCAAAGGCGTTGCACCATACCGGCCACTTCATGAATGTTTTGCACGCGGTTGTGTACGAAATACACCTGTCCGCCCCGTTGAACCTCATAAGATATAGCATCACGAATGATCTCTTCATTCAAACCAATGATCTCAGTATCTACCGGTTGACGGTTTGGTGGAGGGGTGTTGATGATGGAAAGATCACGTGCACCCATCAATGAAAATTGCAAGGTTCTTGGAATTGGAGTAGCCGTAAGGGTCAAGGTATCAACAGACGATTTGAAGGTTTTCAATTTGTCTTTTGTGCCTACACCAAACTTTTGTTCCTCATCAATAATGATCAATCCCAGGTCTTTAAATTCGGTTTTTTTACCCACCAGTTTATGGGTTCCAATGATGATATCAGTCTCTCCGGCTTTTAGCTTCTTCAATGACTCAGTAATTTGCTTCTGAGACTTGAATCTATTGACATAGTCAACGGTACAAGGAAAGCCTTTTAGACGTTTTATAAACGTTTTATAATGTTGTAAAGAGAGGATGGTGGTGGGTACCAGAATGGCCACCTGCTTGGAATCACATACGGCTTTGAAAGCTGCTCTTATGGCGATCTCTGTTTTACCAAAACCAACATCTCCGCAGATCAAACGATCCATTGGAGATTCGGCTTCCATATCTTCTTTTACGGCAATGGTAGCTTTTAACTGGTCAGGCGTATCTTCATAAATGAAAGAGGCCTCCAGCTCATTTTGCAGGTAATTGTCCGGTGAATAGGCAAAGCCTTTTTCGGCTTTACGTTGCGCATATAACTTAATAAGGTCATAAGCGATCTCTTTCACCTTGGCCTTGGTCTTTTTCTTGGCATTGTTCCAAACCGGAGAACCAATTTTGTTCATGCTCGGCTGGGTACCATCTTTCCCGGTATATTTTGAGATCCTATGCAGGGAATGGATGGAGACATAAAGAATATCATTGTCTTTATACACCAATCGGATGGCCTCTTGTGGCTTGCCGTTCACATCAATTAATTCCAGCCCTGAGAACTGACCAATTCCGTGGTCAACATGCGTTACATAATCTCCTTTTTGGAGGTTATAGATCTCTTTTAGGGTGAGGGCCTGCTGGTTTTTACGGTATCCTTCTTTTAAACGGAACCTGTGGTAACGTTCAAAGATCTGATGATCTGTATAGCAGGTGAACTTAAGGTCAGTATCTATAAACCCTTCGCTTAATGAAAGGTTGAGTGTAGTGAAAGTGACAGATGATTGCAGGTCTTCAAAAATGGAGTAGATCCTTTCTATCTGTTTGTTCTGCGCAGAGAGGATGAAGTTCTCATAACGGGCCTCTTGTTTATCAGTAAGGTCGTTGATGAGCATTTCAAAGTTCTTATTGAAGGCCGGTTGGATCTTTTGATTGAAGGTGAAAGTGCTGTGGTCAGATGCGTGCTTCGACAAGCTCAGCATGACCGCATTTTCCGAATCGTTGTTAGGCACTGAGGAGTCATCCTGAGCGAGCTTGTCCTGAGCATTGTCGAAGGGAAGGACCGAAGTGCCACCTGAACTATAATGATCTTTCGAACCAAATTCCACCACTCTGAAATCTTTCATTTGATCTTCAAACTGATTCTTTTCAAAGTACAGTTCAATAGGAGGGGTGTGGGCTACCGGTGTTTCAGGCAGATTTTCGTAGATCTCGTAGGCTTTTTTGTATTCTTCATCCAGGGTGCCTTTAGTAGCGGCAAAATCTTTGATCCACACTACGGTTTTGTTGGATAGGAATTCCAGCAGTGTTTCCCTTTTCTCTTCTATCTTGAACTTTTGAATATTGGGTACCACCGTAAACCTTGTCATGGTCTTGATGGAGAGTTGGTTCACCGGATTGAAGGTTCGGATAGATTCTACTTCGTCTCCGAAGAATTCAACGCGGTAAGGCTCATCATTAGAGAATGAGAAGATATCTACGATTCCTCCCCTTACGGCAAACTGACCGGGTTCATATACAAAGTCCACCTTATGAAAGCCGTGTTCAATGAGCAATTCATTGATGAAGTCAATGGAGTATTCCACTCCTTTTTTGATCTCCATAATGCTTTGGGCGAATTGCTTTTTGGTAATGACCTTTTCAAATAAAGCCTGCGGGTAAGTGACGATCACGGAGTTGTTTCCCCTGTTCACACGGTCCATCACTTCAGCTCGTGACACTACATTGGCGTTATCGATCTCTTCAAATTGATACGGCACTTTGTACGAGTGCGGGAAGAAGAAGATGTTTTGTGATTTGCTGTTGAGGTTGGTGATGTCATTGAAGAAATAGGCGGCTTCTTCTTTGTCTGATAAGATGAAAAGATGGAAAGCTTTGTGGTTTTGGAGGATGGCGTCTGCAATAACGGCGCGGCCTGAACCTTCTAGTCCTTTCAATGAGATCTTGGCGGCATCATCAACCAATTGGGCGCAGATATCCCTGACTTTTTCAGTCTGGGCAAAGGCATCTCTGAACTCCTCTATCGTCATTGTGGGGTAAAGTTAGTTATTATCCATGGGGTCATTTCGAACGAAGTGAGAAATCTTTGGGATTTTGTGCACGGCTGTCTAAAGATTTCTCGACTTCACTTCGTTTCGCTCGAAATGACATTAAGGAATATTATTGGCATCTACTTTTTTCCATTGATGAAAAAAGTAGCAAAAAAATCTAGCGACTGATCCACACCTGCTAAAACTAATCCCTCAAACCTAAGCTGCAAATATTTTTTGGCAAAGCCCATTTCCTGGGGCCAAAAAATCGGCTGCAGCTTTTGACGGTTTTTGCGGGGTAGTTTTTACCCAGGCTTAGGAGATGTAGCGGGGAGGTGTGATTTTAATTGTCATTTCGAACGAAGTGAGAAATCTTAAGAGTTTTGTGCAAAGAAGTCTGAAGATCTCTCCGCTTCGGTCGAGATGACATTCTCCTTTTTTGTTATTTACGAAAGCGCAGTAGATAGCCGCGGTGGGGTGACAAATTGTTAACTTAGGCACATGAACCCAGAAGTAAAAGTTGTATTAAGAGAGATATTTACCAAGGCTATTTTAAAGAATGTACTGATAGCAGGAGCTGTAATCTTTCTGCATTATTTGGTGATTGGTACGTGGGCTTATCAGTCTTTTGAGATCAAACCTGTTGTAAGAATTGCTATTTCAGTTGGTTTGGTGGCATCATTCACATCCTTTGTTTGGTCGGTTTGGGCAGCCAGAGCAATAACCATAGATGGATATAGAATCCTGCATGAGAAATATGTGAAGTATTGGGTGAAAGACTATTGTGATAAGCAGGCAGAATTGATTTTGAAAGAAGGTTCTCCTACTGATGGTTTGTTCATAGATGAATTGCGAAAATGGTTGTTGGACAAAGCCCAGAAAGTATCACCTAAAGTATATCAATGGGTAAAGTTTATACTTCGAAAATTCAAAGTCATGCATATCATGGACACTATTGAAAATTACCGCAATCAAAATGATAGGGAAGGATTATCGAACTATTTGAATGATATGGTTTGTCAGGCGTTGATGGAAAGGGTTGACGCCATTGTACCTGCTTTTATCAAATATTTAATTCCGTTCACTATTGGGTCGGTGATTGCAATTTGGTTTATTTAATTACCAATTGTCATTTCGAACGAATTGAGAAACGTGAGTTCAGCGCAGCCAAATCTTTGGGAATTTGTGCAAAGAAGTCTGAAGATCTCTCCGCTTCGGTCGAGATGACAAGGGGGGAGTTATGAGGTTTGTTCGAGTGATCCCGAAACTTCGGGATTGTATCGAGAACACACTGTTAAACGCGAACTCCGATTATACAAACCACCGCAGTGGCGGGATGGTATCATGACGGAGACGGGTTATACCCTTACTCCTATGATACACACATCATCTAACTGCTCTAGATCACCCTTCCATTGATTGAAGTGTTCTCTTAATTTGCGTTCCTGATCTTTCATAGGTAAACCTGAGAGATCTTGAAGCAGTTTTTTCAGTGATTTGTATTTGAACTTCTTCCCTTTATCGCCGCCAAACTGGTCAGGATATCCATCTGTAAAGGTATAGACGATATCACCTTTTTGAAGCTGAACTTCGGTTTGTGTGAAAGGAGTTTGATCAAAGCTGTGTTTACCCACCGGCATTTTATCTGCTTTGAATTCGATCAATTCATCATTTCTGATGATCCATATTCCATTATGTGCCGCAGCATAGCTCAACTTGAGATTTTTCAGATCGAATTTAACCAGTGAGCAGTCCATACCATCTTTACCACCTTCTGCAGATCCATCCTTAGCCAGGGTCTCAATAACCTTCTTACGGGTGAAATCAAGCACAGCCGCAGGCTCATGCAATCCTTCACTTTCAGTGGCTTTCTCTAAACATGAAATGTTCAGCATACTCATGATAGCACCCGGAACACCATGTCCTGTACTATCAGCATTCACCACCAGGAAGGTACCATCTGATGCCGGAGTGGCCCAATAAAAGTCACCGGATACAATATCTTTTGGTTGGAAGTAAACAAAGTAATCCTTCAAATGCTCGTTCAACATCTGATCAGTAGCCATCAATGATTTTTGAATACGTTGCGCATAGTTGATACTGTCCAGGATCTCTACTTGCTTTTCTTCAATGATGTGTTTTTGTTGTTCGATCTCAAAGGTTCTTTGCATTACAGTGTATTCCAACTCTTCTTTTCGTTTGCGCAATTGTCTGTTTCGCAATCTGAAGATCAGATAAATAGCATAGATCAATATTCCTGCAACAAGAATTCTGAACCACCATCTTTGCCAGAAAGGCGGACGGATCTCAAATTGATAAGAAGTAATTGGTCCCCACTCATTATTGGCCAAACGGGCCTGAACCTGGAATTCATAGTTTCCGGCTGGCAGATTTGTAAAACTAGCTTCCGCCTCATTAGTAGGTTTTACCCAGTCATCATGGAATCCTTTGAGCCAGTATCTGTATTTTAAATGATGGGTTGGATTACCTTTTAAACTTCCGTATTTAATTGAAATACTGCTCATATCAAAAGGTAAACTCATTGACTGAGGTACATTAAAGTAATCGGTGGCCTGCCCAAGCTCGGCTTTATCAAGAGCAATGTTACCAGTGTCATCAAGATCAACAAAATTGATATGATCTGTGAGGATGGAAATGTCCGTAATGGTGACTTCAGGGGATCCATACTGGTGCTCGAAACGATCGAGGTTCAATGAGATCAAACTTTGTGTGGTGGCCCACCAAATGGTATTAGATGAATCAATGGCCACTCCTTTCGAAATAAAAGAAGTCGCAGATAATCCATCTCTTGCATTGAAGTTTGTTATTGAATAATCATTCTCTCCTTCTGCATTCTTGATCATCATGTTCAAACCGTTGCTGCTACCCACCCATAATCTGCCTGACTTATCCTGAATGATACTGGTAGTAAGGTCGTAACTTAAACCGTCTTGTGTAGTAAAGACTTTGTAATCATCACCCTGTTTAAGAATTAGACCGTCTTTACTGGTCATCCAGAAATTACCTTCTCGATCCTCATAGAATTGGGTGATATAATCTGACGGGAAACCACAACGACTATTTAAATGCTCTATTTTGCCATCTTTGATCACACTGATCCCTATAGCATTCATATAAGCAATGTACATGGTGCCTTCCTTATCTATGTAGATGTCTCGAAGGCCATTGTGTAACAAGCCGGACTTTTGAGTGTAACGCTCAATAGAACCGTAATCTGACTTATCCTCATTTAGCTTGAAACAGTAAATACCGTGAACATCATCTGCTGTCCAGAGATTTCCAACATCATCTTTCAGGATAGATCGCGTATTCCAAACGTGATAACCAGCTTCACGAGAAATGTGATATTTTTTATCGAATTCAACCGTATCAATGGCTGAAGGTATCATGAATTGTACACCTCCCTGATGTATTCCTGTTGCCAGGTTACCAAAATGATCTCTTTCCATATCGAGCACAATGCTTCCCGGCTGATATCTTTCAAAGCGTTTACCATCAAAGAGAAAGAAACCATCTGTCCAGGTACTGATCAATAAATTACCGTTTGGTGAAACAGAAAGACCGGTTACTGATTTGTCTGAAAGTCCATCTTTGGTGGTCATATTCTTGAAGCTTTCAGGAACGATCTTAGTGACTCCCTGAGATGTTCCGGCCCAGATGTTTCCTTTACTATCTTCGATCATGGTGAACACAATGTTAGAGCTCAAGCCAACTTCTTCAGTATATCCTATAAATTCAGAACCATTGTCATAACTGATCCCGGCATCTTGCATACTATACCAGAAATTTCCTCTCGAATCCTGTAATCCGCAAGACATAGAGAAAAAGTTAATACCCGTCTTTGGATTGAAATGTAAACTGGTAGAATCATTAATGATGTGATGAACTCCGCCATTGTAACTCACGGTCCATAGGTCTCCATTGACATCATTAAAGGTATTCAGGGTCATGGTTGATCCGAAGAAATTGACCTGCACTTTTTCCTTATACCTTACACTGTAGTTTTCTTTGAAATGTAATACTTCGGGTCTTTGGTGGGCTGATGAGATAAAGAGATCACCACTATGATCAAAACCTATGCAGAAATTATCATTCTTTTGAAGACCTCTTTCCTGCGTGTATCTGAAAAAGGTCTTGCCGTCATATTTTATTACGCCACCATTATCACAAAGAAACCAGACATTATTGTCTTTATCTTTTCTCATTCCAAAAGGCGAATTGGTAGTTAAACCATTGGTTTCATTATAGATCTCAAGATGGTCGCCATCATAGATCATTAAGCCTTCATCTGTACAGATCCACATCCTACCATCAGGCGCATTGAAAAGATCAAAGATTCGGTTTGAGATCAAACCATTATCAGTAGTGTAATGATATAAGTACTTACCGTCATAGCGCGTTAAACCGGAATTCGTGCCAAACCAGAGGAATCCGAACTTGTCTTCTATAATGTTGTAGACCTGTGGTGCATTCAGACCCTGATCTATTCCAAGTGTTTGAATATTCTCTGATGAATATTTACTGGTAGTCATATCACCTGCCTTAAGAGGTTGTGGATGTGATAACCATCCAATGTATGGTTCAGCCCTAACAGTATCCGGAATAACATTGAATATGGTATCCATTTCGGGTCTATTAACTGTTTTTACTTCACCCTTGGCAAACACATTTTGACGGGTTAAGGGACGAATTCCAGGTACAACATCATATTCGGTGCTCATGAATGATAAAACAGTATCTACCTTAAAATCAAATTGAACTCCAGTTGGGATGGTATCAATAGGAAGCGTATCCTTTGGCAGATCTGCATACAGTATTCCCTCATGTTCATGCTGAGGCTTTTCATCTGCGCAATTATAGAGCAGAAGAAGTGGTAAAAAAAGGAATATGAACTTCTTGTTCACAGTATTCAGTTCTAAAGGATGAACGGTAAATGTAAAAAAATGACCGGAATTGGAAGTTTTCCAAATCAATAAGGTTACCTATTTAAATTGATAACATCTACAGTTAAATAAATGAAACCTTATTTGGGGCAATTTTGTGCGAACTTCTTACGTATATAATTGTAGAAGCTTCAAACAACATACTTATTTACTAAAACGTTCAGACCATGATTTTATTAATAATAACAAAGTTCAAAAAGTTAAAATTTAGTTATAAAGCAACTTTGAACAAACTGTAGAAATTTTTTTACGTCATTAATTATAGAAAGGAGTTACAAATGCAATATTTAAAAAGAGAATTAAACAAGATCTTGCCGCTGGCACTTTTATGTGGAGCAATAGGTGGAGTACTGTTGATTGCAGTAAGTAACCTTTTTGAACCTAATAAACTAGCCATCCTTTTCACATACGGTATCGTATTAACGGCAAGTGTATATTATCTGAACACAGTGCGCTTTAGAAAAGACACTAAGAGTTCAGTACTTTATGGATACGCAGTTTACACTGTGATGACGATCATAGCCTTTTTAGACATGATCATGAATGCAAATCCTGATTTTGTGAATCCTATTTTTGAGAACATAGCGTTCTTTGTTGCCTTACTAGCCTCAGTGCTTTTTGTTTCGGGAGCGGTTTCGCTAATGTTCAAGAAAAGAGTGATCTCATAAATAATTCTATCATAACTTAAAACAAGAAAAGGAGGCTTTAATGGGCCTCCTTTTTTTTTCGAGAATATTCTCATTAGTATGAAGATCTCTCGACTGCGCTCGAGATGACATTTTGTAAGGTTGTCATTTCGACTGGATCCGTCGTCCGACGGAGAAATGGAGAAACGTGAGTTCAACGAAGTTAAATCTTCATAATGATTGTGCAAGGCAATTAATAAAGCTCAGGTAATAAGTTTAACCAGTTCGGATTTTTGATGCGAATTAAACTTTCTTTTTTAGATCGATTCCAACCCTTAAGTTGCTTTTCACGACTAATTGCCTGTTCTATTTGAACAAAATGTTCAAAATATACTAGTTCATAACAATGATATCGATAAACGAATCCTTTCTTATTCTCCCTGTGTTCAAGTATTCGATTCGGAATATTTTTGGTTACACCAAAATATAAGGTTGTTCTACCTGTATTAGAAAGGATGTATACAAAATAATTATGGTTCATAAAAGAGGATCCGACAGTAATTCAACAAAATTGGATCCCTAAATTTGATCACTAACCTGCGGCTAGAACATTAACGAGCTTCAAGCCATTCAACCCCTCTTCAAAATATAGATATAGTCCTGATTCGTAAGTGTTGTCATCTTCGTCAGTGTATGATACAGATGCTCCGAATTCTTTCGCATAGTTTCCGTTGTATTCAGAATCACCTAATTTATCATAGGGAGTTTTCTTCATTTCTTCTATCACATAATCTTCTGAGCACATAGAAAGAAGAGTTTCTGCATCTATTCCAATTCCCTCTTCCGGAAAAAAGATCTTCAGATCTTCAGCATTCTTAGCGTAAATGGCTTCTTTAAAAGCTTCCCATTCAAGATCATAATTGTAACCCCCTTGTTGCGTTTCTTCAACAGATTCATTGGTTGCAACTTCAGTGGCTGAGTCGTTTGCATTTTCTTCAACATCTGCAGAGCTACAAGCGAACAATAATATAGCACCAGTTAGTGTTAAAACACTTCGTTTCATATAATTAGTCTTCATTAGCTATAAACTCTTCAATTTTATTCACCATATCTTCAGAACCAACAAAATAAGGAGCTCTTTGATGTAGTTCTTTTGGCATGATCTCCATGATCCTTCCTCTTCCTGTTGATGCTTTACCTCCTGCTTGTTCAGCAATAAACGCCAATGGATTGCACTCGTAGAGTAATCTCAGCTTTCCATTGGGTGAAGACGTAGTGGCTGGATACAAATAAAGTCCTCCTTTGATCAAATTTCTATGAAAATCAGCCACTAATGAACCAATATATCGGCCTGTGTATGGTCTGTCTGTATCCGGATCGATCTTTTGAGCATATTTAATAAACTCCTGCACTCCTTTTGACGATTTATAGAAATTACCTTCATTCATGGAATAGATCTTTCCTTTTTGAGGGATCTTCATATCCGGATGAGATAATACGAAAACGCCCATGCCCGGGTCGTAAGTAAATCCATTCACACCATTTCCGGTTGTATACACAAGCATGGTAGATGAACCGTAAATGACATATCCAGCAGCTAGTTGAGCTGTTCCTGGTTGTAAGAAATCTTCTTTAGTCACAGTGGTGCCAACAGGAGAGATCCTTTTGTATATGCTAAAAATGGTTCCAATAGAAACATTGACATCTATATTAGATGAACCATCTAAGGGATCCATAGCTATGATATACGATCCTTCATTATTGATGGCTAAAAAATCATCATTTTCTTCTGAAGTGATCCCGCAAACAACCTTGCGTTTAGTAATAGCTTTAATGAATTGATCATTGGCGTAAACATCCAGTTTTTGTTGCTGTTCACCCTGAA
This sequence comes from Crocinitomicaceae bacterium, assembly GCA_020635955.1. GTDB lineage: Bacteria > Bacteroidota > Bacteroidia > Flavobacteriales_D > Crocinitomicaceae > Paracrocinitomix. The sequence goes on from JACJYW010000010.1 coordinate 101,069, forward strand.
TATTTTCATTGCCTGCAGCTCCAAGGATGTTACTCAATAATCCGGCTTTATTAACCTGTTGAGAAACTATTTTTGAAGCTAAACGGATGGCGCTAAGTAGTCTCGAAAATTCTCCACTTGAACCAGGAAAATCCATTTGTTTTTCAATAATGAACTCGCCCAGTGTAGTTACGTCAGTCATAGAATTGATTTGCTCGACAAATTAACTGAAAATCCCAGATTTCAGCAATCATTTCGTACCTTTGTTAATAACAAATGTCATGAAAAAGAGATTATTATTGCTCATATTATTCCTAGTGTTCGTTCAGGACCTCCTTGGGCAATGTGCTATGTGTAAGGCAGTGGCAGAGGAGCAGGCTGATCAGGGGCCAACTGGTATCAATACCGGAATCCTTTACATCATGATCATACCTTATATCATATTGTTTGTGGTCTTCAGAAAAAAGATCGTAGGTTTTCTGAGAGAACTTAGAGATGCCAAACACGATCCTATTCAATAGATTACCCAGTATAATCAGAATTATAAGGCACAAAAAAATCCTGACAGATCAAGTCTACCAGGATTTCAATATTGTAAAAGCTTAAAGCTTAATTATTTAATTTGATTTGGATCAGCAGCAGCTTGTTTGTTATACTGAGCTTGTCTATACATCCAATAACCGAATCCAGCGAATCCACCAATCAAAACAATTCTCCATGGAGCATCTCCTAGTGGCTCAAGTGTGTTGATGAACACCCAATACATTAAGTCTCCTAATCCGTAAAAAATCTCTGATGAACTCATAATTGTAAATTTTTGTAGATAGACAAATGTAGCAAAATTTTAATTCGATTTTCTGAATTGTAAGAGATAGTAAACAAATTTCATCTATTCCAAATTTGTAATGTCTAAAGCTTCAGTGTATAAAAGGTTGCTCATGCTAATATCATTCTATTGAAATTGTGTAGGATAATGGTTCTAACATCTTATAAATTCCACTAATTTTATGGCATGCTGGTTACACTGTATAGTTCAAAAACACCCATTGCTGTTTTTAGCTTGCCGATTTTGATCGGTATCTTGTGTGCTCCTATTTTTTTCACTACCCCTCAATCTGCACAGTATCTGATCAACTGGCAAATTGTGATGGTAGACTGGGTGCAGAGTCAGGCCATTATCAATTATTGTTTAACCGTTGTTATTCTCAGTACCATTGCCCACCAGATCAACAATGTCTATAATGCTCAAATATTCTACTCTAAAGCCACCTTTTTGCCGGGTTTGATCTATGTATTAATGTTATTATCACTAGGTCAATTAACCTTTAGTACTGCGATAATAGCACAGTTGTTCGTTGTTTTATCCTTAAGCTCCCTGATGAAAACCCGCCGGCAGGACAACGCCAAGGTTCAAATTTTTTGGGCTTCGGTATTTATTGGGATCGCCATAGGTTTTTCTTCTTTTCATTTACCCTTGTTGTTGTTGCCATGGTTAACACTAATGGCCATTCGTCCATTTGTGTGGAGAGAATGGTTTGTTATGTTGCTGGGTGCAGCTTTGCCAATGATCTATTATGTGAGTATCATTTATCTGGTTAAAGGTGATTTGGATCTACAACTAGAAGAAAATGTTGGTGTGGAATATGCTCGAATGAATTTATTGAGAGCCACTAACTATGCCATTGTGGGCTTGATAGTTGTGGGATCAGGCTTTAAATATCTCGGTATTATGAGATCAGAGGTTAACCGCTTTAAAAAGCTTAGTTTGATCTTGTTTCACTTGCTGTGGTTGTCAACTGCATCCTGGGCAATTGCCCGATATTTGTTTGATCTGAAGTTCTTTACCTTCGTTGTTCCCCTTGCTTTTTTCGTAGGAACGGCCATCCTTCACAGTAAAAGAACATCTGTGATGAATCTCATTGTTATTATCTGGTTAATAATTAGCGCAGCTAATGTGGTGCTTTCAACGTGATATTCATACTTGAATCATTAACTTTGTGCTTTATTAATTTTCTTGACCTATGAAATTTGGCGTTGTAACTTTTCCGGGATCCAATTGTGACCAAGACATGATCTACACCTTAGAAACATCTTTGGGGCAGAAAGTTGAAAGACTTTGGCACAAAGACCATGATCTGAAAGGAGTTGATTTTGTTGTACTTCCTGGAGGGTTCTCTTATGGTGACTATTTGCGTTCTGGTGCTATTGCTAAATTTTCACCGATCATGAAAGAAGTGATCGATCATGGTCAAAGAGGTGGGTATGTAATGGGGGTTTGTAATGGGTTTCAGATCCTTTGTGAAACGCCATTGTTGACAGGCGCTTTGTTGCATAACGACAATCAAAAATTCATTTGCAAGAATGTATTCCTAAAGCCGGCCTCATCTTCAGCTGCTATTTCAAAGAGTCTAGAAGATAAAGCATATAAAATTCCTATTGCTCATGGTGAAGGAAGATTCTATGCTCCGGAGGATGTTATGAAAGAGATCAACGATAATGATCAGGTGATCTTTAGATATTGTGATGCTGAAGGAAACGTAGATCAGGAATCTAATCCAAACGGATCATTGAATAATATTGCCGGAATCACTAATAAAACAAAGAATGTTTTTGGTATGATGCCGCACCCTGAAAGAGCAGCTGATCCTTTCTTAGGCAATACGGATGGTAAATTGATCTTTGAATCTATTCTGAACAATATTTAATTGGATGGTGGAGATTAGATAGTGGAGAATGGAAAATAGATTTTGGTGATTGAATAGTTCAAAATCTATTATCTACACGTTAAGATCCAAATTCTAACATCTACGATCTAAACTAATGTTCTTCGCAATGAATTTCGTACAATGAATCTGTTTCGTTGTCGTAATAACCCAAATTCTCTGCGTCTTCCAAATCATCTCCACAAAGTTCTCCTATTTCTACTTGCTGATTTCCAGAGTCATAATGACAATTTTGGCATTTATCACATGAGGTAAGAACTATCGCTCCAAACACTCCAAATATAAAAGCTATCTTCTTCATTTAATGTTTCTTTAGTGTCTTATTAAATTCAATTCTTACAGAGAAATAGGCATTTATTCCTGCATTAGGAATTGCCAAATATTTCAATGTAGAGAGGTGATCATAATAGGTTTCATTTAACACATTTCTAACTCCCATTCCCAAATAAATTGGGGTTTGAAGATCGAACTTCATGTTCAAACCAAGATTAAGCAAATTGTATGCCGCAGTAAAAGTCTCATAATCTACCAGTCTGTTTTGTTTGAAATAATATGAATGCTGGATTACGATATCTTCTATTTTAAAAACACCTTTCATGTTGAATTCAAATCTCAATTGAGAATTGATTCGGCTTTGAGGGATCATGGGAAGAGGTTGTTTATTGTTGTCTTCTGCAAAAAGGGTGGAAAAGCTGCTTTCTAAATGCATCCAATGAGCACCATGAGGATGGTAATGGAATCCTGCATCTGTTCCATACAAAATCGATACTGGGCTTTGAACATAATTATACACCTTAAATCCGTCAATGACAGAATCATTCGGTTGCAGATAGATGTAATCGTAGATCTGATTGAAGAAAGGATTAATGATTAACTCAAAGTCTTCTAAATGCAAGCCATAGCTAAGATCAATTTGAATGGCTTTTTCGGAACCTAATGTGGTGTTACCGATTTCATATCTGGCTGATCCATGGTGTATTCCATCTGACAATAGTTCTGATGTTGTAGGAGCTCGATATCCAGATGAAACATTAAATCTAAGGGTAGATCTTTCATGGATCCACGCGAATCCGGATGAAAAATTAACACCTTGATATGATCCACTGAAACTGCTGGAACCACTCGTGTTTATTGTTCTGTTGTCATAACGTGCACCTGTCTGAATGCGCCATTCTTTCCATTTGGCATGTAATAATGCAAATCCACCTACATCCAATGTTTTGGCATCAGGAATCAACTCTTCTTCAGCTGCAGGATCATTCTTATTGATTTGATACATCCCCTGGCTGCCAACAATAAGTTCAAATACTTTATTAAAATGAATTTTCCATTTGGCATTATATACGCTATTATTTAAGTTGATCACCATTTCAGGGATGGTAAATTTTTCTTCGAATTCTTTTAGTGCATTATTCGTATTGCCTAAGGTGATATATAGCTCATGTTTTCCTAAAAAGAACTTGTTTTCAACTGAGGTAAAATGATTGGTGACGAATTGTGCAGGAATGTTATCCTTTCTGTTTTGAGTTGTTGTTTGGAATGAAGAAGCGTCAATGATGCTGTCATGCGTATGTCCGGGTAAACCCAGTCTGCCCTGATAAAAGTTATAGCGTACATTCAATACCCATTTCTTCTTATTGTAACCCAGGGCTACTTTTGCTGAGCTCTGTTTAAAACGTGAATTGAGAATTTGATTACCGTTTGGGATACCGTAATCAGCTGAATTATCGTAGCCTCCATAAAGGTTTAATCTTATGGCATTTTTACTAATCCGAAATCCAGCTTGATTGGATGTTCCCAACGAATTATGTTCAAATTTACTGGAGACAAAACCGGACATTGTATTGCGTTCAGCATAAGGTTCATCTACAAAATAAAGGACACCCCCCATGGCATCTGCTCCAAAAAGCAATGAAGATGGACCTTTAATAACTTCAACGCTTCCAATCCCTAATGATGTGACGGGTAAGCCATGATCACCTCCCCATTGCTGATTTTCAATTCTTAAGCTATTTAAATAAGTAACAACCCGGCTCCCGGATAGACCACGAATAACGGGTTTAGCTAAACCTGCGCCAATTCCACTTTGGTAAACACCCGGAATGTTGGCAATGGCTTCACCCAGGGTTGAATTAGGTATTTTATTTAGCTCAGATAGGGGTTGTGATTCTACGTTGGTAATACTCTCTCTGTGAAGCCAACCGTTATTGCTCACGATCACTTTATCAAGGTCATGATGAGTTTCTGATAGTTCAATGAGGATGAGCTGTCCCTCTACTAATTCAATGTCCGTATGTATGGTTTCAAATCCAACCGCACTGACAATGACATGATTTGTACCGGCTGGGGCATCAGATATTTCCCAAAAACCCGTTGAATCTGCATAAATGGTTGATCCAAGATCAATGAAGTAGAGCTTCGCAAATGGAATTGACCTTTCATGATCTTGATGGTGCACTACTTTACCCTGGTAAGTTTGTGCATTAGATAGCAGTGTATAAACAAGAGATAATATTAAAAGTAGCTGTTTCATTTATGCAATAGTGTTGCAAATATAATAAGTAAATGCAATAGTGTTGCAAAAAAGAAATTTTTTTTGCAATTTTGTTGCAGAAATGATTGAGATCCTTAAATCTAGAAATATTCGTATCACTGATTTCAGGTTGGTGGTATTAGACATTTTAGCACGTCATAAAACGGCTATTTCTATGGAGCAGATCGAAGAGGAGTTGGGAGATTTTGACCGAATAACTTTGTACAGAACCATCAAGACCTTTATTGAAAAGGGTGTTGTCCATGAGATCTTAATGCCTGGTAATGTGAAAAAGCTTGCTTTATGTGATGATGGATGTCAGGATGAACATCATCATGAACATTTACATTTTCAGTGTAATTCATGTAATGAAATATACTGCGTAGATATTCCAAGGTTTCCTAAGGTCAATTTACCGGGGTTTAAGATCGATAGAATGGAAATTCAGGCTTTCGGTACTTGCCAGCAATGTCTATCCTAAAAACTCAATGATCTTATTGGCTAAAACTTGCTTATCCAATTGGGGAAGCGGATGTCTACTATTAGGAAGAGTATAGAATTCACTGTTCGGAATTGCTTGTTGAACATCAAGGGTTTCACTGCAAGATACCATTTCATCCTGGTCACTAAGTCCAACATAGCATCTGTTCTGGATCTTAGCAAAGTCGTTAAAAGTAAGTGCAGCACCGTTGCCCAGATCATTCATAAGATCTCTGGTTTTAGCCATGGTAGATTTCCAATCCAGATGAATGGAATTCAAGTAATCTCCAAACTTAGGGACCTTTTCCATGATCTTATCCGGATCTAGCTTTCCGGTTTCCAGTTTAGCGATCAATGGGTCCCATTTCAACTTAGTGCCTAATGACATGATATCACCAAGTATCTCCGGATGGATAATCGCAAGTGTATATCCCACATAACCACCCATGCTATAACCGAAAAGTTGTGGTTTGATCAAGCCATTTTCCTCAACGTATTTTTTAAGATCATCTGCAAACTGATCCATACTGAAAGATTTCTCGGAGCTATTTTTGCCATGTCCCGTTAAGTCAAATTGATAGACATTGAAATGGTCCGTTAGCAATGGAGCAAGGTTATCAAACTCTGAAGATGCGCCCAATGCGCCATGTAATAGTATTAGATCACGCATTTTTTGCAGGTCGTTTAAATGAGGAGCCATTACTATAGAAATAGATCATTAAAATACCAATGATCCAGCAGAAATACCCGAATGAAAAATAATACATAATGAGGGTAATCATGTAAGGAAACCAGCTAAAAGCTGATAATAATGCAATAGTTCCCAATGTCCATTTTAATCTCTCATTTTTTGAGTTGGCATAAGACATTATAATAACGATCAAAATCAATGGATTAGCCAGATTGAACCAGATCATCTGTATGATTAAAATGATCTTATTGTCAAACCAGTTCATACTTTGAAATGCCTCAGACATATTCGCGATTCCTAAAGCTGCTTCCCATCCATAAAGTACTTTAGGTTCAGAAAGTGCATTTATTTCGATTACGGGCAAGGCAAATGAAATGAGATATATGGCAACGGCTGAATGTAATTTCCAATTCATACAATGAAATTAGAAAGAATTCGTTCTTAAGTTCAAATCCAAAAGAAAATTATGAAAAAGATAGTATTGTTCTTTATTGTTCCTTTGTCATGTTTTGCTCAAGAGAAGGTTAAATACGCAATTGAATCAATAGATGTCAGCATAGGAAGTCAAGCTTTGTATCAGATTGATGAAGGCTATACCCAGTTTAATAATTTTACCAATGATCAGGATTTTTTGAATTTGAAGAATGGAGAGGTGTTTTCAGATGATATTTCTTATAATTTATCTACAAGATTTACTTTTTTCAATTTATCTATCGGAATACATTCACCTGAGAAGGTACTATCATTTAATGCTGGTTTTCGCTTTGATAGTCGTATCAATAATTTATTCATTTTAGGAAAAAGGACTAGAACGGCAATTGACACGCTATACTCAGGAACAGTTATGGACACTACAATCATTGATAGTGTTTGTTTAAATAGAACAAGTTTTTATTCACGTCCATTAAATGTATTCGGGTTTGCCGAAATGTTGGCAGAATTCACAATCAAAAGATGGACATTTCAAGGAGGACTGGGATTGGGTTATGGATATTCTTTAAAGAATTATCTTGAAAGGGTAGATGAATTTCAATTTACTTATGAGCAAACACCTTTAGCCCAATATTGGAATGTTAAAGACAATAATTTTCCAAATGATGGTTACGATTATCAAGAGAGGTCCAGTAGATTAATATCTGGAAATTCTGTTTCGACATTACAATCGTATATCCCGTTCTATATTTCATTTAGGATAAGGGATAAAGGATTGTTTTCTAAGCTAGGAGTGTTGGCAAATGCTAACATTGGAAATGAGCTGCAATTTTCTAGAGGAACAAAACCCAAGGGTCGATTTTTTTGGTCTTATAAGTTTGGGTTGAAATTCTACATATAAAAAAAACCTGCTCCAATTTGGAACAGGTCCTTCATCTTATTTAAAAGATTACAGTTAAGGTTGCCCGAACGTTTTCGAGCGTGATGCGTGCTTGTTTATCCTGAACACATTTCCGAGCGTAGCTCGGGATGTTTGCGGTAGCGCCATACTTCATCCTGCCTTTAGGCGGATGAGTCTGGTCTTACCCGCTACACATCTCACATGAATCTGGATTATCTAAAGAACATGCAATTTCTGCCATTCTTTCTTCCTCTGTTTTAGCCTGTGGAGCCTCAGCAGCTGTTTTGTCCAGTGTGAATTTAATTGCGTCAGTGGCAGCTTTGGTTCTCAAGTAATACATACCTGTTTTCAAACCAGCTTTCCATCCGTAGAAGTGCATTGAAGTCAATTTAGCAAAGTTGGCGTTCTCCATGAACAAGTTCAACGATTGCGATTGACAAATGTAAGCTCCACGGTCTGCAGCCTGATCAATGATCACTTTTTGAGAAATTTCCCAGGCTGTTTTGTAAAGATCTTTGATGTCTTGTGGGATCTCATCAATGTTTTGAATTGAACCATTTGAAGCCATCAATTTGTTTTTCATGTTAGAGTTCCATAATCCTAACTTCACCAAGTCTTTCAATAAGTGTTTGTTTACAATGATAAACTCACCTGATAGTACTCTTCTAGTGTAGATGTTAGAAGTATATGGCTCAAAACATTCGTTGTTTCCTAAGATCTGTGCTGTAGAAGCAGTTGGCATAGGAGCTAATAACAATGAGTTTCTAATTCCATGTTCCTTGATCTCTTCTTTCAATACATCCCATTCCCATCTGCTAGTAGGTGTAACTCCCCACATGTCAAATTGAAGGATACCTTCAGAAGCCGGAGAACCTTTGAATGATTCGTAAGCACCTTCTAGCTTAGCTTGATCTTTAGAAGCAGTTAAGGCAGCATAATAGATCGTTTCAAAGATCTCTTTGTTTAGTTGTCTTGCTTCTTCAGAATCAAATGGATATCTCATTAGGATGTAAGCATCAGCTAATCCCTGAACTCCGATACCAATTGGACGGTGTCTCATGTTTGAGTTTCTAGCCTCCTCAATTGGGTAGTAGTTCTGATCGATCACTTTGTTCAAGTTCACTGCCAAATGGTAGGATACTTCAAACAATTTGTTGTGATCGAATTCCATTGTTTCAGGATCTACAAACTTCGGTAATGCAATTGATCCAAGGTTACAAACTGCTACTTCATCCGGAGCAGTGTACTCTAAGATCTCAGTACATAAGTTCGAAGACTTAATAGTTCCTAAGTTCTTTTGGTTTGATTTTTCGTTTGCTGCGTCTTTGTAAACCATGTATGGTGTTCCTGTCTCAATTTGAGATTCCAGGATCTTGAACCATAGGTCCTGAGCTTTAACGGTTTTTCTTCCTCTACCTTCTTTTTCATATTTCGTGTAAAGTTTTTTGAACTTTTCACCGTACGCTTCAGAAAGTCCAGGACATTCATTTGGACACATTAATGTCCAGTCTCCGTTAGACTCAACTCTTTCCATGAATACATCAGAAACCCACATTGCGTAGAACAAATCTCTAGCTCTTTGCTCTTCTTTACCGTGGTTTTTCTTCAATTCAAGGAAATCGAATATATCAGCATGCCATGGTTCCATGTAGATTGCGAATGACCCTTTTCGCTTTCCACCACCCTGGTCAACGTAACGTGCTGTATCGTTGAATACTCTCAGCATTGGTACAATACCGTTTGACGTTCCGTTGGTTCCTTTGATGTATGAACCTTTAGCTCTGATATCGTGAATCGACAATCCGATACCACCTGCAGACTGAGAAATTTGAGCACATTGTTTCAAGGTGTCATAGATCCCAGCAATACTGTCGTCTTTCATTTGTAATAGGAAGCATGAAGACATTTGCGGTTTAGGGGTACCAGCATTGAATAAAGTTGGAGTTGCATGTGTAAACCATCCCTCTGACATAGCATTGTAGGTTTTCACAGCAGCTGCGATATCTTCTTTGTGGATACCTATTGAAACCCTCATCAACATTTGTTGTGGACGCTCAACAATCTTTCCGTCAACTTTTAATAGGTATGCTCTTTCTAATGTTTTGAATCCAAAGTAATCGTATTTGAAATCTCTGTCATAAATAATGTGAGAATCAAAGTACTCTGCATTGTCCTGAACAATTTGATAAACATCTTCAGCAACTAAAGAAGCGTTCTCACCTGTTACAGGATCAATGTACTTGTATAGATCTTCGATCGTATCAGAAAATGATTTCTTAGTGTTCTTGTGCAGGTTTGACACAGAAATTCTTGACGCTAACAAAGCATAATCTGGATGTTCGATCGTTTTTGAAGCAGCAACTTCAGCAGCAAGGCTGTCAAGTTCAGAAGTACTTACTCCGTCATACAATCCTTCGATCACTTTCATTGCTACGATCTCTGGTTGAACAATAGTGTCCAAACCGTAGCACAGTTTTTTTACACGAGCAGTGATCTTATCAAATTTCACCGGCTCTTTTCTTCCATCTCTTTTAACTACGTACATATTCGTCCTTGGTTTGTTTTCATACAGACACGTGGGTCAGACGTTTCTGCGTGGGGTTTAAAATTTTAAAAATCTTCGTCCAATGAGAAGGTTTGGTTTTCACCTTGGTTCAACACTCCTGCCTTTTGGTATTCTGCAACTCTTTTTTCGAAGAAGTTGGTTTTTCCCTGAATGCTGATCATATCCATAAAGTCAAATGGATTAGTTGCGTTATAAACTTTATCAGCTCCAAGTTCAACCAACAAACGATCCGCTACAAATTCAATATACTGACACATTAATTCTGCGTTCATTCCGATCAATTTTACTGGAATAGCGTCCGTTACGAATTCCTTCTCGATCTCAACAGCATCAGTGATGATCTTTGTAATGATCTCTTTTGGTAATTTGTTTACCAAATGGTTGTTGTATAATAGGCAGGCGAAGTCACAATGTAATCCTTCGTCTCTTGAAATAAGCTCATTAGAGAAGCTCAACCCTGGCATCAATCCTCTTTTCTTTAACCAGAAAATTGAGCAGAACGAACCTGAAAAGAAGATCCCTTCAACAGCAGCAAAAGCAATTAATCTTTCTGCATAAGATCCTTCTTCGATCCATCTTAACGCCCATTCAGCTTTTTTAGCAACGCAAGGAATGGTGTCAATAGCATGGAATAAATAATCTTTCTCTTTAGAATCTTTGATATAAGTATCGATCAATAAAGAGTAAGTTTCTGAGTGAATATTTTCAATGGCTAACTGGAAACCATAAAAGAATTTAGCTTCAGTATATTGAACTTCAGACAAGAAATTCTCAGCCAAATTTTCGTTTACGATACCATCAGAAGCAGCAAAGAACGCCAACACGTGTTTAATGAAATGTCTTTCATCATCATTTAGCTTTTCATTCCAGTCAACAAGATCCTGAGCAAGGTCAATTTCCTCTGCTGTCCAGAAACTTGCTTCGGCTTTTTTATAGAATTGCCAAATGTCATCATGTTGAATAGGAAAAAGAACAAATCTGTCGTTGTTCTTCGCTAAGATCGGTTCTGTTACTTCTGCCATTTGTTTTTAGTTTCAAATTTTTAGTTCAAATCTTCCCTTCCCGCCGTACCAAATTCGGCAAGTTATTTTTCGTTTTTTTAACTCAACTTGTGTCTTAAATTTGTCCGTTTCAGGACAGAAATTTCAGTTGATTTTCAGAAGATCAATTGGTAGGACAAAACTGTTGATTTTTTGAATTAGTAACAATTAATTTTAATTCACAATAACCACCTACTTTTCAACAATTGCCAAAATTTCATCCCTTGCATCTCTCTATTCGTCTAAGATTCAAGGCTATTAATCTTCAGGTAACAAAAAATAAACATTTAAAATCTGACCACATTCTGGTTTCAATTTCCGTATCTCTTTTATACCGTTCGATAACGGTCATTTTTAATCGATTCGGACTTACAAGTTACTGAGATTAATAGCTGCCAAACAAGGAAAAGTTACTTTTAATTTATTCACTTATTAATGTTAAAAATTAATGCTACTTTTAATTGTAACTAACTCAGATGGATAGATTAAAGTGTTAATAAACCAACTTCGACAAATCGCGCAATCAACACTGGATGTTTTCTATCCCAATCAATGTGAGATATGCTCATCAGATCTCAATTTCAATGAGCAATACATTTGTCTAAAATGTTCATACGATCTGCCATACTTATCCAATTTGTCAACGCAGACAGAAAGTTTGAATAAACTGTTCTGGGGAAGAGTGGATGTTCATCAGGTTTATTCACTTTTTAATTATCAAAAAGGAAATCAAGTGCAAGATCTGTTGCATTTAATTAAGTATCAAAAAAAGACCAAGCTGGCTGAGCATTTGGGAGAACGGTTAGCAGAAGAAATTCCTAAAAGTGGTCTGGACATGATTATTCCAATACCATTGCATCCTAAAAAATTAAGAAAAAGAGGGTTTAACCAAAGTACTCTAATTGCCAGGGGAATTCATAAAAGGTTACAGGTGCCGATCAATGAAAAACTTGTAAAGAGAGTGAAACACAACCCCTCTCAAACTACTGTTAGTAAATATGACAGGTGGGAGAATGTTCGTTCCATATTTGATGTCAGTGATCATGAGAAATTAAAAAACAAACATTTACTGATCGTGGATGATGTGTTAACAACTGGAGCAACAATTGAAGCTTGCGTAAAACAGTTGATCGGAATTGAAGGATGTAAGGTTAGCATAGCTACTTTAGCAGCCAGAATTTAATCAATGTCAGATCAGAAAACGATCAATATCATAGGATGGGGGCTGGCTGGCGCTACTTTAGCCTGGCAGTTGTTTAAAAGAAAAGTTCCATTCCAGGTTTATGATAATGGAGTAAATTTTTCATCCAGAGTAGCAGCAGGCCTTGTCAATCCAATCGTGTTTAAACGTCTCACAAAGAGTTGGAAAGCCGATATTTTATTGCCTTTTGCTAAAGATTTCTATTCCGAAATTGAAGAAATTACTTCATTTCAATTTCTGTCTAACCGATCAATTGCCAGAGTTTTTGCTTCCGTTGAAGAACAAAATAATTGGGCGTCTCTTTCTGGGGATGAGAGATTTGCCAGTTATCTTAGTGAGATTGATGAGCTAAATGAGAGTTTGATCCAGGCTCCTTTTGGAATTGGAAGGGTTATTACTATTGGTAACCTTGATGTAAATGCTTTTCTTGATCGTTCAAAAGATAATTTAATTGAACAAGGTGTCACTTTCATTAACAGGCCATTCAATTCAAAAATGATCGATCAGGATGAATACGTTTTTTGTGAAGGCTACAAGATCATACAGAATCCTTTCTTTGGATATATTCCAATGAAACCTACTCATGGTGACGTGTTAACGATTAGATCAGATCAATTGAGAATTGAAGATATCGTCAATAAAAATATGTTCATCCTGCCATTGGGTGATGGATTATATAGAGTTGGAGCTACCTATAACTGGGATAAATTGGAGCCTGAGCCAACGATTGAAGGTAAAGATGAATTGATCGATAAGCTTAGATCATTTACAACATTTCCATTTGAAGTAATTCAGCATGATGCTGGAATCCGACCAACCGTTTCGGACAGAAGACCATTCTTAGGTACACATCCTAAAAACAAAAAATTGCATGTATTCAATGGCTTAGGAACCAAAGGAGTTATGATCGCACCGTTTTATGCTGAACAAATGGCAAATTACTTGTGTTTAGGTAAAGTAATAGACGAAGATGTTGATGTTCGAAGATTTGATAAATTCTATCCTAGTTAATTGAAAGATTGGGAGTATCTAACGTCTATTGTCTAGCGTCTAATATCTAATCTTCAAAATCTTGCGTTAACTTTGTACCATTAACTCGTCTAAGAAATAAAAATATTAAAATATGTATCCACCGGAACTTACAATACCAATGAAACAGCAGCTGATAGGAGCTGGATTTGATAGCCTTGAAACAGTTGAGGCAGTTGATCAGGCAATGAATCAGGAAGGAACTACGTTAGTGGTGATCAATTCAGTTTGTGGATGTGCTGCCGGAACAATGCGTCCGGGAGTTTTGCAATCAATTGATCATACTAAATTACCAGATCACCTGGTGACCGTTTTTGCTGGGGTAGATAAAGATGCAACAGATCAAGCAAGAAAATACACCTTGCCATATCCTCCATCTTCTCCTTCTATCGGATTATTTAAAAATGGAACTTTGGTTCATTTTATAGAAAGACATCATATTGAAGGTAGATCTGCTGAAATGATTGCGGATCACTTGAAAAGTGCTTATGATGAATTCTGCTAATCCATGAGCGATACGCAGAAATTCATTCTTGTATTTTTAGGATCAGGGGCAGCAATGTTCCTGATCTTTTATTTATATCCGGCTGAGATATTTGATGCGAAGATCGTTGGACTAGATGGAGGAGAGGTTGAAGCCAGTTTATCATTAAAGGCATTTTTGTTCAACGGTAAATTGCCTGATTCCATAAATGTTGAAAATGTCACTGCGATTAAAAGGTCTCTATCAGGTTGGATGGTCTTTTTTGTTTGTGTCATTGGTTTGCCTTTGATGTTTGCTTATCGTTCGATCATCACAAAAAATCCAAAATCAACGGAAGAATAGTATATTAGAAAATTTTAGTTTTGGTCCTTCGACAAGCTCAGGATGACCAAAAACTATAAAGGATTGTTTGTCAGTCTGAGCCTGTCGAAGACGTCATAATCCACAGAAACAAAATCTATCATATGTCAATCAATACTAAGCTATTAAACAAGATCTGTACAACTCCAGGCGCTCCCGGGTTTGAGCAAAAAGTTAGAGAACTGGTCATTAAAGAAGTAAAGTCATTAGTGGATGATGTTCAGGTGGACAACATGGGAAATGTTTACGCTATAAAAAAGGGTACATCTGATAAAAAGGTGATGATCGGCGCTCATATGGATGAGATCGGATTCATTGTTACACATATTGATGACAAAGGCTTTATTCGTTTTCATACCCTGGGAGGATTTGATCCAAAAACCCTGACAGCTCAAAGAGTGATCATACATGGTAAGAAAGATGTGATTGGAGTTATGGCTTCTAAACCAATCCATGTAATGACAGCAGATGAAAGGAATAAAGTGGCCAAACTTTCGGATTATTTTATTGATACCGGTCTATCAAAAAAAGAAGTTGAGAAGCATGTAAGTATTGGTGATCCTATCACTCGAGAAAGAGAGTTTATTGAAATGGGTAATTGTGTAAACGGAAAGTCTTTGGATAATCGTTTGGCTGTTTTCATTTTAATAGAAACATTGAGAAAATTGAAAGGTAAAAAAGTGCCTTATGATATTTACGGAGTGTTTACCGTTCAGGAAGAAGTGGGGATCAGAGGGGCAAATGTTGCCTCATTGAAAATAAATCCTGACTTTGGTTTTGGTCTGGATACAACCATTGCGTTTGATCTACCTGGTGCTGCGGCTCATGAACAAATTACTCGTTTGGGTGAAGGAGCAGCAATTAAAGTAATGGATGCAGGAACCATTTGTGATTATAGAATGGTGGCTTACATGAAGCAAACTGCTAAAAAACACAAGATAAAATGGCAACCGGAGATCTTAACAGCTGGTGGAACAGACACTGCCGGTATTCAAAGAATGACTGAAGGTGGATCCATAGCAGGCGCGGTTTCTATCCCTACTAGACACTTACATCAGGTAATTGAAATGGCTGACAAAGATGATATTGCCGGATCTATTAACCTATTAACAGCTTGTATCACTGAATTGGATACTTACGATTGGAGCTTTAAATAATGCGAGTATACTATCTACTTCTGATATTCTTGTTTTCTTGCTCATCTGCCGTTGAGAAGAAAATGGAGGAAGCTAATGATCATGTTGAAGATCAAGATCCTTCCTTTAGCAGTCTAGAGGTTCCTGAGCATGAATTCTATGTGGATGATGAATTGGTGTCTGGAGTTAATTTGGAATTCGGTGCATCTGAAGACGAAGGAGCAAAGCCAGTTTTTGCCAGGATCAACGGAACCAAGTATGAAGTGCTTAAATATGAGGGAACTTTAATGAGTGCCTTTGGAAATTCAGAAGGGTATCAATTAAGAATGGAACCATTCAATCACTTCGATCAGGCAACCGAACAAGAGATAAAGAGTAAGTATGATTATTATCTGGATATTCAGCTGAACAGGGAGCAAAATAAAGTGTTGGGTTTTGTGACGAATGATGATTCAACCCATAATCTTGAATGGGATTACTTTGAAAACTTAATGGAAGTATTTTACTATAAAAAGAATGGTAAGAACTATCCGTTAAAGTTTATTGATCATGGTAAAACAGAGTGGGACGGATAGCTTGTTACTTTTCATAGTATTTTGAATTATGAGGAAAAAGCCACTGTGAAAAATTTCCTCTTCTTTCTTATCTGCTCTATTTTATTCTCCTGTAATTCACAAACTCAAACTTTGGACTTTACTGAGAGTCTTATACAAGAGGATACGATCGAAATGTCGGAAGAGGTATTTGATCTGTTCGAAAACTCCCCTAATGACCGAACGGAGATCATAAAGAATTTGGAAAAGAAGATTAGCGGAGATCAGCCACTGATCGTACATTGCCTGGTTCCGCTTTGTGATAATAAACATCAGGGAATTGTTCCAACATCCGAATCTTTAGGAGATGGTTTTTCTTTAAGAACAAATCTTTATTGGTCAACATCCTACGGTATGAAGAACTATTTCGTCAAATCATCTTCCTGGAAATCATTACCTGTTGATTTTGCAGTTTCAGACACTATTTTGGAAAGAGTAGCGTTTGAGCGAAAATTTGAGAATGGCGCTACAGTAATTTTAATTTGTGACGCTTATAGGGGAGATATGATGAAGCCATGTTTAGAGGATTATTTTTCTTCGCTTGCTGGACATAAGACTGATTCTATTCTTTACAAAAATGAAAAATTGGCAATCAATCAAGGAGCCGATCTTATGGCTTTTAACGGTCACAATGGATTGATGGATGTTGACATTGACACAGTTTATGCTGATAGATCAAGAATGAAGGATGCTGTTGTAATAGCTTGTTCCAGCAAAGGTTATTTCAACCCATATTTCGTACAAACAAATTCGTACCCACTATTGAATACCTCTTCACTTTTGTGGCCAGGTGCAATGATTTTAAACGCCGTTATAAGGGAATGGGCAATGCTTCATGCCGGAGAGGATGTTCAAAATGCAGCAGGTGATTCATATCATGAAGTTAAAAAGTGCGGACAATCTGCGGCCAGGAGGATGTTTGTGAGTGGTTGGTAAACCTAATCTTCCATAAAAGGTTTTGATTCCAGTGTAATGATATCACCGATCATCAATTTGTAATCTTCACCCACTTCTTCCATTTCCATGTCTTCTTCTTCATAGATCCATTTAATGGCAACGGGTTTATTTTCACTAGTTTTCCGTAAATGTTTGAAAACATCAAGAATAATACTGGATGAAGAAGTATTAAAATATTCCAGGTCAACATCCACTTCAATACGTTCAGCTTCAGTTTTAACGAATTCCAATAACCAGTTTCTGAAAGGGAGGTAAAAGTCTCGGGCATCCTCTGGAATGCTCTTTCCTTTGATAGCAAGCTTTCCGGCTTCAATGTTTCCTTTGATTTCGGGCGTTTTATGAGTTGCTTCTACAGTAAATTCATTCATAAGTAATGGTAGTGAGTTCCTTAAAAATATGAATTTTGTACGTAAAACATAGTTAAAATGTTCGGCTTCTAGCCAAATCGTTTAAAATAGCCGACTAAACCTTATTTTTTTTCGTTCATTTAATTATGTGGCTCAACGCTACTTTATTCGTAATTTTGTGTAACCATGAATGAATATAAAGCTGGTCCTTTCTTAAGTAAGATCGATTCACCAAGAGATCTGAAAGAGAAATTCACCATTGATGATCTGCCTCAGGTTTCAGAAGAATTGAGACAGTATATCATTGATGTGATCTCAGAGATCGGTAATTCACATTTTGGTGCCAGTTTAGGCGTTGTTGAATTATCGGTGGCTATACATTATGTATTTAATACTCCTCACGATCAATTGATCTGGGATGTTGGGCATCAGGCTTATGGTCACAAGATCCTCACTGGAAGGAGAGAACGCTTTCATACGAACCGACAAAAGGGAGGGATTTCTGGATTCCCAAAAATGAGTGAAAGTGAGTATGATGCTTTTGGCGTTGGACATTCTTCTACATCTGTTTCTGCAGCTCTTGGAATGGCAGTAGCCAATAATTACTTAGGAGACGACAGAAATCACATTGCTGTTATTGGTGATGGAGCCATGACAGCCGGTTTGGCATTTGAAGGCTTGAATCATGCTGGGAGTATAGAGGATATGAATCTTCTCGTTATCCTGAACGATAATTGCATGTCCATTGACCCTAATGTTGGGGCTTTGCGTGATTATCTAACAGATATCACTACTTCTCACACCTATAATAAAGTGAAGGATGATGTGTGGAAATTGTTGGGTAAGGTTTCCAAATTCGGACCTAACGCTCAAGCCATTGCATCAAAAATTTCCCACGCTTTGAAAGGGACCTTGCTGAAGCATTCCAATTATTTCGAGTCATTAAACTTCAGATATTTTGGTCCTATTGACGGACATGACACCATTGCACTCGTTAAGATCCTTGAAGATCTTAAGGATATAAAGGGTCCTAAGATCCTGCACGTATTAACTAAAAAAGGCAAGGGATATGCACCGGCTGAAGAAGGTGATGCTACTCAATGGCATTCACCTGGGATCTTTAATAAAGATACCGGAGAGATCGTTAAAATATTACCTGAATCACCTGAGCCGCCAAGATATCAGGATGTATTTGGACATACTATTGTTGAATTGGCGGAGAAGAATGATAAGATAATGGGTATCACACCTGCTATGCCAACAGGCTCTTCATTGAATATAATGATGAAAGCCATGCCTGATAGAGCATTTGACGTGGGTATTGCCGAGCAACATGCAGTGACGTTTTCAGCAGGTTTGGCGACACAGGGCATGATCCCGTTTTGTAATATTTATTCATCCTTTATGCAGAGAGCTTATGATCAGGTGATCCATGACGTGGCTTTGCAGAATTTGAATGTGGTGTTTTGTCTGGATAGAGGCGGATTGGTAGGTGCTGATGGTGCAACTCATCATGGCGCTTATGATCTCGCTTATATGCGATCTATTCCAAACATGATTGTTGCTGCTCCAATGAATGAGGAGGAATTACGCAACATGATGTTTACTGCTCAATTAGAGAA
The DNA here is from genome assembly GCA_020635955.1 of Crocinitomicaceae bacterium. Classification (GTDB taxonomy): domain Bacteria; phylum Bacteroidota; class Bacteroidia; order Flavobacteriales_D; family Crocinitomicaceae; genus Paracrocinitomix. The sequence goes on from JACJYW010000010.1 coordinate 120,143, forward strand.
TAAAGGTCCTTTTTCTATTCGCTATCCAAGAGGCAGAGGGGTGATGACCAACTGGAAATTGCCGTTTAAAGAAATACAAATAGGTAAAGGAAGAAAATTACACAATGGTGAGGATCTGGCTTTCATTACGATAGGTAGTATAGGTAATGAAACAACTAAAGCCATTGAAAAACTTAAGGAATCAGGGGTTTCTGCAGCACATTATGACATGCGATTTGTAAAGCCGTTGGATGAGCTGCTTTTACATGAGGTGTTTGGTAAATTTGATAAGGTGATAACTGTAGAAGATGGATGCTTAATTGGAGGTATGGGTTCTGCTATCCTTGAATTTATGGCTGATCACAACTACCAGGCAAAAGTCGTTCGTCTTGGAATTCCTGATAAATTCATAGATCATGGTACCCAAAAAGAACTGTATCATGATTGTTTCTATGATGCTGATGCACAGATAAAATCGGCTGAAAAACTAATAGAAGGTATCATCCTGAATGCCTCCTCTTTAGTAGGTTAAACCATACAAAAAATCACATGAGATTATTAAGTTTTCTTCTAATTTCCCTTTTAATAGTAGGGTGTAAGGGTAAAATTGAACCGGTGAAATCTGAGCACGAGAAATTGGCTGATGGCGTGCGTTATTATTTCTTTTTAGGAGATTCAACTGAAGTGGATGTTGAGGTGACAGATACTATTTTTATCAGTGAATTGGATGAAATGTTGGGTACAATTGATGAAAATTTGAACCTGATCCAAATGGATATCGATACGCTCGGTTCGATCATTGATTCCACTGCATATCAGAATCTTGAATATGAGAAACATTTATATCCGGAAAGCATTGATTACAAAATGGCTCCAAAGCGACTGGAATTGGCAACTTACAGGCTAAAAATGGCTGAATTACAAGCCAAGAAATTGGAGTTCAAACTATCCAAAAGGTTAATGCTTAATTTGCGTAGAAGCCAATTCAATGAAATTGCCGGATATCAGATCAAAACTTCCTATTTCCACAATGGTGAAAAATTGGAATTCACTTTGCTGACGGATGCAGATTTCAGGATAATAGATTAGCAATCAATTTGTTATAAACGGCTAGCATGGCTTGAAATTGCGGCTGGTATTTCACATCTGTTTTTAGTAACTTTGGTAGCTAAACTTTAGACTCACCTCATGTTGCAAAAACTTCTTTCCATTGGAAATCTACCAACGGATTCAGATGTAGTAAAACAAAAGCACTCCTTCATGGTGTATATGGGTCTCGTTATGGGATTCGGAGGGATAGTTTGGGGAACCATGGCAACAGCTTTTGGATATCCAATCCCTGGGGTTATTCCGTATGCCTATTCTTTTATTACTGTTTTGAACTTTTTGTACTTTTCAAAAAGTAAGAATTTCAAGGTGTCAAGTGCAATCCAGGTTTTCATGAGCTTGCTTTTGCCTTTTTTATTTCAGTGGTCTTTAGGTGGATTTTTATCAAGTGGCGCAATGATGCTGTGGGCTATTCTAGCCGTTATTGGATCACTTTCTTTTTATGATACCAAAACAAGTAGAATTTGGATTGCCTTGTTTGTAGGGTTTACAATATTAAGCGGATTTATAGACCCTTACCTTGTAGATTTTAGACCTGATCTGACAGAGCAAATTGCCGTATTATTTTTTGTGGTAAACATTATCATCATTTCCTCTGCCGTATATTTCCTGGTAGTATTCTTCATCAATATTCGAGATAATGCTAATGCTCAATTGGAACAACAACATAAAGAGTTGCAGCAATCTCAATCACAATTGATCCAATCAGAGAAATTGGCTGCTTTAGGTCAATTAATTGCGGGTGTTGCCCATGAAGTGAATACACCGCTAGGTGCAATTCAAGCTTCTATCGGAACCATAAGATCAGCAATAAAGTCGTCTGTTAGAGGATTTCCTGAAGTATTGGGAATCTTAACCATGGAAGAGAAAGCCATCTTCTTTATGATGTTAGAAGATGCATTTAACTCAACCAACAATATTTCCTCCTCTGAACAACGAATGATCAGAAGAGAAATGGTGTCAAAATTAGAAGATGAAGGATTTGAAAATGCAGATGAATTGGCTGAAATTTTAGTGGATATTGGTTTGTATGAATTGAAAGATGATTACTTGTCCTTATTGAAAGGACCAAATGTTTCTGCAGCCCTGGAGTTGATCTATAATCAAACGGAACAGTGCAAGAATAGTGATAACATTAAGATGGCAGTTGATCGAGCATCTAAGATCGTTTTTGCATTAAAGAATTATTCGCGCTTTGATCATAGTGGAGAGAAAACGGAAGCTGATATTGAAAATGGTATCGAAACTATCCTTACACTATATCATAATATGATCAAGAAAGGAATTGATGTGGAGAGAAATTTTGAAAGCCTTGCACCTATTTCCTGTTATCCGGATGAATTGAACCAGGTTTGGACAAACTTGATACACAATGCCATTCAGGCCATGAACAATGAAGGTCGTTTAGCTATTTCTATCAAACAAGATGGAAATATGGCAAGAGTTGATATCGCCGATTCAGGGAAGGGAATTCCACCTGAAATTCAAAACAGAATATTTGAACCATTTTTCACTACCAAACCGGCTGGTGAAGGAAGTGGATTAGGATTGGATATTGTTCGAAAGATCGTTGAGAAACATTCCGGAACTATAACGGTTGAAAGTGAACCTGGAAAAACAGTATTCACGGTAAAATTACCTTACGCAAACTAATTATGGCTAAGAAGACAATACTTTGTTTAGATGATGAACGTACCATTTTAACCAGTTTAAAGGGACAGTTAAAACGAAATTTTGGTTCTGAATACGGTTATGAATTTGCAGAAAGTCCGGATGAGGCTTTGGATCTTATAGAAGAATTGGTAGAAGATGATATTGAGATCTTATTGATCGTTTCTGACTGGTTGATGCCAGAGATGAAAGGAGATGAGTTTTTGATCAAAGTACACGAGAAGTTTCCTAAGATCGTGAAGGTTATGCTCACTGGTCAGGCCGATAATGAAGCAGTTGAGAGAGCAGAGAAAGAGGCTAATTTGTATAAGTGCTTGCAAAAACCCTGGACAGAGGAAGAATTAATTTCAACCATTAGAAGCGGAATTGCATTGTTGTAAAAAGTGAAAAAGCCAACCATCATATGCGTTGATGACGAGAGAATGATCTTGAACAGTCTCCGTTCTCAGTTGCGCAGGCATTTGGGAACGAATTTTTCTGTGGAGACCGTTGAAAGTGGAGATGAAGCTTTAGAGTTATTCATTGAATTGCGTGATGATGGATATCCTATTCCCGTGATCATTTCAGATCAGATCATGCCTGGTATGAAAGGGGATGAATTGCTTTCGAAACTAAATAAGTTGGATGCTTCAGTAAAAAAGATTCTTCTCACCGGACAGGCGAGCATTGAGGCGGTTGGTAATGCCATCAACAATGCCAGTTTATACCGATACATGTCTAAGCCCTGGGAAATTGAAGATTTGAATCTTACAGTTACCGAGGCGATCAATAGTTTTTTTAAAGAGAATGAACTGCGTAAATCAGAGAAAGCTAGGGAAGAGCTGATCAATGAACTGAAGGCTGTAAATGAATCTCTTGAAGAGAAAGTGCTGCAGAGAACGCAAACATTGGAACAAAAGAACAGAGACATTACTTCCAGTATTAATTATGCTAAATTGATTCAGGATTCGATTCTGCCTTCAAAGGAAAAGATAAAGAATGTTCTTCCGGATTCGTTCGTCTTATACCAACCTAAGGATATCGTTAGTGGTGATTTTTATTGGGTCAATCACAATAAGGAAATGGACAAGATCTATTTCTCAGTGGCTGATTCTACCGGTCATGGAGTGCCAGGAGCCTTTATGAGCATCATTGGTTCTTCCTTGTTCAATGAAGCAGTTAAAACAGACACTTTTATAAAACCTAATGAGATCTTTAATCACGTTAGAGATGGAATTATCAAGGTTTTGAATCAGAAACAAACTGCCCAAAAAGACGGTATTGATGCTGCTATGGTGAGTTTTGACAAAGTGAAGCGAACTCTTTATTTTTCGGGTGCATTTAACCCTTTATATCTCATTAGGAATTCATCACAACCATTGGTTACTATTGACGGATCTGTTATTGAGCCGGATATGGATCTTGATGGAAAAAAATTATACGCTATTAATGGTGATAAACAGCCATTAGCGCATCACGCAGATGCTAATGATGGGTTCACCGTTCATAAGTTGCAGGCTGAAAAAGGTGATGAAGTTTTCTTATTCAGTGATGGTTTCGTTGATCAGTTTGGTGGCGCTTTGAATAAAAAGTACATGCGAAAACGCTTCAAACAATTGCTGTTATCAGTCTTTGGAAAGCCTAATCACGAACAGGAATCTACGCTACTTAAAGAATTCAACAACTGGAAAGGTCAGTTTGAACAAGTAGATGATATTTGCGTAATGGGTGTGAGAATATAATTCGAACAACCATTTAAGCAGTCCTCACCAAAAACCGATCTTTTCAGATCGCGGTTCGTCTTCAGAAACATTCGTTTCTTTTTCCTGAGCCCGTCGAAGGGTAATGGGTGTGAGAATATAATTCGAACAACCATTTAAGCAGTTTATCCTGATCCGTCAACTGACGGACGAAGGGTAATGGGTGTGAGAATTTAGCCTATCAGCTCTTCTCGTCAATCAATTTGAACATAAAACCAACCACTCTTTCAAATGAATCAAACTGTTTTTGATTCGGAAGTGGTCCGTAGTTATAGTAAGATAAGGTACCATCTTTAGCATGAATGGAGCTTTTTAAGTCACTTCCAATTTGTCTTAATTCTTCCTGCAATTTGAAATTGAAGAATGATCTGAATTTATCCTCTTCTTTACTCTTGATAAGGAACTTCTTGTCAAATTCAGCATCTCCGAATTCAATGTCTTTCATTCCTAATAGTTTTCCAGTTTTGCTAAAAATATGCTCTTTTCCTATTTTAAAATCAAAGTCAAAAGGTGTGTTTCTAAAATTCACGTAGGTAACTACCTGCTTGTTTTTACCACTGCCTTGCATTTGTTCATAGATCTCAAATTGACATCCCTTGTAATCTCCTTTTACCGAATTTAGCATGACCAACATATACTTATTGGAGGTATGTTGTAGGTTGTGTTTATTTGCAAAGTCAGAGAAAAACTGAATTTTACGCTTATTGATCTTTTTGGTGTATTTAACCGCCCAAACAATGATACCAACAAAGGCACCTAATGATAAAATGAGAATGACTATTTCCATGAGGTAAAGATAATTTTTTAATTCACTTTGGCGGCTTGTATCTTGATCTTGCGCCCGTTAAGTGATTTCAATTCTTTATTTTGACATGCAATTTGACCATTAACAAAGACATAATCTATTCCATTTGAGAACTGATTCGGGTTGGCCATGGTAGCGGCACCATTGATCTTTGCTTTATCAAAAATGACAACATCAGCCCAATAATTATCCTGCAATTTGCCGCGCATCATTAATGCCGGACGCAATAATTGAGTAGGTAATTCAGTGATCTTGTATAAAATACTTTCCAGGGGAATTCCAATGTCCTGAAAATGGCGGATGGCCGTTCCAAAACATCCTGCACCTCTCGGATGATTGTTCGCTCTTACTGATCTTTCTATTCCTCCATCTGAACCTACTAAACAAAAATCTTCCTTGATCGCAAGATCAACGGTGGCATTTAAGGGCATGGTGCCCTGAGGTACAGCTACAAGAATTCCTGCTTTTTGTCTTAATTCATTAAATCTTGCTTCGGTTAGTTTTTCACCTGTTCCAACAACGGTTAGATCTGAATAATTCAATTTATATCTTTCCCGCCAACCTTCATTGAACCGTTCAGAATACAAATAGGTAGCCCAGTAGGAATAAGGATAAACACAAGTGGTGATCTTTAAGCCATCTTTTCGCGCTTCTTTGATCAATTCAATGGCTCCGGCCATATTAAAAGTACCTCCGGTAGAATTCAAATGATCAATATGGATAGATGCTCCGGTATCTTTGGCAATTCGAATGGCTTCTTTAACACCTAACAGTTCTTTTTCCTTTGATGAGTATCTCAAATGCAGAAAGAGAGGTCGTTGAAATTGATAGGCAAGTTTACCGTATTCTAATAGTTCACTATATGGTGTTGGTTGGTATTCAATACTGTGCGATATAGCGATAGCTCCGTATGCTAAGTTCTTCTCGATCACTTTCAATCGGGAAATCACGGACTTTTCATTTCTCCGGATATTCATCACTTTGGTTGAAACACCCCAGTTGATATAATGCGGTTTCTTTTCAAATTCACGATAATAGGTGATAGCTTTATCATGTCCACCGTGAAGTTGGAGAGCTGAAGTAACGCCATCTGAAACTTTATATGATTCAAAGATCTGATAGGTGCTTTCTGGATTAGATGAATTGTCTGCTAGGATATCTACAAAACCTGGGGAAACTATTTTACCTGATGCATCAATGATCTGTTTTGCTTTTAAAGGTGTTTTGGAAAGTTTAAGTCTACCGTTTGAATCAATACCAACGAATAATTTCTGAAATTTCCTATCGCTAAATACATCACCGTTTTCTATCGCATATTCATAGATGATCTCCTCTTCATCTGGAAAAAGTTGGGCAAATGAATGATTTGAAACAGCCGTGGCTGCTGCCAAAACTGCTGACTTCTTTAAAAAATCTCGTCTTGAATCAGACATATTAAACCTACTTAACTCAAAGGTAAGGAACCCCATCTCAACATTTGACGATCAATTGTCAAAGTTTTAACAGCTTATCGTTTATTAAGAAGATGGAGAATTGCTACTTTTAGCACCATTGTATTATCATTTGAATGCATTTTCGATCACCTTTTCTATATCTGCTATTGTTGATCAATTGCCTTGGTTTAAAGGCCAATGCTCAGGTGGATAGCTTATTGGTGATCTATGAAAAGGCTACAGAAGATACCACAAAATTAGACCTATTACTTGAAATGGGTCTGGCAATCTTACCTGAAAGCCCGGATAGTGGTTTGTATTATGCCAATGAAGCCGAGAAGCTGGCAAAGAAGATCAAAGATCCCTACAAGGCAGATCAAGTGTATCGATTAAAGGCATTTTGCTATGGTGATTTGAATGATCGAATCCATTGTTTGGAAAATCATATGATGCGTGTTCAAATTCTCGAAGCTACCGGTGAAGAGTCAAGACAACTTGCAAGTGTGTATTTTGAAATTGCTGCAGTATTTGGTAGTCATGGACAATCGTCAACAGCAGAAAAATACTACACCATGTGTAAAGATCTGGCGATCAAACTTGAATTGAAATCGCACTATGGAATGTCCCTGGTGAACATGTCAGAATTTAAGATCCAAAGAGGAGACATTGCCGGCGCTAAAAATGATCTTAAAACAGCATGTGCAATTCTCAATCCTGATTATAGTATTTATGCGGCTTATGCTTATTCACAACTGGCGAATCTTTACCTAAATGAAGATAGTTTGGAACTAGCAGAAAATACAGTAGATGCAGGATTAAAGATAGTAGAAGATCCGGGTAGTGAAGTGGTTGGTTTTCTATATGATTCAAAGGGCAAGGTGGCCTATAAAAGAGGAAAGTTTAAAGATGCTATAGGTCACTACACGGCAGCCCGTATTAATTGGGAGGGATTGAATAAATTCTTTTACTTACAGGGCCTATATCTGGATTTGGCTTATGCTTATGCAGAATTGGGGTCAGATTCATCCATTTATTTTTTCAAGAAGCACAATGAAATAAGGGATCAGGCAATCAATGAAGAAAATAATTCTGCCATTGCTGAAATGGAGGCGAAATTCAATAGTGTTCAAAAAGAAAAGGAGATTGCCCTCTTAGAAAAAGAAAATGAGTTGTCAGAATTGGATGCCAGGCGCAGTTCTCAGATCAGTTGGATCGCATTATCTGGCTTAGGTCTTGTCTTTGGATTGATGGTTTTCCTTGCCAGTAGGGTGCGGATCATTAGAAAGCAAAAATCCCTGATCGAACAACGAAATGAAGAGATCACCATTCAAAAGGAGATCGTTGAAGAGAAATCAAAGGAGTTGACGGATTCGATCATGTATGCTAAAAGGATCCAAAATGCTATCCTTCCTTCTAAGAAAAAAGTGGATGAAAATTTACCTGAGAATTTCATTTTTTATCGTCCAAAGGATATCGTGGCAGGTGACTTTTACTGGTTGCATCCTATAGAAAATGGGGTTTTGTTTGCCGCGGCAGACTGCACCGGTCACGGAGTTCCGGGAGCCATGGTTTCTGTGATATGCAATAATGGATTGAACAGATCAGTAAGAGAGCACAACCTTACGAATCCTGCAGATATACTTAATAAAACGCGCGAAATAGTTCTGGAAGAGTTTGAAAAAAGTGAAGATGAGGTAAAAGACGGAATGGATATCGCTCTCGTTTCACTCGAGCTTAGAGCGAGTGCAGATAGCAAGAATGAAACTCCTGATTCTCATTCTATTTTGAAATTCGCTGGAGCTCATAATCCACTTTGGATCGTTAGGGTAGGTTCTGTAGAAATTGAAGAATACAAGGCAGATAAGCAGCCTATTGGAAGATATGCTGATTCAAAACCTTTCAATCTTCATCAAATTGAACTGAATCCCGGAGATTCGTTTTATATATTCTCAGATGGCTATGCTGATCAATTTGGTGGCGATAAAGGAAAGAAGTTCAAAGCGTATAATTTGAAGAAATTGTTGCTTGAAATCAAGGACCTTTCTATGTCTGATCAAATGACCAGGATCGAACAAATGTTTGAAGAGTGGAAGGGGGGATTGGAACAATTAGATGACGTGTGCATAATCGGTGTTCGTGTTTAGCGAATACCAGATAGTAGCCACCAAGCTCCAGCATGGTTGTATTATCGGAGTAAGGGTTTGATATTGAACATTGGACTTTAATCAATAATTATGCTTGCACAGCAAGTTTAAATTTTGTACATTAGGTTAAGTTAACCAGCCTTTCCCTTTAAACCGACCTATTTTGTGATAAGAGCAAACTTAGGGGGAAGGTAGAAAACAATCCGATATGAACCGCTCGACCTCAATTCCATTGATTTTATTCGTTGTCTTGTTTTTGCCATTTACATTATTTTCCAATTCGGTTGATGTAAAAAACAGATCAGCTTATGCAATTTTAGACTCTATTAATTGCCCACCTGCAGATGTACAGTTTACGGATACGACATACACTCTAGATCAAAATGGTTTTCTGGAATTTAATCTGTCTATAACAATTGATGGAGTTTTGTATTGGTGTACTTACAATCCTACGACCGGAATCACAACTTCTAATTTACCTTCATATCAGATGGTTTTAGGCGTTGGGACTTATTCAGATGCAATGCTAGTCTACAATTTTTCTTCGGGCCCCGGATGCAGAGGTATTGAAGATACTTTGATATTTCAAGTTCCACCCGGAACATCACATTGTGACAATGGAAATGAAGCAGGTAACAATGGAAATGGTAATGGCACAAATGGGAATGGATCCGGGAACAATGGCAATGGCAATGGAAGTAACGGAAATGGGTCTGGAAATAATGGTAACGGTACCGGTAGCAATGGCAACGGAACCGGAAACATTAAAGGAATAGAAAATGACACTTCACCTCTTGTCTCATCTAAGACGCCGAATAATGGCGTAATTTTACTGTATCCTAATCCAACAACTGAATTCATAATGATCAATATTGATCCAGGAAATGATAACGTGCAAATTGTCCTTTCAAATAATTATGGCTTTGAACAATTGAATGAGTTAATAGAAACAGATCAACAGAAAATTGATGTTTCTGTGTTGGAAAGGGGGGTCTATTTTTACAGTATCATCAAGAACGGATCTATTCTATCTACTGGTTCAATTATCCTTGAATAGAAGTGTACCTGAACCTATCAATTATTGGATAGGATGATAAAAATGCAAACAGTTGGTGTATTATATCGATATCAGTGAATAATTTCCATAACTTTCCCTTCAGAACAATTGATTTGAATGAGTACCACCATTCTAGAAATAAAAGATCTATCCAAGAATTACAGCAATGTAAAGGCATTGGATAAGCTTAGCTTAAAAGTTGAGCGAGGAATGATCTTTGGGATCCTTGGCCCAAACGGAAGTGGAAAAACAACTACACTTGGTATTTTGTTAGGTGTTCTAAATGCTACTGGCGGATCATATTCCTGGTTTGGAAATGGTTCTGCAGATATCAACCGAAAAAGAATTGGAGCATTGTTGGAGACACCTAATTTCTATTCTTATCTAAATGCAGTTCAAAATCTGACCATTGTTGCCAAGATCAAAGAATTGGAGAATGTAGAAGAGCGGATTGATCATGTATTGAAAGTCGTTGATCTCTATGAAAGAAGATTATCAGATTTCAAGACCTTCTCTTTGGGTATGAAACAACGTTTGGCCATTGCGTCAGCATTGTTGAGTGATCCAGAGGTGCTGGTTTTAGATGAGCCAACAAATGGGTTAGATCCGCAGGGAATTGCAGAGATCAGAAATCTAATTCTGGATATTGCTAAAGAAGGTAAAACCATACTCATTGCATCACATCAATTAGACGAGATTGAAAAAGTGTGTTCAGATGTGATCATCCTGAAAAATGGGGTAGCATTGAAGCAAAGTGCAATTGAAAATATTCTTGAAGGATCAAAACAGTTTGTGATTGGTGCATCTGATCTTGCAAAGGCTAAGCAAATAGCTGAAAAACTGAATGGGGTTGAAAAGGTCAATGAAGAGAATGGACAATTGATCCTTGAAACGGCCGATCAATTATCAGCTGAAGAAATTAATCGTTATTTCTTTGAACAGGGCGTGGTGTTGAGTGAATTAAGATTAGCAAAGAAAAGTTTGGAAGCACAATTCCTTGAAATCACCAAAAAGGCATGATAAAGCTATTGCAAATAGAATATCTGAAGGTAAAGAACTACAAAACCTTTTGGTGGATCTTAGGGATCTATGCGGTATTGGTGCCGTTGACCTTTTTGGCTTTGATCGATTTCTTCTTAATGATCACTGAAACATTCCCGTTTTTCCCGAGTCGATCTGAGATTTTAGGCTTTCCCAATATTTGGAATTATGTAACATGGGTGGCCAGTTGCTGGAACATTTTATTGGGCGTTTTGGTTGTTATTCTTGTTTGTAATGATATTGCCTATAAAACCCAGCGTCAACACGTAATTGAGGGGTTAAGCAGACGTGAAATGATCATGGGTAAATTCATTTTCCTGGTTGGATTGGCCGCAGCAATCACAGTTTATACATTCTTGCTTGGTTTCATCATTGGAAGTATGTACTCAAGTCCCGCTAAATTCACAAATGAGATCTACTATTTATTTATCTATTACATTCAAACCATTGGCTATTTTGCCTTTGCTTTTTTCTGGGCCATCCTGATCAGAAAGCCAGCGTTGGCAATCATTTTGTTTGTTGTGGTGATATTGTTAGACGGCATCTTTTTAAACATTCCTAAAATTGGAGAAGCTGCGCAATTCTTCCCAACAATAGCCATCTCACAATTGACACCTTTTCCATTTGGCAAAGAATTTTTAGATGCTGCTAAAGCCCAGGGTCAAGATGTAGATGGAGTATTCATAATGTCTCAAGCATTGAGATCGATCATTAGTCTGATCTATATTGGTGGTTTTATAGCGGTCAGTTACTTATCTGTGAAACGCAGAGATCTTTAATCACAAATAATCTTGTAAAAAAGCCAATTCTCAACAATAGTCCTTGAGATTAGATTTATATTTGTGCCAAATTATTAAGGTATGTCAGCACAGGAAGATAATCTGAAGGATATTATTGGACACGCAAAGGAGTACGGATTCGTATTTCCTTCATCAGAGATCTATGATGGTTTGAGCGCAACTTATGACTATGGTCAATTAGGGGTTGAGCTAAAAAATAATATCAAAAATTACTGGTGGACAGCCATGGTGCACATGCATGAAAATATCGTTGGTATTGATGCTGCTATTTTTATGGAACCTACTACCTGGAAAGCTTCAGGACACGTTGATGCCTTTAATGATCCATTGATCGATAACAAAGATTCTAAAAAGAGATACCGTGCTGATGTCTTGATCGAAGAACACATTGAAAAGATCAAAGAAAAGATCGAAAAAGAAGTAGAGAAGGGGAAAAAGCGTTTTGGTGACGCCTTTGACGAAAAGCAATTCAGAGATACTAATCCAAATGTGTTGCGAAGAGAAAGAGATATTCGTTCTATTGAACATAGAATGAAAGAGGCTTTGGAACATGATAATCTGCATGACTTAAAGAAATTAATTGACGAGATAGAAGTGGTTTGTCCTATTTCTGGTTCAAAGAATTGGACTGAAGTGAAACAATTCAACCTGATGTTCTCTACAGAATTAGGTTCTGTATCCGGCGAATCGGCTAAGATCTATTTACGACCTGAAACGGCTCAGGGGATCTTCGTGAACTTCCTGAATGTACAAAAATCTGGAAGGATGAAAATTCCTTTTGGTATTGCTCAAATAGGTAAAGCGTTCAGAAACGAGATCGTTGCGCGTCAGTTTATTTTCAGAATGCGTGAATTCGAGCAAATGGAGATGCAATTCTTTGTTCGTCCGGGTGAGGAAATGAAATGGTATGAGCACTGGAAACAATTCAGAATGAACTGGCACAAAGCCTTAGGTTTTGATGCGGATAACTATCGTTTTCATGATCACATCAAATTAGCACATTACGCCAATGCTGCTGCAGATATTGAGTTTAGGTTCCCAATGGGATTCAAAGAATTAGAAGGTATTCACTCAAGAACTGATTTTGACCTTAAGCAACACGAAGAATTCTCTGGTAAAAAATTGAGATATTTTGATCCGGAGATCAATGAATCATACATTCCATTTGTAGTTGAAACTTCGATTGGATTGGATAGAATGTTCCTTGCTGTGCTTTCTATGTCTTATAAAGATGAAGCTTTAGAAGATGGAACAACTAGAACTGTTCTATCTATTCCACCAGCTTTGGCTCCATACAAAGTAGCGGTAATGCCTTTGACTAAAAAAGATGGTTTACCTGAAAAAGCTACTGCCATCATAGATGATCTGAAATTTGATTTCAATTGCCAGTATGACGAGAAAGATTCAATTGGTAAGAGATACAGAAGACAAGATGCCATTGGAACACCTTATTCAGTAACAGTTGATCATCAAACTTTAGAAGACAATACGGTTACCATTAGAGATAGAGATACTATGGAACAAGAGCGTGTTGCCATTGCTGATCTTCACAAGATCATTGATGACAAAGTAAGCATGCGTAAGTTGTTGGTGAAAGAAGCTATCGCCTAAGGGAATGGGATTTCGTATTGGTTAAACCAGTGATCAATCTTATCCTTACCGTAAAATTTACAGGCAATTTTATATTCCTTAACGGCAATGGTGTTGAATCCATCTATAGCGTAAGCTTTGCCTAATAATTGCAGATATTTTGGCAGTAGCGGATTATTGGAAACGTGATCCTCTATGCTAAAAAAGACATCTAACATGCTGAGGTTTATTTTTTGCTGGTAATAAAACTCATTGAATTTGAAATCTTTCTTTTCCTGGTCAAATGTTTCCAACATATAGATCAATTGCTTTTCAAGCATATCTCTCAATTCAGATGGATCCATATCATCTTCATAATCGTAATGAAAAATAGCAAAATACATGAGAGGAATATACCCTTCTTCATCTACCATCCAAAGGTCAGATTTTCGTTTATTTAATTCTCTATCTGAAACCGTTGTATTGGGAAATTGAACCCACCAATAGAAGAGGTTCCACATTTGATTGACATCTGCGCCTTTATCGATCAATGTTTCAAATGCTAATGGATTATCCTCATTGAATGCGGCAAAATCCAGGGCAGTTATACCATTGTAATTTTTAGCATTAAGATCCAGATTGGTGGTGTTAAGGACATCCTCCAATATTTTTTGACTTGGCCCATTGGCTGCGGTATGAAGTAAATTTGCTTCCAGATTATTTAGAACAGTAAGGTCAGATTCGGGTTTCAACTTAAAATACCAGTCTTCTTTACCATAAATAGCTGCAACCATTAAGGCACTATTTCCGTGGCATACGTCACAAACACCTCTAACATTAGGTAGAATTTTATAGAGCATTTCGGATACTTCTTCATTATCTCTTGATAAACTGAAAACAAATGCTTCTGATACTATTCTCCCCCATCCTTCAAACTGATCTTCTTTAGAAATAAGGAATTCTACGATTGCAGTACATTCACTACCAACGGCATAACTTAACAAACTAAAATCAAGATTCTCCCCCTGATCACTGGTTATGGTGATCAAATCATTGTAGTCTCCTTCTTTTTCTAGATACGTTTGTAGTTTTTCCAGATCACAATTATCAATGATCTTAGTGAGCTTTTTTTGTGAAAGGCCCTGAAAGGAAACAAAAAATAATAAGAGATAAACGAAGTATTTCATCAATACTAAAATACGTTAATTTCTTTTATCCATTGTATGGCCTCTTGCTCAGTATTAAATACTTTACTTGGAAAATCGGCTTTACCGCTATTGTTTAGTTTCAAAAAGAAGTTGATTATAGCTCTTCCCAGAACTGAGTTGGTCACCATTGCACTTGCAAGAATTCCTTCTTTGGCATCTTCTGAAGATAAATAGTCTCTGCCCGATTTATCCATGCTATTTAGTTTCGGGAATACTATGATCAGCTTACAAAGTTCATTGTTAGTGAATTCCTTTCTTAACCGCACTAATTCTCTCGCCGTTTCAGATGTGATTGGTTTATCATCATAATATCTACCTATGACAATAAGGTCATCAACCCTTTCGAACTCCATTTGCAATATTACCCTGTCTTTTGTCATGGTCTAATCCTAACTCTCCATTCAAGTTAAGCAACAGTTGAGGATGTTTTATTGGATATTCGAAATTCAAACGGTTTAGGTCGTTGAGTTGCAAAATTCATCCCATGAATGACAATATAATTATGCAAGCATAAAACGAATCCTTTTATCCTAAAAAATATACGAACTAACGAGTGATTACCAAATCCTGAAGTCTAATTCCAGGTTTTTAATTCTGGTGTTCGGAATTTGTTTACCATGTGACAAATGACTTACACGTTCTACGACATATTCCTGCAATTCTAACAGCATGATAGAACCATCTTTGTCCAGATCTGCACTTCCATTTTTTAAGCCATTTAATAAGCAATAGGTGAAAAGTCCGTTTCTCCATTCATCACTTTCCATGGCAAATTCAGCACCACCTGCAGATGAGATCACAGTAGAACCGGTACCTCTTCTCAAATCATTGAACAATAAACCTGAAAGTCTTGAAGGTGTAGCTCCTGAATTCTCTTCAACTGCCGGACCAACGGAGCGGAATTCAATGTCTTCATCTTCTTTATCCTCATCATTTGTCTCCACAAAAAATACGTCTTCTTTATCTATCTCACCAGAATGGCAGGTATCCATGATCAATATCTTTTTGTTGGCTTTAATGCCATCTAAAATGCTTTCTAGTTTATCATAAGCCAGTCCTTTTCCTGAAGGATTTTGGAAATCCATATCATAGGTTCCAAAATAGTAGTCAAAGTTCTCATCTAATACACCATGACCCGCAACAAACACAAGTACTACGTCATCTGGTCCTGAAGTCTTTAGAAAATTGCTAAGCGCCATTACATTTTCTACAGTGACATCTTTATCATATAAAGATTTAGACTTTACTTCACTATAGACACCAGCTGTATCTGAATTGAAAAGGGCGACAAGATCTTTACCGTCTTTTACCGGATATTGTAAGTTGAACCTGTTGTCTTTATACTGTGAAGTTCCAATGGTAATTAGGAATAATTTACGTTTTGGTTCTACACCTGTTTTTTCAACATAGAAAGTTTGCATTAAGCTTTCATAACCATTGTTGTTTCTGCAGCTCACCTGAATTTTATTGATACCATAAACCAAATGCACTTCTTCAACTAGTTCTAGTGTTTTTTTATTGCTTAAAGATTTACCTGATTTTCCATAAATAGGCACATTATTGACGTAAATGTTATAGCTGCTCAATGCACCATGATCTTCCATTTTCATGTTGATCGGAACCGATACATTTTCAGTAATGGCCGGAATTTCTTTGGTGTTGGTTATTTCCAAAGTTGGGATATCTTGTAAAGAAACCGTGGTTGTTGGATTTAATCCCATTTTTTTCAATCGCTTTTCATAAGCCAGTTTGTACAATGACATCAATTCTTCATCCTGACATCCTAGTTTCTTCAACACTAGATCCGGACGATTAAATACGGCATCAAACTGCTCAAAAGGATAAGCTTTATTGCCTATTCTGAAAGTAACCAGATCGTAACCCTCTTTAGATACCTTGTAGAAATTGTCAGATGTTTTAAAAATGTAATTATCACCATCTGCAACTAGTAATATTTCTTGCTCACCACTTGCCGGATCTACCAATAGAAACTGACCACTTTTCATAGTGATTCCAAATTTGCCATTCGGACTTATTGAGATATGGGTAATATCCTTTGGTCTGGCGCGTAAAACTTGTTTATACTCTCCACTGAAAATATGTTCAATGTAAAAGTGATCTTCGTTATGGGTGATGGCAAAATCAGAAGGTTTATCTAGCGGGGCGGATCTTCCCTGAATGTTTAATTTTTGAGATGTTAGTATATCAAATGTTTTAGTATCGTATTTTTTTAATCCCAATGTGGAACTAACTATCATTGATTTACCGTCTTGACTAAAGTTAACGAATGCACCATTGGAGACTCCCAGATTTTTAGGAAGAATATTTTCATAAACCAGATTCCAGGATTCAGTTTCAAAAACAAAGGTTTTAGAAGTGTTAAAACAAACTGCGAACAAACTGCCGTCAGGAGAAAATGCACCAGAGAATGCATCATAAACGACATCAAAATTCAAACCCGGAGCTGGCGTTAAAAGTTTACGCATGAATTCACCCGTTTGCATATCCAAAATAGAAACTGCTGAATCGCCAGATCCTAGTACGGCCAAATACTTTTCATCCGGAGAACAAATGATCTGATTGATACTGGTTTGATAAGACCACAATGGTCCAATGTAATTCGGTTTCTTTTCTTTTAGATCATAATATCTGATCTCGTCTTTTGGTAATTTGGTGATCAGGTAAGTACCATTTGATGTGAATTTTACAATCGGTCTCTCCTGGATGGATCTTTTGACCATTCCTGTTCCTACCTTTTTACCGGCATTAGCAGGCTTTTTTGGTTGCTTGATTCTCACTCCGCCAAAATTTCCGTTTACAATATCACCCAAAACAGCATCCTTACGATTATTGATGTTCTCTTTAGACCAGAATTTCATTTTAGGAGGAATTTCACGTTTGGTTTCTACCAATTGAAATTGACCGTACTTTTCAGCGATATTGAAATCCCAGAACGTTAACATTCTGTCTTCTCCTAAGGTAACCAGCTCATTGGCGGTAGGGTGGAAATCAAAAGTGTAAATAGGGTTAACCTGTCCTTCTAAGAGTTTATAAAGTGTGCCACGGTTCATATCCCAGATACGAATGACATTATCTCCTTTACGAACTCTGAAGGATTGTGCTTTAGCAAAACCTGAGCTGGCAACCGTTGAACCATCTGGACTTATTTGCAAAGCCCTAATAGGTTCTGAGTTATTGTAATCTTCAAGTTTATCTTTAAATTCAAAGATCTCATTGCCGTCGAAATCCCAAACACGTATTCTTCTGGTGCTGGATGCTGTCACGAATCTATTCTTCTCCACATTTACATCAAAGGCAGTGATCATGCTATTTGACGCTTTAATGTGCTTACTATCCATTAAATTATTGGTGTTCCATAGGTGCACCAATCCCCCACCACCTGTGGTGATCAAATTCTGGCCATCATTGTAAAATTTCAATCCTAAAACTGTTGAAGAATGTACTTGTTTTGAATTGATGATCTCTTTTTTAACCAGATCATAAATGGTTACTTTCCCATTATTACCGCCGCTCACGAGTTTTCCTTTTGCTGCATCCAAACGCACTACTGGAAAAAGCTCTTTATATAATTCCTGATTGTTGCCCAACTCATTAATATTCCATTGTTTAACGCTTCCGTTTTTATCACAGGAATAGAAGATGGATTTATTCACAATGTCGGAAACCATCCAGGTGATTGGACTTTCTAATTTTACAGAGTCAATCATTTTCCAATCAATTATATCCCACAAAATGAGATATTCATCATTCGCAGAAGAAAGGATCTTGGTTCCGTCTTCATTGAACATAATGGCTGTGGTGAATCCGTCATGACCTTCTAATTTTCCAATGATCTTACCAGAGTTTATGTCCCAGATCTTGATGGAATTTTCTTGCGCTGAACCTGAAGCTAAAATAGATCCGTCAGGGCTATATGATAAAATGGTAACAATACCCTGGGTTTTTTCCTGAGTGATGACTTCAATATTTTGGGCGAATATTTGGGACCCAAAAAGTATGCTTAAGATGGTAAGTAGTTGTTTCATAACTTCAAAAGTTATTACAAAGTTACGAAATAAGAGGACTTAAGAAAAATGATTGAAATCAATTCTAAACTAGAAGTTGATCTTATTCTTAACAATTAGTGAATCATTCATTAATTGATATTCCTCCAGGTATTTCAGGGTATCTCCTTCATGATGGAAATATTGTGCTTCATCAACTTTGAAGAATCCCATAAATCCTTTTACCTGTTGTAGATCATTTACTGGAAACATCATTCTTTTAGCCAGGTAAAGATATCCGGCAGAAGTTGGAACGTTGACAAACACATACTGATCGGGATCTTCATATTCATTGATGATCTCGGCTGAATGTATCCTTGCGAAATTAAAATCACCATAGCTGTATAGCTCTCTGTAAACTCTGTAATCTTTTAAGGCATGAACAGACCCAATGAAGATGACAAACATGGCTAGTGTTGCTCTGGCGTATTTATTGACAATTTGTTCTATTGTAAGTACAATAAAGCTGATCAGGAGAATGAAGAAAAATCCGGTTTTTAGATTAGCAAATTCATGAATTGCATTGAAATTGAAAAATAGAATATAATGCAAGCCAATACTTAGAAATAGTAAAAACAAAATCAATATTTTCCAGGCATGATCAGTAAAAACCAGTTTCTTCCTATGCCAGATCAGTATAGGTAGCAATAGTAATATAAAGACAGTTCGCAATAGAATGACCATCCCAAAATTCCTTTCGAAATAGGCATACAAATAGTCCCATGATTCATCATCATTAACTGTGAATAATATGGTGTCTTCAGGGCTTTGAGAATAACCACTTCTCTGTTCATATTTTTGAAGTGAGACTTCTTTTAAATGATCAAAACCATCAATGGAAGAGTACTGGAACAATGTCAGGGAAACGGCAAGAACAGAAGATATACCAATAATGAGGAAAGCCTTAAGAAAAACAGATTCTTTCTTCACTAAATACAGAATGATTAAGCTCAAACCTGAGAAAAATGCCCAAAATACAGCCAGCCATTCAGTGTAGCATCCCAAAAAAGTACCTATACCAATCGCAAGCATTAAAAGGCTGCTTTTTTTGTAATCCTTTTTAAGTAATCGAACAAAAAGGTAAATGGATAGCATTACAAAGAGCTGGACAAGCATATCTGAGAAATACAATATGCTGTGTGACCAGAGTGTGCCAGTGCTAAATAAGTAGAGAAACCCTCCAAAAATGGCTGCTATAGATATTTTATCAGGTGGAACAGAACCAATTTTCCGGATAATTAAATAAAGGAGTAGCGTACAAAAAAAGTGAATGATCAAACTATTGGTTCGCAAAGAATAAACATCAGGCCCTCCAAATAACTTGGTTGAGTAATAGGCATAAATAAAGGCAAAAGGCGGGTATGATACATAGTATTGATCACCTTTTTTATCCATAACACCACCAAATGCGGCAATGGCTTTGTTTCCCTTTCCAGGATAAGAATAAACAGGGTTAAATGCAAAATGCTGTGGTCCACCAGCTTGATCCCAAATTTCACAGGTAATCAGGGTATGATGTGTTATCCACTCAAAATCTGAAGAGGGAGGTAGATCTAATTTGTCTCTTCGGGCATAAATACTGCCCATAAAAAGAAGGAAAATGATGAGTATTCCTACAAGATTACCTCTATTAGACCTGATTAGGTTCATTATTATTCATGGCTAAGGCCAGATTCAGTGATCGTTGATCTTTCCTGATAGTCATCATAGTCAGTATTGATCTCCCAAAGATTGTTAGAAGCTCCATCTGCAATGTTCTCAGCTGCCAAAATCCCCATCAATATGGAATGATCCTGATTGTTGTATTTGAAGGCACCATATCTGCCAATTACGGATAAACCGGAAATTGATCCCAAATGTTCTTCTACTATTTTTAAAGGTTCTTTGTACCCTCTTTGATAAACAGGATAACATTTAGGTATTTTAATAACGTATCCGTCTGAGATCTCTAAACCATTCACAAGCCCGGTTTTTTTGAGTTCCTCAGTACCCAGTGCGATTAATTTGTCATCCGTTGAGTTCCAGATCTCATCATTATCATACGCCCAGTATTCAAGAGCGACTATAGTTGAGTCCTGACCATTATTGATCTCAGGTACCCAGTTTCTAAAGTTGGTGATCCTACCCATTTCTAGATCAGTGGCATGAACATAAAGCCAATTGTCAGGGAAAACCTCTTGTCCTTCCACTTTAAGGTAAACAAGGATTGTATTTCTGAATTTTAACTGATTGTTAGCTTCAATAACCTTTTGTGGAACTTCATCCATATTATTAACTAACAAGGTTATAGGCATTGATGAAATAACATGATCATAAGATCGGATTTCACCATTGGTTAGTTCAAGAGAATCAACATGACCATTTTTACAGTTCACCTTTTTAACCGGGGTGGTTAAATGAACCGATCCACCGTTATTTTCAACAAAGGTCTTCATTCGCTCATAGACCATTCCCGTTCCATCTAATGGATAAGCAAATTGATCCACCAGAGTTTTGTGTTTGGTTTTTCCACCAGAAAACATGGCGTTCCAAACTGCACTGAACAAAGAGAGTTTTTTAATTCTTTGAGCTGCAAAATCTTCATCCAGCTCTTTGCAACTTATTCCCCAAAGTTTTTCACTATATGTTTTGAAGAAAATGGAATACAATTTATATCCAAATCGGCCGATTACCCAGGTTTCAAAAGAACCATCCTTTTTAACTGGGGCTATTCTTTCTTTTACATAGCTCATCACGCAAGTGAACGCCGTTCCAATTCCAAGCTTCTTTAAAGCATCAAATGGTTTAAGTGGATAGTAATAGAATTTCTTTTTATAGTAGATACGGGTAAGACGATCAACCATACGATAGTCTTTTCCAACTACCTCTAACCATACTTCATTAACCTTAGTATCATTACTGAAAAAGCGGTGAGGTCCAAGGTCAACTCTTTGATCCCATAGATCAATCGTTTTGGATAATCCTCCAACATGTTGGCTTGCCTCAAATACTTCAACTACATGACCCTTTTTTGCAAGTTCATATGCTGCAGTTAAACCTGCTGGTCCGGCTCCAATAATGGCAACTTTTTTCTTTTCCAAATCAGTCTATTTTCATTTCTGGAACATTATTCGGAACTACAAGTTCGCCTTCTGTTGCTGCAATGATCTCCTCAACACTCACTCCTGGAGCCCTTTCAACTAAATGAAATTTGTTATCTCTGATATCTAACACTGCCAAATTTGTAACTACTTTAGTTACACATCCTACTCCAGTTAAAGGGAGTGTACACTTCTTTAATATTTTTGATTCACCTTCTTTATTGGTGTGCATCATGGCAACAATGATGTTTTGAGCCGAAGCAACCAAATCCATTGCTCCTCCCATACCTTTTACCATTCTTCCCGGAATTTTCCAATTGGCGATATCTCCATTTTGAGCCACTTCCATAGCACCAAGTACTGTTAGCTGAACATGCTGACCACGAATCATGGCAAATGATGTTGCCGAATCAAAGATGACCGCGCCTTTATTGAGTGTAACCGTTTGTTTACCTGCATTGATCAAATCAGCATCTTCTTCACCTTCAAAAGGAAAAGGCCCCATTCCAAGAATGCCATTTTCAGATTGAAATTCAACTTCAATGCCTTCGGGAATGTAATTGGCTACTAATGTTGGAATACCTATTCCTAAATTAACATACCAACCATCTCTTAATTCCTGAGCTATCCTTTTTGCGATACCGGTTTTATCTAATGCCATGCTATTTTCTATTTTTCAAGTTTTGAAGGAAATCTATAGCTTCTTTAGCGTAATTGTATTCTAACGCGCTTGTATGACAGGAAGACAAGGCTTCAATCAATTTTGTAAATTGATCATCTGTCAATTGAAAAGGTCCAATTTTCTCTCTAAAAAAAGCTGCTCCTGGTCCACCAAACATACATGAACGAATAAGTTCCTGAAATATTTCTTCGGGAATGGGAGCTCTTTCCATTGCGATTTCCTTACTATTAGGTAAAGTTAATATTTATTTGTGTTCATATACTTCCATTTGCAGATTTGAAACCTCTATTTCTGGGCCAAATTGAAGCCAAAATCCAAGCGAAACACTATCAGATCTAAACCTAATTTCAGGTGTTAAGAAATCATGTCGCATGCTGGTGTTTTCGCCTTCAAAATTCATTAGATTATCACAAGTCCAACCGTATGTTTGACCTTTGTGCATTAAACTTCCGCATAGGTGAAGAGTAACGGGGTTTAATTCGTAAATGCTATCCGGCAGTGTTTTATGAACATCAGCAGTTAGAATGATCCAAAGATGATCTTTAGAGGTCATGTCTTTGTAGGCGAATCTTTTATGAGGGCTATGAGGTACATCTTGAGATAAAATAAATTTGTCAAATCCGCCATCTAAAACTTGTATAAGATTGTAGTCTTCAGGGTTCTCGAATTTAGGTAATCCCCGTTCTATAAGTAATAGTTTTTGCTGTTCTGGTGTAGGAGGAGTTGTTTGGCCAAACACTGATATATAATATTCACTGGTCATTCTTTCATGATGTATGATTCCATTCTCATATTGCCATGTTTGAAATAGATTAAGGATGATGAAAAGTGAACAAATGATAGCAGAAAAAATACGGAAACCTTTGTTCATTTTGTAAAAAGCAAAACCAATTAATAACAAACAAATGCTGTAAATCTGAACCAACGGTCTTGAGGAAAAACTTGCTGCGTACCACCAATTTGACCAGGATGATACTACATATAAATTGAGTAGAAAGAATACCCCTACTGACCAAAATAGCTCCTTGTGGTATTTATACATTTTGTACAATCCTATGAATGAAAAGATCATGATCGGAGTATATAGTAACCAACCTTTTCTGAAGCTAAAAAGTAAGTTCCAAAGATGTGGATTGTCAAGATCAAGACCCTCTCCGGGATTTTTATAACTAAAAAACAAAAAATGATCAGTTGTATACTTCCAGTAGGCAAGCTGGACACTATAAATACTTATGAATGAAATAATTGACCAAAGATAGAGGGGTGTTTTGAAAAAATATTTAAAACGTATAGAAAACGATTTAAACGAATCTACACCATAAAACAAAGGAATTATTGCGGCAAGAATTTCCGTTGGCCTAGTCAGTGTCATCACCCCAAGAACGATTCCAATTAGGATGGCAGTTTGCGTTTTTTTTGTTTGATAAAAGCGTTGTGTTAAAAGGATCAAAATTGGATATAAAGCAAAGAGGTATCCATGAACTAAACCAATGCCTACAAAACTCATGTCTAACAAATTCGTCCCTAAAACACCAATGATCAATAGTGCGGCGGTTAATTTGTCACTGAAGAACTGGAGTAGGATCTTTCGGCTTAAAAACAATCCCAATGCTACATAGAAAAATGAGGCTATTTTAATAGCGATTTGATACGGTGTGGAAAATCCATCTTGCGGATAGCCTATCCAACCAGCTACGAAATGACCTATGGTCAAAAAAGGTGCGTTGAGTATAGTCCAACCACAAGTATACTTGGTAATAATTCCACCATCTTCTAACCAAACAAATTGATAGGGGGCACTGGAGTTTTTATAGGTGTCTATAATATTATAATAGTGGCCCAGATCGTTAATAGCAAGATCTCCATCCGTAATAATTTCTGTAAAATAGGCGCTATACCCAATAACATCCCATGAGTTGGGCATGGATGGACCGTGATTCGCGATCAAATATGCAATGAAGCATAATAATAATCCTGTTGTAACTAAGGAATAATGTCGGTATGTTGACAGTTTATTGATGGATCAACTTAACGAAACAATGAGGTTTTCACTTAGACCTTTGGTCGAACTGTTCTTTGTTCGATTCTTTTCTCGAATTTTTCTCCCTGGAAAATGCGTTGAACAAAAATACCTGGCGTATGAATGAAATTCGGATCTAATTCACCAGCCGGAACCAATTCTTCAACTTCTGCAATGGTAATTTTTCCGGCCATAGCCATCATTGGATTGAAGTTACGGGCTGTTGCCTTGTAGATCAAGTTACCCTCTGTATCACCTTTCCACGCTTTTACAATAGCAAAATCTGCCGTCAGGGCTGATTCTAAAATATGTGGTTTACCATTAAAGATCTGCACTTCTTTTCCTTCAGCTACTTCAGTACCATATCCGGCAGGAGTATAAAAAGCTGGGATTCCGGCACCACCAGCACGACATCTCTCAGCTAATGAACCTTGTGGAATTAGATCTACTTCTAGCTCACCACTTAACATCTGACGCTCGAATTCGTCATTTTCACCTACGTATGAAGAGATCATTTTTCTGATCTGTCTTTGTTGCAGTAAAAGTCCCAAACCAAACTCATCTACTCCGGCGTTATTAGATATACAAGTAAGATCCTTAACACCAAGCCTAACCAATTCGGCGATTGAATTTTCAGGGATGCCGCAAAGACCAAATCCGCCCAACATGAGCGTCATTCCATCCTGGATTCCTTCTAAGGCAACGTGTACATCTTTTACTACTTTATTCATACAGTGAAATTATAAAACATCCGGACCATCATCAGATTTGGTACAGTTGAATATTGAATTATCGTATTGAGGCGGCGCTTCAAAATCATCTTTCGAAATATTCAGAGATTTGTCTCCCCATACTTTTTGCATATAATATCCCCAAATTGGAAGGGCCATTCTGGCACCCTGACCCCAAGGATAGCTTCTAAAATGGATGTCTCTATCATCAGCACCAACCCACACTCCGGTTACCAGATCAGGTGTTAATCCCATAAACCAACCGTCAGCTGCCCCGTTTGTAGTTCCAGTTTTACCTGCTATCGGAGCACTAAGACCTCCCCATGGTTGTCCGCTTCTTAAACTTGAACTGGTGGCGTAAACCTGACCTCCCTGGTGAACATTTGAAGCACCTGTTACAGCACCCTTCAGCATTCCAATCATGGTATAGGCCAATTCTTCAGGCATAGCTTCTTTCATTTCATATTCCATGTCAATGATCACGTTTCCGTTCCTGTCTTCAACACGCATGATATAGATTGGCTTTATGAATAATCCTTTATTGGCAAATGTGCTTTGAGCACCCACCATATCATATAAAGAAATGTCCATTGGCCCTAGACACATGGCTGGTACCACTTCTTCAGGTTTCAAATTGATACCCACATTTTTTAGTAGGATGTTCATGGTATTTGGACCTGCAATGGCTCCCATTTTTTTCATAACACCTACAGTAATATTGTTCAGGGAACCGGCTAATCCACATTTGGCTGGAATCAACTCACCTGTGTTTTTTGTCCCTGTTGCCGGACTCCAGGTTTGCATTCTAGTTGGACTCGTTGGCACGTCAATGGTATAGTTAATATCCGCAAATGGAGTGCACGGATCGATCAATCCCATGTAAATAGCCGCTGCATACACAAAGGGCTTAATAGTCGATCCAACTTGTCTTTTGGCTTGTTTAACGTGGTCAAATGCGAAATGCTTGAAATCAGGTCCTCCAACCCAGGCTTTTACAAATCCAGTTTGAGGATCCATGGACATTAAGCCAGCCTGTAACTGACTCTTGTAATATACGATAGAGTCGTAAGGTGTCATAATAGTGTCGATCTCACCCCAATAAGAAAACACCTTCATATCAACTGGATGATGGAAAGCCTTATCTATTTCATTTTCGGACAATCCTTGTTTCTTCATGCTCTTGTAACGGTCACTATTTTTAATGGCCGAATTCATGATCTGATCAATTCTTTCCTGATCTACTTCATTGCCGAAAGGAGGTTTTTTATTTCGGTTATTGTTCTTATCAAATTCTATCTGAAGCGTTGTTGACATGTGCTCTTGCACAGCATATTCTGCGTATTGCTGCATGCGGGAATCAATGGTTGTATAGATGCGAAGCCCGTCTTTATAAATATTATAAGGTGTGCCATCTGCCTTGGCGATAAGATAATTTCCATCCTCATCTTTCTCGTTCAGTTTATTCTGTAATTCTGAACGCAATACTTCTCTAAAATGAGGCGCTAAACCTTCTTTATGATCTACTTTTTGATAATCTACCACAATTGGCAATTGTTTTAAGGAGTCGTACTGGGCTTTGGATATTTTTACGATCAGAGATTCATTACCTTCCTCAGAGTTTTTGTACCATTGATGAAGTACTGTATTTCTTCTGTTATATGCATTGGTGCTATCTCGCTCATATTTCTCTTTTCCCTCAGGGGTATCATCATAATTGGATCTTAACTGAAATTTCAAAGGATTGTATAGGCCAGGATTTTTACACATTCCAACCAACATAGCTGCTTCCTCTATTTTCAGGCTGTCAGCTGTAGTATTGAAATAAACATGAGATGCAGAAGCAATCCCCACGGCATTATACAAGAAGTCAAAATTGTTCAAATACATGGTGATGATCTCTTCTTTTGTATAAGCTCTTTCAAGTCTTACCGCAAGGATGTTTTCACCAAATTTTTGGATCAAACGATCTTTTTTACTCTTAGCAACACCACCATTAACGGTATCTGTCACGGTATAAAGCAATTTTGCTAATTGCTGAGAGATCGTACTGGCACCACCACCATCTGATCCTGTAAGTTGACCTTTAACCGCTCTGGCAATCCCTCTAAAATCAACTCCTGCATGGTCATAGTAACGTTCATCTTCAGTCGCAATTAAAGCACTTGTTACATAAGGAGATATCTTTTTATAGTCAATACTTTTTCGGTTAACACTCCAGAATCTTCCCATTTCCACTCCGTCTGCAGAGTAAATAATAGAAGCTTGTTTATCTGGCGGGTTGGCGAGTTCTTCGTGAGATGGAATATCATCATTCGCTAACCAAAGTCCGAATAGGATGGCAAAAATAGGGCTAAGTGCGCCTAGCCATAAGGTGATTATTAAAACACGTCTGGTTCCTTTCTTTAATTTCTCCGGATCGTTGGGTTCTGAAGATTTACCTTCTTTTTTATTAAATAGTCTCATCTTACAAGGGTGATGTGTCAAATTTAAGAAAATCTGACTGACCTCTGAGGATTATAAAGAGGTACTTGGCAAAAAGTTATCAAAATTAACTTTGTGAAAGAGAAGGGTGTTGAGTTAGCTATTATTCGTAAAAAAGCCGTCACAACTTCTGGTCAATGACGGCTTTTTCTTTATTGTAAGTAGTGTTCTTACTTCTTTTTATTGCTTTTGATAAATTGCTCAATAGCCATAGACATGGAAGGTGCTTGCGGTTGCGGAGCATGAACATCCAGTCTCAAATTGTATTTTTTTACCGCATTGGCAGTTGTAGGGCCGAATGCAGCTATTTTGGTTCCGTTTTGTTTGAAATCAGGAAAATTCTTCAATAATGATTCAATTCCTGAAGGGCTAAAGAAAACAAGCATATCATACTTTACATCTTCCAGATCTGATAAGTCAGATGCTACAGTTCTATAAAGCACAAGCTTAGTATATTGGATGTTATTTTCCTCTAGAGTCTCAGGGATCCTTTGTCTAAGGATATCTGAACAAGGCAACAAAAAATTCTCGTCTTTGTGCTTTTTAAGCACATCAGCAAGATCAGCTATACTTTGCTTACCAAAAAAGATTTTTCTTTTGCGATATACGACATATTTTTGCAGGTAGTAGGCTACTGCCTCTGACATACAGAAATACTTCATTGCATCAGAAACTTTAAATCTCGTTTCTTCAGCAATTCTAAAAAAATGATCAACAGCTGTTTTACTTGTAAAAATTACTGCTGAATACTTAGCTAACTCTACTTTCTGGTCTCTGAATTCTCTTGCAGAAACACCTTCAACATTAATGAACGGACGGAAGTCGATCTTAATTTTGTACTTACTAGCTAGGTCAAAATAAGGTGATTTTTCGCTTTCCGGTTTAGGTTGAGAAACTAAAATGGTTTTAACGCTCATAAATCCTACAGCTAAATTTAGTTTAATCCAGCGAAATCATTGACAAAAGCGTACATAAATAAGACTAATGGCAATATTTCGAGCGTGCAAAGGTACAAAATAATATACAATACACCAATTCTTGCCTTTAAAGCTCTTCCAATTGATTGCAGTTCTCTGAAAATAATTATAAGTCCAGCAAAAACAAGGCATCCAAGTACGATATAGTAATAGACGTTTTCTGAAAAAAAGTGAGAAAAAATTAAAATGGGTGTAAGAATTAGACCAGTTACCTGATAATAGATCAAATGATTCATCCCATGTTCAGCTATTCCACTCCTGTTTTCACCGATAAACGAAATGAACCACATTATGAACCATTTTATCAATGCGCCACCAATTAAAATTCCTGCTATGATCAATGCCAGATTACCGTATTGTTTAGCTGCCAAATAACTCACCAAAACTGCAATTGAGTTGAAATATGTAATGGTCAGTAAAATAGATGATGCACTGTTCAGCTTTAGTTCCTCCTGTATTTTTTGTAGCAGTTGACGGTTTAGTATGGCTGTGGTAAATAAACTACTTATGTATGTTTGATTCAGGGATTTGGCAATAGCAATGAAAACTACATTTATTGACATAAGGATCCAAAATATGGTTTCCAACTGAACAGGTAATAGTTGCTCATTCCCATATTCAGATGTCTTGTGTAGTATATCAATTTGATCGATCACAGCTCAAAAATAATTTAAAAATGCTGATCATTAGCGCACTCTTGCTCAAGATATAAATAACAACACATATTATTCATGTTAAAATCCATACATTTGTCGCACGAAAAATTTAAACGAATATGGCAACAGATCTATATACACATCCGGATTACTATCTAATGGATGATCTGCTAACGGAAGAACATAAGTTGATCCGTGAAGCAACTAGGGACTGGGTGAAACAGAACGTATCACCGATCATTGAAGATTACTATGAAAGAGCTGCTTTTCCTCAACATCTTGTAAAGGGATTAGGAGAAATCGGAGCTTTTGGTCCTTATATTCCTGAAGAATATGGAGGTCCAGGTTTAGATCAAATTGCTTATGGATTGATCATGCAGGAATTGGAAAGATGTGATTCAGGTTTGCGATCTACATCTTCTGTACAATCATCTTTGGTGATGTATCCAATTTGGAAATACGGTTCAGAAGAACAAAAGCAAAAATTCCTTCCAAAATTGGCTTCTGGTGAATTTTTAGGATGTTTTGGATTAACTGAACCAGATCATGGATCTAATCCTGGTGGAATGATCACTAATTTTAAAGATGCCGGTGATCATGTGATCCTTAACGGAGCTAAAATGTGGATCTCTAATGCTCCTCTTTCGGATGTAGCTGTAGTTTGGGCTAAAAATGAAGATGGAAGAATCCATGGATTGATCGTTGAAAAAGGAATGGAAGGATTTTCTGCGCCTGAAATGCACGGGAAACATTCATTAAGAGCTTCAATTACTGGTGAGTTGTTATTCGAGAATGTAAAAGTTCCAAAATCAAATATTCTACCGGGTAGATCAGGTTTAGGAGCACCACTTTCATGTTTAGATTCAGCTCGTTTTGGAATTGCATGGGGAGCTTTAGGTGCGGCTATGGATTGTTATGATCAGGCCTTGAGATACTCAAAAGAAAGAACTCAGTTTGGTGTTCCAATTGGCGCCTTCCAGCTTCAACAAAAGAAGTTAGCAGAAATGATCACAGAGATCACAAAAGCACAACTTTTAACGTTTAGACTTGGTCAATTGAGAAATGATGGTAAAGCTACTTCTGCTCAAATTTCAATGGCTAAGAGAAATAATGTGGAGATAGCATTGAAAATTGCTCGTGAAGCCAGACAAATGTTAGGTGCAATGGGAATCACTAATGAGTATTCTATCATGAGACATATGGCTAACCTTGAATCAGTAGTTACTTATGAGGGAACACATGATATTCACTTGTTGATCACGGGAATGGATGTTACAGGAATTCCGGCTTTCCAAAGAGATATGCCAGATTTGAGTAACATGTAATATTCAGATATAATTAAAGGAAGCGCTCTGAATCATCAGGGCGTTTTTTTTATCCTTGATTTAAACCATTCAACCGAAATTCCGTTTCACTATGATGTTTTAGTACACAATTTTGTGCTATCTCATGCGAATTGTGCTCATAACCATATTGTTATTCGTTTCTATTTTATCTCAAGCTCAGGATAGAAAGCAAACTTCAATTTGTAAAATTGAAGAAGATGTTGAGATAGATGGGGATTTGAATGAGCCATTTTGGAGCGAGCTTGAAATGCTATCAGGCTTCAAACAAAATACACCTATAGCTGGGGATAATGCCTCTTCACGAACCTATGTGAGGATTGCTTATGATGACAATGCGGTCTATATCGGTGCTATAATGTATGATGCAAGAGATAGCATGTCGCTTACACTTTCTCAAAGAGATGACTTTGGTAACGCAGATTGGTTTGGGGTCATTTTTGATCCTTACAATGCAGGTACCATAGGTTTTGCCTTCCTGGTTACAAGTGCGGGTGTACAGGTGGATGAATTGCATCAGGTGGATAATATTGATAATAACTGGAATGCAGTTTGGAAAAGTGCTGTTCAAATCAATGATGATCATTGGGTGGCAGAGATCAAGATCCCTTTTTCAGCCCTTCGTTTTTCTGAGAATGGTTCTGGAGATTGGGGAGTTAATTTTGCCCGAAATATTAGAAGAAACAGAGAGCAATCGTATTGGAATTTTTATGACCCCAAAGGACTAAACCTGATCTCACAATTGGGTGAGGTAAATGGATTGAACGATATTGATTCTCCTCTGAGGTTGGCTTTTACACCATATGTATCAGGTTATATTGAAAATTACAACGGAACAACAGGTTATACGGCTAATGGCGGGATGGATGTAAAATGGGGCGTGAATGAAGCTTTCACTGTTGATATGACTCTTGTTCCCGATTTTGGTCAGGTACAATTTGATAACAACGTCCTCAATACATCACCTTTTGAAGTGAGATATAATGAACGAAGACAGTTTTTTACTGAGGGAACAGAACTCTATAACAAAGCAGGAATTTTTTACTCCAGAAGAGTAGGTGGAACGCCCCTGTATTATGGTGATGTATACAGTCAATTAGATTCTAATGAAGTAGTGGAAGAAAATCCATCCACAACTCAGTTGTATAATGCAACCAAGTTTTCAGGTCGTACAAAAAAAGGTATGGGAATAGGTGTTTTCAATGCGATAACTGCCAATACCTATGCTACAGTTCGCAATAATGTTACGGGTCAAAGCAGAGCTATAAGAACCAATCCATTGAGCAATTATAATGTTTTTGTACTGGATCAAAATCTTAAGAATAATTCCTCTGTTACCCTAACCAATACCAGTGTTTGGAGAGAAGGCATTTCCTATGATGCCAATGTATCCTCACTAATTGTGGACTACTATACTAAGGGCCAGAAATTCAATCTTTGGACCATAGATAACTTATCACAGATCTATGCTGATTCAAAAGTTGAATTAGGTCATCAGATCAATGCCGGAATTGAAAAATCATCAGGAAACTTAATTGGGGGTCTAACTTATGCGGGATCATCCAAAACTTATGATCCGAATGATCTGGGATTCAATTTGCTGACCAATATTCATTTTTTTACCGGCTTTGCGAATTATAACTGGTATAAACCTTTTTGGCGATTATATAGGGCCTGGTCTGGTTTTACGGCTCAACATTCCAGGATCATCCAGCCCAATGTGTTTTCACAATTTTATCTGAATTGGAATGTCGGCGGAACTTTTAGGAATTTTATGACGGCTGGTGGTAGCCTTTATCTTGAGCCAATAAGACCGCATGATTATTTTGAACCAAGGGTGGCTGGTAGATTCTATGAAGGTGATGCATTAATTGCACCGAGTGCTTTTATATCATCAGACTACAGTAAACCATTTGCATTGGATATGAATTTTACCTGGTATCAGTTTTTTGAACATGAAAGGAACGGTTTCAATCTGGTGGCTAGTCCTCGAATCAGGTTTAATGATAAATGGTTTTTGATCTATACCTATTCTCAAAATAATGCCTGGAAAGAGGAGGGAGTGGCCCTGACACAGTACTTCCAGATACCTTTTGATCTTGCTAATAGTAATGATCCCATTTTTGCAAAAAGAGATAGAACTACCATCACAAACACCATTGATCTATCTTATATAATGAACAATAAAATGGGAATCACCTTTAGGCTGAGACATTACTGGTCAAAGCTTGATTATGATTCTTTTTATAGACTGAACGAAGAAGGAAAAATGGTATTTACAGACTACACAGGTCTTGGTTCTAATGATGAATCATTACACAATAACAGCTACAATGCATTCACCATAGACATGGCATATCGCTGGATCTTTGCTCCGGGAAGCGAACTCAGTTTAGTTTGGAAGAATTCCATCTTCAGCTATGATGATCAGGTTAAAAAAAATTACTTTGAGAATGTAGGGAGTATGTTTGATCAGTCTGCCACTAACAGTATTTCATTGAAGATCTTATACTACATTGATTATTGGGCCTGGCATCAGAAGTTGTTCAAAAAGAACTGATCCCTGAATACGCTGCCTTCAAAAGTATATTCCAGAATATAAATGCCGGCGTCCAGGTGGCCAATGGTTTGACCTTTTACTTCTTCCACCACCTTACCTTCCGGGGATAAGATTTTTATTCCTGAAACTTCCTGATCGAAAATAAGCGAATGATCCTGTAGGTAGAAAGTGGGTTTATTATTGGCTAATTCTTCAAAATTCCCAGTAACTGGGTCATAAGTCAATTTGAAGGTAGATTTTGATACTTCCTGACCACTGATCATACCACCACAAATTATCCACTCTGTAGGAGAAATTTGGCCTGCACCCCTAAGATCCATAACACCATAAGGTGCTCCTGTTCCTTCATACCACAATTTATCCTGGGCATCAAATCGTGCAATGGTAGATGAAGGAGAAACACCTCCAGATCCGTTGTAGGCTATTCCATCATAGTTATAAGAAATAGATGAACCCCCAACCCAAAAAACATTGTCACCATAGGAAATACATGCCGATCGATAATTTGTATTGGGTGCGTCAACCTCCAAACTCCACGTTATTTGAGTTGGATCTATAGGATCTATTAAGCCTTTTCGCAATTTGTTTTTTGCAGGAAAGTTACTGCCCATTGAAGCGCCTCCGTAATAAAAAATAGTATCACCAATAATATAAGCTGAACTACCAAAAACCTTGTAATCTTGTGTGTTTGGGACTTGAGTTCCAGCACTCCATTGATCAAGTGATGGATCGTAGATCTGAACAGCAAATGTATTTCCCGAGTTGCTCCAACCAGATATAACATAGATCAATGAATCTTTGTAAACACACTGCGCCTGATCGTCAATTGGAAAAGGTATATCGGCGCCATTGGATAGATATGAATCAGTTTGAGGGTCGTAAACGATCACTTTATTACTGGAAACTTCATTACCGTTCGAATAAACATGATATCCGCCAATAATGTAGATCTTATTTTGTACAGTGCTGGCAGCTGAAGCAATGAGTGGCAGATCAAGAGGTAATGTGTCAATTTGTTCCCAGAGATCATTATTTACATCATACCTGAAAGCCTTTTTATTGATACCTGACCATATTTTTGTAGAGTCTATACCGCCAAAAGTGAAGACATATTTGTTGCCAGATATTTCACCGTCAGCCACCGCATTATTTGATAATCTGACAGGTACATCTGCGAGAGGTGTCCAAGTCCAGGCTGATTGACCAAAACAAGGTTGTGAGAAGAAGAGAAATAATATGATATTACGACTCAAATTCCACATGATATCCTGTGTGTTTTCGAATATTAAGAACCCTGTTATCGTCCAGAATAATGTATTGTCCCTTAATGCCTAATAATTTTCCTTCAATGACCTCTGCTTTATCAAATCCCACAGACTTTATCTTGTTGGGATAATCCTGAACAGGATAATTGATCTCCGTGATCTCATCATCTTCAGACATATATTGTGCAAGATCTGAAGGCAATAATTCTTCTATCTGCCACTTTTCATCCACCAATTCAAAATCACCAATATTATTTTTAAGCATGGCCTGCCAGTTCGTCTTGTCAGTGAAAGTAGTTTTCAAAGCTACTTCAATATCACCAGCCAATTTCCTGTAAGGAGTTTCGGCAACTTTAATAGCAAATGAGGCTCCCTGATCTATCCAACGGGTTGGAACCTGAGTAGATCTGGTTACTCCAATTTTTAATGATGAAGCTACTGCCAGATATACGAAGTGCGGTTGCACATGATTCGCTTTTTCCCATTCAACATCTCTGCCTTTTCCCAAATGGCCTTCACATAGTTCAGGATTTATAATGCAAGGGCTGGCTTCTGGTGCTTTCATGAAACAATCATAACAAAAACCCTGAGCAAAGATCTTTTTGAATTGTCCGCATGCTGCACATTGTTGTTTTCCCGTGTATCTCATATGAATGTGCTGGCCAATCAGATTATTCATATCTATGGCAATATCCCCAGATATTAGTTGGTACTGAACTACTTCGTCCAGTGCTGCTTTCATTTTAGCCAGTTTTATATCCATTTACATTGTTGTTATTGGTTAAATCCTTTTAATTAAAGGTAGGAATTCAAAATTATGTTAAAAGCTAAAATAATTAATTACTTACTTCAAGCTTCTTACTTCAAACTTCTAGCTTAATTACTTATTTTAGCGTTCTGAATGAATTTATTCGAACACATAGGGCGGTATTTTGTAATGCTGCGGTCTGTTTTCATGAGGCCTGAGAAACTCAAGGTCTTCAGGAATATGTTTTTTGATGAGGTGAACGGAATTGTGATCAGTTCTATTCCTTTGGTGGCCTTCCTTTCTGTTTTCATGGGAGGAGTAATTTCTTTGCAGACAGCTGCGAACATGAGTTCACCATTATTACCTGATTATACTATCGGATATATCACCAGATCATCCACTATTTTAGAGTTCTCACCTACCATTATTTCGTTGATACTAGCAGGTAAAGTAGGGTCGAATATTGCATCCGAAATTGGTACCATGAGGGTTACCGAGCAAATTGATGCACTGGAGATCATGGGCGTGAATTCTATTGGATATTTAATGGCGCCAAAGATCATTTCCACAACTATCTTTTTACCATTTGTAGTGATCATTTCAATGGTGTTGAGTATCGTGGGAGGTTGGATTGCCGGAGTGCAATCAGGTTTATATTCAACGAACACTTATTTGATAGGTTTAAGAGCATTTTGGCATACGGATGCCTGGTATGTATGGTACGCATTAACAAAAACCGTGGTATTTGGATTCCTGATCACTTCAATAGCCTGTTATTTTGGATATTATACAAAAGGTGGTTCATTGGAAGTAGGGAGATCAAGTACCAAAGCTGTTGTTGCTGCTTCAGTGGCTATACTCTTAGCTAACTATGTTATCACTCAATTGTTATTGGTGTAATGATAGAGGTAGATAACATATCCAAAACATTTGGAGATACTCAAATTCTTTTTGATATCAGTGCTACCTTCATGGAAGGTAAAGTGAATCATATTATTGGTGGATCAGGCCAGGGAAAATCGGTGCTAACAAAATGTATTGTGGGCTTGCATGAAGTTGATAAAGGTCGTATCTTATATGATGGAAGAGATTTCTCTGCCATGGATAGAAGACAGCGTATCGAGATCCGTAAAGAGATTGGTATGTTGTTTCAAGGCTCGGCTTTGTTCGATTCATTAACAGTAGAAGAAAATGTAATGTTTCCTTTGAAGATGTTTACTGATATGAGCAAGGAGGAAATGCTGGATAGAGCCAATTTTTGTCTGAAGAGAGTAGATATCATTGACAAAAATTACCTTTTTCCGGCAGAGTGTAGTGGAGGGATGCAAAAGCGTATCGCCATTGCAAGAGCCATTGCAATGAACCCAAAATATTTGTTTTGTGATGAGCCTAACTCAGGATTGGATCCCAAAACATCTATAGTAATTGATAATTTGATCTCTGAGATCACTTATGAATATAATATAACCACTGTTGTTATTACGCATGATATGAACTCTGTTATGGAGGCTGCGGATAATATCATTTTCATTTATGGTGGAAAAAAATGGTGGGAAGGTGACCGAGATGGAATTATTAAAACAGATAACCAGGAAGTGATCGATTTCGTATACGCTTCTAAGTTTATGAAAAACCTAAGAGAAAAATTAATTAATAGCTAAATATCCCTTTTATGAGCGAAGAAGAAGAAGGAGGAGGAACCTTTATTGATACTTCAGGTGCAAGATCAAGTTCAACTACGAACACGCCTCCACCACCACCTACCAAGGAGAAAAGAAGAGATGGTGCGTACATTATAATAATAATTATGTTGTTGCTAGCCGGTGGATTCCTGGGATGGAAGCTTTCGGAGAAGAATGAGATCATTAACACTTGTCAAAACGAAAGGGATGAACTTCAAATTGAAATTGAAGGTCTGAATACCATGATGTATGATCAGGGTCTTGAGGTTGGTGAGGATGTAAAAGAGAATCTTCAGAACATGTTAACCATGTACGATAAAATGAAGGTGGAGAATACGGATATGGCAGATAGTATCAATGCTCAGAAAGATCGCATTAAAACTTTGATGTCTGAACTGGAAGATGCCAAAGGAGATAAAGCAGCCTATGCATCAAAAGTGTATAAGTTACAAAAAGAGACGGATGTGTTACGTTCAATCATGAAGGATTATATCCGTACCATAGATTCACTAAACGTTGCTAATGGAGTACTGACAGAAAGTTTAGCTGAAACAATGGAGAATTTGGATAAAACACAGTCTTCATTGAATAACATGACTGAAGAAAGAGATCAGTTGAGTGATAAAGTAAACAAAGGTTCTAAATTGGTTGCTTTTGGTTTCACAACAACAGGTATCAAAGAAAAAGGAAGCGGTTCATATAAGGAAATGACCAGAGCAAGCGGATGTACTCACATTAGATCTTGTTTTACAGTAGGTGACAATGCCATTGCATCACCAGGTGATAAAACGATATATATGAGGATTATCACGCCTAGCGGTACTGTACTGAACTCAAGTCAAAGCAATACGCTAAAAACTGAGGGCGGTCAGTCACTCTTGTATTCTGATAAAAAAGTGATCAACTATCAGAACCAGGCTACGGATCTTTGTGTCTTCTATAAATTAACTGAAGAGATCGCTAAAGGAAATTATTCTGCTCAGATCTATGCTGACGGAGTATTAATAGGAAGCGATAATTTCGTCCTGAAATAATGAAAGTCTTTAATCTTATTGTAATTCTTGGATTGTCCATGCAACTGTATGGACAATCCACGGATTCCTTAAGAAATGAAATTTTGGTTTTTCAAAAAGAACAAAATGATCATTACAAAGACAAAGAAGAAAGTCCTTTAACCAAAAAGGAACGTAAGCATTTCAAAGGGCATAGGTTTTACCCAATAAACTTGTTGTATCGCGTAACGGCTCATTTTGAGCCATTCAGTAATCCTGATACGGTGGTGATGCCAACATCTGCCGGAACTGAAAAAGTATATCTTAAATATGCCATGCTGCATTTTAACATTGCTGAACAGCACTGTCATTTGGTGGCCTATCAATCAGTGAAGTTGATGCAAAAGGAAGAGTATAAAGATTATCTTTTCGTTCCATTTAGAGATAATACATCTGGCAAAACCTCCTATGGTGGAGGAAGATACCTTGATATTACTATTCCGGAAGGTAATGAAGTAGTTTTGAATTTCAATCTGGCATATAATCCTTATTGTGCCTATACTAACGGATGGTTCTGTTCCATTCCGCCTGAAGAGAACACCTTGGCTGTTGAAATAAATGCCGGTTTAATGGCCCCTGAAGAACATTAACCATTTTTCGTACAAGCTTTAACAACTTTTTAACACACTGATCATCAATTGTCTCGTCTAGTATTTACGAATTCGTAACTTTAGGACATGAGAAAAGCAGCATTTATCTTTATCGTTGGGTTAACAACCTTTTTGATGACTTCATTTATTGGAAATCCAATTGTTCAGGATGAGAATGAAAAAGAAGAAGGACTAACCTGGTACACTAAATTGGATGAGGTTCATAAATTATCAAAAGAAACAGGTAAACCAATTTTTGGTTTCTTCACAGGTAGTGATTGGTGTGGATGGTGTCACAAATT
This sequence comes from Crocinitomicaceae bacterium, assembly GCA_020635955.1. Classification (GTDB taxonomy): domain Bacteria; phylum Bacteroidota; class Bacteroidia; order Flavobacteriales_D; family Crocinitomicaceae; genus Paracrocinitomix. The sequence continues at coordinate 158,929 of JACJYW010000010.1, forward strand.
ACAAAGAGAAGTATTTGCTAAAGAAGCATTCATCAAATGGGCAAACGATAATGTAATCCTGTTAGAACTTGATTTTCCTAGAAAGAAACAACTGCCTGCTGATCTGGCTCAACAGAACAGAGATTTACAATCCGCTTTTCAGGTAACTGGTTATCCAACCATTTGGGTGTTCTTTGCAAATAAGGATGAGGCAACTGGAAAGTTTAATTTAACTGCTCTAGGAAAACTTGGTTACCCTAGGGGTGCTGAGCCTGGAAAAGAAGAGGTGAAGTTTATTCAGGATGCAGATGCTGTAATGGCCAACAAAAGCAAAATTTCTGGTAGCAACTAGCTCAATTTTTCGCTTAAGATCTTGATCTCAATGAACGGAGAAATTCGTTCGTATATGATGTTGTATACTGCTTCAACAATGGGCATTTCAACGCCATATTCTTTGTTGATCTCAACGATACATTTAGTGGCATAGTATCCTTCGGCGATCATATCCATCTCCAACTGTGCGATCTTTACTGAATATCCCTTTCCGATCATATAACCAAATGTTCGGTTTCTAGAGAATTTGGAATAGGCTGTTACCAAAAGGTCACCTAAATAAGCAGATGATTTAACATCTCTGTGAATTGGGTTTACCTCGTCAATAAAGTTTTCTATTTCCTGAATGGCATTTGAAACCAATACAGATTGAAAGTTGTCCCCATAACCTAAACCTGAGCAAATTCCACTTGCAATGGAATATACATTCTTTAGAACGGCTGAATATTCAGTTCCAAAAATGTCATCTGAAATAGTGGTTTTAATATATCGGTTCTTTAAACGGCTTTCCATGTATTCAGCCATTTCTTCATCCTGAGCCGCAATTGTCAAATAAGACAAACGCTCAAGGGCTACCTCCTCAGCATGACAAGGGCCACAAATGATCCCAATATTCTCATAAGGTACATTTAAATGCTTATGATAATACTGACCCGGAATTTCATTCACTTCAGGAATGATACCCTTTACAGCCGAAAAAATAACCTTGTTCTCCAATAATTTTTGAGGGAAATCAGAGAACAAACCATATAGGAATGCTGAAGGTGTTGCAATGATCAAAATATCTGATGGTTGAACGATTTCCTGAAGATTAGTACTAAGATTAATACGATCAAGGTCAAATTCTACTGATTGAAGATATTTTGGATTATGTCTGAACTTAAGAATGTGCTTAGCAGAAGCGTCATTGTGCATCCACCAGTTTACCACATGATCCTGTGATGTAAGGATCTTCACTAGTGCAGTAGCCCAGCTACCTCCCCCAATTACTGCTATCTTTTTGTGGTTTTCTTCCATTCTCATTACCTCCACAAAAAGTAAACTAAAAGAATTATGGAGGGGAACAAAAATAAAAATTTATTGGAGATTTCGCTGTAATTTGACTGGCTTAAAGCGCTATCTTTGATTATCGTCTCGCAACAGATTTAAGTTTTCAATGAACAATTAGACGAACTGATTGTTGAACAGTATATGGCAAAATATTCTATAAAGGATCTGGAAAACTTTACGAAGATCAAAGCACACACGCTTAGGATCTGGGAACAACGCTATAACTTGTTATCACCGGAGCGAACGGATACAAATATTCGGTATTACTCTGATCGGGATCTTAAAAAGATCTTGAATATCAATTTACTTTATAAGAATGGCTTGAAGATCTCCAAAATAGCCGAACTTTCAGAAAAGGAGATCTTTGATAAAGCATCTGAATTGCTGCTTTCAGATACCATCTCAACTACTGATGAGGTGAATCGATTTGTTGAACTGGTCATTGAACTAGATGACTATGGTTTACATCAACTCTTAAACAAATTATCGGTAAACCTGGGCGTTGAAAAGCTCTTTACGGATGTATTAATTCCCCTTTTGGAAAAGATAGGAACATTGTGGCAAGTAGATGCCATATCTGTCTCACACGAGCATTTTCTATCAAATGTGCTAAGGGAGTTTTTAATAGTTCAAATTGATAAAATTCCTATTTCAAGAAAATCCAGAGGAAAGGTGGTTCTCTTCCTTCGTGAAAATGAGAAGCACGAATTAAGCCTGTTGTTCTATTATTTTGTGCTTAAGTCAAGAGCCTTTGATTGTTTCTATTTGGGACAATCCGTTCCTATGAAGGATCTGAAAACTTTTGTAACAGAGATTAAACCGGAATACCTGTTTACCAGTATGATCAATGAGATGACGGATGATGAGGTGACTCAATTCTTTGAGCAATTGGCGTCTTTCTTTGATCTTAAAAATTTGTTTGTTGGAGGCTATCAATTGTCTCAGCATCCTGCAAATATTCCAGCTGATGTTCATCAAATCCAGGATATCAAGGATATTCACATCCATTAATACCTTCCTGAAAGTCCCGTAAAATCTATAATGTTTAACAAAAAATAAAAAAAGTTAAACAAAAGTTTGCTTTTATCATTTTGTCCTTTGTATTTTTGTTTAACGAAACAATAAAAAGATTAAACAAAATAAAATAGGATGACGGCATTTGAATTTAATACTAGGGTGATCGACCTGAATGATTTCATTACCGGATTTGCTTTAAAATATACCCGTGATGAAGATCTGGCGAAGGACTTGGCTCAGGAAACGATCCTAAAAGCTCTTTCAAATAGAGAAAAGTTTACAACCAATACGAATTTGAAAGGTTGGTTGAAGGTGATCTTAAAAAACACATTCATCAATTCATATCGAAAAAAATCCAATCAGGTGATATCATACAATTCTGATGATTATAAAGTGATGGTTGGTGATATGGATGATTATAAGCCGGATGATATGTTAATGACTGATCACATTCAAAGTCTCATAGATGAATTACCCGAGTTTTTGCAAACCCCTTTCATGATGCATGTTGATGGATTCAAATACCATGAAATAGCAGAGCAACTCGATCTTCCATTGGGAACGGTTAAAAGTAGAATTCACCAAACCAGAAAGGTACTATCAAATCAGATCAGTCATGACTAAAAGTGTAGATGTTATTGGTGCCGGATTGTCTGGCTTGTATGCAGCATGTTACCTGGCAAAGCAAGGTTATCAGGTAAATGTGTATGAAAAGAATGAATCTGAAGGTGGTAGAGGTAGGGTATTTGAAGCCGAAGGATTTACTTTCGATATGGGTCCTTCATGGTATTGGATGCCTGAGTTAATTGACCAAATGTTTACTGATTTGGGAGAGAATCGAAGTGACTATTACGAATTGACACGTTTGGATCCTGCTTATCAGGTTTTCTGGAATTCAGAAGCGCCAACAAAATTACCGGCAGATTTTAATGAGTTGAAGTCTTTGTTTGATTCATTCGAAGATAATGGTGGTGAGAAATTAGAGCAATTTCTTCAGGATGCTCAAACCAAATATGAAATTGCTATTGACCAGTTTTTGTTTAAACCAGGATTGAAATGGAAAGAGATCGTTAACCTTGGTGTTTTTAAAAGTGCGCTAAAGCTTGATGTGTTCAAATCTGTAGATAAGGATGTTTCGAATAGATTTACCTCTTCCAGAGCTCAGGCGATCCTGAATTTTCCAGTTCTGTTCTTGGGAGAAATGCCAAATCGCATTCCTTCATTATACACATTAATGAATTATGCCGATTTGAAATTGGGTACCTGGTATCCTGATGGAGGTATGGCTGCCATTGGCAAAGCACTGAAGAAAATTGCTGACAACAATGGCGTAAAATTTCATTTCAATACCCCACTAGAAAAGGTTGAATGTTCCGACAATAAGGTATCTCAGATAAAAGTTGGTGACCACTGGAAGGATACACAACAGCTTATTGTTAGTGCAGATTACCATCATATAGAACAAGATTTGTTGCCGGCTCAATATAGAACCTATGATGAAAAGTATTGGGACAGTAGAAAATTGGCCCCAAGTGCGTTAATATTCTACCTGGGCATTGATCAGGAAGTACCGATTCTGACGCATCATAATCTCTTTTTTGATGAGGATCTTATAGCGCACGGAAAAACGATCTATGATTCTAAAAGTTGGCCTGAAGCTCCTCTGTTCTACGTTTGTGCTCCATCCAAAACGGATAAAAATGTGGCACCAGCCAATAAGGAAAATCTTTTTGTATTGATTCCTGTGGCACCTGATCTGGATGATTCATCTGAGATCCGAAACAAATATCTGGAAATCGTGATCGCCAGAATTAAAAAGCATACCGGCGTAGACATTGCAGATAAGATCATCTACAAAAGAGATTACTGTATTTCTGACTTTAAATCAGACTACAATGCCTACAAGGGCAACGCATATGGATTGGCCAATACGTTAAGACAGACGGCTAATCTTAAACCAAAGATCAAATCAATATTAAATAACCTCAATTATTGCGGACAATTGACGGTGCCAGGACCTGGAGTTCCTCCGGCTTTGATATCAGGACAAATTGTTGCAAATCACATCATCTTAAGTAAATAAAATTATGAAAGCACTTTATGACCAATACAGTTATACCGCTTCTAAGCATGTAACAAAGTTGTACAGTACATCTTTTTACAACGGAGTTTTATTTCTGGATAAAAAGATTAGAAAAGACATTCACGCCATCTATGGTTTTGTAAGATTGGCGGATGAGATCGTAGATTCTTTTCATGGTTATGACAAAGCAGAATTGTTAGCCAAATTCAAAGAGGAAACATATGTAGCCATTGCGCAGGGAATCTCCTTGAATCCGGTTCTTCATGCGTTTCAATCAACAGTAAATAAATATCAGATCGATCATGAGTTAATTGACCAATTCCTGCATTCTATGGAAATGGACCTTAATCCGTTGGATTATGACCAAAGCAAATATGAAGAGTACATCTTGGGCTCTGCTGAAGTAGTTGGCTTGATGTGCCTTAAGATCTTTGTATACGGAGATCAGCAAAAATATGAGATGCTGAAACCTGCTGCCATGAAATTGGGTTCTGCATTTCAAAAGATCAATTTCCTACGTGATCTGAAAGCAGATGTTGAAGGCTTAGGACGGGTTTATTTTCCCAATGTAGGGGATGAAGGCATCACTCCAGAAAACAAAAAGGAAATCGAAAAAGAGATCCAAAAAGAATTTGATGAGGCATTTCAGGGAATCATCAGATTGCCAAAATCATCACGCTTTGGTGTGTATGTGAGTTATGTCTATTATACCCAATTGTTGAGAAAGATCAAGAGAAAATCTACGGCTGAGTTAATGTCTTCTAGAATAAGAGTTTCCAATAAGAGAAAAATGTGGTTGTTCGCACAATCATACGTCAGAAATACAATGAATCTGTTATGATCACAACACTGCTATATATCCTTTTAAGCTCATCCGTTCAAATGGATGACATTCGGCAACTGTTTACTACGGCAGCTGAAGACGAGTCTACTTGTGAACAACTAATGAAGACAACTGATGGTTATACAATGGATTACAAGCCCGTTGTTTTTGCTTATCATGCGGCAGCTGAAATGACCATGGCCAATCACGTAATGTGGCCAGTAAGTAAATTGAGTTATTTCAATGGAGGTAAAAGGAAATTAGAAGAAGTGGTATCGAAGTATAGCTCGGATGTTGAGATTCGTTATGTGAGATTTGCGGTTCAAAGTGGTAGCCCTTCTTTTCTGGGTTACAAAGATGATATGGCGCAAGATGAGGCCTACATCCGAAAGAATATAGATAAAACAGATTGGACTGGTTCATTTAAAAAAGATGTGATCGCATTACTGGATAAATACTAATGTCTGAGCTGGGATTTACATATGATACAGTAGTGATTGGCGGAGGACTTTCCGGCATGGCTGCTGCTTTGCGTCGAAATAAACGTGGAGACAAGGTGCTATTGCTTGAAAAAAATCAAAAGCTCGGCGGTAAGCTGGATGAATTGAAATGGAACAATTTTCGCTGGGATAAGGGCCCTTCATTATTTACTTTGCCTCACCTGGTTGATGAGCTTTTTGAGCTATTTGATAAAGACCCTCGTCAGTATTTCAAGTATGAATTGCATCATGAAAACTGCAGATATTATTACCAGGATGGCACCAAATTTATCCTTCACTCAGATGAAAATCAAAGAAGATTAGAATTAAGTCAAACGTTCTCAGATCAAGAAGCTAATGCGGTTGAGGATTATTTGATAAAGGCAGCTTCCACCTATAATGCAATTGGAGATTTATTCATTGATGAACCGAAGTTGCAATGGAAAGATGCTTTGAAGCCAAAAGTGTTAAAGCAATACCCAAAGGTATTGTCAAGTCAGATGCTACGTAATTTGAATCGCTTTAATGAGGGCAAATTGAAGCATCCTAAATTGGTGCAACTCTTTAATAGATTTGGTACTTACAACGGTTCGAATCCCTATAAAATGAGTGGTTTGTACAGCATGATCCCTCACCTTGAACTGAATTTAGGTACATATTTTCCTAAAGGTGGAATGCGGTCTATTGTTGATGGGATAGAGAATCTAATCTCTGAAACGGATATTGAAATACGTCTTGATCAGCAACAGATACGGGTTGAAGCAAAAAATGGTGGATTCCTGATCAATTCTAACGGAAGATCGATCCTGTCAAAAAGGGTGATTTGTGCCATTGATCATGTTACCTTTTATAGAAAGATCTTCAGAGATAATAAGCAACTCAATCGCTCATTAGTAGAAGAAAGATCATCATCTGGTTTGGTTTTTTATTGGGCAATTGATCAAAAATTCAATGAAATAGGTCTTCACAATATTTTGTTTTCTGAAGATTATAAAAAGGAGTTTGATCAGATCTTTGGTGGGCAGATTCCGGAAAATCCAACCATCTATATTCATAACAGTTCAGCTATTGAACCTTCTGATGCACCTGAAAATGGACAAAACTGGTTCGTCATGATCAATACACCGGCAGGAGTTCAACCTACAGAAAAGCAAATAGGACAGTTGCGATCATTTATCGTTGATAGGGTAAGACAATTCGTAGGAATTGAAATTGAGAATAAGATCTTATTCGAAGACCATTGGACCATGAAAGATATAGAATCAATTACGGGTTCTTATCAAGGGGCGCTTTATGGTGGAGCATTTAACTCTAAAATGGCATCATTTAAAAGGCACGGAAATCAAAGTAAAAAACACAAGGGTCTATTTTTTACCGGTGGATCAGTGCATCCGGGAGGCGGAATACCTCTTGTTTTAAAATCAGCCAAAATTGTAGACCAATTAATCGAAGAACATGGATAGGGCTATTAGATATTTTCCGTTGATCTTACTGGTTTTCCATTTAATTGGAATCAGTTTGTTCATGTCTCTTTCTGAGGCACCTGATCTATCATATCTAAACATATTCATGAGCGCAATCTTGGTGCTGATTGCTGAAAAAGAGCAACGAAAATCAATTCAGATCTTTGCATTCATATTTGTTACGGGCTTTTTGATCGAATTAATTGGAGTTCAAACGGCATTACTTTTTGGGGAATATACATATGAACCAAGCATGGGGCCATTACTGTTTGGAACCCCTTTCATCATTGGAGCGACATGGTACGCAGTAGTGGCTGGTGCTGCTTCTGTAGCAGGATTATTCAGGCTAAATATCTTTCTGAAATCAGCATTGGCGGGAATGCTAGCAGTAATTATGGACCTTTTCATTGAGCAGGTAGCCATAAAATATGAATTGTGGAGATGGACAGATAGCCAACCTCCGATATACAATTACATCTGTTGGTTTGTTTTCGGCAGTATGTTTGCCTTTTTATATATCAAAAACACAAAAAATCTCAATAAAACAGCCCTTTCCCTTTTTTGGATCTGGCTACTATTTTTCACTGTATTAACTCTTTTCTAACATGGAAACATTATTAACAATTCTGGCAATCTTTGGTGCATTTGCAGGTATGGAATTCATGGCATGGTTTACACACAAATATGTGATGCATGGTTTTTTATGGGCTTTGCATAAAGATCATCATCAACCAACTGATGGTCCTTTTGAAAAGAATGACCTTTTCTTCTTGATCTATGCAATACCATCTTGGCTTTGCATTATGCTGGGCTTAATGAACCAAAATTATCCGGTGGTAGGCATTGGGGCGGGTATAGCTTTATATGGAATTACATACTTTCTTGTACATGATGTGCTGATCCACAGACGTTTCAAATGGTTTGATAAAACTAATAACAGCTATTTTAAAGCCATCAGAAAAGCACATAAAGTACATCATAAGAACAGGTTTAAACAAGAAGGATCTTGTTTTGGAATGTTGATCGTACCCTCTAAATATTTCACCGGTTCTATTCCAAAGAAGCGAAAAACAGCAGTAAGAATGTTTGATATTTTGATGTGATTTGAACGCACTATATCTCATATTGATCTTGCTAACAGCTTTTTTTCCTGTTGTTTTGAGCTTTGATAAGAAAGTTCGGTTTGTTCAAAGTTGGAAATGGGTGATGGTTGCCACTATTATTGTAGGAGTTCCATTCATCATATGGGATATGATCTTTACGAAGCACCTAGTTTGGGGATTTACTGAAGATTATTTGCTGGGCGTTCAAATTGGAAATCTTCCCGTAGAAGAGGTTTCATTTTTCATTGTAGTACCATTTGCTTGCACTTTTATTTATGAATGTGTCAAATACTACTTCCAAAAGGTAGATTTTAGCAAATTCAATTTCATATTCTTACCTATTCTATTGGGATATGCCATTGTTTTGATTTCTATCAATCCTATGGGTTGGTATAGTCTATCTTCAGTGACCTTATCGATATTGGTGATTGGATTTCTGTTTATCAAAAGAAAAGTATTCTCAAAGGTTCCTATAGCCTTTTTCATTTCTCTTGTTCCTTTTTTAATGGTCAATGGTGTTTTAACGGGTTTTGGAATTGAGAATGAAATAGTATGGTACAATGAAGGCCATTTTTCATCCTTAAGGATAATCACTATTCCTTTTGAAGATGTATTGTATAGCTTCAGTTTAATTGTCCTCAATATACTTGTGTTCGAATCACTTAAAAGTAAATTTCAAACGTCATAGTAGGCTACTAACTTCTTCAAAGAATTATCTTTGAGGACAGTGAATTGGCTAAAAAGTCCATATCCTTTTATTTATGACAACGCAATCAACAGACTTGTTGTTTTTGCCTTTGTTTTCCTATTTGTCTTCATTTTCATTGTTACGTTCAAACCCTTTCAAATTGAAAATGTGGTGAGTGTAACAGTTCCCAGGGCGGCGCTTTATTATTCCTTGTCTAGTAGCTTAACTTGCATAATTACATTAGAGATCAGCCTGAAATTCTTCCCATCCTTTTTCTCAGAGCGTAAATGGACTGTAGGAAAAGAGATCTTGATGATGAATGTGGTAATGTTCTTCATTGCGATCATCAATTTTTTTGTGGGTAGAGAAATTGAGCTCTATGAAAGTTCTCCCAATTCTATTCTCCTTCAAGATATCCTGAATGATCTGTTACACACCTATTCAATTGGTATTTTTCCAATTGCTTTTATCACCTTATTGAATTATGTGATCAAACTGAATAGAAATCTGAACCATTCAAAACAGTTAAATGAATTGTTATCGAATCGAAATGAAGGTCAAAAGGTCAATAACAAGATCATAGAAATTGTTGGTCCTGGGGCTAATAACGTGAAAGAACTAATATTGAATGAGATTCTTTACATCATGTCAGATGGTAATTACGTAGAGTATTATTTGGATAAGGAGGGCGAAGTGAAAAGAGAGATTCAACGAAATTCTTTAAATAGTATAGAGGAACAATTAAAAAGCGAATCCGCTTTTTTTCGATCCCATAGAGCATATATAATCAATATTGAGAAAGTTCAATCGTCTACTGGAAATGCACAAGGCTATCAATTACAATTTGCTAATGTTGAACAAACAGTTCCGGTATCCAGGAGAAATTTATCGGCTTTTGATCAGTTGATAAATGGTTAGAACTTTGCTCGTCATAACACAACTTTGTTATTGATAACATAACTTTGTCATTCATCACAAATAATTGATTCTAGCTGAAATAGGCAATATGTTAGCGAAAAAAAACAAGATGAAAATTACAGTCACACTCATTGCATTTGCTTTAACATTTTTAAGCTACGGTCAAAACCTCACACAAACCGTTAGGGGGTCTTTGAAAGACAAACAAACTTTCCAGCCTATTATAGGCGCTAAAGTAATTATTGCCGATACTGATCCTTTGATAGGTTCTGTAACTGATCTAGATGGAAAATTTAGAATAGAAAATGTACCCGTAGGACGTCATCAGATAGCTATTTCATTTGTTGGCTATGAACCCATTATAATGAACAATATTGAGGTCGGTTCTAAAGAGGTGATCCTTGATCTGGAAATGACAGAAGCAGTAAATATGATGAAGGAAGTTGAGGTTACCGCTCAAAAAGAGAAGGGAGAACATATCAATAAAATGGCAACCGTTTCAGTTAGACAATTTTCGGTTGAACAATCGAACAGATTTGCGGGTTCATTCAATGATGTTGCCCGAATGGCACAAAATTTTGCCGGTGTTCAGGGTGCAGATGACTCAAGAAATGATATTGTAATTCGCGGTAATTCACCCACTGGAGTGCTTTTTAGAATGGAAGGCATAGATATTCCAAATCCAAATCACTTTGCACGATTCGGTACAACTGGTGGTCCGGTTTCCATTTTGAATAACAATGTGTTAGCTAATTCAGATTTTATGACCGCGGCATTCCCTGCTGAGTACGGTAATGCTATCGCCGGTGTATTTGATCTTAAAATGAGAACCGGAAATAATGAGAAACACGAATTTATGTTCCAGTTTGGTTTCAACGGTGCTGAAATGATGGCTGAGGGTCCTATCAGTAGAAAAACAGGGGCGTCATATTTGGTGAATTATAGATACTCCACCTTGATCCTTTTCAAAAAAATGGGGATCAATTTTGGATCAACCGCTCTTCCAAATTATCAGGATGGTGCCTTTAAATTCAATTTTCCGTCAAAGGGTGGTTTAACCACAGTTTTTGGAATGGGTGGATTATCCAATATCAATATACTGGCAAAGGATGCGGACAGCACAGATCTATTTGCTTTGGATTACAGCAATACTTATTTCGATTCCAAAGTAGGTGTGGTAGGTGTCACCCACCGTCAACGCATAGGAACAAAATCGTACATGAATTTCTCGGTAGCAGCACAAGGAAACGTCAATGTGGTTGATAACGATACAGTTGATTACAGCTTCAATAATCCGTTCAAAACATATGAAAGCAATTCTTATATAGGTAAGATCGTTTCAGATGTTTATTACAACAGAAAGATCAATGCCAAGAATATGTTCAAGGTAGGTTTTCATACGGATGTTTATCTACTTAATTTGTTAGACTCTGTTTATATTGATCCAACATTTGGGTTTATGACCTTGCGTGACTACAAAGGTTCAACTGTGATGTTGCAACCGTATGCGCAATATCGTTATCGTCCTACGGATAATTTGACTTTCAACGTTGGATTACACTCTCAAACACTTACCCTGAATAAAGAGACTTTCCTTGAACCGCGTTTTGGTATGGCCTGGGATATCACCAAGAAAGATAAATTCACAGTGGGATACGGATTGCATTCTCAAATGCAGCCTATTGAGATCTACTTTAAACAGGATGAAGAAAATGGCGTGATCACTAAACCAACAGAGAACTTGAAATTTACTAAAAGTCACCATGTTGTTGTAGGATACCAACACAGGTTCCCATACAACATCAACGTGAAGGCAGAAGCATATTATCAATACCTGTTTGATGTGCCGGTTACGGTTGAGTCATCTACTTTCTGTATGGTTAATTTCGGTTCTGATTTCAACACAGCTGTACCAACTTATCTCGATAATGATGGGAAAGGAAGGAACTACGGTGTGGAATTAACTGTGGAGAAATACCTGGACAAAGGATTTTATTTCCTGGTAAATAGTTCACTTTATGAGTCGAAATATACGGCCTCAAATGGGGTAGAATATAACTCGGCATTTAACGGAAATTTTACCTTTAATTCTTTGGCCGGATACGAATTCAGATTCAAACAAAAGGAGGGAGCAAGAACAAGTAAATCCCTAACACTTGATACAAAATTCACCTATAATGGAGGTAAAAGATATACTCCGGTACTGGTGAATGAAAGTATGTTGGCCGGTTATGAGATCAGAGATTGGACAAATACCAATACAGCCAGATATCCTGATTACATGAAATTGAATTTCAGAATAGCTTTCAAAGTGGTGGGTAAAAAAGTGACACAAGAATGGGCAGCTGATATTCAAAATGTTACCAATAGAAAAAATGTATTTGTTCAGAATTTCAACGCACAAAGTGGAACATGGAATACCACTTATCAAACAGGATTCCTTCCAATAGGACAGTATAGATTATATTTCTAAGTAGATAATTGAGCCGGAAGATATATCCGGCTCTTTCTTTATTGTACAATATGATCTAGGATTACAATTTTAATAAACTATTGATTTCGAAAAAGTTGGTTTTAATGCGTATATTTACAAATACTCGAAAAACAACTTTAAAAAACATGAAATTTTCTACTCGATTAACCTCGATCTTGGGATCAGCAGCTTTTTTCCTTTATGCTTCAGTTGGTCTTGCACAAAATGAAAGAGGATTTTCCATGATTACGCAAACAGGCAATAATGTTGCCCTTGCTTTCGAAAATCCAAATTATATCACTTCAAATGTTAATGTTAACGGACAACAAATGTCTGTGATCAAAACAGAAGAAGGGGCAGATATGCTTATTACAGGAGTGCCTGATCTACCACATTATGTGCAATCAGTTATCATTCCAAATCAGGGACAAACTACATTAGATATTACGTATTCTTCATATGTTGAAATTCCAAACGTAGAAATTGCTCCTTCAAAAGGTAATTTGTATCGTAATGTAGATCCAGCAACTGTACCATATTCATTCGGTCCGGCGTATGATCAGGATGCTTTTTATCCTGGTACATTGGCTGAATTAAGTTCACCGTATATCTTGAGAAATTACAGAGCTGCAACGGTAATTACTTATCCATTCCAATATAATCCGGTAACCAAGGTGTTGCGTGTTTATGAGAATCTGAGTGTAAATGTTGGGACAGATGAAAATGAATCAGGGATTAATGAATTAAGCACAACAGCTAAGGAAACAACTATTTTCAAAGAGATCTATAAACATCACTTTTTGAATTATACACCTGAAGTTAAATATTCGGTTGTTGAAGAATCTGGCTCAATGTTGATCATTGGTCCATCTACCTTTTCTTCTCAAATGACAGAGATCGCAAATTGGAAGAATCAAAAAGGTATTCGTACAGAATGGGTGGACATGACTACCGTTGGAGGTAATACTGATACTGATGTTTTAGCATTCATTCAGGATTATTATGCTAACGATCCTGACCTGCAATTTGTATTGTTAGTTGGAGATCATGCTGAGATAAATGCTCACACTTATGGAACATCAGGTTCTGAACAATTGTGGTCTGATTCATACTTTGGACAAATGACGGGTGACTATTATCCTGAGATCTTTGTTGGTAGATTATCTGGTTCCACAACTGGTGAAATTCAAACAATGGTTGACAGAATGTTGGAGTATGAAAAAGATCCAATGTCCGGTACTCATTATACTAAAGCGTTAGGATTAGGATCTGATCAGGGAGCTGGTATTGGTGATGATGGTGAAGCTGATTGGCAACATCTAAGAAATATCAGAACTGAGCTAATGGCCTTCGGTTATACTTCTGTTTATGAGTTCTATGATGGTACACATGGTGGAGCAGATGCTTCCGGTGATCCTGCAACCGCTGATGTTGAAGCTGCAGTAAACGGTGGAATATCGTTATTCCAGTATTGCGGACATGGTGGACAGAATGTTTGTGTTTCAGGTAACTATGGTTCACCGGAGGTTGATAATTCTACGAATAATGGAATGTATCCTTTCGTGATCTCGGTAGCATGTAATAATGGAACATTTACATCAGGCACATGTATTTCAGAAAGCTGGATCAGAGCAAGTAATGGAACTGGTCCAACGGGTGCAATTGCTGCAACGGGCTCAACCATATTAATGTCTTGGGCTCCTCCAATGGAAACAGAAGATGAGTTGACAAAGATCCTAACTGAGCAATATTCAGGTAATAAGAAAACTACCCTGGGTGGTATATTCTTTAATGGTTTAATGAGTACCGTTGAAAATTATGGTTCAGGAGGTATTGAAGTAATGCAAACTTGGGCTTTCTTCGGTGATCCTTCGGTAGTGATCAGAACCCAGGATCCAATGTCTATGAACGTTACACATGTGGCTTCTACAAATGTTGGAGCAACTGGTATCCTTGTAAACTGTGATGTGGATGGTGTAGATATAGCTGTTACACAAAATAATGAGATCATTGGTAAAGGAGTGATTTCAGGTGGTTCGGTTAACATTATTTTCTATAATGCATTGACTACTCAAGATCCTCTATTAGTTACTGGAACGAAATACAATTACCGTCCATATCAAGGACCAGTTGCAGTGAATGAGGCGATTGATTACACAGGAATTGAAGAAGTAGATTTTACTTCATCTGTTAGCATTTATCCGAACCCTGCACAGAACAATGTAAATATTGCTTTGAATTTAGGCTCAGATGCTCAGGTTAATGTATTGTTGATGGACCTTTCAGGAAAAATAGTTCAAACAGTTGCTAACAGTCAATTGACAGCTGGTGCTAAAACGTTAGAATTATCAACTGCAAATCTTGAAGCTGGAGTATATCTGGTTTCAACTACAATTAATGGAAATACAACTGTTGAGAAATTGACAGTGATCAAATAACATTGAACCTTAATCAATTAGTCGAGAAGCCTCTTCCTTATTGGGAAGGGGCTTTTTTTATAGAATGGTTTCGTCTTTTATTACTGTTAGATATCGAGAACTCATCCATCCTAATAAATAGGTTTCTTCAGTTTCATAATCGTAGAATTCTGTTTCAACGGGATAATAATCAGGATCCATTTCAACGAACCACCAAATTCTACCCGTGTGATCAGTTGTTTGAGCATAGGCGATTCCATGTGCGTCTTTTTCGTATTGAGCAATGATATTATCGCTTCTTCTATAGTTATCATAGATGACAAGTTCAGTAGTATCAATTTCTGGTGAGGATCGCAGATAGTAGATGTCTTTATCAATAACGAAGCAAATAGGTTCAGATAAAAGTTGAGATGGTTTAGGTTCATCTCCTATAATAGCCGTACGCTTTATTGATTCGAAAAACATGTGATCTTTTGACGTATGTACAATGTAATCTTCATGGAAGGCAACATATGAATCACAACATCCCGGATCCCAAATAGAAATGGCATTTAAAACATGGTTTTCGATTTGTATATCGGTGATATATTGCACTTCATTAAGTACTCTTTTATATGTACCTTCAATGTTGAGGTAAATCCTTACAATGGTTGGTTCACCACCACTCCAGCCATCATAAATAGCATCCATATCACCATCATTATCCAAATCAAAAAAATGAAAGACTTCTGTTGCATTAATTGCCCAGTTTTCATCATTCCTGGATAGGTAGTCGTAGTCAAATTCTAAATGTTTGATCAATTCAACTTTATCATCAGCATGAATCTCTTCAAAAGCAGAAAGGTCAATATTAGATCTTTTAGGTGTTTCTTCAATATTCTCTGAAGCTATTGAAGAATCCAATGAATTCGTATCAACTAAAGTGACATTGACATTGGTATCATTTGTCGAATGACGATCCTGATCTGAAGAACCGCAAGATCCATTTATTAGTGAGAGAACAAATAGAATATTTGAGTATTTGTATTTCATTTAATCCAGTAAAAACTTCATTTGTTTGGCGATAATTTTGGTTGCCGAATTCGGACCAATACGATAGAACAAATTCATCATTTTCGAATCTTTCCCAACATAAACTCTAACCTTATTTTTTTCCATTCCCTTTATAATGGTTTCAGCTGCTTTTTGAGGCGATAGAGCTTTAGATTTTTCTTTCATGGCATCCATTTGCTTGATCTTATCAGGATCAATACCTGAATTGGTCATAATATTTGTCTCAACGCCGCCGGGAAATACAACAGTTACATGAACATTGGTATCAATCAATTCAGCCGCTAATCCTTCACTCATGAGTTTAACACCCGATTTTGCGGCACCATAAATACTTTGGCCCGGCACGGGTAAAAATCCACCCATACTTGAAATGTTTACAATATGAGCTTCAGGCCTCTTCAACAAATGAGGAAGAAAAGTTTTTGTCATGTATAACGGTCCAAAAAGATCTACATCTATAACTCTATTGATAGTTTCGTAACTAAGATCATTTATCTTGATAAATGGCTGAATTATACCGGCATTATTAATAATTCCATCAATTGAACCGTGGGCTTTTATCACCTCTTCTGGTAGTAATTCAACCTTTGCTTTTTCAGTTATACACAAAACATGTTTTGAGACCCTATCTTTATAATTCTCACCTGCCAATTGAATGGTTTCTTCTAGTGTCTTTTCATTGAGATCAACTGCCGCAATTCGAGCTCCCTTTTTAAGTAATTGAAAAGTTAACTCTCTTCCTATACCACTACCTGCACCAGTAACTACGATCGTTTTGTTTGAAATTTCCATTTGCTTTTATCAGTCAATTTATCAGCTAAATATCGCAATAATATTTTCAGAAGCTTTGAACAGCACATTAAGGACTATCTTTGTTTTAAGATGTCTCAACTTTATTCTGAACACTGGAAAGATTACGAACTACTTGATGCAGGTGGTGATAGAAAACTGGAACGCTGGGGAAATGTAATTACCATCCGTCCGGATAGAAATGCTTATTTCAAAGCGGTAATGCCATATTCAGAATGGATCAAAAAAGCCAATTTTGAATTCATTGAACATTCAAATACTCAAGGAGAATGGAAAGCTCTTAAGACAAATGCTGAGAAATCGTGGAGTATAAGCTATAGAAAGATTAATCTGAATCTTCACCTCACAAAATTCAAGCATGTTGGTTTATTTCCAGAACAACAAGCCAATTGGGATTATATTGAAGATCATGTCAAACCAGGAGATCGGTTTTTAAATTTATTTGGATATACAGGAGCCGCTTCACTGGTGGCGAGAGCAAATGAGGCAGATGTTTTTCATTGTGATTCCGTTAAACAGATCATTAGTTGGGGCAGAGAAAACATGGAGTCTTCAGGCTTATCTGATATTCACTGGGTTTTAGAGGATGCTATGAAATTTGCTCAACGAGAAGTTAAAAGAGGGCATACCTATCAGGGAATTATCATGGATCCACCCGCTTTTGGAATAGGAGCCAATAAAGAACGTTGGAAAATTGAAGATAAGTTTCAGGAATTGCTTACTATAACTCTTCAGCTTCTGGATAGTGGTGGGTTTTTAATTGCAAATACCTATTCGCCAAGGTTGAGTGAAAATGACATTCTCGAAATTGCTGAAGACCTTAACATTTCAGGTAAAACCAACGTGGACACCCTTTGCGTCAAATCAACGTCTGGTAAAGTTATTGAGTACGGACAACGTACGCTTATAGAATTATGAAAGCTTTGAAAATTGGCCAGATCTTGTGGGTTGTAATTATTGCATCATCAGTAATTGCACAGAATGATCCTTTTCAAAGTTATAATGACTATAAACAAAAGAATGATGAGGTAGGAATAGTCAAATCTGCAGTTCAAATTGGAGATCTTTATCAGCAACAACAGCAACCAGATTCAGCAATAGTATTTTTTGAATTAGCCATAAACAATGATCTTAAAATAAATTGCTTAGACGTTTCAGAAAGAGCCCGAGTTAATTACGTATTGGGTAATCTGTTCAGATTAAAAGGGAAGTACAAAAATGCTGTTGAATATTATGAAACCGCGTTATCTATTGCTGTTGAGAATAACCTGAAACAAAGGGAGGCGAGTACGCTAAATTCACTTGGGGGGCTATATGTAGAAATTGAAGAATATGATAAAGGTTTAGAATACTGTAAAGGCGGGCTGGCAATATATCAGGAATATTTCCCTGAAAAGGAAGCCGATATATGTTTGCTACTTACCAATATCGGTAATATAAGTGTTGAAGTGGGCAACTATAATGAAGCACAGGTCTATCTGGAGAAAGCAAAGAAGATCAATGAAAAGATCAATGACGATTATTATGCCTCTCTGATATATAGTGGATTAGGGGTGAATAGTATGAAGCAAAAGAAATTCGATCAGGCGCTCAACTATTTAAATAAAGCTCTGGAGTATTCAAATTCTTCCAATAATA
The DNA here is from genome assembly GCA_020635955.1 of Crocinitomicaceae bacterium. Lineage (GTDB taxonomy): Bacteria > Bacteroidota > Bacteroidia > Flavobacteriales_D > Crocinitomicaceae > Paracrocinitomix. The sequence goes on from JACJYW010000010.1 coordinate 177,256, forward strand.
TTCCTTCTGAAGCGGCAGTATTGGCCAATATGGGTCAAACTTTTATGGAAATGGAAGATTATGAAAATGCTGAAAAAGTATTGCTCGAATCTTACCAAAAAACCATTGATGTAGATGACAAATACTTACAAAAACAATTATTAACCACCTTAATCGAATTGTATAGTAGTTCTGATCAGTATGACCTGGCTTATACTTATCAGGTGAAGTTAACAGACCTTAGAGATAGTTTGCTTTCAAAGGATATTATGGTTGAATTGGCTACTGCCGAAATGAAATATGAGAATGCGCAAAACGAGAAAAGAATATTAGAGCTTCAGGTTCAAAATGAACGACAAAGTTTCATGCTAAAAAGAAGCCAATATCAAATGATCATTGGATTCAGTTTATTGGCCCTTGTAGTAATCTCTTTAGTGCTTATTTATCAAAGAAATCGCTCGCGGAATGAAGCAAAGATCCAGGCTTTTGAAAATAAGATGTTCAGATTGCAAATTAAACCGCATTTTATTTTCAATGTACTGAGTAGCATTCAGGGATATATGAATCTGAACGAGAGCAAACAGGCCAGTGTATATTTATCCAAATTCGCTCGCTTGATCCGCAATGTACTTGAACAATCAAGAAAGGACTTTATCCCTATTAGTAAAGAGATTCAAAACCTTCAATATTACATGGAATTGCAGCAATTGAGATATGAAGATTGTTTTGAGTTTGACTTTAAAGTAGATGATCAGATCGATCCTGAGATCATCTTAATACCGCCTATGCTTGTACAACCAATTGTCGAAAATGCAATTGAACATGGTTTGTCAAGAATGTCGAATGATGGAAAGATCTCTATTGAATTTAAAAGAGATAATAAAACACTTAAGGTGGTTATTCAGGATAATGGAGTTGGTATCTTGCTGGCAAATCAAGAGAATAAAGACAATATAGAGTCAGAACGTGAATCCTTATCCACGCAGATGATCAGAGAGCAATTATCCTATTTTAATGCTCAGCTAAAGGGAGATTTCTCAATAGATTTTGAACACGTACATCCTGATTCAGAAAGGAGAGGAACACGCGTGGTTCTGAGAATTCCGTATATTCAACAAAAAGCATCTGATTAACATGGAAAAAGCTGTTGTTGTTGAAGATGAGCTTCATGTAAGGAATGGAATAATTTCTATGATCCAGGAATATTGTCCTGAAATTGAAGTGGTAGCGTCAGCAGGAACAGTGCAACAAGGTTATGAAAAGATTGCAGAATTTCAACCGGATATCGTGTTCCTGGATGTAAACCTTCCTGACGGTTCTGGCTTTGATCTTTTAGAGAAGATCGTTAGGAATAATTTAAAGGTGATCTTCATAACTGCCTATAGTGAACATGCACTTAAAGCCATAAAACATTCCGCAATAGATTATCTGCTAAAGCCGCTTATCCCTGAAGAACTCATTGAAGCAGTGAACAAAGCAACACGGTTTATACTTCAGGAAAAGACGATAGATAAATTGAATGCTCAGGATGATACTTCAGATAAAGGTCGAGAGAAAAAGATCATCATAAAAACGCAAACTGAATCCTTTTATCTGAACGTTGATCAAATCGTTTATTTTAAAGCAGATGGCAATTATTCAGAGGTGATCACTTCAAGCAATAAACCTATTCTGGTTGCCAAAACGCTTAAATTCTACGAAGACGTGATGCAAGGTTATGGATTTTTAAGAGTGCATCAATCTTACCTGGTTAATTCCAATCACATTCTTGGCTTAAATGGAAATAAACTCCAATTGAAAAATGGAAATATTATTGAAATTTCAAGACGCAAACGCGTTGTAATTCAGGATCTTTTCAAAAAATAGAACCAAATACTCGAATAACCTGACCAGTTAATAATCACTATAGTTTTATTGAAAATTTAACATTAAATTTAGATTAACAACAGTCTATGTTTGAATGAACGGTTTTGGTGTCCATAAGGTCAACCTTCTCTTGGCTATTTTATCCAGTATTGTATTAACGCTGGGTAATTCTTTCGTGTCCAGAGCCGACATCATTTTACAAGAAGCATTTAACAGTGGCTCTTTACCAGCAGGATGGTCAAACAATATTATTCAAGGCGCACAAGGTTGGAGTTTTCAAAATGCACCTGCTTTTGGTTCAACAAGTGGAACTTTCTACACTGTTTTTGATGATGCCGCTCTCGGTGCAGCAACTATTCCCAATGAAGCATCTCTTCAAATGCCTAGTCTTGATTGTTCAGGTAGAACAGCTGTTTATCTAAATTATTTACATCACTGGTATGGTGTAGAATCTACGCATGGTTATGTGGAGATTTCGAATGACGGAGGAACGGTTTGGAATACTTTGATGGATTATGAAAAATTAACCAGAGGATCTTTAGCTGCCCCTCAAGATACAACGCTCAATATTTCAGCATTTGCTGCAAATCAATCAGATGTTCGAATCCGTTTTAGATACACAGATGGAAGTCTTGCAGGTCAATATTGGTACATTGATGACATCACTGTTTATTCTGATTCGGATGTGGGTCCAACAGATCTGGTTGCTCCAGGTTATTTAGGTTGTTCAAGTTCTTACAGTGCGGCAGAAACAGTAACTGTTGAAATAACAAATCATGGATTTTTACCTGTTTCCAATGTCCCTATAACCTGTAATGTTACCGGTGGAACTACAGCAACCTTAACAGGAACGCTTGCGGGTCCAATTGCTCCGGGAGCAACTATGAATTTCACCTTTGCTTCGACCATTGACATGAGCCTAGAGGCAATTTATTATTTTGAAATATATACTACGCTCTCCACGGATGAGTATTTAGCTAATGATACCTTGTATACCTCACGACAGCAGGTAATATCCACTTATCCATACGCCATGGATTTTAATGGAACAGATGGAGGTTGGTTCGCTACTGGTCAAAGCCCGCCTGCTAATGGCGGAAGGAATTTTTATCATGGGCCTGTACCTTATTTGAATGGTCCTCAAGGTCAGGGAGATTCGTGGTATGTTCAAACAACTAGCTCAAACAACGGAACCTTTATTTGGGTGGAAAGCCCGATCTTCAATTTTACTGGATTAACTGATCCTCAATTATTCGTTGATCTAAAGCACTCTCTTCATAATTCAGATTATTTCCATGTTGAGTACAGTTTAAATGGCGGAACCACATGGACACAATTGGGTACTAATGCAAATCCGGATTGGTATAACGGAGTGAATTGGTGGCAAAACAGCTATACAAATCCAGTAGATGAATGGACTACCTATCAAAAAAGTTTGTGCGCATTGGCGGGTCAACCATGTGTTAAACTGCGCTTTTATGGAAGACCTTATTACAGTGCTCCAACATATACGGCGTATCACTTCTTTGCCTTTGATAATGTTAAGATAATTGATGGTCCGGATGTCGGAATTACAGCCTATATAGATCCGGTAAATATTGGCTGTTTGTTTGCTTCAAATCAAGTAGTAACGGTTGAGGTTTATAATTATAGTTGTTCGCCTGTTTCAAACGTTCCGGTTACCTGTGAGATCACTGGAGCTGTGACCACTACATTGACAGGAACGGTTCCAGGTCCAATTCCATCTGAATCATCTGTCACTTATACTTTCCCGGGAACATTTAACATGACAACGTTGGGTATTTATAATTTCAATACGTATACCGCATATCCCGGAGATGTTTATCTAAACAATGACACTTTAGCCACATCAATTGATGTCAACCAGCTGTTGGTTAACACCTACCCGTATTTTGAAGATTTCAATAGTGGACCGGCGTACTGGATACCAAGTGGAGATAATCCACCAGGCAATAATGGTAGAAACTTTGTATTAGGGAATGTTCCATATTTGGGAGGTCCATTA
>JACJYW010000011.1 GCA_020635955.1 Crocinitomicaceae bacterium
GGAGCTCCTGCAAAATCAATGGCAGGACCGCCAAAAGATGCTCCCACAGCAAGATCTCCTTTGTCCAAAGGCTCAACAAATCTACTATGGACACAAGATCCCAAGGCAAAGGTTAATAATATAAACCAGATCTTATTCAAGGCAAAATTTTTGGCAAAAGTAAATTATTTTTCTATGCGTGCATATATTTTATGAAAGAATTTGTATTCTTAAAAATCCCCATATTTGTATCATGCGCAAGATGTTCTCTTCATTGTGGATATTGGGACTAGGAACATTGATCCTTTTCCCTTTATTGGCGTGGCCTTTACTTTATTGGCAGGATATCAGCTGGGCCGAGCTTTTTATAGTTGAAAAAGAAACGCTCTATACGGTTCCAAATTTTCTATCTGCTGGAATCCTTTTTGGATTAGGAATGATCTGGCTCACGGAACTGGAGTATTTTGAAAAGGCCTTAAAACGATATAAGAACATGTTAACCGGTTTTAAGATCAACCGCTTTCACGTGATCTTTCTTTCTATTTGTGCTGGAGTTGGTGAAGAGATCTTCTTTAGAGGTGCCATGCAGCCTTTAATTGGTATTCTTGGAACGGCAGTCATCTTTGTTGCAATTCATGGCTACTATTCCTACAAAGAATTCAAAGTGAACATCTTTGCTACATTTTTAACCTTGTTTATTATCTTTTTAGGATGGGGAGCTCAGGAATTCAGCTTATACCACGCTATTGCCGGACACTTTGCATATGACCTGGTACTTTTAGCCTATTACCGAAAGAACGCTTAGAATTTTTTACGAATGATCTTGTGCGTTGGCGTTTCCTCAAATTGCTTTTCAATAATCACCTCCTTTGGAGCATGATGTTTGGGTAAAGATTCTTTAGCATCCTCTAATAGACCCGAAATATCCATTTCACCTTCAATGACCAATACTGCTACCTCACCAAAAGTGGGATCTTTTTTACTCGTGATATAAAATCGATTATCAGATATGAGATGGGCTACCATTTTCTCAGCCTTTTCTGGATGTATTTTAATTCCACCGGAGTTGATCACATTGTCTAACCTTCCTAACCATTTAAATGTATGTGGATCACTCATATTGATCACATCATTTGTAAATAAGATCTCTTCCACCACTTTATTTGGGTGAATGACAAGACAAGACCGATTATCTTGTGAAACGGTAAAACCTTCCAAACATTTATAATAGGGTGTTCCTAATCTTCTCAATGCGAAATGTGTGATGGTTTCTGTCATTCCGAAAGATGCGTAGATGTTCGGATGGAAATTCACCAGTTCATTTTCCAGGTCCGCAGCTAAAGGAGCACCTCCAATTATAATGTTCTTCATATTATTGAACTTAACAACACTCTTTTCATGTTGAAGAATCTGTTCAATTTGAGAAGGTACGAAAGCCGCAAAGTCAATTTGTTGATCTCCAAGGGTCAAAAGTGGATCTTGTTCTAAAGGAGCAATGATCAAATTCATTTCATGAACAATGGCCCTCACGATCATCAACTTTCCAGCAATATATTGTGGTGATAAGTTCAACAAAGCGGTTTCCCCTTCTTTAAGATCAAAGAATTCTCCAGTTGCCAAAGCGGATGCTTTGATCCTTTCTTTGGATAAGGTTATAACTTTAGGTTTACCCGTTGAACCTGAGGTTTCAACCAGAATGGTCAGTTCATCATTGTTCCACAGGTCAATAAAATCATAGACCTGCTGTAAGTAAGAATCACTAACTTTGTCTAAAATGATAAGTTCATTGATCATTGGAACAATTTTTGTTTGATTGTAACGAAAGAATTGGTTTACGTATTAAAGATAAATAGATAATTAAATGAAAAAATATATATCCATAGCAGTTTTCGCATTTTCAATTTCAACAGTAGGATTTGCGGCAGATAAATTCGGTAGAGAAGAAGGCGAAGCATGCAAGGTTTACGGTGATCTTGAGGGTGGTATCACCTTTTTTGAAGGCACCTGGCAAGAAGCCCTTAAAGAAGCTGACAAAAGCAACAAATTGATCTTTTTAGATGCTTATGCTGCCTGGTGTGGACCATGCAAAATGATGGCGAAAAACACCTTTACAGATAAAGGGGTTGGTGAATTCTTCAATAAAGAATTTATCAGTTATAAAATGGATATGGAAAAGCATGCAGATGGACCTAGATTGAGCAAAAAATTCAATTTACAGGCTTACCCTACCATCTATTTTTTAGATAAGAATGAAGATATTGTCCACTATGTGATTGGCTATCAATCACCTAATGATTTGACTAGTTCGGGACGAAGAGCATTGAACAAATTGACAACAAAAGAATAAATAAAAAAACCGAAAGTCAATTTTAATCATATCGAGTTATATTTGTGTATATTGATTGAGAAAATGGGAAGAGAAAGATTTGAAATAGTAAAAAATCTTGATGGCTTTGAAACATTAAGACTCAATGAGCACGAAATTGAATTAGGTATTCAAGTTTATAGTGGCAAGTCGCAAGGTTATTTTGTTTGGTATGCCCCATCTATTGAGGTGAGCGGATATGGTACAACTGCAAAGGAAGCCCAAGAATCATTCAAGCACAATCTGGATGTATTTTCAGAAGACATTCTTAATCTTACTTCAAAAAATAGAGAATTAGCATTATTTAAACTCGGTTGGTCAAAAAAGAACAGATCTAAAAAACAATTCTCCAAGTCATATATTGATAAAGATGGAGTGCTTCATAACTTTGATCCAGAAACTGAAGTAGAAACCGCTTTCTTGGAGGTTGCTTAATGTCGGGTAGAGTTGTCAAAACAAAAGACTTCATACGTTTTTTGGAAGCTCACAATTGTAAGTATAAAAGAACTGCGGCATCCCACGATCACTATAAATGTCCTAATTGCTGGAGAACCATAACAATTCGCGAAAAGGATAAAGAAATCCCCTTACTTCATCAGAAAACTAATCTGTCTACAATGGGAAAGGATTTAAACTATTTATACAAATGGTTAGATAATAATCCAAAATAAGCATTGAACAAATTGACAACAAAAGAATAAATAAAAAACCCCGCTCATTGGCGGGGTTTCTTTTTATCGTTAAGTAGTTTATTTATCTGTTTCTACTTCTTTAAGCTGATCAGCTTTATACTTTCCGGCTTTTAATCCATCCTGTACTTTCTTGAATGTTTCAATGGTGTATTCAACATCCTCCATTGTATGAACAGCTGTAGGGATCAATCTCAACATGATCACATCTTTAGGTACAACCGGATAAACCACAATTGAACAGAAGATCTGATAGTTCTCTCTCATATCAAACGTTACGTTTGTAGCCTCACCAAGTGTTCCTGATAAGAATACAGGTGTTACAGGCGAATTTGTTCTACCAATATCAAAACCTGCTTTTTTCAATCCTTCTTGTAAAGCTGTAGCAATTTTCCAAAGGTTTGCTTTCAATTCAGGTTGAGTTCTCAACAATTCCAATCTTTTTCTAGCACCAACTACCAATGGCATTGGCAAAGATTTAGCAAACATTTGAGATCTCATGTTATATCTCAAATACTCAATAACATCCTCTGTTGAAGAAATGAATGCTCCAATTGAAGCCATTGATTTTGCAAATGTTCCGAAGTAGATATCGATTCCATCCTGACAACCTTGCTCTTCACCAGTTCCCATTCCGGTTTTACCCATAGTACCAAAACCGTGAGCGTCATCTACGAATAATCTAAAGTTGTATTTTCCAGACTTTCTGAATTCAACGATCTCCTTTAAAAGACCTTGATCACCAGCCATTCCGAATACACCTTCAGTAATTACCATGATACCACCACCAGTTTCTTCAACCAGTTTAGTAGCACGCTCCATTTGTTTATCGAAGCTTGCCATATCATTATGTTGGAAAACGAATCTTTTACCTGCGTGCAGACGAACACCATCAATGATACAAGCGTGAGATTCACTATCGTAAACAATAACGTCTTTTCTATCTACCAATGCATCAATAGCAGAAAGCATTCCCTGATATCCAAAATTCAAAAGGATAGTATCTTCTTTTTGCATGAAATCAGAGATCTCTTGCTCCAACATTTCGTGCTCAACAGTTTGTCCTGTCATCATTCTAGCACCCATTGGATAAGCTAATCCCCATTTATTGGCAGCATCAGCATCTGCCTTTCTAACTTCAGGATGATTTGCAAGACCTAGATAGTTATTAACACTCCAGATCAGACACTCTTTACCTCTGAACATCATCTTATTTCCAATTTCCCCTTCAAGTTTAGGGAAAGTGAAATATCCGTGTACTCCTTTAGCGTGCTGACCGATTGGCCCTCTGTTCGCTTTGATCTTCTCAAAAATATCTAATGCCATAATTTCTAATTCTTCACCGCCTGCGGCGGTCTATTTTAGTGCGAAATTAGGCCGAAAAATGAGAATAGCACGAATTTCCGTGAAATTTTATTCACATTTTTGCGTTTGATTCGGTGGATATTTGACAATTTTTAACAAAACAGACGCTATCTTTGTGGCGCTCAAAAGAAATCGATCCCTATTTTTGTAGCTCTTAAATGAAATTAAAAGTCGCTCATATTCTGGTTCTTGCACTGATCATTCTTTCTGTCCTTTCGTGTTCGGAATACAATGAGATATTGAAAAGTGGAGATAATGAACGAAAAAGAGAATATTCGTTAAAAATGTACGAAGAGAAGCAGTACATCAAATCTGCTACCCTGCTTGAAGACATTATTCCTTATTATAAATTGACTCCGCATGGTGAGAATTTGTATTTCACCTATTGCATGGCCAACTATTATTTAGGGGATTATTATTTGTCAGGATACTATTTCAAGAGATTCATCAAACAATATCCATCAAGTAAACATTGCGAAGAAGCTCAATTTTTGAGTGCCATCTGTGCTGTTCAAAATTCCCCAAACTATAAACTGGATCAAACAGAAACTCTGAATGCATTGGATGAATTACAGATCTTCATTGATATCTATCCAGAAAGTAACAGAATTGATACTTGCAACCAGATCATGGATCGTCTTAGAGGTAAATTGGAGTTAAAGCAATTTGAAAGCTCAATGCTTTATTATAAAACAGAGAATTATAAAGCAGCTGTGGTAGCTTTTGAAGGAACCCTTGAAAGTTATCCTGAATCAGTATACAAAGAAGAGATCCTTTATCACATAGTTAAAAGCAGCTATTTGTTAGCTATCAATAGTATTGAGAGTAAAAAAAGAGAGCGATTAGAAGCTACTCTAAAAAGTTATCGTACCTTTGTAGCCGCATTTCCGGAATCTAAATGGAGGACAGAGGTGGATAACATCAAATCCAAAACAGATAAGGAACTGGAAATAATGACTGAGAATAGTCAACAGTAATTAGAGAGAGATGAGCATTAACTACAAAAACACTAACGCAGAAAGATCAACTGTAACAAGAGATTTAGATGAGTTTACTGCAAAATCAGGAAACATCTACAAATCGTTGATCGCAATTTCAAAGCGTTCTGATCAGATCAGCTCTGAAATGAAAGATGAGCTAACAAAAAAATTGGCTGAGTTTGCTTCTACAACTGACAATCTTGAAGAGATCTTTGAGAACAGAGAGCAAATTGAGATCTCAAAATTCTATGAGAGCCTTCCTAAGCCGGTAGCCATTGCAATTCAAGAATACCTTGAAGATAAGGTATATGTGAGAGATGCTAGCGAGCCAATCGAGCAGATAGAAGAATAATAAAACTTCATGCTTTCCGGGAAAAAGATATTAGTCGGTGTTACCGGAAGCATTGCTGCCTACAAGACAGCATACCTTATTAGAGAATTAATAAAATTAGAGGCCGAGGTCAAAGTAATTATGACCAAGGCCTCTTCTGATTTTATATCCCCGCTAACACTAGCCACACTTTCCAAAAATCCGGTAGCCATTGACTTTGTCAAAGATGAAGAAAGTGGCGAATGGGAAAATCATGTGGCTCTTGGATTATGGGCAGATCTTTTCATCATTGCACCAGCCTCTGCCAATAGCATTTCAAAATTGGTCAGTGGTAATGCAGATAATCTTTTGGTTGCTACTTACCTATCTGCAAAGTGTCCAGTTTGGATAGCTCCAGCCATGGATCTGGATATGTTCAAACACTTTTCTACGAATGAGAACCTCAGCAAACTCCGAGATAAAGGGGTTCACGTTATTGAACCAACTGAAGGTGAATTAGCGAGTGGATTAGAAGGCAAAGGTCGTATGGAAGAACCTGAGGTCATTGCTCAACTGATCCATGAATATTTCATGGCAGATTCCATTTTAAAAGGTCGAAATATATTGATCACGGGAGGACCAACCTACGAAGCTATCGACCCGGTTCGTTTTATTGGTAATCACTCTAGCGGTAAAACCGGAATTTTGTTAGCGGATGAATGTGCGAAAAGAGGTGCAAAAGTTACGTTAATCACTGGACCAACCAATATCAAAGTGAAAGACCCTCATATCAATGTGATCAATGTTCGATCTGCACTGGAAATGATGCAAGCTGTTGAAAAACTGTGGTCAGGAATGGACATTGGTATTTTCTCTGCTGCGGTAGCAGATTATCGTCCTCTTGAAGTAGCAGATGAAAAGATCAAAAAGTCAGATGAAGAGCTGACGATCAAGTTGGTGAAAAATCCTGACATCTTATTATGGACGGGAGAACACAAAAGAGCCGATCAATATTTGGTTGGATTTGCGCTGGAAACTGAAAATGAAGTAGAAAATGGCTTCAAAAAACTAGCTAAAAAGAACCTGGATCTGTTAGTGTTAAATTCGCTAAACGACAAAGGAGCAGGATTTGGACATGATACGAATAAGGTCAGCTTTTTGAAAACCAACAATAAAATACGTAGTTTTGAGTTAAAGGATAAGTCAGCCGTAATGGCAGATATCATTAATGAAATTGAAGAAGATCTGGAAAGTTAAATGAAGAGATTACTGTACATATTGATTAGTATTTTAGGTCTTAACGCTTCGGCCCAGGAACTGAATTGTGAGGTGAATGTGATCAATGCACCTGCTTTTCAGGTAGGTCCCGTTGAAAAAGAGATCTTTTCTGAATTACAGGCCTCTATATACGATTTCATGAACAATACCCGTTGGACTACTGATGTTTTCGAGATCGAAGAGAGAATCAACATGTCTATTCTGATCACCATTACAGCTGCGCCATCAACTTCTTCCTATGAAGGAAAGATCCAGGTTCAATCAACACGTCCTGTATATAACACAGCTTACAACACCACTCTTTTTAACTTCATGGATGACAATTTCAAGATCACTTATGCGCGAAATACCGCATTATTGTTTTCCATTGACCGTTATAGAGATAATTTGACCTCAATTCTGGCATTTTACGCCTACATGGTTTTAGCATATGATTATGATAGCTTTTCACCTGAAGGTGGAACTCCTTATTTTACGAAAGCTCAGATCATTGCCAACAATGCAAAAAACTCTGGAGATGCCGGTTGGCAAGCAGCAGGTAAACAAAATAACAGATACTGGATGGTAGATAATGCTCTTCAATCTGTATTTAAACCTGTACGTGCCGCTTATTATACCTACCACCGCGAAGGATTTGACATCATGTACAATGATATTGCAGCAGGTAGAGTTAAAGTGTTAGAAGCACTTGAAAGCCTGGCCCCATTGCAGAGATCACGTCCTGGAAATTTGAACATGCAGATCTTCATGACCGCTAAGTCTGCCGAACTAATTGATCTTTTTTCACAATCAGATCCAGGCGAGAAGAACAAAGCGGTGAGTATTTTAAAAAGACTCGACCCTACCAGCTCAAGCAAGTATCAGGAGATCATGAATTAATCGAAAGTGGCAAGATGTCAATAAATATCTTGCGCCATCTTTCTAATGACTTCTATCTTTAGCTATCTTTAATTTTACAAAACAACAAACAGATGCTCAAACGCCTTGAGATCTCAAATTATGCTTTGATCGAAAATGTAAGCCTCCAGCTTTCCGGAGGATTTACTGCTATTACCGGTGAAACTGGTGCCGGAAAATCGATCATACTAAAGGCTTTAAATTTGCTTTTAGGTGATCGTGCAGACACTTCGGTTCTAAAGCAATCTGACAAAAAATGTTTCCTTGAGGCAGAGTTTGATATTTCAGGTTTGGATCTGGAATTATTCTTTGAAGAAGAAGAGTTGGATTTTGAGCCATCTTGTATCATAAGGCGAGAATTCACTTCAAGCGGCAAATCAAGGATATTTGTGAATGACACACCTGTACAACTCACGCAATTGAAAAGTTTAGGTGAAAGATTAGTTTCCATTCATTCACAACATCAAACCCTTGAGATCCTTGCCAATAATTTTCAAATGCAGGTGCTGGATGCATTTGCAGGAATCCTAAAAGAAGTTCAACAATATCAAAGATCATACAGAGATTACCGCAACAAGGTCAATGAACATATTCAATTAAAGCTAAAAGATCTGGAAAACCGGAAGGAGAAAGATTACCTCTCATTCCTGATAAACGAATTAAAAATGGCCGATCTTGACCATACAAATCTGGAAGATCTGAAGATCAAAAGTGAATTAGTAGAGAACGCACAGTACATTTCTGATAACATAGCTCTGGCTAAATCCGTCTTTGACAATGAGACATTTGGCCCATTAAATGGCATAAGAACGCTTTTAGACACTTTCGAAGGTCTGAAAAAATTCGATCCGAAATATGCAGATATTCATGCTCGTTTGCTGAGTTTAAAAATTGAAATGGATGATCTGGCAAATGAAATTGATGATCAGGGTGGGGAATTCGAATTATCTGATGCCGAAGCCCAACAGATCAAAGAGAAAATGGACCTCCTTAATTCCCTTTGTTTCAAACACAACTTAAGTGAAGTTCATGAATTGAAAGCGCTGCAGGAAGATCTGCAATCAAAGTTGGATGATATTGACGGTAACGAAGATAGAATGCATGAACTTGAAGCTGAAATAGAACAACTAAAGTCGTTTCTAACCAGCTCAGGACAAGAAATAGCAAAAAAACGATCATCCAGGACGGAGCAACTAAAACAAGAAGTTGAAAAGATCCTGTCAGGACTTGGAATGCCGGATGCTCAATTACAAATAGAACTCTCCACAACCAATGAACTTGGTTCAAACGGATTTAACGAAGTTGAATTCCTTTTCAACACCAATAAAGGCGGACAATTCTTACCTATACGGAAGGTAGCTTCAGGTGGAGAACTATCTCGTTTAATGTTGGCTATTCTATCCATATTATCGGAGCATAAAAAATTACCTACACTCATTTTTGATGAGATCGATACCGGTGTATCGGGAGAAGTTGCTTCTAAGATCGCTACCGAATTCGTCAAAATGGGTAAACGCATTCAATTGATATCTATCACCCATCTTGCACAGGTTGCCGCAAGAGGACAAATGCATCTACACGTTTCAAAAAGTACTGGAGCCGATAAAACGACAACTCAGGTCACTGAATTGAATGCAGATGAACGCGTTAATGAGCTCGCTAAAATGATTAGTGGAGAGCAAGTTACGGAAGCTGCAAAAGAAAATGCACTACATTTGTTAAATATCTCTTAACAAGATTTTTTGGCACGTGGATTGCCAATGTGTGAGGTAATTATAAACTGAAAAACAATGAAACAACTTTTACCTATTTTAACCTTATTTATTGGGTTGACATCTTTCTCTCAAGGAATGGGAGATCTAACCATTTTTTCGAATACTGGTGATAAATTCTATGTGGTATTGAACGGAATTCGCCAAAATCAACAAGCTGAAACCAATGTAAAGGTCACAGGACTAAACAACAATTACTACAGCTGCAAGATCGTATCTGCGAATAACAATTTTACGATCGATAAAAACCTGATCGTGAAATATGACACTTTGATTACTTACCAAATTGTAGGAAAAAAAGGGAAATATAAAATGCGTTTCTACTCTGAAACACCTACAGGTTCAGCAACGGCACAGACAGACCAAACAGTTGTGACTTATCATGCAACTGAAACGGTTGACCCGATTACCAATAATACAACCACTACAGTAAACACCAACAATGGCGGTAATATGAATACAAATGTGAGTACCAACAATACCACTACGACAACCACCACCACAACGTCAAGCACCAATACAACTGCGACCTCAAATGGTATGGGTACCTCCACTACAATCAATGAAGGAAATAACGGTACTTCGGAAACAGTGAACATGAACGTTAGCATTGGAGAAAATGGCATGAACGTAAACATCAGTGCTACGGGTATGGAAGGCGGAAATATGTCAACGACTACTTCTACTACTGGTATGGACACAGGTAATATGTCAACAAATACTACTACTTCTGGGATGAACACTACCTCTACTACTTCAACTACCAGCACTTCTGATGGTTCATATTATGAAGAGTCTACCACAACTACTTCAACATCTGGAGACGGTACTTACTATGAAGAAACTACCACTACGATAACTACCTCTACAACAACATCTGGTGGTAATGACAATGTATTCTATGAAGATCAGGACATGACCGCTACAATTGAGCATGTAGATTGCTCTTGCTCTGATGCTGATGTTGATGCATTAGTTAAGCAAATTGAAGCTGAAACCTTCTCTGATGACCAACAAAGAGTAGCCAATATGGCCGCAAAAAACAAGTGTATGAATACAGCACAAATTAAAAAAGTGGCAAAATCATTCACTTTCTCTGAAAACCAGTTGAGCTTTTTGAAAACAGCATACGACAATTGTACTGACAAAAGCAATTATTATCAATTAATGGATGTATTGACGTTCTCTACAGATAAAGAAGAACTAGAAAAGTTCATTAATTCGAAATAAAATTAGATCACAGATCGCTTCGCTTTCAGACAACAGAACACGGATGTATTAAAAAGTGCATCCGTGTTCTGTGTTCTGTGAGCTCTATAAGTAGATATATGCATAAACCTATCGTCATTACCGCCTCCATTTTAATTTGCCTTAGCATCATCCTTGGTGCATTTGGTGCTCACGGATTAAAAGATATGGTAGAAGCCGGGGCTTTGGAAATCTTTGATAAAGGAGTCAAATATCAGATGTATACAGGTTTAGCTTTACTGGCCATTGGATTGACTGCTGATAAATTCAATTTTGAACTCAAGTGGTTTTTTAGATTAACATTAGTGGGCGTGATCATTTTTTCAGGGATGCTGTATTTACTGACATTTAAGGAGTATAATGAGTCACTTAAGATCTGCGGAGCTATTGTTCCAATTGGTGGAACGCTTATGATCATTTCCTGGATCATACTTATCGTGAAATTAATCCGATCAAAATAAAAGACTGTTAGAATTTCAACCATGGGTGAATTTCGGTTTTTACGCAGAGTTATTTTTTCATAGCTTTGCTAAATCGATTTAAATAATCATCACCATGAAAAATTTAATAGTCGGAATCTTCGTCTTTTTCTCCTTTGTATCATTTGGTCAGGACACGATCAACGTGCAAACTTTTACCTATGATACCATCTCTACCCGCAGGGCCATATTTAGTTTCCCTGCTGAATTACAAGGAAAGACATTTGAAAAGGTGTTGATGTATTATAATATTAAGTGTGATCCTCTAACTCCATGGGATGGTTACAATTGCGGCGAATGGGATTATCTCGCCTATGCCAAGATCTTTGATCATACTGGAATACTTGATTCAGTTATCGTTGAAGGCCCACAATATCTGGTAAACAATCAGTGGCTCAATAATGTAGAATATGTCAACACACCTTATTATCACTATTATCAACAATATCAAAAATTCATTACCTATTCAGCCCAAACAGACAATGATCATGCAATAGGTACCGGAACAGATAATGCAACCTATCCTTTTGGCGCTTCTAATTTTAACCAACGAACTCAACTATTATGGACAGCTGCAGAATTGTCGACAGCTGGTGTAACAGCAGGTGAGATAGCGAAACTTCGATTTGATGTAAACACGTTGGGTGGCGCACTCGGAAATCTTACCATTAAATTGAAACACACTTCAGCAACAGATCTTAGTAGTTTTGATGATACCGGATGGACAACTGTTTTTGAAATGAATTCAGGTTTTGGAAGTACTGGATTAAATACGATCAACCTTACCTATCCCTTCAATTATGACGGTACTTCTAACATTTTAATGGATATCTCTTTTGAAAATGGGTCTTACACCATTGATAATGAGGTGAATTCCTCTATCACAAGCAACAATTCAGTAGTTACCACCAATGAAAAACTGGGCTATTTGAATATTCCTCAAAATGATTTTGTGGAAATAGCATTGACGGATCATGATTTTCAAGATGAGATCACTATTTCATTCTGGTCAAATGGTGATGGTGGAATTCTACCTGTTAATACATCTGTTATTGAAGCGGGTGATAGTTTAAACAATCGAATACTAAATATCCATTTTCCTTGGAGTGATGGGCAGTTTTATTGGGATGCTGGAGAAGGATCAGGATACGATCGTATAAATCAGGCAGCCACATCCAATGAGTATGCAAATGAATGGCATCACTGGGCGTTTACCAAGAATAAGAATACCGGTGAAATGAATATTTACAAAGATGGTACTTTGTGGTTGAACGGGACCGGAAAAGACAGAGCAATAGGTATCGTCAATTCATTTAAAATTGGTGCTAATAGAAATGAAGGTAACGGATGGCCCGGTAAAATAGATGAATTCAGAGTGTGGGATGTAGAACTTTCGCAAACAGAGATTGCTAATTGGATGAATCAAAAGATCACCCCTTCACATCCCAACTATGCTGATTTGGTTTTGTATTATGACTTTGATGGCCAAAATGCAGTGGTAGACAAATCAGGAAATAATGTGGACGGAATGATGACCACTCCCGGAATGATCGAATTCTATGAAGGCTCTCAAGCTGGATATTCTGTTTCAAATGTTCGTCCAAATATTGTTTTTGTTCAGGGAACCTATACATCTTCTTTGGATTCAACCATGGTAACTGATTCAGTAATGGTAGATCCTATCGATATTACAGAATTTCAGGTATCATCCAGAAAATTTACCATTGCCAATATTGAGCACAAATATCCTGTGGGCTATAGCTATACCTATGATCACTTAGGCGTGAAATTAGATTCAACTATGCATGCTGCAGATGTTACATTTGCGAACGACAGTATCTTCTATTACGAAGAACCATTTGAGATCATTGATCCATTTGAAATAGGAAGATTTATTACTCCCTACGGTATTGGATTTGACCTTGGCGCAAACGGATTTACTTATATCTATGATGTGACAGATTATCAGCAATTATTGCAAGGTGATGTTGACTTGCAGTGCCACAATACCCAGGAATTAATTGATATTCAGTTTAAATTCATTGTTGGTACTCCTCCAAGAGATCTTATCAGTGTTGAAAAACTTTGGAATGGTTTAGCAAGTTATACTTACGCTAACCTTGATAATGACGTTAATTTACCTTCGATAGACGTTCCTTTGGATGCCAATGGAGATATGTTCAAGATCAGAACTAGAATTACCGGGCACGGACACAATGGAACGGTTAACTGTTGTGAATGGGGTAATGGGCAAGGACGAGATCATGAATTGTTGATCAATGGTTCATCTGCTTATGTTTGGGAAATTTGGCAGGATACTGAGTGTGGAGATAATCCAAATATTGGACAGGGAGGAACATGGCCTTATGCAAGAGAGGGTTGGTGTCCGGGTGATAAAGTAACCGATTATGAATTTGATATCACACCTTTTGTCACAGCAGGTACAACTGCAGCTATTGACTATGATATTGAAGACGTACCTTCAAACGATCTTGCGCAGGGAAATGGTAATTACGTGATAGCTATGCATTTGATCACTTATGGCGCACCTAACTTCACCAATGATGTTGCTATGGTTGACATTCTAAACCCAAACGAATGGGAATATTATAGCAAATGGAATCCAACCTGTCAAAACCCTAGGGTATTGATAAAGAATACAGGATCAGCCACGCTAACTTCATGCCGTATACACATTTCAGTTGGGCAATATGATAATGTTGTTGTTTACGATTGGACCGGATCTCTTGAATTCCTTGAAGAAGAGTTGGTTGAAATTCCAATCACTCAGGGTTTCTGGAACGATTATCAGGGTTCAACCACTTTTACTGCTTCTGTTGAATTGCCAAATGGTCTTACGGATGAATACACTAATAACAATAGCAGAAGCGTAAATTTTGAACCTACAGATGCCTACTTTAATGATGTAATTATCTGGTACAAAGCAAACAATCACGCTAATGAAAACATCATTTATCTGATCAATGATGCAGGAGATACGATTCATACGATCAGTGGTACTGCAAACGGAGCTACGGTTAAGGATACCTTGACATTAGATGAAGGATGTTACACTCTTGAAATTTGGGATACCGATCATGACGGAATAGCATTTTGGTATGCTCAGCAATATGAAGGTGAGGGTTCAGGATACCTAAAACTTAAAGAAGTTGGGGGTACTACATTTACTTTTGATCCAGACTTTGGGAGATATGCAAAATATAATTTCTCTATTGGATATAGCCTTGGAACGAACGATTTTATTCAAAATCATTCTTTGGAGGTTTATCCAAATCCCGGCAATGGTTTATTTAACCTGATCATTGATAATTTTAAAGGAGATCAACTTCAACTCGAAGTTTACAATGAACTTGGAGCCATGGTATATAATGAAACCGTGACAAATGAACTGTATTTTGAAGGTCAAATAGATCTTAGTAAACTTTCAAAAGGCATCTATACCTTAAGAGTTGTTTCAGAAGATCAAATGGAAACTAAAAGGATTGTGATCCATTAATTACCACTGATCATATCCTGAAATTCAGATTCGTATTGAGGAAACGAGAACGAACCTTTCAACTGGTAGTAGTTTTCTCTATCTGTACATTTAGGATATAAGATCTGTGCCACATCAAGTTTGTTTTCAGGAAAACTAAACTCGCTCATAATGCGTTTTACCTGTGCTGTTGAAAAGCAATGATTACTGTTTAAGGCTTTCACGATCTCAATTTGTTTGTCCTTAAATGCTGCATCATCAATTTGTTTTAGCATTGTTTTTGATTGCTCCTCTTTGACAATACAAGGCGGAAGTAAATACTCAGCACAGAATGAAAGCCAATCTTGTTTAACCGGTTCCGTTTTAAAACACTGAGTAGCTGAAGGGTAATTCGCCTGATCATGTATATATTCAAAGGCATTTTTCATGAATTTAATGGCAGTCAATTCATCTGAGAACAAGGTAGCTAATTTCATAGCTTGTGCCATTGAAATACAATTCTCTTCAGCAACCACGTTAGCCGCAATCAACTTTTCATTCTCCTTTTGGTAACTATTTACGTTTACAGCCAACGCCATAAACTCACCTTCCGGTATTGGATTTCCACAACCAGTCGGTCCTTGATATCCCAAGTGACTAGGATAATTCAAAGCCGGAAACAGTAATTTTTGAGTCACCACAGGAGGATTAGCAATTGGATTTGGAATCGGTTTAGCTGTATATTTACCTTTTTGCTCTAACACATAATCATGTAGCTTAAATGCGGTTGAAAACTGCTGAAAAGCATCATAAACATCATAGAAATTCTCTTTATCCGAAACCATGTGATATGACAGCTTACAAAAGTCTAATCTGCTCTGCTCCGTGGCAAACAATAAAGCGATCAATTTCACCTGATTAGATGAAACACAATTGATAGATGTAAAAGCAATCCCCTTATCCAACTTCTTTTGCTCAGTAGGCTGAGTGGCTATTTGGGTATAGTTTTGCTGAAAAACCTGATTACTTACAGGTGTTAAACAATTTTGAGCGTTAGCAGCTGATACTATTAAAATTATTAGGAAGGTAACAAGTGTTTTCATAATTGGCATTTTAGGTTTGATTTTTCAAACCCTGTGCCAAAGATAATATTCTAGTTGTTAGATGGTTGGATTAAAGCCATTACTTCAAGACGGTAACATGTCCTCTTTGAACATATCGCTCATCTGATTGATTGGATTTAAAATCAACCTGCCAGATATAAGTACCATCTTCTACCAAGCCTCCGTCACCATAATGTCCGTTCCATCCCACTGATGCATCAAACGATTCAAAAATGATCTCTCCCCAACGATTAAAAATCGTCAAATGAAAATCATAAATATCAAAACCACTGGTAAATTGTGGTTGGAATCTTTCGTTGAATTGATCCCCATCTGGAGTAAATGTGTTAGGAATATAGAAGATCAATTGCTCCGTCACCACTACAACTTTACAAATTGAGTCATTACACATCCCATCATTCATGGCTTTCAAACAAACGGTATAATGTCCAATTACTTCAGGAAACTGATGCAAAGGATTTTCTACAGTTGATATAGAACCATCTTCAAAAGTCCACTCATATGACGTTGCATTAATTGATTCATTCTCCAGATCGACAATGGTATTCTCAACATCTACTTCATCCGGGTTTGCAGTAAAATCAGCTTCTGCATATTCAAACACACAGATCATTGAAGGAATTGTTATTGTACTAGTACAGTTGTTCTGTGAAACCGTGTAGGTTACGTCATAGCATCCTGGAGATCCATAAACATGAGATACATTTCCACAGGTTGAAGATGAAATACCATCTCCAAAATCCCAGCTACAGTTCGTTCCTGTAGGCACAGTTGAATCAATAAAATCTGCAGTGAATGGTACACATCCTTCAAAATCCAAAGCAGTGAAGTTTATTACCGGAAGCGGAATAACCGTAACGGTTAACTGATCAGATGCTGAAAGAGAATTGCACCCATCCGTTATAGTTGCTGTATATATGGTTGTTACTATAGGTGATACCTGGATTGAAGTTCCGGTTCCAACATTATTATTTTGATCATCAGTCCAGGTGATGGTTAAGTTACCGTCTCCTCCAGTTCCCTGAGCAGTTAAGGTAGTACTCTCTCCTTCACAAATAGAAACATCCTGAGAAACTACAACAGACAATGCAGGTAGTACTTCAATATTTACAGTACCTGTTGCCGGACATACGCCTGCTGTGGTATAAGATATTGTGTAAATTCCTTCACCCGCCACGGATGGTGTGAATTCTCCTGTTGAAGCATTTGTAATTCCCGTTCCTGACCAGGTACCTCCGGCCGTTACTGCGGTAATAAATTCAACATGTGAACTTTGACAGAAAGGTCCAGCAGGGTTTATTGAAGGATCATCAGTTGCATTCACAATAATATCTTCTGTATCTGCAGCTCCACACTGTCCTGCGATAGTGTAAGTGATGGTATGAGTTCCAACCCCTGCCACAGAAGGATCGAATGTTCCAAAATTGGCATCCGTTATTCCCGTTCCTGCCCAGCTTCCACCTGCATCTACTGACATTAAGTTAATTGGAGCATCCATATCACAAAAAGGACCAGCAGCAGAAATGGTAGCATCTGCTAAAGGTATTACCGTAATATCTGTCGTTTGAACATCTCCACAGGCACCTGCAATAGTGTATGTAATGGTATGAGTTCCACCTCCGGCTGTTGCAGGATCAAAATCTCCTGTTGATGCATTGATTATTCCAGTTCCTGACCAGGTTCCACCAGCATCAACGGCGTTCAAAGTAATTAAAGGATCACTATCACAGAAAGGACCTACAGGAGTGATAGTTGCATCCATAACCTGATTTACAATAATATCTGTAGTTTGAACATCACCACACATACCCGCAATTGTATAAGTTATGGTATGTGTTCCCGGTCCGGCAGTTGATGGATCGAATGTTCCTGTTGCGGCATTGGTTATTCCCGTACCGCTCCATGTTCCACCAGCATCTACTGCAGATAAGTTTACAGAAGGATCTGCATCACAGAAAGGACCAACAGCAGTAATGGTTGCATTCGCGACATTATTGACCGTAATGTTCGTAGTTTGAACATCTCCGCATGAACCACCTATGGTGTAAGTGATCGTGTGTGTTCCAGAACCAGCAGTTGCCGGATCAAATGTACCAGTAGCCACGTTTATTATACCTGTTCCACTCCACGTCCCTCCGGCATCTACAGCTGTTAAATTTACTGAAGGGTCATTATCACAAAAAGGACCTGCAGGAGTAATGGTTGCATTTGCCATTCCATTAACTACAATATTGGTTGTTTGCACATCTCCACATGCTCCACCAATAGTATATGTTACGGTATGTGTTCCAGGTCCGGCTGTTCCTGGATCAAATGTTCCTGTTGCTGCATTGGTAACACCTGTTCCACTCCAGGTTCCTCCAGGATCAACTGCTGAAAGAGTGATAGGTGGATCTGAATCGCAGAATGGCCCAACTGGCGTAATCGTAGCATTTGAAACACTATTAACAGTTATGGTAGTATTTTGGACATCTCCACATGATCCGGCGATAGTATAAGTTATAGTATGTGTACCAACTCCTGCAACCAAAGGATCAAAGGTACCAGAACCTGAGTTGGTAATACCCGTTCCACTCCATGTACCACCAGCATCAACTGCACTTAAGTTTACAGCAGGATCTGTATCACAGTATGGACCTGCAGGAGTGATGGTTGCATTTGCCAGTGCATTGATCGTAATATTTGTAGTTTGAACATCTCCACATGCTCCGCCAATAGTATAAGTTATAGTGTGTGTTCCTGGTCCGGCTGTACCGGGATCAAATGTTCCAGCAGATGAATTGGTAATTCCTGTTCCACTCCAGGTTCCTCCGGGGTCAGCACCAGCTAATGTTATTGCGGCTGCTGTTTCACAAAAAGGACCAACAGCAGTGATCGTGGCATCTGCACTGGCATTCACAGTTATATTTTCCGTATCAGTGTCAGAGCAGGCCCCTGTAATACTGTACGTGATAGTAAATGTTCCAGGACCTGAAACAGAAGGATCAAAGGTTCCGGTTGTAGCATTCGTAATTCCGGTTCCGCTCCAGGTTCCCCCAGGATCTACTGCACTTAATGTAACCGCAGCTCCATTATCACAGAAAGGTCCTGCCGCAGTAATTGTTGCGTCCGCACTTCCGGCAGTAACAGTAACCGTTGCGGTTGCAGGCGTTGAAGATGTACACGGCCCTGATCCTACTACTTCATAGGTATATACACCAGATGCATTAGTACCCGGAGTAAATGTTCCCAGATATCCACCAGAAACTACTGAAGGACCTGTCCATGTTCCCCCTACATCAGGAGTACCTCCCAATTGATCAAAAAGATTGAAAACAGGATCTGAAGGACAAACCGAAATGGTTCCATTTGTACCAGGATTTCCTCCGGAGGGAGGATTTGTACCGATCAATGAAACACCATCAATATAAGCTGCATTATTCGTTTCTGTTGTTGATTTTGCAAAGCTGATAAAATCATAGTTCGCAGCAGCAACAAAAGTTACCGAAACCAATTGCCAAACTTCAGGAGACGTCATATTTACAGATCCGGCATTACCAGTACCCGCACCTGTTCCTCCAGGCAATCCAGTAGAAAAACCATATTGTATTCCTGTAGTAGTTGCGCTTGTTGAGCTGTTTAACTTTGAGTAAGATGCCCAAAACTCCAGGGTATATGATTGTCCTGCTACCAGAGGTACACAGATGTATTGTCCAAATCTTTCATTCCAGCCTCCACCTCTAAAAAAACGCTCCCATCTTCCACCATCCGGAGAAGGATTGTTGATCACATAACTGGGGCCAGGACATGCTGAAGGTGGACTGGCACAGTTATCCGGAGAATGCTGCACAATTGTCCATCCAGTTGGCACAACCCCTGTACCCCCGGGACCTGCTTCCATATCACCGTTGATGATAAGATTCTGACCAAACAGATTAAAAAGTGTAAATACTGCCGCTAACGATAGATAGGTTCTTAAACTTTTCATGTTCTAAAAGAGAATATACGTTTTACTTGAAGATTTAATATTCTTCTTTGAGAAGTAGGATTTTAAAACCGATATCACTTTCGATTCCTCATTTTTTGACCAGTTCCCAATGACCGCACCAGATAAGAATTCACCTGATTCATTGAAAATGATCAAGACCTGACGATCCTTGTTCAGAGTAATACCATTAGCTTTGAGCTCAGCAATGGCTCCTGAATTATATTTTGTTTCTGATGAAAGATCCCTGGTATTGATCCATTTATTCTGGATCACTACATAAGTAGCCTGGCAATTATTGTTGTCATAGACCTTTTTCGCAATGCGATTTCCATTGATATCAACGAATATCCAATCACCTTGCTTCAAACCATTTTGATCGATATCATTATTGATCACATTACCATGTTCATCTATTTGCTGTTCTAAAGCAGCTGCACGAATAAAATCCTGCGATAGTGAACACAACGGAAATATGAATACAAAAAGGGAAATGTAAACGCTTTTCATGTTTTTAATTCTGAGAAGCTCAAATTTACAACTAATAAACTAGGAAATCAACCTATTGGTACTAACGATAATGTTACGATAACAGAGTGTTCAACGCATGAAGAACAAATTAATAGATCTTTTCTGCTGATAATCAACCTTTCACTAAAGCACCGACTACTACCTTTTCTATTACAGATAGCGCATAATCAATCTCTGCTTTAGTAGTATATCTGCTAAACGAAAAACGGGCATTTGGACGATTCGTATCAGCACCGATACCTCTTAAGACATGAGAACCGGTATTGGACCCTGAAGTGCAAGCAGATCCACCTGAACAGGCTACGCCATCCAAATCCATTAAGAATAATAACATGGATTTATTTTCGAAGTCAGGAAAACAAACATTCAAAACAGTATATAAACTCTTTTCCGGTTCGATTTCTCCATGAAACTCAACTCCTGGAACACGTTTTTGCAATTCCTGGATCATGTAAGATTTCAATCCCTGAACCTGAGCAATATGACCTTCAACATCATGATTGGCTAATTTTAATGCCTCAGCCAATCCTGCTATACCGATCATATTTTCTGTTCCACCTCTCAAACCTCTTTCTTGTGCACCTCCCTGAATCAAAGGAGAAACAGATATTTCTTTACTTGCATATAAAAACCCAACACCTTTTGGACCATGAAATTTATGTGC
This sequence comes from Crocinitomicaceae bacterium, assembly GCA_020635955.1. Taxonomy (GTDB): domain Bacteria; phylum Bacteroidota; class Bacteroidia; order Flavobacteriales_D; family Crocinitomicaceae; genus Paracrocinitomix. The sequence continues at coordinate 21,121 of JACJYW010000011.1, forward strand.
AGCACAAGTGATGAAATCAGCTCCCATGGCTTTCACATCTATTTTATAATGCCCCATGGTTTGCACAGTGTCAGAGTGGAAATAAGCACCATATTTTTTACACAGTTCGCTTACTCTTTTAACATCAACCAGGGTTCCTATCTCATTGTTGGCATGCATTAAAGAAACCAGGGTTTTTTCACCGCTTTTCAATAATTCTTCCAGATGATCATAATCCACCTGACCAGTTGGAGACAATTTAACCCATTCAGCTTTTACACCTGCATGATCAATGGTATGCCCAACGGCGTGATGCTCAATAGGAGATGAAATAATACGAGTCACTCCAAGATCCTTTACCGCAGAAGTGATTGCCATATTATCTGCCTCAGTTCCACCTGAAGTAAAAATGATCTCTTTTGGTTCAGCATTGATCAATTTAGCCACATCTCTTCTAGCGATTTCGATAACCGCTTTAGCATCTCTCCCAAATGAATGTGTTGAGGATGGATTACCATATGTGTTTTTCATCACATCTGTCATTCTATCAATTACTTCGGGAGCCATTGGAGTGGTGGCAGCATTGTCAAGATATACCTTCATAGATCAGTATTAGAAGACCAAAAGTACTTAAATCAAAAGAAAAACTCAATAGGAATCAAGTATTCAAGAAAAATGATGCTGATTTAGGAATCCAATATTACATCACCTGAGGATCTCGGCTAAAGTATCGAACATCTTTAAGTAGCTTGTCAAAAACATAGAATTGACCAACTACCAGACGCCCATCATTCAATACGATCCACAATCTATCTCTATCAAATTCAATTAGTTTTCCATCAAAATCATACTTCTCGTATACCATTTTCTTTTTATAGCACAACACACGATTCTTTTGACCTTTGACATCTGTCACTGTGATATCGAACCATGGTTTGGTCATCTTTAATGAATCTTCAGACTTTTTGTTGATCAGATAATTATGTTGTTCGAAATGGATCTTTCTGTAACCCAGAATATAATTTCTCACTTTAATGGTATCAAAATCAGGAACGGGCTTTCCGTTGCTACTCAGATCAAATAGATTATCCTCTAAAATGGTGATCCTGAAACTTAAAGAAGCAGTATCCGGAGTAACAACATCAATGGTTTTAATATCCAACGGTTCATAATTGAATATTCCCGTACATTGGAAATCATTTGGATTGGTAATAAAGCGAGTTTCCAGGTTTCCATACATGGTTGGCAGGTGCATTATAAATGGTTCCGGCGATTTTCCTTTAACAGGATCTTTCAACAACATGTAGGTTCCATATTGATCGGGAGTGGGTTGACCAACATACCAGGTTTTAGCCAATTCACCCTTCACATAGATCTCCACTTTTCGGTGATGAGTAGTTAGATTCTTATTGACGGTTTCCATTCCGTTCTTAGGCACCGGCGACTTCACTTTGATGTGTTTAATGGTTTCAAGAATGGTATGCACTAAATGCTGTTGTACACATTCACCGTTATCCATAGACCATGTAGCACCATTTCTAACAAGTGTCACCCCTTCATTTCCTTCCGTATCTGTCAAGATCAGTTTATCGATATTCGCTGTATCCGCAACAGCAAAATCCGACAATGCCTCTTCAGCCATATGAGAACCATTACCCCCCTTATTATTAAGCATAATAGCCCAAACAGCCAAGGCGGCAACAACTAACAATATGACCCATTTACCCCATTTCTTCATGAAAATCTTTTAAAGTGTTCTTGCGTATTTTCTTTTACGGATGAGAAGCTGAGCAACTGCAAGAAGCATAATTACGAAAAGTGGAAACGCTATATTCAAGGTTTTCCAGTAATCTTTATTCTCATTCACTTTTTCAGTATCCAACACACGCAAAGTGATCGTTTTTGTTCTAATATCTATCAATGAAAAATCATCCAACATATAGTCTACAGCATTCAAAACAAAATCCTTATTTCCATAAGCATACTTTGGTGTTCCGTTAGGATTTTGCACGCTAAACATATCTGAACCAATCGGAACAAATCTATATCTCCATTGTCCATTGACAAAGGCTGAATCAACCACCTCATTTCTAATAATGTCTCCATCAGAAACCACTAACATTTTTGTTGAATCACTCTTGAATTTCGTTGCAAAATCAGGTGAATTAAGGAAAGTTTCGGAAATTCCTCTATTCTCAAAAGCAGAGGTGAATTTACCTTCCAGCATCACAGCTACAGGATAATCTCCTGACTCACCATCATTAAAATTAGGCTCTACATCAATGATACTGTAATTGATCCGTGCTGGCGATTTAAACATCAATGAATTATAAGAAGAGCGCAATAAGACAGTTTTGGAAACATCCTTATCTGATTCGTTCACAATATCAATTGAACTAGCGTATTCAGCTTTGATTGGATCAATATTCTTGGTGATTGGGTGAAATTCTCTTTGCAATAATGGATAGAAATACCAATCCACAATTCCTAGAGGATGTCCCGGAATAAAGATTGGTCCGCAATCACTATCAATGATGAGATTCGTATTTAATCTAGCCCCGTACTTATAGATCATGTCCTTTTCGATATTCAGATTGGCGGTCATACCAAAGGTTTGCCCTGTTCTATACAAGGAATCTCTACTCACATTTAATGGATCTATAAACCACAGCACACGACCTCCGTTCATGATGAATTGATCAATAATGAACTTATCTTTTTCGTTAAACGCTTTTGTTGGTTGCGCCACGATCAAGGCATTGGTCTCATCCAGCGCATTCAATTGACCATTGATCTCCACATCATTCACCAAATAATATCTATTCAAGCCATTACGAACATCCATAGTTTGATGCGGCTTCAACTCACCCTGACCCTGAAGGAATGAAACTGTCATTTTATCATCTGCAGTTACTCTTCTAATAGCAGATATCAGTTGATATTCAAGATTGTTGATCGTTCTATCGGCTAATCCGCGAATATTCTCACCGCTATAGATCACCTTTTTATCAAAGAACTGTACTCGATCTACGGTAGTTCCTTTATACTCTATTAATGCGCCTGGCCAAATAGTTTTGATCTCAGCTTTTCCTGATTTTACGATCTCAATATCACAGGGAACGATTCCTTCACCGTAAATTACTTTCTGCACCTGAAGGTTATAATCTTCATCTTCCTCACCATTAGGATCAATGAACTCATACTGGATCATGTCACCAGCGTAAATTATAAACTCATCTAACTTCTCTTCAATGGCATTTCTAATCTTACGAATATCTGCCGGCAGGTCACCATCAAGGTAAATTTTAAAGAAAATTCGGTCTTCAATTCGGCTTTCATCTTGTAATAACTCTATCGTATTATCAGATAAGGAATGTCTTTTATCTTCAGTAAGATCAAATCTTCCAAATGAAAAGGAAAGCACATAATTGAGCAGGATCAAAATGGCAATAACTCCTACGTGTGATAGGATGTCAGATGTTTTGCTATGTTTCTTCTTATCTGCCATTTACCATTTTCTTGCTTGAAGCACCAATTTGGTTAGTACAATAAATGCTGCCGTAAAACTCACGAAATAGAGCATATCTCTCGTATCAATAACCCCTCTTTGAATGGATTCGTAATGTTCCCCTATTCCCAAATTTCTTAGCACGAGATCAAGGCTACCAAATTGATTGAAGTTGGCCATTTGATCCAATCCCATAAAAAAGAACCAGGACAGGAACATAGAAAGAATGAAGGCAACGATTTGACTACTTGTAATGCTGGATGCAAAAATTCCAACAGCTACCAGGCAAGCCCCAACAAGTAACAATCCTATGTAGGAAGTTACGGTAGCTCCATCATCAATAATTCCAACAGGATCACCCAATTTATGCACCGTATAATAATAGATCAAGGTTGGTAAGATGGATATAATTACCAGAGTCAATCCGGCTAGATATTTAGCCAAAATGATGGTAAGGTCGGTGATTGGACGAGTGAATAAAAGCTCAATAGTTCCTGTTCTCTTTTCCTCTGAAAATGAGCGCATTGTAATCGCCGGAATCAGTATTATAAAAACAATAGGACTGATAGAGAAAAAAGGAAACAGATCAGCTGTACCTCCTTCTAATATGTTTGTCTCTGCTGAGATCACCCAAAGAAACAAGGAGTTAAAGATCAGATATATAGCAATGAATATATACCCAATTATAGAGCTTAAAAAACTTCTTATTTCTTTTAAATAAAGTGCTAACATATGTTTTGCAGATCCTCCTTTATAAAAGAACAGATCTAATGAACAAAATTAAAGATTCTTCACGCTCAACTTTTCTAAAACGGTCGAAAATTATTAATAATTAAATGTGTCTAACATTTTTTAAGAAGTAAGTGGCAAGATGTAATTAAACCTTTCTAAAAAATATCAGTCAAATGTGCTGTATTGGCGCTCACTTTGATCCCAATCTATAACCTAACCAAAATTCAATGTTACATTCATCTGATATTTATTGATCAGATTTTGTACATTAGTTTAACTCTTTTGAATTGTAAAAAACTAAAAACTAAATCGTTATGAAAGCTCTTAAATTTTTAACCCTTGGCGCATTATTAATCATTGGAACAAGCAGTTTTGCTTCTTTAAAGGCAAAAGAAAGAACCATTCTTCAACCTAATGACTGGGTTCAGTTAGGTACCAGAGTAGTAAATATGCATGCTGATCATGATGAAATTCCGATTACTGTATTGGATGGAGTTTTCACGAAAGTGAGACTAAAGGTTATGAAAGCACCTTTACATTTGATGAACATCAACATCATTTTTGGAAATGGGGAGAATAAGAACGTTGTATTCGACAGAAATTTCCAACCGGGTGAGTTCACACGAGTGATCGATCTACCTGGAAACAAAAGGATCATTAAAAAAGTGAATTTGAATTATAAATCGGTTCCAACGGCAAAAGGAAGAGCTGTAGTTACCCTATTTGGAAAACACTAAACCATAATTAACAATTGATTACGCCGATTCGCTCATGTGGATCGGCGTTTTTTATTTCATTGCCTGATGGTAGATCGTTTGTGTAGGGAATGCCATATCCAAACCTTCAGCTGCAAATCTTCTCAGAATAGCAAGGTTAACATCAGTTTGTGTTTGAAGGATATCTGCTCCTTTGCGGATATAATAGATGAAAGTTATTCCCAACGAAAAGTCACCAAAAGAAGTAAAGCCAGTCAACACAGCATCTTCAACATTGGCATTATTCTCTGCAGATATCTCTTTTAGAATCGCCATGGCACGCTCCATTTGATCAGCTTTCATATCGTAGGTCAAACCTAATTCAAGTATGATCTTACGGTTAGGTTCACGATCAATATTCTCAACTGAATCATCTGAGAATTTAGAGTTTGGAACAGTTACGATCCTTCCCGCTAATGTTTCAACTCGTGTAGAACGAATACCAATTTCTTTCACCGTACCATCTATTCCTGCAATTTGGATTCTATCTCCAACACTAAAAGGTTTATCGGCGAAGATCATGATACCTCCAAAGAAATTCTTCACCGTATCCTGAGCTGCCAATGCAAATGCCAATCCACCAATACCTAAACCGGCAATAATGGCTCCTACATCATATCCCGCATTATTCAATCCTACAATAATACCTAATGACCATATGATCACCTTCATTCCCTTTCGGAACAAGGGCAATAATTGATCATCAAGATCAGACTTAGACTTTTCAGTTAAGGGAACTATGTATTCTTCAATTAAAGCATCCAGCAAACGCACGATCAGCCAGGTCATGTTTACCACCAACAGGAAACCGAATAAATGACCTACAAAATTCTCCCAGTAAGGGTAAGAAACAAACGCTTGTGGAATTCCGCCTACCGCTTCAACAGTTGTATCATATTGAACAACCTGTGCAAGATGCTCAGCACTTGGGGGAGCACCGAAATTTGAATTATATATATCTGTGTATTCTTCAACAGATAATCTGCTAAGACCAAATTTCAACCTGTTAATTGCATACCAGCAAGCCGCCAATACAGCACCAAAAATTACCGGCTCTTCAACTTTGTCTACAATAATGTCATCCAGATTACTTTTAGTTTTGGCAGTGATCTTCTTCAATACATTTTTAGATAACCAATACAAAACTTTAGCTGCGATAATTGAACCCAGGATGATCCCTAGGGCAATTGCATAATCTAACATGGAGTTACCGTAGTATATCTTGTTCCAAAAGTCCATAGTGCTGTCAATTTTAGAACAAAGCTATAATTTTTAGAAAAAACGTATGGTCTAGTTGTTGTCAGAACGACACTTTTCACAGAACAACTGTGCAATTTCTTCTATTTCTAATGCGCGAACACCCATTTGATCCCATCTGAAAAGATCACAGAACTCTTCAGGGTGATCATTTGCAAGGTTTCTGAATACATTCCTGATCTTTTTCCACTCTTTTTTGTCTTCAAATCTTCCTAAGAAATACCCCAGTTTCAAGTATTGCTTATAGAGTTTAGGCATTCTACCTGATCGTTTCGCATATTTTGAAAGTAGGATATATGGTTCTGTAGTATAACCCCACTCTATCAAATACTGGCAAATGAAATAGGTCTTTTTAAGATCAAACTTCATTTTAAGAGCTGCATCAACCAGAATTGGTGCAGCCATTTTATCAGAATATCTATAATTTTGAACACCTGATATAAGTTCCAGACACTCGATCCATGCTTTCTGTTTTTTTCTGCGAATTGTTGGAAAGATCTCACCAAAATCTGAAACATTAATAGCTTCATTTCTATTAAAAATGTTGAACATTAAACGATATTCAAGAAGATCAGCATCATTTGGAATGGCACCGATCTCTGCCAAATGATTTAATTCATCTACCTGAACTTCTTCATCATTTAAATTCAACCTCAGCACAAAACTATACCAATGGATCATAGCATATTCCGGCTCTTCTGGAATTCTGATATTTAACAATGAATCTTGTTGCTCAATATTTCCATCCATTACATGATGTGCTAATACTTCATAGACTGGAACCATTTCATGGAAATTCTTCCCATCAATGAGATCTTGTAATCTTTGAACAGAAAGCGCATAGCCGCCTTCTTCTAAGGTTATAATGTCTTCATAAACAATATTGATGGATGAATACCTTGTTTCATCCAACAGATCCATGATCTTTTTATCTGATTTGTGCTTATTGGCATAAAGCCTTAAACTATCCTCTGACATATAGGCGGCCTCCTTGATTCCCAGAGCCACTAAACCCGTTTGAAAATCATCAAAATTCTCAAAAAACTCACTTTTCAATTCAAAATCAGGATAGTATTCCTTAAGATAAGTCTTGATCAATTCCCCTCTCCTTTTAAAGAGTTCTTCATTGCCTTCTTTTGATCCTTCTATAGAAGCCACTCCGTTAAAATAGATAGACCTAATAATGTATTTCTTTTCGGTCAAACTATCCAGTTCTTTAATGAGCGGCTTAAAAATGGATTTGTCTTCATTGGTTTGCCCACTCTCAAAGGCAATCTTTACCTCCAAAGAATCCTGAATGACAATTTCATTGCCGATAACCTGAGGACTAGGTATCTCAAAATATTCTCTTGGCTTAAGGAAATCAGGATTTACGTAGATGGTCATTCCATGCATACATGGTCGCCATTTTTTGATCAGATTAAAATCCACCTGATAAAAGGTATCCACAAACACAGGTTTCATACCAACATATATCTTAACCAGATCTGGAGATGGGTGAATATCATTTTTCAAAGACGCTTTACTAATGTAACCGATATAATATCCATCATGATAGAGAGAATTATGAAAACTAGGTATTCCCTTGCAATCAAACTGTTCCTGATGGATCACATCCACCGCAATGGCACCTTTTGCTCCAAAGAGTTTTTTGATATTCTTTTTGTTCTTACCGATACGTGTAGCATTCATGTAGTATACTGAATCATTGGAAACGGTGTACCAACCCAAGTGAGCCTGATCTTTATTGATCTTATTTTGAAATCGTCTACAATTTCCGCATTCATTTTTGTCTTTGACATACATTTCAGGCCCTTCTGTAAATTCATAGGCCTCTCTAAATGGCTTGGATCCAAACACTTCACAGCAATACATTATGCCATTCTTAAAAGCATAAGTATGCGAAACCCCAGCATAATCTTTATTGACCATATTCTTGAAATGATCAGCAGACTTCTTCCAATTAGCCACCACTTCTTTGGCCAGTTTCTCATATGTCAACTTGCCTTTGGAACGCACAAACTCATAATTTAAGGGAACCAATTGAATATTTTCAGCCACACTATTGTGCGTACCTCCATAAAACTTTACCCTGTCAAAAGGAGAATTTTTCTCTTTATTCTTTTGAGCGTGAGATAGGACATTATTCTCTGCCATATAATCGGCATGATCTTGCGAAGCCTGATCTAATGTGTGATCTTCTATCAGGGTATCCACTCGCTCACGAACACGAATGCGATTCACCTCCTGAAGTACATATTTATTGAACAGATCAATATCAAAGTGTGCCGTATCCACAATTTCCTCCTGACCCCACAGGATCTGAGGCACTATTAGCAATATGTACAGCCAATTCTTCAAAGGATCTGTAATAAATTTTTATGCCATGAATGCTTAACTATTGTCCTCCATTTTTCATCCAGTTCACCAACATTTTCTACCAGGTTATTATAAACAGTAGTTTGTCCGGTGATCCTGTCCTGAGCCATAAGATCTTTAAATTCACCCATACTTGCAATATGGATCTTTGTTGAGGCATCTTCATAAGCAATTTTCAATCGATCAAAGAAATCAATTCCTAAAACATCACCTATTTCCCTTATTTTACGATTCAATGAATCAATGGAACAGCCTGACGTTGGACTTTTGGATTCATCAGCCCCTACCACTAGAAAAAGGTTGTACTCTACAGCAAAATCGCCATATAACTCATTGCCATGTGATGCCCATTGACCAATAAAATCGCGCATGTGATCCTGAACATAAGTCACTTCTTCAGGCTTTAAAAATCGGTTAGCCTGAAAAACCCAAACACGTGCATATGGAGGCAAATTCAACATTTTACATCAATTTTATCACTCCTTCTTTCATTGCAAAAGGCGAAATAGTGAGTGTTTTTACTTTTAATTTATTCATGATCCATTTGATCTTAATGGCTGCAATAGGCGCCATTTTCTTTCTGATCGGGATAATGAAATCATTTTTCTCACGCTCAGCCATTGTGGAATGGATCATATCATCTAAAACTCTCATGACCTCAACCTCATCCATATCCTCAAATTCATTCTCAGGATATTCTCTTTGTCTTAAAATGGCATAGAAGGTTTCGAAAGAACCACTTGCACCAATTAGTACATCCGTTTCTACTCCCTCAAAAAAACCTTGTGTTTTTTCTTCAAGATACTCAATAATATGTTCTACATCCTGAATGGTGTATGGATCACTGAATTTAAAGAGTTGATAGATGCGTGATGTTCCAATATTGAAACTGAAAGACTTAAGCACACCTTCTTTATTCGCGTAAATAAATTCAGTGCTACCTCCTCCAATATCCATGATCATTGCAGGCTCATCAAATGGATATCCCATCTTAACACCCTCATAGATCAGTTGTGCTTCACGCTCACCGGAGATCACCTCCACTTCAAGACCAAAAAGTTCATCTACTTTAAATAAAAACTGGTCTTTATTGGTAGCATCTCTAACCGCAGAAGTAGCAAAAGCCTTGACTTTTGAAGTTTCCAATTCCCCGCACTTTTGCATAAAACCGTGCAGGGCTTCAAAACCACGCTCCATTGCATCATCAGAAATTAGCGAATCATTGATGCCTCCTAATCCTAAGCCTACACCTACCTTATTACTGTATATCTTATCAAAGCCGACTTCTTTTTTATCAACTACCAATAGGTTGAAGGTATTGGTACCAATGTCTATTATGCCAACTCTTTTATTAATCAATACTATTTATGTTTCATCCACTTGAAAATCTCTTTCCAGGTGGCTTTTTTACCATACATTAAAATACCTACTCGATATACTTTCCCAGCCAAATAAGTTGTGAAAATGAATGTTCCTGCCAAAATCACCAGTGAAATGATCACTTCCCAAATGAGCACCGTTCCAGAGCCTATTCTTTGCAACATTATTATTGGCGAAGAAAGAGGAACATATGATCCCCAAATGGCGGTGGAACTCTCAGGATCCCCGATCATTGAAAAGGATAGTATGTAAACGAAAGTGAGTGGAATCATAATAGGGATGACCAATTGCTGTGTATCTGCCTCAGAATCTGCTGCTGCACCGACAATTGCAAATAAACTTCCATACAGCAGATATCCGCCAACGAAGTAAATGACGAACATGATCAATAACATTGGCCAGTTAATGTAATCATACAATGCAGCATAAATACAATTCATTTCGGCCATCTGAGCAGCCACATCTTCTGGGATCATTTGTGTTCCCAAATCCATTTGAGAAACAGCCATTTGATCAATGAACATTGGCTGAACAACGATCATTAAGATAAAAACTACCCCAAACCATATGAGGAACTGCGTCAATCCAACCAAACCAATTCCTATGATCTTACCAAACATCAGATCAAATGGGCGAACAGATGAAACGATCACTTCTACAACCCTACCTTGCTTTTCTTCCATTACACCTCTCATCACCATACCTCCATATACCATAAGGAAGATGTAGATCATTACAGAGAATCCTAATCCTACTCCCTGACCTATTTCAGCAGGATTACATCCAAGGTCTTCAGGATCATCCCCAACCAGAGAAGTATTGAACTTGTATGATTGTTTGATCTTTCTGTACTTATCCAAAGGAATCCCTTCATCAATCGCAAAGTATTCCTCTAATCTCATTTCCAGTTTTTTGGCAATGTATCTTTCAGTATTAGAGGATATTTTTTCACGAACTAAGCCATTGATCGTTTTATTAGTGATCACATCAGGATCAAGGGCTATGAAAACGTCATAATCCTTGTACTTTTCCATGGTTTCAAAATCTTCCCGATACACCATTTCCTGTGTGAAATAGAATGTAGCTGGAGGATTTTCATCCTGTCCAATGTATATTTTGGCATCACACAAATTACGTGGATCTGAAACCAGTACTTTTTGGTGCTTGTCATTCTCCATCCCCAACCAAACCGCCAGGAATCCCATTCCGGCCATTAGAACCGGAACCAAAAGGGTCAAGATCAGGAATGACTTTTTCTTTACTCGAGAAGTATACTCACGACCTATGACTAAACCTATCTTACTCATTTGACCCTCCCTTCTCGTTTAAGAAAAGATCACGTCTTGACTTTTCATTATCAGTAACAGCCTGAATAAAAATATCATGCATAGAAGGAATGATCTCATTTACAGACTCAATCTCCACCACCGGCATAACTGTTCTAAGCAGATCATTCAAACTATTTTCCTTTAAAAGTTTAACATGAGCAACTGCAGTATCGTCATCAATTTGCTCGGAATGAACCAATGAAAAATCTGCAAACAAGGCATTTGCAAACCCGAACATCATGCCCCTGAACTGAACAGCATAAGTATGTGATCTGAATTGTTTTTTGACATCTTTTAATGATCCATTGACAATGACTTTGGCATTATCGATCAACGCAATAGAATCACAGATCTCTTCAACTGAATTCATGTTGTGTGTTGACAACATTATTGAGGTCCCGTTCTTTTTCATTTCCAGGATCTCTTTCTTGATCAATTCTGTATTGATTGGGTCAAATCCACTAAAAGGCTCATCCAGTATCAACAACTTTGGCTGATGTAAAACCGTGATGATGAATTGGATCTTTTGAGCCATCCCTTTCGAAAGTTCTTCTACTTTTTTATCATACCATGAGGTTATCTCGAATTTTTCGAACCACTCATCCAGTTTGCGTTTAGCATCTGATTTGGAAAGACCTTTTAAACGTGCAAAGTACATGACCTGATCGCGCACCTTCATTTTTTTGTACAATCCGCGTTCTTCAGGCAAATACCCAATGTATTCAATATCCGAACGTTCTATCTCTCGTCCTTCAAGAAATACTTTTCCTGAATCCGGACCTGTGATCTGATTGATGATTCGGATCAAACTGGTTTTACCCGCACCATTAGGTCCAAGTAAACCGAAGATCTCCCCTTTTTGGGTGGTTATAGAAATATCATCTAAAGCCCTATGACCCGCATATTGCTTGACGATATGTTCTACCCTCAACATTTCCATAGAAAATGATTTACATTAACTTATAAAGATATAGGTAAAGACCATGGAAAAAGTAACACAATTAGAGAGTTGTTCACAGGATAATTTTGATTAGTTATAATATATTTAATCCCAAATGAATTTAACCAGTGATCAGATCAGCATCCTTAAATTGGCCTTCAAGCCTCTTGAGCTGAGCGTGGAAAAACATCCTTTGTTCTTTGAACAATGGCAGGAAGACTCATTTGAACGCTATGAATTCATTACTGAAGCTGGCAAAATAGAGCGATACTTTTACATCATTGAATCCGGTGTACAAATAATCTATATTCTAGACCACTCAGGAAATAAAAGAGTTCTGGGATTTTCTTTTGATGGAAGTTATTCAGGAGTTTATGATTCCTTTCTCGATCAAAAACCTTCCAGTTACTTTATTGAATCATTAACACCTTCAAAAGTGCTAAAGATTGACAAATCTCAGTACAATTCATTTTTTGAAAATTATCCCGAATTTGAACATTGGGGAAGAATCATACATGCTAAATTATTTGTTGGACGAGTGGAAAGAGAAATTGAACTCATCACTCTGACGGCAAAAGAGCGTTTCGAAGTCTTTTCAAAGCGTTGTCCTGAACCTTTAAAAAATATACCTCAAAAGTATTTGGCATCATACCTAAATATGACGCCCGAAACATATAGCAGATTACGTGCTGAATTGTGATTTCTTGATCCAGGTCAAGATTATTTAGATCGAACTGGCGGACCTTTGTAGAAAAATAAAATTATGTCAAGAGTAATATTAAGAGTCCAGGATCAATTACAACGCATCAATCTCCTTTCTGAGGAAATCGATAAAATAAAATTAATTGAAACATCTATACTTAGAAACAGGCCTGATGAGAAAACATGGTCTGTCATTGAAGTTGTAGAACATATGGTGTTGGCGCATAAACCCTACCAATCAAAATTAGATGACACACTTCATCAGCTGCCAACAGCTACCCAACCAATTGATGAGATCAAATCCAAAGCGATACCTTCATTTTTGATCAAGCGCTTTCCTCCCGTTAAAGGGAAGATCAAATTTAAGATGAAAACAATGAAGCAATTCACTCCCCTATTAAGCGTAGAATCTTTAGATGAGGGAGAAATAAACCAAATTTTTGATCAATTTCAAAATAGTTTAGTACACTTAAATAAAGTGATCAAAGCTTATCGTGGTAAAAAAGTAAAAAATATACGTTTTAATTCAGCAATCGGAGCTTCTGTTAAATTCAATGTAGCTGAAGCCTGTGAATTTATCATTTGTCATAACGAAAGACATTTGCATCAAATTAAGAACATCTTGAAGAAGGTGAATAATTAGCAATGGAAAAACTCCATTTTTTCTGTATATTCATGTCGTGAAAATCAGAAAGGCACATACACAAGACCGTCCAGAAATTGCGAGTATCTATCGTAAAGTGGCAGGTCATGTTGAAGGCATTGTCAGACGTTCAGAGGAAATCACAGAAACATACGTGTTTTCTTTGTTAAACAAACCTGACAGTGAGATGATCTTTCTTGTAGTGGAGGATGATGATATGAACATTATCGGTTTTGGCCATGCACAAAAAATTGGACTAAAAGCCTATGATCACATTCTTTCAAATTATGCCATAGTAGTTAATCCTGATCATCAGGCACAGGGTATTGGACGTGGTATTTTCATGGGGTTTTTAGATTATCTAACCAATAATCGGCCAGATGTGAAACGATTGGAAATGGAAGTTCAGTATGATCCTGACCGCGTTAAAATATTCGAAGCCACGGGATTTAAAACAGAAGCCATTATTAAAGACCGCGTACTAGGTTTAGATGGTAAATTCCATGATCAGGTGTTAATGGCCTGGGAAAACCCTAACTTTAAGCCCCAAAAATAATACATGGTACTTGTTTATCTGGCTTTGATCATCCTTGCAGGTTTATTTGCCCTCTTTCACATTTTTAAAACTAAAGACAAGTTTGCCCGAATCATCAATATCACTTTTGTAGTTTCCATTGGTGTAACCTTTATCCAGGTAAGAGAAATAGCTATAGATGGATATTATCTTTTCGCAATTGGCTGTTTAATGTCAATACTCTATGCCTTCTCTGATGGTTCATTTTCTCCAACAAAAAAGGGTGTTCTCATTGGCAGTGGAGGAGCGCAATTGATTGGTGTACTTTTTTTCCTGGGACAGTATCCCTATTTACAAATTGCATACCTGGCAGGATTAATAACCATAGGGTTATTCTTCATTGTTGTTTCAAAGAACATTAAGAATTATGCCAACGAGATTGGATTTCTTGCCGTTTTAATGGCTGATGCAGTGATCAAGGCCACCGCCACATTGATTGCATATGCTTCATAATCGCTTTCGCCGATTTTTGTAACTTTAATACCTCAGTTAAAAAGCATGAAAAATATCTTCTTTATTTCTACCTTATTAATAGCACTAATAGGATATAGTCAATACCCCACTTGTCAACACAAGCATACTTTCTTGGACAACATTCCTGATCCTATGTATCAAAGCGGAATTGAAAGCTTAAGAAGTGATACAATTGATGTACAGCACTATGACGTTTACCTTGATTTCACACAGGCAGGATCAGGAACTTTAAAGGGTAATTGTGAGGTGAAATTCACAACACTTATGGATGTGAACAGCATCAGCCTGGATCTTTTGCAATTAACCATAGATTCAATTGTTTACCACAATGCTCAAATAAGCTATAACTATAATGACACGTTGATCATAGCCTTATTTGGTTCAACCATCACCAGCGGAAATACAGATAGTTTGACCGTCTATTATCATGGCTCACCTCAAACTGACCCTTCAGGATGGGGCGGATATTATGCTCAAAGTGGATACTATTATAATTTGGGAGTAGGATTCGAATCGATCCCTCACAATTATGGACGTGTTTGGCATCCATGTTTTGACAATTTTGTTGAAAGAGCTACTTATGATTTTACTGTTTTAACCAGTAATAATGAAACGGCTTATTGTAACGGAACCAGAACAAATGTTCAGACGGCAGGAACCGATAGTTTGTTGACGAACTGGAGTTTATCCATTGCTATTCCTTCATATTTGGCAAGTGTTGCTGTATCTAATTATACACATGTGGTTCAAACCTATTATTCTACGCTTCAGTCTATCAATATTCCAATATGGCTTGCTGCTCAGGAAACGGATACAACCAATATGAAAAATTCGTTCATCAACTTAAATGGTGCTTTATCAGCCTTTGAAACAGCATATGGACCTTATGTTTGGGAAAGAATTGGATACGTTCTGGTACCATTTAATGCCGGAGCAATGGAACACGCTACAAATATTGCTTACCCCTTAGCTACTGTCAATGGGAATACTGCCTTTGAAACACTCATGGCACATGAATTATCACACCATTGGTGGGGAGATTGGGTAACCTGTGAAACGGCTGAGGAAATGTGGATCAATGAGGGAATGGCCGTTTATTCTGAACATTTGTTTTTGGAGAGCGTTTATGATCAGGCTACTTATATGGACGCCATGAGAACCAATCATAAGGATGTACTTCACCGTGCGCATATTGACGATAGCGGATTTTATGCACTGAATGCTGTTCCCCTAAGCTATACCTATGGTGAACACAGCTATCGAAAGGGAGCAGATGTAATGCATACTTTGAGAAATTATGTGGGAGATGCTAATTTCTTTTTGGGATTACAAACCATACAAACCAATTTTGGCGGGGGTAATATTTCAAGTACGGAATTTAGAGATGAATTCAATTCGCTTACTGGAGTTGACGTTACGGACTTTTTCAATGACTGGATATTAAATCCAGGATTTTCTCAGTTCTCCGTTGAAAGTTTCAGCAGTACTGCGAATGGATCTGACTTTGATGTTCAGGTAATTGTTGACCAAAAACTAAAAGGGGCTTCAAGCTATCATTCAAATGTTCCGTTAACATTAACCTTTATGGATGCTTCTTATACGATACATGAAGAAGCGATAAGTGTGAGCGGGTCAACTCAAACTTTCAATTTTACTATTCCTATTGATCCAGTTTTCGCCGCCCTGAATATGGATGAAAAGATCAATGATGCCGTTACAGCCAGTGCTACTATGATCAACTCAACCGGTGTAACTACTATGTCATATGCAAATGCAACGTTGAACACCACTCAAATTACAGACTCATGTTTTATTCGTATTGAACATAACTGGGTGTCTCCTTCATACAACGGTGGGCCAGCTAATGTGGTAGCTTCTCAGGATCGTTATTGGAACGTTCATGGAGTTGATCTTCAAAATATGGAAGGAAAATTGACATTCGTTTATAATGGTCAAAATAATGCAAGTGGTGACCTGGATAATAGTATTCTAAAAACATGGGGGTCAGAAACGTTCAGAGAAGATAGTATTGTGCTTTTATATCGTCCAAATGAGACAGCTGCATGGGAAATACATCCTGATTTTTACACAACCATGGGAAGTCCATTTGATAAAACGGGAAATATCACAACTCAGCTTTTTATGGCCGGGCAGTACACATTTGGTTATAAAACCAATTCTTCTGGGCTAGCTGAGAACGCGGATGATAAAACTTACAGCATTTATCCAAATCCTACTGATGACAGCATGTTCATAGACCTTTCAAATTGGCAAGGTCAGCAATATTTGGTGGATATCTATGAGATAAGTGGTAAGTACATCCGTCAACATAAATTGTCAGGAAACACCGTTAATAAGGTTTCGATCGGAGATTTGAATTCCGGATTGTACCTTGTTATTCTCTCAGATAGTAATGGCCAACGAATAGGTTCAAAACGTATCGTAAAAAAGTAATTAGTAGACTTCTTTACCAGCAACAAAAGCGGTAGTTCTTCCAATTACCTCATCATTCCAAAGCATTTTGTAATGCCCAATCTTTTCCATTCGGATCAGTTGCACATTCTGATGATCTGAATTGATGGCAAATGAATTGGCATAAGGAAGTACCTGATCATCCATATCATGGATCAACAACAATTTATCAAAATTGACCTTTTTCAAATTGGTTGAAACGTCTAACATTTCTACTGGACCACCAACCAATTGAGCCGTGTTTTTAACAAGGAATCGATAAGCTCTTCTTGTCAAACCGATCATTTCTTTAAACTCTTCAAAGATGTCCTCCATTCGGTTTGGATTGGTAAGGAAAACCATCTTATCAATTTGTCTTTCTGAATTAGCAAATGCGTTGGCCGCAACAGCAGAACCAAATGAATGTGAAACTACTGAAAAAGGCTCTTTAGGATCAATAAAATCTACCACATCTCTCATGGCATCTCTACATTCAATCAGATTAGTTGATGCTGATTGATAATAGGCATGACCCGGTAAGTTAAAAGCAATTACGCGATATCCCAGATCTGCAAATCTGGACGCAAACATGGACAAACTACCGGCGTTGGAATCCCATCCATGTACCAGGAAAACAAGAGGACCGTTTGGATCTCCCATTTCAAAACAGTGAATAGGTTCTTTACCAGAACTCACTTTAAAGTGTCTGGTTTCCTGATAAAAAGGAACTTCTCTTCTTCTCACTTCTTTTTTTCTCACTTTTTGAAATAGATCAAAGCTTTGTTTTGCTGCTTTCTCAGGGTTCAGTACTGAACTAAGTGTGAAATAGGTTTTGATCATTAATAGTTTCATCTTCATTTGTTATTTTATTATACCAATCGGTATATTTTAGTTCAAAAAATTTTAAATCGCTAATTCGTTTTCAATGGTTTCGTCAATTCTATTCATCATTTCCTGTAAATAGGAATCATCATTCATGGTAGCTGTCATAAACACTGCCCCTTCGATCAAGGTGAAAAAGTATCTTCCGTATTTTTGAGGATTTACTGATTTCTTGATCTCACCGGCTTCAATGGCCTTCACGATCATTTTAGTGATCAGGTATTGCAATTTTGAGATAACCTCCTGCACTCTGGCCAGTAGATCCGGATTATCGTGATTCGCATCTACACCAATATTCACAATTGGACATCCCCCATATTCAATGGTGTACACTCTGTATCTTCTGTAGAAATTAGTTAAACCAAATAGCTTTTGAATTGGCGAATCAATTTGATCTAACTCTTCTCTAATGGCGTTCACCACTCTATCCACATTATACTTAAATGCAATAAAAGCCAGTTCTTCCTTGTTCTTGAAATTTCCGTAAATGGCACCTTTCGTCAAACCAGTTGCTTCCGTAAGATCAGACATAGAAGTTCCGGAATACCCATGCTTATTGAATATTGGAGCCACTTTGTGGATGATGTACTCAGCTGTTTGTTCTGCTTTTGTTGCCATTTCGAAACAAAGATACAACAAATTATACCGATTGGTATTTTTTTAATCAAAAAAAATGTTAAATGTATTCTGACAGCTCCAACCAACGCATTTCTTTCTCTTCTATTAATCGACCAATCTCACCTAATCGGATGGCAATTTGATTAACCGTATCAGAATCCTCAGTTCCTGAATTCAACTTGATGGTAATTTCCTCCCTTTCTTGCTCCAAGGCTGCAATTTCACCTTCCAATGCATCAAACTCCTGCTTTTCCTTGTAGGATAATTTTTTCTTTTCCTGTTCCTTTTGCTTCTCTGTCGTCTCTTTATACTCTTTTTGAACTTTTCGTTCCTTAGAAACCTCTTCTTTCAAGAATTGACGATACGCCGTATAGTTTCCAATAATGTCTTTTACCTCACCATCTCCCCTGAAATAAAACGTATGGTCCACTAGCTTATCCAGAAAATATCTATCATGCGAAACTATGATCAGACATCCTTCAAACTCTGCCAAATAATCCTCTAACACACTTAAAGTGAATATGTCCAAATCATTCGTAGGCTCATCCAGGATCATGAAATTTGGATTCTTCATGAGAATGGTCATCAAATACAACCTCTTCTTTTCCCCTCCACTTAATTTCTCGATATACTGAAAATGCATGTCCCTTGGAAAAAGGAATTTCTCCAAAAATTGAGCAGCCGACATTTTACGTCCTTTGGTCAATGGAATATACTCGGCAATATCACGTATCGCCTCAATAACCCGTTGACCCTCTTTGAACTTCATCCCATCCTGATGATAGTATCCCATCACCACTGTATCTCCAACAATGATCTTACCTTTTGTTGGTTCTTCTCTACCCGTAAGCATATTTAAAAAGGTAGATTTACCTGACCCGTTTGCTCCAACAATCCCCAGCTTTTCACCTCTTTTGAATACATAGCTCAGGTCATTGATGATCTTTTTATCGCCAAATTGTTTACCCAAACGGTGAATCTCAACGATCTTAGAACCTAAACGTTCCATTTGGATCTTGATCTCTAACTCATCCTTCTGGATCTTCTGAGTGGCTACTTTTTTAAGATCCTGAAATGCATCAACCCTTGCCTTTTGCTTTGTTCCTCTAGCCCTAGGCTGACGGCGAATCCAATCCAGCTCGGTACGCATCAAATTCTTAGCCTTTCCAATAGTAGCTTCCAGCATCTCTTGACGCTCGGCTTTCTTTTCCAGATAGTAAGAGAAGTTTCCGTTGTATTTAAAAATGGATTGATCAGCCATTTCAAAGATCACTGTACAGATCACTTCTAAAAAGTATCGATCATGCGTCACCATAATGATGGTTGAAGATGATTTTGACAGGTACTCTTCCAACCATTCTATCATATCCAGATCCAGGTGATTGGTAGGCTCATCCAGTATCATGATATCCGGTTCATTGATCAAGACTTTTGCCAATGCCACACGTTTTTTCTGTCCACCTGAAAGCTCACCTATTTTTTGATGTTTATCCTCAATTTTAAGACGCGATAGAATAGTGCTCACCTTTACTTCATAATCCCAGGCATTGGTGACATTCATTTGTTCGAAGGCCTTTTCATATGCTTCTGTATCCTCTGGATTAGAGATTGCTTTATCGTACATTAGAATGGCCTTCGTTTCTTTTGTTTCAGCCGTAAGCACCTCTTCGAATATCGTTTTATTAGGAGCAAAATTTTCTGCCTGCTCTAAATAATCCACCCTTATATCATTACGGTATACAATACGCCCCGAATCTTCGGTTCCGTCACCACATAATATTTTAAGCAAGGTTGATTTTCCTTCACCATTTTTAGCCACAATGGCCACTTTATCACCTTTGTCAATTCCAAAAGTGAGGTCTTTGAAGATCACACGAGCTCCAAAGCATTTGGTTAGATTTTCAACGGATAAGTAATTCATATCTTAAAGCTAGAAGTCAGAAGCCTGAAGCTAGAAGCTGGAAGCTTTCGTACAAGTTTAATTAGTGTTTCTTTGGAATGCAACTAACATGTTCATTAAATTGAAACAATCATCATATAGTTTTTCAAATACATCATTATTAAGATAGTCTCTTCTTCTTGCTTTGTGAAGACAAGTTACAACTTCCGCAAGTGATCTAATTGAATATCCAATAAATCTCCTAAAATCAGGGTCAGTAGTGCCTATAGTCCCTTCTGAAATGTTTAGTGCCACAGAATCTGATGCTCTCAAAATTTGGCTAGATAGGTTAAATTTTTCATACTCAGGAAACACTTTTATTGCTGTGTATATTTCTTCACCAAGATCCATAGATCTCTGCCAAACATTCAGTTTTTCAAATTTAAACTTCATACAAACTAATTTACTATTCTTCAAAACTTCCAGCTTCAGGCTTCTAGCTTCTAACTTCCAGCTTCAGGCTACCAGCTCTATACTCTTACCGAATTCTGTCAATTGATTTTAACAATTCTTCATCATGCTTGATCCCTCTAATAGCAAGGATCAGAAAAGGAATTGTTGCGGCCAGGAAAATAAATCCCATATCCATAGAGAATGACACATTAGCAAACCCTTTGGAAGTCAGTTCTTCCGTAACTATAGATTTTCCCAAATAAAAGAAAACACAGAATGAAAATGTGATCAAGACATGAAAGATCAAATTTAACCTTGTCAGCATAAGCTGTTTCTTTCTGTTTTTATAAAGCATAATGCAAGCAGCTGAGATCAATGCCAACACAATGTAAATCACATACAATGGAAATTCTGAGGAGTTTCCGTCAGATGAATATAGACCATGAGCTCCAAATGATCCTTCAAACACTTCTCCATATCGTTCAGATGAAATATTGAAAATCGGAAAGAAAAGGAGTAAAACGATACAAATAAAGGCCAGGGCCAGATATATTGTTTGTTTGCGTTGGATCATAATTGATATTTTAAGCAAAGATAATGGTTAGGACCGCACCTGACGATAAATTGATTATTTTAAGAGAGTAAATTGATATTTATGGAAGATAAGGTATATCAACTCGAAGGCAGCACTGTTAGTTATGAAATGGGATTTGAGAATGACATAGTTTATTGTCATTTGATTCGGCGGTTAAAAGAAGCTCCGGTAAATCAAATCACACAGGTTATTATTAAAAATCCTGGTCTTAGTTTGGGTGAAGAAATTGCTTTCAGAATACATTACAATGAAAACGGATCTGAGAAAAAGTTCCCATGGGTTCAGGCCAAGAATACAGATGCCAAAACACAGGCCTTTTTGGATGATCTGAAAAGCAGATTAAATCCTACTGTTATTTGGATAGACAAAACGGATACCACTGTTACTGATGATTCCGGTAATAAAGTATACGATCTTCAATACTTGCCTTTCGGATATAGTGGAGCAGGTTTACCGAGAGCCGTACAAATATGGATCTACCTGATCTGTTTAGGGATTCTTGTTATTCCATTGATCTATTACATATACATTCTTGCTACCGGAGGATATAGAATTTACACGAACGATCAGGGTTTAACCGTCCGCAAGGCTTCAGCCACTACTTTTGCCTGGGATGAATTAGAGCATCCGGAATTCACCAGAGTTAAAGTATATGATGGAAATGCCTTCTCAAAGAATGAAGTACTTAAAGTAAAATTCATAGGTAAGAATGGCAAGAAAAAAGCGGGTGTTATGAGATACGACCATGCCCTACCATTATTGGAAGAATTAGGAGAAAGAGGAATAATTTCAGCCGATTATTTATCCAATTTCAGCTGAGAAAGGAAGTCAACCAACTTCTGAACCGCCCTACCACGGTGTGATATTTTGTTTTTCTCATCCATAGACATTTCAGCAAAGGTGATCTCATAGCCATCAGGTTGAAAAATAGGATCATATCCAAACCCCTCTGCCCCACTTCGCTCGGTTCGAATGGTGCCGTCCACAATTCCCTCAAAAAGATATTCTTCTTCATTCAGCCAAAGAGAGATAACGGTTCTGAATCTGGCTTTGCGATTTGAATTCCCTTCCAGCCTAGACAAAACCAAATCCATATTTGCTTGTGGATCTTTGGTTTCACCTGCATATCTGGCGGATAATACACCTGGCTCTCCATTTAACGCTTCAATTTCCAATCCTGTGTCATCTGCAAAACAATTTACGCCGTAATGATCTTTTACAAACGAAGATTTTAAAGAGGCATTTCCTTCAAGAGTATCCGCCGTTTCCGGAATTTCGTCAAAACAACCAATTTCCTCAAGTGTCAGGATTTGAATACTTTCTGGAAGCATTTTTTGAATCTCTTTAGCCTTGTGAGCATTGTGTGTAGCGAAGATCAATTTCATATTAAATTGTTTGAAACTGGCCGAAATTAAAGTTTATCGCCAATAAAAATGGTGTACATTCGTATATAAACTACTTTTTCAGACCATGTTAAGGGATCTCATTAAAGAAGGCGGACTTTACAGCTTGGCTAATTTGCTGACAAAAGGTATCAGTCTTTTGCTCATCCCTTTTTACACGCGCTATTTTTCACCCGAAGATTACGGTGTGATTGATATGTTCACTGTTTTTGGCTTTTTTATAACAGGGATTTTAACCCTTCAATTAAGTCAAGGCTTGGCCAGATATGTAGCCGAACCTACTTTAAAACGATATGAAAAAATTGAATTTGCCAGTTCTGCTATTTGGTCTGCTCTATTCTTTCTGACCATTTCTTTTGTTGGTTTAGCATTGCTTGCAGATCCAATTATCAATTTATTGTTTGAAGGTGTAGAAGTTGGACATGATCTTTATTTTCTTGCTTTACTGACCATTTACTTAAATGCACTCTTCTATTTCTTAGGTGTTTATCTGCGATTTATTAGAAGGACTAAAACCTTTTCGTTTTTATCTTTTATTCATGCCTTGTGCACTATTTTATTGACCTGGTTATTTGTCGCCTATTTCAAATATGAAATAAAGAGTGTTTATTACGCTTATATTATTGTTGTTCCGTTTTTAATTGTTACACAATATATCTTACTGAAACACAAAATCAAACTCATAATTGTCAAGAAGAGGCTTACAGAACTTTTAAGATACAGCTTACCCTTTATTCCGGTTTCAATTGCTGTGATATTAATGAGTTTTACAGATAGACTTTTTATAAAGCATTACTTAGATTTTAATGAATTAGGTGTCTATGGAATTGGGTTTAAATTCAATGCAGTTATTGCTGTTTTTGTCTCTGGATTTGGGATGGCTATTACTCCAATTATATTAGAGAGGCATAACAAAGACGGAACAAAAACTGAACTCAAGAACATCTTCAATTTATTTATTTCAATTAGTTCGGTTGCGGTTTTAAGTCTTTCTTTTTTTGCTAGAGAGACACTTCAAATTTTTACAACTGAAGAGTACATGAGTGCCTATGCAATTATGCCTTATGTTTATCTAACGGCTGTTTATATTGGCTTGAACATGTTTACTGCAGGATTATTAATTAACAAAAGATCAGGTCTCATGGCCATTATTACATTAGTTTTTGCTTCGATTAATGTTGGATTGAACTTTTTATTGGTTCCTAAATTTCAATTAGAAGGTGCAGCAATTTCAACCATGGCAGCCACTATCGGACAACAAATTACTTTGTTTTATTTTTCTCAGAACAACTATAAAATTCCAATCAACTATTTTAAAGTGTTGACAGTTGTAGTTATCACTTTTGTTCTAGCTATTGGAAGCATCTATGTCACGTGGGAAAAATACTGGATTGAGTTGGCTATAAAAATCGCAGTAATTACAGTTTTTGTATTGCTCATATTTAAGTTGGGAATTTTTGATTTCAAAAGATTCCAAAGATTTTTACAATCGAGAGCTCGAAATTCAGACCAATAAATCAACTAATTTTTGAGCTGATTTGTTCCAGTTATATTCAGCAGTATTGATTTGAGGTTGCTCATTATTTTCATCTTTCAAAACCTCAACAAGAGATTCAGCATCTGAAAAGTAGGCAGCATTGTTCTGTGTGATTTCACGATAGATTTTTGTATCTCGCAAAATCAATTTAGTACCACATTCTATTGCCTCTAATACAGGAAGACCAAACCCCTCATATTTTGAGGTTGAGATATATGCGCTAGCATTTTCGTACAAAAAACGCAATTCAGACTGATTTGGTCTGAGGTGTATGAAATGATTTATTGCGGTCAGAGATTTGATCTTTTTCTTTTCGCCAGCTGAAAACTGACCACCACCAACGCAGACAATTGTACTACAGAGATCAATTACTTTTTTATCAAGCAACATTTCAAAATTTTTGTAGAATGATCTACCTCCAACGTACAGAAAATACTTTTCAGGAATTACGATTGGAGTTGATTTGATATCCTCAAAAAAGAATCCCGGATAAATTATATAAGTTTTGTCAAGCGTTGCGGGATATATATGGTTCAAATCAGCTTTGGTGTTGTCAGAAACTGTGAAGTACTTCGAAGATTTTTCTATATAAGCTTTTTTCCAGCTACTATGAAGGTCAGCATTATTTGACTCGTTTGGCAACACTTCATGAATCATGTCATGGATGATTAAAGCAGTTGGCGTTTTACCTAAAAACTGAATAAAATCAGGATGGTAGTAAGTGGGAAAATACCAATCAACTTTGTCAATATTTTCTCTAACAAAAGCTAAATCTCTTTTCTTGTTTCTCTCTAATTTGAAACGATTATATCCCTTTATTGAAATGGTTTTGAAGGACTTGTCATGCGCAAAAAACTCATATACCTGATGCGGTTGAAAGATGACCTCAACTCCTTCAATTTTCTGCAGAGACTTGATCAAATTGGCAATGTATCTTGAAATTCCGCCTTTACCGTGCAAGTAAAAACATTGATTATCGAAGAGGATTTTCATTGCGGAATATTTTACGTGCTTTGTCTTTTATTCTTTTTCCCACTTTATCTTTCAATCCGCTGTCTTCATAACTGTAGGTGTAATCGTTATACTTGCTATGCTTTGAATTTGTCCACTTCTGATAATAGGCTTTGAACAAGGGAACCAGATTTTTATGATTGTCAAATGAATATTTTTCTTGATGAATTGAAACCAAATCAGGTCTAGTCAATCTAAATCCACTAAAGTGATAACATATTAGTGCTTCTCCATTAACTGAAGCTTTGTCATTTTCAACCTGCACATTTCTTTCATGCAGATTCCAATAGGCTACATTCAGATTGAGTTGTTTATTGACCTCAATTTTATCAAAGTAGATGGGCAAATAATTCAACCAAATTTGATCTACAAACATTCCGCTTTCCGAATGATTGTATCCTTTTTCAATTGTTTTATTCTGCCACCACTCAAGAATTTTACGCGTATTGTCGTTGGATTTAAAAAGATAAAATCCCCCATTGTACAGCCCTGTGTTATTAACATCTAGCTCTGATATTTTTTCGTAATCCTTAGGAGATGATACAAAATGAGGAGTCAATAAAAAGTCACCTTGCATTGAATCAAAAATCGCATTTACACTTGAATAGAAGTACAAGTCAGTATCTGCGTAACAAACTTTATCTGCTTTACCTTCATTCAATAAATTCAATCCCATTATAGGTTTTAAAGCACAACATAACTCAAATGCATTGTATTTTTTAATTAATGTTTGATGAAGATCTTTGATAACATCTCGTACTTCAATAATTTCAAAATTGAATTCCGAAACATTAATATCTCTTTTTTCATCAGCTAAGAATAGTACCTTCCTAACTTGATCCGTAACTGAATCAAACATCAACTCAGCTTGAGCAATGTTACTCAAAGTACATATGGAATAAATGCAGTTCAAGTTTTGATAATTAATCTGCCCGTATAATCAATTCTATTGATCAAGGGTTTTATTTGTTTTGACTCAAAATATTCATCAATAGCCTTTCTGCAACCTTTCCAATGTCCATAATCATCAATAATGAGAACTCCTTTATTCTCGAGTAAAGGATACAAATGATCCATCTCATGTTTAGTAGATTCATACCAATCTGTATCTAATCTCAATAGAGCAATGGCAGACGGTATAGTTTGCGGAATAGTCTCTTCAACTTTCCCTTTGACGAATTCAATATTTTTTAAATCGATTTGATGATCTGTAAAATTCTTTTTTACCTCATCCATTCCCGAATAGCACCAAACAGATGATTGATTTTCAATATCAGAATCACTTAATTGTTTTTCAGCAGTTGCACCGGTAAAGTCAACATCATTTGTCGTTGGCTCAGACATGCCTTCAAAAGTATCATAGAGATAAATCTTTCTATTTGAGATGCTGTTTTCTTTGAGAATAAGCGCAATCAATAAAGAACTACCCCCTTTCCAAACACCACATTCTACAAAATCACCTGGAATATTATTCTCAATCACATATTTTGTAGCGTTGTATAGAGCATACATGCGTTCAACACTTGTCATAGTATATTCAGAACAAATGTCATAATACTGCTTGAATGTTTTGTCAGTTATATCCGGAAATGGATCTGCCTGTTTTTTCCTTTTCAAAATGTTGAGCATACTCTATTTTTTTGCCATAAACCCTAGTCCAGTAAAGATACTACCTTCAGAAAACACATCACTTTTAACATCTGTCTTAATTAGTTTACGCATTTTCTTCAACCAATAGCCTCTTGTAAATTTACTGATAACTCCTGATGTTTGCTGCAGCCAAATAGCAATTGATAATGCAAAGGCTTTATTGGCACCTCCTAAACTTTCAATTTGAATTTCGCTAAATCCTGAATTTTCAAGATGATTTTTTAGTCCAAATGATGTAAATCTGCTATGATCGTGTGGCGTTTCATGCATGGGCCAAATGAATGGTACCGTCCCAACAACTTGCCCTTGAGGTTTTAGAACTCTTTTGATCTCAATTAAAACTTCACTTGGTGAAGAAATGTGTTCTAAAAACTCAGTAATCAGAATCACATCAACTGAATTATCATCTAAGGGAATTGTTTTACCATCCCATTGTTTGATCTCATCACTGTTTTGATAGATCTCTTCTGATGCAATATCCATTGGGATGTAGTTATCAACCTTAGCGTTTTCTGAAATCATTGTGCGATACGGCATGTGTCCACAAGCCAGATCCAATACATTTCCATTAAATGCATCAACGTGTGCCTTAAGAAATTCTGATACGGCAGTTCTTGGAATGAAGTAGTTGTAATTGTACTTATCCAATCGTTCAGGAAAAAAGTATTTATTGATTTCTTGTGTGTTCAATTTCCAAAAACTAAAGTTTATTCAAGATAGCCAAATAATCAGTGGCATATTTTTTCCAGCTGAACTGTTCGGTTACTTTTTTTCTTCCTTCTTGACTGAATTCTTCCATTTTAGAAGGGTTTTGATAGAGCGAAAGTATTTTTTCAGCCAAATCTTTATGATCATCCATCTTGTATAAATAACCATTTCCATCCACTCGTTCTACAGCTTTGATGGTATCATTTAAAATGATTGGAGTACCGCAAGCAATGCAATCTAACATACTCGTAGATTCTTGTCTTGGCCACACACCCAGCCCACTCATACTGTAAACTCCAGTTAACTTTTCTTGATTGACAAAGGGATGAACAGAACAGCCAGTTTCACTTAATATTCGATCTTGCTGAACACCACTGCCAACAAACAAGCCTTTAATTTTTGGATAGTCTTTTTGCAAAAGGGTAATTGCTTTTGCTAAAACAAGTGGATTTTTATCCTCTGAAAATCTACCGGTATAAGTACAAATGAAATCGTCTTTTTCAAATCCAAATTCATTTTTAAAACCTTCATTTTCTTCGTTTGACTTTGCGCAAAAGACGTCCGTATCCACTGCTAAAGACATTTGAACACTCTTTTTGTCTTTAAAACCAAAAAATCCAACCGCTACTTCTTTAGCATCAACGGTCGGATATATTATCAGATCTGACCTTTTGTAAACAAATCTACCCGGAAATTTATGCAACAGATTCCATTTAAACCGCTTAAAAAATCGAACTGTTTTCCAATTCTTAGCCAAAGGAAAAACTGACAATAAGATGTGGTTAGATGTAATAAACTTGTACCCTAAAAAGAGTTTATAAAATGCAAGTTTAAATGTGAGATAAGAACCAACATCAAAA
This sequence comes from Crocinitomicaceae bacterium, assembly GCA_020635955.1. Lineage (GTDB taxonomy): Bacteria > Bacteroidota > Bacteroidia > Flavobacteriales_D > Crocinitomicaceae > Paracrocinitomix. The sequence continues at coordinate 49,819 of JACJYW010000011.1, forward strand.
ATATGAACAGAATAAGGTCTCAGCTCTTTCAAATTTTTCTTTAGAAACTTGAAATGCACCTCATCTCTGAACTGTTTATAAGGTAGGCGGTGAATGGTAACACCATCTTTAACATATGTACCCGCTTCAACATATTTTTCTCCCAAAAAACTTTGATAGGTTTCTTCATAATTTGGGTCTGTTGAATATTGATTTGAATTAGAAGTGAGAATGTGCACATCAGCTCCGGCTTTTGCTAAAGCCTTTGGAAGATTGTTATGGATGTATCCAAATTGATCTGAATACCATCCGCATACAAAAACAATTCGCTTTTTCTGCCCTTCGTTCGCTTTATCCTTACTCATACTTGCAGAAAAAATCTTCTTGGCCGTCAATTTTCACATCAGCCAGGGTTGAACATTTGTATCCTATTTCACTTAAGAAATTTAAACAATCAACTTTTACACCTTTAACATGGTTATCATGCGTAGCCAATACCAAATCAGGTTTAAATTGACTCAAATAAATTTTACCTCCCTTGAGTACATCATATTCGGCTCCCTCAACATCAATTTTCAAAAAACATGATTCATTCAGTTGGTTTTCTTCAGCTAACTGATCTAATGTCATTGTTTTAACTTTAATCACCTTGTTTGAAAACACAGACGATTCAGTTTTATAGGTGTTGGCAGCCAGATTTCCAGAATCAGAAAATTCAATCTCACCATTTTGGTCTGAAATTGCCATTTCCTTTACATTGACATCTTTTATATTGTTAACAGAGAGATGCTTGTTCAGTAAATCCACATTCTCTGGAAATGGTTCTATGGCGAGATGCTCAACATCTTTTTGACCATACTTAGCAGCAACCAATGAAAAATATCCTGCATTGGCGCCTATGTCTATAAATCTTTTGGATTTTGATACCTGATCTACAACAAGTTCAGACAAAGCTTCTTCGTATTCTCCTGCAATATATCTGCTATCCGGAATAGAAACACTCCATTTTTGGCCTTTTAAAACTCCTTTTCTAATTTTGAATAGAGAATTAACACCCAAGGTTCTGAGGGACTTTAGAATGATCTTCAGTGGGATATTGGCCATTGACTTTATTGTATATTTGCAAATATATCAGTTTAGATAAGTCTTGCAATCACCTGTTGTTTCAATAATCACCATTACATTCAATAATCTTTCGGGATTGAAAAAGACACTTCAAAGTGTTTCGAAAATGTCGTTTGAAGATTTTGAGCACATTATCATTGATGGCCGCTCCTCAGATGGAACTACGGATTATTTAAAAACTTATGATGCACATCAAATTCATTGGCAATCTGAAAAAGATCAAGGAATTTATGATGCTATGAACAAGGGGATTCAAAAGGCGAATGGGCTATGGTGCATTTTCATGAATGCAGGAGATTGTTTTCAAGATCAGTTCGATTTATCATTTCTCAAAGACCTTTCTGCAGATGTAGTGTACGGTAATAGTGAAATTATCTATGCGGATGGATTTAAAAGAATAATGAAAGCGGGGCCATTAGAGCAATTATGGCAAGGCATGTCATTTACGCATCAAGCAGTTTTTGTAAAGACAGAACTTCTAAAAGACAATCCATTTGAACTGAGTTATAAATACTGTGCAGATTTTGATCAGTTGTTCAAACTATATTTAACAAAGAAAAATTTTCAGGTAATGGACCAGGTAGTTTGTAGCATTGAAGCAGGCGGAATTTCAGATTCAGAAAGACATCTGGCCACAAAAGAAGTGTGGGAGATCAACAAAAAATTGAATCCTGATTTTGCTGAGGATCAATTTTTTAAGTCAAAAATCAGAAAAGGAAAATATACCCTTTTTGTGAAATCGATTTTACCCGCGAAAACCCGATCTTGGATTCTGAAAAAAAAGTATCAAGCAGATCAATGAAAGTTCTCACGGTTCAAAATATAGAAGGTGTTGCCGGTTCAGAAAAGTACTTTTTGGCTTTACTGCCTGCGTTAATTGAAAAAGGCGTTGATTGCACAGTGTACTGCGTTTACAAAAAAGAAAACTTAGCCGGAGCTCAACAGTTTTTTGATCTTTTAGACGCTCTGAAAATCCCTTATATTTTGCATGAAGCTAATTCATATGGTTCATTATCAATACCCAAAAAGATAGCCAATACTTACAAGCAAGAAAATTTTGACATAATACACTGTCACCTCATCTATGCTGATTTTTGGGGAGCTATGATCAAAAAATTCTACTGTAAAAAAGCCAAAGTAATTTCAACGAAGCACGGTTATCATGAATCTACCTATGTAAAATATTGTATTCGACCGGAAGAATTACCACGCAATTTATATTCTCGACTTTTCAAGTTTACACACAAACAAATGGATCATTCATATGCCTGCTCTTACGGTTTAGTTGATTTTTATGAAAGAGCGAAATTAATTAAGAAGGGAAGCATGGATGTGATTCAACACGGTTTTGACTACCCGGAAATAGGTGAATACGATCAAAGCAAATATAGATTCAGTGCGCTTCAACTGATAATTGTGGGTAGGCTAATTGAAAGAAAAGGGCATCACATGATGTTTGAAATCATGCCTCAATTGATTCAAAAATATCCTGAATTGAAACTTGTTATTCTTGGTAATGGGGAGCTGGAAGGTCAACTTAAACAATTGGCTAAGTCACTCAACATAGAATATAGCATTGAGTTTTTAGGTTTTAAAAACGAAGTTGAGTTGTACTTGGCCGCATCTGATATTGCTGTGGTTCCATCTTATTCTGAAGGACTTCCACTTGTAATTTTTGAAGCCTTTAATGCAAAAGTGCCTGTTGTCACATTTGATGCTATAGGCTGTAATGAATTGGTAGAAAATGGTAAAAGCGGATTAATTGCAGAAGCTTTTTCAAAAGATGATCTCAGATTTCAAATTCATAAATTAATTGAAAATGAAGCGTTGAGAAAGGAGCTTGGTCAAAACGGTTATGACCGACTTAAAGGTCACTTTTCACTCAATCGAATGGTCAAAGACACTCTTGCATATTATGAATTAGTGTTGAAGGGCTAAGTTATTGATGCTTGTTTGGGAAATTTCTTATCTCTTAATTTCAAGAAAGGTTGTTCAATAATTTTAGACATTAAAATACCTAAGAAAATACTTAGAATAAAGTAGATGAGAAAATTAATCCTAAAATTCAATTCAGGGAAAACTTCTTGCAAATTGGGCGATAAATACTTTGCAATAAACATATGGAAAACATAGATTCCATAAGAATAAAAACCTACCGTAGCAACAGCTGTATAAATGTATTTTGATAGGTATTTGTTCATCCCCCTGTCAATACTTTCGTTCGTTAGAAATAGCGCCAATAATATTCCAAAACCTATATACAATATTGTAAATCCAATAGTGAACATAAACTTACTATCACCATCAACAAAAAATGCGGTGCTTATCATCACTAAGGAAACTGAATAAAGTAAAAGTTGGTTCTTTCGAAAAAATAAATTGAACGCTTCAGTTTTGAACAAATGTAAATATGACAACAATACTCCAAACAAAAGTGAATCTACCCTTAAGTGAGTAGCAAATGTATGCGTTTGGTGTGTATAGGGCCTTTCAATATTTAAACACCTCAGACCCAAACAAAATACAAACACAGAGATAAACACCAATATCGTCATTTTATGACTCAACTTCATTTTCAATTTCAAAGCTATAGCCAAAATGATTGAAATTCCGAAGTAGAAATGTTCTTCTACTGCTAATGACCAGGTGTGATTCCAAAGTGAACCGAAATAATTTTGAATGAAGACCAATTCAGAAATTAAGTTTTTCGGATTTATTGTATTACCTAATAGAAGTTCTATTATAACTGTTGATATGATCGCAAAATAGAAAAGGGGGTAGATTTTAAACCCTCTACGAACTAAGAACCTAAAAGCATTTATTTTACCATGATGAATATATTCTTTAAAGAGTAGAGTGGAAACTAAGTAACCACTTAAAACAAAAAATAAATCCACTCCAATCCATCCTGCGTCATATAAAAAGTCAAAACAAGATAAATGCCTAAATAAAATAAGAATTACCGCTATTCCTCGCAGAAAATCTATACTTCTTACCCTATTCATTGGAAGTATTTTTCATGTGAAAAACTAGAAAAAATAATATGAAAAAACTCAAAGACGAAATTGGGATTTTATATCTCATTAAAGCTCCAAAATTATATGAAGTAAAGCCTACAGCAAAACCGAAAATTATGCAGTAGGCTAAAAATCCAATTAGAAAAGGGTTTGCAGAAATACTTTTAAATATCCTGCTCCTCCACTTTATAATTCCCCATAACAATAATAATAGCAAGGTTAAGCTCTCCAAAGCACTAATAAACATTACTACGTTGTTTGACTCCCATAAATAAGGTCTGAAAAAAGTCACATTGAGGCCTGCCGGAATTTTAGTTAAGACCCCAAAAGCTGTATATTCTATTTCACCTAAATTGTAGGCTGAACCAGCCGTTGTTGTGTGCCATGAATGAAAGCCTTTTGCCTGAGTCTCTAATGATTCAATACTGTACTTTTCAGATGTTTCGCTTAGTGAAATTAAAGCACTGTAAAAGAAAAATCCAATTACAGCAAGAATAACTGGTCCGGAAGCGAATCTAATAACCGGTGATTTAATTTTAGATTGAAAAACTAGGTATAGAATAATACCCAAACTTGGCAAGAAAGCAAGAATGATATAGGATTTTAAAATAAAAATTAACGAAACACATATGACCAAAGCTATCAATCTCCAAATGCCTAACTTTCCCTGTGAAATTCCAAAGTATAAGTGGAATATAAAAATGTTAAAAGCGGCCAGGGTTATTGAATCCTTCAATACACCACTACCCCAAAAGAATGCCGAAGGAATTAAAAATGCGGCTATAAAACTCAATTTTGACTTGTCTTTAAAAATATCATTGAATACCCTAAATAGTTTCCATGACCCTACAAATGAAATCAGAGAAGTAAAAAGTGTTACCACCAAATATGATTTGAACGAGATCAAGTTGATTGGCGAAAGTATTTTTACCATAAACCACTCTTCAGATGTTCTTGAATAAGGGATCGATTGTGCGAACTGCTGAAGATTAGGGGGTAGGTTTCCGCTATCAGAAATTAAAAGTTGAAAGTAAGTACCTGGATCATCCCAGAACGTATCTACCAAAATACTTGCCCCATTATGATATAAAAATGTATCTCCAAATCCGTAATAGTAGATATAGATCAGAACAAATAATACCCCTCCAAAAACTTTTATAAGTACGCCGGGCAGAAAATAACGGTATTCAGATGTTGATTTTTTATGGCGATAGAAGAACAAAATCACAAAGATCAATGTGAAATATGTCAACCAAATTACCCAATCAAATAACCCAAGTGTTACCATCTTTACTCATGATGATAAGGTTCATTCTTCAAAATAGTGAATCCTCTGTACAATTGCTCTAAAAACAACATTCTGATCATTTGGTGGCTGAATGTCATCCTAGAAAGTGAGAGCTTTTCATTTGCCTTGTTATAAACCTCATCTGAAAAACCATACGGACCACCAACCACAAAGGTTATATGTTTAATTCCTCTGTTCATTCTATCCTGGATCCAATTGGCAAATTCCACCGAACCATATTGTTTGCCATTTTCATCCAACAACACAATAATTCCACCCGCTTCAATCTTATCAAGGATCAGTTTTCCTTCCTCCTCTTTTAACTGGTTCTGAGTTTTATTCTTTGCATTTTTTATATCTGGAATTACCGTTACGGCAAAAGGTGTATAATGCTTAAGCCGGTTCAGGTATTCTTGTTCACCTTCTTCAAGGAATTTCTTTCCTGTTTTCCCTATTACAATTAAATTTATCTTCACGTTATAAATTTATGGCTTAATTTTTGTGGAATTCCAGATATAAATTTACTGAAACATTTAAAGAACGAAGAATTAATGAGAACTTATACCACATTGTTTATCCTTTTATTAAGTGGTTTCGCATGGTCACAACCAAGTGAACCAGATTTGGTAAATGTTGATCTGATGCCTGCTGAAAGAGGTGCTACCACTATTCAGCAACAACAGTCATTTGAATCAATGATGGTAACGGCTTTCAAGACTGGAAATGCTGAAAAAATCGCTTCATACTTTAGTGATAATGTTGATCTATCTATAGAGAGCAAAGAAGATCTTTATTCAAAATCACAGGCAGAGCAGATTCTTAAAACTTTCTTTTTAACTCACAAACCAAAAGACTTTAAGATCATTCATAAAGGAAAATCAGGTCAGAGTGAGTACTTCATTGGAGAGCTAAGTTCTGAAGAAATTTATAGGGTAACCATCAACAGTAAATCAATGGGTGGATCTAAAAGGATCACATCTCTTACTATTGTTGTAGAATAAGAACTATTCCTTTACAATTCCCCCGCGGTATATCATTCGTTCTATACCGTTCATCATCATGAATTCATGGAAAACTTCAATTGTTTTTCCCTGATAGTTTTTTGGCTCACTATATAGCTCGTCCAGTAACATATCTCCTTCAATAATGAATAAGGCTACACCATAACCGCTTTCTTTGTTTTCAAGGATGAGATATGATTCAGGATTAATGATCAGAAAATCATCAAATTTTAACTCAAATTCTCCTTCTTGATGGATTGCCCTTTCAGGACGTTCAAGATCATAATCCGCTATATCCAGGGTTACCTCTTCAAACTCTTTACCATCTATCTCTGTTTCAAATTCTGCCCTTCGTTCATATGCTTTGATGATATCATATCCGTCCAGGTATATTTTACGTTCAATGACCTCAACATTATCTGGTTCATACATATACTTGAATTCTTCGATATAAACCGGTAAACCTTCTTTGTAGAAATAATTCATCATGATGGTGCTGTATTCAGTGATCTCTTGTGAATTATTCAAAACAGCTGTATCATATTTGGAATACTCAGTAACCTGATATGTTTCCGTATTACGGGAATATCTTAATCCTGCAAGGATATCATAGATCTTGCTGGTGTCAAGACATGAAGCAACATACTCATCAATTTCCTCTTCAGTTATATCAAGTCCTTTTTTGCCTTTACAAGACAGTAACAATACAATGAATAGGAATGGAAGTAATTTGGGCATAACGAATGATTAAGGGTTTTAAATATAAAGCAAATAGAAAAAAAAGTAACAAAAAAAGCTCCCTGGTTTTCCAGGGAGCCTTCTTTCCATTTATATCATTGATCTTATTCGAAGATCACTTCCATTTCAACACGTCTGTTTCTTGCTCTACCTTCAGGAGTATCATTCGTATCAACCGGTTTCTCTTCACCGTAGTATTGAACGATCATTCTGTCAGTATTTACACCTCTTGACTCTAAGAAGTCACGAACTGCTTCAGCACGTTTCTTAGAAAGGATCAGGTTTTTCTGAGCCTCACCTTGACTATCTGTGTGACCTGCAATTTTCAATCTGAAATCTGGATTATTTACCAAATATTCAGCAAGATCTTCAAGTGACTCGTAAGAAACATCAAGGATAACAGCTTTAGCAGTTTCAAACTGTAGGTTATCAAATGCACGTTTCAATACTTCCAAGTCAACTTGAGGACATCCTTTGTTTTCTTTAGGACCAGGTGTGTTAACACACTCGTCTTCTTTATCGATTACACCATCACCGTCAGTATCAGTGTAAGGACAACCATCATTTGATGGAGGACCTGCGTTGTAAGGACACTTATCGTCTTTATCTAACAATCCGTCACCATCTGTATCCGGCCATGGACAACCTCTGTTCTCTTGTGGACCAGCCTCAAGTGGACAAGCATCTAAGTAATCAAAGATTCCGTCGTTATCGGTATCAGGACATCCCTGGTTTTCTTTTGGACCAGCAACTTCAGGACAAAGGTCATCTGAATCTTTCAAGCCATCACCGTCTGTATCAGGACATCCATTGAATAATTCGATACCTGGTACATCCGGACAATCGTCTTTTTTATCAATAATTCTATCTCCATCTGTATCTGGACAACCAAAGAATTCAGCTAAACCTGGATCATCTGGACACTGGTCATTTTTATCAATGATCTTATCACCATCTCTATCCGGACATCCCTGGAATTCTTTAGGACCAGCTTCAGTAGGACAAGCATCTTCAGAATCCTGGATACCATCCATATCTGTATCAGGACATCCCATGAATTCCCATACACCAGGAGTTTCTAAACAAAGGTCAAGTTTGTCAGAAACTTTATCGTTATCAATATCTTTAGGATGAGTATAAAGGATAGGAACTTTTAAAGCAGCATATAGGTCAGCTCCTCTAACTTGTTTGTCTTTTGTTGGAGAGAACAACCATTTCATATCTCCAACTCCAACAATGATTGGTCCCATTCTTAAACCAAGACCAACTCTGAATCCTGTTAAACCAGAATAAGACATTGGAGCAGATAGTCCGGCCCACATAAAGTCATATCTAGGAGTAACAGTAAAGTTGGTTGGATATCTCACCTTGTGAGCATCTTTATTCATTTGGAAACCAATCATACTATTGAATCTGATATAGAAATCATTCCAAATGTTCAAATCCAAACCAGTATTAATGTGAGTAGGAAGATTCATGTAGAAAGTTCTCTTATCCTCAATAAAAGTGATATCACCATTTCCTATAGCTTCCAATGAATCTAACCTGTGATTGAATTCCTCTAAACTGTTCGTGCCTTCAAAGGCTGCAAGGTCAAAGATGCTGGTGTTTGCTCTGAAGTTTCTTGAGTTATCAGATTTCAAATAACGCATACCTCCGATATCATTAACCGCAAAGTCAAACTTCAATAAGTATTTGTTTTTGTCTCTTCTCCATAAATTGGTTTCACCGTCCATGTCGTATTTGTAATCCTGCCATTTTGGACGATACTCATAAGAAAATCCGATATCAGCACCGAATCCTAATTTTGAGTTCAGTTTATAGATGTCTTTGAAAATCAATGAAGAATCTGGAACTCCTGCATCATTAGTACCTGAACCACCAATGAATTGAGAATTATTAGCATCCCAGTGTGTATCAAAGTTTGCTGAATAACCATAATCAAAATCACCTTTGATATAATTAGCAGTATCAGCATTGGCAAAGTTGTAATCAACATTATCTGTGTACATGTAAAAAGAACCTAAACCTTGAAGGAACTTTAATTTAACACCGGCTTTTAAGTGATTCTCACCGTTGTCCCATAGTTTCATACCAAAACCAACATTGTATTCCATCCAGCTATTGAATGAAACGTTCAATAATTTATCGGTAAGATCAAGGTTCCAAAGATCAGGATATTCAAGTCCGTTTTGTACCAAGGTCAACAAGTCTGGTGATAAGTGATCCACATTCAGGAACGTTCTGTTTTTAATTTGAACCGCAACCCCCATTTCATTCTTTTGGTTGAAAGAGAACATGAAACTTAGAATTTCCATATCTGTTGCCAGATAAGCCGTTCTAGGTAATCTCTTTGGATTATCAAACTCAAAGAAGTTACCATCATTGATGCTTTGGTAATAGTTAGCAGAATCTGCCGGTACAAGTGATCCAAAATATGGATACATCAAGGTATCATCATATAACCAATGGTCAACTGCCGGATCCTGATTTTCTTTTACAAAAGACTGGGTCCACCAGTAAGGCATGTTCTTAGGATTAAAATAGATGTGGTTATTATAAGCAGACATTGATCCACCAAATAAAACAACATCCACAATAAATCTGTTGTCAGCCAATGATGCCGGATTCATATCCACACCATTAACTCCAGAGTAATTACTCTGTCTGAACCCAAGAAAATCCTGAGCAAAGACAGCATTTGAGATCATTACGATCCCAGCGAGAAGTACAAAGAGATTCTTTTTCATGTCAGTTAGCAATTTTATAAGCTTTCAAATTAATCCCGGAAAATGAATAAAGCAGGTTACCATCAATGATGCTAACTGCTGAACCTTCCACTGCGGATGGCAATATCATTTTTCCAAAATTGTTTAACAAATATATACTATTCTGAGAATTATCGGCAAATACAAAGCCGTAGTCTTTACTACCCACAAGCCCAACGAACTCGTTATTTGATTGATCTGGTTTAAGAACTTCACTCATAATGTACCCAAACTCATTCACGATCAATAACCTACCAGGTTCTTCAATGATCAATAATGGTTTGCCGGAATTATACTCCCAAAACGTACGAACTGCCGTCACTGGTTGATCCAATTTAACAGAATCTCTTTGTCCATCCAAAATATAATAGTTGTAGATGTAGCCATTTTTGTATCCCATTTTTCGAAGTGAAGACTCCATACTACCGGTTATAAAGTCAGTTTCATTAGGCAAACTGAATACCACCGGATTTTGAATACGCAACTCCCCCCTTCTGTTCAATACATACTGTCGATCTGACCTATCCTTGAAAGTGATAATATCTTTTCCATCTGTTAACACATGATATATTTTCCCTTTCATTGCCGCTTGCATGCCTCCAAATTGCCATCCTTCTACAATTTTACCTTCTTCACTGTACAGCTTCACCGTATTACCAACATTTACAATGATGCGCCATTTGTATTCGTTATCATAGTTAACAGCTAGACCTGCAGTCGAAACTCCGCCCAATTTTATTGGGTAACCATTCAAAGACTTCCCTTTGTTATTTACAACATCCACCTGATCCTGCTGAAATAACACATATTCGAATAAACCATCATTCTCGAAATCTATGATCTGAGGTTTATCTACTAGTGGAGTCGATAAATTCAAGCTCCAAATCTTCTCTCCATCATTTGCGTAAAGTGATAGTTGATTCAAATTATTTAAAAGGATATAGGTTTTACCCTTCTCGTGAACCGCTTGTAGTCTGCTTGGAACAATGTTGACATTAAAATCCGTCATCACTTCAACTCCTTCCATCTGAACCACTTGTTCATTGGACATTACTTCAGTAATTAAACAAGTACTGTCTTTTCCATAAACTTTGCTTTTACAACGATATCCTCCATCAGCTTGCTGTTCAAAGAGAACATAATGTGACACTTCAGGTAAGCACTCCTGATAAATAGAGGCCACTTGCTGATTATTTCCTAAAAGATTCCCCAACTGAACTTCACCAAGGTACCAACGCATGGCCGGAATACTGTTGGCCATAACATTGAAATTGTTGTACTCTGTATAGTATCTAAGCTCGCTATTTAACTCGTTAATAGATGAGGTCCAGTTAAAATGGGTTTTAAACGGCATCACCTTAAATTTCCCAACATTAAAATAACTTATACTTGCCGAATCATTTTGTTCTATGGTCTGTTCTTCAAGCATCAGATCAAGATCACGACTTTCACCCTGAACCGCAATGATCAATTCAAAACTGTCTTTTTGAACATAGATCAATCCATCATTTAGCCAATCAAAACTCTCAAAGTCGGGAGCATTAAATAATTGATTGACATCCTCAGTAATGCGAGACGAACCGTAAAATACCAATTGATCAAATTTCGTTGGTGCCGCACCAAAATATTCAGCATGCGCCACTGGTCGACCAAGCAAAGATGTTACCTGGGTTTCCCATAATCTGAAATGGAACTTCTTTGAAAGGATATGTCTTATGCCACTTTTATGATCCTCATTGAACTCTACATAATCTGCATTACCGTACTCAAGTTCTTCAGAAGTACCAACAGGACTCATGATATTAGATGAAAAACAAAGAAAGTTGCCAAAATGCTCTGCTCTTAAAACAACACCATTCAAATTCACTGTTTTACCTTCCAGGGAACACTCGGCGCCAAATTCAGCATTTATTACTTCAACGATACTATTTACTGAAGATGTGGTATTGAAAACAATCGCGTAATCTTTATCATTAAAAGTAATGTAGCACTCTTTGGCCAATTCTCTGTTGAATGAAAACCCTTTGTGTTGAAAAGCTGCATTTAGAGCACTGGCCAGATCAGTGGGCCAACCTTGCATTTCAAAATCATCTACCGTTGAAAATTTATCTACCAGACGATCAATATCAGGCACAATGATGGATCCGTTTGAGTTTTCAAGTTCAAAGGAGAGATAATTCAAATGTACCCTTTGTTTATTGTATAAATAGATAGCTGCCAAAGCAAACAAGATCAGGCAGGCAAGCACCAGAATTGAGCGACTTATCAGGGTAGATTTACTCATACTACACAAAAATACAGAGTTCGTTAACCCAATTCATGGTATGAAGGAACAGATATACACAGACAAATGTGAACTCAAAAGTCCAATTTCAACTGTTCATCTGCCAGCAACTTAAAAGACATTCTGTGAATTGGTGATGGCCCAAACTCTTCAATGGCCGCTCTATGTTTGACTGTAGGATAACCTTTGTTGTTTTTCCAATCGTAATGCGGGAAATTTTCGGCAGCTTCTTTCATCAGATGATCTCTGGTAACTTTTGCTATAACTGACGCAGCTGCGATCGATCTGTATTTTCCATCTCCTTTTATGATACAGGCATGCTCTATTCCGGGATAGGGATTGAATCTATTTCCGTCAATCAAAAGAAATTCTGGTAAAACCTGTAGTTGAGCAATTGCTCTGTGCATGGCTTCAAAGGAAGCATTCAGTATATTGATCTTGTCAATCTCAAGATGATCAACTATTCCTACACCCCAGGCAATTGCTTTCTCTTTAATGATGGGAAACAATGTTTCTCTTTGTTTATCCGTCATTTTTTTTGAGTCATTCAAATAGGGATGTGTGAAATTTTTATCAAGGATTACGGCAGCGGCGACTACCGGCCCCGCTAAACATCCTCTGCCTGCCTCATCACAGCCTGCCTCTACAACGCCTTTAGAATATGCAATTTTCAACCCCATGCGGATATTTTTACATTTGAATTAATCAATTCTCTTTTTCCGACTTACCGCCTAAAGATCGAAAAAATAATTTCTTATCTTCGGTCAACCTTTGGCATAAGAATTGCGTCTATTGGTTGTATTTAACTGCGGTTATTACACTACAAGTCAAGATTTATAAAGGATTTAGGATTGTAGAAGAATTAAGAATTAAATCAAGAAATGATGAAAAAGTTTTTAGGATTAGCATTTGGTTTGTTATTGACAGTTTTCACTTATGCTCAGTCGCATGTTTCTTTTAATGATGCTGCTTCAGGGTATGATAAAACTGCTGTTACTACATTTCACTTTACGTTTGACGGTACTTTCAAATTAGATGACCTGAACAATAATGCTGCGTATTACACGGATTATTTTTCTGTGGCTGTTGAAACAAAAGATGCAGGATTTTCAGTGACCATTACATTGGCTCAGGATGACGAAATGTCAAGAAGAGTAATAACAAGATATATGGTTACCAATAAAGTTGAGCATGTTACTGTGAATGGCACTGACCTTGCGTTAGATGAGTTCATGGGAGACTACATCATGCTTTAATCAGCTTAAAAACAATTGTTATGAAAAAATTGATTTTCATATTTAGCCTGGTCATTATGACCCAGTTGGCATTTTCTCAAACTGCAGTAACTTTTACAGATGCTGGTCAGGGTTATAATAAAAATGCTACTACTATTTTTCATTTTTCTGTTGATAATTCGATATCTCAGCAAACGCTTGCAGGTTATCCTGCTGTATTGGAAAATTGTTTCGCTATCACGATCACGGATAATGGTAATGGACATGACCTCACGTTAGCATTAGTTGAGGACAATCATTCTAACAGATTAACTGTAATGCGTTATTTTATGATCATTGGCGTTGCAGAGATCAGTGCTGATGGAAGCAACCATATATTAGAAGATTTCATCTCTACTTACGTTGTAGACATGTAAGTAAAGGCTTTAATAAATTTAAAACCCATTGATTTTCAATTGATGGGTTTTTTTATTTTCCATTTGGAAATTTCAATAGGTTTTCTTAATTTGTTATTCTCGTCACCTTAAGATTCACTCTCCTCACAAATTGGATTGAGATGCTTTTGGCGGCTATAAAACTCAAAAACTATGCAAGAAGTCTTAACCCCAGTCCTTATAGAAAAGGAAGCAATAGCTAGTCTATCGTTCAAAAACACACCGAACTTTAACCAACACCCCGGACTGAGAAATAAATTAGAACAAGCCACTCATTTGGGTAACATTGGAAAAGTGAAATTCCACATTGATTTTTATGCTGACTCTGGCCTTAAATCAGTTCAAACAACAATTTGGGCAACTGGTAATAAATTTATTTGCCTAAAAGGCGGAGTTTGGATTCCAATATCTAAAATAGTAGATATAAGATTTTTATAATAATAGCTAGTTAATTTATCATAAAAAGCGACTTTCGGGTCGCTTTTTTAATTTTAGAAATACAAGAATAGAGCACAAGAAAAAATGAAAAAGCTTGGCTTTTCTCTTAACTTTGAAAGTCAACTATACATACAATTATGCTAAACAGAGTATTCTTATTTCTAGCGATCGCAATTTTACCCACTTTCCTATTTTCTCAGGATGATCAAATGCCAAATTCGGTAGATGAAGTTATTAAATGGAACTTCTCGGTTGAATATGATGGCTGTGATGCTTATTTGGTTTTTAAAGTAGATCAAAAAGATGGCTGGCATATATACTCTCAGGTACAGCCAGATGGTGCTATTGCCTATCCGACAGAATTTACGTTTGCTCCAAGTGCAGATTATGAACTGATTGGTACAGCCAAAGAATTTGGTGCAGAAGATCATTCTAACGAAGGCTTCCCTGAAAAATATTTCCCTGGTAAACTGGCCAAATTCAAACAAAAGATCAAGATCAAATCTGAAAAGGATTTTACAGTAAAAGTTGAATACGGATTCATGGCTTGTAAAACGGCATGTTTTCCTCCTGACTTTAGAGAGTATTCTTTCAAAGTAAAAGGTAAAACAGCTGATTGTGATGCAAGCGGTGAGGTAGATCAGGAGAATAATCCTGAGAATGGCAATGAAGAGGATGAAGCAGATGAAGAAATCATTAAATCTCCAATTGGATTCCAAGTATTTGCCACTTATTCATCAAAAACAGATTACGAGATAGTTATTAATCCCATTATTAATAGCGCAAATTACCTATTGGGACAATCTAAAGAAAAGCCATTTGATGTTAAAATTTCAGGCAAATTCGAATCTGCAGGTGAAATGGCATTTCCTCAATTCAAAGATTCATTGGTGATAGGGAGAAATGAAAAAATGTATGTATATGATAATGGAGCATTAACTCAGAAAATCAAAATTAACCCAAATGATTCTTCACAAATCGTTTCTGTCTCAATCAATTATAAAGGATTGGATACTCTCGGAAATATTTTTTCACATAAGGAAACGGTTTTTTCGGTACCACTTGAAAAGGCATTCTTTGCAGAAAACTCGGATGGTGTTTCCGGCAGATCCTACTGGGGAATTTTTTTCCTGGCCTTTGGAGGGGGACTGCTCGCCCTACTAACACCTTGCGTATTCCCTATGATACCAATGACTGTATCATTTTTTACTAAAGGCGCAACAGATAAGAAAAAAGGACTTTTCAGAGGAGTTATGTACGGATTATTTATTTTCTTAATTTACGTATTGCTCAGTTCCCCCTTTCATTTGGTTGACAAATTAGACCCTAGTATTCTTAATGGAATAGGGACGAATGGACCATTGAACTTATTCTTTTTCGCAATGCTTGCTCTTTTTGCAATTTCTTTTCTTGGTGCATTCGAAATTACAATGCCAAGTAAATTAACAAATGGCGCAGATAAAAAATCAAACTTGGGAGGATTAATAGGTATATTTTTCATGGCTTTGACTCTTGCTTTGGTTTCATTTTCGTGCACTGGACCTATTCTTGGTGGTTTGCTTGCAAGCGCCTCATCTGCTGAAGGTGGAGCATGGAATCTAACCGTAGGAATGGCTGGTTTTGGAGTTGCATTGGGACTTCCATTTGCTTTATTTGCGATTTTTCCTGGATGGCTTAATAGATTGCCTCAATCAGGTGGTTGGTTGAATAATGTAAAAGTTGTTCTGGGATTATTAGAATTAGCCCTGGCATTCAAATTTTTATCTGTTGCTGATATATATTGGGACTCTCACTTGCTTGAGAGAGAATTATTTATCGCTATTTGGGCAGGGATTTTCTTAGTCATGGCTATATACTTATTCGGTGTATTTAGAACCAAACATGATAGTCCTACTCAAGGACTTGGAACATTCCGCGTAGTAGTTGGTATAATTGCTCTTATTTTTTCATTGTATTTAATACCAGGGCTTTTTGGAGCTCCTGTCAAATTAATCTCAGCTTTTGCTCCACCAGAAAATTATTCTGAGATCCCTCATGGAATTCATGGATCTGAACCGCCACTGCCTGAAGGAGCAAGTTATGAACACAATTTGGTAGTATTCCATGATTTTAAAGATGCCGAAAGACACGCCAAAGAAGAAGGAAAACCAATAATGATTGATTTTACTGGTGAAAACTGTGTGAACTGTCGTAAAATGGAAAATAATGTTTGGTCAGATGAAAAAGTTCATGAATTAATGAATAATGATTTCGTTATTGCATCACTTTATGTTGACGACAGAGAAAAATTACCACAACCAGAAACTTCACCTTATTCAGGAAGAAAACTTGAAACATGGGGGGATAAATGGGCTGATTGGCAATCAATTGTATTTAAAAAGAATTCCCAGCCTCAATATGTCATACTTGATAAAAATGGTGGAATGATCAATTCTGATGCATCTTACAGAACACACGGAAAGCCTGATAAATTTGAAGAGTGGTTAAAATCTGGTAAAGATCAATACAAACTTAGAGGTGATATTCCTATTATTTATGGCCAGATAGTACCGAACGCGCAAAACGACCCTTCTGATAATTAGGATTAGTATCAAATAATCCCTCATTACATACAAATAAGAAAAGTCCCGGTTGAATAGCCGGGATTTTTTTGTTACTTTTTTTCAAGGGCTGTATTATTGAAATGTACTTGGAATCAAAACGTTAATTAATCCTAACAAATTATTACTGAACGTATTTTGATCTAACTTGTATAGAGTAGAAATGATACAACCTATTAAATATATCTCCTGGATGATCATGACGCTTTTTGCGGCATTTCTCTTTGCCATTACAGCAGAGTATTTATCCTTTAGATCGGATATTAACTTTTTGCAGGTAAAGCAGGATGTAGTTTTTGATACGGTTTGGCGTCCCACTTTCTATTTACATGTGATAAGTGGAATGCTGATCATCTTAATTGGACCTTTTCAATTCTTGAAAAAATTCAGAAACAAAAATCTGGAACTGCATAGAAAATTAGGGAAGATCTATGCATACGGCATCTTAATGTTGGGCGCTCCAACAGGTTTGATCATGGCATTTTATGCTGAAGGAGGAATTCCCTCAACCATATCATTCATCATCATGAGTTTGTTATGGTTCATTACTACCCTGATGGCTGTAATTACTGTGGTTAAAAAAGACATTATATCTCATCAAAAATGGATGTACCGTTCCTATGCTTTATCATTCGCCGCGGTTACCTTACGCCTTTTAGTGCCATTAATGTCATGGTACACTGAATTGAGTTACGATTTTATAGTAGTGAGCACAGCCTGGTTAAGCTGGATCATTAACCTGTTTGTTGTGGAACTACTAATATTTTATGTTTTCAAACCAAAAAAGAAAGAGCTAAACTATAAACCTTAAAATTAAAACTATGAAAAAGTACTTCGCACTAACAGTTGTTGCAGCTTTCTTGCTTGCCATGAGTTCGTTCGTTCATTCTTCTGAAGATAATGATGGAGAAGATGATAAAGTCACCAATTCTGAGGTATGGGATTATATGCACGAAAACGTCTTCAAAAAACTCTACACCCTTGTAGATTATGATGGCAAAAAATCATTCAGTCGTTGTCCTTCAGGTTTTGGACAATACATGGATACTGATGCTACTACAAATGATTTCGTTTTCGGAACAATTACCTATGCTCAGGGATGTGACAGAGATGATTACTGTTTGTATAAAATTGACTGGAACAAAAAAGAAACCTTCCTTAGAAAATCTGAAAAGGAAGCATACGTTGCGTTAGATACCTTTGTAAAGAACAATAAGGTGAAGACTGCAAAGATCTAATAATGCAATAGGGTTTGAGGTGAGGTCCTTCCTTAATTGGGAGGGCCTTTTTTAATGCTTATGCTTCTTAGGATTTTCAGGAACAGGATCCTCCCCCATACCTCCCCAGGGATGACAGGATGAGATACGTTTAATTCCCAACCAACTGCCTTTTAATGGGCCCCATTCCTTAATGGCCTGGATCATATAGTTGCTGCAGGTAGGATTATACCTGCACGATTGTGGCAAAATAGGTGAGATCAGATACTGGTATATCTTAACCGGAAAAATAAAGATCGCATTGATGATCCGCATCATTTTACATAAGATTCTCTGACAACCAGTGCATACGTTCCATCTTCCAATTGAATATATCCCTGATCATAACAAAAGTAGTATTTACCGCCCTTTTTGGTTTCATACGTATTGGTGAAATAGGCGAAATTATATCCATCTTCCATTAAGACGGTTACATCTACCTTTGCCTTACCATTTGGATTGTGTTTTGCCAAAATTCTTCTGTTCTTTCTAAGAATATTGTTGACTTTTCGCATGTAATTGGAATAGTCTTTGTTCTCTTCATTATGAGCAGCAGAACGACAATAATCCGAACAGAATTTCTTGTCACGGCGCCCAAAAAGTTCAGTGCCACAATTTTGACAAAGTCGTTTCTCCTCCTTTTGTTTACTCATAATTGAATTTGAAGATAGTAATTATAGCTTATAGTTTATTAGTGTGTAGATCTTAGAGTGTAGATGTAATTTGGAAGACTCAATGTTTAATGTATAACTTAATTAGCATATTATCTTGATAATTCATTAGCACATTAACACATTAAACCATTAGCACATCAATAATTACTATCTTTCCGTTAGAAATAGAGATGTACGGGAAAATTGACATACACGAATTAGCCAAATTTGGCAACCTGGAGTTTGTTGCTAAACAAGTTGTGGAAGGATTCATAACCGGTATGCACCGTTCTCCCTTTCATGGATTTTCAGTTGAATTTGCCGAACACAGACTTTATAATACAGGAGAAAGTACCAAGCATATTGACTGGAAACTCTTTGCAAAGACCGATAAGCTATTTGTTAAAAGATATGAAGAGGAAACCAATCTGAGATGCAGAATAATTCTGGATGTTTCTTCCTCCATGTATTTTCCTGAGATCTCGAATGAATATCCGCTTAATAAATTAGGTTTTAGTGTATATGCTATTGCTTCACTGGTGGAGATCCTAAAAAAGCAAAGAGACGGAGTTGGTTTAACCATTTTTGAAGACAAAATTCTGTCAGATACGGCGATCAAAACTTCAGCTGCACATCACCGAAGATTGTATCATGAATTGGAACAATTAATGGTAAAGCAGCAGGAGCATTTAAATCATAAAACTTCTTTGGCTAATATTCTTCACAACGTGGCAGAAACAAATCACCGAAGATCTTTGATCGTTATTTTCTCAGATTTCTTTAGCAATGAGTCTTTAGATGAGATCACTGACGCATTCCTGCATTTGAAGCATAACAAGCATGAAGTACTGCTTTTCCATGTGATCGATAAAAAGCATGAAGCTGAACTTAATTTCCCTAATAAGCCTACCACATTCATTGACCTTGAAACAGGTGAAAAAGTAAAATTGCACCCCTCTGAGATCAAGAAATCATTCCAAAAAGAAGTGGATGCTGTCACAAAAGAGTTAAAATTAAAATGTACTCAATTCAAGATAGATTTTGTGGAAGCAGATATAAAAGAGGGAGTTGAGTTTGTCTTACAGCAGTATTTGATCAAACGACAAAAAATTATTTAAATAAAAAGCATGTATACTTTGCTTCATTAAAAAAAATATATACTTTTGTGTCCGCTTTTAGAGAAAAGCTATTTACTCTTAAAATATTGGTTTGGTAGTTCAGTTGGTTAGAATACATGCCTGTCACGCATGGGGTCGCGGGTTCGAGTCCCGTCCAGACCGCAAAAAAGCTTCTCATTTTTGAGGAGCTTTTTTGATTTTCCACCCAATCCTTTCTTAACAGGCAATAAACTGTTATCACAGACATCTTATGTGACCAAAGTTCCAATTCCTTCAAAACAATCTTTGTTCCTTGCTAAAAATTGCAAACATTATGAAAGAGATCGTTATCATAGGTGGTGGAACAGGAGGAATAATGACAGCTGCCAGATTAGTGAAAGAAAAAGACATGAAGGTAACTGTGATAGAGCCCGCAGAATACCATTATTATCAGCCAGCCTGGACCTTGGTAGGTGCTAACACCTACAACTTCGAAGACACAAAGAAAAAGATGTCTGAAGTCATGCCTGCAGGTGTTAATTGGGTAAAAGAGTATGCAGATAAACTTGATCCGGACAATAATTTGGTAATCACCAGTTCTGGTAAAGAGATCAAATATGATTACCTGGTGCTTTCACCTGGTCTAGTCTATGACATGAATATGATCGAAGGGTTAGCTGATGCCATAGATAAGGGAGTTGTTTGCAGCAATTACACTGACCCCAAACATACCTGGGAAGTTCTTAAGAATTTTAAAGGAGGAAATGCAGTATTCACACAACCTACCACTCCAATAAAGTGTGGAGGCGCCCCTCAAAAGATAGCTTACCTGGCAGCTGATTATTTCAAAAAGAAAGGTATTGCAGATAAAACCAATGTGATCTTTGCTACACCAGGAGGTGTCATTTTTGGTGTTCCAGTCATTAAAGCTACTTTAGAAAAAGTGATTCATAGATATGGTATTCATTTTAAACCTCATTATGCTCCGGTGAAAATAGACGCCGATAAAAAGATCATTACTTTCAAATGGGTGAACGCAGGAGAAAATCAGTGTGTTGTAAATGAAGACAATAGGATCAAAGAAAAGTTGAGCGGTGAATCTACCATTGAAATGCCTTTTGAAATGCTTCATTTGGCACCACCTCAGGTAGCTCCAAAATTCATTAGAGAGTCAAATTTGGCAAACGAAGGCGGCTGGTTAGATGTTGACATCCATACATTACAACATAAAAAGTATGCTAATGTCTACGGAATGGGAGATGTTGCAGCCTTACCTACTGCAAAAACGGGGGCTGCTATTCGTAAACAAGTACCTGTAGTGATAGATAACATTAAGAAACAAATTGCAAGCGGACATATTGGAAATATGTCTTACAACGGATATTCGAGTTGTCCTTTGGTTACAGGTTACGGTAAAATGGTACTGGCAGAATTCGATTATGATGGGAACTTTACCCCTGATCCCAAACTAAAACAAATGCTTGTATTTGATTCATCTAAAGAACACAGACGTTTGTGGTGGTTAAAAAAATATATCCTTCCAAGACTTTACTGGAAGAAAATGATGAAGGGAATTGACGTGTAATATCTTCTGGGTTTAGATAAAAAAAAGGTCGCTTGATAAAGTTCAGGGGGCCTTTTTTAATTGTTCCTCTCTGCCATATAACGGTTCATTAAGGGTTGCTCACCAATCACAACCTATCAGTATTCTTTCTATCTTAGAGCAACTTGTTACGAATTCTTCACATAACAACAATTGCTCAAGATCACGAACTGCTCAAAGCCGTACTTGGTAATTCAGAGATTAAAGCTGAACTGGTGCATGCTTTGGATCTTGAGAATGGAATCAAAGAGCTAAAATCAAGCTATTTTGATATTGTGTTTTCCGATTATACCTTAGGAAATGAAACGGTGTTAACACTGTTGGAAAATGAGAATTACTTTAATGAAACACCAATTGTTGTGCTCGTTAATGAGGCTAGCGTAAGCATGACCCGAGACTCATTCATTAAGGGGGCCTTCGACTTTGTGGCTTATACAGATCTCAATGCAAGCCTATTGGATCGAATCATTAGAAACGTAAGTAGATTCAAACGGGAAAATAAGCTAAGAACAGACCTAGAAAAGCGACTTGATGAGAATTATGCCAATACTAAGGCCATCCTAAACAACACTTCGGATGGAATCTGGTCCGTTGATAAAAATGGTGTTCTTTTGATCATTAACTCCGTTGCGCGCGAATTTATGCGTAATTATGGGCAGGAACCACCAACAGTTGGTGAACCTTTTTTCTCACAACTTACACCGGATTTTAGTTCGGTTTGGAAAACACTTTATGACAAGGCAATTTTAGGTGATTCCGTTTTATCTGTTAATGAATATGATAGTAAAGAAGGGGTTTTTTATCTTGAGATCTCATGCAGTCCCATATACAATAATAAAATATTATCAGGTGTAACCTACTTCTCAAGAGACGTCACAGAAAGACAAAAGGCAGAAGAAAAGATTAGGGAAAATGAAAGGAATTTTAGATCGGTTTTCACGAACAGTGATGTTCCTATTATGATCGAAAAGAAAGATGACCTGACAATTATTGATCTCAATCAAGCCTGCGCCAAACTTCATGGTTATAATAGAAAGCAAATGATTGGCATGAAGGTTATGGACACTATTCCACCTGAACATTACGAAAGATCTCAAAAAAATGTGGAACTCTTTCTATCAGGAGAATTAGAAAACCTGGATAGTTATGTCTATACAGCAAACAAAGAGATCATACCTATTCAAATCTCCATGGCAGATATTGTCTATAACGATATCCCTTGTAATCTTCTTTTTCTTTATGATATATCTGCTAGAAAAGACACTGAACGTAAATTGAGAGAAGCACGTGTATTTGCTGAAAAAACTGCCGAATTTAAATCTCAGTTCCTGGCCAATATGAGCCATGAGATCAGAACTCCAATGAACGCAATGTTAGGATTTGCAGATCTTTTATTGGATACACCATTATCCAAAGAACAAAAAGAATATGTTGAGATCATTAATAATTCAGGTCAGGACCTTTTAGTGATCATAAACGATATTCTTGATCTGTCAAAAATAGAAGCAGGAAAAATGGTCATCAGGCCAAGAGATTTTAACCTTCCTCAATTAATTCAAAAAGTAATTCAACTTCACAACAACAAAGCAAAAGAAAAGAAAATTGGATTGTTTCTTGATTTTGGTAAGGAGATTCCAGAAACAGTATGCCTTGATGACACCAGATTATCCCAAATACTTAACAATTTAGTATCAAACGCTATAAAATTCACAGAACACGGAAATGTAGAGGTAAACGTAGATTTTGATCAAAAGAAAAAGTGTTTGCAATTTAAAGTAAAAGATACTGGAATTGGCATTCCCACGGACCAATTGGATACCATTTTCGAAAATTTCAGTCAGGTAGATTCAAGTCTTCAGCGAACGCAACACGGAACAGGGCTGGGATTATCAATAGTTGCTGAATTATGCAGGTTAATGAATGGAAATATTGGAGTTAGATCTGAAGAAGGAGTTGGGTCAGAATTCTCAATGTGCATTCCAATTCAAATTACGGACAATAATAAAACGGTAGAAATTGATAGTGGTAAGAAAGAGGTAGTAACAGATCACCTTAAAGTGCTTCTTTGCGAAGATAATCCTATAAATGTCAAACTAGCGACGAAAGTATTATCTGATCTGGGAACCAAACATATGGTTGTCAACTCAGGAGACAAAGGCATTCTAGCTGTTAAAGAATTTCAACCAGATGTCATTTTTATGGATATCCAAATGCCAATTATGGACGGATATGAGGCCACAAAAGAAATTCGTAAATTTTCTAATGTACCCATCATTGCCATGTCTGCCCATGTTCTGGAAGAAGAGCAACAAAAGTGTATTGACGCTGGTATGAATGGGTTCATACCCAAACCTTTTAGAGTTGAAGATATTATTCAGGAACTACACAAATTGTTTGCATTAAAAACTGAACCCTCACAAAAAGTATCATCTGACAAATGGTTAAAATTAGATCTACCTGAATTGACCAATTTAGCAGATGGAGATGAAGAATTTGCCATCTCATTGTTTGATATTTTTCTAGAAAACACAGAGAAAGAAATTGAAAAATTCAAAACAGCCCTCACAGATAATAATTTTGAAGAACTCATCCATATCGCTCACAAGATGAAACCCTCATTACTCATGTTTGGGTTTTCAGAATTGTATGATCTTAGTGACCTCATAGAAAGTAAGAAAGCGGCAGATACTGACTTAGTCAAGTTTATTGAATTACTAAAGTCTGCAACAGATGTGATCGCCAAAAAACGCAGTTCGTTCATAGATAACAACTAGTCGGATTATTGGTGTCACTTATCGATAAGTAAGCTCAAGTTTACAATTCCCAACGTAATTTCACGGTAATATGAAAGTTACGAATGTATTTCTGATTGAGGACGACACTTTTTTTGCCAAAACATTCATTAAGAAAATGGAGCAAATTGGGCCATTTAAAGTTCATCACTACAATAATTGTGAAGATGCCATTCAACAAGTTCGTAACATTAAGCCTGAAGTGATCTTCATGGATCACGTTTTAAGAGGAACAAAAGGTGTTGATGCCATTCCCTCTTTATTACAGCAAAAACCTGATGCCAGAGTAGTTGTTATTTCGAATCAAAACGACATCAATGTTGTAGATAGAGCCTTTTCATATGGAGCCTCCAGATATTATAGAAAAGATATTCTACTATTAGATTATGTAGAAACATATATACGCGGTATTGAAGGAGAATCAAGGTCATCAGCTAAATTTCTATTTGCCTGATAAATTTGAGTTAGGTTTTTAAACTTATCTTTGCCTTCATTTACCTTAAATTTTTATCTTCAAGCAGATGAAAGAAGATATGCAGTTTGGTGACACACCTGTTGAAATCCAGGCAACTAACAAGACACCTTATATAAAACTGGACAAATTAGCCGGAACCATTGAGATTTCAGGGGTTTCTATTCCTGAAAACACCAAAGAATTCTATTGGCAGTTCAATAGATGGTTGTCTGAGTATTCCAGGGAACCTGCTCCTCTTACTAAAGTTAAGATCAGTTTAATGTATATGAACTCAAGCTCAACTGTAGTTATCACCAGAATGTTAATGTTGCTTGATGAACTGATAGGAATGAAGACAGTGGTTGAAATTGACTGGTACTTTGAAAGTGACGATCTGGAGATAAAAGAAATTGGTCAATACTATAAGGATACCATGAAATGTAAGATCAACTTAATGGAAGTTGATCGACTATAATTGTGATTTTTATCATTACTTGCTGTATCTTAGCACTTAATGAAAGATTTCATTTCCCAAGCTACGGACCGAACCCCTAAGATAACGGGGAAAGCAAATACAGGTGAAATTCGAATAGAAGGAAGAAGTTTACCCGAAGATGCAAGAGTTTTCTACAGACCATTTCAGGAATGGCTTCTGGAAATTTTACAATCAAATATTTCAGAAATTAATGCCGAATTTTGTCTCGAATATTTCAATACGGCAACGTCAAAGATCCTCGTAGATTTTATGCTTACGCTTGACAATTCATCAGCACACAAAAATATTAGCGTGATCTGGGAATACGACGAAGACGATAAAGAAATGGCCGAGGTAGGTCATGATTTTAAAGATATGTTAGGGTCAATTATTCAATTGAAGACCAAATCGCGTTAATCTCCTAAAATTGAATTCTTAAACAAACTCGAAAGTGACAAGCAAAAATCATTTGTTTGTTTTTTAACTTTATTTTATCTTGAATATTTAGAAATAGGTCATTATACTGAGGAAAAGCTGAAGTTTAATAGTAACCTTTGTTGTACCTTTCAGTATAAATTACTGTTTAAATGTTTAAAAAGCTAACCATACTCTTTTTCTGTTGGTTCGTAGGCAATACTGTCTATGCCCAACCGCCTTTGGATTGGACTGCTGTAGCAAATAATGGCGGTACATTCCAGGATCTTGTTGAAGATGTATTTGTTGATGCTGCCGGAAACACTTACGTTTGTGGTTCTTTCAGGGGTGCTTTAACCATTGGCTCCAATAACCTTTATGCTAATGCCGCAGGACAGGCTTTCGTAGCAAAGTACAACAATCTGGGTGTAGTGCAATGGGCCATTCAATCTGATGGTTCTAATCAAGCCGTAGCTAAATCAATTTTTGTTGATGCCGCCGGAGCTACCTATGTAGCAGGGTATCATAGCCATACAACACTGGATTTTGGAGTGAATATTTCATCCTCTTCAAATGAATCATTCTATTTATTAAAGATCAATGCTTCCGGTGCTCCTATACATATTACGGGTCCAACATTTGCCTCTACGGGTAAAAGCCAGGCTTGGGGCGTAACTGGTAATGGAACGCATGTATTTGTGACAGGATTACATAAAGGCCCTTTAAATCTCCCAGGTGGTCAATCATTACCTCTTACTCAAGGTGGAAGTGACGTCTTCATTGCAAAGGTAGATTCTGCTTTCACAGCATTTACATGGGCCTTCTCGCATGGAGGACCTTTAGACGAAACGGCTACGGGTCTGGCAATTGATGGTAATAACCTTTATGCTACCGGTAATTATCAGGCTTCTGATATGACCTTTTTTACTACCGGAACGGATTATATTCTACCTAATTATGGAAATCAATCATTCTGGATCACACGTTTTAGTGCCGTCAATGGTTCTGTGAACTGGGCATCTTCTGGAGGTTCAGATACCGGACCGGTTAGAAGTAATGATGTTACTGTTCAAAGTGGTCAGTTATTTGTTGTTGGTGCAGCATCTGATATTACTAAATTAGTGCAATCCCCCGCAACTTCAGGACCATTTACCTATAATGACACTATCTATTCAAATGGTCAAATGGATGCCTTTGTGGTTCGATACAATGGTGGTGGGAGCATACAGGCCAAATGGAGTAATGGAGGGACTGGTGATGATGAAGCATTTGGTGTCGCCATGGACATAAGTTGTGGCACTATTCAAGTATGTGGTTCATTTGAAAATACGGTAGATTTTGGAAGTGAAATTCTTACAGCTTTAGATAAAGATATTTACGTAACTGCTACTAGCAACTCTGGCATACCAATTTGGACCTTTAAACAATCCACGGTGTCAAATGGAATACCAAGAGCCATAAGCACCAATGGAGGTATTAGTTCAATCGGTGGAGAGATCTACGGAAATAGCTACTTTACAACACTTCCTTTGACCTTTATAAACTGGAAAGGTTCAAATGATTTTTTTGTATTCAGCTATGATTGTAGCAGTTCATACCCATGTGGACCATCCATAGACGTTTGCCAACAAAATGATACCGTTGCAGCTGACGCCGCATGTTCTTATGTATTAGGGGATTATACCGGGCTATCCATTACTGATGGTTGTGGTTTGGGCGGTGTATCCGTTGCTCAGGATCCACCTAATTTAAGCATCTTAAGTGGCGGCATACATTTGGTCAGTTTAACCGCGGAGGATCTTGCCGGAACAAAAGATGTATGTTTCTTCAATGTAGTGGTGAAGGCCAAACCTGAAGCCAGAATCGCAACTTGTGGAGATGAATTTTTTGGTGAAACTACTGGAGGGAATGGTAATATTTATTCATCCTTCTCTTGTAGCAGCATCAATACGCCAGGCCAGGATGCATTATATCAGGTTACCGTGAACGAAAGCAATCAATTTTTACAAGTTAAATTGGATAATGTTGTTGATGCCAATGATGAGTACATGTATCTTTATTTCCTTTCTAGTGACTGTCCTACACTAGGCAATTGTTTGGAAGTAGATAGTTTTAATATAAGTGCCGCTCAATTTTCAAACAACAGCCATTACCTTACTTTCACTGCTCCTGGACCGGGAACATATTATTTGGTATTAGACGCCATGGTTGATTCCATAGAAAGCTATGACATTTCATTTTACTGCGCTTCTTCTGGTATTGAATTCGATAATACATCCTGCAATGTCTTAGATACAGACCTGGATGGCATTGTACCTTATTTGAATGGGTCAAATGCAGATCTGACCATGCAACCATGCGAATCGGTTCAAATTTGTCACGATCTATATATTAAAAATGAAAATGATTGGGAATGGGTTGACTCTATTGAATTTAAACTTGGGAATTGCTATGAGAATATTAATGTTTCTACTTTGACGCCCAATCCTGGTGCTGGAAATTATGACGGTTCAGGACAATGGACCGCAGTGTATAACGGAACAGAAAACAGCATTTTATGGGAATTCGCGCATGGCTCAGGTAATCCATGGGGAGATGGAGATGATGGTATGTACAATTGTTTTGCATATAACTTTTGCTTTGACGCAGATATCGCATCTACCTGCATAAATTCTGAAGGTTTAAATATTGGAATTGTAATTGGAGATGACGGAGGAAAAGGAATTGCACCACCATCTAATATTTTTGAAATTGGAAATTCCAATGAATTCATTTTACAGGATGATAATCCGTTTTTCTCCTATCCTGAAATTGTGTTGTGCAATGGAGATCCAAGTACCTTACCGGATAGTGTTACTACTACTGGCGGAATGTTCACCGCCACCGCCGGTATAATTTTTACAGATGGTAGTCCGTCACCAACCGGTGAAATAGATTTGATGGCATCCACAATAGGAGGACCGTATACAATAACCTACACCGTTGGGTTATGTCCATTTACCCATGACTTTATCTTAGATATAAATGATCAGGAAGACCCTGCCTTTAATTTCAATGCCGCGGCATATTGCCAGGGTGACACTGATCCTGTTCCAACTGTAACAGGAACAACAGGAGGAACATTTACCGGGCCGGCTGAGATAACTTTTGTCAGTTCTTCAACAGGTGAAATTGATCTATCCGCTTCAACCGCCGGAGGACCATATTATATCACCTACACCACTCCTGGTCCTTATTGTATAAATGCTGATTCGGTCCAGGTGACTATTAATGCAGAAGATGATCCTTCTTTCGCTTATTCTGCAAATGATTATTGTGCAGCAGATGCTAATCAGTTGCCAACATCCATTACGACAGCTGGAGGTTCATTTTCTGAACAAACCGGAAACCTAACTGTTAATGCATCAACAGGTGAAGTTACCATTTCAACAAGTGCTTTAGCTAATTATTATGTAGTTTATACAACAACCGGAATTTGCCCAAATACTGATTCTGTAGTATTTAATGTCAATGCCGAAGATGATCCTTCATATTCATATCCAGCAAACACTTATTGCCAGGGAGACGCTAACCCGGTTCCAACAGTAACAGGTACAACAGGCGGAACATATAGCGGTCCGGCAGGTATTGTCTTTGTGAGCACCACCACAGGTGAAGTTGATCTATCTTCTTCTACAGCTGGTGGACCATATACAATTACCTATACCACTCCAGGTCCAATCTGTCCAAATAGTTCAACTTTTGATATTACGATCAATCCAGAGGATGATGCCTCATTTAACTTTAGTTCCAACGTTTTTTGTGCTGCTGATGTTAATCAAATCCCAACAATTACAGGAACAACAGGAGGAACATTCTCAGGACCTACAGAGATCAGTTTCATATCAACCAGCACCGGTGAAATTGATGTAGCAGCATCAACAATAGGTGGTCCTTATACCATTACGTATACTACCCCGGGTCCAAACTGTCCAAATAGCTCAGATGTGATCATCAATATATATCCTGAAGATGATCCTACTTTTAGCTACAGTTCTACAAGCTATTGTAGTGAGGATAATAATCCACTTCCTTTCATTACTATGGCCGGAGGTAATTTCACTGCTCCAGCAGGAATTGTTTTCGTTAGCGGAATGACCGGAGAAATTGATCTAAGCAATTCAACAGCTGGTGGACCTTATGAGATCATCTACTTTTCTCCTGGACCGGAATGTATTAACACAGACACGGCCTTTGTAACTATTAATGCTAATGATCAGGCCTCCATTGATTACGGATCTGCCTATTTATGCACAACCAGTATAATTGGTGCTGCTGTAATAATTGGGACAACGGGAGGTTCATTTTCTGGGGATGCAGGATTGATCATTGATGGCAATTCTGGTTCTATTGACCTTGCCAATAGTTCTACAGGTATCGCACATACCATTCAATACATCACAACGGGTATATGTCCGGATACTGCCATTACGAATGTACAGATCTTTGAACCACCTGTTGCTGATGCCGGACCGGACCAGGAATTAACCTTAACTGACCAGACTCAATTACATGCGGGAACACCGGTTAACGGAACAGGAATATGGACTTTGATCTCAGGAAGTGGTGATCTTTCAGATGATACTGATACGATATCCTCTATAACCAATCTTCAAAATGGTGTAAATGAATTGCTGTGGACAGTGTCAAATTTAGGTTGTCCAGGTGATGCTGATACAGTGATCATTAATTTACGTGATCTGTTCATTCCGGAAGCTTTGACACCAAATGGTGACGGATTGAATGACTATTTCAGGATCATTGGATTGGAACTTATAGATAATGAAGTAACTGTATTTAACCGTTGGGGACAAAAGGTGTTAGAAGTGGTAAACTACCAAAATGATTGGGATGGAAAAGATATGAATGGTAAGGAGTTAAGTGCTGATACTTACTTCTATGTCATCAAAGCAAAAGAGGACACATATAAAGGATTTATTGTACTGACCAGATGAGAGTACTAATAGTCATATTGATCTTTTTTTCTGTTGCTGCCAGAGCACAGTATGTCCCCATTCTTAGTCAATACATGTTCAATGATATGGCGCTAAATCCTGCCAACACAGGTAATCAGGAAGCGTTAAGTATTTTCGGAAATTACAGAGCACAATGGGTAGGGATTCCTGGTGCACCTACTACTCAAACACTATCAGTGCACTCTCCGCTAAAAAGTCTCAATTCGGCAGTAGGTCTGCAATTTTTTGCTGATCAAATTGGAGTCAACAGAAATACAGGGATCTATGGTTCATATGCATATCGAATTCGTATGAAAACAGCAAGATTGTCCTTTGGTCTTTCAGGCGGAATTTCAATGCTAAGATCCAGAAATTCGCAATTGCAGGTAAATGATCAGGGAGATGGATCATTAACTGATACTCCTCTGGGTATTTTACCCGATTTTAGCTTTGGAGCAAGTTTGAATTCAGAAAAGTATTTTGTTAGTTTCTCATTACCTATGTTCTTAGGATACTCTTTTGATGGTGCAAAATTCAAGATCCGCCATGATATCCATGATTATAATTTCATGCTTGGTGGAGGTTATGCTTTTAATTATTCAAATGATAAACAGCTGAAACCATCCTTATTATTGAAATATAAAGTTGGCGCCAGACCTCAGGTTGATATAAACTTAATGGCTGAGCTACATCCTATGATCGAAGCGGGCATATCGTATAGAACCGAAGAAGCTATAATCGGATTAATTAAAATATCTCCTACCAAACAACTATCTATCATGTACTCATTTGGAATGCCACTAACGGCTATTAGTTATCGCCAGTATGGTTCACATGAATTGGCTTTGAGATATAACTTCATTTTCAAAACACAAATTTCAAGCCCGAGATACTTAGCATGGTAAGGTTGATCTTGACATATCTCTTTTTCATTTGCGCAATTGGCTATAGCCAGGAAGCAAAAGTTCAACGTGTTGAAAATGATCTAAGAGGGGATGTATTTAGTCCTGCTTTTTTTAGAGATAAACTTGTTGTTTGCAGTAATCAAAAAGATCGGTATATAAAAACCGTTATTGATAATAATAATGCAGAGCCTGCTGACCTTTACGTGCTTTCAGAAGATGGAACCTATGAACGATTTGATGAACTGTTTAGAACAAATTATAATGACGGTCCAGTAAGCTTTAGTAGTGATGGTAACTCCCTTGTGATTTCAAGAAATATTAAGGTGGATCAAAAGGTGGGTTTGTTCCAAACAACTGAAAATAGGCTGGCATTGTACGAATCACATACTGACTATTATGGCTGGAACAGGCCTAAATTGCTGTCATTTATTGATACCGCTTATCAATACTCCCATCCATCCTTAAATGAAACCGGTGATAGATTAGTATTTGTTTCAAATATGCCGGGAGGTGAAGGTGGTTTTGACATTTGGATATCTCACAAAAAGAAAAAAGGCTGGAGTACACCAGTGAATGCTGGCCCTGAGATCAATACAGCCAACAATGAATTGTTTCCTTCTCAAGATAAAGGATTCATCTACTTTTCTTCTGATAGAAAAGGTTTTGGGAAGTTGGATATCTATGCTTTCAATGAAAAAACAAGTGAATTAGAGCATCTGCCTGAACCCATCAATTCATCTGCAGACGATTTTGGATTAATTTCCAATTCAAAATTGAAGAATGGTTATTTGAGCTCAAATAGAAATGGAAAAGATGAGCTTTTTTCTTTTGAATACGAAAGGCCGACATTTGAAGCCTGCGATAGTATAGTATCAAACAACATGTGCTATACTCTTTATGAAGAAAATGCCCATGATTATGGAAATGAAGATGCATTGATCTACGAATGGCACATTAATGTTGATACCTTAAGAGGTGTGTCCATTGATTATTGTTTTCCGGGACCTGGTGAATACGAGATCACACTCGACATTATTGACACTATCATTAAGAAAACCTATTACAAAGAGAGTTATTTCCTATTAACACTTGATCTGGAAGAACAACCTTACATTACCTGCCCAGATACTGTATACCTTGGACAAGAATTCAGTCTATCTTCAGAGGAGACCAATTTACCAGGTGCTCAGTTGAATGAATATATATGGAAATTTAATGATCAGGACCAGGTCAAAGGACCTAAAACCAAATATTCATATAGCGAAACTGGAACCTTCGAGATCAAATTGGCTGTACGAGGCACCAAAAATGGCGAACCGTTTGAAGATTGCGTTTTTAAATCGGTGGTGTGTACGGATCCAAAAACAATATCAAACAATTAATTCAATGACAATTAAAATGAGTCATAATTATAGAATTGATACGATATTCAATAGTTGGCCGAAAAAAAACCAGCCTATGTCGAATTCCGCCACTCGCTTTAAAAATAATGCTGTATTTTTTACCTGAGACTATGAGACACATCAACATAACCGCAACAGAAAAAACCCCTGCTATTGTAGGAGATACAGAAGAAGGAACATTAACGATCTCTGGTAAGAGCTTGCCTGAAAACCCACGTGATTTCTATACTCCTTTTAGTGATTGGTTAAATGAATTCTATAAGACACCTTCTAATTCCATTAAGGTAGTATTCGATATTGAATATTTCAATACTTCTACATCCAATATACTTGTTGAGATCTTAAGACAACTACAAATTTTGAGAGAAAATAAAGAGGTTAGTGTGATCTGGCGTTATGAAGAAGATGATATCGATATGGAAGATGTAGGAAATGACTTTAAAATCATGGTAGGAGACCTCATAACCTTGGAACCAAAAAAACCTGCATAGCTCATCCCCGACTAAGTTTAGAAATTTGGTGCGGATTTTGAGTCATAATGCTTAAATTGAACTCATGTTGAAAACATTTACCCTTTTTATTTCAATTCTAATTGTGTCTGTTGCCAAGGCTCAGTCTGTACCCGCGGATATTGAAAACATTCCTTATCTGATCACATTTGGTTCAGAAGGAGAAGCTTCCTGGGGTGATGACGATTTCTGTCAGGTATTCTTCTTTGTTATACCGGCAACACATAAAGACCCAGTTTTTATTCGTGTATATGATCCAGGTATTGGAGGAGAATTAGACGAACAAAAAGGAACGTTCAATACAAAATGTAATTTTTCAGTTTATGGTGGTACTGGGTGTATAACGGATAAAGATGCCACAAAACACAATCCTGTTGGAAACTATAAAAGTGGTAACCTCCTTGCCACGAAAACTTTCGGAAATGAAATGGATAAAGAATGGTACAGCTTTGGTCCTTTCAACCCAACATCAGGTGAACTTTCTAAAAAGTATGGTGGATATATTTTTAAGGTGATCTGTGAAGGCAAGGAAGGAGATGATGGTAATCTTTATAAATACTTTTTAAGTACTTCCAATTCTAAAAATCAAGAGATCGAAGGAGGTAATGCATTTACATTTGAATACACGTTCAGAATGCATGACAGTCCTACTGAAATATCGCATGTTTACCCATACATTGATAGTAAAGTGATCTCTATTAAGCAAGGTAATTTTGATTGGGATAATGACGGTGAATTAAAGATCATTACAAACACACGCTATGCCGTTTATCTCGATAAGTCTGGTGACGGAGATTGGAAAAGAAGTGAACATGATGTGAATGAAAAAGAAAAAGAATCTACCTTTGACGTTCAATTCCACAAGAATAAGTCACGTCCGGCAAAAAACAATAATGTAAGTTTTTATATTACTAACCAATATGGTGAAACCCTTCCGTTCTATACCATCCCAATTGGTGGAGTTCCAAAACCGGAATCTAAAATAAAACTGACGCCAAGATAGTAAATGAATCGGATCTTCTCTTCATTCCTATTGTTCCTATTCTGCGCCGTTTCGTATGGACAGTCATTTAGATTTAATCAATATACCACAGAGGACGGGATCTCTCAGAACTTCATTTATTCTATCAATCAGGATAAAAATGGATACCTGTGGGTAGGAACAGGTGAGGGCCTATGCAGATTTGATGGCAAAAACTTCTACACATACACCACTGATCAAGGATTAGCCGAGAATGTCATCACATGTTCATACGTTGATGAAATTGGTACGCAATGGATAGGACACAACGGCGGTCAAATCTCCAAATTCGAAAATGGCAAATTCTCTGTCATACCAAATGATAAGGCTATTCAAAGCAAGATCAACGCCATAAGCGGAAATGGGAACGGTGTGTTCTTCGTAGCTCAAAATGAAGGAGTTTTTCAAATAAAAGATGGAAAAACTATCTCTCTGGGCAATTTCAACGAAGATAGTTTTCATGCTTTGTATGTTTTTGATGAAAATAATATTGCGGCAGGAACCTCAAGCGGATTGATCCATATTCAGAATATAAAAGGAAAATGGACTGTTGCCAAAAAAGTATTTGAAGATGAGTGGATCAATACGATTAACCCTACTCATGAAGAGGGAATTGCCATCATTGGCTCACAGTCAGGCTTAATGGCTAAAATAAGACTGAATGAAGGTACGCTACAAAAAAGTTTATGGGACAGTGAAATTGATCTGGGAAATATATCATTACAATACATCATGGAAGATGACCAACAAAATATTTGGTTGGCAACTCAAGGTCAGGGACTGATCAAATTAAAGGCCGATACTACAGGAGCTGAGAATTTTGAGATGATCAGGTACAATAAACAAACTGGAATGTCCAGTGATTTTGTACAAA
This sequence comes from Crocinitomicaceae bacterium, assembly GCA_020635955.1. GTDB lineage: Bacteria > Bacteroidota > Bacteroidia > Flavobacteriales_D > Crocinitomicaceae > Paracrocinitomix. The sequence continues at coordinate 85,176 of JACJYW010000011.1, forward strand.
CCGTCTTTCAAGATAGAGAACACAATATATGGATTGGAACCTTTGGGCAAGGCTTATCCACTTTATTGGACGACTATTTCACTTTTTACAACAATGAACAGTACGGGGCTAACAACAACGTTTCTTCTATTTGGATTGATGATAGCAATAAATGGTTAGGTCTTGAGAATGGACTATTAAGAATTTCAGATCAGCTAGAAAATGGATGGCAGCTCTATAATTCAAAAAACAGTTTTGTCAATGATGCCGTAACAACACTTTTTGTTATGGATTCTAAATTATGGATTGGAACACGTACATCCGGAATGTATTGTTATGACCTGACTAATAACAAGATCACGGCTATACAATGGGGATATGGCGGATTGCAGAAAAGGATCAATCAGATCTCAGGAAAAGAAGGTGTGTTGTGGGTAGCAACTGATGGTGGATTGATCGTTTATAACATTAAAAATAAATCCAATAATCTGTTTGATACTGAATCAGGATTGGCTCATAACGCAATAAAAACAGTTTTACTGGATGATGAAGGAAATATCTGGATGGGAACCCATAGTAGATTCGTCTATAAGATCGTTGACTATTCAATTGAAGAATATGAAATAATTGGTGCTGGTGAATTAGAGATCGTTTCTATTTGTCAGGATCTTGAAAAGAATATTTGGTTAGCGACTTCAGAAAAAGGAGTGTATAAAAAAGTGGGTAAATCCTTTAGCCATTTTACTACTGAGAACGGATTGAAATCCAATTATTGTTACTCTGTACATGCAGATGCCAATAATAACATTTGGATCGGTCACCGCGGAGCCTTATCTAAGATCCTTCAACCTTCAAATGAAATACTCGGATTTGATCACAAATCCGGCGTTGAAGGTCAGGTTAATCCCAATGCCATGTTTAGAGATGGATCAAACTATTTATGGATTGGTACCGATAAAGGAGCAATACAATATGACCCAACTAAAGATGTAGCAAATGATATCCCACCGGTTATTAACTTGATAAGTGTAACCATTGGTGATAAACTATATGATATCAATCATGATATTGAATTGCCATACGGTAATTATAGAGTACAATTTGAATTCATAGGCGTTAGTTTTAAGGATCCTGAAAAAGTAGTTTATCAATATATGCTGGAAGGACATGACGAGGTTTATTCTGACTTCTCTCCTGAGGCATCAGCTACTTATGGTAAAATAACCGACGGCAAATACAGTTTTAAGATCAAAGCATGCAATGCTGATGGAATTTGTGCTGAAAAAACAGCTGTTATTAAGATCAACGTGAAAGCACCTTTCTGGAAAAAATGGTGGTTCTATGTATTAGTGGCAATAGTATTGATTTCAATTATTTTCCTGGGAGTGAGATGGCGACTTCAAAGAATGAGAAAAATTCAGGAATATCTTGAAAAGCAATTGGCAATCAAAACAAAAGAAGTAGTTGAGAAGGCAGAACACATTGAGGAAATAAACAAAGACCTAACTTCCAGTATTAATTATGCTCAAAGAATTCAATCTTCAATATTACCGGAGATAGAGGAACTAACTGATCTTCTTCCTGGATCTTATATTTTTTATAAACCAAGGGACATTGTGAGTGGTGACTTCTACTTCATTCGCCAAATCGAGGAAAAATTGATCATTGGCTGTGTTGATTGCACAGGTCATGGTGTTCCTGGAGCTTTCGTGAGTATGATTGGTTCTACAACATTGCGAAACATTTATATGCTCATGGAGAGTTCAGGAAAATGGCTTAAACCAAATGACGTATTAGAAATTCTGGATTCTGAGGTACAAAAAATTCTTCATCAGGAGCAAAATGCTGAACTGGATATTGAAGAGTCCTTCTTTAAGTCACGTGATGGGATGGATCTTACTTTGGTGGAAGTAGACTTAAAAACCAAACAGGTTGATCTCGCTTCAGCTAAAAGACACAGTTTCATCCATCAGGATGGAAAAGTAGCACTTATTTCAGGTGACAAAGTATCCATTGGTGGAGGAGATGTTGATAAAAAGGATTTCAATCTACAATCTTACCAGATGAATACCGGTGATGTACTTTACTTATTTTCTGACGGTTTCCCTGATCAATTTGGAGGAGATGATGGACGAAAACTTAAATTGGGTGGAGTGCAAAAACTAATCCAGGATATGAGTGATCAAAATGTAAAGGATCCGTCAGAATATATAGATCAGGTGTGGACAAATTGGAAAGGTGGTTACGAACAAATAGATGATGTTCTTTTTATGGCCATCCAATTTTAATGATATATAAATACATAAAAAAAGCCCTCTGTTAACAGAGGGCTTTTTCATTTATAGAGTTTTGATTATTTGGTAACCACAACTTTGAAAACCTGATGTTCTTCTCCGTTATAATTAATGTCTACCATATATGTTCCAGATGCAAGTGTTGTAACATCTAAAACTAAAATATTAGCTTCCATAGTAACATTTTGCGTGCTTACCACCTTACCTTCAAGATTGGTTAATGTCGCAAATACATTACCGTAGTTCTCTTTTAACAAAACGCTTACTTTATCAGTAGCAGGGTTTGGATAAACAGACAAATTAGATTCGCCTGCATTTTCCATAACTCCAAGTTGATCTGGAGTGAAGAAATGAACCATCATTGAAGGTTGCTTACCGTTACCAAAACCAGCTGCATACCATCTAGCTTCAGCATCAGTATGAACCATATTTACAGGTTGATCATACAACGCCATGTTTAGGCTATAGTCTACTTTATTATCATAACCAGGGTAAATTCCAGACTCAACATAATAACAGAATAAATAGGCCTGATTATCTACTAATAATGGTGTAGATTCAAATGGGATAAAAAGATTTTCTCCTTGAAGATCATCAATGTAAATGTAATTTGCCTGTGCAATTGGAGGGCTGCTTAATGAAACACCTTCCCATTCAGCAACTGTAGTCCAATGTGAAGCACTATCAGGAGCATTATCCCAGGTATAAGCAAAGATCTCTACATACTTTCCATCTAATGAAGTTGGATCTGGATTTTGAGAAGTAAATGCATTGATCGTCATCCCAAAAACTCCTAATCTACTAGCATTAGTGTCTCTAAAAAAGATGCAGGTTTCAGCGAAACCACCATCACCTTCATCACCGTTATAAAGTGCAAAAGTAGGCACTGGTTCCATTCCAACTGGATCCATAGTAGCATGAGAGAACAAACTATCATTAATAAAGAAATTGGCATCCCAGGTATTATCATAGTCTGACTCATCTGTTGCTGTCATAATAATTTCATAAGTCATTTCATAGAAACCATTAGCATAAGTAGACTGGGTAAAAGTTGGAAGTGAAACAAATGCACTATCTCCTGCAGGAATAGTAACTACAGTGGAAGTTTGATCATAAAGATTAGTAACACCCAGATCAACAGTACAATGAAGTTGTACATTTCCTTGTGAATTAGTACCATAGTTTCTTATCCATGCTCCAACCTCAAAATTGAATTCTGTCCCATCCTGAGACAAAGGTTGTAGTACCCCAAAAGAATGTGCTCTTAAAGTTTCGCTTGGACGAATTGCTAGGTCATCCCCATACAATCCATTTTTACTTCCAATAAAAACAGTTGAAGTTTGGTTTTCAATCTCTTGCTTCAACAAAGCTCCAGCAGCATTTGTGATCATAACAACTGGTATTGATACACCACCACCGTCAGCTCCACCACCCATTTCAAGAGGTGCTCCTCCGGCGTTGTTGATGATAATAACACCAACGGCACCTGCATTCTGAGCATTTAAAGCTTTTGTTCCGAATTCGCAAGAACCTCTGTAAACAACAGCAATTTGACCATTAACGTCTACACCGTTGATCAATCCGTTACATCCAAGTGAATCTCCTGAGGTTCCGTCATTGACAAATACCATGGTATCTTCAACAGCGTTTCCGGGAACTGTAAGATCCGGAACTCCCCATGAAGCTCCCTGAGCATAAGTAAACTCATAGCTTCCTTCGTTAGCAGAAGGCGCATTGACATAAACTACGATCTGGGCATTAGATATCGCCGAGACCATAAGTAAACTCATAATTAGTAATAATTTTTTCATGTTTATTTGGCTTAATAAAATTTAAAGACACCAAATTACGAATTTTAGCATTACCAATCTAGTGTTATGTTATTTTTATAACGGGATATTATAATAGTCTATGGATAGTGAATTTCACCTAAATCGAATAACTTAGTATGCCCAGCAATTTAAAACACGTTTAATTTTTGTCACGGAATAGTGAAATATTACACACAACAACCTTATCACGAGTTTGGAACCTGATCAAACTTAGATCATCATTCTATCTGACCAGGATCTTCCGAAAACCCATACATTGGGGCACACCACTTGCTGTTTCTATTGAACCTACAACCGCTTGTAATCTTAGATGTCCACAATGCCCTTCAGGATTAAGACAATTTACTCGCCCAACTGGAAACCTTAAAATTTCCACCAATGAACTCATTCTTAATGGCTTAGGAAAGAATCTTCAATTCATAAACTACTATTTTCAAGGTGAGCCTTTCATTAATCCGCAATTTCTTGATCTTGTAAAAGTTGCACGTAGCCGAAATATTTACGTCCTGACTTCTACCAATGCACATTTCATCAGTCTCGAAACTGCTCAAAAGATCATTGATTCTGGAATTAATGAGATCGTTATTTCCATTGATGGTACTACACAAGAAACCTATCAAAACTATAGGATTGAAGGCGAATTATCAAAAGTAATTGAAGGCACAAAAAACCTGATCTCAGTAAAAAAGAAGGCAACTTCCAGGCTACCCATAGTTACTTTTCAGTTTCTGGTAAGCAAACAAAACGAACATCAGATCAATGATGTCAAAAATCTTGGCCGTGAACTTGGTGTTGATCGAGTAAATCTTAAAACTATACAGATCTACGACTATGAAAATGGGAATGATCTCATTCCTGAAAACCCGGAATATTCGAGATACTATAAAACCAATGAGGGATCCTACCAGCTCAAAAACCGCTATCGCAATTCCTGTTGGCGAATGTGGAGTTCATGTGTCATAACCTGGGACGGATCAGTTGTCCCTTGTTGCTTTGACAAAGATGCTAAACATAAAATGGGGGACTTAACCCAAATAGAATTCACTAAAATTTGGAGATCAGATATCTATCACCAGTTTAGAACACAGGTTTTCAAAGACCGAAAGCAAATTGAGATCTGTAAGAACTGTTCTGAAGGTTCGAAGATCTGGATTTGAACCTTTTCACATTTTGATTGTAGTGAAATAAGAATCCTAAATTCTTGTTAAATATCCTTAAACAGATATTGCTATAACCAGATATGCCTTAAATTCATTTGATAAACCATTCATTATGAGATCAATTATTCTATTTGTCCTTTCATTTATGATATTACCTGCCTTCGCACAGGGCATAAACGAAGTTAAAGTTCCTAGTGAGATCAAAGATGTCACCGTCTTTTTAACCGGGGGAGAAATTCACAGAACAGCTAACGTCAAACTTAAAAAAGGTCGAAATAAACTGATCTTTACCCGAATAAGTACAGTTGCAGATCATAAATCGGCTCAATTCAATGCGGATAAAAAGTTCAATTTGGTTTCTATAAGTGCAGAAGTTGATTATCTGACTTTTATTGAAAACAACCCCAGGATCAAAACCATTCAGGATTCAATTCAGGTTTTGAATGATAAGGCCACTGATCTAATGAATGAAAGTTCAGCATACCAGGAAGAGAAACAATTACTTCTTAAAAACAATCAAATCAAAGGGGCTAACGAAAATTTGTCTGTTGATGAGCTCAAGTCAATGGCTGAATATTACCGAACTCGCATGATGGCCTTGAATAAAACCCTGACGAAATATGAAAAGGATATTCAAGAGATCAATAATCAAAAGTATAGATATCAAAATCAGCTTTCAGAATTAAATTATCAGGAAACCATCAAAAGCAATCAGATCATTGTGATCGTGGATTCGGAGATTGAACAGACCATCAAAGCTGATTTAAAATATATAGTATCTAATTGTGGGTGGCAAGCCAATTATGACCTTTCTGCTGCTGACGTGAAAGGCAAGATCAATCTTAAATACAAAGCCAAAGTGTACAATAATACCGGGAATGATTGGAATGATGTTAATCTAACGCTTTCAACTTCTGATCCTAATCTTACCGCAACGGCCCCTGTTATGAATCCATGGTATTTGACTTATGAATCAATGTCCACACAGAATGACTATTCACAGGATAAATCCGGATATATAGTTCCACAAAAAAATGAATTCAAGCAATACTATCAAAATGCACAAGCACCGGATATCAACAGTAACCTTAGTGGATTATTGTTTGGAAACGATCAGACATTTAACTGGGAAAATAACAATAATGCGAACCTGAATGGAACGCGAATGAATCCGCGTATGAACTTTACTACCATTGAGGTTTCTGAATTAAGTACCGAATTCGAAATTGATCATCCTTATACAATTCCATCTGATTCAAAACCCTATTTGGTGGAAGTAACAGATAATGAACTAGATGCTACATTCTCTCACAAAGCAGTTCCTAAAATTGATAAAGATGCTTTCTTGCTTGCCAATATTGTTGGGTGGGAAAAACTTGACCTGGTGCCTGGCCCAACGAATGTTTATTTTGCAGATACTTACGTGGGACAATCTTACATCAACACACGAAATGTGGGTGATACCTTACGTCTTTCGTTTGGACGTGATAATCGCATCATGATCACGAGAAAAAAGCTGGAAGAATTCAGTGATAAAAAAGTGATAGGTAACAATCGTAAAGACACCTACATGTATGAAATTTCAATTAGAAATAACAGAGAGATCCCTGTTACGATAGATCTATTTGATCAAATTCCAATTTCTCAGGATAGCGATATTTCTGTAACAGTTGATGAAACATCTGCTGCACAATACAACGAAACAACGGGAAAATTGATGTGGAAAGTTAGTCTGGCACCTTCTGAAGTGAAGTCATACAAACTAGGGTTTACTATCAAATATCCTAAAGACAAAAAGATCGAAGTACGTAAATACAGATCTGTTGCAGCTCCAAACTTCTTTTAAAATTGAAGTTCAGCCTCAACTTTGCGTCTGAAATTTAAAACTGTTCTTTCAAGGTTTCCAAAGAACTTGTTGCGTTCTTTAGCATCAATTTTTGAGATCAAACTTGAATTATCACGCAATTTTGTCAACACTTTTTCAGATTCTTCAGCATAATAAGGATCTGTGGTAACGAGGTAATTAAGAATGTTATGAGAGAGATAAACTGATGACCCTGAATCCCATTTGATAAGATAGGTGTTATCTGCAATATAGGTGTCGTTGGAGTACATATTGAATTCGTTTCCAGAGGTGACAGGTTCATTGCCACGGGTAAATTTAGCACCGTTCTCAGCCTGAACTTTCATGTGATCTATCAACTGGATCAGATTATCAAGGATCTCTAAGGCATATGTTGGGTCTTCGAACAAATGAGAATCAAAATAATACTCAATTTGCCTTAACGTTCCTCTAAGCGTTTCAGGACCGTAAATCTCTGTAGTTGGAATGGAATTGTAATAATTCAATGCTTCAATTCCAATAGCTAGTGACTCTTTATCTATTTTCTCACGTTTGAACTTCTCATTTTGATATTCCGGCATCTGCAAATAAGTCTTTGCCCAAAAAAAGAACTTGAAACGGGTCACATGAGGCAAATTAAACACCTGAAATAAAGGTGTATCATTAATGGACATCAACATATGAACATTATCCAGCTGACGCACCTGAGCTAAACCATCTCTCAACCCAGCCAAATATGATTTATAGTTCATATCAATACTTACCAGGGGGTTGTAATGAAACATCACCTTTCCTCTTTGAAGATCTCCATAATCGTCAAAGGAAATATTGAATTTTTCACAAAGTGTTTTGGTTTCATAGATCGTTAAAGGCACCTCACCCCGTAGTCTTCTGTAAGCTGCGTCCTGACTTAAACACAAAATATCCTGAATAACATTGGATAGTTTTTCTCCCTTGGGTAACTGGAGCTTAACAGCATTGAATATCCTCTGTTGGATATCTTTTTCTACTTCCATTTTACATGTACGAGTTGGTATTCAAATAATGCTTCACATAATCCTCTACCCCTTCTTCTAAAGTATAGAATTTTTTTGAGTAACCATTATTGATCAACTTTTGCATGTTTGCTTCAGTAAAGTACTGGTATTTATCTCTAATATCTTCAGGCGTAGGAATATAGGATATTTCCGGAGTCCTACCCATAGCATGAAAAGTAGCAATTGCCAGATCATTAAAGGATCTTGCTTGTCCTGTTCCCAAATTGTACAATCCGCTTTCAGGACGTTCATTCATTAGAAACATGCAAACACTCACCACATCTTTCACATACACAAAATCACGTAATTGTTCGCCATCTTTGTAATCTGCGTTATGTGAAGCAAAAAGCTTCATAGCCCCCGTTTTAGTGATCTGATTGAAAGCATGCATGATCACAGACGCCATTCTACCTTTGTGATATTCATTTGGTCCGTAAACATTAAAGAATTTCAAACCAGCCCAAAAAGGTGGTGTATCCCGTTGTTTTAGCACCCATTTATCAAAATCGTTCTTAGAATCTCCATATGGATTTAGTGGTTTTAACTTTTCTACAACTACATGATCATCATTGTATCCAAACTCTCCTAACCCATAAGTAGCAGCACTACTGGCATAAACCAGTGGAATTTGATATTTGGTGCACAAATTCCACATATCCTTTGAATAATTCAGGTTCAATTCATCAAAAATGCTTTTGTCAAATTCGGTGGTATCGGTACGCGCACCTAAATGAAATATGAATTCGATATCATCTTTAAAATCATTCGCCCAGGCAAAGAAATTGTTACGTGGAACCTTAGCCACAAGGGTTTTTCCAAAAAGATTCTTGTTTTTATCTTCTCGTGAAAAATCATCCACAACTACAATATCCTTGTATCCTGCTTTATTTAGTTCTTGCACTAAACATGACGAAATGAATCCTGCGGCACCGGTAACAACTATCATTTTTTCCTGATTTAAGTCATTCTGTCAGTAATTCCTTAAAGACAGCCTGATGGTAAGATATTTGCGAAATTACCAAATATAAATTAGACATAATCGTTAACTTTATTACCAAAAACAATTAAAAAATGAAATACGATAATTACGAAGTAATTGATTCAGAAAGCACGGCGATTGATAGCGCCAGATCTTTCTTTGCAAACGTATATAAATACATGTTTGTTGCCCTGGCAGTATCAGGCGTAACAGCATATTTAGGAGCTGCCTCAGGTTGGTACCTGAAAGTTGCTTTTAATTTGGATGGCGGACTATCGGCCATGGGATATGTATTGATGTTCGCCCCTGTTGCTGTGGTACTTTTCCTCCAATTTAGGATAAACAAAATATCCATGGGATCTGCCATATTCATCTATTTGTTATACTCTGTTCTCATTGGTTTAAGCCTTAGCTTTATATTTTACATTTATAACTTAGGCAGTATTGGCTTAACCTTCCTTGTAACGGCAGGAACATTCGGTGCTATGGCACTTATTGGATACACAACAAAAGCAGACCTGAGTAAAATGGGAAGCCTTCTATGGATGGTTTTTATAGGAATGTTTATCGCAAGTATTGCCAATCTCATCATAGGTAGTGATACCCTATCATGGATTGTATCATTCCTCGGATTGTTTGTTTTTACTGGATTAACTGCCTGGGAAATGCAACGATTGAAAGTGATTGCCTTGAGTCCTGTGGCTGGTGAAGAAAGAAAGAAACACGAGTTGATTGGTGGGTTGACACTTTACATCCTATTCATCAATTTGTTTCTAACCATTTTAAGATTTATTGGAGATAGATAGGAATAAAAGATGCTATTTTTAATTGAAAGGCTGAACATTATTGTTCGGCCTTTTTTGTGTTTTTCGCAAATAATTTACCTCTCTTGTAAAATTCAATTCGTTGAAAGGTTATTGATCGCCGAAATTTGTACAAAATATTACAAATGAAAGCCATTTTATCCCTTCTTTGTTTGTTGGTTTGTATACAGGTCAACGCCCAACAAATCGATCAGGAATTTTCCTATGTACACCCTCCGATCATTGAAAAGCAGGAAAATTGTGATGATGAATTCAAGGTTTTCGAGCTGAACTTTGACTGGATGCTTGATACACAAACTGAAGTGATCAACGGAATCTGGTACTCCCCTACCTTAGAATTCAATTTAAATCGACCAAATGGTATATGTTTTCAATTACAAACAGGAGCCTTACCTACACTTAGCGGATACATGATCAATAAAACTCAACCATCTGCCGGAATATCTCTTTCTTATAGATTCTAATTCAGATACATAGCAAAAATTGAATGATTTTATTTAAATTCGAGTTATAAGCAATTGGGTAACGAATGAATACCACCTCTTCCATTATTGAAACAGATGTCTCCAGAATTGAGATCAATGATCGCGGATTTCTTCAGATCACGCTAATGGATACTGGTAAAAGTTTTGATGTTGCCGAAGCTAACAGGCAAATAGCAGCAGCATACGAATTAACTGGAGGGCGCAACTATAAAGTACTTGTTGACACTACCCAAAGTTCATTATCCCCTAGCTCCGAAGTTAAAAAAGCCATTGCTGATGTAGAGCATAAGATCAAAGAAGCAATACTCGTCAACTCTTTAGGAAATAGAATTTTGGGCAATATCTATCTCAAGATCATCAATCGCCGATATCCATCCAAAATTTTTACAGACCGAGAAGCAGCCATCCAGTGGTTATTGGAAGTTGAATAAGCAATTGTCATTATCTTTGTCCCTCACATTGAAACGGACGAGATCTAAGCATGACTATTGAAGATATTAAATCAGACATCTGCCAGGGGATTCCAGCAGAAATACCAGCAAAGAAACTTTACGATCAAAATGTCAATCACGCTCCAAAGCGTAAGGATATCCTGACCAAAGAAGAAAAGAAATTGGCCTTAAAGAATGCGTTAAGGTATTTTCCGAAAGACCAACATGCTGAGCTGGCGCAGGATTTTGCAGATGAATTGAAAAAATATGGTCGAATCTATATGTACAGATATCGTCCTGATTACGAAATGTATGCTCGTCCCATTAATGAGTATCCGGGTAGATGTGAGCAGGCAAAAGCTATTATGGTGATGATCCAAAATAACCTGGATTATGCCGTGGCACAACACCCGCATGAATTGATCACCTACGGTGGAAATGGTGCTGTTTTCCAAAACTGGGCACAATACAGATTAACTATGAAATATCTGTCAGAAATGTCAGATGAACAAACACTGGTAATGTATTCCGGACATCCCATGGGACTATTTCCTTCTCATAAAGATGCCCCAAGAGTAGTTGTAACCAATGGAATGATGATCCCTAATTATTCGAAACAGGATGACTGGGAAAGATTCAATGCTTTGGGTGTAACACAATATGGTCAAATGACTGCCGGTTCATACATGTACATTGGCCCGCAAGGAATTGTACATGGAACTACCATTACTGTTTTGAATGCTTGCAGAAAGCTAAAGAATGGAAATGATGGTAATGTAAAATTATTCGTTACTGCTGGTTTGGGTGGGATGTCTGGAGCTCAACCAAAAGCGGGAAATATTGCTGGAGTGATATCCGTTACAGCTGAAGTCAATCCAAAAGCTACGCATACAAGACATTCTCAAGGATGGGTTGATGAAGTGATTACTGATCTTGATAAACTGTGTGATAGAGTAAGAGAAGCGAAAGCAAATAACGAAGTAGTTTCTATCGCATATCAGGGGAATATTGTTGACGTTTGGGAAAAATTTGATGAGGCCGGTGTTTATATTGATCTGGGCTCTGATCAAACTTCTTTGCATAACCCATGGGCCGGAGGATATTATCCTGTAGGAATGAGTTTTGAAACGGCCAATACTTTAATGGCTTCGAATCCGGAATTGTTCAAAGAAGAAGTTCAAAAATCTTTGCGCAGACATGCAGCTGCTGTGAACAAACATACAGCCAAAGGAACCTATTTCTTTGACTATGGTAATGCCTTTTTGCTAGAAGCATCAAGAGCCGGCGCAGATGTAATGGCCGAGAATGGAATTGATTTCAGATATCCTTCTTATGTACAGGATATTATGGGACCAATGTGTTTTGACTATGGTTTTGGTCCATTCAGATGGGTTTGTATATCAGGTAAAGAAGAAGATCTGCAAAAGACAGATGATATTGCCTGTGAAGTTTTGGAGGAGATCCGAAAAAACTCACCAGCTGAGATCCAGCAACAAATGGCTGATAATATCCAATGGATCAAAGGAGCACAGGAAAATAAACTGGTGGTTGGCTCTCAGGCACGTATCCTTTATGCAGATGCAGAAGGTAGAATTAAGATAGCAGCAGCATTCAATCAAGCCATAAAAGAAGGAAAAATAGGTCCGGTGGTTTTAGGAAGAGACCATCATGATGTTTCAGGAACTGATTCTCCATTCAGAGAGACCTCAAACATCTATGACGGATCTAAATTCACTGCAGATATGGCTATCCATAATGTAATTGGTGATGGATTCCGCGGAGCAACCTGGATCTCTATCCACAATGGTGGTGGCGTTGGATGGGGTGAGGTGATCAATGGTGGATTTGGAATGTTGCTAGATGGTTCAGAAGATTCTGATCGCAGATTAAAAATGATGCTTCACTGGGATGTGAATAATGGAATAGCCAGAAGAAGCTGGGCCAGAAATGAAGGTGCAATTTTCGCTATTAAACGCGAAATGGAGCGAACGCCAAACTTAAAGGTGACTTTGCCAAATATTGTGGATGATGAGATCGTTGATCTTTTTTAGGTCCAAGATATAAGAATGGACTATTTGCAGAAATCTTGTAAATAACCTTTTATGGCCAAATAATCAGAATTTGATAAAACCTTCTTATTCTTTGAACTAACATATATGATCACGCCATAAGTTTCATTCTCTGTCATTCTTTGAACGCGTTCCTTTCTATACTTTTCTGAAACGAAACTGTTGAAGTAGCTTTTGGAACAACTTTCTGAATTTTCAGTTCCATAGACGCCTTCCTGAACTTTAAACGAAATAGGTGAAGACAGCCCGTCTATTTGAATGTTTTTGTATTTGTTGATGTACTTATTACCTTTCTTTGGATTAACCTGATAAAAGTTTTGTAAAAAGTTTTTCGAAAGATCACCCCACATCCAAAAGGATTGTTGCCTTACTCCGGCATGATAATAATAGGTTGTTTGCAGATGTTCATTCTGTCCATAAGAAACCACGGCAAATAAAACAGATAAAATGATCAGAAACTTTTTCATAAACGTTGGATTTTGTTGATTGTAATACATAACATAAAAACTAAGTATTTGTTACATCAACTTATACCAAAGTAACATAAAATATTTATTCTATGGTTGTTTATTCCTAATCTGAAGATCAGGAACACCAACGATTTCAAAAGTGGATGAAGCAAGGCTAACCTGGCCATTTGTTTGTTCAATTTTTGCTTTAATCGATTTGAATAATCTGTGCTTTGTACCTAACCTTGACTTATAATCAACAACATATCTGAAGTTGAATTCTATCCAATTATCATTTAACTGGAATGTAATTAAAGGATCCACGCTCGCATCTTCTATCAAATATTTTTTGGTCATTACTTTCCAATGATGTTTTGCGAAATCAGCATATTGAATTAATTCCTCATCAATTGTTTCCTCCAGAATTTTTTGCAAAATCTCAATATCTGAACCGTAACGAATAGGCAAACGAATTTCATCCCATAAAAAAGGAAAGTCGGTAGAATAGTTCTTTACCGTTCCTTTGAATACAAAAGCATTACTGATCTTAACAATTCGACCATTATAATTATCACTTTGAATCCAACCACCAACTTCCATCAGTGTTGTTTTAGTAACACCAATATCAATTACATCACCTACCACTCCATTAAGTTCTATGCGATCTCCTGTAGAATAGATTTTTGAAAAATAGATAGAGATCCATCCAGCTATAGCCAATACTACTTCTTGCAATGCAAACGCCAGTCCTGCAGAAATTAAACCAATCGCTAAACCGAAATTTTTTGAATAGCCGGCAAAAAGAATGAATCCAATGACTAATATCAAACTGTATGATACAATTCTACTTACCTTTTTGGCTCGATATCTCATTGTATCATCTTCAATGGATCTGGTCATTGCCTTTCTTAACAACCAGAATAAGGCCAGTATCACAATTGAAATTAAAGCGAACTCAATTGATTTCAATACTAATTCATCCTCGAATATTCGATCTATTTGGATTAGGTACTTCTTCACAATTTCCTCTTTTTTGGAAGCTTTAAACTTTGTATTAAAGATAATGAAGTGAACCATTTCCTCGAACATTTGTATCAAATAATAAGTGGGCATTGTTTTTGATACCACTGTATCAAGATTGCTTGTCAATTATTATTAAATTCGTTTGTTGAACTTTATAAGGTGAAGCACATTTTATTCGTCATATTATCCATTGGTCTAATCCTATCAGGGAATTCAGCAGCTGCCCAAAAGCAGGTGTATGAGTATACTGGTAAGTTCCAAACTTATATTGTCCCTGCTGGTGTAACTACCATTAAGGTTGAAATGTACGGTGCAGGTGGAGGACATAGCAGCTGGGAAAGAGGTAGATATCCTGAAAAATATCGTCCCGGTAAAGGAGGAAAATTAACTGCTACTTACCCTGTTACACCTGGAGAAACGGTATACATTTTTGTAGGTGGTAGAGGAGACAATGCAACTGATGAATATCAGGGCAAAGGTGGATTCAACGGAGGTGGAGATGGAAACAATACCGGTAACTATGGTCCATACTGCGGTGGCGGTGGCGGTGGCGCATCAGATATTCGAATTGGTGGATCTGGTTTAGATAATCGTGTTTTAGTTGTTGGTGGCGGTGGAGGTGCCGGATCTAATTACCCTGACGGTGGTGACCATGGTGGAAATGGAGGTGATCTCACAGGTGCAGATGGTATGGCAGATGGTGAAACACTTCACGAATCATGCGGACGTGGAGGTACACAAACAGCCGGAGGACAAGGTGGGCAATGGCCTAGTTATTTAAGAGGCGAAAAAGGAAAATTTGGTCGTGGTGGACACGCACCTGATAGCACTGCCGGTGGAGGTGGTGGTGGAGGATATTACGGTGGAGGCGCCGGATCCTGGTCAGGTGGAGGTGGTGGATCCAGCTACGCAGCACCAAACGCAATTAATGTTGAACACCTGCAAGGCGCCAACTCTGAGAATGGTAAGATCATTATTGAACCAGGTTGCTTGATGCCAGATGTAACATTGGTGGGTGATACCGTAATTTGTCATGGAGACGAGATTACTTTAACCGGAAAATCTCCTAGTGGTTCTCAAATTATGTGGGATAAAAATGTGGTCAACGGAAAACCATTTAAACCATGGTTAGGACGCAATACATATACCATGAAAACTTCCAATGATAAAGAATGTCACTACACTATAGACATTTTGGTAAAACCAGGTAAACCGGTTATCGTAGCCTCTGATACCGCCATCTGTTTGGGAGAAGAGATCACGCTTGAAGTTGAAGATATGACAGGAATTGTATGGGATAATGGAATTCAACAAGGTGTGCCATTTGCTCCACCGCTTGGTGAAAACTTGTATACTGTAGAACGAAAAGGAGAATGTGCAGGAACAGATGAAATTACTATTCGTGTTTATAAATTGGCATTAAATGCCGAAATAACTCAAATTAGAGACAAAACCCTTGGTACAGTTGCTCTGGAACCTTATGGTGGTCTTCCACCATATAAATACGATTGGAAAAATGGAAATGTAGCTGTGAACACTGAAAAAGTAGCCAATCTATTGCCACCTGGAGATTATACGGTAACGGTTACTGATCATATAGGATGTACCATCACGAAGACCTATACTATTGATGATAGTCCGGTTATGGAACTGTTGGAACCTCCAGGCCCAAAATTAGAAGCAAAAATTGACCCTGAGCAAGCATTTGTTACCGTTTCCTATCCTGGTTCATTTGAATACAAAATAGAGAATGAAAAAGGTGAAACAGTTGTTACTGGTCACAGTGTTGATGAAGATGTAGTAGATATTACCCGTCTACCTTCTGGAACGTATCGTGTTTCTCTGATCTATAAGCAGATCAAACAATACACTACTTTCACCAAGAATTAGTTGATTTTACAATTTCATTTTTGCGTACAGATCCCAAACTACAATTCCGGTACAAACTGAAATATTAAGAGAGTGTTTGGTACCGAACTGTGGTACTTCGATACACCCGTCACATTGATCAATTACCTCTTGCTGTACTCCATCCACTTCATTCCCAAAAATAATAGCAGTATTAGTTCCAGGTTCAAATTTCTCTAAAGAAATTGAATTCTCAACCTGTTCAATGGCGTAACATTGCCAACCTTCATCTTGCAGTTTTCTGACCAGATCGAGAGTAGAATCAACATATTCCCAATCAACAGATTCAGTGGCACCAATTGCCGTTTTATGAATATCTCTGTGCGGTGGGGTTGCTGTGATACCACATAAATAGATCTTACTTACTCTGAAACAATCTGCTGTTCTGAACACAGATCCAATATTGTTCAAACTTCTAATATTATCCAGGATGATGACTAACGGTGTCTTTTCAGCAGTTCGGTATTCGTCCACTGACAATCTTCCCAGTTCCTGAAGTTTAAGCTTTCTGTTCATGTTACCACAAATTTAACAAGACTTTTGAGCCTCATTGATTATGTCACGAATATGTGTTGAGTGGTCCACAGAAAGAACACAGAGCACAGATCGTTTTGTTTATAGAATTATTTCTCAGAAACAGTCCGTGTTCTGTGCTCCGTGTTCTAAATACCCTGTTAAAAACTATTAATAACTCAAGGGATAATTGAAGTTGTCAGGAAAATGAATACTGTATCTTCGTTAGTCGAGTAAATTACCTCCAAATTGGCTAAGAAACAAGAAGATAAAGTGGCTGAAACGCCTTTGATGAAACAGTATAACCAGATCAAATCCAGGTATCCGGATGCCTTGTTATTGTTTCGTGTTGGAGATTTTTATGAAACCTTTGGAGAAGACGCCGTAAGAGCTGCAAATGTGTTAAACATAGTTCTTACTAAAAGAAAGAACGGGACCGCTTCTGAAATTGCACTTGCAGGCTTTCCTCACCATTCTCTTGATACTTATTTACCAAAATTAGTGCGAGCAGGAATGCGGGTCGCCATTTGTGATCAATTAGAAGATCCCAAATTGACAAAAGGGATCGTCAAAAGAGGAGTTACAGAATTGGTCACTCCTGGTGTATCATACAACGATAAGGTGCTAGAAGGTAAAAACAACAACTTTCTGGCGGCCATTCATTTTGAAGGTAATAAAGCCGGTGTTGCGTTCATTGATGTTTCAACAGGTGAATTCCTGGTTGCAGAGGGTGGATTTGAATATATTGATAAACTGATCCAGGGTTTTCAACCAAAAGAGATCCTCTACCAAAAAGGAAAGCAGAAGCTTTATAATGAGTATTTCAGTGACAGGTTTTATACCTATCGACTTGATGATTGGGTATTTACTGTTGATTTCGCACAGGAAAATTTAGGAAAACATTTTGAAGTAAAGTCTTTGAAAGGATTTGGAATAGACCATATGCATCTGGCCACCATAGCCGGATCTGCTGTTCTTCATTACCTTTCGGAAACACAGCATGATAAAACAGCTCACATTAAAAATATATCCCGACTAGAAGAAGATAAATATGTGTGGCTGGACAGATTTACTATTCGAAATCTTGAATTACTCTTCTCCTATAATGAAAATGCAACCACTTTAATTGATATTCTGGACCAAACGGTTACCCCTCCGGGTAGTAGAATGATGAAGCGTTGGATGGTTCTACCTCTAAAGGATCTAGCTCCGATCAAAGAACGTCATGAGATCGTTGAATTTTTTATTGATCAACCCGAATTCAAATCTTCTATTCAAGAACAATTGAAGGAAATTGGAGATTTGGAACGTATTATTTCAAAAGTTGCTACCGGTAGAATTAATCCTAAAGAGATTATATCACTGAAAAGAGCTTTAACCGCTATTGAACCTATTAAGGCTGCATGCTCAACTAGTGGAAATGCACATCTAAAGGTAGTTGGAGATAATCTAAATCCTTGTAAAGAGCTATTAAGCAGAATAGAAAATGAAATTACTCCTGATCCGGCTATTGCCATAGGCAAAGGAGAGGTTATCGCTCATGGTGTAAATCCTGAATTGGATGACCTTAGAGCAATTTTGAATACTGGTAAAGATTATTTGGACAACCTGCAAAAAAGAGAAGCAGAAGCTACAGGAATTAGCAGTGTTAAAATAGCATTCAACAACGTCTTTGGATATTATATTGAAGTTCGAAACACGCATAAAGATAAAGTTCCTGAAAGCTGGATAAGAAAACAAACGCTTGTAAATGCTGAGCGCTATATCACAGAAGAATTAAAGGATTATGAGTCTAAAATTCTAGGTGCTGAAGACAAGATCCATGCCCTGGAAAGTCAATTACTCGCAGAGCTGGTAGCGGCAATGGGTGAATATATCACAACCATTCAGCACAATGCCTATCAACTTGCGAAATTAGATTGCTTACATGCTTTTTCAGAAGTAGCGATCAATAATATGTATTGTAAACCAGTGATGAATGATTCTTTGACGATTGACATCAAAGAAGGTCGTCACCCGGTTATTGAGCAACAATTGCCAATAGATGAGCAATACATTTCCAATGACGTATTCCTTGACAATGACCGTCAACAGATCATTATGATCACTGGTCCTAATATGTCAGGTAAATCAGCTCTTTTACGTCAGACGGCTATCATTTCATTAATGGCTCAAATGGGATCTTTTGTGCCGGCAACAGCTGCCACTTTAGGTATCGTTGATAAAGTCTTCACGAGAGTTGGTGCTTCAGATAATATATCATCAGGTGAGTCTACCTTCATGGTGGAAATGAATGAAACAGCCAGTATTTTGAACAATCTTTCTGAACGTTCATTGATCATTTTGGATGAGATTGGTAGGGGAACATCAACCTATGATGGAATATCCATTGCCTGGTCAATCACTGAATACCTGCATGAGAATAAGATCGCACGTCCAAAAACACTATTTGCGACACATTATCATGAACTTAATGAAATGACGCAAAATTTTGAGCGTATAAAGAATTTCAACGTTTCTGTAAAAGAAGTGGGTAACAAAGTGATATTCATGAGAAAGTTGATTCCTGGAGGATCAGCCCATAGCTTTGGAATTCATGTGGCTAAAATGGCCGGGATGCCTAAAGAGGTACTTCAACGTGCGGATCAGATCCTTTTAAAACTGGAGAAAAATCACTCAGGTGACCTAAAAGAAGAGGCTAAAGCCCTTGCTGCTGAAGCGAACATGCAATTGTCCTTCTTTCAGTTAGATGATCCAGTACTAATGCAGATCAAAGAAGAGATCGAGAACATTGATATTGATACGCTAACTCCTGTAGAAGCTTTAATGAAGCTCAACGAGATCAAGAAATATATTGGGGTGAAGTAATCCTATTTTTTGATGCTTTCCTGGATCTTTAACATCTCTTGCATTACCGGCATTAGAACTTCATTTGGATTCTTTCCATCAAAACCGGCTGACTCATAGGTTGTATCTTTCGTGGAAATCAAAAATTGCCCAAAAGGTGCAGCATCTGTCATTCTTTTGTTAGAAGGAGCCTCTAATTCTGCCATTTTTTTCAAATCGACTTCTGCCAGGCTTTTCATAATTCCCTCCCATTCTGAAGATTTTGTTTCTCTGGCATAGTAAGTAGGCTCTCCCCTACCATTGAAAGTGAACACAACAGAATCAGGAGAAACAGAAAGAACAGTTCTACCCATCATAGTAGTAGAAGAATAACTCACTTTGGTTATGTCAAGATCTTTGCACGAAATAAGTGCAACCGCAATAAAAAGGAACAATAGATTTTTCATTTTAAACAAATTGGATTGACAATTGTATATCAAATAGTATGCTAAGATAGACAATGAATTTTTTACATTTAGACCAATGAAGTTTTCCTATTACAATTTAGCTGGTATAATACTGTTTGCAACGGCTCTTTTTCTGAAGAAGGAAGATGAACCGGAAACGAACACTATTGTTCCAACCGGAATCATGCTGGACACCCTAAACAATGAGGTTATACTTCAATTGGAGGATGGATTACCCAAGTACTTTTATTCCAATATTTTTACTCCTGTTTGCAATACGGGCGAATGTTTACCTGTTAAGATCAATATTTATTGGGATCTGACTGGGAAATACCTGCGTTTTGATCTTGCAGAAGGAGAGATCCTCACAAAATTGGATCATGTTCCCTTTTCGAAAGAAGATTATGATCTATTGCATGAGATCCTTGCTGACGAAAATGATCCAAGAAGAATTTACCTGGCCAAACAGTTCAAAGGCAGCCCTATTGAAGACAATACGAATCAAGGAGAAGATCAATCCATGCCTGCTCCACAAGCCTTTGTATTTGCTACTAAATATGAAATGGTTGATGGAATAACCGGTTCAACCCTACCGCACAGTGAAGGTAAATTTGTTCCGGGAGCTCTTTATACCACCTACACATTATGGGGATTTGTTCATGACTTTCAGGCATACATGCAGAATTATACCAATTTCAGTTTGTTGCGACCAGAGTATTATGATTTCTTCTTATCCAGTGATTATTACCAGGCCAGAGAAGAAGTAATTGCCTTGATCATGGGTAACAATAGTGCCCCGAATTATCATGCAACGGTTTGTTGCTCTCTGCTGGATACTTGTGATCTCACTATCCAGAAAAATGTGATGAATCATTTCAGATACAACGAATATGCCTTACCCAATGTGCAAAAACAGTTTTTAAAGACATTCTCATCATCTTCAGATCTGAATTTAAAACATCTCATCATTGGCAAGTGGCAATACAATGATATCACCGATAAAACATATACTGAGCTTTCTGGATTGATCGCTGAAAACCAGGCATCCATGAATGATCTGATCAATCTATTTAGAATGAAATTTTATCCAACAGAAGCCAATTTTAATGCATGGATAGCTGAATTGGACGAACTTGAACCTGCCAATCGAAAATTAATGGTTGATCTTCTTAAGGAGAAGAAAGACTTGTTAAGTAAGAAACAAAAAAAGGTGCTTAAAAAGCTGTAAAAACTACTCTACAATAATGATGTAGTTGTTCTTTTTACCTTTTCCTAACAGCACTACTTTGTCAGAGATCAGATCGTTTTTGGTGATCACATAATCCTCCTGAACCTTAGCTTTATTTACAGAAATGGCATTCCCTTTTAACTCTCTTCTTGCTTCACTGTTAGAAGGCAAGAATCCTGTTTTGGCAGAGAGAGCATCAACAATGCCCAAACCTGATTCAATATCAGCCATATTAACTGTTGCCTGTGGAACACCATCAAATCCATCCATAATATCCTGCACAGATAACTGACGAAGATCTTCAACAGTTGCAGATTTATTGAATAGAATTTCTGTAGTTCTCAATGCACTTTCTAAAGCTTCTTTGCCGTGCACCATAACTGTTACCTCTTCAGCTAATCTTTTTTGAAGTATTCTTAAATGAGGTGCCTCAGCATGTTCTTTCTCTAATCCTTCAATGGTTGCACGATCTAAGAAAGTGAAAGTTCTGATATATTTTCCAGCATCATCATCAGAAGCATTGAACCAAAATTGGTAGAACTGATAAGGAGAAGTTCTATTTGGATCTAACCAGATGGTTCCGGATTCCGTTTTTCCAAATTTCCCTCCATCTGC
The DNA here is from genome assembly GCA_020635955.1 of Crocinitomicaceae bacterium. Classification (GTDB taxonomy): domain Bacteria; phylum Bacteroidota; class Bacteroidia; order Flavobacteriales_D; family Crocinitomicaceae; genus Paracrocinitomix. The sequence continues at coordinate 107,138 of JACJYW010000011.1, forward strand.
TTTGGTCATTAAAGGACATGTAAACGCATATCCTTCGCCTCCACCAATACGTCTGATCAACTCAGTTCCTGTTGTAATATTTCCCCACTGATCAGAACCACCCATTTGCAATTTGCAATTCATATCTCTGTACAAGTGCAGGAAGTCATATCCTTGCAATAACTGATATGAAAATTCAGTGAAAGAGATACCTGTTTCAATTCGCTTCTTCACAGAATCTTTTGCTGACATATAGTTTACGGTAATATGCTTACCAACATCACGGATGAACTCAATGAATGAGAAATTCTTCATCCAATCATAGTTATTCACTAAAACAGCTGAATTGGCTCCAGCATTAAAATCCAAAAAGTGTTCTAATTGAGCTCTAACGCCGGCTACGTTCTTATCCAAAGTAGCCTCATCCAACAAATTACGTTCGGCAGATTTACCAGATGGATCACCCACCATTCCGGTGGCACCACCAACTAAAGCTACCGGTTTGTGACCAGCACGTTGAAGATGCATTAAAAGAAGAATTGGAATTAAGCTTCCCACATGCAGGGAATCTGCAGTAGGGTCAAAACCTACATAACCGGTTACCATTTCCTTATTTAAAAGTTCTTCAGTTCCCGGAATGATGTCTTGTAGCATTCCTCTCCATCTTAGTTCTTCAACGAAATTTTGTGGCATGATCAATTAATTTGGACGCCAAAGATAAAAAGAATCTAAGCTTTGAAGGGAGTGATGAATTGATTTGAATTATTTTCGTCCCTTGTGAAAACATTATGAGAAGATTAGTTTTTCTAATAATGCTGTACTTATCAGCAATAAGTTTCAGTCAAAATGTGATGGAAAAGCATCATTATATTGGTTTGCAACCATCATTCTTAGCTGAGCCATACGATACTATCAAAGCATTGGAAATAAACATTGTACCTATTAACTATGAGTATCGGTTTGAGAATCAATTTAGTTTACAAATTCGATCCATTATCAATTACAGATTTTATAAACCAGCTCCCGGAATTTCTCAAACGGGATTGACATTGGTTGCTCATAAATATTTTCCTGAATGGATGAAAGAAGATTTTTGGCTCACTCCTTCTATCGGCGGATTCACAACATATACCTATAATCAATTAGACCATATTAACACCATGACAGTTGGAGCTGAAGCCGGCGTGATCTTTTCTTTCGGGAAGTTGATTTCATTAAGTTTAATACTACAACCCGGAATTAATTACTATCCCGACCAGTTTTCCAGAGATTTTGTTCAAACGCAAACCGGATTCAAATCACACTTTGGGTTGATATTTCATACCGGAATAAACTTTTAGAATTCAATTCCTAACTACATTATAAACAGAAGTTAGGAAGTAGAACCCAGCAATAAAATCTCTATTAAAGCAGTTCATTCGCCAAATTCGCTAATTCTGAACGTTCCCCTTTTTCCAAACGAACACTAGCAAAAAGTGGATGTCCTTTCAAGCGGTCTATCAAATAGGTCAACCCATTCGATTCTTCATCCATATATGGCGTATCGATCTGGTTGATGTCTCCCGTAAAAACAACTTTAGTTCCTTCACCTGCACGGGTAATAATTGTTTTTACCTCATGTGGAGAGAGGTTTTGCGCCTCATCTACAATGAACATCACGTTTGAAAGCGATCTACCTCTAATGAAGGCTAAAGCAGTAATGGAAAGCTCACCACTTTGTTCCATTTCATCCAACACTTTGTGCTTTTTCTCAGTGGATTTAAATTGACTTTTGATAAACTTCAGGTTATCCCAAAGCGGTTGCATATAAGGAGATATTTTCTCTTCAGCATCACCAGGTAAAAATCCTATATCTCTATTTGAAAGCGGGATGATAGGACGAGCCAGAATGATCTGAGCATACTTGTTCTTTTGTTCTAAAGCAGATGCCAAGGCCAATAAAGTTTTACCTGTCCCGGCCACACCCTGAAGTGCAACCAGTTTAATATTATCGTTTAACAAAGCATTTACGGCAAATGCCTGTTCAGCATTTCGTGGCTTAATACTGTAGATATACTCCTTCTCCACTCTCTCGAGCATATTCTCTTCTTTGTCATATCTGGCTAAAACTGAGTCTTTACCATTCTTGAGTACATAATATCCATTGGCCAATTTATCTGCTCCTAAAACGTCCTCCTCATCAACTTTCCCCTTTTTATAAAGTTCATTGATAAAGTTAGTATCGGCAATATCGATCACGGGAAAGCCATTGTCCATTTTCTTTTTGACATCCTTTACCTTACCGGTCAGATAATCTTCAGAATGCAGCCCCATGGCCTTGGCTTTCAATCTCAGATTGATATCCTTGGTCACAAGCGTAACATTTCTATCGCGATTGGTATCTGCCAGAGTAATAGCGGCATTGATGATCTTATGGTCATTTTTTCCATGGCCATAGACCTCTTCAGCATCTCGTCCATTTAGCAGATTAGACATGACTATTTTGAGTTTTCCTTTACTTCTTCCCAGGCTCACCCAGTCATTCATCCCTCCGTTTCCGGATAACTTATCTAATAAACGTATGATCTCTCTCGCTTGAAAGTTCTTTGTATCATTCCCAACTTTGAAATTATCCAGCTCTTCAAGAACGGTAATAGGAATGGCAACGTCATTATCTTCAAAATTGTTAATAGAGTCGTGATCGAAAAGTAGTACTGATGTGTCGAGCACGAATATTTTTTTCTGTTTCGCAGCTTTTTTAGCCATAGTATGTCAAAGAGTTTTTGTTATTAGAAAGATAGCAACCTCCTCCAGCTAATGGCTCTTTTTTTTCTGGAGTTATTAACCGTTCATTATGAACTTATACACACTTTCTCCCAGTTTTAGGGCGTTCCCGTGCAATTCGATTTCCAGGATTATTCGGTTTAAAATCAATGACTTAACATATTGTTAATGTGAAGATGTGATAATGGGGTAATGAGATAATGTGTAGATGTGAAGATGGGGTAATGGGATAATGGGGTAATGGGGTAATGGGGTAATGGGGTAATGGGGTAATGGGGTAATGGGGTAATGGGGTAATGGGGTAATGGGGTAATGGGGTAATTAGCAAATTAATCAATTATCTCATTAGCACATTAATTCCTACGGTCAAGGCCCCACATCATTTTATTACGGATGGTATTCAAGAAATTTTGTCCTTCGGTTTGAATGACATTGATCTGATATTCGGCTTTTTTGACGATCAATTCTATAGAAGAATCAATAGTTACTGATCTGGAGTCTAGAGAACACAAGAAATTAGACCCACGTCCTTCAATTTTTAACCTGATCGTTCTATCGTCCGGAACAACAACCGGCCTTACATTCAGATTATGAGGAGCAATTGGTGTAATCACAAAATCAGTTGCACCAGGAACAATGATCGGTCCTCCACAGCTTAAAGAGTAAGCTGTAGAACCTGTTGGTGTTGCCACGATCAAACCATCTGCCCAGTAAGAATTCAAATAAAGATCTCCTATGTAAGTGTGAATGGTGATCATGGATGAAGTTTCCTTTTTATGGACTGTCAATTCATTCAAGGCAATATTTCCTTCACCGAAAAGCTTATCATCAGTAACCAGCTTGAGCAATGATCTGGTTTGTAATCTGTATTTACCATCATTGATATCCTGTAATGACGATTCAATATCATCACGTGAAGTGGAGGCAAGAAAACCTAATCTACCCGTATTGATACCCAGGATTGGAATACCTGAATCTTTTACTATATGGATGGTTTCAAGGAATGTTCCATCCCCTCCAATGCTCAATAAAACATCTAATTGACCAACAACATCTTCATATTTATCAAACAAAGCCGGATCAATATCCATTGAAATTCTAGGATGTAAATAAGACAAGAAAGGACGATAGATCACTACTTCCCAACCAAATGATTTCATGGTATTAAACAATACCTGAATATTGGGAATAAAAGAATCATCAAATGCTCTGCCGTAGATCCCTACTCGCATATCTACATATTTAGATAATTCATCAATTCATCATATCTCCTTTTAAGGTCATCTTGAAAACGACCTCTTTGATATGTTGCTTTGATCACGTAGTCATAGCGCACTAACGTTTGAATGATACGATCTAAATTATCTGTATTTATTTTAAGCGTAACTTCTATTTCTGTAGAATCAGGCATAGAGGTAATGTACGAACTCAGGATCTTTGCATTGTTCTCTTCAACTATTCTTGAAAGTTGAGTCAATGAATAATCGTGGGTGTTCATTACAAGTACCAGAATACTTCCCGGTTCTTTAATTGAATTGATTGCTGTGATCTGAGACATCAGGTACAAAAGATCTGTGCAACCTAAATAGTGATTGTTCTCATCCAAAATTGGAACAACCGTGATCTTTTGATCAGCAATGACCTTCATTAACTCATACACATGCTGACTGGCATATATAAATGGCTTTGGTAAAGTTGGAAAGCAATCTTTGATCTTTGCTGAAGGATCGTGCATATCGTAAAGATCATTCTCAGAAATTAAACCGATATACTCTGTTCCTTTCACCACAGGTAGATGACTAACTCTTAATTCGTTCATCCAATCCATAGCTTTTTCTCCCGTCTCATTATACTTGAGCGGTGGAATAATATCGGATATCAATTCGCCTGCTGTCATCTTGTTTCTAGCGCCTGTGTCAGATTATAACAACTAAAGTAACCATTAATTGTTCTAACAATAATAAATTTGAACCAAAATTTAGAATTTAATAACAATGGCTCCAAAACTCAGTGTGAATATCAACAAGATAGCAACGATACGTAATGCCAGAGGCGGAAATACTCCCAACGTACTTAAAGCTGCAATGGATTGTGAAGCATTTGGAGCGGATGGCATCACCGTTCATCCACGCCCAGATGAGAGACATATCACATTGAAAGATGTATATGATATCGCGCCAGTTATTACAACTGAATTCAATATTGAAGGATATCCTGACGAACGATTTTTGAAGATCATTAAAGAAATTCGTCCTGCTCAGGCCACTTTGGTTCCTGATGGACCTGATGTTCTTACCTCAGAAAATGGTTGGGACACGATAAATAAAAAGGATTTTTTAACCGATATCATTAAACAGATCAAAGGGATGGGCGTTCGTACTTCCATTTTCATTGAAACAGATGCTAAAATGATAGAAAATGCAGCAGTTGTTGGAGCAGATCGAATAGAATTCTATACCGGACCATATGCACATCATTACAGTGCAGGTAAAGAAGCGGCAATCAAACCCTATGTTGAATCTGCGAAAGTGGCAGTAGCCAATGGATTAGGGATCAATGCCGGGCATGATCTCAGCCTTGAAAACCTTAAATACTTTGCCAATGAGATCCCTGATCTACTCGAAGTATCAATAGGACATGCTTTGATCTCAGATGCTTTATATTATGGCCTGGAGAATACAATTAACATGTATAAACGATTATTGCAATGATTTTACACCACAGAGTAATTGGAGAAGGTAAACCGCTTTTTATTTTACATGGCTTATTTGGCTCATCTGATAACTGGCAGACCCTAGGTAAGCGATTTGCGGATTACTTTAAAGTTTATTTTGTTGACCAAAGAAATCACGGACACTCTTTTCATTCTGATGAGTTCAGCTATGAATTAATGGTTCAGGATCTGGAAAATCTTATCGATCATGTGGGCGAAGAGAACGTGAATATTCTAGGTCATTCAATGGGAGGTAAAACAGCCATTGGTTTCACGGCTAAGTATCCAGATCTAGTGGACAAATTAATCGTTGCAGATATCAGTTACAAACAATACCCTATGCATCATGACCTGATCATTGAAGGGATGGATTCACTGGATCTAAATGTGATAAAATCAAGAAGCGAAGCTGATGCACAACTTTCAAAAACCATTACAGATTGGGGCGTTCGTCAATTCCTGCTTAAAAATCTTTACTGGAAAGATAAAGGTCAATTAGCCTGGCGAATGAATTTGCCAGTATTGAAAGAAAAATTACCAAATATTCTTGCAGAGATCCCTTTTGAAACAATAGATAACCCAACGTTGTTTATTAGAGGTGGCAAGAGTAATTACATTCTTGAATCTGATTACGCAGATATAGAAGAAAAATTTCCACATTCTGAGATCTTCACGCTAGAAGATGCTGGGCATTGGGTACATGCCGAAGCACCAGAGGAATTTTATAATAAAGTGCTCCAGTTTTTGTTGATGTAAAATGAGAATTAGTATTGCTGTCATATTATTGTTTTGGAATTTGATCTCAAATGCTCAATTAAAATCATACACTTTTGAGGGATTTTTCAGAGGAGATAATATGAATGTTCAGTGCCGTGAATCATTAACAAAACCTTATGCCTATTGCACTTGTTTTGATTCCATTGCTGTGAATGGAGTAGTCATTGACGACCTCCTCTATGACGGATACCAACTTGATATTGCCAATAAAACCAATCTTGAAATATTTCAACCAATAAAAGTGACCTTTTATTATACTGACTGTGATTTCAGAGTAACAAATAGTCCAGATTTTTTACCGAAGGAAATCCTGCCCGTTATTGATTTCAAAGCAAATCAGAATATTCTTGAATGGTCAACACAGCAAAATTATCCATCCCTTCATCTTTGGGTACAAATTGAGCAGTTCAAATGGGACAGATGGGTAAAAATTGGAGAAAACTTCAATATTGAAGAAGCTGTTCATTACAATATGGATATTTCAGACTTTTTATTTAATGGAGAAAATAAGTTTAGGGCAGTTGTTTGCTCAATTGACAGGGATCGTATTGAATCTAAAAATGAAATAACGATCCAACACAGCAGTAAAAAGATCAAATGTAAGGTCAACAAAAAGAAGATGTACATTAAATTTTCAGCAAAAACGCATTATGAATTGTACAATTCCGGTTGGTTAATCGCTAAAAGAGGATTTGGTGACCACATTGATATTCAAGGCTTAAGACCAGATGAATATGTCATTAAATTTGCTAATGATCAGCTTATCTTTAAAATAGAGTAACTGGTCGAAAATTGATTTTCTAATCTCTTCATATTCAGTACCACAACAGTTTATCAACATTCCTTTAATAGAAATTTAAACTATCTGAGTAAACCCTTTCAGTGGTGATTTCGTAATTTTACTGTGAATGAACTCTTGAATGCTCTTGACTACTTTAACTTATGACCAGAGTCGTTACTTATTTATTTGATAATATGTTCCAAAGCAAACAAAAGATCTCAATGCGGGAGAAAGTTGTTGTTGTGATCGTAGCTTGTGCTATAGTTTGCACATCTTTGGCTTTAATTATCTAATAAAACGAACTTTTAGAAAAGAAAAGGGAATATTACCTTTCTATCTTTTGGATAATCCGGAAAATGACCGAGGTACCAATCATGATGGTTTTTTGCTCTTGGCACGAGATTAGCAAATGTCCATACCATAAATGTAAGTCCAGGTAAATTCCAGGCCATTAATGCAAATCCACTCCATTCAACAACCTCTCCAAACAAATTCGGAGATGAGATATAATCAAACAAGAATCCTTTAGGGATCTTATAATCAGTTTCACCTGGTTTTCTAAGATTGATAAGGATAGTGTCTGCCTGCCAGTTAATGGTCATCCCTACCACAAACAAGATTGCTCCTACAATAAAATAAGGCGTTGTTAACCATTCATTTCCATAATCTGTAACCGGGGCAAGCTCAGCAAGATAATAACCGTTCAAACCAGCATTCATCAAATTAAAAAAGATGGCATTGATCACAATAAATAAGGGCATTTGTTTGGGTGTTCTTTTAATCCTCAAAGGATAGATAAATGTTCGATTTAAATAATGAAAGATCCATAGCGCAAAGAGAATCCAAACAAAAGATGATCTGGAATAAGTGCCAAATAGCAGAAAATAAAGCATGATCAACAAAGAAGGCATCTCCATAATGAACCATCCCAATTTGTTATTGACCATTGGTCCCCATTTAGAAGATGTGTGTCTGCCAAAAGGAGCAGTAATAAAAAACATGGTAATATGAACCGCAATGGCTATGGTTAGCCATACATAACAGATGATGCTCAATGTTTCTAAACTCATTCTATTTCTTTTTCAATACACCTCTTTGGATCTGCCAATCGTAAAAATCCTTCAGTGTTTCAGACAAGGGACGTACTTTATGTCCTAACTCATCCACTGCTTTTTTGTTCACCATGTTTGGATGTCCAAGCTTCAACGCTGTGATAGCCTCTATGGTAAAAACGGGTGCAGCTTTTGTTATTTTTCCCCATAGTTTAACAAAAGGGAGGATCATTTTCAAAAACCAAAAAGGCAACAATAACTTCGGTGTTTTAACTCCGGATGCCTTAGTTACCTCAGCTGCCAATTCTTTCAAAGAGTAGTATTTGCCACTCATCAGATAGATCTCTCCTGTTCTACCTTTTTCTATGGCATTCACAATGGTTTGACTAACGTCTCGTACATCAATGAAATTGTACCCACCTTGAGGCAATACAGGTATCTTACGATTGTAGAAATCTAAAAGTGCTTTTCCTAACTCTGAAGGTTTATAATCATTGATGCCAACGACAGAAGAAGGTCGTAAAACACAACCATCTATTTTACCTGATTGAAAGGCTTCCAATGCAATTTGTTCTCCACATGCTTTGGAATAATCATATGGAAACTGATCTTTTCGCTTGTAAGGTCTTGTTTCATCAAAAGGCTGATCAAGTGGCAACTCCTGAACTGCATGAGTGCTACTTAAATGAAGCAGTCTCTTAACTCCAGCTTTAATACAGGCATCAATGATATTCTGAGGCCCTTCAGTATTTGTTCTGAAAACTATTCCTGTGGGATCGCCATGAATACTGATTATGGCCGCAGAATGGATTACCACATCACAACCTTCAACAAATTTCTTTACATCCTCTTTGTTTAGAACATCACCTTGCGTTAATTCAAGGTCTAAACCTATTAAAGCATCATGTTCTTTATGATAGAATGCTCTTACCTGATGTCCCTGATCGATCAGAATTCTGCACACCATATTGCCGATATGTCCGGCAGCTCCTGTTACTCCAATTTTCATTTATTCGTAACCTACGTGAAACAAAGCGTCTCCTTTATTAATTACTGGCTGATTATTATGCCCAAAAAGAATTCCATCCTTACGCGCTTTAACCTTGTAAGAAAAGTTTCCATACGGTCCCGTAATCGAACCTATTACTTCTCCTTTTTTAATGGTATCTCCGGCCACCTTAGTACAAGTGAACATACCTGATCTGGCAGCTCTAATCCATGCATTATCATTAATGATCAAACTCTCCTGTTTTTCTACATTTCCATTGATCATTCCTCTGGCGATCAATACACGCTTCAATCCCTTAAGACCTTCCTGAATAGAGAACTCGTCAATTCTTTGAGACTCTCCTCCTTCAAAAACTACCATTGGGATACCCATGTCATGTGCCGTTCTTCTCAACGATCTTCTGATCAAACCTCCTTTAATGAGGTGAGGCATAGCAAACTCTTCTGCTAACCTGACACTTTCTGGATCTTTGCTATATACTCTTGCTTGAGGATAATTATAGATCTTATCACCACCTGTATGAAAGTCCAAAGCAATATCAACATGTGGCAATATCTCTTTAGTTAAGGTATATGCGACACGTGAAGCCAAAGATCCATTCTTGGTACCAGGAAAACTTCTGTTTACATCCTTTCCTCCTGGAAATTCTCTGGAATAGTTGATAAAACCAAAGACATTCAGCAAAGGAACGGCAATAACATTACCAATCTTTAGGTTTTTAAACATCCCTTGCTTTTCAGCCCTTTTAACGATCTCTATCCCGTTAACTTCATCACCATGAACACCTCCAATAGCTAATAAGGTTGGTCCATCATGTAAACTTCTGTAAACATGTGCTACCAAACCGATATCCGTATTGGTTGGTAACCTGGCGATAGGAATTTCAATGGTTATCTTTTCACCTTTTTCAACCTTGTGTCCGGCAATCATCATAAGTCCACACTGTTTTCTAAGTACTCAATTAACCTTTCAGCTATTTGAATTTTTGTTGTTCCTTCAATTCCCTGAAGACCTGGAGATGAATTCACCTCAATTAGCATTGGCCCCTGATTAGATCGCATTAAATCAACACCGGCCATTTTAAGCCCAAGAATATCTAAAGATTTTATCGCCATTTCCTTTTCTTCATCCGTCAACTCAACTTCAATACCAACGCCTCCACGGTGAATATTAGACCTGAACTCACCTTCTTGTGCTACCCGCATCATGGTGGCAATAATTTCTCCGTTAATTACAATGACGCGAATGTCTTTTCCTTTGAATTCAGAAATAAACTCCTGTAATATCACTCGTGTTTGTTTGCGAATGTGCTCACTAAAAAGTTGCTCAGCTTCATCTTCATTGTGAACAAGAAATACACCTTGTCCTTGTGTACCTTCAAGTACCTTCATAATGAAAGGATAACCCAGAAGTTGATTCACGATCCTATCTGCATAGTATAGATCGTTAGAAAAATAAGTACGTGGAATTCTTATACCTCCCTGAATCATTAATTGAAGGCTTCTGAATTTGTCCCTTGAGTTAATAATGGCTTGCGGGTCATTCAAGACCTTGGCACCCATCATACTAAAATGCCTCACAACAGTACATCCATAAAAGGTAACCGAGCTACCAATTCTTGGAATTACATAATCAGGTTTGATTAAATACTCGTGATTATAGACCACTTTAAATTCCCCATCTTCAATGAGGAGATCACATTCCATGTAATCAATTACTCGAATGTTATGTTTTCCGGCTAAACCTGCCTGGTAGATCCTTTGAGTCGAATACAACTCTGAAGATCTGGATAAAAGATAAATTAGCATACCTAATAATAGGGAATGAAAATAGTTAAATTATTGAGAAATGATCTCTGGTGTTTCAATGATATTACTTTCATGTAAAGCGCGATCGATCAATTTGATCTTAAACTTAATCGTATCTGATTGATTAGAAAACGGATTGGCATAACTTGTAACTGTTACGTCCATTGTTCCTTTAATTCCTTTAGTATTTTGTGAAACGGAAATAGGCTTTATCCGATAAGAAAATTGAATGGTATCTCCATTCAGATCTTTTCCAGGAACCCATCCATCTGTATCGTCCTTTTCAAAATAATCAAGGTAAATATTGTAGTAATAGTACGACCCCGGAGCGTACACGCCAGTGGTATCTGCTGGATCTAATCCCAGATCGGCATCACCATCCTGAAAAGCAAAAGAAACCACTATACTATCCGTGTAATTTGACACCTCAGCATCTGAGATCATTGGTTCAATTGGATAAGTTTCACTTTTAAAACAAGAGACAATAAGAAAAGAAATCATCAGAAATGACATGATTTGACTTATTTTTATCTCTAATTTCATACGGAAAGCTAAGTTAGCCAAATATCCATGAACGTACAACTAGTCGAGCAATTACCTTTTAATATCCATGAGATATTCAAGATCAATTCAGAAGATCAGTTTTTGGACCTGGCTATTAAAACATTTGATTTTCAATATAAAAACAACGATATCTACAGGAAATATGTAGATCTGAGTGGAAGAAAACCGAATGTGATCTCTTCGTTGGAAGACATTCCGTTTTTACCTATTTCATTCTTCAAATCGCATAATGTAACCTGCACAGAGGATGAAAAAGCACTTGAATTTCACAGTAGCGGTACTACCGGACAAGTAAGAAGCAGACATTTGGTTGCCGACCCAACTATCTATCAGTTATCATTTTTGAAGGGATTCGAACTCTTTTACGGACCTATCAACAATTATATCATATTGGGATTACTGCCCTCTTACATGGAAAATGAACATTCATCATTGATCTACATGGTTGATCATCTCATCCAACATTCTAATGATAAAGACAGTGGTTTTTTCCTGAATGATTTTGAGCATTTGCTGAATATCATAGAACAGAGAAAAGCAGAGAAAAAAATCCTGTTGATAGGAGTTTCGTATGCATTGCTTGATCTGGCTGAAAAATACCAGGCGGATCTTTCTGGCTGTATAATCATGGAAACAGGTGGAATGAAAGGAAAGCGTAAAGAATTGACGAAGCCAGAACTACATAAAATTTTAAAAAAAGGGTTGAATGTCGATCACATCCATTCAGAATATGGTATGACCGAATTGTTGTCTCAGGGTTATTCTATGGAGAACCAACTTTTTCAAACTCCACCCTGGATGAAGATCCTGATTCGACAATACAATGATCCCTTCTCCTATGCCTCAATAAAAAGTGGTGGGATCAATGTGATCGATCTGGCAAATATTTACTCTTGTTCTTTTATTGCTACTCAGGATCTTGGAAAGCAAACTCCACAAGGGTTTGAGGTATTAGGCAGATTTGATGATGCCGATCTCAGAGGCTGTAATTTGCTCATTCAGTAATTTTTTTCAAAAAAAAAACATGGATAATTTTTGCCTATTAAAATTATCGAATTACCTTTGACCTGTTTTTTCATGGAAACATAGTTTTTTGAGGTGAAAATACCAGCTAGTATACTCTATTAGCTGGTATTTTTATTTTAAGTCGGTTCATTTTGACTTTATGGAACTTTACAATAGAGAGCTCAGTTGGTTGTCTTTTAACGAGAGAGTATTACAGGAATCATTAGATGAGAGTAATCCGTTAATAGAACGAATCAGGTTCTTAGGTATCTATTCCAATAACTTAGATGAGTTCTTTAGGGTACGGGTAGCCACTATTCGAAGAATGATCCAATTGGGTCAAAAAGAAGTAGAGGGGTTTAAAGGTGGACCAACTGCGTTGATGAAGGAGATTAGAAATGTAGTCTTGGATCAGCAACGCTTATTCCAATTGTCCTACGAAAAACTGCTTGCCTTATTAAAGGAAAAGCATATTCTCCAAACAAATGAATCTCACTTGAAGGGGGAAGAAATTGAAAGAATAACCGAATTCTTTGAACGTAAAGTTCGTCCTCAGATCGTACCGATCATGTTATCCAATAAACTTCCTTTTCCTCAATTAAAAGACAAAGGAATTTATTTGGCTATTAAAATGACGAACTATGAAAAGTCTAAGGTCAAATATGCTTTGATCCAAATTCCTCCGACGGTATCAAGATTCTTCATCATTCCTCATGAGAAGGATGAAGTGAAAAAAGTGATTTTATTAGATGATATCATTCGATTCCACTTAGAATCGATCTTCAATATTTTCAGTTTCGAAAAGATCGAAGCCTACACTTTTAAGATCACTCGTGATGCCGAATTGGATGTGGATGATGATATTTCTAAGAGTTTCCTAGAAAAAATGCGCGATAGCGTAGAAATGAGAAAAGAAGGGGAAACCGTACGTTTTGTTTATGATTCAGCCATGCCATTGGATATGCTGACTTATTTGATGGATGCTCAAGGATTAGAAGCCGGTGAGAATATAATACCGGGCGGTAGATACCATAATTTCAAGGATTTCATGAATTTTCCTGATTTTGGTAGAGATGACTTTGTTTTTGAGCCCGCTCCGTCTATTCCACATCCTTCCTTTGCTGAAAAAGGAACATCATTGATCAAAGAGATCTTGAAGAAGGATGTGATGTTAACCTTTCCATATCAGCGATTTCAGCACGTTATTGATGTGTTAAGAGAAGCTGCAATAGACCCAAAAGTGGTCAGCATTAAGATCAACTTATATCGTGTTGCGGCTGATTCACAGATCATTAACGCATTGATCTCTGCAGCCAAGAACGGTAAAAGCGTTATGGTTGTTATTGAATTGCTGGCACGATTTGATGAAAAAGCGAATATTAAATGGTCAAATCATTTAGAAGAAAATGGTGTGACTGTGTTATTTGGAGTTCAAAATCTTAAGGTGCATTCCAAGTTATTTATCATAAAGCGAAAAAATGGCAATAAAACCCAGATGATCGCCCATGTAGGAACCGGGAACTTTCACGAAAAAACGGCTGATATCTACACAGACTGTTCATTGTTAACGGCTGACCCTCGCATTACTAAAGAGGTAGAAAAAGTATTTAAGATCTTTAAGAATAATTTTGATCGTTCGGTTTTCAGAGAATTGTGGGTATCCCCTTTCAACACCCGAAGAAAATTGAATAGTTTGATCGACCAGGAAATCCGAAACGCGAAGAAAGGAGAAGAGGCCTATATCTATATCAAGATCAACAATTTGATCGATTCAAAAGTGATCAACAAATTGTATGAAGCTTCACAAGCTGGCGTTCAGGTCTATGGAATTGTCAGGGGGATTTGTGGACTGGTTCCTGGAATTAAAGATCTTTCAGAAAATATTGAGATAAGAAGTATTGTTGGCAGATATCTGGAACACTCTCGTATACTTATATTCGCAAATGGTGGTCAGGAAAAATACTATATTGCTTCTGCTGATTGGATGGGAAGAAATCTGGACAGACGCATTGAGGTAACTGCCCCTATTTTTGATCCGGACATTCAAAAAGACCTCAAGTATATGATCACATCTGCCTTGAAGGACAACAAAAAGTCAAGGATCATTGACAAGCAACAAAAGAACGAGCGTTTTCAAGAAGGAAAAACACCTTTTAACTCTCAACTAGAATTATACAATTACTTTAAAAAGAAAGTTGAAGGATGAAATTCGGAGCAATAGATATAGGTACCAATGCTGCCCGTTTATTGATTGGAGAAGTTGAAATTGAGGAAGGAGAACACTTTGTTAAGAAGATCTCTTACACTCGTATTCCGTTGCGACTTGGATTTGATGTTTTCGAAAACGGAAAAATTTCGAATAATAAGATCGTTGAATTTTCAAAATCCATCAAAGCCTTCAAACTGATCGCTGAAGTATTTCAAGTCACTGAATTACGAGCATGTGCCACATCTGCAATGCGTGAAGCGGAGAATGGCAAAGAAATTCAGAAACGAATTAAGAAAGAGACAGGTGTGGATATTGAGATCATCAATGGTGCTGAAGAGGCAAAACTGATCTTATCTACCTTCTTTTTGTTGGAAGAGGATACAAAATCACCTTTCGTTGTAATTGACGTGGGGGGAGGTTCAACAGAGATCTCCATTTTCAAAAAAGGTGAAAAAGTTGCCAGTAGATCTTTTCCAGTTGGAACCATTCGTTTGTTAAAGAACAAGGTAAAACCTGGTCTTTGGAAATCACTTGATAAATGGATTGAGGCGAATTTCAAGAAAAACATAGAGTACATCACATTTGCTACTGGGGGTAACATTAACAAGATCCACAAAATGATTGGTAAGAAATCAAATGAACCCATCAAATTAGAAGAGTTTATTGACTTACACAGTGATCTTGCAAAATTGAGTGTGAAACGAAGAGTATCTGAATATCAATTGAGGCCCGACCGTGCAGATGTCATTGTTCCGGCTTTTGAGATCTATGAATATATTTTTTCAAGGATCAATACAAATGAGGTGCATGTTCCTAGAATTGGGCTTTCTGATGGGATGATATACAATTTGTACAAAAAACATAAAAGGAAAAAAGGTTGATTTTTTCTGTGTAGGATTTCTACAATTTTAATTTAAGTATTATATTTGCAGCCCCGTAAAAACTACAAATCGTTGTGGCTGGGGAATAAGCGAGAGTAGCTCAGCCCCGCAGAGGCGGGATTAGCAAAACTTACGAAATCAAAGATTTCTTGTTTAGCTGAATTGGTAGAGCGCGATCCGCCTGAGGCGGATAGAGGTCGCGAAATAATATGGAAACTTATTATTGGGTTGAAGATTGAAGTATTGAAATTATAAGCGAGAGTAGCTCAGTTGGTAGAGCGCGACCTTGCCAAGGTCGAGGTCGCGGGTTCGAACCCCGTCTCCCGCTCGCCAAACCACGGACTTCTGCCTGAAGTCCAGAACATTCTCCCTCGGGAGAGGTTGCTCGGGTGGTGGAATTGGTAGACACGCAGGACTTAAAATCCTGTGGCCATTAGGCTGTACGGGTTCAAGTCCCGTCCCGAGTACTAGCCGGGACAAGCTCTTAAATTTAGAGCTTGTCCCTTTTTTCTTTCCCGCCACATCCCTTTGATGACGTACGATTGAAGCGAACAGATAATTTATTCTGTTGGTTCGATAATCGTGATTTTCATGATCATACAAGATCCCCTCTGGAAACACCATTTTTTGGATGCGCCTTTTTTCTTCAAGATCACCAGAAGCCCACAATTGTGGGATATTCAAGGCTTTTTGAACTGCGTTTTCTATGGCTTTTTCAAGGTTCGATAAATTAAATTCGGAATCCCTGATTTCCATATTCATTTCAGTAAGTTCCTGATCAAACTGACCTCTGTATTTTTCATAGAGTTCTCTTTCAATTTCACCTAAGACAAATCGTTTTTCCATTCCTTCAATATTCTTTTCCAACGTGGAAACTTTCTTCTCCAGAGCTAGAATTTCATTGATACTTTCCTGATGTTGGGCTATAAACTCTTCAATTAGAATTTGCTTTAATGGCGCTTCCCATTTTTCATCCGTTAGTTGAAATTCTCCCAAAAGTTCTTCAAACAGGGAGTGCATCTTTTTAGCACTCACATTCTCTTTACTCCCTGCTCGGTTATTCTTATAATAGTAAAGCCCTTTCTTTTTAACCAAATAACCCGTATAGGCTGTACCACAACTCTCGGCAAATACAAACTGCTTTAAAGGAAGATTTTCATCATCCTTTTTATGCTTAACTCCTTTTCCTGTACTCCTTAATAGTCCATTTACCTTTAGAAACAGTTCTCTTGATACCAAAGGAGGGTGTTTCGTATCAGTAATTACCTCACCTGGAATAAGTGAACTTACAATAAGTCCACAATAAAATGGATTGCTGAAGTAATGCCCTAGTTTTTTCCCTCCCTTGTTCCATCCATACTTTTTAAGTCGCCTTGCAATTTCAGCATGAGTAAGATTATGTTTAGCCTTTAACTCAAAGGCTTTCTTTAAAAACTCCCCATCTTTGTTGATGACATACTCCGGAATCATTTTCTTTCCCGGATTCAGGTTTGAATAACCAAAAGGAGGATAACCTGTCCAATAGCCATTTCGTAGTTTTCTACGCATACCGTTTGAACAATCCCGCTTTCGATCTTCATTGTCCATACGTGCCATTTCAAGGCACAGGCGTTCAAGAAATTCTCCTGCCGGAGTGGAGGTGTCAATATTTTCCGTTGCAGAGATTAGATGCACACCGCTGTTTCTTACATCAAGGTAACTAGTGTTAACTCCAGTTCTTGAAAATCGCTTTATGTTATAAATGATGATATACTTAACCTGTTTGTTTCTCTTTAGGTAAGACAGCATTCGTTGAAATTCTTTTCTATCATCTGTTTTTGCAGATTCATAGCTGCCTCCAAAATATTCTACAATATCCAAACCTCTGACACGAGCCGTATTTTCAATAAATTCTTCCTGTACCTCCAATGATAAACCAAGTTCTTGTTCGACACTGGAAACCCGTGTATAAGAAACGGCTAAATTTCCTTCCCGAATTTTGCGGACATGCTTTTTACTTTTACTTGGTTGCCTTTCATTGGCTATTTTCCAAAAAACATCTAACTCCTTGTTCTTACTCATAACTCTTAATTTTTTTCTCTCTGTTTAACTGCTTGATTATAATCGCTCCCAACTCCCTAAGCTGCTCAATAACTTTCTCTGCCATTTCATCTGAAAGGTTTTCAAAACCTTTCATTGCTTTTAAGGATTGGACTGTCAGTTTTGCTTTGCATTTTTGTTTAAAGACTTTTAGTTTCTGAATCTCTTTTCTAATCTTTTGTTTTCTTAACTCATTTTTGTTTTTCCTGTTTAAATCACTCATCTTATTTAACACATTATCCAACAACCTCAGTTTTTCTGATAGTAATTGGAATCCATCTCAACTAGTTCTGGTTTTTCCAGTAGCCTCTTTATAAAATGATGATCCTAAACACACACGCTAAGAACCAATCTTTATCTTATTTAAGCAGTGACGTAAAACTATTTATGTTTGGTTTTACGTTTTACGCTTACAATTTTTCCGTTTTCCGTTTTGCAGGATATTTCCTGATAACTCCCCCTCCTGATTAAATCAACAAGTTTTCCCTTTGTCTCTTTCACATCTATTATTTCTTCCGTCTCCATTAAACTCACCGAACCGTTTATGAATTTTATGTACAGTGAACTGATACCTCCCTCACGCACAAGGTCAATTATCTTTCGCTCATCCTTGCTGATCTGATCTACTTCGTTTTCTTCTTTGAGATCATACAGATCCTCCGACCAGATAAAGTTCTTTACCACATAGTTCAGCGGAAAACTGATATAAGGTTCGTTAACTACATGATCAGATACAAACAAATCTTTTGAGGGGTTTTCATCAAAAACAAAACAATCTCCACTTTTGGTTATTCCTAAATGGGTATTGCTTCTTCCAAAAATGGTACTTGACACCAAAGCTGACAAAATGGTATTTACTAATGAAACTTCCTTTCCCTCATCTAAGGCAACAACATCATTCACTTTTTCAATCTCGCCTTTAAAGGCTTTTGTAAATTTTTCAAATTCATCAAAGTCCTCTCCTTCTTCTTTAAGTGATTCATAGAACTCCACTAAATCCATTTCATCCAATAAAAAACTTTTAAGACGGAGAATTGCAGCAATCGAAAGACCAAAATCCCTTAGTTCCATCACTAGCTTTAACCAAACGTATTCTAGCCCATTGTACTTACGACGGAATTTACTCTTTCGCTCTCTGAGGTAAATACCTGCCTTTGTCCAGTCAAAGGCTGTCTTTGCTGTAAGACCAATATCACTTAGCTCGAAATGTTCATTGTAAAGCAAATCAGTCAATCGCCTTATTCGCCCTATCTCCTGTTTTAATCCTTCCATTATTAATTCTTAACTCACATACATTACTATAATGTAATCAATAATTATACCAAACAACAAATCCCTGCAACATTGTCATTAAATGTCGCAATTTCAAATTTGTGTCATGTTGTTAAATCTCTCCCGAACTCCTCCACCCTTTTGTCAGCTCCTATTAAAGATGCGACTTTTTTTTCGATTAATCATCCGCTATTTATTTAACTGTTCCTTGTTCCCAGCGTATAACCAGATTCATTTATTCTATGAAAATGGAATGTTGCAAAATTGCGTTTAATTCTTATCATCTTTGCTTCTCCTTCACATTTACCCGTCTGCAAGGTCTCATTTACACTGGTCCATAGATAATATCAAAGCGTTTTACGGTTTTACGTAAAACCGTAAAACGCTGACTGAATTACCTTTATCGGTTTGAA
>JACJYW010000012.1 GCA_020635955.1 Crocinitomicaceae bacterium
TTTTTTTACCCCATTCGTTCAAAACGGGAGCGCAAAGATAGATAATCTTTTTTGTTTGCAAACTATTTTTAAAAATATTTTTTTTGATTTTTTCGCCAGAATTAATTTATCCTTCGATAAGGACCTTAAAATCATCAATCTGGCCTCAAAAAAAACCTACCAATTTTTTTTAAAAAAACTTAGAAGGAATCTAGTAGACGGATAACTTTCGAATAAGTTTCAAATAATCCATGTTTTGAGGTGATTTTTTTTCTTGAGAAAGCGACAAATGATTTAACACTAATTCTCCTTTCTCAATTCCTACCATCATATTGGTTTTCCCTTGCATTAATGAAACCACTGCCCTTTCACCAAATAGAGTAGCATTCAACCTATCTCTAAAAGTAGGTCTACCACCTCTTTGTATATGACCTAAGACGGAAACGCGTATCTTATCTCCCATGCCTTCTTCACACAAATAATCATATAGTTCTTTCGCTCCACCAACCTCATCTCCTTCAGATACTATTATAATACTTGAGCGATTCGCCGCTACTGCCTGTCCCACTTTTTCTTTTATCTCCTGAAGATCTTCTTTCTTTTCTGGCATAAACACTTCTCTTGCTCCACTTGCGGCAGCAGAATATAATGCCAGGGTGCCAGATGCATTCCCCATTACTTCCACCAAAAATATCCTGTGATGAGAAGCTGCGGTATCGCGAATATTATCTATTGCATTAATAATTGTATTCAGAGCCGTATCAAAACCAATTGTATAATCAGTTCCATTAATATCGTTATCAATAGTTCCTGGAATGCCTATAACAGGGAAATTGAATTCTTCAGAAAAAATTGAAATGGCTTTGAAGGTTCCATCTCCTCCAATTGCAATAAGAGCATCAATATTGTTGGCCTTTAGATTCTCATAAGCTATTTTTCTTTGATCTAACTCATGAAATTCCTTACAACGTGCTGTCCCCAGAATTGTACCTCCATATTGTAATATATTGGAAACATCTTTATACTTCATCTCTTTGATCTCATTCTTAATAAGACCATTGAATCCATCATAAATACCAAAAGGTTTTAGATTGTGATACAAGGAGGCTCTCACAATAGCCCTAATACAAGCATTCATTCCTGGAGAATCACCACCTGAAGTGAGAACGGCAATATTTTGTATTTTTGAGGTCATGAGATCATCCATACTCTTATTATTCTTAACGTTCACCTTATCTTTATATAGTCAAGATGAAGACAAAGCTGAACAACGTTTCTTTCTAGGTGTAAATGTAGGTGTAAAAATTGCAAATAAAAATTATGCTGCGCGTTATGCGGGTTGGTATCAAGATCAATTAAGAAATGCTTTAGGAATTGGAAACATAAATACTTATAATGCCATTTATCAGCTCCTGGGGCAAAAAGATTTTATTCTTCCCAGTGATATTGACGCTTTTCCTACAATTGTTAGATATACACCTGGCTTAATCACTGGCGTAACCTTAGGATATAAATTATCACCGAATTTGCAAATAGGTTTAGATGCTGATTTCAATAAATTACGCGTACTGACTGGATATTCAATTCAGGTAATCGATCCATCAATAACAGTAACTCAAGAACAATACAGAACCGGGATCATTGTTGGCCAAGAAAGCCGATTCAATGGAAGATTCAATTTTGATTATATCGTTGAAGGGGACCAATTCAATTTTATTGCCGGTATAAGTGGATTATTTCATGCCTGGAGAATTGATTCTCATATAGCTTATTTTCCTGATAACAGTGGAATCCAAATTCCGTTGTTCTCTGTTCATGACCCAACAAATAATTTCACAAAAAAGACCTCTGGATTAGGTTGGGGTGGCGGACTGAACGCAGGTATTGAGCACCGATTTACAGAGAAAATTGTAGCACAATTAATGTATCAACCTTATGTGTTAAGGGCCGATTATTACAATTCAAAAAGCACCATAGCTGCACTTGGTTCCTCTTATATTAAACCTCCATTAAGACTCGAGCACGACATTACTGTAAGAATTTTATGGAAGTAATTTTAAAAAATTGTCTGCACTTCAATTATTGTTTCATTTTTCTGCCCCATTGAAAGTGAATAGCTTTTGGATTGTGAAGTAAAGCAAAACGAAGTGACGCAAGGCGACAAGTTAGCCCTTGCGCACAATGTGAGGTTACTGAACAAGACAAAACTATGAGCTGTAAATGGGATTGGCAGCCTAAAAGAGACCTTTTTAGAAAAAAATCAAAAAGAATTTATGGATTTTATTTCTTCTCTGCATCTAATGTATATAACCAATTAAACTTGAAGTGAGATATGTATATTTGACGCATGCTATTTGGGCTTTTTAGCAAGAGAAATATAAAGGGTTTAACCGATCTGGAATTAGTTGATCTGGTGCGGGAAGATAATTCTTCAGCATTGGGCGAAATATTCCAGCGATATTCTCATTTGGTAATGGGTCTTTGTGTTAAATACATGAAAAATGTCCAGGAAGCGGAAGATATTATGATGGGACTCTTTGAAAAACTACCTTCAAAGATCAATCGATCAGAAATACAGAATTTCAAAAACTGGTTGTACAGTGTTTCAAGAAATGAGTGCCTCATGGAACTTAGAAAGAATTCGCTTGATACAACCGAGTTAGAAAAGACCGAATTCATGATAGAAAATAATGATCAGGAAGAACTGAATAAAGTTTTAGCAAGTGAGGATAAAATAGCCATTTTAGAAAAAGCCATTGGACATTTAAAAGAAGAACAAAAAATTAGCATTCAACTCTTTTATATTGACAACAAGAGTTATGACGAAATTGTGAAAACAACCGGATATGATCTTAAAAAAGTGAAGAGCTATATCCAAAATGGAAAAAGAAATTTGAAATTGATCTTAGAAAAAGAAAGTGAAATTTGATAATCAAAATATTGATTTAAAGGAGATTGAGAATTACTTGAATGGCAATTTGAGTAATGCCGAAAAGCATGCTTTTGAACTAAAAATGGAGAATGATCCTTTTTTATATGAAGCTGTTGAAGGCTATCAAAATAATCCGGAAACTTTAGCCAGAATCTCAAAACTGAAAAAGGACCACCGCGCTTCCAGAAATTCATTTTTTGGATCACGTACATTGGCTATTATTGGTGTTGTTGGACTCGTATATGTTACAGCATTGATCATCAATGGGACAAAGGATGACAGTTCAAATACAAATGAGATAGTTCAAACGAATGTGCTGCAAGAAGTTGAAGTAATTCCCGAATCAATAGATAGCTTTCAATTGGCAGATGTGAGCGAACAAATTACCATCAAAGAAATTGTGGATAACAAGCAAATGATGGAAGAGGTTATTTCAGATGAAAAGGCGCATTCGAATGATATTATCACCATTGATGAGGACCCAGTGATAGATATAGATCAGGAAATTACACCAGAGGTAGATTCTAAAAAACGCACGATATATGCACCTTCCACCTTTTACTTCGACCTCTATGTTGTTGATTACAGGGAGATCGAAAGAAAAAACACGACCATAAATTATACGAGGTATGAATTATCCGGTTTATCGGCTGAATTTGAAAATCAGGATTCAAAAGAGAATCAAGAACTCATTGAGAAAAAAGTAGAGGTTCCTTACATGGAATATCTCGAAACTTCAATGGATTATTTTTCAGTTGGATCATACAAGAAAGCATTGAATAGATATCTCACCATTCTTCAACAATATCCGGATGACCTGAACGCTCATTTTTATGGTGGACATTGCTATTTTAATTTGAAAAAGTATCAGGAAGCACTGGCATTCTTTGAGATAGTTTTGGAAGATGAAAAGAAAATGAACTTTGTAGCTTTCAGACAAGAAGCGAAATGGTATAAAGCCAAAACACTTATCAAATTAGGACAAAAAGATAAAGCAAAAACGATCTTAGATGAGATCATTGCAGAAGGATTGTTCTACACCAAAGAGGCTATTGAATTGAAAGAAAAACTTTAATTTTCTGAGTATTTTACTTGGCTTCACATTCTATTAATTAACTTTGCTACCCTGAATTTTTTAGCCAAGAATTAATGGAAATTCCTAAGCAATACGACCCAAGCAAATCTGAAGACAAATGGTATGGTTACTGGATGAACCAGGGATACTTTCATTCTGTACCTGATAATCGTGAACCTTATACTATTGTTATTCCGCCACCCAATGTGACCGGAGTATTGCATATGGGACACATGTTAAATAATACCATTCAGGATGTTTTGATCAGAAAAGCAAGAATGGAGGGTAAAAATGCATGTTGGGTTCCGGGAACTGACCATGCCAGTATTGCGACTGAGGCAAAAGTGGTTAAAAAATTACGTGATGAAGGGATTAAAAAATCTGACCTGAGCAGACAAGAATTTCTTGGTCATGCTATGGACTGGAAAGAGAAATATGGTGGTGTAATTCTAGAACAACTTAAGAAATTAGGTGCTTCATGTGATTGGGAAAGAACGGATTTCACCATGAACCCTGAATATTCTGAAAGTGTTATTGATACTTTCATTGACCTTTTTGAAAAAGGCAAGATCTACAGGGGATTAAGAATGATCAACTGGGATCCAGCTGCTCAAACGGCCTTGTCTGATGAAGAAGTGGAGTACAAAGAAGTTAACTCTAAGCTTTATCATGTTCGCTATAAGATTGAAGGAACGGAAGATGAATGGTTAACCATTGCCACTACCCGACCTGAGACTATCCTTGGAGATACGGCTATTTGTGTAAATCCAAATGACATTAGATATACAAAACTTCAGGGTAAAAAAGCAATTGTTCCTATTGCCAACAGGGCTATTCCGATCATTCAAGATGAATATGTTGAAATGGAATTTGGTACGGGATGTCTTAAAGTGACCCCTGCACATGATGAGAATGACTACAATTTAGGAGCTAAACACAATCTTGAAACATTAGATATTTTAAATGATGATGGTTCATTGAACGATCATGGTTTACATTATGCAGGTAAAGACAGATTTGAAGTACGAAACCTGATAGCCAAAGAATTAGACGAGCTAGGATACATGGTTAAAGTTGAAGACCATGTTAATAAAGTAGGATATTCAGAAAGAACGAATGCTGTTATAGAACCAAAATTGTCTTTGCAATGGTTTGTGAGCATGAAGGAACTGGCCAAACCAGCCCTAGATGTTGTTATGAATGGTGAGATCAAATTCCATCCGGACAACATGAAAAATACTTACCGCCATTGGATGGAAAACATCAAAGACTGGTGTATTTCACGTCAGTTATGGTGGGGTCATCAAATTCCTGCTTGGTATTATGGCAAAGGACCTGAAGACTTTGTTGTGGCTAGAACTGTTGAAGAAGCTGCTAAAATTGCCTCAGAAAAATCAGGTACATCAATATCAGCATCTGACCTTAAACAGGATGAAGATGTTTTGGACACCTGGTTCTCATCATGGTTATGGCCAATTTCTGTATTCAAAGGATTAACCCAACCGGGTAATGAGGATATTAAATATTATTATCCAACCAATGACCTGGTGACTGCCCCTGAGATCATGTTCTTCTGGGTAGCCAGAATGATCATTGCCGGCTTGGAATATATGGGCGAAGTTCCTTTCAAAAATGTATACTATACAGGAATTGTACGGGATAAATTGGGCAGAAAAATGTCCAAATCATTAGGTAATTCACCTGATCCTTTGGAATTGATCACTGAATATGGTGCAGATGGTGTAAGAATGGGGATCCTTATTTCATCCCCAGCTGGAAATGACTTGCCTTTTGATAGTTCACAATGCGAACAGGGAAGAAATTTCTCGAATAAAATTTGGAATGCATTCCGATTGGTTAACATGTGGGAATGGAAAGATATTGCACAACCTGAATCAAGTAAAATAGCCATTGATTGGTTTGAAAACAGGTTAAATCAAGCCATAGCACAGATCAATGATCAGTTCAATAAATTCAGAATATCTGACGCTTTGATGACCACTTACAAATTGGTTTGGGATGATTTCTGCTCATGGTACCTGGAAATGATCAAGCCTGAATATCAACATCCAATTGACACAAAAACATTGGACAAAACTGTTGAATTCTTTGAAACTGTTTTGAAATTAATACATCCTTTCATGCCATTTGTATCAGAAGAGATATGGCATTGGTTGAGAGAAAGAGAAGAAGGGGAAGATATCATTGTCAGTGAATGGCCACAAGCCGGACAGATCAATGAATCTATTTTGAAAGAATTCGAAATCGCCGCTTCAGTGATCTCCAATATTAGAAATGTTAGAAAGCAAAATAATATTGCGAATAAGGTTGAGATCGAATTATCCATAAAGTTGAACGGCAATCACAGCAAGAATTTTGATCCAGTAGTAAAGAAACTGGGCAACATTTCAACGCTTGACTATATTGATGATAAGAGGTCTAATTCTTTCTCTTTCATTGAAAAGAATAATGAATATTTCATTCCTTTTGGTGAAAACATTGACGTTGATGCAGAGAAAAAGAAAATTGAAGATGAGTTGGAGTATGCCAAAGGATCTCTAGCTATTGTTCAGAAAAAATTGAGCAATGATAGCTTTGTCAATAATGCGCCGGAGCAAGTTGTAGCGTTGGAGCGTAAAAAAGAAGAAGACGCTTTAAGTAAGATCCGAATCTTAGAAGATAAACTAGCTGAACTTAATTAATATGAAACATCTATTTTCAATTATTCTGTTGTCAACTGCACTGATCACAAGTGCTGAAGAGGTTGAGTTGAACACCATTAAATTGTTCAATGGATCAATTGAAATAGATGTTCCAAAAGAATTCAAATCATTGGCTGAAGGTCAGTTCAAGAGCTTTTACACTGCTGAAACCATGCCTAAATTGGTCTATGCAAATGAAGCCAAAGATGTTCGGATTGCTTTTGACTCCAAGTCTCTTTCATCAAAAGAATCAGATCTACCCAGAGTAACTGCAACCGTTAAAGCCGGACTAGAAAAATTGCACCCGAAATCAAAGATGAAGGATACCGGTATTAATGTGATCAATGGTCACAAGGTTAGCTTCATTGACTATATGAACAAGAAACCGGAGAAATTTTTTGAATTGATGTTTTTCGCTACTTATAAAGGACAAGTCATGTCATGCACATTTCATTCTCCTAAGAAGGGTTATAAACCATGGAAAGAAGTAGCTTATAAGATCATGGATTCATTCAAGATCATTAAATAAAAGAATTAACTAGATTAGCCATAAAATTACACCAGCTATGAATTATGACGTTGTTATTATCGGATCAGGACCTGGAGGTTATGTATCTGCTATTAGATGTGCTCAATTAGGATTAAAAACTGCCTTGATTGAAAAATATTCAACTTTAGGAGGGACTTGCCTTAATGTAGGATGTATTCCTTCCAAAGCTTTGTTGGATTCATCTGAGCACTATCATCAGGCAACACACGATTTTGAAAAACACGGAATTGATGTATCATCTGTTAAAGTGAACATGAAACAAATGATCGCTAGAAAGAATGATGTTGTTTCTCAAACTTGTGACGGTGTAAAATATTTGATGGATAAAAACAAAATTGATGTACATCACGGTGTAGGATCATTTGTAGATAAAAATACCATCAAGGTAACAGATGCAAAAGGAAAGTCAACAAATTTGACGACTAAAAATACGATCATAGCTACTGGTTCTAAACCAAACTATTTCCCAGGAATGGAGCCTGACAAAGACCGTATCATTACGTCAACTGAAATGTTGAATTTGGAGAAAGTTGCTAAAAACCTGATCGTAATTGGAGCCGGTGTTATTGGATTAGAATTAGGTTCTGTTCACGCTCGTTTGGGTGCAAACGTAAACGTTATTGAATTTGCAGACAAGATCCTTCCGACAATGGATGGTGATGTTTCTAAAGAACTAACCAAAGTTTTAAAGAAAGAAGGTTTCAAATTTAACTTCAAACATAGAGTTCAGAATGTTAAGAACACTGGAAAAGGTGTTGTTGTTACTGCTTTGAACGCTAAAGATGAAGAAGTAAAATTTGAAGGAGATTACTGTCTTGTAGCGGTAGGACGCAAACCATTTACAGAAGGATTAGGATTGGAGAATGCGGGGGTAAAAATGGGAGAAAGAGGAATGATCGAAGTGGATGATCATTTGAAGACGAATGTTGACGGGATCTACGCCATTGGTGATGTTGTAAGAGGACCAATGCTAGCGCACAAAGCCGAAGAAGAAGGCGTTTTTGTTGCTGAATTATTGGCAGGACAAAAGCCTCATATGAACTATAACCTGATTCCGGGTGTTGTATATACGTGGCCTGAAGTTGCAGCTGTTGGAAAAACTGAAGAAGAATTGAAAGCAGCTGGTGTAAACTACAAAGTTGGATCTTTCCCTCTTAAAGCTTTAGGAAGAGCAAGAGCAAGTATGGATCTAATGGGAATGGTTAAGATATTAGCGGATGCTGAAACAGATGAAGTTTTAGGAGTTCATATGGTTTCTGCAAGAGCGGCAGACATGATCATGGAAGCAGTTACTGCAATGGAATTTAGAGCATCAGCTGAGGACATGGCAAGAATTTGTCACCCTCATCCTACGTTTACAGAAGCAACAAAAGAAGCAGCTTTAGCAGCCACTGAGAACAGAGCATTGCACATTTAATTATTTCCTGTGGCCAAAACCGGCGTTTTATTAATCAATTTAGGAACTCCAGACAGTCCCTCAACCAGAGAGGTTAGGAAGTATCTGACTGAGTTTCTTAATGACCCCAGGGTTATTGATATTAATCCTGTTGGGCGATTTTTTCTCGTTAATGGAATCATAGTTCCTTTCAGGGCGCCGAAATCAGCAAAGATCTACAAGGAACTTTGGGACTTATGGAATGGAGATTCACCATTGTTAACTTATGGCAATATCTTAAGAGATCAAATTCAAGAACGTCTAGGTGATGAGGACGTAAGGGTGGAATTGGCAATGCGGTATCAAAATCCTTCATTGGATCATGTATTATCAAAAATGGAAAAAGCAGGATATGATCAGATCATTATTCTACCCCTTTTCCCACATTACGCGAGTGCTTCAACTGGTTCGGCTGTTGAAAAAGCAATGAATTTGATCAGAAAATGGTGGGTTATTCCTGAGATCAAGATCATATCCGATTTTTTTGATCACCCTGGATACATACAAGCCTTCGTGGAGAAAGCTCGACAACATGATATCGACTCATACGATCATATTATATTTAGTTATCATGGCTTGCCTGAAAGGCAAATAGATAAAGTACATCCCGAACTAAACTGTTCAAACTGTAATTGTCATCAAGAATATAATACAGATCAACGACTGTGTTATAGGAACGCTTGTTATGAAACCAGTCGACTAATAGCTAAGGAACTTGGAATATCCAGCGAAAAATATACGGTCTCATTTCAATCCAGATTGGGAAAAACGCCTTGGCTAACTCCATATTCAGACAAAGTAATTGAAGACTTCGGAAAATCCGGTAAAAAGAAAATGCTGGTATTTTCACCCGCTTTCATTGCCGATTGTTTGGAAACCACAATTGAAATAGGTGAAGAATATCAAGAGATCTTCGAAACTGCTGGTGGAGAAAAAATACAACTGGTTGAAAGTCTAAACGACTCACCAATTTGGATGGATGCGGTAGAATCAATGATCAGGGAAATCTTATAATTTTTCATTTGAAGAAAATTCTATCTTACATATTATCTCCCCTATTCTTTTTGTTTTTTGGGATAGTACTGATCATCTATCATCCTTTTTTAATACTTGCCTATTTGATCTTTGGAAGAAAAGGGTTAGAATGGTTGATGGATCGATTGGTATTGACCATGATCTCAATACTGAAAATAGTGCTTTTCATGCGTTACGAAATGATCAACTTTAAACCTATTCCATCCGATAAACCTGTTCTGTTCATTTCGAATCATCAAAGCATGTGGGATATACCTCCCATTATGTGGTATTATAGAAAGAACAGACCCAAATTTGTTGCAAAAAAGGAATTAGGACGATTCGTACCCTCTGTCTCCTTCTATTTAAGAAATGCAGATCACTTATTGATAGACAGATCCAAATCTGAGAATGCTCTTTCAAAGATCGAGCAGTTTTCAGATCACTTAACTGAAAGAGGATATTCAATAGTGGTGTTTCCTGAGGGAACCAGAAGCAAAGACGGAAAAGTTGCCTATTTCAAGCCTAAAGGAATTAGAACTATTCTTGAAAAGATGCCAGATATACTGGTTGTTCCGTTCGCACAGCATAACACCAGAGAAATTGATAATAATGGTAACTTTTTTAAAGATGTCGGACTTCGAATTAAGGTTGAAATGTTGCCACCAAGGCATCTTTCATTAGATCATCTTGAGGACCAATTGGAAGATCTCAGAAAAGAAATTAGTTCAGCCATAGGAGTTGATACAGAAATCACGCAACAATAATTATATTTGAATCAAAGAAATGTAAGTCATGGGAAGAGCATTTGAATTTAGAAAAGCGCGTAAAATGAAAAGGTGGGGACAGATGTCCAAAACCTTTACAAAAATTGGTAGAGAGATCACAAAAGCAGCCAAAGAAGGCGGACCAGATCCTGAAGCAAACTCAAAGCTGCGTGTACTAATTCAAAATGCTAAAGCGGCCAACATGCCTAAAGACAATGTTGAGCGCGCCATCAAAAAAGCGACAGACAAAAACCAGGAGAGTTGGGATGAAAGAGTGTATGAAGGATACGCACCTCATGGTATTGCTGTTTTAATAGAGACATTGACAGATAACCCTACGAGAACGGTTGCAAATGTAAGAGCGGCATTCAACAAATGTGACGGTTCATTAGGAACAGCCGGTAGCGTAGAATTCATGTTCGAGCATAAATGCATGTTCAAAATTCCTGCGGGAGATATTGATCCTGAAGAATTTGAATTGGAGATGATCGATTTTGGAGTTGAAGAGGTGGATAAAGATGAAGAAGAGAATGAGATCATCATTTATGGTCAGTTCCAGGACTTTGGTAATATTCAAGGAGCTTTAGAAGATAAAGGATTTGAGATCAAAGAAGCAATTCTTGAAAGAATTCCTACCGACACTAAACAATTAACACCTGAACAAGAAGAAGACGTCAATAAACTAATCGAAAGATTAGAAGATGATGATGACGTTCAGCAGGTGTTCCATACTATGGCTTAATAATTACAGATGACAGAAGTTTTAATACAAACATCTGTTTATGGAATTTTGGCTTTAGGGCTCATCAATCTATATGTTGCCTATAAATCTTATCGCAGAGAATTAATTGTATACTCTGATCTAATTTGGATAACACTAGGGATAATTGGTGTCAGTTTCATTGCCACATCTATCATGTTAAAGGGCACACTTAAACTCAACTGGATGTACTATGTTGCACTCACAGCTTGTGGTTTTGGAATGATTGGATTGTTCTTAAAATTAACCCAACAATTACTCAGAAATCGTTAGGATCTCAGTACCTTTTTATTCAATTCTTCTTTTAAAAATCGAATAGCTAATTCAGTTGGTTGATGTTCTAATTGAGCAGTGATCTCAAAAATGCTTCTCGCAAGGTCAGTAGCTAATGCCGTTGGAGGCAATTTAGATGCTGCCATATTTATAATCTTTGAAACTTCTTCTTTACTGTTAGCGGTCATTCTCCAGGCATCTGTAGATACAAATATTTGTTGTGCCAAATTGTGTTCATATTCTTCTCTGATCGCATCCAATAATTTAGCGTGAAAAGCACCAGAAGGTAATCCCGGATTATTTAAGCGCATAACCATATTGTTAGGTGCTATACGCTCTAAAAACAGCACTAGCCTTTGATAGGCGTCTACCTGCATTGGCAGGAAATGCTTGCTTAGATCCTGCTTTATAGGTTGAATCTGATGCAAAGATTGTTGGGTTTTGGTGGATTCAATTTTAAGTTTGTCTTTCTGAATCTCGAACCATTTGTTTGTAAAGTAAAATGCTGCGCCAAAAAATGCGATTGCCGGCACGATATAGAATGCAAAGTGTAATAGTAATTCTGATTTCGACATTTGATCTGTTTTTTTGCAATATTAAGTATTCATCTATTTAAATACAATTTTGTGTGAAAAGTAACGAAACTTGTTCATACCCTTGATTTATTGTATTTTCGGATCGAAAAAAAATTATACCCGGTGCAACCTTAGTTTGCATGATTACGTTTTTGAATTATTAAAAACCAATTATATAACATTTAATCATAGGATTTTATGAATGTATCAGTAAAAAAAATTAATGAGCTTCTCCCTAAAACGTTGCTTGTTATTCTATTAGCAGCCTTACCTTTTGTAGGCGCTGCCAAAGCACAGGACAACATTGATGTCACTGCTAAAGAATGGACACAGTTCAATGTTTATGGATCAGTAAAAGTTGAATACAGAATTCAAGAATGTACATCTGGTAGATTCGTTAATTCAAACATGGTGTTCTTCAGATTTAGCAATTTATCATCAAAAAACATTGCTTTTAAATTCAGACGTGAAGTTTACCATGATGGTAAATGCGATAATTGTCATGAAATTGACAGTGATGAACATTTGTTCGAAGTAAAATTAGCGGCAAATGAAGTCATTGAAGCAGATCCTGCTACAATTACCAATAATGCATTCTATGTATTTAGCAATTGGGCAAGACTTGTACCAGGAATGACACAGGTTGAATTAAACGGCATCAAGTTAGTTGGTGTTGAATCATCAATATTGAAATAAAAAAAAGGAAATTGTGAAAAGATTATATATTCTATCGATCATTGCATTCTTAGGAAGTTATTCTATCAACTCCTTTGGACAATGTACAATAACTGCAACACCCGTTACGGCAACCGTTAATTGTGGTGAAGAAGTGGAAATAATTGCTCAAGGTACTACAACGGCTCCAGTACTTATGGAAGATTTCAACTCTGGAGCTCTCGGGCCAGGATGGACAACTACTCAATCTCTTATTTATTCTAATCCTTGTGGGCCTACATTAGATGGAACACCTGCCGGATGGATGGGAAGTACGGCTACACAGCCTAGAAAGATCAGTACTGTAGGTTTTGATTTACAATGTGGAGCAGAAATTTGCTTTGAACTTGATTTTGCTGGTGATGAAAATACCACAGATTGTGAAGACCCGGATGCTAGTAATGAAGGCGTATATTTCAGATACTCAATTAACGGCGGTACAACCTGGGTAGACATCTTCTATTTCCAACCTAACTCAGCTAACACGGGTCCTTATTATTCTTGGGCGAATTATTGTTTTGACCTGCCTGCTGCTGGATTTAGTTCTAGTACTATGTTCCAATGGAGCCAGGATGCTGGAAGTAGTGATTTTTGGGACCACTGGGGTCTAGATAATATCATTATTACGCCTTATGACTGTGGAAACAACTACTATTTTGAAGTTAATGGAAGTCCTATGGATGGAGATACTTTGGTATATCCTACAACTCCTGCTGGAGTGACTACAGATGTTGTTTATGATATCATTTATACAAATGGAATTGATGACACTTGTTCAACTCAAACAATTGTTACTGTAAACCCATTCGTTGTAGATATTACTGCTGTTGACCCAATTCTAGATTGTGGTGAGTGTACAGATCTAAATGCTGTTCTTAATCCACTACCAAATATCAATGGTGCTAATTATACTATTACATGGACTCCGGCTGCTTCATTGAGTAATGATGCTATTCCAAATCCAACAGCTTGTCCTGATGCAAATGAAACATATACTGCCACTATCATTGAAACAAATAGTGGATGTGAGGGATCAGAAACTATTGACATTGTCATGAACAATGGTTCTGCAACTGCAGATTTCACAGCTAGTGTTACGCAAGGATGTGCTCCATTGGCAGTTAACTTTACAAATAATAGTATTGCAGATTCTTATGTATGGAATTTTGGTGATGGTTCTCCAACCACAACAGCTACAGACCCATCACATACCTTCACTTCACAAGGAACATATACAGTAACTCTTACTGCAAGTTTAGATGCTCCATCTTGTTTAGATGATGTGATGACAATTGATATTATTGTTGGAAACAACATTCAGCCTGTGGCAGATTTTGACTATGTGTTAGAATGTGGAGTTCCAACTATCAACATTACCAATACAAGTACGGCAGGATTAAATTACACCTGGAATATGGGTGACGGAACTACCTATAATACCACTGATGTGATCCATGCTTATGCATCTACTGGTACATACACCATTACATTGACTGTTGATGACCCTATTTGTGGAACTTCAGATCAGTTGATAGAAGTGATCAATGTAGTAGACAACCCTATTACTTTCATCTTCAATGAACCTACTTGTTATGGATTCAATGATGGTTCAGCTACTATTGGTTTGACTAACTCTACAGGTAGTGAGGTATTCACTATTACTGACTCTTTAGGAAATGTGTTGAACGTACAGGGTTCTAACACTGCAAACTCATTAGTAGCAGGAGAATATACTTTGAGTGTTAATCTTGGATTAGGATGTATTGCAGATACCACAGTTATGTTAGAAAATCCAGATCAGATTGATGTTACATTGGATATTCAAAATGTACTTTGTAATGGAGATGCTACAGGATATGCCGTAGTAACTGGTCTAACTGGTGCTCAAACTAGCACTGGTGGAGTATTAGCTGTTCAAAACGGAATTTACAACTGGAATCCTAACCCAGCTGGAGTTGGAGGTATTGGAGCTGACAGTTCATTCAATATGCCTGCAGGACAGTATACTTTGATCGTGAATGACGAAAAAGGATGTTCAGAGACATTTGACTTTGTAATTACACAGCCTTCTCCTATTGTATTGTCAGAATTAGGATCCACGCCTGCAATGTGCAGAAGCTTCTACTATCAAAATGGAAACGGGGCTATCTGGGTTGCTGCTTCTGGTGGAGTTCCAGATTATGACTACCTATGGTTAAATCTTCAGGATTCAACTGTTTCTGGTAACACAACATGGGGAGGATTAAATCCGGGTCAATATCAAATATTGGTTCAAGATAACAATGGTTGTACGCTAATTCAAACCATTACATTGGATTCATTATCTCCAATTGCAGATTTCGAAATGACTTCACCACAATTTACGGTTGACTATGAGGGTACTGCTCCTGTTGTCGTACACTTTGAAAATACTTCAACTGGATTTTCTAACGGTTTAGATCCGTTGGCTGATACTACTTGTTATTGGAACTTTGGATTTGATCCTAATGCCTGGGTGTTATCAACTAGCATTTACGAATCATTCGATACTACTTACAGTGAAGGAGGCGAGTATGAAGTTTGTCTTGTAGCAATTAATAAAAACAATTGTGTTGACACGACTTGTAAGATCATTATAGTGTATGATCCACTTCAATTCTCACCTATTAATGTGTTTACGCCTAATGGTGATGGAGACAATGATGAATTCACGTTTGTTTACCGTGCTGATGCCGTTTCAGAATTCAAATGTACAGTTGTAAACAGATGGGGTAAAACAGTAGTGGAATTTGATAATATCACTGATACTTGGGATGGAACTGATAAAAGCGGCAGCAAAGTAACAGATGGAGTTTACTTCTATGTTTACGAAGGTGTTGCTGATAATGGCACTCTGTTTAGCGGCCAGGGAACTGTAACCATAGTCGGCTCTAAATAGAGGAATCCTCTTATAAATAAAATCTCCAAACACCCCTACCGAAGTAACCGACGGTAAGGGTGTTTGTTTTTTTATCAAAGTACATTCCATGCACTTTACAATGAGGAGCATTGAATCCAATCTGTTCCCATTCCCCTTTACCTTTTAGTGTTTTCTTAGTTCCGTAATATATTCCGGTTCTAGTTCCAAAGAACATTCCTCCATTTCCATCAGGGATCAAATTATATCTTCCGGTACTGGTATATTTTAAGTTGTTTGAAATATCATTTTCCTTTTTCAGTCCATTAGATTTAGAATATTTCAGCTCGTAGATCATTCCTGGGCTTAGGTCTGTAAATTCAGTTCCCCAAATTCCACCAATATAAGCAATATAGATCCTGTTACTTTTATGCGGATCAGGCGTAATATTAGCTATCCAATCATTTCTTGGTATCTCCAATTCAAACCAGGAGTTGATAACCGTCTCAGCTGAAGCGGTGCAATCCACTGTTTTAAAAACACGGTGTACATTTATTGGAGAACCCTTTTCATCCGTTGTCATATGAATGACATGAACATATAAATGATCAGGATAATACGGTGAATTGTAAATCCCATAAACTGCATAATTTTCCAAACTATGGGTCAACCCAAAATTGGTGATTCGTTGCATGCTATCCTTGCTTTCAGGATAAAGCGTTCTACCAACATCTACATTGCCATTTCGTCCTCCATGAGAATAATTGAACATGAGCATTTTATTATTTTCGGGATGCAGCACTGCTGACATCATCCAACCAGAAGTCTGAACACGATTTAAGTTATGCAGATTTTTATGCGTTTTACCCCAATCTGTAGATAGATAAACTCCACCTCCTGTATATTGATTAGAGGTATATACATAACCACTAGTATCTCCAGGTAATAAAGGAATTAATCCATCCCCCCCATTTATACACTTCCATGTATTGACCCCGTCATTCTGCCAGTCTGATCTTAAAGAACTCCCGTCATGATAGCAACCAATTGCTATTATCTCCGGATCTGCATTTGAAACCGCTATTCCCTCCACTTCTGCTACTGCCAGGCCATTACTATTATCTCTCCATTTTGCCCCGAGATCAGATGAAGTATAAATACCCCCATGAGTAACCAAATGTATTTTTTTAGGATCAAAGGGATCAAAACAAACACCTTCAATGTCTACATGATAGCCTGAACCATTTATATCAAGGGTCTTCTTTTCAACCAGATTGTAGCCTTTAATATTTATTCCAAATCCTATCATTACAAAATTCTCGTCATGGGGAGAGACTTTAAAAGATCGCCCATTGCCAAAAACCACTTGCAAATTTTTAAGATACATCTCAGCTTGTTTTGTTGAAGGATCATACCACCAAAGCTCATCACCTTTTTTTTGGTAGTTCAACAATAACAATAAACTATTTCCTTTTGGTTCAATGTTGATGGTTTGAATGGGGTCATCAAAAGAAGAAATAAAGGTTATTGGTTTAGGATCAAGAAGATCGGAAGCATCCATTTCAAATACATTCCATTTACCATCTTTCTGTTGCGAATAGTAAAGATCATTATTGACAAATTCGATATCGTAAATGTTTCCCTCAGCTCCGTTAACTTTTTGCCAAACCACTTTTTCAGCCATGCAATCATTGGTTTTAAATAGCCCATCAGTTGTATAGACAAATAATTGATCTTCTTTTGCTGGATGAAATTGAAAACCGTGGATTATGGTCCATTCAGAAGCAAATGAAGAAAGATTTGCTATCCTTTCCCAACTTATTCCCTCATCTTTGGTACGATAGATGGCTCCTTTATTTCCAATTCTCCCTGGATTACTATGATCACCTTCAAGACAAGAATATGCAAACCAAGCTTTAGGATCTTTTGGATGAAAATCAGCCCATGCGCAGGTGGTATAATCCCAGCTATCAGATCCTGCTGGCAGCCATAGTTCACCACCGTCTTTTGTGAAGAATAAT
This sequence comes from Crocinitomicaceae bacterium, assembly GCA_020635955.1. Lineage (GTDB taxonomy): Bacteria > Bacteroidota > Bacteroidia > Flavobacteriales_D > Crocinitomicaceae > Paracrocinitomix. Next base: position 17,673 of record JACJYW010000012.1, read on the forward strand.
CCTCCATTCAAAGCTCCGGCCAGATAAAGATCTTTTTGTTCTTCACAGGCCAACATAAATTCCATAGGACCAATTCCTGCAGCTGCTTGATGACCATCCTGCAAAGGTTTTACATCTGGACCGAGCATGGTCCATTGGTTGGAAAAGTTGTATTGTTGAGCAATTGAAATTGAACTAAAAAGAATAAAAAAGATCAGGCTTTTCATTTGAGATAATTTTACTTAAAAGTAGTTTTATTTTTCTCAAACAAAAAAGGCGACCCTGACAGATCGCCTTTGATAATTTCATTTTCCTATTAGTTCATCCTTGCAGCACCCATTGATCTAGTTGTTCCAAATCGATATTGCAACATCACTTCATGCGAACCTTTTGAATAAGATTGCAAAGCATTCATTGAAAAGTCAAATCCGTATCCGATCACGAAAAAATCCTTCAACTGATATTTCATATATACAGAAAGGAATCCAAGACTTTTATAAGCTAAACCAAAACCGAGCATATCTTTATACATAGTTGTAAAAGATACATCAACTCTTGGGGGTGTATTTTTGGTATACTTGGCCAATATGCTTGGAATTAAACTCACGTCATTTTTCAATCTGAAAGTATAGCCGGAACTTAAATAAGCGTGTGTCACCATTGATGGAGCATCTGCAAAATTGATTGAATTGAATTGATCGCTATTAACACTTACTAATCTAGGTACTGAAATTCCAGCATAGAAATCCTCAAAAAAGTATTGTGCACCAATTCCAATGTGCGGAACAATTACGTTGACATAGTCATTAGAGAATACCTGATCTCCAGCATCCCAGTAGAGCAATCTATCATATTTGGTATTGACCAGATCCATACCCGCGCTTACTCCAAATGCGACCTTATGTTCTCTGGATATCTTTAAATGATAACTATACATTCCTGCTATGTTGGTTTGATTCGTTACCCCAATATGATCCTGATAAACCATTGCACCAACACCCATATTTTTCAATGGCATTTGAAATGTTACTCCACCACTTGTAGGTGCACCATCCATGCCGGCCCATTGTGTTCTAAAGGCTCCTGTTACAGATCCAAAACCTTCAGTTCCAACTGCGGCTGGATTAGTAAATGATCTGTTATCATTAAAGAAGGTGTAGCTATATTCTTGTTGAGAAAATGCTATTGAACTCGCAACAGCTATAATCAATGTACCTATTATCTTCTTCATTATTGTCTTCTAATTTCAAAGTAGCTGTTCCAAATCTCTCCTGATTCCGTCTCAAAGACAGCATAATACGTTCCCTCAGGAAGATTTTCTCCTTTCATGTTCACTCCATTCCAACTGTTATCGTAGTCTTCTACTTTATAAACTACATTACCCCATCTATTTGTAATGATCAAACTGTTATCAGGATAAGCGATAATTCCCTTAATAAAATAGGTGTCATTCAAATTATCTCCATTTGGAGACATTGCAGTTGGTAACTCAACATTAAAATCTGATAATACTTCGGCATTCAAAGTATCAAAACAGCCCAGAGCATCAGTAATGATCAATTGATATTGTCCGGCTGTCAGATCTGTCAGATCTTCAGTTGATTGACCAGATGACCAATCATATGAATACGGTGATATACCACCATTAACCGTTACGTCTATTGATCCTACACCACCTCCGGTATCATTAGTTGCTACAGATGAACTAACAATATCTGTATTCTCGGTGATGGTTACAGTTTCGGTTATCTGACAACCATTATTATCCGTTACTACTACTGTATATGTTCCGGCTACTAAAGCTGAAGCAGTTGCCGTTGATTGTGATGCTCCGTCATTCCATGCGTATGTGTATGGTAACGTTCCATTGGATACTGTTACAGTGGCTGAACCTGCGTTTCCAGCATAACAATCATTCATTGTTGAATCCATTGATGAAATCATGGCAAGAGGTTCCGTAATGGTCACTGAATCTATTCCTACACAGCCCAAATTATCAGTAACCTCGACAGAATATTGGCCTGCACCTAATCCTGTGATTTGAGCAGTAGATCCCGCTGGAGTCCATTGATAGGTATGTGGAGCTGTTCCACTTGCAGAAGCAACTTCAACCATACCATCATTTGCACCAAAACAAGTCACATTAGATGAATCCATTGTTAATGTTAAACTGTCAAGAATAGTAATAACATGTGTTTGCGTATAATCACATCCAAATCCATCTGTCATGGTCAAAACAGCATTATAAGTTCCAGGATTCACATATGAATGACTGGTATTTTGATTATTATCTGCAGGTGAACCATCACCAAAATCCCACGACCATCCATCAATTATGCCTATTGGTGAGGTAGAAGCATCCGAAAAATTAATGTCGATCCCAGGACATACTGTTGTCTGATCTGCACTTGAAGAAATGGTACTGTTAACACAAACCCTATGAAAGTTTTTAAGAAATGCAGTAGCCCCTGTGAATCCCCAGTATACAACTGTATTACCTCCAAAAATATTGGTTGGAAGATCATTGTTCAATGCCATCATAGGAGTTCCATCCCAAAAAACAGCCAATATTTTTAAGGAGTAGTTCCACTGTATACGCAGTGTGTGGTATAAATTATCAGCTACATAAACATTTCCCGGAAAGGTAGTAGGAGGATAAAGATCATGATCAACTACTGGCCCGGAGCTAATTCCCATGTGATGATCAGTTGGATCAGATGGAACCTGCGCATCCATACCCCAGGTGTCAATTTCAACAGCCACTCTGTTTGCACTAATAGGATCCAAATCAGGAATTGGAGGTTCCACACCTAATGAATGTCCAATATCCCCCAACCCAGAAGGGTTTTCCTGTAGAACGAAAGCCATACCATCTGCTCCCCATGGAGATAATGCTCCAACAGTAACCTGAAAGGACATATCAAAATCATTGACAAGATCAATGGTATTTTGGCTCCATATAGCCCCTACCTGATATTGAACCGAGTCGGTTAGCTGATAGCAATTACAGCTACCTCCATACTGTGCGGCAGTTCCTCTTGTTGTCATTTGGCTAAAGCCAAGAACCGTGGGCACAAGTAGAACCAGCAGTAGATTTAATTTTTTCATGAATTAAGGTTTCTATAAAGAGAATAACGCAAGTTATCTATTTTAGTTGGGAAACTCACGCGTTCTGCTCCGCAATATACTCAAAATAGGATGTTAATATCCTAGCATTTTCGCACTGCTGTGTTTTAATTTCAAGTATTGTTGGACGGCTATTTTCGGAACTATAGAACAATGTTTGAAGAGAATCATTTAATTCAATTTCATTCTCTGCAACGAGATAGTTCAAGTCAAAAGCCTGACAAATACCCTGAACAATTGCATTGGTTTCAGCAAAGAAAACATGAGCCTGATCCGTTGAAGGTGGACCGGCAATAAACTCAAAGATCCCTCCACCACCGTTACTGATGACAATTACTTTTAAATTATCACCTAACTCATTATTCCAAAATGCATTTGAATCGTAAAAAAATGAAATATCACCTGAAATTAACACATTCAATTTATCTCTGACTTTCAATGAAAACCCAGCCGCAGTAGAAGAAGAACCATCAATTCCACTGACGCCTCTATTACTGTAATACTCTATTCCCGAAATTGGATTAAACAACTGGCAATAACGCACAACCGAGCTATTTGCCATATGGAGATTTGCATTATCCGGGATGAGATCAAAAATTTGTTGAAATACTTTAAGATCAGAAAAAGGAATTGTACTCATATACCTTTCATGAGCCTCTTGAGATAAGAAATCCCTTTGTTTCCATAAACTTCCGAAATTGCTGTTTGGTGTCTGATCAATATCTACCAAATGTTGCAAAAGATCAGTTGGTTCAATGTGGATCATGTGAGCTGCACTTTGATAAGTATCCTCCTCAATTAAATGATTCCCAACTCTCCATGTATTCTTTGCCTTATAATTTCGTAAAAGTGCTTTGATCCTTTTAGATACTACTGCCCCTCCGATAGAGATCAACAAATCAGGTTGAAATTTTTCCAACTCATCTTCTTTTATGCCAGCAAGTGTTCTATCAATATTATGACAAATGCGGGTGAAATTCTGCACATTTGAGGTATTCTCAACTAAAATTGAAACAGAAGGATCATTTGAGATCAACTGTAAAACGTTGCTCCATTTAGGATCGGGATTATGTTGACCAACAATGATCATTTTTTTCTCCGAATTTTTCCAGATCGTCTCTAATTGATTCAGGTTCTTGAGTCCATTCAATTTTGGAGTTTCTTTCAATGCCTGTTGGGCCAACTTCTCCACCCCTCTTTCTTCAATACCATATAAAGGTTCTTCAAAAGGCAAATTAATATGCACTGGTCCTTTCGGTAGATTGATCAAATTGGAAAGGGCTTTCTCCAATTCCCCATTATCATTTAGTGAACTATACGTATGAGAAGAAACTATAAAATTGCGGTATACCTCTGTTTGTCTTATCGTTTGACCATCACCCTGATCAATTAATTCTTCAGGACGATCAGCTGACAAAACCAATAAAGGAACTTCGCGATAATACGCTTCTGCGACTGCTGGAGCATAATTCAATAAAGCTGTACCAGAAGTACACGTAACGGCTACAGGTTTATCACTAGCATCTGCCATTCCTAAGGCATAAAATGCCGCAACACGTTCATCATGAATAAGGTGTGTTTTAATATTTGGATGTGCGTCAAAAGCAATGATCAATGGTGCATTTCTTGAACCCGGTGAAATGATCACATCTTCTATTCCATTGGAAACTAAAAAATCTACCAGATAGGATATATGCCTGAAACTAGTTGTACGCATGATACAAATCTAGCTATTAGTTGCCATAGAAAATTGAAAGAGCCTGATTGAAAAATTTAAGGGTGATTAATTCAAGAACAAATCCAGCAAATTAAATCACCTATTTGTAGAAACCTAATCAGTTATTACGAGCCTGAATCCCTTACCATGAACATTTACAATTTCAACTTTCTCTGAAGGATTCAGGTACTTACGAAGTTTAGTAATGTATACATCCATTGACCTTCCGTTGAAATAATTGTCATCTCCCCAAACATGCTTCAAAGCTTCATTTCTATCCAAAACGTCATCTCCCTTTTTCACCAAGAGATAAAAGAGTTCATTCTCTTTTGTAGTTAGTTTTTTGGCATCATCTCCTATTTCGATCATTTGTTGCAGATAATCATACGATATATCACCCACCTTAAAGGTTGTCTCCTTTTTTCCTTCTTTATAAGATCTTTTGAGGATAGCATTGATCCTTGCCATAAGCTCTTCCATGGCAAATGGTTTGGTCAAATAATCATCTGCTCCAACTTCAAAGCCTGCCAGTTTATCTTCTTTCATTGACTTTGCCGTCAGAAATAGAATTGGGATCTCAGAATCAGTTGTTCTAATCTCTTTGGCAACTGAAAAACCATCTTTTACTGGCATCATAACGTCCAAAATGATGAAATCGAACATTTGTTCTCTGAATCTTTTTAAGGCAATATCTCCATCTACACAAAGTGTAACTTCGAATTTCTTTGCTTTTAAAAAATTAGATAAGAGCATTCCTAGATTCGCATCATCTTCAGCCAAAAGGATCTTTACTTTATCACTCATGCTTTAATTGTATTTTGAACGTTGAACCAATTCCTTCCTGACTTTCCAAAGAGATATCGCCATGGTGAAGTTCAACGATAGATTTAACATAACTTAATCCCAAACCAAAACCTTTCACATTATGAATATCTCCGGTTGGAACTCTATATAATTTTTCGAAGATCCTTTTTTGATCTTCTTTATTTATACCAATTCCATTATCACTAACATTTAATACAAAGCCGGTTTGATCTTTCAATAAACTTAGCTTAACAATTGGCGCTCCATCACAATACTTCAATGAATTATCCAGAAGATTATAGATAACATTCCCAAAATGTATCTTATCAACTTGCCATTCAACTTCATCCATTTTATCAATTTCAATTCGCCCACCTTTGTCTTTGTATCTAATTTGAAAATTATCTACCACTTCTTTCACCAATTTATCTACCCTAATTGGTTGTAAGTTCAATTTCAACTTTCCCTTATCGATCAAGGCCGTTTGTAAAACATTCTCTACCAATTTCCCCAATCTTTTGTTCTCTTGATCGATCATCCCGATAAAGCTCTGAATAGTTTCAGTATCCGCACCGACATCCGGATCTTTAGCTGCTTCACAAGCCAAAGAAATAGTAGCTATTGGGGTTTTCAATTCATGTGTCATGTTACTGATAAAATCATTTTTGATCTCAGATAATTGCTTTTGCTTATAGATAGTAGAAACAGCAAAATAGAATACGAATACAACAATAATGATCAATAAAAGAGAACCAATCACTGTTCCACTCATATTCTTCCATACATACAGCCGTTCTTTAGGAAAAGAAATGATTAGCTTGTAATTCCCTGAATAAATGTCATTTGGAAACAGTAGGGTACTATAATCACTTTCTTTTAATGCAGGATCCAAATGGGGACTTCTGTGCATAAACTCCACCACTTCATTGTCCATATCTATCACGTTATAGGTAAATACTGTATCTACTTCTTTTTTTAATAGGTTTCTGCAAAGAATTGAATCTAAAAATCCAGGATGTAATCGCAACGTGATATCATCAAAGAAATTACTAGTAAACATCCTCATCATCAATTCATTGAGATGACTGGCCTTGTTCATGATCTGATGTTCGAAAGATCTGTCAAGCTGTATGGCGAATGAATTGGAATCATTGATACCCAGCAATGAATTCTCTACATTGGCAGGTGTTATTTCTCCTAAATTCTTGGTGATCACTCTGTGTTCTGCCCTCAATCCAGTTGCGGTATCTATAGTAGTACCTGTCACTACCAAAAAACGCATTGGCTCACCGTCTTTCACAATAATTGTATCGCGCACTTGAATAGCCTCTTTGGCAGCCATAACTTCACCAAATTCGCTTTTAACAAAATCAGTATATGAACCTTGCAAGCCTTTTTTGAATGCATCCGGACTCATTAAGTGAGATGCCTCTGCCTTTTCAATGTCCAAAGCTGTTCGTTCAAGAGATTTTTGAACATCCTCTTGAAATTGTTCCTCAGTTAATTGATGAACATTCGATAACCAGAAGAACTGAAGCAAAAGCAACCCAAAAAGGGCTACAGACATCAGGGCTATGAGTATTTTGAATCGGTTCTTATTCAAGGTAAATTGGGCTTTTCTCCAAAAATAACGTAACTACGAACGGTTAATTGGATGGTTAACACTTTTTAACAGAAAATATTTAATTTTGTATTCCAGTTATGCGACCGTTATACGCTATTCTAAAAATACTACTTCCTTACATTTACAACATTCTCTTCAGAAAGAAGGAAATGGTGAATGTACCTAAGAAATATAAAAATCAAACTATTTATGTTTCGAATCATCCAAGTGCATTTTTAGATCCACTTCTTGTGGCCAGTGTGGGAAAACCTATCGTGACATTTATGACCAGAAGTGATGTTTTCACCTGGTGGATGAAACCCATTACATGGGCATGCAACATGATCCCAATATATCGTGCTGAACAAGATGGAAGTGGCACATACGACAAGAATCAGGAGGTTTTCAGTGCCGCTCAAAATGTTCTGAAAAAGAGAGGAAACCTGATCATGTTTGCAGAAGGTTACACAGATGATGTGTTCATCAGAAGTTTAAAACCCATCAAGAAGGGGCCGGCCCGAATTGCATTTGGAACTATGGAAGCCACAGATTGGTCAATAGACCTGAAAGTTCAGGCTGTTGGTATCAATTATGCAAATCCGGGAATGATGCGATCTGATGTAGTAATTAAGTGGGGGGAGCCTATCCGAATGCAAGATTTGAAAGAAATGTATGATGAAAACCCAAACAAGGCTACTTTGCACTTAACAAAAGCTATTAGTAAGGGGATACAAGAAAACATCATATACGTTGAAGACAAATCGAAAGCTGATTTTGTTGATCATCTTTTCATTTTGACAAGAAAAGGAATGCATTATAAGCACAGTGACAGAAGCATTCCTTTAATCCAAAGAAATGAATATGCCCGCTCTTTAGCGAACAGGGTAAATAACGAATTCACTGATGAAGCAGCTGATTGGGAGGATTTAAAAAATTCAACAGAAGCCTACTTCAATGAATTGAATAAAAGAAACTTAGACGAAGAGTTTGTTTTCAATTATTCGGCATCAGGAAATAAGAAAAAATCGCTCAAAAACTGGTTGTTTCTATTGTTGACATTACCATTATTTTTATTTGGGTGCATTCATCACGCCTTTCCCTATATTATTACTAAGAAAATGGTAGAAAAAATGTTCAAAAGACAAGTTTTCTGGAGTGGTGTAAAGGTAGTTTTAGGAGGTATTATATGGATGTTCTATACCCTACCCGTGTTCTGGTTATTCAATAGTTACGTCTACCCTGAAATTGGAATAGATAATTATTGGATAGGATTTACAATTTCACTTATTTATTACTTGGTAGTTCCTTACTTTTCTTTCCTATTCTGGTATAGATGGATCAACGTTTTTAAAGAAACTATGGCCTACGGTAAAGCAGATGAAAATGCACTTAAAGAAATGAGTGTTAATCGAGCCGAACTGATCCAAAAGATCACAAAAATGAATATCTAATTATTCAAAGTCCTGGTATATCAAATACTTCTTTCTAATCTCTTTAAATGCTTCTAAATCGTTCGTCCACGTCAATCGGATATCATCTACTGATTTACCGGCCAAAAGATCTTTTCTCAATTGATCAGATCCATATAAAAGATCAATAAAATTTGTAGATAGAAAGAAATCAGATTTACTTCCCAATTTCTTATAGAACTCTTGCAAATAATCCAAATTCAGCATTCGTTGCTCTCTTATTTTTTCTATTTCCCATTTAGAGAGATCATAACCATAGCAAGTTTCTCCTTCTAACTTAGGATGAGCAGCACCTCCATTTGGAGCAGGTTTAAAAGAATAAAGATCCTCCAAAATATCTACTTCAAATTTAGGATGACCAACACATTGAAAGGGGATATCTGTTCCTCTCCCTATGCTAACAACAGTACCTTCAAAAAAGCACAAACTTGGATACCAATAAATCGCCTTCATGTTAGGTAAATTAGGAGAAGGAGCAATTGGTACTTCATAGAACTCATTGTGATCCCAACCTTCACAACTTACCCAATCCAGATCAGCTTTCACATTATTTTTCAACCATCCTTCTTCGTTGATCATTCTCGCATATTCTGCAACGGTCATACCATGAACAACAGGCACTTTGTGCATCCCTACAAAAGAATCAAAACCGTCTTTTAGAACAGGTCCATCTACATAATGTCCATTTGGGTTTGGACGGTCAAGTACAATCACTTTTTTATCATTTTCAGCTGCAGCTTCCATCACATAATGAAGCGTAGAGATATAGGTATAAAACCGGGCGCCTACATCTTGAATATCGAACAAGATCACCTCAACATCTTTCAATTGAGCTGCAGTAGGCTTTTTATTGTTTCCATACAATGAGATCACTGGTAATCCAGTTTTAGGATCTATACCATCCTTAACTTTTTCCCCGGCATCCGCATCTCCTCTAAAACCATGCTCAGGTGAAAATACCTTTACTACGTTAATGCCTTTTTCCATCAAAGCATCCACCAAATGAATATCACCTGTCATTGATGATTGATTACCTACAATGGCTACTTTTTTACCTTCAATTTTTGGAAGATACCCATCAAATCTCTCTGCCCCTACCTTAACTGTTTCATTGCAAAAAAGTGGTTTAGGAGTCACAACCGTGTCCGTAACGATTTCACTGTTCTCGGTTAATTCTGTATTAGATTGAGCTGCAGGAGAACAACTCATTACAAAAGGAGCGAATAAAACAAACAGGACTGATTTCATGCGGTATTAATCTTACATTTGTTGTAAAAGTAGGGATTTTGAATACCGAATTCTTCATAGCCAGAAAAATAATGAAAGCTGAAAACAAAGAAAGTAGGCTTTCTAAACCAATAGTTATCATCTCTTTGGCTAGTATTATTCTAGGGGTTTCCATCATGATCATTTCGGTATCCGTGGTTACCGGTTTCCAAAAAGGCATTAGAGATAAAGTGATTGGATTTGGTTCACACATCCAGGTGACGAACCTGTTTGATAATTCATCCATGGAATCAACGCCAATATTAATTGATCAGGAATTCTATCCATCCCTTGAAGAAACGGAAGATGAGGTAAGACATATTCAGATCTATGCTTATAAGCCTGCTATTTTACAGTCAAAGCGAGATTCAGTAGCATTCGAATTAGAAGAAAAAGATACGGTAAGGCCTACTCAGGATATCCTGGGTGTTTTATTTAAAGGAATTGATCAGGATTATGATTGGGATTTTTTCAAGGAGAAACTGATTGATGGCAAATTGATCGATTTTGACAGTATCAATAACCAGGTGATGATCTCAAAATATACTTCAAACATTATGGGATATAAGGTGGGAGATGAAATAGATGCCTACTTTATTATGGACAATGGTCCAAAAAGAAGAAAATTTGAAGTATGCGGTATATATGATACAGGTTTTGAAGAGTTTGACAAACAATTCATCTTTTGTCAGATCCACCATATTCAAAAGCTCAATAACTGGGGTGTACAAACATATTTGACTGTGCGAAAAGACACTTGCATCAACAATAAGTTTGTATTGCAAGCCATTACTACAGGTGGGTCAGGTGCTTACAGATACCGTTGGAACGGAGCAAGCGAGTACAGTGAGACGGATTACATTTTATTGAACGGTCAACTCGAAGAAAATATTGAGGTCATCTCAACTGATTTTGATCGTGAAGTATATGGATTAACACTTGAAGCTAATTCTGTGCCTGATACCGCATCTGCACACGTATATATTCGACAACCATGTGCCTGCACAGAAGAATTGCTTGCCAGTCAGCCCGTTGAATTTGTTTCAGCTAGTGAGATCAAGATGCCATTTGGAATCATTGAAATTCAAAATGGAAAAGGCACTCATCATCTGTATACCGGTGGGTTCGAAATTTTATTGAATGATTGGGATGATCTTGACAAAATGGACGAGATCATAGATATGAATATTCCAGGATTGCTGCAAACAAAAAAAATAACAGAGATGCATCCTGATATCTTCGCCTGGCTTGATTTTCTGGATGTCAACATTATTATAATAATTGTATTGATCTTAATCGTTTCCCTGATCAATATGATCACCTCATTGCTTGTTATGATCCTTGAAAAAACCAATATGATTGGAATTCTAAAAGCCATAGGAGCAACAAACACGCAGATCAGAAGAATATTCCTGATGAATTCTTTATTTCTATTGAGCAGAGGATTGTTTTGGGGCAATTTGGTTGGAATCGGGCTAATATTGTTACAACATTACACGGGAATTCTATCCTTGAATCCTGAAGTTTATTATTTAGATACTGTTCCGGTTAACATCAATTTTTGGCACATTCTTTTGATTAACCTACTGACAATCATAGTATGCCGGATTACCTTAATTTTTCCGAGTTTCCTGATCATGCGGATTAATCCGATCAAGGCTATCAAATTTGATTAGTGCAGCATTCATTTTCACCAATTAATTTAGCCGATTTCTCCCTTTTTAATGAATTTAGGTTAAATTTGTGTCGCAAAATTTATTCATATCCACATGGCTGAAATCGAGATCAGACTCCCTAAAATGGGTGAAAGTGTTACAGAAGCAACTATTACAAATTGGTTAAAAGAGGTTGGAGACACTGTTGAAATGGACGAACCTCTTGTAGAGGTTGCAACTGATAAAGTTGATAACGAATTACCTTCTGAAGCAGCAGGTGTATTGGTTAAGAAACTTTATGATGTGAATGATGTCGTTCAGGTTGGTGATGTAATTGCTATTATTTCAACTGATGGTGAAGCACCAGTTTCTTCGCCTGACACTTCTTCTGAGCCGGTTGCTATTGAAGCAGCTGTTGAAGCTGAAGTCGTTGCTGCGGTTGAAGCTCCTGTTATGGCAAATGGTAGTGACCTTCCAAAATCAGGATCTGATGGTAGATTTTATTCTCCTTTGGTGAGAAGTATTGCTAAAACTGAAGGAATCTCAATGGCACAACTTGACTCAATTCAAGGTACCGGTGAGAACAACAGAGTAACTAAGAAAGATATTTTAGCTTTCATTAATGATGGTGGTAAAGCAGCAACTGTGCCTGCAAAAGAAGTAGCTCAACCAACTACTTCTCCTGCAAAACAAACAACTACTGTTGCCGCAACTAAATCAGAGATAAATGCTCCTGATGTAGCTTTATATCCTGGTGACGAGATCGTTGAAATGGACAGAATGCGTAAGCTGATCGCAGACCATATGGTTATGTCTAAAAGCGTTTCTCCTCACGTTACTTCTTACGTTGAAGCAGACGTCACAAATATTGTAATGTGGAGAGACCGGGTTAAGAAAGCTTTTGAACAAAAAGAGGGAGAAAAAATCACATTTACCCCAATCTTTATTGAAGCAATCGTTAAAGCGATCAAAGATTTCCCTGGTGTTAATATTTCTGTTAGTGGTAACAATATTATTAAAAGAAAAGACATCAATATAGGTATGGCAACTGCTTTACCTTCTGGTAACTTAATTGTTCCAGTAATCAAGAAAGCAGATATGCTTAATTTGATCGGCTTGACAAAACAAGTAAATGACCTGGCTAACAGAGCTAGAAATAATAAATTAACTTCTGATGATATTCAGGGTGGAACCTATACTATCACCAATGTCGGAACATTCGGAAATGTAATGGGTACCCCAATCATCAACCAACCTCAGGTTGCAATACTAGCCGTAGGAGCTATTAGAAAGGTTCCTGCTGTAATTGAAACACCTCAAGGTGATACTATAGGTATAAGACACAAGATGTTCTTATCACATTCATATGATCACAGAGTTGTGGACGGAGCACTTGGTGGTCAATTCGTTAGGCGTGTAGCTGATTATCTTGAACAATTTGACCTTAATAGAGAATTCTAGTTTCAAGTTATAAACAATTAGTAGTACAAAAATTGAAAACCTGCTCCTTAAAAAGAGCGGGTTTTCTTTTTTTCTTTGGTGTTTAATGGCATTTTTTATCTACACCTATTAAACAGAATCTACTCATATTAACCTTTTTTACAAGCTTTTTTGCTTATTCGCAGCCAAATAGAGGCCGCCTATTAGAAGACTTGAAAAAGATGTCTTTTAACGAGCAATTTGAAGCCGCTAATGGGTTAATGTATGATAAGATCTATTCTGAAGCAATATTCATTTGGGAGTATATGCTGGAAGAAAACCCAACCAATGCCAATATTCTGTATAAAATTGGAATGTGCCATATTTATTTGAACAATGAGAAAAAAGCATTGTCTTATTTCGAAAAAGCGCAATACAGCGTAGTTAAGAATTATAACCCGTTCTCGTCTTTAGAGAAAAATGCTCCGCCTGAACTATATTATTATCTGGCTAAATCAAATCATGCTAAAGGTAATATTGATACCGCTCTTTACCAGTATGATTTCTTTATTACTAATGTAAAGAAGAAACATTCGCAATATGATCATGGTGTTCTGGGTTTAACCCAATGCAAGAATGCGAAGAAAATGATGGGAAATCCTGAGCCTTACATCATTCGAAATATTGGTTCAATTGTTAATACCGAATTTGCTGAGTATTCTCCTGTAATTTCAATTGATGGCTCTTCCTTGTTTTTCACTTCAAAACGATTAAGAACAGATAGCAGTAATTACAGATATAAGAATATAGCAAATGGAGATTACTTCGAAGATATTTACGTGACCTATCGGGATATGAATGGTAAATGGTCAAAACCAAAATACCTTCGTTTTTGTGACCCTAGAAAAAATAATGCTTCTATTTCTGTTTCTCCTGATGGTCAGGAAATTTTTGTTTATGAAGACATTAACAATGGAGATATTTATCATTCAACAATTGAAGATACTGCATTCTTAAGTCTAGAACCCTTTCCTGCTGAGGAGTTAAATACTGACGCATGGGAAACTCACGCTACAATTAGTCCAGATGGTCAATCATTGTACTTCGTTTCTGACCGCGAAGGAGGTATGGGAGGTAGAGATATTTATCGAATTAAAATATTGCCTAATGGTGAATGGAGTAAAGCGTTGAACCTTGGTCCACCAATTAATTCAGAATTTGATGAAGATGCGCCTTTTTTAGGGGCAGACAGTAAAACCATGTATTTCAGCTCCAACGGTTCAAAAAGCATGGGTGGATTTGATATTTTCGTTAGCATCATGGATGAATCAGAACAATGGTCTGAACCAATTAATTTGGGATATCCATTAAATTCTTATGATGATGATATTTTCTATACCACCACTGCAGATGGATTAACCGGATTTTATTCTTCAGACAAATTGGACGGTCAAGGTGATAAAGATATTTACATAGTAGAAACAGAGAATTCGTATGTAAAGAATGTAGCTATCCTCTCAGGATTCATTATTACGAATGACCATAGTATGATCCCTAAGGGAGTTACAATTGAAGTGACTGACCTAACAGATGCTACTCCCACTAGAATCTACAGACCTAGAAGAAGAGACGGTGGATATGTATTGAATTTGAAACCATGTCATACTTATGGGTTAGATTATAAACTAGATGGTGAAATTTTCTATTCAACAGAGATCTATGTCCCTTGTAATTCATCTTATCAGGAAATAAAACATGAATTATTACTGGATCTGATCAATTTGGAAGGTTCTGAACTTACCGCAATGCCGATAAATGATCAAAGATGGGAATTCTCAAATTCAGAGTATATCAAACAGCTAGAGGGACAATCTGTCAATATCTATGAAAATGATTCATTGATCTACACTGACTTTATCAATAAATATGGGCAATTTCCATACAAATCATTAGACCCTACCAAATCACACCTGTTTAAATTGGAAGAAGCAGATTTTGATTTTTGTGATGATCTGATCTTGAATTTAGTAGATACATCAAATACCATTCTTGACACTTATACATTTTTTGCTAATTGTGAAACCAAACCAACCGTAACAGAATTCTCTACCATTTTAACAACGCCGATCTTCCAATATAATTTTGGCTATAATGCTGATAAATTTAATACAAAGAATGAAGCTTTGAATTTATATGTTCAAGGTATAAAACAACTAGTTGATGCAGGGAAAGAAGTAACCATTCTGGTATACTCAAGTGCTTCAAAAGTACCAACCAAACAATACAAGAGTAACTATGATTTGGCTGTAAAAAGAAGAGATAGTGGTAAAGAAACTTTAACCAAGGTTCTTAAAGCTTCAGGAATTGACATGACCAAAATAAAATTTGTTGACAAATCTGCGCTAGTACAGGGGCCAGACTACAACAATGATGCACAGGAAAAACAACATGTGTATCAACGCTATCAATACATAAAATTCGAAATACAATTCTAAAATGAAGAATGTGTATAAAATAATAGTATTACTGATGATGTTTACAGCACCTTTTGCTGGAAACAACACGGCATATTCTCAGGAAAAGCCGGCTCAGATAAAAAAATACGTCAAGAAAGGTAGAAAAGCCTATGCCAAAGGTGAATATTGGAAGGCTAAATCATACTACGATAAGGTAACTGCATCAAGTACTACAAAACCACAATACTGGTTAGAAGCCGGTATGGTCTATTATGAGTCAGAAGTAGAACGAGAAAAATCACTTGCACTGTTTGATAAAGCCCTTGAATACTCAGCTGATGAAGGCGATACCCTACCAGAGATCTTCTATTACAAAGCAAAAGCCCACCATTTTAACGGAGAATTTGAAAAAGCCATTGAGAACTACAATATCTTCCTGAACAATGTCAAGAACAACAAAAAAGGTATTGAATTAAGACAAGAGGTTATTCGTGAAATTGAGATCTGTAACAATGGAGTAGATCTTAGAAATAAGGAAGCTGACCGCTATACAGAGATTACCAACATGGGGCCTAAGGTTAATACTGAATACCCTGAATATGCTCCGGTTGTTACAAATACAGAAGATCTTTTGCTTTTTTGTTCAAGAAGACCACCAGGTAGAAAACAAAACATGGATGGTTTATACTATGAGGATATCTTCTATACCAAAAAGTCAGGTGATCAATGGGGACTGTCAGACGTGATCGACAAATCTTCAGGATACCTTGATAAAGAGATCAACGAGGGGAAACAACACGAAGCCCCAATCTCTTTGTCTCCTGATGGTAAAACACTATATATATATAAGAAAAATAGCATTTGGAAATCAGAATTGGATGACAAAGGAAAATGGTCCATTCCAATGCGAATGAATCAAAATGTGAATATCGGAGAACATAATCCTTCCGTTTTCATCACTGAAGATGGTAACGAAATGTTCATTGTATCTAAAGGTGCAGCCGGAGGAATGGGTGGAAGAGATATTTACTACACCAAGATGAAAGAAGATGGAGGATGGGAAAAACCGGTTAACCTTGGTGGAATCGTAAACACTAAGTTTGATGAAGATGCGCCATTCCTATCTGCAGATGGAAAAACACTGTATTTTGCTTCAACCGGTCATAATTCCATGGGAGGATATGATATCTTCAAGACTACAAGAGATGATCAGGGAAATTGGTCTGAACCAATTAACATTGGCGCCCCAATCAACTCAGCCGGTAATGACATTTATTATGTTGAAAATGCTGAAGGAACTTTAGCTTACTATGCTTCAATGCGTCCAGGATCTTTTGGATATCTTGATCTTTATACGGCAAATTTTGAATGTAAGAATATTCCTACTACTGAAGTAAAAGGTTATGCCATATTTGCAGAAAATCATTTACCGGTTAATGGTGTTATCAAAGTGACCAATAAAGAAACAGGTGAAGAAGCAGGTACTTACCAGATTGATCCTAAAACAGGAAGATATACTATGGTATTGAAACCTGAAGCTACTTATTATTTGGAGTTAGTTGTGGCACAAAGCAGATACAATGAGATACGACCACACCGTGAAGAATTCTTCATCCCAAAACAATGTGAATATTATAACTTGTTTCAGGAGATTGCAGTGGATTATTTGAAAGATACTACTGGTTCAATATATGCTCAAAGAGCACACTTTAAGAATGCTATGTTTGATATTGATTCAGAGATTAAAAAGAAATACGGTGAAAACATGGATCTGAGCAGTTCAGGAACAAATCAAGAAGTGATCACTGGTATTTCTGGTCATATAGCGCATAATTCAACTTTAAATGGGCAATTCATTGAATTAATTTTGTTGAATAACAAAAATCAAATTGTTAGAATGACACAAACAGATGAATTCGGAAATTTTGCTTTTGAAAAATTAGATACCAAACAAGAATACATATTGGTGATCAACGAAGATGATGCTAAAATGAGTCAGTTAGGAAACAATATGACCTCCGGCAAAGAGATCATGGTGAATGGCGTGGTTAGATTCTTTGAAGATAAATTGAACTTGGCGAATGAAGGTTTGAAGATCTATCTGGCAAATTCAGGAAGAGATATTGTAAATGCTACAACTTCCGGTCCTGGTGGTAAATTTAACATGACCAACCTTCCTTCAGATGCCGGTGCTATTGCAACCTTGAACAGCTCAACTACAATGTCATATAATCTTGATCTTTCTGATGTAGAGATCACATATTCAGCCTTTATTACACATATTGATCCTAACAATACTGAATTGACCTATACTGAATATGTAGATATAATTGAATTGAAAGAGATGACGAATGATATTACTCAATCTGGCAACGGAATGCAGCAATTTGCCAATCTTTTATTTGATTTCGATAAATTCTTTTTAAGAGAGAAAAGCAAAAACATTCTTGAAAGCATTTACGCCTATATGAAAGCTAATCCTACAGTAACTATTCGTTTGGAAGGACACACTGATTGGTTTGGAAGTGAACCGTATAATGTTGGTCTTTCTAAAGATAGATCGCTATCTGCTCACAAGTATTTGATTGATAAAGGAATTGCTCCAAACAGAATTCAGAATGCCTGGTTTGGTGAAACTAAACCAACTGCCAACAACGCAAATCCTGACGGATCGGATAGTGAAGAGGGTCGTCAATTGAACAGAAGAGTAGAAATCAAAGTTGAAATTCCTGATATGGCTGACTTATATCTATCTTTGTAGGAGCACAATCTCCACAAAATGGATCTTAACCTAAACCGACCTATCGCCTTTTTTGACCTTGAAACAACCGGACTGAATATTTCAAAAGACCGGATAGTTGAAATAGCTATTCTCAGGATCGAACCGGATCACTCAGAATCTTCCTATTTAAAACGGATCAATCCAGAAATGGAGATCTCACCTGAATCAATTGAAATTCATGGCATAACATTAGAAGATGTCAAAGACTGTCCTTCTTTCATTGATGTTGCACAAGAGATCAAAGATTTTATTGGAGATGCAGACCTGGCCGGTTATAATTCGAACAAATTTGATATTCCGTTTTTAATTGAACAATTCCTGGCTCATGGAATCGATTTTGACATGAAAGATAGAAGGTACATAGATGTGCAAACCATTTTTCATAAAATGGAGCAAAGGACGCTTTCGGCGGCCTATAAGTTCTATTGTCAACAGGATTTGAATAATGCCCATTCAGCAGAAGCAGATGTAAAGGCAACATATGATATTCTCAAAGCTCAATTAGACCGTTACGAAGAGGTGGAGAATGATGTAGATTTTTTGCAGGATTTTACCTTGACCGGTAAAAACAAAAAAATTGATTTTGTAGGCCGATTAGCATTGAACGAGAACAAAGAGATCATCTACAATTTTGGAAAGCACATGGGAAAAACCCTTCGTGAAGTTTTTGATCAGGAACCTGGATATCACCGCTGGATCATTGATAATGATTTTCCCTTATACACTAAAAAGATTGTAAAAGAAGAAACAGATAAGTTCATTTCAGAGGCCAGAGTAAAAAGAGATGAGAAAAAAGCAAAATCTAATAATGAATTGTCTGATAAACTAGATTTACTAAAGAACAAATTCAATCAAAATCCTAAATAGATTATGAAGATCATCTGTATCGGTCGTAATTATGCCGAACATGCTAAAGAAATGAATTCAGAAATACCAACTGAACCCATTTTCTTTATGAAACCAGATACCGCATTGCTTCGTGAGAATAATTTCTATTATCCAGAATTTACTAAAGATCTTCACCACGAAGTAGAACTGGTGCTAAAAGTGTGTAAACATGGTAAACACATTGATCGCGAACATGCACACTTATACTATAACGAAATTGGATTAGGAATTGATTTTACTGCCCGAGATATTCAAAAAGCCTGTAAAGAAAAGGGACTACCCTGGGAAAAAGCAAAAGCTTTTGATAATTCGGCCATTTTAGGAAATGCCTTTTTTCCCGTTTCAGAACTTCAAGATCCAATAGAGTTTTCCTTAAGAAAGAATGGTGACACAGTTCAGAAAGGTTCAACTGCTGATCTCTTATTCAGCTTTGATCAGTTGATCGTGCATATTTCAAAATATATTACCATAAAAACAGGGGATCTGATCTATACCGGAACACCTGAAGGGGTTGGCCCGGTTCAAATTGGAGATCAACTCGAAGGGTATATTGGTGAGCATTCTTGTTTTAAACTTGATATAAAATAAAGTCTGGTTTACTTCTTTTAGAATGAATTTTCAGGTTATTTATTTGAGAATCTGACATTCAGCATAACCATATAATTAGAAAAAAGTATGGTCAATAAAAAAAAGATTGTTAAGTTTGCCACCGAACCGAAGAAATTCAAGTGTTTAATCAATTGTTAATTAAATAAAATCGAAAGTTATGAAAAAGACGTTTCTTAACGTAAGAAAAATGGGATTTGTTCTAGTAGCAGCTACTTCAATGTTGGCCTTCTCTTGTGGAGGTGGTGAAGAAGAAACTACTGAAGGAGAAGCAACTGAAGAAACAACTGAGGAAGGTACTGAAGAAGGTACTGACGAAGCTTGTGAAGAAGGTGCTTGCGAAGAAGGACAATGTGAAGGTGGTGCTTGCGACGGAGGAGACTCAACAGCTGAAGCTTCTAACGAAGGAGCTATGGAAGAGTCTTGCGAAGGTGGAGCTCACTAAGCAAAATCTTTAAAGATATAAAAGGGCCTTTCGACTCAGTCGAAGGGCTTTTTTATTTTAACCCATTTCTAATGGCTGCGTTCTTAATAAAAGCAGCTAATTGCTATTTTTGTATTGGTGAACAAACTAAAATACATACGTAAAGAAGTAAGTATTCCTGATACTTTCCAGAATATTGATAATTGGGAAGTTGATAGAAGAAAATTTCTCAGAGCGACATTACTTGCTGGAGCCGCAACACAAATCAGTTGGTTCACCTCCTGTTCCAGACAATTGGAACAAGCAAATGACTATTTAACGGCTGAACAATCTACCATCTTAAAAGATATCCTCATGATCATTTTTCCTGAAGATGGTAATGGACCTTCTGCTAATGACATCAATTCATTCGGTTATATTCTTTGGGTTTTAAGTGATAATTATCGCAAACCTGAAGACAATGAATACATAATGGAAGGAATTAATTGGGCGAATGAAACATCCATTGAGATCTACGATCAACCTTTCATTGAACTTTCAAAAGAAGAACAGGAAAAAATGGTCGAATTGTTCACAGAAATGGAATGGGGTAAAAACTGGATGTCTGTTATGGTTACCTTGGTTTTAGAATCACTTCTACTCGACCCTATATATGGTGGTAATACAGATGAAAAAGGTTGGCAATGGCTGGATCATGTAGCCGGAGTACCTAGACCAACTGAAGAAACTAGATTTGAATCCTTCATTCATAAATATAAACCGGGGCAGATCTAATGCATGATATTTGCGTCATAGGAAGTGGTGCAGGTGCCGGACCTGTAATTTACGAGCTTTCAAAAGCTGGGTATAAAGTCGTTGTGCTGGAAAAAGGTCCCTGGATTAAAACTGAGGATTTTACCAAGGATGAAATGACCGCTACTCGCAGGGATGCTTATATCCCAAGGCATGAAGATGAGCCACAAGTGATAGAAAGTCCAACCTCATCAGGGTACAAAGCAAGAAGTACAGATGAAGGCGGTAGCGATTTTCAAAATGGTAGCTGTGTTGGAGGATCTTCTAATTTCATGAGTGCTTATTTTCACCGATTAAAACCAAAAGATTTCAGACTGCTATCAGAATACGGTCCCATTAATGGAGCTAATGTGGTGGATTGGCCAATTAGTTATGATGAAATGGAACCCTATTACACCAAAGTAGAATCTGAAGTGGGTGTTTCCGGAAAAGTAGTGGAACACAAACACCTTGAACCCAGATCTACTCCTGACTTCCCCTATCCTCCATTGAATTCTAATGCCGTTGCTGATTGGTTTGTCAAAGCCGGATCTGAATTAGGATATAATATTATTCCTGCTGCCAGAGGAATCATCAGTACTCCAAAAAAGGACAGGAAAGCTTGTTATCATTCTAATTATTGCGGAAGCTTTGGCTGTGCTTCAGATGCAAAAGGAAGCTCAAGAGCTGCTTTAATTCCGCAAGCTGTGGAAACTGGTAATTGTGAAATCTTGCCTAATTCAAAGGTCTTCAAACTAGAAACAAATGAAAATGGCAAGGTCATTAAAGCACATTTCTATAATCAAACTGGAGTAGCCCAGGAAGTGGAAGCTAAAATTTTTGTTGTGGCTTGCCAGGCAATTGAAACATCTAGATTGCTTTTAATGAGTAAATCTGAGCAATTTCCCAATGGATTGGCCAACAATAGTGGTCAGGTTGGAAAGAACATGATATTTGCCGGAGGAGGCGCAGGTTCAGGAATATTGAAATATGATGACCTTTCAGAGGAAGATGCAAAGGCACTTGCCAATAAAAATACATTCGTCAATCGTTGCTTGAAGGATTTTTACGAAATAGATGATCCTACTTTTGAACCTTGTTCTACCTCAGAAAAAGGAAAAGTTAAGGGTGGAACCATAGATTTTCTAATAGAACATTCTAACCCAATGCCTAAGGCCGTTAGAAATAAATATGATAACGGTACTCTACTTTACGGATCAGCATTAAAGGAAAAACTTATAACGTACTTTACTGATCAAAAACGTGTTCGTTTTGAGATCTTTTGTGACTGGTTACCCAATGACAATTGTTTCGTTTCTTTAGATAAAGAAGTCAAAGACAAATGGGGTGATCCTGTGGCAAAAGTTCGAACAGGATTTCACAACCGCGATATAGAGATTGGTAATTATTTGGCCGATAAAGCAATGAATGTCCTGAAACAAATGGGGGCTTATGAAATTGGCAAATCGGTGACAGGTAATCCTCCGGGAAATTTAATTGCGGGAGGATGTAGATTCGGTAATGATCCAAAAACATCCGTATTAAATAAAGATTGCAGAGCTCATGAAGTAGAAAATCTCTACGTCACTGACGGTTCATTCATGCCAACCGGAGGTTCAGCACCACACACCTTCACAATTTATGCTAATTCTTTTCGCGTAGCAGAGAAGATAAAAGAGCATATTTCAAAAATTTAATTTTTTCTCCAGCGAAGAAAAACTTCCTCCATATATTCCGCTCCCCAGACTGTCGTATCTACAATATGGTTATATCCAAAATCATTATCCAATCGCCATTTCATTTCATTATTTCTTAATTCCACCAATTCAATTGTGAATGTATTTACTCCTTGACCATATTCAAACTCATCAATAAATTCAGGCCCAATACTGACAGTCGTGGAATCTGGATTATCCAATGGAACAGCAGTCCATTTGTTGGAACTCTGATATAAACTATCGCTAAGTATTTCAATTAGTACCCTTTCTTTATTTTTATAAAGACCATCTGTACTATTCAAGAACGTCCATTTTCCAGATCTTAACTGATATTCTGTCCATTCATTAATAAACTTGGTGTTATAGTCAATTTTTTCAGTTCGAACATTCACATGTCGGACATCTATCCAGTTACCTTCTTTAAAAAATACAATTGAATAATCTATGATTTCATCAGTTCGATCTAATGACGGGTAAGGATAATATTTACTATTTATAGAATCTTCATTTCCTGAAACTGACCAATTAATATTCTCACTATTTGTATAAATCCTTTGTCCATCCGAACCGGAAAATGTCCAATTGCCTGTCAACCTATTTTTTCGAGTAATTAGAGATAAAAAAGGATCTTCTTCCCCCTTTTTACAAGAAAGACTTGTCATGATTAGTATTACAATAAATAACGCCTGTTTTTTCATAAGTTTTTAGGTTGAGTTACAAGTAAAACAATTTTCCATATCTGTTTGTTACACATTAACTCGTTAATTATTTTTTTGTCATAACCCCTGATTTATAACAATTTAAAATGAAAATTATCCACATTTAAAAAAATAATATAGTACCTTGTATTGCATAGTACTATATTTTTTATATACATTTGTACCTGAATAGATTCTAGATGCAAAATCTTAGACTTTTTACAAATTGAATAGAAACAAAAAGTCTAACAGTGCAGGCTGATTGACGATAGACAATCGCCAAACGATCTAAAAGCGAATTTGCCAAAGGCAAATGAGCGATCTAACATCTAGAATCTGCGAACGAAGTGAGCTTATGAATGTAGAAAACACCAAAGCACAAATGAGGAAAGGTATACTAGAATACTGCATTCTTACCGTGCTATCAAAACGTGAGGCCTACCCTTCTGATATCATAGAAGAATTAAAAAAGGCCAGGCTAATTGTGGTGGAAGGAACGCTATACCCATTATTAACACGGTTAAAAAATGCCGGATTGTTAAACTATAACTGGGTAGAATCTTCTTCAGGACCACCTAGAAAATACTATACCCTTACTGAAGAAGGAAAACAATTTTTAACCGAACTAAAAAATACCTGGGACGAACTTCAACAAGCAGTTCAACTCATTTCAAAATAATCGTAAAATGAACAAGACAATATCAATCAATATAGCTGGATTTGCTTTTACTATTGAAGAGAAAGCTTTCGAAATGCTAAATCGCTATTTGGAATCCATTAAAAAGAATTTCCAAAATGAAAGTGATTGTGATGAGATCATGGCAGATATTGAATCTCGAATCGCGGAATTGTTCCAGGAAAAATTATCTGATAGAAAAGAAGTGATCATTGAATCAGATGTGGAGTATATCACTTCTGTAATGGGCCAACCTGAAGATTATGTTTCAGAAGAGACGGCAGATAATTTCAAAACGGGAGAAGAAAAATTTACATCTGAGGAAGAAGCTGAATTTGTTGAAGCTGAAGAAGTAGATGGTAAAAGATACCACGGCGAACAAAGAAAAAGACTATGGCGTGACGAACAAGGTGGAACCGTTGGTGGTGTCTGTTCCGGACTAGGCTGGTTCTTTGGAATAGATCCTGTATTGATCCGTATTGGATTTATCTTGTTGACCATTCTTGGTGGATCTGGAATCCTGCTATATATCATACTATGGATTGTCATCCCAGAAGCAAGAACTACAGCAGAGATCCTGGAAATGCAAGGAGAACCAGTAACACTCGATTCCATTAAAGATCACGTTCAGGGCATGAAAAGTAACATTAAAGACAATGCGAAAGACACACGAAAAAAAGTGAAACGAGCTGTGGATCATGGAGTTCGAGCAGGTTCAAGGGTAGCAGAGTCATTTAGCAGATTCTTTGGAGTCCTATTTATTTTGGGAGGAATATTCGCTCTATTCGTTTTGGCGATCATCCTTTTTGGAGACACAGGATTATTACCCCTTGTTGGATCGGATCAAATAGAAGATCTGCAAACTTTATTAGGTATTCTGTATCCGGATGGTAGAGCTTTACTTGTATTCATTTGTATAGTATTTGTTACGATCATTCCAATCGTGTCATTCATTTATACCGGAGTTAGAATGATCTTCAGAATTCGTCATAAGAATAAAACACTTGGCATAGCCACTTCAATCGTATGGTTCCTTGCCGTTGGCACCCTGGTTCTAACAGGAATTGAATTAGGTATGAATTTTAGAAATGAAGTGGAGATAGATTATGTCGTTCCTGTTGAAACAGATTCAACCAATACCCTTTATGTTGATGTGAAACAAGATGATATTTTTTCAAATTTCATTGAATATCAAAAAGTGTGGAACTATACTGAATTGGTTAGAGTTCAGGATGACAAGGTCTTTTTGGGATATCCTGAATTGAAGATCATTGCCAAAAATGATAGTAGCAATTTTGAAGTAATGTTATACAAAGAAAGTAACGGATTATACAACAAAGAGGCTATACATAAAGCAGAGAACATCCATTACCAAATTGAATCTTCAGGTAACCACCTAACACTCGACCCCTACTTTAGTGTTGATGCCAATGAAAAGCTCAGAAACCAACATGTGGTAATTGAGATCCACGTTCCTCAAGGAAAACAAGTGAAATTCGGTAATAACATTGACAGGATACTTGTTGAAGTAGCGGATGATTTTTACTGGCACAACGAGACATTTGTAAACACCACATGGTATTTGCAAAAAGATGGTTTCAGATGCATTGAGTGTAAAGACACCAGGCGAGTATATAATCGAAATTAAACTAGCAACACCAGCCGGGCAGTAAACTGTAAAAATACTGCCCGGCTTTTCGTCTTGCACGTGATCTAGATCAGTATAGATTCCGTAAATTCGCTTGTAAATTGATGCCCGTGGCTAAACGCATGCGAATATTATTTCTAACCTCATGGTATCCTAATTCAGAGGATGATCAGATAGGGAATTTTGTTCGTCAACATGCGCTTGCCGTAGCTAAATATTGTGAAGTACATGTACTGGCTTCCGTTCAACGTGATCAAAATTCATTGTTCGAAATAGATCACAAACAGATCCATGAGAACTTTTCTGAAACAATTGTTTATACAAAGGCACCTCATACTTCAGTAAGTGCTATTGATCGCTTCATAAAATTCAGAAGGTATAGACAAGGTTTATTCGAGGGATATGAGAAAATTGAGCACCGTTATGGCAAACCGGACATCACGCATCTCAATGTCATATACCCGGCTGGATTATTTGCATTGTGGCTATTAAAGGATCATGGTATTCCGTTCATCATCACCGAACACTGGACCCTATTCCTGGATATTAGTCCGGTTGATATAAAACCCTGGCAATTGAGACTTATGCGCAATGTTGCACGACAATCTTTACGCATTTGTCCGGTATCAGAGAGTTTGGAGCAAGCCATGAAAAAGCATGGTTTAAAAGGTGAATATGAAGTAATACCTAACAGTATTGACACCAATCTTTTTCATTTCAATCCTAAACACATCACTGATCCCAATTGTATTAAATTCCTACACGTTTCTACCCTGGATGAAACACACAAGAATTTTTCAGGTATGATTCATGCTTTCAGGCAATTGGCTGAAACCAATAATAAATTTGAATTGACTATAGTTGGTGAAAAATTGACACCGGCTCAAATCAAACAGATAAAAAATTCAGGCATTGAAGACAAGATCCAGGCGAAAGGTGTTGTGCCACTTTCAAGAGTGGCTGAACTCATGCAGAATCATGATGCCTTTGTGCTGTTCAGCAATTATGAAACGTTCTCAATTGTTTTGGCTGAAGCATTGATATGTGGTCTTCCCGTTATTACTTCTAATGTTGACGGAGTAGCTCAGGAAGTCAATGATGCGCTTGGATTAGTCGTTCCAGTAAAAGACATTGACAAACTAACAGATGCCCTGGATCACACTATAAAGAACATTTCCAATTACAACAGAGAAGAGATCAGTCAGTTATTTGAAACAAAATACAGTCACGAAATTGTCGGTGAAAAATTTCATGACTTATATAAAACGGTTCTTAAAAAGTGATCAGACCTGTAGAACATAAAGATATTCCTGAGATCCTCGAGATCTACAATTACTATATCGAAACAAGTACCGTCACTTTCGAAGAAGAATTACTTGATCTAAAAACCTTTGTTGAACGAATAGAATCGATCACCCAACAATACCCCTATTTTGTTTATCTGGAGGATAATAAGGTTGTGGGATATGCATACGCCGGATTATTTAGAACCAGAATTGCTTACCGATTTTCGGTTGAAACATCCGTTTATGTACATAAAGACCATTATAAAAAGGGAATTGCGGGTAAACTGTACGAAGTATTGATCAAAGAATTAAAAGATCGTGGAATTCGTTCTGCTATTGGTGGAATTACCTTGCCAAATGACGCCAGTGTGGCACTACATGAAAAATTAGGTTTCAAAAAAGCCGGACACTTCAAAGAAGTCGGGTTTAAATTCGATCAATGGCTGGATGTTGGTTTTTGGCAATTAATGCTTATTGATCAAAAGGGCGAATAAGTCACCTCTTGTTTTCATCTGTCTGAATAAAAAAACGCATCCCTAAGTTGAGATGCGTCTTTCTTTTTATTTACGATTATGTTTATTTACACATTTTCAGCTAATTCCATACCATAAGTATCCGCCATATGATTATCATAATCATCTGCCTTTTGGAATAATTCACTAAGTATTTCTTTACCAGTTTCCATGTTCAGATCAGCATCATAAATAATTGTACTCAATACAATATTTTGACGATCTACACTAAAACTTAAAGATTCAAGACTATAATTCTCTTTCAGCATGTACTCATACAATTCACCAATATTCTGCTTTGGCAAAGAACCAAGTACAGCATCACAGTAGATAAATCTATTTTGAGTATTATGCGTGATCTTGATCATGGCACTACCCTCTTCAATATCCCATGCATTCTTTCCTACTCTCGAAAGTTTAACATCCTTACCAATTGTCGAAAGAATATCTTCCATTGTTTTGGAAACTCCCTCAGGTTGATAAGGAACAGAGCTGAACTCTGAAAGATCAAACTTATTACCGCAATGAGGACAGTATCCATCCTGCAAAGAAGTTTGAGTTATCAAATTAGTACAAGAAGGGCATTTTGAAGCTCTCTCATTCTGAAATGACTCATCATACTCTCTTAAAATGTTATTCAAAGTGGTAGAAGGCAACGCGAAACCAAGACTTTCTCCATCTCTGTAAATAAAGGTATTTACTCCTACTACCTGACCTGCTTCATTGATTAACGGACCTCCACTGTTACCTGGATTGATCGCCGCATCCACCTGTATGTAATCTACATTATTGAACTTACGGTCAGATTTAGAAACTATACCTTGTGTGGCTGTAAATCTCAATCCAAGAGGATGACCAATGGCTATAATACGCTCACCTGCATTCACAGCATTATCAGAGATCACTACATGTCCTGACTCTTCATATCCACTTGGAATACGCAAGAATGCAATATCATTCAACGGATCTGTGTAGACCACCTGAGCCAACGTCTTTTTGAACTTTTCGCCTCTGATCACAACTTCTTCGCTACCTTGAATTACGTGACGATTTGTAACGATCAGATTTTTGTCTTTTACTATGAATCCTGAACCTGAACCACCAGGAGTATGGATCTGTACAATTATATCTTTAAATCCTTCAATTATCTTTTCCATGATCGTTCTTATTTAGTAAGGTTCATTTTATCTAACTCCAACAACATTGAATCAACAAAATTCGCAATTGAAGTAAAATTCAATGCTGATGTGTTGAACGCTATTTGAGCATAATCCTTGCGAGCATCTGTGATGATATCATTGATCTCTTTTGAGATCACGCTTCCCTTCAATGCACCATTTTCGATCAATACCGGTGAAGAACCACACTGAGTATAATACTCCTGATTCATTACACACATGGCAAGGTTAAGTATACGTGTTACCGGATAAACCATTCCATAATTAAAGTAAGCGTAAGAGATCATATAACTATAGATCGCTTCAACCATTTGAGGATAATTATTATCACGATACCAACCCACTTTCTCTCTTTCCTGGAACATGAAATCCATCACTGTTTTATGAGCTGCAGGGTTTGCAATAGCAAAGGTGCAATTCACCTGATAGATACCTTCCATTACTTTTTCTTTTGGAGTATTCAGGATCTTATCATATTCAGCAAGAATATCATTGTTTCTTTCCTGTGTAGTTTTATCATTCTGAGCGAAGAACATTTGCTGAATACGCTCCAACGCATCAGTTAATTCTCCTTGAGGAACGATCAGGTAATCGATCTCGTAGGTTAGATTCAACAATAAGTAGGCAATTCCTCCTGACATGAAACTTTGGTCATGTTTAGCAATCTCTTCCTTCACCTCATTGATCATCTTCACTAAATAATTGTATTTAGCTTCCTGAATAGCATGAGGCCACTGAATAATACTTTCTGTGTTGATCTCTTTTAAAGAACCAAATTCCTGCACCAAAAGATCATCTTGCTGATCTGCTTTCTTAGATAATTCTTTTAAAGCATCATACAATTTACCTGGAGAAGCATCAATTGAATGTGAGCTGAATTTCATCATCACCACATTGTCCTTCAAAGCAAATTTCGAATACCTCAACACATAATTGATGGACATCAATTTACGCATAACAGCAATATTCGATTGATCCATTACAACGATCTCCGCTTCAGCATAGAATTTTTGATTATCACCTTTACCTCTGATGATCTTGGATCCCTGGATCAATTCAAAAGTAACAACGTCTCCCGTTCTTGTGATTGTTACATTGTTCACAGCATCATCCCTCAAATAATTGAGAAACTCTTCATATGAATCAACATAGTTCTTCTCTTTGAAACGATCGTTAGCATTCTTCCAATGCTCTAGTTGTTTCTTGTTCTTGTTAATATCGGTATATCGACCAAAGCTGACCATGCTGCTTTTTGAGATCGGAACCGAAGTGTGGTTATCTACAGTTGCTGATGCATCCTGCCCACTGAAAATTTTCTTAAATAAAGACATATCGGTTATTAAAATTAGGGATATGAAATATAGTAAATCTTTCTACCAATTTCACTATTAAGGAGATAAATCTTTATTTTTTTTCTACTAAATCGATTGCGTTAAAATCGACAGATATTGAACCTCTTCCCTATTTATTATCGTTCTTACTTTAATCCTAGTATATTTAGCGCGTGAAACGCCTGTTATCCATAGTCTTAGTTTTGTTTCCGATCTTATTATCGGCTCAGCAATTCTATTTTAAGAAATACTCCCTTGAAGAGGGCTTAAGCCGATCAGGTGTATTTCACATCATGCAGGATAAAGCAGGATTTTTATGGATTGCAACAGAAGGTGGAGGCGTTTGTAAATTTGACGGTCGAAAATTCACCATTTATACACGTCAAAATGGATTGGCTTCAGAGAATGTAGAGGTCATTTTCCAGGATGATCGTGAAGTAATTTGGTTTGGTACTTATGAAGGTCTATCCTATTTTGATGGTAGATCATTTCATACCCTTACAATTGAGGATGGCCTCGCAGATGATTACATCAAATCTATTACTCAGGATTCAAAAGGTAAC
Source organism: Crocinitomicaceae bacterium (assembly GCA_020635955.1). GTDB lineage: Bacteria > Bacteroidota > Bacteroidia > Flavobacteriales_D > Crocinitomicaceae > Paracrocinitomix. The sequence goes on from JACJYW010000012.1 coordinate 48,248, forward strand.
ATTTGGGTTTGTACCAGTAAGGGGATCTCTATCATTGACCCGGATGAAAAAGGTATATCCGGAGAGTTTAAATTCAGCTTCAATTTACCTCAAACAAAAGTCAGATCAGTTTTGGCTCAGGGAGACATTGTCTGGATAGGAACAGACCGTGGAATAGTGAAATATCAAAATGAACAGATCATTCAATATACTGAAGAAGATGGACTGCGTAACGAATTAGTGCTTTGTATGTTCGTTGATTCCAAAGAAAACCTGTGGGTAGGAACACAAGGTGGATTAAGTAAGTTTCATGGCGATTCCATTGAAAACTGGGACATCATGGATGGACTATTGCATAATAGAGTTCGATCTATAACTGAAGATCGTTATGGCAAGATCTGGATTGGAACCACAAGCGGGATAAGTATTTTTGATGGTAAAGAATTCCAATCGATCACTGAAGAAAACGGCCTGTCAAACGAACGTATCAGGTATTTAACCAGTGATAGTTTTCATAATGTTTGGGTCGGAACCTTTTTTGGTGGGGTGATGCGCTTTAATCACCAGGATTTTATTTCTTACACACCTCAAGAAGGATTAGTTTCAAATCAGATATTGGCCATTAATGAAGATGCTGAAGGAAATATTATTGTCGGTACTTATGATGGTGTATCTACTTTACAGATAATGAATGGACGCCTTGAGGGATCCTCACCGGTTGATCTTCAAAATGGTCTGTATACAAATTCGGTACGCGCAGTTTTTAAAGATGAATTGAATAGATATTGGTACGGAACAAACCGTGGATTGAGTGTAGTTACTGAAGATCAGATCATTCAGATCAATGAGGCAAACGGCATGAAAAATACAGAAGTAACTGTCATTAAAAAATTCAACCGCAAATACTGGATTGGTACCAGAAGAGGCATTGCAATAATTGAGGACGACATTCTTATTGACTCGCTTCAGGTTGAATTTATTGATCAGGAAAGTGGCATTGCTGGCGAAGAGGTTTCTAATATAGTTCAGGATCCAAAAGGCAGGATCTGGGTCTCATTTGCAGATGGTAAAATTTCACTCTTTGAAAAAGATAAATTCATTAATCCGGTATTTCCGGGTCACACCAGTGAAATACTTTCTATGAGTCTGGATAGCTCCGGCCGTGTATGGTTAGGCACAAATGGAAGCGGAATTTACTATGGAAATTATATTGAAGAAACACAAAAATTTGATTTGAAGCACATTACCACATCTGAAGGTTTGGTTTCAAATACTATCTATTCTATACTTATTCTTAAAAACACCATTTGGACCGGTCATGAGAATGGGCTGAATCTTTTGACCCTGGATGCTGACAGTATTTCAAGTATCAAATCTTTTGGTAGCGAAGACGGATTTTTTGGAATGCAAAACAATCAAAATTCCTCCTTTGTTGACTCTAAAGGTAATTTGTGGTTTGGAACTGTTGACGGCTTGTTTTGCTTGAAAAACACGGAGATCAAACAATTCACAGATGGAACACCTTCTATAAATTACATCAGTTCAGTGCGTATAGACGGTGAATCCATTAACTGGGATGAATCTGAATGGTGTTCAGGAACATCCGGAGCTTATAATTTGCCAGATAATTTGGTGCTTCCATACAATGAAAACAATGTTTCCTTTGAGTTTATAGGATTGAATTTTGTATCCCCAAAAAAGATCAAATACAGTTGGAAATTAGAGGGATTTGATGAAAACTGGTGTGCACCAACCTCCAAGAATTTCGCTACTTACACCAACCTTCCTCCCGGTACATATTCCTTTTTATTGAGATCTTCAAATGAGCATGGCGTAATATCAGGCGAAAAGATCAGTTTTGAATTTACCATTGAGAAACCTTTTTGGTCAACCTGGGCTTTCAGGATCACCGCCGGTATTTTAGCTGCCCTGTTAATTTGGGGTATTATGCGATTGAGGACGCGCCAATTACTGCGTCAAAGAAAAGCACTTGAAAATGTTATTCAGGAAAGAACAAAAGAGATCCGACAGCAGAAAGATGAATTAGCCATCAAAAATAAAGAAGTAACTGATTCCATTCAGTATTCAAAGCGAATCCAGGGCTCTATCCTTCCCGGAAAAGAAAAACTGAGATCTCTACTTGAAAAACACTTCATTTTATTTAAACCGAAAGATATTGTATCAGGAGACTTTTACTGGGCGGAGAAGAATCATGTAAATCCAAACATTAGATATTTTGCTGCTGCAGACTGCACAGGTCATGGAGTACCTGGTGCCATGGTATCCTTAATTGGAACACGTGCTCTATCTGCTTCAGTACATGAAGCAAAATTGATGGACACCAATGATATTTTAGATGCTACCAAAAGAATCGTTGTTGAAGCTTTTACTGATGCTGAATCTGGTGAGATCATCAAAGATGGAATGGATATAGCACTTTGCGCATTGGATTATTCAAATTCAAATAATGTTCGATTCCAGTTCTCAGGGGCTCAAAATCCGGTTTGGATCGTTAGACCTGCAGCTGATACGAATATTGAAATGAATGGCTCTGAAGTTCTTCCAGACATCATTGAAAACGGATTTAAACTCTATGAATTGAAGGGTGATAAACAGCCTATTGGATATTTTGAGGATAGTCAACCTTTCCACCGATATGAAGGATACCTGAAACCTGGTGACAGAATATATGTATTCACTGATGGTTTTGCTGATCAATTTGGAGGAGACAAGGGTAAAAAATTCAAATACAAAACCCTCAAACAACTGATCCTTTCAGCACAAAAATCGGCAATCTCAGAACAAAAAAGCATTTGCAATAGTGCCTTCTACGATTGGAAAGGAGACATTGAACAGGTGGATGACATCTGTTTGATTGGAGTTGAAGTGTAGTTATTTGGCTAGAATAACAAATCCGTTCAGATGAGCAGTTGTATTATCTTCTCGAATATAGCTCACAAACCATAAATACATGCCGCTTTGTAGTGCTTCTCCTGTATCTTGATGTCTACCATCCCAACAAGGAGGGTATAAAGAAGTTTCATCATAGATGATTTTACCATCTCTTTTACAAATGGTAAGCCTAATTCCATTCGTTGGTTTACCATACAGTATCACACAAAGGTTTTCATTATAGTTATCACCATTAGGTGAGAAAAAATTAGGCATGTAACAATAATAATCACATTGATAAGGATCCATCCATATGGATGTGCTGAGAGTATCATTATTTGTGTAAAGAATAACTGTATCACCTGCTTCTGGAAAAAAGGTGAGATAAGATTGTGTGGACAGAATAGAATCAGGATCTGACTTCAGCGCCCATGCATAGGACGTGGAACCTCCCGCATACAATGTGAGTTCATCTCCGGGACAAACCAATTCATGAGGCAATAAATAGGCATTTTGAGAAAAAATCGTTGAATGCGTAATAAGTGCGACTAGAAAGTAAAGCTTTTTCATTTGGGTCCTTTATTGTGAAACAAGAACCCCCTGACAAAAGTTACACTAAGGCTTTACCCTAATAACCTGACCGATTTGAAGAATGTCTGTTTCCTTCATATTGTTCAGGTGTAGTAATTTGGCTGTTGTAGTACCGTATTTAAGCGCAATTCCGTACAAAGTATCACCACTTCTTACTTTATGTGTTCTGGCATCTGAATCAACAGTATATGTTGAAGAACCTCCACCCGTATTATCACCTGATCCAGCATATTTTGATGACCCAGGTCTAAAAATCCCTTTATGAACTAAAAGATTGGCGTCTACATACTGATCTTCAAAATTGAATAAGTGTTCAGGATTGATTGGGTTATCATAGAATCTAACCTCAAAATGTAAGTGATCTCCTGTTGATCTACCAGTATTACCACCTAAAGCTATTGGTTCACCCGCCTTCACTTCCTGGTTAGGAGCTACCAGCAATTTCTCACAATGGGCATAATAGGTTTCCAAACCATTATAATGTCTAATGATCACCAAATTCCCAAAACCTTTCTCGTGAAGTTGTGCATAACGTACCTTACCATCAAATGCAGCTACAATAGTATCTCCGGTTACCAGGTCAATATCGATTCCATTATGGTTTCTTCCCTTTCTATATCCAAATCTGGAAGTTACTCTACCATGAAAAGGAATAGCGTATCCACTATGAAGTGTATCAATTGTGCACAACCAAATGGTATCTCCCATATTCTCTACTTCATTCGTAGTACAGGTAATGGTAACATCTGTTTTCCAGAATTGTTGAAATAACATTGTTGTATCATTGGCAACAACATCTTCTATTCCAGGACATAACACACCATCAAAGTCTCTGTCAGACTCATACTCCCAGGTACGATTGGCATAAATGAACATTTTACCCTCAGGTGTATCTAGAGTATCAATTGGAACTCCTGGTTGGGAAAATCCAGTAAATCCTGAAACTAAAAACAATGATATACTCAGCAGTTTTTTCATGCTTATTTTTTCATGGTTCGGTGCAAAAATACCTTTTTTATCATAATCTGTATTAAAAACGAATTTGACTTGCCAACAATTAACCGTTATTAACAGCTAAAATTCTCCACTTAAATCAAAAAAATGCAGTATTTGAAATTAATTGTGGCCTACTTGTGATTGTAATTATCAAAGTCTCCGTACCTTTGCGCAAAATTTTGTCGCTTGTCGCGTTTCGATTCAGTCGTATTATATGTGTTGAGAGGATTGAGATGGGACGATTGGGAAAGAACTTAACACAATTATGGAATTTAAAGAAATGGGACTGAGAGAAGAAATTCTTTCGGCAATTAAGGATATAGGTTTTGAGAAACCTACTCCAATTCAAGAACAAGCTATACCACACTTATTATCAGATCCTTCTGATCTTATCGGATTAGCATCAACCGGAACAGGAAAAACTGCATCATTTGGTTTACCCTTGTTAAATTATATTGACACCGGAAACAAATCAACTCAAGGTTTGGTTATCTGTCCAACACGTGAGTTATGTATTCAGATCACAAAAGATCTTGAGAACTACAGTGCAAAAATGAAGGGAACGAACATTGTTGCCGTGTACGGTGGTACAGATATTCAAAAACAGATCAAGCAAATTGAGAAAACAGCACACATTATCGTTGCCACTCCGGGAAGATTAGTTGACCTGATCAAGAGAAAAAAGGTCAAATTGTCGGATGTTGATACTGTAATTCTGGATGAGGCAGATGAAATGCTGAACATGGGATTCAAAGAAGATATCGATTCAATTCTTGAAAAAACACCTCAAGACAAATGTATCTGGTTGTTCTCAGCTACTATGCCTAAAGAAGTTTCTCAAATTGCTAAAACCTATATGGTTGAGCCATTTGAGATCACAGTGGGTGGAAAAAATGAAACCAACAAGAATATTGTACACGAAGTTTATCAGGTAAAAGAAAAAGATAGATATGCTGCTTTAAAGCGTCTTATTGATTTCAATCCAAATATCTATGGATTGATCTTTTGCAGAACACGTAGACAAACAGCTGAAGTTGCTGATAAATTAATGGCAGATGGATATTCTGCTGAGCCACTACACGGAGATCTTTCTCAAGCACAAAGAGATCGTGTAATGAGTAAATTCAGAGATAAACATCTACAGATTTTGGTAGCAACAGATGTTGCGGCACGTGGAATTGACGTTGATGACATTACGCATGTGATCCATTACAATCTACCTGAAGATGTCGAGAACTATACGCATAGATCAGGAAGGACAGCAAGAGCAGGTAAAAATGGAACTTCGATAGCATTGATCAACACTAAAGAAGGTGGAAAGATCAGAAGTATCGAAAAGATCATCAAAACAGAATTTCAACATAAGAAATTGCCAGATCCGCAAAACATCATTGCTAAGCAATTATTCCAGATGATCACTGAGGTGAAAGAATCTGAAGTAGATGAAGCTGCTATTGAGCAATATATGCCTGAAGTAATGCGTCAATTAGGCGAATTCAGTGCAGAAGATCTTGTAAAGAGATTTGTTTCTGTTGAGTTTAACAAGTTCGTTAACTACTACTCAAATTCCTCTGACCTGGATGCTACTGGTTCTTCCAGTAGAACTTCTAAGGGTAGAAGTGATGATGAGAATAAGAATAGATTCTTTGTTAACCTTGGTAAAAAGGATGGCTTAAATCAAGGTGCTTTATTGCGTTTGATCTGTGATAACTCTAATGTGAATAAAGACGCGATTGGAAAAATCGACATCCTTAACAACTTCTCATTCTTTGATGCAGATAAAGACATCACTGAACTCATCTTAGGAAAACTTCAAAATATTGACTTTGAAGGAAATAAAATGCATGTTGAACAAACCAAAAGTGGAGGTAACGCAAGAAAGAACACTGGAGGTCAACGCAAAAATAATGGTGGACGCAGAGGTGATTTTTCTAAGAAAAATGACGGACCTAGAGGTAAACATGGATCGAGAGAAAGAAGAAGAAAGAGAAGATAATTTTAGAGAGTATAGATTTTAGAGTTTAGAGAGAGATAATTGAATGTTGTTAATAATAGTGAAGAACCATTTAATAAATAATTAAGAGCTGGAGGAAATGGAGTGGAATGTATCTATACTCCACACTCTAAGCTCTACTATCCAATAAAATATGGAAATTAAAAATATTGCGATAATAGCACACGTTGACCACGGTAAAACAACTCTGGTTGACAGAATGATCGAAGCCGGTAAAAACCCAATTAAAAGTGATGGTGAATTGATCATGGATAGTAATCCACTTGAGAGAGAAAGAGGTATTACGATCACAGCTAAGAACGTATCCGTTTTTTATAAGGACACCAAGATCAACATAATAGATACTCCTGGTCACAGTGACTTTGGTGGTGAGGTTGAGCGTGTATTGAACATGGCTGATGGTGTATGTTTGTTGGTAGATGCTTTTGAAGGACCTATGCCTCAAACTAGATTTGTTTTGCAAAAAGCACTTGAAATGGGTCTTAAACCTCTTCTTGTTATCAATAAGGTGGATAAAGAGAATTGTACTCCAGATGAAGTTCATGAGAAAGTATTTGAATTGATGTTCGAATTAGATGCTAGTGAAGAACAATTGGAATTTGAAACCGTGTATGGATCAGCTAAAAATGGTTGGATGTCTAAAGACTGGAAGCAGCCGACTGATTCTATTGAACCTATTTTAGACACTATTCTTGAATATTTTCCTCCGAGAGAATTTCCTGAAGGAAATACACAAATGTTGATCACGTCTCTGGATTACTCAACATTTGTTGGGCGAATTGCTATTGGACGCTTGACAAGAGGACAATTAAAACCAAACATGCCTATTATTCTTGCAAAAAGAGATGGAGGTCAGGAAAAATCAAGAATTAAGGAAGTGTTTGTTTTTGATGGACTAGAGAAAAGAAAAGTAGAAGAAGTTCAGGTTGGGGATATTTGTGCTGTAACCGGTATTGAAGGATTCGAAATTGGGGATACTATTTGTGATTTCGAAAACCCTGAACCATTAAAATCTATTAGCATTGATGAACCAACAATGAGTATGTTGTTTACCATCAATGATTCGCCTTTCTTTGGTAAAGAAGGAAAATTCGTTACTTCAAGACATATCCATGAACGTTTGGAGAAAGAACTTGAAAAAAATCTGGCTTTGAGGGTAGAAAAATCCAACTCTGCTGATAAATGGAACGTCTTTGGAAGAGGAGTAATGCACTTGTCTGTATTATTAGAGACTATGAGAAGAGAAGGATATGAAGTTCAGGTAGGACAACCTCAAGTGATCATCAAAGAAATAGATGGCGTTAAATGTGAACCTATTGAAGACCTAACCATTGACCTTCCTGAACAATATTCTGGTACGGCAATTGATGCTGTTACGAAAAGAAAAGGTGAAATGGTGAGTATGGAACCAAGAGGAGAAAGAATGATCTGTAAGTTTACTATACCTTCTAGAGGACTAATTGGTTTGAGAAGTTATATGCTAACTCAAACAGCCGGTGAAGCCATTGTAACGCATAGATTCATTGAATATCAGCCATACAAAGGTGAAATTCCTGGAAGACAAAATGGATCAATGATCTCTATGGAAAAAGGTACCAGTATCCCTTATTCTTTACATAATTTACAGGAAAGAGGGAAATTTTTCATTCAACCAAACGTCGATATATACGAGGGACAAGTTATTGGTGAAAATTCCAAAGCTGGTGATCTTGTAGTTAATGTTACTAAAACTAAGAAGTTAACGAACATGCGAACTACAAGTACAGATGAGAAAATGAAAATTGCTCCTCCTAAAGAATTTTCTTTGGAAGAGGCTCTTGAATACATTCAGGAAGATGAATATGTAGAGCTAACTCCATTGACAATTCGTATTAGAAAAATATTTTTGAAAGAGACAGACAGAAAACGTGCTGAAAAGTCAGTTACGGCGTAAGGAAATAGTTCATAAGACGTTTGTAAAGTGTTGATAACATTGTTAATAACAATGAAATCAGCCACGTTGATTGCATTTAGATCCTTATATTTTTGTTAAGAGCCTTTGTGAATAACTGGGCTTGAAACCAAAACCGAAGTTCTATGTTTGATGATGAAGAAGAAGACGAAGGATTCGATTCTCAATTCAATGATGAATTAGAACGATACGAAAAAATGATTGCTGAGAAGGAAACTTATTATTTCGATAGTGAGACCTTAGAGCAAATAATTGACCATTTCATAATTAAAAATCAATTAAAGAAAGGGTTAACAGCAATAGAATTTGCCCAGCAACAACATCCTAACAATACAACTTTTGAATTACGTAAAGCTCAGATCTATTCTACTACAGGTCAGTTGAAGGAATCTTTGTTGATCCTACAGGACCTTGAAAAGAGCGAACCGTTCAATACTGAAGTTTTCGTGACCAAGGCAAGCGTTTTTTCTCAATTGAGAGATCATGAAAATGCTATCAAGTACTTTGAAAAAGCAATTGACTCAGCAGTAGATAAAGAAGAGGACTGGGAAGTTGAAGACATCCGCTTTGATCTTGCTTTGGAATATGAGAGTATCCACGATTACCAAAACGCGATCAAAGAGCTTAAAAAATTGTTGAAGAATTCCCCTGAGAATGAGTCAGCCATTTATGAAATAGCCTATTGTTATGAGAGAATTGGTGATTTCGATAAGTGCATTGAGTACTATACCATGTACATTGAAAACAATCCGTATTCATTCACCGCATGGTACAACCTGGGGAACATCTATTTCCTTAAGAATAATATTGAAAAAGCACTTTGGGCATATGACTATGCCGTGATTATCAATGAAGATTTTTCTTCAGCCCATTTCAACATGGGTAATACTTACATGCAGATCAATGAATTTCAAAAAGCCATTGAATCATATACCAAATGTCTTGAAATAGATGGGGATGATGCCCTAACATTAAGTTATCTAGCTGAAGCCTATGAGCGTTTAGAGAGATATGATGAGGCTCTTGAGTACTACGAGCAAAGTAAGGCTATTAACCCTGAGATTGCCGAGCCCTGGTTAGGAATTGGTATCATAAAAGAATTACAAGGATTTACGGCTGATGCCATTAGCTATTTAAATCGTGCAGTTGAAATACAACCAGAAAATGCCAATTATAGATTGGTATTGGCTGAAGCATTATATAAGTCAGAGATGCTATTGGAAGCCGAAGCTCAACTTGAAACTGCTTTACAGTTAGACCCTAAGTATTCAGAAGCCATTATTCTATTAGCTAGAATTAAAGCTGAATTCAGTATTGAAGAGGCAATTGAATTCATGGCCAGCCTGGAACATTTGGAAGATCTTGAATCTAGTGTGCGTGTTTATTTTTCAATTCTACTTTGGAAAAATGGACAAAAAACTGATGCTCTTCTGTTGTTCAAGAAAGAATATTTGATTGACGCCAATTCAGCAAAAACACTATTTTTGCACTTTCCTGAGGCTCAGGAAATACCTGAATTCATTCAAATACTTGATCTGAACAATGACTAAAAATTTCCATCTAACCCACATCCCCAAACGACCAGAAAAACCAAGAGATTCAGGTCTAACTATGATGATGGACAAAGGGCTAAGCCTAAGAGAAACGGAAAACCTTATTGAAGCTTGCGGTGAGTATTTTGATATCGCAAAATTTGGATTCGGTACAGCTTACCTGACCCCAAATCTTGAAGAAAAAATTAAGCTTTACAAAAGTGCTGGAATAAGACCTTATTTCGGAGGTACACTATTCGAACTATTCATAGCCCGCAATAAATTCAATGATTACAGAAAGATCCTGGACAAATATGACTTAGATCTTTGTGAAGTATCAGACGGTTCTATCATTATACCTCATGATGAAAAATTAGAGTTTATCAATAAACTTTCTAAAGACAGAACTGTAATGTCTGAGGTTGGTTCTAAAGTTTCCGGGATCATTATTGCTCCAAATAAATGGATCAAAATGATGAGCACTGAGTTAGAGGCTGGATCATGGAAAGTAATTGCTGAAGGTAGAGAAAGCGGAAATGTTGGTGTTTTCAGACCAAACGGAACTGCTCATACTTATTTGATCAATAAGATCATTGCTAAGATCGATCCAAATGATATTCTTTGGGAAGCTCCAATGAAAACGCAGCAAGTTTGGTTCATTCGACTTTTTGGTCAAAATGTTAACCTGGGTAATATTGCTCCAAATGAGGTAATTCCATTGGAAACATTGAGACTTGGTTTAAGGGGTGATACCTTCTTTGATTATCTTCCTGAAAACTATCAAAGCTTGAAACAAGTTCCTGACGAAGAGGAAGAAGCTGAAAAAGATGCCTGATCAAAAAAAATCCTTTCTTGGCCTTATAGCACGTGGTTTAGGCATGGGTGCTGCTGATGTGGTTCCTGGTGTCTCTGGTGGAACAATTGCTTTTATCACCGGCATTTATGAAGAACTTCTTGAAACGATCTCGAACATCAATCTGGGATTATTAAAAACCTGGAAAAAAGAAGGGTTTAAAGCTATGTGGACCGCTATGAATGGTCGGTTTTTACTAGCACTTTTTACAGGAATTGGAATTTCTATCGTATCACTGGCGAAATTGCTGGAATATCTTTTAGAAGAACACGAAGTTCTATTATGGTCATTTTTCTTTGGATTGATAATGGCCTCCGTTTGGCTAGTGGGTAAAACAATAGAAAAATGGAACGCCATTAATATCATTGGACTGTTATTAGGGACAGTTGCAGCCTACTTGATAACGATAATGTCTCCGGCTTCTGGAAGTGAGAGTTTATTCTACATCTTTATTTGTGGAATGATTGCTATTTGCGCTATGATCTTACCCGGAATTTCAGGGAGCTTTATCCTTCTATTACTAGGAGCTTACACTACAGTTTTGGGAAGTGTTAGCGGAATTTTAGATGCGGTTAAGATCAAGAATTGGGAGCTCGTTGGTAGTAATGGACTCGTACTTATCATCTTCATGCTTGGTTGCCTTGCAGGATTGATCTCATTTTCAAAGTTATTGAATTGGTTGTTCAAAAAAGCTAAAAACCTTACTATTGCTATCCTTACTGGGTTTTTGATAGGATCATTGAACAAAATTTGGCCTTGGAAACATACGACTCTATGGGGTATGGACAGACATGGGGAAGAAATTCCTTTGGTGCAAGAGAACGTATTACCCGCAAAATACAGTCATCTAATGGGGGAACCAGACCATCTGGTAATTTCAATAATGCTCATGGTTTTCGGTATATCTATCATTATTGCTCTGGACTACTTTGGTTCCAAAAACAAGAAGAAGGTTAATTAAATATTAACAAATCTGTTAATAAGTGTATTTTGAACGCCCAAATAATTGTCGTAATTTGCACCCGACAATTGATTAAGACCCTATGTCAAAATCTTTTACCCTTTTAAACCTCATATTTCTTTTGATCGGATTTTCAGCCTATTCGCAAGACAGTCCTGACTATTATGTTCAGTTTAAGGTAAATTCCGTTACCACCATTGAGCAAGCCAAAGCCATTGATAAAAAAATGGAAGGTAAAAAAGGCATCATTTCAACGCATACGGATCATATTACAAGCACTTATTTCTGTACAATGAGCGGAGAAGCTGAATATGTTTTTGAAGACTTTGAAAGTTGGTTTGAAAAAATGGGATATGAAATCGTTTGTTTTAACAAAGGAATACGCGGAGATGGAGGCATGATGTCGCCTCACGCCTTGAAGGATTGTGAAGATTTTAACAACAAGTAGGCATCATGTTGTTATTAACCAATTATTAATTTAAATATCCTACTCTAAGCAACCTCAAATACTAGCTGGTCGTTTTAGAAATAAGACTATTATAGATGCAATGAAGAATGAACGTTATATGCAAAACATCAAAAAAATAGATAAATACGGATTAAGATCACTGCTTTCTAGTGTTATCATTTTTTTTGGAGCTTTATCTTTTGCACAAGACACAATAACTTTTGGCCCTGGTACATCACAATATGTTGTTCCCAATGGCTGCGGTGGCGCAGGCGTTGAATTAACAATGGGTGGAGCTCCTGGTGGGGGTCCTTGTGGTGGAACTGGAGCATTGTTAAATGGAATTATTCCAATCAATGCAGGTGATGTTATTGATATTATCGTAGGTCAATCAGGTGGTTGTCCAAATCCGATCGTTCCAGGTGGAGGCCAAGGTTGGGCATCTACCAATGGAAATACTACTTATAATTCATGTTCTGGTGGTGGATTAACACAAATCTCAATTAATGGGGTTGTTGTTGCTATCGTTGGTGCCGGAGGTGGTGAAGGTGGTGGTTCAGCAAATAGCTGTACCTCAAACTCAGGTGGAGACGGTGGATGTGCTTCTGGTGTTGCCGGAGGTAATACATTCGGACAAGGTGGACAACCAGGAACTCAAGTAGGTCCTGGTGCTGGTGGTAATCCTTGGGCAGGAACACCTCCAGGTGGTTCTCCGGGAGTCGGAACTAGTGGTGGTATGGGTGGACTTTGGCAAACTGCTTCCGGTGGAGGTGGTGGTGCTGGCTACTTTGGTGGCGGTGGCGGTGGTAATGACGGTTGCTGTACTGGTGCCAATGGCGGCGGCGGAGGTGGAGGCGGATCTAGCCTCATTCCTGCAGGTATTGGATGTGTAACTGGTGGTAATACTGGTCCTGCAAAAGTTGAATTCATCTTCCCAGTTTGTGCTACTACCATTTGTGAAGGCGATACAGCTTTTATTGATTTCTCCGCTCAGTTTCCTGCTGGCGCAACCAATTATACGGTATCACCGGGCACCGGTGTTTATCAAGCCATTGCAGGTGGAGCAAATATTGGACTTTTTCCAACAGATACCACTACCTATGACGTTACCGCTACAGTTGCCGGATCACCTGTTACAATACAATGGCCGGTTAATGTTGTTCATATTATTGAACCAGATGCAGGTATTGACGACTCAATTTGTTTTGATCCTTTAAATGGTGCTACTTTAAACGGAACACTTTATAATGATGGAGTTTATAGCTGGTCATTAAATTCATCAACAACATTTAACGGTGCTGTAGGTACAGCTAATTTCACGCCATCTGCAACAACATTGAATCCAATGGCCTTGGTAAATTTACCTGGGTACTATGAATTTTTCTTGACTGAAGAAGACACAAACGGTGTTTGTCCTGATGGTGTTGATACAGTATTTGTATACTACTCTCAGGAAATGAGCTCCTCTACACATACTAATCCTATTTGTTATGGAAGTGCAGATGGAACTATTACTGTAACAAGTGATTCTTCTCCTGCTTCAGGTAACCTTGGCGCTAATTCATTCACAATTGATGATGGTACAACTCAAACTACTCAAACCAATGGCAACTTCACTGGGCTTGTAGCTGGGGTTTATACAGTAACAACTACGGATTACTTAGGTTGTACACATGATACTACAATTACTTTGACTGATCCTGCTCCTATCATAATGAGTCCTATCTCATCAGATACCATGATTTGTCAAAACGGTACGGCTAGCATGAATGTAATAGCTAATAATGCCCCTGCCGGTGTTGGATATATCTATTATTGGTCTGCTGGTTCTTCTTCAACCAATCAGAATGTTATTACACCTACACCTGCTGGAACGAATATGAGTGTTGATGTATATGCTATTTCTGATGACGGTTGTTACTCTGACACAATAACTTTGGACATTGATCATTATCTGCCTATTACAGGTTCTATTACGGCTAATGATACTATTTGCCCGGGTTATGATGCTGTACAACAACTACAGAATATAAATGGAGGATATCAGGGATACAATTATGCCTGGACGGCAAATGGATCTACGATCCCTAATATTGATGATATCATCTATGTCAATCCAACACAAAACACTCAATATTGTGTAACAGTTTCTGATGGATGTGAAACTACACCATTAAACTTGTGTACCAACGTATTGATGAGAACTGTACCAAGTGTAGTTTTTGGTGATCCGTTTGATGGATGCGTACCGTCTACTGTTACTTTAACAAATCTTACAAGCAATGTTACTATTGATTCAGTGAACTGGTATATTAATGGTGTATACTATCAAGGACCTTTATACAATGATTCGTTGACAGTTTCATTCTCTGAAGTTGGATCATATGACGTAAGTCTTGAAGTGTATTCAATTTATGGATGTCATGATGCGGTGACTTATACAGATTATATTGTGATCCATGATGTACCTTCACCATTGTTCTATGTCAACCCAAATCCAACTAATATTTTCAATACCTCGGTAGAAATGAACAATCTCACTTCGGGAGCCAATAATACTTATGTATGGCAATTTCCTGGTGGTAGTCCAACAACTTCAGTGTTAGATAATCCAAGTGTATACTATCCAGAAGGTGTAGTTGGTGATTATACGATCACATTAACTGCAACGAATGAGTGGGGATGTGTAGCAGATGTAACTTCTGTAGCTCATGTATTGAGTGATGTAATCCTATTTGCACCAAACATTTTCACTCCTGATGGTGATGAATTCAATGAGAGATGGAGAGTTTACATTGACGGTATTGACATTTACCAGTTCCATTTAACAATGTTCAACCGTTGGGGAGAACCAGTTTGGGAATCATTTAATCAAATAGCTGAATGGAATGGTACTTACGGAAGTGGAGATATCGTACCAGACGGAACTTATGTTTGGGTGATCGAATGTAGAGAAGCCTCAACAGACAAAAAATACGAGTTCAGAGGACACGTAACAGTATTGAAATAAAATCAGTCTAATTCAAAATACACAAAGCCCTTCGTTACTTAGCGAAGGGCTTTTGTTTTGCATTAATTTCTCATTACTTTTGGACGAATGAAAAAAGCCGTTAAAAATTCTTTCGCCAAGATCAGATTTGGATTAAGTGCCTCTAACAATCCTGTATTTACTGGATACTACAAGATGTTCTTTAAGCCAGAGCCTGGAACACTCAATGAGTTGTTGAGTATGTATTCCAAACATATCGGAAAAGAATTTACGGTTATTCAGGTTGGTGCGAATGATGGTATTACTCATGACCCCATCCATAAGTTTATCAAAAGAGATCGTTGGAATGGAGTTCTATTGGAACCTCAAAAGTATGTCTTCGATAAATACCTTACCCGCATTTATAAGAAACACGACAACATTCATGTAGTAAATGCTGCTATGGGTTACGAAGATGGAACTTTACCAATGTATAAGATCGGTTTCAGTACTGAAAGATGGGCCACAGGTTTAGCTACTTTTGATAAAGCAACGCTTGAAAAAGCATTTACATCAGGCCATGTTGCCAGAAAATGTGCAAAAGAAAAGATCAAGATACCTTCAGACGTCAATCAACAGATCATAGAAGAGCGTGTGAAGGTTAGATGCGCCGAATCTCTATTGAAGGAATACAACATCAAAAAAATTGACCTGTTGATGATCGATACAGAAGGATTCGATCTTGAAGTGATCAAGATGTTCGATATTGCCAAAAATCAACCTGGGATGATCATTTTTGAAAGCAGCCATTTGTCCGATACGGAAATAAAGGAAGCAGAAGAATTGCTAACTAAAAACGGCTATGATCACAAAAAAGACGGGCCAAATATGGTCGCAATCAAATCAGGACTAAACCAATACCTGAACTACTTCAAATAATTAATCGTTAGCCGGATCAAAGTTTTCTTCGATCTTGAATTGTTGAGAGATCTGACCTGTCATTCGCAAGAGATCATAATGCGTCTGGATTAGCTCAAATAATCTGTCATAATAATTCAATACCGCTTGCTCGTAGCTCAATTTAATATCATTCAAATTGAATACGTTGATCAAACCAAGATCATATCTCTCTTTTCCAATCTTCCATAATTTTCTTGCATGTTCTACCCTTCTGAAAGACATATTTTCAACTGCAGTTCTGGTTTGATACAATTCATAATTTCCACGAAGCTGATGAGATAAGTTCAATTTTAATTCATCTATTTCAATATTAGCCATGTCTCTTTGGATCTCTGCGATTTGAATGTTTCGCTTTCTGTTCATACCCTGAAACAGGTCATATTTGATGTTTATATTACCCCTGTGTGTCCAGGAATTTGTTGACTGATCAAAACCATTGTCTCCAAATAACCTGAAGTATCCAACAGATGGTGAGGTTCCTAAACTCAATGTTACAATTGGATACATAGCTGATCTTTTAGTTTTAATATCCAGCTCTTTCAACTCAAGATTCATGTACTGATTTTTCAGATTCTGATTGTCTGCGATCATCTTTTGTTGCAATTCTTCATAGGTTAGATTCGGAGCTGAAATTGAAAGAGAATCTGTCAAATTGTAATCAACATCTACATCTTCAGCCATGATCAAATTCAAATTTCGCTTTGAATTTCTAACTGAAAGCTGTTGTAATAGTAGATTAGTAGAATCGGTTAAAACCTGGTTTTCAAATTCTAATAGATCAATACTGGTACTTATTCCCATTTCTTCTTTGATCTTATAGTATTCCAATTTATCCTGAGAATAAACCAGTAAACCTTCCATAACCTCAAGCTTTCTTTGCTGTACCACAGTAGTGTAATATGCCAGGATCACATCATAGATCGTTGACTCGATCACCACAATTGCATTCCCTTTTGTTTGTTCCTGCAATTGTTCAAAACGTTGTTTATTTATCCTTATCCCAAAACCGTTAAAAACAGTCCAGTTCATATCGAGAGAAGGCGTTAGGTTATCGGTAAAGAGAACACCCGGGAAGAAAGTGGCCGGGTTATTAGAGTTATCCTGTAAAGAAGCACTATTGCTCAAGCTCAATGAAAAAGTAGGGATCAATCCTGCCTGACCCCAGGAATTTTGCAACTTAGAAGCCTGATAATTACCTTCTACTAACCTAACCTGGTAATTGTTGGTCAATGCTTTTTCAATCGCACCAAATACTGTAAGATCTTCCTGTCCAAAAGAAATCCAGCTGAAACAAATTAGGAATATGCTTAACGATCTTTTCATTAGTTCAATTCTCTTTCTTTTTCATGTTTTAAATTGATCAAAACCGGTTCTACGTCTCGACCTTCACCAATTCCTTTGTTTCCCCATATAGCTTGTATGATTCTATTGAATCCAAGATTAGGAATGAAAACGAAGATTGGAAACAAAATAAATCCTAAAATATAGATCAACTGTGTCACCACGATCAACAATACTCTTGTGAATGTGATGAATATTTTCTTACCTGCTGATATATTTTGATCACCATATAAGGTTTCATCATTTAATACATAGTTCCATACCCTTCTCATATCATTATGCACTAAAATAATACAAGGAAAGAAGAACAAAATAAACACGGTTCCGAACAACAATCCAAATGCGATAGATACTGCCATTGGAATTAGGAACTGAGCCTGGAATGATGTCTCAAGTATAAGCGGTAATAATCCGGCAACCGTAGTAACAGAAGTCAAAAGAATTGGTCTAAAACGAGACTTTGCAGCATCCATGATAGCTTCATTTCTGCCCATTCCGTCCAACAAATTACGATTATACGTATCAAGGAATACAATGGAATCATTGATGAGGATACCTATTAATGCAATCATTCCAAATGCTGATAAAATAGAAACCGGAATTCCAACTATGGCATGACCTAAAATCCCACCAGCAATACCAGCCGGTACAACCAACAATATCAACAAAGCTTGCCAAACAGAGCCAAAATTCAATGACATAATCAGGATCATCACAATAAATAGGATCATCACATTGATCATCATAGAGTTAAGCGCTTTTGAACTTCTCTCACCCTGACCTCTTTGAATAATATCTACACCCGGAAACTCAGCATTGATCTTAGGGATTATTTCTGAAACGATCTTTCCGTTCACCTCTCCTACCCTTGTTGGATCATCCACACTGGCATCCACAACGATCTCTCTTCTACCATCCCTACGTTTCAAACTTACCGGTCCTCTCTCAATGTTATAAGTAGCTAATTCAGACAATAATATCTGTTTACCATCATTTGTTTTGATTCGGATATTATTAAGATCATGTTGCGATTCACGATCCTCTTCAGCATATCTGATCCAGATCTTAACTTCATCAGTACCAATGATCACACGTTGTGCCTCTTGTCCAAATACACCCTGACGTACCTGCTTCGTAACCTCAAAGATTCCTAATCCATAAAAATCAGCTTCCGGCTTCATTTTTAGATTGATCTCCTTTCGTCCGAGAGGTTCATTATCCTTTAAGTTACTTACCAAAGGAATTTCGGCCAGGTATTCTTTAAATCTATCTTTAGCTTCACGAATTTGCTCATCATTGTTACCGGTAAAAGAAAACTCAACAGGCTTACCAAAATTGTTAAATCCACTTCCCAGGAAATAATTAGAGGCGAGTTTAGTATTTTCAATCGTCTCTACTTTTTTATTAATGCGAGAGATCAAGGAATCAACCGGAGTTTTCTTTCCTTCCCCTTCAATTACCATGGTTATTGACCCGGTATGAAAGCCTTGCTCACCTAAATTTCGTGAGCTACCCAAGAGAATAGAATATTCTGACAACAAAGTATCACCTGTCGCAGCAGCTAACTCTTCATTTGCTTCCAGTATAACTTCTTCGGCATTTAATAACCAAGTTTTCGTGATTTCTTTGCCTGTTCCCTGCTCAAAAGCCACCTCCATAAAAACTCGGTCAGGCTTGATCTCAGGAAAGAATGTGAAATGGATCAATCCCATTCTACTAAACATGATCACAAAAACGGTAAATACTAATGGTGCTAGAATATAGGCACGGTATCTCTTTAAAATGAACGCAAGCACATCCATAAAAATGAGATCCTTGAAATAATTGATGGCAGACGTTATCCTCGAACGTACACTGTATCTGAAAGTTCCCGGAGTAGCTTCAGATAATACTTTGGCGCTTGCCAGATGGACAGGCAAAATTATGAATGCTTCAAGAAGTGAAAAGGACAGGGCCAGAATGACCACTTTTGGCATCTCTCTCATCATCTCCATGTTATCCACAAACAAAAGAATTGAGAATGCGGCTATTGTGGTTAATACAGATGTGAATACAGAAGGCAATACTTCCATTGTACCATCCAGTGCTGCTTTGAACGGACTTTTACCTCTTTCAAAATGAGAATAAATATTCTCAGCAATTACAATTCCATCATCTACCAAAATACCCACCACAAGGATCATCCCGAACAAGGATATCATATTGATCGTTAACCCTATAGCATTGGCAATAATGAACATCCCCAGAAAGGAGAAAGGAATTCCAAAAGCTACCCACAGTGATAATCTTGTTGAAAGGAACAAGCCTAGCATTAATAGTACCAGGAGCAATCCCATCATTCCGTTACTGGTCAGTAGGCTGATACGATCCTGAAGGGAGGCATTGTACTCATATTGCATTGATAATTCAGCCGGATGATCTGATTCATTATACTCTTTGATATAATCCTTCAAATAGATAGTGATCTCTTCAAGATCCTGATCCGGAGTCTTCTTTACGTCAATTGTAATGGCAGGTGCTCCTTTTGCAAAAACTTCAAATGAACTTTCAGAAAAATCTAATCTGGCAGACGCTACATCACCAATTGTAATTACATCACCTGAAGGCGTTGTTCTAAGCACGATCTGTTCAATCTCTTCCGGATCAGTTGTTCTTTCTCTTGAACGGATAATCAACTCTTCTTTATCATTCCGTAAAATACCACCGGTCAAATCCTGATTATTTCGTTGAATGGCTAATGATATCTCATCAATCAATACCCCATATTTTAAAAGATCAGCCTCTCTAACATCCAGGATCAATTCCAATTCAGGAAAACCATTCATTTCAATCAAAGAGATCAAACCTGATGATAAGAGGTCATTCTCAATTCTATCTCCCTCCTTCTTCAGCACCATCAAATCTTTATTGCCCGTAAGACTCAAGGTTGCTACCATCTCTGACATTGGATTGGATTTCAGACGATTGATAACCGGTTTTTCAGCACCCTGAGGGAAAGAGTTGATGCTGCTCACTGCATTCTCAACATCCTTATATACCTCATCCATATCGGCATCTTCAAATCCCTTTACCTGAATGTTTGCTACATTTTCAGAGGATGTAGAAGTGATCTGTTCCACGCCATCAATTCCTCTCAATGCCTGCTCGATCTTTATAGTAACACCTTCCTCCATCTCTTCTGGAGAAGCACCAGGATAGGCCACATTTACCACCACGGTCATAGGATCCAGCTCAGGAAAAAAGGATTTGTTCATGCTGGTAAGGTTATACACACCAAACAGCACAGTCACTATGATGACTGCATTTGCCCAAATAGGTCTCTTTATGAAGAATTTTACAATTTCTCTCATTTCTATTTGATCAAAACATCATATTTGGTTGTATCCGTATATCCAGGAACATCCTTGGCAATAACAATATCATTGTCATTTAATCCTGAAACAAATACACCGAACTCATTTTTGTTAAGGATCATAACCGGCTTTCTTGAAAGCGTAGAATCCTTTTTAGAATATATCAATACAGAATTGTCATGCACAGCACTTACCGGAATTCGAATTCCTTCATACTTACCAGATTCATCAATCGCTACCTTCACATATTCACCTTCTATAAATTTATGTCCTTCTATTGCAACTGGTTTAATATAGACATCAACTGACTGGGTACTTTTATTGATCACTTCAGATATTCTAACCACGCTACCCATTCCTTTCAATTCACCTGAAGTAGAATAAATTTCTGTCCTAGTACCAATATTTATGGCATCCAGACTGCTTGCTGGAATGGAAACCGGTACCTCAAAATTTCCTGTTTGAATGATCTTCATGATCTTTGTTCCAGGATTCACTACTGAATGATCATTAATAAATACTTCCGTGATCATTCCATTATATGGAGCATAAACACTAAACTTTGCTAATTGCTCTTCTAAACTTTTAATAGCGAAATATTCAGTCAATACATTGCGTGTTGATAAGAATACCTTTTCTTTTGAATTCTTCCATGCAGGTAACTGAGGTAATGATTCATTTAGCTTAATGTCATTCATGTAGTCATTCCACTTCTCGAATTCGTCCGGAAAATCAACTTTGATCTCGGGCATCATCTGAGCTATAATATTGATGAATCCACTTTTTCTGGATCGAAGATTATACCTTGCTTCATTATCATTCACTCTGAACAATAATTCTCCTTTTGAAAACTTCACTCCTGGTTTTAGAGGTTTATTCCCTGCAATCAATTTTCCCTGAACTTCGCACGAAACATCAGTACTATTGAAAGATGTAACTGTACCGTATCCTTCAACATTGAAATGCTCTTCTTTATTCTGAACCTGAACAGCAGGTAATGTCTGAATAAAAACTTCAGATTTATCTTTTTCAACTGTCTTCTGTTTTCCTCCCCTAAGCGCCATTATAATCAGCACATTGATTATAAGGAAAACTACTATGATGATAATGTGTCTCAGTTTCATGACCCGGCAATTTGCAGCATCAAAAGTAAAGATAAGTTGTAGAGTATTTCAACCATTTATCATTTCATCTTTCGAAAATCAATCAAGTGCACAATGAGGCATTTCAACAAGCCCATTTGTTCAACGAATACGCAGTGAATATTGATTTGCGTTTTTCGCAAATATCAAATTAAAGATGCGGAATTCAATTCTGAAATGGTGTTAATCGCAAGTAAATTTGTCAAAACAAAAATGATAAAACAATTAATTATGAAAACTAAAGTGATTTTTATTCAGACCATTTTGATGCTCTTCTTTAAGGTATCAGCTATTGGTCAAACTGCAGCAGTAACTAATTTCTCAACTCATGGAATTAATCTTACACCTGAAATTGCGGGCAAGTTAACACGCATAGAACTAACCAAATTGGAAAAATTCAAAGTGCTTGATGAATTTGATATGGAATCGGAGCTTCAAGACATCACAAAATTTGATCAATGTTACGGTAAAAGTTGCCTTGTTGAAATGGGAAATGCACTACACGTTGATTTTATGTTTTCAGGTAGCATAGACGCTTTCGGTAATAAGATCATTATCACTGTCAAAATGATTGATGTCAAAGAGGGAAAACTCAAATCAACCAAATCGTTAGAATTTGATGATCAACCAAATGAAATATCAAGAATGATGGAGATTGTTCTGCGCGAAATATTGGATTTGCCAGTGAACGAAGAAACAAAAAAACGACTTGAATTCAACAACGAAATGATCACCTCAACGAATGTTGGTAGAATTAGTAATGCAGGTCCAAGGTTTGGTGTTTCGTATGTAGCATTTGGTGAAATGCAAGACTTTTTCACAAGAAATGAAAGAGATGGAGGAATGGATATCCTTCCTGTTATGAGCAATTTGGGGTATCAATTTGAAGTACAGTATATCGGTACTGAGAATTTCTCCGCTCTATTCGAAGTGATTCCAAATGTTGGGGGTATGGAACAAGGAAAATTCATCCCAACACTAACATTATTGAATGGATTCAGATTTGGTCAGTCAGGATGGGAATTTGCCTTTGGACCAAGTTTCGGAGTGAGAAAAGAGATCAAGGGTTATTATGATGTGAATAATACATTTTACACCCGAGAAGAATGGAAAGACAAGGCTTATAACGAATGGTTCAACAACCCAAACAATTTTGATCAGGAAACAGGAGACGTCATCAATGCTTATAGTGAACCACATGAAGATTGGGTTAAACGATTAGATACGCGCGGCAACTTTGAATTCAACACAAATTGGCTAATGGCCTTTGGTAGAACTTTCAAATCAGGCGCATTGAACATCCCTGTTAATGTCTACTACTCAGGAAATAAATATGGAGGTGTTATCGGTACAAGTGTAGGATTTAACATCATCAAAAAGAAAGAATCGATCAATCAAAAAATTAAATAATAAACAAAGCACAAAATTGAATATCATGAAAACAATAAGACTTTTAATCGCAATAATGTTAATCATTTGCGGAGGACAAATTAAGGCTCAATCAGTAGCTGTTGGTCCAATCAACACCTTCAGAGTATATGTAAGTAACGCTACAGCTTCAAAACTGGTTAGACTAGAGATGGTTAAGCTTAAAAAATTCAATATCCTGGATGAATTTGATATGAATGAAGTAGCGGATCCCGGCGGACTGGATAGCTGCTATTCTCGAGATTGTCTGGTCAAATACGGAAATGAACTTGGAGTTGATCAAATGATATCAGGAAGTATCGATAAGATCGGCCCTAAGATCGTTATCACGCTTAAACTTATTGATGTCAAAACGGGAGAAGTGAACAAAACGGTAAGTGATCAATTCGAAGATCAGGAAGAAGAATTACAACGAATGATCCAGATCGTGGTAGAGCAAATGTTCGGTATTATGAATGACCCAGAATTATATAAGAGATTGTCTTTCAAAAATGAACTGATCACTTCAACCAATGTTGGGCGGGTAAACAACTCAGGACCACGAATGGGAATAGCCATGGCTCATGGAACTGCTGCAGAGTTTTTAACTCGATCAGAATATCAGGGAGGATATGAAATGAAACCCTTGATGAGTAATCTGGGATATCAGTTTGAAGTTCAGTATGTAGGAACCGAAAACTTTTCAGCACTTTTTGAGTTTCTACCCACTTTAAATGGTTTGGAGCAAGGTAAATTTTTACCAAGTATATCTGTACTCAACGGTTTCAGATTTGGACAAGCTGGATGGGAATTTGCCTTTGGGCCAAGTTTTGGGGTAAAGAAAGTTTCCAATGGCTTCTTTGACGATCACGGCATCTTGTCTGCACCAACCGGCAGATATTGGTCAACCTCTGACCTGAGAAAAGAAGGATACGACACATCAGAAGAATTTGTTGAATCTCTTCATCCTGATTATTATTTATCACAACACCTTGACAATAGAGGAGACCTTAAGATCAGTACAAGATGGGTAATGGCAGTTGGAAGAACCTTTAAATCAGGAGCACTTAACATACCTGTGAATTTATATTACTCTTCTGCAAAAGGTGGAGGCTTATTAGGACTTAGTGTAGGATTCAATATAACCCGATCCAAACAGAGTATAAACAAATAATCACTTTTCATTCTTTGTTTTACTTGTCGTCACCTGTCTTCGGATGGGTGGCGCTTTTTTTATAACTTAGGTTATCAATTTTTGAAGATGAATAAATATATAATCCTGTTTCTATGTTCTTTAGGTTCAATACTAAATGCTCAAGAACCATATAAAAACAATGAAACTTACACTTATGATCAACTGCACACCCAGTATCTAGAGCTATCCAAAAAGCATCCAAAAAGCTGCAAACTAGTTCAGTTTGGCACAAGTGACTACGGTAAGAATATTGAACTATTTGTCATCAATAAGGAAGGGAAATTTCAAACGAATGATTTTAAGAATAAGGTAGTTCTGCTGATCAATAATGCCATCCACCCTGGTGAACCATGCGGTGTTGATGCATGTGTAAAAATGTCAAAGGATCTATTGAAAAATGAACAACTGTTACCTCAAAATGTAGTGATAGCAATCATTCCAATGTATAATATTGGTGGTGGTCATAATCGCGATTGCTGCAGTAGAGCCAATCAAAATGGACCAAAAGAATATGGATTCAGAGGAAATGCCTTGAATTTGGATCTTAACAGGGATTTCATCAAATCTGACAGCCGAAACACTCGTGTTTTTTATCAGATCTATCATTTTTTACATCCAAACGTGTTTGTTGACACACACACCAGTAATGGAGCTGATTATCAACACATCATGACGTTAATTACAAGTCAGGTAGATAAAATGCATCCCTGGTTGAGAGATTACACCAATGACAAATTGAATCCTGCTCTATTTTCAGGTATGGACAGTGCTGGATATGACATGGTTCCATATGTACACCAAATGAAAACCATTCCGGATGATGGTATTTATGATTATTTAGAAACTCCCAGATATTCTACCGGTTATACCAATCTATTCAACACCATAGGTTTTGTCACCGAAACGCACATGTTAAAGACATTTGAGCAAAGGGTAGAATCTACCTATACCTTTTTAATGATTCTGATCCAATACATGGAATCGAATGCTGAAGAACTAAAAAAGCTGAAAATGGAAGCTGATTATAACACAGGATTTCAGGAGTATTTTGATATCGATTGGAAATTAGATACGTCCACTTTTGAACTAATTGATTTTAAAGGTTACGAAGCAGAATACATTAAAAGTGAGGTCACCCAGTTAGATCGTTTGCATTACAACGAAGAGAAGCCATGGGAGAAAAAAATTCGATATTATAACCACTACCTGCCAACGGAAAGCATTAAGAAACCAGCCTACTATGTTATTCCTCAAGGTTGGAAAAATGTGATCATTCGACTACAATTAAATGATGTTAAGATCTATCGTTTAAAAGAAGACAAAGTGGTAGATGTAGAAGTGTATTACATAGATGATTTTCAGACGGGAGACAATCCGTATGAAGGACATTATTTACACAAGAATGTGAAAGTTTCAAAACAGGTGCGTCAGATGACCTACTACAAAGGTGATTATGTGATCCCTACAAGAAATGCAGATGCCAGATTTTTGGTAGAGACACTGGAACCTCATGCACCTGACAGCTATTTTGCATGGAATTATTTTGATGGTATTTTACAGCAGAAAGAATGGTTTTCTTCGTATGTTTTTGAAGCTACGGCTAAAGAATTGCTAGACTCTGATCCCCAATTAAAAAAGGATTTTGAAAGTAAAAGAGCTAGCGATCCTGAATTTGCTGAAGATGCCTTTGCACAACTTTATTATTTGTACAAACGCTCTCCTAACTATGAAAGGTCACATAACCTTTATCCTGTTACCAGATATCTGGACGAATTCATGGATGATGAAATAGAAATTGCACCAGCACTAATTATCGGCTAGTTTTTTCTTTTTCGGTTTGTAAAAATAGATGACCAGAATTGGCAAAAAGTAAAGGTCTGCTATTAACGCAAATATTAAGGTGCAACTAAGAAGCAATCCTATATAGAATGTTCCAAGAAAATCTGAAAACATCAGCATCAGGAATCCTCCTATCAAAATTAAAGTAGTCAATACTATTGCTCTTCCGGTTGATAAGAATGTACGGCGCAATGCCCACGCAAGATCTCTCCCTTTATTTAATTCCAGTTTCAGTTTACTCATGAAGTGAATAGTGTCATCTACAGCAATACCAAATGAAATTGTAAATACCAGAGCCGTCGACACCTTTAGTTCAACACCAGCAAATCCCAATATTGCACCTAACATTACCAAAGGAAGAATATTTGGGATCATGGCTATGATCACCATTCTGAATGATCTGAATAGTAGACCCATTAATATTGACACAATTAGGATCGCGAACCCTAATCCCCAAAACAAACTAATGGATAACTGACTCATATTCCTATCCAACAGATGACCCGTTCCCGTTAATTTAAAGTTCACCAGATCCTTATCTGTTTCCTGATCAAGAAACGCCAGTAGACCTTCATTTAATTTAGTGATCTTTCGCATCCCAATATCCCCTATAGTGCTTGATATTCTTCCGTATTTGCCAGTTGAATCAACCAATGCGCTTATTTGACCACTTTTATCAAAGCTGATGATACGGTCAATATATTCATCCGATTCTTCTTCAGTAGGAAAACTGTAATACTTTCTTTGACCGCCATGGTTTGTTCTATTGGCAATTTTCAACATTGAAACAATGGAGAAAGTTTGTTTCAATCCGTAATCACTCACCAAATATTCCTCCACTTTATTGATCTCCAGCAATACTTCATAATCATAGATCGTTTTCTCAGGATCCTTTACCTCAACTGCTATTTCAAAAGGACGTAAGCCCATGAACTCTTCGTCAAAGTACTGATAGGTTTTGCGCATTACATTCTCCTTCTTTAGATCTTCCATTAAGAAATAATCAATAATGATTCGTGAAGACCCATAAATGCTCAGACCAAACAACAATAAGAATCCAATTCCCACTGCGGCCTTTCTTTTCAGTAACATCAGAAAAGATTTATGCAAAAACTTATACCAGAAGGTATTCTTATTATCTCTAGAAGATATTTTTGGTGCCTTCGTTAAAACCAGTAATGAAGGCAAAAAGGTATAGGCTAGAATGAATGCTAAAACAACACCTATAGCTGTGTACAATCCAAATGATTGAACAGGTTGCATATCAACACTCAGCAAGGTTAAAAATCCTACTGCAGTTGTCAATGAGGTCATCAAAGTGGCCTTACCAACTTCTTTATATGCTTTTCTGACAGCCGCAATTCGATCCAGACCTGATCTTAGCTCCTCCAAATACTTCGAAACCAGGTGGATCACATCTGACATTGCCACCACAAATATGATGGAGGGTAATGTAGTAAGGATCAAATTGATCGGTTCTCCAACCATACCCATAAATCCAACTATCCAAAGCATTGATAATCCAACCACACTCAATGGCAACAAAAGTCCCCAAAGCGACTTGAATCCTATAATAAGAAATAGTATTACCAGAATAAAAGATAAACCTATGAACATACCCGTCTCATAGATCATTTGGTTGATATAATATCCGATACCGATAGCCCTACCTGCATAAGCATAATCCTTCAGATCATGTTTTTTCAGCAGATTGTCAATAGTGATCTTAATATTATCACAATTGGCCTTGGACATTCCCTCTTGATGTTTCAGACTTACCATTAAAGCCTTACCCTCCCTATCTATGAAATTTTGTGCTATTTCGGGATGAGAATATATTCGAGCTGAATCCTTCTCAAGTTTGCTGGCATCATCTAAATGAAGATATGGTCTGGATAGAACTGCTGCCGAAAAAGGTGTTTTCACGTATTCATCCATATGGGTAATACTCTGAACACTTATCACCAGTGAATCTTTTTCAAGATCATCCACGAAATTCGCAACCTTATTAAGGAATTTTATATCAAAAATCGAAGGTTCGTGCTTTAAAGCAATGAAAATAAAATCGTTATCAGATTCAAATCTGCTTCGGTGCTCCTGAAAATATTTCGTTTCAGGATCAGTTTTCGAAAAGAAGGCTTCAAAATCATAATCAAAGCCAACTTTAGTAGTGGTATAGCCGAATAATACACTGATTATCAAAACCCCTGACAGGGCCATCCAGGCTATTTTTTTTTCATTTCCCAACGTATGTTCTCTAACTTGCGTCAACAAATTTGTACATTTGGTCGGAAATTCAATCTAAAAAACTAAAGAATATGAAAAAAGTTCTACTCGGATTAATTTGTTTTACTAGCGTAGGAGCTTTGGCTCAGACGTTTACAGCGGATGACACTCTAACTGTAGGAAAATCTCAGATATACTTTTCTGCAGATACAACAGCTCCAACTCTGGATGCTATTACTGGAACAGGTGTAACCTGGGATTATAGCACATTATTGGGATATTCTCAAACTGGTCCACTATTGGATACTATTAAATACTCTGCTAGTAGTTCCGATTATTCTTCATTCAGCTCTTCTCTTTATCAGGACGACCTAAATGCAAGTGGTGGTGATTACTTCAAAAACTATGCTGATTCTGTACTGTCTTTTGGATACACTTTTACAGTGGATATCTATCCGATCAAGATCATGAATAACGTAGATGCAGAGAAAATCCTGGAGTTCCCAATGAATCAAGGAGACAACTTTGTTGACTCTGTTTATGGTCAGGTAGATGTATTGTCACAGTTATTTGACATGTATGGTGAGGTATCTATTAATGCTGATGGTTCAGGAACTTTATTGTTAGGTGACTCTACTTTTACAAATGTTTTAAGAATCAAAATGATCGAAACATTGTATATAGATACTGCATATGTTGGATTCCCTATAAACAATGATGTTGGAGGAATTGTAACAAGAACAATGTATTCTTATTATGATCTTGCCAATTATGATTTCCCTGTTTTCAGACATGGAACGATTGATGTAAACACAAACATGTTTGGTGGAACATTTGCAGCTGTATATTCAGTTGTTGAATTGGATTGGGTTGATGCTGGTGTTGAAGAAGAAGTAATTGAAGGATTGAGTATTTATCCGAACCCATCAAATGATGTGATCAATATTTCTTCAACAAATATTGATCAATTAATGATCGTTAATGCTTTGGGACAAACAATTCAAACAATTGTGAAACCTAAATCAATTGAAACTATTGACATTTCTAATCTTGAAGCAGGTATTTACTTTGTACAGGTGAAAAGAGGAAATGCTACAAGAACAGAAAAATTCACTGTTAAGTAGTATAAATAATTCTTTGTTAATAGATCCCTTCCGTGAGTGCGGAAGGGATTTTTTTTGTTCCTATTTTTGCACCATGTCAGATGAAATTCAAAGAGCATTTGAAGTTGTTAAAAATGGTGGTGTGATCCTTTATCCCACAGATACAGTTTGGGGATTGGGTTGTGACCCTGGTAATGACAAAGCTGTTCAAAAAGTAATGGATATTAAAAACCGGCCAGAAGGTAAAAGCATGATATTGCTTGTACCAAATGAGCAGTTGTTGAACAGATACGTGAAGGAAATTCCAGAAGTATGTTATGATCTAATAGATTTTGCCGTTGAACCGTTGACTATAGTTTACCCCAATGCCCAACACATGTCTACGCTTATTCCAGCCGAAGACAATTCAGTGGGAATTCGTATCACAAATAATGAATTTTGTCAAAAGCTCATGCTAAAACTGAAAAGTGGTATTGTTTCAACTTCTGCTAACTTATCAGGTGAACCAACTCCGGTTTCATTTTCACAGATCAACCCAATAATTCTTGAAAAAGTAGATTATGTTGTAGATTTGCCACAATTGAAAGGGAGCAACAAACCCTCTCAGATCATTAAGATCAAAGCAAATAGCGAGATCCAAATTATTCGCAAATAGTGAACCTTAAGACACATCTTCAACATAACATATTCCAAACGATATCTGATGTTGGTGCAGAAAATGGTGTTTCCGTATTCGTTATTGGAGGATATGTGAGAGACATTTTACTTAAAAGACCATCTAAGGATATTGATTTTGTTGTACTTGGTAATGGATTAGATATTGCCGAGAAAGTGGTAAAAAGACTGAATGTCCAAAAAGTAGCATTCTATAAGAATTTTGGAACCGCGGCATTCATCTATGATGAGCTGGAGATAGAATTCGTGGGCGCCAGAAAAGAATCGTACAACCGAGACTCAAGAAAACCTGTTGTTGAAAACGGAACTTTGCAGGACGATCAGAACAGAAGAGATTTCACTATTAATGCATTAGCCATATCGCTAAACAAAAGTTCATTTGGTGAGGTTTTAGATCCCTTTAATGGACTAGCTGATTTGGATAAGAAGATCATCCGAACACCTCTTGAACCATCTAAAACTTATTCAGATGATCCGTTGCGAATGATGCGGGCTATTCGATTTGCTACTCAATTGGGATTTAAAATTGAACAGGAATCCTTAGATGCAATTTCAAAAAATGCAGATCGATTAAAAATAGTTTCTGCTGAACGAATAGTCACTGAATTGAACAAGATCATCTTAGCGGATAAGCCTTCAATTGGATTTAAGTTATTGTTCGATACAAAGTTGTTGCATCAATTTTTTCCTGAAATGGTTGCTTTGCAAGGTATCGAAACAGTTAATGGCAAATCCCACAAAGACAATTTTTATCACACACTTGAAGTCCTGGACAACATTTGTGAAAACACGGACGATCTTTGGTTAAGATGGGCAGCTATTATGCATGACATTGCTAAGCCTAAAACCAAACGATTCAATGATACGGTAGGTTGGACTTTTCATGGCCATGAAGATTTGGGAGCAAAAATGACACCTAAGATCTTTACCCGGCTTAAATTGCCTTTAGACCATAAGATGAAATATGTGCAAAAATTAGTTCGTCTTCATTTGCGACCTATAGCTTTGGTCAGTGGTTCAGTTACAGATACAGCTGTTAGAAGATTACTTTTTGAGGCCGGAGATGACATTGATGATCTAATGACTTTGTGTAATGCTGATATTACTTCAAAGAATGAATACAAGATCCTAAAGTATCGTCAAAACTTTGAAAAAGTTCGCCAAAAATTGAAAGATGTTGAAGAAAAAGATCAGATCCGAAACTTTCAACCTCCTATTTCAGGTGCTGAGATCATGGATATATTTCAGTTAAGTCCTTCAAAAATTGTAGGTAACCTTAAAAACGATATTAAAGAAGCTATTCTTGAGGGTGAGATCAAGAATAATTACAATGACGCCTACACTTATCTAATGGAACGAGCTGAATTCTATGGCCTAACTATTCCTAAAAGAGGTAAATAGACCCACAAATTCAACTTATTGCTGTGAATAACTACTCTTAAGTTTACATTTTCTTAGCATTCTTTTCATCTACTTTAGCACTCTGAAAGAAAGTATCTATCAATGCTTAAAGGTCTCATTAAAAGAAAATTAGACGCCGATCGATTGGCGAATGTATTTGTTAACTCTATTTTGGAGATTTCAGATAATGGTTTTGAAGACCTTAAAGAAATGATCAAATATGATCCGGCATTTGTTTCAAACCCTGAGGTTGAAAATAGCTGTGCAGATAAATTCCTTCTGATCATCACCGTGGGAAATCTCAACCAGCTACATCATCATTTTGAAGTAGTTGAGGCTGAAGAGTTGAGAAGACTCATTATTGAAAAATTCGCGCGAATATTTGAAATAAGTAGCCGTGAATTTGAAGACTTACTAGAGCAAACATCAAGTTATATTTCGCAAGTCAATCACCCTTCAAAAAACTTGCTTTACGGCATGTCAAAAGCGGTGTTTCATAAGTTCAATCTAAACGAACATCAAGAGGATTACTTCAGAACGTTAAAAACACCAAATCCATTGTTCTTAAAGAGAATGGATGAGGTTATGTCAAACTTTTTGTGGGATTGGGATCAATTTTTCAAGAAACATAAGATCAGTTTAAATTAACAATCGAAGTGGCTGGTTGTTAATAAATTCACTTCTCTCGTAAATTTTATTTCGTATCTTACGGGTCCTAAAAATTAAAAAATCAAAAAGGACCATGAAGAAATTATACTTCTCAATTGCTTCTATGTTGGTTTTGACTTTGGGTTTTGCTCAAAATAAAAACTCCCTGAACCAGTCAAATCAAATAAATGGAACAACAGTAAAAACAGGAGGATTTGTCGTAAATCCTAGTCCTGCATGGAACACGAACAATAGTGTTCCTTCTCAAGGCAGCTTGAACAATGTTGTAAATAATGGAACAACAACCGTTGCCAATCCTAATGATCACAACGGTCATTATTGTAAATCACACCAATTAACTCAACAACATTATGAGGAAATGGGTGTTTGGGATCAGTCATATGCTATTTACATGTCTGATGCAGCATCAATCACAAATTACCAACAAAACAAAGCTGCCGGACCAAATACGATTCCGGTAATTTTCCACGTAGTTCACGAAGGTGAGCCTGTTGGAACCGGAACGAATGTATCCAATGCTGCCATTATGGCCATGTTTAATGATTTGGTTGAAGATTATCAATTATTGAATGCTGATCAATCTCAAGCAAGATCTGCTTATGGATTTACTCCTGCAGATGCCAACATTAATTTTTGTTTGGCACAACAAGATCCAAACGGTCTTCCTTTGTCTGAAACAGGTGTTATCAGGGTTCAAACAACGCAAACTTGGTTTAACTCTGATCTTTCTTCAGAAGTAAATGCTATGAAGTCAGCTCCACTTGGATCACCAATTTGGGATAGAACCAAATATTTAAATGTTTGGATCTGTGATATTTCTAATGGAGCAGGTTCAGGTACAGCTGGATATGCTTACAGACCACAAGGTGGATTCTTACCTAATGCTAATATTGATGGTATCGTTGTTGACTATAACCTTGGGGTTACGAATGACAATGTATTAACGCATGAAGTTGGTCACTATCTTGGTTTGATGCACACATGGGGTAACTCAGGTGGATGTTCTGATGACGACGGATTCACTGACACACCGAACACGTATGGGCCGTCATTTAATCAAGGTTCATCTTGTTCTGGATTCCAGCAATATTGTTCTGGTGTTCAAACACAATATGAAAACTACATGGACTATTCAAACTGTACTGTGATGTTCACTCAACAGCAGGCAGATTACATGAATATGATTTTAAGTACCCTAAGAAGTTCGTTATTCCTATCACCTGGCTGTGATCCAGCGGGACCTCCAGTTTGTAGCTTTACTTCTTCTCCTAGTGGACCTGTAACCATTTCTCAAAATGGAACGGTGATTTTCCAGGATGCTTCAACAGGTGGACCTACTTCATGGACATGGACTATTTCAGGTACACAAGGAACTGATTGGGCTTATACAGGAGGTACAAATGCAAACTCTCAAAATCCGGAAGTTACATTCTACAATACAGGTACTTATAACGTAACATTAGTTGCTTCAAATGGTTTTGGAGCTTGCACTGGAAGTACACAAAATACTTATGTAACAGTAATTGCACCGGCTTCAGGCACAACCTGTGACACATTGAGAAACTGGAATCCTCTGACTGAAGGTATAGCCTGGTATGATAATGCACTTGACTGGGGCTATTTATGTGGACACGGTAAATTTTCAGGTTTTAACATTAACGAATATGCAGAAAAATATACTCCATCATCAGCCGCAGAAGTTAGACGTTTGAGGGTTCCAGTTATGCTAGTAGAAGATAACTCTGGTACTGGATCCGTTAACTTCCTAATCTCAGATGACGATAACGGTGGTACTGATCCTGGAACTATCCTGGGCGGTGTTACTGTTCCTTTGGCTAATTTGAACGACTTTGCTTGGAATGAGATAGACTTCCCTACTCCTGTCGGAGTTACGGGTCCTTTCTGGGTTTCTGTGCAGTATAACTACGGTTCACCTCAAGATACTGCAGTAATCGCAATCGCAGATTTAGGGGATCGACCTGCAGGAGTAGGTACAACACGTTGGTATATTGCAGGTGGATGGTACGGAACTAACACCTTTTATTCTGGTGGTATCAACATGTCAATTGCCTGGGATGTCCTTCTTTCTAATGGACCTGCACCAACAGCAAGTTTAGCTGTTGACGCTACTGAATTATGTGTTGGAGGATCTATTGTTGGTAATGGTTCAGGTTCTACGAACACTACTAACTACTACTGGTATCAAACAGATGACAATCCTTTAACATCTATCTATGATGTTCAATATACTGCGGGTGCAACGTTTGATTTTAGTGGATTAACAGCTGGAGACTATCAATTGTGGTTGTTTGCTGACGGATCTTGTAAAACAGACTATGATACCGTTGACATTACATTGTATGATGTACCAAATGCAAGCGTAAGTTTAACTCACACAACCTGTGGACAAAACAATGGAGTAATAACCTTCTCTGGTGCAACTGGTGGTAATGGCGTTTATCAATACAGTATTGATGGAGGATCAAATTTCTCTTCAACTACTACTTATTCAAACTTGCCTGCCGGAAGTTATGATCTGGTTATTAAAACCACTGGAGATAACTGTGAAGCAACCGCTACGGTTAATATTAATTCTTCTACAGCGGTAACAGGAAGTGTAACGCCAACGGTAACAGCACTATGCGAAGGCCAAAGCACCACTTTAACTGCTTCAGGAGGAACAACTTATACATGGTACAACGGAGGAACGCAAGTTCAAACGGGAACAAATAACACCTTATTAGTATCTCCTCTTGCTACAGCACAATATTCTGTTCAAATCACAAATGGTGGATGTACAGATTTACAATTGGCAACAGTTAACGTAACAGCTCTGGATAATGCATCCTTTAACTTTGCAGATTTCTGTGATGGAGCTCCAAATGGTCCAACTGCAATTGCAACACCTGGTGGTACATGGGCTTTCAATCCAGCGCCTGGAGATGGTGCTAGCATAAATCCTACAACGGGAGAGATCACAAATGAAACGCAAATTACCTATACAGTACAATACACAACGAATGGTGCTTGTCCAAACACAAGTACAGATAACGTAACAGTTAGTACAAGTGATGACCCTACATTCGTGACTGCAGATTTTTGTTCTGGATCTTCCAATACTGTTAATATTACTGGAACAACTGGAGGTACATTTACTTATGATGGAGCAGATGCATCATCTATCAATCCAACAACTGGGGTGATTACAAATGGTGTAGCTGGTACAACATATAACATTACTTATACAACTCCTGCGGGCGCTTGTCAGGCAGTTTCTTCACCAATTGCAGTAACAGTCTTGACTACTCCAACTATTAATGCTGTTTCCAACCAAACGATCTGTAGTGGAAATAGCTTTACAGCTATTAACTTTACTGGTACTGGTGGTGGTACGTACAGTTGGACGAACAACAATACAAATATTGGTTTAGGTAATAACGGAACAGGTAATATTGCTGCATTTGCCGGAACTACAACTGGAGCCAGCACTACTGCTACAATAACTGTAACTCCAAACAATGGTTCTTGTTCTGGAACATCTACAAATTTCACATTGACTGTTAACCTTACACCTACGGTTGGTGCAGGAACAGATCAAAGTGTATGTGATGGTGATCAGGTGACATTAACTGCGACTAATCCAAATTCTGCAACGCTTAGCTGGGATAATAGTGTAACCAACGGTGTAGCTTTCACACCTTCAGTTGGTACAACCACTTATACTGTTACCGCTACTTTGGGGTCTTGTACTGCACAGGATCAGGTGAATGTAACGGTTGATATTACGCCGTCAGTTAATGCTGGATTAAATGATACTATTTGCGAAGGAACAAGCTATACTCTTACCGCTACAAATCCAAATAGTGCAACTATTACATGGAACAATGGTGTATCAGATGGCGTTCCATTCACAGCAACAAGCATTGGAAGTACCATATATACTGCAACTGCAACAATAGGAGCTTGTTCTTCTCAAGATCAAATGATTCTTGTGGTGAATGATTCTCCAACGATTACTGGAACGGTTACTGATGCTAATGGAGGAAATAACGGATCTATTGATGTTACCATTGCTGGCGGTACAGGATCAATTGTATCTACAAACTGGGATTCTGGTCAAACAACAGAAGATATCACTGGAATTGGTGCAGGAACTTATACAATTACTGTAACTGATTCAGTTGGTTGTTCAAATTCTGAAACCTTTACTGTACAAGATATCGCAGGTATTGAAGATTTGATAGGTGCAGATCTACTGATCTATCCAAACCCTACCAGTGGTGAATTTACAGTTCAGTTGAATGGTGAATACCAAATTACAATTACTGATGCAAGAGGAAGATTGATCCTTCAGAAAATAGGAGCAGATCAAACCATGTTCGATCTATCTAGCTATGAATCTGGAGTGTATTTCATCAGAATCGATCAAAATGGTAAGATGACTGTTAGAAAGTTGATGCTTGACTAAGTCAACTTTCTGAATGAATATATTGATCCCGGTTTGAAATTCAAACCGGGATTTTTTTGTTACTTCTAATAAACTCTTGAATTAAATAAATAACCGCATAAATCCCGATTGCTACCGGGATCAATACAATCAAAACCAGATAGCGACCACCTGAATTACCAGGTGGTTTCTATTTTTATAGGCTTTGATCCATGATATAGATCATTGCTGCAAGTGCTGCCGCACCCAAATGAAGCTCACGTTTATGCACTGATTCAAAAACATCTGTTTCTGCGTGATGAAAATCAAAATAACGTTGAGAAGATATAGCCATACCCAACTGGATCATGTCAGGATAATAATCTTTCAAAGGTCGAATATCTACTCCACTATAACCTGCATCAAATTTGTACAATTGAAATGATCTTAAAAGAGGAGCATAAGCCTGAACAGCTTTTACCTGTTCATCTGTTCCCCAAATATCAAATCCTATCGGCAAAAATCCACCTCTATCTGTTTCTAGTGCACAAATATGTTCTTCACCCTTTTCTTTAGCGATTCGTGCATAATTCTTACCACCAAAATTTCCATTCTCTTCATTCATGAATAGAACGCATCTCAATGTATGTTTAGGTTCGTAATTCAAATGATTTAATATTCTCAGTGCCTCAATTGAATGCACTATTCCTGCCCCATCATCATGTGCTCCTTCTCCTACATCCCATGAATCCAGATGACCACCGAATGTTATGATCTTATTGTCTTTATTTCCTTTTAACTCAGCAATGACATTGTGTGATTTTTCAAATCCATAATTTTTACAATCCATCTCCAACTTAAGGTTGACCTTACCCTTTGATAGCCAATCCATTAAAATATCAGAATCTACTGTTGAAATAGCTGCACCTGCAATACTATCAACTCCAGGATCATATTTCATTGAACCTGTATGAGGATGAGTATCTGTGGATGAGGACAATGACCTTATCACCACAGCTTTTGCATTTAATTTTGAAGCGGCATTTGTACCTTCATGTCGCACATCAATGCATGTACCGTAAGCATGGAATGTCTGTAGTAGCTTTTGATCAAAAGGCTTATTAAAAAAAACGATTTTTCCTTTGATCTTCTCCTCTCCCAATGCCTCCATTTCTTCAATGGAGTTAACAGCAATAACTTCTCCTTCTAATAGTCCATTGGTGCTAACTGATCCGCCTAGCGCTATCACATTTAATTTGTGAATATCACCTTTCTCATTCATGATCCAGGCAGCCTCTTTTGTACCTCTTTCCCAATGTGGTACATCTATTTCTTGTAAATACACCTCATCAAAACCATAAGAATCTAATAGTTGTTTTCCCCAAATTACTGCCATTTTGGCCTCTGCAGAACCCGTAATTCTCGCTCCTATATCTTTACATAATGAACGAAGATTCTCATAGGCATCACCATTGGCCATGGCTTCATCATAAATTTTTCGGATAAAAAGTGAATCTGTATTGGCAGATGCATTGACTGATGCACCTATCAAAAGCGTAAAAAGGATCTTTTTCATAGCCTAACAAAGATAGGCAATTTGAAAATCACTATTCAGTTAGTCGTTGCCTTGTACATTCATACAACATAATACCGGCAGAAACAGACACATTTAAAGATGCAATAGTACCTTCCATTGGAATTTTTGCCTTTACATCAGACTCAGCTAACAATTTGGTAGAAACACCATCTTCTTCTGATCCCATAATGATAGCTGTAGGAATAGTAAAATCTACATTATAAACCAGATTAGGTGTCTTTTCCGTTGCTGAAACTATCTGAACTCCGTGTTGTTTCAACTCATGTATTGAAGATGACAGATCCTGAACCTGACACACTGGTATTTTATTCAACGCTCCTGCAGATGTTTTCACTGCATCTGAAGTAATGGAAACACTATCCTTCTGTGGAATTACAATAGCGTGCACTCCATTACATTCTGCTGTTCTGGCAATAGCACCAAAATTTCGAACGTCTGTTAACCTGTCTAAAATCAGGATCAAAGGCACCTCTCCCTCATCAAACAACTTCATTAAAATTGGCTCTAACTCCTGATAAGGAATCGGTGAAACTTGAGCAATAACACCTTGATGATTCTTACGGGTTAATTTGTTCAATTTATGGATGGGAACAAACTGAAGATTATATTTTTTGTTCGCCAATTCCTCTTTCAATTCATAAAAGAGTTCTTTATTCATCCCTTTTTGGATGAAGATTTTATTAATTGGTCGTTCTGAACGGATAGCCTCAATTACAGCACGTACGCCATAAATGATATCCTCTGCATCTTCCTGTGTTCTGCCTTTGTTATATGCCATGGCTCAAAAGTAATCAATTAAACACCTGTAAAGGCATCTTTCTGGTAAAGATGAGAAATCCAACACCAATGATACCCAGTGTCATTCCAAACAAAAATGTATTATAAAAATTCTCCGGTTGGTTATCGTAGATCAGCTGGGCAAAATAATTACCCGATAAAAACCCTAGTTCTAACATGATGAACATGGTACCCATACCACGACCTTTGTATTTTGGATTTGAAAGATCTGCCGTCCATGCCATGATGGCCGGTGAACCTATTGCCGCACCAAAACCATAGATCAAAGAACTCAATAAAAATTCAGTTCCTGTATCCGCAGAACCTGTGACAAAACAACCAATTGCCAAAACGGACATACTCACGTATAGATTCTTGCGGGCTCCTATTCTATCGACTAATTTGCCTGAAATAAATCGGGTAACAACTACTACACCAACATTCACAAGGAAAAACAGTCCTTTGTTCTCAAATCCCAAATGCTCACTCATATCAGGGACTAATAAAAAATAAACCCCCGCAATATTTGCTTGCAAGAACATAATTACTGCCGGTTGCATCACTTCCGGACCTATCACTTCATCCCATTTCGGGATCATTTTATCCCATCTGGTATGATAACCTTTTTCTAAAGCATTTTGCTGAACAGTGTGTTTGTTCTCCTTGATAAAACCTATGAGTAAAATTGAAATAAGTCCAAGAATTCCGCACGTCATGAAAAGTCCTTCAATTCCAAAATTCATCTTGACCACGCTACCCATAGCTTGACCCGAAGTGAATCCAAGGGTGATGGTAATACCAAAAATTCCCATTGCTTCTCCTCTTTTTCCTTTTGGAATGACATCAGCTACCAATGCACTAGCCCCCGTCGGATGAAAACCTGTACTAAAACCATGTAGAAACCGGAGAAATAAGAATCCTGCTACATTCAGAAAAAAGGGATACATGAAGGATATCACTACCGAGATCAAAACACCAAAATACATCACTGATTTACGGCTTATATTATCTGCAATTTTCCCAGAAACCGGTCTTGAAACTGCTGCTGCTACAGTCCATAATCCCAAAACCATCCATTTATATTCAGCTCCACCCAAAGAAGTGATATAAGAATTCATTTCCGGAATCAAAAGATTGAAACTTGCAAAGAACAAAAGCATGTGCAAACACAAGATCCAGAACGAAAGGCTATAATCTTTTAATGATGAGAAGTATTTTGCTACTGGATTCATGGAGCGGCAAAATTACGGTGAATTTGTTCATCTTTATTAAATTGAAAAAATAAAAAAATCCCCTACTAAGTAGAGGATTTCACTATTCACCGGACATTATTCGTGATTACAACACTTACAATGTTCCTTTCTTTTTTCTTCTCGTTCCTTTTCTTTTTCCTCGAGAATTTTCTTTTGTTCATCTGTTAAGATGGATTCCACCGCTTTTTTATTAGAATCTCGTTCGTTCTTTGCTTTTTCTTTCAACTTTTCACCTTCTGCTTTTATAGACTCCATCTCTTTGGCATGTTCTAGATTAAGCTTTAAAATTTTCTCCTTCTGATCAGCCGTTAGATCCAACATTTCAGCCATTTTCTCTGTTCGTTTCTCTGCTCTTTCTTCTGGAGACATATCCTTAAACTTCTCTCTATCGGGTCCGCCAGGTCCGCCAGGTCCACCCTGTGCAAAACCTACTGTAATTGTCCCTATCATCAAAACTAACACTGCTATCTTTTTCATATTTTTTCATTTTTGTGCTTTATAATAAAGCCTGTTACTTAACTCTAAGACTTTACGCTTAAAAAAAGGTTTAATTGAATTTCATTTTGCCTATTAATCCATTTTTACCAAAACATTATAAATCGTTTAAAAAGAATTGATTTGTGTTAAATAATTGAAAACCCAGTATTTTCAGGCAACTAATCAACTTGCAAAAACGTATATACTAGCGAACTTCTATCTGAAAAAATGAAAAAACTAATTCTGACTCTCTCCTTATTTATCTGTGCAGGCATAGGTATTGCCCAAGAAAACTGTGCTAATGGGATAGATGATGATGCAGACGGATTAATTGATATGAATGACCCTGACTGTGCTTGTTCTGGATTTGGAACCGGTTCTACAACGGTTACTTCATTGATCCCAAACCCTTCCTTTGAAGATATGGTTTGCTGCCCATCAAGTTTCAGTCAATTAAACTGTGCTAATAACTGGATACAGGCTTCAAATGCCACCTCAGATTACTTCAATCTTTGTGGTTATACAGGAATTTTTAACAGCCCAAACACCCCTTTACCTGGAGGAGGATCAGGTTATGGAGGATTTTATTCAAATCAGGGATGGGAAGAGAATATTGGCGCTTGTTTAAATTCTCCAATGATAGCAGGAACATCCTATACTGTTCAGCTCAATACCGCCTGGTCAACGGGAAGTACAAGTTTACAATTGACCTTATATGGCACGCCAAATTGCGGAGATCTGCCCTGGGGAACGAGTAACTGTGCTGTAGGTAGCGGTAGTTGGATGGTTCTGGGTTCAGTAACCGTTAACTATCCTTCCAACCAATCCTGGCAGCAAGTATCCATAACATTCACTCCGCCTGTTAACATCAATGCAGTTTCATTTGGAGGTCCATGTGGAGGTATGGCAGGAACCAACTATTATTTCATAGATGAAATGACCTTGGCTTCTTCATCTGCTTTTAACCCTGGAAATATTACAGAATCTGGTAGTTGGTGTAACAATGACCTTATGTTAACAGCCGATCCTGACACCACTGGTGGAACTTTTCAATGGTATCAATCCGGAGTGGCTTTAGTAGGTGAAACTGCTGCAACTTTGGACCTTATGTCTTATGGAGCCGGGGATTTTAATTGTGTTTATACCCTTAACGGTGATTGTATTCAAATGGATTATACAGTTACCCTTCCACCTTATCCTACTGCTGGATTCACATTTACAAATCAATGTGATGGCAATGCCATGAATTTTACGGATAACTCAACCATTACAGCACCAGGTACTATTACAGGTTACAGTTGGGATTTTGGAGATGGAAATACTTCAACCGCCCAGAACCCCTCAAATAACTATGCGTCAGATGGAACATATACCGTGTCATTAACGGTAACCGATAATAACGGTTGTACGAATACAAGCACACAAAATGTCACAGTTTATCCTAATCCTGTTAACGATATTGAATTTGTTATTAATGGGGTTTCGTCAACTACAGGATTGACAGGAGGATGTTTAGTAGATGCTGTTAACTTCACGAATAATACAACCATTAATGCTCCAGATAATATTACCACCTGGGCATGGGATTTTGGAGACGGAAATACTTCGAATGTTCAAAATCCTCCAGCGCATACTTATGCTGCTGCAGGTAATTATACCATTTCACTAACTACCACATCAAATAATGGATGTACAGATAACATAACTTTACCGATTACCATACATCCTACGCCATCATCTGTTTTTACTGTACCACCAACCTGCATGGATTTTGCTCCTGTTTACACGAACAATTCAGCCATCACATCTGGAACTATTGCTACTTACGAATGGGATTTTGGTGATGGTAATACATCAGGAGCACAAAATCCTGCACATAATTATGCTTCTTCAGGGACATATACAGTTGAATTAGTAGTTATTTCAGATCAGGGCTGTACGGACACCTCAACCGTGACTACCACTATTTATCCTGAACCTGTATCTGACTTCACAATGACATCTGAATGTATTATTAATGCTTCTACTATTACCAATAATTCAACGGTAGCAGCTCCCGACAACATTACAGTATGGTCATGGGATTTTGATGACGGAACTACGGATAATGTTCAAAACCCAGGAACGCACAGTTTCACTGTAGAAAGTACATATAACGTTCAATTGGCTGTAGAAACTAATAATGGTTGTCAGGACACTTCAGTTGTTGCCGTGACGGTAAATCCCT
Source organism: Crocinitomicaceae bacterium (assembly GCA_020635955.1). Taxonomy (GTDB): domain Bacteria; phylum Bacteroidota; class Bacteroidia; order Flavobacteriales_D; family Crocinitomicaceae; genus Paracrocinitomix. The sequence continues at coordinate 91,501 of JACJYW010000012.1, forward strand.
CTCCAGTAGCAGATTTTAATTTTACTGATGACTGTTACAATGTTGCAGCCTTGTTTACGGATGCATCTCAAATATCTTCTGGAACCATTAGTACTTACAATTGGGATTTTGGAGATGGTTTGAACTCAAATCAACAAAATCCTTCACATCCTTATGCTTCAGATGGTCAATACACCGTAACTCTAAGTATTACATCTGACCAGGGATGTCCTGACGATACAACGAAAACCATTACAAGATATCCTGTACCAGCACCTGATTTTACTGTTTCAGATGTTTGTGTTTATGATCCGATCACGGTTACAGAAACAGGAACTATCAATGCACCAGACACCATCTCTACCTGGGATTGGGATTTTGGAGATGGACTTTCAGGAACCGGAAGCACCATGAACCATTTTTACAATGTATATGGAACGTATGACATTACATTGACCGCTACTTCTGAACACAACTGTATCAATAGTATAACGCATGCTGTAGATATTTATCCGCAGCCAATACCTTCATTTACTAATACAACAATCTGTGTAAATACACCTCCTACTGATTTTGTAAGCAATTCAACAATTCCTTTGGGAACCATTGCGACTTATAACTGGGATTTCGGAGATGGCTCAACAGGTACAGGGGCTGTTACCAATCATACTTATGGAGCTTCAGGAACATATAATGCTCAATTATTGACAACATCTGATTTTGGTTGCGTTGATAGCATTACCAATGTGGTAACCGTTTACGAGAAACCAATTGCAGATTTTGTAGCAGATCCACTGGAGATATGCAGCCCTGACAGTATTCAGTTTAATGATCTATCTACTTCCCCTACTGTTGGTATCATTGATTGGCAATGGGATTTCAATGGTGGATTAGGGTCAAATGGTCCAAATCCTGTTGTTGACTATATTAATTCTGGTTCTACTCCAGATTATTATGATGTAGAACTAATTGTAACAAATGCTTTAGGGTGTAAAGACACCGTTTTATACTCCAATTACATCACCGTTTACCCAACTCCTGAAGCGAATTTTAGTTTTTATCCTACTGTACTTGACGTTCTGCATAGTGAAACACAATTTCACAACAGTTCTGTTAATTCAGATGAATGGGAATGGAATTTTGGAGATCTGTCTCCTATTTCTTTACAGGAACATCCCTCTCATATTTTCCCTGATGATGAGCCACGAGAGTATGTAGTTCAATTAATTTCTTACAATTATGGCAAAATGTGTTCAGATACGATCCAAAGCATTGTTAATGTTCAGGATGTTGTTATCTTTTATGTACCGAACACGTTTACGCCAGACGGAGATGAATTTAATGAGACCTGGAAACCAGTCTTCTTCTCTGGATACGATCCTTATGATTTTCATATGACCGTATTCAATCGTTGGGGAGAGATCATTTGGGAATCATTTGATGCATCTAAAGGATGGAATGGGCACTACGGAAATGGAGGACTTGTCGAAGACGGGGTCTACATTTGGTCAGTAGAGTTCAAGGAAACCATGTCGGATAAGACCTATGAACATAGAGGACATGTTACCGTCCTGAAATAGGTCCCTCAATCTAAATATGATAGTATGAAACAACTTATTAGTTTGTTTTGGATTCTGGTGTCTGCAATCTCATTTGCTCAAACTCCGAATAATTGTAATGAATATACTACAGTTGGTACGTCCAGCTCGAATTACAATCCTGGAACAGATCCGGGTTGTAACTCAAACGTGTCAGGAACAGTGAGCGGACCTGCAGCTTGGTCAGGCTTGAATTGTACCGGAACATTAGTTTCTACCGTAACGGGAGCACCTGTAACTTGTTTGTCTCTCTCCTATACAGCCGTTAACACTAACGATTTTGCTACCATCACCATTGACGGAGGAGGTTCAATGACAATAACAGGAGTAAACGTGGACATCAATGGAAATGTCATAGGGCCATATAATTGTGTAGGGCCATATGGAGACGTTTCAATCACGATTTGCTCAACTCTCCCTTTTACCACAGTAACTTTAACGAATACAGGATGCAGCTCCGGTTGGGTTGTAAATTGTTCTGATCAAGCTGGATGTGGTGGCGGAACAGGTGGAAATGCGGGTTCTGACAATCTAACAACTTCATTGTGTGGTGGAACAATAGACCTGAATACGCTAGTTACAGGTGATGCGGGAGGTACCTGGCAGGAAACAACTTCATCTGGTCAATTCAACACAGGAACAGGTGTTTTTGATGCGAATGGTTTAACAGGCACCTATAATTTCATCTATTATTTCAGTGGCGGTGGCTGTGGAGGCAGTGGTGGTGACACCGCTCATTTTACGGTAAGCGTTGGAAATGGTGGAAGCGCAGGATTGGATAATTCAGATATCATTTGTAATACTCCAGGCACAACACTGAATTTAAATACCCTTCTAAATGGAGCTGACCCCTCTGGTAACTGGGAAGAAGTTACTTCATCCGGTCAATTTACACCTGGAACGGGTATTTTAAATGCTAATGGCCTGACACCTGGAAATTATGTGTTTTGGTATGTTGTACCTGCTGTTTCACCTTGTATTCAAGACACATCAGAGTTCACGATCACTGTTGCTCCTCCTCCATCTGCAGATTTTGAATTTGAGATAAATGGACAATCTTCAGCAAGTGGTGCTAACGGAGGATGTATGTCGTATCCTGTTTACTTCACTGACTTTTCAACTATAAGTTCACCTGGTTCAATCACCAGTTGGAGCTGGGATTTTGGAGACGGAACCTTCTCTTCACAACAAAATCCTTCACATCAATATACTGCCGGAGGAACGTATACCATAGAACTTACTGTTGTCTCGAACGGAGGTTGCTCATCAGTCTTTACAATGCCAATTGACATTACCCAAAGTCCAAACATGGCCATTAATTCAAGTAATCCAACGTGTTACCAGTTTTCTGATGGATCAATAACCATAAATACAACGGGGGGATCAGGAACTGAAGTTTTTACTATTACAGATTCGCTCGGTAATTTGTTGAATGTAGGAAATTCAAATGCTGCGAATCAATTAGGAGAAGGTTGGTATTACCTAACTGTGGATGCCGGTTCAGGATGTTCTCAAATTGATTCAGTATTCATTGATGATCCGAATCAAATGTCAGCAGATATTCAGGTACTTGACCCAGCATGTTATGGAAATCCAACAGGTGTTGCGATTGTAGGATTTGTTTATAACGCTACCGGTGACCCTGCCAATCTCTCCTACTACTGGAATCCAAATCCGGGTAACCAAAGTGGAATTGGTGCAGACAGCACCGGATCTATGGCTGAAGGACAATACACAGTCACCATAAATGATGAAAATGGTTGTTCTGAATTATTCGATTTTGAAATCAATTATCCGCCACCATTAGTTTTCAGTGAAATTGGGGCTGAACCAGCATATTGTAGAATATATGGTTATCAAAATGGCAATGGTGTTGTTTATGCAGCCGCAACCGGAGGTACTCCTGATTACACTTATCAATGGATTAATTTGGCAAACTCCAATACTACAAGTAATACAACCTGGGCTCCTTTGAATCCTGGATCATATCAAATATCTGTTACAGATGCAAACGGATGCTTATTGACACAAGTTGTAGAATTAGATTCCTTAAATCCAATAGCTGACTTTGATGCTATTTCCTCATCTTTTGCCGATCCTTCCATTTATGAAGGTACTGAACCTGTGACTGTTACGTTTGAAAATCATTCTTTGTATTATGCAAACCCTAACAATCCTCAGGCGGATACTACTTTCTATTGGAATCTTAACCATGATTTTGTGACCTGGTTCGTTTCTCATAATGTGAATGAAGTCATAGATACAACTTATACCGGTGAAGAAGTCTATGAAGTATGTCTTGTAGCCATAAACAAAAATGGATGTACTGACACTTTATGTAAGGACATTATGGTACATGCTATTCCATTATTTGAAACACCTAATATATTTACTCCGGGTGGTGACAATGTTAATGATGAATTCACGTTTGAATTCAAATCACAGGGAGTCCAAAATTTTAGTGCTCTTATAGTTGATCGTTGGGGAAAAGAGGTATTTGAATTCAACAGCATTATGGATGCCTGGGATGGAAATAACAAATCAGGAACTCCTTGTACGGATGGTGTCTATTTCTATAAATATGAAGTTACTTTTACAAATGGCACATCTGAATCTGGACAGGGAACTGTCACTCTGATCAGAGAAAAGTAACCTTTTTCATAAATTCAACAGAGATTTTCTTACGTACACGCGTATGATTATCAACTACCCCAAAACTGATGAAAGTTAGTTTTGACCGTTAATTATCTCACAATTCGTAAACTTTAAAAGCTTATCTTTGTTTAAGAAGATAAACTGTAGTTTAAATCATGGATAAATATCAAGCAGCATTTGATGCTATAATAGAAAAAGATGATCGTGTTGAACCAAGAGACTGGATGCCGGATGATTATAGAAATAACTTGATTCGTCAGATTTCTCAGCATGCTCATTCAGAAGTAATTGGTATGCAACCAGAGGGGAACTGGCTATTAAGAGCTCCTTCTTTGAGATCTAAGCAAGTATTATTGGCTAAGATCCAGGATGAAGGTGGACATGGATTATATCTTTATTCAGTTGCTGAGACATTAGGTGTATCCAGAGAAGAGATGATCGATCAGTTGCATGAAGGAAAAGCAAAGTACTCAAGCATATTTAATTATCCTGCACTTAACTGGGCAGATATAGGAGCTATTGGGTGGTTGGTTGACGGTGCAGCCATTGTGAACCAGGTTTCTTTACAAAGAACAAGTTATGGTCCTTATTCAAGAGGAATGATCAGAATTTGTAAAGAAGAAAGCTTCCACCAAAGACAAGGATATGAGATCATGTTGCACATGGCAAAAGGGACACCTGAGCAAAAAGAAATGGCACAAGATGCATTAAACCGTTTCTGGTTTCCTTCTTTGATGATGTTTGGACCGCATGATGCCGATTCTGCACATTCCTCAAAGGCTATGCAATGGAAGATCAAAAGAGAATCCAACGATACATTAAGACAAAAATTCATTGATAAAACCGTTCCTCAAGCAGAGTTTCTAGGATTAACAGTTCCGGATCCAAACTGTAAATGGAATGAAGAGACAGGTCACTATGATCACAGTCCATTTGATTGGGATGAATTTTGGGCAGTTGTGAATGGTAACGGCCCATGCAACAAGGAGCGTCTTGATCATCACAAAAAAGCGCATAATGATAATGCGTGGGTTAGAGAGGCAGCAGTTGCCTATGCTAAAAAAACAGAGTCAACACTAGTTTAAAAAAGTTATAAAATATTTCAATTATGGAATCTGGAGATAAAGTTTGGGAAGTTTTCATTCAAAAGAAATCAGGCTTACCGTTTAAACATGCAGGCAGTGTGCACGCATATGATAAAAAAATGGCTATCCAAAATGCAAGAGACTCTTACACCAGAAGAGGTGAAGGAAGAGCGTTATGGGTTGTTCCAGCTGAAGCAATTATATCTGTTCCTTTGGATGAGGCTGATGCATATTTCAATCCATCAGAAGACAAGATCTATAGACACCCAACATTTTACGATATTCCTGACGGAGTAGAAAACCTGTAACAGTACCATTATGAGAATAACAATAGATAATGATGCTGCAAAGTTTGTAGTAAGATTAGCGGATACTGAAATGATACTTGGTCAACGTTTGTGCGAAATGTGCAGCAACGGACCTTTTTTAGAAGAAGATATCGCTCTTTCAAATGTTGCTTTAGATTTGATTGGAAGAGCCGAACAGTTGTACAAGATCGTTTCTGAGATTGAGAACAAAGGTCTTTCAGCTGATGATTATGCGTACAGACGTAATGAAAGAGAATATTTCTGTTTGAAATTGGTTGAACAACCGAATACTGATTTCGCCTGGACCATTACTCGTTCTTATTTGCATGATGTTTATGCGAATGAGGTTTTCAAACAGCTGTTGAAAAGTGATATTCCAAATTTGGCAGGTCTTTCTGAAAAGGTATTGATCGAGATCAGATACAACTTAACGCATGCCAGAGATTGGATGTTGCGATTAGGTATTGGAACTGAAGAAAGCAATTCAAGAGTACAGGGAGCTGTAGATCAAATGTTTAGATATGTACCTGAGATCTTTCATTGGGATGTCGTTGACAATAAATACTTATCCGACACTGCCGCCATTGAGAAAAGCTGGAAATCTGAGGTATCAGCTTTGTTGAAAGAAGCCAATATCAAAGAACCTGAATTAATGGATGTGGTAATGAGAGATTACCGTGAGGGATTCCACAGTGAATTCCTTGGTCACATACTGACTGAAATGCAATTCTTACCACGCGCCTATCCGGACGCAAAATGGTAGCCATTCAAAAAAATAATGAAACTCAAAAGTTCTGGGATCTCTTAAGTGAGGTCCCGGATCCTGAGATTCCTGTCATCAATTTGGTGGAACTTGGCGTAGTTCGAAACATTGAATTAGATGGCCAAACGATCATTGTAACCGTTACACCAACTTACACGGGATGTCCGGCTAAGAAATTATTCAATGATCTGATCACTGAAAAATTAAATGTCAACGGGTACAATAATGTTGAGATCATCACTCAACTACACCCCGTTTGGAATACAGATTGGTTGTCAGAAGAAACCAAAGCCAAAATGTACAAGGATGGGATCTCACCACCAACGGATGATAATCTTGTGATCACTTGCCCACATTGTCATTCAACCAACACTGAAATGGTGAGTCAATTTGGCTCTACCCCCTGCCAGTCTTTATACAAATGCTTAGATTGTCTGGAACCGTTCAATTATTTCAAGTGTCACCGTTAAACGCTAGATAATCAGCAACTTTGTGTTATCTTTGATAGATCAGATGAGCACTTTCCTAAGGATAACCATATTAATGACATTACTCGTTTCAAAGGTGTCATTTACGCAATCTGATTCCATCTTAACTTCTCTTCATGTCTATGATCTTTTAAAAGGCAAGAAGGCCACTATTAAAGACTCAACTGTTGTGATCGATCTTATGAAGATTCATGAAGATTTGAAATACACTTCTCCCGAATCTTCAGAAGAATTATGTCTCTATGCTTATAGATTATCAGAAAAAATTGGTTATAAAGCTGGTGTCGTTCAAGGACTAAGAGGTGTTGGAGACATGAAAATGGTTCAGGATCAACTTGATTCATCCATAGTTTATATTGACCAGGCATTGGATTTTGCTCAAAAGAATGACCTGACATATGAGCTAATGGAAACCTATTATTCCAAGGGAAACTGGATGTTCTATAAGTCAGAATATGAAAAGGCTTTGGAGTTTTATTTTAAGGTAGATCAGTTGGCGCATGACAATTTCCCCCGCAACATGGCTGGATCAGCAAATGGAATTGGTTTAGTTTATCGTGTCATAGGGAACATGGAAAAATCCAAGGAATATTTTCAGGAAGCCTATCGGTTAGGAAAAGTGTACAAAGACACTTCTGATGTTATACAATCGCTCAATAACCTGGGAATTATTGCAAAAAATGAAGACAGCTTAGAATTGGCACTCGATTATTATAATGAAGGACTTGAATTAGCCGAATCAACGGGAAACCTGAGAAAAAAAGGTGAGATCTATTTTAACATGTCTATAGTTTATCAAAAGCAAAAAAATGATGAATTAGCCATAGAATACATGGAAAAATCTGCTGGTGTTACGAGAATTATAGGCAATGATAGAGGGATTGCCCTTGACTATTATAACATTGCCTATTTCTATATGGAAAACAAACAATTCAAAAAATCGATTGAAAAGATGGAGTTGGCACTCTACTATGGTGAAAAAGCACAATATGATGAATTAGTATTAGAGTCTCATACAAGTCTTGGTGAGTGTTATTCTAAAATTGGAGATTTTAAAAAAGCCTACAAGCATATTCATACCGCGTATAACCTACGAGATTCTATGGATTACTCACAAGCCATAAGCGTTGCCATGGAAATGGAGAATCAACTCAAACTAACAAGACAGGCCGTTGAGGATTCACTTACTGCTGAAAAGTTGGAAATGGAGCAATTGCATCAGGAACGCATGAATGAGGAAAAACTTAAATCAAGAGAGTATTTACTCTTTGCCTCATTTGGATTGATCGCTATGTTCATTGTAGGTCTTTTTATTACCATTCGAGGACGTATTCAATTGAAAAAGAAAAACCAGATCATTACCAAGCAGAAAGACGAAATTGAGATTGTTCATAAAGAGATCACAGATAGTATAAATTATGCTCAACGTATACAAAATGCCCTGATCTCCGGCAATGAAGAATGGGATAAGATCAGTCCGCAGCATTATATACTTTTTAACCCAAAAGATGTAGTGAGCGGAGATTTTCATTGGGCCTATCATTCAGATGCTGAGAACATTTCAATTTGGGTGACAGCCGATTGCACTGGTCACGGAGTTCCAGGAGCCTTTATGTCCGTATTAGGGATTGGTTTTTTAAATGAGATCATTGTTGAGAGTGGAAAACGAAATGGCGGTGAAATTTTGGATCTATTGAGAATCAAGATCATCAAAGCTCTGGCTCAAAAGAATTCCATTATTCAACAAAAAGATGGTATGGATATGGCACTTTGTATTTGGGATAAAAATACGGATACCTTGAGTTATACTGGAGCCAACAATCCATTGTATGTTATCAGAAAAACGGAACTGGTTGATTTTGAAAAGTATGAAAAGAATATCACCCACCCCACAAATGGTCACACTTTAATAGAACTTAGAGCTAATAAAATGCCTGTAGGTTTTCAAAACGAAGAACATCAGAGCTTTAGTTCCAAAACTTTTCAATTAATGAAAGGTGATCTCATAATTTCCTTCACGGATGGTTTCGCGGACCAATTTGGTGGCCCAAGAGGAAAGAAATTAAAGTATAAACCTTTCAAGGATATATTACTGGATACACACACCAAACCGGTTAAACTTCAAAGCGAGATCCTGCTTCAAAAGTTCAATGAATGGAGAGGAAATTACGAGCAAATTGATGATGTTTGCATAGTGGGTATTAAAGTTTAAGCCCGTTTTACAGCTGCCCGTCTGAATGGTATTTACCTTCTTTCCACACTTCGATCTTTAACAAGATCCCGTCCGCATCATATTTGTACAATTTTCCATTCCAAAGTTTACCGCTTTTGAACTCACCGTCCATCCAGATCTCATCATTGGTGTTGTACAATTTATTATAGCCATCTCGGCTAAACGGTTTACCATCTTTAATAATCCCTTTATCACCAGAAGGACCACCTGTACCGGCTACTTCTTTTTGACCTTTGTCAGGATTGACCATATCACGTTCTTCTTTTTTCGTGATCTGTCCGCTTTCATCATAGACAATGATCTTTTTGATATCACCATTAGGCCAGTATGTAATGGCTTCTCCAACAGTAACACCATCTTTTTTGGTCATTACCATTTGAGGTGCACCATTATCATAAAAGAATTCAACTTTCCCTTCTTCTTTTCCGCCATCATTGAACGTTTTGCGCTGGGTAACAATCCCATCTGCATTTTTTACGAGATAATCACCTACCATTTTTTTATCTGTGTAGGTTCCGATCTCTCTTTCTTTACCGTTCTCATGGTATTTGATGAACTCACCATAGGGCCTATTATTTCGATAGTTTCCTTTCAGCCTTGGTGTAACTCCATCTTCAAAATACTTGACCCACATGCCGTGCTTTCTATCATCAACATAAGGTCCTTCTTCAATTTTTCCATTTGATGGATATCCTTTTTCAGGAAAATCCTTGCCATAGGTGATCCAATAGCCTTGTTTCAGGCCATCAATAGTTCGATTCAATGTATCTTGCCCGTGTAGTTTGTGAGGTAAAAGGGGCAATACAATTAGTAAGGTTAACAACACAGTCTTCATAGCTTGATTAAGATAAGAAAAATTAGTTTCCATGTCAATCTATCCAATACTCATACCAAAGTTTTGAACAGCTCTAAAATTGAACGTTACCCTTTTGATAAGTAGTTCAAAAATCCTTTCAACTTATTCAATATCTCCCTAATTTTACTTCAATGGAACTAAAACATCAGGTTGATCTTAAGCCATATAACACATTTGGCTTATCTGCCAAAGCAGAAAATTTTTCAACATTCTCAACGGTTGATGAATTAAGACAAATTATCTCTGAAAACAGAGACAAAGAGCTTCTCGTTCTTGGTGGTGGCAGTAATATGCTGTTAACTAAAGATTATCCCGGATTGGTTTTAAAAAATGAATTGAAAGGGATTGAAGTAATTCAGGAAGACCAGGATTTTGTCTTACTAAAAGCCGCGGCTGGTGAGGTATGGCATCAATTAGTTCTACACGCCATTGAAAATGGTTTTGGAGGCATAGAGAACATGTCTCTTATTCCGGGAAGTGCAGGAGCTGCGCCTATGCAAAACATTGGTGCATATGGCGTAGAGATAAAGGATGTATTTCACGAACTGGAAGCACTTGAAATTGCAAGTGGTCAAATTAGAAAATTCACCAATAAAGAATGTGATTTCGGTTATCGTGAAAGTGTGTTTAAGCGAGCATTAAAAGGCAAGTATATTATCACTTCTATCACACTAAAACTGAGTAAAAACCCAATATTAAACACCTCTTATGGCGCCATTGAGGAAAGACTGAAAGAAATGGGTGTGATCCATCCAACGATCAAAGATGTATCAGACGCCGTGATCTATATTCGTCAAACAAAATTACCTGACCCTGCCCAAATAGGAAATTCAGGAAGTTTCTTTAAAAATCCGGTTATACCGAAATCTAAATTTGAGGTTATCCGCAATAAGTTTCCGGGTATTTCCAGCTATCCCGTGGATGACAATCATGTAAAACTTGCTGCAGGTTGGCTAATTGACAATGCCGGTTGGAAAGGAAAGACTTTTGGTAATTATGGCGTGCATAAAAACCAGGCTTTGGTTTTGGTCAATTATGGCGGGGCAACGGGAAAAGAGATCTATCAACTCTCTGAGGATATTATGAATTCGGTGAAAGAGATCTATGATGTTGATTTGGAAAGAGAAGTCAATGTTATCTGAAGTTTGAAATAGGAATCTCAACATTCAAATTCCTTTTCTCAGAAGTAAGATCAGAATATTGAATTTCTAAAAAACAATCATTGTTCTTCTCAACGAATTTTACCCTGTGAATAAATGGTTCTTTGACAGGTAGCAATTCACGAAAATTTAAACTCACCTTCTGTTTTTCATTTGCAGTTTTATAGTCTAATTGAACAATCATCAGATCAGGCTCACCCATTTTGTATGGTTTATCACCAGACTGTATATACCAAACATATTTTCCATCCAAAACGAATTCTGTATAGTGTCTACTCGTGGTTTGAAAAAGGATTTCCCCTTTAGTATTCAATAAATGAATTTCGTATTCACAATGCGCTCCCCTTGAATGTTCATTAATTTGATACACTAAAAAAAGATCGTCAGGAAGATTTATGAGCTTTTTTTCAAGCAACATTGCGTAACCTCCATAGACGCTTGGCAAGATCAGTTTCCATTCATGCTTTCCTATACAAGAGATCTTGCAGCACATTACATACTTTTCGAGTTGCTGACCTATTTCAATTAAACAATCAACTTCTTCAATGATATCTTCCTTGTTCAACAGTTTCATCCTATCTCAATGATTCTTTATTCAGTTTTTGACTTCCTTTAGGTTTGATCTTTCCTTTCACCTGATTGAATTGTTCTATAACATCACCTTTTGTCTTATACTTTCCTTTAATACCTTTTTCATTTTGGATGATATTATTGATAAAATAGATGTTTCCATCAATCGAATTCCTGTTCATAATAATACCATATCCTTCTGCGGTATTTGAAAAGAACACATTATCCGGACCATTCTTGCCGTGAGAATTATCAATAACTATTTGCTGACAGATGTTGTGCTGAAACAAATTAGCATAAACATAATTACCATGTAACACCAGATCTCCTGCGGCATTTGAAGGCAACATTACATCTTCCCAAAAGGGCTCAGATGAGCGATTTGCATGAACAACATTACCATTTGCCCCTGCCTGTAAAAGTATGGCATGTCTGAGGCGTTTCAGGGTATTTCCTATAATGAGACAATCTGAGGTTGCAAATTGAAGAGTGATCCCATAAGCTTTACCACCATTTCCGTAATCATGAGCATCCATAATATTACAATTCCGCACTTCACAATGGGATGAGAATTCAAATAAAACATGGGAATAATTACATTTTCTACTGGTAACACCATCAACCCAACAATTCGCCGCATAACTAAAATGTATGTTAGATGTTTGCTGTTCTGTTTTAGTATTATTCACAATTGCCAGATTCTCAATCCCCACATTAGTGGCCATATCAATAGGTATGAGCATCACTTTATTTTCAACTGAATACGATCGACGGATAGCTTCATTGGATATGATCTGATCATCTTTTATGCTATTTACACTAATGATCTGACCTGTTTTTCCTACTGACCAATCAGATGTAACCAGATCCTCATCAATATCTCTCAATAAATAATAATCAGAATTTAAAGCTTTGTTAGCTTCCAGACCTCTAATTGCACCAGAAATTACAGTATCTCCTAAGGATAAGTTACTAGCCACTGGATCTACAGCTTCAAGACGTTTTCCGGTAATCTGAATAGGAGATTGTTGGGATCCCAGATCAAAGATCAATGTTGTATAAGCTGCTCCTTCTCCTTTGAGAATAAAATTCGATTTGAGCTTGATCGGTTTGGTAAAGTGATATTCACCTTTCGGAAAATAGACTATACACCCTTCTGGGTTCCCTGCTATAATCTGATCTAACACCTCATCAGGAGATAAATCAGATCCTTCTCGTAACTCTTGAAAATCAACCTTTTTGAGTTGAGTCACAGTATTATCCAATAATCCAGCTTTACTCCAATCAATGTCCGGAAGAATTTCCTGACCGTTAACAAGTAATGGTTGTAATAGAATAAGGGATATTAATATTCTCATCTACTGAATTGCCTCTTCAAAATAATTCATCAGAGGTTTATTAGCTTTATAACTATCAACCGTTACTTTCAAAAAGTCATCTTTCAATGCCTCTTTCGGAGAAACTTCTTTAAACCAATAAAACTGCTTATTATAGATCATATCACATTGATCAGCAGCATCTTTGAATTCTTTTGGAATGACCTTATTTTTCTCCCCTCTCAATTCACCAAAATTATCTTTGAAACCCTTTTCGGAGATCAATTTTTCCAGTTTTTTGGGATTATCTGCAATACGCTCTCTGATATTATAAAGCTGTGTTTTATCAGGCATATATACACCACCGTAAATTCGACAGTGCTCAGGACTTATTTCAATGTACAATCCTGGATACGACTTATCTTTTCTTCCTTTTGGGGATATGATGGCAGACCTATTCGTCTTATAAGGAGTCTTATCATTGGAGAATCGAATATCCCTATTGATTCTAAAAATGGCATCTTTTGGTTCTATCTCTATCTTTTTATCAATCTTTCTGATCTCATTCAAAAGATCACCAACAAATTTATCAAACGGTAGTTTAACAGATTTTTGATAGCGATCACGATTCGTATCAAACCACTCTTTATTATTATTTGCTGCTAGTTCTTTAAAAAAATCGAAATAATCCTTACTGAAATATGCCATTGTGTTTTATCTAGTTAATTACACTAAATTTAGCCAAAAAAGGAATACAACCTATGCCTCAGATCACAGTAGAAAATATTGAAAAAGCATTGCGTAAAATTGATGGATTAGAAGAAGAAGCGCTAGATAAATTGATCGAAACGTATACACTTCAACAACAACCATTAGTAGATTATATTCTTCAAGCTGGAATGGAATATCAGAATGAAGACCTTAATGTCTATGCCATCTACTATTTTGCTGTAATGTGCGAGGCAATCTATCAACAGGGATTATCTCTAAATGGTATTACAGAGGATGATATCGAAGCGTTTCAGGAGCCTTTTTTGATGGCGCTTGAAGCAATTCATGACAATGAAGATTATGAACCCATGGAAGATCTGATCAAACAGCATAACATGCAACAATTTATGATCGAAGAAGTGGAATCACCTGACTCTGATGGCGTTATGCTGGATGAGGAAACACAAACTCAACTTTTCATTGTTACTACCTCTATGATCGGCCTATTAAACCAGGCAATTAAATCTTAGCCTATAAAAAGGTGAGATTTGTCGAATTTATTCTCCATTTTGTTAAAAAACGACTGATTGTATAACTTTAATAGGTAACTTAGGGTATACTGTTAATGTAAAGTCGAACAGACTATGTCGGTTTATATTGAAGCATCTATAAAAACACCTTCCATTGAAATGGATGAGAAAGAAGGTAGGATTTCTATAAAAGGGATCTCTATACCTGAAGACCCTCATGAATTCTATCACCCGTTGATGGCGGCCATTGAGGATTATAGAACTCATCCGGCGGAAAAAACGGCATTAGACCTTCATCTAGAGTATTTTAATACAAGTTCAACACTGATCTTGAGAAACCTGATCAAAAACTTAGGTGAGATCAGAGAAAAAACAGAACTTGTGGTCAATTGGTTTTTTGAATCTGATGATGAGGACATGAAAGAAGCAGGTGAAGAGTTTAAAATGCTTTTTTCCGAATTGAATTTTAATATTACTGCCGTTTAATGGCACTTTCTCCCAAAGAGATTATTGATAAAATGATGGCTGCTGATGAAATGAGTCAGTGGTTAGGAATTGAAATTCTGGATCCCATTCCTGGCGCAACAAGTATTCGAATGACTGTTCGTAAAGATATGGTTAACGGTTTTAATGTAGCGCATGGTGGCATTACTTATTCCCTGGCGGATAGTGCCTTAGCCTTTTCGTCAAATTCGCACGGCATTAGATCCATGTCCATAGAAACATCTATATCACATCTCAAAATGGTGAAAGTTGGAGATGTATTGACCGTAAAAACAAAGGAATTATCGCTCTCCAGAAAAGTAGGGGTTTATGAAATGGACGTCTTAAATCAAGACAATCAGTTAGTTGCACATTTCAAAGGGACTGTATACAGATCAGGTATTGAGTGGGAATAAATTTTTTCCTACTTTAGGACCGCTCAACCACGCACTCATAACATGAATCTTGATCCTGGTCAAATTATTGACACTATTGAATTTCCTAAAACCACTTATTATTTCCGTCAGGATGGAATAGTGATCATTCGTATCAAACCAGATGTTCATCTTGAAGTGGAAGATTCAAAAGCAGAGCAGGAAATGTTATATAGTGTAAAAGCTCATTTGATCCCAATGAAAGTCATGATCATTCCTGGCGAAGGCGCCTCTGTCTCAAAGGAAGTTAGAGATTATTCCAATTCGCCGGAAAACACCAAGATGATCAAAGCCGAAGCAATTGTTGTCAGTGCTTTAGCACATAAGATCATGGCAAACTTCATAACGAAATTCTACAAAACCCCAATGCCTGTTAAGATCTTCAATAGTGAAAAGAAGGCGCTGGATTGGTTGATCAATCACAAATAATAGCTCAGGTAATTAAGCTTCCTGATTTACCACCATCCATTGACCTGACTTGATCAAAGGTTCAGCTGCTTTAAACTTTACCACTCTTGTTTCACCTGTTTGTAAGTTTCTGATCTCTACTTTATCGTTTCTACCAATTTTAGGTTCAACAACTACTGGTTGTCGCTTAGGCTGTTGATTTCCTGAACTTGCCATTGCTTCTTCGTAACCCTCACTTCCTGAAAACTGTTCAGGATTTGATTTATTTACAGAAGCATTCTCGTAAGCACTTTCAAAAGTTTGAGCTTGTTGAACAGGACGTGATTGCTGAGTTGGGAGACTAGCTTTACTCAAGAAGCTCACTACTTCTTTACTCATTTTACCCATCATTCCTTTAAACAATTCGAAAGATTCCTTTTTGTAGATAACCAACGGATCTTTTTGCTCAATAGAAGCATGCTGAACAGCCGTTCTCAAGTCATCCATTTGTCTCAAATGATCTTTCCACTCATTATCAATAAACCCAAGAGTAATGATCTTTTCAATTTGCTTTTTCAGGTTCTTTGCTCCTGCTTTATGCGTTTCTTCAAGATTCAAAATACAGTTAATAGACTTTTCTCCATCTGTAATAGGGAAAGCCATTTGCTTGTATTCTGTTTCATTCTGATAAACCTGTTCAACAACCGGTTTAGCCATTTTCGCTAATTCTTCAGATTTGTTTTCATATGCAGTCATAGCTGCATCATAGATCTGATCGATCAATGTAGATGGATTTGCATTAAAGAATTCATCTCTTGAAACCGGTGGATTAATATGCAAGTATTGAACAAGATCAATTTCAAATGCATCATAATCCTTTGCAAAGAAATGGTGATTTACCACCTCCTCAGCTACATCATAAAACATATTTGACACGTCTAGTTCAAGACGATCCCCAAATAAGGCATTTCTTCTTTTCTTATAGATAGCATTACGTTGAGCATTCATTACGTCATCATACTCAAGCAAACGCTTACGCACACCAAAGGCATTCTCTTCTACTTTCTTTTGAGCTCTTTCAATTGATTTGGTGATCATTGAGTGCTGGATCACCTCACCATCTTTATAACCCATACGGTCCATGATCTTGGCAATACGATCAGAACCAAACTTACGCATCAATCCATCTTCCAATGAAACAAAGAATTGTGATGAACCTGGATCTCCCTGACGACCGGCACGACCTCTTAACTGTCTGTCTACACGTCTGGAATCATGTCTCTCAGTACCTATGATCGCTAAACCTCCGGCCTGAATAACTTCCGGTGTTAATTTGATATCCGTACCACGACCCGCCATATTCGTTGCAATAGTCACTTTACCCGATTGCCCAGCCTCTGCCACGATCTCTGATTCACGTTGGTGATGCTTGGCGTTCAATACATTATGCGGAATGTTTCTCATTTTCAACATCCTGCTTAATAACTCAGAGATCTCAACGGTTGTTGTTCCTACAAGAACTGGTCTTCCTGATTTTACCAATTTGTCTACTTCCTCAATCACCGCATTGAATTTTTCTCTTTGCGTTCTGTAAACCAAATCTTCTTCATCTCTACGCGAAATAGGTTTGTTGGTAGGAATAACCACAACATCTAATTTGTAGATATCCCACATCTCTTGTGCCTCTGTTTCAGCTGTACCGGTCATCCCTGATAACTTGTGATACATTCTGAAGAAGTTTTGTAGCGTAACCGTAGCGTAGGTTTGTGTTGCCGCTTCAACTTTAACATTTTCCTTGGCCTCAATCGCCTGGTGAAGACCATCAGAATAACGTCTTCCTTCCATGATACGACCAGTTTGCTCGTCAACGATCTTCACTTTTCCATCCATGATCACATACTCCACTTCTTTCTCAAAAAGAGTATAAGCTTTCAACAACTGGTTCATAGAGTGAATACGCTCTGACTTCACTTTGTATTCTGCGATCAATGCTTCTTTTTCTTTAAGCATATCTGAACGCATCATGCCTGAACTATCAATGGAGTTCATTTTCTCAGCAACATCCGGTAAGATGTAGTAATCAGCATCTTCCCCTTGTGCAAGTAGGTCAATTCCTTTCTCAGTAAGATCAATTTGATTGTGCTTCTCGTTGATCACAAAGTAAAGTTCCTTATCGATCTTAGGCATTTCACGTTCTCTATCTTGCAAATAGTAATTTTCAGTTTTTTGCAATTGAGCTTTGATGCCTGGTTCAGATAAGAACTTAATTAAAGCTTTATTCTTAGGTAAACCTCTGTGACATCTCAATAAAGCATCTGATCCTTCTTGTAGCGTATCTTTATCTACGGAACCATCTTCCATACCAGCTAATTTCTTTTTGGCTTCAATGATCAGATCATTGATCAATTTACGTTGAGCCTGAACTACTCGTTCGATCTTTGGTTTCAACTCATTGAATTCATGTTTATCACCTCCAGCAGTTGGACCTGAAATGATCAATGGCGTTCTTGCATCATCAATCAAAACTGAATCGACCTCATCAATGATTGCAAAGTGATGTTTATGCTGCACGATCTCACTTGGATCAGAAGACATGTTATCTCTTAGGTAGTCGAAACCGAATTCATTATTGGTTCCAAATGTAATATCAGCACGATAAGCTGCCTTTCTTTCAGCAGAATTCGGTCTTGTTTTATCAATACAATCAACGGTTAAACCATGAAATTGATATAAAGGCCCCATCCATTCAGAGTCCCTTTTTGCCAGATAATCATTGACAGTTACAACATGCACCCCTTTTCCTGAAAGAGCATTAAGGTAAACTGGTAAAGTTGCTACCAAAGTTTTACCTTCCCCTGTCTGCATCTCAGCAATATTTCCTTTATGCAAAACGGCTCCACCATACAACTGAACATCATAATGAACCATATTCCAGCTCACTTGAGCACCGGCAGCCGTCCACGATTTATGATAGATTGCTTTATCACCATCAATAGTAACAAAATCTCTTGATTGAGCTAATTCACGGTCGTAATCAGTAGCCGTTACCACTACATCCTCTTCTGCAGCAAACCTTTTGGCTGTTTCCTTCACAACTGCGAAAGCCTCTGGTAAGATCCCTTCCAATACTTCTTCAATTTCCTGATCTACCGTCTTTTTAAGCTTATCTACTGTGTTATAGATCTCCTCTTTTTCTTGAAAGTCCATTGAAGGATTTTCATCTACCTTCATTTCTAATGATGCTATTTCATTTTCGTATTTCTCGATCGCGGCATTGATCTCTCCTTTAAAAGCTATGGTTTTAGCTCTAAGCTCATCATTAGAAAGGGCCTGGATACTGCTTTCATAGGATTTTACGCGGTCTACATATGGTTGATAGATACGATCGTCTTTTTTTGACTTACTACCTACGATCTTCTTAAATACGTTTAGCATTATTTCTTGTAAAAAATGAATTTGTAAAAATAAGAGGAATATCCTCTACTGCGGGAAAAATTGGCACAAATTGTTCCAATAATTAAAAACGGACAAGATGGCTGATTATGCTTGAGTTAGCGGAGAAAAATCGGGTATAATGACCGAATTCCTGAAAAATACCTGCCAAAAATGGTAGTATAACCTTATTTAGTCGACTGAAAAGTGTAAATCTTACAAGTGGAATAAAAAAAATCCCATCACCGAAATAGGGATGGGATCTTTTTAAATCGAATTAAAATATCTTAATATTCGTCTTCGTTGAAGAAGAAGTCTTCTTTAGTAGGGTAATCAGGCCATATCTCTTCTATACTTTCGTATGTTTCTCCTTCATCTTCTATTTCCTGTAGATTTTCAACTACTTCTAATGGCGCTCCGGTTCTCATAGCAAAGTCGATCAACTCGTCTTTTGCTGCTGGCCATGGAGCATCTTCAAGATATGATGCCAATTCCAACGTCCAATACATAATTTAACAGTTTACTTTTTCGCAAATGAAATTTTTTTTACCTAATAAAACAAGCTTTTAACGAAAAAAATTCAAATTAATTGCAAAAAGCCTCTATTTATCAGGCTTCCAAGGTATCTCATTTGCACCTAATTGCTTTGTTAAATAGCGAGAATAAACGAACAAATAATCGCTTAAACGATTTAGGAATATCAGTATTTTCGGGTCTTGCGGGGAATTTCCGTTCAATTCTACCACTAAACGCTCTGCTCGGCGACAAACACAACGTGCAATATGGCAAAATGAAACGTGTTCATGACCACCCGGAAGCACAAAGAATTTCATGGGTTCAAGGCGTTCATCCATCCAGTCAATTGAGTTTTCTAAGCGGATAACATCATTATCTTTCAATTCAGGTAAAGTCATTTTTGATTTTTCAGGATCTGAAGCCAACCATGACCCTAAAGTGAAAAGTCTATCCTGTATAAAGATGATCTCTTCTACAAATCGATCCTCAGTAGCGGTATCTCTCAATAACCCCATGTACGAATTCAATTCATCTACCGTACCGTATGCATCAATCCTCAGATCAAACTTAGGTACTCGGGTTCCGCCGATCAAACCAGTTTTACCTGTATCTCCTTTTTTAGTATAAACTTTCATAATCTAACTAGTTGTTGACTTGAACGTCATTTCGAACGTAGTGAGAAATCTTTATAAATCTGTGGAAACTAAATAAAAAGATTTCTCCATTACTCCGACAAAGTCGGATCCAGTCGAAATGACAATTAAAGTTAAAACTTTAATACAAAATGCTCTTTTGCCTGTTCATGCCTTTTCAATACAATTCCCATTCTGAAAAACTCCATACTCACATGAATTTCCTTTGAGGAGCAAATTTCATCCCAGGCTCTTCTCATCCCTTCACTCCAGTTAATATCATCAAAAATGATGAATGTATCATTGTGAGCCTTTGATAGGATCTGTTTAAAATAGTCCATTGTTGGCTCGTATCCATGATTACCATCAATATAGACAAGATCTAGCTTATCCATTGAACTTAATACTTGTGGTAAAACCGAACTGAATTCAGCATTTACGAACTCAATGTTCCCAAATCTAGGGCTCCAGAATTTCTTGGCTTCCGAATAGATATTTGGGCATCCTTCAATGGTAATGACCTTTTTAGCATACTCAGCCATGTGTGCCGTTCCTATCCCTAATGAAGTTCCAAGCTCTAAACAGGTATCAAGTTTATAATATGACACCAGCCTTCCTAACAACCTGCCATACTTTCTATCAACAGCCTGAACTTTTACCAATTCAGAAATTTTTCTGGAATTGGAATTGCCTTTTTTTGAACCCTGTCCCAGATCTGTGATCTCTATTTCTCTATTATCTTTTAAAAGTGTTCGTCTCACATGTTGGATATACTCATCATCAAGTGCTTTTGCTTTTAGAACCACTTCATTGTAAAATTCAAAAACAAATGGAGAATGAATTCCGTGAGCGTTCACGGCATTTTTCCTATATGAAATGTAGGCTTTTAACATTGGGATAAGCTAAGGACTCAAAATTGTTGTAATTTTAAAGCCTCTCAGACGAAATTAAGTCATTTTGAAAGACAAGATAGAAGCACAACGAAAAAAAATTGAGAAAGGAAATCCTATTCTTGATCTAGTTGCGCCATGTCAGATCAATGACGGGATCGAGTCTTTGAATTCTGAAAATGCTGAGTATTACCTTAAACTATTTGAGGAAAAGAGAACTGAATTAGATATTAGTTTTTTTGTCCCCGCTTCAGGTTCAGGTTCAAGAATGTTTAGTGCTCTTTTTGAAGTTTCGCAGCAAGATGATCCTTCTGAAGAAAGTAGATCCATAGTCAATTCATTTATTGAGAATCTAAGATCATTTCCGTTTTTTGATTCACAATTGGACGAATTAGCATGTGACTATAAGGCAGGAAAAGTGAATAAGAAGGCCATTATTGATTATGTTATTACTTCTGAAAAAGGATTGCAACTAGGTCTTAGTCCTAAGGGTTTGATCCCATTTCATAAATACGACAATTTCACTCTGAATCCATTCCAGGAACATTTGGCACAAGGCAGTAATATTGCCGGTGAGAATGCAGGATTTCATTTTACTATTAATGCTCAATTCGAGACTGAGATAAAAGAATCTCTTGAATCGATCAATAAATTTCATGGAACAAAATTCCACTATCAGTTTTCAGAGCAAGATCCGGAAACAGATTCGGTGGCTTTTCATCCAGACTTAACTCCTGTCAAATTAGAAAACGGGGAATTGCTTAAACGACCGGCTGGTCATGGTGCATTATTAGGAAACCTGAACCAGATTGATGCTGATATTATCTTCATTCGAAACATAGATAATATGCAGCATATGAATAAAGCTGAGACTTCATTAAATACTCGAAAAATATTGGGAGGTGCCTTACTGGAATTAAGCAATGAGGTGCATAACGTGCTTTCAAAAATTGAAAGAAGTCACGCATTTGAGAGTTCGTTGAAAACCTTGAATGAAAAATACGATCTTCGATTATCTGAAAAACAACTATTGGATTCATCTCATGCATATCAGGCTTTGAACAGACCGATTCGTATTTGTGGAATGGTAAAGAATGTAGGACAGCCCGGAGGTGGACCATTCTGGGTGAATGATGCTGAAGGCAATCCAAGAAGACAGATCGTTGAAAAATCGCAGATCATTGATAATCCTGATCAGGTTAAATTAATGGAGGCTGCCACGCATTTCAATCCTGTTGAATTAGTTTGCTCCGTTCGAAACTACAAAGGAGAGAAATTCGATCTAAATAATTTCGTTGATAATGATCAATACTTCATTGTACATAAAACACATGAAGGAGAAGACATTGTTTATCTTGAAGAACCCGGACTATGGAACGGATCAATGGATCAATGGATCACGGTTTTTTATGAAATTGAAAGTGAATGTTTTAGTCCCGTAAAAACAGTGATGGATCTACTGGAATCGGCGCACCAAGCTTAGCAGTTGCAATCTTTAGAACATCCGTCAGATTTCTTTGCTCTTCTTTTAAAGAATCTAATTCCCAAATACAGGATCGAGATCAGAAATAAACTATATACTGCTATATGCTGAATATCCATTATGCCAGTAATTGATAAGCTAATAATGCCGTAAAATAAGCCAACAAGGTCATATAGACAAACTGAATAGTTGTCCATTTAATGCTCTTAGTCTCCTTATATGTTACCGCAACGGTACTCAAACATTGAAGTGCGAATGCATAAAACAAGAGCAATGATACACAGGTAGCAAACCCAAATGCAGGTAGACCATCCATTCGCTTTTGAGTTTTTAGTCGATCTCTAATAGTGAGTTCTTCTTCTGAATTGATCGAGTAAATAGTAGAAATGGTTCCTACAAAAACCTCTCTAGCCGCCAAGGAAGTCAAAATGGCTATTCCGATCTTCCAATCATATCCCAGTGGTTCAATAACGGGTTCAATGGATCTTCCCATCATTCCTAAATACGAATTTTCCAATTCATATTTACCGATCATGACTTCTTGCTCCTCTTCAGACAATTCTGCAAACTCAGTTTGTACTTTTTCTGTTGCATTCTTAAACTCCTCTCCTCCATTTGTCGCCAAAACGAAAAGAATAATGGAGGTTGCAATAATTATCTTACCCGCATTCCATAAAAATGATCTGACATTGGTCCACACATTGATCAATACCGTTTTCATTGCAGGTTTCAGGTACTCAGGCATATCGATCACTAAAAAGCTTTTATAGGAGGATTTTAAAACGAATTTCAAAACAAATCCTACAATTGTAGTCATGAATATACCGAGTAAATACATGGCCATTAAAACTAGTCCCTGTACATGAAATGGTCCCAAATATAGATCATCAGGAACGATCAAAGCGATCACAACAATATACACCGGTATTCGAGCTGAACAGGTCATTAATGGTGTGATCAGAATGGTGATCAATCTTTCCTTATCATTCTCAATAGTTCTTGCAGACATAATAGCAGGAACTGCACATGCCATACCTGATATCATTGGCACTACACTTTTACCGCTCATTCCAAAAGTTTGCATGATGCGGTCCATTAAGAAAACTATACGTTGCATGTAACCGGATTCTTCTAATAATGAGAATAAGAAGAATAATATGGCAATTTGTGGAACGAATATGACTACACCACCAATACCAGGGATCAAACCTTCAGAAATGAGATCTGAAAAATATCCGTCAGGCAACACGGCAGATGACCATTCAGACAAACTGCTAATTCCCAGATCTATCCAATCCATTGGATATGTAGCAATCAGGAAAACAGATTGAAAGATCCCGAACATTACTGCTGCGAAGATGACATAACCCCACACTTTATGGGTAAGAATTTTATCAGCTTTTGTTGTGAAATCAGCCGCCTTTGATTTATCCACCTTAACAGCTGAATTTAAAAGTTGATCCAGGAATTTATATCTGAGAATGGCTTCATTTCTATACCAATTCTTAAAATCAATACCTTTTGCTTCTGCTTCTTTCTTTAACTCTGAATCTGTTCCGGTTACCAGGTTCAAAAAAGTATGATATAGTTGACTGTCCTTCTTTTCTGAACTAAATTCTTTTAAAGCTGGTAATTCAGAATCAACGATATAATGAGGTTCCCTTGGCGTAATTGATGGATTAGAAATAAGTGCATCATGCAATTCTGAAAATCCTTTCTTATCCTTTGCATCCAGTAATACTACCGGAACCCCTAATTCACTTGATAATTTCTCCGCATCTATGAAGATTCCTCTTTTTTCAGCCAGGGTCATCATATTCACAGCCAGGATCATTGGTCGATTCAAATCTCTCACCTGATCTACCAAATAGAGCGTTCTTTTCAGATTTAATGCTGAGGCAAGAACGATCAGCTTATCTGGAAAAATGCCATCTGCACCATTTACCAAATAATCAACTACCAGCTCTTCATCCTTTGATTTGGGATATAAACTATTAATTCCGGGAAGGTCAATGATCTCAACTTGTTTTTGATCAATTGAAAAATGACCGACTTTTTTATCTATGGTAACCCCTGGATAATTTCCAGTTTTTTGGTTGAGTCCGCAGAGCGCATTGAAAAGTGTTGTTTTTCCAATGTTAGGATTTCCCAACAGAGCAACTTTCAAACTGGAATCTATGTCTTTGGATTCTGTCAACGTTAGATGATAATTTGTCTAGCTTCTTCTTTACGAATAGCGATTAAATTGTTGTCTACTTTCAAATAGTAAGGTCCATTGAATGGGGCACATTCTACCAGCTCAATTGTATGTCCGGGAAGTATACCAAATTCATAGAGTTTGTGCAGAACTTCTGATTCCTGAACATCCTTTATTAAGGCAGATTGACCTTTATGTAAATCAACTAACGTCATGCTTCGTCAAAGATAACGAACGCACAGCTTATTTAGACCTAATCTAGATAAGAATACCACTTTTGCGGTATCGATTAAATGAATTTGAAGTTCTTACCTGGATAATA
>JACJYW010000013.1 GCA_020635955.1 Crocinitomicaceae bacterium
CACATCACCACATCACCACATCACCACATCACCACATCAAATCAGCAACCGCAGTACCAGGTGAGTATCACCAAACTGTCTTCAGATATTCCAAAATCATAACTACAACCTGCACCATCAGGTGAATAGTTGGTATGTTCTTTATTCCAGACATTTTCCTCATTCTGGATCAAAGGGAATATATTCTTTTGAATAATATCCATATCGCTACAGTTCGTCCAAAGATAGTACTCAGCTCCTGCTTCAGGATGTGCCACTTCTTTGAAAGTCATCCCATTCGTAAATGACTGCTCCCATTCTACTGGTCCCCAAACCTCATCCGTTTTTAAAATTTCCTTTGGCGCAATGGAATCTGAATGTGTAATGAGATACGAATAAATAACATCATTACCCGGAAATACGATCCAGGTTGAATCTGTGTTCAACCAGTTTGCGAATCGGGGATGAATGGCACTAAAGCATTCCGAATCATCACTTCCAAAATGCGGAATTTCGATTTTTGGCTCCTCAATTTCAGAAACAACAGAATCTGTCTGGTTTTCGTGAGTTTCTTCTGAAGAGTCAGTGTTTCCACCACAAGCGGCTAACAAACTCAGGGGCAATAGCAGCAGATATTTCTTCATTATTCAATAGTTATAATAAATGGCAATCTAGCCTGAATACTTTTCTTGGTATCGAGCGATTTCAAATAACCATACATCTGCATCAATTGTAACTCAAGCTCAGAAGGAATTTTAGCTTCAATGGAAGCATCCATGTCTTCCATGGCTTCAATGAACCCTTCTAATCCCGGTTTAGGCATTCTTGGATAGATGTCCAATTTTACCTCTTTAATTCCTGCCTGTTCTGCTGCATAATCAATAGCGTCATTTAACCCACCTATCTCATCAACCAGTCCAATTTCAATAGCATCTTTCCCTGCCCAAACTCTGCCTTGACCAATACTGTCAACAGCCGATTTTTTCATTCCTCTACCTTCAGCAACTTTAGAAATAAAATCATCATAAATGTCGTCAACCTCTTGTTGTACAAGGTTAAGTTCCCATTCATCCAGTTTTTTATTGGTTGATAATACAGAATGTGCATTGGTTTGAACACGGTCAAAAGTCACACCTAATTTATTTTCAAACATCTTTCCTGTGTACGGAATAATTCCAAATACACCAATTGAACCTGTTAGGGTGTTAGGCTGTGCATAGATTTTATCGGCAGCACAAGAAATGTAATATCCACCAGACGCAGCAAGATCACCCATAGAAACAATAACAGGTTTACCTGCTTCTTTTGTTTTTACTACTTCTCTCCAGATCACATCACTTGCTAATGCAGATCCTCCTGGAGAATTAACTCTGAGAACGATTGCTTTAATATTTTCATCTTCTCGGGCCTCTCTGATCCATGCAGATACTCGATTACCTCCAATTTGTTGCGCAGTTCCTTTACCATCAACAATATCTCCCTGTGCAAAAATTAAGGCGATATTCTTTTTATCTAATTTCTCTAGTGTTCTGTTTTTCTTGGTTTTTCTGATGGCATATTTTTTAAATGATAACAAGGCAAGATTACCTTCCTCATCTGTTCCCGCTTTTTCTTTCAGCAGGTCAAGTACTTCATCATAATACTTAATTCCATCTGCCATATTCAATCCAACTGCATCTCCTGATTTACGGATCATCACACTATCCGCAATGGTATTCAAACGACTTTCTTTTAGATTTCTTGATGTAGCCACATCTTCAAGGATTTGACCCCACAAGGCGCTCAAATATTTCATTGTTTGTTCACGATTGGCTTCACTCATTTCCGTATTCATCAAAGGCTCAACCGCACTTTTAAATTTGTTATTCGAACCTCTGATAATTTGCATTTCAACATCCAATTTCTCTAATGTTCCCTTAAAGAACATTAATTCCCCACCTAAACCAAGAAATTGGATCATACCTGTAGGAAATACATATAATTCCTTTGCAGCACTTGATAAATAGTAACTTTTTGTACTATAGTTTTCAGAATAAGAGACTACGAATTTTCCTGATTCTTGAAAATCTACTAATGCATCTCTGATCTCTTTGACGGTAGCCATTCCTGCAAGGACGTTGTTGCATTCCAGAAAGATCCCCTTCACTTTATCATCTTCTTTGGCCATTTCAATTCCTTCAAGAATTTCCATTAAACCAAACTGATTATAAACAGAGAAAGTATTGGCATCAAACCCCTGTGCAGTATAATCTCCAATGGGACCATTCAACTTCATGTGTAAAACAGTATTGTCCTTCACATGCAATTTCATATCATCCATCATGTCTTCCAATCCGGACATGATCCCACCAAGAATTAAAAAGAATAAACCGATCACTATTAATCCAGATACTACTGATGCTAATAAGCTCGCCCAAAAGGTCTTCCAAAATGTCATATTCATAATCAAGTGCTTTATGCAGCAATAAAGATATACTAAAGAAGCATAATGAGATAGCGAATTATATAAAGGGAGCGTTTAATGGTTGAACAAAATAATGCTTGGATAATCGGTAAGCAATAATTAAGGATGTTTTCAGTTATTTTTAAGCCGTGAAAAAGAAAAAGGTAATTGTTTCTGTTACGAATGATCTGTTTACTGATCAAAGGGTTCGAAAAGTCTGCGAATTCCTGGTGAATAATGATTTCGAAGTAACTCTTATTGGTAGAAAATTACCATCAAGCCATGCAATGCCTCAACTACCTTATAAAACAAAGAGATTTCCGCTATTGTTTAGAAAAGGACCACTTTTTTATGCAACATATAATTTGAGATTGTTTTGCTATCTGCTTTTTCACAAGGCGGATATTTTACTTTCCAATGATTTGGATACTCTACTGGCAAATTCCTGGGCAAGAAAATTCAAAACCAATTGCAAGCTGATCTATGATTCACATGAGCTGTTTTGCGAAACCCCTGAATTGATAGATCGACCAAAAGTTCAGCAATTTTGGAAGACGATCGAAAGAAAATATGCGCCAAAAGTGGATGTGATGTATACCGTAACTGAATCTATAGCCGAGATTTATCGAAAGGATTACAACAGGGAGGTTTTCGTGGCTCGTAATATTTCGGATTATCAGAAAATTGAATTAGTTAAATCAAGAAGAGATCTGGGTTTGCCTCAGGATAATAGAATTGTGATCATGCAGGGAGCAGGTATCAATATTCAACGTGGAGCTGAGGAAATGATCGAAGCCATTCAATTGGTGGATAATGCTGTGCTGGCAATAGTTGGTGATGGTGATGTGGTTCCACAATTGAAAGAGACTGTGAGGGAAAAGGGATGGGAAGATAAGGTACTATTTTTTGATAAGAGACCGTACGCAGAATTATTGCAGTTTACCATGCTTTCAGATATTGGTGTCTCCATGGATAAGGATACGAATCCGAATTACAGATATGCATTGGGAAATAAGATATTTGATTATATCAATTCAGGCATTCCACTTTTAGTATCTAATTTACCTGAGATAGCCGGAATTGTAAAAAAGTATGATATTGGTATCGTTTGTGATACACACGAAGTGGATGAAATAGCAAGACAATTGAATACATTGCTTTCTGATCAGGTGAGATATCATCAAATGAAAGAAAACACCAAAAAAGCTGCTGCTGATCTAAGTTGGGATCATGAGATCAAGGTTTTAGAAAAAATTTATCTGGACACTGAGTAAAAAACTGCACATAATAGCCTTTGACGTTCCTTATCCACCTAATTATGGGGGGATAGTGGATGTGTTTTATAAATTGAAAAGTCTGCACGAAGCTGGTGCAGAGATCATTTATCATTGCTTCTATTATGAAGGTCATAATCCACCCACGGATGAATTGGAAAAATACTGTTCTAAGCTTTATTATTACGAGCGAAAAAAGAAATTAAGCAAACTCTTTTTTAGTCGATTACCCTATGTTGTGACATCCAGGAATAATCCTGAATTGTTGGTGAATTTATTGGCGGATCCTGCACCTGTTTTAATGGATGGAATCCAGTGTACTTATTGGATTTTACATAAAGATGTTCAGGATCAAAAGATCCTTTATCGTGCCAACAATATTGAACATGAATACTATGAAGGATTAGCTAAAGCCGAAAAAAGATGGCTTAAAAAGATCTACCTGTTGCGTGAAGCGAAAAAGCTGGCGAGATATGAATGGCAGATCAAACATGCTGATGTTATTCTATCCGTTGCAAAACAGGATATTCCTCATTTTGAACGTTATGGAGAAGTAGTTCATTTACCACCATTCTATGATGATACACACACTATAGATTTGAGTCAACCAGCTCCCATTCAAAAATATGTGCTATTTCAGGGAAATTTATCGGTGACAGAAAATCAAAATGCATCCGAATACATCATCAAGAACATTGCGCCTTTAGTGGATCACCAGATCATTATAGCTGGTAAAGAACCTTCTGATTCACTAAAACACCTGGCATCCACCCAAAAGAATGTTCAATTGATCGATACACCCTCTCAAGGTGAAATGACAAAATTGATCCAGGATGCTCAGATTCATTTATTACTCACTTTTCAGCAAACGGGTATTAAGTTGAAGTTACTTCATGCCTTGCAATCCGGTAGACACATTCTTATCAATTCTATGATGGATGATGATGGAATTTTTTCAGATATGTGCGAAGTTGCTGAATTGCCAAAGGAATTTGCTGTTAAGATCGATCAATTAATGGATCTGCCTTTTACGTCTCAAATGAAGGCAGATAGAGATGCCAAATTCAACGCCATCTACAGCAATAAGAAAAAAGCAGAAGATATTTTGAGATTGATATAGATTCAATACTCGTCCGAACGAACTTCCTCAATTTGTTTCATCATTTTCGTATCTTGTTTCTGTAATTTTAAAACTATGGACGGACCACCGGAATATGAATATAGGGCCCAGGTCCAAGGACAGGTAAATACTTCCAAGGAACTTCATAGGGATTTTGATAAAATACTTCGAATTCTAAGGAAAATGAATGATGAAGTAGAAGCCATGAATGAAATTGATGACTCACTTATTCAAAGCTTTTATGATCAGATTCGGTTATCAAAAAAAATCACAGAAAAATCCAAGATTCTTGTCAGGGCTGACGGTAGAGATTTTGACCCATCCTTTTATAGTCTGGTCGATAGGGTGAAAAGAGAGTTAATGGGTACTTGTTATGATTCGTTTAAACTATTCGAAAACATAAAACCAGATAGTGCAAGACAATTTCTGATGGAGTTTACTGAAATTGCTGGAAAATTTCGTGAATCTTTTAAACATTATGACCCAATATCTGAGCTAGGAAATTCTAAAATAGAACCTAAAGTTTCATGGAGCAGACCAGATGTCGTAACAACAAATAAAGAGGAAATGGGTAGTGAAAACGAATCAACCCAATCAGAATTTAAAGAGTTAGTTCCGGAGTTAAGAATAGGTGCAGAGTTAGATTTGATCAATGATCGACTAAAAGTATTCTTCGAGAAATTTGAAGTTACGCATTCAGGATATATGGATGCTTTGGAATTGGCTGATCAAATAGATCAATTAAAATTGAATTATACTAAAATATCTAATGGTGCTCTGCGAGAGCAGGAACTCATCCAGCAATTTGAGGATTTTATTAAAAGGTACGTTTTACTGATTTGATCCTACTCAAACTTCACCTGCTGAAAAGGGTCAAACTCATTCATTGGATTTAATTCAAAAACCGTTTGCTCTTTCACTTGCATAGTTCTTGATGGGAATTGTTCCATAATACCAAGATCATGCGTTGCCATGAGTACGGATGTTCCTTCTTTAGCAATGGCCATTAATACAGCCATGATCTCTTTTGAAGTTTCCGGATCCAGATTTCCTGTTGGCTCATCTGCCAAAATAAACTCTGGCTTATTGATCAGTGCACGAGCAATAGAAACTCTTTGTTGTTCACCACCAGACAATTGATGAGGCATTTTATTTTCAATGTGATCTAAGCCCACCAAACTTAAAACCTCACCGGCTCTTTTTTCAATTTCAGCTTTATTCTTCCAGCCTGTTGAACGCATAACGAATTTCAGGTTATCAAAGATCGAACGATCTGTCAATAACTGAAAATCCTGAAAAACAACTCCTAATTTTCTTCTAAGGAATGGTATGTCTTTTCGTTTCAGATTTTTTAGGTCAAATCCTGCCACCTGACCATCACCTTGTTGCAAAGGAAGTTCTCCGTAAAGCGTTTTAAGAATACTACTTTTTCCGGTTCCGGTTTTACCAATCAGATAAACAAACTCTCCTTTGTCCAGATGAATGTTCACATCTTTTAAAATGAGCTTATCTTTTTGGTAGATCTCTCCGTTCTTAATGCTAAAGATTTGGTTCGTTGCGTCCATTGCCGGTAAAAATAGGGATATCAAAAATTATTTGGCAACATTCTTGCTAAAACTTTATCGGAGAGTTATCAACCAGCGAGTTAAAAAACAATTGACACAATAAACTTAACAGGCATGCGTTTATAACTTTCAAAACCTCACACAAAAACCTCTTCTCATCACCGTTAACTTTACAAAATTAAAGTAGTGGACTCTTTTACAGTTTGCCATTGCTGATGTAACAACAACAGACTGATGCCTAGATTGGGATTCATATTATTGTTATTCTTGGGGTTGTCGGCCAATGCACAATTGTCTGATAAATACACCTCAGATTACGCTAATTTCTACAGGGCCGAAGACCTTTTTGAAAAAGAGAAATTTTCTGCTGCACAAGAAGAGTATCGTCTGTTTATTCAAAACTTCGATCAGCCAAATCATCCGTATTACATCAAGTCAAGATATTACATTGCTCTTTGTGCATTGTATCTCTATCATGCAGATGCTGAATTGTTGTTGCTTCAATTCTTGAGAGAATATCCTGAAAGTACTTATAGGCAGGATATTTACTTTGAATTGGGTAGGTATTATTTCAGAAAGAACAAATTTGATGATGCGGTTGAATGGTTCACCAAGGTTGATCCTTTTGACTTGCATGCAGATGATAAACCTGAGTATTATTTCAAATTGGGTTACGCTCAATTCAGAGAAGAGAATATCAAAGCGGCAAGAGATGCCTTCTTTGAAGTGATCAATGTTGAATCACAGTATCAAAACCCGGCCCTTTATTACTATTCTCACATTGCCTACATGGAGAAAAATTATCAAGTGGCATTGGATGGTTTTAGAAAATTAGAAAATGACCCTAGTTTTTCGGCAGCTGTTCCGGCGTACATTGCTCAAATCCTTTATTTGCAAGGGAAATATGAAGAATTGTTGGCTTACGCCCCGGGTAAAATGGAAAATCAGGACCTTAAAAATGAGGTGGAGATGGCTCATTTGATCGGAGATGCCTTTTATCGTATAGGTAAGTATGATGAAGCTGTTCCATATCTGAAAGAGTATAATGATAAAAGTGCCACAACCAGAGATGAAGACTATCAGTTAGGATTTGCTTACTACAAAAGCAAGCAATACATGAACGCCATCCGTATGTTTGACAAGGTGGCAAAAACCAAAGATCAGCTTGGGCAAATGGCGCTTTATCATATAGGGGAGTGTTATATGAAACAAGACAATTACCTGTATGCCAGAAATGCTTTTGAATTGGCAGCCGCTTTACATTTTGATAAGGAAATTGAAGAAGATGCGCTTTACCAGTACGCCATTTTATCTTATAAACTAGATTTTAATCCTTTTGATGAGGCCGTTGAAGCATTGAATCTTTATTTAGAAAGATATCCGGAATCTCCAAGAAACCAGGACATCTACCAATACCTGGTGAATGTGTATACCACCATGAAGAATTACAAATCAGCTATGGCTTCAATTGAAAGAATTGAAAAGCTTGATTTCAATATGAAGAATGCCTATCAAATGATGGCCTTCAACCATGCCGTAGAGTTATTTGATAATGCCCAGTATGCACAAAGTATTGAAACCTTCAAATTAGCCAGAAAATATCCGGTAGACCCTGAATTAACTGCTCTTTCACACTATTGGTCGGCTGAAGCATATTTCAAAATGAATAATTTCCAAAGCTCGAGAAATGAATATCAGCAGTTTTTAGAGGTTCCGGGAACATATAGTTTACCACAACATAATGATGCATATTACAATGTAGCATACTGTTACTTTAAAGAGCAGGATTTTGTGTCGGCTATTCAGAATTTCAGAACTTTTACGCAAGATCCAACAGAAACTTCAAGAGAGAAAAAAGCGGACGCTTATCTGAGAATTGGAGATTGTTACTTCGTGAATAAAGAAGATGATAATGCCATCATTTTCTACGAAAAGGCCATTGGAGAAAATGCGGGTCAAATTGACTATGCCAAGTATCAAATTGGCTTGACTTATGGTTTCAAAAGAGACTACAAACGTAAGGCTTCTTCTATGTTGGATATTGTAAACAATCATCCAAGGTCAACCTTTGCAGTTCCTGCATTGTATGAGGTGGGTGAGGCCTATCGTTTAATGGATAATGATCATCATACTGAAGCCATGAAGTATTACAATCAATTGGTGATCGATCATCCAAATCATCCAAAAGCAGTGGATGCAGTATTTCAGATTGCCTCCATTTATTTCGTACAGGAAAAATATGACATGGCAGAGAAACAGTATCTGCGCGTTATGAATGACTATGATAATCCTACCAAAAAGAAAGAGGCACTGGCGCGATTGAAAGATGTGTACTCAGCAATGAATCAGCCTGAAAAATATTTTGCTCTGGTTGAATCACAAGGGGGTAGTATCAGTAACTACGAAAAAGACACTCTTCTATACTTCAACGCCTTCCAGTTGTATGAAGATTCATTGTATCAAAAAGCCATTACTGCTTTTGATGGATATTTAAAGGAATTCTCAACACCAATATTTGCTGTAGAAGCACACTACTACAAAGCTACATCACATCATAGATTAGGTCAAACAGAAATGGCCAATAAACATTATGCGCAGGTATTGAACTATCCAAATGGGGTGTATACTGAAGTGTCCGCATTAATGGCTTCTAAGAATGAATATGACCTCAAGAATTACGACAAGGCTATAACCTATTATGAGAAGTTAGAGGCTGTGGCATCATATCCTGAGAATAAATTAACGGCTCAAATTGGGTTAATGCGTTGTCATACCTTCAACAAACGGTTTGATCTGGCTAAGCTATATGCAAACAAAGTACTGGTAGATCCATTGGCCTTGGATAATGTGAAAACCGAAGCCAATTATGTGTTAGGTAAAGCGGAAATGGAAATTGCAAGCTATGACCTGGCTATTGAATACTTCAGAAAAGTGACACAAGCAACCAAAAGTGTTATTGGAGCTGAATCTCAATTCAATATTGCTCTGATATTCCATCTGCAAGAAGAATATAAGATCTCAGAAGGTGAAGTTCGTATTTTAATGAAAGAACAAGCAGGATATGACTATTGGGTGGCAAAAGCACTTATTCTTCAAGCCAAGAACTCAATAGGAATGGAGGATTATGTACAAGCTGAATATACCTTGAATTCCGTGTTGAATGGCTACAAAAATCAAGATGACGGAATCATAGATGAGGCAAATGAAGTGATGCAGGTTTTGCAGGGATTAAAGAACAAGCAAAAAAGCGTTGATGGTGGAACCAACAATATCATTGAGATAGGAGGGGAAGATGGAGAATAAGATCTTGAAATATATATCGATCCTGACACTACTTTGTAGCTTCAATGTTAGTGCACAGCAAGAATGGGACATCAATTCTGAGGCTGAAAGGCCAATTAGCCCATCTTATAGGATTACGGAGAATCCTAAGATCATTGATACGATCATTCCTATTCCGGATATTAAATATCCATTATTAGTGAGGAATATGGAGACGCAAATTAGTTTGAACCAAATTGATGCGTCAAAGATCAAGATCAAAGACAAATTGGACAAGTTATATCCGGGTTATGTTAAGGTTGGATTAGGAATGTATACTTCTCCTTTGGCTGAGGTTTATTTTAACTCAACGCGTAACAGAAGATTGAATTATGGTATCCATGTGAAACATAACTCATCATGGAAAAATCTAGAAGATCTGGCGCCTTCAACATATGACAATACCACAGCAAAACTGTTTGGACAATTCTTCACCACCAATTACAAACTGGAAGGAGAATTGGATTATCTGAACAATGGATATCATTGGTATGGTATTACAGACACAACGGATTTCTTCAGTAAAGACTCCTTGAAGAACAGGGTGCAGGGAATGGGAGGTATGTTCAGATTTGGAAACTTTGATAAAGAAGACAGTGCCAAGTTGGTATGGTCAGCTAAGATCGGGGATTATTATTTCCATGAGTTCAAACCAAGTTGGGATCCGGGAGATAAGCATGCGCGTAATAATAATTTTATTATTGGATCTGATTTTAAATACAGAATGGGACGTAATTTGTATGCCTTAGATTTCAATTGGATATACAACAGATACTGGTATGCAGAGGATGTCATGTTAACACCTGATGCCACTCAACAATTTAATGAGCGAAATGCTAACATAAACTTAAGGCCAGTGATCACAACTTTCGGAGATAAATGGAAAGTTATGTACGGGCTGGATATGACCTTTGATTTCCCTAAAATTGATAAGATCTTCAAAGTAGTTCCTGTTGTTGAAGCAAAGTATAGTTTATTGAATGATATGTTTATTCCGTATGTTGGGATAGATGGGGGTGTGACGCAGAACTCTTTTTATACCCTTAACAGAATGAATCCATATATATTCTCAGGTCAGGAGTTAAGAAACCAAACCCTTTACAACTTCTTTGGAGGGATTAAGGGAACCCTGTCAAAAACCATTTCATTCAATGTGGCTGCACATTATAGGGATTATACCAATAAAGCGATATTCGTTAATGAGGCAATCAATTCAGATCTGTACAAATTTGATGTCAATTATGTGAACATGTCTGCTTTAGGGGCACATGGAAGCATTACTTATCAGAACAAAGAAAAGTTAAAAATTGATGTCATGGCAGAATACAATATCTACAAGATAGATTCTGCGCAAAGCTATGATCCATTATTGTTTGCTTACCATATGCCAACTCTAAAAGGAACGATCAGAGGAAGCTATAATTTGTTTGATAAGCTTTATGCGAAGGCAGATTTGACACTTGAGTATGGCAGAAAATCACCTGTCTATTTATACAATCAGGGACCGGATGATACGCCTGTTGATATGCCACTTATTGCTGATGGAAATCTGCATTTGGAATACAGATACAATCCGCGAATTTCAGCTTTCTTGCAATTCAACAATATAGCGAATCAAAAGTATGATCGTTGGTATCGTTATCGTGTTCAGGGATTCCAAATACTTGGAGGTGTAACATTCGGATTTTAATTTCGACTAATTCATTAGTTTTTACTACTGACCCCCTTTTGTAATCGATTATTTTTATTTTGGTACGATAATTGTCCTTTCGGGCACATATTTACTAATCAATATAAAGAATTATGAAAAAATTATTCCTTTTAGCAGTATTTGCTATTGTTGGATTGGGTGCTAACGCACAGGTTATTGTTGATGAAACTAACATCAATGATCTAGACATTAAATATGTTGAACTTGTTGGAAGAAACAAATTAGGTTTTGGAAAGATCAAGATCATTGTTGATTTTGGACAAGAACTGAAAATATTCAAGTCTCAGGCTATTCGTTCAGCTGATGGAACTAAAGCGGCATTTAACTCAATGATCGACGGACTGAACTTCATGGAAGCTAACGGTTGGGAATTCGTTTCCAACTATGTAATTCCTGCTTCATCTGCAGAGGGTGAAAGTGAAGTAAGATATATTCTTAGAAAAGTTAAGTAATTTTAAAAGGGCTTCTTTACGGGAGCCCTTTTTACCAATTTTAAATGTATGAAAAGATTATTCGGATTCCTTTTGATTGCCTTAAGTACCACGTCTTTTGCTCAGGACGAGTTCAAATTGAACTATAATGATGATAAAAAGGTTGAATATCAAGGGGTAGTTGAAAATGAAGGAGTTTCTCAGTCAGATCTCTTCAAAAAAGCAATTGCATGGATTGAAAACACTAAGCGATCACAAACCATTGATTTCAAAGATGAAGAAGTGGGCAAGGTAATAGCAAAATCTCAATTCTCAACAATTGGAAAAAGTAATTACTATTCCAATAAGGAATACCATTATAATTTTGAATGTGATGTGGTGTTAGAATTCAAAGACGGCAAAACTCGATACACACTTGAAAATTTCAAGAAAAAGTCTTCACCAGGTGAGCCCGGATCTACGCTGGAGTACTTCATTGATAATTACAAGCCTGAAATTTCAAGCGAAAAGAATAGAGCCAAGTATGCCAAAATGTTGGATGAGATTGAATTAGCAATCCAGGATCAGGTTTGGGATCTAATTGATGATATCAAGAAAACCTTTGGTCCTGTCAAAAAAGATGATTGGTAACAAATACAATTGGATTTACTGTGGACATACTAACTAAATAGATTTTACGTAACTTTCTAAGTATGTCTAAGTTCTTATTTCTTTTTGTCTTTTCAATCGCCGCATTTTTTTCAAACGGACAAAAGGTACAGTTCGAAAATTCAGATTCACTAATGGGTGAATTTGATCAGTTCAGCATTGATAATTTTGGTAGAATTTATGTGACTAAAGGAGACGTCATTATTCAGTTCTCGAATCAACTGGATACACTCTTTACAGCTTCATTAAAAACCATTAGGCCAACTTCAATTGAAAGTTCCAAATCTTTTCGAACGCTCGTTTTTGATCAGGACAGAAGTGTAATACAATTTCTGGATAATACTTTGACTGATATCCATGGTCAAATAGATCTTGTGAATCTGGATATCCAACAGCCCATTCTGGTTTGCGAATCATTCGGAGGTAATACTATATGGGTTTTAGATGCCGGGGCCTTTCGATTGGTCAAGTTAAATGCTAATCTCGAAAAAATACTCATCACTGAAAATTTACTAGCAGTTTTTGAAGGGGAAGAATTGCCAATTCAAATGAAGGAAGTCAATGATCTGTTATATGTACTGATCCCGAATAAAGGAATTGCTTTGTTTGATGTTTTTGGAACATTCATGGATATTTATCCTTGTAATGCCAGGTCTTTTGATGCCATGGGTCAGCATTTATTCATCCAAACAGAAAACTCGCTTGAGATCATTCCTACTGAAGGCGTTATGGAACCTGAATTTGTTTATCCAATATCTGGAGAAGTGATCTCATTCGCATACTCCAGAGAAAAAGTCTATCTACATAAAAAAGAAGGCTTGTTTATAGGTAATTTTATCAAGACAAAATAATCGACTGTAGGGTTCACTTATAGCTTTTTTCACTCCGATTAATAAGTTCGTTTACTTTGTTGTTGTCCATCTCGGTGGTTTGTGGTCTCGATTGTATATATTTGTTGCATTGATTTGGAAAACATCAGCCCGCCTCAATGAAGAAATTTCTTAAGTTTTTTATTAGTAGACAGTTTTTACTAAACCTTGCTGCAATAGTTCTATTCTGGATAATTGTGATTCAGGTGGAGAAATTCTATCTGAAAAGTACAACTGATTGGGGAACGAATATCGAAGTCCCTTCATTCTATAAGATCCATATTGATGACCTTGATGAATTTGTAAAAGATAAAGATCTGAAATATGAGATCGTGGATTCTGTCTATATGGATGATTGGCCTAAAGGAACAGTTTGTTGGCAATATCCGCGTCCGACAGACTCATCTGGAATGGGAATCAAATCAGGAAGAACAATAGAGCTTTCAGTTGTTCCATTGCAACCCAAAATGGTGTGCATACCAAAAGTAATTCATATGTCTAAACGTATGGGAGAAACCACATTGAATGCGCTGGGTATTAAAACTAAGGTTTCTTATCAACCACATCCAGATGGACCTGGATTCATTATGGATCAACTTTATAACGGTAAGCACATTGATTCCGGAACCTATATTCCAAAGGGAAGTAGAATGGAATTAGTGGTTTCTAAAGGTAAAACGGGAGAGGCTACTCCACTTCCTTCTGTAGTGGGTCTCACAATAAAAGAAGCAAGAGAACGTTTTTCATCTTTAGCACTAACAATTGCCCCTCAGTGTGAAAATTGTAATACTGAAGAGGATTTGATGAATGCAGTGATCACAAGACAAAGTCCTGCAGGTGGAGAAAACGTTAATGTTGCATCTGGAACAACAGTAACACTTTGGGCAAC
The DNA here is from genome assembly GCA_020635955.1 of Crocinitomicaceae bacterium. Lineage (GTDB taxonomy): Bacteria > Bacteroidota > Bacteroidia > Flavobacteriales_D > Crocinitomicaceae > Paracrocinitomix. Next base: position 14,251 of record JACJYW010000013.1, read on the forward strand.
GTTAGGAGGCGGTAATTAGCCTTTGTGAAATGAAAAATATTGTAACCACATTGTTTTTATTGTTGGTTCTTGCAGGTTATTCGCAAGAGGTACTTTCACCTTTGACAACCAATCCATCACTCTACCGTGATCAACTACAGGTTAGGGCACAAAGTAACCTTGATAGTACCTTTGTTTATTCATTCGGAACTTTATCCATAGCAGATGTTTGGGATGATTTTTCGGTGAATAAGTTCGTTAAATATCCTCCCAATTATACAGACGGGAATGTAACTTCATTGTGGTATTATTATTTAATGAATTCAAGCAATACGCTTCCTGAACCGGTAACAGTTAAGTATTGTGATTCAACACATGCCAAACATGATACTATCTCAGTTGTTGGTGGAATTCCAAGTACTTTTTCATATTATTTTACACCACACAGTATTTGGGTAAATGATCTGACAACTTATCCAATAGGCGGGCAATTGAGAACTTTGTATGACGAGTGTTATGTGATAATTGATTCAATTATTGATGGAGTTCCCGATCCAACTCAAGATACCATTTGGTATACATCAACTCCTGATTTTGAGCAGGATAGTATCCATTTATTCTTTGCTAATATGAATGACCCGAATCAAATATGGGTGGATAATAGTGCATACCACAATTACCGTTTTGCGGTAGATCCCTGGTCTTTAGGAGTGGTTACTTTTGATGGAGTTGATTCAACAGGTTGGCCATATAATTTTGGAAACACAAATGCGCATGGTGAAGCAGATGTTCTTACATCAAAACCAATAAATCTGCTTGGCTCAACGAATGATGTTTTTCTTCAATTTTTGTATCAGGCTGAAGGTCATGGTAATATGCCTGATCAGAATGATACTCTTCTCGTTGATTTCTTTTTGGTTGATTCCAACGAGTGGTATAATGTATGGAAATCTACGGATTATTTTCCCTGGATGGCAGATCAATGGGATACCGCTTTTATAGTAGTTCAGCCTAACTTTTTAAAAAATGGTTTCAGATTCAGGTTCAGGAATTATGCGTCTACGTCAGGAGCACTAGATCATTGGCATGTTGATTATGTTCAACTATACAACAACCCATTATTCGCAGTCCAGCCTTTTAAAGATTTGGCGATCTCTTATCCGGTGAATACCTTATTGGAAGATTACACTTCTGTTCCATGGGATCATTATCAAAATCTTGCGGACAAAAATGACGTGTTAATCGATACTGCTTTTTTACACGTTTATAATTCGGATGATACACCTACAAATGTGGGTTCTGATATGTATTTGAAGGTTGATGAAGGTGTCGTGAACTTGCTAAATTACAACATCCCTAATCCAGCAGGTCCGTCACCATGGACATCAAACTGGGAATTAGGAGTTAATGATTTTCCTTATTTCGTCCAAATTAATTTTCCATCTTCGTATGTAGATGCACCTAATGATACAATGGCCATCTTTAATGTTAAGATCAATGCTAATGCAGATGTGGCGGCATCCAATGTTTATACCGTGAATGATACAACCACATTTCAGCAGGTATTTAAGAACTATTATTCGTATGATGATGGAAGTGCAGAGGTAGCTTACGGTATCCAGGGAAGTAATTCTCAATTGGCCTATGAATTCAATGCTTATGAAGCAGATACATTGACGGGTATTTTAATGCACTTTGTTCCTTCAGTGACGAATGTAAGCAACTACATTATGCTTCTTACTATTTGGGATGATAATAACGGCGAGCCGGGAAATATACTTTATCAGGATGATTATTTCACTCCTCACTATCCAGAGTACTCCGGTTCTATTGAAGGATTCAGATACTATCAATTTGTAAATCCTGATTATGCTTCTAAAATCCCCGTTCCTCAAAAGTTTTACGTAGGTTGGGAGCAGATTGAAAGTCAAAGTTTAAATATTGGTATGGATAGAAATACAAATTCTGGAAGTAAGATTAGATATAATGTAGGTGGAAGCTGGTTGACTTCATCACAACAAGGATCACTTATGATCAGACCCGTGTTTTCTACTAATTTGAACTACACCCTGGGAATTGAAGAGAAGGAAGTATTGGAAGAGAAAGAATATAGTGAGATACTGATGTTCCCTAATCCAACAAAAGATATTATCAATTTTTCCGGTGTGCCTGAATCAGCAACAATTGCTATTTATGACATGAGTGGTAGATTGGTTTATCAGGGGATTGAAGATCGTGCCATTGAAGTTGGTCATTTAGAAAGTGGACTATATGTAGTTGACATTCGTGATGCTGTTGGCGTATCTTTGTTTTCAGAAAAGTTGATTAAGGAATAATGTCCCAGGAAGACGATCTTATGGAAGACGATTTTGGTTTTTCTAGTGAAGAACTGGAGGAATCAGAGGAGTTGTTCGAACATCACCGCCTTATAGCGGATGTTCGTCAGGAATTAGTGAGGATTGACAAATTCCTAATGGATAGGATTCCCAATGTTTCAAGAAATCGCTTACAGAAAATTGCCAAAGATGGTAATTTGATCGTTAACGGAAAAGCTGTTAAATCAAATTATAAGGTTCATCCTAATGATGAAATTTCCATAGTTCTTCCTTTTCCAGTAAGAGAAAATAAATTAGTTCCCGAGAATATTCCTGTCGATATCGTTTATGAGGATGATGAACTGGTTGTCGTCAATAAACCTCCTAATATGGTGGTTCATCCGGGTTACGGAAATTATTCTGGTACTCTTATGAATGCTCTGGCCTATCATTTTGAAGGACTTCCTAAGAGAGATGATTATGAGAACAGACCGGGTCTGGTTCACAGAATAGACAAACACACAACAGGTTTGCTGGTGATTGCAAAAACGGAAGATGCATTAACCAATTTGTCACAACAATTCTTTGATCGCTCTTCTGATAGAAGATATTATGCTTTGGTTTGGGGAGATCTCGAAAATGATGAGGGAACCATAACCGGTAATATCGGTCGTTCACAAAAAAACAGAAAAGTGTTTAAAGTTTATGAAGAGGACGAAGGATACGGAAAACACGCAGTTACGCATTATAAAGTAATTGAGAGATTCAGATACGTAACACTCGTAGAATGTAAGCTAGAGACAGGTAGAACACACCAGATCCGAGTTCACTTTAAGCATATTGGACATCCTTTGTTCCATGATCTTGAATATGGAGGAGATAAGATCATTAAAGGGACAACATTTACCAAATACAAACAGTTTATTGATAATTGTTTTCAATTAATTCCTGGTCAGGCATTGCACGCTAAAACACTGGGATTCACACATCCTAAGACAAAAGAATGGATACACTTTGATTCAAATTTACCTGAATCTTTCGAACTTCTTTTGGATAAGTGGCGTATATATAGCAAAAATGTAGATTAAATAAGGTTTAATTAAATGTTTAAGAAACTCTTGTTTTTAAAAATATTTAATTATTTTCGCCTTTAATAACAAGCTTACTAGAAACTAGTAAATATCAATTATGAAGTTATTTAAGTTATTTATCGCGGTTATTGCGGTAATTGGGGTGACAACTACAACTCTTGCTCAAGGTGGCGGTCCAGCTACAAGAAACTACGGAAAAGAGGCGGATGAATTATGGCTATCTGGAGCTTACTCTGAGGCGGCAGATGCATTTAAAAAGGCATCCGAAAAAGTGAACCCAAAAAATGCGAAAGCAAGATTGAAAAAAGCGTATTACGCTTACATGTCTGCAACTTGTTACAGATTATTACACGATTTTGCTTCAGCTGAACAACAATATGAGAAAGCTGTATTGTTGAAATATTATGAAACTGAGCCAAGAACTTACTACTATCTTGCTGAGATGGAAATGGCACAGTGTAAGCATGATGAAGCGGTTGAGAATTATAGAAAATATGAGAAACTTAACCCTGGAGATGCTTTAACCAAAGTTAGAATTGAATCATGTGAGAACTACGATATGATGACGTCTGAGAAAATGACGAAACATAAAGTAACCAACGTGACAAAATTGAATACAGATGCCTTTGATTATTCAACTGTAATGTCGCCAAGAGGTGATGAGATGTATTTCTCTTCTTCAAGAGCTGGTTCTACAGGTGAAGCTACTGACCCAATTACTGGTCAAAACTTCATGGATATCTGGGTTTCTAAAATTGATAGAAATGACAACTGGGGACAACCTGAGCCAATTGGTGACCCAATCAACACAGGAGATTCAGAAGGAACTTTGTGTTTTGATGGTAGAGGTAAATCAATGTGGTTTACAAGATGCCCTGTTGAAGACAAAATGAATATTGGTTGTGAGATCTGGATGGTAGAGAAAAAAGGTAAAGCATGGGGTGAGCCTGTGAAATTGAGCCTTAAAGACCATGATACTACTCATGTAGGTCATCCTGCAGTTTCTGATGATGGTAACACCTTGATCTTTGCTTCTAATATGGCAGGTGGATTTGGTGGAGTCGATCTTTGGATGTCAACTTATGACAAAAGAAATGCTGAATGGAGCCTTCCTGTAAATCTTGGTTCTGAGATCAATACACCAGGAAATGATATGTTTCCAACTTTCGGTCCTTCAGGTGAACTTTATTATGCTTCTGACGGAATGGTTGGTCTTGGTGGATTAGATATCTACAGAACTGAGAAAGTTGGAGACCAAATGAAGTGGAAAAATCCAACTAACTTAGGTTATCCAATGAACTCATGTAGAGATGATTACCATATCATTTACACTGCAATGGGTAAAGAACAAAAAGGATATATTTCTTCTAACCGTAATGGTTCTAAGGGAGAGCACTCACAGGATATTTGGGATTTCTATTTACCTCCAATTTTGGTAGATCTTGACATCCTTGTTACTGACCTTGAAACTGGTGCTCCAGTTCCTGGTGCTAAGGTGATCCTTGTTGGTTCAAATGGTGAGAATTACGTAATGAATACAGATCCGTCTGGTAGAATTACTATGACAGAAAAACCGGATGGTTCAAGATATATTGAGCCTGGAGGTACCTGGACTATTGAGGTTGAAGGTATTCCTAAACAATACTTTTCTGCATCTGATCAATTCTCAGCTGTGACTGATGTTAATAGAAGAATTATCCGTGAATTGAAAGTGATGCCTATTAAAGAGGTGATCCGACTTCCAGAGGTTCGTTATGACTTAGGTAAAGCAACTCTTCAGGTGAATGATTCTGTAAACTCTAAGGATTCATTGAACTTCTTGTATGATTTGATGATGGCCAACCCGACTATTATTGTACAGTTGATGGCACATACTGACTCCAGAGGTTCTGATCAGGCTAACAAAGACCTTTCACAAAGAAGAGCTGACTCATGTGTGGCTTACTTGGTGAATGAAAAAGGACTTCCAGCTGAGCGTCTGGTTCCAATGGGTTACGGTGAAACAAAACCTACAACTATTTATGATGTTAGCCCAAGTGGTGATACAACAGCATCACATGTGTTGACTGAAGCTTACATTAATAAATTTAAAAACGATAAAGCTGTGTTTGAAGGTCTTCACCAAAAGAACAGACGTACTGAAGGTAAGATCATCAGCTACGATTATGTTCCTAAAAAGCCGGAAGGCGACGGAGGTAACTAGCTTTACTGATAATATTTTAAAAACACTCGCCTGAAAATGGTGGGTGTTTTTTTATTTACTAATACCACATTATTGAAGGATCAATTTAGTATAACTAAATTTGCATTTTTTAATCAACCTTAACCTGAATATTGATGTCAGATATCCGCTATAATCAAAGAGGTGTATCAGCTTCAAAAGAAGACGTTCATAACGCGATCAAAAACGTAGACAAAGGATTATTTCCAAAGGCCTTCTGTAAGATCGTTCCCGACCATTTGACGAATGATGAAGATTATTGCCTTGTAATGCATGCAGATGGTGCTGGAACTAAAAGTTCTCTAGCCTACATGTATTGGAAGGAAACAGGTGATCTCTCGGTATGGAAAGGTATCGCTCAGGATGCATTGATCATGAATATAGATGATCTTCTATGCGTTGGTGCTACGGATAATATTTTACTTTCTTCTACAATAGGTAGAAACAAAGGTTTGATTCCCGGTGAAGTTCTATCGGCTATTATCAATGGAACTGAAGAATTGCTGCATGAATTGAGAGGCTTTGGAGTTAATATTCACTCCACGGGTGGAGAAACTGCAGATGTGGGTGATCTGGTAAGAACTATCATTGTTGATTCAACGGTTGTTGCCAGGATGAAACGAAAAGATGTTATTTCAAATGATAACATTAAAGCCGGTGATGTGATCGTTGGATTAGAATCTTACGGTCAGGCGAATTATGAATCATCATACAATGGAGGAATGGGGTCTAACGGATTAACATCAGCTAGACATGACGTGTTCCATAAATATTTGGCCGAGAAGTTTCCAGAGAGCTTTGACCCATCTGTTCCGTCAGATTTGGTTTATTCAGGTAACAAAAAATTAACCGATTCGGTTGAAAATAGTCCAATTGATGCCGGTAAGTTGGTATTATCTCCAACTAGAACATACGCTCCGATCATTAAAGCTATTCTGGATAAACACAGATCAGATATTCATGGAATGGTTCACTGTAGCGGAGGAGCACAAACTAAAGTATTGCACTTCATAGGAGATCTTCACGTGATCAAAGACAATATGTTCGAAGTTCCGCCTTTGTTCAAATTGATCCAAAGTGAATCTGGTACTGATTGGAAAGAAATGTACAAGGTCTTTAATATGGGACACCGCATGGAGATCTATCTTCCAGAAGATCTTGCACAAGAAATTATTGCCATTTCTGAATCTTTTGGAGTGAGAGCAAAAATTGTTGGAAGATGTGAAGCTGCCTCTACTAAGAAATTAACCATCAGATCAGAATTCGGAGAATTCATATACGAATAGTTATCAAATGAGCGATATACTACCAAAATTAGAAGCCATTAAGATCCGCTTTGAAGAAGTGGGGCAAAAGATTGTCGACCCTGCGATCATAGCAGATATGGATCGATATGTGAAGTTGAATAAAGAGTATAAAGATCTTGAAGTAATTGTTGATGCTTATAAGAAGTATAAGAATGTGATTGACAATATTGCTTCAACGAAGGAAATGCTTGCTGAAACTAGTGATCCGGAAATGAAAGAAATGGCACAAATGGAGCTGGATGAGTTAGTGCCTGAAAAAGAAAGATTAGATGAGGAGATCAAGATCTTGTTGATCCCTAAAGATCCTGAAGATGATAAAAATGCCATCTTTGAGATTCGTGCAGGTACGGGTGGAGATGAAGCCAGTATTTTTGCAGGAGACCTTTATAGAATGTACATTCGTTACTTTGACGCGAGAGGTTGGAGAACAGAAGTAATGGATGTTACAGAAGGTACACAGGGAGGATACAAAGAGGTAATCCTTAAAGTAACCGGGGAAGAAGTGTATGGAACTTTAAAATTTGAAGCCGGTGTTCACCGTGTACAACGAGTTCCTGAAACGGAGACACAGGGACGAGTGCATACATCTGCAGCTACAGTTGCTGTTTTACCTGAAGTTGAAGAAGTAGATGTTCAAATAAATCCGGCAGATATTGAATTGCAAACTTCTCGTTCAGGAGGTGCAGGTGGACAGAACGTTAACAAGGTTGAAACCAAGGTACAGTTAACCCACAAACCATCAGGTATTGTGGTTGTTTGTCAGGTGGAGAGATCACAGTTAGCCAACCGTGAACGTGCAATGGAAATGTTGAGGTCTAAATTATATGACATTGAATTAGCGAAAAAACAAGGTGATGTTGCTGCCAGAAGAAAATCAATGGTATCAACCGGTGATAGATCTGCAAAGATCAGAACCTATAATTATCCGCAAGGTCGTATTACAGATCACCGTATCAACAAAACCATGTACAACCTTACTTCTTTCATGAACGGAGATATTCAGGAGATGATCGATTCATTGAAAATGGCCGAGAATGCAGAAAAAATGAAAGAAGGAGAAATGGCCTAATGACGAAAGAACAGCTCATACAACAGATCAAAATAAAACGTTCTTTCCTTTGTGTAGGATTGGATACCGATTTGAATAAGATCCCCTCTTTTTTACTTGATTTTGAGGATCCAATCTTCGAATTCAACAAAAGGATTATTGACGCAACGAAAGATTATTGCGTCGCATATAAGCCCAATATTGCATTTTTTGAATGTCATGGAAGTAAGGGATGGGATTCGCTAAAAAAGACCATTGATTATATTCCACAGGATATCTTCACAATTGCTGATGCTAAAAGAGGAGATATTGGCAACACATCTTCATACTACGCTAAGACCTTTTTTGAATACATGAACTTTGATTCTGTTACGGTTGCTCCATATATGGGAGAAGATTCTGTGACTCCTTTTTTAGAATTCGAAGGTAAATGGGTGATCTTATTAGCACTGACATCCAATAAAGGAGCTCTTGATTTTCAAATGATCGAAGATAAAAATGGTGAGCGTCTGTTTGAAAAGGTGATCAAGAGATCAGCTGAATGGGGCAATGCTTCAAATTTAATGTATGTTGTTGGAGCAACGCGTGCTGAAGGCATTGGTGAGGTTCGAAAAATTGCTCCGGATAAGTTCTTTTTGGTTCCGGGTGTTGGAGCACAGGGAGGTTCACTTGAAGATGTTGCAAAATACGGTTGGAATGATGACTGTGGCTTGTTAGTTAATTCTTCAAGAGGCATCATTTATGCCGGCAATGATCAGAATTTTGAGCAATCTGCAAAGGATGCAGCCCATCAATTACAAATGGAAATGGAGAAGATCTTAATTGAAAGATCCTTTATCTAAGGCACTATCACAGAAGCATTCTCCACAGAAGAAACCACAAATACTCCGTATCCATTATTAGAAATATTAGTAGGGATATTAGCCGGAGGTGAATCAAACAATCCACCCTTCCATTCTGTTTCTGTTAAAACTGCTTCAAATGAACGATAGGTTTTTTCAGAGATGTTGTGTTGTTCTAGCGTAACTGTATCACCACTTTGTACAAGATCAGCCCAGATCCACTCAAGTGGAAAAGCTTCAAAATACAGGCCATCACCAAGGTATTCATCATTATCAAAATAGATCTCACTTAAGGTATCTTTCACGTATTCGTTGTTTACCAATACTCTCCAACAATACCAGTCCCCATGTCCCTGTAATTCAGTAGTCCATACCAGAATGTCATACCATGAACCATCCACCGTATCCTCATTGTACCACAAAGCCAATTGCTCAATTGCCGGAACCGTATCGCAATGATCGGTTGCTTCATAGATCTCACCTTCATAATAAATAGATAGGGTATAATCGGTAAAGTGTTTGGCGTGCGCGTTGGGCTGAGAATGATAAATGCCAGGTGAAACTTCTGTAAATGGCCAAACATCACCTCCGCCAGAAATTTGAACTGTTGCTCCACTGACTAACGGTGCTGGCGCATTTGAAAAATAATCAGCCGTTTGAGTTAGTCGGATCTCATGCACTTTTTGCTCAGTGGTGAACCAGGCGTCAACTACCAATCTTCTGTCACCCTCATCCAGATCAACCTGAATTTCTTTTGTACAGCTTACTAACAGTAAACCAAATAATCCGAATAATAGAAATAAAGTCTTTTTCATCTCTTAAAATGTAAAGTTGTAAGTAATAGATGGCACAATTCCAAACAAGTACAGCATCTCTGCTTTGGTTTTGGTTGGGTCATTCGCATCTGATTTAAATGTTATGTTGTATGGATTGGCTCTGTTATACACATTGTATACAGAAAGTACCCATTCGCTTTTCCAGCGTCTGTCGTCATTTTTCTTAGGATTGTATGCCACCGCGATATCCAATCGGTGATAATTAGGCATCCTTTTCCCATTTCGTTCTGAATAGATTGGAACGGTCATACCCATATATTCCATCTTACCAATTGGCATAGTGACTGCAGCACCAGTGCTATAAACAAAATTGCTCGAGAAATTCCATCTGTCTTTCAGGTTGTATGAAACGATCACAGCCAGGTCATGGGTTTTATCATACTTGGCAAAGTAGAGTTCGTTGTTATTGATCCCATCAATCTTCTTTTGAGTTCTGGATAAGGTATAACTGATCCATCCGGTTAAATTCCCTTTATTCTTTTTAATGAGGAATTCTGATCCATAAGCAAATGCTCTACCGAATCGTAACTCCCTTTCTAAATAAGGATTCAATAACAGAGTTGCATGATCTTTAAAATCAATAGCGTTTTTCATTTGTTTGTAATAAACCTCCACAGATGCCTGGAACATATCCTTATAGAAGTTTTGGAAGTATCCCATGGCAATTTGATCCGCCAACTGGGGTTTTACGTTCGGACTTGAAGGGAACCAAATATCTAATGGTGAAGTGGCTGTTGAATTGGACGCTAAATGAACATACTGTCTGGTTCTGTTATAAGATGCCTTTAGTGATGTGGCCTCATTGATCACGAAAGTTACTCCTGCTCTAGGCTCCAACCCAAAGTAGGTATTGTAGATCTCTCCTTTAGCGACATTTACGGTATCCTTTAATTTATGTAGATCATCATAGGTGTAATAAGTAGTGGCTCCGATATTTTGAAAAGCAGAAAATCTAAGGCCGTATTCAGCATTAAATCGCTTACCCACTGACACTTTATGAGATACATATGCTGCGTATTCCAGTGCGTTGGTTTTTGGAACAACAAATTCATCCAATATTGATTCGCCAACACCTTTTGCTGATCCGGGATCAATAATGTGGTATGAACCAAGACCACCAAATTTCAATGTATGATTAGGATTGATGTAATACGTGAAGTCTGACTTTAGGTAAAAATCTTTGATGTTAGAGGTCCATTCGTAAGCATCTAAACCGGTTGGTTGTCCCAGATAATAATCATAATTCGAAAATGTAGCTGTGGTATTCATGAACAGCTTGTCATTGAACACATGGTTCCATCTGGTAGCAATGGTTGCATTACCCCAATCTATTCTAAAGAATTCGCCGAAAGCAAAGACATCTCTTCCCATGTATCCGGATAGAAATACACGGTTTTTATCATTGATCTTGTAGTTCCCTTTTAAATTTAGGTCATAGAAGTAAAGTTTATTGTCTTTTAATTCTTCTTTCTTCGATAACTTCAAGAACATGTCTGCATAGGTTCTTCTTCCAGAGAGAACAATTGATCCTTTGTCTTTAACAATTGGACCGCCCAAAGAAAGTCTGCTGGAAATTGTTCCGATACCTCCGGCCATTTCAAATTTCTTCATGTTGCCATCCTTCATTCTGATGTCTAGAACGGATGAAAGTCTACCTCCAAATTGAGCCGGAATACCTCCTTTGTACAACTCCACTTCCTTAACCACATCCGGATTAAAAACCGAGAAGAATCCCATTAAATGTGATGCATTATACACGTTGGCTTCATCCAACAAGATCAGGTTTTGATCAACAGATCCTCCACGAACATAAAATCCGGAACCTCCCTCTCCAACAGTCGCAACACCAGGTAACAATTGAATGGCTTTGATAATATCTACTTCTCCCATTAATGCAGGCATTTTTTTGATCTCTGCAATATTGAGTTTGTTGACACTCATATTCGTATTGGTGATATTGTCATTGGATGCTTCAGCTTGAACTGTGACCTCTTTCAAGGTGTTGGATTCTTCCATCTCTATATCCACTTTCATATTCTTGGTTAACTCAATTTCTTTCGTAAAAGGAGCAAAACCAACAAAAGTGTAAGTGATAGAATAGGTTCCAGCAGGTAGCGTTAATGAATAAAACCCATAACTATTGGCAACAGTACCAACAGCCTGTCCATTGACATTGGTTTTGATCACGGCACCAATTAATTCTTCACCAGAACCTTGATTTTTGACATAACCCGACAGGGTGAATTTGTCTTGGGATGATGCACTGATCCCAATGAACAAACAAAGGATGAATAGTATTTTTCTCATTTCAAAAGGGGCACTAACAGGTAGTTATTTGCAGGACGATAAAGGTATCCATTTGTTACACCATCATCCAAATTTTTATTCTTATTTATAAAAAGACAATTTGTTTGCGAATTACCCCTATCGAAATAAAAAATAATCCAAACCATACATCATTTACGTTCTTCGAATTATCCTTTATCGGATGAGAGAAGAATATCTGCACTATTTATTTGATTCAAGAAAACTGGGAAATGAATTTGAAACAGTTAATGGTCAAATACTCCGAGTCATTCAATTCGGAAAACTAAATAAAGGATCTGGTCCTGACTTTTTGGATGCAATTGTCGAATATGAAGACAAAACCTGGGCAGGGAATATTGAATTTCATTTGAGATCTTCGGATTGGTACAAACATCAGCATCAATATGATCCTGCATACAATAATGTAATTGCACATTTTGTTCTGGTGGATGATGATCATGGATTAAAGGAATATTACGATTTCCCCACCATAGTGCTTAAAGAAAAGATCGATCAAATGGATCTGACAAAAATTGCTCGGTTCATGTCTTCTAAATCAAATATCATCTGTTCTAAGATGCTTCAAAATGTGAATGAGGATGTGTTACAAACTCAATTCGAATTTGCATTGGAGCAAAGAATCCAAAGAAAAGCGGATGAAGTAATTGAATTAATAAAGGAACTTAATGGAGATCGCCAGAAAGCATTCGTAATCCTATTCGCAAAAGCATTGGGAGGAAAAACTAATGCTTTTGCTTTTACTGAACTTGCACACAAAATTGAACTCTCTACACTTGCACATTTGAATTACGATCCATTTAAAGTTGAAGCTTATCTACAAGGATTATCTGGCTTGCTTCCAGAAGATTCTGAAACTCCTTACGTGAAATCAATGATAAGGGAATTCAATTATCAAAAACAACTTTATTTGCTTCATCCATTACCAAAGGTTATTTGGAAGACTTTTGCATATCGTCCTACATCTCATCCAACACTTCGAATTGCTCAATTTGCTTCTATATTGACTAAATACTGCCATTTATCATTGCCTTCGGAGATCAACGAAATAGATGCTTTTTTAAGCATAGAATTAGATCCGTTTTGGCAAACCCACTTTAATTTCAACAGATCTTGTCAAACAAGAAAAACCTCTTTTTCGAATCAATATAAGTCCCATTTGTTCATTAATGTCTTCATTCCATACTACACCGCTATAGCCAAACTAAGGGATGATCGCTCGTCTTTTCGATCACGCATGAATCATTTGAAGATCCTTCCGGCAGAACAGAATAGTATCGTCAATCAATGGAAAGATTTAGGTGTTAATGCTCATTCTGCGGCGGATTCGCAAGGAATAATTGAGCAGAATAATGCCTTCTGCCTCGAAAAAAAATGCTTATTTTGTATGATTGGAAGAAATTTGATCGCTTCATGAACGCAATCCAGAAAATATCCTTGTTTTTCGAGCTCAGATCCTTTGGAGTAAGTACCTGGTTTGCAAGAAAAATGAGAGTTCCTGTTTCTCGCGTTCGTTTGTTCTTCATCTATTTTTCATTCATTGGATTAGGCTCACCGGTGATCCTGTATCTAATGATGGCCTGGGTTTTGGAACATAAGCACATTTTCAAATTCCAACGTAAACGCAAAACCATCTGGGAGTTATAGATGTTATTAAACTATAAATATTTTGCCAAGGTTTACTATGCACTCTTTGTGATCATAGGAATTGTCGTTATTGGAACGGTGGGATTCATGATCGTAGAAGGCTGGGGCTTCATGGATTCATTCTACATGACGATCCAAACAGTGTCTACAGTGGGTTTTAATGAGGTGAACCAACTTTCTTCCCACGGAAAAATGTTTACGTCATTTTTAATTATCCTGTCATTCGGTACCTTCGGTTATGTCGTGACAGCAGTTTCATCATACATTGTTAGTGGGGAATACAAAAAATACTTTCAGGAATACAAGTCTTTAAAAACAGCAGAGAAAATGGAAAATCACACCATAGTTTGTGGATACGGAAGGGTTGGAAAACAGGCGGCTCACGATCTTAAATTCTATAAGAAGAATTTTGTCGTAATAGAACGTGATCTTGAGATCACAAATGATCCGCAATTCAATGAAATTCCCTTTATTAAAGGAGATTCTACGGATGACCAGGTTCTGGTAAGAGCGAATATTTCTACTGCTTCAGCCTTAATTACCGCACTACCTAATGATGCAGATAACTTATTCGTTGTGTTGTCGGCAAGAGAGTTAAACCCCAAATTGAAGATCATTTCAAGAGCCTCTTCTTTCTCATCCATGAGAAAATTGCGAATTGCGGGCGCTAATAATGTGATAATGCCCGACACTGTTGGAGGCGCGCATATGGCATCTTTGGTGATTACGCCTGACATGATGGAATTCATGGATCTGATCAAAGTATCTGGACGTTCATCTGTAAATCTTGAGGAGATCACTTTTCAGGATCTGCCTGAAGCATATCAAAATATGACCATTGGAGAATTGGAAGAATATTCGAAATCAGGATGCAATGTTATTGGATATCGTTCTGAAGAAGGAGAATATATTATTAATCCATCCAACAACATGAAGATCTCCAAAAACTCTAAACTTTTTGTTTTAGGTAATCCTGAACAGATCAAAAAGTTGAATAAAGTACTCGGCATTTAATGAAAATACTTATCACGGGATCAAATGGCCTTTTGGGTCAAAAGATAGTTGCACAACTCGAAAAGGCAGGTAAAAAATATTTAGCCACTTCGCTTGGACCTAATAGAAATCCGGATTGTCCTGAAGAACATTACAGACCACTGGACATCACTTCATTTAATGAGGTGAACGATATGATCAAAGTAGAGAAAATTGATGTGGTGATCAATACAGCTGCAATGACCAATGTTGATGCTTGTGAAGAAGAAGAGGTCAAATGCAGAAAGATCAATGTAAAAGGTGTTCAGAATCTTTACTCAGCTTGTGAGGAGAACAATGCTTTCCTGGTTCATGTGTCTACAGATTTTGTTTTTGATGGTGAAAATGGTCCATACAAAGAAGAGGATATAAGAAATCCTCTAAGTATTTACGCCACTTCTAAAAGAGATTCAGAAGATATACTAATGGATGGCTCCTACAAAGAATGGTCTATTTTAAGAACCATTATTGTTTTCGGACAAGGGAATAATCTATCCAGATCTAATATTGTCCTTTGGGCAAAAGATGCCTTAGCAAGCGGAAAAGAATTAACAATAGTGGATGATCAGTTTAGAGCGCCAACCTGGGCGGATGATCTGGCTTGGGCTTGTATTAAAGCTGGTGAGATGAGGGCTAAGGGTGTCTTTCATATTTCAGGACCGGAGACTATTTCAATTTATGAATTGGTTTGTAGGATTGCAGATTATCACGGATTCGATAAGTCCGTCGTTAAACCGATTTCATCATCCACATTAAACCAAAAGGCTAAAAGGCCACCTAGAACAGGATTTGATCTTACCAAATCGCGATCAATATTGGGATATAACCCATTAACGCTTGAACAAAGCCTTGCTGAATTAGAGAAAGAAGAGCTCTGATATATTTTTTTATATTTGCTCAACACCTTAAAAAAATCACGAATCTCAATATGATGAAGAAGTTATCAGCCCTATTATTTCTATTGGTTCCATTTTTGAATTTTGCTGAAGAACCTGGTTTTGATGAAAAAATTGACCAGGCTTTTGGTAATGCTACGGGTTGGTTCGTTCAGGGAATATTCAAAGAAATACCGTTCGGAACTACGAATGTTCCTTGGGTTCTTATAGTATTAGTAGGTGGAGCGATCTTCTTTACGCTCTATTTTAAATTCATCAATTTTACTGGATTCAAAACAGCCATCAATATAGTTCGTGGTAAATATGATAAAATTGAATCAGAAGGGATGGACCATGTTGAAGCATACACCGACAATGTTCATACCGTTGATGGAGATATCGTTGATACTATTCGTGTGGAGCAAAAACCAGGAGAACATCATGGAGAGGTTTCTCATTTCCAGGCACTGACCGCAGCCTTATCTGGTACCGTTGGTTTAGGTAATATTGCTGGTGTAGCCGTGGCTATTTCAATTGGGGGTCCAGGTGCTACGTTTTGGATGATCGTTGCTGGTTTAATAGGAATGGCATCTAAGTTCACAGAATGTACACTCGGAGTAAAATACCGAGAAATTGATGAAAATGGTCGTGTATATGGTGGGCCAATGTATTATCTAAAGAAAGGATTGGCGAATAAAGGCGCAGCTGGATTAGGAAAAGTATTGGCCGTTCTTTTTGCTATTATGTGTATCGGTGGATCTTTTGGAGGCGGAAATATGTTCCAGTCTAATCAGGCTTTTGCAATGTTAGAAAGCTATTCAGGTGGTGCAGAAGGTCCGTTAGCCGGATATGGTTGGGCTTTTGGTATTATAATGGCCATTGTTGTTGGTATCGTGATCATTGGAGGAATCAAGAAAATCGCTTCTGTTACCGATAAGATCGTTCCTTTCATGGTAGGTATTTATGTTTTGGCAGCTTTAATTGTTCTTGGAATGAATGTTACTGCTATTCCAACTGCTTTTAGTGAGATTCTTCAAGGTGCTTTTGCGCCAATGGCGATTGGTGGAGGTGTAGTTGGTGTGCTTATACAGGGATTCAAAAGAGCAGCTTTTTCAAATGAAGCAGGTATTGGATCGGCTTCTATTGCTCACTCAGCGGTTAAAACTAAATATGCAGCTTCTGAAGGTTTGGTGGCATTGCTAGAACCATTTATTGATACAGTAATTGTTTGTACAATGACAGCTTTAGTATTAGTGATCATGAATGGTGATGGATCTATTATGACCTATGGACAACCAATCACCGAAGGTGTTCAAATTACATCTAAAGCATTTGGTAACGCAATTAGTTTCTTCCCGCTAATATTAACTGTTGCTGTTATTTTGTTTGCTTTCTCCACTATGATCTCCTGGTCATATTATGGTTATCAGGCCTGGACATTCCTTTTTGGAAGAACTAAGGCTGCAGAATACTCATACAAAGCATTGTTCTGCGTATTCGTGTTCATTGGAGCATCAGCTAAATTGGGTAATGTAATCGATTTTTCTGATGCAATGATATTTGCAATGCTGGTACCAAACATGATCGGATTATTTGTTTTAGCACCTGTTGCTAAGGCAGAACTGAAACTTTTCATGTCTAAGATCAGAGAATCGAAATCTTAGTAATTAATGAAGGCCTATTTTAAAGTCTCGCGAAAGCAAAGAATAGGTATCATTTCTCTCAGTTGTATTATCATCTTTTTGGTGATGATCTTGAATGTAAATTATTACAGGGAGTTGCCTGATCCAACAATTTTTGACGCATCAGAAATTTCATTTGTTGATCTAGAAAATGAAATTGAGGATAAGGCAAATTATCCAGATGATAAAGTGCAATCAATGTCATCTAATAATAGCACGTATCAACTTTTCGATTTTAATCCCAATACTTTAGATCAAAAAGGATGGGAAAAATTGGGGTTCTCCGCAAAGCAGTCAGTTGCCATAATAAATTATCGAAGCAAATATGGACCTTTTAAAAGGAAAGATGATTTAAAAAACATCTATGTGATCACAAGTGAAAAATATACAGAACTGGAACCATATATTATTATCGAAGAAGGCGATCTTATTCAACAAGCGAGTAATTTAAATATCGACGTTAATAGAGCTGACCAGGAAGAACTGGAGACAATAAAAGGAATCGGTCCTGCATTTGCAAGTCGTACTATTAAATTCAGAGAATCTCTTGGAGGTTTTGTTTCAACGGATCAATTCAATGAAATTTATGGTATTACTCCAGAGGCAGTACAGGCTTTATCCGACAACGTATTACTTGATCAGGATGCAGTAAGAAAGATCAATATTAATTCGGATACAAAAGAGATCATAAAAAAACATCCTTATATGAAAGATTGGGCTGTTGTAACCGCCATCATTGATGAGCGCGATAAAGGAAAATTAACTAATCTCGAATTTTTAATTGACAAGGGATTGAAGGATCGGGAAGAAGTTGATAAATTGCTGCCCTACATTATCTTTTAAACATGACCACTGTAGACAAAGTAAAACAAACCATTAGAGACATTCCGAATTTCCCAAAAGAGGGAATTATTTTTAAGGACATTACGCCGCTTTTCAAAAACCCTGAACTTTGTAAAGAGGTGGTGGATCAACTGGTAAGTGATCTTGGAAACACGAATATTGATGTGGTTGCAGGGATTGAAAGCAGAGGCTTTTTGTTCGGAACTGCTCTTGCTATGAGGTTAAATGTGCCTTTTGTTTTGATCAGGAAAAAAGGTAAACTCCCGTATCAAACAATTTCGCATAAATACGATCTTGAATATGGATCAGCTGAAATTGAAATGCATATTGATGCAGTGGCTCCCGGTCAATCTGTTTTGATCCATGATGATCTTTTAGCTACTGGCGGGTCTGCTTCGGCAGCAGCGGAATTGATTAAAAAACAAGGAGGAACTGTCGCAGGATTCAATTTTCTTATTGAACTTTCTTTCCTGGATGGAAGAAACTTGTTATCCGATTATTCTGAAAATATTAGTACTTTAGTGACCTATTAAAAATCCCTAAACATGCTAAAACTGTGTAATACAGGGATTCTGAACTACTTTTAGACGAAACACTTTAGAAATGGAAATTGTAGCTAACGAAAATCAGTTGATGATTCAACAAATGGTGAGGGATTTTGCCGAGAAGGAGATTAGACCTCGCTTTATGGAGTGGGATGAAACACAAGAATTTCCAGTTCCCCTTTTCAAAAAATTGGGTGAACTTGGTTTGATGGGTGTGCTTGTTCCTGAGGAATATGGTGGAAGTGGATTTGGTTATAATGAATACATCACAGTAATTTCTGAGATCGCACAGGTTTGTGGATCAATCGGACTTTCCGTTGCTGCACATAATTCTCTTTGTACTGGACATATCTTGTATCACGGTTCTGAAGAGCAAAAAAGAAAATACCTTCCAAAATTAGCTACTGCTGAATTCATAGGAGCGTGGGGACTAACTGAAACAGGTACTGGTTCTGATGCCGGAGGTATGGCAACAACTGCTGTTAAAGATGGTGACTACTGGGTGATCAATGGATCCAAAAACTTCATTACACATGCAATTTCAGGTGATGTAGCTGTTGTGATCGTTCGTACCGGTGAAAAAGGAGATTCTCATGGAATGTCTGCATTTATCATTGAAAAAGGTACTCCCGGATTTAGACCAGGTAAAAAAGAGAATAAATTGGGAATGAGAGCTTCAGAAACAGCTGAGTTGATCTTTGAAAACTGTAGAGTACATAAAGATCAAATGATCGGTGAAGAAGGTAAAGGATTCATTCAGGCTATGAAAGTGTTGGATGGAGGAAGAATATCAATTGGTGCATTAGCACTTGGTATAGCTAAAGGTGCTTTCAAAGCAGCAGTAAAATATTCTAAAGAAAGAGAACAATTTGGTCAGCCAATTGCTAAGTTTCAGGGAATCGCCTTTAAGTTGGCAGATATGGCAACTAAAATTGAAGCAGCTGAATTGTTACTTTATCAGGCTGCTGCAATGAAAATGAGAGGTGAAAAGATGACCAAAGAATCGGCAATGGCTAAATATTATGCTTCAGAAATTTCAGTTGAAGTTTCTACAGATGCTGTCCAGATATTTGGTGGTTACGGATATACTAAAGATTTCCCCGTAGAGAAATTTTACCGTGATTCTAAACTGTGTACTATTGGTGAAGGAACCTCAGAAATACAAAAATTAGTTATTTCTAGAGAATTATTTAAGTAAACATTGGTTTACTAAAAAAAATGATTTATCTTTGCCATCCAATTTTGAATAAGAAATTAGAAGAGATATGTTGATAATTCCATTGAAAGAAGGCGAAAATATTGAGAGAGCTTTAAAAAGATACAAGAAAAAGTTTGAGAAAACTGGTGTCTTAAGAGAGTTGAGAGACAGACAACAATTTACTAAGCCTTCAATTGTTCAAAGACAAATGAAGTTAAAAGCTGCTTACAGACAAAAGATGCAGCAAACTGAATTGTTTTAATTAGAGATAACAATTTTACCATTTATACGTAAGGAGTATCAAACGATACTCCTTTTTTTATGCCTTTTGCTGAAGATTTTGAATACTACTTAAGTCATGAGAAGCGATTCTCACAGCACACTATTTTGGCTTACATGAAGGATCTTGAGCAATTTCAAGAAATCGTTGGGGTGGCATCTGATAAAGAAATTGAAGAGGTCAACCACCAAATGATGAGAGGTTATCTTGTTGAGTTAATGGAGATGGGTTTAGAAAACACTTCTGTCAACAGAAAACTATCTTCGATCAAAACCTTTTTTAAATATCTCAGACAACAAGGATATATTGAAGTTAATCCCGCACAAAAGGTTAAAAGCGTAAAGCAGAAAAAAGTGTTGCCTCAATTTGTTCCCGAGCAACAGCTTTGGAATTCAGAAGTGTTTCTTCATATCGAAGATGATTTTATTCGCTATCAGGACGAATTGATCATGGAACTGTTCTATCAAACCGGAATCCGTTTGAGTGAATTGATAGGCTTACAGGAAAATAATATTTCATCTAATCAGATAAAAGTACTTGGGAAAAGGAATAAGGAACGCATTATTCCAATTTCCAGATCATTATATACGCTAATCGAAAGATATCAAATGTCCAAATCAAGCCTTGGACTAAAAAGTAATTTGTTAATGGTTACTAAAGAGGGTAAAAAACTGATGCCGAAATTTGTTTATAATAAGGTAAATTTTTATCTTGGAGAGGCAACGAATTTGAGTAAGAAAAGCCCACATGTGTTGCGCCATACTTTTGCTACTCATATGCTAAACAATGGTGCTTCACTTGAGACGATCAAGAAGTTGTTGGGTCATGAAGACTTGTCAGCCACTCAGATCTATACTCACAATTCGTTCAAGCAGATTCAATCAATTTATAAACAGGCTCATCCGAGAGGATAGCCACTCCTGGTTAGATCGTTCGCCGGTCACATCAGGATTCAAAACAAGGAGGTATTATGGATTTAAATGTTCATTCAGTACATTTTCATGCTGACCGTAAGCTTGTCGACTTTATTTCTGGAAAAGTTGGAAAATTAGAATTGTTCTTCGATAATATTATTGCCGGAGAAGTATTCCTAAAAGTTGACAACACTGCTAACTCGGAAAACAAGATCGCAGAGATCAAAATTTCAATTCCGGGACGCGAATTATTTGCAAAGAAACAATGTAAGAGTTTTGAAGAAGCTGCAGATCTGGCTTGTGAAGCCTTGAGGAAACAAGTCCGGAAACATAAATCAAAACAAAAAGATTTAAATTAAGTATTTTAGGTCCCGCTTTTTAAGGCGGGACTTTTTGTTTTATTCGCAGAGTAATTAATACATATGCGAAATTCAATTATCGGATAGAACAAATTGGCCTCAATTTTGGTTTATTAATAAAAAATAAAATGATGAAGAAAGTATTGATGTTATTCGCAATGATTTTATTGCTGATCCCAGGAGCTTCTGCTCAAACGAAAATTGGCGGAATTGTTATGCCTAATGTGATGAAAGTGGATGGCGAGTATTTAAAAATGAACGGTGGTGGTGTTAGAGAAAAGTATTGGATCGACCTGTACATTGGTGTGTTGTATCTTAAGAATGAAAGTTCAGATGCAAATTATATTATGAATGCAGATGAACCAATGGCGATTAAAATGAGGATCGTATCTGGAATGGTATCCAATTCTAAACTGGAAGAAGCTGTAAGAGAAGGAATGGATAAATCTACCAAAGGAAATATTGATCCCGTGAAGGACAGAATGGAAAAACTCATCAAAGAAGGTTTTGGTGAAGATGTAGCAGATGGAGATGTTTTTGATCTAATTTATATGCCAGGAACAGGTACAACACTCCAAAAAAATAACAAAGCACTGGTTACAGTTCCCGGTTTAGACTTTAAAAAGGCTCTTTTTGGTGTTTGGTTGTGTGATGAACCAGCACAGGAATCCCTGAAAAAGAAGATGTTAGGTAACTAATTTAAAAAAGATAAAAAAATCTGAAAAAATATTTTTTGTCACAATAAATTAGTTTTATATATTTGCACTCCCGTTTCGAAAAAGGCGGGAGTTTTTTAGTTCTTTTAATAGGAGATTTTTGCCTCTGTAGCTCAGCTGGCTAGAGCAGCTGATTTGTAATCAGCAGGTCGTGGGTTCGAGTCCCTCCAGAGGCTCCATTTTGTATTGGTTAGGGGAGATACCAGAGTGGCCAAATGGGACGGACTGTAACTCCGTTGGCTTACGCCTTCGCAGGTTCGAATCCTGCTCTCCCCACACTATGCAAATTTAGTTAAGCGGGAGTAGCTCAGTTGGTAGAGCGTCAGCCTTCCAAGCTGAGGGTCGCGAGTTCGAGTCTCGTCTCCCGCTCAAATTTCACCAAACGAGGTGAAATAATAATGAAAGAACTAGTGCCGGTGTAGCTCAGGGGTAGAGCGTTTCCTTGGTAAGGAAGAGGTCACGGGTTCAAATCCCGTCATTGGCTCTAACAGAGACAAAGATGAGGAGATTGAAAGGGACAATTGGTCTTGAGATCAATAACAAACGTCCCGAGGGATAAGTACATCCGCCTTAGGCGGATTTTGGTGTTTTGTATAATTTGATAATAACTAAATAAAGTAAACAATTGTAGATTATGGCTAAAGAGAATTTTAATCGTGCCAAACCTCACGTAAATATTGGGACAATTGGACACGTTGACCACGGTAAAACTACATTAACTGCTGCTATTACTACTGTATTAGCTAAAGCAGGAGGTGCTGAAGTAAGAAGCTTCGATACTATCGACAACGCTCCAGAGGAAAAAGAAAGAGGTATTACTATCAATACTTCACACGTTGAATATGAAACAGCTGCTAGACACTACGCTCACGTAGATTGTCCAGGTCACGCCGACTATGTAAAGAACATGGTAACTGGTGCTGCTCAAATGGATGGTGCTATCCTTGTAGTTGCTGCTACTGATGGTCCAATGCCTCAAACTAGAGAGCATATCCTTCTTGGAAGACAGGTAGGAGTTCCTAGAATGGTTGTATTCATGAACAAAGTGGATATGGTTGATGATGAAGAACTTCTTGAGCTAGTTGAAATGGAGATCAGAGATCTTCTTTCTTTCTACGATTATGATGGAGATAATACTCCTGTAATCCAAGGTTCTGCTCTAGGTGCATTGAATGGTGAGCCTAAATGGGAAGATACTGTAAAAAGCTTGATGGATGCTGTTGATTCTTGGATCGAACTTCCAGTTAGAGAGGTTGATAAAGCTTTCTTGATGCCAGTTGAGGACGTATTCTCAATTACTGGTCGTGGTACTGTTGCTACTGGTAAAATCGAGACTGGAGTTATCAACTCTGGAGAAGAGGTTGACATCATTGGTATGGGTGAAGAAAAATTGACTTCAACTGTAACAGGTGTTGAGATGTTCAGAAAGATCCTAGATAGAGGTGAAGCTGGTGATAACGTAGGTCTTCTATTAAGAGGTATCGAGAAATCTGATATCAGAAGAGGTATGGTAATCGCTAAACCAGGATCTATTAAACCACACGCTAAATTTAAAGCTGAGGTTTATATCTTGAAAAAAGAAGAAGGTGGACGTCACACTCCATTTCATAACAAATACAGACCTCAGTTCTACTTAAGAACTACAGACGTTACTGGTGAGATCATCCTTGAAGATGGAAGAGAAATGGTAATGCCTGGTGACAACGTAACTATTACTGTTAACCTAATCGTTCCAGTTGCGATCAACCAAGGGTTGAGATTCGCAATCAGAGAAGGTGGTAGAACAGTAGGTGCTGGTCAGGTTACTGAGATTCTAGACTAATTCTAGAAATTGAAATTATAACACAGTATAAGAGGGAAGTTGGTCTTTGATCACTTTCCTCTTTTACGGGCGTAGTTCAAGGGTAGAATAGCGGTCTCCAAAACCGTTGATGGGAGTTCGAATCTCTCCGCCCGTGCAAAAAGAGATAGATAGTGGCTAACATTATACAATACATAGAGGAGTCGTACAATGAGTTGGTGCACAAGGTAACTTGGCCAACTTGGGATCAGCTTCAGAGTAGTTCAATCGTGGTACTTGTTGCTTCGATTATTTTTGCTTTATTAATCTTCGTGATGGATTACCTTTTTGGTATCAACGTGAAGTTTATTAATGGCCAACCTGAGTTCGGAATGTGGACTGGTTTACTTGGATTCTATTACGACTTAATTGGTGCATACTAATACATGAGAGTGATGGCAGAGGTTAAAAAACGTTGGTACGTAGTACGTGCAATAGGCGGAAAAGAAAAGAAAGTTCGTGACTATATCGAGCTTGAAGTAAAACGTCATGGATTAGAGCATCTTGTTGGTCAGGTATTAATTCCTACTGAAAAAGTTTACCAGATCAGAAATGGTAAAAAGATCAGCAAAGAAAGAAGTTACCTTCCTGGATATGTATTGGTTGAAGCTGCTCTTGAAGGAGAAGTTCAACACGTTATTAAATCTGTTCCTAATGTGATCGGATTTATGAGTGCTACTAAGGGTGGCGACCCTATGCCAATGAGAAAAGAAGAAGTGAACCGTATCTTAGGAAAGGTTGACGAATTGGCAGAACAAGAAGAAGAATTGAACATTCCATATGTTGTTGGAGAGACTGTTAAAGTTATTGATGGTCCTTTCAACGGATTTAATGGAGTGATTGAAAATATTAATGAAGAGAAGAAGAAGTTAGAGGTGATGGTAAAAATATTCGGCCGCAAAACTCCACTGGAGCTAAATTATATGCAGGTCGATAAAAACAGTTAAGGTTATAATAACGAGTAGGAGTGCTACGTAGACGTCCCCGACTTGTCGGGGGCAAACAATGCTTCCCGTCTGCGATTAACGCACGATAGTACTACTAAAAACAAAGCAAAATGGCAAAACAAATTGATGGATTGATCAAGCTTCAAATTAAAGGTGGAGCTGCTAATCCAGCGCCTCCAGTAGGACCAGCTCTTGGTGCTAAAGGGGTGAACATCATGGAGTTCTGTAAGCAGTTTAATGCTAGAACCCAGGAGAAAGCTGGAAAGGTATTGCCGGTTGTGATCACAGTTTATAGTGATAAATCATTCGATTTTATCGTTAAAACTCCTCCGGTTGCTGTACAATTAATGGACGCTGCAAAGATCAAAGGTGGTTCAGCTGAACCTAACCGACAAAAAGTAGCAAAAATTACATGGGATCAAGTAAAAGCGATCGCTGAAGACAAAATTCAGGATATGAACGCTTTTAAAGTTGAATCAGCTATGAGAATGGTAGCCGGTACTGCTCGCAGTATGGGTATCACTGTTATCGGCGATTTTCCTAAATCAAACTAATTAAGCTATGGCAAGAATAGGTAGAAAAAGAAAAGAGATTTTGGCAAAAATTGACCAAAACAAATCTTACTCCTTAGCTGAAGCTGCTAGCTTGGTAAAGGAAATCACAACCGCCAAATTTGACGCTTCAGTTGATGTAGCAGTTAGATTAGGTGTTGACCCACGTAAAGCAAATCAAATGGTTCGTGGAACTGTAGCTTTACCTCACGGAACAGGAAAAGATGTCAAAGTATTGGTATTATGTACTCCTGATAAAGAAGCTGAGGCAAAAGCAGCAGGTGCTGAACACGTTGGTTTGGATGACTACATTGATAAAATCAAAGGTGGATGGACTGATATTGACGTAATTATCACTATGCCATCTGTAATGGGAAAAGTTGGTGCGTTAGGACGTGTTTTAGGACCGAGAGGTTTGATGCCTAACCCAAAAACAGGAACTGTTACAATGGAGATTGGTAAAGCCGTTGAAGATGTAAAGGCAGGTAAAATTGATTTTAGAGTTGACAAATTTGGTATCGTTCACTCTGCTGTGGCAAAAGTTTCTTTTGACCCAAAAAAGATCGAGGAAAATACCAACGAATTAATTCAAACTATTATCAAATTAAAGCCTTCTGCTGCTAAAGGTACTTATATCAAGAGCGTTTATTTAAGCTCTACTATGAGTCCAAGTATCAGTATAGACACTAAAAGTTTTGTTGGCTAATTAAACACGCTTTATGACAAGAGAGGAAAAATCACAGTACATTGAAGATTTGGCAACTAAATTGTCTGAGACTGGTGTGTTTTATGTGACAGATACTGCAGGATTAAATGTAGAAACTGTCAACCAACTTAGAGAAAGATGCTACAAAGGTAATATTGAGCTTAAAGTTGTAAAAAACTCATTGCTTAAGAAAGCTTTGGAGAAAGTTGAAGGAAGAAACTATGAAGATCTTTATGGAGTTCTTGCTGGTCCTACAGCTGTAATGTTCTCAGAAGTTGGAAATGCTCCGGCGAAGTTGATTAAGGATTTCCGTAAAAAATTCGATAAACCACTTTTAAAAGGTGCGTATATCGAGGAAGCTATTTACACTGGTGACGAGAATTTAGATTTCTTGACTGCCCTTAAAAGTAAAGAAGAGCTTATTGGGGAAATCATTTCACTTCTTCAATCGCCTGCTAAAAATGTTGTTTCAGGACTTAAGTCTGGAGGTAGCACAATTGCAGGTTTATTAAAAACGCTTTCCGAAAGAACGGAAGCTTAATTATTAACTTAAATTAAAACATAATAAAATGGCTGAATTAAAAGAATTCGCAGAACAACTAGTTAATCTAACTGTTAAAGAAGTTAACGAACTAGCTCAAATCCTTAAAGACGAGTATGGTATCGAGCCTGCTGCAGCTGCTGCTGTTGCTGTTGCTGGTCCAGTTGGTGGTGGTGATGCTGGTGGAGCTGAAGAGAAAACTGAATTTGACGTTATCTTGAAATCTGCTGGTGGATCTAAATTAGCTGTAGTTAAATTGGTAAAAGAATTAACAGGAGCTGGTCTTAAAGAAGCAAAAGAGATGGTTGATGGTGCACCTGCTACTTTGAAAGAAGGTGTTTCTAAAGATGAGGCTGAAGGTCTTAAATCTTCATTAGAAGAGGCAGGAGCTGAAGTTGAAATTAAGTAAGACATACTTATTTTATACAGGATAGGCACTGCTTTCGGGCATGTGCCTAGTCCTGTTTTATATTGCTTATAACCAAATAAGCGTTTTGATAACTTAAAATTATTAGCCTTGGGATCTACAAATAATATCACACAAAGAATTAGCTTCAGAAGTCAAGAGCAGGTGTTTGAGTATCCTGACTTTCTGGACATACAACTTGAGTCCTTTAAACAATTCTTTCAGTTGGAAACTACACCTGAAAACAGAAGTGATGAAGGACTTTTTAAAGTGTTTAGTGAGAACTTCCCAATAACAGATACACGTAACCAATTCGTGTTGGAGTTCCTAGATTACTTTATTGATCCTCCTAGATATACTATCCAAGAATGTATCGACAGAGGGCTGACTTATAGTGTTCCTCTTAAAGCTAAATTAAAGCTTTATTGTACAGACCCTGAACATGAAGATTTCGAAACAATCGTTCAGGACGTATACTTGGGAACGATCCCTTACATGACTCCTAAAGGTTCATTTGTTATCAATGGTGCTGAAAGAGTTATTGTATCTCAGTTGCACAGATCTCCTGGAGTATTCTTCGGGCAATCTCGTCACGCAAATGGTACTAAACTTTATTCAGCAAGAATTATTCCTTTCAAAGGATCTTGGATCGAGTTTGCTACAGACATCAACTCTGTAATGTACGCTTATATCGATCGTAAGAAAAAGTTACCGGTTACTACACTTTTCCGTGCTATCGGGTACGAAAGTGATAAAGATATATTAGAGATCTTTGATCTTGCTGATGAAGTAAAAGTTACTAAAGCAGGATTGAAAACTGTTCTTGGTAGAAAATTGGCCGCTAGAGTATTGAAAACTTGGGTGGAGGATTTCGTAGATGAAGATACTGGAGAGGTTGTTTCTATTGAAAGAAATGAAGTATTGTTAGATCGTGAAACTGTTCTTGAAAAAGAGCACATTGATTTGATTGCTGATTCAGGAGCGAAAACTATTATCCTTCACAAGGAGAATGTAAACTCTGCTGATTTTGCGATTATCTACAATACACTACAAAAAGATACTTCTAACTCAGAGAAAGAGGCAGTTGAGCATATTTATCGTCAATTGAGAAATGCTGAACCACCTGATTTCGAAACAGCAAGATCTGTATTCGAAAAATTATTCTTCTCTGATACAAGATATGACCTTGGTGAAGTTGGTCGTTACAGAATCAACACTAAACTAGGTATTGACACTGATCTAGAGCAAAAAGTATTAACGAAAGAGGATATCATCCTTATCGTAAAATACTTGATCGAATTGATCAACGCAAAAGCTGAGATTGATGATATCGATCACTTGTCAAACAGACGTGTTAGAACGGTAGGAGAGCAATTGCACAACCAATTTGGTGTTGGTTTGGCGAGAATGGCTAGAACTATCCGTGAGAGAATGAACGTTAGAGATAATGAGGTATTTACACCGATCGATTTGATCAACGCTAAAACTTTATCTTCTGTAATTAACTCATTCTTTGGAACGAATCAGCTATCTCAGTTCATGGATCAAACGAATCCACTTTCTGAGGTAACTCATAAAAGAAGATTGTCAGCACTAGGGCCTGGGGGTCTTTCTAGAGAAAGAGCAGGGTTTGAGGTGCGTGACGTTCACTATACTCACTACGGTAGATTGTGTACCATTGAGACACCAGAGGGACCGAATATCGGTTTGATCTCTTCTCTTTGTGTATATGCGAAAGTGAATAAATTAGGTTTCATTGAAACTCCTTATTGGGATGTTAAAGGAGGGAAAGTAGATTTCTCTCAACCTATTTATAAATCTGCTGAAGAAGAAGAAGGAAAAGTAATTGCTCAAGCAAGTGCAGCTCTTGATAAAGGAGGAAAATTTGTAAATGATAAGATCAAAGCAAGATTAGAAGGTGACTTCCCGGTTGTTGATCCAAATGAGATCTCAATGATGGACGTTGGAACTAACCAAATTGCTTCGATCGCGGCATCTTCAATTCCTTTCTTAGAACATGATGATGCGAACCGTGCTTTGATGGGATCAAACATGCAACGTCAGGCAGTTCCATTACTTAAACCAAACTCACCAATTGTGGGAACTGGTATTGAGAAATTGGTTGCCAGAGATTCACGTGTATTGATCAATGCTGAAGGAGAAGGAGTAGTTGAGTATGTTGATGCAAATGAGATCAAGATCAAATACAATCTTTCTAAAGAAGATAAATTGGTAAGCTTTGATGGAGAAGTTAAAACTTACGAGTTGACTAAATTCCAGAAAACTAACCAGTCTACAACTATCAACTTAAGACCAATCGTGGCTAAAGGTGATACAGTAGAAAGAGGTCAGGTGCTTTGTGAAGGTTATGCAACACAAGCTGGAGAGTTGGCTTTAGGTCAAAACTTGAAAGTAGCGTTCATGCCTTGGCAAGGATACAACTTTGAGGATGCGATCGTTATCTCTGAGAAAATTGTTCGTGATGATATCTTTACTTCTGTTCACATTGATGAGTACGTGCTTGAAGTACGTGACACTAAACGTGGATTGGAAGAGTTAACAGCTGATATTCCTAACGTTTCTGAAGAGGCTACTAAAGACCTTGATGAAAACGGTATCATTAGAGTTGGTGCTGACATTAAAGAAGGTGATATCCTGATCGGTAAGATCACTCCTAAAGGAGAAACTGATCCTTCACCAGAAGAGAAACTTTTGAGAGCTATCTTCGGTGATAAAGCAGGTGATGTTAAAGATGCTTCTTTGAAAGCTGGTCCTTCTTTAAGAGGTGTTGTTGTTGACAAGAAATTGTTCTCAAGAGCAATCAAAGACAGAAAAACCAAAGCTAAAGATAAACCGATCCTTTCTCAATTAGATGAGGATTACGAAAAAGAGGCTGGACAATTAAAAGGAGTATTGATCGACAAATTATTGGAGATCCTGGGTGATAATAAATCAAACGGAGTTTTCAATAACTATAAAGAAGAGATCTTGAAAAAAGGAATTAAGTTCAATGCTAAGAACTTACAAACTGTTGATTTCTCAATAGTTAATCCTTATGACTGGACATCTGATGATAAGATCAACAAATTGATCCAAAGAGTTCTTCATAACTACTCGATCAAAGCTAACGACCTTCTTGGGGTTTACAAGCGTAAAAAATTCCAAATCTCTGTAGGTGACGAGTTACCAACAGGAATTGTGAAAATGGCTAAAGTTTACATTGCTAAGAAACGTAAGTTGAAAGTTGGTGATAAGATGGCAGGTCGTCACGGTAACAAAGGTATCGTTGCGAATATCGTTCGTCAGGAGGATATGCCATTCTTAGAAGACGGAACGCCAGTTGATATCGTGCTTAACCCACTTGGGGTACCTTCACGTATGAACCTTGGACAGATCTATGAAACTGTACTTGGTTGGGCAGGAGAAAAACTGGGAGTTAAGTTTGCTACACCAATCTTTGACGGAGCATCTATCGATCAAATCAACGAATACACTGAAAAAGCAGGTGTTCCAAAATTTGGTAAAACGTACCTATATGACGGTGGTACAGGTGAGATCTTTGACCAACCGGCTACGGTAGGTGTGATCTACATGCTGAAACTAGGTCACATGGTAGATGATAAAATGCACGCACGTTCTATCGGACCATACTCGTTGATCACTCAGCAACCATTAGGTGGTAAAGCTCAGTTCGGAGGTCAGCGTTTCGGTGAGATGGAGGTATGGGCTCTTGAAGCTTATGGTGCTTCTAACATCCTTAGAGAGATCCTAACGATCAAATCTGATGACGTTGTTGGTAGAGCTAAAGCATACGAGTCTATCGTTAAAGGTGAACCATTCCAGGAGCCAGGAATTCCTGAGTCATTCAACGTATTGTTGAACGAGTTAGCTGGACTTGGATTGAACGTAGCAATGGAGTAATTATTAAAGGAATAAAGAACATAGAGCAAGGATCATAGAGCTGGACGTTAAGTCTAAGCTCTATTCTCCAAACTCTAAAATCTAAATAAGAAAATGGCTTACAAAAAAGAACAAAAACCAAAAAGTAGTTTTAATAAAATTACGATCAGTTTGGCTTCTCCAGAGATGATCCTTGAAAAATCACATGGAGAGGTGTTAAAGCCTGAAACAATTAACTATAGAACTTATAAACCAGAGCGTGACGGATTATTCTGTGAAAGAATTTTCGGACCAGTTAAGGATTATGAGTGTCATTGTGGTAAATACAAAAGAATCCGATATAAAGGAATCGTTTGTGACAGATGTGGTGTTGAGGTTACTGAGAAAAAAGTGCGTAGAGAAAGAATGGGACACATTTCACTGGTTGTTCCTGTTGCACACATTTGGTATTTCCGTTCTCTTCCAAACAAAATTGGTTATCTATTAGGATTGCCAACTAAGAAATTGGATCAGATCATTTACTATGAGAGATATGTAGTTATCCAAAAAGGTATTGCTGAAAGACAAGATGGTGAATCATTAGAATTCATGGATTTCTTGACTGAAGAAGAATACTTAGATATCTTGGATGAACTTCCAAAAGAGAATCAATATTTGGAAGATACAGATCCAAATAAATTTATCGCTAAAATGGGTGCTGAAGCACTTCATGATCTATTGGCAAGATTAGATCTTGATGCTTTATCATTCGATCTTAGACATAAAGCTAACACTGAGACTTCTCAACAAAGAAAGAAAGAAGCGTTAAAACGTCTTCAAGTAGTTGAGTCTTTGAGAGAAGGTCAAGAGCGTGTTGAGAATCGTCCTGAATGGATGATCGTGAAAGTAGTTCCTGTTATTCCACCTGAATTGAGACCGTTAGTTCCTCTAGATGGTGGACGTTTTGCTACTTCTGACTTGAATGACCTTTACAGAAGGGTGATCATCAGAAATAACCGTTTGAAAAGATTATTGGAGATCAAAGCTCCTGAAGTGATCTTGAGAAATGAGAAACGTATGTTGCAGGAATCTGTAGATTCATTGTTCGATAACTCAAGAAAATCTTCTGCGGTTAAAACTGAATCAAACAGACCTTTGAAATCACTTTCTGATTCACTAAAAGGTAAACAAGGACGTTTCCGTCAGAACTTATTAGGAAAAAGGGTTGACTATTCAGCTCGTTCGGTAATTGTTGTAGGTCCGAACCTTAAATTACACGAGTGTGGTCTTCCTAAAAATATGGCTGCTGAGCTTTTCAAACCATTTATCATCAGAAAACTGATCGAAAGAGGTATTGTTAAGACCGTAAAATCAGCTAAGAAAATTGTAGATAAGAAAGAGCCAATAGTTTGGGACATTCTGGAAAATGTACTAAAAGGACATCCAGTTCTCCTAAACCGTGCCCCAACTCTACACAGATTAGGTATCCAGGCTTTCCAACCGAAATTGATCGAAGGAAAAGCTATTCGTCTTCACCCACTTGTATGTACGGCCTTCAACGCCGACTTCGACGGTGACCAGATGGCGGTTCACTTACCACTAGGTAATGCTGCTATCCTAGAGGCGCAAATGTTGATGCTATCTTCTCACAATATCCGTAACTCTGCGAATGGTGCTCCTATTGCGGTACCTTCTCAAGACATGGTATTGGGTCTTTATTACATCACTAAGTTGAAAAAATCAACGAAAGAAGAGGTAGTAAAAGGTGAAGGAATGACTTTCTATTCTCCAGAAGAGGTGATCATTGCCAACAACGAAGGTAAATTGGATATCCACGCTGGAATTAAAGTAAGAACATTTGATGTTGACGAAGAAGGAAATCAAGTTGAAAGAATTATCGAAACCACTTGTGGTAGAGTTCTTTTCAACGAATTGGTTCCTGACGCAGTTGGATACATTGATGAAGTATTGACCAAAAAAGCATTGAGAGATATTATCTCTAGAGTTTTGGCGGTTTGTGGTACAGCTAGAACAGCTCAATTCCTTGATGATATTAAGGATATGGGTTACCATATGGCCTTCAAAGGAGGATTGTCATTCAATTTAGATGATGTAATTATCCCTGATGAGAAAGACGAGATGGTTGATAAAGCCAACAAAGAAGTTGATGAAGTAATGATGAACTATAACATGGGTCTTATTACGAACAACGAGCGTTACAACCAAATCATTGATATCTGGACGCATACTAACACTCGTTTGACGTCTAAATTGATGGAGCGTATTTCAACTGACAGACAAGGGTTCAACTCTATCTATATGATGATGGACTCAGGTGCAAGGGGATCAAAAGAGCAGATTCGTCAGTTATCAGGAATGAGGGGATTGATGGCAAAACCTCAAAAATCAGGAGCTTCGTCTCAGGATATTATTGAGAACCCGATCCTTTCAAACTTTAAAGAAGGTCTAACGGTATTAGAGTACTTTATTTCTACTCACGGTGCGCGTAAAGGTCTTGCGGATACAGCCTTGAAAACGGCAGATGCTGGTTACTTGACCAGACGTTTGGTTGACGTTGCGCAAGATGTTGTTATCAATAAAGATGACTGTGGTACTTTGAGAGGAATTAACGTATCTGCATTGAAGAAAAATGATGATATCGTTGAATCATTGTATGATAGAATTCTTGGACGTGTAACCGTAAATGACGTTTACTATCCGGGTACTGAAGATCTAATCGTTCCTTCTGGTGAAGAGATCACTGAAAGAATCGCAAAAAAGATCGAAGATGCAGATATCGAAGAAGTAGAAGTAAGATCGGTATTGACTTGTGAGATGAAGAGAGGAGTTTGTGCTAAGTGTTACGGACGTAACCTTTCATCATCAGAAATGGCGGTTGAAGGAGATGCGGTTGGTGTAATTGCAGCACAGTCTATCGGTGAGCCGGGAACACAGTTGACACTACGTACATTCCACGTTGGGGGTACTGCAGCGAACATTGCTGATGAGCAAGATATGAAAGCTAAGTTTGATGGACATCTTGAGATCGAGGAATTGAAAACAATTGCTACGAAAGATAAAGATGGAAATGCAGCTCAAGTTGTTATCGGTCGTTCAGGTGAAGCTAAGATCGTGAATCCTAAAACTGGAATCGTAATGATGACAGCTAACATCCCTTACGGATCCTACCTGATAGCTAATCCAGATTCAGCGATCAAGAAAGGTGATGTGATCTGTAAATGGGACCCATATAACGCGGTTATTTTATCTGAGATCAAAGGTAAGATCGAATTCGAATTCGTATTAGAAGGAGAAACTTATCGTGAAGAGATAGATGAGCAAACAGGATTCTCTGAAAAAGTAATTATCGAGAACAGAAACAAGAAAAATGTTCCAAGTATCAAGATCGTTGCTAAAGGAGAAGAGAAAGTATACAACTTACCTGTAGGCGCACACATCATTGCTAACGAAGGTGATTCAATTGATGCTGGTCAGATCCTTGTTAAAATACCACGTGTTGCTGGTAAATCAGGGGATATCACAGGGGGTCTACCAAGAGTTACTGAGTTATTTGAAGCTCGTAACCCTTCAAACCCTGCAGTTGTTTCTGAGATCGACGGTATCGTTTCTTACGGTAAGATTAAAAGAGGTAACCGTGAGATCGTTATTGAATCAAGATCAGGTGAAGTTCGCAGATACTTGTGTCCACTTTCTAAACATATCCTGGTACAGGAGAATGATTTCGTGAAAGCTGGTCAAACACTTTCTGATGGTGCTATTACTCCTAAAGATATCCTTGATATCAAAGGACCTACAGCTGTACAAGAATATCTTGTAAATGAGGTTCAGGAGGTTTACCGTCTACAAGGGGTGAAGATCAATGATAAGCACTTTGAGGTGATCGTACGTCAAATGATGTTGAAAGTAGAGATCGAAGAAGCTGGAGATACTAAATTCTTGGAAGGTCAATCAGTTCATAAAGCTGATTTCCTTGAAGAGAATGATTCATTATTTGGAAAAGTAGTGGTTGTAGATGCTGGAGAATCTGAAACGATCAAAGCTGGACAGATCATTTCTGCACGTAAGCTAAGAGATGAAAATTCTACTTTGAAACGTAAGGATAAAAAGTTGATCGAAGCTAGAGAAGCTATGCCTGCAACTTCAGTTCCAATGCTACAAGGTATCACTAAAGCATCATTGCATACGAGATCATTCATATCTGCTGCATCATTCCAGGAAACTACTAAAGTACTGAATGAGGCTGCATTGAATGGTAGAGAAGATTACTTACTAGGATTGAAAGAAAACGTAATTGTTGGACACAAAATACCAGCAGGTACAGGTTTCAGAAAATTCCAGAAATTGGTAGTTGGTTCAAAAGAAGAGTATGAAGAATTAACTTCTGCAACTTCTGAGGCAGCAACTAAGTAAGAAAAATTCATAACTTAAACGTCCGTTCTTGATTGAGCGGACGTTTTTTTATTTAATATGGTGACTTCGAGAGCCTCAGTCACCTTTTAACAGGCGAAGGACCCTGAGGCTCTCGAAGGGTCCAAGCATATGTTTATAACAATGAGCGAACAAAATCAAAATAATCCAAACCAGATCAATATAGAATTGCCAGAGGATGTGGCAAGCGGAACCTATTCAAACCTATCTATCATTACACATTCTCCATCTGAGTTTGTGGTGGATTTTATACAGTTAATGCCAGGAGTTCCTAAAGGGAAAGTGAATTCAAGAGTTATTATGACTCCAGACAATGCAAAAAAACTAATGAAAGCTTTGATCGATAATGTGCAAAAGTATGAGTCAACTCATGGTATGATCAAGGATACTGGTTCTATGGGGACTCCACTTCCAATGAATTTTGGAGGGCCGAATACTGAAGCGTAATTTTTGGTAAATTAATCTTTTACATCAGACCTTAAAATCATGAAAAGATCAATTTTAATCCTTGTTTTAGCTTTATCGTTTTCCTCTTGTAAAAAATGCAAAGGAGAAGATCCTATTGCACGAATTGTAAATAACGGAACGGAATCTGTTAGTGTTCACATAGAAACCTCAGGCGGTAACACAGTTAATATTAATAACATCTTGTCCGGTCAAACTTCTGAGGATAAAAGTTTTGCGGCAGGACAGGTGGATTTTACGATCTCTATCGGTAATCAAACTAACGTTAATACATCAGTTGTGATGGTGGATTGTTGGGAGTATGAAATTGTTGTTGATGCAAATAACAATGTTACTTCGGTTCCTCATGATAGGAATGAGTAATTGATATAGATCTTTTATTAACTAATGCAACTTTTATAAGTAATTATTCATCATAGTTATGGAGGTTATGTAAAGAACCTAAACTCAAAACTTGATGAATATGAATACGGTAAACAACTGTAGATCGGTTTTTATTCTGATCATCTACCTGGTATTGCTTCCTTTTGAAATAATTGCCCAGCAATATGATCAAGAAGAAGCTTATTTCGCACATCTTTATTCGATAAATAAAGAATGGATCAATCA
This sequence comes from Crocinitomicaceae bacterium, assembly GCA_020635955.1. Taxonomy (GTDB): domain Bacteria; phylum Bacteroidota; class Bacteroidia; order Flavobacteriales_D; family Crocinitomicaceae; genus Paracrocinitomix. Next base: position 50,699 of record JACJYW010000013.1, read on the forward strand.
TATAGAAGCTTCTCCAGAAGGTAAAATTGTTTTTAACTCAGACAGAGAAAGAATACAACTACATCTTAGATTAGTATGTCAACATTTAAAAGAAAATCCACCAATAAATCTAGAAGAAAGTCGACTTTCGAATCGGATAAAATTGATTAGTAAATTGGAGGAGTATGCTAGTTTGGGAGTTTTTCCTACAAATTTATATCATGAAGTTAGACAACCTTATTTTGTGGATGATTTTGGTGTGCATTGTGCGGTAGGATATATGATGCATGTCTCAGGTGATGATGAATTAGTGTCAAGAATTCGAAACGAACATAACTTTGATTACATCAAAGACATTAAAACTGAAGGTGTCACTGAATGGGCTTCAATAAATGGATTCACTGTTGAAGAATTGAAATGGATCCAACCGGGTTATCCTCCGGCTAACAATATTGAAATGCTTGGAAATGGAACAAATGGTTCCGTAAAAGGTTTTTGGATTGATATCTATAATAATAATCGATTGATACTTTTTGGAGATTTCAGTGAACTTGACAATGAGCCCTGTTCAAATCTTGGTATATATGAAAATGATCAATTATATTGTTTTGGTTCAGGCTTATTAGGAAATATTGTAAATGTCTTTTCTAAAAATGATGGAGTCTATGTAACTGGAACCTTCTACGACGGTGGTGTTGTTTATCCAATGGCAAAATATGATAATGGTAGCTGGAACTATATTTCTATTCCAACAAGAGAAAATGCCACTAGCACGGCAAGCAGTCATTATTTTTACAATGGTCAATATGTAATAGCCATAGATCACAGTTCTTTGTCTGGTATTCAGGAAATCTGGAGCTATAGTTATTCTGGTGTTTGGCAAAAACAAGCAGAAATTGTCGGGACCGTTCATGATATAGAATCAGGTTATGATGGTTTGTTTTTCGCTGGTCAATTTGACTATGTCATTCCATACAGTACACTCGGGCCGGGCACTCAAATTCCTACTAATAATGCAGTTTCTTATTCTTTTAATGGAAATTGGACACCAATTACTGGTGGTATTAGTAATACGGTACATAGCATTAGTACAATAGGCACCTCTACCTATTTCGCTGGCACATGTAGTACTACAGAGAACGTTTGTGTTACTAAGTATTTAAATGGAACTTTACAGCCTATTTTGCTTTACAATCAGGTTGGTTACGATCAGCCATGCGTTATAAATCAATTGGCTTACGAAAATAATTCAGCATATCTGACTCTTGGGGGTAACTTCAATATCAGTCCAATGGGCGTTGGTACGGCAGGTAATAATTTAGCCAAATACAATTTAGTGAATGGTTCGCTGACTGTTTTAGCTCAATTAAATGATGAAGTTAATGCGGTACTATATGATGGTCAGGATCTGTTCATAGGAGGTGATTTTACAACTAATTTGGGATCAACATCATTGAATCACTTAGGCACCATTGTATCTACAGTTTCTATAGATGAATTTGGAAATGCTAGTTCTCTTAAAACTTATCCAAACCCTTTTACATCTTCAATATCCGTTGAAGGAGTGGAAGATCAATCCAAATATAAACTACTTGATATGACGGGTCAAATTGTTAAAGAAGGAAGTATTAGCAATGGTCAAATAACTGATCTTGATGATCTCTCAACAGGGAACTATATCTTAACGATTCAGACAGAAAAAGGGATTATTTCCGTAAGAGTAATGAAGTAGTCTATAAAAACCCCACCAACCAATCAAAAGCCTCCTCTTTGGAGTTAAATGCCTGGGTGGGAACAACCGGAGTATTCTTCTTAATAAATACATTGTAATCAATTTTAGTGGCTAGATCTGCCATGAATACGGCAATGGCCAGGGAATAGGTTGTTCCTTCCAGGGTAGTGGCGTATACCTGTGCTTCTTCTGAAACGCCTAAAAAAGGATTAGTTGTGAAATACAATGGCATTCGTTTACCATTTCCAAGTTTTTTAATTGCTTCTTGAAGTGTAGCCAAATGCTCGGGTTCGATCATTTTAAGTGAGTCGTCCCATGAGATCTCAACGATACCCTGATCATTCAGTATCGCCCGAAATACTCCTGCTATTTCTTCTTTTTTCAAAGACATCTTTTAAACATTAGTTAAAAGCCTGAATCAATAGGTTCCCAAAGTTCAATTTTATTGCCTTCAGGATCCAGTATATGCAGGAACTTACCATACTCATATTCAGCAATTTCGTCACATATTGTAACACCAGCTGCACGAAGTTCTTTTTCCAACCCCACAAGATCAGCTACGCGATAGTTGATCATGAAGGAGGCCTTAGAAGGTTCCATATATTTACTATCATTGGGAAAAGTGCTCCACTGAAGATGATTTACCTGATTGGCATTATCAATATCTCTACTTTGGAACATAGCACCCCATTCGTTGGTATCAAGGCCTAATTGCTCCTTATACCAATCTTTCATTTGATTAGGATCATTGCACTTAAAGAAGATTCCACCTATGCCCGTTACTTTTTTCACTTGTTGATTTTTGAACAAAATACAAATAAGATTGATATAGAATTTCACATCATTCAAAATTTGTGTTAAGACATTATCCAACCAACTTATTCCCTACATTTACTATCGGTGAAAAAACTCGTACTGATATATTGCCTTATCATTGGGATTCAATTATTTAGCCAGGATACGCTAAGAGTGATGTATCATAATCTGCTTAATTTCCCTAGCTTTCAACCTGAAAGAGTGGATTCGTTGCGGATCATTTTGAATTATACTCAGCCGGATGTTTATGTAGTCAATGAATTGGAATCTGCCGTTGGAGCGGATCTAATTTTGAACAATGCTTTGAATTCGTTTGGAACGTCTAACTACGAGCGAGCTACTTTTTATGATGGATATGACACCGATAATGGGTTTTTCTATAATTCTGATAAACTAGGCTTGGTGTCGCAAATGCAAATTGGTACTTCGTTGAGAGATATTTCAGAGTATGTGATGTATTATAAATCACCCAATTATACTGCTACTTCAGATACCGTTTATTTGCATTTTTTTTCTTGTCACCTGAAAGCCGGATCAGCCGATTACGAGCAAAGAAAGCAGGAGGCTTTGCAGGTTAAATATTATTTGAATGACATATCCGATAAGGTACAAAATGTATTTGTAGGTGGGGATTTCAACTTTTATTCAGGTTATGAATCGGGCTGTCAAACCCTACTCAATTTTGGTAGTGTTCCTTTGTTCGATCCTGTAAATATGATTGGGAACTGGTCAGGAGATTGGAGTTTTGCATCTGTTCATACTCAAAGCACCAGAATTAATGCCTTAGGAGATGGTTCAGGAGGAGGTTTAGATGATAGATTCGATTTGATTTTGGTGTCTGAAGATGTACTGAATAATCAGCATGGTGTGTCCTACATTTCCAATTCTTTTAAACCCCTCGGTCAGGATGGTAATCGATTTAACAGTTCAATCATTGCGCCTACTAATAACTCAGTTCCAGACAGTGTTTCAAATGCACTATATTATGCAAGCGATCATTTGCCGGTATTAATGGATGTAAAGATTGATCAATTTGCTTCTTTTTCAAAAATTGAGAACCACTATTTGAAAGTATTCTTTGAATCAGAATTTCAGAATATTAATATCATCAGTTCATATTCGAATTTTACCTTCAACTTGTATGATTCAGCAGGGAGATTAGTGCTTTCTGATCAAAATTCTGCTTTAATTCCCTGTTCTATTGACCCAGGGATATACATATGGCAGATTGATACCGGCGAAAGCACATATTCAAATAAACTCCTTATCCCTTAAGAGGGTTATCTTTTCGTTAATCCTTTTAGATAAAAGCTGTTGAATAGTTCATTATCCAAAAAAAAGATGAAATTTGAATGACTGAACCTCAATGTTATGCTGAGACGAACTACCTTTGAAAAGAAAGTAATAGGACTATTAATGATAGTCTTACTTTTCGTTGCGGGTAGTGCAATTTTGGTTTATCTTAATTTACGATCCATCATCAACGAGATCACAGAAGAGGCTCGCCCTGATGAGACGCTCATCATCATGAAAGAAATGATGTATGATATTTCGGATGCCGAGAATAGTGTTAAATCATATAGTTTGACAAAGAATGTCTCTTACCTTGAACAATTCAATACAAAGACAGCTGATGTAGATAACAAGATCCAGCAACTGAGAAAGCTTACTTCAGATAATGAAAAGCATTCAGATTATGTTGATTCTCTGGACTTTTATACAAAGAACAAGTTTGTCATTCTGGAGGATCTTTTAATACTACAGGATCAGTTTACGGTAGATAAGGTTCTTGATCAGGTTATTGCAAATATTGAACAAGCTGAAGGCTCATCAGTTAATGAGGAGGTTAAAGTAACCGAAGCAGAAGAAAAGCAAGGTTTTTTCCAGCGTTTGAAAGATAAGAGAGATAAGAAAAAGGATGATGAAGAAGGATCTGGAGAAACAACTGAAGACAATGGACAAAGTTTCGTTCAGTTGGGTGAGGAGGTAACCCAGCTTAAGGCACAAGAAAACAAAAAACAAAAGAAACTTCGTGAGAAAGAATATTTGTTGATCCAGGAGGATAAGCAGATCATGGATAGAATTAAAGCCATTTTCGTTCTGATGGAAACAGAAGAGAATGCGAGTATGCAAAATCAGCTGGATAATGCTGATCGTTCGAGTCAACAAACAAAATACCTGGTGGCGGCTTTTTGTCTATTGGTTTGTATCCTTCTCGCCTTTGCGGCATATACGATATTTAAGTATGTGCAAAGGAATAATGCCTATAAAAAGGCACTTAAGGCTGCTAAGGATGAAACTGAATTAAAGAACAAAGAGATCACGGACAGTATTCAATATGCTAAACGAATTCAGAATGCCATATTACCGGATAATCGAAAAGTGGAGAAATGCATTCCTAATTCCTTTATCCTTTATAAACCAAAGGATATTGTTGCGGGTGATTTTTATTGGATGATGGAGCATAATGATCAAATCCTCTTTGCAGTAGCTGATTGTACTGGTCATGGGGTTCCGGGTGCTATGGTATCCGTTGTTTGTCACAATTCATTGAATAGATCAGTAAGAGAATTTGGACAAACAGAACCTGCGAGGATCCTTGAGAAGACGAGAGAATTAGTGATCGAAACCCTCGAAGAAGGGGGGAGTACAGTTTACGACGGTATGGATATCGCTTTATGTAAATTTGATCCTAAAACTGGGATGCTTGAATATTCTGGGGCTTACAATTCGCTTTACCTTGTGAAGAACAATAATTTACAAGAAATTAGAGCGGATAAACAACCTGTTGGCCGTTACGAAAAACCCGGACCATTTACCAACCATAAAATAGGAATTGATAAGGGAGACCGTATTTTCCTATATACAGATGGTTATGCCGATCAATTTGGTGGACCTGAAAGAAAGAAATTCAAAACCAGAACATTCAAAGAACTCCTTGTTTCTTCATCCGTTAATTCACTTAAGATGCAAAAAGATGTCCTGAATCAAACTTTTGAATCATGGAGGGGTGATGTTGAACAAATAGATGACGTTTGCGTGATTGGTGTAGAATTTTAATACGCCAATCTGGCAATAAGTCAGTTTATCCTGAGCGTAGACGAAGGATTTGCGTGATTGGTGTCGAGTTTTAAACTACAAAGCGTCTTCTATATTTGGGTCTTCAAATTCAAAACCCTTTTCAAGCAATCTTTCCGGAATAACATTTCTGCTTTTAAGGATCAATTCAGTTTCTGTTCCGATAATTCGTGAACCTATTTCTAACATCCATTTAGCTTGAGGAATCCCAAAAGGAACTCCCATTTTTTTGCGTAAAGCCTTCATGAGGTATGCATTCTTCACAGGGTTAGGGGAGGCTAGATTTATGGGTCCTACCACTTCTTCATGGTTGATGATAAACTCCAACGCCCTGTTAAAATCCTTCAATGAGATCCAGCTGAAATACTGCTCACCCGAACCTTGTCTGCCGCCCATTCCCAGTCTGGTGATCTTTCTGAGCATTGGTAAAGCCCCTCCAGATCGACCCAAAACCAGGGATATTCTTAAAGCTACCGTTCTGGTATGGTTGAGTGTACATTTGAAGAACTCTTCTTCCCACCTGCGACAAACGTTCATAGAGAAATCATCTCCCAGGATCCCATCATCCTCTGTCATTGGACGTGTTTCAGCATGAACGTAAAAGGTAGCGCTACTGGCATTCATCCATAATTTAGGAGGATTATCAGCCTGTTGAATAGCCTTGCACAGAATAGCAGTTGAATCTACTCTTGAACTCATGATCAATTTCTTATTCTCCTCTGTATATCTGCAATTGACGCTTTTACCTGTCAGGTTGATCAACACATCAGCCCATTCGATCTCAGTGATCCAATCTCCAAGATTTTTAGCATCCCATTGAATTTCATTCTTTCGTTTGGGTGATCGTGTAAGTATGCGTACTTCGTTTCCTTTTGAACTGAAGTAGTTTTCTAATTCGCTTCCTAGAAACCCTGTTCCACCGGCGATTAATATATGCCTAGAATTTGTATCCATTTCTCTTCGTTTTCTGCGTAATCCTTAATGTATGCATTTCGTGTAGTGAGCAATTTTTTTAGATATTTCTTAACATAAGCCTGATCAATCAAACATCCTACAAAACACAAAGGCATTTTATAATTAAACACATCAGTCATGATAGTGTTCTGATTTTCTTCATCTCTTTCAAAATAATGGGTGTGATGCAGACCATGAAAAGGACCTTTGATCATTGAATCTTCAAAGACCATAGGCTTTTGCATGTAGGTAATAGCTGAGGTTAGTTTTTGATATATTCCTAGATGTTTTGCCTTCCAGGTAACATATTCGTTTTCATTGATCAATCCTCTCTTTCTTCCGGATACTACTTTTTCACGGCTGTTTCTAAAGGTGATCAAATGCAGATCAATACTTCGTGCCAGATCGAATACCCTTTCGATCGGAGCATCAATTTTCGTTTTTAAGATTATACGTGGCATAACGTTGAATTTAGTGTTCGTAAGTTTCGTTGAGATCAACATCATCAAGGATGTTAGAATCTGTGATTGATATATCATTAGTGTACATTCTTCCCTTTGTGATTAACCAGATCCACCTTAGTATTTGAGGAACACTGATTGAAATAAAGAGACCAATTAGTAATATTCGTTCATAAGAGAAAAACTCCATGAAATATCCGATAATAAAAAAGGCAGCTATTCCTTCTGTTATAAAGGTGAGCAAAACGGTTTTAGATGTTGCGTTTGGATTGATGATGATAGCTTCCAGGATTAGAGTCAGTATGACCGTGGGTATATAAAATATAGCGCCAAAGATCAACCCAAGAAATAAAGCAGCAAGTATTCCATATCCAAAATTACCTTCTGTAAAAAACAAGAACAGTATAAACAAAGGTGATGCTAGAGGTATGAAAAAATTACTCGTCATGACCTTCGTTCTATTTATTGTATTGCTATTTTTTTTATTCATAATTAAAGTTTTAGAAAAAATTGAAACTTTAGTGTAAAAAATATATTACTTCAGTACTTTGATCATCTTTTTAAAGAACATATTGTCTTTTAATCTCAACCAAATTTCAGATAGCTGATCCAATTGTTTAATGAAATCTTCTAATTCATTGATCATTTTATTGAAGTGTTCTACCTCTTCTTTTTTGCCCTGAATTTTTTGTTGTTTGAGATCTGCCAGTAATTCCAATACAGGCTTAAGTTCTCGTTTTTTACGCTCCTGCACTATGTTTTGAGCAACATCCATTATATCCGTATTAGCACTGAAGAATTCTTTGCGCTCACCCAGTTTATTTTGCTTAGAGACAAGGTTCCAGTTGATCAGCTCACGCATGTTCAAATTCACATTCCCCCGCGAGATCTGGATGGTTTCCATTACGTCTTCCGTACTTAACGGTTCGTTGCTTGAAAGCAGAAGGGCATGGATTTGCGCCATAGAACGCGGAATACCCCAGGCACTACCTATGGCACCCCAGGTTTGAATGAATTCCATTTTTGCTTCTTCTAACTTCATGAACCAAAGATATAAATTATTTTAAAACTTTCAAAAATAATTGAAAGTATATTTTATAACATTATGTTAATCGTTTTAAACATTAAGAATCGTATATTCGGGTATCTCAAAAATTAAGAAATGAAAAAATTATTTACCCTTTTAGCTGTGGCATTTGCTATTACTTCAAATGCGCAAACTCTTGTTTACAGTACCGGTCAAACTTATGGTGATGACTGGACAGGTTGGACTACACCTGTTACTTCAAACGTCTCTACACAAATGTTCAGTGCGAATACCTGGACCTTTGGTGTTTCCAGTTCTTATTCGATTGAAACTACTCGAGCTTTCAGTATTAACTCAAGTGATATAGATATTTATTGGGCGGCTTCTACTCAAAATGCCGTGATTGAAATTTTGCATAGTACAAATGGAACAACATGGACATCTGTTCAAACATTGAGCTATGGTGCCGGTTTTCAGCAACAAACAATGGTGGTTCCTACTTACAATCCTCAGCAAGAGAACTTCTATTTGAAATTGAAAATGACAGGAACAGCTGGTTCACCACCTTCAGCAATATTCAACAATATGTATATCAATGCTGACCTTGGTTTACCTTTCAGTTCAAATACGGTTTCTATTGCTCCTACTGCAACTCAGAATATCCAACCTGGTGCTAACGGAACCACTTTAACAGCTACTGAATCGTCAACAGCAGATTCCAGAGAATGGAAATGGACCACCACTTCAGGGTCAGGTTATCAATCGTTCACTACTGCGCAAACAGGTACAACTTATACTCCGAATTTTGCATCTGCAGGCACATATTATGTGATTTGCGAAAGTACATGGAGTGGAACACCTGAAGAATCGAATGAAGTTCAAATCGTAGTCTCTGCTTCAGCAAATATTGGTGAGTTATCTATTGGAAAAGAAGTAATTGTTCTGGATCATACCTTATTTGTTTGGTTGCAGGATGCTAATTATACGGTTGATATTTATGATATCAATGGAAGAATCGTGGTATCGCAACCTAATTTAAAAAACTGCGACATGTCTGCTTTGAATAGCGGCATCTATTTCGTGAAGCTTTATAATGCTGATGGTGCAGTACAATCTGTTAAGATTGTCAATCCTTAATAATCAAGAAATAAACAAAGAGCCCTTTTTCGATCTTTCGGAGAAGGGCTTTTTTTTATAAGAAAGAGAGTCAGATATTCATCCGGTTCTAATCAAAAATCGAACTAGTTCTTCACTATCTTTTGAAGGCAATAAGGTGTTCTGACAAAATAAATACCATCTGCATAATTGTTCAGATCTATTGTAGCCACACCATTGGATAAAACTATATCTACCTCTATTATTTGACCTGCTACATTAGTAATCACAACTTGACCAAGTTCCTTTTCATCTCCTTCTATATAGATAAAATCATTTGTAGGGTTAGGGTAGATAACCAGATTACCCAAATTGTTGAAAGGAACATCAACTTTAGCTACTGAACTGAATTCATAATTCCCATCAAAGTCTACTTGCTTCAATCTGTAATAGTTTACACCTGCATGTGGTTTAGAATCAATCACCTTATAATTCAAAGTAATACTTGAAGTTCCAGCCCCATCAACTGTTTCAAGATATTCCCACTGTTGACCATCAAAGCTTCTCTCAATTTCAAAGTAATCATTATTACTTTCTGAAACTGTTGTCCAAAACAGATCAACCTGCTCATTGTTAAGTTTAGCTTCAAAAGACAATAATTCTATTGGTAGAGGATTATTATTGGTATAAGAAGCCAGGGTAAAAGGGCTGAAGTTAGTCACAGCTGCGGCTGACACTATTGTTCCGGAGAGCACATTTCCAGTAGTGCCACCATTTCCTTCATCTCTCCACACGGCACCATCCCATCTGGCAACAGCCAATTCAGGCAGATCAGTAATTTCACAACTGGTAGGAAAATCCCAGCTTAAGGTAACAAAAACATTATTGGTTGAACTTATCCTATCCAATATCCAGTATTCACAACTGCTGATGTGATCAAGGGTGAGGTCTAATGACAGATGGTTATAAGTTGGATGAGGGTCTACTTTAAAATACTCCGCTCTGAAACGGGCTGAACCACTGGTCGGAGCGGATATAGATATAGGTCTGTATACGGCACTATCACCGGTTGGAAAAACAAAGGCATCATTACCAATCTTTTCGATTGGTCCATCAATGTGTGAAGCATTTGAAACTGAACTTACCACCGTATTGTCATTCATGTACATAAGGTTAGTAGCAGAAGTATTGACCACTCCATTATCTAGATCTAGTTCCACCGTTATAATAACAGGCATGTTACAATTCACTTCACCAGCTGCTTTATTCACTTGAAAATCCCTGAATTGAGGATCAGGAGATGTGCCAAGATCATTCATTTCCTGATCAGCAATGGCACCATCAAAAAGTACTCTACCATTTCCTCCCTGACCAAAATAGAGACTGGCATTCGCATCAATGTTTATATCACCTGCATATGTATCGGTGTTATTATATGAAGGTTGAAGAATACCGGACCCAGATTTGACAAAAGTGGCGTCTGTGTTGAAATCATCTGGAAAACCGTTGGAACCAGAAAATCTCATTCGACCTGTTCCTGAATTAGTTATAATCGTTGTACCATTAAATGTATTTCCTCCAACACTATCGTCATTCCCTGAGCCATTTTTTGTCAAAGTTGCCATACCGTCATATAAAGTTTCTCTTGTTAGAAATTGAGGTGAAGTGCAGGTGATGTCCCCACTCCAGCTGCTGGATCTATGACTTATCAATGCTGTTCCGGTACAAACAATATTTTGAGCAGTACCTCCTAATTGAGTGAAGTTTCTGAAATAAAGATCTCCAGCTACGAAACCACCGCCACCAACACTAACTGTATTCCCCGCAGTTAAGGTTCCTGCTCCGCTATTTTCACCAAACCTTACTCCATCACAAGCGGCATTTTCACTAGTGACAGTAATGTTCCCATTATAAGTGTTTAAACTATTTCCGCTATAGTTCAGGTAAACATGAGAATTATTGGATTGAGCATTATTTGAAATATCCAACGTTCCATTGAACGTTATATCCCCCTGATTTCCTAAATAAGCTCTTGTATTTGTAATGTTGTTTGCCTGGAGATAGGAGGTGTTGCCGTTAACAGTTACAGAACTGTTTGTTCCATTTGCCATGTAAAAGTAGGAATCTGTTCCCAAGCCTAAATTTGATCCGGTAAGATTACCATTCAATTCTATACTTCCGTCATTAGCAAAATAAATGTAATGCGTATTACCAGCTCCATTATTTGTAAGCAACACATTGTCATTAATAAGAACAAATGAATTACTTCCGTTGGCAAATCTTAGTTGGCCATTAGCACCACCTATAGGTGCATTCGTTCCAGTAATGGTTCCATCAAAAGTGATGTCCCCATTGTATCCCACATAAATTTCGCCGTTGGAATCAGAGGTGTTGATAAAGGTTGCATTTCCAGTTACTGAAAGATCAGAAGATGTTTGAGTTGCCAGATAATCATCATTAGCTGATCCTGAATGGGTCCAATCAAGTGTTCCAGCAATTGAATGACCGATACCATCATAGGCAATGTACATATTACCTGCTCCAGAGTTCACTACAATTAGATCAGACTGCCAAACATCTGCTGTTCCATTTCCCATTAGGAACTGATCAGCACCTGTATGCCTCAATTCGCTATTCCCAACAAACAAATTACCTCCAATTGATTGATCATTTCCAATGGAGGTTTTTTCTAAATAGGAAGTTCCATTATAGGTTGTTCCTCTGGTCAACATTTGTGGTGCAATAAATATTACATCACCACCCCAATTGGAATCGTAGTTATAAATTCTGGCTGTTCCAGTGCAATTTAATGACTGAGCAGTTGGTCCAATCTGTGTAAAATTTCTGAATCTAAGATCTCCTGAAATGAATCCTCCTACCCCAAGTGAGACCGTTTTTGTTGCTGCCAGTGTTCCATTTCCTCCTGACTGGCCAAATCTTATTCCGTCACTTGAAGGATCAGTGCATGATAATACAAGGTTTTCATTGTAGGTGTTGGAGCTATTAGGATTATCATTACAGAATATGTCAGATAAGTTTGATCCACAGGCATTAATTATCGTGGTCACGCCATTAAAAGTAATATCACCATTATTCCCCAAATAAGCCTGCGCATCATTAGAAGCACTAGAATTTTGCGCGAAATTAAAGGTACCATCAATTGTTACCAATGAAGTGCTGGCATTAGCTATGATCACTCTTGATGTCGTTCCTGATCCGTTATTGGTAATGGAAACATTGTTGTCAAAATCAATTGATCCGTTATCCCCTAGAAGCAAAGTGTTAGTTGTTTGTGCTGAGTTATTGGTTATGACCGTAGGACCAGTCACTGTTAACGTAGATGCCGCATTGTTACAGATTTCTACTCTTCCGGCCATATTGCTCATGGCAATGGTAAAATTACCCCCTATTGTATTTCCGGCTGAGTTATTGGCGAGAATAATGTCATCAGTCCCTGAATTTATTATGTCCAGATCAGCTTGAAAATCATCAGGAGAACCATCCCCCATAGTGAAGTTATTATCACCGGTATTGATCAATACAGCATTTCCAACGAACGTATTACCGCCAACTGAATTGTCGTCTGCAATCCCCCCTGATTTTTCCAGTGAAGCAGTGCCGTTATAGGTGGTTCCTCGAGTCAACATTCTTGGAGCTGTAAAATCAATATCACCACCCCAGTTTGAATCATAATTATAGATCCTAGAATCACCGGTGGTCAACAATGTTTGAGGAGTGGGCCCTAACTGCGTGAAATTTTGAAAACGAAGATCACCTGTAATAAATCCTCCAACACCAATTGTAACCGTTCTTGTTGCAGCAAGCGTTCCTGAACCACCCCCTTGTCCAAAACGGATACCATCACCAGTGGCAATAGTTTCAGACAGTACTATATTGTGATTATATGAATTTGCACTTCCAGTATTGTGATTGCAGAAAATGTCAGAATTTGCAGCAGCACTTGCGTTGATAATCGTTAAAACATCATTGAAAGTCATGCTGCCTGAGTTTCCCAAATAGCTTTCAGTGTTACCCGTTGCGGTTGTTGATTGATTAAAATCAAATGTTCCATCCACTGTAACTACAGATGAAGCCCCATTGGCAAAATAAACGAATGAATTTGTTCCTGAACTGGTGGTGGTCACATTCACTGATCCGTCAAAATCTATACTTCCTGAATTTCCAAAAACTAATGTACTGGTTGCTGCATTTGAAGAATTTGTGATCGTCGTGTTTCCAGAAACAGTTAGCGTTGAACCATTTCCATTGCAGAATTCAACTCGTTGTCCACTGACACTCATGTCCACAGAAAGGTTTCCGGCAATCGTATTACCTGTTGAGTTATAAGCAATATACACGTTGTCGGAACCATTACAAATTACATCCAGATCGGCCTGAAAAATGTCAGGAGAAGTATTACCCATTAGGAAGTAATTAGATCCTGAATTACGAATAAAAGCATTACCAACAAAGGTGTTACCACCAACGGAACCATCATCAGCAACACCTCCTGTTTTTTCAAGGTCCCCAATTCCATTGTATATGGTTCCTCTTGTTATCATCCTTGGTGCGTCAAAATCTACATCACCTCCCCAATTTGAATCATAATTATAAATTCGTGCAGTACCTGAGCAAGAAAGTGACTGAGCTGTTGATCCAAGCTGGGTAAAATTTCTGAAGAGAAGGTCTCCTGCAATAAATCCGCCCCCACCAATTGTAACGGTTAAACCTGCTGATAGGATACCTGATCCACCTCCATTTCCAAATTCAATACCATCATTATTAGCATCATCTACTACCAGTACGATATTACCATTGTACGTATTAGAGCTATTTGCATTATTGTTTAAAAAGACGCTTGAATTAGGAGCGGCAGAAGAGTTAGTGATACTAAGGGAATTTAATGAACAATCACCGTCGTTGCCTAAAAATACTCTTGAGGTAATTGCACTTGTTCCTGCATTTAAAACAGTTGTAGCTCCGGCAACAGAAACTTGCGAATCTGTTCCTGTAGCGACAAAAATGTCAGATCGGTCACCAGGAGAATTGTTTGTGATGTTTAGGTTTCCAGAAATAGTTACATCACCATTATTTCCAATGTAATCGTTATGATCAGGATCTGAACTACTGTCAGTAAAGGAGAGATTACCATTAACTGTCAACGAAGATGCAGCTGAAGAGGAGAGAATTATGGCGTTTGCATTTCCTGTATTTACAGCTGTGATATTTCCTGCCACAGCATTACCCGGGCTATCATGGGCAAGTCTGAAGTTAGAAGTACCAGAATTGGTAATATCCACATTGGCTCCGAAAGTATCTGCAGTACCATTTCCCATGGCAAATTCACCATCACCTGAGTTAACAAAAGTGACATCACCTATGAAATTATTTCCTCCTACAGAGTAATCATTAGTAGCACCAGTTTTTTCAAGATAAGCCGTTCCACTGTACGTAGTTCCTCGGCTGGTAATTTCAGGAGTAGTAAAAGATACATTACCCCCCCAATTAGAATCATAAAGCAGGATTTCTGACACTCCCGTGGTTGTGATATTTTGAGCCGTAGCACCAGTTTGAGTGAAATTTCTAAAGTACAGGAATCCGTCAACAAATCCACCAACACCAACTGTAATGGTCTTAGTTGCGGCAAGGGTGCCAAATCCTCCATTGTCTCCAAAACGAATGCCATCACTTCCCACTGTGGTCACCTGTACGGTAATGTTCTCATTGTAGAAATTGGTAGATGTTACATCCTGATTCAGGTAAATTTGCGAATTGGTGGCAATTGAAGTGTTGATCAAATCCAATGTCCCATTAAATGTCATACTTCCGTTATTTCCAAGAAAGCAACGTTGAGTATTTGCTCCTGTACCACTGTTGGTAATAGTTGAAGCCCCATCTATTTGTACGAAACTACCAACATTGTTTGCGACAAAGAGGTCACAGGCATCCGCCGTACAGGTATTGGTGTAATCAAAAGTACCGCCAATCTGGATCGTTCCGTTAATAGCTAGATAATTATCATGATTAGCAGACCCTGTCGTTGAAAGCGAAACATTACCAGATACAGTTAAGTCACTGCCCGCTTGTCTCGCTACTCTAATTCCAAATCCGGCCAGGGCGTTTGTCATTGTCAGGTTACCGGCAATTGTGTTCCCAGCTGAATTATCTGCGAAATAGATCCTTTCTGACCCGGTGTTGACAAGGGTTACATTTGAAGCATAGGTGTCTGGTGAAGAGTTGGCAGTTAAAAAATATCCTGTACCAGAATTGGTAATGTTTACGTCTGCATTAAAGGTGTTTCCACCAGAAGAATTATCATTATTAGCTCCGGTTTTTACAAAGGACGCACTTGCATTAAACACGGAACCATCTAGAAATATCCTGTCTGATGAGCAATCTACTATAGCACCAAAAGTTGTTCCCTGAAAATCAGCATTACCCGTTGAAGAAACGTTAAAAGAACTTGTTCCGGGAGTATCATTGATAGTTCCTGAATTCAACGTACAATCACCGGATGTAATGGAAAATGTATTGCCATTAATATCAATTGTTCCCGTGAATCCACTTAAAGTAATTCCACCTAATGAAACAGCCATGTCAACAGTACAATTTCCTGTTCCATTTGCATCAAAAATGGCAACATCTGACACCCCGGGAACAGATGCACCTCCTGCGCCACCAGAAGTTGTTGACCAGTTGGCGGTATTATTCCAGTTGCTTCCAGCTCCCGAAATCCAGTATCTATCAGCAGAAAACACAACTGAAGAACAAAGAATTGTCAAAAGGGTAAGTATTACTTTCATTCCTTTAATTAATAGGTGTAGTTCTTTACGTGCGAAAGATACTAATTGTAAGCCTTTATTAGATGAGTTTATTGATGAACTCTACGATATTCTCGATAATTGACGAACTATTATAAATAGCAGGCATTAAATTGTTAAATTCCTAAAAATTAATAAGATACTTGTTTAAAAAAATGATTGGCTTCTACAATCGATAGATCTGATGGATTCTGGCTACCTTGAATCCTTTGTTTGTCAATTCTTCGTATTCTTCTGAATTAGGTTCAATGACTGGATTAGTGTGATTAAAGTGGATGAAAATGACCTTTCGTCTCTCTTCATCACTCAATTCTCTGAATGTTTCAAAACTTTCTGTAATGAAAGGATGGGGGATCTCGCACACATCTCTGCTACCACTTATTTCATGTGAATCGTAAAAAGTTCCGTCAATAAAAGCATAATCTACCGTTTCTAACTCTTTTGTAATTTTTTTATCCCATTGACTCCATTTATCGATATCCGGAATAAATAGAGCAGATTTATTTGGACCTATGATCTTAAATCCTACGGTTTCTGAATATTCATCTCTATGAGGTACAATGAATGGAATTATCTTGAAGTTTGATGTCAGTTCAAATTCTTTCTCTTTTTCAATTGGATTCAATTTGATATTTTCATTCTCCACTAATTGATCCCACGGACCATTAGTTTGTAAAAATTCGGTCATTTTTGGCATTGTATAAACAGGAATGTTTGAAGCATCCATGGCTTCTTTACCAAAATACATCAGACCTGAATAATGTCCTATGTGAGCATGAGTTAGAAGAACTCCATCCGGCACATCAGATCTGTTGAAACCTGCATTTTGATGCAGTAATTCCAATTGACGCGGCATATCAGGTGTGGCTTCAATTAAATATTTTTTACGATTCTCAGGATCGATCAAACCTAAGCACACTACCATTCTATCTGGGTCAGGTTGATGATGCAGGTGCTCGCAGCATTCTTTATGACAATTGATCTGAGGAGATCCCGCATCTTGAAATGTTCCCAGGATTACTAAAGAAGGGGCATCAACAGGTGAGATGAGATCTGAAGAATCCGGCTCATTCCACGCCTCAACGCTGGACGGATCACATCCATCACAATTCTCTTCTTCTTCACCACAGGAAAACAGAAGAGCGATTGCCAACAGAGGGTAGTAGAATTTCATGCACATTAAAGTAAATAAAAAAGAGGAGACTAAGCTCCTCTTCATTATTATTCGCCTTGTTTTGGCTCTTGATCTTTAGAATCTTGTTCCTTGTTAGGACCTTTTTTCCTAGCTGGTGGATTCTTTACCGGTTGAACTTCAACTTTTGCGTCTTCAACAGGTCTTTTCTTCAAATAATCTGGCAATTCTAAACCAGCCATATTGAACATTTCTTCCAATGGAGGAACTGAACCATACAATCCGCTTAAGAAACCGGCGGTAGAAGTTTTACCATCTTTACCTCCCTGACCAGAATCCCAAACAGTAACTTTATCAATTTTAATGTTAGAGATAGCTTGAGCCTGAAGCTTAACCATTTCTTCTAATTTGTCTGCGATCATCAACATAGCAGCATTTTTAGAATCATTTCCGGCAGCTTTAACCAATCTGTCAAAACCTTCAGCTTGTTTAGTTAAGATCTCGAAGATACCTTTCGCTTCAGCTTCTTTCTTCAAATAGATCGCATCTGCTTCCCCTTTCGCAATACGCCTGATATTCTCTGCCTGTGCTTCTGCGTCGATCTCGATCTTAGATTTTCTGATCTGTGCTGGAATTACAATGTTTGCATATTCAGTAGCCTGATCTCTTTCGGCTCTCGCTTGCTCGGCAACCTGCTCAGCATGGTAAGATTCTTCCAACGCTTTTGCAGCCTGAACTTTCTCAGCAGCTTTTGCTCTTTTCTCTGCCTCAGCTTGTTTCTCTCTTCTGGCAGAATCTGATTCAGCTACAGCAATTTGTGAAGTATTCTCTCCTTCAATAGCACGCGCATTAGCTTCAGCTGTAGCAATACGCTCATTCTTTTGTGATTCAGCTTCTCCAATAGATGCCTCAGCCATAGCCTGAGCAGTTTGAATTCTTTCATTTTGTAGAGCTTTCGCTTCCCCAATTTTTGCCTCAGCATTAGCAGCAGAGATCTTGATTCTTTCTTGTTGCTCTGCCTCAGCTTCCCCGATCTTCGCTTTAGCCTGTGCACTTGCAACCTGAATTCTTTCATCCTGTACAGCATTGGCCTCACCAATAGATCCATCTCTGTTCTTTTCTGCCACTGATTTTCTCGCTTCGTTGATCGCATGAGCTGCAGCTTCTTTACCTAGAGCTTCAATATATCCTGACTCATCCATGATATCGGTAACGTTAACGTTGATCAGTTTCAATCCGATCTTTTTCAACTCTGCTTCTACGTTATGGGCAACGTTAGATAAGAACTTATCACGGTTATTATTGATCTCTTCAATATCCATAGTAGCGACAACCAAACGTAACTGTCCAAAAAGGATATCTGTTGCTACCGCTTTGATCTGGTCTTTAGTTAGTCCTAATAAACGCTCTGCAGCATTGGTCATTACAGAAGGTTCTGTGGAAATACCCACGGTAAATCTTGATGGCACATCTACACGAATGTTTTGTTTTGATAGTGCGTTCTTCAATTCTACTTCAATAGAAATTGGAGTCAGATCCAAAAATTCATAATCCTGAATAATTGGCCAGATGAATGAAGCACCACCATGTACGCACTTGGCAGTTCTTCCACCTTCACCACCTCCTGAAACCTTTCCGTAAACTACCAAAATTCGGTCAGACGGACAACGTTTGTATCTTCTGAACATGGCGTACAGAAAGACTATCAGGAATAATATACCTGCGGCTGTCGCAATCAATGCGTACGAGAAACCGCCAATTCCATCAGCTAATAATAATTGATTCATAGTCGTATTACTTTTTTAATTTTTCTACTAATAATAATTCTCCGCTCACTATTTCGAGCACTTTAACAACATTCCCCTGCGTCAGGTCTTCATCTTCATCCGTGATGGCATCCAACTCTCTAAGAGATCCCTGAACTTTAATGTGGATCTTGCCATACGCTCCACGATTTTTCTCAATGGTCATGTACACCTCACCAATTTGTCCAATGGCATTAGAAATTTGTAATGTTCCACTTTCGGCTTGTCTTGCCATGAACATGAATAACCATGCGAGAATAAACATCATGGCTAATCCTGATACTACTGAAATTAACAGGGTTATACCATTTGAATATCCGGCATTGATACTTGCGATTCCCGACCAGCTGAACAAGGTAAAGAAGCCTACCATATTCTTGAAGGTCAAGAACTGAAAGCCAATACCATGATCTGCATCAACATCTGCATCTGCAGCCTCAATGTCCATGTCGCCTCCTCCTCCTATGATCGTTCCAACTAGAACAACTAAGAATAAGATACTGGCAACAAATGCGGCGATCCAATAGACATGTTCAATCTGACTCATTGCGCCCCACCATTCTTCCATAAATTTTGGTTTTTAATTAGTTAAACAAAAATCCTAGCCTAATTTAATCTTTTTTAGATATGGATAGCTATCACTAATCTAACTATATAAGCTAATTGCTAATAATATTAGTAAAAAAGTAGATATCTGTCAACATTTATTGAAAAAATATTTTTGAAATACTAGTGTTTTGCTCCTTTGAGAATGCCGAAAACGTGCAGAACGAAAGGGAATACGGCCTCCATACTCTCTTTTGCCCCATTGGTTGATCCGGGAAGGCACATTAACAAACTGTTATCTTTTACACCTACTAATGATCTGGATAACATAGCGTAAGGCATTCGTTGTTGACCATAACTTCTTATAGCTTCTTCAATTCCCGGAATTCTTCGATCAATTAAAGACTCTAAAGTGTCAGGTGTCACATCTCTGGCAGATAAACCTGTTCCACCGGTATAGATGATCAGGTCATAATTTTCGTGAACGAAAGACTCAAAACGTCCTTTGATCTGATCTCTGTCATCCGGAATGATCTCATACTTTCCTATAGTGACGTTGTATTTTTTTAGCTGATCAATTATGGCTAATCCTGCTTTATCCTCTTTTTGCCCGGCAGATATGGTATCAGAGCAAACCACAACAGCCGCCTTTAATTCTCTTCTGTCCAAAAATTTGTCTTTGTAATCAGATTTACCTCCTTTTTTAGATAGCAATTTGATAGAACCGATCTCAATGCCTTTATCAATTGGCTTCAGCATATCATACATGTTCAAAGCAACAACACTTGCACCATGCATGGCTTCTACTTCCACACCTGTTTTATAGATGGTTTTAACTTCTACGGTGATGAGAATTTCCAGTCCGTTTATTTGATAAGAGATTCCTGTAAATTCAATAGGTATGGGATGACAATCAGGTAAAAGATCAGGAGTTTTCTTTACGCCGAGCAAACCTGCTGCCTTTGACATTTCAAAAACATCACCTTTGGGTACTTTGCCATTATTAATAGCATCAATGGTTTCTTGTGAACTCACTTTCACAATCGCTTGAGCAATTGCAATTCGTAATGTTGAGGTTTTTGCTGTAATGTCTACCATGATTTTAGAATTGAGTATTTAGTATCAAGTAGTGAGTATCAAGTACTGTGTTGTGAGTATTAAAAGATATCTGACTTGATACTTGCTACTAATCTACTCAATACTCATGAATTTACTTTCCATTGGTGTGATTCGTCTTCAAATACTTCTTTTCCAAATACCGGAGCTTTTGCCTTTATTTCCTCTACCAGCCATCTGCAAGCGTCCATGGCTTCTTTTCTATGAGCGGATGAAGTGAATACGAATAAACAGATCTCGCCGGTTTTCACCATTCCAATGCTGTGATAAATGTGCATGCAAGTCAGATCAAATTTGTCAAAAGCCTTTTCTCTGATCTCATGGAAGGTTTTCAATGCCATTTCCTCATAGGCCGAATAATCTATACCCTGAACTGTTTTTCCGTTAATGACATCTGCACGAACCTGTCCCAGGAAAATATCATGTGCACCAATTTGAGTTTTCACCTGATGATGGGTAATAGAATCAGCTATCTTTTGTGGAGAAATTGCTCCCTGTACGAAGACGTTTTTGTATTTGGTTTCTGACATTATAAAAATCTATCTCGGTATTAATAATAGTTACTAGATCACGGAACACAGATCACAGATTATCTGAGCTCCGTGTTCTGTGATCAACAAAACTAGAGCATTATACAAACTATCCCCCAGCAAAAGGAGGCAACAAGGCAACTTCAGTACCATCCTTAATCGAAATATTCTCATGGATCAATGTCTGGTCTACTGCAAGCTTAAAGGTCATATCGTTCAATACGGCATACTTATTTTTTAGGTAATTCAACAGGTCTTCAGTGGTGTTACCTTCCATCATGATCTCTTCTTTTGAACAACCCACTTTTTCAGCCACCTGAGCAAAATACAGAACCTTCACCTTCATGGTATAAATATAAGGTTTATGGAAGCAAGAGGGTTTTAACTTTCTCGCCTTTCTTTATCTCGGTTGTTTCTGATGGTATGATCACCAAAGCATTAGCGTTAGCAAAGGAACTCAACATAGCTGAACTCTGAGCCCCCATGATCACCACTTCATCATTGCAAGCCTGAGCTTTTAGGATACCAGCACGACTACCTTTTTTAATAAAACTGTGGGTCAATCTGGCTTCGATCTCTCGGCATCCTCTAAATCCTTTACCCGCCATTTTGTTCAAAGTGGGTAAAATGTAAACATAGAAGGATGTCAAAGCAGCTGCTGGATTTCCGGGTAGTGCAAATACCAGTTTATTCTCTTTTTTTCCAAAGAACAAAGGTTTGCCTGGTTTCTGATTTACCTTATAAAAGATCTGTTCAACACCTAATTGCAGCAAAGCTTTTCCTACAAAGTCATACTCTCCAACGGAAATTCCACCAGATAATATCAAAAGATCATATTCTTTAAAAGCATCACGAATGGCAACCTCAGTTTTTTCGTAATCATCCTCAATGGCTACATGCTTAATAGTTTTGATGCCTGCTGCTCTAAACGCGGCCTCAAGCATGAGTGAATTACTTTCATAAACCTTTCCGAATGTCAATGGATTTCCTGGTTTAACTAATTCGTTGCCGGTAGTCAAAATGGCTACGGTTGGGTTTGGATGAACTTTCACTTTGGTGATACCTAATGTAGCAATGAAGCCTATGGCACCGGGAGTTAAATGTGTTCCCTTTTCTATCGCAAGTTCACCTGTTTTTATTTGCTCTCCAAAGGGGCGAATATTTGAATTTTCTTTGATCTCTTCTGTGAATGTGATCGTATTTCCTTCAACAGAGACAATTTCTTGCTGAACGACGGTGTTAGCCGAATTTGGGACAGCCGCACCGGTAAAAATACGAACTGCTTCGCCCTTTTGAAGTTCAAAAAGTTCTCCTGATCCAGCTGGAATTTCTCCAATGACTTTATACGTTGTGATCTTCGAGTCAAAATTCACGGCAAATCCGTCCATGGCTGATTGATCAAAAGGTGGCATGTTGATCGGTGAATAAATGTCTTCCCCCAAAACATGATCCAAAGCCTGTATTAATTCCATTTCGACTGGAACGGAGATGTTGGCGGTTTTATCCACCAGGGCTATGGCATCATTTACGTTGATCATCAAAAAAAGAATAAAGATAGCTTATCTTTGGTTAAGCAATTCCTATCAAGCATGACAGAGCACATTTTTGTAGATCCGGACATTACCAAAGCAGAAACTTTACCGGCCTCTTTTTACCGATCAAAAGAGATCTTTGATCAGATCAAAGAAAATGTATTTGCCAGATCATGGCAATTTATAGGAGACTCATCATTGGTGCCTTTTGCTGATTATGTACATCCTTACTGGTACATGGAAGGGTTTTTAGATGAGCCTTTGATCCTGGTCAAACAAAAAGATGAGCGTATAGTTTGCTTGTCTAATGTGTGTACGCATAGAGGGAATTTGGTGATTCAACAAGCGGGTAAGCAACGGCATTTGACCTGTGCTTATCATGGTCGTCAATTTGAAATGAATGGAGATTTCAAATTCATGCCTGAGTTTAAGGATACTCAGGATTTCCCAAGACCTTGTGAGGGATTGCATAAATGTCCGACAGAATTGTGGGGAAAGTTCATTTTTACTGCACTTGAGCCTGCTTTTGATATTCGTTCTGTTTTGAAGATCATGGATGAACGTGTTGGGTTTTTACCTATGAACGATTTCATTTTAGAAAGATCCTTATCCAGAGATTATCTGGTAAATTCTAATTGGGCCTTGTATTGTGATAATTACCTTGAAGGATTCCATATTCCATTTGTTCACCCAGATCTGAATGCGGCTCTGGATTATAGTACTTATACTACAGAATTATATGATCACATGACCTTGCAAATTGGTTATGCAGATGATGGGGTGGAATGTTTTGATCTGCCTGCCGGGCATCCGGATGAAGGTAAAAAAGTGGCGGCCTATTATTATTGGATCTTTCCAAATCTAATGTTCAACTTTTATCCATGGGGACTTTCCATCAATGTGGTAAAACCACTTACGATCAATAAAACCAAAGTGAGTTTCATTTCCTATGTATATGATCATGAAAAGCTGGAAGTAGGTGCGGGATCTAAACTGGACAAGGTAGAGAGAGAGGATGAGTATGTGGTTGAAGGGGTGCAAAAAGGTATTTCATCTCGCTTTTATCAGAACGGAAGATTTGCTCCGGAAAAGGAAAAAGGAGTGCATCATTTTCAACGTATGTTAGCTGAAGCCTTGAAATAAAAGTTTTAGAAATTCGTATCTTTAGTAAAACCAATCGTTATGAAAAGAGTTATTTTCTTATCCATAATAGCCTGTGCCATACTAGCTTCTTGTAAACACAAGGGTTGTACAGATCCTGAAGCAACCAATTATGATGCTGAGGCAAAAAAGGATGATGGAAGTTGTGAATACGACACAATCATTCCGCCAATTGATCAAAACACGGATGTAAAAGGCTATTCGATCTTCTCAAAATTGATTGGTATTTGGGACGGACCAGTGAGCAGTCCAACACCTTTGGGTAGTTTTCCTCAATGGATCGTAGATTTCAGACCAATTTCATCTGCGCAGATCTCCGCAAAAAATGAACTGGATTCAGTCAATGATATCTTTATGAGTTTCTTCATTGCTAAGTATGATGGCGGATACAAAATGTTCTTCAGAAATGGAGGAGGATTTGCAGGGCAGGTAAGGGCATCTTATATGGTGTGTGACAGTGTAAATGAAGGAACTGAATCATATTACCGATTTGTGGATCCAATTTCAGGTGGAACAAGAGTGTATACTGAAGTGCTATTCAAGCAAGATAGTCTGATCATGACTACTTACACTAATCATTACAATACCCAATCTTCCCCATCTTTACACATGAAATGGCAAGCTGTATTGAAGGATCAAACCTCTGCACAGAATGCTGTATCCGCTTTCAGTTTTCCGCAAAAAGAAGAGGTGAAGGATTTTACGCACACCTTTGATGGTCAAAGTGAGTCAGTTTATTATGGAGGAACCGGAGATCCTTATCCTGAAGCACAGCAACCTTATTTGGGAGTTTCTACAGTAAATATTACAGTTGCTGCTCCGGCAACAGTTGATCCATCAAAGAAAGTTTTGTATCTGATCACTACTCAACCATTATTTAGTGGTGTAGTGTTTCAACCTGGTAATCTGAAATACAGATCTAGATATGTGAATGCAAGTGCTCAACAAAGTATGAGCTTTGATTTCAATTATATGCATCCTGGCACCTATTATGTCAATGCCTTCTATGATAGCAACTCAGATTACAACTATTCAAGTGGTGATTACATGAACTCTAATTTGGATGTACCTTTGACCTTATCTGCACAAGGAACAGCATCTGCCAATGTGACCATTGATTACTTGATCCCTTAGTCGATTTATTCGTTTGAAAACTCGACCGAAGCGGAGAAAGCTAAGTTCGGCGAAGCCATGTCTTTAGAATTTAGTGCGAAGAATTCTGAAGATTTGAATTCTTCGAACTGGCGTTTCTCGACTGCGCTCGAAATGACATCCATAATAAATTTATAGGAACTCCCAGGCTGATCGGTAGGTACCTACACGTTCCACATAGTCAAGGAAGCGCGCATAGAATTCATCCTGTCCAAGAGTGGCTGAATCTCCTATAAGGATAAGTTTCATTCTTGCCCTTGTCATGGCTACGTTCATACGGCGGTAATCTTTAAGGAATCCTATTTCACCGCGATCATTGGAACGTACCAATGAAATGATAATGATATCACGTTCCTGCCCTTGAAAGCTGTCTACTGTATTTGAATATTTTGTGATATGGCTCAATTCATTTTGGATCAGATGTAGCTGAGCGCGATATGGGG
Source organism: Crocinitomicaceae bacterium (assembly GCA_020635955.1). Classification (GTDB taxonomy): domain Bacteria; phylum Bacteroidota; class Bacteroidia; order Flavobacteriales_D; family Crocinitomicaceae; genus Paracrocinitomix. The sequence goes on from JACJYW010000013.1 coordinate 76,079, forward strand.
TGATCACACCCATAGAATATTTATGAGGATCATGTTCTTCAAGGATCTGTCTCAAAACTTTAATCTCTCCCTCATTTTTAATGGCGCCGCTTTCATCATCTTTTTGCTCATCCATAGAACAACCAGCAGTATCAATAAATTCAACTGGTGCATACGGCGTATAATCCAATTGCTGATGGGCCACAGATTCATGAGCCGAAAGTAATCCTTCATAGAATTCGAAATCCGAGAACCCCATGATACGTTGGTTCATTCTGTATTGAACATTCAGCAAGTGTTTCGGAAAACCTATTTCAGTCGCCATTTCAAGAACAGATTTTGCCAATCCCATCTTTTCAGCTTCCATTGATTTCACCGTTGGAGGAAGTTGAAGATCATCACCTGCAATGATCAATTTCTTTGAGAAATGACCCACACTCCAAATAGCTGGTTCTATAGCCTGACCAGCTTCATCAATAACTACCGCATCAAACTCGCCTATATTTTTAGCGATATTCTGAACTCCTACAAACGTACCGCAAATCACATCAGCACTCTCTAAAATGTTCTTTGTTATGTCTTTTTGAATCCTTCTGATATCAGATCGAATTTCTTTGAATGCACGTTGCAGTTGCTTGCGCTCTTCGTACTCTTCTTTACCAAAATTACGCTTGTATTTGTTGGCTTTATCCCTGATCTTATCGGCTTGCAATTTTAAATTCTCGATCAGTTTAAAAGATCGATCTTTTTGTATGAGTTGATCCAGATCTGCTTCCATGGCTCCTTCTGTTGCTTTTGCAGCATTCCCAACTCTTACAACATTAACTTCCTTTTTAATGAGCTTTTCACAGATGTTATCTACAGCAGCATTTGACGGCGCACATAGCAAGATCTTTTTATCTCTTTCTATCAAAGCCTGAATACCTGCAACAAGTGTGGTTGTTTTACCAGTTCCCGGAGGTCCGTGAATAATACTTACCGTATTATCCGAGATCATTTCCTCCACGGCCTTAATTTGAGATGGATTCAATGAGGGGTTTTCATAGCCTTCTTCAGGATAATCTTTAGTTCTCAAATTATAAAAATCGCTCAATACAGGATATTTCAACCCGTTGATGATCTCCATTAAAATGAGGTGGTAAAGGTCATAAGTTTTGGTATCCACCATGGCATTAAGACCTATTTTGCCATCTTTGATCCAGTCACGGACATCCTCATCTAAAATACGAATGAGCAGATTAGTTTCTTTTTGTTCGATCAACTGACCATGGCATGATTCTCCCTCAGTGTTGAAGATCTCCACCAATCTGCCTACACCGAATTCTTCCCCTTCCTGATTCGGATTTTTTTTAGCTTCAATGAGTTGATCTCCCAATTCATTGTATCGCATTTCTCGAAATTCAATGGGATATAGGGTAATGCCGGCCTCAACACGATCTTTGAATGAGGATTGTTCAGTGAGTTGCTTATAAACCTCAATTTCTTCTTGCTTTTCAACCAGCAAGGCCTCATCTAATTGTCTGAAATGTTCAATGTAATCAAAGCCCATGGGACGAATTTACCGAAAACAAAAATAGGCCACCCATTTGGATGACCTATTTCATTTCAAATACTATTATCTATTCAATGATCAGTTTAGATCTACGAATAATTCCTTCGTTGTCAACCAAAGAGATAATATAAATTCCATTCTCTAAATTCAGAGAATAGTTGATCTGTGAACCTCCATTGATTTGGTCATGAACTACAATTTTACCATTCATGTCTGCGATCGTCATGGTTTGCAATCCTTGAATTGAATTTAGATCTAATATTATTGAACCCTTTGAAGGGTTTGGATAAATATCGAATGATTGATTATTCTCATCAATTCCTTCCCATTCAAAATAATAACAAGTACTGGTATCTGTGCAGCCATTTTGAGTTACTTCGCAACTATACCAGCCAAAATCACTTGGCGTAAATGATTGATTTGTTTCACCTGATATAGAAGATGGTGAAGAGTCACAGCCTTCGAGCCACTGATATGCAGCACCAGTAGCATTGGCAGTTATTGGAAAGGTATTAATTGTCAATGATGTATCTACCGAGTTAATGGTCAAATTAATGGTCAACACACTGTCACAACCAGCTACATTTTGAATAGTATCCATCACTGTTTGAGTTCCAACTGTTGTATAGGTTTCATCACCTGAAGGAACTGTATATGAAAAACAAGCTGTTTCTGTAATTGAATTAGCTGTATGGGCTTTAAGTGTGAGTGATATTGTTAGAACGCTATCACATCCAGCAGTATTAGGAATGGTATCCATTACCGTTTGCGTGCCAGGAGTATTGTATGTTTCATCACCTGAAGGTACGGTGTAGCTTCCACAGGTATTTACTGAGAAAGAGTTAGTTGTATTTGTGCACGTAGATGTACCTGTAACTACTATTTCATCAATTACAGTTTCGCCATAATCAAATGTTGGATAGAGGAGACCAGGCGTGTTACAAGTTACTCTAAAACCTATGTATAAAGCGCTGAAATCTGATACTGCACTTAAATCAACAATTTCATTATGCCATGAATAGGCTGCATCAATTGTTGTGATCGTGGTTAGCACATTCCAAGAACCACCTGATCCTTCTTTATAGAGAACTTCAAGTTGTTGTGCATTATAATATCCAGGCAAACCAGAAAATAGTTGACTTTGCCCCCATTTAAATGTAAGTGTTGGATTATTCGTATTTACTCCAAAATTCATTTCCGGAGAAACAAGGGTTAAAGTTGACCCAAGACTTAAACCAACTGCACAGTAATTACCGACTGAACCTGTATATCCGAATACGGTAGCACCATCATCTCCAACAAAGGGATAGCTTCCGGTTCCTGAACCCTCAACAGTCCATGCCGTTGTCCCGGGAACTGAGGCAAGGACGGCAACACTTCCAAAACCACCAATATATGTCCCAGGAACTGATGGAGCAAAGGGTTCAATTTGAGTTTGACCGAAAGAGTCAAGGGCAAGAAAGGTAATTGCAAAAAGTAAAATTTTTTTCATAGTCATTAATTTTTTCTCAATTTAGAAAAATCTGCGGAATGCTGATAATCAGTAAATCAATATTTTATGAAACCTTACCGAGACATTATGGCGGCACTTGCCAAAACTGATCCTATCATGGCTGAAGTGATCAAAAAGGTTAAGGAAGATATTCATCCTACCCCCAGTATAGATGTTTATTACTATTTACTTCATTCTATTGTCTCGCAACAGTTATCAACCAAAGTGGCAGATGTTATCTGGAAACGGTTTCTTGATCTCTTTCCTGATCAATATCCGGATGAAAGAGAATTATTGCTCAAAGAGGACTGGGAATTAAGAGATATCGGATTGTCTCATGCAAAGCTTAATTACATGAAAAATGTGGCCGATTTTTCGTTGACTGAAGGAATGTTGTTTGACAAACTGGACGAGATGGATGATCAGGAGATCATTAAGTACCTGACCCAAATAAAAGGAGTAGGGCAGTGGACGGTACAGATGATCTTAATGTTTCCCATGGACAGGCCAAATGTTTTTCCTATTGATGATCTAGGGATTCAGACAAAGATGAAGAAATATTACGCTCTTGATCAGGATAAGAAGGAATTGAGGATTAAAATGATCGAAATTTCTGAAAATTGGGCTCCGTACAAAACAATGGCAAGTAAATTGCTGTGGAAGGCTCAGTAAGAAATATTATCTTCGCAAGCATCTGAAATACTAGAAATTATGAAAAAAGCGTTGCTGATCTTTAGCTTGATTATTACTTCGATCTCCTTTTCGCAAACTGTAACAGGACATTGGCAAGGTATTTTAACCCATCCAAATGATACGGCAGGGTTTACCGATAATTACGCTTTCTACCTGAATATTGAGCAAGAAGGAAATGACATAACCGGTATGTCACGAATTGAATTAGCGAATAGCAAGAATTTCAGTGTAATGCTGTTCAAAGGTACTTTTCAGCATGGTCAGTTGAGTTTAACTGAGACAGATTGGGATGAATCGTACATGCAAGAAGGGATGTACATTAACTGGTGTTTGAAGAGAGCAACTTTGATCTATACCTGGGAGGATTCGACAGAGTCATTGCGTGGCATTTGGTCTTCTTCACCTGAGTGCGGACCAGGTGAAATTTATGTGCATAGATCACCAAAAGAATTTAACAGAAGAACTGCCCAGCATCACAATTACATAACCTTTTCTGAATTGAAAAAGAGAATGAAGAATGGTGAATCAGTGTTGAATCAAAAGGTAATTTTACCAGAAGTAACATTTGAAGCAAACCAATCCAAGATCTTACCGGGATCAAGGCCGATTTTAAAAGAACTGAAGGAATTAATGGATACTCATCCTAACCTTAAGATCGACATTCTTGGACACACAGGAAATTTGGGGAATGATCAATTCAATTTAACCCTTTCACTTCAACGCGCTAAAACCGTGAAAGACTATTTGGCAAAGATGGGAATATCTGAATCACGCCTTCAATATCATGGCTTTGGAGAGTCACGTCCTGTAGCTGATAACGGAACAGAAGATGGGCGTAGTAAAAACAGACGAATTGAGTTTGAAATAGTCGCAGAATAATTTCCTTCAAATCAGCCTTTTAACATGTTGTGGTGCAAAAAGGTTGTCAAATTTCTTTTAAAAGGCAAACATTATTGCTAAATTCAAGCATCCGAAAGGATATTAGTCTAATTTATTAACCAAAAATTATTTTCGCTATGAAAAAGCTATTGTTTATGTTATTCATCTTAGGAGGAGTTTCAGTAGGATTTACTAGCTGTGGTGGTGGAGAAGAAGAAGGTGGTGATGACCATACTGAATCTGCAGAAGGTGGAGAAGAAGATCATGCTGAGGAATCTCACTAAGAATCTTTTTCTTTAAGATATTAAACCACTCATTTCATGGGTGGTTTTTTATTTTAACACGGGTTTACATTTGCTGCGATTCAACCATTGTGCCCAGCTTTTGTCATAGCCATGTATTCTGGTAGTTTGGTTTCCATTCTCATCTACCATTGGCATGCCATTATTACACCAATTAAACAACCCACCGTATAAATTAAAAACATTGGTGTAACCAGCATTGATAAGCTTTTCTCCGATCTTTTCGCTTCGATATCCTACCGAACAATACACATAGATCTTAGTGTTCTTATCCACTCCGTTCAGGATATTTACATTGAATTGGTCATATCCAACATAAACAGCATTTGAAATATGGCTGACGTTATATTCTTTTCTTTCGCGACTATCCAAAATGACAACCGGAGATTTTTTCGAAATATCTGATCGAAGTTGTTCGGCAGATGCGGTTGGTACAGTACCTTGCATGTTTTCATTGCACATAGCATCAAAACCTTCAGGATTTTGACCAAATGAAAGGATTGTAATACACCCAATTAGTATACTTAGCATTGTACGCATATCATCAAATTTACAAATATCGTACCCATAAGTAGTAATTGTTGAGTTTAATTATTGTGACTTTGCGTACATTTAAACGTAAAACAGACATGTACATTTGTCTTCAATGAAGCGATACCTACCCATATTAGAATGGTTGCCAAACTATTCAAAGAAGCAGTTCAAAGGTGATCTGCCTGCTGGATTAACCGTAGGGATCATGCTCATTCCTCAGGGAATGGCATATGCCATGTTAGCAGGCTTACCTCCGGTATTTGGTTTATATGCGGCGTTAATGCCTCAGATCGTTTACGCAATACTGGGAACCTCAAGACAATTGTCTGTCGGTCCTGTGGCATTAGATTCAATGCTTGTGGCATCAGCTTTAGGTGCTATGAAGCTGGCAGGTTACAATGAATATATTTCAATGGCTGTATTCCTGGCACTTTTCATGGGAACCATTCAATTAGTTCTTGGGTTATTGCGCATGGGAATTTTAGTAAATTTTCTATCAAAACCGGTTATTAGCGGATTCACATCTGCTGCGGCACTGGTTATAGCACTCAGTCAATTGAATCACCTTCTTGGAATTAAAATTGAACGAAGCAATAGTGTTATTGCTTTGATCCAGAATATCACGCCTGAATTGAAGAATACAAATCCTTATGCCTTGATGATCGGCGTTGGAGGAATTGCCATTATCATGTTGATCAAAAAATGGAAAAAAGCAATTCCTGGATCGTTGATCGTTGTAGTGTTGAGTATTCTTTTGATGGCATTTACCTCTTTGAATGAACAGGGAGTAACCATAGTTGGAGAAGTTCCGAGCGGATTACCATCTGTGAGTATTCACATGACTGATTTTGAAAAGATCAAAGAGATATTTCCATTTGTTTTGGCGCTAGCATTAGTAGGGTTTACAGAGGCTATTTCTATTGCAAAATCAATGGAACACCGCCATGATGACTATAAAGTGAATCCAAGTCAGGAATTGATCGCCTTAGGAGCATCCAATATTATTGGGTCTTTCTTTCAGGCATATCCTTCTACAGGTGGTTTTGGAAGATCAGCAGTCAATGATCAGGCTGGCGCAAAGACGGGTATGGCATCTTTAATTAGTGGAGCTGTTGTGGCGTTGACCCTTCTTTTTCTAACACCATTATTTTATTATTTGCCAAATCCAATTCTTGCTTCTATCATAATGGTGGCAGTTTTTGGACTGATCGATCTAAAATACGCTTCCCAATTATGGAAAAATGCGAAAGATGAGTTTATTCTATTGATACTCACTTTTGCGGTCACCATGTTTGTTGGTATTATTCAGGGTATCGTTGCGGGGATCTTATTTTCATTGCTTTTGTTGGTTTATCGTACAGCAAAACCGCATGTGGCAGAATTAGGCAGAATAAAAGGAACAGATTACTTCAAGAATGTAGAACGATTTGGTAATGAAATAGAAGATAGACCTGATCTTTTGATCATCCGTTTTGATGGTCAATTATATTTCGGAAATACAGAATATTTTAAAAGTGAGTTGGCCAAGCGGTGCGCCAAAAAGGGTAAAGAATTAAAAGCTGTTATCCTCAATGCTGAGGCCATAAATTATATTGATTCAACGGGCAGTATTGTTCTGGCAAACGTTATAAAAGAAATTAAAGGCAAGGGTAGGATCTTCATGATGACAGGGGCTATTGGTCCGGCAAGAGATATTATCTTTAAAAGTGGAATTATTGAAGCCTTAGGAAGGGAGAATTTGTTTATTAATATTCACGAAGCGGTGGACCATTTAGATACTGGAAAAGCCCAGTCAGAAGTGCAGAGCAAGATCGTTTCACAGAATAAGGGGAGTATGTGACAAATGTCACTACCTAATCGATATTTTCGCCCTACATTTGTAGTGTAAAAATTAAATAACAATATCATCTACAATTGATTACAACTGTAAGATGGAAAAATATAAGGATATGAAAGTAGAACAAATGTATACAGGGTGTTTGGCACAAGGAGCCTACTACCTTGAAAGTAATGGTGAAGCAGCCATTATTGATCCATTAAGAGAAGTTCAACAATATATTGATATGGCAGAAGCTAGAGGAGCAAAGATCAAATACATCTTTGAAACTCACTTCCATGCTGATTTCGTTTCAGGACATCAGGATCTTGCTGCAAAAACAGGAGCAACTATCGTTTATGGCCCAACTACTATGCAAACAGGATTTGATATGCACGTAGGTAAAGATGGAGAGATCTTTAATCTGGGAGATGCTAAGATCAAGTTATTGCATACACCAGGTCACACTATTGAAAGTTCATGTTATTTGCTGATCAATCCGGACGGAAAAGAAGAAGCGATCTTCACAGGAGATACATTGTTCATTGGAGATGTTGGTAGACCGGATCTTGCACAAAAGGTGATAGAGGATCTAACACAAGATAAATTGGCTAGAATGATGTATCACTCTTTGAGAGATAAGATCATTCCTTTAAATGATGATATCATTGTTTATCCGGGTCACGGAGCAGGATCAGCTTGTGGAAAGAACATGAGTAAAGAAACTTCGGATACTTTGGGTAACCAAAAGAAAACGAACTATGCGTTGAATCTTGATCTGAATGAAGAAGAATTCGTTACTGAATTGGTTGAAGGTTTAACTGCACCTCCGGGTTACTTCCCTAAAAATGTGTTGATGAACATACAGGGGTATGACAGCATTGATGAAGTATTGAAAAGAGGTTTAGAAGCCCTTTCAGTGGATAAATTTGATGAATTAAAAGGTCAATCTGATGTAATGATCATTGACACACGTTCAGCTGGAGACTTCGTGCAAGGATTTGTACCTGGATCTATGTTCGTTGGAATAGATGGTTCATTCGCTACATGGGTTGGAACATTGGTAAAGGATATCAATCAAAAGATCATTCTAGTTACTGATAAAGGAAGAGAAGAAGAAGTTGTAACAAGATTGGCACGTGTTGGATATGACCACGCCATAGGATATTTAGCGGGAGGTTTTGAAGCTTGGAAAGCCGCAGGTAAACCGGTGGATACTATTGAATCAATTACAGCTGAAGAAGCATTTGACAGATCTCACAATAAGCATGAAGGTAAGGTGTTGGATGTGAGAAGAGCAAGTGAACATAATAGTGAGCATGTGCTTGGATCATTGAATGCACCGCTGGATTATATCGAAAGCAGCATGGAGAAAGTAAATAAGAATGAAACTTACTTTGTGCACTGTGCTGGTGGATATAGATCTGTGATCTTCTCATCTATCTTGAAATCTAAAGGGTTTGATCACCTGGTAGATATTAAAGGCGGATTTAAAGCGATCAAAGACAGTGGAAAGTATAACGTATCTGAATACGTTTGCCCAACCACAATGCTATAGAAGTTTAATCACTCACAATTAATAATACACATATGCAAAAGCGATTATATGCTTTGGTGGGATTGTTATGGCTTTTCTCAAGCTTCAATTTAGCCACAGCACAACAGAAAACACAGGTTTGTAAGAGAGTTACCAAGACAGAATTCAATGAAAAGTTAAACTCGCTAAAAGATGTTCAATTGGTGGATGTAAGGACTCCTGGAGAGTTCAGTAGAGGAACTATTCAAGGGGCTGTGAACATTGATTATTCAAACCCTGAGTTTGTAAATAACATTAAAAAGCTCGATAAAACGAAACCTACTTTGATCTTTTGTCAAGCAGGAGGACGTTCTGCAGCAGCTTTGAAAAAGTTTGAGGCTCTAGGATTCGAATTTGTTCTGGAATTAGAAGGCGGATACGGTAACTGGGCGAGATAAGATGAAAGTTTTGAAAATGATTGAGGAAAAGATGCAGTTATGGGTAATTGCATCTTTGACTCTTGGATTAGCACCTTTTGCTCCTGAACCACATATCTGGGGTAAATTAAAATGGATCTCTGGTGGTGCGGTAGGAATGCAAGCAATGGATTGGTTTGATGTACTACTGCATGGCACGCCATGGCTGCTTTTGATGGTTGCTCTTATCATGAAAGTTAAAGGTTTGGTAATAAAATAATGAGGATTTTTAAACTTAAAAATGCTTAATAACCAAACATTTTGTTGCAGATTTGCGTTCTAGTTGAAAAATTACGCAAAAATGAACGTCAACTTTGAATGGATTAAAGAGAAGATCAAGAACAATGAATTGATCGGCTACGAACACATTGAAAGATTCAAGAACAATCACCCTGCGGTGTTATTGTTCTTTGAAGCAGAAAGCAGAGTACATGCTATCGGGCAAGAAAAATTTGAAGAGTTCAAAGATCTGGTTAAGGGTGCAGAACTAAGATTTAAACTTGCTACCAAAAGTTTTTATGGCGTTGAGTCATAAGTTAAAGGGATCTGAAAAGATCCCTTTTTTATTTATATGATCTTATTCTCAACCAGGGCATCAAATGATTCTACCATGGTTTGATCCAAAGGTCTGAATTGTAGTCCAAGCTCTTTTACTGCTTTTGAATTATCAGCCGTGAATTTATGGTTGACATTTCTTGAGATATATTTTCTTTCCAAAGCTTTATCTAACATTGGTCCAAAGGTCCATACCATCCATTTAGGAAGAGCTCTGGCTGACATTGGATATTGCTTTCCATATTTTGCATGTATAGGTTTCACCATCTCCACCAAATTGGTGTTATGCCCACTGATGATATTCCTTCCATGTGCAGATGGTGTAAAACCAGCTTTAAAGTGAGCCTCTGCCAGGTCTCGTACATCAATTACCCCAAAACCAATATTTGGAATTCCCATTTTCATGGCGCCACTACCCATTTGTTTTAATACTCTATAGCTTTCTGAGGTAGTAGTTTTAGGATTTAAGGCCGGCCCCATTACAAAACTTGGATTGATCACTACAAGGTCCCAACGATCTTGTGCTTTAGCAATTTCCCAGGCTTTATTTTCAGCTAGTGTTTTAGAGTAAGAATAGGGTTGATAATCCAATGATGCCGTATTGTTCCAAATCTCCTCAGTGATCCTACCTCCAGGAGCTTTTTCAGTGTCCACCGTATCTGTATAAATGGCGGCACAACTACTGGTTAGCACCACACGTTTTACTGAAGATGTGTGATTAGCCTGTTCCAATACATTTTCGGTCCCTTTAACCGCTGGGTCAATCAGATCTTTTTGTGGATCTTTCACATCTAAAACAAATGGAGATGCTGTATGAAAAACCAATTCACATCCTTCCATGGCATCAGCATAAGAACCTTTTTCTAATAGGTCAGATTTAAAATATTTAATAGATCCCGGAGCATTTGCTGCCAATTCATCCAGGTGTTTTATTTTCTCTTTGTTGTCAGGATTTCGAACTGCAGCATGTACAGTTAATCCTTCATCTAATAATTTCTTTACGATCCATCCGGCTACAAATCCTGTTGCGCCGGTTACTAATACAGGTTTTGATTTATCTATTTCCATAATTTAATTGTTCAATCTCTTAAATTCTCGCGGTTTTCAATCGCAAAGCATTCGCAATAACAGATACCGAGCTAAAACTCATAGCTACTGCCGCGATCATTGGAGATAGTAAAACATCAAAGAAGGGGAACAAAATGCCTGCTGCTAATGGCACTCCAAGTGAGTTGTAAACCAAAGCAAAGAACAGATTCTGCCTGATATTTCCCATCACTGATCTACCCAGGTTAAGTGCTTTTACAATACCATTCAAATCCCCTTTCATTAGGGTGATATCACTACTTTCAATAGCGATATCCGTTCCCGTATCCATTGCGATACCTATGTCTGCCTGAGCCAATGCCGGGGCATCATTGATCCCGTCTCCGGCCATAGCAACGATTCCACCTTTAGCTTGTAATGCTTTTACCTTTTCCAGTTTATCCTGAGGCAAACAACGAGCTTGATATTCGTCTATCCCAACTTCTTTAGCCACTTGTTGAGCAGCTATTTCATTATCTCCGGTCATTAAGACGATCTTAATGCCTTTATCTTTTATTTCCTGGATAGCTTTTTTACTCGACTGTTTAATTGCGTCAGTAATCACGCAGTATCCAATCACTTTATTTTTTTCCGCAACCAATGATATGGTATGTCCTTTTGCCTCTTCTTCTTCCACTTTTGATTTGATATCTAATGGAAATAGGATCAGCTCATCTGACATGAATTTGGCGTTACCTACAAGGATCATTTGATCCCCAACAACCCCTTTAACTCCTTTACCGGTGACATTTTCAAATGCTGAGGTGGGTAACAATTCTACTTTATTCTCAGCAGCATATTCAACAATGGCCTTCGCCAGAGGATGATTGCTGTTACTGTTCAATGAAGCAGCTAATTGCAAGCTTTTAGAATCGGAGACCGATTGAATGGATGGTTTTCCTTCAGTCAATGTACCAGTTTTGTCAATGATCAGATAATTGATCTTCTGTAGTTCTTGTAAAGCCTTAGCATCCTTTATTAAGATTCCTTCTTGTGCTCCTTTTCCTATTCCTACCATCACTGACATTGGTGTGGCTAACCCTAAGGCACATGGACAGGCAATGATCAAAACGGCTATGGCATTCACGAAAGCATACACGTAAGCAGGTTCTGGTCCCCAAATTGCCCAAACGGCAAAGGTCAACACTGAAATCCCAACGATAATCGGAACAAAGTAAGTAGATATTTTATCTGCCAGATCCTGAACCGGAGCACGACTTCTGCTGGCATTCTTCACCATATCAATGATCTGCGAAAGCAATGTTTCAGCCCCTACTTTTTCGGCTTTGAATAAAAATGTAGTATTACCATTGATCGAACCTGACCGAACCTGATCATTAACTTCCAGATCCACCGGAATGGGTTCTCCCGTGATCATAGATTCGTCCAGTGAAGCAGAACCTTCTACTATTATTCCATCTACCGGAACTTTTTCGCCAGCTTTTACTTTAATAATATCGCCAACTTTGATATCGTCAATTGAAACTACTTTATCTTTACCTTCTAGTACTCTGGTTGCTTGATTTGGAGCAAGATTTAAAAGTGCCTTTAGCGCAGTATTTGTTCGATTATGTGCGCCTGCTTCCAACATCTGACCTAAAAGAACAAGGGTTAAGATCACCACAGCCGATTCAAAGTAGAGATGAACATGACCATCTGCTGTTTTGAATTGATCAGGAAAAATATCAGGAAAAATAAGCGCCACCAAACTAAATAACCAGGCTACCCCTGATCCAATTCCAATGAGTGTAAACATGTTAGGGCTTCTCCTAACAATGGATGACCAGGCTCTTTGGAAGAACATCCAACAGGTATAAAAAACAACGGGGATCGATAAAACCAGCTGAATCCAATTCCAGATATTATGACTAAATAAATTCAGCAAAGGCTTTCCGGGAATCATATCGCCCATGGCAATGATGAAAACCGGAATAGTAAAGATCAAAGAGATCAATAGCTTTTTTCGAAGGTCATTGAAAGTGGCATTATCCAGATCCTCTCCAGACATAGCCTCTTTCACAAGGTCCATTCCACACACCGGGCAATTATCCGGATGATCATAAGTTTTATCACCCTCACAACGCATTGGGCAATAGTAAATGCCCGGACCGGTATCTTTCTTCTTGGGTGGATGGGGGTGATGAGCATGTTCATCTTCGTGCAAAGCATAATTTCCACTCGCAGCAACAGCTTCTTTCAAAACATCAACAGCTATGTGATGATCTGATTCTACATTGGCCTTTCCACTTTCAAGATCAACTTCTGCGCTGGTAACACCTTCCACTTTTTCCAGTGCTTCCTGAACGTGTGTTCTACAGCCGTTACAGGTCATTCCGGTGATGTGGTATGTGTGCTTCATATACACAAAGTTAAGTTTTTTTTAGGGGTGGGATAGGGGTATACTTTGTTTGGATTGTCTTGATAATGTAAAACGAAATTTAAAGACAATGAAAACAGCAAAATTTGGAATATTGATTATAGCAGTAGGTTTATTAGCGTCATGTAAAAAAGGGGGTGTATTCTGTTATAGAGAAGATGGAAATATTATTACACAGGAAAGATCTGTAGGTTCTTTTACAGAAGTTGCCCTAAGTGATATTGGACATGTTTATGTAGAACAAGCAGATCAACAATCAGTAATTGTAGAAACCAGCTCAAATCTTCAGGACATAATCGTAACTGAAGTAAAAGGAAATACCCTTGAGATCAAAACGAAAAAGGGAAAATGCATTAAAGGAAATCCTACGTTAAATGTTTATGTCAAAACGCCAAATTTGAATGCTTTGACAATTTCTGGGTCAGGAAGTATATATGCTAGCAGATTAGTGACTACTTCAAATATGGAATTGTGTATTTCAGGAAGTGGAGATATTACATTGGATTCTTTAAGTACGGATGATTTGAAAGCTACTATTTCAGGATCTGGAAATATTGTGGTAGAAGGTGTGGATACTATGAGCTATGAAAATCTCAACATAAGCGGTTCAGGAAATATCACTACCATCAACTATCCGGCATTAAAAGCTAAGGCAACTATTAGTGGATCAGGATCTTGTAAAGTTCACGCCATTAATGAATTGAATGTATCCATTTCAGGAAGTGGAGATGTATTGTATAGAGGAACTCCTGCTATAACAAATTCATCATCAGGATCAGGAACAGTTAAACCATATTAATATAAATGAGGCAGGTCATTATTTAGTGTCCTGCTTCATCTTATCTTTATCACCTTGAAACATTTAGCACAAATATCAATCATAGAATTTGAATCGATTTTTAGATCGCACTATGAAGATCTGTGTGCCGTTGCCAACAGATATTTAGAAGACCTGGAAGCGGCTGAAGAGATTGTGCAATCGGTGTTCGTGAAATTTTGGGAGGGAAGATCTGAGATCAATATCCAATCTTCTATCAAGGGATACTTAATAACAGCAGTTAAGAATAACTGTTTGAATCAGCTGAAACACATTAAAATTCGAGAAGAATACAAGCAATTCAATCAAAGAGAGTTGGAGACAAGCCATGTTTTGGCAGATGATGAAGTAGAAGCAACAGAGTTAGAGGAAAAGATCAGAGCATCCATCAATCAACTTCCTGAAGCAAGAAAAAAAATATTTGTGTTGAGCAGATTTGAAGGCTTGAAATATCAGGAGATTGCAGACAAATTGAACATCAGTGTCAAAACGGTGGAAAATCAGATGGGATCTGCAATCAAACAATTACGAACCGACCTGGCGGAATACCTTGTGAGTATTCTGATCATTTTAGGTCTTTGGAACTAGAGCAATGAGCAATGAAGAAATAAATGAGGCAAAACTGATTGCTTATCTCAACAAAGAGCTAAGTAATGAGGAGATGATCAAAGTTGATCTTTGGTTAGGCCAGTCATCAAAAAACATGGAAAAATTCAGCGACATAAGAAAGATCTGGATGAGTTCAGGAGAACTGAAGTCTAAACCAGTTGTCGTTGATACAGACGCCGCATGGAATAAAGTATTAGGACAGGTCGATACGGGTGAAAAAGTGATTCCGATCAACCAAAACAAACCTAACCGATTTATTTTCCCGGCAATTGCAGCTGCACTTGTTTTATTAGGCGGTATCCTTAGTGTGTTATTCATGATGAACAATGATATCCCTCAAATGGAAATGACCAGTCAGGCTGAAGTGGTGAAGGATGTGTTGTCAGATGGAACAGAAGTGACCTTGAACGAAAATTCAATGTTGAGTTATCCAAAAGAGTTTACCGGAGATGAAAGAAGAGTTCAATTGAGTGGTGAAGCCTTTTTTGATGTGGAAAGAGATGAAAAGAAACCGTTCATTATTGACCTACATAATGAATTTTATGTAAAGGTATTGGGTACTTCTTTTAATATTGATGCCAATGACAATGATTCCATCACAGAGGTATACGTGAAAAGCGGAAAAGTGGAATTTGGATCAGCAACAGATAAGATCATTTTGACTGCAGGTGAAAAAGGGATCATGAATAATGAAAGCGGAACAGTACGAAAAGTGGTGGATGAAACAGCTGGTTTCAAAGAGACATTCTGGATGGATCAAACTCTTGATTTTGATGGAGAACCATTGTTTGAAGTATTACTGGTGTTATCTGATGTTTACAATGTTGAGATCATATTGGATTGTGAAACCGCAAAGAATGATCCTATTAGAAGTTCTCATCCTCAAGAAACCATACTTGAGGTTCTCGAAGTTATTGCAGAAGTTCATCATTTAAAAGTGAATCTTAAAGACGGGTCTTACCACATGGAATGTAATGATTAGGAATTGGTTCTTGATCATATTTTTGATATTGATATCCTCCTATTCGCAGGGTAAAGAAAGTTTATTGGATAGAAAGATCACCATTGATATCAAAAGTACACCGGTTAAGGTAATTCTCAAAGCCATTGAAGATAAAGGCAAGGTCAAATTCTCTTACAATCCTGATTTTGTTGATGAAGAACGAATCGTTAGTCTCAGTATAAAAGATCAAACCATTAGGTATGGTCTTTCTTTGATTTTTGACCGCAGTATTCGTTTTAAAGAAGTGGGTAAGCACATTGTCCTTTTAAAAGAAGAGGATCGTGAGATTGCAAAGGCTTGTCGTAAAGAACGTACTGAATATGTTTTTTCAGGATTCATTTTCGATAAACGTACCGGAGAGCCAATAGCTGGAGCCAGTGTTTATGAGGTAGACGGACATTATGCTACCTTATCTGATAATGCCGGTGAATATAAATTGGTAGTACCTGGAAATTGCTCATTGATCTCTATCTATTTCAAAAAGAAGGGATACAAAGCTGAGGTGATCGTAGTAGAGGGAAATGACAATGGTACATTGATCACAGATATTGATCTTGAACCTATTGAAGAGGATATATCAAAGATCGAAAATCAAAAAATGGAACGTATTGAGGTGCCAATAGAACAAAAGGGAATATCTACGGTCCTAATCTCTAACGAAACCATTCAACATAGTGAAAATTTGGAGGATGTGGAAGACGTACGTTTGGCTCAGATCTCTTTAATTCCAAGAGTGAGTATAGGTTCGAATTTATCGACCAATGCCTTGATCTACAATCGACTTTCTCTTAATGTTTTAGCCGGATATTCAAAAGGAGTTAAAGGAGCAGAGGTAGGCTCAATTCTTAATCTGACTCGGGAGAATGTGATTGGAGCTCAGGTTGGAGGAGTAGCCAATTTAGTTGGAGGAGATGTGATTGGAGCTCAGGTTGGAGGAATATCTAATTTGGTGCAGGGAAATGTCACCGGTGTTCAGGTTGCAGGGATAAGTACCATAATGAAAAGAGATCTTAAAGGTGTTCAGGTATCTGGTGTGGCTTCTATTGTACGGGGAGGATTTACTGGATTACAATTCAGTGGAGTAGGAAATATTACCTGGAAGAAATCAACCGGTGCTCAAATAAGCGGGGTATATAATATGGTGAAAGATAGCCTTGTTGGCGGGCAGATATCTGGAGTAGCCAACATGTCCAATGGTGGGGTAAATTTCATTCAGGTAGCCGGAATCTCAAATTTTGCACATAAGAATAACGGTCTACAGGTTTCAGCTATTCAAAACTTTTCACGTGAAAATCACGGCTTACAAATTGGATTGGTGAACTCAAGTATTCGTGGTAATGGAGTGGCAATAGGTTTGTTCAACTTTGTGAAGGAAGGTTATCATAAAACAGAGGTATCGGCCAATGAGATCTTTGCTTTGAATTTGGTGTTTAAAACCGGAACACAACGATTCTATAATACCTACAATTTTGGTGTGCGACCTGGATTTCATAAGGCATACGGTCTAGGAATGGGATTTGGCTCTTATTTGAACATGGGCGAAAAGTTCATGTTAAGTATGGATGTCACCGGTCAAATGGTTTTTGAGAATGAATTCAAGGCCTTCAAGTTTGCTCAGTTATATAAATTCTCACCTACAATTGACTTTAAATTGGCAAAATGGGTCACTGTTTTTGCCGGTCCTTCTATCAATGTCAGTATTCAGGCTTTTCAAAGTGATAATGGTTTTTATGATACCAATATTGCCTTCAATCCTTTTTATAAGAAGGTGACTTCACAAGATCTAACACAAGCCTGGGTGGGTGGTCAAATAGGATTTCGATTTTAGGATAGGGGTAAAGTTGATCTGAGTTGTCTTTATAGTAAATAGACAATAATCAGAACAATGAAGAAAATAATAGTATTTATCATTATGTATGCCTTTGCAGCATATATCTACGCGCAAGATTCAACTCAAACGCGTCCGGCGCAGGTCACATTTTTCTATCCATTGGGGACTAATGGGATCAATTCTACTCAATACATAAATAACTTCTCTTTCAATGTACTTTATGGAATCAATGGAGGATTGAATGGAGTTGAAATAGGAGGTTGGGTGAATTCCAACCTGGGCCACGTTAACGGATTACAAATTGCAGGAATAGCAAATGTCAATGCAGCAGCCGCAAACGGAATGATGGTGGCTGGGATCTCCAATTTTGTGAAGGACACCTCTAATTCACTGTGCTATGCAGGAATAGCTAACGTCATTGGTGGGTCCGCTTTCGGTTTTCAAACCGCTGGTATCGTCAATACGGTGAATGGAAGATTTCTTGGAGGACAAGTGGCCGGAATATCAAATATCACGAATGGAGACATGACCGGGGTTCAAATTGCCGGAATCAATAACGTAGCTAACGGAAACGTCATAGGTGGGCAGATCTCAGGTATTTCTAACATTTCGAAAGACCTTAAAGGAACACAAATGGCACTGGTGAACAGAGCTAAAGTGGTGAACGGATTTCAGATGGGATTGATCAATATCGCGGAAAGCTATGAAAAAGGTGTTCCGCTTGGCTTGTTCAACTTTGTGAAGAACGGATATCATTCAGTAGAATTTACCACCACTGAAGCCATGTACGGAAATATCAATCTTAAATTAGGGGTGGACAGATTGTACACTATTTACAAAGCCGGATATACTGTAAACCACGGTGAATCTTACCTTTCTTATGGATTGGGATTAGGGACCAAGGTAAAGATCACAGATAAATTTGATCTGGCTTTTGATGGATCGATCTCCCATATCGTTCAACAATCTTTTACACCGAGATTAGATCTTTTGGCTAAGTTGGATATGTCTTTCAGATACAATTTGGGAGAACATTTGACCTTCTTTGCGGGACCATCCTTTAATGTTTATGGGTCTGAACATGATCCTGAAACTGAAACCTCTGCTATTCATGTTCCTTATTCTATCTACACAACTGAATGGTGGAATGATCAGGGAGAGACCTATTTCTGGATTGGTATGAATGGCGGAGTAGCGATTAATTTTTAGCGAAATGCGGCCTGTCGATTGATGGGCCGCATTTAGTTTTTTAGAATGGTAAAAGCATAAACCGCTCCACTATCATTATATAATTCAAGCTCGCCATCCACCTGTTCAACCAAACTTTCGATCAATTGCATTCCCAGGGTTTTTGATAGTTCAGCATTCAAATTATCCTTAAAACCATTGCCATTGTCTTTGTACTTTACCTGATAATGGGTGGGAGAATGATCAGCTATTTTTATTTCAAAATAATCACCATTACCATTGTTGTGAACATGTTTGAAATAATTGGAGATGATCTCGTTAATGATCAATCCAACGGGGATGGTTTTCTCCATATCTAATTTGACCATTTCAGGAATCTCCAGTTTATAATTCACTGTTGAAATACCGTACAGCTCCTTGATATTATCCACCAATTGATCACAATAGGATTGAATGGTGATCTGTTTAAAGTCATTCGTTTGATACATTTTGGTGTGCACCAATGCCATAGATAACACCCTGAGTCGAGTCTCATTTAAAGCTTCAAGAGTAGTATCTTCATTGATCTTAGCCAATTGAAGATTGATCAAACTGGCAATGACCTGTAAATTGTTCTTCACCCGGTGATGAACCTCTTTTAATAACAATTCCTTCTCATCATTCTGTTTGAGAAGCACATCTTTTTGTTCTTCTATTTCCTTGGTTCTGTCCTCAACGGCAATTTCCAATTTTGATCTGCTTTGCTCTAGTTCTTTAACCAATTTGTCTTTGATCCCAAGTGTCTTCGTCAATTCTTCTTCAGTTTTATAATTCAAACGAATGATGAAGATTACCAAAATTGAAGTGACAGCTGCCAAACTGAAGATGTTTGAATATCTGGCCATTTGAATAGAAGGATGGTTTGAAAAGTTAGGAGCATCACCTAAACCTAATTCACCTATTAATAAGCAAGCTATTAAAAACGGAATACCCATTATGATCTCCATTTTCTCTTTCCGCATATCAAATAGGATCAAACCGAATGTGAAATTGATGATCACACCTAAATGATATAACCCTGATCCGCCTAACAAGAATGAGGTGTACAAACCAAGGGCATAAATGGCCAAAATGAAAACACGTTTTGAAATATTGAATAATCCACGTCTGTTCATTGCATAGGCTATACCTATTGAAAAGGTTGCGACTAAAAACAAAAGTGATTGTGTGCCAATAAAATCCCAGGTGGAAAGAATTTGAAGTAAGGTGGCAAAAAATCCAACAAATAGAACCTGATTAAAGAAGATCAATCTCTTTTGTTCCTTGAATGAAAGTGAATCAGAGAACTCAACACCATTGTATGATATTTTATGCCACAGTTTTTTCAATACAGTGTTTCACCTAATTTTTGCGTTACAAATATAATTCGTGCTTACCCTATGTTTGCACGATTTTGCAGGATTATCTTCTTCTAAAAATTAGTCAGTTGAAAATCAAACCATTAAAATCTTACTCCCATTACACAAATGTCATCAATCTGTTCTCTATCTCCTTTCCACCGATTGAACTCTTCATAAATTTTATGCTTTTGTTCATCCAACGAAAGGTCTTTAATACTCAACAATAACTTTTGAAAGTTCGCTACATAATATTTCTTGCCACGCTCACCTCCAAATTGATCGGCGAATCCATCCGTAAATACATAAACGGTATCTCCAGGATTTATAGTTGTGATGTGATTGGTATAATTTGTGGCATAATGAAACTTACCTATGGGCTGTTTATCTGCAATGAACTCTTCAATTTCATTAGATCCTTTTCGGATGATCCAAAGTGGGTTATGCGCTCCGGCGTATTGTAATTCATTGCCGTTGACAGCACATAATGAAATGTCCATTCCGTCATTAACCTCTTCTTCAGATTTTTCAAATTCCCTGATCACAATCTCCCTTGTCTTTTCCAGAATATCTGAAGGTTTAACTATACCTTGCTCACGAACAACCCTGTTCAATCCGTTGGTACAAACTACGGATACCATAGCACCTGGAACTCCGTGTCCTGTACAATCGGCTGCTGCAAAAAGTATGGTACCATTTTTTTCTTCTAACCAGTAAAAGTCTCCCGCTACAATATCCTTGGGTAAGTAAAGGATGAAAGAATTAGGCAGGAAACGTTGTATTCTGTTCTTTGAAGGCAATATGGCATTTTGAATCCTGGTGGCATATGAAATAGAATCTAATACTTCTTTGTTCTTTTTACCTAATTGATCATAGGCTGATTCAACCATTGTTTTTTGTTTCTCGATCAGCACTTTTTGACGTGATGTCAATTGAAACCTACGATAAAGAAACACAAGGAAAATGATGACTACACCGGCTACTGAAACAGTACTGTAAATGATCGTTCTCAAATTCTCTTTTTCCTTTTGAGCAAGCTCTTCTTGCTGTGTTTTTTCAACCTGAGCTCTTTCTTTTTCTAATGCAATTTGTGATTCAAGTTGTGCAGCTTTCACTTCTTTCGAATGATCAAAAGTGGCTTTGTTAACACTGTCAACATAGGTAAGATATAGACGATAATTATTGGCAGCCTTTTCAAACTGTCCATTTTGATAGTAGGATGCAGCACCAATTCCTCTGTACTCCATTAAAGTATTGTAATCCGGGATTTGCTCCGGACCTTCAAGTACACGATCCAGTAAAGTAGATGACTTAGCGGTTTCACCAAAATGATCATGTATTGAAATAAGGAAGAACAAGTTGTACATATGCAGGCTCTTACCCTCTCCAATTTTTATTTGATGAGGATGTCCATCAGGATACATTTTAAATTCGTACTCGGCCGATCTATTTATGTAGTAATAGGCACTATCCTTCATTTCTATTGATTGATAATACTGAGAGAGTTGTTTGTTGAAACGAGCTATGTATAAGAGATCTCCGAGTTCTTCTGCTCTCTTAAGACCCACAAGGCCTACTTCAATCGCTTTTCTTTTATCCCCCTGCCGGGCAAGTGCCATAGCGTATGTAATCGTCCATTCTACATGGACATCACCCTGTTCTTCTTTTGCAAAAGTGTAAGCCGCACTGATGTATTTAACCGCACTGTCCTGATAATCCGGTTTCTTTAATTCCCATCCGGCAACAGAGAACAAATAGCCATAAGTCCAAACGTGATGTGCAGAATTGAAATCAACTGCCTTTGCGTGCCATATATCAATGATATTCCTGTAAGTTATCATGCACTCTTCATAAAGCCCATTGTCATGATACATCCAACTCAGCCAATGATAATAGTGGATTACGGATACGGTATCTTCAAGCACGGAATAGATGGCAATCAATTTCTCATATTGCACTACTGCTTTTCCAATGTTGTTTCTGGATTGATAATTTTCTCTGAGGAGTTCGTGTAGAGGAGCTTTTTCCTCTAAAGTAGGTGATTCTTTAATTCGATTTTCAATGGCCCGAACTACCAGGTTGAAAGATTCATCTTCCATTTGTTTCCAATCCCATATGCGCAATTTTCTGGAAGAATCGGCTACCTGTTGATTGGTTAAATGCTCATTTTCGAGTACATCTATGTATTTACTGAAATTAGATTGACAGCTATCTGGGATCTCTGCAAATGAAAGAAATGGAAACAGTATTGCAATGAAAATCGCAATTCGCTTAAAATCAGGCAAATGAGGTTCAAATGTTCGGGTCAAACTTTTACTTCTTAAGATTGAGCAAATTTAAGATATAAATATTCCGAATAACCTATTTGAAATTTGATTGATTTTTAGACGAAAGTATCTTTTTTACTGACCGATTATTATTGAACGCATTGAACCTGAAGCAAAAGCCATTTCTTCATTGAAGAACTCTACTTTATCTTCATTTTGCTGTTGAGCAAGAATATAAAGCAAAGGCAAATAATGTTCAGGCGTAGGAATAGATAATTGTGCTGCAGTTCCGAGATCCTGATAATTGATCAATGAATTGTGCTCTTTAGAAAGGATAAGCTCCTTTGCCTTTTCATCAAATTCTACAGCCCAGTCATAAGGTTTTGGATCTATAGCAAATGAAGCATATCTAAGATTATGGACAATATTTCCACTTCCAATGATCAAAACTCCTTTATTTCTCAAAACTTCAAGCTCTTTAGCCAGATCGTAATGATATTGTGCATTCTGGAATCGGTCAATACTTAATTGTAGTACCGGAATATTGGCATCTGGATACATTTTGACCAAAACACTCCAGGTTCCGTGATCTAATCCCCAACTATGATCAAGGTGAACATTAGCTTTGTTGGCATTCTCTTTAATAATACCAGCTAATTCCGGTGAACCGGGACAATCATATTTTACTTCATATAACTCCTGGGGAAAACCATACATATCGTAAATGGTTTTTGGTTTTTCCATGGCAGTAACGTATGTACCTTTTGTTTCCCAATGTGCTGAAATGACGAGAATAGCATTAGGAGTAGGAATCTTTTTAGTAATATCTCTCCAACCCTTTGTAAAGGAATTTTCTTCTATGGCATTCATTGGATTACCATGTCCAATGAAAAGTACGGGCATTTTCGGAGTAGATTTAAATCCGTCAGCCAATTTTCTTAATTCATTTAATTGCATAGCAGAGGGTGTTAGTGCCAGAATTCCAAGGGATTGTATGAATGTTTTTCTATCCATACATCAAAGGTAAATGAAATTATATGTTTAAACAAATAATATTTAAAACCTAACTAAAAATTAACTTTTTTGATCTTAAATAGAACTGAGAGATGTTATGCGATCCAATTTTGAAAGAACCTCATTAACACTAAAACTTCTGGCAAAACGATAGAGTTCTTTTCCGTCAACTTTTATTAATACAACGGGGAGAGTGAAAACCATTTGTTGGGCAGCATATTCAGTTTCTACCGTTACATCATGGATTGAGATTTTCACTGTGGGAAATTGTAGTTGAACAGCCTCCACTAGTTTAGGTTTCAACACCTGACATACACCACAATCGGGCCCGGTGAAATATTCCAGTTCTATGATCATTGATTGATGATGCGCTCGTAATGAAGTTGAACCAGACCAGTTTCAAACTTCTCACTATTCAATAATTTTAAACTCGTCTGCAAAGAACTTCCTTTAAAAAGGCGAATTCCTTCACCAAGAAATATTGGAATAACTGATATAATATATTCGTCTATTAGATTATCATCCATTAATAGCTTAACAATTTGGCTTCCTCCATCACAATAGATGTCTTTTCCGTTCTTAGATCTTAAAGATTGAATTAGTGTTTTCAGATCTCCGTTATAAAAAGTTATTCCATTAGTGGAGGGGATCTCTTTTTGAGTGATGACATAACAATCAAACATGTTGGCTTGAGGAAAATCTCCCCCGGTCAAACCTAACACCACCGTATAGGTTCTCGATCCAACAATATAAGTATCACACCTTTCCATCATGTTGGCATATCCATAATCCAAACCCTCTTTTTCAACTACAGATAACCAGGACAGATCATCATCTTTAGTAGCTATGAAGCCATCCAGGCTCATGCTGATATAGAGTACAACTTTGCGATTTTGCATGGATAAATTTAAGAAAAAAGCCCTCCAGAAATCTCTGAAGGGCTTTTGTACAGGAGATGATTGTATTGTCGAATCAGATTTCAACTGACTTTTAGTCTTTTAAATATTTGTGAGAGCCATCACACCTTGGATAATGCTTGGATTGGCCACAAACACAATCGTTTAATCCTTTTCCTAAGAATATTCTTTCTTTACTTTTTTCAATTCTATCAGAACGTGTTTTAGATTGCTTAGCCTGCGAAAAATGTAATAGATACCCCTTTTGTCTACCAGGAGTTAATGCTTCAAAAGCTTCTTTGAAGCTAATATCATCATCAAATTTGATGGTTAGTTCTTCTGGAATTTCAAAATCACTTGTCTTTTTAAATTCTACTTTCAAGCCCAACTTTTCAACTTCGACAGCTTCAAAAATGTAAGCCTTTATGATTGCTCTTTGCTTTTCAATATCTTCCAAACTCTTGAACCTAATTTGTCTTGACGCTTGGGTATTTTCAGTCATTGGAACGAGTAATTTACTTTCGTCATTCAGGAGAGCCCCTTTATTGAAAAGTAATGCACAATAATCTTTGAAGCCCTGAACAATCACAATGTTTTTACCATTGTGTGTATAGCATGGATGCATCCACTTAAAATCTTCGGTTAAACCACACTCATTACAGATGGAACATAGTAATTCCATTTCAGATTGCCATTTATCAGCATTGTTAAGGAAATTGCTTACTTCATTAATCATAATGTTGCCTGTTTTAGTTGATGTAGTTTTCTTGATTCTGGTCGCAATAACCAGGATGAAATAGTTAATACCAATAATAAGATTGGTCCAAATAGCTCAGAATACGAACCATTTATTAAGTGAATTACTGTAGCCCCTGACATTAAAAAGAAGAAACCTGCATAAGCCCATTCTTTTATTAGTGCACATTTTGGAATCAATATCACGGCAACGCCAATAATTTTCCATATTCCTATTAATGCAAAAATGTAATTTGGAATCCCAAGTTCAATCATCTTTGATTTTTCCTCATTAGTTTGAATCAATTGAACAATTCCTGTAGCAACCATTCCTAATGAGAGCCACAGCGTCACCACCCAGAACACAATCTTTTTTCCTTTACTCATGATTTTCTAATATTTCTTGCAGTCTATTGTGCGCCATATTAATTCCTTGTGCAAAAGGCAGTTTCAGCATTGCGTCTCTATCTTCTACTGACTTAAAAACAATATGCATTTCTAAGTGACTTCTTGCATTCGGTAATTCCGAAAATTTCAAAAACTCAAGTTGTACTGGAAAAGGGGAATTCTCCATTTCGAAGGTTCTTGTTATTCTTTCATTGTGAACGAAATCATGAATTGTCCCATTAAAACCAATGTTATTACCCTTACCATCAGGAGTTAAAAACCTGTAGCATCCATGTATTTTACTTTCGAGTTTTTCAACTTTCGTGCCCATCCATTGCTCGACAATCTCAGGCTCCACATATGCTTTAAATAAAATTTCAACTGGCAAATCAAAATCTCTTGTAATAATCAAATCATGCTTACCATCCAAGGCTTCTATTTTAGTTTTAATTCCATTGTAATTATTTTGATTTATGATTTTTCATTATGTCTTCGAGCTTGTTAAATCTGTCATCCCAAAGTTTTAGAAAGGGCATTATGAAATCCGCAATTTCTTTGAGTTTATCAGGATATAGATGGTAATGTACTTGACGACCATTTTGTTCCTGTTTCAATAAATCACATTCAGTTAGAATTTGTAAATGCTTTGAAACTGTTGGTCTTGATGAATCGAAATTTGATGCTATAGCACCTGCTGTCATTGATTGAGAAGCCAGCAAAAGTAGAATGGCTCTTCGTGTCGGGTCGGCTATTGCCTGAAAAACATCTCTTCTTAAATTCATTATGTAGTTATTTGACTACAAATATATACGTAGCTATTTAGCTACACAAATTTTTCTTAAAAAAGTTTTGAAATGTCGAACCGTTTTCGGCAAATGTCGAATCAAAAAAGCCCCGTATCTCTATGATACAGGGCTTTCTGTTTAAATGTACTCGGGACGGGACGTAGCTTCGCTGAGTCCCGCACGTCATTGTCAAAGAAAAAACCAATCCGCTGCGCGTCTTGAATTTTGTTTTTCTTCATCCGAATTGAAGCAAGCTTCATTCGTCTTCATCCAAACAAAAAAACCAAGTCGAAAGACTTGGTTTTTTCTCATCTGTACAAGAGCCGGGAGAAATATCGAACCGAATATTAGCAGAGGACATAGCCCTTTGCATAGGCTAAATTAGAGTTATTCATATGAAAAAAGCATGAGAGATGGGAAGAAGATGTAAGACATGTGGAGTATCAATAGACCACAAAAAGAAAAACGCAAAATACTGTTCACCTATTTGCAAGACAAATTACTGGCTTTACGGGGAAAACTACAACAAGGTTAAAAACGCCAAAGACGGAGAAATCAGGAAAAGTGACTATTTGGTTTCACGAAAAAAGCATGAACCAAAGAGAAAGGTAGTAGAACCTCTAAAAGGAGTTATTGAAGACAAACCAGAAAATGAATCAAATGTTCCTAAGCAAATAACCAACCCTAAATACTCCAAACTGAGAGATATTATGTCCAACCTTGAACTACTGCTAAAACAGGAAAAGATTAAACTGAATGAAGTTAACGTTTATCTGAATCAACTTTCATCACAGAACCCTGTTTTGATGTCTGGAGGAACCGGAACTGTTTTAGGAGGATTTGCTCACGCCATCAGTAGTAATCAGAAAAAGGCTGAATTTTCTTTTGGAGGGGCATTAATAGGAGGCTTGCTAGGAGCAGGGCTTGGGTTTGTTCTAAAACGGAACGCCCAAAATGAAATAGAGACGATTAATGAGCGAACTATCCCAAGCATAAAAAAGCGAATTGGATATTTAACCATTCAATTAAAACAAGCAAATTCCTTTCTACTTAAAATTCCACAATTAATTGCCAATCCTGACTACAAAGACCCAATTAATAAAAAACCGATTTCTACTCCGTTACCTGAAGCTGATATAATTCAGAATGATGTTGGACAAGAGGAGTTGAGTACAAAAGGAAAGATCATTTGTAGTAATGATTTAAAAGGAATGAAATTTCGATCTCTGGACTTCAAAGATGATTGGCAATCACTTCTGGGAAAACCTTCGGTAGATTTTAAAATGGCAGTTTTTGGTAAGCCGGGACAAGGTAAATCAACATTTTGTCTCCAATTTGCTAATTACCTAGCCCAAAATTTTGGACGTGTCTTATATGTAAGCGGTGAGGAGGGTTTTTCAAAAACAATGAAAGATAAATTACAAGACAATCGGGCTTTTGATAAAAATCTGTTCATTGCGGACATTTGTTCGGCTGAAGATATGATTGAAAACATTCCTCAAAATGCCTACCATTTCATTATCGTTGACAGCCTGAATAATATGGGGATAGATGAAAATTCACTTTTAGAACTTGAAGAGCATTATAATAATTGTGCAATGATTTCTATCGCACAATCCACCAAAAAAGGCGAAATGCGTGGTTCACAGGAAATATTGCATAATGTGGATATAGTATTGAAAGTTGAAGATGGATTTGCCGAATGTACCAAGAACAGGTTTGCACCTTTAGGCTTTGAATTTTCTATTTTCTAGGCGTTTTACGGTTTTACGTAAAACCGTAAAGTATTGTTAGTCTGATGTTTACGAATAGAAGTAATGCTTTTTACCGCGTAACTAAATCAAGGAATTTATTTGCTTGTCATAGAGGTATTTGGAATACTGTTGTTAATTGTGTCTGCTCAACTTTAAATACACACTCAGCCTTGATCAACAAGGATATTTAGAATAAAACCCGAAATCAGTAATATAATTCCAACTATATAAAGTGGCAGCGAGATTTTCTTAAACTTCTTAATTCGCCTTTTCAGTTCCTCCGGCAAATACTCCATATTCCAAGTGCCATAGTCATTTGCTATTTCATTTAGAAAATTAAGTAACAATGATGCCACTCGATAAGCGTTGACAATGATCAAAGCGGTTCCTATGAGGCTTAGTGTTAAAGCAATAGTTTGTTGCATAATGTAATATTAAAACATCTCGACTCCTACATTCGAACCAATATTATTCATCATAAACTTCATCAGGTCCATTGTTGGTTCAGAAGCATTACCCCCTCGGATCTCCTTTTAAATAATACCCTGTTAACATCCTAAAAGCATCTGAAGTTTTCTTCCCCGGCCAACCATCAACTTTGATTTTGATTCCAGGAAATTGATTCAGGAATGATTGAAGTTCCTTTCCGAACTCAATCTTGCCTGATTTGCTGTATCTGATTTTGAATAATTCTGGCTCTGTGACAATATCTGAGAATCCATTTCTGATTTGGAGATACTCAACAAGAATTATTGGAATGAAATTATCTTCAGCATTTTCCACCATATTTCCTCCAAAGAAATTGGTTCCCGGACATGATTTCGTAGTCCCTTTGCCATTTTTTCTTCTTCCAGTATTTAAATCCCACCAGTGATGATAAACAATAGAATCTGAGTTAGGATGTAGATTGAAATGATTACAAAGAATAGCATTCAATTGGATAATTGTCTCCTTATGCTTCTTCTTCATTCTGTCACCACCTTCATCAAAATTCCCAACATGTTCAATGCAAATACCGCCTCTATTTGCTCCCTTGATACCGGCAGGAACCTTATTCAAAGGTCTGCAAATCGCCAATGTTCCATCGGGAAATGTGGTAATGTTTTGAGCAATATCACTGAAACCTCGTTTCAGATGTGAACGTTTCATTCCTTTTAATAGAGTGAAGTGATTGTCATCTTTGAAATCCTTATAAGATGGTTTCCACGTATGATGATTTTGTATTCGCTTAATCGATCTTGAAACCTTTTCCGATTTTATCCAATTCTCAAACTCTGACAAATTGAATAACAAAAATTGATCTTTCTGTTGCATATATTGTAACCTATCCTTTTATCCATTAAGCACTTAAACTGAACAGCATCCATACCGCTATACTTCTTTTTCCAGTTGTAAAAGTTCATTCAAGACCTCTAAATTGCTTTATCTTAAATTCAAAATTATTCAATATTCATTTTTCTATCCTCGATTAATGAATTATTTTCAACATTGATCACTTTGAGGTTTTTTAAACGGTCAATGCCATCAGTTTCCACAAGTTTATCGTTATTGCTGATGTACAAAGCCTCTAGAGTCTCAGCCAAACAATTAGGAATGGATGAAAAAGACAATCCATCTAATATTAATAACTCAAGTTCAATAAATGAACATAGGTTAAGAGGATCAATAGGAGTATTATAGAGGCGGAGCCATTTAACATGTGGTTGTTTATTTCTATCATGTATAAGGGTTTTAAGATTTGGACAGCTCCAGATTCTTAGATCAGTAATGTTGCTGATTGCGA
The DNA here is from genome assembly GCA_020635955.1 of Crocinitomicaceae bacterium. Taxonomy (GTDB): domain Bacteria; phylum Bacteroidota; class Bacteroidia; order Flavobacteriales_D; family Crocinitomicaceae; genus Paracrocinitomix. Next base: position 105,781 of record JACJYW010000013.1, read on the forward strand.
GTAAATCATCAATGTAATTAAGTTTTGTACAATTATTAATGTGAACAGTTTGTAAACCCTTAAATGAATTTGGATCCATTTTAATTTCTTCTCCCCCAAATCCGATTATTGATAGCATTTCTAGCCCCTGCAACGTCCCTAAATTGCTAATGTCTTTTAAGCGGTTATTTCCAAAAATGGTTAATTGTTTCAAGTTTTTAAAATCAAAAAATTCCAATCCTTTCGGAACCTTGTCAAAATTTAGAATTAATGTTGTCTGTGTAAGAACGTTTAGATGTTCGATTCTCCGCAAATCTGTGGTTGAATCAATTTCTATTGGACAAAGTTTACAGAGTGGATCTTGAATACATTTTTTAAGTTGATTAGAATCAATATCATTAAGGTTTCCTTCTAATTTAAACGCCCATCCAGGTTGAGCTTGTAGACTAATGCTACACACCAAGAAAAGCAAAAAGATTAATATTTTGTTTCCGTTTTCTTTCACAAATCGCCAGTAGATATTTAGTCTTGCCAAATAAATTACTATTACTCAAAAATTGAATTCAGAATTTTAGCTACCGTCATCGGTTTTCCAAGTTTTGGTTGCTGAATATATTTTTCGAGAGTTTCAGTCGAGATAGGTAGATCACTAATTTTATTGGCTTCCATCCCCTTTTGTGAAATTGTTAGAATAGTATTGCCTTTCAAATTGGGATGAAGTTCCCTAGTGATTTTATACCAAGGTTCAATTAATTCGCATATAGTCTCATGTGACTTCGGTAATTCACCAGAATTGTAATTCTTAATTTTTTCAGATAAATCCACATGTAGCGGTTTTTTCATGTCGTATAAATCAATGAAGTAAGTCCCTTTTTGTAGAAAAGAAGTAACATTAAATATCACTTCTCTCTCAAGATAATTTGCACCAATTCCAAGCCTGTTTTTCTTCATTAAATCATCAAAAAAGTAGGCCCTTTTTGAGTCAATAAGGATATATATAGCTATCAAATTACTATTATTCCATTTCACCTCTATTGAATAAAGTGTAGTAGTATCTCCTCTTCTTAAAAGCTCACCCTGAGCCGAAAATTTGCTAAAATGATTCTCTCCTGAATTGATTCGCCTTAACGATAAATTCAGGCTACCAAAGTCCTCTGGCTCTTTACCGTCAATTCTAACGGTAACATTAAAATCAAAATAATCTACTGAAACCCTCTGTGCGTAGGACATCTTTGCATGGTTAAACACAATGGATAGCAAAAGAAGTATTCCCGTCCAATTTCTCATAGACCACCAATAAATTGCTTTATTATAAATTCAATATCCTCCAACATTCTGGTCCTGTCGGTATTAGGATCTACACTGTTAAACCCAATATGAATATGTCCAGTAGGTATGTCGTTTCCTTTTAATTTGAAATTTTCTCTCAAAAAGGCTACTCTATAAAATATTTCGTTGGACATATAGCTTCCACCAGAACCACTTCGAGCTTCAATTCTAATATCATCATGAGTGATTTCAAGCGCAGAATCTTTGTAATTATCCCAAGTCGGTAAGGGAATATATGAAGGGTTTGGCTGTGAGGAAGTTGGTTTCCTATAATATTTCAATTTATTTGTATCAGCAACGAGAATATTTCCATAAAACGATGGTATTTCCTTATTTACATTGTTTGCTGAAGTGAATATTTGAAATGGTTCTGGAAACAAATTACTTGGCTGGTTAAGAGTAAAAGAAGATGTAATATTCTCTTCAATTCCAGTAGCTTTGGAAGTACCAAATATTTCCCAATAGAAAAATCCTGTATTTCCTTCATACGGGTTGAACCCTCCAGAACCAAAAATATTTTTAGAAAACCCACCATGATTTATAACCGCATTGAAGTTTGGAACTTTCACAATATCATCGGTAGTAGATTTTAATAATTCCAATGGTAGTGTCGTCTCAATATAAGTCCAATCCTTTTGGTTATCAGTAAAAGATGGAATTAGCTTATGATCTCCAGGATTATAATCGTTGTTATCTGTACCTCCTCCTCTGTAATTGGCAGCAAATCGCTCAATATGATAATCATGCTCAACAGTATTGACATAATGGACACCATAGCTAATCGTTATAATAATATCAGGCTTTGCGCCTTTTGATTTTGTAAAGTATGGTTCAAAAAAGTCTTCAGTAATATTATCATCAAAATCTGTCCATCGTACTGGGAACATTGCACTTCGAACAATTCCTGTCTTACTTCCATTTGTTATTTTTCTTCCATCTAAAGACAGCGCAATATTTCCAGAAGGATTTGACAAATCCAAATCTGAATCCACCCCGCCCTGAAACGGATCGAACCCTGAAATTAGCACCTTCTTAAAGGAGGGAGAATCACGAGAGAAATTTGGTTTTTCAGTTCCTTCAAGACCCCGACTATGCATTTCAAACAATTTAGATAACTCCGTTAATTTACTACTGTATCTAGGAATAATGTTTGGATGGTTTGAGATTATGACTTGCATCATCAACCGAGCTAAATAGAGGATTCCATCCTTATGTGTGTATGGTTTGTTTTTCTGCTGAATTTTTGATTTTGAATATTTATAGAGTTCAGCTCCTTTTTCTTGCAAAGTTTTCTTTATACTATCTAACGAATTGGTTTGGTTAAGAGCAAATCTAAACTCATCTACCATTCTCCTGATTTGAGGATCAAGATTGAACAAACTTTCATTTGAGCCTCCTTTGCCGTTATCCTTCCAAGACTTATCTTTGCCCAGGTTTACTTCTTCTTCATGAGTAGTTGTAAGTCCCGTAACATCATGATAAAGCAAAAATCGATCAAGAGCAGTAATATTTATTGATTCTTCCTCTACAGCCTTTGAAATTTCCTTTGAAGCTGCAAAAAACTCTCTTTCTAAACTCATTATTTTCAAAAGAAGTAGCATTTTAACAGCAAACCCTGTTTTATCAAGACTTCTATTAATAACTTTCATTTGTTCTAATATGAAGTTGAAACCTTGTAGATTTGAAAGGTAAATTGCTCCTTCAATAGTACTAACAGAACTACCTGCGTGCTGTACTGCTAAATATTTCTGTAAAACATTTTTGAAATTATTTCCGAATTTGAAACGAATTTCAATTTGATTAGTTTCATTTATTTGAACCATCAAAATGACCTGTTTTTCAAAAGCGGTAATCCTACTGACTCGTTGTGCAGTGCATTAAAGCAGAGGAGAAGTCATAAAAATCAGGGTTTAAATTTCTTATTTCCTTATAACTTGTGGCTGGATTAAAGTTGGCAAGAAAATCTAAATAATCCTCTTCGTTGCTCCCATCCGGATTTCTGACCGGACACTGATTAAATTGAGTTTGTGTAATATCAGGATGTTGAATGAAAAAATTATTAATGTCATTAATATCTATCCTGTCAGGAGATCGAAATGTTTTGAACGTAAATAAGTTCGACTTGATTTTTGGAATTGCCATACTTTTTCTGTGTTA
>JACJYW010000014.1 GCA_020635955.1 Crocinitomicaceae bacterium
GTGATGTGGTGATGTGGTGATGTGGTGATGTGGTGATGTGGTGATTAAAAGATATTACCGGAGGAAATACAATCATCAGTTATCCTGAACATTTATTTCATCCATTGATCAGCACATTGACAGATTTGCAAATTTTCACATTAACACATTAACCATTTCCATCTGCAATTGCTGAATAATCCTTGATCTTTTGTTCGTCAATTTTACGGATCACCATGATGGTATTATTGGCTTCTACAACGATATAGTCATCTAATCCCTGTAATACTACTTTTTTTCCATTTGGAACATTCACTATACAGTTTTTGCTCTCAAAAAGGTGTACCTGATCTCCTATCACAGCATTTCCATGTTCATCTTGTTTAAGATGTGTATACAAAGATCCCCAGGTTCCAAGGTCTGACCATCCAAAATCTGCTAATACAACTGAGATATTATCAGATGGCTCAAGCACGGCATAATCAATAGAAATACTTTCAGAAGCTTCAAATGCTGCATTTACAAATGCTTGTTCATCAGCCGTATTGTAATCATTCCCCTTGGTACAAAATAATTGGTCTATCTCAGGTTTGAACTGTTGAAGGGCATTGATCACTGTTGAAGCTTTCCAAATAAAGATTCCTGAATTCCAGTAGTAATCACCACTTGAAACGAATTTAACCGCCATGTCGTGATTCGGTTTCTCCGTGAATTTTATCACTTCTTTGACCGTTCCTAAAGTAGTATCATTCGATCCATCAAAATGGATATATCCATAACCGGTATCAGGTCTTGAAGGTTTAATTCCCAAGGTCACTATACGATCTTTTTGAGCTGTTCTAATAGCCGTTTGAATGATCTCAACAAAATTCTCTTCGTTCAGAATCAAGTGATCTGAAGGTGCCACGATCAAATTGGCATTTTGATTCAGTGCGTGGATCTTGTGGGCAGCATAAGCAATACAAGGAGCGGTGTTTTTACGCATTGGTTCAGTCAGGATCTGTTCATATGGTAGGCCCGTTTGTTCATGAACCAGATCAGCATAATCTGCATTTGTCATGACGTAGATCTGATCAGCAGGTGCAATTCTCTTTAACCTATCTGTTGTCATTTGGATCAGGGTTTTTCCTGTTCCTAAAACATCAAGGAACTGCTTAGGCATAGATTCCTGGCTCATTGGCCAAAATCTAGATCCAATCCCTCCTGCCATTATTACTCCAAAGTTGTTATTCATACTTCAATAAATCCCAAATTATAAATCTTAAATTCCAAAATTAACAGTCTACTTTTTTAATTATTGCCGAAAGTATCTTTCGAATTTCCTGACCTTCCTGGATTAACTTATCAAGTTCGACAACATTATTAATTTGGTTGGCTTCTTTAATAAGTCTTAACCAATAAACTGATTCTTTAGCTTCTTTCCTGCTAATCTTAACCCTATGTAGAAAATCCTTTTGACTTAAACCTTCATTTGCTTCAATGTAATTGGCCCCTACAGAACCTGATGAACGAACAAGTTGCTTAGAGTCTTCAACCATACCAATTGTTGGTTTCAAAGTTTGCACAAAAATCCTAACGTCTTTAGCAAATTGAAAAGTTCTTTCTTCCAGATCATATCCTTTCGACATCTTATTAATTTTTCTCCTCCAGTATTGCGCTTGGAATTTGGTGCTTTTTATTTGGAATTTAACAATTGATCAATTTCTGCAAGTCCTAAGACCCTGTACATTCTGCCGGTACCGTACTCTCTGCATTCGAATCTCTTTCTTAGGCGTTTTCCTAAAATGAAAACTTTTCCTTTGATCTCAAACATATCCCCCTCATTCAAATGCTCTACTAAGATACCGCGATTTTTGTCATAGCGCCTCAACACTCTGTAAAGTTTGTCATCTGAACAAGATGCTGCTTTAGCACTTCTTAGATAATTATTTACCGCCATGGTGACATCAGTAGGTAATATGTCTTTTTCCATTATGGGCTGGAACAAGATCCTGAATTCTTCCTTCCACTCATACCCATGGGATTGCACCCTGTTTCCATACTTCTCAAAAGTGGTTAAATGTGCCATCTCGTGGATCGTAGTAATGAGAAAAGCATAGGTGTTAAGATTACCATTTACTGATATTCTGTGTGGCTTACCTTCCCAGGGTTGACGATAATCTCCCAATTTGGTTTTACGTGCTTTACTCACTGTAAAATGCACTACTTTTTCAACCAAAAACTGAGCAACATAAAATTCTGATCCGTGCGGCAGAAATGGGCGCAGGGTTTCACCAAACTTAACGATCTTAACCTCCTTCTCCACTATAATTTTGCCTCTTTGATCAACTCCTGCAAGGCTTTATTCTTTTCGATTGCACCTAAATAATAACGCTTCTCTTTATTGGCGTGAATACTTGCTAAAGTCAATTGTCGGATGAGCTCGTTATTTTGCTCATTATTGAGCAAATAAAGGAATTGAAACAGGTCAACCTGGCCAAATGAATATCGTAACTCGTTGAATTTTGGATAGTGATTGTCCCGATAATAATCCTCCAGCCAATTCAAATAAGAACCGAAGCTGTAATAGTCTGACAGTTGTGACTCGATCTCAGTGGTATTCATAAAAGAAGAGGTGTTTTGCGCCATCAACCCCTTATATCCTGTTGTGTGCTGGAATACTGATTTGGTTTCATCCACGTAATAGGCATATCCATCAATTTTTGATTTAACCGAATCGGTAATTTCTTCTGAAAACCAGTTGAACTTATTTTCTACGCTTTTTACTATTGCTTTATTCAACCAAAATCCTGAAGTATCTAAAAACCACCCATTTCTTTCAGCTATGATTTGAATGGTGTCACCCTGTGCAAAGTTTCCTGCTGCTTCAAAATCGAAGCCCGGTCCTATCTTTCCGGGAGAAGCATGTCTTAATGTACCGAACGAATGGAACTCAGAATTCTGTCTTTTTAATAGATACTGGAGGATAAAATCACATCCTTCAGCTCTTAATGAATCGTGATGATATGCCACTTCGTAATTCTTCAGATCCTGCTCAAGATCAGCTTTTACGATCTCCATGTAATGTTCCTTCAGTTTTTTAACCTGATTTGAATCCCTTACATCATCAATGTATAATGCTATGGCAAAACCAAGTACAAAAATGCTCAGCTCAATAGCCTTATCTATAAGCCATTTACGATCAAAGTTGAATCGTTTCTTTTTTTTGGTTTGCTCAGCCATTAACTATGAATGAAGCATAAACTTAGTAAAAAGGCATAGAAAAAAGGGAGACGAGTTTTCAACAACCTACGTCATGCTGAGCGATTTACATTAACTTTGATATAGTGATTCCAAAAAGGACCATAGATGAGATCTTTCAAACAGCTCGTGTAGAAGAGGTGATTGGTGATTTTGTGCAACTAAAAAAATCCGGTTCTAATTTCAAGGCCAGAAGTCCATTCGTGGATGAAAAAACGCCTTCTTTTATGGTGTCTCCTGCCAAACAGATCTGGAAATGTTTCAGTTCGGGAAAAGGAGGAAATGTGGTTTCATTTTTAATGGAACATGAGCATTTTACCTATGTTGAAGCCTTAAAATGGTTAGCCAGTAAATACAATATTGAGATACAGGAAGAGCGAGAGCGAACACCTGAAGAAGAAGCCGCTTTTTCTGAACGTGAGAATCTCAGTATAATCAACGAATTTGCTCGCGACCACTTTGTATATAATCTTCACAATAATGAACAGGGTAAAGCCATTGGATTATCTTATTTTATTGAAAGAGGTTTCAGGGAAGATATCATTGAAAAATTTCAATTAGGATATTGTCTTGATGAAGGAGATGCTTTTACTAAAGCTGCGCTGGGCAAGAAATATAAATTAGATTTTCTTGAAAAAGCAGGATTGACCAAAACCAAAGAGGATAGGTCATTTGATTTCTTCAGAGGAAGGGTCATGTTCCCGATTCACTCAGTTGCTGGAAAGGTACTGGGGTTTGGTGGTAGAACATTAAGGGCGGATAAGAAAATTGCAAAATACTTCAACTCGCCTGAGAGTGAGCTTTACAATAAATCCAAGATCCTTTATGGACTTTATTTTGCCAAGAACAGCATCATCAAACATGACAGATGCTTTCTGGTAGAAGGATATACAGATGTGATCTCATTGCATCAGGCCGGAATTGAAAATGTTGTAGCTTCTTCAGGAACTGCCCTCACAGAAGACCAGATCAAGTTGATCAAAAGATATACTGAGAATATTACTATTCTTTATGATGGTGATTCTGCCGGTATTAGAGCTTCGTTCAGAGGGATTGATATGATCCTTGAACAAGGGATGAACGTGAAGGTAGTCTTATTTCCGGATGGAGAAGATCCTGATTCCTTTGCAAAAAAGTCAACTACTACTGAGTTAAATGATTACATCAATGCTAATTCGAAAGATTTCGTTGTTTTCAAAACCAACATTCTCTTAAAAGAAGCAGGTGATGACCCTATACAAAAAGCCAATTTGATCCGTGATATTGTTGAATCGATCGCCAAGATCCCGGATGCCATTAAAAGACAGGTTTATACCAGAGAATGTTCTTCCATGTTCGGCATGGACGAGCAATTATTGATCAATGAGCTTAGTAAGTATAGAAAAAATGAGATTGCCAATAAATTTGGTGCTCCTGAGATACATGAAATTGAGCCTCCATTTATTCATGTCGAGCAAGCTGATCATACGAAAGAAAACCTGGAGATTCTCAGTCGAATTGAAGCTCAGGAATATGATATTATTCGCATCCTATTGAACTATGGAGTTTACATGGTGGCAACTGAACATGTTGAAACGGATGAGGAAGGTGAAGAAGAGGTGGTAAACGTAGAAGTTTCAGTGATCGAATTGATCATTGGAGAAATTGAACGTGATGAACTCTACTTTGATGAAGATATTCTGAAAAAGATCTATGATGAGTTCAAAGCCGGACTTGACAGAGGGGAGCTATTATCCGATAATTATTTCCTTCGACATGCTGATCCGGAAATGCAAAAAGCAGCCGTGGATATCATCACCAACAGATATGAGATCTCACCTAATTGGGTAGTGAAAAAAGTATATACCACTTCTGAACTGGAAAAATTAGAACTAGCCGTAAAGCAATCTATTTACTCCTATAAAACAGCTAAGATCAGAAAAGAAAAAGACCTAATACAAAAAGAGATCGAACGATTAAATGCTGAGGATATTGATGCTCACATTGATGAGATCATGACCTTACTGGCACAACAAAAAAAGTTAGATGTTGTCATTGGTAAACTAACAAATAATGATAGTTTAGGACGCGTTATCCACTAGTTATGGAGTATTTGAAAGAATTATTTTTCTATCCGCTTTTTACGCAAGATGATTTTACACTTGCTCCTATCAATCTTATCATTTTTATAGGTTTATTCCTGTTTGGTAAGCTGGTGATCAAATACCTTAAAAAACTATTCAAATCCAAAGAGCTTGTAGATAAAAAATTTACGGTTGAAGGAAAAGAGATTCCACTGTGGAGGTTGATCAAACAGCTGGTTTGGTTAGGGATCTTTTTTATTGGAATAAAAACTTTTGAGGTAAACAATCCGGAATTGAAATCTTCTAAAATTTTGGAATATGAATTTATTCGTTTTAAAGATTTTCATGTAGCGGTCTATCATTTATTTGTAGCCTTATTCATAGTCTTCTTTAGTCGAATTGCCCTAGCTTCTGTAAGAATTTACCTACAAGGAAGATTAAAACGAAGAGGTGAGGTAGATGAAGGCAGCATGTACGTATACCTTCAGCTTACTAAATATGTGATTATTGTACTGGCCATCATATTCATGCTGCGAAGCATGGGGGTTGACCTGGATCTTTTTATCACATCTATGGCCTTCTTATTGGTAGGTCTTGGTTTGGGGTTACAGGATATTTTCAAAGACTTTTTTGCAGGACTTTTATTGTTATTCGAAGGTTCTATCATGGTTGGTGATATCGTTGAGATCGATCGTCCAAAAGAAGAGAATTTTGTGGCTCGAATTGTAGAGATCAATCTACGTACTTCTAAGGTAGAAACCAGAGATGGTAAAGTGCTTATCGTTCCCAATTCAAATCTTTCGTTCCAGCCAGTAAATAACTGGACCTCCGGTAAGCATGCTACACGATTCAACATCATACTAACCGTAGATTATGGTTCTGATTTGGAACAAGTGAAACGCATCATGATAGATTGTGCCAAACAACATCCTAAAGTGCTAAAATCAAAGGATGTTTTTGTGCGATTGAGAGATTTTGCGAATAATGGATACGAGCTGGATGTCGTTTTTTGGGCGAATCAAAGCTTTTATATTGATATCCATAAGAGTGAGATCCGTTTTGCGATCGATAAAGAATTTAGAAAAAATGGTATAGGATATCCATATCCTCAAATGGATGTTCACATGATCCCTACTTCCCCGAAAGCAGCCCATAATCCAACAGGTTCGGAAGAAGAAAATGACTCCTTAGAAGCTTAAGTAAGCGCTTTTATTACGGCTGGTTGGCAATTCTTTTTATATTTAAGTCACAAACTTAAATGCAAGCTCTATGGTAAGAACGATATTCGTCATTTCTGCACTATTCATCTCAGCCGGAATAACCGCTCTAGGTTATTTTATAAACTGGAATTGGATGTATCTATTTGTATTCTTTGGACCTCTAATTTTATTGGGGCTTCGAGATATGACACAAAGCAAACATGCTATTAAAAAGAACTTTCCGGTGATTGGAAACCTGCGTTATTTCTTTGAAAGCATATCTCCTGAGATACAGCAGTATTTTGTTGAAAGAAGAACGGATGGTGCTCCTATCGATAAAAACAAAAGAGCCATTATTTACCAAAGGTCAAAAAACCTGGGAGCTACACATCCTTTTGGAACAGAGTTAAATGTTTATGAAGAAGGATATGAGTTTGTAACGCATTCATTGTACCCTAAACATATAGAAGAAGAACCACGTGTTTTAATTGGTGAAGGACAATGCGCTAAACCATATTCAGCATCATTATATAACATTTCTGCAATGTCCTTTGGTTCGTTGTCAAAGAATGCTGTAATGTCTTTGAATCGTGGAGCTAAAAAAGGAAATTTCTATCATAATACCGGTGAAGGAGGTTTATCTCCTTACCATCTTCAGGGAGGTGATGTCACCTGGCAAATTGGTACTGGTTATTTCGGATGTAGAACTCCTGAAGGTACTTTTTCAGAACAAATGTTCACTGAGAATGCTACCAAACCAGAGGTGAAAATGATCGAAGTAAAACTTTCACAAGGTGCAAAACCAGGACATGGTGGAGTACTTCCGGGAAAGAAGAATACCCCTGAAATTGCCAAGATCAGAGGAGTTGTTGCCGGAACAACCGTTTTATCACCTCCTTCTCACTCTGCTTTTTCTGACCCTCAGGGCTTATTGAAGTTCTGTGATCGTTTAAGAGAATTGTCCGGAGGAAAACCTGTTGGATTTAAGCTTTGTATTGGTAAGGTGGAAGAATTCGAAGATATCTGCAAAGCAATGGTGGAAACAGGTTCAAGACCAGATTTCATTTCTATTGATGGTGGTGAAGGTGGAACTGGAGCTGCTCCATTAGAGTTTGCAAACCACGTTGGGTTACCGCTTTATGTTGGATTAGTGATGGCCGATACTTTATTAAAGAAATACGGTTTGCGCGACAAGATCAAAGTTATTGCATCAGGAAAAGTATTTTCTGGATTTGACATTTTAAAAGCCATTTCATTAGGCGCAGACCTTACACAATCTGCCAGAGCATTTATGTTGTCTATAGGATGTATTCACGCTCAATTATGTAACACTAATACTTGCCCGGTTGGAGTTGCTACTCAAGATAAAAGATTGATGAAAGGGTTAAATGTTGAAGATAAGTATGTACGTGCGTACAACTATCATCATAATACCCTTCATGCATTCATGGAATTAATGGGAGCAACCGGTGCTTCTAACACTTCTGAATTAAGTGCTGACAATATCAAACGTATGGCTGAAGATGGAGATGTTTGGACTTATACCGAGATCATTAAATCTTGGCATATGATTGCCAAACTAACCGGAGAAACGGCTAGTGCAAAAGCAGGAGTTGCGAAATAATTGCAACAATTAAAACAAAATTAAAACCCAACTATACAATCAATTTATAGTTGGGTTTTTTGTTTTCAGGAAGTATTCATTTGTTTAATTTCGTCTTCAAATGAGGTCATTTTTCGGAGAACTTATTGGCACTTTTATTCTCGTGCTCTTTGGCTGTGGAGTGGTGGGATGGTCATTGTTCATTCAGCCACTTGATCTTATCCAAATTTCTATCGTTTGGGGATTAACTGTTATCCTGGCCATCTTTTGTTCAGCTCCTTATTCAAGAGCACACCTCAATCCAGCAGTGAGTATTGCTTTTTTAATTGATAAGGCCATTCCTAAAAAAGAACTCCTTCCTCACCTTTTTGGTCAATTTGTTGGAGGATTAATGGCAGCTTATGTATTATATCTGCTCTTTAAAGAATACCTGGATCTCGATTCGGTGAATTCAGCCATGATGTTCGGAGAGTATTTTCCTAATCCGGGTAATAAGAGTTTAACAGTCCTTGGGCACCTTAACGCATTTGGTGCTGAATTTACAGGTACATTTCTTCTGATGTTCGGAATCCTACTCATTATTAAGTATAAAGGTGTGGGAGCCAAACTACTTAACCCAATTTTAATTGGAGTTCTATTAACACTATTGATCTATTTTTTTGCTCCTTACACTCAGGCAGGTTTTAATCCATTCCGAGATTTTGCTCCACGTTTATTAAGTTATTTGATGGGTTGGGACAAGGCTTTCAGTTATAATGGTTGGGGATGGCTAACCGTTTATATGATCGCGCCAATTTTAGGAGCCATTAGCGCGGCATTGCTGGATAAGATCCTGTTCAAAAACAATAAGTAATTCTGACAATTCAATTCCCTTGCTCACGGCAAAATTCCTATCTTTAATCCCTCACCTTTAATCGGAATAAATGACGCCGCAACATCCAAAAAAACTATTTCTTCTTGACGCATTTGCCCTGATCTACAGAGCCTATTATGCCTTTATTAAAAATCCAAGGATCAATAGTAAAGGACAAAATACTTCTGCGGCATTTGGATTTACTACCGCATTATTAGATGTTATCAATAAAGAAAAACCTACACACATTGCGGTAGTTTTTGATGCACCTGAGGAAACGAACAGACAGGTTGAATATTCAGATTATAAGGCCAATCGTGAAGCAATGCCAGAAGATATTGCATCCATGCTTGATCCGATCAAAGAGATCGTGCACGCGTTTAGAATTCCTCTTTTGATCTATCCGGGATATGAAGCGGATGACATTATTGGAACCATTGCTAAAAAAGCTGAACAACATGGATTCCTGACCTACATGATGACACCGGATAAAGATTATGCCCAATTAGTATCCGATAATATCTTCATGTATAAGCCCGCGAAAAGTGGTAAACCAGCTGAAATTTGGGGGATACCTGAAGTTCAGGAAAAATTTGAAGTTCGAACGCCCGAACAGGTGATCGATATTTTGGGATTGTGGGGAGATGCGGTAGATAATATTCCCGGAATTCCTGGAATTGGAGAAAAAACGGCTAAAAAACTGATAGCTGAATATGGATCGGTTGAAAACCTTATCGCCAATGCAGATGATCTGAAAGGAAAGCAAAAAGAGAATGTCATTGAGTTTGCACAACAAGGTCTTCAATCTAAAATGCTGGCAACAATAATTACAGACGTTCCTATTGCTTTGGATGAGGAAAGTTTGATCCTTGAAGAACCGGATGCTGATAAAATTAGAGATGTTTTTACACGACTTGAGTTTAGAAATCTGGCTAAACGTGTTATTGGTGAAGAAATCAGCCTGGGTCAACCGGCAGAAGGTCAGTTGGATCTTTTTGGCGGTCCGGCAATTGAAACACAGGCAGCTGAAGTGGCTATCAACTCAACCGTTAAAACTATAGCCGATTGTAAAGTAGATTATCAGATCGTTGTTTCAAAAGAAAAACGAAAAGAGCTTTTAGAAGCACTTTTACAACAGAAATCTGTCTGTTTTGATACAGAAACCACAGGGATCGACCCAATTTCAGCAGAAATTGTCGGAATTTCTTTCTCCTTCTTAGCAGGAACTGGTTTCTATGTAGTAGCTAATGAGAACGAGCGAGCTGAGGTGGTGCAGGATTTCAAAGCCTTTTTTGAAGACGAAAAAATAGAGAAGATCGCTCATAATATTAAGTATGACTTAAAGATCGTAGAGAAATATGGTGTTGAAGTAAAAGGTCCCTTGTTTGACACCATGATCGCACATTATCTCATCACACCTGAGGGAAAACATAATATGGATCATCTGGCTGAATTGTACTTACAATACAGACCTATCTCCATTGAAACACTTATCGGAAAGAAAGGAAAGAACCAGGGAAATATGGGAGATCTTGATCCGAATGATATTGTAGATTATGCCTGTGAAGATGCCGACATCACCTTTCAGCTAAAGCAAATTTTTGAGCCAGAAATCCAAAAAGACCATTTGAAAAAATTGTTTTACGAAATAGAAATGCCTTTGGCCAGAGTGTTGAAGGATATGGAAGTGGCTGGTATCAATTTGGATGTTCCTGCTTTAGAGCAATTCTCAAAGGAATTAGATGTTGAGATCACTGACCTGGATACTAAGATCCATGATATTGCAGGTGTTCCTGATTTTAATATTGATTCACCTAGACAATTGGGAGAAGTACTATTTGAACATCTTCAAATTGATCCTAAAGCAAAGAAAACAGCCACCGGTCAGTATAAAACTTCAGAGGATGTGCTAACTAAACTGGAAGGTAAGCACGAGATAATACCTTTGATCTTGAATTATCGATCATTAAGAAAATTAAAAAGTACTTACGTGGATACCCTTCCATCAATGGTTAATCCTATCGACAACAGGGTACACACAAGCTATATGCAAACTGTTGCGGCTACGGGTAGATTAGCGTCAAATAATCCTAACCTTCAGAATATTCCTATCAGGACCGAAAAAGGAAGAGAGATCAGGAAAGCTTTCATACCTGGAGATAATGATCATGTACTATTAGCTGCCGATTATTCCCAAATTGAATTGCGCATTATTGCTGCTTTGAGTCAGGATAAAAATATGATCGAGGCATTTAAGAACGGTTATGACATTCACGCCGCAACTGCTGCTAAAGTTTATGGTGTTGAGAAAATTGAGGATGTCACTCGTGAGCAAAGATCTGCTGCTAAAGCGGTAAATTTTGGTATCATTTACGGTCAGTCTGCCTTTGGATTATCTCAGAATTTGGGGATCTCAAGAGGTGAGGCCAAAGAACTGATAGATAGTTACTGGGAGCAATATCCCAACATTAAAAAATTCATGGCTGACTCAGTAGAGTTTGCCAAGAAATATGGATATGTTGAAACCATCATGAAGCGTAGAAGATACCTGAGTGATATCAATTCTGCGAATGCCATTGTAAGAGGTTTTGCTGAGCGAAATGCTGTTAACGCCCCTATTCAGGGCTCAGCAGCTGATATTATCAAAATTGCCATGATCCGTATTCATGAAGAAATGAAAAAGCAAAAGGTAGCCTCAAAAATGCTGCTTCAGGTACATGACGAATTGGTTTTTGACGTTCAAAAAGGTGAAGAAAAGATCATGGAAAAAATCGTCAAAGAAGGCATGGAACACTCCGTTGAAATGGATGTTCCTTTTGATATTGATTATCGATTTGCTGAAAACTGGTTAGAAGCCCACTAAGGTTTAGTGTCATAGGCTTCTCTTATCTTTTTGCCCCAATTCATGGCGTGATTTTTTTCACCTTCATGTAAGGGACCTTCTGTACCATCCACTAAAAATCCCATAGGTTCTACAATAGGTTTACCTCCTTTTTTTACCATCTTTTTTAAGATCTTCTTGGCCGCATAACCTCCCCTACCAATCAACGATCTGGTAAATTTAGATTTGATCGTATTTAAATCTATTCGCGTATCAAAGGTGGTGACATAAAGTTTTTCCAGCTGACTTCTTTTCAGATCTTGCACAAAGATCATTACTGAAGCTGAAGGACGCCAACTCCTAGTTGGTGATCCAACCACCAATAATTCCAGATTATCTAAATGTTCCGGCCTTAGGTCAACAACACGGACGGCCTTTACCTCATCAGCAGTACCCATTGATTCAGCTATAAGCTTGGCTATAGTGGCTGTATTTCCAAAAAATGAATCGTAGACAACAAGCATCTTCATAACAGTAGTTTTGTTCAAAATTAGTTGAGATTCAGTTCAATAATATTGATAGAAATCAGCCCTTGATAGAATTTTTGCTTGGTTTCTGAGAATGCTATTTATTTTTACTGTCATTTCGACTAAGTACCAATTGCTATCGGGACGCATGGAGAAACGAAAGTTCGGCGGAGTCAAATCTCTTTACACTAAGGCGCTAATTCCTATTCAGCAGAGATTTGACTCCGCCGAACTTACGTTTCTCGACTTCGCTCGAAATGACATAGAGAAGATAAAATGGCTAGTACAAGATTTATAATGCTATTAATTGCCTTTATAGGTTTAGGCACTCTTTTGGAGATCTATACTTATCGGGGATTAAGATCAAGATGGGACAATTGGCGCAAATGGCAACGTGTTTCGGCTAGATCTCTATACTTTTTCTTTCTGGGCTTAGGTATATTATCAATGCTCATGATGTTCATTTTGGGCAACTATTTTTCCCGGGCTACTTTGAATTTTTGGTTCAGTTTTACGGTTTGGAACTGGAGCATTAAACTCTTCTTATCTGTTTTTTTATTGATAGACGATCTTAGGAGATTTACCATTTTCGGAAAAAGGAAGATCCTGAGTCAAAAAAAGGGTGAAAAGATCAGTAGATCAGATTTTTTGGTTAAAACCGGAGCCGTGGCTGCTACCATTCCATTTTTAGGTTTAGGATGGGGGATGTTGGCAGGACCATATCGATATCGTGTTTATTCAGAGAGGATCAAATTACCTCATCTACCAAAAGCGTTTGATGGCTTAAAAATAGTCCAGATCTCAGACATTCATTCAGGAAGCTTTTATGACAAAGAGGCTGTTCAAAAAGGCATTGACCTTGTCAATGCACAAAATGCAGATGTCATTTTCTTTACAGGTGATATTGTCAATGATAAAGCAGAAGAGTTGGAACCTTATCTGGAAATGTTTGCTCAAATAACGGCTCCAATGGGTGTGTATTCTATTTTGGGAAATCATGATTATGGTGACTACACCTCATGGGATTCTGAAGAAGCTAAAGAGGAAAACAACAGAAATATTAGAGCGGCTCATGGTAAAATGGGTTGGAAACTACTACTTAATGAGCACGTGTATTTAGAAAAAAGCGGAGAAAAAATAGGCCTAATTGGATGTGAAAACTGGGGTAAAGGATTTCATAAGGAAGGTGATCTTGAAAAGGCAGCTAAGGGCTGTGAGGCTCCCGTGAAACTCCTGTTGTCCCATGATCCTACTCATTTTGATGAGATCGTCAAAAAAGATTTTAAGGATATTGACATCATGTTCGCCGGACATACGCACGGAGCTCAAATAGGTATTGAAACTGGAGGATTCAAATGGAGTCCGATATCCCTCCGTTATAGCAAATGGGCAGGACTTTATAAGGAAGAAGAGCAATATCTGTATATCAACAGAGGATTTGGATTCATAGGTTATGCCGGCAGATTGGGCATTATGCCAGAAGTGACCGTTATGACTCTTGAAGCATAAAAAACCCTGCCTCTAATAGAAGCAGGGTTCCTATATTCTTTAAATGCTCTTAGTGAGACATGTTAGAAACTTCTTCGTTTACCATTGATTCTTCATCAATAGTTCCGCTTAGTTCAAATCCGTTAGCAGCAGCATATTCATGTTGGAAATTTACCCAACGCTCATCTACTTCATAGAATCCTTCATAAGCCTCAGAATATTGCTCATAGAAAGCAATTTCTTCATCAGTCCAAGTATCATCTGGTCTTGACATTGGCTCAGCAAGGTCATATAGATAATCATTCATTAAAGCCTCAACTACTGCGAACCACTCTAAAGTGATATCATGTAATTCAGATCTTTTTGGCCAGCTTTTATCTGAATAAAGATCCATTGCTGTTCTAGCATCTTTGATCATTTGAATAGCATCATCCAAAACTGTTTTGATCTCTTCCTCAGTAGCATCCATCTCGTCAAGTTCTTTAACTTCTCTCAATTTAACGTCTACTTCAACTACTTCAGCTAATACTCCTGAAAAGTATTGCTCTCCATCTGTTGCTCCACCATCAGCAAAGCTAACTACAGCTGCATCAATATCTCCTGATTCTGTCAATGCACCATCCAATGCATCATTAGCTGTTGATTCCCCGCAAGAAACTAGCATCACTGAAGCAATTGGTAAAACAAAAAATAATTTTTTCATCATCTTAAAAATTGGTTTTATAATTACCGAAATCGCCCGCCATTTGGACAATTCCGGCACAAAGATGCAGTTTTATTTCTTATTGCGAAAGGAATTAACCTAAAAATCACATTGACAATTAGCATCTTAGGCTTATAAAACGTTCAACTATTCAGATATTTCACTAGATTAACGCTATGCCAACAGCTGATGAATTAGAAGAAAGGCGGATTAAAGAAACCTTTGAATTTGAGAAACTACTTGAATTAGCAAATGATTCAGCAGATTATCTGTTGCCGTTGGTAGCCATGTTCTCTGATGCAGTAGCTGACCGTTGGGATATAGCTCAAAATTACAGTGAACGAATCGTTGCAGCTTGTGACAAATGGTCGAATGGCAATAATGAAGCGGAGGGGGCTAAGATGATTGCCCTGGCCCTTTACAATTATTACGTTACACAATTTGAAAAAGTAGATGCTTATTCCTCAAGAGGAATGGAGATCTTTACTGCTCTAGACAAGAAAGATGCCTACGGTTCGATCAGCATGTTGAGAGGATCAAACTATCGCTCTACTGGTGATTTGGATAAAGCAGTCAAGTATTTGTTGATTGCAACTGAAATAGTAGATCCTTTGGGTGATTTTGGATTATTCTTTGGATATTCTCACTACCAATTGGCTGAAATCTATGTGCAGATCAGAGATTATGAAGCGGCAGAGATAAGCTATCAATTATCGTTAGAAGGAGCTGAACGAATCAAACGAATAACACCGTTGTTCAGATCATATAATGGTCTTGGAAATCTCTATTTGGCAAAAGATGAATTAGATGAAGCTATTTTTCATTTGAATCGTTCATTAGATGCAGCCGGTTCACCTTCACAGGAATCCAGAGCATTATGTGATCTTGGAAGATATTATCTGAAAAAAGGGGAATATGACAAAGCCATATTTAACCTGGAGGCAAGTTTAGAGATCAGGATCGAAAATGGTTTTGAAGATGCCTCATCCACCTCATTGATGTATTTGTCAAAGGCCTACTTCTTGAATGGACACCCAGACAAAGCATTGGAATTGGTCAATAAAGCCCTACAGATCTCTGAAAAATTTGGTTCAAAAACCAAAGCTGTGTTCTGTTACAAGCTCAAAGCACAGATCTTCGAGAAAAAGGAAAATTGGAAAGATGCTATTGCGTACTATCATAAATTCGAAACCTTACAGGATGAATTAAATAGCATGCAAACTCAGAATATCTATAAACTCAAAAATGCCCTTATCAACGAGCAAAAAGCTCAAATAGAGCAGGCGCACAAAGAGATCACCGATAGTATTGTATATGCAAAACGTATCCAAAAGGCAATACTACCTTCTGATAGAGCCATGAAACAGGCCATGCCTGAACATTTTGTGTTATATAAACCTAAAGACGTGGTGGCAGGAGATTTCTACTGGCTTGAGGTTTGTCCAGAAGCTGTTCGCTTTGCTGCTGCCGATTGCACAGGCCATGGAGTTCCGGGTGCCATGGTTTCAGTAATTTGCAATAATGCCCTGAATAGAGCCGTTAGAGAATACAACAAAGATCTACCTGGAGAAATTCTTGATAAAACACGAGAGATCGTTATTCAGGAATTCGAAAAGTCTGATGAAGATGTTAAAGATGGGATGGACATAGGTTTATGCTCACTCAAAGGTAAAACCCTTTATTTTTCAGGAGCTCACAACCCTCTATGGGTTATAAGAAACGGAGAACTAATTGAATATCGCGGGGATAAACAGCCCGTTGGAAAATTCATTGATCAACATCCATTCACTACCCATACTGTTCAGCTTCAAGATGGTGACAGTTTCTACCTGCTAACAGATGGATATATTGATCAATTCGGTGGCCCCAAAGGCAAAAAATTCAAAGCCAAAAACCTGAAAGATCTCATTCTAAGTATTCAGGATATTTCAATGGCTGAGCAACACAAAGTGCTGTCAGAATCATTTGACCTTTGGAGAGGTAGTCTAGAACAAGTTGATGACGTCTGCATTATAGGAGTGCGAATGTAATGAGCTCGAACTATGATGTATGACGGAACCAATCCCGATAGATATTTTCAAGAAAGCAATGACTCGTAGAAAATACAATTCGGGGTTGATGACGTTTGTATCATAGGAGCAAGGGTATAACCCGTCTCCGTCATGATACCACCCCGCTACTGCGGTGGTTTGTATAATCGGAGTTCAGGTCTAAAATCTCCAAAAAACACCTATATTCAATTTGCCCTGTGCCTGATTTTGAGTGTGTAAAACTCTGTATTTCCAACCTAATCCAAAGCCAAAGTTCATTCCAAAACGCGGTTTGAAATTGTACTTGTAATTCGCGGTTGAATAGAAGCCTAAATAATGAGCATTTTCAGTAAATTCTTGCTGAAAAACAAAATCAGGGTCCCATTCCCAATAGGTCCATTGCGTAAAACAGTAGTTTGACTCAACTCCAAAAGATAAATTGCTTTTATTCTTTCTAACTATATAAATGTTTCCCCCCAAACCGGCTTCAAACCAGGGTGCTATCATATAATAGTGGTTATTGCCGCCTCCGGTTAAAGTGTATCGTACCGGAACACTGAGCGACCAATTTCTCTTTTTAGTAGGGAATAATTCATAGTAAATACTAGCTCTTTGAAATGCCAGATCAACCATATTAAATTCTAATAAATGTGCTTTCTCTGTATTGGCGGTTTCTTCATTGAAAATTTTAAAGTCCTCAATTTTACCATTGCTATATTGAACACTTTCCACCTTACCCAGTGAAATGGTATAAACAGCCCCACTCTCATCATTAATATCTATGCGATAAGAGATGTTCTTCTCCGTGACGCCAACGATTTTAACTTCTTGAATAGTTCCACTCTTGAACTTTATGATGTCCTGTGCATTTGAAATTAGTGCTACAAACAAGACACAAATGAATATTATTGATCTCATGTTTAAAGTTTTAGGTTTAGTAATGCTAAAAACGTTACATTTTTTTCTTTAGTATTTATTCCATAACTTTCTGATAAATATTTTGAATCTCATGAAAGGCTTACTCTCCTTGTTAGGTGTATTGGCACTAACTAATCTTTTTGCTGCATTGACCCCAACTTATAATGACATACTCATACCTATGAGTGATAGTAAAAACCTATCTGCAGATGTCTATATTCCAACCGGAACCGTAACTGGTGAAGTTATTTTGATCCAAACACCTTATAATAAAAACGCTTTTGAAGTGTCGTTACCTTTCAAGATCTGGAACAACACTTTGTTAGATGCGCAGCCATTTATTTTTGTGGTGGTTGATTGGAGAGGTTTTTATGGTTCGGCTGCAGCTGCAGTTGCTCAACCGGACAGAGGTCAGGATGCCTATGATATATGCGATTGGATCGTAGCCCAAAGCTGGCACGGAGACCGAATAGGCACCTGGGGACCTTCTGCGTTAGGAGGAATTCAGTACCAATTGATAGAGAAACATCACCCTAATCACACCTGTGCTGTACCTCAGGTCAATACCGGTATGCAGGATTACAAAAGATACTTCTATGGAGGAGTATTGGAACAAGCTAAGCTGGAACAATTAGATGCACTGGGTTATGGTTTATCCACTACCGTATATGCCAATGTTTATGACAGTCCATATTGGGATTATGCCAAGCTTTTAACCTGGTATGCGGATGACATTCAAATTCCAACACTTCAACAAGGCGGATGGTATGATCACACGATTGATGCCATGATGGATTTTTATAAGGATTCAAGAAATTATGCCAATGCTTCAGTTCAGGACGAACAATGGTTATTGGTTGGACCGTGGGTACATGGGGGTTCAGGTGCAGCTTATATAGGATCAAATGTGCAGGGCGAATTGACCTACCCTACCGCCGAAGCTAAATCTGATACTATGGCTTGGGATTTCTTTGAATATTATTTACTCGATTCAGCTAACGGATGGACCTCAACACCAAAGATCACGTATTTTGACATGGGCGGTACTGATGATTGGTTAACGTCCAATGCTGATGATATTGCCAGTACATCAACAGATGTATTATACCTGGACCAAAACAATAGATTGATATCTTCATTTGGTTCTTATTCATCTTCATTTGTTTCTGTTCCATCTGATCCATCACCTACTATTGGTGGAGCCACCTTACATTCAACTTTGGATCAGGGTCCTTACGATCAAAATTCTTTGGATAGCAGATCAGACATCATCACCTTTGAAACGGATGATCTAACCCAGGATGTAACCATTACAGGAAGAATTCAATTGGATCTTTGGATAAGCGCAGATCAGGCAGATTGTGATGTTGCTGTGCGTTTGACGGATAAATATCCAACAGGTGAAAGTATGCTGATCACGGACGGTATCAAACGATTGCGTTTTAGAAACAATGACTATACTCAATCTGGAGAAGTTTTCATGACACCAGGGAACATTTATAATGTACAAGTTGACCTTCCTTTTACCAGATATACCTGGAAAGCCGGACACCAAATTAAGATCTACATTTCAGGTAATAACGCTATTCGCTTTAATGTGAATTTGCAAGATGGGGGAACAATGTATCAAACCGGAACAGGCAATTCAGCAAACATTACGGTGCATCATGATGCTAGTTATCCTTCTAAGATCATTTTGCCTGGAAACAACTCATTTTTACAAATAGCAGATCAGGGTCCTTCATTCAATATCTATCCTAATCCTGCAAATAATGAACTTAACATTACCGGAATCACAGATATCGAATCTTATAAATTGGTAGATTTGAGCGGTAAATTAGTTGAACAGGGACAGTTGAATCAATCCATCCTAAGTATAGATCATCTTGAAGCCGGAGTCTACATTATATCATTAAAAGACAAATCCGGAAACTGGCATCAACAAAAGTTTACAAAGCTTTAAAGATCACATATGCACAAAGGAAGAATTACAATTGCTGTTTTAGCCGGAATTGGCGTTTTATGTTCCATCATGCCATGGAGGGTAATTGAAATTCCATATATGGGTATTCCCGGTCTGGGAGATAATTTGAATGGACTAATTCAGATGGGAACTGATGTAAAATTAGGCTTTGTAACAATTACCCTTTTTCTAGTCATAGGTCTACTTGCTTTAGTAGGAAAAAAAGACAAAATGATCGCCAAGGGATTTCCAAAAATGGGGGTTTTGATCATCTCAGGACTCTTAGTCCTTTTTCATCTTATAGTTGCTGTTGCCTTCACCATTAATGATTTTCAATCTCCAGCATGGGGCCTTTATTTGGCAGCAATAGTTTCTTTGCTAACCATGGGAGTTCCATTCCTTTTCAAATCAGATGGTTCCTTAACTGTTCCTACTTCAAAGGAAATTGAAAAAGAAATTGAAGTCAATGCTGACATCATTGAAGATCAGGTTGAAAAAATTGAAGCTAAGATCGAAGATAAATTTGATAAGGACAAAGAGGAAGAAAAGTGATCGTCTTGATCTAAAGACTATTTATAGCTTTTCATCACTTCCATGGCCGGTGCATTTCTGTACTGCTTCATTAATCCAATAAACAAGGTATCACCCACTATATGGTCATAAGATTGAAGAATGGAAAGAAGTGATTTGTCCTTTAGTCTACAACATTGCTGATAATTCTTTACTACATCTCTAAATCTGATCTGGTATTTCTCTTTCAATTGCTGATCAATCGTAAAGAAAAAGCTACTACTACCCCAATACATATCTCCATAATTATGGGCCTTCACCAAACTGTCAGAGATTTCAATATGAGTTAATGTGCTACTACCATAACTATCCAACGTAGATGAAATCTTTGCTCGATAAAGGGAATCAAAAGAATCATCTGTATAATATCCCATATTTATCATGATCTGCCGGCTCATGTAAGTGGCATATCCTTCTGAAAACCACTTGTTCTTTTTACCTACAAAGGGTTGAGAAAGATGAGAGATCTCATGCGGAGCTACCCAATCAGATAAAAAATCTTCCAGCGGCATGGCCGGATTTACATAAAATCTCACCGATTGTTTCTTTCCTCTGATGGTGTGACCGAAGTGAACCGCACTAATTCCCCTGTCTATTCTGGCAAAATGGATGTACAGATCAAAAGGATAATTACCAATGGTTACCGTGGTAGCATCTACGACCTTCGTGATCCAGGTTTTCAATTTGCTTTTATCTTCATCATTGAAACCATCTTCGTAGATCCAAAAGATCTTGTGATTACCATAAGCAGTATAATCCTGCTCTTCTATAGATTCTGAAACTACTTCAGGCTCTTTTTGATCAGAGGTTGAACAAGCGTTCAAAAAGCAACCCAATAATAAAGCAGAGATCAAGCGCATTATAATACAATTGCTTGAATAGATGCACCTAACATATATGGGATGGTGAAGTAAGGTAGTGCCAAAATCCAATCGATCTCTTTCTTTTTAACAGCAGTGTATACAAGAATTGCATGTGCAGGAACGACAAGAAAAATGGAAAAAACAGCAACTTTAATTCCGGCTGATCCTAGAAAATGATTGTTGATCTCTTGAGGAATATTAGCTGAATACACCATTACGGCATTCATAAAAATTACAATGTAGGCACAAACGATAATGGCAACTATTCCAAGGGCTAATCTCATTCAGTTTTCTCTTCAGTTTTTACTTTCTGATAACTATCATAGGTCACCAGACATTTTGTAAAAATAACTGAATTCCATTCTTGTTTTGTAGGATTCAAAACATAGGTTACTAATCCGTCACCATTGTCATCAAATTCTTCTCTTTTTTCAATGTTCTCAATTGATCTTTCTCCCTTCAATGTCATTTCTACCTCTTTCATTTCCATTCCACCGGATGTAAACTGAACCACATTAACACTATATGCTCCTTCATCAGTATAGGTGAACAAAGCGTAGGATGATTTATTGATCTTGATCAGTTTATGCGGAGCTGAACCTTTTTTAAACAAATAAGTTTTGAATGGGATCAAGAAATAGTATATATCTTCTTCGAGTGTACAAGGAACCGAGTCATTTTCCATAACCCCATGCATCCAACCGTTACGAACGGTGTATTTGGAGTTTTCGCGAACTTCAGATTTGGGCATGGTCATTAGTTTATTCTTCTGAAGATAAATACCACTTTCGTCAATGATCATCCAGTCTCCAGCTGCCACTCTCGCTTCCTTTCCTGCCTCTTCTTTCAATTCAAACTTGCCAAACTTATCCTGATCAAATTGATTTACTGCATCTAATACCTGAAATGAGCCATTGTGGAAATAATACGAAAAGATATCGCTATCTTGTGCCCAACTCGCGCAAACAACAGACAGAAAAAGTAATGTAAAAAGCTTTTTCATTTTCATTTTAATTTCATTAAAGGTATGGAAAAAAGGTGGGTTATCAAAGCAGAGCCGGAGCGAGAAACAGTAGCAAAACTTATAGAAGAACTTGGTGTTTCACGACCCATTGCGGTTATTTTGGCCCAACGGGGTATCCATACATTTCAAGAAGCTAAAGCATTTTTCAGGCCAGAAATTCAAGATTTACATGACCCCTTTCTAATGAAAGGAATGCAGGATGCAGTTAATCGAATTGAGCAAGCCATTGCTTCCAATGAAAATATTCTTGTTTACGGTGATTATGATGTAGATGGAACCACTGCAGTGGCATTGATGTACAGCTTCCTTACACGGGATTATGAGCAAGTGGGCTATTATATACCGGATAGATATTCAGAAGGATATGGGATCTCACAAGCCGGAATTGAATTTGCTGAAGACAACAGTTTTTCACTCGTCATTGCTCTGGATTGCGGGATCAAAGAAGTTGAACTTATTGCTGAAGCTAAAAACAGAGGAGTTGATTTTATTGTATGCGATCACCATACTCCTGGCGCAGTAATACCAGATGCTATCATACTGAATCCAAAACAAAAAGATTGTTACTATCCTTATAAAGAACTTTGTGGATGTGGTGTTGGCTTCAAATTGATACAGGCCATTAATCAAAGCAGGAATCAGGAGATAGATACCATATTTGAATATCTGGACCTTGTGATGGTGGCCATTGGTGCCGATATTGTTCCTATGACTGGTGAAAACCGGATCCTGGCCTATTATGGTTTGCACGTACTCAATAATACGCCGCGAATAGGCTTTCAAAGACTGCTAGAACTCGCAAATAAAACAGGTGAATTAAGTGTAACTGACGTGGTATTTTCCATAGCTCCACGCATCAATGCAGCAGGTAGAATAGAATCAGGTAATCAAGCCGTGCAATTGCTTTTAGCCAAAACTTTTGAAGAGGTGGATGAGATCTCCAAGACGATCAATGCACACAACGAAACACGTAAGGGCTTAGATAAAGAAATTACAGACGAAGCTCTAAAAATGATCCAGGAAGATGATTGGCTGTTGAATGCAACCTCAACAGTAGTTTTCAATGAAACCTGGCACAAAGGGGTTGTTGGTATCGTTGCTTCTAGATTAACTGAAACCTATTATCGACCTACAATCGTTCTAACTGAATCCAATGGATTTGCTGTTGGATCTGCGCGTTCTGTGAAAGGGTTCAATATATATGAAGCTATAGATCAATGTTCAGATCTTCTAACTCAATTTGGTGGTCACTTTTATGCAGCAGGCTTGACCATGGAGCTGGAGAATGTTGTTCCGTTCAAATTAAAGTTCAATGAAATTGTTGCGGCCAGCATCTCAAAAAAACAACTGGTACCGGAAATCGAAATTGATTGTGCCATTGATTTCAGAGACATTTTTGAAGAGCAAAGAAGCAGCATTCCAAGGTTTTATCGCGTAATGAAACAATTGGCACCTTTTGGGCCGGGAAATATGAGGCCTGTGTTCGTAAGTAGAAATGTCAAAGACACTGGCTCATCAAGGATATTAAAAGATGAACACCTGAAACTTTCTATAATGCAAGAAGATTATCCCGATATCGTCATGAACGGAATAGCCTTTGGAATGTCCGAATGGTATACATCATTGCAAGAAGGACTGGTTGATATCGTTTATACGATCGAGGAAAATTACTGGAATGGCAATGTAAGTCTGCAATTGATGGTGAAGGATATTAGGAAAAGCAAACCAATTTTCTAGAATAGCATGATTGAAATTAAAAGAGTGACAAAGACAAATACTACGAAAGTCAGAAAATAGATCAATGCTATAAAAATGGACTTAACAATGGCCATGACTACAGAGGTTTCGTAATATCTTTTAACTCCTGCAATCAAATAGATCAACATATATAAAATTCCAATCAATTGGGGTAGACCAGAATTGATGACCATGGAAATGACCATGGTAAACCATAGCATCAAAAAGAAAAATGAATGGAAGTAAACACCATAGATCAAATGCTCCATGTAATCAAATTTCTTATTCAAAAAGAACAGCCATAGAATAACTCCAAAAGCAGGCAGGAAGAAGAAGAGCATGATGGATATATTATTTTGTATGTACTCAACAAAAGACTTTCCATCTGCAGCCACTCTTAACATTCTTTTCCAAAGATTTTTTTGAAAACTAGACTTCTCATTTTTAATCGCAGGAATTTCGTCAAGTCGATCTTCTTCAATCATTCTCTTTAGAGTATCTATCTGCATTGCAAAGGGTTGAAAACCAATATCAAGTCTCACACTATCATCTTGTATTTTCTGGGGATCTGGAGAATCTGCTGAGCCTATATTAAGTTGGATTCCTTCTCGCATAGATAATGTCAGGAAAAACAAAGCCGAAAAGAACAAGTACAATCGAAGTGGCGCAACAAAACTCTGTCTTTTACCTTCTCTATACTCCTTTGAAACCTTACCCGGTTTGGTAATGAGTGGGATGATCGTATTAAAGAACTTAGAATCCCAGGATAAAAAGGCAGAAGCCAGTTCACCCATCATAGATTTGAAGGTGAGTCGTTCTTTGTTCTTTTGACCACAGTTTGAACAATACTTTTGATCCTCCTGAATGCTATGTCCGCAATTTTTACAATTCATTAGAAATCTGCATCTGATTCATCCGGTAATAAATTGAATCTGTCAGGGTTAGAAGTATACAAAAGTTCTCTTCCTTCCTCACCAACTTTGAACTTATAAAGCCCTTCATTGACTTTATCTACATTGTAAACAACGTAGCTACCCTGCTCTTCATGTTCTACAACAGTTTCACCTATGTATGGATCACTAGCGCTTGCAGCCCCCATAAATAAACCTCTTTCCACGAAGAAAAATTTATTTTCATTTATTTTCTCAAAATACACCATCATACCATCTACTGCATCAAAAGTTGTGCGGTGTGATACTGACCAATTGATTGTTTCGCCAGCTAAAGTATTTTCCTTAAATGTAATGATATCATTCTCAACCATCAAAGTGTCACCTTTTACTATTGACAACAAGTAAAATGTCTTTGGAATAGCTGAAAATGCTGCCGGTGTTTCGCAAATCGTCTCAACATAAGTAGGAGTTCCTCTTAAAGAAGGATTCTTTGAAAGATCCCAAATTTTTCGGTATTTAAAGTTGGCTACCAATTCACAGTTGTTATATACATTTTCTTCATGCATTACCGCTACCCATTCGCGATTATTCAACACCTGCAAACTTTCAGTGATACCATCAAACCCTTCGCAAATTCCTCCTTCTCCTCTTACGATAAAATTAACATCTGTTGCCCTGGGATCATTATCCGCGAAATGATAAACCACATACCCATTATCAACTGAAGTTCTATATCCTCCAGTGTTTGCAAGTACAAACCATTTATCCCCCGGAAAGTCATAATCAGGCGCTTCTTCAAATCTCCCGGATAAAAAGGTATAATTACCATCAAATCTTTGAGCAAAAACTTGTGCAGCATCTCCGGCAACACCATCCAAACCAGTATTTTCAATTCGTTGAGAGGAATTGATGATCACACAATAATCCTCAGTGTATTCGTCTCTATTTTCCTCAAAGTTCACCACAAAATAATCGTCCATTACTAAAAAAACAGAACCATTGATCTCAACGCCTGCCTCATCCATCATTTGTTGACGAGCACTTATGTATGATGCAATCAAAGAATCAGGATTTGAACCATCAATTTTAATCAAGGACTCATCCTGGTTGTTTTCATTGTCCTGATCGTGTTGTACTTCTACTGAATTTCCACCACAAGAATAAAACATTAGGATGCTTGAAAAAAGTATTAAGAATCTCATATCCACTGATTTTATACATCAACTAAGCTAGAAATTATTTGCAACTTTGCTATATGGCAAACTTACTGATCAAAAATATCAAGGGATTGGCTGGAATCCTTGAAGACAATACCGGTCCGTTGAGAGGAGAGGCATTGGGGAAATTAGAGGTAATTGAAAATGCATTTTTAGCCATTGAAGATGGGAAGATCTCTATGTATGGAAAAATGGAAGATCTTTCTGGCGTCACCGATTGGACGAATCTGGAGATCATTGATGCTGATGGAAAATATGTTCTTCCCGCCTTTTGTGATTCACACACGCATTTGGTTTTCGCTAAGACCAGAGAAGAAGAATTTGTTGATCGCATTAAGGGATTGAGCTATGAAGAGATCGGTAAAAAAGGTGGTGGAATCCTAAATTCTGCTCGCAAATTAGCCGATATGCCAGAAGAGCAATTGGTTGAAGATGCTTTGAAAAGATTAGTATTAGTAAAAAGTCAGGGGACAGGCGCTATTGAGATCAAAAGTGGCTATGGATTATCAGTAGAAGCTGAATTGAAAATGCTCAGAGTGATCAAAAAATTGAAAGAATTGTCAGATGTGACGATCAAAGCTACTTTCCTTGGTGCTCACGCTTTTCCAACCGAATATAAAGGTGGACGTGAAGATGAATACGTTGATCTGATCATTAATGAAATGTTGCCAAAAGTAGCGGCTGAAGGATTAGCCGATTACATTGATGCTTTTTGTGAACGAAATTACTTCACTACTGAACAGTTGGATAGAATTTTGGCTGCAGGACTGAAAGCAGGTTTAAAACCAAAGATCCATGTGAATCAATTCTCGATCATGGGAGGAGTTCAGGTAGGAGTAAAATACAATGCGGTATCTGTGGATCATTTAGAAGAACTGAATGATGATGATGTAAAAGCATTAAACGGAACATCAACCATTGCAACGGCTTTGCCTATGTGTTCTTTCTTTTTATCTATCCCTTACACACCAATCAGGCAATTGATCGACAATAACGTTGCCGTAAATTTGGCTTCCGATTTTAATCCCGGAACAACTCCAAGTGGTAATATGCAATTTGTGACAGCCCTTGGATGTATTAAAATGAAAATGACGCCAGAAGAAGCTATCAACTCCACCACGATTAATGCTGCCTATGCCATGGAACTGGGTAATGAATTGGGGTCAATTACTGTTGGGAAGAAAGCAAATGTGGTGATCACGAAAGAAATTCCGTCTTTGAATTTTATTCCATACGCTTTTGGAGAAGACGTGGTGGAACAGACCATTTTGTTTAAATAATTTCTTTGTCATTTCGACTGTATCCGTCAGCCGACGGAGGAATGGAGAAATCTTCATTCACAAGTTGCTCATATGTCTGAAGATTTCTCGACTGCGCTCGAAATGACAAAATGGTGTAAATTAGAAACGAGTGGATTCATTTACATTAGTATTTACCATTAAAAAATACATTGACAAAACTATCTCTTAGTGATATCAATTTCCGATCGGCTTCAGTAATCTCATTATTAGCCGTTAACCTTGGGCTACTGGTTCTGGGTTTGATCCTTCAGTGGAAAATATTTGACATCATTGTCATTTATTGGGTTGAAAACCTGGTCATAGGGTTTTACAATATTTTCAAATTAGCCTTGGCATCAGGTAGATCTAATAATTCGGATGATCCTGAGCCTCCGAGACTGCTGTTGCTGCCTATTTTTCCAATCCATTATTTTGGTTTCTGTTTGGTGCACGGAATCTTTATTATGGTCTTGTTTTCAGATATGAAGCCTGATCCCAGTCAACACTTTTTGCTCATGACCAAACCGCTTTTTGAATCTGCATCTGTCATTTATGGCTTAATAGCACTCCTCATATCCCACGGCATTTCATTCGCAACTAATTACGTTGGTAAAAAAGAATATTTGAGTGCTACACCAACAAAACAAATGTTCGCTCCATACAAAAGAATTGCATTGGTTCATGTTGTGGTCATTGTATCAGGAATCATAGTGATGTATCTGGGCAAAGATTCTGCCTTATTGATGATCATTTTTGTGCTGGCCAAAGTAGCTTTGGATCTTAGACAACATTTGATGGAACGGAAAAATGCTAATACCTTAAAAACAGAACAGTAAATGAGGCACTTAATGTTAATTGGGCTTGGGATTTTAATGGGAGTGATCTTTCTGGAGATCTATTTACTAACTGGAGCTCATGAATATGTTTCCAGCTGGAGAGATGTCGCTACAATTTTTGGAGCGATACTAGTGGGTTATTTCTTGATTATTAAGCTAAAAGGAACCCAACATAGATAATCCATTAACAAGATAGTTTTAACTATTTGCTCAATAGGACTGTAATTCCTCCGCGATTTTCCGTTATTTTCGTATCACAAAAGTGAATTCGTGTCGATAGAAGTAAAAAATGTCTTTAAGTATTATGGTGAGCAAGCCGCTTTGAATGATGTGTCATTTAACATCAATTCCGGCGAGATCATTGGTTTTTTAGGGCCAAATGGCGCAGGAAAATCAACCATGATGAAGATCATTACTTGCTTCATTCCAAAATCATCAGGTGAGGTTAAGGTGTGTGGAATTGATGTAGAAGATGATCCCATTGCGGTGAAACGCAAGGTGGGTTATCTTCCTGAACACAATCCTCTTTACCTTGATATGTATGTGAAAGAGTATCTGTCTTTTGTTGCCGGGATCTATAAGATCAAGAACAAAAAGGAGCGTGTGCAGGAAATGATCTCTTTGGTGGGATTAGACAAAGAACAAAACAAGAAAATTGGTGCACTATCCAAAGGATACCGTCAAAGAGTTGGGTTGGCGCAGGCTATCATTCACGATCCTGAAGTGTTGATACTGGATGAGCCTACATCAGGATTAGATCCTAACCAATTAGTAGATATCCGTCAATTGATAATCGATATTGGAAAAACAAAAACCGTCATGCTTTCTACACATATTATGCAGGAAGTTGAGGCTATTTGTGATCGTGTAATTATCATTAAAGAAGGTAAAATTGTTGCCGATAACACCACAGAAGGAATCCAGCACAGGGAGCAGGAAAAGCAAACCATTTTTGTGGAGTTCGACCAGGTTGTATCTAAAAACCAATTGAAGCAGATCAATGGTGTTACCACTGTTCAAAATATTGAGGGCAATAAGTGGTTATTTGAAACTACCGGAGATATCAGAGCTGATATTGGGAAATACGCACAGCAAAACAATTTACTGACACTTACCATGCGTTTAGAAGAAAAGAGCATGGAAGAAGTTTTCAAGGAATTAACTCGTAATTAGCACTCCGTTAATTAGTTATTTGGTTTAAATTCGTCAATTTGTTGGAATAACCTAGTGAACTAATCATGTCAGTACGATCTATTATCTTTTTTTCATCCTTATTCTTCATCTATGCCTGTGATGCACCTGAAAAGGAATCAGAAGGCGAAATTCGTGAATACAGTGATGAACCCATTCCTGATGAAGAGCAAAAACCTTCAGATTTTGGTGAAGATGATCCAGAAGGGACTGACAGCAAGCATGTACTCTATTGCGAGATTGGATTGTATGAAAAACCCGCCATCATGGTGTTGGATTGGATGACGCGTGATGAAAACGGCGTTTACCCTATCAAAGGATATTATTTTTATATCGACCATCAAAAAAACCTTGACCTTGAGGGCTTTTCTGATCCTTCTACAAGAGGAATCTATTTAACAGAATCATATAAGGGTAAAAAAACCGGCTATATGGAATTTGCGCAAGATGTACCATGGGAGGGTGAAAACTACTGGGCAGCTTCAAAAGGGAATTCAGACAAGCAAACCTTCTATTCTGAAGATCTGATGTTCAGAGATAATATGGGTGCTCAGGTGGATATTCAAAAAGGACAGTATACTAATCCACACACCATTACCATCTATATGGGAGATGAAGAAGGAGAAGTTGAAGAATCAGTTACGGATGAACTAAACTGGGTGATCATCAACCAAGAATTTTTTGCCTTTGATATCAGCACTACCGGTAGAAACGCTCATACAGGAGAAGCGAGTGGTTTAGCCACTATTAAAGGCAATAAGGCCATCTGGATATCAGACTCAGAAGAACACTGCAAACTTACTTTTGATCTGAGCAAGAAAGAGAGTTCAATTGAGGTTTCAGAAGAAAACTGCGAGTACTATCATGGTGCTCACGCTTCCTTTGACTGGAACTTTTCAAAATAACGCCAGCCGTTCAACTATTTTGGAACGTGTTTATCCAAAAACTTCTCTACTGATTTATTCCAGTTTTCGATCAATTTGTTCTTTGTGTTGAACATTTCCTGATTCGTCTCATTGTATTTTTGACCGGCAGCATTTGATTCATTCACGGCATTGTTAAATTGATCAACATCAGCTTGAGTTCTATCCTTTTCTTTCTTAGCATCAAATGATTTTTTGATGGTTTGGAAATTTTCAGCTTTAATAAAGTAATTGGTGATGTGCTCCACCATTTCATCCGCCTCTTTTTGGTAAAAATCCAACATTTGCTTCAATGCTTCTGCTACTGTATTGTCACCATTATATGCTTTAATGTCTTTCAATTTTTCCAGTCCTTCAGCTGCGCTTGATGATAATGATTGTCTATTCTGTTCAATCGCATTAACATCTTGATTGGTAATAGCTTCACTCAAATATTTATCGGCTATATATCCTTTAAAAAAGATAAGGTATAGTTTGTTATAATAGTCATATACCTCTGAAGCAATACCCATTTTTCTTGACAATTCATCTTCTTCTCCACTCATCAATTCAACATCAAATTCAGCAGCAAAATCTTTCTCAACCTGGATCAACATTTCAGATGCATCATTCAATTTATTATTGGCTTCTTCCTTGGCCATCATATATGCCTCCATATTGTCATAAGAACGCTCCGCAATTTCTTCCATGTTTACGATCTTACCATAATCTTCCTTGATCACGTGATAGTACATGTCCAGAAAAGCCACCACAGAATCTCTATAGGTGGTATTGCCTTTGAAATCTTTCATGCGCATTACTTTACCTTTTGCCTCATAAGTAGTTTGCACCAATTCAAGACGTTTTTTCTCTACGGTTTTAGCACTTTTACCATGCGAAGCAGCTGAAGTATACTCCCACATTTCTTTTTGAATGATTCTGTATTGTTCACCAATTGCAGTAATATAAGAACCTGCATTATCATATTGTGCATAGATAAAATGAGAACACAACAGGGCAATTAAAAGTAATTTACCTTTCATAAGTTTATTTTGAGTTAATATAATCTACCAATACGTGGTAGGCTTCACTAATATAAGCGTCTTTTTGGACTATTTCCAGATATTCTTTGTTCAATTCTGAACGATATTCATCCATTTTCATGATCTCCAGATCAAACGCATTATTCGTGACTGTGAAATCTTTGGAGGGACTGGTTTCAGCCGTTAAAAGTTCATCCCAAAGTTTATCCCATATCTGTTCATTTTTCTGATATTCTATCACATTCAATTGTAATACATCATAATAATCAGTAAAGGCCTGCATGGTATCCAAAACTCCACACATCTCCTGATACGGAATATTAGAACTCAATCTGAACTTGCTGTTCGACTGTAATTGTGATTTTGGAAAGTCAGGGAAAGGCGTATAATACACCTTCTTATCTACCTTATCAGCCGATAAGGCATTGGGATATCCGGCTTCTCTGTAATCATATAATTCGTAATAATCTCGCAAAACAACATCAGGCGTTACCCCAACTAATTGATGCGTTTCATTAGTGATCCTGAAAAACTTTGATCCGGTCACTTTTAAATAGCCATAAGATGCATCTAATTGTTCCCAATTCTGGAAAGTAGCATTGTAATTCGGATCTACCGGATAAATGACCTGACCTGTTGCTTTACCATAGGTTTGTGAGCCAACAACCAAAGCCCTATTGTAATCCTGCATTGCGGCGGTAAAGATCTCAGAAGCAGATGCGCTTCCACCGTTAACCAGTATGGTTAAAGGCCCGGTATAAATAGCCCCTTTATTTAGATCTTTTAAAGAAACGGGCTCTTTAAATTTATCCTGATGAATTCCCAAAGGTCCATAATCAATGAAGATGCCGGCAAGATCTATAGCCTCTTTCACACTTCCACCCCCATTATTACGCAGATCAATGATCAATCCATCAATACCTTCTTTCTTTAGTTTAATGATGTTCTTTGCCACGTCATTGGCGCAGCCTAAACCTCCTTCTTCATCCCAATTTGTATAAAAATCAGGCAGGGTAATGTACCCTATCTTCTTCTCCCCCACTAAAATCACGCTTTTGATCACATCTTCATCCACATAGATCTCTGTCTTCACCAAATGAACCTCCTCTTTCATTCCATTGCTCTTTTCCAATACCATGTAGATCTCCTGATCATCCTCCTCTTGCAGTATGAGAATGAACTCTTCCAATTTTAATTGAGTGACGTCTATCGGCTTGCCATTTACGAATCGTACTTGCAAAATCACATCATCTTTATTAATAGCATTGGACATCCATGCTGCACCACCCGGAACCAAACCGGCAATAGCTACTCTACCTTTTTCATCTTCTTTCAGTGAAAAACCATATGCCATATTGTCTTTTGAAAGTTCTGCTTCAAACTGTTCTTTTTCAATATCAGAAAAGTAGGTAGTGTGAGGATCAAAATATCCCGCCAACAAATTCAAAAAGTATGTAGACAGATATGTTTTATACCCTGCAGGGTGTGACAAATATGAGTTCACTTCAAATCGTTCAGATCGTATCACTTCTTTCAAAGCGTCCTGATGGAACATAAGAATAGAATCAACCGGAGCATGAATTGGATCATTCAAATAATCGCCATCAAAGATCTCCTCCAATACTTCATATTTCAGGTACTTTCTCCAACGATCTTTTAACTGATCAATATTGTCCAGGTAATCTATATAATCAGCAGCATCATATGAGATGTGCTCTTTCTTGTAAAAGTCAAATTTGTAAGTTTCAAAGTAAGTCAATAGAGAATCTACCACCTTAAGACGCTTTTTAAAGATATCGGCGAAATCATCAAAAAAGCCTGAGGAACTTACTTTTATTTGATCATCCAGATCGAATCTGTGTTTCGATAATTGTTCAATATCCGCAGCCATCAGATAATAACCACCGGCATCTATATCCTCTATAAAAGCATCATACAAATAGGCGGATAAAGAGTCATCCAGAGGTTTGGGCTCGTAATGATAACGGTTGATCAATTTGATGATCGAAGAACACTGACGTCCAACTTTAGAAGTTTGGGTGAGTCCTAAATGCGCCGTAAAAAACGCAAGGGCAATCAGTAATATTTTCATTCTAACTTTTTATAAATACATTTTTTGCTTCTGTGAAAAATCGCAATGCTTCAAATCCTCCTTCTCTACCAACTCCCGAACTTTTCATTCCGCCAAATGGCGTTCTCAGATCTCTTACCAGCCACGCATTTACCCACACAATTCCAGTATGTAAATGATCAGCAACGCGGTGAGCTCTTTTTAAATTGGAGGTCCAAACTGTGGATGCCAGACCATACTCTGTTGAATTAGCCATCATCAACACTTCTTCTTCCGTATCAAAAGGAGTAATGGTCACAACAGGTCCAAAGATCTCTTCCTGATTGGTTCGGCAATCAAAAGTCAAACCTTCAATAATGGTTGGTCTCAAATAATAACCATTCGCATATTCTCCTTCCAGTTTTACCTGTTCCCCTCCTGTTAATACAGTTCCACCTTCTTCTTTCGCCAGCTCAATGTAAGAAAGCACTTTTTCCATATGAGGTTTCGAAACCACTGCTCCTAATTTTGCTTCAGGATCTGATGGATAGGAGACTTTAGATTCAGCTGTTTTAGCTACAAAAGCAGCTTTGAATTTCTCATAAATTGGACGTTCTATGAATATTCTTGAACCGCACAGACAAATTTGTCCCTGATTGGCAAAACTAGAGCGCATGGTAGTTGATAAGGCATCTTCAAAATCGCAATCAGCAAAAATGATGTTCGGGTTTTTTCCTCCTAGTTCCAATGACAATTTCTTAAACATTGGTGCAGCAATTGTAGCAATTGTCTTTCCTGTTGCAGTTCCGCCGGTAAATGAAATAGCTTTGATCTTTGGATGCTTGGTGATGGCATCTCCTACTTTGTGGCCTAAACCATGAACTATATTCAATACTCCTTCAGGTAGTCCTGCTTCTTTACAAACTTCAGACAACATAAACGCCGTCATAGGTGTCACTTCAGATGGTTTTGCAACTACACAATTACCTGCTGCTAAAGCAGGAGCAATTTTCCAGGTAAACAAATAAAGTGGTAGGTT
The DNA here is from genome assembly GCA_020635955.1 of Crocinitomicaceae bacterium. Lineage (GTDB taxonomy): Bacteria > Bacteroidota > Bacteroidia > Flavobacteriales_D > Crocinitomicaceae > Paracrocinitomix. Next base: position 34,033 of record JACJYW010000014.1, read on the forward strand.
CCATGGAGAAATACACCCAACAATACCTATAGGCTTTCTTGTAGTATAATTCACCCCTAAACCTTCCATATAGTGAGATTCAGATGCAAAATGCTGAATAGCCGTAGCAAAGAATTTTAAGTTCGATACGGCTCTCGGAATATCAACCTGCATGGCCAGTTTCACAGGTTTACCATTATCCAATGATTCTGCTGCGGCAAATTCATTCATACGTGATTCAATGATATCCGCAATCTTGATCATGATAGCTCCTCTGGCTTCTTTAGGGGTATTAGACCAGCCTTCATAAGCTTTCTCTGCTGCCTGAACTGCTTTCTCAACATCATCTGTCGTTGAATCCGGGATCTTTGAATAGACAATTCCTCTGGATGGGTCTACATTATCAAGGTATTCGTCTAAAACAGGGCTGATTAATTGGCCGCCTATATAGTTTTTTATAATTTTCATAAATCAAGTTTCCGCGATAAATTCTACTTACAACGCTTCGAACGTCTAATTGCATTAATGCGCTTAAAATTACACATATTATTCTTTCTTGTTGTGCTTACTACACACTCAACCCTTTTAGGTTTTGAGAAATTTTTGCATGTAACAGGCGAACTTGTTGATGAAAATACAAAGGAGCCACTTTTAAACTTTGATATCAAACAAGTTGAAGATGAATTGGATTCATTGACCACTCATTTTGACAAAACTGAATTCGACCTTTGGGTTTCACCAAACAGGGAAACCATTCTTTATTTCATTAAAGATGGATATGTTTTGAATTTTATGGTGATCAATGCTTCATTTATTCCCTCAATTGCTTACAAGAAAAAACAGAAAATTGAATTGGTCATTAAAATGAATAAAGCAACTGACAGAATGAAAGTGGCCAAAAAACCTTCGTATATAGCTGAATATGTTGCAAAGATCAACGGATTTGAAGTGACGGATATGAGTTTGAAGAAAAATCAAACGGTATCACCAGAATACAAACCTCCATTCCCTTCACCTGCTGATACGTATCAACAAGTGAAGCCTACTTCAAAATCGCTGGTATTGACAAAGGAAGTGGATAAAAAGAAAACAAAGGGAAATTCTGGAATTGCGAGTATTATGCAAGGAATTTTATTTGCAGACCTCAACTATTGTCTATTTAATGAACGAACGAATGATGCTAATATTTTTTTGACACAGTTACAGGAAGCAGACTTTGAAACCTGGGGCTCGGTTAAAACATTTGATTCCCCTGAATACGGTAGAATTGTTACACGAACTTTAAATAGAGAACAATCTATTGATACGTTATTTGCCCTTGGAGCACATCTTGAAACCAGTCGTTTGATCTATCAGGATTTCACTTCAGACAGTAAAGTCCTTATTCACCTTAAAACATTAAAAAATGTGCTGGATAATTTTGTCGTTTCTTCTGCAAGTCCTGAAGTGAACGAATTTATGGATGCGCTATACGAATTAAAACCATTCATTAGCCATTTGGAAGAAACCTATAAAGACCTGCTTGCTAAAAAATTAAATTTTGAAATGCACGAAGATGATAATTTCAAAAAGATCAAAGAGATGACTGACAATATCTATTCAAACATCACTCATTTTGGGTAGCTTATCTGATTGTACGTTCAAGCACAAAACATCTTGTATTTATTTTCTATCTTGCCGCGCTCAAACTGATAGTTTGGTGAACACCTATGAATAAAGTCGATTTTGATGCGCTTTCAAAGGCCGCGTATGCAGAAAAATCAAAAATTCAAGAAAAAGATGCATTGTGGCTTGAAGTATTCTCATTACCGGAATGGTATTTTATTGCCACTGGTACCCTGCCTAATATTGTTCCATACATAGGTCGTGCAGAGGTCATAGAGCCGGGAAGTTTATGGCTTTACGCCTTTACGGATGCTAACCGTGCATCAACTTTTGCCAAAGAAAATGGTTTTGGTTCACAAGATGGCAGCACATTCTATTTGACTGTACCTAACAACAGAACTATTGTAAGATGGATCATGGGTTACAAAGACAATGATGTAAAGGGTATCTTCTTTAATGCTGATGGCAATGGTTTCTACGCCCCAATTAGACAATTAAAGCCAATTAAAGATCATCTTGCAACTGCATATCCTGACCGCATTCAAGCTGACGAATAATAAATGCATTTGGGCAAGTGATAAAGCTCAGCTAATTTTCAGTATCGATCTTCTTATTTTTAGTAACTTTGACGTCACATTTACGAATTAAAGTATAAAGATGGAAAATGTATTACAGGCAGGAATGATGGGTCCATGGCAAATTGGATTGATCGTTTTAGCAATCCTTTTGTTATTCGGTGGAAGAAAATTGCCTGAATTAATGAAGGGTATGGGTAAAGGTATCAAAGGTTTCAAAGATGAAATGAATGGAACTGCAGATGCTGATAAAACTCCTACCAAGACAGAAAATAAATCAGAAGAGTAAAAAGAACTCTACATGTATAGAACATTTGCTGAGATCAAGGCAGCTATTGCCAACGGAACCACAGTTGAAGATATCACAAGATATTATCTGGATCAGATCGAAGCAAGTAAACACCTCAATGCTTTTTTAGAAGTATTCACAGATGATGCTTTAGCTCAGGCTAAGGTTGTGGATCAAAAATTGACCAATGGAACGGCGGGAAGACTTGCGGGAATGGTCATTGCATTAAAAGACAATATCGTTTATCAGGGGCATAAAGTTTCCGCTTCTTCAAAAATTCTGGAAAATTTCGAATCACTTTTCAGTGCTACGGCTACTGAGAGATTACTAGCTGAAGATGCCGTGATCATTGGGAGAACCAATTGTGATGAATTCGCCATGGGAAGTTCAAATGAGAATTCTGCCTTTGGAAATGTATTGAACCCTATCAATGAAAAAATGGTTCCTGGAGGATCATCAGGAGGTTCAGCCGTTGCTGTTGCCGCGAATTTATGTACGGCCAGTTTAGGCTCAGACACAGGAGGATCGATTCGTCAACCTGCATCTTTTACTGGAACAGTTGGATTAAAACCAACCTACGGACGCATTTCACGACATGGATTGATCGCTTATGCTTCGTCATTTGATCAAATTGGTCCATTTACCAATAATGTTGAAGATGCTGCCTTGCTTCTGGAAATAATGGCTGGAAAAGATGAATTCGATAGTACTGTTTTACAACAAGATACTGAGAACTTCTTGCCAGCTTTTAAAACAGATAAAAAACTGAAGATCGCTTATTTGAGAGATGGAGTTGAAAGTGAAGGGAATGACCCTGAAGTGAAAGCTCGAATGAGAGACCTCATTGAAAAACTCAGAGCTGCAGGACACACAGTTGAAGGTGTGGATTTTCCATTTTTGGAAGTGATGGTTCCCACTTATTACGTATTAACTACAGCTGAGGCTTCTTCTAACCTTGCAAGATTTGACGGTGTGCATTATGGCTATCAATCTCCCAAAGTTGAAGGAGTTGATAATACTTATAAAAAATCAAGATCAGAAGGTTTTGGAGAAGAGGTACAAAGAAGGATCATGCTTGGAACATTTGTTCTTTCTCATGGATATTATGATGCTTATTACACTAAGGGTCAGAAAGTGAGACGAATTATTCAAAACAAAACGAAAGAGATCCTGGATCAATATAGTTTTATCATACTTCCAACTACCCCTACAACGGCTTTTGAGATAGGTCAAAACATTGACGATCCAATCACTATGTATCTTCAGGACATTTTTACCGTACAAGCTAACCTGGCAGGTAACCCTGCTATATCGCTTCCAATGGGTAATCATTCAAATGGCCTGCCTTTTGGTATACAGGTAATGGGAAAACACTACGCAGAAGGTAATTTATTGGCTTTCTCCGATTACTTGATGAAGCACTACAATTAGAATTAGTGAAACTGTTTTATTCTATAGCATTCATGTGTTGTAGCCTGTACATTCAGGCACAGGATAGCCTTATTGTTCCAAAAGGTGTGGCGGATACATTGGAATATGAGCGTTTCCTTGAAAACGTTGAGTGTTCCTTATTTGAATACTATTACGAAACCTGGGGAAAAGAAAGAGCCTATCAGGTAATAGATTCTTTGGGGTATGAAGAAGCAGATCGACCAACTTTTCCAGATTCAGTTTACATAGCTCGTCTTCAAAAATTAGACAAAGAAACCATCATTGACATTGAAGCTAATGATGACATGCTTTCAGTTCTTAAATACTTTGTGAGCAAACGCCGAAAATTTACAGCTCTGTGCTTAGGAAGATCCAAACTATTCTTCCCTATGTATGAAGAATATCTTGATAAATACAACATTCCACTTGAACTCAAATATCTATCCGTTATTGAAAGTGGATTAAGACCTACTGCCAAATCAAAAGCCGGAGCGGCTGGGTTGTGGCAATTCATGTATAGAACCGGAAGAATGTACGGCCTGGAAACGGATTCATATATTGACGAGCGATTGGATCCGGAAAAAGCAACAGATGCCGCATGTAGGTATCTGAAGTTCCTATACGGGATGTACGGAGATTGGAGTATTGCTTTAGCCGCTTATAATGCTGGACCAGGTAACGTCAATAAAGCGATCAGAAGATCAGGTGGACAAATGAATTATTGGAATTTGCGTCCATTCTTGCCAAAAGAGACACAAATGTATGTGCCTAACTTCATTGCTATGGTTTACATGATGAACTATTATCCTGAGCACAACATTGTTCCGCTTGAAGTAAAACATTATGATCATGAAGTTGATACGGTTTGTATTTCAAAAACAGTTAGAATATCCTATATGGATTCACTGATCGGCATTTCTGAAGAAGATTTCAGGTATCTGAACCCTACCTTTAAAACCGATATTATTCCTGAGTCTGATCTGCCCATGTGCATCACGCTACCTGCTGAGCTAATTCCTTTATTCCTTGAAAAAGAGCAGGAGATCTATGGTTTTGAAGATCGTTTAGATACTATGAACATGAGTTTTGTCGTATTGGAAAAAAAGAAGATCCATGTTGTAAAACCTGAAGAAACTATTGCAGATGTGGGTAGTTTATATAACGTTACCATTACAGATATCAAAAGCTGGAACGATCTGCGAACCACAGTGATCTACCCAGGACAAAAATTGACCATCATGGTTACTGAAAGAAAATTTGTGGCTAAAACAGAAGCAAGTCAGGTTTCTAAAACCACCAGTTCTTCTTCAAGCTCATCAAGTACATCCAACAGTAAAGTCAATTATTCATACGACGGACAGTATAAATACTACACTTTACAAAATGGTGAGAGCCTTTGGACCGTTAGCCAGAAACTTGGCATACCCTTTGCGCAAATTCAAGAGTTGAACAGAGACCTTGATCCAAAGAAAATGCAACCGGGTGATAAGATCCGAATTCAAAAGATCTAGGTTTTTGAGGCAATAGTTATTAGGACTCAAGGCAATAGAAACTATATTTGTTCTCTTGCCTCTTGCCTAAATCACTATTGGCTATTCATACAAACTCAAAAACACAACAAATGAAGTACTTAATGATCGCAATTCCACTTCTTCTGTTATCATGCGGAGAAGATCTAACCAAAGAAGATTTATTACCTGAAGCTACCGGAGAACACGGTCATGTTCTGGTTTTAATGGATGACAACCTGTGGGAAGGTAAAATGGGAGAAGCTTTAATTGCCAAATTAGATCAAAATGCAAAGGGTCCATATTTACGCCCAGAACCGCAGTTTAATTATTTCAGAAAGAAAACGGGGAGCATGACTCATGTCAATAAACTGAGTAGGATCATTTTGAAAGTAATGGTTGATCATGACTCTACCTACGCAGAAACGGCAATCATAGATAAGCGGAATTATTATGCAAAAGGGCAAATCTTTTTGGTTATAAAGGATTCTGACCCTAACAGATTATTACACTTTATTCAAAACGGCTTTCAACCTGTTGTAGATCGTATGAATAACTTTGAAATGGATGCGCTTATTACAGAGTTTAGAGGGAAACCAAATAATACGGTTAAAGAACAGGCTGGTCAGAAATTCGGCATTGAAATTTCACTTCCGCGTGATAGCGAATTGAAAGTCACAAAAGATGATTTCATGTGGGTGAAATATGATCGCTCAAGAAATCTCATAGGTAATGAAGCTTCTGGTGCAAAGGGGGGTGTATTCTGGATACAGGAAGGAATCGTCTTTTGGTCTGAACCATTTAGTGAAAATGGATTTTCCAGAGAACACATCCTTGATAAAAGAGATACTATATTGAAGTACAATATTCCGGGGAAAGTAAAAGGTTCGTACATGGCTACTGAATATGATTCATGTTGTGCACCGGTAGCTGAAACTTTTGATTTTCTTGGAGGATCAGCCATTTGTATTCGTGGATTATGGAAGCATGCCGGACATCCCGGAGCTTTTGGAGGTGGACCTTTTGTGCAGTATACTATTCACAATAAAAACACCAATTCACTGGTTACCGTTTGCGGTTATGTCTACGCACCTAAATTTAATAAGAGAGAGTATATTAGAGAGGTTGAAGCCATGTTGAATACCATTGAATTTAAAAGCTGATGAAAACGGTAAAAGAAGCTGTAGATCATTACTTGCCTAAAAAAATGAATGACGAGATGTCTCTGGGAGAAATTCGTCATGAATTACAGAAGAAAGGAGATTTTTCAGAAGTGGAGATCAATTCTATATGTCTTAATATTTCTGATCATGAACTTGCTTCTTTAGGTGAGAAAAAGGCCTTCTCATTTGAATTCCTGAACCACACGATTTTTTCTTACTTCATGATACTGGCTAGCATTGCCATTTTCGTATTCAGTTATTGGAGATTCAATAATTTAACGAAACTATCGGCCATTACGGAGGTATCAGATGCTGATTTCTTTGTTCCAATAGTGTTTATTATAGCCAGTTCACTATTCCTGGTTAGACACTTGATCAGAGTTATCAAGCGTAAAAGATAAATTGAGCTCAAGTAATTCATCTATAAACTGCCGATCATTATTCAACCGTGGAATCTTATGCTGGCCTCCCAGTTTATTTTCCTTTTTGAGCCAGTTTTCGAATAAACCTTTCTTTGCTACATGAACCTCCGGCATTTTTAGCGAAAGATCTCCTGTCCTTTTAGCCTCATAATCTGAGTTCAAACTTTTGAGTTCTCCATCCAAAATGTGTGTGAAAACATCCATGTTTTCAGGTAATCTGGTGAATTCTATAAGCCATTCATGTCCTCCACTCTCCTGCCCTTTCATATAGATAGGAGCAGCTGTGTAATTAGAAACCTCAGCCTTTGTTTTATGACATGCTGAAGCAATGGCGGCCTCAGCATTCTCTACCACTAATTCTTCTCCAAAAGCATTGATAAAACTCTTAGTCCTTCCAGTGATCTTGAAACGATATGGTGTTTTAGAAGTAAAACGAATCGTATCCCCAATTATATATCGCCATAATCCGGCATTTGTAGATATGACCAGGGCATAATTTTTATCCAGCTCCACTTCTTCTAAAGGTATAACCACACTTGAATCTAATCCATCATATTCATTCATTGGTATGAATTCAAAGAATACGCCGTAATCCAGCATCAACAATAATTCATTGCGCTTAAAATCGTCCTGAATTCCGAAAAATCCTTCTGAAGCATTGTAGGTTTCAACATAATTCATGTCATTGAACGGAATAATCTTTCTGAATTGATCTCTATAAGGTTCAAAACTCACTCCACCATGCATGAAAAGCTCCAAATTTGGCCATACCTCACGTAGGTTTGACTTACCGGTGATTTCCAATACTCTATTACAAAGTACAAGTGTCCAACTTGGAACTCCGGCTAAAATGTAGATATCCTGATCAATGGTACTTTGTGCCAATGCTTCAATCTTCTCTTCCCAATTGCTCATTAAGGCAATTTCTTTGCTTGGTGTTCTTCTAATCTCAGCCCACCAGGGCATGTTCTTCAATATAATGGCAGATAGATCTCCAAAATAAGAATCAGACGAACCCAGGTAATTGATCTCAGCTGATCCTCCCAATATGAGGTGTTTACCTTTGTATAGTTTTCTATCCGGCAATTGATTATAATACATGCTCAGAAGATCCTTACCCCCTTTGTAATGACACATTTCCAGCGCTTCTTTCGATACAGGTAAAAACTTAGATTTTCCGGTAGTTGTTCCGGATGATTTGGCAAACCAGGTGACTTCAGAACCCCACAACAGGCTTTGCTCATTCTTGAGCATACGTTCAATATAAGGTTCCAAACTTTGATAATCCGTTAAAGGAACATTTTGATTGAAATCACCATAAGACTTTATTGCAGCATAATTGTATTTCAGACCCCATTCTGTATCTCTTCCACCTTCGATCAAACTATCGAAAACATCTCTTTGAACATCAACTGGATACATCTTGAACAGTTCGATCTGATGAATTCTTTTTTTAATGATCCAGGAAAAGATTGAATTAAAAGGCATAGATCTAGACGCTAGTATAAAATAAAAAAGACCTCTCCTAAAAAAGGAAGAAGTCTTTATTTACCGTGAAAACGGAAATATTTTTATCCGAAAAACAATACTAAAAACGCAACTAGCAAAGCTAATGTAATATACACAGGAGCTAGGATTGACGTTGAATCATCAAAGTAATTGCGATCTGAATTATTATCTGCTGACATTTTCCTTAGTTTTTGGTAAAGATATAAAGTTTCAAAAAACAGGCTAAAAAATCAATGGAAAATTTCATGAAAGATTTAGCCTGATTAAGTATAAATACCCAACATCTGTAGTACACTTTTGCGTAATACCTTTATATATGGTATCTTTAAACACCTCAATAATAAATTCATGAAAAAATTATTACTTGTTCTTTGCACATTTGCCTTGTTTTCTGCTTATGCTCAGCAATATAGTCGTGTTAAAATTTACGGGACAGCAGAAGAATTAAGAGTATTAGGAGACCTTGGGTTTGCCCTTGATCATGGTGAGTACAAAAAAGATACTTACTTCATTTCAGATTTTTCGGAATATGAGATCCAAACTTTAAACCAACTTGGATTTTCATATGATATCATGATACAAGATGTTAAGGCACATTATGTGGAACAAAATTTAGAACCAAAAGAGACTTTTAAAACTGGTTCGTGTGGCAACACAGGTGGTTCAAGTGTTTACAATCCGCAAACTCCATCTAATTTTCAGTTAGGAACAATGGGTGGATACTACAAATATCAGGAGTTTTTAGATGAACTGGATTCAATGCGATCAAAATATCCATCACTGATTTCTATAAAAGCCCCTATTAACTCATATACAACCATTGATGGTAATCCCATATACTGGTTAAGAATATCAGATAATCCAGATACGGATGAAGCTGAAGAGGAAGTACTTTATACTGCCTTACATCATGCTCGTGAACCTGCCAGTTTATCACAATTGATCTACTATATGTGGTATGTTCTGGAAAATTACGGAACCAATGAAGAGATCACTTATCTTGTTGACAATACTGAGATGTATTTTGTGCCAATGATCAATCCGGATGGGTACAGATACAATGAGCTAACTGACCCCAATGGAGGAGGAATGCACCGCAAAAACAGAAGAAATGTAGGTACCTATAACAAAGGTGTAGACCTAAATAGAAATTATGGATATGGATGGAATACCACAGGTGTTTCAACTAGCCAAAATGGAGACACCTATCCTGGAACAAGTGAATTTTCTGAAGTAGAGACTCAAGCTATGAGATGGTTCATTGAAAATCATGACATTAAATTTGCATTCAACGCTCATACTTTTGGAAACCAACTTCTTTACCCTATAGGAACCACAGTTGCTGAGGTAGCCGATCACAATGACTATTTTGCTCAGTATACTTCCTATATGGTAAAATTCAATGGATATGCCAATATTAAAAGTTCTGGATTATATCCTGCATCTGGTGATTCAGATGATTGGATGTATAGAGATGACATTGGCGTTAATCATGATACTGTTTTTGCCATGACACCTGAATGTTCGGATGATGTGGATGAGTTCTGGCCAGCAGCCTCAAAGATCGAAGATATTTGTAAAGCCAATATTCACATGAACACAACACTTGCTCACATGCCTCATGTATTTGGAGTTCCAACTGATCTGGAAGCTTCTAAAATTGGTGCATCTACAGGTTATTTCAATTATAAGTTAGAGCGATTAGGATTGACGGATGGAGATATTACAGTAAGTATGACAGGCATAGCTGGAATTCAAAGCTTGGGAGGTGCTAATGTCCATTCCTTGGTGTTAAAAGAGATCATAGAAGATTCCATCCAATATACATTAAACACTGGTATCGCATTTGGTGATCCAATTACTTATGTGATAGAAACCTACAATGGTTCCTGGACAAGAAGAGATACAATTTATAAAACTTATGGTTTAGGAACTACAGTATTCGCGGATAACTGTAACAGTACTGCCAACTGGAGCGGAAACTGGAGTTTCACGAATGAAGCCTATGTATCTGCCAATAACAGTATTACTGATAGTCCTTTCACCGATTATTCAAATAATGCAAATACAAGTATTGTTTTAAATCAGAATGTCACTTTTACAAATGCTACCTATGCCTATGCAAACTTCTATGCTAAATGGGCTATTGAAGACAACTATGATTATGTTGAATTCATGATCTCAACGGATGGAGGAACAAGTTGGACAGCACTTTGCGGAAAATATACGAATGAAGGTGGCGCAAATCAAGATACAGGTGAGCCTTTATATGACGGATTTCAAACAGACTGGGTATTTGAAGAAGTGGATCTATTTGAATATCTGGGATCAGCAAATGTCAATTTTAAGTTCAGATTGGTTTCTGACGGAGGTGTGAAAGAAGATGGATTCTATTTTGATGATTTTGAAATATTTACTGATGGAACTTCGCAGTCAAATATTGGATTTAATGATCTGAACCTGGATGAATTTCTTATTTATCCAAATCCAGCTAATACCGAATTGAATGTGATCATGGAATCACAAGACGGGGTTTCTTCAATTGAGATCACCAATAATTTAGGACAGGTTGTTAAACAGATCAAACCAACGGGGAATATTATTCAAATTTCACTGGTTGATCTAGCTGAAGGATCATACTTCATTAGCATGATCGGGGTAGAAGGAAACAAAGTGACGAAACAGTTTTCGTTGATCAGATAGTTAATCGTCTTTTCCGTAATTATCGATTTTACCATCTGGATGGATGAGGTAATAGATGTACTGTATTTCCTTTTCATCTATTAACGCTTCACCTTCCTCCATTTCTTCTTCAAAAAGAGTTCCATGATAATTTTCGCGCTCAATACTGATGCGTCCCCCAACATCAAAGGTCACATTATCTGTTGTGGTAAAGAAATCATTGGAACCCATATTGGTAGCACTGCAATGACAACCCAGATCAAATCCCTGAATTTTTTCACCTGATTTTGTGAATGTATAGAGTTCGATAAAATTATTATTGATCCCAAAAGCGCCTGGTGAAAAGAAGTGCTCTACAACTAATGCAATGTAGTTATCCGACTCAAATCTGAAGATCGGGCGGTATTCATTCCAGCCAAAATCATCCCATTCGCCATCTGTAAAGTACGTTTTGATGGTATTTGTATCAAACATTTCTTTGCTACCATCAAACTCAACCTCTTTGGGTAACTTTACCTTCGGAAAACGGGCTAACAATTGGTCCCATGTGAGCGCAGATCCATCTCCATCAAGATTTTTGTCCTGCAATTTTTCAGCATATTGCTCCTCTGATATTTCACTGAGCTGAACACTCAATTCCTTATCACCTTTTTTGTTTCTCCAAACTCCAGAAAAGGTGGTTGGATCGCCTAATGACAGATCACCTTCAAATTGCCCGGTATTTTCATGTTCCACATATTCATCTAACATCAAATGATTTCCTGTTTTTTGACCATCTAACTCAATAGGTATTGCTTGAGAAACGTAATAATATTCACCCTGCAGATTTCCATCACCACCAGGTAATTGTAGCGAGAGCATGATCTCATACTTTTCCGCAATTTTCCCCGATAAAAATAGATGGCTTCCTTCTTCAACAATTTCTTCAGTAGAATCATTGTTTTCAGCAGTTTCTGATCCGCCTGAACAGGCAAATAATAGAAATGAGAGAACTAAAATTATTACTTGATTTTTCATGATGCCAATCTAATCAAAATTGTACACACTTATTCGGATTGTTTGAAGATCGAATATTTGAAAAATACTATTAAGGAATATAAATAATTCCGTTTATCCGGTAAACTTGTATCCAACACCTTTAATGGTTTGAATAACCTTATCACCGAATTTTTCTCTCAGTTTTCGTATGTGAACATCAATGGTTCTATCACCAATCACTGTATCACCCCAAACATCTCTCAAAATCTCATCTCTTCTAAAAACTTTTTCTGGAGTGCTCATCAATAAAGACAATAATTCAAATTCCTTCTTTGGCAAAAAGTAATCCTGACCTTTGTTGGAAACGATAAATCTTTCTTTATCTATCGAAATTTCAGTCTCCAATATTTTCGTTGGTTTTTTAAACCTACTAGCTAGAACATTAATTTTATGTTTTAGGATCTTTATTCTAATAGGTTTAACGATATAATCATCTGCCCCTGCCTTGTATCCCGCAACTTGAGAGTAATCCTCACCTCTTGCAGATAAAAATATGATCAAAGCACTTTTCATCCCACTCATTTGTCTTATTCGTTCACATATTTCAATCCCATCAATATCCGGTAACATGACATCAAGCAATACTATATCAGGATTGTTATCCCTAGCGATCTCAAGGGCAGATTTACCATTCAACGCGGTAAAGACTTTCATGTTTTCCATCTCAAAATTGTAGGCTAACATGTCTACTATATCCCGCTCATCATCAACAATTAAAATCTTAAGTCCTTCCATGTAAAAGTGTTTTTATCAAATTTACTTGGCATGAGTAGCTTTAACATATTGTTAAGGTTATGCAATCATTAACGTTAGTATCTGAATGTTAAGAAAATGTTAGGCACTCATAACGAATTTAACAAATGGTATAACCAGAATTTGTAATTAACCCAACTTTAAAAAGATAGAGATAACTTCACTCTAGCTGATACACCTGGAGATAAACTTTGGAAAAATTCATCTTTTCCTTGATATGCAGCTGCTACCATTTCTTGCTTATCATTTAGCAAATTGGTAACTCTCAATCCTAGTCTCCATTGTTGGTTAGCTCCAAAAGCTTTGTTCATATTGAAATTCAAGCTATGGAAAGGCACAGAATAGATATCAGGTAAGTTCGCAATACCCACGAATTGTAATGTTCTACCCTGCATGTTATAATAGAAACCAACTTCCAGACCTTTCAAGAATCCAGCATCTTTTTCAGAAGAGCCGTTATATTGAAGACCGGCGTTGATCAAATAAGGAGCCTGACCAGCCATATCTCTGTAATCTCCAATCACCTGACCAACTCTAGCATTTTCAATTCTCGATTGCTTTTCCGTTGGCGAGAATTTAATACGTGAATAAGTATATGTAACGTTAAGACTCATACCGAAATTCTTCAATTTCTCACCCATGAATTCAAAACTCTGTCTCATTTCTAACTCACCTCCAAGCACTGTTCCGTCTCCAACATTTCTAGGCTGGAATGAACCAACCTGAATGGTATATTGAACGATCTCAATTGGATCAAAGAACATTTTATAGAAGGCAGAAAGCGATACAGTTTGCCCTAAACCGTGGAACATTTCCCAGCGCATGTCAAAATTGTGAATATCAGTGCTTCTTAGATCTCCATCCCAGTATACAGTCGTATCGGTTCCATTGATGTAGGTATCAGAGAACAAACCACCGATAAAAGTTCTTCCTGTTATAGGGTCAAAGATCTCAGCATAAGACATTTCTTTGAATGAAGGTCTTGCCACCGTTCTACCATATGAAAATCTAAGATTTTGATTTTCCGTTGCCTTATACACTACGTTAAGGGATGGGAAGATTCCCAAATTTTCTAAAACCTTATCATTATTGAGTACATTGGTTCCAACCTGATCTTCTCCTGTATATCTTTGTACATAATACTCTGATCTAACCCCTAAAGTCAATTTTAATCGTTGAGAAGGATTGAGTTCAGTTGCCACATAAACCCCTGCGTTCATGGCATTAGAAGAGAAGTTGTTCGGATTCCTTGGTATGAACAATACTTCGTAGGTAGTTCCTTGTGTAAAGTCTCCATTGTACGGCCAAAGATTATCTTCTGCCAATAACTCATCAGGATCACCAGTAGTAGCAATATTTCTTGGGTTTAACTGAAAGTTTCTGATATTATAATTTCTGATCTTAAAGGTATAAGCACCTCCAAATTTAATGTGTGAAGGTCTTTCCCAAACTTTGTAATCTTTTTGCCAATCTAATTTTGATGAGACGCTTTTCTCGTTCAATTCACGCCAAATTCTTACTGGAAACCCAGCCTCTGTACCAATCAACATAGAGTCATTTCTTACCTCATATCTGGTAAATCTGATGTCCGGGTCGTTCATGATAGAAAGTGTAGGAGCCACTCTCCATTCAAACTTCCATCCTTTTTCCTTTTCAAAGAAATCGTGTTTACCTCCAATGAACACATTTGTCATTGAACGTTGGGTGTAAGTAAGGTTAGTTTGCATCCCCTGGAACGTAGATCCCAAAGCATAGTTATAAAAGTCATATACCCCTGCACTTGACTCACCATTTTGAAGATGTACCAAATTGATCACGTACTTTGACATTTTTGTTTTAAAGGCCAAACCTGCCATCCCAGATAAGAGAACATTATTCACTCCAAAATCTCCAATTTGATATTGACCAGAATCTAATTTTGTTACTGAAGCATCAGGAGAAAGCAGGTATCTACCAAACTCGGCATCCTTATAGAATTCAGTTGTATTTCTGTAAGATCCAACAACATTGTAGCCTATTGTAACGCCATTTTCTTTTTTGAACTGGTTACCAAAAGACGCAGATAATGACATATCCATCAAACTCATTTTTTGCATGGCAGCCATAGTTGGATTAAAGCCTTTAAGAACACCTACAAAAGTGGCAGAGTCTGCCGAACTACTTATGGCATCAACATAGGTTGGAATCTCACTGTCCTTAAGGTCGGCCGTAGGAATCTTTCTTGTACCATCATCAAAGCCTAAGAAATCCGTTTTACCTCTTTCATAATCAAGATATTCCTGATTGAAATGGAAATAAGGATTGTATCCTAAAGAAAGGGATAGACTTCTTTGTTGCTTTTCAGGAAAACTCTTTAATCCTATATCAACTATTCCTCCTGTAAAATCTGCCGGAAGCTCAGCTATGAATGTTTTATTTACAATGATATTATCTAAGATCGAAGTTGGAAAAATATCCATTTGAATGGAGTTCTTATCCGGGTCCAAACCTGGTACATCCATTCCGTTAAGGACTGTCTTATTATATCTATCTCCCAGACCACGAACGTAAATGTATTTACCTCCCACAACAGAAACACCAGGAACACGTCTCATAGCTCCAGCAGCATCTGTATCACCAATCTTTCTGAAGTTGGTAGCAGATATACCATCAATCATGTTCGTACTGGACTTTTTAAGATTCAATACTGCATTTTCAGTATTGTCCTTTCTTTCTGCTTTGATCACAACAGTACCTGTCATGATCGATTTTTCAGAAAGTACCAGATTCTCAAGAATGGTTACTTCGCCACTCACCACATAAACATCAGCTATTCGAATAGTATCTTTAGCTAAAGCACTAAGTTCTATTGTATGGGTGCCTGGAGCAATATTAATAGAGAACTGACCATCCAAATCGGTTTTAGCTCCGGCTGTTTGTCCTATTACCGTGATCCTTGCGCCTGGAATGGTAATTCCGCCTTCATCAAAAACCTGCCCTCTTATGATCCCAGTTTCCTGAGAAAAAGAATTTATAATTAATAGAGAAAATAAAGTTGAAAAGAAAAAATTCAAGACTCGCATTGGATGTTCCTGTTAATCAGTGTAATAGGTTAATAATCATTTAAAAAACAAACTCGCAGGCCTATTACTGACCCGCGAGTAAGAATTTATATTTATTTCTTCTAGAAATCGGCTAAATATGCGTCAGCATGGATAGCAGTCCAAGACCAAGTGTTAAATGCAGATTTATCTGGTCCTACAGTTTGTGATCCAACCGCAACGTTAGTAACGGCAGCATCAGAACCTAATAGGAAGTAATCAGTGATTGCGTCTCCTGAAGGAATATCAGCCTGGAAAGACGCGAATACCGGAGCAGCAACTGAAGTAGTTGGCAATTCAGTGAAAACCGAACCAGAACCGAAGTCAAACCAGAATATGTTATTCATATTAACATTGGTATTAGCATCTGTATCGCAAAGTTCAGATCCACGACCAATTTGGATACCTCCATTTGTAAATGTGTGGTTACCGTTACCAAGGTCAGATCCTTCTGGTCCATCTAATTCCATTGCAGCATCACCAGCGTTGATGATTATGAAGTTTGAAATAGTTCCTGAATATCCCTGGTCAGTATCTAATCCGTCATCACCAGTGTTTAAAACAACCACGTGAGATACATTTACTGCACCACCAAAGAACTCAATTCCATCATCCTGATTAGAAATGATCTCAATGTGATCAATTGTAGTACCAGAACCAACACCACCTAGTGTTAAACCGTTGATTTCGTTACCATCTCCAATGTTTGCACCACCGTGACGAATAGAAACGTATTGGATTGTTCCTGAGTTATCGGCATCATTTGTTCCTCCATATTTACCGTTAGAATCAGATGCAGGAATACCTTCTATTTGAGCCTCTGTTCCAGAAGCCACAGAGATCTTAGCATTACCTAATACGATAACACCACCCCAAAGACCATCAAGATCAGTAGATAAGTTTGGTGATGCAATTTGACCCGGTACGATATGGTCAGCAACTGATGTAAAGATAATTGGAGAAGAAGCCGTACCAACAGCATTGATCATTCCACCTCTTGCAACGATCAAAGCAGTTGCATTAGCTCCTGTTCCAGCCTCACCTTTAACAACAACACCAGGTTGGATAGTTAAAGTAGCTCCTGAAGTAACAGCAACTCTTGATTGTAAAATGTACGTTTTACCAGTAACCCAAGTTTGGTCAGCAGTAATGTTTGAGCTTACATAAACAGTATCAACTGGCTCATAAGCATAAATACAAGAACCATCATCATTTTTATCTTTGATGTCCTCGTTGTAATTCAAAGCAGTAGGATCAGTACACCCTTCTTTTTTACATGAAGTGGTTGTTACTGCAATTCCACAAGCGGCGATTGCTACAACCATTGTCAAATTCTTTTTCATTTTCTCTAGATATTTAATTCGATACAAATATCCTCTGAGAAAAATGAAAGGGCGTTAGGGGTATTTTATTTATCAGTTATAATAATGTTAATTGCTCTTAACATTGACTTAATATTGAAGTTTTGATCTTCTTGTACTCGAATCAATAAATGAACTTATATCCTACTCCTTTAATGGTTTGGATATGATCGTCACCTATTTTCTTTCTGAGTTTTCTAATATGAACATCTATAGTTCTGTCACCTACGATTACATCAGTACCCCAGACACGATTCATAATTTCGGTTCTTTTAAATACCCTCCCTTGTTTGGACATTAATAAAGCTAACAATTCAAATTCTTTGCGTGGAAGGACTATTTCTTTACCATCCTTTATTACCAAATATTGGTCAAAATCAATTTGGATATTAGCATCTTGAGGAAGGGATTCAAATTCACTTTCATCCGTTTTGGGAGAAGTTCTTCTCAAAATTGCATTTATTTTACTTACTAAAAGCTTTGGCTTAATTGGTTTGGTTATATAATCATCAGCTCCAGCTTCAAATCCAGCCAGTTGAGAATAATCTTCTCCACGTGCAGACAAAATGCAAACTACTACATTTGATAATTCAGGGATATTCTTAATCCTTTCACAAACTTCAATTCCATCAATGCCAGGCATCATTACATCCAAAAGGATCAGATCAGGTTTGGAACGTTGAGCAATTTCGATACCTTCAATTCCGTTCTCTGCTTCAAGTACCGAATAATCAGAATTTTCAAGATTATAACGAAGCATTTTTCTAATATCCATTTCGTCATCTATGATCAGAATTGTTTGCTTCATGCTTTGATTTTATGCTGAATTTCTACCTCAAGCTAAAATAACAATAAAAGAAACAAATAACACTTATAATTAGATTAAGTATAATGCATAGCCCAAAAGGGCACCGATCATAATTGTCAGTATAGCATTCACCTTAGGTACAAAGAAAGTTAGGAAGGTACTAATCCCTGCAATAAGTATACTACGCCAGTCAATAACCGTTTCTATGGTCATAATATATAGCACTCCTGCCATGATACTGACGGCGGCAACATTCACAGAATTTAAAAAATGTGACAGAAAAACAGATTTCCTCATCTTAGGAATAAGGGGATTTAGAATTAAAACGAAAATAAAAGAAGGAAGAAAAATTCCTGTTGTTGCTGCTAAAGCACCCCAAATACCATTTAATTGATACCCTATAAACGTTGCAGAGGATAATACTGGTCCAGGTGTAAATTGACCAATAGCAATCGCATCCAATAATTGTTGTCTACTTAACCAGCCAGCTTCAACTAATTCCACATCCAAATAGGCAAATAATACGTAACCGGAACCATATAGAACGCTTCCCACTTTTAAGAAGGTCCAAAATATTTTAATTGTAGTTAAACTAGTTGCCGTAGACGCTACTCCATTAACCAAAAGAAAAGGTAAAAGAGATTTTTTTTCAGTAGTTGTTGAATTCGCTTTGATCGTAAAGTAAATTGCACCTAGTATTCCAGCTATCAAAAGTAGAAACACCTCATTAAATCCAAATAAAGCAAATACAAGTACTGCAATACCTATCACCCATAATTCGACATTTTTCAATGCTTTTTTACCCAGTTTGATTATCGCTGAAAGTATAATAGCTAGTACGGCAGGTTTGATGCCAATAAAAAACGGGGCAATGGCTGGTATTTGACCATATTCAATATAGATAAAAGCTAAAAATCCTGTTATGATAATTGCCGGAAAAATGAAAGATAAACCTGCAATAATTAATCCAGCATAACCTGCCCTTTCATGACCACAATGCATAGTCATTTCAGTAGAATTAGGCCCTGGAATCAAATTTGTTGCTCCTATGAGGTCTAGAAAATGTTCCTTTGACATCCATTTTCTTTTGCTCACAACTTCTTCTTCCATTAAGGCAATGTGAGCAGCAGGTCCTCCAAAAGCAAAGCAGCCAAGTTTAAAAAAAACCTTGGCCACTTCCTTAATATTATTTTTATTATCCTTCACTATACTTTTAGCACAAAGTTATGTTATTAGCTAAAAATGTATGTCCATTTGAACTCTCCAATAAAGTTTATCATCACTACCTTGATTCAAAGCACTAGAGCCATAAACATATCGTTGACGATAATTAATATCCGTTTGGACTTTGAGCTGATGCCCTACAAAATATTTTGAAAAACCAATACCATACTCATTTTCATTCGCAGCAACGCCAAAATCTGGTCTATTTGAAGTCATTCTTACTGCCAATTCGTAATTATTATTGAACATATAACCTGCCTGAACATTCAGAGCCTGCCCAGTATAGAATTTTCCGACTTGGATAAGGTTATCATCATAAACTCTAAAGTCACCATCTTCAGTTTTTTTGTTGGCATATTCTGCCATCAATGAAAATCCCTTGTATTTGAACATTAGATCTGCAAAAGTTGTGTAAAGTGTCTTACCAAAATAATCACCGTTCGCATCTTGAATAAATGATCCCAGTTGACCACGCTCTCTTATCGCATTATCATTAATATCATAAGTGATTCCTAAGGCTAGTTTAGGTTTCTCTTCTTTCTTAACTGCGGCACCTACATAATCTCCCTTAGAGGTGAATTTTCCAAAGGGTAAAAACTCTACTCTAAAAGTGTAGCAGAAACCATCATTGTAGCCCACAGTAATATCTCTACCTTCACCCTGAGAAATTGAAGCTTTTTCAATTACTAAGAAGTTCTTACCAATATTGAAGTGATGTGTTAACATTAAACCCATATCACGATCAATATTGTATCTACTGTTTAATCTTGAGCGATCAACAAACTGCAGGTTTGCCGACGAAATTACCCTTTCTCTATTACCTGGAAGTTTACCTTGTCCAACTCGCAATGAAAAATTACCAGCAAAATTCCAATCTACATATGCATCAAGGATCATTCGAGCAACATTACTGTGTTCAGGCGTGTCTCCACCGCTAATATCACTATTTGAAAGACCTAATTCGACCTTATATTTTAGTTTGGGTGTAACAGCAAAACCGTCAAACTTCAATCTTGATCTTCTGACCATAAAATTAGCTTGATAATCTTCAATGGTTCCAAAGTTATCGTCTCTAACATTCCATTCATTAGAATATAAATTCTGAAATCTTATTCCGAACTTCATATAGAAACTTGAATCCTTTCCATAAATATTCAATCCCTGTCCAAATTTGTAGTTAGAAACTTGAGATTGCGCATTAAAGCTCATTATAAACAAAACGATAATTAGGGCTATCTTTTTCATTCAGAGTATTTTAAATGATTAAATAAAATGATTTGTTGCCGCAAAGATTGCTTATTCTTAACTCTCAGTTCATATAAGAGCGCGATTCATAATGTTTAAATAATACTTAGGAAATATATCCTTAAAGCAAAATTATTTTGTAACCACCGCATTTAAAGCAGATTAGGTTTGCAGCAAAAAAATAGTGTTAACATGACTAGTGTTCGAGAACACAATTTGGAAGCGCTTTGATAACAATATATTAATATTGGGATGATCAATTTTAAGTCCTTTAGGGATAATTTTGAGGACGAATTTTACAAATCAAATTTCCATGAAAAAAATCTCTTTTTGGATTTGCTTAATTGTACTAAGTGCGATATCAAACGTTGGTTTTACCCAGGTCAATGATAATGACTCCATCCCAAAGATTAATACCAAAATTGAATCAACTGGATTAGATTTTGAGTTTAAAAATTACACCGATTCAATTAGTTTAGAATTACTTGATAAAGGAATACTGACCTTTAAATGGGAGGATATCAAGACTGATTACCCATTAGTTGGTATCCGATTAAAACAACAGAATGATTGGATAGAAAGGATTGCAGATATAAATTCCAAGGAGATCATATTCGAAGATATAAGTGAAAATGAACTTTTTTATTTTCAAATTGGAACAGGAGAATCTGAAAATTCTATCGCATATCAAACGGATGATTTAAAATGTCATTCCATTAGTGAGAATGTTTTCAAAAACTTTAACGCTAAAGGAAAAGTAGAAGAAGCAGATATCTTCTTCGCGATACAAAATTCAAAGTTGAATGATATTCTTTCATTCTATCCAAATGCTACCTACACCATTAAGTACAATACCAAAATTGGAGATAAACAGAATAAGGCCAATCCCGAAAAATCTCCCTGGACAACAGAGGAAAATGTGGAGATTAATACGGTAAAGTATAAATTGAAAGATCTTGTTGGTGGAGAAAAATACGTTTACAAGATTGGTATTGTTCTGGATGATAAAACCATATGGTCTAAGAAAGGCAAATTTGATGCGCTAAGAGGATGGGGGGTTTTCAAATTATTTGTTTTACTTGGAGCACTTGGCTTATTCATTTTTGGAATGAAGATAATGTCCGAAGGACTTCAGAAAGCAGCTGGATCAAGATTGAGAAACATGTTGGGTTCTATCACTTCTAATAGAGTTAAAGGTGTTTTAACTGGTTTTGGAATCACGTCATTTGTTCAATCTTCATCCGTTACAACCGTAATGACAGTAAGTTTTGTTAATGCTGGCTTAATGACCTTGAGACAATCAGCTGGGGTTATGATGGGAGCAAACATAGGAACTACCATAACCGCTTGGTTGATTCTTGTATTTGGTTTCAAAGTTGATATTGGTGAATATGCCTTGATTTTTATTGCATTCGGTTCTCCATTTTTATTCTTCTCAAAGGGTAAATCAAGAGCTTGGGCAAGCACAATAATTGGTTTTTCGTTACTATTTATGGGATTAGGAGCATTGAAAGATGCTGTACCAGAACTTGGACCGGATTCGGCATTAGTACAATTCTTCATTGACTTTAAAGATTCATGGTATGGTCCTTTGATGTTCGTGTTCTTAGGTGCAATTGTTACTATCGTTATTCAATCTTCTTCTGCTGCCATGGCTTTGACCATGACATTGGTTGCTGGAGGGGTAATCCCTTTTGAAGTAGCAGCTGCTATGATCCTTGGTGAAAACATTGGAACTACTATTACAGCAGAGCTAGCATCTCTTGTAGGAAACGTTCATGCAAAAAGATCTGCCAGAATTCACTCATTGTTCAATATAATTGGAGTTGGTTGGGCAATTCTATTGTTTCCGTTAATATTAAAAGGACTTTCTTTCATGATAGAAGGCGATCCTTATACAGACGGTGATGCGGCTAACCTGGGACTAGCTCTATTTCATTCATCATTTAATACATTGAACGTATTGATCTTGATTGGATTTGTGCCTTGGTTGGTTCGATTAGCTGAAAGAACAGTGAAATCAAGAGGTGCAAAAGATGAAGAGTTTCATCTTGACTTTATTAGCACCGGTATGATGGGTACTTCGAATCTAGCCATTTTAGAAGCTCAAAAAGAGGTGGCGAAATTTGGTGAAATTACAAGTCGTATGTCAGGTTTTACTCGTGAGTTATTGACCGAACAGAATAAAAAAGAGAAGAATAAACTCTTTGAGAAAATTGAAAAATACGAACAGATAACTGACCGAGTTGAAATTGAGGTCGCTAACTACCTTTCTAAAGTTTCTGAAGGTGATATGTCTGAAGAAACCGCTATGAGAGTTCGATCAATGCATTCAATAGTTAACGACCTTGAAAGAATTGGTGATATTTTCTATCAAATATCAAAAACCATTGAAAGAAAGGACGAAAACAAATTGTATTTCATGCCAGAACAAAGAGAAAGTTTACATGAAATGTTTGATTTGATTGATGAAGCTTTTAACGTGATGGTTTCTAATTTAGGGTCTGACTGGGAAGCTGTTTCTATTGAAGAAGCAAACGCCGTAGAAAGTCAAATTAATAAGAAAAGAGACGAAATGAGAAAAGAACATCTACAAAAAATGCAGGAAAAAGACTTCCACATGGAAAGTGGAATGATCTATAATGATATCTTCTCTTCTTGTGAGAAAGTAGGTGATCACATTATTAATGTTACGGAAGCCATAGTTGGAATAATCAATTAATCTAGATAGTTAATTCAAAAAAATACCTCCTGAAATCAGGAGGTATTTTTTTTACTGTATGATCTTCTATCTGTCTAAACCTGTCAGTTCTTAATAGCTTTTCAACATGGAAACAAGCGATCTACCTGAACGGAACTTTTTAAGCGCTTCCTGTACATCCAGGTCGTCCTGAACATAAACCATATAATATCCGTTATCCTGCCACACATGTCTGGCAATTTCAGCTTTGATCCTGTTTTTAATTGTGATACGGGAAGTAATGATATCCATTGGATCTTCTTCTACACCCAGCGTAGATGCATAGGCGATAAAATCAGTAAACATCCCATTATCAACATCAAACTTCTTAAAGAATGAATCAAAACTTACCAAAGAAGGACGATATCTGTCCAGGTACTTAATTGCGAAGTGATTAAACACACCATGATAGTATAGGTTGCTCAAATAAAAAGAGGCTCCAACAGTATCATTTGGAATAAAAATGTCAGGATAGATCCCTCCTCCACCGTAAACGGTTCTTCCGGCAACGGTTTTATACTTTAGATCTTTGTCTACTTTAACACTATCTTCATTTAACAGCTCTCCGCTTTCTATTCTATTATAATAATCATTGTTGTAATCAACGCCATCTCCGTAAGGCTTCTGGATTGAACGACCTGATGGAGTATAGTATCTTGAAATGGTCAAACGCAAAGCACTTCCATCCGTAAATTCATTTTGATCCTGAACCAATCCTTTTCCAAAAGATCTTCTACCCATGATCAAACCTCTGTCATTATCCTGAATGGCACCAGCAACGATCTCAGATGCCGAAGCTGAAAGCGAATTGATCAATATGATCAACTCTGTATCTTCCAAAATACCTTTAGATGTAGAATAGTATTCTTTCTTAGGACTTTTTCTACCTTCAGTGTACACGATCAATTTTCCGCTTTCTAAAAACTCATCTGCAATTTCAGTGGCTGCGAACATCAAACCTCCACCATTATTTCTTAAGTCAAAGATCAGCTTTTTCATTCCTTTTGACTTCAACGCCTTTGCTGCTTCATGGAATTCATCTGACGATTGATACGTAAAGCTGTTCAATTTGATAAATCCAACTTCATCATCCAGCATTATTGCGGCATCTATTGAACTTACCGGAATCGTACCCCTTGTAATGTTAAGGGTTTGAGTATCTCCACGTCTGTAAACCTTTACCTTCACATCAGTTCCTGCTTTTCCTTTCAACTTTTCCATGACATCTTCATTCGTCAATTCACCACCCGTGATGTCTTCACCATCAATTTCGATCAATCGGTCACCAGGCATCATTCCAGCGCCTTCAGATGGAGACCCTGGTAATACATGTGTGGCAACTAGTGAATCATTATGTATTAAGAAACGAATTCCAACCCCACCAAAATTTCCTTCCAATTGCTCGTTAACCATTTCAAGATCTGATGCCGGTATATAAGCTGAATGAGGGTCCAATTTATGGATCATCCCCTCTATTGAACTTTCAATCAAAAGATCATGATCTACCGAATCCACATATTTATCCTCGATCATTTCAAGGATAGTGTTGAACTTATTACTGTTTTGAACGATAGGATCTGTAAATCCACCTTGAGGAACAAACATGGTTCCCAACCAAATTCCAAGGCCTAGAGTTGCTCCAATGAGCATTGGAATAAAAAATGATCTGTTTCTGTTATTCTCCATCAATTTCTTCTAAATGTCTAACCTCAATTCCGTACTCTGATAAGAACTCTATTCCAGACGTATCCTTGTACTTAATATTGTATACCACACGCTTGATCCCTGCCTGAATTATCAATTTACTGCATTCCTTGCATGGCGAAAGTGTAATATATAATGTTGCATCATCAGCACTTTGTGTACTTTTTGCCACTTTTAAAATGGCATTGGCTTCAGCATGTAATACAAACCAGTGCGTCTCTCCATTATCATCTTCACAGCAATTCGTATAACCGGAAGGCGTTCCATTATAACCATCAGAGATGATCATGTTGTCTTTGACGATCAATGCGCCCACCTGTTTACGTTGACAATAGGACAACTTTGCCCATTCCCTGGCCATCTTTAAATAGGCCGAATCATACTTATCCTGCTTTGAATCCACTGGTAATTATTGTAACACACAAATGTACTAATGTAACACCTTGAAACTGCTAATTTTCGTTAAAATGTCTCTGATTAGCTATATTTAATGATTCTAACATCCAAAATCTCTTAGCTATGAAAAGTTCAATTATCCTCCTTATCCTCATATCAGGTATAATACTGTCTTGTGAGAAAGAAAATGAAGTAATGATGATCGGAGAATGGCAACTTACTAAAAGAGGATCATCTGTATCATCCGCCGGCGACATAAAATTGAGCATTTTTGAAGATGGGACGTTCCTAAAGACAGATCTAGTGAGTACCGGACAAGCAGATGCAGAAATACAAACAAAAGAAGGTAGTTGGAGCATATTTAACGACTCCATTCATTTTACAATAACAATAGATAAGACGATAACTACTCAATCAGTTGGGGGACTTGATAGTTTTTACACGGTTCCTTGTACTGAAAATTCCACCCTCAAATCAATAGATAAAAATACTCTTGTGCTTGATTATGACGAATCCAGTCTTTGTTTCTGGTATTTTTTTTATGATGGTCCAATTGAAGATGAATACACGCGTGTGAAATGAAAGGCTTTCCGTATTTTTGAGGATAAAAGAAATCTCTGAAAACAGGAATTGTCATAAA
Source organism: Crocinitomicaceae bacterium (assembly GCA_020635955.1). Classification (GTDB taxonomy): domain Bacteria; phylum Bacteroidota; class Bacteroidia; order Flavobacteriales_D; family Crocinitomicaceae; genus Paracrocinitomix. The sequence continues at coordinate 60,185 of JACJYW010000014.1, forward strand.
ATCTACCGGTAGTTGGTATCGCGTATTGGATGCAGACCATAAGGAATGGGATTGCCGCATCAGAGGTAAATTACGGATCCAGGGCATTAAATCCACCAACCCGGTTGCCGTTGGGGATGAAGTTATGTTTGAGTTGGAAGAGGATGAAGTAACAGGGGTGATCAAAGAGATCTTACCTAGAAAGAACTACATCATTCGAAAATCGATAAACCTTAGCAAAAGGTCACACATTCTGGCTGCCAATATTGATCATGTTTATTTACTGGTTACACTGGTTGCGCCTCAAACACAAACCGGTTTTATTGACCGATTCCTGGTTACTGCTGAAGCTTATCATATACACGTTACGATCCTATTTAATAAGGTAGACTTGTATGCTGAAGAGGATATGGAAATATTGGAAGATTTCATGTCTATATACCGGTCAGCAGGATACAGATGCCTTACTATTTCTGCAAAAAGTGAAAAATCTGTAGCTTTTTTGAGAGATGAGATAAAAGGCAAAAAGGTGATGTTTGGCGGACATTCAGGAGTAGGTAAGTCTACCCTCATCAATTCTATTGATCCTAACCTGGATTTGAAAACAGGTGAAATATCCACTTATCATTTAAGTGGGCAACATACGACCACTTTTGCTGAAATGTTTGAATTACATTCTGGCGGATATATTATTGACACGCCCGGAATTAAAGCATTTGGATTGATAGACTTCGATAAAGCAGAATTATCGCATTATTTTCCTGAAATGAGAAAGGTTTTGAACGAATGTAAATTCAATAATTGCCAGCATTTGAATGAACCACATTGCGCAGTGAAAGAAGCGGTTGAAGAAGGAAAAATTGCGCCTGAGCGCTATTACAGCTATATCAAGATGATGGAGGAAGATGAGGACGAATCATATAGAAAGGATATCTATAAATAATGAAAGCTGTTATTCAACGCGTATCTGAAGCGTCTGTTGCTATAGATGGTAAATTAAAAAGTTCCATTCTACAGGGCTATTTGATCTTGCTGGGAGTTGCAGAGAATGATACTGATGATGATCTTGAATGGTTGGTAAATAAGATCTATAATCTCCGTATATTCTCTGATGATGAAGGATTAATGAACTTATCCATTGAAGATGTGAACGGAGATATTTTGGTGATCTCTCAATTCACGCTACATGCAAAAACTAAAAAAGGAAACAGGCCATCATACATTGAAGCAGCTAAACCTGATATTGCCATTCCATTCTATGAAAAATTCACCCAAAGATTATCCGACCTAATGGGTAAAGAGATAAAAACAGGTGAGTTTGGTGCAAATATGCAGGTACAGTTGATCAATGATGGTCCCGTTACGATTATTATAGATACCAAAAACAAAACTTAAGGATAAGCGTTTCGTAGATTTAAACACGTGAAGAAATTCCTCATCATAAGATTCAGTTCCATTGGAGATATCGTTTTGACAACTCCGGTAATTCGTTGTTTGAAGGAACAAGGAGGAGGCGAGGTTCATTTCATCACTAAATCAGCTTTTAAAGGAATTTTAGGTCAAAATCCATATATCGATAAACTGATCACAATAGATAATGAGATCACTGAGGTGTTGGAAGAATTGAAAAAGGAAGAATATGATCATATCATTGATCTACATCACAATTTAAGGAGTTTAAGACTTAAAAAAGCCCTGGGTCGACCAGCGACAGCCTTTCCCAAATTGAATTTTGAAAAATTTTTACTGACAAGTTTGAAGATCAATAAAATGCCGGATGTACATGTTGTTGATCGGTATTTCGAAACGGTGAAGAAACTGGGAATTACTAATGATGGTACAGGATTAGATTATTTCATTCCTGAAAAAGACGTGGTTGACCTAAATAATTACAATTTGCCAAACAAATATGTTGTCTTTGCTATTGGAGCTCAATTTGCCACCAAACGTTTGCCGAATGAAAAGATCATTGAGATCATCAAACAAATAGATTTTCCTGTGGTTCTTTTGGGAGGACCTACAGATTTTGAAAATGCAATTGAAATAAAAAGTCAATGTGAGGTGATCGATCTGGTGGGTCAGGTCAACATCAACCAATCAGCCTCAATTGTGCAGCAAGCAAAAAAGGTGATCACCCATGACACCGGTATGATGCATATTGCTGTGGCGTTCAAAAAACCAATTATTTCTATTTGGGGAAATACCGTTCCATCTTTAGGTATGTATCCTTATTATCCCAATCATCCGGAATTATATTCAATTCACGAAGTAAATGTTAAATGCAGACCTTGTTCAAAGATCGGTTATCAAAAATGCCCAAAAAAGCACTTTAAATGCATGTTAGAACAGGATGTCAACGCAATTGTTGATGCAATTAATTAACTCGGTAGGTTAGCGTTCCAATCACAATTGGAGCACCTTTTACTTCTTCAGCATCTGATTTAAATGACATGTCTCCCAGTAGATTCAAGTATTTATCATAACCAGAGTCTTCCATTGTAAGCGTAACAACCACAGCCGAATTTCCCAGTTTACTGTCTTTAGTTTCAAAAACTCCACCAGCATAATCCCATCCAAAACCTGAAAATTCGAAGTTTTTACCTTCGTTCCATTCCACCAATTCGGTCAATGGCATTCCTGTATACAAACCTTCTGTTGTTTGAACTTTTTGAGTTCCCTGATTCTCAAAATCCGAGCTCCATTTTATATTATAGGCTTCAATGAAATCAACTTTTTCAGGATCATCTTCTTTAAATACATATTTGATTCTATATCCTGTATTCGGATCATTTAACACCGTACTCATTAACATTACTGTTCCTTCAGCATACCATGAAGTATCATCATCCAGATTTTCTGCACCAAATTGCTCGTAAACCGCAGATTTAGTTTTGAAGTTTCCATAATCCTCAAGAAACTCTATTGAGTTCTCATTATCTCCCACTTCCATTGTATCAGTTTCAACAGATTCTGTTGTAGATTCATTTTCGGTTCCGGTTTCAGCTTCTCCGCTTCCACAAGAATACAGGAATAACAATATCCCCAACGCAATAAAATAATTTTTCATAGCTATATTTTAAATATTGATTTCAATTCTGTCGCATCATCCGGTTTCATTTTTCCAGCTAAAACCAAAGCCAATTGACGTCTTCTTAAAGCGGCCAGGAATCTCTTATGTTCTTCTTCCGTTTCAGGGATCAATTCAGGAACATGAATGGGCGCTCCGTTTTGATCAACAGCCACGAAAGTGTAAATCGCCTGATTACTTTGATGTCTGGCACCTGTAATTCGATCTTCGACAAACACATCTATGATCACCTCCATAGAAGATGAGTATGCTCGTGAAACTTTTGCTTCAAGAGTTACAATTGCTCCCAGATCAATAGGTTCTCCAAAAGAAACATGATTGATGGATGCCGTCACCACAACCCTTTTTGCATGCCTATGAGCGGATACTGCAGCAATCTCATCCATCCAGGCTAATAATGCCCCACCAAATAATTTGCCGAGTGAATTTGTCTCATGTGGTAAAACCACTTTTGTTTGGATAGCCAGAGATTCTTTTGCTGCTTTTGCTTTCATGACAAAACTTTTACCAAAGGTATTAATTTCCACTTTGCGAATGGTGTGTAAAAAAAATCCCGCCGAACTTTAAATTGAAGCGGCGGGATTCTCAATGTGTTATTATCTAACTATTGATATTCTCTTTTTCTTCTGTTATCCTCAACATCCGCTCTTTCACGAAGTGCACGGATCACAAGATTGTCTGCAGATCCTCTTTTACTTTGAGTTAAATACTGATGTTGCGCAGTATAATCAGTTGTTTCAGGAGCAGGTGTAATACCGTCAATGATACAAACAAACACTCCATTATTTCCCTGAATAGGAACTGTCATAAATCCAGTTTGTAGCTCTTCTCTAAATATTGAACCAATAACTGCAGGTTCACTTGAACCACCACCAGCAATTGAATTCGCTCCATAAGTAACTTGAGCGTTAAGAATCTGTCCATTTGTTGTTACACTTACAACATCTGCCAACGACTTTTTATTAGACATTTTTTCTATGTAGATCTTTGCTTGTTTATCCTTTAAAGCCGGGAATTTCATTTGCTCCTTAACATCTTCGAATTTAGGTTCTCCCTCTTCAATGATGTTTGACAAGTAAGCTACAACATAGTTCTTACCATCTAACATTGGGTCAGATATATCACCTTCCATTGCATTTTTACCAAAAGCAAATTTCATTACACGTTTTGGCTTCTCAATTCCAGTAATATAAGACTGATTGATCCATACTCTAGAATTCATTACCGTTAAGCTGCTGTCTTCAGCCATACGATAGAAAGCAGAATCTTCTTCACTTTCGTTGACATTGTAGATGAAATCGTAAACTCTTTCTTCGGCCATTTTCAATGTGTTTTCAGAAGGCTTAACCACTTTAGTCACCACGGCCATTTTAGGAACCACTCTTTCTCCTCTTCCCAAAACTTCTACGATATGATAACCATACGTAGTTTTCACTAATTGCAGCTGACCAATTGCACCATTAAAAGATGCATCATTGAACTCAGGTACCATTCTTCCTTCAGCAAACCATTTATATTCACCGTTAGTAGCAATTGATCCCGGATCTTCAGAAACAGTTTTAACTTTCTCAACAAAATTGTCTTTCTCTTTGATCTCTGCAATGATCTCATCACAAATTCTTTTTGCTTCTTCCTCATCTCTAGTAGCATCTATCTTAATTAAGATGTGTCTTACCCATGCTTCTTTTTCCACTTTAGCACCTGTAACTTTTGCAATGAACAATTCATTCTCCATAGTTTGAGAATTGATAGTGGCAAATGGACCAATCACATCACCAACCTGAGCATTTTGAATAGCTTCGTCAGCAGATTCAGGATACTGACTATTCCCGAAAAAAGTATCAAATACCAGACTCTCTGTTCCCATTCTGAATTCTGTTGAATCAGAACCCGCAAAAGTTGAGCTGTTAGCGCTCATAAATGAAACGTTATCATCTGTTGCGGCAAAAGCCTTTTTAAGGTTTTCCATTTCCAAAGACATTTCTTCCATGTCTTCTTTTGTGATTTCTATAGGGAAAAAGATATAATCGATATCTCTAGACTCTTGCATCTCATATTGCTTCTCACCTTTGTGTTCTTCATAGTAAGCTTTGATATCTTCATCAGTCACTTCAATTTCATCAACAGGAATATCAATGAATCTTTGAACTACGAATCGAATAGATCTCACCTCATTTGAAGCCCAATAATTATGTTTTGATTCCAATGAGTTTACAAAAAGTCCTTTAGAGATCAATGTCACATATTTATCTGCCTTTCTGGTATCTTTTAATTCATCTTCAAAAGCTTTCCATTGAGTTCTAGCCTCTAACCATTGTGCTCTTGTATTCTCATCATCCGGCTCAACTTCAAGATTATTGATGAAATTACGCACTGAATCTTTTGAAAATTCACCATTCATTCCTCTGAAAATTGGAATTTGAGCTACCCAAGGGTGAATATGATTACCATGGATCATGTCATTCAACTCAGTTGTGGTACAAACCAACCCCAACTTATCAAATTCACGGTTCATGATGTTTCTTCTGATCACCTCGTTAAAGGCATCATCATCTGCTTTTTGCTCCTGTTTTTCAGTAATAGTAGTTCCCTGAGCAGCTGCATTATTCTTCTCACGATCTGTAAAAACAGTTCTCAATTCATCATACTGAACTTCATCAATTTCCTCTCCATATACGGTTGCAACCGGAACATACTCCATCTCACCACCACCACTATTGTTCATGAAATCAGTAAAGATGAAAGCTAACATTGCCCCACCAATAATGATAAGTAAGAGAACAGAATTTCTTTGAATTTTACCAATTATCGCCATTTCAAAAAATTTAAAAACCCGCTTGGTTAAGAACGGGGGTGCGAATATAACCCTAATCACTGAAATATAAAAGCTACTTAGGCTGAAAAAATCTTCAGAAATTTTGCTCTTGTAAAAAGTGAGGTTGTTTTTTAGCAATAAATGCAATAATTAGTAGCTTTACGCAAATTTTTTTGCAGATGAAGACTGTTCAATATCGTGAAGCCCTTAGAGAGGCAATGTCAGAAGAAATGAGAGCTGACAAGCGTGTTTACCTTTTAGGTGAGGAAGTTGCTGAATACAACGGAGCGTATAAAGTATCACAAGGAATGTTGGATGAATTTGGTCCTGAACGTGTGATAGATACTCCCATTGCCGAACTTGGTTTTGCTGGAATAGCAGTTGGATCTGCCATGAATGGATTGCGTCCTATCGTTGAATTCATGACCTGGAACTTTGCAATTCTTGCTGCCGACCAAATTATTAACTCAGCTGCAAAAATGTTGCAAATGTCTGGTGGACAAATTGGATGTCCTATTGTATTCAGAGGTGGAAACGGACAGGCTGGACAATTAGCCGCAACTCACTCTCAAAGCTTCGAAGCTTTTTATGCACATGTTCCTGGTTTGAAAGTAATTACTCCTTCAACTCCATATGATGCTAAAGGATTATTGAAAGCAGCAATTCGTGATGAAGATCCTGTTGTTTTCCTTGAATCTGAAAAAATGTATGGTGATAAGGGAGAGATTCCTGAAGGAGAATACATTATTCCTATTGGAGTAGCCGATATTAAAAGAGCTGGAACAGATGTTACTATCGTAAGTTTTGGTAAGATCATTAAAGAAGCGCACAAGGCAGCAGAAGAATTAGAAAAAGAAGGTATCTCTTGTGAGATCATTGATCTTAGAACGATCAGACCTATTGATTTTGCCGCAGTTGTTGAATCTGTAAAGAAAACAAACCGTTGTGTGGTTGTTGAAGAGTCATGGCCATTGGCATCAATTTCTTCAGAAATTGCTTATCACCTTCAAAACTATGCATTTGATCACTTAGATGCACCGGTTAAACGTGTTACGCAAACAGATACACCTTTTGCATTCAGCCCATCTTTGATTGATGCTGCGTTACCAAATGTTCCAAGGATCATTGCCGCCATCAAATCTGTAATGTATAAGTAATACTTGTAACACTGATGATCGATAGGATCCATCAGCTGATCAAGCGTTCTGAAACTCCTCCTGATTCTGTAATAGAATTGTTGAACAATACTTTAATTGGTACTGAAGGGATGCTCTATCAATTAATGGATACAAAAACCAAGATCCATGAATTGGTTGATCCGCACTTTCTATACATGGAAAGAAATGGAAAGGCGATTGGAAATATTACCATATGTGAACGCCCCATTACCTTGAATGATCAAAAGCAAGATTCTCTGTATATCCGATATTTTGCATTTGACACCATTTTTCAAGGTGGGTCTGAAAAAGGAAGATCAAACTCATCCTTCCATACTTACTTCAAATCACTTTTCGAAACCAGCAATTTTGATCCACTTGATCCAGAAAGCAAAAAGTCTATTTATTGGGCGTTTATTGATCCTCAAAATATGCGCTCATTTAATATGAATGAACGATTTGGATTTCAAACCATTGGCCGATTTCACACTTATTCATTTTCAAGGATCACACCTAAAAAAATATC
>JACJYW010000015.1 GCA_020635955.1 Crocinitomicaceae bacterium
TTTTTCAGATTGTTTACTTACCATGAAGAAAATGGGCCATCTGGATCTTGAATCAAAAAAGGGAAAGGCTCCCGGAGGATACAATTATCCGTTATATGAAATTGGAATTCCATTCATTTTCATGAATGCTGCAGGGTCAGCTAGAGATGTGATCACCATGGTTCATGAAGGTGGGCATGCGATTCATTCTTTTTTAACAAAAGACCTTGATTTGACGGCTTACAAAAGTTTTCCTTCAGAAGTAGCTGAATTAGCTTCCATGTCTATGGAATTGCTGAGTATGAAATATTGGGAAGAGTTCTATAAAGGGGATGACCTGAATCGTTCAAAGAAAGAGCATCTTGAATCAATCTTAATGGTATTGCCATGGATAGCTACCATTGACGCTTTCCAACACTGGATCTATGAAAATCCAACGCATACTAGAACCGATCGCAGAATGAAATGGTTGGAGCTAAGTGAGCGATTTGGAACAGGATTGACGGACTGGACTGGTTATGAAGATGCGCATTATTACGCATGGCATAAGCAATTGCATTTGTTTGAGGTGCCTTTCTACTATATCGAATACGGTTTCTCCCAGTTAGGTGCCTTGGGTGTTTGGAAAAACTCTTTATCCAACGAAAAAGATGCTATTGAAAAATACAAAGGAGGATTATCTCTAGGTTATACCAGAGATATCAAGAACATTTACAAAACAGCAGGAGTACAGTTTGATTTTTCAAGTGATTATATCAGATCTATCTCAGGAATGATCGTAGAACAATTAGATAAAATTGATCATTGATCTTGGACATATTGATAGCGTTCAGGAATTGCACCTGAAATTCAAAACCGAATTAGGTTTTCCAGATTTTTATGGAATGAACTGGAATGCGTTTTGGGATGCCATTTCCGGTCTTATAGAAATGCCTGAAGAATTGATACTAATTAATTTTGAGAAGTTAGAAGATGTTCTGCCAACAGATGCTGAAATTCTGAGGGATCTTATTACCAAATACAATCATTTGGGAAGAGATAGTGAAATTGCCATTGAAAAGGCTATGTATTAAAAAATCCCGCCGAAGCGGGATTTCTAATTAATTTAAGTTAAGCTCAACTTTTGTATTTTTCGACTTTACTACTTCCAACGATTTCGAAAAAGCCAGGATGTTGTTGAGCACATCTTTTCTTGGTGATTTCGTTGTTTTTCCAGAAGATTTAAGTTCATCAATGTAGATTTTTTGCATAGGCAATATTTGGTTTATTAATAAGGTAAACGGTCTTTAAAAAAACTTATTGCACAGATGCAATAAAAAATCCCATCCAACAATGTTGAACAGGATTTAACTTATGATTAGGTATTTAATTATACAGTGATCGACACGTTATGCTTTTCTACCAATTTCCTCAAATTGATGAGTGCATAGCGCATTCTTCCAAGGGCAGTATTAATAGATATATCTTCTTGTTCAGCAATGTCTTTAAAGCTCATTCCTTTGAAAATACGATCTTCCAAAACTTGTCTTTGTTCATCTGGTAAATGATCAACAAGCCTAACAATATCCACTTCAATTTGTTCCTTGATCATACTGTCTTCAACATTGTGATCAGATAAACTCAATACAGAAAATATATTAAAGTCTTCACTTTTAGAACTGCTTTCAGATACCATCTGCATCTTTTTGGCTTTTCTAAAATGATCAACCACCATATTATGTGCAATGGTCAACACCCAAGGCAAGAATTTACCTTCTTCGTTATAACTGCCATTCTTAACAGTTCGAATAACTTTAATAAATACTTCCTGAAAAATATCGTTCGCTAGATCTTCGTTACGAACTTTAGAAATGATATAACCAAAGACTCTGTCTTTATTTCTATCAAGTAAAGTCTCAAATGATTTTTCGTCTCCTGCAACGTATGCACGGATCAACTCTTGGTCAGATAAACTTGCAATTCCCATAATCTACTCATTTTAACCAGACCCATCCTGAACAAATATTCAGAAGCAGTATCCAGCGTTTTTTTCATTTGTTAATCAAAAGAGTAGATGTATTATCTATAGGCTATGCAATTTTAATTTTTTGTTTCCCAAATATAAAGCAACAAACTGTTTTTTCAAAATTCAAGTAGCGTACAAGGCGTTTCTAAATAACCAAGTGTTGCTTTTATCTAGTTAACGGTACAATACCATCTAAAGGTTGGGTGGGTTTGTAATTTTTTTTCAATGGTATAACAAATTGAAGGATCGAAAAGTTACAATGGCCTCATTACTGTTCAGTTTATTACTAAATTTGATACAACAACAAACCATGTCCAAACACAAAGAAATAGAGATCAAAGGAGCACGTGTTCACAATCTAAAGAACATTGATGTAAAAATTCCGCACAATGAATTAGTTGTTATCACCGGTCTGTCAGGATCAGGTAAAAGTTCACTGGCATTTGACACTTTATTTGCTGAAGGTCAAAGACGTTATGTAGAGAGCCTATCTTCTTATGCCCGTCAATTCCTTGGTAGACTCGATAAGCCAGAGGTAGATTACATAAAAGGTATTTCACCAGCCATAGCCATTGAACAAAAGGTTATCTCCAATAACCCAAGATCTACTGTTGGAACTGTAACTGAGATCTATGATTACTTAAAAGTTCTCTTTGCCAGGATTGGAAAGACCTATTCTCCTGTATCAGGTGAAGAGGTAAAGAAACATTCTGTTACAGATGTTGTTAAGTTCATTGAATCATTTGATGAGGGTGAAAGATATATGATCCTGGCACCCTGGAAGTTGAAAGAAGGTTATGCGGCTGATAAAGCAGCTGAAATCCTCATTTCTCAAGGATTCACTAAGGTGCAGATAAAGAATGAAACACTTGATCTTGATGGATTTGATAGTTCACTATTTGACGAAAATGAAAGTTATATCATCATTGACAGATTAAGCCATCAAACAGATGAAGATTACTTCTCACGTGTGGCTGATTCTTCCCAAACTGCTTTCTATGAAGGATTTGGTGATTGCATCATTTATCGATTAGAAGATGAATCACACACTTTGTTCACCAACCGTTTTGAGGCAGATGGGATTGAATTCATTGAACCAAGCATTAACTTTTTCAGTTTTAATAATCCTTATGGCGCCTGCGGTACTTGTGAAGGATACGGAAGTACCATTGGTATTGATCCAAATCTGGTAATACCGGATAAGACGCTCAGCATTTATGAAGAAGCTGTTGCTCCCTGGAGGGGAGAAAAGATGGGAGAATGGAGAGAATGGTTCATTGCTAATGCTTCTAAATCAAATTTCCCTATCCACCGTCCAATTGCAGAACTAAATGATCAGGAAAAAAAGATTCTTTGGAATGGGGATGCCCATCTCAAAGGTTTGAACGATTTCTTTGACTATTTACAGTCAAAATCCTATAAGATCCATTACCGTATAATGTTATCACGTTATCGCGGAAAAACAGAATGTCCGGATTGTAGAGGAACACGACTCAGAAAAGAAACGAATTACGTTAAAATAGACGGATACAATATCTCGGATCTTCTTTTACTTCCTTTGGATGAACTAGTGCTTGTATTTGATCAAATAAAGCTGGATAAATACCAGGAAGAAGTTGCAAAAAGATTGTTACTGGAGATCAGAAACAGATTGAATTACCTGAATGATGTAGGCCTGGGATATCTGACATTGAACAGACAATCGGCAACCCTTTCAGGAGGTGAGTCTCAACGTATCAATTTAGCCACATCTCTAGGATCTTCTCTAGTAGGATCAATGTACATTTTGGATGAGCCAAGTATAGGTTTACATCCAAGGGATACCAATCGATTAATTGGGGTACTGGAACGACTTAAAAAAGTCGGGAATACCGTTATTGTAGTAGAGCACGAAGAAGAAGTAATGCTTGCTGCTGATCAGATCATTGATATTGGTCCTAAAGCCGGAATATACGGCGGAGAGATTGTTTTTCAAGGTGCTCACAAAGACCTTTTGAAGGCAAAAAACAGCTTAACGGCTGAATATCTGACTAAGAAAAAGGAAATCCCTACTCCTGAAAAAAGAAGGAAACTCAATTCAAAGATCCTGTTAAAAGGAATGCGGGAAAATAACCTAAAGAACATTGACCTTCAAATACCTTTAAACGGATTAGTTTGTATTTCTGGTGTTTCAGGGTCAGGAAAATCTACCATAGTCAAACAGATTCTCTACCCTTCTCTTTTAAAAATATTGGGGAAATCGACCAATAAAATTGGAGATTTTGATGGACTGGAAGGAGATGTGAAACGCATTCAGGAAGTAGAAATGGTGGATCAAAATCCTATTGGAAGATCATCCAGATCAAATCCTGCAACCTATGTAAAAGCCTTTGATTATATCCGTGACCTGTTCGCTAAACAGCAATTAGCTAAGATCAGAGGATACAAATCCGGTTTCTTTTCATACAACGTACCTGGTGGAAGATGTGAAACCTGTAAAGGCGAAGGAGAGATCACCATTTCTATGCAATTCATGGCGGATGTCAAATTGCAATGTGAAGAATGCAAAGGAAAACGTTACTCTCAAGAAGCATTAGAAGTTGAATACAAAGGAAAAACCATTTCCGATATCCTGGATATGCCAATTGAAGAAGCCATTGAGTTCTTTAATGCATCAGCCGGACCAGAATTGAGGATCATTGAACGTATTCAACCTTTATTTGATCTAGGGCTTGGCTATCTAACTATGGGGCAATCCAGTAGCACTATGAGTGGTGGTGAAGCTCAAAGAGTTAAACTGGCTTCCTTCTTGAACAAAGGTCAAAAAAACCAAACTCCTACCCTCTTTATCTTTGATGAACCCACCACAGGGCTGCATTTTCACGATATTGAAAAATTGATCCTTGCATTTCAGGAATTAATAAAATTGGGGCATAGCATTTTAGTGATCGAGCACAATGTTGATGTGCTAAAATGTGCCGATTGGATCATTGACATAGGTCCTGAAGGTGGAAAAAATGGCGGTAAGATCCTCATTGAAGGAACGCCGGAAGAGGTGGTTAGCTGTAAGGAAAGCTACACGGGACAGTACTTAAAAGAAAAACTTTAAGATGTACAAGACAAAACAAATTGGATGGATGATCATCATTCTGGTGTTATCATTATCATTGGGATTATTAGCTATGACTATGTTTCCTTCAGAGGATATTCAAGATGTACGTTTGATCGTTTATGCTACAGTAGGTGTTTCTGCAATATTGCTTCTTTTGTTTTATCAATTGGAAACCGTGGTTGATGAATCCGGAATTACCTTAACATTTGGTATTGGTTTGATCAAAAAGCAAATTTTACTATCCGACATTGAACGAACTGAAGTTGTAAAGAACAAATTCTGGTATGGATGGGGAATTCGATTAACTCCACATGGATGGCTTTGGAATGTCGCAGGATATGATGCTGTGGAGATCACTTATAAAAATGGCAACAGAAAATTCAGAATTGGTACCAAAGATGCCAATTTATTAAAAGAGGAGATTGACAAACGCTTGTAACCTGAACTTAATTTTTGGTTTTATTTTTGTAGATATCGCAATTGCATGAGATTACTATTACTCGGAATATTCTTCATTATCAGCTTTAATGGATTGGCACAAACCAAGGATCAATTGATTCTGGACGGTCCAAAAGACTCGGTACTTGTATATGCCGGAGAGGGTTTTTTAGCTAAAGGGAACTGCCTATTGATCAAATTCACAGGTGATGGTCAATTGTTCTTTAATGAACTGGCTAGTTTTCATGCTCAAGACGAAAATCAGATTCAGCGAACCGAACTGGAGTTGAATGTCTACCATATCACTAAGCCATATTGGGTTTACGGTACCTATTCAGTTCATGCAAAATTAGAAACTAGAGGTACCTATACCTTGATAGAGATCTATTTTCAGGCCTACAATAATCCCGGTAATTATAAAATGCATGGGGCTGACAAGGCATATCAGGAGATCATCAATAAACTATTGAAAAAATAAGTTCGCTTTCAAGGAATTCCTAATTTTGCGGCAAAATTCCTGATCATGAATATTTCAAAGATTGCAATTATTGGATGCGGTAACCTGGGTTTATCAATTGCTAATGGTTTAATTGATAATCCAACTTTTGACAATTCTGACCTTATTGCTACGCGAAGAAATTTAGAGCCTATCCAAGAATTGAAATCACATGGAGTTCAAATTACAAGTGACAACAATAAAGCCGTTCAGGAGGCAAATGTTATCATCCTATCAGTGAAGCCTTACAATGTTTTGAACGTCTGTAAAGAAATTAAAGGGTCTGTTCAAAAAGGAAATATTGTGGTTTCAACCGTTACAGGAATTTCGATCGATCAAATCCAAGAAGCCCTGGGATCAGATATATCAGTTTTACGCGTAATGCCTAATACAGCTGCAGATGTAAATGAATCGGTGACCTGTATAGCTGATAAGGGTGCTTCAAATGAAGATTACCAGGCGGTTGCTGACATATTCAACGCCATTGGTAACACCATTCGAATTTCTGAAGACTTAATGGAGGCGGCAACTGTTCTTGGTGCTTGTGGTATCGCTTACGTTTTGAGATTTATGAGAGCCATGGTTCAGGGAGGAATTCAAATTGGATTTGATGCTAAAACAGCTACAGCCATAGTGAATCAAACTGTTAAAGGGGCTTCTCAATTATTGATCCAGAATGGGATGCATCCAGAATATGAAATTGACAAAGTGACCACTCCGAAAGGATGCACTATTGTTGGGATCAATGAAATGGAACACAATGGATTCTCATCATCTTTGATCAAAGGAATTGTAGCTTCTTATGAAGCCATAGAGAAATAAAAAAAGGACAGCTAACTGTCCCTTATCGTTTTTTATGCTTCTGAGTATTGGGCGGCAAATCGATTCATTAATTCTTTGAATTTAAGATGAGCTGCTTCATCATAGTTATCGATCACTCTACCATGTTCATCTTTAGCAACACGTGAAGTCCAATAGGTTTCAAATGTTCCCCACTGTGTTATATGAAATCCATTCCGTGCTAAAATAATATTAGGATCAACTTTGTTGCCCATAGGATCTCTTTCAAAGATCATTGCAGCTTTGATCTCTGCATACTTTTCAAGTGAAATAGGTTCACCATCCTGCATTGACGCTACAGTCTGCTGATATATAGGCATAAAGGTTTGCTGAATAGCCATGGCGTGTTGAGGGTCCATCATCATTTTTGTCCATCCTTCTTTTGCACTTTCCCAACTGTCAAGGCTAACGCCATTATCCTGAGCTATTTGTGCATGCTTATCCGTTTCTTCAGGTTTAGTTCCTGACATTAATCCACAAAGTTTGGCGTATTGTTCAAGAGATACGCCGGAAATCGGTTCAAATTGAGACATATATAAATTTTAAAGGTTAATTAAAGTACTTTGGAATTTACGAATAAAACCGATTAAATTTCAGTGAATCAATAAATTAAAGAAAAATTAATTCATAAAAAAAGGATGATCACTCATCCTTCTCCTTTTTACAATCTTTTTCAAGTTGTTTTCGCCTTTTTCTATTCTCTTTGATTCGGCGATCATGCTCTTTTTTATTGACTTTGTACTGTTCTTTATCTACTCTTACAACGTTGTTGTCAAAAGGAACCAAACCAGATTCAATATCCTGGATCACGTGTTCTGCAATTTTGTCTTCTCCAAGCGGATCATATTTGATCTTTACATCCTGATCCCAGATCTTGCCCATAGCATTAAATACGGCTGCACTTTTTTTGCCTCGATATTTCTCTGCAATTTCATACACTGTCATTCCGGTTTCTCTATGAACCAGTTTCATTAACATCCTCCCCTCAGATGTATATAGATCCATAAAAACGAATTTGAAATCTGTTTTCAGGTCCTGATAAGCTTGCTTGTAGAATTTTTTCTTTTTACGCTCTTTGCTTAGATCTTCAGAGTCTGCTTCTAACAGATATAAAACATCAGAAGCATAAAGTGCATAAGGATATACTTTAACAATGATACGTTTGTATCTGTTATATTGTCTCATATAATCCTTACTGTAAATAGGAACCGGGTCTGATTCATACATCTTCAAACTATCCGGATGCTCAGAAGGAATCACAAACTGTCCATAAGATACAGCAGTGATAAACATTGATAATATGATACTCAACTTCTTCATACAACCACTTATTTAATATAAGCAGATACAACTTCTATACCATAAGTTACGAAATTTTTGAGTAATTGTTGTATTTTAGATCTCAATAAATTTGACCTTCCGGATTATGAGAAAGTATCTATTTCTAGGATTAGCACTAATTTTCAACGTCTTTGTATCTTGTTGTGGCAAAGGAAAAGAAAAGGAAGATGATTCACATCA
The DNA here is from genome assembly GCA_020635955.1 of Crocinitomicaceae bacterium. Taxonomy (GTDB): domain Bacteria; phylum Bacteroidota; class Bacteroidia; order Flavobacteriales_D; family Crocinitomicaceae; genus Paracrocinitomix. The sequence continues at coordinate 8,371 of JACJYW010000015.1, forward strand.
AGTGGTGAATGTTCACTCTGATGATTCCACTTTGGTAGACACAACCACTTTTGTGGATGACTCTGGTTACGTGAATGATTCGCTGGAAATGGAGAATATAATTGAAGCCACTTATGGTGAGCAATGGGATTTTTGTGATTGCGTTGTTAAGAACGATTCGGTCAACAGAGTTCTTGAAGAAGCTGGAGATGATGCGGATTATGACGCAATTCTGGCACGCATGGATGAAATTGACATGCACTGCAAGGCTATGTTAACAACACCGAACACAACACCTGAAGAACGTGATGCTCACGAAAGAAAAGTTCGGAAATGTCTAAAGAACGCCCAATAGTAGCTGAATATCCGGTAACGGTTGGCAATATCATCAGACTTGCCAACGGAATCACAGAAATGCGATTCAATTCAGAATATCTTATTGATATAACTGAACTGAAGGAAGTACAGTCAGTCATAGATAAAATTGCTGAGACTGAAGATGTTTATATCCTTGTTATTCCAGGACCGGATGGAAACATGTCAAAAGAGGCGCGTGAAGCACCAATGTTTTCTAATAATAGAACAAAAGCTATTGCTATCATTGCCAATATGTTACATCAAAGAATTCTGGGTAATCTCTATTTTAAATTCAGAAAGGCTCAATTCACCAACTATAAGTTGTTCAAGAGTGAGCAAAATGCCAGAAACTGGTTGCTACTTCAAATGGCTGAGAACAATAAGGATTAGTTAAAATTGAGTTGAAAATTCACACCAGGTGTGTATCTATCTAGCATAACAGGGCTCCAAGAAAAACTCAGATCCTGTGACACATCAAAAGTCACGAAATGCCCATCTACGTAAGCTTCAATTATATTTAAACCATAAATAGCTATTGAAGCAAAAAGAAATATATCTCTGCGCTTAGCCAATTGATCAAATCCAAGATAATTCCCAGTGCCGTTGATCAGTGCACTCTCATTGGAATAGATGACCAGGTCTGAATAGAGAAATAAGCCCGGGTTTTCACGTCTGTATAGGATCTCTTCTTTAAATCGAAGTGATTGGGATAAATTCTGATAATAATAATAACCACACGCGCCTAATCCTCCGTAAATAATGGGCACCTTCCACCATGCCCTATGCTTTTTCTTTGGTATTCTTCGATATCCTATTTCGTTATAGATCTGGCCAGCTCCCGGAAAAAGAGAGAATAAGGCTGCTCTTTTAGGCTTATGTTCATAATCAGCCCACTTATCTTTAGGAACATTGAGGGTGTCATCAGCTAAGGCTGAAAAACTCAACATTGATAATAAGATAATAATTAAAGGTGTTTTGACCATGTCAACATCATCTACGGCCATTCGGTTAAAAGGTTGGCCTATCCTTCGATCTTATCAATGATCTCATGAAGTTCATCTTCAGAATCGAAATTGATAACGAGTTTACCCTTCCCTTTATTGTTTGCAGAAAGCTGAACCTTAGCATTCAATTTTTGAGATAATCTGGTTGCAAATTCCAACGCATTCTCATCAAAATCATAAGAAGGAGCAGATTGTGAAGACGTTGAAGAAGTTGAGCTTGACGGACCATCTTCTTTGTGCCCTTTAACAATTGATTCGATATCACGAACAGACAGACCATCTGAAATAATACGTTTGAAAAGATCAATTTGAATATCCTCATCTCCCGCAGAAACAAGAGCTCTGGCGTGTCCCATTGTGATCAATCCTTCTCTAATCCCCACTTGAATTGGAGCAGGTAATTTCAATAGACGTAAGAAATTAGTAATGTTAGATCTACTTTTTCCCAGCTTTTGGCTTAATTGCTCTTGTGTCATGTCACACTCATCAATCAAACGTTGATAAGATAAACCAACTTCAATGGCATTAAGATCTTCTCTTTGTATGTTCTCAACCAATGCCATTTCCAGCATGGTCTGATCATTAGCAATTCTGATATAACAAGGTACTTCAGTTAAACCTGCTAATTGAGAAGCTCTGAATCTTCTTTCTCCGGAGATCAACTGGTATTTATCTCTACCTAGTTTTCTTACTGTAAGAGGTTGAATGATCCCGTGATTTTGAATAGATTCCTTCAACTCTTCCAGCGCCTCTTGTTCAAAAGAAGATCTTGGGTTCCAAGGATTTGCTTCAATGCGATCGATCTCGATCATTGCAATAGAACCAACTGTCTTCTTTTCAACACCAATGGCTGATGTTGTAACATCTGTATTAGCATTTTCCAATAATGCACTTAATCCTTTTCCTAATGCTTGTTTCTTCGCCATTTCAATCTACTTATATCAATTGTTTATCCTTGTTCTTCATTTTTGTAAGATCATTCTTTTGAAGGATCTCTCTTGCAAAATTCAAATAGTTAATTGATCCTTTGCAGGTTGCATCATGCATGATGATCGTTTCACCAAAACTAGGAGCTTCGCCCAATCTTGTATTTCTATGAATGATGGTATTGAAAACCAGATCCTGGAAGTGAGTTTTCACTTCATCTACCACTTGATTTGCCAAACGCAAACGAGTATCATACATGGTTAATACTATACCTTCCATTTCAAGATCCTCATTCAATCTACTTTGAACGATCTTGATGGTATTCAATAATTTTCCTAATCCTTCTAATGCGAAATATTCACATTGCACCGGAACCAGTACAGAATCTGCTGCTGTTAGCGCATTAACTGTAATTAAACCTAAAGAAGGTGAACAGTCAATGATGATAAAATCATAATCATCTCTGATCGTTTCAAGCGCCATTTTCAGCTTATGCTCTCTATTTGATTCATTGATCAATTCCAACTCAGCACCAACAAGGTCAATATGAGCAGGAATGATGTCCAGATTTGGATTTTCAGTTTCAACGATCACTTCTCTTGGATCCATGTCATTGATCAGGCAGTCATAAATACTGGTTTCAACTTCTCTTGGATCTAATCCTACTCCTGAAGTAGCGTTTGCCTGAGGGTCAGCATCAACGATCAAAGTTTTATACTCCAAAACACCAAAACTAGCTCCTAAATTGATAGCAGTAGTTGTTTTCCCTACCCCTCCTTTTTGATTTGTTATTGCAATAATTTTACCCATTGAATTTCGTCTTTGAACAAAGGGTAAAGATACCCATTTTAAGCCTTGTTTATAAAATTGTTGATAACTATTGACCTTCGCACCGGGCTTTCAGAAGCTATCAAGTTTAACGAATTTCAGGTACCCAAAATGGCTGTTAAAAAATTAGACTTGACAATTTCAATTTTTAATCCTTTAGTCTACAGGTATTTGAAAATAGACCAAAGAATTTTATATCCTGCCATGATGGTTCCTTTTACCGTTCCGGACACCTTCGAATGCCCAATTCTGTTTTTGTAATTAACAGGTTGTTCACAGGTTTTCAACTTTTTCTTAGCTGCTTTGATCTGCATTTCAATGGTCCATCCATAAGTCTTATCCTGCATGCCCAGATCCATTAGTTTTTGATACTTAATTGCCCTGAATGGCCCAAGATCAGTGTACTTTACACGATAAAACAATCTCATTAAACGCGTAGCCAGCCAATTTCCAAATCGTTGGGGAAAGGTCATTGAACCCTTTTCCTTATTCCCTAATGCTCTCGAACCAATCACCATATCAACATCATTCTCAATGATAGGTTGAACGACCAGAGGTAACTCTTCAGGATAATCAGAATAATCCCCATCCATAAAAACTATGATATCAGGTAATTCCTTCATTTGACTGGCAAAATCCATTCCTTTCAAACATGCCCAACCGTATCCGGGCCTGGTTTCATCTAACACAATGGCCCCTGCCGCTTCAGCCACTTCCTTTGTTCGATCTGTAGAATTGTTATTACAAACCAAAATATCGCTTACCCAGTCTTTGGGAATATCTTGAATTACCTTGTCTATTGAACCTTCTTCGTTCATAGCAGGGATGATCACAACTATTTTAGGTGGATTATTCAGAACTGCAAAGTTGGTGAATTAATTTTGGGTGGAAATACATTTTGATTTAGGAAAACTTAGGAGGAAAGGAAATTTGAATGCTTTAATAGAAGAGTGATTCAAAAAAGGTTAGTATTTATCTCCCTTACTTAAACCCATCATTCCCCAGTATAAATCGAATCAAGCTTACTTTTGAATGATCAATTTTTTGATACTGACATACTCTTCAGATAGTAATTTGACAAAGTAACTTCCGCTACACAGATCTGAAAGGCCAATATCCAAAATACTTTGATGATTGCCATTTACAACTAGAACCTCCTTACCTTGATTATCGAGTAAAACAACCTGTTCAATAGGCGCGGATGAATGAATAACAATTTCATCCTTTGCCGGATTAGGATATAACTGAATGACCATTAAATTCTCTTCTATACCGGAGTTATCTATAAAATCTACGGTCACCGAATCACAGTATTCGCAACCATTGATATCCATAACACATACGAATCCTGAACCACCATTTAAATCTACAGCAATCAATGAATCGGAAGTAGAACCCAGATCTGACCAATCAACCGTGTAAGGCGGATTGCCTCCGTATACATTCAATTGAATTATTCCATCACTGCAAGTAAAACAAGATGCCAGTGCTGTTTGCATTTGAGTAAAGTATAATGAATCAACTGGATGATAAACAGGATATGACTGGATACTATAACAACTATTTGAATCGGTTACGGTAACAACAATATCCGAAGCACATAAACTGTCAATAGTGAATAGGTTGCTGCCTAGTTGCAATACGCCTCCAACATTGGCAGCCAGGTTATATGGAGGTATACCACCTGATATATTTACTGTAGCTGATGTGTTTTCACATATCTGACAGTAGCCGGTATCCACCTGCTCATAAGTAAGCTGAAGCGGAGTTGGTTGATCTACAAAAAAAGTATCTATCACTGTGCAACCGAATGTATCTGTAACTTCTATGATCACATCTCCGGCACATAAATTAATAAGAGTATAATGATCCACTGTTTGCTGAGTTAAATAACCGCTACTGGCATCTATATTATATGGAGCTACACCGGTCGAAATATCAAGTTCGACAGAACCATTGCATCCCTGATAACATGAAGAAAATTCAGTAATTCCGGAAAAGCTGGTTAAACTTTGATAATCGTTGATATAATATGTTTCCTGTACAGCACATAACGTTACATTATCAGTTATGGATAATGTATATATACCCCCACACAATCCCGAAATACTTTCTGTAGTATCACCTGTAGACCATAAATACTGAGGATTCACCATAGGTGAAGTTGTCAATATCACCTCAATACTTCCTGTACAATTACCACAAGTATCAGAAATAATAGCTTCAGTTTTACCATCACATACAATCGAATTTATACTTACAGAAATGCTATCCCAACAACCTCCCAAGTCACAAAAGTAGTGTACTGTATAATTACCTGGATTTAGTCCGGGGAAATATCCATTTACTTGGAACGTTATGCCGCCATCAATTGTGTAGTACACTGGAGAACATCCGAAAATAGCGGCAGTAACTGAAATTTCACCGTCTGCACAACTGATACATGTAGCATCACTAACCATGTAAGGAGCGTTAGAACTCATTGCAGAACAGTCAACCAAGGAATCAGTAATGCAATCTTCGCAACCATTTGCATCCTGTATACAAATCTGATAAGTTCCAGCCGTCAAGTCAGTGAAATAATTATTCGTTTGCCAGGTAACACCGTTGTCAAGCGAAAACAAAAAAGGTGGATTACCGTTTTGGGCGTTCACCCACAATATACCATCATTACAACCAGGACAAGTTGGACCGGAATTGTAATCAACAGAAACTTCAAAGGGAAGATTGTTGGCTGAATAGACATAATAGGAATTTAGAGTTGAATCACCATTATCATCTGTGATCGTCCAGGAAATGTATCCCTCACACAGATTCTCAAGTAAAAATGAATTGTTATTGATTACTGTATTAAATCCATTCGAAGCCTGTATTGTATAAGGTGGCGTGCCATTATAAATTGAAACATAGACAATTCCCGCGCAAGTGTCAAGACCACAAGCGCCATTAGGTCCCTGGTACAAGCCTGGTGTTGAAACCAATGCTGTATCAGCCGGAACATAAACCGAATCAATAAAATCACAGCCAGTACAGTCTATAACGGTCAAAACATACCAACCTTGACACAGTGAACTGATTTGATCAGAATTACCCCCGTTACTCCAACTGTAAGTATATGGTCCCACACCCCCACTAACTAAAGCCTGCACTGCTGAATTACAGCCTCCATTACCGTAATAGGTAAAAAGTATATCCATACCATTTACTGTATCAATTTGAGCGGAATCCGTCCATGTACAACCTGTAAAATCTGTAATTGTAACATTATATTGTCCGATACAAAGGCTATCGATTACTCCTGTGGATTCTCCATTTGACCAGCTGTATGTGAATGGTGGTATACCGCCCAATGACTCTGCTTCTATTGACCCTGAACAACCTGTTACACAAGGGGTATCATGATCAATATTTAATTTAAAATCACAAGCCTGACCGGCAATTAATGGTGTATTTACCGTTGCAGCCTGAACATGATTAAATATGAATAATGTGTCTCCGTAAGCTGAATTTGGGATATTTCCCAAATAAGGCATAATGGTGAAATAACCGAACACGGAATCAATTGCTGTAAGCTTTTTATAGTACCCAATGTATTTGACCACATTCATACCTCCCGGAAAGGAATTCAGGTTATCAGGTGTCAGAATATATGTTTCTGCGATCCAGCCTATTGAATCATTCGATACAGTAAAATTGAAACTATTGGTATTAAGTGCACAGTATGAAAAGTGAATTGAATCGTTCTGATCAATTCCCAACATAACATAACTGTCAATGGGCCAACCTCCTATATAAAAAGAGAGGTCATCAAATCCATCATTATCCACATCATAAAAAACTTCATGATTACCTTGGTAAACCGCAGAATCAACTTGATTTATGGTGTACTGACTCCACACATTCAACGAAGTCAATGAAATTATCAGTAACAGAATATTCCTTTTCAATTGTTTTGGGTTTTGATTGAAAGTATCTTAAAGACGTGCTAAAAAATTATCGGTTGCTATAAAAGCGAAAAGCTAGATTACTGATCCAACTTAAATCCGTCATTACCCAACACTATTGGGCCTTCATTACCAAAACGTCCTTCTTCAGGACCATTTTCCAATTTCAATACACCACGTGGACAAACCGAAGAGCAGACGCCACAACCTACACAAGAAGAACGAACAATATTTTGTCCCTTTTGGGCATAGGCACGAACATCAATACCCTGCTCACAATAGGTAGAACAGTTTCCACAAGAAATGCACTGTCCACCATTGGTGGTAATTCTGAAACGAGATTTAAAACGTTGTATCAAGCCCATGTAACCTGCCATTGGACATCCGAATCGACACCATACTCTGTTTCCTAAAATCGGGTAAAACCCTACTCCAATCACTCCGGAAAAAGCAGCTCCAATAATGAATCCGTATGGTTTTTGGAAATAGGCGTAGATATCTAAACCGAACAAGCTATTCGTATTCATGAAATATCCATACAAGGTAGCCAGAGTCATGATCGAAACGAAAACTAAAACCAGGTTAATGATCCATCTCTCAAACTTCCAGGCTGAAAGCTTTTTGGATGATAATTGGCGGTATGAATCACCTGCAGTTTCTGCTAAACCACCACATCCACATACCCATGAGCAATACCATCTTTTTCCAACATAATAAGTAATGATCGGCGTGCCAATTGCAAACAAAAAGATTCCCCAAACCAAATAGGTCATTCCTAATGGCTGATAAGCGGGAGCCTGCATAGCATCCATATGCCAGTTATAGAAAAAATCATAGTCTAACGGCCATACATTTTTGATATCCGTATCATACCATCCCAAATATTGTCCACTTGCATCAACCGCATCATTGTAATTCATTCCTGCTAATATTTCAGGAATGAGATAGGCTAAAAACAATTGAGAAACTATCACCACAATGGTTCTAGTAACCTGATAACGATTGTTTCGATACTTCACAATGAATTTGATACCTAATGAAATAATAATGGCGGTATAGAGGGTTCCATAAACAAACCACTGAGATGCCGGTTTACCTTTAAAGAACATACTCAATGGATCAAAAAGAGCAACCAATCCCTGATTGGTCCCTTCAACTCCAGAAGCGTATCCCAAATATTCAGGATACCAATACAGGAAAATGTAAAACGCAGTAAATACGATACCTGCTGCCCATCCAACTACACCTCTAGAAGTGTGGCTTCTATGAAACACACCGTCATTCTTGATTCCAGCCGTTTTCCCCTTATAGGTACCAATGGTATAAACTATTGCTCCAATGAATATACAAGACAATAGAAGAGATAGCCAAAGAACATTGTTTTTAAAGGTTAATCCACCCCAGGTGATCAGTATGATCCCAATAGCTACTAAACCAATGATGGCTCCCAATTTCTGAACCAAATTCAATGATTGTGCTTTACGCCCTGATATGGATAAATTTATTTCAGCCATTTAATTGGTCATCAGTTTTTGCCACCATTTTTTTGGTTTGATCGCTACAGACATTCCCGTGTGCGCATTGAATTTAGCCACAATATCTTCTTCATAATGATGATAGAATTCAGGATCAAAATTAGCTGTTTTCAACTCAGACATTACCAGTTGTATGCTAGCCTTATTCTTTAGCCATTGATCAAATAATTCGTGTCTTAACCTTATTCCAAAGGTATTAATGCCAATAAATTCATCCGTTGAATTATCCCAAACTACATGGATGCACATTTTTCCATTAGGATGTTTCCAGAAAAAATCGGATTCATTAGCGGCAAATTGCGGACGAACCCATCCATAAGTCTGATACTCTATATCAAAGAATTTGGCTGAATTGAACCAGGGACCAGGATGATACGCCGTTCTTTTCCCAAGAATTGTTTGGGCAACAGTTTCGCCCATTATCCTACCGGTATACCAAACCTGTTCAATGGCTTTTCTACCTGCTGGCGCTTGTTTAAATTGTACGCAATCTCCAACTGCATAAATATCCTGAACATTCGTCTCTAAATATTCATTCACCAAAACGCCTCTATCTACTTCAACTCCTGAGTCTCTGATAAAATCTATATTCGGCGAAACACCCACTGTTAAACCAACAATTTGACAATCAATGTATTCGCCTGATTTGGTTTTCACCTGTTTTACCTGTCCATTTCCATCATCTATGATCTCATCTAACTCTTCATTCAGCCTAAGGTCAACATGATGTTCTCTCAAATGATCAGAGATCAAGTTAGCTTCCTGTTCCGGCAGTACATTTCCCCAAAATTGAGCTTCACGCACAAGAAAAGTCACATTAATACCCCTTGAAATCAACATTTCTGCTAATTCTACACCTATCAATCCTCCTCCAACAACCACGGCTTCTTTGGTGATCTTGGTATTTTCTTCCAGCTTTTCAAGATCCTGATAAGAATAAAGTCCCTGAACACCATTTAATTCCTGCCCCGGCCATCCAAACATATTTGGTTTAGATCCAGTTGCAAGGATCAGCTTATCATATAAAACCGGTGCACCCGATTTCATTTGAAGCATTTTATTCTCAACATCTATGTTTTGGACAAAATCGAATAAGAGATCAATGTTATTCTTCTCCCAGAACCAATCTTCATAAGGCTTGGTATCCTTGAAACGCATGTGCCCCATGTAGATATACATTAGTGCGGTGCGTGAAAAGAAATGTTCGGTTTCAGCTGAAATGATGAGAATAGGTTGATCACTATTTTTTCGGATATGCCTGGCAGCCGTAACTCCCGATATTCCGTTTCCAATAATGACAATTTTATCCATCTGTAAGTTTGATCTCCTTGCGAGGTTTAATTTAGTTAAAACTTACATTCGAACAAGTTAGGATAGAAAAAAATCAATTGGATTTTCTCAACTTGTTCATGAGATATTCTTCTGTCTTATCTATAGACTCCTTGTCAACCGCATAGACAGACACCTGTATTAAGCCAGGACCAAGGATCTTTGCCGATACCTTTTCATTCATTATTGCCCAGGGACATTGATAGATCCAACCATGGATCAGATCCATTACTTCCTGTACCGACCTGTCACCAACGGGTAAGCTTAACTGAGCTGAATGTAATTTACCTTTGGCCTGACGTTTAACAAATATGGCATCTGAAACTTTACGAAATGGAATGAGAACCATTTCTTCTTTATCCGTTTTAATTTGAATATTTCTTGCTGCGATCTTATCCAGAATACCATTGTAATTTTCGTAACTAACCGGATCGCCTTCTTTGAATTTATCTTCCATACGGAAAATCACTCCGGCAATCATATCTCGCCAATAATTTCTTCCTGCTAAGATGATAACCACTAATAAAACAGTAGTGATGTAGAGACTATCTGACAACAACTGATATAATCCAAAGAAGATGAAAACAGACCAAACAATTACCTCAATGCGATACGTTAGTTTTCTTCCCTTCTTAACGGCATTTCTGGATCCTAAATAAGGTATTACGTAATGTTTAATGATATAGAATAAGCCAATAAGGATACCACTCATGATCAAAAGTAAGATCACAGTTTGTACCGAAATGGCACCTAATCTATTCACAGAAATACTTCTGTTTAGGAGATCATAGCTATTTAATGAATCCCAATTCATTTAACCAGTTTTCAACATAAGGTTTGGCCGTATCGGCAATTGAATAAGCATCTCGTTCATTCGCAGATATGAAATTTGCCTGAACAAGCACATTTAATGCCCTGTCAATCCAATTTTTATTCTCTCTTCCATAGATCCTATAAAGTTCTTTTTTCGTCAAACTATGATGGATCAACAACTGGAAGATCATATTTTTCAATTCAACTCTCTCAAGTGCCGGAAACTCCCACTTTTTAGGAGATTTCATGATCAGATCATTATCCTTCTTCTCTTTAATGGAAGCCAACCATTGTGTAAGTGCCAGCCCAATCACTCCTCCGGAAGTGTAATGATACTTATTCAAGAATTTATGCACCTTGGTAGAAGTTAAATGTCTTTCTGATTCACCATTCAAATGAGCGATCAAACCACCCGTTTTATGTCTTGTCCAAATGGCCTCTCTAATTTGAGCTGCAGTTAAAGGCGGTAATATTACTGTTCGCGCAATTTCAGATTGAATGAATGATGATTCTGCAATCAACTGATAAGCGTAGATATTTGCATTCAAAATAAAATAATGCTGAGAACCATATTGTTCGATCAATCTTGCCAGCTCATTGATCAGGGCATCTCCATCTTTTGCTTTGATCCACCATCTTTCCAGATCTTGGATCACAAAGGTTGATCTGGCTGGTATTGACGACATAATGCTTTCAATGGTATCGCCCGATACCGTAGCTCTTTTAAAGGCCTTTAGCAGATCTTCTTTCTTTCGGGTATTATTGATAGGAGGATGTACATGATAGGTTTTACCCCTTAGCATGAAATTAGCCACATGGGTAGTAAGAAAAGATTTTCCACTACCTGATGAACCCAGGATCAGTATAGCACCTGAAGCCCCCTGATCAATGCGATCTAGCGTTGATCGGATCAGGTCAATTTCAACTTTTCGATTTTCAATGGCCCCCTCTTCTGAAAAGCTTGACGTCAGATACAACTGCTGATAATAGAAAGGCAATTCAGTTTTAGGCAAAATAGTTTCCATAAAATCACCTATAACTCCCTGCTCAGAGATACTTCTTCTGAATTTAGCACGATACTCGGTCGCCGTTATATCTTGTTGCTTCTGTAGGAAATAGTTGAGTCCCTGACGAACTCTTGATCCCACCACTCTATTCAAAGTTTGAACAGCCTCTTTTAAGCCTGATCTTCTCTTGTGTTGTCTTACGTATTGCGAAAGTGTATCAATTTGTTCAATGATACGCGTAATATCCAGCTCTTTCTTTAATCCTTCTTTTCTATCTCTTAATTCGATCTCAAAAGCTTCCTGAGCGGTTTCGATCTGTCCACGACTTTCAACGATCTCTGCTCTTGCATTATCTATAGCCTCAAGTAAGATCTCGGTTTTCTCAGAAGTGGCATAATTATCTATTCCAGACTGAAGCATATTAGAGGCATTGATCATCTTACCAATAGCTCGCTTTAGTTGATCATAGAACAATTGAATCTGTTCATGAATTGGGTCTTCAAATTCACGCTTTACCAAATATTCTGCAATATCTCTTAAGGCTACAGATTGGGTTTTAACATCCCTACCCTGATGATCGCGAATGGCATTGACTGAAGTGGCCACCATTAGATCCAGCTCTTCTGAAACATCTTTTAGCGCATTATTGATGGAATCAATTAGATTTCCAACCACCAATTCAGAGTTTAAGAATATTTCCTCTGCCAACTGAATATCCGTATTCAGGATCTCATTTTCTTTCTTATTCTTTACTGCTGACTCTAATTGGTCTATAGTGAGATTCAGTTGTTCAATATTATTCGCAAGGCTTCTTAGATAATTCTTTTGGGTATGATTAGCTGCTGCATCCGAAAAGGCTTGCAATCGAGCTGAGAATCTCATCAACTGTACATCTCCGAATAGATGTGTGGAGAATAGTTTAATGTTTCTGGTCCAATAAGAAGGAAATGAGATCAGTTCCTTTCTCAATGAATTAATAGCCGAAGGACCAATTGCCGCGTATTTTTCGTTTAAAACCTGAACGTATCTTTTTTCAAGAATGATATCATTTAACTGATTAATATTCTCACGCTCCTTATTTCTTATGTTTTTATAGAAATTAGCTGAAAGATTGAGTGCTTCCTCATCTATCCCGTTCAAGGCATCATCCAATTTCAACTTAAGTCCTTTGATCTTTTCCTCTAGTCCCTCTGTATTCTTGATCTCATTCAAGAACTCCCAAATGATGGTGTGCATTAAGTTCTTGGATTGATGAAGCAATATCATGTTCTGATATCCAAAAGCCAGGAACTGGTCATACGCTTCCATCATACCCTCTGAGAACCAAATGCGTTGAACAGAAGTTCTAAATCGAACTCTTCTCTTACTTGGCTGCAAGACCTTATTTCCGTCCAATACTGATTCAATTTGAATGGTAGCAGGCAAATGATTTATGAAATCTTCTTTGTGTTTAATGTAAAGTTCAATATCCTTAGAAAACTGATCAGAAACAATTGGTAATTGATTCTCAATGGCATCTTTCAGTACATTTTCGACCTTACCTAACACCACGCTCAATTTATCATGGATCGTTTTGACTTCATCAGATGCAGAAACATCATCCAGAAAAAGATCCATTTCATCAATGATCTGTGAGAAAATACGGTGGTGATAATTCTCGATCTTCTCAACAGAATTCTCCGTTAACTCATAAATGATCTGATTCAACTGATGATCATATTTTTTCATCACCTCATTGAAACTGTTATCCCGACAATCGTTCAATGGAATAACAGCAGCTTCACCAATTTTTGTGGTCTCAGCCTTGATATCAATATGTTCTATCTTAAGATCTGTTTCCTCGAATTGAGATGAAGCTTTAACAAGTAAAGTAGTTCCAATAGTGCGAACAAGGTTATTGGTATTTTCAACAAAAGACTTGACATCCTTTTCATCTATTTCAGGAATACCTACAAATACAAGATCTGCTTCAGAAGAATGAAGCTTCATTAATTCATAAAGCGGCTTTTTATCCAATTCATTATTAACGATCTTGATCTCTGCATTGACCCGGAATTGTTCCAGAATATATTCGATTCGATTCTCAATGACCTTGGAATCCACATTAGTGTCATTCACCAACAATACTCTTACACCAGCTTGCGACCAATCAGGGGATGAAAGAATAAATTTGGCTAACAATAACATCAACTCTGAGTTATTGCTTACACCTCTCCACCACAGATCTATTTTACTTTGTTTTCTGAACCCCCATCTTTCATCATAATCCAAATAGAGTACATTGTAATCCAGATCGATCAGTTTTTTGGTCATTTGAGTGAACCAAATTGGGTGTTCAGTTTCACCCGGCCAGGCCATCAAAACTGTATTAGGTTCGATACCCGAAAAACCAAATGTGCAGGCAATAGATTCTATGCCTCTAAAAGTATTTTGAACCTCTAACTTGCGACCAAAAATGCCATATTTTTGAAGCTCTTCATCAACTACTGCTTCTTTGCTTTTAGGGAATAACACTGAAGCCTCTTCATTTTCTTTCAGATCAAAATTCGTGATGATACCATTGTGTCCCGAAACTGCTTTGGAGAATTCAATCATTTTACTGCGATTCTTCGCTCCCATAGAAAACAACAGGGTATTTGGCTTCCAGTTCCGCTTATGATCCTTTTTGGCCTCCATCCGTTTCAACCCCTTTTTAACGATAGTTGACCAAACAGATTGCCAGATATCCCCCGTTCCCAGGGCAAGTTGTTTTCTAGATAAATAATAGAATATTCCGGAAATGATAACAATTGCAATGATCATTGCCATCACATTCAATTGTGACATGATGGTAAAAGTGGCTACGAATCCTAACAGTCCAACCCATCTTTTAACCTTGAAAGTTGGATTAAAATCAGAACTGGCCCAGCTTTCAAGTAAAAATGAAAGATTAATAAATCCATAAGCTGATAAATAGAACATGGAAACTACTTCAGCAATGGCATTAAGATCTCCCACCAATACACCTGCTTCAGCAATGATAACCGTAAGTAAAAGTGCATTTCTTGGTTCATTGTTCTTACCAACTCCTTTACCAAAGATCTGAGGTGTGATCTTGTCCAGAGACATTGCCTGTAAGATCCTTGGACCACCTAAAATACCTCCCAATGCAGAGGATAAAGTTGCTCCCCAGACACCAAAATAAACCAGAATTCCAATGAGGGCCATTTCGAAGATAGCATTTGGATTTCCTATCAACGTTCTAGAATCGAATGAGTAATAAACCAACAGTGCTAGCGCCATGTAAATGATCAAACCAACCCCAATGGCACCTAATGTTCCAATTGGAATGGAAGTTTTTGGATCTTTGAGATCCCCTGACATGGCTACTCCAGCAGTAAAACCGGTTACCGCAGGAAAGAAAATGGCAAAAACTGCTGCGAATCCTGCCGCGGGACCTATGTCAACACTTTCTGCTACGGTAGTAGCTGCTGATCCATCTCCAAAGAATATCGAGAGGAGCGAAATACCTATGGTTCCCAGAATAATATACTGGGTTTTAATAGCTATGGACGTGCTTATAAAAGCTATGATGGTTAATCCCAACAACCCAATTGTTCCAGATATTCTGATAGAATCGGTATAATTTGCCGCATGAACATATTCACCAACGGCATTTAGTTCGTAGCCAAAATGAAACTTTTGATTGAAGATCTCAGCAAATCCGACCATGTAAAGGGAAATACTAAGAGCCGTTGCCACGAATAGTGTTAATCCAAGTGCTCCCCCTATTGGTAATCCTAATGATCTGGAAAGAACATAATAGACTCCCCCTGCTCCTACTTTTTTATCCGTGGCAATAGAGGAGATACTTAAACCTGTGGTTACGGAAATGATATGGGCGAGCAAGATCACACTTACGATTCCCCAAACGCCAATGCCCCAGGTACTGGATTGCCCAACAACCCAGCCCATTCTCAGATACATGATCACTCCCAGGATCGTTAAGATCGAGGGGGTAAACACACCGCCAAAAGTTCCAAATTTTTTTCCTTCAGACATCTGAAATTATTCCATTCCCTTTATAAACCTAATGGTTTACGTAAAAATAACCAGAAATGTTCGGAACTTTGTAGAGATTCAACGAAATTGAACAGATGAAAATTGATGTTGGATAGATATTATTTGATTATAAATAATTAATCTTGCTTCATGGCTAGTGTTTTGATGCCCAAAATATCTTCAGATGAGTTATTGGATGAGTTGATCCGATTAACCGAACTTAATAACAAAACTGTTATTGAAGAGTTTGGAACATTGACAGATGAACAGCTCTATTGGAGACCTTCAAAGGACAGTTGGAGCATTGCTGATTGTTTGGCGCATCTCAATGCCTTTCACAGATTCTACGTTCCGGTATTCATAGAACGTGTTAAAAATTCAAGGTTCAGAGAGCCGGCAGATTATTTTCAAAGCTCACCTATGGGTAACAGTACCTATATGAAGGTGAAACTCGGAAAGCTGAAAAATGTCAAAAGAAAATTGAAATCCCCTAAAGATTATAACCCTTTGGTGAACAAGAATCTTAAGAAGGAAGAAGTAATTGAGGCTTTCTTGAAATATCAGGTAAAACTATTGAATACACTGGATAAAGCGCGCAAGATCAACATCCGTAAAACGAAAACATCATTTTCAGTTAGACCTATTGTAAAATTGAGATTGGGTGATGCTTTTCAGTACATTGTTTACCATTGTGAACGACATATTGAACAGGCCAAAAAGATCAAAGAATCACCAAGATTCCCTAAAGCTTAGGATCTGAATTTTTCCATGAAGCGAGCCTTATGTTCAGCTTTTATTTCATCCAGATTTTCAGGCACTCCTTTTTTCCAACGTTTGTGTGACCAAAGCCAAAACTCAGGATTATCAATGATATCTTTTTCAAGTAGCTTCACATAAGTTCCGGTAATGAAACCATATTCCTCATTTCGCGGTTCTTTGGTTATGGGAAACAATTCAATTTCATAATACCCTTTCTTCACTCTATGAATCGTAGCATTTACTACTGCTGCATTGTTTTGATTAGCCAGGATCTCAGCCCCAAAATAAAATGCTGTTTCCTGACCTAAAAAAGTGGTCCAATAGCAATTCTCGTTTTTTCCAGGAGACTGGTCATTTAGGATCAACGTAGCTGTAGGTTTATCTTGTAAAGTTGAAAGTACCTCTTTGTAATTTTGAGCATTCACCACTTTCATCCCAAAACGTTCACGGCGCTCGTTCAATTTCTTATCCCAAAATTTATTGGACAAAGGCATACCGATACCAACGGCCTGAAAGTCGAACAATAAACTTTGCCCGTTTATCAGGAACTCCCAATTGTTGTAATGTGACGACAATAAAAGTACATCCCTCCCTTCATCATACAATTCCTGCATGATCTCTGGATTTCGAACTTTTAATCGCTTACGCAGATTCTTTTCTGAAATGGTCAGGTTTTTCACTGATTCTGCAAACATATTAGCAAAATAGCGATAGAATCTTTGAGTGATGATCTTGTAATATTCCGGGTGTTTATCAGGAAAAGAATTCGTTATGTTTTTTACTACCACCTCTCTTCTATAAGGAATGATAAAACGAATCACAAAATAGAATAGATCGGATAATCGGTAGATCATCCAAAGCGGCATAACCGACCATGGAATAGCGACACAGTAATATAGAAAACGATCTAACAAATTGGGTTTTATTACTAATCTACAACTTTTAGAGCTGATAATTTTGAGAAATGAAGGTTGTGTTTACCCAACTAATTGTTAGCAAAGTTCAATTCGCCATTTCTCATTTTCTTATAATAGCCTGCCAAATAGCCAAGTAACTGTGAAATCTGATTAAAAGCCTCTTCAGTTGAAGCGGTAAAGGATTGACCTTTTAATTTCAGGATCATTTTTGTGTATAGCGCATTAAATGCTACTTCGATCAGGTTAATATTCGAAGCATTACTCTTCACTTGAAAATCTTTGATCGCTGGTAAAGCCACTTCAAACCTCTTCTTGTATTCCTCATCATTCAATACATTGATCAAAGTATTGTGTAACATGAGCATTTCCATTAAGATCTCGTTGATATCGGAAAGATGTCCCTGTTTTTCAACTCCCTCATTCTTCATTTGTTGAATCAGGTCTTTATACCACCTGGTATAAGCTTGCAACATTGAATCTTCCTGAATTTGAGGTTCAATGATCGTATTGATGATCGTATTAAGATCCAACTGATTGGCCCTAATCAGATCTTCGATCTGGAACATATAGATGACATGTTCCGCAATATTGGTTTCCTTAGTTCTTTGAGCAATGAGCATTACCCTTCTTCTCCCTCAGTTCCTTCAGTTGTCTCTTCTCCAAGTCCTGAATACTGCTGATTACAATAGTTAATGAATTGACTTGTCACATCAAGGTCATGGCTGATATAGATCAATCCACCTCCTAATTGATAGCTCATCAACATATCAATATTGTTCTTATTACAAAAATCTTCAGCATACTTGGTAATTCTGGTATACATGGTCATCATCAGATCTTGTGTTTGTTGAGCCATATCCATTTGAACCTGTTGTTGAAGCATAGCATATTCTTGCTCTAATTTTGCTCCTTCAGCTTGAGCTTGTTCCATTTCTCTTGGTAACAATTGACCTTTGCTCTCCCATTTTTGTTGCCATTTCGTGATCTCCGCTTCTTTAGAAGCTATTTTATTTTGAGCATCTTTTGTCACGTTTTCAATTTCCATTTGAACTTCAACCATAAAATCAGAATGAATATTCAATGAATCATTATTGAAATAAGCAATGGTTGTAGGATTTGTATTATCAATTTCAACTTTGGTTGAATCTACATCTTCTGCTGATTCACCTGCACTACTTGGCATTTTCACAAATAAAATAATTACGGCGATCAATAATACTACATTGATACCCAGTGAAAGTTTAGCCAACTTGTTGTTATTTTCCATTATCCTACAATTTTAGTCCCGCAAAAGTAAAAACAATATCCTGAAATTCAGGTAAAGACCAATGATATTCTGAATTGCATTGACAGATCTTAAGGATTCTTAACAAAAAACCCCTGTCTCTACGTGAGAGACAGGGGTAAAAAAAACCAATTGTAATTGTATTTAAGAAGCTTGTACTAAGCTACTTTCATTAAGTGTGTAACTGATGAAATCAAATGGGACCTTCACCATAAAGGCATAATCCTGACCCACTTCAAACATGTCTTCATCAGCCTCATTGTAATACCAAAGTACTTTCACTTTTTTCTCGGTATCAGCCAATTCATTCAGTTTATAAAGTAAGAACAATAGCCTTTTAGAAGAAGAAATATTGAAGTATTCTAAATCAATCTTCAATACTGTTTCCTCATTTGGATTTGCAACATAGTCATCAAACCAATACAGGATATCTGTATAAAAATCTTCAGCATTATCCGGTATTGACTTTCCTTTAATTTCGAAGACATTATTTGAAGGGTCAAATAACACTTCTGGGGTTTTCACTGTTGCTTGAATTCGTAACGCTTCCATAGAGATGGTTCAAATTTCTATCTCTAATATCCGAATTATATAGAAAAAGGTTACCATAATTTCTACTAACCCATCAAAACATTAGACAAAAAATGGTTCTGCTAAGACTATTTTTTTTAGCACTAAAATCTTTAATGCTGATGGTACTCAAAAAGACGTTGAATTGGATTCTGAACACACTGTTCTAACTGCAATCCATGGAGCTTTAATTCATCTCTCAACACCTTGTAGAATGCGGTTCCCAGACTACCAACAACCGACACCTTGTTGATGCCAAATTGGGTGTAAAGAGGTAAGATATCCTGGTCAATAAAATCGGAAAAATATCGACTTAAAAATTGACTAAAGAATGTATCTTCTTTATAATCAACAATTAAGGGGACTACTCCTGAAATTAGACGAAGGTCTTTTGTCTCATATATTTTCGCCGAATAGGAGATGGCATCAGATCCCAATTTAATTTCCAGCTCATTCGAGATAGATTCTGACAGATCACCCTTTCTCCAACTCGAGATAAATCTTCTTCCTAATTCAAATCCACCACCAAGATCATCTATTAAGTAGCCGTAACCTCCTCTTCTTTTGACAATCTCTTTACCATTATAATAGGCTGCCAATCCACCAGTTCCCATTATGCATATAATACCTGCATCATTTTTGAATACTGATCTTGCAGCACCCAGTATATCGTCAAATACTTTTATTCTTGATGGCGCAAAGGGTTCAAAGATGGATCGAACTACATTCTTATTCTCCTCATTTGCCAGGCCGCTTCCATAAAAGATGATCTCTGCTTCAGCAGGAATAGTCAGGGAACTTTTCAACTCTTTGATAAAATCGTCATTCTCCACGTTTGGATTGAAACCTGGCAAAGTCAACTCATGTTTTTCACCATTCTGCTTATAGATGAGTGCAGTTTTAGTTGATCCGGCTTCAAAAACGTAACAATTTTCCATGCTGAAATAACGATCTATCTTAAAACACAAATCCCAAACTCGAATGAATTTGGGATCTGCATTTATCAAGTTTATTTATTATGCTTCTTGCATTTTGATCAAGTTCAAAGCTGATCCTGCTTTAAACCACTCAATTTGCGCTTCATTATATGTATGATTCAACATAATGTTCTCTTTAGAACCATTCGCATGAACTACTTCCAATGTCAACGGTTTTCCTTCAGAGAAGCTCACAAGATCAACAAAGTTGAATGTATCATCCTCCTGGATCTTATCATAATCTGCCTCATTCGCAAAAGTTAATCCTAACATTCCTTGTTTTTTAAGGTTTGTTTCATGGATACGTGCAAATGATTTAACGATCACGGCTCTAACACCTAAGTGTCTTGGCTCCATTGCCGCATGCTCTCTTGATGAACCTTCACCATAGTTATGATCACCAATTACGATTGATGGAACACCAGCAGCTTTGTAAGCTCTTGCTGTAGCAGGAACTTCTCCATATTGACCTGTCAATTGGTTTTTCACTTTGTTAGATTCCATGTTGAACGCATTCGTAGCACCAATCAACATATTGTTTGAGATGTTATCAAGATGTCCTCTGTATTTCAACCATGGACCAGCCATAGAGATGTGGTCAGTAGTACATTTTCCGAAAGCTTTGATCAACAATTTGGCTCCCATAATGTTATTACCATCCCAGGCATCAAATGACTCCAACAATTGTAATCTGTCTGAATTAGGATCAACTTTAACCACTACCCCACTACCATCAGCAGCTGGTTCCTGATATCCGTTATCATCAACAGCAAATCCTCTTGGAGGCAATTCAATTCCTGAAGGATCAGATAATTTTACCTGCTCTCCATTTTTGTTAGTCAATGTATCTGTG
Source organism: Crocinitomicaceae bacterium (assembly GCA_020635955.1). Taxonomy (GTDB): domain Bacteria; phylum Bacteroidota; class Bacteroidia; order Flavobacteriales_D; family Crocinitomicaceae; genus Paracrocinitomix. The sequence continues at coordinate 29,496 of JACJYW010000015.1, forward strand.
ATAGGGTTGAAATCTAATTTCCCGGAAATTGCAACAGCAGCTACCATCTCTGGAGATGCTACAAATGCCATGGTATTAGGGTTACCATCAGCTCTTTTCTTAAAGTTTCTGTTGAATGAATGGATGATAGAGTTCTTTTCTTCTTTATCTGCTCCTTCTCTGTCCCATTGTCCGATACAAGGACCACAAGCATTGGTAAATATTCTGATGTTCTCTGCTCTACCAAAGATGTCAAATAATCCATCTCTTTCGGCAGTATATCTTACTTGCTCAGAACCAGGGTTAATTCCTAATTCAGCTTTTACTTCTAAACCTTTATCTGTAGCATCCTTAATAATAGATGCTGCTCTTGTCAAATCCTCATAAGAAGAGTTTGTACAAGAACCGATCAATGCCCATTCGATATCTGTAGGCCAATCATTCTTAGCAGCTGCTTCTTTCATGTCATAAACAGAAGTTGCCAAATCCGGAGTGAAAGGTCCATTTAATCTTGGTTGTAGTTTGTTCAGATCAATCTCAATCACCTGATCAAAATATTTTTCTGGATTTGCATAAACTTCCGGATCACCAGTTAAATGCTCAGCAACCTGATCAGCAGCAGCAACTACGTCTTCTCTTCCTGTAGCTTTCAAATATCTTCTCATAGAGTCGTCATATCCGAAAGTTGAAGTAGTAGCACCAATTTCAGCACCCATGTTACAGATAGTACCTTTACCAGTACATGAAAGTGATTCAGCACCTTCACCAAAATATTCAACGATAGCACCAGTACCACCTTTTACAGTAAGTATACCAGCCACTTCAAGGATCACGTCCTTAGGCGCAGTCCATCCTGAAAGCTTACCTGTTAATTTGATTCCGATCAGCTTAGGAAATTTCAATTCCCAGGCCATTCCTGCCATTACGTCAACCGCATCAGCACCACCAACTCCAACAGCAACCATTCCAAGACCACCTGCATTTACAGTATGTGAATCTGTTCCTATCATCATCCCTCCAGGGAAAGCATAATTCTCTAATACTACCTGGTGAATAATACCAGCTCCCGGTTTCCAGAAACCAATTCCGTATTTATCACATACAGTAGATAAGAAGTCAAAAACTTCACCCGAGCTAGATTTTGCTCTGGCAAGGTCAGCTGCAGCACCATCTCTCGCCTGGATCAAGTGATCAGCATGAGCAGTAGAAGGAACAGCTACCTTATTTTTTCCTGCTTGCATGAACTGCAATAAAGCCATTTGGGCTGTTGCATCTTGCATAGCAACTCTATCCGGTTTAAAATCCACATATGACTTTCCGCGCTCGAATGGAGCATTTACCGGATTATCCCAAAGGTGAGCGTATAAGATCTTTTCAGCAAGAGTCATTGGTTTATTCAAAACTTCTCTCGCTTTTGCTATTCTTTGCGGGTAGTTTCTATAAACCTCTTTTATCATTTCAATATCGAAAGCCATATTCAATAGATTTATGTGATGTTAAGTTAATTAGGCTTACGAATTTAACTATTTACAGACGATTTCAAAAAATCATTTTTAATTTTAAGCCTAAGTGATACAAAACGTTGATAAATGGAGCATTTTGAAAGATTAGTGAAGATGTACGAATTCGCCCCTATTCATAATTTTTATGAAGGGATTCATATGGAACTTCAACCAAAGAAAGCTACCATTACTTTACCAATAGACCAGCGTTACTTCCATGCGGCCATGTCTGCCCATGGTTCTGTGTATTTCAAATTGCTGGATGATGCGGCTTATTTTGCCTGTCAAACTGAAGTCACTGATTTTTTCATTGTCACCACTTCGTTTAATATTGAACTGTTGAGACCAATTACTGCTGGCATTATTAAAGCCGAAGGTGAAATGGATTTTGATGGTAAGCAAACCTTTTTCGGATCTTCAAAGATATATGACGAAAAAGGAAGGATCTGTGGAATTGGGCAAGGTCAGTTCTTAAAAAGCCGATTACCTATATCAGACGTGGATGGCTATAAATAAAAATGGCTCCTACCGTTAGATAGAAGCCATTCTGTAATGTAATTATTATTCTAGTAGAACCAGTTAAGTGAAATTGAAGAACAGATTCCTCCTTGAGAATCGTAGAACTTAAAGTTCACTGAGATCTTATAGTCCTCAGAATCGTAAGAAATTGATCTTACTCCTTGTCCTTCTTTATCTTCTTTCATTTCGTCTTTAGCAGGTTTTCCCATTGCATCAATCACCTCCTGAGGTGTCATACCGAACCATTTAGAATCACAATCCTGGATGTTGAATTCTTCTACAGCTGCATCTACATCACCTTCAAAGTACTCTTCGTACCCAAGGATCTCCATGAAGATAGTTTCAACATCACCTGTTTTACCATTTACCCAAACTGTAACAGGAGCTCTGTCAACTCTTTTGAAGTAATAAATAAACGCAGAAGAGTCAGCTGTATATTCACCACCAGTGAAGTTTCCAATGATCTTTTCAAGATCTAACTCATTGGTTTTGTATTTGATCCCAATAAAGTTATCCCAGTCTGCTACTGATTTTTTACCGCAATCTCCGGTAAACTTAATATCATCATCAGAAGTCTCATCATTTGTGTCTTCTGTAGAATCATGGTTATTTCCTTCTTCTTCACTCGAACCTGCACAAGAAATAAAAGCCGTTGCGAAAAGAACTGCTCCGAAAAAATATTTCATCTTTTTCATGTAAGTAACTATTAATTAATGGTTTTTTTGGCAAATGTAATCCATTAAGTTAGAAAGCAAAACAAAATTGGTTACTTCTTTCAAGTTAATACATTAAAGAGTACCGTTTAATCAATATGAGCTGTCGAATAATCAAATTGAACATATTGGCATCCTAATTGTAATACCTTGTAGTAGAAACTAAAAAACTAATTACCATGTTATCTATAACTAGCAGTCCAACAATCAGAAAAAGTAAGAAAGGGATCGATAAGAACTTATTAAACCTAGGTGCTACAATCCTAATTACAGAATTGATCAAGAATCCTAAAAAGGGTTAGTTGCCCAAACAGTTACTTCGGGAATGAATCCACGCGGATCCATTTTTAGAGCAGCAATTAGAACGTCTGCTATTTCCTGAGGAGAGAGTTTATTGGCTACCAGCTCTTTTTCATCACGGTTCTCCTGACCAAAAGCCGTTGGCACTTCAGACGGATTGATCTGAATTACTCTAATATTATGAGGTCTCAACTCAGCCTGCCAACATTGTGACATTGATCTTACTGCAAATTTCGAAGACGAATAAATTGTTCCGTATTTATAACCACTTAAAGAAGCCGTTGAAGCTACATTTACTATGGCACCATGGTTTTGCTTCTTAAAGATCTTCGTAGCTTTTGAAGCCAACATAGCGGCACCAAACACATTCACTTCATACACTTCTCGCATCTTTTCACGCGTCAACTCTTCAAGTGGTGACCATCCTCCAATGCCTGCATTATTGATGATCCCGTCTAAACGGCCAAAACGATCAAGCGTGAATTCAATAAGAGCATCTAAATCTTCATCCTTTGTCATGTCCGCATGAAACCACATGCAGTTCGAACCCAGATCTGATGCCACTTGTTTCAATTTATCAAGATCTCTTCCGGTAATGACAACATTAGCAATATTACGCACCAATTCATTTGCAAATGCTTTTCCAAGACCACTGCTACCTCCGGTAACAATGAAAACTTTTTCTGCTATGTCCATGTGTTTATCTGCCATTTAGTCAAAATCGCCACCGCCTTCACCAGATCCGAAATTACGCTTACGTTTCTCTTGATCCTGATTACCAAAACGGTAGCCGAAAGTTAACATAAATCTTCTAGACTGATGTTTAAAATATCCGCTGTTCTGGAATTCTCCGGCAGAACTAGTAGAGTATCCGAATCGTTTTGTATTGAACACATCAGTGATCTTCAAATTCAAATACATTTTGTCTTTAAAGAAGCTGTATTTGGCTGCCAGATCCATTCCGTACATTGGGATAGATGACCCCTGAGCAAATACCATAGGCGACCTATAATATCCTGTCATTTGAACAGTCCACACCTTTTTAAAGGTCATTGTTGATTGCATCCTGGTTGACCAGGTGATCCCTGAGTTATTTAGATCAGCATCTCCTGATGTGCTTTTCAAATAATTCTGTGATACGTTGCCCGTCAACATTACCTTCCACCATTTAGTTACTTTGACATTGGCAACGGCTTCCATACCAATGAAATGGCCCTGATCTAAATTTTGATACTGCGTTACTGACACGCCGTTCGTATCAACTGAAACAATTCGTTGGATCATGTTTGTCATGTATCTGTAATACGCAGAGGTGGTTAGGGTCAGGATCTTTCCATACTTAGCATAACCAAACTCAACACTATTGATGTATTCAGGATTCAATTCAGGATTTCCTTTTCTCAAGTTGAATGGGTCAGAATATCGTGCAAAAGGATTCAATTGTCCGGTACCAGGTCGATTCACTCTTCTGGAATAGCTCAAGCTAAACTCTGCATTCTCTTTCAACGGCTTAACCATGTGAACGGAAGGATAAAAGGAGAAGTAATTGTTGTGATAATCAGTTGGGTCATTATCCAATTGCCCCAAAACGAATACCTGTTCTAACCTCATTCCTACCTGAAATTTGAACTTTTCATAATCCTGTCCAAAGATCCCGTAAACAGCATGAACCTGTTCATTGTAGCTGAACCTGTTCACTAGTCCGGCATCAATAACACCATCTGTTTCCTGATAATAGCTTTCACGCAGATCTCTGAAAGTTGACTTAGCACCTGTTTCCAGCTTACCTTTCTTGATAGGATGATAATAATCTGCCTGAATGGTTGAAATATTACTTCCCGTACCTGATATTGCATATTGATCTAAGGTATGCTCAGCTATCAGTTCACCGGTGCCTGCATCATAATCATTCTGATAATAATTGCCCGTTTCAATACCATTTCCCGCAGAATACTGAGCAGAAAAATCAAAAGATTGGCCTTCTTTCTTTCCCTTTGCTGAATAATAGACCATACCATCTAATCCCTGGCGTTTCTCAGGATCATGACTCACTCGCAGCCATTTATTTCTTAGCGTATCGTCAATTGTCTCTTCATACCATTGATTTCCTGTACGATCTTCTTTGGAAAAATTACCATTGAAAGAAAACCCGGCTGTGTGATTCTTTTTGATATAAAAATCCATCCCTCCTTTAAAGGTATGGTTGAGTTTCCAATGTGTTCCCTGTCTATCCTGTACTATCTTATACTGACCATCATACCAATTTTCACTGCTGTTGTAATTGTTTCTATAGCCTTCATAATGATTGGTTGAGTATCCGCCATAGATGTTAAAGAATTCATTTCGATATGCCAGATTTCCAGCTAAATTGTCGTTGAATCCGAACATATTGGTGTACGTGTCTATACTATCCCAATGAATTCCATTTTCAATGCTCAGATCAATATTTCCATTGAATCCTTTCAGCTTATTTTTCTTCAAAACAATATTGATGATCCCAGACATACCATCCGGGTCATATTTAGCAGATGGATTGGTGATCACCTCAATGGTCTCAATAGCAGAAGCCGGAATTCCTGTTAAGATTCCCTGACGCCCTCCGCCGGTAATAGAAGATGGTTTACCATCAATTAAAATGGTGACATTGGCACTACCTCTCAGGCTGACATTGCCATCCATATCTACCGTCACAGAAGGGATATTTTCCAAAGCATCTAAAGCCGTTCCTCCGGTTGCAGTGATCTGTTTCTCTACATTAAATACCTTTCTATCGATCTGCATTTGGATGGCTTCTTTTTCGTGCACCACCTCTACTTCATTCAACAACTGATCATTTTTATCAAGCAAAATGGAGCCCAGATCAAGATTGGATTGTTTAGGGGATAATGTTATACCATCTTTGAAAAAGGAATTATATCCGAAAGCAGAAACCTTTAAAAGATAAGTTCCAAAAGGAATGGCATCAATACGAAAAGCTCCATCTTCTTTGGTAATCCCACCCGTTATAATGCTGCTATCTTTACCATCAAGCAGATAAACTTTAGTGTATACCAAATTCTCCTGATTATCTGAACTCTTTACAGATCCTGACAAGACGCCGGTCTTTGACTGTGCTTGAGAAAACACAGTAAACAACATTCCGATTATCAGTAAGTAGATTTTCATATTGAGTACAAATTTAGCGTATTGTTCTCAGCTTCAAATGAAAGAATGATGAATGGTTGTTTTTTGATTTTTTGGGAATTGAATTCTTTTTCCTTTGAATTGAGACTTTAAAAAATGGTTCTAAATAGCTCAATCTCAGCATCTGTCTAAAATCTTCTGAATTTGCATTTTCACTGCAAAACGAGAGGAAATTATTACTAACTTTATGCCTCCAAAAATCGAAGTAAATGGCGGCTAAGGAAGAAGTTTTGAGCACTACGGATAAAAAATACATCACAGAGGTTTTAGCAGATTATAAACTGGCTAGATTATCAAGAGAAGCATCTTTAATGGGAAGACGTGAAGTTCTTGGAGGAAAGGCCAAGTTTGGAATCTTTGGTGATGGAAAGGAAGTTGCTCAGATCGCAATGGCTAAACAATTCAAGAATGGAGATTTCAGATCAGGATATTACCGTGATCAGACCTTCATGATGGCTATTGGTGCGTTGACCGTAAAAGAATATTTTGCTGCTCTTTATGCGCATACTGAATTAGACAAAGAACCAGCATCTGCAGGAAGACAAATGGGTGGACACTTCTCTACTCGAAGCCTGAACAGTGATGGAACCTGGAAAAATCTGATGGAACAAAAGAACAGTTCTGCGGACATCTCCCCTACTGCTGGTCAAATGCCAAGATTAGTTGGATTAGCATTAGCTTCTAAAGTTTACAGAAACAATAAGGAACTCCATTCAATGAAGGAGTTTACCAATAAAGGAAATGAGGTAGCATTTGGAACTATTGGTGATGCCAGTACTTCTGAAGGACCATTCTGGGAATCTATCAATGCCGCAGGTGTATTGCAAATACCTTTAGCTATGTCTGTTTGGGATGATGGTTACGGGATCTCAGTTCCTAAAAAATATCAAACTACTACCGGCAGTATTTCTCAGGCCTTGTCTGGTATGCAAAGAACAGAGGATTTCACAGGTTATGAGATCTTCAAAACCAAAGGATGGGATTATCCGCACTTGTGTGAGACCTATGAAAAGGCCATCAAATTGTGCAGAGAAGAGCATGTTCCGGTATTGATCCACGTGGAAGAAGTGAATCAACCGCAAGGACACTCCACTTCAGGTTCTCATGAGCGTTACAAATCAGAAGAACGTCTGCAATGGGAAACAGATATGGATTGTATTGAGAAATTCAAAGAATTCATTCTGAATGCAGGTATTTCATCTGAAGACGAGTTGAATAAAATTGACGAAGAGGCTAAAAAACAGGTTCGTGATGAAAAAGGTGCAGCCTGGAAAGAATTCAATGAATTGATCACAGCTGATCTGAACAAAGCTGTTGAGCTATTGAATGCTATGGCTCAGGAAAGTTCGAATGGTGTATTCATTCAAAAGATTGCCAATGACCTGAAACGTGTCATGGGACCAATCAAAAGAGACGTGTTTTCATCTGCCAGAATGGGATTGCGCCAAATGCGTGGTGAATCTTCGCCTTCTAAGACGCAGATGATCCAGTGGTTAGAGGAAAAAGAAGCAGAGAACTTTGACAAATACTCCTCTTTCCTTTACAATGAATATGATAGTAGTGCTTTAAAAGTTGAACCTGTTGCTCCTATTTTCAGTGGTTCAGAAACCAATGATGGAAGGATCATTCTAAGAGACAACTTTGATGCGGTTTTCAAAAAATACCCTCAAACATTAACGTTTGGAGAAGATGTTGGTAAGATTGGTGGTGTAAACCAATCTATGGAAGGGATGCAGGATAAATTTGGTGAATTGCGTGTAAGCGATACCGGTATTCGCGAGTGCACCATTATTGGTCAGGGTATTGGAATGGCCATGAGAGGTTTAAAACCAATTGCAGAGATCCAATATTTAGATTACCTGTTGTATGCTATTCAGATCATGTCTGACGACTTAGCTACTGTTCAATATAGAACCAAAGGAGGACAAAAAGCTCCTTTGATCATTCGTACCAGAGGTCACCGTTTAGAGGGAATCTGGCATTCAGGTTCTCCAATGGGGATGATCATCAACGCCTTGAGAGGAATGTGGGTATGTGTTCCAAGAAACATGACCAAAGCAGCTGGTATGTATAATACTTTGTTAGCCTCAGATGATCCGGCTTTGGTGATTGAGCCTTTGAATGGATACAGAAAGAAAGAAGAGATCCCAACGAATTACGGAGAGTTTAAAGAACCTTTGGGTAAAGTGGATACAGTAGTTGAAGGAACGGATGTTACTGTGGTTTCTTATGGTTCTACCTTCAATATTTGTGAGGACGTAGTTAAACAATTGGCTGAAGTAGGTATTTCAGTTGAATTGATAGATGCACAAACCTTGATTCCGTTTGACCTTGATCATGATATTGCAAAATCACTTGCTAAAACGAATCGTTTGGTTATTGTAGATGAAGATGTTTCTTCAGGAGCAACAGCTTATATGTTAGATCAGATCTTAGTGAAGCAAAATGCGTATTTCAGCTTAGATTCTCAGCCCTTGACAATTGCTGCTCAAGATCACCGTCCGGCTTACGGTACAGATGGGGATTACTTCTCAAAACCAAATACCGAAAGTATTTTTGACGGTATTTACGGTTTAATGCACGAAGCTGATCCGGTGAAGTATCCGGCGATCTACTAATTAGTTAGCTTTATACTATAAAAGGAATAAAACCCATGGGTTTTATTCAAAC
>JACJYW010000016.1 GCA_020635955.1 Crocinitomicaceae bacterium
TGGATCGATCATATCACCAAAGGTCAATTTATTCCAATCAAGAAACTTTTGATTCCATGTAGCCTGTGCACCAAATAAGAATGAAAACTCTCTTGTTGCCTGTAAGTGATAAGAATAAGCAAGGTTAATGGTAGACCAGTTAATGGTGTTTTTACCTGCCATATCATTTGTTACCTGCACACCAATACCTCCGTGAAGGATATTTACATATTGATCATAAGAGATCGTGTTTGTAACAAATGCTCCAGTCAAAGATGGCCATTGGTTTCTATAGTTCATACAAACTCTAGGACATCCATTCGTTCCTGCCAGTGCCGGATTCAAATAGATCGGATTGGCATAGAATTGAGTAAACTCTGGATCTTGTCCAAAAGCCGAGCTACCTATTAAAAACGTCAGGATTACCGTAAATCCCGTATTTTTAAAACTTCTTTTCATTCAAAATAAATCAGATTCGAAAGGGTTTAACGTACCCCTTATACAAAAGGTTACACTAAATTTCTTTCAAAGATTTGCAATAATAAATAATTTCGCTCGTTTTTAAAAGGAAATTTTTAGACTTATCTTCGTGATAAAAATGAAATTCACCAAAATCCTATATCTATTTTTTGTTGCAGGGCTTGTTTTTACTATACCTTCAATGGTTTTTGGTCAGCAGAAAGAAATTCATTTTTTAACAACATGGAATAAGGAGGTAAACAAGTGTGTTCCCTGTGATTTTAACGAAATAGACCAACAAGTTTATTCATCCACGACTTTGGACCTTGGTAATCGTGGAAATTATAATTACTCATATCAGCTCTTAGACGTTGAATTTAAAGAGGTTGACTTGCCATCATATTATGATAAAAAAGCTTTATCCAAAAACATTGACTTGAGTATTGATTTCAGCATATCCAGGAGTCAAAATTTTATAACCGCAACATATCATCCTATAATTCTTCAAAATGGTATACCTAAACTGATTGAGAAATTGACTGTGCTCGTTAGTTATGAAGCAAATGAAATGATCGGACATGACAGAGCGGCAACATTCGCATCTTCGTCTGTTCTATCTGGCGGTGACTGGTATAAAATTGGAGTTGACAGGTCGGGAGTATTTAAAATTGATTATAGTTTCCTTAATTCTATAGGAGTTAATGTCTCTGGTCTAAATCCTAACCACATTAATATTTATGGTAATCACTTTCCGGAAATGCCAATATATAATTATCAGTACAGACCGGATGATCTTCTTAAGAATGCTATATACATAAGCGGAGATGGTGATAATTCATTTGATGCTTCAGACTATATTTTATTTTATGCTTCAGGACCGGATGTCGTTATTCCTAATACCTATGATTTTCAAGTGGAGAAAAATCACTTGGATTCACTAAGCTATTATTTTATTCACATTTCTTCAGCAGATACCCCTAAGCGTATAGGGTCGGTTAATAACTCTGTAAATACAGTTACACATTCTGTTTCTTCATTCAATGATTATTATCTACATGAAAACAATGATGAGAATTTACTTAAGTCTGGAGAAAAATGGTTTGGAGAATTCTTTGATATTGAGTTGACTAAATCTTTTTCTGTTCCTCTTACGGATCTAAATACTGCTTCTCCTATTCAAATGAAAACTGTTTTAGCCTCAGAAGTAAAAAGTGGCACAGGGAGCTTGCAGGTTATGGTGAATGGGGTACAACAAGATAATATATCCTGTAGCACATTCTCCGGGTCTTTAACTGTTGCAATGCTTAACAACAGTACGGTTAATTTTACATCCTCAACGGGGTCGTTATCTGTTACATTGAACTTTAATAGATCCAGTCCGGCTTCAACGGCATGGCTAGATTATATGCTTTTCAATTATGAACGCAATGCTACCTTAGCTTCTGATCAAATATTAATTCGAGATATTCCTTCCGTTGGGATAGGAAATGTTGTTCAATATTCTGTTGCTTCATCATCTGCAGCCTCACAATTTTGGGAAGTAACTGATCCCTCAAATGCAGCAAAGATCAATGGGTCACTGGCAGGTTCAAACTACACTTTTTCGCTTGATGCCGATTCATTAAGATCAATAGTTGCTTTCAATACAAATCAAGCATATACGCCATTATTCCTAAAGAAAATTTCAAATCAAAATTTACATGCTTTATCTCAAGTAGAGTATGTTATAGTAGCTCATGAATCATTGATTGAACAAGCAAATAGATTGGCTGATTTACACAGAGCACATGGTATGTCAGTTCATGTGGCAGATATTCAACAGGTTTATAATGAATTTAGTGGTGGTATGGCAGACCCAATTGCGATCAGATGGTTTGTCAAGATGTTTTATGACAGAGCAGCAGGCGACCCAAATCTTATGCCTAAATATTTGTGCTTATTCGGAGATGGAAGTTATGATCCCTTGAACAGAATTGAAGGTAATAATTACTTACTACCTACTTATCAAAGTCCCGGGGGTGGGTCAAATGTTAATTATTCCGAATCATTTACCTCTGATGATTTTTTTGGTATTCTGGATGATTCAGAACAAATGCTGCCGTCTGATATGATTGATGTTGGTGTTGGAAGGATTCCGGTTTCAGATCTTGCAAATGCTAAACAAGTGGTCGATAAAATTGAGCACTATATGAATTTTGGTTCTTATTTGTATAGTAATGTCCCATCTGTACAAACAGATGAAAATGGTTATGCTTCAACATTTGGAGATTGGCGAAATAAATTAGTATTGATGGCAGATGATGAGAATAGCGGAACGTTTGTAACAGATTGCGAAGAATTGAGCGATTCTACAGAAGAACTGTATCCTGAAATGAATGTTGTTAAAATATACCTTGATGCTTATAAACAGCTTATCACTTCAGGAGGTCAACGTTATCCGGAGGTAGTGGAAGCAGTAAATCAAAATATAACGAGAGGAGCACTCGTTTTCAATTATGTCGGTCATGGTGGTGAAACCGGATTAACATTGGAAAGAGCGGTTACCTACGCTATGATTGAAAATTGGGTCAATGTAAATAATATGTGTGTTTTCATTTCTGCTACTTGTGAATTCAGTCGTTTTGATGATATGGAAAGAGAATCTGCAGGTGAAAGGACATTGACATCTCCTTACGGCGGAGCGGTTGGTTTATTGACCACAACACGATTGGTTTATATCTCATTGAATAGTGAGTTGGTGAGAAAACTATATACCGTTCTTTTTGCTGAGGAGAATGGCGAGCCTTTAGCCTTAGGAGAGATTATTAGGAGAACAAAAAATATCACCTCTAATACCAACAATAAACGAAATTTCACACTCCTTGGTGATCCTGCTCTTAAGCTTGGTAAGCCTGATCCATTGATCGTTACCGATAGTGTAAATGGTGTGAGCATTACCGCAACGAACGATACATTAAAGGCGCTTTCGAAAGTGACAATTTCAGGGCATGTTGGAGATGCAGGTGGAAATCTGATGTCTTCTTATAATGGAATTGTCTACCCAACTGTTTATGATAAGAAAAAGATCAAAAAGACTTTGGGACAAGATCTTCAGTCACCGGTACTGAGTTTTGATACACAAACAAATATTATTTATAAAGGTAAAGCTACAGTAACCAATGGTTATTTTAAGTTTTCATTTGTTGTACCAAAAGACATAGACTATTCAATAGGTAAGGGAAAAATATCCTACTATTCTCATGACAGTAATTCTAATAATTATGGATATGACACAACTATTTTAGTTGGAGGTGTAGACCCCAATGGAATTGTGGATAACGTTGGTCCTGATATTACTTTATATATGAACGATCCAAATTTCGCCAATGGAGGATTAACAGATGAATCTCCATTGTTTATTGCAGAAGTGGTAGATGAGAACGGTATCAATACTACTGGTAACGGTATAGGTCACGATATTACACTGATTGTAGATGGAAATACATCAGATCCTATTATTTTGAATAATTATTATGAAGCGGATCTAGACACTTATCAAAGTGGTAAAGTAACTTATCAGTTCAATGGTCTTGAACCAGGTCCTCATTCACTTGTTTTTAAGGTTTGGGATGTAAATAACAATTCAGCTGAGGCTACTTTAGATTTTGTGGTTGTCGAAGAACAGGATATTGGAATATCACACCTCCTTAATTATCCAAATCCTTTCACCACGAATACTGATTTCTTTTTTGAGCATAATCAGATAAGCACTTCAATGGATGTTAAGATCGAGATTTTCACTGTTTCAGGTAAACTCGTGAAAACAATTATTGAAAATGTGAATACAAGCGGTTTCAGAAGCGAGGGAATCAACTGGAATGGAAGAGATGATTATGGGGATAAATTGGCAAGAGGAGTTTATGTCTATAAACTGTCAATTGAAACGGCAGAGGGAAAAAGAGCGCATGCATTGGAAAAGTTGGTCATTTTATAAACTAATACAATATCCTTTTCGTTATTGCGTATATTTGTAGGATCATTTAAAACCAAAATGAAGAAGTTAATAGGGATAATTATTACGGGATTGATAGGGTTTACAACCAATGCACAGAACCTGAATCAAACTGAAAAGGCGCAGCAAATTCAATTAAATACAATTACAACTGCCGTACCTTTTTTAATTATTACTCCTGATTCAAGATCTGGTGCATTGGGTGATGTAGGTGCCGCTATTTCTCCTGATGCTAACTCTTTTCATTGGAATACTTCAAAATTGGTTTTCTCAAAAGAAAAGGCTGAATTTTCTGCCTCATATTCTCCCTGGCTAAGACAATTAGTAGATGATATACACCTTTCCTATATTGCAGGATATGGGAAAATTGGTAAACGTCACGCTATTGGAGGATCACTTAGATATTTTTCTTTAGGTAATATCACGTTCACCAATAATGTAGGTCAGGTAATTCGAGATTTCAATCCTAATGAGTTTGAAGTTTTAGGTGGCTATGCCTTCAAATTGTCAGATAGAAGCTCTGTTGGTATGAATGCTAAGTTCGTTTATTCAAACCTAACAGGAGGAACTAATGTAGGTAATGTAGGATCAAAAGCTGGTTTAGCTGGAGCTGTCGATATTTCTTACAGCTGGTTCAATGATGAATTATCTATTGGAAATACGGATGCTACGCTTTCCTTTGGATCTGCTATCTCTAACATTGGTAATAAGGTAGCTTACACAGTTGATTCAGAAAGAGATTTCTTACCAACGAATTTAAGACTTGGAACTGCGTTAAAAATGGAGTTCGATAAATACAATTCGTTAACTGCGGCATTCGATATTAATAAATTGTTAGTGCCAACTCCACCAAAATATGGAGGTACAGGACAAATAGTTTCTGGTAAAGATCCGAATGTAGGTGTTGTAACTGGAATGTTACAATCATTTTATGACGCTCCTGGTTTGGTTACGTATGATGCTAACGGAGACTCAAGTGTTGTAAAAAACAGCAGATTTAAAGAAGAGTTGAATGAGATCAATTTTGGTCTGGGAGTTGAATATTGGTATAGTAATATTCTAGCTGTGAGAACCGGGTTTTTCCATGAGCACGCTTCAAAAGGTAATAGAAAATACCTGACGTTCGGAGCAGGGATTTATTTTGGGGTTTTTGGATTAGATGTTTCTTATTTAGCATCAGTTACACAAAATAATCCATTGGCTAATACTGTTAGATTTTCTCTGAAATTCAAATTCGGAGATAAAAAAGATCAGCCAGGTGGCGCAGAATAATCCATTAGCAAATTTCAGAATTGGATTTGGGGTTGATATTCATCAACTCGTTGAAGACAGACCATTATTTATTGGTGGTGTAAAGATCGATTCACCAAAAGGAGCATTAGGTCATTCAGACGCAGATGTTCTTTTACATGCAATTTGTGATGCTTTGCTAGGAGCTTTGGCACTAGGAGATATAGGTCAACATTTCCCAGATACTGATCCCCAATACAAGGGTATAGAGAGTAAGATCCTTCTGACAAAGACATATCATCTGATTCGAGAAAACGGCTATGTGCTCGGAAACCTTGATTCAACTGTGCTATTGGAGTCACCTAAATTAAGTCCATACATCTCGGAAATGAGAGAAATTATTGCCGAAATATTAAAGGTAGAAATAAGCCAGATTTCTATAAAAGCTACCAGAGGTGAAAAAATGGGTTATATCGGAAATAGTCAAGGTATTCAAGCCTATTGTACGGCCTTGGTGTTCAAACAATCCTAATATCTGTAACAAGGCACTTTTTTAGTATTCAGGTGCACATAATAATTGTCTAAAATTCTTTTCAAAATTGTCGACTGCTTTAACTATTTTAGATCAATGTTAAAAGCCTGGTTCGTAGCAATAAGTCTTGGAGTGCAATTGATCATTTTTGGTCAGGCCTATAATTTTCAGGAAATATCTGTTCATGAAGGATTGCCTCAATCTCAGGCTTATGCCATATTATTTGATTCTTCGCAACATGCCTGGATAGGTACTCAAGGCGGGGGGGTGTGCAGATATGATGGTTCAGACTTTGAATATTATACAAAACAAGATTCCCTCATTTCCAACAGGATCTATGTTATTAAACTTATCAATAATGAGATTTGGATTGGGCAAAAAGGAGGTGTTACTGTATTTGATCAGGAAGCCCATTTTATCAAGAACTATAGATTACCCACTCCTCAATTGGTAGTACAGGATATTACTTCTTTCGAAAATGTAATTTATGTAGCCACTGAAGATGGACTTTATAGGATTCAAGGAGATAATATCGAGTTTGACGAAACGAATGTGACATTGAATCATATCAATATTTATTCCTTTTTTGTAGCCGATAATGAATTGTGGCTGTGTAGCATAAAAGGTTTGCTCAACTATAAAAAACCTTTAAGTAAACTGAATAAGGCCAAAGGTTTATCTGCAGATCAGGTACAATGCGCAACCGTTTTTGGTGATTTTTGGGTCATTGGAACTTATGGAGGAGGGGTAGAGGTATATAGTCCAATTGAAGGTGTTTTAAAAGCGAATCCATTCGAAGAATTAAACGAAGAGATTATCCTATCACTCTTTGTAGCAAACAATACTGAATTATGGATAGGGACTATGAACAATGGGATATATGTCTATAATCGAAAAGATGGAAACCTAAGAAATTATAAAACCACCAATGGATTATCGAATAATCATGTTCGTGCAATACAAGCGGATGTTTGGGATAACATATGGATTGGAACCTCAGGAGGAGGTGTTTCAGTTTTCCAGAACAGTCCTTTTATACAATACAATACTTCTTCGGGTTTAAATGGTAATTATGTTTATGCGGAATTGAAAAGTAGGCGAAATGATCTTTGGGTTGCTACGGAAGGCACTGCAGTAGTGAGAATTAATGACACTTCAGTCGTGACTTTTGATGAAGAGTATGGGTTTGTATCTGAAAAGGTCAAAGTGTTGTTTGAAGATCTGAATGGAGATATTTGGATTGGAACTGAAGGCAAAGGCTTAGGGATTTACTCTCCTTTTGACGGAAAAGACACTGTTTATAGATTTACATCAGATAATGGGCTTCCATCCGATTGGATCAAATGTATAACACAAGATCCTTCAACAAAGACAATATATATTGGAACCGGAGGTGGAGGCCTATGCAAGGTGAATAAAGATTGGCAATTTCCAATTCAGGTTTCATTTAAAAAAGTGAAGCCTTCTAATGTAGATTTGCCTGATCGCTTTTCATCTTTAGATTACATCAATAAACAGCTGTGGTTCACCTCTTCTGAAAAGTACTTCGGATATTATCAGAACAACAAAGCTTTGATAATGACTTCAGGTACTGCAACTTATAGAAATTGTCAGGGTGTTTACAATAAAAGATGGCTGGGCAGTGCAGATGATGGAATTTTGGAAATTACCATGGAGGGAGATTCAATTGGAGATCAAAAATGGATAACAGTTGCAGATGGACTAAGCTCTAACAATATCTACCAATTGATCTATAGCGATTCTGTTTTGTGGGTAGGAACTGAAAAAGGTTTGGATAAATTATCACTTGATTCGAATTTCAATATTTCATCTATTCAACATTTCGGCTATGAAGAAGGGTTTGAAGGATTAGAAACTAACATCAATGCAGCCCATATTGATCCGTCAGGGAATTTATGGTTCGGAACTGTTAATGGCCTTTATCAATATCAAGGTGGGGGAGTCAATTATTCACAAAGAAAACCTCCCGTTCTTAGGTTGAATGACTTCAGTATTTTTTATGAATCCATTGAAAAAACAGAGTTTGCGGATTTTTATGAAGATGGCAAAATGGTGAAGCCCCTTTTGCTGCCGTATGACATGAACCATATTGGATTTATGTTCAAAGCAATTCATTATACCTACACAAAGAATATAAGATATCGTTGGAAATTAACTGGAGCAGATCCTGACTGGACACCAGCTTCAACGATTACTACGGCAACATATAGCAATCTGCCTCCGGGGAAATATGAATTTGAAGTTAAAGCTTCAATCGATAACAATTGGGATGTTGAACCTGTTTCTATTTCATTCGAAATTGATGAGCCATATTATGAAAAATCATGGTTCAAAGCTATGTACTATTCTGCCATTGGGTTCGTGGTCTTGTTGATCGTGCTTGTCATTGTAATGAGGCTACGTAGAAAGAATCGTGCGCTAAGAGAAAAGTTTGAACTGGAAAAGAACATGATAGAGTTAGAGCAAAAGGCATTGAGATTACAAATGAATCCTCATTTTATTTTTAACGTTCTCACCTCCATCCATAATCTTATCATTCTTAATGAATCTGATAAAGCTCGTTATGCACTAGCCAAGTTCTCTAAACTAATGCGAAGAGTTTTAGAGAATTCTCGTGAAAAATTCATTTCTATTGATGATGAGATCGATACACTTGAGAATTATGTACAATTAGAAAAACTAACATCCAATTTAGATATTGAATTGGTGATAGAATTAGATGAAGATATTGATGCTGCCGAAGAGATACTTCCTCCACTCATGATTCAGCCTTTTGTTGAAAATGCTATAATTCATGGGTTGAAGGATTTGAATAAAACGGGGGTCATAAAAGTTGGGTTTAAACTCTTGAATGAACATCTACTTGAATGTTATGTGGAGGATAATGGTAAAGGGAGAATGGCCGCGTCTGAGATCAACTCTCAAAAGGAAAATTATCATAAATCAACTGCCCTAAGAGTAACACAGGAAAGATTAGCTGGTTTAAACAAAGAGGCAGACTTTGTTCCATTTGAAATAATTGATCTAAAAGATGAAAAGGGAGATCCATCAGGAACTAAGGTTGTTTTTAGATTATCCATTTAAAGTAAAACCTAACACCTAACACCTAACACCTAACACCTAACAGCTAATCAACAATCTCCAATCGAGCAAATTTTAAAAGCAGTTGTTTGTTACCTACTTTAGGAAAGAAGACCGTAGCTTTTTCAGGTGGATTCCCTTCCAAACCAATGACTTTACCTTTTCCAAATCGTTCGTGAATAACGTTGTAACCAACTTTTAGATCCAAATTACTGGCAACAGAACCTGTTTTCGGCGAAGTGTTTGTAGATCCAATTTTAGTCAGTTTTCTTTGTTTATCACTAAATACTTGTTTACCAGGAATTCCAACTTTTCTCTCAAGATTTACTTGATTCATAGATCGCCCAGCTCCTCTGGAAGGATTATTGACCTCTAAAAATTCTGGGTCTATTTCTTCTATAAATCGACTTGGTTCAGATGTAATAAGATTTCCCCAACGATATCTGCTAGTGGCATAAGACAGAGTAGCTCTTTTTTCTGCTCGAGTTAATGCTACATAAAATAAACGGCGTTCCTCTTCAAGTTCTGATCTTGAGTTCAAAGCCATTTGAGATGGAAACAGGTTTTCTTCCAACCCTACAATAAATACATAAGGAAACTCAAGTCCCTTTGATGCGTGTATGGTCATTAAAGTGACCTTGTCCTTGTCTTCATCTTTATCCTCATCTGCATCAGTCAAAAGGGCAACATCAACCATGAAATCACTTAAATAAGCGGTTTCTCCTTCAGCTACAGTTTCAGTGAACTCTTTAATCCCTGCAAGCAAAGCCTGGATGTTTTCATATCTCGCAACTCCTTCAGGTGATCGGTCATCATATAATTCCTTTAGAATACCTGAACTTTTAGCAATATTTTGCGCTAATTCGTACGCATCCAACTTTTCTAGTTCTATAGCATAACTTTTCACAGCAGTGATAAAACCATTGATCTTGTTTTGAGTTCCTGACGGAATGCCTGAAGGATATTTTACTGGATCAGCCAATACATCCCATAATCCAACTTCATATTGATTGGCAGCAACAATTGCTTTTTCAATAGATGTTTGTCCTATTCCTCTTTTAGGATAATTAATTACTCTTTTTAACGCTTCCTCATCATTTGGATTTGCCGTCAATCTAAAATAGGCTAACAGGTCCTTGATCTCTTTTCTTTGGTAGAAAGATAAACCGCCATATATCTTATAGGGTAGATTTAATTTTCTTAATGCTTCCTCAAATGATCTCGATTGTGCATTGGTTCTATATAATATAGCAAAGTCACTATTTGCAGCTTGCTCATTGACTTTTGTCTCATAGATCAAATTGGAGATAACTTTCCCTTCTTCATTATCGGTCAATGTTCTGATTACCTTAATACGATTTCCAAGGTCATTTTCTGTCCAAACGGTCTTCTGAATCTGATCCTTGTTGCGAGCTATGATGCTGTTAGCAGCATTTACAATCGTCTGAGTGCTTCTGTAATTTTGTTCAAGTTTGAACGTAACACAATTTGGGTAATCATTTCTGAAATTCAGAATGTTTTCAATATTCGCTCCTCTGAATGAGTAGATACTTTGAGCGTCATCTCCAACAACGCATATATTAGTGAAAACAGCAGCTAGTTTCTTAACGATTAAATATTGTGAGTAATTGGTATCCTGATACTCATCTACCAGAATGTATTTAAAACGGTGCTGATAGAAATGCAAAACATCAGGATGATCTCTTAAGAGCAAATTGGTTTTAAATAATAGATCATCAAAGTCCATTGCCCCAGCCATGAAGCATCTTTTCTCATATGCTTTATAGATCTCAAAAAGTCTTGGTTTACCACTCATTCTGTCTTCCGAAACGATATCGGTATTTGCTTCATAGGCAGCCGCAGAGATCAAATTGTTCTTAGCCGAAGATATTCTTCCATGAACTAAAGTAGGTTTATAGGTTTTGTCATCTAACTTCAATTCCTTAATGATCGTTTTTAATAAGGATCTGGAATCTTGAGTATCATATATAGTAAAGTTAGACGGATAACCAATCTTATTTGAATGGTGCCTTAATATTCTGGCAAATACGGAGTGAAAGGTTCCCATTGAAATATTCTTTGCTTCAGAATCGCCAATGATCTGAGCAATTCGTTCTTTCATTTCCCTTGCTGCCTTATTCGTAAAAGTAAGAGCCAGAATATTAAACGGATCAACCCCTCGCTCAATTAAATATGCAATGCGGTAAGTTAGTACTCTGGTTTTGCCAGAACCAGCACCTGCGATAACCATTGAAGGACCTTCAGTGTGTTGTACGGCTTCTAATTGTTGTGGATTAAGGGTGTCCAGATAACTCATGATGCAAAAATAGCCATCTTTTAGATTCTATGACTGATGAGTTTTCATTTGAAATAAACAAAATAGCCATTAGTTACATAGTAATTTAAAGTCTGAAGTCTATTAAATAAGGTCTTCGATCTCTAGAATTTGAGTGCTAAAAAAATAATTCTGTTTGGTCGTAACTTTTGTTCAACTCGTCGTATAAAAAATCTTTTCCATATCGAATTGTGAAAAATGTTAGAAATAATATACCTAAAAGTTGTTTTATAAAAAAAACTTAATACCTTTGCACTCCGAATTTTTTCGAATTTGGGTGTAAAATATTGCTAAACAATAGATAAAATATAGTATTTAGAATATGCCAACTATTCAACAATTAGTAAGAAAGGGAAGGGAAGCACAGAAGACTACTTCTAAGTCGGCTGCGCTTGATTCTTGCCCGCAAAGAAGAGGAGTATGTGTACGTGTGTACACCACTACACCAAAAAAACCAAACTCAGCAATGAGAAAAGTTGCTAGGGTTAGATTGACCAATGGAAAAGAGGTGAACGCTTATATCGGAGGTGAAGGTCACAACTTGCAAGAGCACTCTATTGTGCTTGTAAGAGGTGGAAGAGTAAAAGATCTTCCGGGTGTAAGATATCACATTGTTAGAGGAGCTTTGGATACTGCTGGTGTTGAAGGTAGATTGCAAAGAAGATCTAAATATGGAGCTAAACGTCCAAAGCAAAAAAATTAAGGAATCATGAGAAGAAGACAAGCGAAAAAACACACGATATTGCCTGATCCAAAGTTTAAGGATGTAATGGTGACTAAATTCGTGAACAACTTAATGCTTCACGGAAAGAAAAGTGTTGCGTTCTCAATTTTCTATGACGCAATTGATATCGTTCAGAATAAAGTTCAGGATGAAAACCCTATTGACGTTTTCAAGAAAGCATTGACGAATGTTTCTCCTGGTGTTGAGGTAAGATCAAGAAGAGTTGGTGGAGCTACGTTCCAAATTCCTACTCCGGTAAGAGACGCTAGAAAACAATCATTGGCAATGAAATGGTTGATTGGATACGCAAGAGGAAGAAATGAGAAAACTATGGCTCAGAAGTTGGCAGCTGAGATCATTTCTGCATCCAAAGAAGAAGGTGCAGCTTTCAAAAAGAAAGAAGATATGCACAGAATGGCCGAAGCGAATAAAGCATTTTCACACTTCAGATTCTAATACAAAATGGCTAAAAGAGATTTAACATACACAAGAAACATTGGGATTATGGCCCACGTTGATGCTGGTAAAACAACAACAACTGAGCGTATCCTTTACTATACAGGTATCTCTCACAAAATTGGTGAGGTACATGATGGTGCTGCTACTATGGACTGGATGGAGCAAGAGCAAGAAAGAGGTATTACAATTACTTCTGCTGCTACTACTTGTTTCTGGAAATACCCAACAGTATTAGGGGAGCAAACTGCTAATTCTAAGGAATACAGAATTAACATTATTGATACTCCGGGCCACGTTGACTTTACAGTTGAGGTAGAGCGTTCTTTGCGTGTATTGGATGGAGCGGTTGCACTTATTTGTGCAGCGTCTGGTGTTGAGCCACAATCTGAAACAGTTTGGAGACAAGCTAACAAATATGGTGTTCCAAGATTGATCTTCGTGAACAAAATGGACCGTGCTGGTGCTGATTTCTTCAGATGTTATAAAGAAGTTAAAGATAGATTATACGGTAACCCTGTTCCTCTTCAAATTCCAATTGGTGCTGAAGATGAGTTTAAAGGAGTTGTTGATTTGATCAAAATGAAAGCTATCGACTGGAATGAGTCAGATATGGGTATGACATACCGTGAGTATGAAATTCCAGCTGAACTTATGGACGAAGCTACTGAGTGGAGAGATAAATTAATTGAATCTGTTGCTGAATCTGATGAGGCTTTGATGGAGAAATTCTTCGAAGATCCTAATTCGATCACTACTGAAGAAATGATGCAGGCGATTAGAAAAGCTACAATCGCAATGGAAATTCAACCAATGCTTTGTGGTTCTGCATTCAAAAATAAAGGTGTTCAAACAATGTTGGATGCTGTGATGGCTTATATGCCTTCTCCTTACGATAAAGGTGCTGTTGTTGGTATCGATCCAAATACGGATGCTGAAATTTCAAGAGAAGCTAATCCAGAAGAGCCTACTGCTGCATTGGCATTTAAAATTGCTACTGACCCATTCGTAGGAAGATTGTGTTTCTTCAGAATGTACTCTGGTAAAATTGATGCTGGTTCATATATCTATGTTCCAAGAACAGATAAAAAAGAAAGAATTTCTAGAATCTTCCAAATGCACTCTAACAAACAAAATCCAATCGAATTTATCGAAGCTGGAGATATAGGTGCAGGTGTTGGATTTAAAGATATTAGAACTGGGGATACGCTTTGTGATGAGAAAAAGCCTATCGTTCTTGAGTCAATGACTTTCCCTGATCCGGTTATTGGTATTGCTATTGAGCCTAAAACTCAAGCTGACCTTGACAAGTTAGGAGTAGGACTTTCTAAATTGGCTGAAGAAGATCCAACGTTTAGAGTTTCAACTGATGAGGATTCTGGTCAAACTGTTATCTCTGGTATGGGTGAGCTTCACCTTGAGATTCTGGTTGATCGTTTGAAAAGAGAATTCAAAGTTGAAGTGAACGAAGGTGCTCCTCAGGTAGCTTACAAAGAAAAGATTAATATCCCTGTTGATCATAGAGAAGTTTATAAAAAACAATCTGGTGGTCGTGGAAAATTTGCTGACATCTCTATTAAAGTGATGCCTCAGGATGATGAAGAAAAAACAGGACTTGAATTCATTAACAACATTAAAGGTGGTAACATTCCTAAAGAATATATCCCTTCAGTTGAAAAAGGATTCAAAGAATCAATGAAAAATGGGGTGTTGGCTGGATATCCTGTTGATTCATTAAAAGTTGAGTTGAATGATGGATCTTACCATGATGTGGATTCTGACTCACTATCTTTCGAAATCTGTGCTAAAATGGCTTACAGAGCTGCGTTGAAAAATGCTCAGCCTGAGTTGTTAGAGCCGATCATGAAAGTTGAAGTAGTGACTCCAGAAGAGAACATGGGAGATATCGTTGCTGACTTGAACAGAAGAAGAGGTCAAATGAGCGGTATGGATGACAGAGCTGGTGCTAAAGTTGTTCGTGCAGATGTTCCTCTTTCTGAAATGTTTGGGTATGTAACAACATTAAGAACGCTTTCTTCTGGTAGAGCAACTTCAACAATGGAGTTCTCTCACTATGCTCCAACTCCGAGAAATATCGCGGATGAGGTGATCAAGAAAGCAAAAGGACAAGTAGAAGCATAATTTTTTAAGATCGAAAAAATGAGTCAAAAGATCAGAATAAAATTGAAGTCATACGATCATAACTTGGTTGATAAATCAGCTGAAAAGATCGTAAAAGCGGTGAAAGCTACAGGTGCTGTTGTAAGCGGACCAATTCCTCTTCCAACTCACAAAAGAATTTACACTGTATTGAAATCTCCGCATGTAAATAAAAAAGCTAGAGAGCAATTCCAATTGTGCGCTTATAAAAGATTGATAGACATTTATAGCTCTTCATCTAAAACAGTAGATGCACTAATGAAATTGGAACTTCCTAGTGGAGTTAACGTTGAAATCAAAGTCTAACTTTTTAATTAGACGATTTAATAAATAAAGTATGC
The DNA here is from genome assembly GCA_020635955.1 of Crocinitomicaceae bacterium. GTDB lineage: Bacteria > Bacteroidota > Bacteroidia > Flavobacteriales_D > Crocinitomicaceae > Paracrocinitomix. The sequence continues at coordinate 15,310 of JACJYW010000016.1, forward strand.
CAGGAATAATTGGAAAGAAAATCGGGATGACTAGCATCTACAGTGCCGAGGGCAAGGCAACGCCATGCACAGTAATAGAAGCTGGTCCTTGTGTTGTAACACAAGTGAAAACCGAAGAAAAAGATGGCTATAAAGCTGTTCAATTAGCGTATGGAGACAAACGTGAAAAGAACACACCTGCAGCCATGCAAGGTCATTTCAAAAAAGCTAAAACAACGCCAAAAAGAAAATTGGCTGAGTTTCAGGACATGAATGATCTAAACTTAGGTGATGTTGTCAATGTAGATTTGTTTGAAGTAGGTGAGTACGTAGACGTAATTGGTACTTCAAAAGGAAAAGGTTTCCAGGGAGTTGTTAAACGTCACGGATTTGGTGGTGTTGGTCAGTCGACTCACGGTCAGCACAACAGATTGAGAGCTCCGGGTTCTATTGGTGCAGCTTCTTATCCTGCGAGAGTATTCAAAGGAATGAGAATGGCTGGTCAAACAGGTAACCACAGAGTTAAACAAACAAACTTGGAAGTTTTAAAAGTATTAACTGATAAGAACTTGATCATTGTTAAAGGTTCAATTCCAGGACACAAAGGTTCTTTCGTAATTGTTGAGAAATGGATTTAAAAGTAGTAGATACTAACGGTAAAGAAACTTCGAAGAAAGTTACGTTAGCGGATTCAATTTACGGAATCGAGCCAAATGATCACGCAATCTATTTAGATGTTAAACAGTACTTGGCTGCACAACGTCAAGGAACTCACAAGTCTAAAGAAAAAGCTGAGGTTTCTGCTTCTACAAGAAAGATCAAGAAGCAAAAAGGAACTGGTACTGCACGTGCGGGAAGTTTAAAATCTCCTGTATTTAGAGGTGGAGGTAGAGCTTTTGGTCCAAGACCAAGAAACTACGACTTCAAATTGAACACTAAGGTGAAAAGATTAGCAAGAAAATCTGCTCTTTCTCACAAAGCAAAAGATGGTAACATCATTGTTATGTCAGGATTAGATTTTTCTGAGCCAAAAACAAAAGAGTTCATGTCTGTTATGAACAACAACAACTTGGCTTTTGATAAAGTGTTGATCATTTTACCAGAGGACAATAAGAATGTGTACTTGTCATCAAGAAACATTCAGGGAGCGAACGTTGTAACAGCTGATAGCTTAAATACTTATGATATCGTTAACGCGAACAAAGTAGTTATCACTGATGCAGCTATTGAGAAAATTGAAAACATTTTGAATTAATTGTTGAGTGATGAATAGCATTATTAAAAAGCCGATTCTTACTGAGAAAGCTACTACAGATAGCGAAGTGAACAACAGATTTGCATTTGTTGTTGACCACAAAGCCAACAAGATCGAGATCAAAAATGAGATCGAGAGAATCTATGGTAAAACTGTAGTTGACGTAAGAACAATGAGATACGGCGGCGGAAAAGCCAAGAGAAAATATACTGCGAAAGGTATCGCTGAACAAAGAAATTCACTTTGGAAAAAAGCGATTGTAACCATTGCAGAAGGGGAAACAATCGATTTATACGAGAACATCTAAGAAATTGAGAAATGGGAGTTAGAAAGTTAAAGCCAATAACACCAGGTCAAAGACACAAGATCGTTAGCGATTTCAGTGAAGTGACTGTTAAGAAGTCAGATCCTGAAAGATCTTTGATAGGAAAGAAATCACGCTCTGGTGGTAGAAATAACCAGGGTAGAATGACAATGAGATACCTTGGTGGTGGGCACAAGAAAAAGTACAGAGTTATCGATTTCAAAAGAGAAAAGTTCGGTATTCCTGCTACAGTGAAAACTATTGAGTACGATCCAAATAGAACTGCTAGAATCGCTTTGTTATTCTATGCTGACGGTGAAAAGAGATACATCATTGCACCTGAAGGGTTAGAAGTAGGACAAGTATTGAATTCTGGTAAAGGAGTTCAACCAGAAGTTGGAAATACATTGTTCATGGAGGATATTCCTTTAGGTACAATCATCCATAATATTGAGTTGAAACCGGGAAAAGGAGCTGCTATTGCTAGATCAGCTGGTTCATATGCTCAATTGAACGCAAAAGAAGGGAAATATGCAATTATTAAAATGCCTTCTGGTGAGACAAGAATGGTTCTACTATCATGTCTAGCTACTATCGGTTCAGTTGGAAATGGTGAACACATGTTAACTGTTTCTGGTAAAGCAGGTAGATCTAGATGGCAAGGTAGAAGACCAAGAGTAAGAGGTGTTGTAATGAACCCTGTTGATCACCCAATGGGTGGTGGTGAAGGTCGTTCTTCTGGAGGACATCCACGTTCTAGAAACGGTATGATGGCCAAAGGATACAAGACTAGATCAAAGAAGAAATATTCTTCTAAGTATATTATTGAAAAGCGTAAAAAATAAATAGGACATGAGTAGATCATTAAAAAAACCTCCTTTTATTCATTACAAATTGATGAAAAGAGTAGATGCTGCACAAGAGTCAGGAAAGAAAGATGTGATTAAAACGTGGTCAAGAGCCTCAACTATCACTCCTGAATTCGTAGGATTGACTATAGCTGTGCACAATGGTAACAAATTCATTCCTGTTTATGTGACTGAAAACATGGTAGGACATAAGTTGGGAGAGTTTGCTCCAACTAGAACCTTCAGAGGTCACGCTGACAAAAAAGGAAAGAAATAATTAGCTAAACACGAGATAAGATGGGAGCTAGAAAAAGAATCGCAGCAGATAAAAGAAAAGAGCACAGAGCTAATGTAGCAATCGCTACATTAAGAAACTGCCCAATTTCTGCTAGAAAAATGAGATTAGTTGCTGATATCATTAGAGGTGAAGAAGTGAACAAAGCTTTGAACATTCTTTCACACAACTCTAAAGAAGCTGCAGGTAGATTAGAGAAATTGTTGAGATCAGCAATCGCTAACTGGGAGCAAAAAAATGAGGGTAAAAGCTTAGAAGATGAAACGCTTATCGTTTCTGAGATCAGAGTTGACCATGCTGGAATGTTAAAAAGAATTCAAGCAGCACCTCAAGGTAGAGCACACAGAATTAGAAAAAGATCAAACCACACAACTATCATTGTTGATAGCGTAAAAAGTTAATAACTGATGGGACAAAAAACAAATCCAATAGGAAACAGACTAGGGTTCATCCAAGGTTGGGAATCTAACTGGTATGGAGGAAATGACTATGCTGGAAAAATTGTAGAGGATGATAAGATCAGAAACTACCTTTTGGTAAGATTATCAAAAGCAAGTATCTCGAAAATTATCATTGAGCGTACTATCAAGTTGATTACCGTTACTATCAATACTGCTAGACCAGGAGTAATCATTGGGAAAGGTGGTAAAGAAGTTGACAAACTTAAAGAAGAGTTGAAGAAAGTAACTGGTAAAGAAGTTCAAATCAACATCTTCGAGATCAAACGTCCTGAATTGGATGCCAAATTGGTAGCTGATTCAATCGCTAGACAGATCGAAGGTAGAATTTCTTTCAGAAGAGCTATTAAAATGGCTATCGCTTCAACTATGAGAATGGGAGCAGAGGGAATTAAAGTTAAAATTTCTGGAAGATTGAATGGAGCAGAGATGGCAAGAAATGAAATGTATAAAGAGGGAAGAACTCCTCTACATACTTTCAGAGCAGATATCGATTACGCGCTTTCTGAAGCACACACTACTTATGGTAGAATTGGTATCAAAGTTTGGATCTGCAAAGGAGAAGTTTACGGAAAAAGAGATCTTTCACCAAACGTTGGTTTACAGCAAAAGAAAGCTGCAACTGGTGGAACAGGTAAAAGAGCTCCGAAATTCCAGGAAAGAAGAAAATAATATTTAAAGCAGTACAGTTATGTTACAGCCGAAAAGAACAAAATTTAGAAAGGCCATGAAAGGCCGAAACAGAGGGATAGCTCACAGAGGTAGCCAGATTGCTTTCGGATCTTTCGGATTAAAAACATTGGAGCCGGGATGGATCACTTCTCGTCAGATAGAAGCTTCTCGTATCGCCGTTACCAGATACATGAAAAGAGAAGGTAAAGTTTGGATCAGAATTTTCCCAGACAAACCAGTTACAGCTAAACCAGCTGAGGTACGTATGGGTAAAGGTAAAGGAGCTCCTTCACACTGGGTTGCAGTTGTAAGACCAGGTAGAATCTTGTTTGAAGCTGAAGGTGTTCCTTTAGAGACAGCAAAAGAAGCTATGAGACTTGCAGCACAAAAGCTTCCAGTTAAATGTAAGTTTATTGTACGTAAAGACTACGTTGAGAATTAATTGAAAAGATGAAGACAGCAGAAATTAAAGAATTATCAGTTGCAGATCTTAAAGAAAAGATCGAAGACATGGTAGAGCAACAAAGTAAAATGAAGTTGGCTCATGCAGTTTCTCAACTAGAGAACCCAATTCAGATCAAAAACAATAGAAAGACTATTGCAAAATTGAAAACTGAATTGAGAAAAAGAGAACTAAACGAAAAAGCTGAAGCTTAAGCGAGTTGCACCTTTAGCAAAAGAAATTTTCAGTGATGGAAGAGAAAAGAAACTTAAGAAAAGAGAGAATCGGGCTTGTTACTTCTGATAAGATGGAAAAATCTATCGTGGTATCTGTTGAGCGTAAAGTGAAACACCCGAAGTACGGAAAGTTCGTTAAAAAGACAACGAAATTCGTAGCTCATGATGAAAACAACGAATGTAATATCGGTGATACTGTTCGAATCATGGAGACGAGAAAATTGTCTAAAAACAAGAACTGGAGATTAGTAGAAATTGTTGAAAGAGCTAAATAATTTGACCAATGATTCAACAGGAAAGTAGATTAGCAGTAGCAGACAACAGTGGAGCAAAGGAAGTACTTTGCATCCGTGTTCTTGGAGGTACCAAAAGAAGATATGCTTCAATTGGTGACAAGATCGTTGTTTCTGTGAAGAATGCAATGCCTCAAGGTAACGTCAAAAAAGGACAAGTAACTAAGGCAGTTGTAGTTAGAACAAAAAAAGAAATTAGAAGACCGGATGGATCATACATCAGATTTGATGACAATGCGGTTGTATTGTTGAACGAAGCTGGAGAGATGAGAGGTACCCGTATTTTCGGACCTGTCGCTAGAGAGTTGAGAGATAAACAGTACATGAAGGTTGTTTCATTAGCTCCTGAGGTGCTTTAAAATTTTAAAGAAATGCAAAAGAAATTACACGTTAAGGTAGGTGACACTGTAAAAGTATTAAGCGGGGAATCTAAAGATTCTGAAGGAAAAATCCTTGAGATCGATAGAAAGAAAAACCGTGTGATCGTTGAAGGTGTTAACGTGGTGAAAAAACACGTTAAACCTAGTGCATCTAACCCACAAGGAGGAATTGAAGAGACTGAAGCTGGTATCCACATTTCAAATGTAATGGTGGTTCAAGGTGGAGTTGCTTCTAAAGTAGGTCGTAAAAAAGGAGACGACGGAAAATCTGTTAGATATTTAAAAAAGAATGGGGAGGTAGTTAAGTAATGAGCTATAGACCAAGACTAAAGGACAGATACTCTAGCGAGATTGCAAAATCTTTGCAAGATAAGTTCGGATATAAATCGAACATGAGAGTACCTAAATTGGAGAAAATTGTGCTTAGCCAGGGGTTAGGTGATGCAGTTGCTGACAAAAAGATCATTGATTCTGCTATTAAAGATATGGCATTGATCGCTGGTCAACAACCAATCGCTACCATGTCTAAGAAAGACATCTCAAACTTTAAGTTGAGAAAGGGAATGCCTGTTGGTGTTATGGTAACACTTAGAGGTGATAAAATGTATGAGTTTCTTGATCGTTTGATCAATATCGCTCTTCCAAGAACACGTGACTTTAGAGGAATTTCTCCTAAAGGATTTGATGGAAGCGGGAACTTCAACATGGGTATTAAAGAACATATCATTTTCCCGGAGATTGATATTGATAAAGTAAACAAAATACTAGGAATGGATATCACTTTTGTGACTTCAACTGATAATGATGAAGAAGCAAAAGCGTTGTTGGATGCTTTCAACTTCCCATTCACTAAAAACTAGAATATGGCGAAAGAATCAATGAAGGCTAGAGAGCGTAAGAGAACAGAACTTGCTGCTAAATATGCCGAAAAAAGAGCTGATTTAAGAAAGAAAGCTGCTCAAGGAGATTGGGATGCTATGATGCAATTGCAAAAACTTCCTAAAAACTCAATGGGAATCAGAGTTCACAACAGATGTGGATTGACTGGAAGACCAAGAGGATATATGAGACAGTTTGGAATCTCTCGTGTTACTTTTAGAGAAATGGCTTTGAAAGGTAAGATCCCGGGAATTACTAAATCAAGCTGGTAAGAAAAGAATATTAATAGAAACTGGGACAGAATGGTCTCAAGTCTAAATTTTATACAATGTATACAGATCCAATAGCAGATTATTTGACGCGTGTAAGAAACGCTCAGGCAGCTAGACATAAAGTTGTTGAGATTCCTGCGTCAAACATTAAAAAAGAGATCACCAAGATCTTGAATGATAAAGGGTATATCCTTTCTCACAAATTTGAAGATGATGGTAAGCAAGGTGTGATTAAAATTGCTTTGAAATATAACAATCACAACGAGCCGGCTATCAGAAAAATTCAAAGAGTTAGTAAACCTGGTTTGAGAAAATATGCGGGAGCAACTGAACTTCCGAGAGTGTTGAACGGTTTAGGAATCGCCATCCTATCTACTTCTAAAGGTGTTATCACTGATAAAGAAGCGAGACAAGAGAATGTTGGTGGAGAGGTTCTTTGTTACGTATATTAAAATTGAAGGAGGATTAGAAATGTCAAGAGTTGGAAAAGCACCGATCAAAGTAGAAAGTGGAGTTGAAGTAATATTTGACGACAAATTGATCACAGTTAAAGGACCTAAAGGTGAATTAACTCAAGATTATGATTCTACTGCTGTTACGATCAAACAAGAAGGTGATGAGATCACTATTGAAAGAGCATCAGATCATAAAGACCACAGATCTAAACATGGTTTGTACAGAGCGTTAATCGCTAATATGATTGAAGGATGTTCTAAAGGATTCGTAAAAAAATTAGAATTCTACGGAGTAGGTTATAGAGCTACTGCAAAAGGACAAATATTAGAAATGGTTGTTGGTTATTCTCACCCAATCGCGATCGAATTACCATCAGAAGTTAAATTAACTGCTGAAACTGAAAAAGGACAAGCTCCAGTTGTAACACTTGAGTGTCATGACAAACAATTGTTAGGACAAGTTGCCGCTAAGATCAGATCGTTTAGAAAACCTGAACCTTACAAAGGAAAAGGTATCAGATACAAAGGAGAATACATCAGAAGAAAAGCTGGTAAATCGGCTTCTAAATAATTGAATTATGGCGTCTAAGAAAGTTGAAAAGAGAGCAAAGATCAAAAGAAGAATTCGTAAAAATGTATTCGGATCTTCTGAGAGACCAAGATTGAGCGTATTTAGATCAAATAAAGAAATTTACGCACAAATCATTGATGACGTTGAAGGAAAGACTTTAGCTTCTGCATCATCAGCAAAAAATAAAGCAACTGAAGGTAAAGCTAAATCAGAAGCTGCAGCAATCGTTGGTAAAGAACTAGCGGCAAAAGCATTGAAAGCTGGAGTTGATACAGTTGTTTTTGATAGAAATGGATACCAATATCACGGAAGAGTAAAATCTTTAGCAGATGGAGCTCGTGAAGGAGGATTAAAATTTTAAGATACGGAAATGAAAGCAAAACAAATTAGAGCTACGGACATTGAATTAAAGGACAAGCTTGTTGCCCTTAACCGTGTTACCAAAGTAACAAAAGGTGGACGTACTTTCAGCTTCTCAGCTATCGTTGTTGTTGGAGATGAAAATGGTATCGTTGGACACGGACTTGGTAAAGCTAAAGAAGTAGTTGAAGCTATTTCCAAAGGAGTGGATGATGCTAAAAAGAACTTGATTAAAGTTCCAGTTATTCACGGAACAGTTCCTCATATCCAAAAAGGGAAATATTCAGGTGCAAGCGTTATGCTAAAACCTGCTTCTCATGGTACCGGTGTTATCGCTGGTGGAGCTATGCGTGCTGTATTGGAGTCTGCTGGAATTACTGATATTCTTGCAAAATCTCAAGGATCTTCTAACCCGCACAATGTTGTGAAAGCTACTTTCAATGCATTGGTTCAGTTAAGAGATGCAGTTGAAGTTGCTCAGGATAGAGGTGTTTCATTAGATAAAGTTTTTAACGGATAATTTTGAGAAACCATGGCAAAAGTTAAAATTAAACAAGTAAGAAGCGCGATCAATAGACCAAAAGATCAAAAAGCTACTATTCTTGCACTTGGTTTCAAAAAATTGAACCAGGTAGTTGAACACGAAGAGACTCCCCAAATTAAAGGGATGATCGATAAAGTATCTCACCTTATTGAGATCGTTAAATAAGAATTATTAACAAGAGCGAAAGCGAGTAAATTCATAAAAGGATGAAATTGCACAATTTAAAACCAGCTGAAGGTGCTGTAAAGAAAGTTGACAGCAGAGTTGGTAGAGGACAGGGTTCTGGTGCTGCAGGTACTGCAGGTAGAGGACACAAAGGGGCTAAATCAAGATCTGGTTACTCCAAAAAAATTGGATTTGAAGGAGGGCAAATGCCACTTCAAAGACGAGTTCCTAAATTTGGTTTCAAAAACATTAACAGAGTTGAATATAAAGGGATCAACCTTGATACTCTTCAAGAGTTAGTGGATAACAAAAAAGTTAATGAGATCACTCTAGAAACTTTAATTCAAAATGGATTAGCCGGGAAAAAGGATTTGATTAAGATCTTAGGAAGAGGTGAATTAAAAGCAAAATTAACAGTAACTGCACACGGTTTTTCTGCTTCTGCTAAAGCTGCAATCGAAGCAAAAGGTGGATCAATTAACCAATTGGAAGCTGTTAAGAAAGTAACTACTCAAAAAGTAAAACCTTCAAAAGCATCAGCTAAAGGAGGAGAATAATACAGATTTATCACCTGAATGAAGAAATTTATAGACACATTAAAGAATATTTGGAAGGTTGAAGAACTAAGACAACGTATTCTATTGACTTTGGGATTGATCCTTATTTATAGAATAGGATCTTTCATAATTCTACCTGGCGTTAATCAAGTTGCTTTAGGTGGAGGAAGAAGTTCAAGTGGATTAGTTGGATTGTTAGACCTATTTGCCGGAGGTGCTTTTTCTAAGGCATCTATTATGGCATTAGGTATCATGCCTTATATCTCTGCATCTATTATTATGCAGTTGTTAGGGATGGCCGTTCCAGTTGTTCAAAAATTACAGAAAGAAGGTGAGAGTGGTAGAAGGAAAATAAATGGGTACACTAGAGTACTGACAATTGTTATTTGTGCTTTCCAGGGACCATCATATTTACAGATGTATGTGATTGGTGCTGGTGGTGTAGCTGATCCAACATGGATGTGGTGGGTGAGCTCAATTGTTCTGTTAATCGCTGGAACTATGTTCGCAATGTGGTTAGGAGAAAGAATTACAGATAAAGGTATTGGTAATGGTATTTCATTATTGATCACTGTTGGTATCCTGGCTAGATTCCCATCTGCTGTATTTGGAGAATTTCTGGAAAGAAACTCTGGAGCTGGAGGGATCTTCATGTTCCTTGTCGAGTTGATCGTATTCATAGCGATAATTATGTTGACGGTCCTCATTGTGCAAGGTGTTAGAAGAGTTCCGATCAATTATGCTAAAAGAGTTGTAGGTCAAAGCAATGCTGCAGCTGAGCAAGGAGCAAGATCATACATTCCACTGAAAGTTAATGCTTCAGGGGTTATGCCGATCATCTTCGCTCAAGCGATCATGACCGTTCCAACTATGATTAATTCGAACAATGTTGTTTTAGTAGCATTGGCGGATTACAGAGGTTTCTGGTACAATTTTGTATTTGCAATGTTGATTATCATTTTCACGTATTTCTATACGGCGATTACAATCAATCCAAAGCAAATTGCAGATGATCTTAAAAGAAGTGGTGGATTCGTTCCTGGTATTAAACCTGGATCTGAGACGGCTGACTTTATAGATACTATTCTATCAAGAATTACATTGCCAGGTTCATTCTTTCTGGCTGCGATTGCAATCATTCCGGCTTTTGCTATGATGTTTGGAATTGGAGACGCATTTGCAATGTTTATGGGAGGTACCTCAATGCTAATTATGGTGGGTGTTGTTCTAGATACACTTCAACAAATTGAGACTTACCTATTGAACAGACATTATGACGGTTTGATGGAAGGTGGAAGAATCAGAGGTAGAAGAGGTGCTAACGAATTTTCTGGAATGTAATTATGGCTAAACAGGCATCAATTGAACAGGATGGAACAATCGTTGAAGCATTAGGGAACGCAATGTTCCGTGTGGAGTTGGAAAACGGACACGTGATCACTGCACATATCTCAGGTAAAATGAGAATGCACTACATTAAAATTTTACCAGGTGATAAAGTGAAGTTGGAAATGTCTCCCTATGATTTAAGTAAAGGTAGAATTACGTATAGATACAAATAAAAAATTAAACTAAACGAGATGAAAGTAAGAGCATCAGTGAAGAAGAGATCTGCAGATTGTAAGATCGTGAAGCGTAAAGGAAGGGTTTACGTGATTAACAAAAAGAACCCTAAGTTTAAACAAAGACAAGGATAAAATTAGACATCAGACATTAGACATCAGACGTTAGACAGATTCTAATAAAACCAAGGGTGAAAATAGAAACGGTCTAGAGTCTAGCATCTACAGTCTAAAGTCTAAAATTAATAGTTATTATGGCAAGGATTGCTGGAATAGATTTACCAAAAAATAAAAGAGGTGTAATTGGATTGACTTACATCTATGGAATTGGAAAGAGCACTGCTGCTAAAATTTTAGCGGATTGTGGAATTGATGAGAACATTAAAGTTCAGGATTGGGATGACGATCAGTTAGGGAAGATCCGTAATGAGATCGCTGAGATCAAAGTAGAGGGAGCTCTTAGATCAGAAGTTCAATTGAACATCAAACGTTTGATGGATATTGGATGCTATAGAGGAGTTAGACACAGAGCTGGTCTTCCACTTAGAGGTCAAAGAACTAAGAACAATTCTAGAACTAGAAAAGGTAAGAGAAAAACTGTTGCAAATAAAAAGAAAGCAACTAAGTAATAATTGATTGTTAGATCAGGCCGTAAGTCTTATTCTGAATTCGGACCAACTAGGCAACCGAAAGAAGAGTGTAAAAGACGACAAGGTCAAAAGCTAGAAAAATGGCAAAAACAGGAAAAGTAAAAAAGAAAAAAGTTAAAGTTGATGCTTCAGGTGAGGCGCATATCCAGGCTTCATTCAACAACATCATCATTTCTTTAACTAACAAAGCTGGTGAGGTGATCTCTTGGTCATCTGCTGGTAAAATGGGATTTAGAGGTTCTAAAAAGAACACTCCTTATGCTGCACAGGTTGCTGCTGAGGAATGTGCTAAAGAAGCTTTCGATCTAGGACTTAGAAAAGTAAAAGTTTACGTGAAAGGTCCTGGTTCAGGAAGAGAATCTGCAATCAGATCAATCCACAATGCTGGTGTTGAAGTAACAGAAATAGTTGACGTTACTCCACTTCCACACAATGGTTGTAGACCTCCAAAAAGAAGAAGAGTATAATTAATTGTATAACTGATAAGACCATTGACTAAAATTCATTTTGAGTGATAGTCACAGATCTAAAAAATTTAAATAGAAATGGCAAGATACAGAGGACCAAAATCGAAGATTGCAAGAAGATTTAGAGATCCAATCTTTGGTGCTGATAAAGCGTTAGAAAGAAAAAATTACCCTCCAGGACAACACGGTCCTAACAAGAGAAGAGGTAAACAATCAGAATATGCTATCCAGTTAGCTGAGAAGCAAAAAGCAAAATATACTTACGGTATCCTTGAGAGACAATTCTCTAACATGTTTGACAAAGCGTCAAGAATGAAAGGAATTACTGGTGAGAACTTGCTTGCACTTTGCGAATCAAGATTGGATAACACAGTATTCAGATTAGGTTTAGCAAACTCTAGAAGAGGTGCAAGACAATTAGTAGCTCACAGACATATTACTGTTAATGGAGAAATCGTGAATATTCCTTCATACCAGTTAAGAGTGGGTGATGTTGTTGCAGTGAGAGAGAAATCTAAATCTCTTGAAGTAATTTCTGCAGCTATAGCTAATAAGGATCAAAACTTTGATTGGTTGGATTGGGATTCTTCGAACATGTCTGGAAAATACATGAATGTTCCTAGTAGAGAAATGATCCCTGAAAACATTAAAGAGCAGTTGATCGTCGAGCTTTATTCGAAATAAGAAAAATGCATTATCTTTGCGCCGCAGTTCACCCTGAGCGGAGTCGAAGGGCGGCGCATATTTTTTTATATAATAACCATTGGCTGCCGGCCAAAGGGTTTTTTGGAACTTCTTCAATCCTAAAAACCGCGCAACCGGAAGACAATTAAAAAGAAGAAAACAAATGGCAATTTTAGATTTTCAAAAACCGGATAAGGTAATTATGATCGAATCGGATGACTTTAGAGGTCAATTCGAATTCAGACCATTAGAGCCTGGTTACGGTATTACAGTTGGAAACGCTTTAAGAAGAATCTTACTTTCATCTCTTGAAGGGTATGCTATTGCTTCAGTTAAAATTGAAGGAGTAGATCACGAGTTCTCTACAATTAAAGGTGTAGTGGATGATGTTACTGAAATCATCTTGAACTTGAAACAAGTAAGATTCAAACAACAAATTGATGGAACTGATTCCGAAAAAGTAATTGTTTCTGTTTCTGGTCAGGATACTTTAACAGCTGGTGATATTGGAAAATACACGACTGCATTTCAGGTATTGAACCCAGATCTTTTGATCTGTAAAATGGAGCCTTCTGTTAAGATCAATATGGAAATTGAGATCATCAAAGGTAGAGGATATGTTCCTGCTGAAGAGAACAAAGGTTCTAATGCACCAATCGGAACTATCGCTACAGATTCGATCTTTACTCCAATTAAAAATGTAAAATACACTGTAGAAAACTACCGTGTTGAACAAAAAACGGATTACGAAAAATTAATTTTCGATATCCAAACTGATGGATCTATTTCTCCAAAAGATGCGTTGCAAGAAGCAGCTAAGATCTTGATTCACCACTTCATGTTGTTCTCAGATGAGAGAATTACTTTGGATACTGAGATCAAATCTGAAACTGAAGAGTTTGATGAAACTTCATTGCACATGCGTCAGTTGTTGAAATCTAAATTGGTTGATCTTGACTTGTCAGTAAGAGCATTGAACTGCTTGAAAGCTGCTGATGTTGAGACTTTAGGTGATTTAGTTTCTTACAACAAGAACGATCTATTGAAATTCAGAAACTTCGGTAAAAAATCGTTAACTGAGCTTGAAGATCTAGTTGAATCTAAAGGTTTGGCTTTCGGTATGAACGTATCTAAATACAAATTAGATAAAGAATAATTTTATAAGTGGACACTGAGGTTCTCGAAGTGTCCACTTATTTTTTTTTCGAGAACCACTCCTAAATCCTTGTGACGGAGTATAAAGAAGACTAAGGTTAAGCAAATAGTAAACAGTATCCAGGTACTAAAGCAGGTTTGGATACGAAAATCAAAAGAAAATGAGACACGGTAAAAAAGTGAACCATTTAGGAAGACAAGCTTCTCACAGAAAAGCAATGCTTTCTAACATGGCTTGTTCATTGATCGAACACAAAAGAATCAACACAACTGTAGCAAAAGCAAAAGCATTAAGAGGTTTTGTTGAGCCTTTGATCACTAAATCAAAAACAGATTCTACTCACTCTAGAAGAGTTGTATTCAGCAAATTGAAAAACAAATATGCTGTTACAGAATTGTTCAGAGAAGTAGCTCCTAAAGTTGCAAACAGAGAAGGTGGTTATACAAGAATCATCAGAACTGGATACAGACAAGGAGATAATGCTGAAATGTGTATGATCGAACTTGTTGATTTCAACGAAATCTACGGGGGAGATGCAACTAAGAAAACAACAAGAAGATCTAGAAGAGGTGGAAAAGGTGGAGCTCAGGCTGCTGAATCAACAAAAGATACAGCTGCTAAAGCTACAACGGCTGCTGCTGCAAAAGCTGCTGACGCTAAGAAAGAAGAGGAATAAATCCTTGTTCAAATCATTAAAAAAAAGGAGTTGGAATTATCCAGCTCCTTTTTTTTGTACAATTTTTTCAAAAATCTAGAACCTTTTTCAACATTTTGCCCCCTAGGTGATATCTAAAGCGTAACTTTGTTGTCCGATTAACCAGGAATAAAATCTAAATGGAGAAAAAGCCTGCAGTTCTAGTCCTAGCAGACGGCACAGTTTTCAAAGGCAACGCAATTGGTAAGATCGGTACCACTGTTGGAGAAATAGCCTTTAATACCGGAATGACCGGTTATCAAGAAGTATTTACTGATCCATCTTATCATAAGCAAATTCTTGTGATGACAACCGCACACATAGGTAACTATGGCGTTCATCCAGATGAAGCTGAATCCGATAGCATGAAAATAGCAGGATTGGTTACGAAGAAATTTTCACCAAATTTCTCTAGACCATCTGCCAATGGTTCATTGCAAGATTATATGGAGCGTGATGAGTGCGTTGGTATTTCTGATGTAGATACCAGAGCATTGGTTAGACATATACGTCATGCCGGTGCAATGAATGCCATTATTTCATCTGAAGATCTCGATATTGAGAGTTTGAAAGCCAAATTGGCAAAAGTTCCGTCTATGGATGGATTAGAACTTTCTAGTGAGGTTGCAACAAAAGAAGCATATACATCTGGTGATCCTTCATCTAGTTTGAAAGTTTCTTTACTTGATATCGGAGTGAAAAGAAATATTGTTAGATGTCTTGTTGAAAGAGGTTGTTATGTTAAGGTATTCCCTATGTCTTCTACATTAGACGAAATGTTGGATTTCGAACCAGATGGTTTCATGTTATCCAACGGTCCTGGAGATCCTTCAGCAATGCCAGAAACGATTGATCTTGTGAAAAAGATCGTAGACTCAAATGTTCCTGTATTTGGAATTTGTCTTGGTCATCAGGTATTGGCGTTATCTCAAGGATTATCAACTGAAAAGATGCATAACGGACACAGAGGAATTAATCATCCGATTAAAAATCTAATAACTGGTAAAGGAGAGATCACATCTCAAAATCATGGATTCGTGGTGTCTAAGGATTCTATTGACAAAAATCCGGAGATTGAATTGACTCATATCCACTTGAATGATGATACTGTAGCTGGTATCAGAATGAAGAATAAAAAGGTTTTTTCTGTTCAATATCATCCTGAAGCATCTGCCGGACCCCACGACTCAAGATATTTATTTGATCAGTTTATTGAAAATATGACTGCTGTTAAGGCAGACAAGAAACTTGTCTGAGATATTAGACTCTAGACAGAAGACGCTGGATATGCTACATAATTATAAGGAACTTAAGATTTGGCAAAAAAGCATGGAATTAGCTAAAGCAGTTTTATTTCTTGCTAAAGAGTTTCCTGAAGAATATAAGTATAGTCTGACATCTCAAATGACTAGATCATCAATTTCAATACCTACTAATATTGCAGAAGGATCGGCTAGAACAACGAATAAAGATTTTTCACGATTTTTAGACTTGGCACAGGGTTCAGCCTGTGAATTAGAAACTCAGTTGATTCTGTCTTCAGAAATTGAAATAATTGATCAGGATAAGTTTATTGAACTAAAAGAAAATATTAATGAAATACAAAAGATGATACGTGGATTCAAACAAAATTTGAATTAGTCCAGCGTCTAGCATCTAGTGTCTAAAATCTAATATATGAGCGTAATTAGCGATATCGTTGCAAGACAAATTCTGGATTCTAGAGGAAATCCAACAGT
>JACJYW010000017.1 GCA_020635955.1 Crocinitomicaceae bacterium
ACAGAAAAATCAATGCCATTCCATTCAGAAACACCATAAATACGGTCACGTGTAACACCACTTACCTCTTCAACAATGGCCGCTTTACTCTTTGTCAATCTATTAAAGAGTGTTGATTTACCAACATTTGGCCTTCCTACTATCGCTACTATATTGCTCATTTAATAACCGTGTTTTTCCAGTTTATTTTCATCTCCTCTCCAGTCCTTGTCTACTTTGACATACAGCTCAAGGTGAACCTTTTTGTCTACAAATTTTTCTATGTCTTTACGGGCATCAATACCAACATGTTTGATCTTATTACCCTGATGACCTATGATGATCCCTTTTTGGGTTTTTCTTTCCACATAGATCACTGCTCTTATCCTTATGATATCTACATCTTCCAGGTACTCCTCTACTTCAACCTGTGTGGCATAAGGCACTTCTTTCTTATAATGCATGAAGATCTTCTCACGGATCATTTCACTCACGAAAAATCGCATTGGTCTATCTGAGATTTCCTCTTTATCGTAATACGGCGGACTTTCAGGAATCAATTCCAGGATCCTTTTTCTGATAGGTTCAAGATTAAATCCTTCCAGAGCAGAGATCGGCAAAATCTCAGCATTTGGCAACTCATTATGCCAATAAGTTACCTTTTCTTCGATCAAAGTTTGGTCTCCCTGATCTATTTTGTTGATCAACACTAAAACAGGAATAGATGTTTTTTTGATCCTGTTCAACGTTTCAGCATGCTTCAAGCCTGTTTCATAAATATCTGTCACCAACAAGATCACATCTCCATCTTTCAAGGCCGTATTTACATACCCCATCATGTTTTCGTGCAACTTATAATGAGGATCTAACACACCTGGAGTATCAGAAAACACGATCTGATAATTTTCGTCATTAACGATTCCTAGAATACGGTGACGAGTAGTTTGAGCTTTGGATGTAGTAATAGAAAATTTCTCACCCATCATTTGATTCATGAGGGTTGATTTACCAACATTAGGACTTCCAATGATATTTACAAAACCTGATTTATGTGACATCAGGCTGCAAAGCTAGTAATTTAAGAGTTGGAAGTACAATATTCTCTTAGATTTAGCCCATTGACTAGTTATTATTTTTTTAGTTTTACACCTCACTCAGCCGGAAATTAATAGATGAACTTCAAAATTTATCTTGTTCTTATTTTACTGACATGCAATACTTTATTGCTTGCCCAGCGAAAAGTTACCCTTCCGCCTCCAATTGAACATAAGATCGACTCGCCTTACAAAGGAGAGAATTTTAGATATCAGACATTTAACTATAATATTTATTCCAACTTTCATGTAAATGGATTTGCATCCATAAGTATAGATTCAGAAGGAAGGTTTTGGGGAACATCTCAACAATCAGGATTTTGTTCATTTGACGGCACTTCTTTATTCATATATGGTTCTGTTAACGGATTTTATGATCGTTTCAAGGAAGTTGCATCTGATAACAAAGGAAGGACCTGGATAGGTGGTAATGGTATAGGTGTTGCTTCACCTTCAAGGGGATTGACTGTAGATTGGTATGTAGACATTGGTTTGACGATCTCTGACGGGCATATCAGAAGTGTAAATACTGATTCCAGAGGCTATGCCTGGATATCCACACACTATGGGGGAATATCCTGTATTACCCCTGATACCACCTATTTCTTCAACACCGAGACCTGTGATCTACCGGATACCAAATTTGGTCCTGCGGCCGTAGACGGAAAAGACAGGTACTGGTTCATTTCAGAACCCGATAATCAAATATTTTACATTGAAAATAAAGAACCTCATCAATGGTCATTGCATGAAGAAAAAGGAATAAAACTATCAAATTTGAATAGTTCACCTGATGAGTATCTGATTGCCTGGGATAAAAAATCCAATGTTTACAAAATCGGTATTGATTTCATTGAAAAAATTGAAATTAAAGACCCTGAACACCAAATTGAAAAAATAGAATGGTTCAAATTTGATCCTATAGGACAGGCCTATTTTGGAGACCGCCAAAAGATCTTTAAACTGGTAAATGGAAACGCGCAGTTGATCATAGATGCACGTTCTGCAGAAACAAACATCTTATCACCGGTTTTTGACGAAAATGGCGGAATTTGGTTTACATCTTCAAAAGGGGTTTATTATGTTCCTTCACAAAACATTTGTCATTTTCCAAAAAATAAGATCCGTGGGATAAATCCTTCCCTGCAGCTATACCAAAACGATCTGGGCGAATTGATGTCACTGAACATAGATAAAGACCGAAATTTTAATACAAAAAAACTATTCACAGATGATTTTGCCAAAGGAGATCAACTAGCACATATTCTGGAATGTCCAGCTGGATATATTATCAAAGATACAAAAGGGAAAAAGCGTTTCATTAATCTCAAAGGTGAAGAGAATGAAGTACCGGCGGTTGATGAGAATGCGGTTGGCAGACAAATCCATACGGGAATACAATTGCTTTGGAGTTTTGATAAACCACTGCAATTAATTGATGATAAGAATGAAGTTACTAATACTGGAATGATGGGAAAACATCATAAACTCATCTATAAGAAAGAAGACGGCACACATTACTTTCTCAGTGATACAATTGGTGATTTCTACAAAATATGGAGTTATAAAAATGGTGAATCCAGGATCATCATGAACCACATTATGGGAGATACCATGCGGATTGAAGGTGCACATTATGTCAATGACACAACATTTCTTCTTGCAACATGGGGGTATTATGCCGTAACAATAACGCCTCACACCACATCATTTAAAATAGGTGGATTTGGCACCAATATTCTTTACACATGTGATAATGACAGTAAAAACAATTTTTGGACCAGTGGTATTGAGGGAGGTCTTAATTATGTAGATGCCTTGACGGATTCCGTTATCAATATCAATCAAAATGATGGCTTGAAAGGAGGCAGAGTTTCAAATTTTTACATTGCCGGGAATGATGAACTTGTGATCTGTACTATTGTTGGAGTAGGTTATTTAAAAATCATTGATCCTAATGTAGAGATTCACACGAAAGCAGATTTCTTTAAAAAATACCAACTCATTTTTTATGATTCAAGGTCAGGCTTAATGGGAGAAGGATTTGGCGGACCACGCTTAGATGATCAAGGTAGGATTTGGACTATAAATAAGGATAGTGAATGGCAACTGATATTTGGCAGAGACTCGACACATGGCCCTAAACATCTCAAATTCCAATCAATTCAGTCGATAGACAGGTCAAATAGTAAAAAGTACTTCCAATTTTGGTTACCCGGAACGGAATATATAGTGAATGATCACATTGAGATCAATTATGATGAAGAATTGCTTATTAACCTAAAAGCCATCTATTTTAGGGATGTTTTCGCGTTGAATTATCAATGTAAAATAGACGATCGTGACTGGAGTGCACAACAAAGTTCATCTACTTTTCAATTATCGAATCTAGGTAACGGAGAACATGAGATTAGCTTTAGAGCAATTTCACCGGATAAAAAAATCTCAAATGAAATTGTGCTCAAAGTAGTAGTAATACCACCGTTTTATGAAACAGCCTGGTTCATCTTTTTGATGATATTCCTGGGTATTGGAATCATTTATTCTATTTTCAGATGGCGAACTCATGTTATGCGGCTCCGACAAAGAATTCTAGAAAAAACAGTAGATGAACGAACCAAAGAGATCAAACTACAGAAAATTGAAATTGAGACGCAACACAATGAAATAAAGGATAGTATTTCTTATGCCAAACGAATTCAAGAAGCCATATTACCTCCTACTGAACTTGTCAACAAATGCCTTCCTGAGAATTTCATTCTATACAAACCAAAAGATGTAGTGGCCGGAGATTTTTATTGGTTAGAAGAAGTTGGAGAACTGATCATATTTGCCGCAGCAGACTGCACAGGACACGGTGTGCCCGGCGCAATGGTTTCGGTGGTTTGTCACAATGCACTGAATAGAGCTGTGAGAGAATTTGGATGTTTAGAGCCAAATTTGATCCTCGATAAAACAAGGGATCTGGTATTACAAAGATTTGAATCCGGAAAGCAAGAAGTTAATGATGGAATGGATATAGCCGTTTGTACATTGAACAAGAAAACAAATGAATTGAAGTTTTCTGGCGCTAATAACGGTTTATATCTTATCAGAAATGGAGAACTTCAAGAAACCAAAGGAGACAAACAACCAATAGGCAAATTTCATGACCCTAAACCTTTTGAAGGACATAGTATTCAACTGGAGAAAGAAGATACATTCTATTTGTACACAGATGGATTTGCTGATCAGTTTGGTGGAGATAAAGGCAAAAAACTGAAGTCGTCACATTTTAAGCAATTGTTATTGGAGAAACACAAGCTCAATCTGAAAGAACAGGTAAAAGTGATAGATGCTGCTTTTGAAGAATGGAAGGGTGAGTTGGAACAAGTAGATGATATTTGTGTAATAGGTGTCAGGATTTAAGTTTAGATTTTTTTTCCAAAACTTGTTAGATTACGAAACTCTAACTATATTTGTGCCCCCAAACAGCAAGAAAATATTCTAAAGATATATTGCGGGGTGGAGCAGTTGGTAGCTCGTCGGGCTCATAACCCGAAGGCCGTTGGTTCGAGTCCAGCCCCCGCTACTACAGAAACCACAAGGGTTTCAAAGAAAACAGGCTTACTTTTGTAAGCCTGTTTTTTTGTTCTGGGTAACAATACCGGGTAACAATTCTTCAGTTTTTTCAACACATTTCTACTACTGATACAGAGGGTTAAGTTTTAATTAATTCTCGATCTGTTACTTTTAAAAGATTGTGTATTACCCTTATAGAAACCCTCAAACTCACTTCCATGAAAATACACTTTCTTCTACCTATTTTATTTGTATTAGTAGCATGCAATGTATCTCAATATAGAGGGAACAATATTGTTACACACAAAAGCTCTAGTCTATTAGATAAAATCCAAGGAAGCTGGGATGCTCAAAAAATAGAATACGCTTCAGGGTATGTAGATAAAGACCCTAGAAGATCTTTTGAGTTTGATCTGCATGGTTTTTTTGAAGTGAGATTTTTCTATCAGGGAGAATATAGAATCAAATCCAACTTGTATGAAGTGGAGGATGATCAGATCAAATTGATCAATAAAAATACCAACGAGATTTTCGAAATAGTTGAGGTGGTAGAAATCACAAATCAGACTTTTACTATACAATCAATTTTTCCAAAAGAATCAAAATACACAGTGCATATGATAAGAAGCTAACCTAACCAAATTCAATTACCATGAAAACACCAACTTTTGCTTTGCTGATCGGATTGATCTGTAGCCCGATCTTTGCTCTTACACAAACGGATACAGTAGACGCTAAATTTTTATATGATAGAGCCCTTGAAGACTTCATGAAAGGCGAATGGTTTCGTAATGTAGCTGTTTACGAGGATGAGAAAATAGATACCAATTACAAACGGTATGAATTCTTTGAAGATGGGCGAATTCATATGACCGAAGTTAAGTACGGAAAAGTACATTTCTATAATTATGGAACTTATTTTGTTCGGGATTCAGTTCTGTATTTGCGGACTCATTACAGAGACACTTCTATGATCACAGATGCAGTTACTTTTCAGCACTTGGACTCTGCGAATTTTGTGATCAAGAGTATTTTTCCCGGAATGCAGTATCACAAAACCACATTTGGGATAAAAGAGAATAAAAGAGGAATACCGCCCGAAACTCCAATTAAGGAAGATGAAGAACTGGAAATGCCCGGGTTCGCAGAAAAGAAACCAATTGTATTCACATGAGGAAAGCAACAATTGAAGAACTAGAAAATGTCATGAAAATATTAAATGTTCTTAGAAAAGATCCTGAAATATTTCCCAGGTTAAAAATCGGAACTATACTAACTGAAGAACAGTTTTTGCAGTCGTATGAGGATTGGGTCCGATTAGTAAGAAAGCTGGAACACTATCATGAAGTTGAATTCTTTAAAACACATTGGGTTCCAATTTGCTTTGATGAATTTGTGTTTATAGATGTTGCTCAAGAAAACTGGTGTATTTTTGAAGGAGGATATAATTGTGTTGAAGATGAAATTAAAGATCACTACTGGTACAAAATCCAATTTTTTATTGATCTTGATGATCTTTTAAAAAATTCTGGAGATTTTGAGTATCTTGATCATGTTTACAAAACCAATAGAGATCAGAGATTTAATGATCTGGACAAGTGGATTGTGAGTCCAGGGATTGAATAATTAAATTGATATTTATTGATAAAAATGAATTTTAACTTCTCCATAAATGGTTTTCCTATTGCAATAGATCTTGAAATGCCTCAAGAAGGGATTGTTAAAGTTCCAATTTTTCGAAGACCCAATCAAAATACTTTATCTTTTGAGACACTTATGCCAGTAGATGGTTTCAAAGAGGATATCGAGAGTTTATTGCCTGAAAGAATTCAACTAGATTATCTTGATGACTGTATGGATTCTTTAGGAAAAACTGTAGAAAAGCATTTTAAACAATTTGGACGTGTATTACCAGAAGATATGTATCTATATATTTCTTTGAGTGTAATTATTATGGATGCTATTTCAAAAGAAATGAACACATCAAGATGGACAGTCGAAGAAAAAATAGATTTTGTTGAAACTCTGGCGCAAAGAGCACTTAATAGATAACTAATGCAAGGAAAATTAAAATTAATCAAGAAGAACATTGGTTCAATAGGAGAACTTGAAGAAATTACATATTTTGAACAGTTTGATGGTATTGACTTACTTGAATTAAATGACAATGTTATACGGCTAAATCACAATGGAATTACTGAGTATCAACTGACTCTTTTCAATCAAGACGCTATCTCAAAAGAGTTTTACGGTACTTTAGAAAGCGGCAAAAGATTTAGACTAGTTTTGCCTGGTGAATCTGCAATTAAAATTATGGAAAGTAATGGGTCTCCACCTGTTTTGAGTCTAGGAAGTATGCACCAAAACGGATATGCTGTTCATTTTGAAATAATTTCTACAGGTACTGACGAATCACTCAACCCTCAAGAGATTTACAATCTAGCTGTTCAGTCTTTACAAAATGAGAAAATCAATGACGCAATTAAATACGCGGATGATTTGAAGAGAATTTTGCCTAATAATGATGCTGTTTATCATTTAAGAGCTGCAATTATGATGCATATCGAAGATTATGAAAAATGTATTATTGAAAGTAGAAAATGTGTTGAACTAAACCCAGAAAATGGAGAAGGGTGGAATCATCTGGGTGTCGCGCTTTCCAGTTTAGGTAAAATTGAAGAAGGTATAAACGCATTTCAAAAAGGAATTGCTTTAGATCATGAAGCTTGTAAAATGAATTACAATTATTGGATAAATCAATTATAACTCTTAAAATTAATGGAGGAAAACTTTTCTATTAGTGGATTATCTAACAGTTTCATTAAAACTATCTTTTAAACACTTGAAAGCTTTTTGCAGCAGATACTAAATGCTTGTCATTAACATAATGCTTCTTCAATACTCCTAACCCTGAATGATTACTAATTGTAGGTGCCTTATCCCCGAAATGTTCTACTAAAGCTGTCAAGTAGGTTTTGCGTAAATGCTTCAACTGAACTTTTTTATCAATACCAGTTTGATTCCAGAAATGAGTAAATGTTTTTGTGAATTTCGCAAATAACAGACGAGCTAAAACTCGCCGTGACTTTTAATTTTCAATGATACATTTAGCTCATATTCCTATGCGCCTCAATCAAATCTAAAGCTTCATCAACGGTTCTCACCACCTGAGTATCTACCAATGGTTTGAATAATTTCAGATATAGCTGAACTTCCATTTTTGAAGCCCAATTAGACACGATCACGATATCCAGGTGCCTTCTGTTTTGAATGGATCTTTCTTGCGCAAGATATTGCTTCGCTTCATTGGTGAACGTCACTATACCTGTGCGCACATCTGAAATGGCGTAATATTTTTTATCCCCTATGATCTTGTCTCGGTAGTGACTTATGGACTTGACATGCTCCTCTTCTATTCTATTGATCTTATCATAGCGTATGATCAAAACATCATCAAGCAAATGTTCGATCTCGCCGAATGAAGTTTCATATTTTTCACATTTGAACATACCAAATAAATAACATGACTAAATGTTAATTTGTTCAAAAGGAGGGGTTTAGCTAAAATATAAAAAGATTTCAATCAGTCAAAATACGCATACAATCAATCATTATCTATTGTACGATATTTCTTCATTAACTTTGAACCATGCGATATTTGATCTTATTCATTTTACCTGCTCTTGTAGGTTTTTCATGTTCTGGTAATTCATCAGAAGCAGAAAGCTCTGAATCCATTGACTCTACATACTGCGATTGCTTTGAACTTACCTTTGATCAACAATACAATCATTGGTGGAGATATGAAAGAAGAAAGGGATTTACCGGAAAATGTGATGTAAAACAGGCCAACGGAAACGTTGATTACGAGAAGAATTTTATAGACGGAAAGATGGAAGGGGAATACATTGTTTATCACGAAAATGGTCAACCTTACAAGATCAGGAATTACATGCAGAATTTTCAGGATGGAGACTCTTACACTTATTCCAAATCTGGTAGATTAATTGCCCATGCCATATACAAAAGAGGACATTTAAAAGAAATGGTCTTTGAAGATCGATCCATTAACATTGAAGACTAATTCAACAGTCTCTTGAAATCTTTACCTGTAGGGCTTTCGAAAACAGCTAGATCAAAATACTCCAACGTAGCCAGGAAGTGATCAAAAATATCAGATAGGATCTTTTCATATTCGGACCAAACTGTGGTTTTCGTGAAAAAATATACTTGCAAAGCCACCCCTTTTTCAGTTGGTTCTAATTGACGCACCATTAAAGTCATGTCTTTGCGAACGTGCTCATTTTTTCTAAGATACTGTTCCATATAGTATCTGAAAATCCCAATATTCGTTTGATTTCTTCCGTTGATCAACACCTTTTTATTGATTTGATTATTAGCATTGAAATCGGCAATCTCATTCTCCTTCTTGGCCACATAATCTTTGATCAATTCAATTTCCCCAAGCTTATCCAGCATTTCTGGAGTACAGAATTTAATAGAGGAAATTTGAATATTAATGGCACGCACAGCCCTTCTTCCTCCCGACTCCTGCATTCCACGCCAGTTTCTGAATGAATCTGAAATAAAAGCGTAGGTAGGAATGGTGGTAATGGTCATATCAAAATTCTGAACCTTTACCGTATTCAATGTAATCTCTAAAACATCTCCATCAGCACCGTATTTTTCCATGGTCACCCAATCTCCAATCCGCACCATATCATTTGCAGCTAACTGTATACTTCCCACAAATCCCAGAATCGTATCCTTAAACACCAATAAAATAACGGCTGTCATGGCTCCCATTGAAGTCAGTATCACGAAGAGATCAACATTGAACGCAACAGAGATCATTACAACTCCCAAAACCACGTAAACAATGATCTTCCCGAGTTGAATAAAAGAAGCAATTGGTTTATCCTTCAAAGATTCTCTGTCCTCTAATACATGTCCTGCAGTATTCAAAAAACGCGTGAGAACGATCATCAGTACAAATACAATAGCAATGTCTGTTAATCGAATTCCAAGATCCGCAATACGTGGAAAAGAATAGAAGATGATACGCATGAAGTAATCCATCAATAGTAATGGTACCATGTGCGCCATAGCAGAAAAGAATCTCTTTTCTACCAGATAGTCATCCCATTTGGTTTTCGTCTTTGAAGCAAATGAATGAATGATGCTTAAAAAGATCTTACGGGTAAGCCACCACAACATAAAACTCACACCAAACACCAATACAAAAAGTATCGCCGTTCTGGTGTACACAAGAAGTGAATCTTCTAATCCCCATGAAGTAAGAATTTCATTAGAATAATCGATTACCTCCTGGGTTTGAAGATGAAGTTTCTTTAACTGTATTGGTTTACTAATAAGAGAATCCTCAAGGGCCATAATTACATTTTTCAGCCCTCAAAATTAATAAGATTCTACTTATTGCCCAGAAGAAATCAGGGGATTGTACATCATGATGGCATGATTTTCTGCTACCATTTCTTCTTTTTGTTCTGCTGTGAATTTATTGGATATCCTTCTCCAGATCTCATTGTGTCTGGTATATCCACCCCACCACTGCAATTCAAACTTGTGATTTTTCTCAAATACCTCATATTCCTGAGCTATTGGAAACCCTGAACAAATAGATCCTTCAAGATATTTATCAGATAGCCATAGATTAATTTGAAATGGCGTTTGAGTTTCATTTTTGATCTGCAGATCAATGTAATTATAGGCAAGTGTTGCTCCACTTCCAAAGGGTAATTTACGATTGACATCCGGAAAAACATCATAACTATGTCTCCAACGTTGGGTCACGGTTAAAGGTGTATGCAAAGTCATCCAATAGATCAAATTTCCCATCTGACACAATCCTCCTCCTGTACCTTTTCCAATTTTACCATTATGCAAAGTCAATCCATCCAAATAACCCTTTTGCTTGGTAGGCCTTCCCACCAATTTCCAAAATGAAAAGGTTTGTCCAGGTTCTATGATGACGCCATTTACTTTTGACATGGCTAATTTTAAGTTCACGATCTTGTTATGTTGGAGATACATGTCAACATCTTTCAGTTTCCTCAATAATAGTGAACGGTGAGTTGTCAATTGGTTGGGAAGATGCGAGAGATCAATTTCCCTCGCATAGCTCTCCCCACACGTTAACCAATTGTATCGTTGTTTCAAAATGAAATATTCTTTACCTAATTTTCTTCGGATCTTGCTTTTGTTCTGGGGCTTTTCAACATTTTTCATGGCTAAGTTTTTCCTTGAAATTATGGAATAGCCATATCAATATTCAATCCTGATCGAGCGAACTAAATGTCGATTTATTTTATGATACCGGTGGTTGATTATTTGAAATTTGAAGCTGAATTCAGGATGATCAAAGATCTTACATTCTAATGAATTCTACCATTTCATTGAGGTATGGACCGAATCCATAAACAGATGGAATATCTGTGTGACTAGCTCCCGCAACTCTTAAAGCTTTGCCAAATGATCCCTGATAATTGCCATAGATGATCTCTCCGTTTTCAATAGCCACATAATCGTCTTCAACTCCATGGATCCAGAAATAGGGAACCTGAACTTTTTTGATCTCTTCAGCATTATTGAATTCCAATTCCGTTAAAAAGTCAGCATCAACATTAATACCTGTTGAACTTTGCGTGATGTATTCAACGGAAGCAAGGGGTGATTCACAGATGAGTTTCTGTGGTTTAAAATCAGTTCGATTCCCCGCCATGTGAATAAGTGGAATACAACCCAGGCTATAACCATAATAGTACGTTCTATCAGAACCGGCACCTTGATTGATCAACCAATCCAAACCGGCATTTGCATCATCAACCAAACCTTGCTCGCTCGACTTTCCTTCAGACATTCCAAATCCCCTGTAATCGATCATGAATACTCCATAATTATGTAATCCGCCAACATGCGCCCATAATGCTTGTTTGGTCCAGTAATAATCCATGTGCCTGGCCTGACCATGGCAGAAATAAATGATGGTATCCTGATCAATGGTTGCTGTATCACCCATGTAGAGCCCATAAATGGTATACGATTCTCCACTTTCAACATCAACTGACTCAAATGACACAAGTGTTTGCTGAATGTTAGCGTTCATCATACTATCCGGGATAATCAGCTCTGGGTCCTGATAGTCTTTGAATTCATAATGATCCAAAGCAACAGAAGGAAAAGCCAATGTATCCAATTTTACTTTTTTGCACGAAACCGCCAGGATCAAGATCAATATTATCCACAAATACCTCATGATTTCTTCATTTTGAATGGATAACTAAAACCTATATAAAACCCTGTACTACCCCATTCACCCAGTAAACTCTTGTAGGGAACGAATGAACTCACATTATTCAAATAGGGAGCAATGAATTTGAATTCAGTAGTCAATCTCCAGGGATGTTTCTTTCCCTTTACAACATGTCCTATTTGAGGAGAGAAGATCCAATGATGCAATTGATCCTGCTCATTTGCCATTTTGCGTTTGAATTCAAAGTAATTGTTGACACCAACATACCAGTAATTGCTTCTTTTTCCGTAGTTCCAAAAAGCGTTGGCATCCAGAATTGGCCAGGCTCTTTGCTCTTTTGAATCAATACTTATGATGTAATTAAAAGAGGGCGACACGGATACATTTGGTATATACTTCTTTTGCTGTAAAACCTGATATGTAATCCCTGCATCTACTTGAAAATTGCCAAAAAAGGCGGCCGTAGTGTGCCAACCTCCAAATACAGTTAATGAGGAATCAATTCCATAACCAACTTCAATTGATGTCATGGGAATGGGAATG
>JACJYW010000018.1 GCA_020635955.1 Crocinitomicaceae bacterium
TTTAAGGCCAATTACAATCTTGCTAATACTTACCACCGCATGAATAAGCAGGATGAAGCCATTGAACGATATGAGAAAGTGGTAAATCTGGCGCCAACATCCCTGGATAAAGCCAAAGTTTATCACAACATTGGTAATGCTCATATGTTCAAGCAAGACCTGGATGGTGCAATTGATTCCTATAAAGAAGCTTTGCGTTTAAATCCTTCTGATGCTGAAACAAGGTATAATTTGGCCTATGCCATGCAGCTGAAACAAAAACAGCAGCAAGAGCAAAAGCAAAATCAGAACCAGAATCAGAATCAGAGCGAGAATGGTAATGAGAGTGAGGATCAGAATGAGAATGGCAATGAAAATCAAAACCAGAATCAGAACGAGAATGAGAATGAGAACGAGAATGGAAATCAGGACCAAAATGGTGATGAGAATGAGAACGAAGAAGATCAAAGCCAGAACAGCAATGGCAACGAAGAGCAACCCAATCAGGATAAGAAAGAAGGAGATGGACAAAGTTATTCCAGTAAACTAAGCAAAGAACAGATCCAAAATATCCTGGACACGTATTACAAAAGGGAAAAAGAATTACAGAAAAAGCTTGATAAGGATAAACGTGTCGGATACGGCAGTCCTAAAAAGAAAGATTGGTAAGTGATCAAATATCTATACATATGGTTAATCATGTTGGGTTATGTTGCATTTTCGCAACAAGCCGACATTGATATTGCTGTGAACAAAACCACCGTTACCAATGCTGAGAATTTTTCTTATCAGATCACAGCAGACTGCGATTGCAAGGTAATAGAACCGGATTTTGAAGGTTTTGATGTACTGGATAAATCACAGGGTCAATTCAGCAGTACACAGATCTTGAATGGAGTAAGTTCAAAAAGTTGTTCAACTACCATTACCTATATCCTGAGAGCTAAAAAAACAGGTAACTACACTATTGGAGAGGCTCAGGTTAAGTGCAAAAATGGAGATAAGCGTTCAAACGAGATTGCCATTACGGTAGTGGATGCCAATCAGGCTCACGAAGAAAGTCAGGGCGTGGCCAGGTTTTTTTATGAATTAACCAGCACAAAAGATGCCGTGTATGTGGGCGAACCATTTGTACTATCCTTCTCTCTGTACTCTGAACGCATGCCGGAAGAATTGAATTCTATTGTTCCCGGAAATGCCCTGGGTACTTGGCGTCAAAAGCTATTTGATGAGACTGATCCCAATCATACTTTTTATGCCTATCCAAAAAGGATCAAAGGAAAAGATTATAAGATCATTGAATTAAGAAGAGAAGTTTGCTTTGCAGATCACGCTGGTAATCTTCATATCAATCCTTATTATGGTGTTGCCGTTGAACGATACGGTTTTTTAGAAAACAGCTACTTTGAGGGCTATTCTAACAGCCTTGATATTCAGGTAAAGGAAGTGCCTGGGGAGAAACCAGAAAGCTACTATGGCATGGCTGGTGATTTTAATATTTCTGCAAGTGCAAGTGAAAATACTATAGCGGCTAACAGAGCATTTGAATTGGAGGTTATTGTTGAAGGAACTGGTAACTACCATCTGTTTAAACAACCGGATTTTCTTTTTCCAAAAAGCTTTTTGGTCAATGATCCGGAAATTGAAGAAGATTTCTCCTATACTGAAGATGGCGTTAAAGGATCAATAAAATATACCTATGTGATCACTCCTACCAAAGAAGGCACCTATTCCATCTTACCTTATCAACTTACTTATTTTGATTGGAAGCATGGTAGATTAAAAACAGTTGGAACAGAACAGATCTCTATTGATGTGAGTAAAGGAAAGGATCCAAAGATCATTTCAAAAGATCCCGGAAAGAATCCTCTTATAGAAGATGATATTCGATTCATCCACAAAGAAGATCCTTGCCGTTTCAGATTGGAAGATCTTTTCTTTGGTCATCTTACCTATTGGGTACTTTGGTTACTACCTCTATTCACTGCATTGGCTTATTTCCTATATAGAAAGCGTCAGGCTAATAAATCAGAAGATGAAGTGGTGATGGAACAGCAAAGAACCACTAAAAAAGCTGTAGTTAGAGACATTCAAAAGATCAAAGGAAGTTCTACGAATGACATTAAGCAATTGAATGATCGATTGTCTGAGTATTTGATGACGAATTTACAAATTGGTAGATCGGCACTTTCTAAGAAGATCATTGCTGAAATGTTGAAGATAAAAGGCGTGGATGACCAAACCATTCTTGCTTTTGAAGCCATCTGGGATAAAATTGAAATGGCACAATATGCACCGCTGACAGATGAGAATATTGAAGTATTGGTAGAACAAACCCAAAAACTGATAGAAGCGCTAAACAAACAATTATGATGAAAGGGATTTTGACATATGGTTTTGTGCTCATCTCATTACTGGGTTGGACTAATTTTCAAGATGGTAATGAGCTATACGAAAAGGGAGATTTCAAGGGCGCGATCGAGCAATTTAATCTCGAAATTTCAGATGGATCAAGATCTGAAGCTTTGTATTACAACTTAGGTAATGCCTATTATAAAAACGGAGAGATCGGTAAATCAATCTGGGCTTATGAATCCGCATTGAAGATAAATCCGGGGGATGATGATGCACTTTTCAATCTGGAATACGTGAATGCACAAACGGCAGATAAAATTGATACTGCCAGACATGGATTCGGACATTGGTTAAGTGCTACATTGCTATCATACTGCGTTAATTTATGGGCTTATGCAAGTATTGTTTGCTCTGTATTTTTTGGATTGTTCGTGATCTTATTTATCCGTTCAACAACAAAAGGTAAAAAGAACTTGAGTTTATTGGGATCTGCCATTTTCGGATTCCTATTGATCCTCTCAACTATACTGGCAAAAATGCATCAGGGTATGATCATAGATCAATCAGATGCTGTGGTAATCGTTAAGCAGCTAGACATTAAGGTATCACCTCAAGAAGATGCAAAAACCTCCTTCATCATCAGTGAAGGTGCTAAAGTTCAGGTAATTGGCAAAGACAAAGAATGGATACAGATCGATCTGAATGGCAATCAGGGATGGGTTTCTAATGAAAGTATCTGGAAGATTTGATGGTTAGTTAGCCGGAAGACATCAGCTTGAAGCTATTCACTCCTGCCAGCTTCAAGCTCCTGACTACTAGCTATTCATCATTTAAAAGTCCCAAACAAAGCCTTCAACTCTTTACTTTCATTGACATGAATTTCGTAAGATCTGATGGTTTCCTCTTTTTGCTCTTTCAACACCTCTCCTTTTTTCTCAAGATCCATTACGGCATTACCCGCTACATCTGGTTTACTAGTAGTTGACTCCATTTCATCCTCATCATTTGAGACATTATTGGCATCTTCATTCGCAAGAACGGGCGCACTTTCCTGTGCAAGGAATCTATTATTTTTAGTATCTGCAGTTTTCTGTTTCTTTTTACCTTCTGCATCTACCTCAGTTCTGTCCTTTCTCGGTGATTTATCATCAGAAGTACCTACACTAGTGGAAATAGTAACTGCATTTCCAGGTTGGTCATTTAATCCACCAGTATTGTTAGATTTATTTGCATTACCCGAACCTCCGCTTGTTTCAGTCACAGTAACATCATCAAAAGCATCTAATTCTTCTGTTGGACCAGAGTAATATCCATCATGAGGAATATCATCTGCAACATCATCCTCTGTTACGATAATTGACTTGACATTATTATTTCTAACTATAGATTGTTCCATAGCCGGTTCTTCTTCCACCTCATCCAATTCAGTAATTTCATCTGTACCTGTATGCACTGTCCCGAACAAATCTTCTCCACCTGCCCCTTCTTCACCAGTAGAAATAACTTCTCTTGTAGCATCTTCCTCTGATGGTTGAACGAACTCTGGAGTTTCATTAAGGGCCATATTATTTTCATCCATTGGTTGATCGTAAACCAACAGGAATCCAATGATCAAAATGGCAGCCAACGACATTTGGAAAGCCGGCTTTTGATAGAATTTCTTGTCTTCAGGGAATAGGAATACCGTCACTGAATTCAACCAGAACTTGCGTTCATCTTTTGGTTTGTTCAGATGATCCATAACCCTTTGCTTCAGTTCAGGAGATGCTTCTATCTTGTCAGACACCAAAGCCTGCTGAGTGCTTGCCAGGAACCACTTCATTTCTTCAAACTCCTCTGCATTTTGAACTAATTCACTCACGGTAGCTAATTCTTCAGCAGAGAGCTCAAAGTACTCCTTGTTTAGGATGATATTTTCCGCTTCTTTAATCATATCATTGTGTTTCTAAAAACCGCCAATTTCTCTGCTAAAGTCTTAGTCGCGTGATGCAGCCTTGACTTTACCGTGCCCGCATTGATATCGAGGGTTTCTGCTATTTCATTTAGTGAAAGGCCTTCAAAGTGTCTTAACATGAATACTTCTCTATGCTTTTCATTCATTTTTTCTAATTCTTTCTTCAATTCTTCGGCAAAACTGGATTTATCCACTGCTGTATCCGGAAGTATTTCTTCATCTTTTGCGTCCATTCCTTCTGGTACATCATAGCCGGTATTCTTTCTTATTTCCTGTTTCTTATATTCATTTTTACACATGTTGTTAGCCACTGAAAACAACCAGGTTTTGAAACTTCTGTCCAAATCAAATAACTCTGGTTTATCAATGATCTTCGTGAACAGGTCATGCGTAAAATCTTCAGCTTTAATTCTATCACTCCACAGCTTTCTGTAGAAGAAATTGATCATGAAACTCTCATACCGAGCATAAAGATGCTCGAAAGCTACCTTGTCACCCTCTTGATAAGAGCGCATAAGGTCTTCGTCCGTGTATTTTGAGTAATCCTTCTTAAAGAGCTTCATGATGTGTAACAGGCAGCTCGTTGGCGCTTTAACGCCTTTGCCTTATCTAATTGCTGTCATAATCTTTTAAAATTTCTTCTACTGTTTTGGTTTGTTCTACTTTCTTCGCGATCGCCAATATGGCTGACTTCAATGTTGCATCCGATTCACCATTGTTCCTTTTCAACCGGTACAAAGTCAAAAGAGGAGGTAAATAATTTCGATATAGTTTCCTCTCACTTGAAGTAAGACTCATACTGGCAAAATTCTTCACTGAGACCTTTTTCAAGAATGTTTCTAACGTGCTTTTTTGATTGCTCACTGATCCCTGATAATATAATCCGGTTATGAAAGATGTTCCCGGTATGTATGATTGAGATACTGTAGTTGAAACATATACTGAACTACTTTCCATGGCTTTTGCGATAAAAGATGCTTCGCTACCAAAAAATTCCATAGTTCCGGTTCCTAAATACTTTGAAACAGAAGCTCTATATTCATCATTGATCAAATAATCCATGTTGACCACTTGAATTCCGGTTCCTTTCCCTTTTACCATTTGAAGGATATATAGTGGTAAGGCTTCTTGTTCACTTGATACGATCAGTACTCCTGATGAAGGCAAGACATCTTCAAAATAATTTAATGTATTAGCCGAAAAATAACCGCCAACCTTTGATGCCAATGTTGCAGCTTTTGTTTTATTACCTGATAGCATATAATATCCAAACATGGCCTTAACAACTCGCTTATCTGAAGGTGCTTTTGCATAAGCCGAACTGATCTTTTCTCCTCTTTCCTGATAAAAATGTCCATTGATATACCACATCAGATCCGTTTCGAATGCATCCGGAAATTTCTTTTGCATGGCAAAACAATAGTCATCCATTTCTAATTGCTCAGTTCTACTAAATTGCTTAGTACCACTATGCTTATATCCTTCTCGCAAATTGATATAATTATCTAGCGCAGTTCCCGGATCTTCTGGGATTTCCTGAGCTAGAAGGCCAATTGGAAACAATAACAATATGATCAAAAGTGATCTTAACATATCCTCTATTTGTTCTTTACTACACCCTAAAAAATAAAAGGTTCATTTTGAAATTAATTATTTCTTAGCGAATTGAAAATTATGAATACTTTTAACGAAATCAACTGTTTATGAAAAAGTATTTTTTCCTTCTAATTGGATTATCATTATTTCTTACCGCTTGTGACACTGGTGCGGCTGAAAAAGTAGCAGATGAGTTCCACAAACACTTTGACAAAGGTGAAATTGACTATATCTGTGAAAATATGTTGGATGCCAAAACCACTGCGGAAGAAACTGAGGGATTCAGATCATTTCTTCAAGGGATATATGACATAGGGGAAATCTCAAATAGAAAAAAATCAGTTGGTTTCAGTGAGAAAATTCGTAATGGAATAACAACTGTTAAACTAAACTACACCTTTGAAATAAATGGTGAAACAGTTTATGAAAGTTTGGTATTTGTTGATCGTGGTGAAGGCATTGGGTTCAAGCTTTTTGTTGTATCAATGAATCCTGACAAGTCTGTCGTAGACGAATTTACAGAAGATTATTAATTTTCTGCTGAAAACAAGTACTTATTAGGAGAAGTATATTTTTCCTTAACGGCGTACATTACAATTCCAGCTGTATTTTTAACACCCAGTTTAGCCATAATATTCTTACGGTGAGTATTAACGGTATGCTTACTCAAGAACAATTTATCAGAAATAGCTGCATTGGTCATACCTTCTGCGATCATAGTGATGATCTCTCTTTCTCTATCAGATAGCATTACCGGATCACAGGAAAAATCAACCTCTTCGATCATTTCCACATCAATTCCTTCTTCGCGGATAGTCTCTAGGATCTGACCACAGAAAAACGAATTATTATTTGAAGTCTCCACAACTGCATTCTTGATCTCTTCTAGACTGCAATCTTTCTTAATGTACGAGGTTACACCACTTTTAATGGCATGCACCAGCGTTTGAGCCGACTGTAAGGGTGTGATCCCAACAAATCTAATGTTACTATTAATAGATTTTGCCGCCGGAACAGCATCTATTGTAAACCCATCTGAAGTATAATCGATCATGACTACGTCCGGCGCAAATGTCTTCACCTGATCCAATAGCTCCTCTGTACAGGTAGCTTCACCAATGATTTGGAACTCACTATCCTTGAAAATAGTTCTAAGTCCAATTCGACTCAATTCAGTGCTATCTGCCAATATTAGGTTGATCACTATTTAGAATGGTTTTAAATAACAAAACAAATATAACAACAGATACAATGCGAAGGTCGTTTTTAGGTTAAGATTTTATTCACAAGATTTTTGAGAACACAGATCGCTTCGCTTACAGAACACGGACTACTTAAAGTCAAGATCCGTCCGTGTTCTGTGATCTGTCATCCTAAAAACGATATCCCACCTTAAAAGCTCCCGTCCAGTTTCCTTCTTTGAATGTATTTCGCTCAAACGCCGCTTCTACTGCCCAGTTGAAACCAGATTTCTTGATCTTATGAAGGCCAACAGGAACATAAATACTGTGATTCTGAACATCTCTTCCGTTATTATGAAATGCTGTATAAACACCCACATATGGTGTCATTTTCAGTCTTGTTCCACCAAGCAAATGATATCTGCCACCTAAAAAATAACTGACATCACCTTGCTCATTTCTCAATCCTGCACCACCTTCTAAAGCAATTTTTGGTGTTAAGAAGCCGTCAATTGATCCTGACACCAACCCTCCAGGTCCAAAACCGGTTAGATTGACTCCAATTGGCCTTTCTGCTCTTAAATTCTTTTTGACTACCTCTTTATCTTTCCTAAACAAACTTTCATCATCCGGAAAACCTTTTGGATCATTCTCCACGGCAAATGATTGGATTGCAACCATTAACATGGTAATAATTAATCTTGGTTTCATAGCTTATAGTTTTAATTTCACAATACAGAATTCTTTATCTGTAAGTTTTAGAAGCAAAAACAAACTACTTGCCAAAAGCTATTACACATGATTAACTGGCTGAATTAATGATTCAACTCGAGAGATCTTGAATTAAACGGAACAATTAGAATTTGAAATTGATCGCCAAAGAAGGCATAATCGGTAACTGATATACTTTCTGGTTCGTTACCCTGTTCACATAGAAAATATTCTTTCTACTGTAAACGTTAGTAACACCGGCAATGATCTCAAGCTTTAAGTTCTCTTTATTTTTGAAAGTAACCTCCTTTTTTAGGTTGATATCTAAACGGTGATACGTTGGTAGCCTACCCGTATTTCCATCTTCATAAATGAAAGTAAGATCTTGCGCATTTCCAGTATTATAGTCCCCATCAACACTGTTGATCACTGGCTCTTCATACACACCAGCAGTTTGTTTGAATGGCAAACCAGTTCCCAAATTCCAACGAGAGGTAACCTCCCAGCTTTCATCTTTACCAAATGAATAGGTAGCAATTAGGTTTATGTTATGTCTTCTGTCGAATACCGGGGCATATTCCTGAAATCCATCCCATCTTCTAACCCATCCATATGAATAGGCTGTCCAGATGTATAATTTTTTAGTAGAGTATTTAAAAACAATATCTCCACCGTAAGCATAACCATTCTCAATGATGTAATCTTTTTTGAAAATGTCATCAATTTCAGAATTCTCAGAATTATCATCAAAGATCTTGTTTCTATTGATATTGGTCATTTGTGAGAAGTACTTGTAGTATCCTTCAATGTTCACTTTGATCTTATCCGTCACGTCAATTTCAAATCCTCCAACTGCGTGATATGCTTTTTGAATACCATTCTTAATGGCCAATTCAGAACCATCTTTTTTGGTGAAATCTGCAGGAACCTGTGTTTTAGGTGGAGCTGTGATAAATCCATAGAATAAATTCACCACATCCTGGTCAGATGTAGTACTGGTAAAGTTTTGCGTGTAAAACCCTCCAGCAACTTTGAATCTCAATATTTCATTAATGTTGTATTTACCGCTAAATCTAGGTTCAACTGTGATCTGACCTACTGACGAATATGCCTGAACTCTTAAACTTGGCTCCAAAATGATCTTTTTACCCTTTGACAAATGACGATAACTTACATAAGCTCCTGCCTCAATGGTATTTTGGTTTTGTTCGATTGGTCTGTTTACCTCATTGAACGTCTTGAATTCTGTTGCAAAGTAGTTGAAGCCAAATCCATAATCCAATTTGTTCTTACCAGGTAAATAGTAGGTGAAATCAAAAGCCAACTCCCCACCAAAAATACCAGATGTTCTAGGCGCCAAAGATTCTTCACTCAGTGAAATATCATAAGAAGAGAAGTTCAAACGTCCTTTCATGAACAATTCAGAATTGTTTGGTACGAAAATGAAATTGGTTCCTCCACCGTAACTTTTCCAGTTCAAATTAGAAACTGCCTGATAAACTACATCATCATTGAAAGAGAATCCGAATACAGAGAATTTATTGGCTCCATCTCCTTTAATTGAAATCTTACCATAAACATCCCAAAAATTAAAAGGCAAACCTTGTGTAGCACCAGATTCATCCTGATTGATATAGGGATAAAGTGTTTTTGAAGTCTGCTCCAATAAAGATGCTTTACCGCTCAAAACGAAAGAAATATTATCCTTTTTAGAAAGTGGTCCTTCCAACAACAAATTTGATGTAAATGGAGAGATTCCTACAGCACCTGCAAATCGTTTAGAGTTACCATCTCTATAAGTGATATCCATAACTGATGAAATTCTACCACCATATTTAGCATTAAATCCACCGGTATAAATATCTGCTGTTCTAATTAGATCTGTTTCGAAAACTGAAAAGAAACCAATAGAATGGAACGGGTTGTAAATCGTCATCCCATCAAGTAAGATCTTGTTTTGGATTGGCGTACCTCCACGTACATAAACCTGTCCTCCCTGGTCACCTGTAGTTACCACACCGGGTACCGTTTGAAAGTATCCTGCAATATCAGAAACACCCCCAGTTACAGGTACTCTGAGAATGTCTTTCTTTGTGATCTTGATAACTGATGTCCTTGGATCAACTTTAAGATCTTTATCTTCATGCACCACCTCTACAGGACCAAGTTCCTTTCCTTTCACCATTTCAATATTGATATCGGTGATCTTACCGTCTTCAACAGTTATTTGGTTAGAATATGAAGTAAACTGAGCTGCTGTAATTCTAATGGTATAAGTACCTGCCGGAACTTTAGGGATAGAGAACAAACCGTCCACATCAGTATTCGCGAATTTTTCGGCTTCAACGATCACCACCTTTGCAAAGGGAACACCGTTTCCGTCCTCATCACTTTTAACAATACCCCTTACCGTTCCTCCCTGAGCAAATACGGCACCTACAAAAAATACTCCTAGAAAAATACTAGCTAGAATTCGAAGCATAAGTACAATTTAATTGGGCAAAGATAATAGAATTAAGCTGACCTTCCTGATTTTTAAGGCGCGGCTTAGCGAACTGTATGAAATGGGAATTGAATGGTGGTTATTTAATGAAGAAGTTTGTAAACGAGTTCCTTCATAATATCCGCGTCAGAAGCATTTCCCTTATTAACACCTTTGGAAATTAGATCGTATTCTCTAAGAATACTAAAGTTCCTGGAAACCATTTTAGGTGGGTGCTTACGCTTGTTCTTGTTGAGTTCCTGAGCTGCATAAGGGTGGATCTTAAGCATGCTTGCCAGTTTACCGGGATCATCAGTTTTAGCAAAGTGTGCTCTGAATAATCGTTGATATAATCCGTACAAACTTCCCATTACCACAGTAATGTGCGTTGCTTTCGGGTTTTCACCAAAATATTGAACGATTTTATTCGCCTTCAGAACATCCTTCTCTAAAATAGCATTGGTCAACTCAAATACATTATAATCTTTGGAAATTCCAATATTATCTTCGATATGTTTTTCGTTGATCTGTGCACCTTTAGGAAGTAAAATGAAAAGCTTGCCCAGTTCATTTGCTATTCGCTCTAATTCGTTACCTACGTATTCTGCAACAAGAGCACAGGCTTTATCTGTAATACTATAACCTTTTGATCTAACAAAATCATTGATCCAGGTAGGTAATTGATAATCTTTTACCCCTTCAGATTCAAAGACAACCGCATTTTTTGCCAGGATCTTGTAGATCTTTGAACGTTTATCAAACTTCTTGTATTTGTAGGCAAAAATGAGAATTGTTGAATGAGATGGCGACTCAAAGTATTTCTCAAAAGACTCCCATTGATCCAGCTTTTTATATTCCTGCGCTTCTTTCACGATCACTACTTGATATTCAGACATCATTGGTAAACGTGTTGCAGCATCTACTACATTGATTGGAGGTGTGTCTTTAGCGTAAACTACAGTTTGATTAAAATCCTTCTCACTTTCATCCAGTATAAAATCAGCCGCATGTTTAACTATAGAGTCAATATAATACGCCTCTTCCCCATGTAAAAAGTAAATGGGCTTGAATTTACGTTCCTTGAATTGCTTGAGAATATCTTCGTAGGTCACGAAGTAAAATTACTTCTTTCTGAAGAAAATTCGGATAGGTACTCCTTCAAAATTGAAATTTTCTCTCAACCTGTTTTCGACATATCTTTTGTAAGGATCTTTAATGTATTGAGGAAGATTACAAAAGAATGCAAAGCTAGGCGCGTGCGTTGGCAACAT
>JACJYW010000019.1 GCA_020635955.1 Crocinitomicaceae bacterium
GCAAATACAACAATTCCAACCTTGTCACCATGTAATGTGCGTAAGAATCGATCAATAGACATTTTTGCAATAGATAATCTGTCTCTTTCAGGGTCGAGATCCAAAGCTCTCATTGAATTGGAAATATCCAGGGCGATCATGATCTCAATACCTTCTGAAACCATCAAATTCTTTCCTTTTCCGTATTGAGGATTTGCCAGGGCGATAATAAAGAAGGCAATGGCATTCCTGAAGAAAAAGAATTTATAAAACGACTTGAAATTTGACACCGGTGAGGTCAAATACCTCAATAAATTATTCGGTGCTAATTGTCCTAATTTGCTGTTCTTCCAATCTAAAAGCACAAGATATCCTAATATGATCAAAGGAATGAGTAGCAAACCCCATAAGAAATACTGGTTCTCAAACTGGAATGATTCTTCCCCTTGCATATAGTAGAACAAGCTTACACCAACTGCCCAGAAAACAACCTCCCAGGCAATTACCGCAATCGCGATCTGTTTTATATGGTATTTATATTCACTCACTAAGGAATGTGTTTTAAAAGGGTATGGTCAATCACTTTATATCCAACGATCAAAAGCAATCCAAACACTAAAAAACCGTAGTATTTTTCTGGTGGATTCACTTTAAAATCAAGCACTTTCACTTTAGATTTTTCCAATTGATCAATGTCTTCATAGATGTGTTTCAGTTCCGTTTTATTCTTAGCACGATAGTATTTTCCACCGGTCATGATGGCGATATCTGTCAACAACTCTTCATCAATTTCTACCGGAACATTCATATTTAAACCACCAAAAACGGGCATTGGAGCCGCACCATCCTGACCAACACCTATGGTGTACACTGTTACCCCCATTTCTTTTGCGATCTCTGCTGCTTCCATAGGTTGTATATCTCCTGAGTTATTCAATCCATCTGTCATCAATATGATCACTTTGCTTTTAGCGTCACTTTCCCTTAAGCGGTTAACAGCCGTGATCAATCCCAGTCCTATTGCTGTTCCAGGTGTTACCATACCGGTTTGAACTTTCTCTAATTGTTCTAGCAGGATCTCATGATCAGTGGTCATGGGTGATTGGGTATAAGCTTCAGCTTCATACAACACCAGTCCAATTCTGTCTGTTGGTCTGTCTTCAATGAATGATTTAGCCACTTCTTTAGCTGCTTCGAGACGATTAGGTTTCAGGTCCTCGGCAAGCATGGATTGAGAAACGTCCATAGAAATGACAATATCAATTCCTTCAATGTTCTTTTTCTTGTAATCATCTATATCAACGGGAGAGTGGGGACGGGCCAGGGCCAGGATAAAGTAGGAAACGCCAATAACAAAAAGTGCAAGATTCACATGACGCATCAAGGCTATCCAATTCACTTTCTTTTTAGCAAAGTTTCGATTGCTTGAAAAGTTGATCCTTGTAAAATTTGATCGTTGCTGATAAATATACCAGGCAATGATCAAAGGAATGACCAAAAAGAACCAGAAAGCTTCTTTGCGGACGTATTCAAATCCAAAAGGCCATATGTCAACTAAATTACTCCACATGATCTGATGTTGGCTTTTCTTCTGCCGATTTTGTCTTTTCTACAAAGGCAATTGATTTGTACAATGATTCTTCTCCGTGTTGATCATCCGGCAACATCTTAGCAAACTTCACCATGTCAGCTTCGGAAAGGATCTTTCTTAAATATACCTTGTCTTCTTCTGTAATGTCGGCATATCTGAGGTCATTAATGATCTCTCTGGTAGTATGCTCAATAGCCTGAATTCCAAAGCGTTCTTCTAAATACAGTCGTACGGTATAGGTCAATTCTGAATAGTATTCTTTCTTATCTTCATTGAGCCAGGCTTGTTCTTCTCGCAATTTGAAAAGGGTAGCTAATGCTGTGATATGGGCAGGAATAGGAGGTGCCTCAGGTTCTATTTTTTCTGGCATACGTTTGCGGATCAAACGAACGATCAGGAAAACTGCAATGATTCCTGCAATACCGGCTAACCACGGCCAATATTTCTTGAACCAATCCTCCACTTTTTCAGTGAAGGTGTAATCAACCTGATAATTTCCTTTGATGTCTGTAATTCCTTTGGTGGTATCTACTTCAACCGTCTCCACTTGAATTTGAGTACTGTTGGTATAATACATTGAATCGTTCAGTTCAATGCCCAAAGGTTGCAATTTGTGTATTCCAGGATCAAAGCTGGTAAGTGTAAAATCCTGCTTTCTTCTATATAAATGAGAGGTTGAATCAACCAACTCAAGATAATCCACGGTTCTGTCCAGGATCTCAATTTTATCGGTCAACTTTTTATCAAATTGTGGCCAGGCAACAAGGGCGTTATCCGTTGAATCATAGTATTCCAATTCAATTGAGAAAGGAACATGCTCACCAATGAGGACATTGGAAAATGCGAAAGACATACGAGCTGTCTGAGCCTGCGTTAAAACAGGCCACACCATTAACCATATGAATCCCCAACGCATCATCTGTTCTTGAACAAGCTCATTAGTGGTTTGATATATCCTTCATCTGTATGGATCTCAGCATAATCGGTTTTAGATCTTCTAAACAATTGCTGAATCTCTTTTTCTTTAGCAAGTGCTACTTCTTTATATTTTCTGCGCACTCTTTTTGATGAGGTATTGATCCAGGTGGATTCGCCGGTTTCCAGATCTCTTAATTGTGCCACACCAATGTTGGGTAGATCATATTCTGCTTTGTCATTCACTTTAAGAGCAACAACATCATGTTTTCTTGAAGCAATTTTAATCGCATCTGAAAAATCATCCGCCATGAAATCACTAAGAACAAAAGCAATACTTTTCTTCTTTACCATTTTAGTAAAGTATTTAAGCGCTTCCGAGATATTAGTTCCGGTATGTTGTGGTTGGAAATTGATCAATTCACGAATAATTCTCAGAATGTGTGACTTACCTTTTTTTGGTGGGATGAACATCTCTATCTGGTCTGAGAACATGATCAAACCAATTCGGTCATTATTGGAAACGGCTGAAAAAGCTAAAACGGCGCAGAGTTCGGTAATCGTTTCACGCTTGATCTGGTTTCGGGTTCCGAACATTTCAGAGGCAGAAACATCCACCAATAGCATTACGGTTAGTTCTCTTTCTTCTTCAAATACTTTAACGAAGGGCGCATTGAATCTTGCCGTTACATTCCAATCAATGGTTCTGATCTCATCACCCACTGAATAATCTCGAACCTCACTAAAGGCCATACCTCTACCTTTAAAGGCAGAGTGGTACTCACCAGAAAATATCTGATTAGAGAGACCTTTGGTTTTGATCTCGATCTTACGTACTTTCTTTATGAGTTCCTTAGTGTCCATCAACTATTTCCCAATTCTTCAATATCGAACCAAGTATTCCCTGTGTTAGGTATCCTTTGACTGAGATGGTTTTACCAATTTCACTTTTATCCCATGCTTTTTTACCATCTAATATGTATGCTTCAGAATCAGCCATTTCCCAGGCTATACAAGGTAAACCGCGACTATCGTTGATAGCAGTTCCTTTATAAATTGTGCGTTCTGGTTCTTCTATTTTATAGTTTCTGAAAACTAATCGATAGTAAACCTTTGTGGTATCTGAGAACATGCCCTGAGGAGAGTCTGAAGTAGAATAGAAAGATCTTGGAAAAGGTTCACGTGTTACCTCACCAGTTACGCGATAAAATTTGCGATCAGCAACAATATTTGGTTCAAAGAAGATCCCATCAAGAGTCGCATGCCCCTTTGAAGATTTTATGTCTCCTTCTAATGTGATTTTTTGGTTTGTCCGTACAAAAGGTAGTGTATAAATCTGAGACATTCCGGACTCATATGCTAACCTCCCAAAACTTGAAAATTCAAATACTTCAACTTTCGATTCACTAACGCTTAATCCTCCCCAGTTATATTCAAGAAAAAAAAGCTCGTTAGCTGGTTTAACCCTCACTTGATTCAAAGGTGAACCAATCATTAAAGTGGTATCGTAGGTATATCCGTCTAAATTTTCGAACTCTGTGTGCCAAAGCGTATCATTGACTTTAGTTATTTTAACTTGTCCCTGCTCGTTGACATAAAGCATTGAAGTTTCTAATCCTTGCCCAAATAACTGGGTAAGGTGAAGAAACACCGACACAAGAATAAGTGATCTCATAATTAAGGTACTTCAACAAAATCCATGATCTTATTTACCAGATCTGACTGTGTGATATCTTCAGCCTCAGCTTCGTAAGTCAATCCAATTCGGTGTCTAAGAACGTCCAAACATACTGCACGAACATCTTCAGGGATTACGAATCCTCTTCTGTTAATGAAGGCATAAGCTTTGGCTGCTAAAGCCATGTTGATTGATGCTCTAGGAGAGGCTCCAAAACCAATTAAAGGTGCAAGATCACTCAAGCCATAATCTGCCGGCGTTCTCGTGGCATAAACCAGGTCAACTATGTATTTTTCAATTTTTTCG
The DNA here is from genome assembly GCA_020635955.1 of Crocinitomicaceae bacterium. GTDB lineage: Bacteria > Bacteroidota > Bacteroidia > Flavobacteriales_D > Crocinitomicaceae > Paracrocinitomix. The sequence continues at coordinate 4,470 of JACJYW010000019.1, forward strand.
TCCAGATAAACTTCTTTCACCAATTCTTTAGCCTCAAGGATTTGATCAACTGAAACTACTGTATTCGCTTTTGGAAAACCTTGCGGAGAAATGTTTTGACGTACGATCAGTTTCTCTTCTTCTTTGCTTGGATAATCCAGATAAACTTTCAACATGAAACGGTCAACCTGAGCTTCAGGAAGAGGGTAAGTTCCTTCTTGTTCAACCGGGTTTTGAGTTGCTAATACAAGGAAGGGTTTAGGCAACGGATAAGTAGTCTCACCAATGGTTACTTGTCTTTCCTGCATGGCTTCTAAAAGAGCTGATTGCACTTTTGCCGGAGCACGGTTGATCTCATCCGCCAGAATGAAATTGGCAAAAATCGGCCCTTTTTTCACTGAGAAATCTTCCTGTTTTTGGTTATAGATCATGGTTCCTACCACGTCAGCAGGCAGTAAATCCGGTGTAAACTGAATACGATTAAAATTACCACCAATGGTATCAGAGAGTGTTTTGATTGCTAATGTTTTAGCTAGCCCAGGCACTCCCTCAAGCAATACGTGACCATTTGCCAATAATCCGATCATTAGTCGATCGATCATATATTGCTGACCAACAATAACTTTGCTGATCTCGGTATTCATTGAATCCAAGAATGCGCTACCAGCTTGAATTCTGGCATTAATTTCTTCAATGCTTCTTGCTCCCTGATTAGTAGAAGTTTCTTCCATATTCCTTGATTTGTTCACTTTGTGAATTGGTTGATACACAAAGTTAACACCAGTATACGCCTATTATTAAAGCCTTACTGTTAAGAAATGTTAATGCTTATTAAAACCTTTAGAAATAAGGAAGACAGATGTTTTTAACGTTGGATATAAATCGTCATATAATTTACTCCAATATCAATGGTCAAAATATTTGAATAAGGCACGAAAAATACAGATTTTACCTTGCCTTCAGGTTGGTAGATCGCTTTGATCCCGTTGTCAGTTAATTTGAAAACATTACCTTTCTCTGACTTGTATTTGTCATAGGTTTGTTTGCTGGTTCCATCCTGATAATAATCCATCACATTACCAACGAACAATTCTTCCATTTTATCAATTGAAGTTCCTATCTCTGTCATCATTACTTCAATTTCGTTTCTGGTAACCTGGCTAATTGCTGAAGTTGAAATGAACAGTAAAAAAAGTAGAGTGTATCTTTTCATAACCTTGTCTTTCCTCAAACTTACGAAAAATGAAATTAACAGTCGGCTAAAGCAACACGGATAGCTAAACCACCTTGTGAAGTCTCTTTGTATTTGGAATTCATGTCTTTAGCTGTCTCCCACATGGTATTGATCACCTGATCTAGAGGAACTTTTACATTTTTAGGATCTGTATCTAATGCCAATTCGGCTGCATTTATAGCCTTAATAGCTCCCATTGAATTGCGCTCAATGCAAGGAACCTGTACCAATCCACCAACAGGGTCGCAAGTCAATCCTAAATGATGTTCCATGGCAATTTCTGCAGCAACCATCACTTGTTCAGGTGAGCCGCCCATTAATTCCGTGAGTGCGCCTGCTGCCATAGCGGATGAAACTCCAATTTCAGCCTGGCAACCACCCATGGCTGCTGAAATAGTTGAACCTTTTTTAAAGATTGATCCAATCTCTCCGGCAACAAGCAAGAAACGCTTTATTTCATCAAATCCGGCATTGTGATTTTCAATGGTCAAATAGTACATCAATACTGCGGGAATCACGCCGGCACTTCCGTTAGTTGGAGCCGTTACCACTCTTCCCAATGAGGCGTTTACTTCATTAACGGCAAGTGCATAGCAACTCACCCACTTAAGTATCTGTCTGAATTTTACTTCTGTTTTTCTAATGGCTTCTAACCATTCTTGAGGCGAAGCATATTTTACATCACCAATTAAATTCTTATGGGTATCATAAGCTCTTCTTCTAACATGTAAACCACCTGGAAGCGTACCTTCAGTATGACATCCAATATACATGCATTCCAGCATGGTTTTCCAAATACGCCCAATTTCATGATCGATCTGCTCTTCAGAGCGAAGGATCTTCTCATTTTCGAAAACTATTTCAGAGATAGGTCTGTTTTGTTCTGCGCAGTATTTTGAAAGTTGTAGCGCATTCTGAATAGGAAAAGGATATTCTCCGGCATTTTGGATCTCTACAGCCTCTTCGTCATTTTTTTCCTGAACAATGAAACCTCCACCTATTGAATAATAGATCTCCTCATGTTTTTCACCAGAAGACAATGTAGCGGTGAACTTCATTCCATTTGCATGAAACGGCAAAAAATCAGCATTGAATATGATATCCCTTTCTGGAATAAAGTCGATTTTCTGTTGTTTAGCCAGTTTAAGCTTTTGAGTAAGCTTGATCTGATCAATAATGATCTGAATATCCTGCACAGGAACATATTCAGGATCTGCTCCCGAAAGCCCAAGCATAACTGCTAGATCTGTAGCGTGACCTTTACCCGTTAATGACAATGATCCGTAAAGATCAACTTTAACAGATGAAATATTTTCTATCAAATTTTTGTCAATTAGAACTTGCAGAAACCGTTCTGAAGCTCGCCAAGGACCTAAGGTATGAGAACTCGAAGGCCCCACACCGATCTTTAGCATATCAAACACGCTTATATACTCCATTTATGGCGAAAAAATCGCTGCAAATTTAGGGGACTTTTTGGCTTGTAGATTAAGTTTATTTAAATAGAATGCAAAAGTTCTCAAGATTGTTAAATTTGAGTAATGGGCTTGGCGCTACGAATAATAAAGATAACTCTCATTTTCTGTGTTTTGGGTCATGTATATGGGCAAGCAAAATTCACAGATGTTCCTGTTAATATAGTTGGCGCTAAAGGAATTTACGATTTCAATCATTATTCTTCTGAAGAAGGTTTATTGGGAAGCGTAGCTGAAAATGTCTTTCAAGATTCCAAAGGTTATGTATGGGTTGCAACGAGAACTGGGGTGAACAGATTGGACGGTAGACAAGTTAAAACTTTTTCAGTAAAAGATGGATTGGTCCATTATTTATGTAGAAGTATAACCGAAGATAAGTTGGGAAGAATTTGGGTTGCCACTGAGGCGGGAGTTAGTTGTTATGACGGATTTGGCTTTAAGAATTATACGACTAACGAAGGACTTTCTTTTAATCAAACTTGGGCCGTTCTTGAGCATAGAGATGGTGGAATGCTAGTCGGAACTTCACATGGTTTAGATATTATTCGAGATGGTACAGTTCAGAACTATGTCAACTTTGATACAACACAAGGAAAAAATGCAATTCGAATGCTTGAGTATGATTCAAAGGGGAATTTATGGGTGTCTACCGGAATAAAATTATTCAAAGTTTCACCTGATAAGGAAATTCAGGATATGGGACTGGATGGTTTAATGTTAGACATGGACGAAGCTCCGAATGGAGATATTTGGATTTCTGGATGGTCTAAGAATCTAGTTAAATATAGTAATGGAGAGTTTACATCATACATATTTGGGACGCCTGTCAATTCTGTCAAAATGGATAGAGAAGGCAATTTATGGTTGGCTTCATGGTCTAAAGGCTTGTTAAAATTTGATGGAAAGAATAGAGCTATTCAGTTTGGAACAGATCAAGGAATAGCATTAAATACCTTGTGGAGTGTTTTGGTTGATGCTGAAGGAACAATATGTTGTGCTTCATATGGAGCAGGGGTAGATCAATTAGCAAATGAAAGATTTTCTAGGTACACAGAAACGAATGGACTTGCTAATAATGTCGTTAATGAAATAGCTATTGACAAAAAAAATCATAGGATCTGGGTGGCCACTGAGGGAGGCTTAAGCAAAATTGATAGTCAAGGAGTAGTCACAAGTTTCACTGAAAAAGATGGATTAGATAATGGGAAGGTTCAGACAGTTGTAATAGATTCTAATGGAGTAGCATGGATTGCACTTTATGGGGGATCAATAGGGATGTACAAAGTAGGAGAGAATTCATCATTAGAAGGTATTGGAAATGGAGGGTTTAATATGATGATTGATACCAGAGGGTATCTGTGGATTGGAAGAGATGGTGGAGGTGCGTATTGTTATAAGGATATAAATATTGATGACAAGGGGAGACAATATGTTGCTGATGGATTTAACAGTTCGAAAATCCGGGTTCATAAAATTTTTGAGGACAGTGATCATAATATTTGGTTTGGAATTGACCTAAATGCCTGGCACATTCTTGATCATCAAGACAGTAGTATGCACGCTCATTTATTTCCTAAACATATGGAGATGGAATCGGGGGTATTTATAGAGGAAGATAACCGTCATTTTGTTTGGTTTACATTAGGTTCCACTGGTATTTATCGTGGTTCCTACAATAAAGGTCAGATGTCGATATTAGACTCTATAAGATTTGAACAAGGATTGCTATCAGATGAAGTTGCAGGTTTAATGGCTGAAGGTGATAGATTATGGATCAATACGATTGCTGGTTTGACTATACTCGATCTTAAATCCTATTACGAAAATGGAGAATACAACTTCACATCTTATACCAAAGAAAAGGGTTTTTCAGGTGAAGGTTTTGCAAATATTGTTAGATACAGTGAAGACGAAGTGCTAGTTGGAACAACTAAAGGAATGCTGGTTTTTCACGAGTCAAAAGATAGAAAAGTTGACATACAACCTTTCACTAACATAGTCAATGTGAAGCTGGATCTTAAAGAAATTGATTGGCGACAAAAAACAGACGAATTAAAATCTAGTTGTAATGTGCCAGTTTCAGTTGTATTACCTTATAATGAGAATCATCTCACTTTTGAATATGTTGGAATTTCATTTACTGCTCCAGAAGAAATTAGATACAGTTACATTTTGGAAGGGTTTGATTTAGATTGGAGTCCAATTACAGGACAACAAGAAATAACCTACTCAAACATTCCGCCCGGAGAATACTATTTCAAGGTGAAATCTGTAAATCTTGATGGGGTGTGGGATGATACACCTGACGCGATAAAAATTACGATAACTCCTCCGTTTTGGCAAACATGGTGGTTTAGAACGCTAACGGTATTTGCTCTGGCATTGATCATCTTTGGATTTTTCCAGTATCGAACCAAAAAACTACGTGCTGCGAATGAATTATTGGAGCAAAAGGTAGAGAAACGAACTGAGCAATTGCAGATTGCATATGATCAAATCGAGGAAAAGAACCATGAAATAACAGATAGTATTTCCTATGCCAAGCGTATTCAAGAAGCTATTTTACCACCGGCGTCATACATAAAAGAACAATTAGGTGAAAGTTTTGTCTTGTACAAGCCCAAAGATATTGTGGCTGGAGATTTTTACTGGTTGAATACAATAGGAAATAAAGTGTTATTTGCTGCTGCTGATTGCACCGGACATGGTGTTCCTGGTGCAATGGTTTCAGTGGTTTGTCATGGTGCTTTAAACAGATCAGTGAGGGAATTCGAATTGCACGAACCCAATACCATTCTTGACAAGACACGTGAAATCGTTATTGAAACCTTCAGCAAAAGTGAAACTGATGTTAAGGATGGAATGGACGTTTCAGTTTGTAGCCTTGATCGAGGAAATAATATTTTGGAATACTCAGGTGCCAATAATAGCCTTTATTACATCAAAGATGGCGTAATTGAAGAGATTCGAGCAGACAAGCAACCCGTTGGAAAATATGATTTTGCAACGCCTTTTACCAAACATGAGATCAAATTGGAAAAAGGAATGTGTGTCTACCTTTTTTCTGATGGATTTGCGGATCAATTTGGAGGGGATAAAGGCAAGAAACTGAAGTATAAACCTTTCAAAGAAATCATTCTTCGAATTCACCATTTGCCAATGGATGAACAAAAGCTAATTCTGGATAAAGAATTCCTAAACTGGAAAGGAGATTTCGAG
>JACJYW010000002.1 GCA_020635955.1 Crocinitomicaceae bacterium
AATGGTGCTTTGAGTTAGCGATAAGATCATCCATACAGTTAATCTTTAAGGAATCTTAGAATAGTAGGCACAGTACGAACGGATTATAGCACTCTCAAATCCATTCATACTGTGTGTTCTGTTTTTGGACCAATCAGCTACCCTATTCCAACCTGGTCGCCTTATCTCGTTTCGCCTGTGCGGTTTCGGGAAATCAAAACTAATGGAGGCGTGCTATCTATTCCTTTCGATCTTAAATCCCATCCGGTCAACTATATAAGCTCCTTAGATTCACCATTTTTATCTTTTTTAGCTTCGCTAAATACTGTAACCTTCTCGTTGCCAAAAAGACACTACTTAACGGACCTGCATCAGATGTTCACATGGTTATTTAGGGCGCGATAATCCAATGAAAGTGAGTAGTATGGCCGTTAATGGGCTTTATTACATCTTTCGCCATCCGCCCATCGTTTAATGTTACATTTTTAATAGCATTCCAAAATGCATTTGTGTTGGTTTGTTGATATGTTACATAGACAGTGAGTATTTTGGAGCCATAGGTGGCATCATTGAGATGCGAAATAATCGTTGCCGCCGTTGCGGCATCGCGGGCATTATAACCATTAAACCATCCGTCAACGTGTCTGCCGTCTTGATGAGTACTATGGGGCGAAAATTTACCACCATTCATGTTACTCATATCGCCAACTGTGATATTTGAGAAATGTTCTATAATGGTTTTAACGCTTGGTTTTATCCAATCATCACCACCTTGGTTACCATCTCGTAAACCATAACGATTTGAATTAGTATAGCGCACAAGAATTTCAACCGCTCCAAAATCTTTTGTTGCCTCTTCTCCAGAACTGGATTTAGCTTTAACTCGAAGGCTCAATGTGCCATTTGTAGCGCCATTTATATTAGCGGCCTGAGCTGAGGGCAGTTCAAACAGCAGTTGCGAGGTAGTGATTTCAACTTTTTCATCTTCTCCAAATGGCTCAAGCAATTGTGTTTTTGCGTCTGTTGCCAAATTAGCTGTGGCAACAACATTACCACCCTGGATAATTTCAAGTACTAAAGATTGAAGTTCATCGTCCTTGTCGCCTTCTACTGTTATCGTGCCGTGAACGCGGGTATTTCCTCCGAAATAACTATGAGGAGCTGTACTCAGATACTTGAGCTTCCGATTATCTATATCATTTAGAGCCAAAGATGTAATTGATAATTTTTTTTCTTGAACCAGATCCACAACAACCTGGGAATCATAAAGTCCATCTGCTACATTGGCCACAGCAATATCAACTTGAATTGTATCATCCTTATCGACAGATAGTGGTGTTTCACGCCATTCTGTAGCACCTGATGAATCAAACGCACCTAGACCTAGTCCGTTCATGCTGTTACTCTCCAAAATCGAAGTTCCTGCAAGTTGACTTCGGATCGAAATATTGAAATAGTCATTAAATTCAGTACCAAAATATCCACCTGGAACTTCACTTGTAATAAATCGATAACGAACTGTAACATTTTTTACATTGGACTTAGGTTTAAAGGTTCTTGAAATCGATTGCTGACCTTCCCCCGAGGTATTTAACATCAGATCCATATCAGTTGCTGAGGTTTGAAAATTAGGCACCAATCCTTCGACATGTTGGATAATCTGAACGGGCGCCGTTCCAATATTCCAACCACTGGTGCCAAGACTAAAATCGTTATTGTCAATTGTACTAAGTGTATCAAAACCTTGGAGTGATAGTGTTATATCCCCCGTATCTCCTGTTGTAGCCAGTGAAGCAAAACGATTATTATTATCTTTGGCCGTTAGAAAGACTGTTCTGGCAGGAATATTTTCAAGTTTTGCTAGGCCATTGGGATCGGTCAAAATAGTAGCATTAACATTCTGGTCATCAGCCAGGTTAACCGTTACAGTGGCATTGGACACAGGTTGATTGTTTTCATCGATCACTTTGACGTTAAGCGTGTTACTCCCTGCCCATAGGGTTGCTTCAGAAACTAATTGGTTACCTTCGGAGTCATTGACAAGAAGAACGATGTGGTTACGCCCCTCCTTTAACGATTGGGGCAATGAAATTGCGTTGTCGGAAAGTTCTACTGCATCCTCTTGAATTACCTCATCGTTAATCAATATGACAGCTTCAGATGGATTAGAGGTGATTTTACATGAAACCTGAAACTCAACGGTGCTGTTTGTAGGATTAAATGTTGTTTCTGAGACTTCAGCAATACTAATTATTCCCGGTGAGACGGGTTCTTTCTCATCCTCGGTGGGCGGCGCATCTTGCAGAACATAACTCTGTATTGAATTACCAGAAATACCTGAATTGATAACTAGTGGCAGATAGATAGAATTCTGGTTAGAACAAGGTGAAACTGATAACCTTATTGCATTAGACCTATCGGGAGCAGCTATTATTGATGTACTAGGTATGATCATGATTAACAATAATATGACACAACTCTTCTGAAAAACTCTCAATGACGTATCCATAAGTATTAATTTTTTCATTTCTCTCCTCTAAATGTGTAAATGTTTGGCTACTTGTATAGCCAAATAAACCCAAAACTTTTGTAATTGTGGGGTGGCAAGGCTATTTACCAGGCAAAATTAACTTCACAGGCGCAACTTTTTTACCAAAAAGTAAAACTGGCGATTTGTATATAAATTTTTGTTAGATGGTTCTCTGCCTTTAGTAAGAAATAGGAATTGAGATTGATAATAAAGTTGAAATTCGATTATCAACACATCTATTTAAGTGGCCACATACAGTTTTATTCCTATCTAATCATAACATCCTTCTTCGTTCTGAGTCCAGTCTTGGCTACAAAGTTTTGTTTCATAAACAATCAATTGTTTCTAACCATCCTTAAAATTAGGAAAAGAGAAAAAATAGCATATTTTCGGCGGAAACGAATCTTATTTCCCAATTGAAATCCATCGCTAGAATAAATAAGATTTTCAAGATAAACCTATTGACCTCATCATACTAATCCCATAAATCCTATCGATTTCAATCTTTGACGACCAGCACACGTCCCCCAACGCAATAAAATTCATAAAAATCTGTGACCATCTGTGACTATCTGCGGACTCTCCCCTCAATCCCCCC
>JACJYW010000020.1 GCA_020635955.1 Crocinitomicaceae bacterium
AGGATTCAAGAGGTTGAAGGTTAAACCTTTCAATAAGGTCACAAAGAGGTTACTCGTTGTGATATCCTTCATTTCCATCATATTCTTTTTTGGAGGCTTATGATCTCTCCTAGTCCTCCTTTTTGTCACGTCAGAGACTCCAAGGAAAATAAAGAATGTTCCTCCTGCTATTTTTAACCAGAAACTATGATCACTCTCCATTAAGGCCGTTACCTCCGAAAAAAATAGGTATGCCAATGATAAATAGATCAGATCACTTAAGAGAACGCCTGTATCAAAGAAGATCGCGTGTTTGACACCCTTATTAATACTGGTCTCGATCAAAATGAAAAAAGCGGGACCCACCATTACACTTAATAGTAAGCCATAACCTAAGCCAGTGAGAATTATTTGTGACAAATTGTATGCTTTAAGCTTCTAAGTTAATAACTATTCTTTCTACAGGAACTGATTTTTGTTAGTTCAGCTACAAATTGAGATCAAGCTCTACCATTATTGGGCAATGATCAGAATGCACTGCCTCTGAAAGAATGACCGATCGTTTCAACTTATTCACCAGATTATCGGTTATAAAATGATAGTCAATTCTCCAACCCAAATTCTTACCTCTTGACCCCGCTCTATATGACCACCACGTATAGTTATGTGGTTCTTTGTTTAAATATCGAAAAGTATCTACGAATCCCGCATCCAGGAATTTTGTAACCCATTCTCTTTCCTCCGGTTTAAATCCTGAAGTATCCTTATTGGTCTTCGGATTATGAATATCTATGGCCTCATGACAAATATTGACATCCCCGGATATTAGCAAATTTGGTCGTTGCTTTTTCAATTCATTGATATAGACATAGAAATCATCAAGAAATTCCATTTTGAATGCCTGTCTTTCGTCTCCGGTTGTACCACTGGGAAAATAGCAGCTCAATACAGAAAAATCACCATAATCCGCACGTAAGATCCGACCTTCCTTATCGTACTTTTCAATGCCGCATCCATATTCTACGTGATCCGGTTCATGTTTGGTGAAAATTGCCACACTACTATACCCTTTTTTTTCTGCTGAATGCCAAAACGTATTATAACCTAATTCTTCAAACAAATGAATGTCTACCTGATCTTTACTAGCTTTTGTTTCCTGAAGGCATGCAATATCGGGATTTACAGAAGCCAACCAGTCTACCCAGTCCTTTTTCATGGCAGCTCTGATACCATTGACGTTATATGAAATGATCTTTGTCATGCCACTAAATTGGCAAAAATTAATGGATAAAAAAGAAGAGGAACACGTAAATAACTTCCGGTCATCTTTTCAAATTTTGCCTAAATTTATTCGCCATGGCTAAAGTAAAAACAACCTTTTTTTGTCAGAATTGTGGTGCCCAGTCGCCAAAATGGGTGGGTAAGTGCTCATCTTGTGGAGAATGGAATACTTACGTTGAGGAAATCATAGACAGATCCCCTAAGAGTGCTACGCCATTTTCATCATCAACTACTCAACGAGCTGCTAAAGCACATAATTTGAACGAGATCGAGCAGAAAATAGAAAGAAGGATCAATCTTGTTGATGAGGAATTGAGTCGTGTTTTAGGAGGTGGTTTGGTGCCCGGATCACTGATCCTTTTCGGGGGTGAACCGGGAATAGGAAAATCCACCTTGCTATTGCAATTAGCCATTCAGGAAAAAGCCAAAAAGATCCTTTATATCTCAGGAGAGGAAAGTGAACAGCAGATCAAAATGAGGGCGGATCGCATTGGGAAAAGCAATGACAATTGTTATGTGCTTACAGAAACTTCAATGCAGAACATTTTTATCCAAATTGAGGCTGTTCAACCCGATATTTTGATCATTGATTCTATTCAAACCATGTATTCAGCTCTGATAGAATCTTCTCCGGGAAGTATATCCCAAATTAGGGAATGTACTGCTGAATTCTTAAGATATGCCAAAGAATCAGGCACACCGGTTTTTCTTATTGGACACATTACAAAAGAAGGCTCATTAGCCGGACCAAAAGTACTGGAACATATGGTTGATACTGTACTTGTGTTTGAAGGAGATCGAAATCATATATACCGCATTGTCAGATCAGTTAAGAATAGATTTGGTTCAACAAATGAGATCGGGATTTATGAAATGCATGGTGCTGGATTGCGTGTAGTGGATAATCCATCAGAGATATTGATCACCAATAACGAACAGAATTTATCAGGTATTTCAATAGCCTCAACGCTTGAAGGGATCAGACCTATATTAGTTGAAGTTCAGGCATTGGTGAGCACGGCAGCTTACGGAACACCACAAAGATCAGCCACTGGATTTGACCTTAGGCGCTTGAATATGCTTTTAGCCGTTCTGGAAAAGAGATGTGGATTTAAACTTGGAGCCAAGGATGTTTTTCTTAACATAGCTGGAGGCATCAAAGTTAATGACCCCGCTATAGACCTGGGCGTGGTTTGCGCTATCATGTCTTCGAATGCTAATATCGCCATAGGCAGCAATATTTGTCTTTCAGCAGAAGTAAGCCTTTCTGGAGAAATAAGACCGGTTAACAGAATGGATCAGCGCATCTCTGAAGCCGAAAAAATGGGATTCGAACAGATCATCATTTCTAAATACAATAAAGGCATCAATCAAAAAGACTTCAATATTGAGATCATCAAGGTGGGTAAAATTGAAGATGCCATCAAAGCCATTTTCGGCTAAATCTTTCAGAATACTATACTAAGAGAAATATTTAATCTCAAAACTGTAATAACATTGCTTTTTGTTTCTTCATTTAGTATCTTGGCCATCCTTTAAAACAAAACTTACAATGAAGAAGATTCTTACTATCAGCTTATTGGTTTTTAGCATTTTATCTCAAGCCCAGGATTGGAAATTATTTGGGACAATTGCACAGTTACCGTCAGCTAATCAATATGAATTTACGGTTCGGAATAATAACAGACCAGTAGTTGCCTATGTGCTCCCTTCCAATGATCTTGAAGTTCAGGAATGGAATGGACAGGAATGGATCTTAATGAATCCAATAGTACCTGGAGATCAGGTTGAAGATGTTGATGTTGTTCAGATTAACAATAGTATTTATGTGGGTTTTTTCGATATCACTCAATCTAAATATTTAGTTTTTAATTGGGATGGCTCTACTTGGAATCAGGTTGGCGATACGGGAGTAAATGGCCCCTACACTAGTGGAACTGCATCTTTAGAAGTAAGTGAAGCCCAGCCGGGAATATACCTTTCATATATTGATGGGGGGAATTCAGTACAAGTAAAAAAATGGAACGGTGCAAC
>JACJYW010000021.1 GCA_020635955.1 Crocinitomicaceae bacterium
TGCAACCAAACTGGCCAAATATCTTAACAAATGAAAGAACAACATTACCATCCAGAATATAAAAAATCTGCGTTTCATTGTCCATCATGTGGTGTATATGCAAATCAACAATGGGAAAATGTAGGAATATGGGATAATGGGTATAGTCCAGTGAAAGATGTATTTTTTTCGTATTGTACACATTGCAAGGAAAAATCCATTTGGCTTGCCGGCCAAATGATTCACCCCAAAACCGGAAGCGTTGAGCTGCCACATGTTGATTTACCAGATGATGCAAAGTCTGACTACATTGAGGCACGAGAAATCTTAAATATTTCACCTAGAGGTAGTGCTGCTCTTTTAAGACTGGCCATCCAAAAGCTTTGTGTCAAAATTGGTGGAAAGGGTAAAAATATCAATCAAGACATAGCTGAATTGGTAAAAAATGGACTTCCTGTAAGGATTCAACAATCTTTAGATTATGTACGAGTTATCGGCAACAATGCAGTTCATCCAGGTCAGATCGATTTGAAAGATAATATGGAGATCGCTGTTAATCTGTTTAGATTGCTAAATCTAATCACAGATGTGATGATTACGCAACCAAAAGAAGTAGAGGCTCTTTATAATTCATTACCAGAGAATAATAAAGAAGCAATTAACAAGCGAGATAAAAACACATAGGCTGCACACAACCTGCGGTATAACCAATGCGCGAGGCGCTGCAAAGAAGTAACAGCATCCTAACCAACTATTTTCTATCTTCGAACTAAGCCAATGCTACCAAGGTTGGGCCTGCTAAAGCGCAGGTCGTTACGCGCACTGGTCATACCGCCATCCGTTAGCGTGCATGCTTCCACCGAAAAAATTTATTCTCTAAATGGTTAGACAGGATAATAGGTTTATCTAACTCAAATCAACTACAATGAAATTAAGAACAATTATTCTTTTTGGATGGATAGGGATAACTCTAGTCATTCATGGATGCAAAGATGATGAAGTCGAGGATTGTATTGATGCCAATATTCTTATAGAACATTCTAAATCCCAGGTTAACGTAATTAGAAATACTCCAAGCATTTATTTTGAAAGAACAAAGAATGGGTCAAGGGATACAATTCTTTTCACCAAAGCCTCAGAACTAGTGGATAGTATATTCCTTTTCCCGTCTTCACTTGACAAACCTTGTCCTAAGGGTGGTGCAGGTGTTATTGCCTTGGAGCGTGAAAGATTTGTATTCACAGCATCAAACAAGAACGAGGTTTTGGATTTTCAACTCGTGAAATCCAGTGGATCAACTTATATGTTTATTAATTTCAAAGGATACCTGCTATATCATGGATCTGGCTGTTTTCTGTGTACTGAGTTAGAAAGAGAGTACTTGTTTCAATCTAAAAGTATCAAAGTTCACCCGTTTAAAGATGGCTTAAGAAAAAGAAATAGTGCAAGCGTTGAGGACTGCTTTCAAGAAAAAACTGGAATCCTGGAGCTTCGATCAAATGTTCCCTCTGGATTGGCATCTGCCTATTTTTCTAAGGAATATGGTTTTGTAGAGATTCAAATCAATCTCAATAGTGACAGTACCGAACACTGGGTAAGATTATAACTATTGGCACGACACGCTAACCTGCGGTATAGCAAATGCGCGAGGGCGCGTATATGAAGTGAGGGCGTTTTGATCAACCTGGTTTATCTTTGAGCGATGGCTTGTGCTTCGCAATGGGGCCGCCTCAACCGGCGGCATGCGCGCACTTGCCATACCGCCATCCGTTGGCTGCAATATCCACAACCGTGAAAACAATTAAACTGACATTCCTATTCATTCTTTCGTTGATTAAACCAGTTGCTTGTGTTAGTCAAAATTGGCTTCCAATCGGTTCAGAATGGACATATACGAACAGTGTATTTGGCCAAATTACTGGCACGAACTCATTCATCATTACTGATACCACAAGTCTGTTGGGTCAAAAAGTTGTGACCCTAAAAAGGAGAGATACAACATGTGATCTCCGACCTCAAATTGAGTACTTATATAAAAACAGCGACAGCTTATTCTATTTTGAAAACGAGGTAAACGAGTTCCGTCTGTTGTATGATTTTGGTGCTCAAGTGGGAGAATCATACACTATTCCTTTATGGCAAGGAATAGGAAACGATTCACTTTGGGTCAAAGTTGATTCAATTGGCAAATTCAATATTGGAGTTAAAGAATTAAGAAAATATTATGTTCGGTACGGTTATACGGGAGTACCAAATTCAAAATCAGGCCCATTCGATGATGATTACGTAATTATTGAAGATATCGGAAGCTTAGTCAATTTGTTTCATATGTTTGAAAATGGATGGTGTGACTGGATTCACAATAGTGAACTTAGGTGTTTCATCCACCCGCAATTTGGAACTGCAAGTTTCACAACTGACCGATGCAGTATCCCGGTCAGTACACCTGATTTGCATGTTGCTAACAGTGAGGTAAAGGCCTATCCTAATCCTGTTTCAAATACCCTAACTCTTGAAATTATTGGAAACTTGCCAAGTAGAATCTCTTTGTTCACCTCACATGGTTTAATGGTTAGGACCTGGGAATCTGAAGACTATGAACACTCTTCTCAAAACATTCAGATTTCTTTAAAGGATCTAAATGATGGTTTGTATCTAATTCAGATTGAAAACTTGTTCAATAAAAGAATTCAGTATTTGAAAGTAATTAAGGTTTAAGTTACTGCAGCCAACCTGCGGTATAGCAAATGCGCGGGGGCGCG
>JACJYW010000003.1 GCA_020635955.1 Crocinitomicaceae bacterium
CAACTACTGGATATGCTACCGGTGACTATACATTGTGGGGACCACTGGCTACCTTTATTTTCTTCTTGCTCTTATTTAGTGGTGCTTCAGCTGGTTCAACCTCTGGAGGATTTAAGATCGTAAGGATCGTTCTTTTGATGAAGAATGGATTTCTTGAATTCAAGAAAAGACTTCATCCGAATGCCATTATTCCGGTCCATTTGAACAAACAAGTGGTTCCTCCGAACATCATTTATAATTTGATGGCATTCCTTTTCCTTTATCTATTCTTTTTTACGGTTGGTTCCATTGCAATGACGGCTTTTGGCGAAACTTTTGACGTAGCCATCAGTTCAGTTGCCACTTCTTTGGGGAATGTTGGACCGGGTATTTCAGAGGTTGGTCCTTCAGGAACTTTTTCTGGTATTTCTACTCCCGGCAAGTGGGTTTTATCTTTCTTAATGCTGTTTGGGCGTTTGGAATTATTCACTGTTGCCCTGATTTTCACGCCTTATTATTGGCGCCGCACCTAGTTCAACAAAGCAACCTTACTTTTCAACAATTGGGAATCCACCTTGATTTTCGGTTAGCTTTGTTCCCCCGTGAAAATTCCTGTAGAAATATTACGATCCGTTTTTGGATACGATTCTTTTCGTCAAAATCAAAAGGAGATCATTGAACATGCATTGGCTGATCAAGATGCATTGGTCATCATGCCTACAGGAGGTGGAAAATCAATTTGTTTTCAAATTCCGGCTTTGATCAAAGAACATACTACCCTGGTTATTTCTCCTTTGATCGCATTAATGAAAGACCAAGTTGAAAATCTCCGTTCCAATGGAGTGAATGCTGCTTATTACAATAGTAGTTTAACCGAATCATCTCGCAATTTCATCAGACAACAAGCCCTTTCTGGTGAATTGAAACTACTTTATTTATCTCCTGAAACCTTGTTGGGAGGTATTGATTGGATAAAATCAATGAACATTTCAATGATGGCCATTGATGAGGCCCATTGCGTTTCTATGTGGGGTCACGACTTTAGGCCAGAATACCAGCAAATAGGAGAAATTAGAAAGTACTTTCCCAATATACCCTACCTGGCATTCACGGCTACGGCAGATAAAGTAACACGAAAGGACATTGCAGAAAAGTTATCGCTTAGAAATCCAACCACCTTTATCTCCTCTTTTGATCGCCCCAATCTTTCTTTGGCGGTTAGACCACAAGTTCCAAAAAAGCAAAAGGTCAAAGAGGTAGTTCAATTTATTAATGAACGAAATGGGGAGAGCGGAATAATCTATTGCCTTAGTAAGAAGGAAACTGAAGCCTGGGCAGCAGAACTGAATGAATATGGAATTCATTCAAGATATTATCACGCCGGTATGGGAAGTGCCGAACGTGACGAAATTCAAGAAGGGTTCATTAATGATGAATTCCAGGTCATTTGTGCTACGATCGCCTTTGGAATGGGCATTGACAAACCCAATATTCGTTGGGTCATACACAATAACCTACCTAAAAATGTAGAAGGTTATTATCAGGAAATAGGAAGAGCAGGAAGAGATGGTTTACCCGCAGATACCATCCTCTACTACAATTACAGGGATGTAGTATTATTGAATGACTTTGTGGCCGAAAGTAATTTCAAGGAAGTCTATCATGAAAAGATCAATCGCATGTTGAAATATGCTGAAGCCTCAACATGCAGACGCCGAATTCTGCTGGCCTATTTTGGTGAACACTTGCTTGAAAACTGTGGTAATTGTGACATCTGCCTAGATCCACCGGAATTCATTGATGGACAGGTAATAGCACAAAAGGCATTATCTGCAATCGTTAGAGCCAATGAACGGTTGGGCCTCAATATTCTGATTAATGTTTTGAGGGGTGGTAAAACAATCGAGATCATTGAAAGAGGACTGGATAAGATCAAAACCTATGGAGCCGGCAAAGAATTCTCCTTCAAAGATTGGCAACATTTTATCAATCAACTGATCGATCAGGGAGTTATTGAAATTGCTTACGATCAGCATATGCATCTTAAGGTCTCAGAACTGGGACATGCGGTACTGCGCAATGAACAATCCGTGCAATTGACAGAGTTTAAAGAACGTGAATTGAAGAAGAAGGAAGAGAAGAAAACCGGTTCTGTAAATTCGGAATTATATAACATTCTTAAAGACTGGAGAAAAGAGCTGGCAGTGCAAAATTCGGTTCCCGCGTATGTTATTTTCAATGATGCTACTTTAGGTTCCCTGGCAACAGTGCAACCCACAACTATTGAACAACTCCATCAAATAAGTGGACTAGGCAAAGTAAAGATCGACCGCTTTGGCAAAGACTTAATTGAGATCATTCTTTCAAAAGGAACGCCAAAAATATCTACTTATGAAGCGACATTTCAGTTGTATTCACAAGGCATGAACGTTGAGGAAATTGCCATTAGCAGACAATTATCAGCTCAAACTATTCTTAACCATCTGATCAAATTATACGAAGAAGGTAAAAAAGTAGATCTCTATCAATTTATTACTGAATATGAGCTTCAAGAGATCAAAGCAGTTAGATCAAAATTGAAAAACACACATCAGCTAAAACCTATTCATGAAGCCACAAATGGTCAGTATTCTTACGAAAAGATCAGTGTTGCTCTTGCGCTCTTGAACAAGCACATCAGTGCTTAACTATTCTTGCGGCTTTACTTGGATCGTTTCCAGCTGAAAGCAATATTGCTATCCTTCTGGTTTTCGGAAACTGACTAAAAATGATCATTAAAGCAACAGTTATAGGCACACACAGGAACATTCCGGCCACACCCCAAAGTGCACCCCAGAATGCCAGGGATAGAATAACCACAAGGGGACTTAAATTCAATGATTTCCCAACCATTTTAGGTTCTAAAAAATTACCAATTATCACCTGTATAACATTTAGAATAATGAATATGGCTACAGTAATAACGGGATCTCCGAACTGAATAAGGGATAGGATAGTTGGAAATAAAATGGCTATCAAAGCCCCAACAAATGGGATAAAATTCAATAAAAAAGCAAGAAACGCCCATAAAATGGCAAAATCCAGATCAAATGATATAAAAACAATGTAATCGCATACTGCTGCTAATAAAGCTATGAATGATTTGACTCCCAAATAGGATTTCATTGAAGCATCAATTCTTCTGGTAATCCTGAAATAATTCACCTTGTCTTCCCTACCTCTGAACATCAAATCAATTTTCTTCTTGAAAACCTCCTGCTCAAAGAATAAAAAGATCACGTAAAACAACACTACAAATAAGGCTGTCAGGAAATTAAGAGATGAATTGAAAGTATCACTGGCTAGCTGGCCTAAGTGAATCTCCTTACTCAATTCGTGAATAGTAGGAATTTCTGTTTTTTGGCTGATCTCATGGGTCAATTGCACAAATTTCGCATTGTATTCAGGAGCTACTTCAACAAATTCTTCAAGATTATTGATCACCATCCTACCAATGAACCAGAAAAAAGAAAACACGAATAAAACTGCAAGTGTTGTTCTTAGCCATCTTGGCATCTGTTTACTGCCAAATTTGATACGTCCAAAATTAGCACCTATCGTATTGATCAAATACCAAACAACAATTGCTAAAACCAATGGAACAAGTAGATCCTTTCCTAAATAGAGACCTAAGAGGATCAGTGCAACCATTAATAGGTTTAACGCCGGATGGTACTTTTCTTGTTGCATTTGTTGGTGAATTTAGAAATAAAACTTGTTGATGTTATGAATAGCACAGATAATTAACGATTTGTTGAGATTTAGGGAAATTTCAGATTTTTCAGTAAATTCGTGAATCAACAAAAATGAATCAATGAAAAAATTAAGTCTACTATGGATCCTCTCAGCAGGATTATTTATGTTCTCTTGTGGTGGTGATGATGCAGCAAAAGAAAATGATGAAGAAAATACAGAATTAGCAGATCATGAATGCTGTTCAGCAGATTGTCCTGAAGACTGTGAAATGCATGCCGAAGAGAAAAAGCACTGTCAATCTACATGTGATAAAACAAAATGTGGTGGTGAGTGTGATAAATCAAAGTGCGAAGGAAAATGCGATAAATCAAAATGCGACAAGTCAAACTGTGATACAACAAAATGTGACATGTCTAAATGCGATAAATCAAAATGTGACAAATCTGATTCAGAAGGTACTTCTATTGAGGATGGATCTACTGAATCTTAATAATATTTAATACAAATTAATTGAAGCTTCTTCCTTAATTGGGAGAAGCTTTTTTATACCAGATGAAGACAAAAGAAGAAATAGTAAATGATTGGCTAACCAGATATACAGGAACGCCATTGGAAGATTTTGGAAAACACATCTTACTCACCAATTTTGGCGGATATCTGGATATTTACGCAAAACTTTATGGGGGTGAAATTCAAGGTAAGGACAAAGCAATGCCTACCTGTACCGTAAATGGTATCACCATGATCAATTTCACAATGGGATCTGCTAATGCTGCAACGATTATGGATCTTCTCAGTGCCATTTCTCCTGAAGCTGTTCTATTTCTTGGAAAATGTGGTGGTTTAAAGAAAAGAACCGCCATTGGTGACTTGATCCTACCTATTGCGGCCATTCGTGGAGAAGGAACATCTAATGATTATTTTCCACCTGAGGTTCCAGCGCTACCTGCGTTTACACTTCAACGTGCCGTTTCTACTACTATCCGGGATTTCAAAAAAGATTATTGGACAGGAACAGTATATACTACAAACAGAAGAGTTTGGGAGCACGACACAGAGTTTAAAGAATACTTAAGAAAAATTCGAGCTTTAGCTATTGACATGGAAACAGCAACATTATTTTCAACCGGCTTCTTTAACAAGATTCCAACCGGTGCTTTATTGCTGGTTTCAGATCAACCAATGGTTCCTGAAGGAGTTAAAACTTCAAAAAGTGATGAAAAAGTATCTGCTGTTTTTGTTGAAGAACATATAAAAATTGGTGTAGACTCTCTAAATGAGATCATTAACAACGGAAGATCTGTTAGACATCTTAAGTACTAATAGTATTGGTTTTTTTTTATCTTTAATACCTCACTAACAAAAGCGTCAATGTCTAAAAACCTAAGTGAATTAGCCGGAAGGCAGGGAGTTGAAAAAAGTCTTTTTGAAGACCTGGGTGTAATATCAAGAAATGAGGGCTCACCTTCAAAAGATCAACTTCAAGAGCTGGCAGATAAATTCCTTGTTGGATTATCCACTACCTATGGTACAGCTACCTTCTATGATTTCATGAAACCTGAAAACAAAGGCAAAAAGGTATATGTATGTAATGGTTCAGCTTGCTTGTGCAGTGGTAAACAAGATGCTGTTACGGAGACATTGAAAACTCATTTTAAAGCAGATGAGATCGGACATATGACGTGTTTAGGAAGATGTCATGAAAATGGTGCTTTCAACTTCAATGGAAAAAATTACTCTGCAAAATCTGCAGATGAAATAGCTAAGATCGTTTCTTCATCATCCGGGACAATTGACGAATACAATGTCCAATCGAAAGGAACGGTAATCTTAACTTCAACTTTCTCTTCTACAGATGATTATTATAAGAATCTTTCAGAAACACTAAAGAAAGGAAGACAAGCTGCTTTGGATGAAATAAAGGCATCCAATATCAGAGGGCGTGGTGGTGCAGGATTTCCAATGGGTTTCAAGTTAGAATCTTGTATGAATACTACTTCTGATCAAAAATTCATTATCTGTAATGCTGATGAAGGAGATCCGGGAGCTTATTCTGATCGATATTTATTAGAAAAACAACCTCATTCTGTGCTTTATGGAATGATGATTGCCGGTTTCATTACCGGTGCAAACTGGGGTTTATTATACATCAGAGCTGAATATCCAGAATCTGTTGAAACCGTTCAGACTGCTATCAATGAATTGCACGATAAAAAATTATTAGGTGAAAATATTTTAGGTTCCGGATTCAATTTTAACTTCAAGATCATTAAAGCTCAAGGAGCTTATATCTGTGGAGAAGAAACTGCTTTGATCAATTCAATTGAAGGACAAAGACCTGAAGTTAGAACAAGACCTCCCTATCCTACCTTAAATGGATTATTCAACAAACCAACCGTAGTAAATAATGTTGAAACATTGGCTGCAGTTCATTGGATCCTTGAAAATGGCGGATCAAAATATAAGGCACTGGGAACAGAAAAGTCAAGCGGAACCAAGTTAGTATCGCTGGATAGCTTCTTCAACAAACCGGGAATATATGAAGTTGAGATGGGAACACCGCTTTCTGTCGTTTTTAATGAATTAGGAGGAGGTTTTAAATCACCGATCAAGGCCATGCAAATTGGTGGTCCTTTAGGTGGTATTGTTCCTGCATCAAAGATCAATGAACTGAGCTTAGACTTTGAATCATTCGCAAATGCTGGATTTCTTTTAGGACATGCTTCTGTAGTATGTATTCCAGAATCATTTCCAATGATAGATTACATTGAGCATCTTTTTGACTTTGCTTCTTTCGAAAGCTGCGGAAAATGTTTCCCTTGCAGATTAGGAACTAAAAGAGGTCATGAAATGTTCAAAAATGCAAATGAAGGCAAATCTAAATTGAATAGAGAATTGGTTGAAGATCTGCTTCATACCCTGGAGACTGGTTCACTTTGTGCACATGGTGGCGGAATACCTCTTCCGGTTAAAAATGCATTAACCTATTTTGAATCTGAATTGAAACCGTATTTCGGTTAGATATGAGTTTTTTAAACCCATCTAATATCAAGATCACAGATCATTTAGAGCGGGCAAGATTCTTATTCATCTGGCAGTTAACACTCCTGTTTACTGTTTTTTTAACAGTACTTTCTGTTCTCTTTTTTATTCTAGAGGATAGTGATGCTTATATCACCTATGTTAGCGGAGACATCATTGCCATATTGGGTGTTCTGTATTTGAAATACACGCAAAAATCCAGAAACCTGTTCCTGATATTTTCAGTACTTGGAACCATCATAATACAGCTCGATCTGCATTTAATTCCAGATTCACACCATTATCCAAATTTTTTATGGATGACCATGATCGTTATTCTTTCCTTTTATGGAATAGGTAAGAAATGGGGATTATTCATTTTGCTACTGAATATAATAGGAGCTGCCTATTTTCTCGTTTTTTCATTATATGATCACTATGATGTCATTATTCAAACGGAAGAGCGTTCTCGTTTTTTAATAGCTTTTGAAATACCTGTGATCATGACTATTATTAGCTATTTAGTGTTTCTGGATAATAGAGCACATGAACAAATTCAGAAAGACCTTTTATCTGCCAATAAAACACTTGAAGAGAATAATATTGAAATTTCTAAGAGAGACCAGGAAAAAACCATCCTTGTAAAAGAGATCCATCACAGGGTTAAGAATAATCTGCAGATCATTATTTCATTATTGCGTCTGCAAATGACAGATATAAAGAACAAAGAATCTAAGCAGCATTTTTCTGAAGCCATCAACAGAGTAATGGTAATGTCTTCCATCCATCAAAAGCTATATAAGGAACAAGACCTTTCTGAATTTAGCCTTGTATCTTACATAGAGGATCTTTCCTCTGAATTAAAACAGTTCTTTCTGGAAGAATTTCCGGTTAAGATCAATGTAGAATCAGATTATCAGATCATTGACCTGAAGACAGTTGTACCAGTTGGATTGATCATGAACGAACTCTTATCGAATAGCTTTAAATATGCATTCAAGTCAAGTGAATCAGGTGAGATCAGTATTCTCATTAAAAATCAGGGCGATTTTTTTGATCTCATCTATTTTGACAACGGAACCTGGATAGAACCCAAAGAAGATAATTCAAGTTTTGGATTGGAATTGATCAATACCTTGACAGAGCAATTGAACGGAACCATGGAATTTAAAGCAGGGAAAGAAGGCACTTTCTATAAATTCCACCTGCAAAAACTTACCGATTAATATGAGTAATAGAAGAAACTTCATCAAACTCTCTGCCCTGGGTGGAGTGGCTTTGCTAACCCAAAATGCTTGCAGCAGTGAGCAGACTTCCACAAATGAAGAAAGCAACATTGAACCCATCATTCCAACCAGCAACAAACCCATTGTTGTATCTACCTGGAATCATGGATTAGATGCCAATAAAGCTGCCTGGGAAATTCTATCAAAAGGAGGAAGCGCTTTAGATGCAGTTGAAGCTGGCGTTAGGGTCACAGAATCTGATCCGGAAAACATGAGTGTAGGTTTGGGTGGATTGCCTGATAGAGATGGAAATGTGACACTTGATGCCTGTATTATGGATCACAATAGTAAATGTGGAGCAGTAGCCTTTCTTCAATATATTGAAAATCCTATTTCTGTTGCCCGAAAAGTAATGGAAGATACACCACACGTGATGCTCGCGGGCGAAGGTGCATTAGCTTTTGCACTGGATAAAGGATTTGAGAAGAAGAACTTATTGACTGATAAAGCAAAAGAAGCCTGGGAAGAATGGCTAAAATCTTCAGACTACAAGCCAGTTATAAATTCTGAAAATCATGACACTATAGGTATGTTAGCTATTGATGAATCAGGTAAAATTGCCGGGGCTTGCACCACCAGTGGAATGGCCTATAAAATACATGGACGTGTTGGTGATTCACCAATTATCGGAGCGGGATTATTTGTTGATTCAGAAGTTGGTTCTGCTTGTGCTACAGGAGTTGGCGAAGCTGTCATAAGAACAGCAGGAAGTGCAATGGTGGTAGAATTAATGCGACAAGGTAAAACTCCTCAGGAAGCATGTATAGAAGTAGTTAATAGAATCATTAAAAAGCATGACTCCATTGAGAATCTTCAAGTTGGATTCATTGCGCTGGACAAATACGGAAACTATGGTTGCCATAGTGTTTATGCAGGTTTCAATATAGCTCTACGTGATAATGAAACTGAAAATTTAGTAGACGCAACCTATGAAAATGAATGGGAATAAAGCCGTTTATTTTCTCATTTCGAATTTGTATATTTAACAGATTAAAACAAATCCTCACCAATGAAAGTAGCCTACATCAATAACGAACCATTCGAAATTAAGGAGGGAGAAACAATACTGAATTTCCTGAAAAGGAATCATTCTGAAAAGGTTCCTACACTTTGTGATGCTCCAAATCTTGATCCTTTTGGATCTTGTAGAGTTTGTAGTGTTGATGTGGCATTGGAAGCTGATGGCAAGACAAAAACCATGGCCTCTTGTCACACTCCAGTGATGGAAGGTCAGTTCATTTATCCTGAGTCAGATAACATTCAGAAACTCAGAAAGAATATTATAGAGTTGGTCTTAACGGATCACCCATTGGATTGTTTGACCTGTGAGGTAAACGGAAACTGTGAATTGCAGGATGTTGCAGCCGAAGTTGGTATTCGTAAAGTACGATATGAAGCTGGAGCCAATCATCTGGATAAAACAAAAGACCTTTCCCACCCTTATATGACCTCTGACTTTTCTAAATGCATCAATTGCTATAGATGTGTCAGAGCTTGTGATGAAGTACAGGGAGAATTTGTATTGAATATGGCTGGAAGAGGATTTGATAGCCATATCATCAAAGGATTTGATCAATCATTTATGGAATCAGATTGTGTGAGTTGTGGTGCATGTGCGCAGGCCTGCCCTACTTCCGCTATTTCTGATGTCTTCCAATCAAAAGCAGTTAAAACATCTGAAGTTACCAGAACGGTTTGTACCTATTGTGGTGTTGGATGTAATTTGAATGTTTCTACCAGAAATGGAGAAATATTATCTATTCAGGCCCCTTATGATGCAGAATCAAATGGTGGACACACCTGTTTAAAAGGAAGATATGCCTTTAAATTCTATAATCACCCGGATAGATTAAGATCACCGTTGATCAAACAAGCAAATGGTGAATTCAAAGAAGTAAGCTGGGATGAAGCATATGATCATATCGTTTCTGAGTTCAGAAGAATAATGAAAGACAATGGCCCTGATGCTATTGCCGGAATTTCATCTGCCAGAACACCAAATGAAGAAAACTACTTGATGCAAAAATTGATGCGCGCGGTAGTTGGGACAAATAATATTGATTGCTGTGCTCGTGTTTGCCACTCTCCAACTGCATTAGGAATGCAACGAGCGTTTGGAACAGGTGCAGCTACCAATTCAATTGAAGATCTGCAATACACTGATTGTATTTTGGTGATTGGTGCTAATCCAACAGCAGCTCACCCTGTTACCGGAGCTAAGATCAAGCAAAGAATGATGAAGAATGTTACGGGAATCGTGATCGACCCTCGTAAAATTGAATTGGCAAAATACGCTAAATATCATCTTCAATTAAAGCCAGGCACTAACGTAGCCTTGCTAAATATGATGTTGTATTACATCATTTCTGAAGGTGTTGAAGACAAAGAATTCATTGCGAGCAGATGTGAAGGATACGAAGAAATGAAAGCTGAGATCCTTAAGCTGGACATCAATGAGCTGGAAAAAATAACAGGTGTAGATAAAAATTTAGTTCGCGAAGCTAGTATTGCTTATGCTACAGCGAAAGCGGCAATGGAATTCCATGGATTGGGTGTTACTGAGCAAATGCAGGGAACCTTTACAGTACAGTTAATTGCTGACCTGGCCATGATCACAGGAAATATTGGTAAAAAAGGAGCAGGTGTTAACCCTCTTCGTGGTCAAAACAATGTTCAGGGAGCAGCAGACATGGGTGCTCAACCACATCAGGGTGCCGGATATTTGGATGTAACAAATCCGGACGTAAATGCCAAGTACAAAGCGTTCTATGGATCGGATGTAGTTCCTTCTGAAATAGGCTATAAGATCCCGGAAATGTTTGAAGCTGCTATTGAAGGCAAATTAAAAGCATTATGGATCATTGGAGAGGATGTTGTTCAAACAGATCCTAATACATTAAAAGTAATGAAAGCTATGGATAGCCTTGAATTGTTAGTTGTTCAGGAGCTTTTCATGACTGAAACGGCGAAACATGCTACTGTTGTTCTTCCGGGTGCTTCGTTCCTTGAAAAAGACGGAACATTCACGAATGGTGAAAGAAGAATTCAACGTGTAAATAAAGTGGTTGAACCTCTTGAAGGAACAAAAACGGACGGTCAGATCATCATTGATGTGATGAACAGATTAGGTTATAAACAAGCTGATTATACTGCTGAAGGTGTGCTTCAGGAAGTTTCTCAGATCGTTCCTTTCTTCAGAGGAGTTGTTTGGGATGAATTGGGTGAAAATGGTAAACAATGGCCAGTAGCTGCAGATGGTTCTGATACACCAATGTTACATATCACTGAATTTAAACGTGGTAAAGGTAAATTCACCTTCAAAGAATATGAAGAGTCTCATGAAGTGGCGGCACATGGTAAAGATTATCCGTATATCATAACCACTAACCGTGAACTGGAGCATTATAACTGTGGTGCAATGACCAGAAGAACAGGGAACGTAGAGATATTAAAAGAAGACGTGTTAATGATCCATCCGGATGATGCTATTGCAAATGGCATAGCTGATGGAGATATGGTTTGCGTAGAATCTCCTAGAGGTAAGGTGGATATCAAAGCCTATGTAACAGATGAAATGAAACCTGGAATATTAAGTTCAACCTTCCATTTCCCTGAGATCATGTTAAACGTGATCACATCAGATGAACACTGTTCTGAATCACTGTGTCCAGAATATAAAGTGGTTTCATGTAGAATTCGAAAAAGTAAAGGAAAACATAAGATTTTAGCTGAAGCATAATGATCAAACTGGTTCGATTCACACTTTTACTCCTTTCATTCAGTAGTTTTGGACAGACAATTCAATATGATCCACTTGCTGTACATGAGTTAAAAGGAAAGATCGTTCGATCATTTACCACATCTGCATTTTCTGAAGATCAGCTTTTTGTTGGATTAAAAGGATCAGCTGGTGAGGCAAAAGTCTATGTTTCTAATGATAATGGAAGTACCTGGGATGTTTTAAATGGTGGGGACGCATTATGTCCAGAATGCTCTGAAGTTCAATCGCTTTGTGTACCAGATGCAAACACAATTTTTGCAGGAACTGCCGGTCATGGTATGTTCATTTCAAAAGATAAAGGAAAATCCTTCAAAGAAGTAAAAAGCTGTACATCAACAGATATTCGCTCTATCATTCAAACCGGTTCGGGCAGATTATACGCTTCAACCGGTGGAGATGGGATCTTAATTTCAGATGACAATGGTAAAAAGTGGAATTCTATTCATGATCCTTCACTTAACCAAACCCTTATATCAAACCAATTGAGAACTTATCCGGGTTCAAAAAGCATCATATTTGCTGTAACGGAAAAGAATGGTGTTTATAGAAGCATTGATGCAGGAGAAACCTGGAAACAAATGCTGGTTGAAGAAGGAATAACAATTTTGGATATTGCTTTTGTTGAGAATGAAGTGTATGCCATTGGAAATGATGAGACCACTAGCTATTTATTCCAATCATTTTTAGGGGATAAAAAATGGAGCAAACACAAACTGAATATTGACTCCAAAGTAAATT
Organism: Crocinitomicaceae bacterium; assembly: GCA_020635955.1. Taxonomy (GTDB): domain Bacteria; phylum Bacteroidota; class Bacteroidia; order Flavobacteriales_D; family Crocinitomicaceae; genus Paracrocinitomix. The sequence goes on from JACJYW010000003.1 coordinate 12,541, forward strand.
GTATGCATATTGTCAGATCTTTCAAAGATCATCACTTTTTATTTGGATCATGTAGCACAGGAATGTACAAGAGCTATGCTATTGAAAATGATATCTCAGGTTACAAATGCATTGAACTGCAAAAAGATGATACCGTAGGTGTAGCCCATGTTTACTCTAACAAAAAGAGAATTTTTAATTTCAGTTGGGGAGATGGGATCAAGATCATTGATCGTGAAGAAGAGTGTGAAGTACACATGCAATCACTTCTTTTTGCTTCAAGATCAGCCGAATCAACCTGGGGTGTGAACACGAATTGCGAATTGGATTATTTCTATTTCAGATTGTATGATAAGTGGGGCGAAATGATCTATGAAAAAGAAGGCAGCATCAAAGAAGTTAATGAAGAATTAAAAGCCAAAATGGCTGAGTTTAAAAGAGAGACACATATCTACTGGATAAAATTCTCTTTTATAAATGACAATAAAACGCTTGATCTAAAAGGTCATGTGGAGATAAAAGATTGATGAAGAATGACCTTTGAGGAGTTAAATTTAAATGAGCAATTACTTGAAGCTCTTTCATATATGGGATTCACAGATGCTACTCCTATTCAGGAAATGGCAATTCCGGAGATCCTAAAGGGAAAAGATATTCTGGCTTGTGCACAAACCGGAACCGGTAAAACAGCTGCTTTCGTACTTCCAATTCTGAATAAGCTAGTTAACAAATCAGATAATTCAATTGATACATTGGTGGTTGTACCCACAAGAGAATTGGCCATTCAGATTGAACAGCAAATTCAAGGACTTGCATACTTTGTTAGTGTAGGTTCACAAACCGTTTACGGTGGTGGTGATGGTAAGGATTGGGAAATCCAGAAGGAAGCTTTAAAGCATGGAACTGACATCATAGTTGCAACACCGGGTAAATTGCTTTCTCATTTAAAATTGGGATACGTCAACTTCAAACACATCAAGCATTTGGTTTTAGATGAAGCCGACAGAATGATGGACATGGGATTCATTGATGATCTTAAGAACATCATCTCTTATTTACCAAAAAACCATCAAACGCTAATGTTTAGTGCAACAATGCCTGAAGCGATCAGGCAATTAGCTAAACGAATTACCAATGATCCGGTTGAGATCTCACTGGGAATATCCAAACCGGCTGAGGGAGTTGATCAAAAAGTTTATCTGGCCTTTGATGAACAAAAACAAGCTCTCCTCCACTCTATTTTGAAAGACAAGGTTGATTATGACAGTATAATTGTGTTCACATCAACAAAGAACAAAGTCTCAGGTATTGTAAAAGGTTTGCGAAATGCGGGATTTAATGCACAAGGCATCTCATCAAATCTGGAACAGGATAAACGTGAAGAAGTTTTGCTGGGATTTAGATCTAAACGAATCAGAATTCTTGTGGCAACAGATGTAATGAGCCGTGGTATTGATATCAAAGAGATCAACATGGTGATCAACTATGATGTTCCGGGAGATGCTGAAGATTATGTTCACAGGGTGGGTAGAACTGCTCGTGCCAATACTAAGGGAGAGGCCTATACTATTGTGAATCCGCATGACATGCAAAGATTTGCTCGAATAGAGCGATTGATCGGTTATGAATTGGAAAAACTTGCTCCACCGGCTGAATTAGGGGAAGGGCCTGAATGGAAAGTACCGGAGCGAAAAAAGAAAAAGAAATTCTCAAAAAAGAAGAATTTTAAGAAGAAAAACAACAGTCAGCCAAAAAAGGACAATAACCAGCAAAATCCTAACAAATAATAAAATTGAAAAGTATTCATTTCTAAGCTGTTACTTTTTACAATATTCCTTGTTATTTTTACGTAGACCCATTACTGACTGAAATTCACGGCATGCGTAAAATTAGTTTCATTTTTCTGATCACCCTTTTGTTTTCATTCACCTCTAATGCTCAAAAAAAGTACCAGGGACTTCTTTGGGAAATTACCGGCAATGGAATATCTGAGCCGAGTTACCTCTATGGCACCATGCACGTTTCCAATAAATTGGCCTTTAATGTGAGTGATTCATTCTATTACTGTCTGGATCGTGTAAAAGGTGTTGGATTGGAATCTTCACCTGAAACATGGCTGCAGGAATTCAGGGATATGGGATCATCCTATAATTCTGGTAATTACGGATCGGATTTTTACGAACAGGCTTTCAATATTCGCCCTCCTCAGTCAGATGTGATCTATGATCTACTGGAGAATAAAAATGGTTTGATGAATCAGATCTTATATCGATTCAATCCCGGAAATGCTGATTATCAAGAGAACACCTATTTGGATATGTTCATTTATCAGGCCGGAGCCAAGAACAATAAACCCATTTACAGCCTTGAAACACTTGAAGAAGTAGTTGATCTTCAAATGAAATCCCTCACTCCTGATAAGGATAAAAAAAGGGACAACAGCAACAATAGTTATCTGGAAAACAACGGTCAAAAGAAATATGTAATGTTGGAAGAGGCTTACAGAAGAGGTGATCTGGATCAAATTGATTCTCTTTCTAAATCAGATACGCCAACAGAGGTCTATCACAAATATTTCATTGTAGAACGCAATAAGAACATGGTTAGACGAATGGATTCGATCATGCATGTTCATTCATTATTTACGGGAATTGGTGCCGCTCATTTACCGGGAGAAGAAGGAGCTATTGAATTATTAAGAGATATGGGCTATACACTTCGCCCAGTTTCAACAAAATCTACCGGTAAATCTCATAAAATGAGACAAAAGTTCGAGAGTTTGTACCGTTCCATTGATTTTACCAAATCAACCTCTACAGACAATTTTATTCAGGTTCAAACTCCCGGATATCTCTATGAAATGCCAACAAGAACAAGAGGTAGAATGATGTATTTATGTGCAGAACCAGTGAACGGTGGAAATTTTAGCATCATTCGTCAATTTACTTTAGGTCCTATCTTCAAGAAAGATCCTGAATATTATAAAACCACTTTTGATAGTTTGATCTACATAGCCACTCCGGGAGAACTGATCAAGAAAGAAGAGATCAAAGTCAATGGTCATATTGGTTTTAATATCCTCACCAAAACAAGTAAAAACAATTACGTGGCTTACAAGGTATTCTTCACTCCTACTGAGATCGTGGTGTTCAAAGGGTCTGGTATAGGTACTTATATCCAACGTCCTGAACCACAATCCTTCTTTACTAAATTGGCTTTGGCGCCTGCCCACAGTAACTGGAATACCGTATCCCCTATTTATGGCGGCGCTAAATGGGAAATGAAAGGATTAGTGAGTGGGCAGGATATGATAGACGGAATGAATCAACAGAAAGTGGAACCTTACTACCAATCTTATGATCAGTCAAGTGGAGCCTATTTTCAAGTACTAAGATATACCTATAACGACTTTGAATACATTGAAGAAGATTCTTTTGACCTGGCTTATCTGGGGAAAACCTATGGTGACCGATTAGGCTATGAGTTGGTATCCACTCATTTTGAACCGAATGGAAAATATGCCTACGTTGAACAAGAATTGATGCTAAAAGAGGATAAGGAAGATCAGGTTGAAAGCTTATCACTTAAAGTGGTTACCAAAGGCTCAACTTTTTACTTAATGGCTACTACTGCAGATGGATCAGACAAAAGAAAATTCTTTGATTCATTTGATTTCATTGCTTTTGACACGAAAAGTGAATATGAAGAATGGACCGATACCAATATGTTCTATTCAGTAAACACAGTTAAAAAAGAAAAGATCCCTAAGCTCAATAGTGGTTATGGTTCTTATGGATATTATAACAAAAATGAAGAAGACAACTCTTTTCAATCAAAATTGGAAAAGAAAATGCATCACAATGCAAAAACCGGAGAATCCATCTATGTTATGTATAATAAATTCCATGATTATATCGGCTATGACTCACTTGAGCGTTTTTGGGAATTAAGGGTCGATCGGTTGACCTACAAAAACCAATTAATTGTAAGCCGTTATGAACGAGGTGAAGAAGATGGTGATCAAACCTTAAGCTTTTTGTTGTCAGATACTGGAAGCGCCAAAGGTGTTTTAACGAAAATGAGACTACATCACGGTGTGCTCTACACGCTTCAAACCTTGATTGATACTAATGATGCCCCTTCAGAATATGTGAGTCGCTTCTATGAATCATTTCAGCCAAAAGACACACTAATTGGGAGGGATATCTTTGAGGATAAGGCCGATCTATTCTTCGATCACATTTCAGGAGATGATAGCTTGAATCAGGTCAATGCCAAAAAATCGATCATGTATATACATTTTGATGAAGATGATCTGGAGGATCTAATTGAAGTGTATAACGACTGTGAATTTGATGAGGAAAAAGAAGATGAGCAGAAGGAAGACATTTTAATTCGAATAGGTCACATTGACACCAAAGAAGCATATGATTTTCTGTTTGCAGTATATGATTCAAATAGTTTTAATTCAGATTATCAATTTGTGGTTCTGAGGAGTCTATCCTATTCTGAGAAGCAGGAATCTTATGATGCTCTTAAGAAATTACTAGTGGATAATACACCGTTTACACAATCTGAAAGTAAGCTCAAATTCTTCAACTTCCTTTACGACTCATTGGAGTTAACAAAAGGATTTTTTCCAGACATGCTTGATTTGGCTCAATACGCCGATTATCAACCCTATATAATGGAATTACTTGCCTATGGATATCAAGAGGGCGTTTATGAATACAAAGATTTTGCAGCTGAAAAACGATCCATATATCGCAATGCCAATATTGAGTTAAAAAGATCGGTTGCGAATCAAAACGAGAAGAAAAGGAATACAAACTATTATTCTTCATCCTACAATTCTAACAAAAAAGATTACCACACATTATTCCTTGACTATTACACCCTTATGTGTGGATTCAAATTAAATGGGCAACAAGACACTGAACAGTTTTTCAAGGATGTAAAACGCATAGAGAACAAGCAGTTCATATTAGAAGCAGAGATCATTCACCATAAATTGGGTTTACCGATTGACACTTCAAGGATCAATTCAGTTATCAATGATAGAGAATACAGGTCATGGGCATTCAATCGTTTAGAAAAGCATGAGATGTTAGAATATTTCCCTGATCAAATCACACAAAACGATATGGCTTTTGCTTTGTTGTATGCTAGCGGATATGATGAAGAAGAAGATACAGTTGCCTTCATTAAAAAGGTTGAAGTGTTCAATGGAAAAGAATCGGGGTACATCTATTTCTACAAGAGGAAAACAGAAAAAACAAAGAACTGGATGATCGATTATGTTGGTATGTTTCCTTGTGACGAGCAAGATTTTGTAACAATAGGCTTCAAAAGCAAAAAAGGTTTGTCTGTTAAAAATGAGGACGAGATTGAAATGACGATCGAAAAGACCATTGACATCTTTGAATTGGCCAATCGTAAACGGGTAGATTTGGATGGCTATAGTTATGGTGGATGGTTCTATTAGTATATTTGTTTCATGCAATTATCACTAGACGAATTTATCAGACAGGAAATGACGCCAGAGCTGGCCGTTGAACATATTGGAAAGCTCAATGTGTGGAGAATGGATGGCCAAGAGGTGCATCAGGCGTTCACTAAAGAACATATCCTTTACATTGACTATGCAAAAGGCACCTTGAAGATAGAAAAGACAGATGGTGAAGGACCAACTTTACAATTTGACATACACGAGTACGAAAATAAACTTCGTGATTACGTTCATAATTCCAGAGCGCTGGATTAAAATCTGAAACCTAATCCTATTGATCCTATCCAGGCATTAAATTTCGGAAGCATAAAAGTTCCCGTAACTCTCATGATCTCATTAGTAGATGTATTAATATGGTCTTCCCTAGCTCCATTAAATGATAGTCCATACCCCGCTTCTCCTTTTAAATAAAGTTGATTCACAAAAATATATTCAGCACCGGTACCCAACATTAAGGTAAATTTTCTTGTGCGAGTTGATGTTTTCATGTCGATTGGTTCATCCCCAAGATCCATACGCCAATCAGTAATATTGTCCGGATCAAATGTCCAATATTCAGTTCCTTTATCTTGTGTATATTCATTTCGAATACTCCAAAACAGGCTCAATCCTCTAATTTTATTGAAGTAATTCATGCGATATCCAAAATCAAACACCATGGGAATCTTCCCTTTTGAAGATGATTTTGAAAAATGCTGATAACTTATTCTTGGACCAAATTGTACTTCATGACAATCATTTCCTATTGTAATAGATGGAGTAATACCATCTTGTCCTAATGAAGAAAATGTCGTTTCCATTAAGATGGATACTCTTGTCTTTACTTTCCTGTAATATTGAGCATGAACAGAAAAAGAGATAAAAATAAACAGGGTCAAGAGGGATCTGAATGTTAGGATTCTGATCTTCATACAACTAAAACGAAATAAGTTCGATTAATGTTGTATGTACATGTCGATTTAAAGTAATCTCCTATACTGTCATGGATTGCTTAAAGATCTCCCAAACTTCTTTTTCTAACTGTTCTCTGTGATCAGGATGTGCAATTTGGATCATGGCTTCTGCCCTTTCTTTCAGATTTTTTCCATTTAAATAAGCTACTCCAAATTCAGTAACGATATAGTGAACATGCGCTCTTGTCGTAACAACTGGTGTTCCAGGTCCCATAGCGCTTACGATCTTAGATTTTCCATCTTTTGTAATGGACGGTAGAGCCAGTATTGGTTTCCCTCCTTCTGAATGTGCTGCTCCTCGCATAAAATCCATTTGTCCACCAACACCTGAATAGTGCTTTGTTCCTATGGAATCGGCACAGATTTGTCCAAATACATCTACTTCAATGGCACTATTAATGGCAACCGTTTTTGGATTTCTCGAGATAATAGATGGATCATTGACATAAGCCACATCCATCATGTTTACAATTGGATTATCGTCAATAAAATCGTAGATCTTTCGTGTACCATAGGCAAATGATGCTACAATCTTCTCATAACGCGTCATCTTGTAATGACCTGTTATAGCTCCTTTTTCGTAAAGATCCACTACTCCATCAGATATCATTTCTGAATGGATGCCCAAATCTTTATGATTACCTAAACAAGCTAGCACGGCATTTGGAATGGCACCAATTCCCATTTGCAGACAAGATCTATCTTCAATCAATTCTGCAATGTTCTTTCCTATTTGAAGGTCTACAGCTGTTGGCTCACGCATTCCTGCTTCATACAGAGGCTCGTCCACCTGAACCAATGCATCAATTTCATCCATATGAATGATTCCGTGACCATGAACAAATGGCATTTGAGGATTGACCTGTGCTATAATATGCTTTGCAACATCAATGGCTGTATTTGAAATATCTACTGAACATCCTAATGAACAAAAGCCTTTTTTATTTGGCATGGAGACATTGATCAAAGCCACATCAATAGGCTTCTGGGTTCTCAATAAATGAGGGATCTCACTCAAAAAAATAGGAATATAATTCGCTCTACCACTTTGTACATGCTTACGAATGTTGCTACCCGCAAAAAAAGTGTTGATCTTAAAGTTATTGGCAAACTGCTCATCTGCATAAGGAACAGGTCCTTCAGTATGAATGGAAACGATCTCAACATTGTCCAGTTCACTCGCTCTATCGGTCATGGCCTGGATAAGTACTGATGGTGTAGCTGCTGCTGAATGCAAAAAGATACGATCATTACTTTTTATGATCTTAACAGCCTCTTCCGCTGTGAATGTTTTGTGATTGAATCGTTCCATAGACTTCAAAAGTCGTTAAAATCCACTAGAATAAGATGATGATTATCAGATTTGAAACTTAAAAAAAGAATTTTAGCAAATCTATTGCGTAAGTAAATACTTACATATATATTTGTAAGCAATTACTTACATATTGATATATGGGAGCACTTAAACGAGATATTTTTCAAGGTTTGGCAGACCCTACAAGAAGGGCCATACTTACGCTCATTGTGCACGAGCCGTTGAATTTGAATAGCATTGCCGAACAGTTTGAAATTAGCAGACCGGCGGTTTCTCAGCACATCAAGGTACTTGAAGAATGTGAACTCATCCAGATCACACAAAAAGGAAGAGAAAGGTATTGCGAGCCTAAACTGGATAAACTCAATGAAGTAGCCGAATGGATAGCACCATTTAAAAAATTATGGGAAGAAAGATTTAATCAATTGGATCAATTATTAGAAGAATTAAAAAAGGATAAAAGATGAACAAAGCACAATTCACCGCCGAAAAGAATGTATTAACTGTCAAAAGAAGCTTCAACGCTCCGGTATCACTGGTTTGGAAGGCCTTCACTACGCCTGAGCTATTGGATCAATGGTGGGCACCAGAACCATTCAAATCTGTAACTTCATCCATGGATTTCAAAGAAGGAGGAAAAAGATTATATGCCATGGTTGGCCCTCAAGGAGAGAATTTCTGGTGCCTTACAACTTTCAAAAATATTGTAACTGAATCTCAATTTTCAGGAATGGATGCTTGGTGTGATGAGCATGGAACCATCAATAAAGAAATGCCTGCATCTTATTTCACTAATGAATTTACAGCCATTGATCAATCCACTTCGTTAGTGATGGTCACTGAATTTGCTTCAGAAGAAGATCTAAAAAAGGTGCTTGAAATGGGAATGGAGCCAGGTCTCACTATGGCATTGGATCAATTAGAAAGCATGCTTATCAATCAACTTGCATAATTATGGACACCTATACCCTTACAAACTATGTGATCAAAGACAATGAGGTCACCTATACAAGAACATTTAATGCCGCATCAAATTTAGTTTGGGAAGCCTGGTCAAAGGTTGAGCTCTTAGAAAATTGGTTTGGTCCTTTTGGATTCAGCATCACTACCCAGCATTTTGCATTCGAGGAAAACGGAAGCTGGAAATTCATTATGCACGGACCTGATGGCACGGACTTTCCGAATCACATTAAATTCCTTAAGATCGTACCTATTCAAATGATCGAATATAAACATGTGGATGATGAAGACAGGGAAGCCATATCTTTCAGTGTTACAGTTTCATTTGAATCTAAAGGTGAAAGTACCATACTTACCATGAAGCATGTATTTAAAACTATTGAACAACTACAATATGTTGCTGAACATTATGGTGCCATAGAAGGAGGACAACAAACTCTTGCGCGCCTGGCAACTTTGGTAGAGAAGTAATTAGATTGAATCAGGGATTCACAAGATCCCTGACTATTTCCTTAATTGGACGAATAGAATGTGTATTCTCAATGGTAGGCCCCGCACACCATACCGTTTTGTAAGTGGCACTAAAGGCTGATTTTTCAAGGGCTTTCATCCCCTTAACGAAAGTGAGCATTTTCACCCACTTCTTTAATCGCTTACTTTTGGACAACAATCTTTCAAACCAGTTTTGCTTGGTTCCTATTTTTTGAACATACGGGGTATTGATCACTGTACACGGAGTTCCCGAAACCTTAGTGCTCATGACAATGTCATCTTTCCCATAGTTTACGCAGGCTTGTTTATATTCATCTGAAACATCTGATTCATTTGAAGCGATAAAGATCGACCCAACAGATACACCTGCAGCTCCAAGTCCCATGATATATTCCAGATCTTTGTGATTACCCACACCTCCTGCTGATATTACAGGAATAGTGCAATTATCATTTAAAAGAGGAATCAACTCTTCGGGAGACATATTTCCGGCGTGACCACCTGCTCTATTATTCACGGCTATGATGGCATCAGCACCTAATTGCTCTACTTTCTGAGCATATTGCAGATCAACAACATCACAAAAAACTTTGATCCCTGCTGGCTTACACTTTTTTATCACAGCTTCGGGAGATCCCAATGAAGTGATAATGAAATCAACCTTTTTATCTACACAAGTTTGCAACTGTGCCGGCATTTTGGGATTTGATTTATTTACGATCAAATTGATACCAATGGGACCTGTTGAATTCGCTCTAATTTCATCAATGGCAGCTCTGAACTCCTCATCTGTTCTGTAATTCAAAGCCGGAATGGCTGCAGCAATACCACTATTGCAAGCCGCAATCATCATTTTTGCATTGGTCACCAGGAACATAGGAGCCATAATCACCGGATATTTGATGTTCAATAACTCTGTTAAGGATTGTTTTGTCTTCATTGATTATAAATAACAAATTCCAAATCTCAATCTCCAAAAACACTACATCTACTCACTTGTAATTTGGTTTTTGTGATTTGTTATTTTCTGATTTTCAAGGAAAAATTAGTTCCCCTGCTCATCCATGGTTTTACGAGCCTGATTGTTCTCCCATCTTATAATTCTGTTCTTCAGCAAACGAGCATAATCCCTACCATCTTTGATCTTGTAATCAGAATATGATTTTTGAGCCCACTCGTATGCTCCATAAAGGTCACCATTGATCTCAGCAATAACAGCCATATTATAGCAAGCCTTACCAGCAGCTCTTCTTCTATCGCTATGCGTGGCTTTTTCCCACATTTCAGCTGCTCCGGTCCAGTTGTTTACCTGTGCTCTACGCGCACCTATCTTAATATTTTGATCTCCTTTTTTGAAGTAGGTTCTCCAAACTCTGAATTGCTGGTCTCTAACTCTACCTGCGTAAAAACGTCCAACCTGAGTTGAGATCTGGCGAACAGCCTGACCTCTTTTCATTAGTGCTTCAGCTGCTTTCAAAGGATTGATTCCTGATCCTGTGCTTTGAATGCGATCTGACAACCAAAATTCATCCCTGATCCATTTGTTCTTAGGATCATAAATTCTCCACCCTGTTTTGATCTTTGTTGTCATGGTAGCTGTGTGCTGGATCATTGGAACGGTTCCTAGCGGTGTATTTTTATTCACAGTTTGAGAACTGTAATCAATTTTAGTATCCGTATCAAATACCTCTAATACGAACAACAATTGAACACCATTCTCATCACAAAGGCGTTGTACCTCTTCCCAGGGTAATTGGGCAGGAAAAATATCAATTCCCCCTCCTTTTACCGTCATACTATCCATTAAAACAACGCGTTTAAACTTTGGATTCACCGTCAATTCATCAAAAACACCCTGAACTGCTGCTTTAGATCCCTCATGATCCAGGTTTCCTTCTAAGGTTAATGCATTATCAATGACATCAACAATTTTTCCCGCACCTTCAGAATACGTTCTATTTACAACTCCGGCTGATTCATATTCCTGTTCTAGAAAGACAGCTGCCGGTTCAGAAACGGTCATATACACTCTGTTTTTACAAGAGAAGATCCCAATAAAAACAAGTGCTGACAATAATAAGTAACGTCCTTTCATGTGAGTGGAGTTTAAGGTTATATCCTATCCCCTACAAATCTGATGCCGAAGCTATCATTTCCGCAATATCTAAAACTTTTATATCGTTTTCTTTGTTGAAATTCTTCACACCATCCGTCATCATAGTATTGCAGAATGGACATCCTGTTGCAATGATCTGAGGATTAGTTTCTAAGGCATCCTCTGTACGTTCAACATTCACTTCTTTATTTCCCTTCTCTGCTTCTTTGAACATTTGAGCTCCACCAGCACCACAACAAAGACCTTTTGCTTTGCAACGTTTCATCTCCACCAATTCAGCATCTAACTTTTGAAGCACATTTCTAGGTGCTTCATAAACTTCATTCGCTCTTCCTAAATAACAAGGATCGTGAAAGGTGATCTTTTTACCTTTGAATTCTCCTCCTTCTACTTGCAATTTTCCTTCGTTGAAAAGGCTTTCTAATAATTGAGTATGGTGAATGACTTCATAATTTCCGCCAAGACCCGGATATTCATTCTTTAGGGTATTAAAGCAATGAGGACAAGCTGTTACGATCTTTTTAACCTCATAAGCATCCAATACCTGAATATTCATCATAGCCTGCATTTGGAAAAGGAATTCATTTCCTGCTCTTTTTGCAGGATCTCCCGTACATGCTTCTTCAGTTCCTAACACTGCAAATTTCACGTTGCATTTATTCAGGATCTTAACGATAGCCTTAGTGATCTTTTTTGCACGGTCATCAAAACTTCCGGCACATCCAACCCAAAACAAAACCTCCGGAGTTTCTCCGGCAGCCATCATTTCGGCCATTGTAGGTACTTTTATTTCACTCATTATTCAATTTTTTAAATACAAAAGATCAAGTCTAGAGTCTTTTGTCTAAAGTCTTATGTCTACATCAGTCAGCTAGATCATGTACAAACAATCCACTGCGTAACTTTGGTTCAAACCAGGTTACTTTCGGCGGCATGATCATGTCATTGTCCGAAATATCAACCAGTTGTTTCATACTGACAGGGAACATAGCAAAAGCCACCTTCATTTCTCCCGAATTCACTCTTTTCTCTAATTCACCCAATCCTCTAATTCCTCCAACGAATTCAATTCTATTATCTGTTCTTAGGTCTTTAATACCTAATAGGGGATTCAAAACACTTTCGCTTAATATCGTAACATCTAATACGCCAATTGGATCAGCATCATTATAAGTACCTGCTTTTGCGGTTAATCGATACCATTTTCCAGACATATACATTCCCATCTCATGTAGTTTGGATGGTTTCGCTTGTCCACTAACTTCTTCAACATCAAATGATTGTTTAAGAAGATCAATAAAACCTTCTTCAGTATGTCCATTCAGATCTTTCACCACACGGTTATAATCAATGATCTTCAATTCATTATCCGGGAACAATACCGCCATGAAATAATTGTAACGTTTACCATCATTCGAAGCTCCAGCTGCTTGTTCTCTCAATTCTTTACCAACCAAAGCTCCAGCTGCAGTTCTGTGATGTCCATCAGCAATATAAATACTAGGAACTTTGTCCTGGAACAATCTTTCGATCTCAGCAATATCCGCAGAATTGTCTATTACCCATAAGGTATGTGTTAAACCATCAGCAGTAACGATATCGTGCAAGGGCGCCTTTTCTTTGGCTTTATTGATGATCACATTCACTTCATTCACATGAGGATAACTGAAGAACACCGGCTCGTAGTTCATTTTACTGTAACGAACATGATTTTTACGATCCTCTTCTTTGTCCGGACGTGTTAATTCGTGCTTCTTAATATTGTTATCAAAGTAATCGTCAATAGCACAGCATCCTACTAATCCGGTTTGAACGTGATCACCCATCTTGATCTGATAAGCATAAAAATTCTCTTTAGAATCTTTTACCATCATACCTGAATCCTGCAACTTCTTAAAGTTTTCAGCTCCTTTAATATAAACCTCAGTGGCATGTTCATCATGCCCATCAGGAAAATCGATCTCCGGCTTAATCACATGATAGAAGCTAATGTCATTTCCTTTTGCTTCATCACGTGCTTCTGATGCACTTAAAACATCATATGGTCTGCAAACAATTTGCTCAGCTTTATCAGCTTTTGGTCTAATAGCTTTAAATGGTACTAGTATTGACATTCAATGAAATTTAATCTTCGTCTCTCCAGTTAAGACGATCTGTTGGTGAAAATTGCCAAGGGGCCTGATTGTTCTCAATATTGGTATTCATGGTCATCAATTCAGCAGGAATTTTTGACTCTTCCATTACTAAGTATCTTCTTAAATCCACAATAATAGAAAGTGGATCAATATTTACAGGACATTCCTGAACACAAGCGTTACAAGAGGTACATGCCCAAACTTCTTCTTCTGTGATATAATCTCCCAATAATGACTTTCCGTCATCAAAATTCGGGTCTTTTCTCAATCCTTTACCTACTTCCTCCACTCTGTCTCGTACATCCATCATGATCTTTCTTGGAGACAATTTCTTTCCTGTAATATTCGCAGGACAAGAAGAGGTACATCTACCGCACTCAGTACATGAATAAGCGTTCAGGATATTTACCCAGTTTAGATCTTTTACATCTTTCACCCCGAATCTTTGAGGCTCAGCATTCGCATCAGCTGCTGGTGCTGCAAATGGATCAGCATTCGGATCCATCATCAATTTTACCTCATTGGTAACCGCCTCCATGTTTGTGAACTGACCTTTAGGTTTAAGGTTAGAAAAGTAAACATTAGGGAAGGCAAAGAAAATGTGTAAGTGTTTTGAGAAAGGCAAATAAACCATGAAGCCCATCACCACAATAAAATGTCCCCACCAACCAATTCTTTCTAAAAGGTGTAGCGTTGCCACATCCATGCTTCCAAAAACATTTGGTCCCAAGATCGAACTGATAGCGAATCCAAATGATCCACTTCCTTCAGCATGACTGGCACCTTGCAAACGCAAAGCTTCATCTGCCCCATTCATAGTGAAGATGAACATGACCAGTAAGAATTCAAGATAAAGGATAATATTACCATCCAATTTTGGCCATCCTGTCATTTCACTTTTAACGAAACGCGGAATTTTCAGCAGATTTCTTCTGGCAAGGAAGGTAAAGGTTGCAATCAAAGCCAAAGCTGAAAGCACCTCAATCAAACTGATAATGAACACATAGAATCCACCTAGTGGCTCAAAGAATATTCTGTGATTACCTGAAACTCCATCAATAATGATCTCGATCAATTCAATTTGAGTGAAAATAAAAGCCACATAAATGAAAATGTGCAAGATTCCCGGAATTGGTCGTGTCACCATTTTAGATTGACCTAAAGCCACTCTGATGGTGGTCTTTAATCGTTCACCTTTATTATCGGTACGATCCAATGACCTACCTAACTTAATGTTCTGAATGATCTGTCTGATCTTGAAAGCAAAGAAGGCCGCAGCCCCTAAAAAGATCAGAATAAATGCAATACTACTTATTCCCATTAATGATTAATTGGGTTATGGTTTATACTGAATCTCACTTCCTTTTTGCAAAGAATCCAGAACTTCATCAAGCATATTGCGGCGTTCTGGGGTGGTTTGATACCCTTTAACCTTTCTTCCAAAAATAGAGAAGTGTACAAATTTGTTAGGATTAGCTGTGAAATCATCCAATAGGTTTTGAACAGATTGGTTCGTCTGCAGCAATTCATTATGAAGAGAATCTGTATGCAATAATTTACCTACTGTTCCTTCACCACTATTAATATCTGCCAATAAGGAATTGAGTTCCTTCAGGCCTTCTTTCGTATCATACAAAATGGTATCCAGATCAGAATTCGCCACATCACTCGTGATGGATGATAAGTTGTTAACGATATTGGTTATTGAATCAGAATTTGCCGCCAAATTACTAGTAATGGTTTTCACATCTTTCAGTATCACATTTACCTGTTGCGTTTCATTGGCTACAAGAATAGACAGGTTATTGGCCAACTCTCCAAACTTATCGATAGCATCTCTTACTTCATACAAACTCTCATCAATGGTATAAGCTGCAGATGTATCCCAGAAAGCATTTACCGATACAATGATCCCTTCAACAGATGCGATCAATTCTTCTGTTTTCTTTTTCAAAGGCAAGATCTCTTCATTGATCTTATCCTCATAAGACATTTCTGTTTTAGCGGTCATGTAATCACCTGATTCATAATAAGCCACATTAGCTCTAGGAACAGTGTCATTTGGAATTCTAAGATCTAATGCTTTTGTACCAAGGATATCTGAGCTGATCAACCAGATCTCAGATGAATTAGGGATCAATAATTCCTCTTTCTCAATGGTAAATCTTACCACTACTTTAGAGGCATCATCTTCTTTAAGATCAACGGCCATTACCTGACCTACTCTCACACCATTTAACTGAACTTCATTAGAGGGCTGTAAACCCGCAGAATTTTCGAATTCAGCAAAGAATTCACGGTCTTTTCCAAAGATACCACCGCCTTTAAGGAAATTGGTACCTATGAAAAGCAACAATAATCCTAAAACAACTAATAATCCTACTTTAAACTCTTTAGAAACTCTCATGAACTGGGTCTGCGTTCGCTAATTTTAAAACGCTAAAATAATGGAAATATTCGGCTTGACTTAATTTTCAACCAATTTAATTGCCTTATCCAGATCAATACGCTCATCCCCGACAAAGGCCACCACGAAAGCGTGTTCAAATCCTTTATTTCTCAATTCTTTCTTCAGTTTATTAGCCGGATCTATCTCTTTAAAAAGCCCCACTGTATACTTGTACAATCCACCTGATTCATAGGTCCAGATTGGCATATTTTGGAATCTCTCATGCGTCAGATCAATAGGCGTGGCCGAAGTTTCAATCTGTACTCTAAATACCACATCCTTTTTGGTAATTTCTTTCTCTTCTAAACCAAAAAGAGTGGTATCGATCCCGTTAATCGTAGAATTTACGGATAGATCTGCTCCTTCATACTCCGCTTTAAATTCCTGAAAGGCCTTAAAAATAGAAGACGCCATCAGATTCTGACTTTCTTTATTTGAAAGAAAATCTTCTTCTTTTGGATTCGTAAGGAAACCAGTTTCAATCAACACGGATGGCATGGTAGTTTTATATAACACTAAGAATCCTGCTTGCCTTACACCTCTATCAGATCTACCTATGCTTTTGAATTGATTTTGAAGCTTTGTAGCAAAATTGATACTGTGATCAAGAAATACGCTCAATTGCAATTGCTGAGCTATGATCATGTCAGGCGTTAATTTTTCGTAGTTGGCACCTTGATTATCTTCCAATAAAATAGATGCATTCTCTCTTTCTGCTACTTTTTGTTGTGCTTCAGTTCTATGTAATCCTAAAACATAGGTTTCAGCTCCATAAGCAGCTTCAGGACCAGAGTTGACATGAATGCAGATAAAAAGATCGGCGTTATTTCTATTCGCAATAGCTGCTCTCTCATTCAACTCAACAAAAACGTCCGTTTTACGGGTATACACCACATTGATATCCGGATAGTTCTCTTCAATGAACGAACCTAATTTTAATCCTATGTTCAGGGCAATTGTTTTTTCATTGGAATGTTTTCCATGGCAACCCGGATCTTTTCCACCATGGCCCGGATCGATCACAACTGTCTTGATTCCATGAGCCAATGCTGTTGACTGAGCAAATCCCTGTCCGCAAAAAAAGATGAAAACAGGCAATATTATCGCTCTCAAGATGTTTATATGCTTTATCATCATCTGATAATTGTTATAGTTTTGTGCACTTTTTTCGTATAGTATAACAAAGTTAAGACCAAAAGTTGCTGAATAGGCTCAAAATATCGCTAGTTATCCATTTATCAATGTTGATAAGCGTGCTATTTGCAGCCTCTTATTCCTTTGCACAAAATGATCTGGATGGACCCGTAAAGTATGAGGCAAGAGACTCGATCATTGCAAATATCCCCAGACAAACGGTAATGCTTTATGGTGAAGCCTATGTAAGCTATGAGGGAATCGAACTTAAAGCAGATTACATAGAGATCAACACCAAAAACAGTGAAGTCATAGCCACATTCACTACCGATTCTTCTGGAAATCCAGTTGGTAAGCCTATTTTCATTTCAGAGGGTGAAGAATCCAGATGTGATTACATCAAATACAATTTTGAAACAAAAAAAGGCTATGTTAGAGAAGTAAGAGCACAACAGGATGAAGGCTATATACATATGGCTGAATCCAAGATCCATCCTAATGAAGAGATCCATTTAAAGAATGGTAAATTCACCACTTGTGACCTCGATACACCACATTACCATTTCAAATTAACGCGAGCGATCATTGTACCAGATCAACGAATTGTGACGGGACCGGTTTACATGAAATTATTCAAGATCCCTACTCCTCTTGCTGCTCCATTTGCCTTTTTCCCAAATTCAGATTCTAAAAAACACGGAATTATTATTCCAAGTTTTGCCAGCTCACCCAAAGCTGGATATGGATTACAGGACTTTGGGTACTATATTCCTATTGGAGATTACTGGGAGACACAATTCAATGGAACGATCTATACCTCTGGTAGATTTGCTGTTGGCAATATCACGAATTACAAAAAAAAATATAGGTATACAGGTTCTTTTGGTTTAAACTATCAATACCTGAAGGGGTATTTCTATGACACCGTTAGAACCAGTAAAGTATCCGTTGACTGGACCCATACACAGGATCCAAAAGCCCATCCAAGCCTTACTTTTTCGGGTAATATTAAGTTTATGTCTGATAATAACGGAAAGAATACTTTACAGACCTATAATCCGGATTACTTCACCAATCAATTCAACTCTGCCTTGTCATTGACCAAAAGATGGAAAACCAAAAGATTCAATGGTAACGCGAGTATTAAAACAAGTTTACAACAGAACTCAGTTGCCAAAACGTACACGCTCAATTTACCTGAATTAAATCTAGCCGTCAGCCGTTTTGATCTGGGTGTTTTCAGAAAAAACAAAGTAGGTAAAAAATGGTTTGAAGAGATCAAAGTACAATACGGAATGAAATCTAAGAACTTCATATCAGCTCCGGATAGCATTTTCAACGTCAATGACTACAATCAGGTTGGTGATTATGCTGTGAATGGTGTTGAGCAAAACGTAACGTTGAATTCTAACCTCAAAATATTTGGTGGACGGTTTACTTTCACACCGCAAGCAACATACAGAGAATTCTGGAACTTCCAGTACGAAGATCATGAATGGAACGATACAGATCAAAAAGTGGACACTACAAAATTGAAAGGATTCGCCAATTCAAGAGAGGTGAACTTTACCGCCGGATTAACCTCCAGTTTTTATGGTATTTACAAGTTAAAAACAGAGCGTGAAACCAGATTCAAGCATGTAGCTACGCCAAACTTATCTTTCAATTACAGACCAGATCTCACCCTTTACAAAGAGGTACAATATGACGCAGACAGCAATACACGAATGTATTCTCCTTTTGTAAAAAGTTTGTACAAAGAACCTGGAGCCGGGGAATCAGGAAAGATCAGTTTCAGTTTAGCGAACACCTTGAAAATGAAAACCCGGAATATGAATGACACGATCAACGAGACCGATAAAACATTCAACCTGATAGACGCTTTGGGTATAACTTCCAGTTATGACATTTTTAAAGACTCCTTTAATCTGGATCCATTTAACCTATCGTTCAGAACATCAAAACTCTTTAAGGTCATAAGTTTCCAATCCAGTGGTCAATTGAGTCCATATGCTTATGATTCATTGAATATTGAACGGGCTCAATATGCCTGGAAGAACAAACAAGGTGTGGGAGTTTTCAAAAACATGAATTTAGTAGTTGGCGCAAATTTCACCAGTAAAAATGGACGTAAAAAACAAGAGGAACTTTCATTACAAACGGAGAATAATGCAGCACAAAACGGCATTGTTACTAACCCAAACAAAGTGAGTTTTGATATCCCCTGGCAACTGAATGTTTCTTATAACTTAAAATACACCCGGGTATTAAAGGACACCTTTACGGACAGAAACTATAATGCTGTTCAAACCATCAAATTTGATGGAGATTTTAGTATAAATGAGAAATGGAAGATCGGCTTTTTAACGAATTTTGATCTGCAACAATTCCTGCCTGCCTATCAATCGGATGCCGAAAAACCCTATAAAAATTTGGTGACTAATTACAACATCAATCTATGGAGAGACTTGCATTGTTGGGAGGCTACTTTACAATGGGGACAAACCGGTCCGTGGTCAGAAAAAAGATTTACTTTCTTATTCCGCGTAAACATTAAAGCATCAATGTTCCAGGATATCAAGCTGGAATGGAATCAGCCTCCGATCTTCTTTTAGAGGCTTCAATAACCGTATTCTTCAAGAAACGGCCTGATCCTATAGAAAACACTACAAAGGCCACAAAAAAGTAAAGTCCTATCAAAGTAGACGCACCGGTATCTACGCCAACATTCATATTTGCAAAGGAGAAATAAGCCAGAAAAACGGAGGAAACAAAGACATCAGCCATACTCCATTTACCCAGTTTATCGATCACTGTTACGGCTTGTTTACTATATCTGGATCCAGGTGCAAAGAACACCATACTTGAAGTAAGGAGTTTCACCGTTGGAAAAACAATACTGAAGATCAATATTATAATGGCCACAAAGTAATTTCCGCCCATGTAAAGCAATTTGATCAATTCCAGTACCGATTTGTTTTGATACAAGAAGTAAACACGCCCTTCAACGGTACCGGTAAACTCAAATTCATCTGTAATTGGAAGAGTTGCTGTTACATCATCTTTGAAAGCCTGAATTTCCAGAAAAGGGGATTGTAAACCCAAATAAAGAAAACACATGGCAGCCATAACAAAGGAGAGTCCAATGGCTTGATTTCGATACTCCTTTTTACCATAAACCAGTGAGATCAGGATCAAATAAGCCACCACTATAGAGAACAGAATAACTCCATTTTTCACTGCCGAATTGTAATAGAGATCTGCTTTATCTTCCAATTCTCTTTTGTTCTCCATGATCTCATCACCGGGACCAAAAAAAGGCACCCATTCCCATAGATTACCTAATCGAGCTTCAGCATCCAGTAAAAGAACAATCTCCTCTTTTTTGACCTTATAATTGTTCAGCTTAGAGGTAATGGCAAAAGTCAACACCACGGTTGTAGCAAAGACAATGAGAGTAGCTACTAATAAAAGGGTGTATTTTTTCATTTGATCTTTTGTTGCTCTGGAACTAAGATATGAATTCTCTGATTTTTTTTAAGACTATAGTCTTCGACTCCGCTCAGACTGACATTTATTGAAGATATTGACGCGAAAGACTCTTCGACAGGCTCAGAGTGACAATTAGTTAGATGATGTGATGTTCGAAACACTCTTCGACAGGCTCAGAGTGACAAATTGCTAAATGATAGTTTTCGAACACACTATTCGACTCCGCTCAGAATGACACTTTTTGAAGATATTGACGCGAAAGACTCTTCGACAGGCTCAGAGTGACAATCTACACATCCTCAAATCTGCACATCAGCATATCTACACATCTACACACCTACTCCTTGATCACTTTCTCTATGTGCAGGATCTCCCCGCTAAGATCTCGGAAAGTTAAAATGTATGCTCCCTGTTGAAGCGCAGAAACATCTAATACATTTTGAGTTTGTAGTTGTTGCACGAGTCTGCCTGAAAGATCTCTTATCTCAACTATTCCCGAGCCTATACCTTTTACGATCAACTCATTTGACACCGGGTTTGGATAGATACTGATCTCCGAATTCTTTTCATCTTCCAATCCCACCAAAGAATAATCCGTCACGAAGAAATGATCAAAACCTGCTTCGCAAATGCTGATAGAAGATGGATAATCACTTATGTGCAGTATCAATTGCATAGTTGTAGTAGCAGTGATCACATTACTCACTGAAATACTGTACGGCAACCATTCGCTCATCACAGTATTACCGTTGTATAATTTCAATATAGGTGCAGTCTCTGATCCATTATATAAACTCACAGTTAGAGTATCATCTGCCGGTCCGAACATATCGTAGAAAAATGCATTGAAATTGATGTATGGATCAGTGTATCCCGTCAAATCAAATACCGGTGAGATCAAAATGGTTTCTCCGTTATCTACTTCCTGATCGTTCGCTTGTGTTGAACCATTTCCCGTGATATAAGCTTTATTTCCGCAATCCCAAAATCCGTCAGTAAAAGGGTTTTCGATCACCCCATTTACGATCACTCCTACCGGAACTTCTCGTTCCCACATACCTTTGTGTGCATCTCCAAATACGGTCCAACCGAAATCAAAGCTGAAATCATCATAAATTCCCTGGTCCAGATAAATGGTTAGATCAGTGACTGTGCTAGTAAGCATGGTATCTTCAAAACAAGCAGATACATAACCCCATTTTCCAGCCACGACATCATAATGATCTTCATAATATAATCCAATGCTTACCTCACCATTTACATCCGTTACTCCGGTATGTTCAAGATAGGTATGATCTAATTCTACCTGAGCATTTTCAATGGGCTGAAGCGTTTGCGCATCCAATACCGTTACATTGACATAATACTGAGGAATCTTCACCAACTCAATATCCTGAGTAGCAATATTGCCTTCTGTCATGGAAACAGAAACCGTTTGCGGATAGTAGAGCAATTTGAAATAGGTCACATCATAAGTACCTGAGCTTTCTACGCCTGTGGCATAATCACCAAAAATATTCGACTGGTCATGGATATTTTGATTATCAATGCTGATCTCAACTCCATTTAATGGCGTTCCGGTTCCAAATTCGGTTACTGTACCTTCAAGGTAAGCTCCCTGATGATAATCTACTGAAAGAATGAACAATCCCTCTTCTCTGTCAGATGCCAGAATATTCCCTGAAGGGAAGAATGGAAAAGCACCCCAACATCCATTATATGTTTGAGAATCATAGGGTGAGGTATCAAAATTCCCTATTTCCACCATATTGTGCGGATAGGTCACGTCATGCACTACTATACCATCCGTGTAATAAGAGGTAATGATATAATTGTTTCGAACGTGTGTGTTATGCGGAATAATTCCATCTCCGGATGAAGATTGGATCTTATCCAAATACTTGATATTTGCAGGATCTGTAACATCATAAGCACCAACAAAACCTCCAGAGATCTCATCTGTAGTAAACACATAATTAGCATCCGTTGAAGCCCAAATATTGTGCGTAAAGTTTCCAGGTGAATTAGAGGTCCCCAGTAAAACCGGATTGGCTTTATCTGTCAGATCGACCACACTGAAAAAGCCATCATTGATATGCGCAAAATAGCCCGTATCATCCACCACATATCCATCATGAACATACCAGGTATCAAAGGTTCCTACTTCTATTGGATTCCAGGGATCGGTTGCCACATCCAAAATGATCACACCACCATTTCCACGGTTTGCACCAAATATGTAGACGTATCCGTTGTCTTCATAAATGTTATGAGCAGATTGCCATTCATTTCCTAATGGACCATCATAGTGTGTGAAAGGTGTTACAGGTGAACCAGGCAAACCTGAAAGATCCACGATTAACAAGCCTTCATGGGCCTCAGTGGTGATGTAAGCGTAATCCTGATATACTTTAATATCTCTCCAAACTGAATAAATTCCATCAATCCAGGAATATTCAACAGGATTTGCCGGATCAGTGACATTGACTATACTTAGACCCTCTTCACATCCTACTAAAGCAAATTCATTTCCAAACTCATCAACATACCCCCAAACATCATTGAGTTTGGTATTGTGAACTGCAGGAATATCAAGGTATCCCAGCTGGGTCATATTCAACTGTGCAAAGGATGAAAAGGCGATAAAAGTAAGAGCGAGCAGTAAGTGCTTCATTTCATTCTAATTACTTCTACTAAGTTAGGATTAATTCGCGGGATGTCCTATGACATTGATCAGTCTGCTGATTTGATAGATTCCCAGGTATCATATAAGGAGTCTTGTGAAGGACGATTAGCATCCAGCTCTCTCAACGGCTCAATAGCTTTCAAAGTATCGTGACATTCTTTTGGTAACTGCTGATATAATTGGGTCCCCTTGGTTTTCCAGGCAATCATTTCATCTGTTACTTCTTTGATGATCTTTGCAGGATTCCCCACCACCAATGAACGTTTTGGAATTTGCATATTGGCCGGAACAAAGCTCAAAGCACCAATAATACTTTCGTCTCCAACATAAGCATCATCCATGATCACGGCATTCATCCCGATCAGGCAATTCTCACCCAAATTCGCTCCATGAATAATGGCTCCGTGCCCCACATGAGCACCTTTTTTCAACACGATAGATTTACCCGGAAACATGTGAACTGTACAGTTTTCCTGCACATTACAACCATCTTCAATAATGATCTGTCCCCAGTCTCCTCTTAAGGCACAACCAGGACCTATGTAAACATTTTTACCAATGATCACATTACCGGTAACGGCCGCTTGTGGATGCACAAATGATGATTCATGTACCACAGGTTTGAATCCTTTGAATTCGTAAATCATACCTTAAAGATAGTTATCCTTATGAAAACCAGCCTTATCTAGTTTTTTGATACCTATGTAGAAATAGATGATCCCTAAGGTCAATAAAATATGGCTTAGGTCATTCTTATCGAACCATTGATGCAAATTGATCTTTAGAAGAAAAACAAAGGCAGATGGAAGCATGATCAAAACCCCCAAATAGAAGTATTTGTATAAGGGTGACAATCCCTTTCTAAAGTAGATCATTCCTAAGATACCTGCAGTTAAGGAAACTCCAACAATGGTATTGATGGCAATAGGCAAGAATCCTCTGCTTGGTTTTTCTGAAAGATCCACAAAAACCAGTACCAGAATCCAGGCTGTGATCACTGCTACAAACTTCCAAAAAGAAGCCAATTTTAATCGGCCAAAGATCTTGCGGTCAGGATACAAAGAGATCATTCCTTGCTCTAAACAATATACTGAAACAGGACCTGAAAGCCATGAAAGGAATTTACCCGGAACACCCCAGTAATTGTACATTACATGACCGAATCCACCAATGATAGAACCTATACCGAATATCAGGAAAAACCATTTCCAATACTGATAAAAGGGATGTTCTGATTTGATCTTACCGACTTTGATCCCAAAGTAAACGGATATCGATCCCATGATGAGATCTGTAATTAACGCCATGGGCTCTACAAGGTCCAATCCGAATAAAACGAAATGGATCTTTTCAAAATCTGCTCCAATCATAGATTACCCTACTTGCCTTTGAAAACTCCCATTTGACAGAATTTGTCAATTCTCTTCTCCACTAGGGTATGAGGGTCCAGTGTATCTAGTTTCTCAAGATTCTTAAGAATAGATTTCTTAACGTTATCGAAAGTCTCCTCTCTGAAACGGTGAGCACCACCAAGAGGTTCTTTAATGATCTCATCAACGATCTTCAGATTTTTCATGTCTGTAGAAGTCAATTTCAATGCTTCAGCTGCTTTTTCTTTAAAATCCCAGCTTCTCCAAAGAATAGTAGAACAGTTTTCAGGAGAAATTACTGAATACCATGAATTCTCTAACATGATAACTCTGTCTCCAACACCAATTCCCAAAGCTCCTCCTGATGCACCTTCACCAATAATGATGCAGATCACAGGCACTTTTAGATTCATCATTTCATAGATGTTTCTAGCAATGGCTTCTCCCTGACCTCTTTCTTCAGCCTCTAAACCAGGAAATGCACCCGGAGTGTCGATCAAAGTGATGATCGGTTTATTAAATTTCTCAGCTAACTTGAATAAACGCAATGCTTTTCTGTATCCTTCAGGATTAGGCATCCCAAAGTTTCTGTACTGACGCATTTTAGTGTTGGTTCCTTTTTGCTGACCAACGATCATTACTGAACGTCCATCAATGGTTCCAAAACCACCCACCATTGCTTTGTCATCCTTTACATTACGGTCTCCGTGTAATTCAATGAAATCACCACCAGTCAAGGCTTTAATGTATTCTAAAGCATAAGGTCTGTCCGGATGACGAGAAAGTTGCACGCGTTGCCATGGAGTTAAATTCTCAAAGATCTCCTTGGTAGCTTCTTTCAATTTCTTTTCAAGATCGCGAACCATTTTCGTGGTATCTACCCCACTATTATCCTGGATTTCTCTCGCTTTCGCAATTTCTTCTTCGATCTTAGCCAACGGCTCTTCAAAAGCTAAATAATTTGACATGCGTGTTTCTTTTTCAGATTTGTGTTCAAAATGAGCGTTCAAATTTAAGCTTTTTTCAGAAGACCAACTTTTAGGCTTTTCCTTTTTTGCAATTATCTTCGTAACAAACTAAGAATGTGATCCTTTTTTCACACGCCAAGATCAATATAGGATTGTACGTCACTTCAAAGCGTGCAGATGGTTTTCATAACATTGAAAGCGTCTTCTATCCTATTCCCTTCTATGATCTGATAGAGCTTCTGCCCTATGAAAAAGATGTTTTTTCTACCTCCGGATTGGAAATTCCTCCGGGACCGAATTTGGTGCAGGAAGCCTATGAATTGCTGAAAAAGGATTTTAAACTGGGCAAGACTTTCATTCATTTGCACAAGCGCATTCCCCTGGGAAGTGGTTTAGGCGGAGGATCATCTAACGCCGCTTTTACCCTGATGGGATTAAATTATCTGTACGATCTGGGATTGAGCAAAGAACAATTGATGGATTATGCCGCTCAACTGGGAAGTGATTGTCCGTTTTTCATTCAGGATCATCCATGTTTGGTAAAAGGCAGAGGTGAGATCATGGAAGCTATCGATCTGGACCTTTCTGGCTTCTATTTAAAGCTCATTCATACCGGAATTCATGTGTCAACCCCAATGGCTTACCGCTTTATTCAGCCCAACAACAGATCATTGCATATCAACTTCTTATCCGATTATAATCCGTTTAAAAACGATTTTGAGGAGGTAGTTTTTGGCATGCATCCTGAATTAAAAGTGATCAAAGAAAAATTACTCCAGGAAGGTGCTTTTTATGCCTCCATGACCGGATCCGGATCAGCCATTTATGGATTATTTGAGAATAAACCTGCTAAAACAGGTGGCTACCTTTTTGAGGAGATCATGGAATTAAAACAACCATAGTTCCTGCCCGAATTTGAGGTTCATTTTGCGCAGGAATTTGGTGATATCCTCCTGAATGCGTTCATCTGCCGGCCAATTGGATAAAATGGTAAGTTGCTTGTTCAAAGCCATGACTGATTGAATATCTTCTCTCTTAGGGCTCAGATCATACCACTGAAAGCTCACATTATTGCGGGATAAGATCTCAGACACCAATTTCCCCTTCTCTCCTGCTCCAATCACCTGTACACCTTGAATTTGATCATTAAAATGCTGGATAAAGCGCTTTGTTTTAAGCTCAAAAAAGGCTTTTTGCTGGTAATTCTCTGAATTGCGGGATGTACGTTCAGGATGCTCTCTCCACAGATGTGTAACAGAATTCACACTTTTGAATTCGTAGCCATGATCAAACCATTTGAATACCATATCATAGTCTTCAGGGTATTCAAGGGATGAGATGGCAAAATCATCTTCAAAACAAGAACGGTGCACCATCCAGTTGGGAGATGCGATCACACATTCACGGTAAAGATTCTCTCGAAATGACTCATCCTCCACCACAGTATTCAACCAACTTTCATAGCGTTTATAGCCTTCTGATACCTTTTTGTCAGAGAAGTAACGCACTTTTCCGGTCACCACAGTTTTTTTGGGTTCTCCTTCAATAGCATCAAAGAGTTGTTCCAGCTTGCGCGTGGGCATCACATCATCTGCATCCATACGGGTGATGAATTCACCTGAACTGTGCTCAAAGGCCATTTGAAGCGCAGGAATAATGCCTCCTTCAGTACTCTCCAGCACCTTTATACGTGGGTTATAACGCTCATAATTCTCCAGGATCTCCATAGAATTATCCGTTGAGCCATCATCCACGGCTATGAGCTCCCAATTGCCATACGATTGATGTACAATAGAATCCATACACTGCTCGAGGTATTGGGCAGCATTTTTTACCGGCATAATGATGGATATGGTTGGAGACAGCATACTCTCTAAGATACGGAAAATACTGGAATTAGGCTATTAATTGTAATGAATAGGATTTATTGCTTTGAGAAGGGATAAAGATTAGTAGATTTAGGCTAGTTAGTTATAACCCAAGAACAACCTAAAAATCATTGTGGAGATGAAAGAAAAATTGAACATAATTATTTTCTTCAACGCATTAATTTTACTTACGTCTTGTAATGGACAGAACACAAATAAAGTAGTTCAAACTGAAAACAATGCTAAGGGTGATACTGTGTCAGTTCTTGGCAGCAGTGTAATGGTAATTTTTCAAGACAGTAGGAACGATTACTGGTTTGGTAGTTGGGAAACCGGCGTATACAAATACAATGGTAAAACAATAGTCAATTACACAACAAAGAACGGTTTGATAAACAACAGAATAGATGAAATAAAAGAAGATGAATTTGGCAATATTTATTTTTCCAGCGCAAACGCAACTTCTGAAATTTCAAAATTTAATGGACAGACATTTACCACTTTAAAGGCAGTTCCGAGTAATAACTGGAAACTTGAATCCACAGATTTGTGGTTTAAATATTCTTATGGAAATACAGGAAAAGTTTATCGCTATGATGGCACTAACCTATTTGAATTGCAGTTTCCTAACCCACCCAATTTGTCTAATCCATTTGATATCTATAGCATTTATAAAGACAGTAAAGGAAATATTTGGTTTGGAACAAACCCCGTAGGAGTTTGTCGATATGATGGTAAATTGTTTCAATGGATCACAGAAGAAGATGTCACTGAATTCCGCAACGAAGGCGCAAACGGCGTACGTTCAATTACGGAAGATAAAAATGGTGATTTTTGGTTCAACACAGAATTTCGCTATAGTATCTATGACAGTATAACATTAAAAGCAGATAGATTCTATACAAGGCATAAAAGCATAGGCGGCTTAGATGCAAAAAAGGATAGCAACTTAGACGAATATCTGTCAACAGTAAAAGATAATGATGATAATTTGTGGTTTGTGACTTATCTTGATGGTGTTTGGAAATATGATGGAATAAAAATTACTCATTATCCAATTAAAGTGAACTCCAAACAGATTGCTTTGTTTAGCATATACAAAGACAACAATGGTAACCTTTGGCTTGGGACACACGAAAACGGAGCATATAAATTTAATGGAACAAGCTTTGAAAAATTCACAAAATGACGAATAAAAAAAGGCTAAAGCGAACACAGTAAGAAAAATTCACCGCTTGCGCAGTTTGGCATCAATGACTAACTTTACTAAAACGTTGTATACAATTACGAAGTGACTGTAAAAGATCTTGAAAGAACACTAAATGACTTTATCCTAGCGATTTCGAAAATTCACATTATCGGAATTCTGTCTGATGGTATTTTTCATGAATTCCCTAAAGAATTACCAGACAAGGTCCGTAAAAAATGGTTAGATGAAGCTGATGTGGTTGATAAGCACATTAAAGACGGAAAAACAGATGTGCTTCCGTTTAGTCAATATGGCCATTTCGGTTCATTATCAAGAATCTTCGAACATGAAAAAAAAGCTGATTTTGAGCAAGAGATCTTGCGTCAAAACCTGACAAATTATGTTTCATATTTGGAAGCTTTTTTTCAAGACATCAATCGCATTGTATATACTGTAAAACCAGAACTTCTAAGCGGAGAAAAGCAAATCAAGTGGAAAGATATTTTAGATAATCGTGATTTTGATTCAATTCTTCAAAACACCATTGATAAAGAGCTAGAGAGTTCTGGGTATGACAAAATTTTCGAACAAATTGAACGGTTTAATAATGTTCCATTTCAATTTAAAATCCGCATTAAAAAGGGAAAAAATTGAATCGTTAAAAATGCTAATTCTTATCCGTAACTGCATTCTTCATAATGGGAACAAAGCGTCTAGAAAGCTAGAAGAGTTTAACTCCGACTTATTTACTTTTAATGATGACATCATTCTTATTCGAGAAGAATTAAATCAATATCACATCCTAATTCAACATGTTGCATATGAAACGTTCAGTGCGATTGGAGAAGCCTTGTTCAACGAGCCAAAGTCTGAGCTCTTCGCTAGGATAAATTATTTGGGGTAGAAAACTGTACACAACATAATAGCTAAAGCTAACGTCCGACCCTTGGCCGGCCCTCTTCTCTCCCATTACGTGTCCATAGTCCGGGCGGTCCGACTTAGTCGGATCGAACAGCCAAAGTCCGGGATTTTTTGCCTACACATCCGTCGGTGGACGGACAAGCTTTCGCACGCAATAAATTGCTAGCTTTAGCCGAACGTTAGGTGTCATTACGTGGATTTAAAAAGAAACATACAGGAGTTTAGTAATGAAGATCTCGTGTCTGTAATTGAAAATTTAGAGCAATATCAAGTCAATTTTTGTAATAAAGCTAAAGCGGAATTAGACTCAAGAGAATTAGGTGTTGAGGAATTAATGGAAATAGCTAAGCCAATATATCGAGAAAAAGTTCGAAATTTATTTAATGAAACTGCATTCTCTTTCATTAAAGTTCCGCTCCCACATTCATCCTTCTTGATAGAAAGTGAAAAGGAAAAAATCTACATGGAAGAAGTGCACCACTGGAAAATGTACAAAATGGCTGCAATTAATGGCACCCCAGGACTTTTTTGATACCGTCTAAGCCATTAATTAAAATCTGAGGTACCCTACGAACCTAGTGAAAAATAGCGAGAATGGATTCACCAGACTACAATCAAGATGGTTTGAATTCAGCATACTATTACCTAAGGTGGTTACTAACGGTCAGCTTTGGCAAGAGTGAAAACGCAACACAACATATTAGCTAAAGCTAACGTCCTCCCCTTCAATTCTTATTAATCTAGATTTTTTTCCTAACTTTAGCTATGAGACAATTACTATGGATTCCATTATTATTTCTATTCGCATGTAGCAAGAACGGAATTAGTGAAAAAGATGTTGTTGGAGAATGGAAGACCACTGAGTGTGATATTGAATTATCTCAAATGAATGAAACTATGGAGGCCATTGTGCAAAACATAGCCTTATCAACTGAATATTCGTTTATTGCAGATGGCTCCTGGACTTCAACGAATGATCAAGGTGATATTCAAAAGGGAAGATGGGATCTTAATGAAGAGAAACAAGAACTCACCTTAACTTCTTCTGACTCCGAGTATTCTCAAATTTGGAAGGTTAAAAACGACTCTGAATTCGAGTATTTATTTGAAAATAAAAATATTAAAGAAAGAAGAGTTATTGCTAAAAAGTGAGTGGTCTTTGAAAAATCAAAACAAGTAAAAACTGCCTCCAAAACGCACCATTCATTGGGCAGCTAATTAATTGTTAGCTTTATTCAAACGTTGTGTAACATTGGATTTGATGAAAGGTCTTTATGAATTTGTTTAAGAATTTGCTCTTATCAATTGTATTGTTTTCTATATCAAATGGAATGGCTCAGGATACCATCCAAACTGCAAAACTCATATTTAGTTTCAATTCGGACTCATTAACAGCTGATGGAAAATTTGAACTTGATTCTATTTATCAAGTTATTGCCGAAATCGAACCGGACAGTATAGAATTCCTCTTTATTGAACGCAGGAGGAGAGTTGAAAGCTACCACCTTGCATTCTGGAGGTTGAAAGCAATCCAAGATTACTACAACAAACAATGCCCTAATTGGAATTTTACTTGTGAAGGAAAAGTGGAATATTTTGAAGAAGAAATTAAACAGGAAAACATGCACTTATGGTGGCCCTATAAGCTTGTTATTTTGGTGTGGTAGAAAACGCCACATAACACGGTTGGCAAAGCTAAGGTCCAACCCTTGACAAATAAAAACTTGTTAGTTTTAATCAATCATTCAATTATTTTACACCCCATGAACCATCAAGAAAACACCAAAGCAGCCAGTCCATTCGCTCAGACCTATTTTCACGGCACCAAGGCTGATCTTAACATAGGTGATCTGATCGTTCCCGGATACAGTTCTAATTATGGTAAGAACAAGAATGCAAAATACATCTTCTTAACCGCCACCTTGGATGCCGCCATTTGGGGAGCGGAACTTTCGTTGGGTGAAGGAAAAGAGAGAATTTATCTGGTTGAACCTACCGGAAATATTGAAGATGATCCGGATCTTACAGACAAGAAGTTTCCGGGTAACCCTACCCAATCTTATCGCTCAACTGAGCCCTTTAAAGTGGTTGGTGAGGTAACTTCCTGGCAAAGTCATCCTGAAGCACAGGTAAATGCTATGAAAGAAGCACTTCAGAAACTGAAAGATCAGGGAATTGATTCGTTGAATGATGAGTGAATGTAGATAAGTCTACCTTTAAAATCACCTCATCTTCTGATTTCTATCATATTCCAACGCTGAAGTAAACATTTACTTTGTCCTATAATTGCTGCTCACCTTAATAGATCGATCAAAAGAATCACCAAGCTGAGTTTGCAGGCGTAACTAAACACACTAAAATGAAATTAACAGCTTTGACCCTTTCCCTTTTTGGTCTGATCTCAACATTAAATGCTCAAAAAGTAGCTTTACATTCAACAGGCAGCATACAACATTTTACAGGAACTACTGCTTTTGCAGACGCCTACACCGCTTCTAATCCCGGAGACACGATTTACCTTCCGGGGGGAGGATTTACACCTCCTGCTACTATTGATAAATCATTGAGAATATATGGTGCCGGTCATTATCCTGATTCCACGCAGGTAACTGCTAAAACCTACATCAATGGAAATATTGCTTTAACAGATAATGCGGATGGTTTTTATCTTGAAGGAGTGGATATCAACGGGCAATTAGGGTTTTCATACAACACTTCTATTGACAATGTGATCATCAAATATTGTAAAATGAACAAAATTGATGTGTATGGTAACAACACCTTCACTACTCCATCAAACAACCTCTTATTCATAAACAATGTCGTTAAAGGTGATGTACTGTTATCAAACGCTCAAAATTCTGCATTGTATAATAACATCATAGAAGCCAGAATACAAAATTCTTATGGTAATCTGATCGAAAACAATATCGTCATGTTCTCTTACACTGGTGTATCTTCTTATTATTCAATTCATGGAGACAATAACATTGTCAATAACAACATTTTTCTGAATGCCTCTAATAGATATTTCGTTGGGGTATCTAACCAGATCAACAATAACATATTTATTGTTGCTTCTCCAATTTTTGGTACAACACCAATAACTTCAGGCAATTACTACCCTGTTACACAATCTTCAATTTTCATCAGTCAATCAGGAACTACATTTGACTATAGCCATGATTACCATCTGCAATCACCTAGTACTTATCTTGGTGTTGACGCAACAGAAGTTGGTATATATGGTGGATTCAATGGATACAAAGAAGGTGCTGTACCTTCAAATCCTCATTTTCAATTAAAAACTATCGCACCAACCACCAATTCAAGTGGTTTATTGAATGTTCAAATTAATGCATCTGCTCAAGATAATTAGACCATGAGAGGATTAGTTATTGTCTTATTGAGTCTGCTTTTTACAAGCCATAGCTTCAGCCAGATCAAGTTGGTTGAGTATGAATATTGGTTCAATAATGACTATGGAAATGTTCAGGTGATATCATTCACACCAACAGTTCAGCATGCTATTAACACAGATTTAGATGCCTCTGCACTTCCGGAAGGAATCAATGTGTTAAACTTAAGATACAAAGATGAAAATGGTATTTACAGCAGCACCATCAGTCAGTTCTTTTACAAGAATACTGAACAGTTAACACTCAATAAAAAGCTGGTGGAGTATGAATACTGGTTCAATAATGATTACGGCAATGTTCAGGTAGTTCCTTTTAGTCCTTCAATACAACACAATATCAATACAGATCTGGATGCTTCAGCTTTAGCTGAGGGAATTAACGTATTGAATATTAGATACAAGGATGAGGACGGAATATACGGCAGCACTATCTCCCAGTTCTTTTATAAAAACACCGAGCAATTGACGCCTGGTAAAAAACTAGTAGAGTATGAATACTGGTTCAATAATGATTATGGTAATGTTCAGATAGTGTCATTTACCCCTTCTGTTCAGCATTCTATCAACGGAACCATTGATGCTTCAACACTTCCTGAAGGGATAAATGTGCTGAATATCCGATATAAAGACGAAAATGATATACACAGCAGCACGATTAGCCAGTTTTTCTGCAAGTCTTCTGCTACGGTAGTTGACAATAAGATCGTTGGATATAAATACTGGTTTGATAATGATCTTAACAATGCTGTTTACAATTTGCTTGGAACTCCAGTTACTCAGCTTAATCTATCCAATTCAATAGATATGACTCAGATCAGCAAAGGCACTCATACTGTGAATTTTCAATTGTTGGATTCAGTAGGAAACTGGAGTGTTGTTACAACTGATACCGTTATTAAATTATCACTTCCCATTGCAGAATTCTCTTATTTATCCACCGAAAACTGTGATTCTACTATTGTTGATTTTACTGACAATAGTATAGATGGAGACACTTATTATTGGGACTTTGGAGATGGAGATCATGATACAATTACAGATCCTCAGCATATCTTCTACAGCCCCGGAACCTATTTGGTGAACTTAACTATAACAGATACGATAACTCTGGATGATAGTACCTATCAATTACCAATTACAATCTATGGGGAAACAACCGATTCTATAGTTGTGAGTGAATGTTTTGAATATATTTCTCCAAGTGGGATATATACCTATGTGAATTCAGGTATTTATATAGACACCGTTGCAAATAACTGGGGTTGTGATAGTGTTATCACTATTAATTTGAATATTAATTCCGTAAACATTGGATTAAGTCAAACCGGGAATGATCTGACCGCCAGTGCTTCAGGCGCCAATTATCAATGGTTAGATTGTGATAACAACTACAGCTTGATTCCGGGTGAAACCTCTCAAACCTATACTCCAGCATTGTCTGGCAATTATGCCGTTGAGGTCACTGAAAATGGTTGTATTGATACTTCATCCTGTTATCAGATAACATTGGTTGGTTTAGAAGAAAATTCAGATCTGTTAAATGTTCAAATCTATCCTAATCCAACACGAGATCTTCTTTATATAGACCTGGGAAAAACACAGGACAATGTGCGGTTGAAATTGACCCTGGCTGATGGTAAAACAATTGAGTATCTTTCAATTCAAAACACAGGAATAGTACAGTTAGACCTAAGCGACAATCCATCTGGTGTTTATTTTGTAGAAATCCTGACAGATAGTAACAAGAAAACAGTTTTCAAGGTAATCAAGCAGTAAACTTTGATCATAATAATTGCTTTTTCAATTTCATTATATTAGAGGTTTTAGGGATTCGGCAATGCTCTCCTTATAATTCTTTTGTACCTAATGAAAAATGTAAACCCCGCAGTAACCTCCTTTCTTGATGCTCTAAACCATCCATTTAGAAAAGAAATCGAGCAATTAAGAATCATTATCCTCAGTACAAATTCAGGATTAGAAGAAAACATCAAATGGAATGGTCCTAATTACAATATCGGTGATCAAGACCGAATTACTATGAAGATCCAACCACCAAAGCAAATTCAGTTGATCTTTCACAGAGGTGCAAAAAAGCAGGAACAGCCAAAAGATAAGCTCGTACAAACAAATTCAAAACTTTTAGTTTGGAAAGAGAATGATAGAGCCATTGCCTCTTTCAAGAATTCAGGTGAGATCGAACAATATAAGTCAGAATTGAAAGAAATTATTGAACAGTGGATCAATGCTTCGAATTAAACTTCTTAAACAGTTTAGTGCCACTTGTATCACCAATTAATGATTAGATTTATCTAATTATATCACTATTGAATAGTATTAGTAGATCATGGACATTGTAAAACATAATAGTTCTGCCTGGGACAACTACGTTGAGAAAAAAGACAGATGGACAATACCTGTTACTGACGAGGTATTGAAAGCAGCTAAAAAGGGTGATTGGAGTATTGTGCTTACACCTCACAAACCTGTTCCTCATAATTGGTTTCCTGAGCTAAAAAATCTTAAAATATTAGGCCTTGCTTCTGGTGGTGGTCAACAAGGCCCTGTGCTAGCAGCATTAGGAGCAGATGTTACAATATTTGACAATTCTGCAAAGCAATTAGAACAAGATAGATCTATAAGTGATAGCTATGGCTTAGATATTGAACTGGTACAAGGTGACATGAAGGACCTTTCTGTATTTAAGGACAATACCTTTGATCTAATTTTTAATCCTTGTTCGATTCTTTTTGTTGACAATATATCATCTGTTTGGCAGGAATGCTATCGCGTTTTAAAACCAAAAGGCATCTTAATGACTGGTTTAATGAACCCTATTACCTTTCAACTGGATGAAGATACCATGAAGATCATTTACAAACAACCATTTTCAGATATAGAGTCTTTGCCTAAAGAAAAGTTGGATGAATTACTGAAAAATAATGAAGCTCTCATTTTTGGTCATAGTTTAGCTGATCAAATTGGCGGTCAACTCAATGCGGGATTTCTTATTACTGATATGTTCGAAGACAATTGGGGAGGTGATAGCAAACTTGACGAGTATTTCCCTGCATTTCTTGCTACTAGAGCAATTAAGTTATAGTAATATATTCGCCCTCATCTTATTCAATGGACAAGTATCAGGAAACATTTCAAACATGGAACAAGATCGCTAAGGTTTATGAAGACAAATTCATGGACCTTACCTTTTACAATGATTCTTATAATGCATTTCTTGACTTGATAAAAGGAACTCCCCCTTCTGTTTTGGAAATAGGTTGTGGACCAGGGAACATCACCAAATATCTGCTAGCAAAAAAGCCGGATCTAAGTATAACCGGAACAGACATTGCAGAAAACATGATCGAACTGGCTAGTAAGAATAATCCTTCAGCTGAATTTAAGGTATTGGATGCTAGAGAAATTCGAAGTCTTGATCAAAAATATGATGCCATTGTTTGCGGATTCTGCATTCCCTATTTATCAAAAAATGATTGCCATCAATTAATTGAAGATTGTACTGAAATCCTGAACAAGGATGGAATTCTCTATTTGAGCTTTGTAGTTGGAGATTATGAGAAATCTTCCTTTATTACAGGAAGTAGTGGTGATCGAACCTATTTCTATTATCACTCAAAAGCTGAAATGGAAAAGACCCTCCTATCCTATTCCTTTGAAATCGTTAATCACTTTGAAATAGATTACGAGAAAGCAGATGGTTCAAAAGAAACGCATACCGCACTAATTTCTAAAAAACACTAAGTTGACCTCATGCAACCCATCATAGATCACATACAGATCACTGTTAAAGACCTAAAAGCTGCTGAGCCATTTTATGACAAGCTAATGCCTCTGCTTGGTTTTGATCTGAGCAAAAAGTCTAAAGGAACGGTTGCTGCACATGAATTTGATGTGATCGAATACTGCCATCCCCTATTGATCTTTGCTATCAACTCACCAAGAGAAGTATTTAAAGATGAAACCGTGCACCGCAGAAAACCCGGTTCTCTACATCATCTGGCATTCAAAGCTAGCTCTTGCGAAGAAATAGATGCTCTTTATCCTGAGGTGGTTGAAACCGGTGCACAGATCGTCAATCCTCCTCAATATTACCCTCAGCACGGAGAAAAGTATTATGCCCTTTTCTTTAAAGATCCGGATGGGATCAAGTATGAGATCGTATTTGAAGAAAGGTGACCTCCCCTACTTTATTGCCGCATTAATTCACTAGCTTTATTGGATACAATCAGTATCTATGAAAATCAAGTTCATTCTTTTAACTTTAGTTCTCTTAGTATCTTTCTTAGGATCAACCCAAACCGATTCACCAGAGCAAAGAACCACCGTAGTCATTCACACGCCTACCCCTTCATTGAAAAACAGTTTGTCCTTCTATAAAAAGCTGGAATACAAGGTGATCTCTGAAGCTAATCCTACACTCATAACGGATGGAAAGAATCTGTTAGAGATCAACGCAGATCGTAAGGCAAGAGCGGGTTTAAAAATGTATAGAAAGAGTTGGACTGAGGAAGTTGAAAAACTGAAGCCTTTGACCACCGTTTATGAAGTGGAAAATGGTTATTTATTGAATGATCTGAATGGTTGCTGGATCTATTTGATCAATGATGAATTTAAACTGGATTATCCATTAGCTGATAGCGCTACAGCCGTGACAGGGAATTTCATGGGTTTAAGTCTTGAATCGGCAAACATGGCCAGGTCACTGGAGATATGGACGATACTTGGATTCAGTACTATAATGGGTAGCGCAGAATCAGGATTCATAATCATTCAAAATGCGGAAGGATTCTCTTTAAGTATGATGAAGCCCTTGTTGTGTCCTCACCTGTTCTTTAATCCTTCTATGACGTTTTTTAACGGAAAAAATAACCTGAACATCATTAAAAAGATCAGAAAATTAGGCATCCCTATCACCGAAGAAATAACGGTTTTCAACAAAGAAGGAATCGTAGACAATATCATTATTAGAGATCCCGGTGGATACGGCTTTTTTATATTCAGTGATTAGTTCATAAATTATTTTTTCGCAACTGATACGTTCAATTTTCCAATTCCTTAAATTGTGTAAAATCAATTAAATTGAATGTTATGGCTAAAGGTCAGGACGCCAAGAAAAACGTAAAGAAAGCGGCGACCAAAACGTTAAAAGAAAAAAGAGCTGAAAAGAAATTAAAAAAAGACAAAAAATAAGCTTTAGATGGTGGAAAGATTTTAAAATTGATCCGCCATTTTTATTTCATTGATCTATGAATTTTTTACGTCCAATATTCTTCTCTTTAATTCTCATTTCATGTGCTCAAATTGAACAAGAGCATGAGAGTGATATTTCTACTGAGTCACAGTCTACCACTATAGCTAAATCTGATTCCTTATTATTGGATGCGTTAATTGATTCCATCTGGTTCTCAGAAAAAGTTCAAGCTAAAAATCAGGAAATTATTCAACTCTCAAATAATGAACGACATCTGACAATTATTCTAGATGATGAACAAGAGGACATTTATGTAAAACTAGCTGAAGACAACGGAATGAATTACGTTACGCATCTCACATTTGTCATCAAATCATCAGAAAATTACAGCATCCACTTTTATGATCCTATTGAAGATACAAAGATCGATTTTCAAACATGGTTAGATCAAAGATAATCTCTCCTATTTCAACGATCGTTGAATCTCCTTCACTACTGAGTTTCCTGCACGCCTACCTATATTCCAGGCCAGGTCAACCGCTTCATTGCTGCTGAACTCTTTTTCACGATACTCATTTCTTTCCTTATTCCCTCCTGTTGCTAACTGAATGACTGTTCTGTTCGATTTTACTTTCTCTTCATCATCCTTAGATGCTGACCAGTTATAAACCACATTATCTTTCAAACGAGTAAGGGTTCCTTTAGCCTGATAATCCAGCTTCGTTAACTCAAAGGTCATTCCGTTCTGTTCAGAAGTGGTATCACTCACCGTTTCTGTTGAAGTAGATTCTGTGATCAGCAGTTCGGTAATGCGTACATTGAATTCAGGGTTAGCATCATCCACCACTACCTGGCTGCTAGAGAATTCAGCCTTCATTCCTTCAATGAATTTTTGCTGATAATCAGCCTCGGTTCCGGCAGCTGAAAAATTCGAATTTCCATTATTGAAAATGCTCACCGGAATATTAGGATCTATGCTTACATGCACCTCTTTATCCAGCGACTTACTCATGTAACATGCCGTTAATAAAAGAGCCAAACCAAGGGAAACTATTGCTTTCATAGGAATCGAATTTAACATTAATTGGTCTAAAATGCGAACCTGTAGATAAATCAAGCCCATATTCAGTACAATCACTTATTGTTTTCCGAGAATTAGAATTGCGTATTTTTACATTATCATTTGGTTCTAATAACCAAAGAAGGAAATAATGTTCAGACATCAAGGCGAAAGCAGAACCTTAAAACAAAACCTTGGCATTGCCATTGTCCTTTCATTTGTTGCAGGAATAGTGAACGTTACGGGATTTTTAGCGTTCATGCAATTGACCACCAATGTAACTGGACATTTCGCACTTTTCATTAATGATCTTGCCAATCTTCAATTTTGGAGAGGAACGATCTATTTCCTATATATTTTTTCCTTCCTTTTAGGTTCGTTTGTGTCGAGTTTCCTAATAGAGAAATACAGAACGAATAAAAGGCTAAATGTATTTGTATTGCCTACCATCATTGAGAGTATTATTCTACTTGGAATTGGGATTGCCAGTAATTTCTCAGGCATCAATCACCCGGACATTGTCGTATGTTCACTGTTATTTGCCATGGGGCTTCAAAATTCATTTGTAACGAAGATCTCCAACGCGGTGGTGAGAACCACGCATCTCACGGGCTTAATAACCGACCTGGGGATTGATTTATCTCAATTGTTGTTCCCTGAAGCCTATCCAAATAGAGAAAAATTAAGAGCCAACATTAAATTACGCCTTTACATCATCTGCTTCTTTTTTATCGGAGGTTTTGTGGGAGGATTCCTGTTCTCAGAACTTGAACTTCATCTGAACACACTGATCTTTGCAGCTTTGGTGTTACTGATAAGTCTCTTTTATGATGATTTTAGGTATAGGATCTTAAAAAGAAAGAAGGAAAATTAAATCATTCATAGATTCGCCAATTTTCTTGAAAAAACACGAAATTGTACAGGGCTAAAAAAGCTGAAAATTCAAAATTTCTTCAAAATTGAAGTTTAAGTTCGCACTATGAAGATCTTGATCATAGAAGATGAAAAGGAACTCGCCAGGGATATAAAATCTTTCCTGGCTTCAGAAGATTATTTGTGCGAATCGGCCAATAATTATGCAGATGCTATAGAAAAGATCCATTTACATGATTACGATTGCATCTTGCTGGACCTTATGTTGCCCGGAGGAGATGGCATTGATATTTTGAAAGAGATCAAGTCACATCATAAGCAAGACGGCGTCATTATCATTTCAGCAAAAGATTCTATTGAAGATAAAGTTCTAGGGCTGAAAATAGGCGCGGATGATTACCTGGCAAAGCCGTTTCATCAATCTGAATTAGCGGCACGGATCCATTCTGTGATAAGAAGAAAACAATTTGACAGCACCAACACTATTGAACAAGACGAAATTCGCATTGACACACTATCAAAAACAGTCACTGTGAACGATCAGCAAGTTATTCTAACCAAAAAGGAGTTCGACCTGCTGGTATTCTTCGTTGGAAATAAGAACAGAGTATTATCAAAAGAAGCTTTAGCAGAGCATTTATCAGGAGATATTGCTGATATGTTTGACAACCACGACTTTGTTTACGCTCATATCAAGAATTTGAAACGTAAGCTGAAAGATGCCGGATGTGCTAATTATCTGACCACGGTTTATGGATCAGGCTATAAATGGAAAATATGAGCAAACTACTAAACAAGCAGCTTAAAACACTTTCCATTTTTGCATTGATCATCTTGATGTGCAGCATTCCTGTTTACTATTTTGTAATAGAAACCATTTGGTTGGGAGAATTAGATGATCACAATGCATTGATCAGTCAAAGTATAGAAGAAAGATTCTCAAATTCTGAAGTCAATGATGAAGAATTGGAAAATGTCCTCTCCTTTTGGGATGCATTGCAGGCAGGAACCCAACTAGAGCCTTTGAAAAATGGAATATTCAAAGCTGATAGTATTTACGAAGTTGAGCGTGAAGATATTTGGGGAGACGGAGAAATGGAGCGTTTTCGAGTATTGCAATCCACCATCAAGATCAACGACAAGAATTATCTGCTAACGGTAGAAACGAATGTTGAAGAAGCAAGTGAAACAATTTTCATTATCAGTATTATCACTGTTGTATTTGTTCTATTAATGATCATAGGCTTCATCCTGATCAACAGAAAGATATCAGCTAAAATTTGGGGGCCTTTTCAATCCACATTAGAAAAGCTTAAAAAATTTCAACTGGCTGATGAATCTGCACTTTCTTTTGAACCAACACAGATCATTGAGTTTGCTGAATTGAATGCAGAATTGGAATTGCTGATCAAGAATAACATTGCTGCCTATCAGAAACAAAAAAGATTTGTTGAAAATGCCTCTCATGAATTGCAAACGCCCATTGCAGTTTTGAAATCAAAGTTGGATCTGCTGCTACAATCAAAGGATCTTTCTGAAGAACAATCAAAAATTGTTAGTGCCATTGCTCTTCCTTTGTCTCGAATAAGCCGATTAAATAAGAACTTATTGATCCTGGCTAAAATTGAAAATCATCAATACAAAGAAGAGGAAGAATTAAATCTCAATGATCTTCTCTCAGAAAATATGGAGATGTTGGATGATTATATACAGTCCAAAGGGTTGAACTTTACGATCGTATCTTCTGAACAGATCAATTTGCATTCCAATAAATTTCTACTCGAAACGCTATTAAATAACCTATTGACGAACGCCATTAAGAACTCTGCTCAAAATGAAACGGTTCGTATTGAATTAATAGAAAATAGTTTGATCATTTCAAATGCAGGTACACAAACTTTAGATCAGAAAAAAATATTCGAGCGTTTTTCAAATGTAAGCAATGAATCAGGCAACAGTGGGCTTGGATTATCTATCATTAAAGAAATCTGTTCCTATAATAATTGGTCGATTTCTTACGAATTTGAAAAAAATCAGCACATTTTTAAGGTCAACTTTTAAAATTCAAAATTTCTTCAAAATCGGTATTGAAATTTGGCTCAAATAATAATTTAAAATAGATTATGAAAAAAGTAATGATGATTTTAGGTTGTGCAGGATTATTGATGACTCAATCATGTGCACAAGAACATGCCAATACAAATGTTCCAGAGACTGTTAAGGATGCTTTCACCGCAAAATTCCCTAATGTTTCAAAAGCAGATTGGGAAATGGAAAATGATGATGAGTGGGAAGCAGAATTCAAACAAAACGGAACAGATTATTCAGCAAAATTTGCCCTTGATGGTAGATGGTTAGAAACTGAATACAAAATCAAAGCTTCTCAGCTGCCTGCAGAGGTATCTGCTACATTAGATCGTGATTTTTCAGGATACAAAATAGAAAAAGCAGAAGTTGCTGAAACTCCGGATGGTGAAGTTTATGAGATAGAGATCGAAAAAGGAGAAAGCGATATGGAAGTAGTGATCGACGGAAGCGGAAAGGTTATCAAAAAAGAGATGAAAGAAGACAAAGACGAAGAAGGTGATCATGAAGATGAGGATGATGATGACGAGGATGATGAAGAAGATGACGATTAGATATCTCATATTAATCTTAATTTTTGTAGCACCACATTGGTTGGGGGCACAATCCACAGAAGTTACCGTTTCAGGTACTGTGTTGGATAAAGAAAGTAATGAAGCTTTGCCCTTTGTCAATGTGGTGTTACGTTATTCAAATGACTCGTCTTTCGTTACTGGAACTGTAAGTAATGATGAGGGACTTTTCTCGTTGGAGAAGATCAAACCCGGAGATTATATCCTTCAACTTTCATTTGTAGGGTATTCGCCCAAATACCAATCACTTTATGTAGGTAACACCTCCCCTTTTTTAGATCTGGGTAAAATATCGATCAGCCAAAACACGCAGGAATTAACAGAAGTAGTGGTCTCGGGAAAACAAGATGATGTTTCTGGTAAAATGGATAAGAAAACCTATGAAGTAGATGACAATATCAGCCAGCAAGGAGGATCGGTACTCCAAACCATGCAAAACCTTCCTGGTGTTACCATAGAAGATGGAAAAGTTCTTCTGAGAGGGAACGCTAATGTCATCATACTAATTGACGGCAAACAATCCGCACTAACTGGTTTTGGAAACCAAAGTGGATTAGAGAATATTCCGGCTTCTGCGATCGATCGTATTGAGATCATCAATAATCCATCCGCTAAATATGATGCTAACGGAAGCGCAGGTATCATCAACATCATCCTGAAAAAAGAAGAGCAGAAAGGTTTTAACGGAAAAATAGGTTTAACTGGCGGATTGGGAGCTCTTTGGATCAAGAAACAAAATCTGCCTACAATACGAGATCAGTATCAATTCACTCCTAAGATCAACCCTTCTTTATCTATCAATTACCGTAAAAAAGATATCAATCTCTTTCTTCAGGCAGATTATCTGTACACCCAAACCCTCAATAAAAATGAATTCGTGACCAGAACATATGATGACGGAACAGTTATTCAACAACAAACAATGCGTAACCGAAATACAGGATTTCTTACATCCAAAATAGGTTTTGACTGGAACATCAACGATAAGAACACTTTTACTCTTTTTGGGCTATACGGAAGTGAAGACATCATAGACAATGGTGATGAACCTTTCTTTAATGCAGATCTTTCTGAACGTACACGCTTATGGCGGTTTTTAGAGGATGAATTGAAAACCACTGTGGTTGGATCTGCTACCTATTTGCACAAATTCAAGCAAGCCGGACATCAATTGTCATTCAACACTAATTATACATTCCACCGTGAAAATGAGCAGTATTACTTTCAAAATATCTTCCCAACATATACCGGGCTGGATACTTTTAAGCTGATCTCAGACGAGCAGGTACTGGATTTTAGTGCAGATTATACAAAACCCCTAAAGTTCGGAAAATTAGAAGGAGGATTAAAATTCAGAGATCGAATTATTCCTACCAATATGTTGTTTATACCTGGTTTGAATTCACAAATAGATTCAGCAGCCGGAGGATGGGCAGATTACAAAGAGATTATCCCGGCTTTATATGGGAATTACGTCTTTCAGAACAAAAAATTTGACGCAGAAGTGGGATTGCGAATGGAATATGTTCAGGTCAATTATTTAGTGAATCCTGATCATCCCACCTACAAAAGTGATG
Organism: Crocinitomicaceae bacterium; assembly: GCA_020635955.1. GTDB lineage: Bacteria > Bacteroidota > Bacteroidia > Flavobacteriales_D > Crocinitomicaceae > Paracrocinitomix. The sequence goes on from JACJYW010000003.1 coordinate 56,871, forward strand.
GATACGATTATATACAACCATTCCCCAATGTTCGTTTTGGTTTGCGATTAAATGACAACAACAAACTAAGTATAGCCTACAATCGCCGCGTAAACAGACCAAACGAAGTAGACATTAGGATCTTCCCCAAATATGATGATGCAGAGATCGTAAAAGTGGGGAATCCGGCTTTGCAACCACAATTCACCAATAAAGCTGAACTTGGATACAAACTTAATATAGAGAAAGGTTATTTCTATGCAGCACTTTACGGTCAGATGACAGATGCAACGATAACCCGAATTGCCGCAACTGTTCCAGGAAATACGATCATCTATAATGTTTTTCAGAACGCGGGTAAAAGTTATAATGCAGGTTTTGAAGTCGCTTTTTCAAAGGATCTGGCTAAATGGTTCACCTTGAATTTGAACGGAAATGCCTATTACAATCAAATAGATGAATTCACCGTCATCAATAAATATCCAATAACGGATACGATCACCATTGCACTTCAATCTACCTATTCAGGTAACGGTAAAATGAATGCTATTTTCCATCTGAAAAAGGAATTGGACATCCAATTGACAGCCATTTACCTGGCCCCTGACATCATCCCTCAAGGTAAAATTGGGACCAGATTTTCTTTAGATCTGGGAATTCAGAAGAGCATTCAAAAAGGCAAAGGATTGTTGTTCCTTAACGCCACAGACCTCTTAAATACCATGGTGATCAAACAAGAGTTCACCGGAGATGGGTTTAGTTATTCGAGCACTAATTACTACGAAACGCAGGTGGTAAGATTTGGATATAAGTATAGGTTTTAAAAAGTTAACCTATCCCTAACTTGAAGTTCCCTAATTAAGTCCAGATTATTCTTAAATTTAAAGGTCTTACCCAAAATTATTCATTAAAAATAATCTCATGGAACACAAACATTCAGGTTCAGGAAAATGCCCTGTTATGCATGGCGCGAATACTGAAACACATAATAATGTGATGGATTGGTGGCCTAAAGCCTTAAATCTGGACATACTTTCTCAACATGATTCCAAAACCAATCCTTTAGGAAAGGACTTCAACTATGCTGAAGAATTCAAAAAGTTGGATCTGAATGCCTTAAAGAATGATCTGAAAGCATTGATGACAGATAGTCAAGATTGGTGGCCTGCCGATTGGGGACATTATGGAGGGTTGATGATCCGAATGGCATGGCATGCTGCGGGAACTTATCGTGTTGCTGACGGGCGTGGTGGAGCAAGCACAGGAAATCAACGCTTTGCACCTATCAACAGTTGGCCTGATAATGTCAATCTGGATAAAGCAAGAAGATTACTTTGGCCGATAAAGAAAAAATATGGAAATAAGATCTCCTGGGCCGATCTGATCATTTTGGCTGGAAATATGGCCTATGAATCAATGGGATTCAAAACTTTTGGTTTCGCCGGAGGTCGTGAAGATATCTGGCATCCTGAAAAAGATGCTTACTGGGGATCAGAAAAAGAATGGTTGGCTTCAACCCACAATAGATACGAATCAGATACCAATAGAGAATCACTGGAAAATCCTTTGGCAGCTGTACAAATGGGATTGATCTACGTAAATCCTGAGGGAATTGACGGAAATCCAAATCCGGTGGAAACGGCTAAAGATGTTAGAATGACCTTCAAGCGAATGGCCATGAATGACGAAGAAACTGTGGCCCTAACTGCTGGTGGACATACCGTGGGAAAATGTCATGGAAATGGCAATGCAGATGCGTTAGGAGCGAATCCAGAAGGTGCTGAATTAGAAGAACAAGGTTTGGGTTGGAAAGGCGGTATCGGATCAAATACCGTATCAAGCGGTCTTGAAGGAGCATGGACCTCTACTCCTGATCGTTGGAACCACACCTATTTTCATTTACTGCTAAATTATGAGTGGGAACTAAAAAAGAGTCCTGCTGGTGCATGGCAATGGGAGCCGATCAATTGTAAAGAAGAAGATAAACCAATAGACGCACATGATCCATCTGTTCGCCGAAACCCGATCATGACAGATGCAGATATGGCCATGAAAATGGATCCTGACTACCGCAAGATCTCAGAGAAGTTTTACAATGATCCTGAGTATTTTAAAGATACATTCGCCAGAGCCTGGTTCAAATTAACTCATAGAGACCTAGGTCCCAGATCTAAATACTTAGGAGCTGATGTTCCAAAAGAAGAATTAATATGGCAGGACCCCGTTCCAACTGTGGACTATTCACTATCTGACTCAGAAATAGAAGACATCAAAGGAAAATTACTTAATTCTGGTTTATCAGGAGCTGAACTAATAGCAACAGCATGGGATAGCGCTCGAACATTCAGAGGCTCTGATTCCAGGGGAGGTGCCAATGGCGCTCGAATTCGCCTTGCCCCACAAAAAGAATGGGAAGGAAATGAACCTGAAAGGTTGCAAAAAGTACTGTCCAAACTATCAGAGATCCAGGCAGGATTGGCGAAAAAAGTAAGTCTTGCAGACCTGATCGTTCTTGGTGGAACAGCTGCTGTTGAAAAAGCTGCAAAAGAAGCTGGTATAAACATTAAGATCCCTTTCAGTCCGGGACGTGGTGATGCTACACAGGACATGACGGATTCAGAATCATTTGACGTTCTGGAACCTATCCATGATGCCTTCAGGAATTGGTTGAAAAAAGACTACGAAATTAATGCGGAGGAACTGATGCTGGATAAAGCTCAGCTTTTAGGTCTTACAGCACCGGAAATGACCGTGCTTGTGGGGGGAATGCGTGTCCTCGGAACCAATTATGGAGGAACCAAACATGGTGTATTCACTGAACGAGTTGGAAGTTTAAGCAACGATTTCTTTGTGAATCTAACCGATATGAATTACACATGGAAACCTACTGGAAGTAATCTTTACAACATAATTGATCGCAGATCAGGACAAACAAAATGGACTGCTACTCGTGTGGACATAGTGTTTGGATCTAATTCCATCCTGAGAGCATATGCTGAAGTTTATGCACAGGATGATAGCAAAGAAAAATTTATAAAAGACTTTGCTTCCGCCTGGTTGAAAGTGATGAATAACGATCGTTTTGATCTTTAAATATTAGATAACAACAAAAAGGCCACCCAAATTGGATGGCCTTTTTTATTATTTCATAACGACTTTTACGTCCTTACCTCCCATTGGAAAATCAATTTTTATTGAAGCATCCTTTCTTGGCGGTTTTGGAAAAGGTGATGGTAACGGTGCTGGCATTGGAACCGAAACAGGTTGTGGTTTGTTTGTTCCACATTGATCATGGTGCTTTCCGTGGCAACAATTGTCATGCTTGTGCCCATCCTTATTTGATCGCTTATGATCATCCTTGTGCGAACAAGTGTTCTTGTCATGCGGATTATGATGCTTTTTTCCGTGATCATCATGTGCCATTGCCGTTCCCATTGCAAATATGAATAAGAAGGCTGTTAATAGTTTGTAAGTTTTCATAGCTCTGTAGTTTGTTATTTATGAATTTAAATTCAAGTATCATGCCAAGTGCCATTAATCATTGATTTATAGCTCCTTAACACATTGCTCGCAAACTATCAAGTACTTTTATTACATTTGGAAATCTCAAAAACCACCTAATGAAAAGAATCCTGTTTTTACTGGCTATCAGCCTAAGTTTCCAAACATTCGCCCAACCTTTATGGATGCGTTATCCAAGTATCTCACCAGATGGCAAACAAATTGCTTTTGCTTATCAGGGAGATATATTCGTTGTTAATGCTGAAGGCGGAACGGCCGTTCAGATCACATCACACCCTGATCATGACTTTATGCCTGTTTGGTCACCTGATAGTAAGAAGATTGCCTTCGCTTCAAACCGACATGGAAATTTTGACATTTTCCTGGTGGATAGTAAAGGAGGAACCCCTAAAAGATTAACCTATCATTCATCCAGTGATTATCCTTACGATTTCACGCCGGATGGTAAAACTATTGTCTTTCAATCATTGAGAAGAGATGATGTGAAATGTGTACAATTCCCTAACCCAAGATTACCAGAGGTATATCAGGTAAACGTTGATGGTGGAAAAGAAACACAATTCCTTACCATTTCGGCTGAAGATATTCAGTTCAATCAGGATGGTTCAGAGATCATCTTCCACAACAAAAAAGGATATGAAGATCCATGGAGAAAACATCACACCTCTTCTATCACCAGAGACCTTGTATCCTACAATATCTCAAGCAAAAAATACACGCAGATCACAGATTGGAATGGTGAAGACAGAAATCCACTTTGGGGAAAAGATGGTAAGATCTATTTCTTAAGTGAAAAATCAGGTTGTTTTAACATTTGGCAAGGAACTACTTCTAATCCTTACGAAAAGCAATTAACTCAGTATAAGGATCATCCTGTAAGATTCCTGAGTATGTCAAATGATGGAACCATATCTTATGGATATGACGGCGAGATCTATTTATTGAAAAATGGCGTTTCAAGCAAAGTAAAAATTGAGATCAATAAAGATCAGGTGAATATTGATGAAGTGATCAAATCGGTTACCTCAGCTGGTGAGTTTGATGTATCATCTAACAACAAAGAGATTGCTTTTATTTACAGAGGTGAGGTTTTCGTTACTTCTATTGATTATGCTACTACCAAAAGGATCACAAATACACCAGAGCAAGAAAGATCAGTGAGTTTCAGCCCTGATGGAGAAGCTATTTTATATACTTCTGAAAGAAATGAATCTTGGAATATCTATCAAACCAAACATGATAGAGAAGGCGAAAAATACTTCTACAATTCAACGCTTTTGAAAGAAGAGGTTGTTGTTGATAATGGTGAAGAAACCTTTCAACCTGCTTACTCACCTGATGGTAAAGAGGTAGCTTTTCTTGAAAACAGAACTACGGTACGTGTTGTAAACCTGGAAAGTAAAAAGATTCGCACTGTAATGGATGGAAGCTATTCTTATTCCTACACAGATGGTGACCAATATTTTAAATGGGCACCAGATTCTAAATGGTTGTTGGTGCAATTCTTTGAATTTGATCGTTGGTCAACTGATATAGGGTTAGTCAAAGCCACAGGAGGTGAAAAACCAATTAACCTTACTCAAAGTGGCTATGGTCAGGGCAATGCAAAATTCGCTATGGATGGCCAAATGGTTTATTACAGCACTGGTAAATATGGATATCGCTCGCATGGTAGCTGGGGTAATGAAGATGACGTTGAAGCGGTATTCTTAACGGAAGAAGCTTATCAGAAATTCATTCTGAATGAAGAGGATTTTGCGTTATGGAAAGAAGAAGAAAAAGAACGTAAAAAGAAGGAAAAGAAAGACGAAGGCGATAAAGAAGACAAAGATAAAAAGGACAAAGACGGTGAGGACAAAGAGAAAAAAGCAGAAGTTGAGCCTTTAAAGATTGAATTAGATGGAATTGAAGACAGAAAAGTGAGATTGACCATTCACTCAGCTTTCATGTCTGACTTTTTGGTGGATAATGAAGGAACCCAATTGTTCTATTTAGCAAGATTTGAAAAAGGCTTCAATCTCTGGACCACTAAATTCAAAGAGCATGAAACCAAAATGTTGGCAAGCATCAATGCTGGAGGATCTTCACTGCAATTTGATAAAGAAGAGGCAAACATCTTCTATAACATGAGAGGTGGAGTGAGTAAACTGGATGTAAAAACCGGTAAATCAGAATCAATTTCCATTAGCTCAGAAATGACATTGAATGCCGGCGCAGAAAGAGAGTATATGTTCTATCATGCCTGGAGACAAGTGCGTGAAAAATTCTATGTAGAAGACCTTCATGGTGTAGATTGGGATATGTATCGAAAAGCATACGGAAAGTATCTGCCTTACATCAACAATGGCTTTGACTTTGCAGAAATGTTGAGTGAATTGTTAGGAGAGATCAATGCTTCACATACCGGAGCAAGATATTATGAATCTCCACCTGATGGTGACCAGACCGCAACATTGGGTTGCTTCTATGACGAATCACATAAAGGAGCCGGATTAAAGATCATGGAAGTGATCGATAAAGGACCTCTGGTAAAATTCGACAAAGTAAAAGCTGGCGTTATCATTGAGAAAATTGATGGCATCACCATTGAGAAGGATATGAATGAGTATCCTTTATTGAATAGAAAAGCGGGCAAAAAAGTTCTGGTTTCTTTCTATGATCCAACAACAAAAGAACGTTGGGATGAAATTGTTAAACCAATTCATTTTGGACAGGAACTTGGCTTGCTTTATGAAAGATGGGTAAAGATCTGCGAAGAAACCACTGAAAAACTATCAGGCGGAAAAGTAGGATATGTTCATATCAAGGGTATGGATTCAGGAAGTTTTAGAACCTTGTTTGATAAAGCCCTGGGTAAACTCCACAAGAAACAAGCTTTGATCGTTGATACAAGATTTAACGGTGGTGGTTGGTTGCATGATGATCTGGCTACCTTCTTAAGTGGTAAAGCCTACATGAATTTTGAACCAAGAGGTCAAAAGAACATGGGAGGTGAACCTATCTTCAAATGGCAAAAACCATCCTGCGTATTGATGTCTGAAGGTAACTACAGTGATGCTCACCTATTCCCCTACACTTACAAGGCATTGAAAATTGGTAAATTGATAGGAATGCCGGTTCCTGGAACTGGAACAGCAGTTTGGTGGGAAACTATGGTTGATGGTAAAACAGTATTCGGTATTCCTCAAGTGGGAATGCGTTCGATCACTGAAGGATTCCTGGTAGAGAACCATGATCTGGAGCCAGATATTAAGGTCAATAATGATTATGATCAATTCACTAATGGGGTTGACCAACAATTAAAAGCTGCCATTGAAGAGATGCAGAAATAAATGCATTTACGTTTAAAATATGTACTGAAAACACTGCTCGCGGGCAGTGTTTTTGTATTATTTACCCAATGTACCAACAGTGCTGATAAATTTAGAACCTATCATAATCTTGGTGACCCAAAGCTTGATCTAAGTCGTAAGGGATTAACGGAGATTCCTGAATATGTATTCAAGCGCACCGAACTAAAGGTGCTAAATCTCTACAAGAATAAGATCACTGAACTTCCACCGGACATTGGTCGATTAGTGAACTTAGAACGATTGATCCTTACAAAGAATGAACTTACTACCCTACCACCAGAGATCGGCCAATTAAAAAACCTCAGAAAGTTATCAGTTCGTGCCAATAACCTTACTTCACTCCCACCCGAGATAGGAGAACTTGAAAATCTGGAAGAACTTTGGATCAATTTTAATCAGCTGGAACAATTACCGGATGAGATCTGCAACCTACCTAAATTGAGTCACCTGTATGTTGAGTATAACCAACTTAAATCTTTACCAGATAGTATTGGCAATATGAAAGCCATGATACATCTGATAGTTGGCAGAAATCAATTAACCGAACTACCGGCATCTTTTTATGACTTACCTAAACTTAACACATTAGACCTGAGTCTGGCCGGACCTACCTTACAAATAGACCAGAAGATCTGTAAAATGTGGCAGTTGGAAACCATGTACATTGATAGAACTACCCTGGATTTTGCCCCTCAATGCCTTGAAGTAAGGAGTAGATCCAATCCAAGATTTACGATAATTATAAAGTAGGTGAATTTGAGGCAGAGATCGTAGAAGCCTCAAACATTTTCCATTCCTCAGCACCATCCGTAACTCTTCCCATACTAGGGAACTCATTCGCTAGGGAATCATAGGTGATTTCATCCATTAAATCACCGTTTTGAAACAAACCAATAGTCTCTCCTTTTCCTGAAAGCTTAAAAGAAGTATGTATTTCCTCATCAAATGTACTTTCTCCATCACACCATAAGATCAAATAGCCGTTTGCAGGTATAGTTACCGAAGGAATAATGTATTTGTCAGTTTTATCCATATTGTCCGTAATACTCCAGGCTCCTGGAGAGAACTTGATATCCTTGGACGTACTGTTATACAATTCTATCCAATCAGATTTCTTCTCATATTCGTTCAAATCAGTGCTATTAACTGAGAATTCATTGATCAAAACATCTCCTTTTTTTATCTGAGTTTCAATGGTTTCCTCAGTTGTATTCTCTGATGCAAGAATTTCTTCAGTAGTTGAAGATTCTCCACAAGAACTGTTTACAAAAAGTGTGATTAAAAGAATTGAATAAGTTGATTTCATAAATTTTCGCTTGAATTGCACGATTACTTTAAAAATAAAAATACGTTATTTAGCTGTATCCTTAAGCATAGGAACAAATCGAAACTTACCAAAAGATCGTTGACTTATTTCACCATTAGTTGACTTGGTTAATAATATCATTTCTTGTGTATTACCTTCTCCCAATGGCACAACCATTCTACCCCCTGGTTTAAGTTGAGCAACCAATGCATCCGGAATAAAGGGTGCTCCACAAGTGATCAGGATCTTGTCATACGGACCAAAGGTTTCCCATCCTTCAAAACCATCACCATATCGTAACTTAGGCGTGTAGTTCAAAGTAGGAATAAGCTGGTTAGCCTTTAAATACAATTCCTTTTGACGTTCAATGGAAAATACTTTTGCCCCTAATTCACACAAAATGGCTGTTTGAAATCCAGATCCAGTACCAATTTCAAGCACCTTATCCCCTTTTTCAATTTGGAGCAATTGTGTTTGAAAAGCAACTGTATAAGGCTGCGAAATAGTTTGTCCTGCTCCTATTTGAAATGCTATATCAGTATATGCCTGTTCAGTAAATGCAGCATCCAGGAAAAAATGTCTGGGAACCTTTAAAAAAGCATCTAAAATTCGTTGATCTTCAATCCCTTTCTGGGCTAATTGATCCACCAATTGCTTGCGCATTCCTTTATGTCTGAACGAATCGATCATTGGTACAAAATTAAGATGATTTTCAGTTACAGACTTTGAATTGGTCTGAAGAATTATTCCATTTGACGAAATACAGTGTTAAAATTTACACTACGCAACCCTATCCCCATATTCTTGCGTCAATATTTTATTATTTTTAAGTCTGAATGAACTTAAAGGGTAGATTTCCCATATTGATCCTGGCATTAGTTTTACTGATTTTTTCCTGCAATGGTAAAAAAGATGAATTAACTGATGAAAATGAGCACGTTATAACTGATCTATTGAGTGAAGATATAGAAACCGGTGTTCCTTTACCTTTCAAACCGTTTGAGATCGATCCTGACTCTATTCAACCTCCCACGATCGTAAAAGCCGGAGAGCCCTATTATCAAAAGGCTCATCAAAATATTCATGCCGTTGATCAGCCTATTATCAAATTAATTTCATCTTCACTCCCAACCTTCACTATTGGACATGATTCAATTAAAGAGCCAGACATTTATGAAGCTAAAGGGGTTGAAAAAAGAAGCGGTTATAACGAACCTCAATTGAGTTCAAAATTTGATTTTAATGATGCCGCATCTTACAATATCCAGGGAATTGATGTTGATCAGGGTTTGAGTTCAAGTTATGTTATCGATATTCTGGAAGACAAGCGGGGAAATCTTTGGTTCTCTACCTGGTTTGCCGGAGTAACCATGTATAATGGTCGTTCCTTTATCATGTTTGATGAGGAAAAAGGAATGTTGAGCAATTATGTTTGGAGTATGTATGAAGATCAGAAAGGCAACATCTGGTTTGGTACAGATGGCGGCGGTATGTGCATGTACAACGGTGAATCATTTACTGATTATAATTTGGAGAGTGGAATTCCTAGCGGTTTGATCAAGGATATAACTGGTGATGAACAGGGTAATATTTGGATGGCCACTGGAGATGGTCTATGTAAGTTTGATGGAGAACAATTCTACCTTTTTGGGCCTAAACAAGGTATGAGTGGAAGCGTGGCACTGTCTGTAACCATTGGTAATTCAGGTGAAATTTGGGTTGGACTGGATGGAGGAGGTATTAACAAATTTGATGGTGAAAGTTTCACACATTATACTGAGCGTGAAGGCCTGATCAGTAATTGGGTAACCTCACTTTACATGGATTCAGAAGATAATCTGTGGATAGCAACCCTTGATAGCGGAGTTTGTATGTATGATGGTTACTCATTTATAACTTATCAGGAAGAGATGGGACTACCTAATAATGCTGTGAACTGTATTCTTGAAGATAGGCATGGAAATATGTGGTTCGGTACTGAAGGTGGTGGCGCTACTATGTTCAACCGCTTTGAATTCAAGAATTTTACCTCTAGAGAAGGAATGAGCAATAATCTCATCTGGTCTTTATTAGAAGATTCGTATGGTAATATTTGGTTCGGATCATTTGGAGCAGGAGCAAATATATACAACGAACGTTCATTTGAGAATTATTCTGAATATCAAGGATTAAGCGATCATATTGTACGACACATAATTCAGGACAAAAGAGGATTTATGTGGTTTGCTTCGAACAATGGTATCAGTAAATACAATGGTAAAGAATTTTGGCACTACAATACTGACCAGGGTTTGGCAATGAATATTGTTCGAGTAATTCTTGAGGATACCAAAGGAGACTTATGGCTAGGATATAATGGTGGTGGGGTGAGCCGATTTGACGGCAAGAATTTCTACCATTACACTACAGAAAATGGGCTAAGTGGTGATTTCATCATGAGTATTTTTGAAGACAGCAAAGGAAATATTTGGTTCGGTACTTTTGGAGATGGTGTTACAAAATTTGATGGTACAAAATTCAGTCACTTTACAACAAACCAGGGTCTTTCCAACAATACCGTTCACGCCATTCTAGAAGATGAAGAAGGAAAGATCTATTTGGGAACCAAAGGTGGAGGATTAGATATCTATGATGGAGAGAACATTGTTCACGTGACGCGTGATCAGGGATTAAGTGATAACAGTATAATTTCAATGATCGTAAGCTGGGATGGTAGTATTTGGGCAGGATCTGAAGGATTTGGGATCAACCATATTTTGGAGGATACCATTATAAGTTATAGTCTTCCTGGTAGTAACAGTCATAATATCATCTGGTCAATCGTTGAAGATAATAATGGAGAATTGTGGTTGGGAACCGAGCGCGGCTTAAACAATTTTTATTTAGATGATAGCCTGGGTGAAGTGATCACCAATTACGGCAAACCTGATGGTCTTAAAGGATCAGACTTCTACCCTAGCTCAGCTTGTTTAGATGATGAAAACCGAATCTGGTGGGGAACTGGTAAATCCCTGGCAATGCTTGACCTTAATAAATATGAGCAGCAACAAAAAGCACCAATTGTTCAGATCACTGATATTCGATTGGAACAAACGTTTGTTGATTTTAGAAGACTCAGAGACTCATTAGAGGCCGGTTACAAGCCAAAGCTTCCAGGAAATAGTGAAATCTCTTTAAGCTCTATTAAATTCACTGATGTATCTCCTTTTACAAATTGTCCGGAACAATTAGAGTTACCTTACTATCTGAATCACATTACTTTTTCCTTTTCAGGAATTGACTGGTCAGCTCCACACAAAGTAGAATATCAATACATGCTTCAGGGATTAGATGATGGATGGAGACCAATAACTGATGAGAACAGAGCGGTATACAGCTACGTAGAACCAGGAGAGTACATTTTTAAAGTTCGTGCAAAAGGGGTTAGCAATGTTTGGTCTGATATCAAGTCCTATCCCGTGATCATTCATCCACCATGGTGGACTACATGGTTGGCAAAAGGCCTTTATGTCATACTGGGAGCATTGTCCATTTTTATATTCATTCGAATCAGAACCACTCGTTTATTACAGCATCAAAGACAATTAGAAGATGTTGTAAAGATGAGAACAAGAGAGGTTGTTCAGCAAAAAGAGATCGTTGAACATAAGAACATGGAGATCACTGCTTCTATCACTTATGCGAAGCGAATACAATCGGCGATTCTTCCATCTCAGCATCTGATCGATCAACATTTAAAAGAATCATTCTTCATCTATATGCCAAAAGATATAGTAGCAGGTGATTTTTACTGGATGGATGTGATCGAAGACGAGATCCTTCTTGCTGCAGCAGATTGTACCGGACATGGTGTGCCTGGTGCAATGGTATCGGTAGTTTGTAACAATGCATTAAATAGAACTGTTCGTGAGTTCTTGCTGCGTTCACCGGGAGAGATCCTAAACAAAGTTAGAGACCTTGTAATAGAAACGTTCCAAACTACAGGTGAAGAAGTGAAAGACGGAATGGATATTGCCCTGGTGTCTCTCAATCCTAAAACACTTGAATTGAAGTTTGCAGGAGCCAATAACAACCTTTATTTGGTTAGAAATGGAGAAATCGAAGAGATTTCAGCTGATCGAATGCCAATTGGTAGCTATGTCGTTAAGAAAGACTTTAATGAACATACCTTTAAACTCCAAAAAGGTGATGTTTTCTACATTTTTACAGATGGTTATGCTGATCAATTTGGTGGTCCAAAAGGAAAGAAATTCAAATATTCAACATTCAAGAAAGTCTTGTATGACAATAAGGATCTGCCTTTAGCTCAGCAAGCTGAAATTCTGAGATCCACTCTAAATTCCTGGATGGGCGATTACGAGCAAATTGACGACATTTGTGTAATTGGTGTTAAGGTTTAACTACAATTTGCGAGTAGTTTATCCTGAGAGTTATACTGAGCCTGTCGAAGTGCGAGTCGAAGGGAGCAAATTGACGACATTTGTGTAATTGGTGTTAAGGTTTAACTACAATTTGCGAGCAGTTTATCCAGAGAGTCATACTGAGCCTGTCGAAGTGCGAGTCGAAGAAAGCAAATCGACTATTTTTTATATCTTGAGTTAGAGTTTGAACAAATGGAAGAGATTCACGGGCACTAATTAAAAAAGGAATATTGCGGCCCGCTAAATTGACGACATTTGTGTAATTGGTGTTAAGGTTTAATTCTTGAGCATTCCTTTTACTAAATTTGCGCTCCATGTACAAAGGGATCGTTTATATGTTGATTTCATCACTGTGCTTTGCACTGATCAACATTTGCGTTAAGATCCTTTCTAATTCCAATGGTCTCTTTCCTGGGATACAGGAATATCCCCCATACGAGTTAGTTTTTTTCAGATCCATTATTTCGCTAACCATTTGTATTGCTATCATTAAAGCCAGAGGAATACCATTTTTTGGACACAACAAACCCTGGTTGATCATCAGAGGGATCACAGGAGCCACATCCCTCACGCTTTTCTTTTACACTCTGAGAAATCTGCCAATCGCTGTTGGAACCACAATTCAGTACATGTCCCCCATATTCACTATTTTATTAGCCATTTACCTTCAAAAAGAAAAGGTTAAACACATCCAATGGCTTTTCTTTCTCATCTCTCTGAGTGGCGTTGCTGTATTAGGATATTTCAAAGACCCTAAGGTGGTTATTGAGTATCAATGGGTAATTGTAGGACTAATATCTGCATTTATATCAGGCATTGCCTACAATGCTATCATGAAATGTAAAGAAACAGATGCTCCCATTACAATCGTTATGTATTTCCCACTTATTGCTGCTCCAGTAATGTTGGCACTTAGCTTGATCAATGGCTTTGTTATTCCTGTTGGTATTGAATGGTTATTACTTTTAGCTATCGGAGTTCTAACACAAATGGCACAGGTAACCATGACCTGGGCTTTCCATGCAGACACTGCAGAGAAAGTAGCGCCGGTTAAATACTTCGGAGCCATTTATGCTGTGGCTTCAGGATATTTCATTTTTGATGAAGAACTTGGTTATTACTCAAGTATAGGTATCGTACTGGTGCTGCTTGGTGTACTTTTAAATACCTTTTTTAAGGATTTAAAGTTGCGACCTAAGAGAAATTAAGGTCATACAATTTCTTGTATTGACCATCCTTTTCGATTAACTCCTGGTGTGTACCTCTTTCCAACACCTGTCCCTGATCTATCACTAATATCTCATCTGAGTTTACAATGGTAGATAAACGGTGTGCAATAATAATTGAGGTTCTACCTTGCTGTAATGCTTTGGTTGCATTTTGGATCATCTCCTCTGATTCTGTATCTACACTGGCCGTTGCTTCATCCAAAATCAGGATCTTTGGATTGTAAACATAAGCTCTAATGAAAGAGATCAATTGCTTCTGTCCAACAGACAACACACCTCCCCTTTCTCGCACATTGTAATCGTAACCCTCAGGCAACTTTGTAATAAAATCATGTGCACCTACCATTTTAGCCGCTTCTATTACCTGCTCCCTGCTTATGTTCTTATCACCCAGTGTGATGTTATTCATAATGGTATCTGAGAACAAGAATACATCCTGTAAAACGATAGCAATGTTCTTTCTAAGCGTATTCAATTCTATATCACGAATTGAATGTTCACCAATCTTCACATCCCCCTTTTGAAACTCATAAAAACGTGTTAACAGATTAATGATGGTAGACTTACCGGCTCCTGTAGCTCCCACCAATGCCACTGATTTGCCCTCCGGGACTTTAAAATCAATTCCTTTCAACACCCAATCCTCATCATTGTAGGCAAACCATACATTATTGAATTGAATGCTCTCATCAAAATCAACATTTGTAAGCGATCCTGATGAATCAATGTGCTCCTGTCGGTCTAATATTTCAAATACACGTTCAGAACGAACCATTCCTCTTTGAATGACATTGAAACGATCAGCCATTTGTCGGATTGGACGATATAATTTATAAATGAGTAAAATAAAGGCAAAAATCATCCCTGTTGGTTGTTCTGAAACTGACGTTACGTTCATTTGCAATAAACTCCAAAATATAACTGCAGCAATGGATAAGGAAGACAAGAACTCCACCACAGGAAAAAAGATGGAATTGGCCCAAATAGCATCCATATGTGCCTGGCGGTGATCAGCATTAATCCCTTTGAATGTATTGTACTCTCTATTGGTGCGGTTAAATAACTGCACGATCATCATCCCTGAAACGTGCTCCTGAACAAAGGTGTTGAGCTTCGCTACCTGAGTTCTTTCTTTTTGGAAAGAACGTTTCATTGCCCTGGCAAAAATTCGGGTTGAAATGATCAAAAGAGGAATTGGAATAAGCGTCATTAATGTTAGCTCCCAGTCGTATAAGAACATGGTAACCAGAATCAGGATCAGTCTTAAGAAGTCTCCAAGAATAGTGATAAAACCAGTTGAGAACACCTCTGCTACAGCTTCAATATCAGAGACCATGCGTGTTACCACTACTCCATTCGGTGTCCGGTCAAAATACTTGAGTTTAAACGAATTCAAGTGTCTGAATAACCTAA
This sequence comes from Crocinitomicaceae bacterium, assembly GCA_020635955.1. Taxonomy (GTDB): domain Bacteria; phylum Bacteroidota; class Bacteroidia; order Flavobacteriales_D; family Crocinitomicaceae; genus Paracrocinitomix. The sequence goes on from JACJYW010000003.1 coordinate 72,094, forward strand.
CCCGCATATCTTTAATAATTGATTGCCCAAGCAAAGCTCCCAGATAAGTAGTTAAAAAGGATAACAAGCCTTCCAACAACAAAAATATGATGACCACAATTGTCCAGGCCAGTATTTGAGCAGATGGATCTGTGCTTGGTTGGAAATTATTGATCAAAGCCTGAACCCAGTCCATTTTAGGAGAAGGTGAAAACATGATATACCTGTTGACAATTTCTCCAATAAGCAAAGGCTGAGCAATAGCAATCAAGGCTATCAGGATCATTACTACAAAAGAAATGAAAGAAAGCCAAAAATGCTCCTTCATGTACCCTAGAAGGCGCTTGAATAAAGTAAAATCAAACTTAGATTTCTCTGACATGCGTGTGCAAAAATACTTATTCTTAACTTCCAGAGGAGGAATTATTTTTTCATTTGCCGTTTTCTTAACTTTGGTGAAGAATGTACTACTTCTTAAAACTAATAAAGCTTATTGCCATTATCCTTTGCCTTTCTGCTTATGGTCAGGATTCTACTGAGTTTGTACAAAATGAAGAAATAAAATTTGTCGGAACTCCTCATTTTTCAATGGAGGAATACCTTGAACGATCCTCAAACTTCAACGATATAAATGTTTACGATAGCGCCATATATTACCTTAAAGGTGCAGAAGAAGTGGCCAAATCTATTCATGATGTCAGAGCACTTGGAGAAATTAACTACAAAATTGGGAACATCTATTACGCACAAAGTAATTTTGATCTTGCACAATCACACTTCCAGTCTTCTGTAATGTACTATCAATTGATTCCCGATACTTTGGGGCTGGCTGGGTCGTATAATCGACTCGGAGTTTCATATAAGTATTCCGGTAATTTTTCTGAATCCCTCAATGCTTTGAATATTGCTTTAAAACTTTACATGACTGCTGAGGATTCTTTGGGGATAGCCAATGTTAAACTCAACGTAGGCAATGTATTCAAGAATATAGGAAAATCTGATAAAGCCATTAATGCATATCATGAGGCTCTTCAAATCTTCAAAAAATATAATAGACAACGATCTGTTGCCAATTGTTATAATAATCTTGGAAATCTATACAAAAATGAAGATCAATATGATTCCGCGTTCTTTTATATGTATCAGACGCTTCAGATCAGAGAACAGACAAATGACGAGCAAGGATTAAGCTTTATCCACCATAATCTGGCCAACTTACATCTGAAAAGTGGTGAACTTGACAGTGCACTTTTTTACATCAGCCGTTCATACATATACAAAACCGGAGTCAATGATAAAATGGGGCAAGCTACTGACATGGAGGTTTATGGTGAAATCTACATGAAGAAAAATGAGTGGCGCAAGGCTGTACTACATCTTGAAACCGCTCTAAAACTGTTAGAAGAGATTGATAACTTAGAATTCAAACACGGAATTCTGGTCAATCTCGCTATCTGTTACAAGAATCTTGGCGATTTTAAAAGTTCTACAAACGCTTTTTATGAAGCAAAGATTATTAAAGACTCCCTGGATAAAAGAAATTCACATACTCTATTTGAAGGAGAACTTGTAGAATATGAATTACTCTCCGATTCCATTCAAAAGGCACATTTATTACTGGAACAAGATTTACAGAATGCTAAGAATGAGAATGATGAATTGGCTAACAAAGTTCTTAAACGCAATATATTCTTGTTGATCATCACTATTTTGTTCGTATTGATCTTTTTCTCATTTATGATCATTCGATATCAGAGAAATCTTTATCGCACAACAGAAAGACACAAAAAGCTAGCTCGATCATCCGTCCCTAAAGAAGAGAAAGTGATCTTATTGAAAGAGGTGCATCACCGGGTTAAAAACAACTTTCAAATCATCAATAGTTTGATCAGAATTCAATCAGGTTATATGGATGAAAATAATTTCAGGGAAAAACTGAAAGCACTTGAAACACGTATCCGATCTATGTCGCTTATTCATGAGAAACTTTATAAAAATGATAGCATCTCCAAGCTCAATGTAAAAGAATATCTTTCTGAACTGAAAGCTTACATTCTTGAATCTTATGAAACAGACACTGAAATAGAATTTGATCTGGATGTGGAAGAGCAAATGTACGATATTGATTCTTTGATCCCGTTGGGTTTGATCATGAATGAAACCATTTCAAATTCTATAAAACACGCATTTAATGGAAATAGATCAGGGAAAATTTCAGTTAAAATGTATAGTGATGATAAGTTCACCTATCTTTTTATAGATGACAACGGTAAAGGATCCGGAAAGAGCATGGATCAATTAAAACATGAATCTCTTGGAATGGAACTTATCACTGATCTCACCGAGCAATTAGACGGTAAATTGACCTTCTCATCTCAAAATGGATTCTCATATCATTTTATTTTTCCTCGTTTAAAGTAAACTTCTCCTTATTTTTGTAAAAAATAACTACACATGCCAACTATATCAGCCAAAGGACAAAGCATGCCGGAATCACCAATTAGAAAATTGGTTCCATATGCTGAAGCAGCAGAAAAAGCAGGAAAAAAAGTATTGTATCTGAATATCGGCCAACCTGATATTGCAACACCTCAAGTAGCTTTAGATGCCATTAAGAATATGGACCGAAAAGTGATTGAATACAGTCACTCTGCTGGTTTTGCATCTTACAGAAATGGATTGGCTGATTATTACAAATCTGTAGGAATTGATGTAGAAGCAAGTGAGATCCTTGTTACAACCGGAGGTTCAGAGGCTTTGATCTTTGGATTTTTGAGTTGTTTTAACCCTGGTGATGAAGTGATCATCCCTGAACCGTTCTACGCAAATTACAATGGGTTTACAAATATTGCAGGGGTTAAGATCACTCCCGTAACGGCAAAGATCGAAAAGGGATTTGCTTTACCTGATATTGAAGATTTTGAAAAACTGATCACTGATAAAACCAAAGGTATTGTGATCTGTAATCCTGGGAATCCTACAGGGTATTTGTATTCAAAAGAAGAATTGGAAGAGTTGGCGAAAATTGTTCAGAAACATGATCTGTATCTATTTGCTGATGAAGTATACAGAGAATTCTGCTATGATGGCGCCAAACCTTATTCAGTAATGAATTTAAAGGGAATTGAGCAGAACACCATATTAATCGATTCTGTATCAAAAAGATATTCAATGTGTGGTGCCCGTGTAGGTGCTTTGATCTCAAGAAATAAAGAACTTATCTCCACAGCTTTAAAATTTGCTCAGGCACGATTGTCTCCTCCTACTCTTGCGCAAATTGCGAGTGAGGCTGCTTTGAAAACTCCTCAATCTTATTTTGATGAAGTGATAGAAGAATATGTGGATAGAAGAGATATTCTGGTGGATGGATTAAATGAAATTGAAGGTGTTTTTTGTCCTAAACCAAAAGGAGCTTTTTATTGTGTGGCAAAATTCCCTGTGGATAGTACTGAGAAATTCTGTCAATGGCTTTTAGAGGAGTTCGACTATAACGGTAAAACGGTAATGATGGCTCCTGCAAGTGGTTTCTATGCTACCAAAGGTCTTGGAAAAGATGAAGCAAGAATTGCTTATGTTCTAGAGAAAAGCGCTTTGAAAGATGCAGTAGAATGCTTGAGAGAAGCTCTTAAAGTATATCCTGGAAGAGTTGAAGTTCCTAGCACTGCAGCCGAACGTTCAATTTAATTCAGCAATTTGCTTAATTTAAACTGACTTTTCACGTTGATTAGGCAAATGTTGCGTTTTCTTACCATACTTATTTTATTATCTGCACCTGCTGTTTTAGCTCAAAAAACAGTGTTGTATTATCATTTGGATAAGATTACCATCAAGCAAAAAGCAGTTAAGGACTCTACTGGTTTTCAACGATACACGAATAAAGCCATTGAACAGTTTAGATTGAATGGATATGTGGGAATCACGAAAAAAGATTCTGTCGTAAAAAGTTCGGGTACACATATTTATTATGAGAGTGCGCACCACTTCGATAAGATCATCCTGATCAGACAAGGAGATAAGAAAAAGTTAAAATCAACTAGAACCAAGGATTACATATCGGCACTGAGCGCTATCAATAAAGAGGTGACTAACCTTGAAAACAATGGCTTCCCATTTGCAAGCATTCAATTCACTGAGCAAAAGGAAGAAGATGATAAACTTCTACTAACCTATAAAATTGATTCAGGAGATTACTTCTTCATTAATAAGATCCATGTAAAAAGTCAATCCAAATTTCATGAACAAACCATCCTTAACCTTATTGGAATTGACGTAGGCGACAAATACAATGAAAGCAAGATCTCTGAGATTGGAACATTATTATCTGCCAGTAAATTATACAAACTGAGCAGACCGATTGAAGTACTCTTTAGAAAAGGTAAAGCTGAGATTTACATTTATTTAGAAAAAGAAAGATCAAGTTCTGCAGATGGATACATTGGCTTTCAGCAGGATCAAACTACTAAAAAACTTGTCCTGAATGGTTATATCAACCTTCAATTGAACAATTCAATGAACCGTGCAGAAGTGATCGACATGAATTGGAAGAGTAATCCCGATAAGACACAGAACTTACGTTCTAAACTTGAATACCCTTTTCTTTTCAACTCTCCACTTGGTATTGGTGGTGAGATCGATCTTCGAAAACAGGATTCCACTTTTTTACGAACAGATATTACGCTTAACCTAAGTTATTATCATCCATATGCCAGATTCAGGCTTTTTGATCAAATTGAGAGTTCATCTACTTTAAGAGAAAGTGCTCCGGCTGATTTTAGAGATTACGGAAAAAATACCATTGGTGTATCAGCCTTATTCATTGCTCCAAAGATCAATTTTGCACCCTTTTATCATCCGCAATTATATTTAATGGGAGGATTTTACAACTACAGGAGAGATACGATAGATGATAACAAGCAAAAGGTAACGAATAGTAAATACGAAGTTGGATTTTCTCAAACCATTGACTTTCTAAAATATTTTCATCTAAAAAACACCTTTACTTATAAGGGACTTACCTCTAATATTAACCTTTCACGGAATGAATTCATTTACTTCGGAGGATTGAGATCTGTCAGAGGGTTCTATGAATTGGAACTTTTTGGTAAAGACATTTGGATGTTGCTGAATGAGATAGAATTCAAACCCATTGAATTATTGTCTTTATTCATTCTCTATGATTATTCCTCATACCACAATACCGCGTATCATCAAACCAATAGTTTTGGATTTGGATTCGGATTCAACACCGGTTCCAATTCATTTGAGATCATTATTGCCAATGGAGTACTCGACAATAATCCAGTTGATTTTGCAAATACAAAAATTCATATCGGATTTCGATCCTCTTTCTGATGTTTAATCAATCAAACTTGCCTTTTGATCATTCATCACGTTTAACCCAATAAGATTAGTTAATTTTGTTATCAGAATGAAAGGATTGCTACTACTCACTATTTTATTGCTGCCCTTTAAGGCAATGTTGCAGAACAATTATGTACCTGGTGAGCTGATCGTACAATTCAGCACACATGTCAATGCTAAAGAACAGATCAGAACTTTTAGTTCATCTAACAATATTCATGTGGAGAACACTAAACTGATCTCCAAAAATGTAAATATCTACCTAATAACATTCTCTGATTCGCTTGTTGATCTTAATAAATGCCGCAAATTGTTTTATGATCTTCCTGGTTTGATAAATGCACAATTCAATCATTATGTACAAATCCGCGAAACCATCCCAACGGACACCATTTTTGGAGACTTATGGCATCTAAAAAACACAGGACAAAGCGGTGGAACCATTGATGCAGATATTGATGCTACGGATGCATGGGATATCACAACAGGTGGTTTAACCACTCATAATGACACGATAGTTGCCTGCGTAATTGAAAGTCAGGGCGTTGATATTACGCATGTAGATCTCAAAGACAACATTTGGCACAATTATGCTGAGATCCCGGATGACGGGATAGATAATGACGGGAATGGTTATATAGATGACTTTGACGGATGGAATGTAGACACTGAGGATGATCAAGTTGGATTCGGCACTCATGGAACACGAGTGGCTGGAATGCTGGGAGCTAAGGGAAATAATACAACAGGCATCTCAGGGGTGAATTGGGATGTTAAGATGATGATCATCAAAGGTCAAAATGTCAATGTTGAATCATCTGTTATTGAAGCGTATGATTATCCGCTTACTATGAGAAAGCTATACAATAGCACTGCCGGTCAGGAAGGAGCTTTCGTAGTGGTGACAAACGCTTCATTTGGTATAGATGGAGGTGTTCCGGCTGATGCCCCTATCTGGTGTGCCATGTATGATTCCCTTGGAACTCACGGTATTTTAAATATTTGTGCGGCAACCAATCAAAATACGGATGTAGATATCAATGGAGATCTACCAACCACTTGCCCGTCAAATTACCTGATCGCAGTTACAATGACTAATAATACTGATGTTCGAGCAGGATCAGGATATGGTACAACACATGTTGATCTTGGTGCTCCCGGAGCAGCAGTAAAACTAACTTCTCCTACCAATTTATATTCTTCCGCCAACGGAACCTCTTTTGCTTCTCCTTGTGTTGCTGGTGCTGTAGCCTTAGCCTATTCTACACCTTGTGCTGAGTTCATTAATTTTGCAAAAACCGCCCCTTCTGATGCAGCGCTTGCCATGAGAAACTACATTCTGAACAATGTAGATCCAATTACAGCCTTATCAACGGAAGTAGCTTCTGGTGGTAGATTAAATGTAAACAATACCATTAATGATATCCTGGGGCAATGCAATTCCTCATTATGTGTTCCACCTTATCACCTAAGAAGCGAATTAATTACGGATACCACAGCTCATTTGGTTTGGCAGGGCTTTTCAACGCAATACTTGTTCTATATTCAGGAAAATTCAGGTCCATTAGTTCAGATCCCGGTTACAAATGAAGACACTATCTATTTCGACACCTTAATTCCATGTGCTAACTACACCACCTATGTAAAAGAGATCTGTGGCTTAGATACCAGTGATTTCTCTGTACCGTATTCTTTCAAAACAGATGGTTGCTGTGATAATCCAGATTTAATATTGGAAGATGTAAGTGCTGATTCTATTCTGATCTCATGGAATTCCGTTTTGTACGCAACACAATATGATTTCAGATATCGAAAAGTGGGTGATGTAAGTTGGATAGCAACATTGACCGACACTATTTCTCCTATTCAGCTTTCAGGTTTGGATACTTGCACGAGTTATGAATTCCAGATCAAGACTATTTGTACAGATAGTACGCACGGATTCTCAACTTCCTTTGTTTTCTCTACCAAAGGTTGTGGAGCTTGTTTTGAAGAGGTTTATTGTGACATAAACGGAGCAAGTACATCATCCGAATGGATTGAAGCGGTTGTAATTGACGGATATTATAGCACCACTGGTAATAATGGCGGATGGTATCAAACTCAGAACTTAATGGCTGGTTTCATTCCCGGGCAAACCTACAACGTAGCTTTAACTCCTGGATATTCTGGTTTTAATTTCACGGAACATTTCTCCATTTGGGTTGATCTTGATCAAAATGGCATTTTTGATGCAACAGATGAAGTTGTTGCCAATCAAACCAGCAATACAGTTTTAAATACCACGATCACTATTCCCGTTACTGCAGTACATGGATACACTAAAATGAGAATTGGGATGAACGGTGAAGACCCTCCCTTGGCATGTCAATCCGCTTCGTTCTATGGTGAATATGAAGATTATTGTGCTTATATAGGATCAGATGCCGGAATTGAATCTCAGGAAATGAGCGTGAGCATCTATCCTAACCCTGCTACCAATTCATTACATATTTCCTCGGCTGCTACAGATGAGAAATATTCGATCTACTCACAGGATGGAAAATTGATCTTGTCGGTTCCTGTTAAAACAGAAGTGATAGATATTTCAAGTCTCTCTGTAGGATTTTATGTGATCGTGATCGAAAATACTCAGGGAAGATCAGTTCAAAAATTCATCAAACAATAATGAGTGATTATCCATCCAAGATCTCTGATCTTGACCCTGAAGATTATTATCGTTCCCCTGAAGGATACATCATATTTACTGAAAAGTATCACCTAAAAAGAGGTTATTGTTGCAAAAGTGGATGTAAACACTGCCCTTACGGATTTGACAAGAAAACAGGTCGAATCACTCCTAAGAATTAATTTTAGCTACTACATTTGCCAAAAAAAGCTGTGGTAGTAGAAGTTCAGAAAAATAATCCTGATAATAGAAGAATAGCTGAGATCGTGGACGTTCTCAACAAGGGAGGAATTATCATCTACCCTACCGATACGGTTTATAGTTTCGGTTGCAGTTTAGTGCACAAACGTGCCATTGAAAGATTGGCAAAACTGAAAGGCATTAAACTGAACAAAGCAAATTTCTCCTTGATCTGTTACGATCTGAGTACGCTTTCTGAACACACCAAATACATTGACAGACCCACTTATAAGATCTTGAATAAAAATCTACCGGGGCCGTTTACGTTCATTTTGAATGCCTCCAGCAAGATTCCGAAATTGTTTGATTCCAATAAAAAAACGGTGGGTATTCGTATTCCTGACAGTGATATTGCCAGAGAGATCGTTAAAGAAATGGGGAATCCTTTAGTTACCACTTCCTTACATGATGATGATGAGATCCTGGAATACTCAACTGATCCTTATGAAATAATTGAACGTTGGGAGAATCAGGTAGACCTTATTGTTGATGGCGGATATGGAAAAAATGAGCCTTCAACAGTAGTTGACTGTTCTGAAGGTGAACCTGAGATCATTCGTCAGGGAATTGGTGAACTGCTTTATTAACAACCTCTTTGGAAAACTTCTTGTCTTGAAATAATGTTTCAGAAAAATTGAGTTGTAAATTCGATTCATGGTTTTGAACTATATCTGGATCGGCTTCTTTCTGATTGCGCTTTTAGTCGCGATAATCAAATCCTTTCAGGGTGAAGTTGGTGTCTTTGCTGATATCGTTAATTCCACTTTTGACATGGCCGGTACTGCCTTTGAGATCTCTTTAGGATTAACCGGTATTCTTTGTTTGTGGATGGGAATAATGAAGATTGGGGAAGAAGGTGGATCCGTTCAGTTAATGTCCAGATTAGTAGGGCCATTTTTCGACAGACTATTTCCCGGCGTACCAAAAGACCATCCGGCAAGAGGATCAATGCTTTTGAATTTTACGGCCAATATGTTAGGCTTAGATAATGCCGCCACTCCGGCTGGTTTAAAAGCCATGGATCAACTTCAGGAATTGAATCCTGAAAAGGAGAAAGCAACTAACGCTATGATCATGTTCCTGGTGTTGAATACATCAGGCTTGACCCTTATTCCGGTGACAGTAATGACCTATAGAGCTCAAATGGGAGCGGCTGAACCTTCAGATGTTTTCTTACCCATTTTGATTTCTACCTTCTTCGCTTCATTAGTTGGATTAATTACTGTTGCCATCTACCAAAAGATCAATCTATTTGACAAAGTAATCCTGGCCTATCTGTTGGGAATGACAGGGGTCATCATAGTGATCATCTATTATTTTCAGTCTTTATCACCTGAAGAACTCAGTAGACAATCATCTTTCTTTTCTAACATCATATTATTTGGGATAATTTGCTTATTCATCATCATGGCAATTCGCAAAAAAGTCAATGTTTATGAAGCTTTCATAGATGGAGCAAAGGGAGGATTCAATATTGCGATCAAAATTATCCCCTATTTAGTTGCAATTCTTGTTGCAATAGGAGTTTTTAGAGCTTCCGGCGCACTGGATTATTTAGAACAGGGAATGGCCTGGTTCTTTAGCTTATTTCTTGAAAATACCGAATTTACAAAAGGGCTTCCTACGGCATTCATGAAACCGTTGAGCGGTTCTGGTGCAAGAGGTATGATGTTGGAATCATGGGGTACTTATGGTGTAGATAGTTTTATCGGTAAATTAACCGCAACCCTACAGGGCGCTACAGACACAACTTTCTACATCATTGCAGTATATTTTGGAGCAGTTGGCATTAAGAAGACCCGTTATGCTGTTAAAGCAGGTCTATTGGCAGATCTTGCCGGGATTATTGCTGCCATTGTAATCGCAACTGTTTGGTTCGGAGGTGATAAAGGAGTTGTGCATGATGCGCCTGAAGTGGTGGTGAGTGAATTTGGTGATGCATGGATAGATTATGATCCGGTTAAAATGAAATCATTACTTTCTGAAAATTGTGTATTGTATGATCAGGCCTTTGACACGTTATTGACGGATAACGTCTCCGTTATAGACGTTTACTTTAACGGCGAAAATGATGAATTCAGAACTGTTGAATCCATTCGATCCGTAATTCAAGACGATAATGATTTAGTTTACATGAAAATTATTTGGTTAACTGATTCGTCTAAATTCAAAGGAACCTACGAAATAGAAGTAGATAAAGGTAAAATTGAACGTTTTAAATATCTGGGAGAATTCTAATGTTTTTCAAAAAGAAAAATAAAAACGAAGTTACAGGAGTGATCAAATTAAAACCACTCAATTATCCACCAAAAATATTGGTTGGATGGGGCGAAGCCATTGGAGGCAATAAAGATCTGAGGGATTGGTTTTTAGCCAGTGAACAGTATAAAGAATTGGGAATAGCTGTTCATGCAATTATGCTTAAAGATGATGCGCGAGATTGGTTAATGAAAAATGGTTATGCTCATTTAATGGCTATGATCAATGGTGTTGAAGGAAATAAAGAAGCACTTAAATGGCTTGAAGACAATGGTTTTCAAGTATTAAAACATATGGCTTTGGCTGGTGACGGAAACGAAGATTCGTTGAATTGGCTGGTGAGCAACGGACAACAGGAGTTTGCAATGATCTCTCAAAAAATTAAGCGAGTAAAGGATGAAATTGAAGAAAATCACAACGACATCCACAAATTCGGGAGAGATTAAGTATGATAATTATATCTTATTTTCTAACAAGTTTATAATCCAGAAGTACATCCGGTTTTTGAACCCATAAATGAAAATTTACATTATCAAAAGTGTAATTGAATACTGTGTCTAGATAACCATCTGGATGATATGTTACCGGTGATTTATTAGTGAAAGAGATGAGACTCGAACTTTGGATCGTAAAATCTCCATTATGTTGGGCAGGTGTATGTGAAACACTATCTGCAGCCATACTAAATGCACTGTTAGCTTCAAAAAGTGCAAAATCTACAACTCCTCCTCCTACTGTATCTCCATTATTACCAATTCGATACAATAACCCATGGTAGATACCATTATTAGGGGTTGTTTCTGGTTTCTTACAAGAAGCAAACACCAATGATGAAAGTAGGAATATGATAAAAAATTTTCTCATTTCAATTAAGGCGTGAAGGTAGTAAACAATTAACGTATTCAGCCCAAAAAAATTGCTATATTGCTATCTCAAATTACAAAAAAATAATGGCAACAAAGGTACTCACTGACATAGAAATTGCACAGGCTGCAACACTGGAACATATTAGAAATATTGCTGCGAAGCTTAATATAGCTGAAGATGATCTGGAAATGTATGGAAAATACAAAGCTAAAATTCCATTGCATTTAATGAATCAGAGCAACATTGAGAAAAATACATTGGTCCTAGTGACAGCCCTAACTCCTACTCCAGCAGGAGAAGGTAAAACAACCACATCTATTGGTTTAACTGAAGGTTTGAACAAGATTGGTAAAAAAACCACAGTAGTTTTAAGAGAACCATCACTTGGACCTGTATTTGGAATTAAAGGTGGTGCAGCTGGTGGTGGATATGCTCAAGTTGTCCCAATGGAAGATATCAATCTTCACTTCACTGGTGATTTCTCTGCTGTGGAAAAAGCAAATAACTTGTTGAGTGCTTTAATTGATAATAATATTCAAAGTTCTACAAATAATCTGGGAATTGACCCTAGAACCATAGCCTGGAAACGTGTTATGGATATGAACGATAGATCCTTAAGAGATATCGTTATTGGCCTTGGCGGCACAGGAAATGGTATTCCAAGAGAAGATGGATTCAACATCACTCCCGCTTCAGAAGTAATGGCCATTCTTTGCATGGCTGAAAATTTTGAAGATCTAAAAACAAGATTAGGGAATATTTACGTGGGGCAAACTTTCGGTAAAAAACCGATCTATGCTCGTGATCTTAAAGCCGAAAATGCAATGGCTATCTTGCTTAAAGATGCCATCCAACCAAACCTTGTACAAACATTAGAAGGAAATCCTGCTATCATTCATGGTGGTCCATTTGCTAATATTGCGCAGGGAACAAATACTATCATTGCTACTAAAATGGGACTTTCATTGTCTGATTATGTGGTAACAGAAGCTGGTTTTGGAGCAGACCTTGGTGCTGAGAAATTCTTGGATATCAAATGCGTTTCAGGAGGTTTAAAACCAAAAGCAACAGTGTTGGTTGCTACAATCAGAGCTTTGAGACATCATGGTGGTGCGACAAAAGATGAATACAATACGCCAAGCATGGAACGTGTTTCTAAAGGATTGGAAAATCTTGAAAAACACATTGAGAACATGCAGAAATTTGGTTTAAATCCTGTTGTTGCTATCAATGCTTTCCCAACAGATACAGATGAAGAGGTGAAATTGATCCAGGATAGATGTGCCGCTAAAGGAGTTCAGGCTATTTTGGCCAGAGGATGGGCTAACGGTGGTGATGGTATGACGGATCTTGCTAAAGCCGTGGTTGCTGAAGTTGAGAAAGGTCAAAATAACTTCAAGCCTCTTTATGATTGGAACATGTCAGTGAAAGAAAAGATCGAAAGAATTGCGAAAGAGATCTATGGTGCTGATAGCGTAGAATATTCTAAAAAAGCCTTGACTGATCTTAAAAAGATCGAAGATCTTGGTTTAGATAAAATGCCCGTATGTATGGCTAAAACACAAAAATCATTCTCTGACAATGACAACCTGCTTGGGAGACCTACCGGTTTCTCTGTAAATGTTCGTGAATTCGAATTTGCTGCTGGTGCAGGTTTCGTTATCCCAATTCTGGGAGTAATGATGAGAATGCCAGGTTTACCTGCTGTTCCGGCATCTGAAGGAATGACAATTGATAATAACGGAGTAATTTCAGGTCTTTCTTAATGAACGAGATCTTCGATTACGAAGGATATAAATTTGACAAAGGGTCGGTTGCGAAAGTAACTGACCCTTTGACTGTTGAAGCACCTTTGCAAATCACAATAAATGGTGAATCTTTCACCGTGGTGATGCAAACTCCGGGACATGAAAAAGAATTGGCAGTTGGATTGTTATATGCCGAGAATGTTATTCGGGATTTTAATAACGTATCCTGGGATTTTAAAAGGTCTGATTCCAAGCTCATTGAAGAGATACTGATCGACACTCCAAAGGAAAATCTAGCAGATGGATACCTGAGCAGCAGAAGCCTTTTATCCGTTTCGTCTTGTGGAATTTGTGGTAAAAAAGAAATTGAAGATCTTATGCCCAATGAACAGGCTTTGAAACAGAATTTTCAAACTTCATTTGAGGCTATTCACCGCATGATGAAGAAAATGAGGTCTGCTCAAAAACTCTTTGATATTACTGGCGGATGTCATGGAATTGCTGCTTTTGACAAAGATGAAAACCTCCTTTGTCTTATGGAAGATATTGGTAGACATAATGCACTGGATAAGGTCATTGGCCACCTTATTTTAATTGAACAGCTCAAAGAAGCAAAGGTCATCACTTTTAGTGGCAGAACCTCTTATGAAATGGTTTCTAAAGCCTTCAGAGCGAAGATTCCCATTATAGCATCAGTCTCTGCCCCATCTAGCCTTGCAGTAGATTTTGCCAAGGAATTTGGATTAACCTTATTGTCCTTTGTTCGTGAAGATAAAGGAACCTGCTACAGCAATATTTACAGGATTGCGGATCTCAAACAATAATTTGATTCCTAAAGACTAAATCGATTTACTTTTTTAGCATGATTTCATGCTGCTTAAAAGTTCCAGATTCACTACTTTTGTATAAAATTTATTGAATGTCTATAAAAGTCGGAATTAACGGTTTTGGCCGTATTGGGCGATATTTTACCCGTATGGCCGTTAATGATCCTCAAATAGAAATTGTTGGGATCAATGATCTAACCGACAACGCTACATTAGCTCATCTCCTTAAATATGATACCGTTCACCGTCAATTCCCAGGAACCATTTCAGTATCTGGCGATAATATGATGATCAATGGTAAGCCAGTCAAAATGATGGCTTTCAAAGATCCTGAACAAATTCCATGGGGAGATCTAGGAGTTGATATAGTGATCGAATCGACGGGAATCTTCAGAACAGAAGAATTGGCTTCAAAACACCTAAAAGCAGGTGCAAAAAAAGTGATCCTTAGTGCGCCACCAAGTGGTGGAAATATCAAATCTGTTGTAATTGGAATAAATGATGACAGCCTGGATGGTACTGAAAAGATCATTTCTAACGCCTCGTGTACTACGAATTGCTCAGCACCCCTTGTTAAGGTAATTAAAGAATTGGGTAAAATAGATAACGCTTATATCACAACCGTACATTCATATACTTCAGACCAAAGATTGCATGATGCACCTCATAAAGATTTGAGAAGAGCTCGTGCTGCAGCTGAATCAATTGTCCCTACAACTACCGGAGCTGCCAAAGCCATTACAAGGATCTTCCCTGAATTGGATGGTAAGATTGGTGGTTGTGGAATTCGAGTTCCAGTTCCGGATGGATCATTGACTGATATGACATTCATCATGGATCACGAATTGACAGTGGAAGAAATTAATGCAGCATTTAAAAAAGCAGCTGATGGAGATTTGAAAGGTATTATCGAATACATCACTGACCCTATCGTTTCTTCTGATGTTATCGGAAATCCGCATTCTACGATCTTTGATGCTGAATTAACATCAATTATTGGTAAAATGGTTAAGGTTGTAGCCTGGTATGATAATGAAGCAGGTTACTCTAACAGATTAGTTGATCTGGTAAAAAAAGTAGGCTAAGTTGATCGCAAGAATTTTATATTATTCAAGTCATCCGCAGGAGTTATCATACCTGTTTCAGATGAAAAAGGAGTTTGCTCAATTCAAACCAAGTGAAGAGCGATTGACTTCTATTGCATCCAATACATCTGACCATGAGTTCTGTTACGAAGCATTGAAGAAGGTATCTCGTTCCTTTGCTGTTGTAATTCAACAATTGCCAAAAGATTTGCAGGATCCTGTTTGTTTGTTCTATCTGATCCTTAGAGGATTAGACACTGTCGAAGATGACATGAGCATTGATCAAAAGGAAAAAGAGCAAATGCTCATCTCCTTTGCCGATCGAATGAATAAAGAGGCTTTTATCATGGAGAATGTGGGAGATACTCAGGATTACCGTGATCTAATGCTTCATTTTGATAAAGTAATTCGTGAATATCAAAATTTAGCCCCAGGATACCAACAGGTCATTACAGATATTACCAATCGAATGGCAATGGGAATGAACAAATATGCTCATTTAAGCGTTGTGAGTTATGAAGATTGGGATGATTACTGTCACTATGTTGCCGGGTTGGTTGGAATTGGATTAAGTCAACTATTCCTCGCTTCTTCATTAGAGGATAGTAACAATTTAAAAAATGAAACCCTTTCAAATGAAATGGGATTGTTTCTTCAAAAAACCAATATTATTCGTGATTATGCTGAAGACCTTGAGCAAGATCGTGTTTTTTGGCCTGAAGAAGCATGGAAAAGTAGAGTTGAAAAATTAGAAGAACTTCAAAAAAATGAATCCAAAGGAATTGAAGTTCTAAATGAATTGA
Organism: Crocinitomicaceae bacterium; assembly: GCA_020635955.1. Lineage (GTDB taxonomy): Bacteria > Bacteroidota > Bacteroidia > Flavobacteriales_D > Crocinitomicaceae > Paracrocinitomix. Next base: position 87,931 of record JACJYW010000003.1, read on the forward strand.
TAATTAATGCTTTACAGCATGCTCCGGCTTGTATGGAGTATCTGGAAAGCTTAAAAAATACACAAGTCTTTAGATTTTGCGCTATACCGCAGCTAATGGCTATCGCCACCTTAAGAGAGTTATTTAACAATGAAAATGTACTGCATAAAAATGTAAAAATCCGTAAAGGAAAAACGGCTAAGTATTTCATGTCTATTACCAATTTTGAGCAGTCAAAAAATGAGTTTGTAAAAATTCTGCAAGAGCTTTCAAAATTGGATAGAACCGGTAAGATCTCAGCCATCCTTTCAAAAATGCATACATATGAAAATGTCTGAGTACGATATTATTGTAATCGGAGCTGGAGTAGCCGGAGGGGTATTCGCAGCATCACAAGAAAGCAACAGAAAAATTCTTGTGATAGAACGTGATCTGACAGAACCGGATCGCATCATTGGTGAATTAATGCAACCTGGAGGAATGCAGGCTTTAAAGGCTATGAATCTTCAACATCTGGTTGACAATATTGACGCCCATGAAGTAGATGGATATAAGTTGATCAAAGGAGATGAAGCCTTTACTATTTTTTACTCTGAAGTAGAGAAAAACATTAAAGGTGTTGGCCTTAGAAATGGTAAGTTCCTAACAAACATTCGAGAAGAATTAAAAAAGCATGATAACATTGATCTGATTCAAGGAAATGTTACCGAGATCATTGAAGAAAATGATGTGATCAAAGGAGTTAAATACACTGATGCGAACGGTCAGGAAATAACTCAATTGGCACCTCTTACCGTTGTTTGTGACGGACCCTTATCCATTTTCAGATCAAAACTTTCTAAACCAAATAAGAACGTAACTTCTTATTTCATGGGCTTGGTTCTTAAAGATCTAGACCTTGAATTTCCTTCTTTAGGTCATATGATCTTATCAGGAGATTCGCCAATATTAGTCTACCCTATCACTTCAAATGAATACAGAATTCTGATCGATTATCCAGGAGAAAAGGCTCCTCGAATTGGAGCTAAGTCAATCGAAAAATTCAAAGAAGATATTTCAGCCGTCCTACCTCTGGAAATGGTGGCATCCTTTCATTCAGCCCTGGAAAATGACGAATTGAAAGTAATGCCTAACCACAGCATGAAAGCACAAGCTTTTAGACGTAAAGGTGGTGTTCTTTTGGGAGATTCTTTGAACATGCGTCATCCTGTCACAGGAGGGGGAATGACAGCCACTTTTAATGATATTATTAGCTTGAATAAAGCCTTAAAGACTGTTGATTTTCATGATGCTGATAAATTAGAAAATGCCATCCAATCCTACTACAATACTAGAAGCAAGGATGTAGAAACAATCAACATTTTGGCTAATGCCTTGTACAAAGTTTTCAGAAATGATGACCTAAAAGACGCTTGTTTCGAGTATCTTCGTAAAGGAGGCGAGAAATCATGGGGACCTTTATCTATCCTTGCTGGGGTGAACAGAAATAAAAAATATCTGTTAAAACACTTCTTCAAAGTAGCTATGCAACACCCTGTGCATTTTATTACCAAGCCTAAGAAACAAATGAAACTCTATAAGGATGCTGTTGGAATTATCCGACCAATCCTAAAAGAAGAAGAAAGACCTGCTATAGTATAATGGGGAAAATAGAACACGAATCGTTAAACGCAGCTGATCTAAGAAAGCAAAGTCATCTTGATCTGGCATTTCAATCTCAAAGTCAATCACTTGATGACAGGTTTTATTATGAACCTATGTTATCAGGACATCCTCACAACAGTGAAGAAATGGCCACCAAATGGGGAGATAAAAAGATGCGTTTTCCTATTTGGATTTCCAGCATGACTGGTGGTACATCTAAAGCAGGTCCTATCAATAAAATGCTGGCCAAAACCGCCAACAAATATGGCTTTGGAATGGGTCTTGGTTCTTGCAGAATTATTTTGGAAGATCAAACCTATTTTGAAGATTTCAACTTACGTCCTATTCTGGGAGATGAACTTCCATTTTATGCTAATGTTGGAATTGCACAGATTGAGAGAATTCTGCAAAAAAACCAGGGAAAGCTTTTAGGAGATTTGGTAAAACGACTGGATGCTGATGGTTTGATAGTGCACGTAAATCCTTTACAGGAGTGGCTTCAGCCAGAAGGAGACCTGATCGAACAATCACCTTTGGTGACCATAGTGCAATTGCTTAATGAAGCAAATTATCCTATCATTGTAAAGGAAGTAGGACAAGGTTTTGGCCCTCAATCCATGGGGGAATTACTAAAACTTCCTATTTTGGCTATAGATTTCGCAGCAAACGGAGGAACGAATTTCTCTAAATTAGAATTGCTGCGTAACGAAGAGTTACAAAGTTTCTATAATGACGTTGTATCATTAGGTCATTCGGCTGATGAAATGGTAAAGTTTTTGAATGATGCCGTTGAAAAGCTGGGAAATGACAGAAAATGTAACAATGTTATTATTAGTGGTGGTGTGCGCAATTTCTTAGATGGTTACTACTATACATCTAAAGCAGACCTGCATGCAATTTACGGTCAGGCTGCACCATTTTTACAATATGCCAATGAATCGCAGGAAGCATTGGACGAGTTTGCAAAGTTTCAAATTGACGGGCTGCTAATGGCACAACGTCTTTTAAGAGTGAAGTGATGAATATTTTTATTGAGGGGTTTTCTAAGAAAAACAAAGAAGAGAAATTAAAAGCGTTAGTTGAATTCTTTAAGGATCCTGCCTTGGCATTGGACACCTTTAAGAGTTTTGATCATCAAAATGAAAAAATTCAGGAGTTGATCAACGAGTTTAGTGAGAATACGATTTCGAACTTTCACTTACCATATAGCATTGCGCCCAACTTTAGGATCAATGGTAAAACATATGCCGTTCCTATGGTTATTGAAGAAAGTTCAGTGGTTGCTGCTGCTTCTAAAAGCGCCAAATTCTGGTACAATTTAGGTGGATTTAGAACTGAGATCGTTGGTACTGAAAAAGTAGGTCAGGTACATTTCTTATGGAATGATGACAAGCAAAAACTGATCGATCGTTTTGATGAATTGAAGAAATTATTGATCGACGGAACCAATGAGATCACTGAGAACATGCGCAATCGTGGTGGTGGGATCAGAAATATCGTTCTAAAGGACCTTTCGCATAAAGAAGAGAACCTTATGCAGCTCTTCACCACTTTTGAAACAGTGGATTCAATGGGAGCTAACTTTGTTAACTCTTGCTTAGAGCGGTTTGCTGAAATTTTCAGAAACTGGCACAAAGATCAAGCCGAATTCAATAATGATGGATTAGAGATCATCATGTCTATCTTATCGAATCTGACACCAAATTGTATGGTTAGATGTTGGGTAGAAACAGGCATTGAAAATCTTGCAAACATTGTTCCTGGCGTTAGCGGAGAAGAATTTGCAAAGAAATTTTATACGGCAGTAAGAATTGCACAGGTAGATCCTTATCGTGCAACAACACATAACAAAGGAATTTATAACGGAATTGATGCTGTGGTTTTAGCCACAGGTAATGATTTCCGTGCAGTAGAAGCTTGTGGTCATGCATTCGCAAGCATGAATGGAGAATATACTTCATTGACATCATGCTCAATTGAAAACGGTATTTTCAAATTCACTTTAGAATTGCCAATTGCTTTAGGTGTAGTTGGTGGATTGACAAACTTGCATCCACTTGTTAAGCTTTCACATGAATTGCTAGACAATCCTAACGCTAAAGAATTGATGAGCATTGCGGCCGCAGCAGGTTTGGCTAATAATTTTGGTGCCGTTAAGTCTCTAACTACAACGGGTATCCAACAAGGACACATGAAAATGCACCTTTTCAATATCATGAATCAATTAGAAGTTGAACAAAAAGATAGAGATAAGGTTGTAGAGCATTTCAAAGACAAGAATGTCTCTGTGGCAGCAGTTAGAAAGTTTGTTGAAGAGTTGGAATTAGCCTAGTCTTTTGATTCCAGAAACGGAAAATAAAACGACCACATTCAGGGCAGCCGGTAAGCTCATGCTTTTTGGCGAGTATATTGTTCTAAAAGGAGCAAAATCGCTTTCTTTTCCGCTAAAATATGGACAAACATTAGAAGTAATTCCTTCCAAAGGTCATATCGAATGGGAAAGCTGGTCACCTGATGGATGCTGGTTCAAAGCATCTTTTGATCCTCAACTTGAATTGATTGAAACCAATGATTCTCAGGTGGCAGAAACGTTAAAAGATCTGCTCATTTTGATCAAAGCGTTGAATCCCTCAATAGATCTCCAGCAAAAATTTAAAATGACTGCTGATTTCAATCTGAAATGGGGATTTGGTTCAAGTTCAACCTTCATAAGTCTTTTGTCTCAATGGAGTGAGACAGATCCATATATTTTATTGGAAAACTCATTTGGAGGGTCAGGATATGATATAGCTTGCGCAATAGCAGATCTGCCAATCATCTATCAGTTGACGAAGGACTCAAGATATTCCACTGAAGTTCCTATTCATAAGAACTTGAAAGATCACATGTTATTTGTGTATTTGGGACAAAAGCAAAGTTCCAAAAATGAAATTGCACGTTTCAAAAAGAACGAAATAACGAACGAAGATGTTCAATTAATGAATGATCTGGTGGATAAAGCTGTTAATACAGATTTCGTTGAAGTTTTTGAAACACTTTTAAACCAATCTGAAGATTTATTATCCCCTATTATAGGGCGTAAAAAGTTAAAAGAAGATATCTTTGCCGACTATAATTACAGCATTAAATCATTAGGTGCCTGGGGAGGCGATTTTTTTCTGGCGACTTTCAGAGATCTGGAAACGGCTAAAAACTATTTCAAATCCAAAGGATACACTACAATGTTCACTTACAACGAACTGATTAAATAATGGAAAGAACTACAGAAACAACGAACGAGATCAAAGTAAAATGGCGTTGTCCTTCTAATATTGCTATAGTTAAATACTGGGGTAAGAAAGATGTACAAATTCCGTGTAACTCTTCATTGAGTTTGACACTAAACAATTCTTTTACTGAGGTAGAAGTAAGTTTATCTGAGAAAACTACCATGGAAGCAGTAGAATTAAACTATTACTTTGAAGGTGAGTTGAACGAGAAATTTGGTAAACGTGTTGCTGATTATTTAGCAGACAACATGGAGGATTTCCCTTACTTGAGAGTAAGTGCTGTAAATATCAATTCAACCAATAGTTTCCCCCACTCTGCCGGTATTGCTTCATCAGCATCTGCATTCGGTGCGATAGCATTAGCTATGCTGGATCTAACTTATATCCTTGAAGAAAAGGAAATTGATGATGAATTTTATCAAAAGGCTAGCAGATTGGCGAGATTAGGAAGTGGAAGTGCTTGCAGAAGTATCTTTCCTGCTTTTGCTTTATGGGGTGAAAATGATAAAGTAGAAGGTTCTTCAAATGACTTTGCTATTGAGGTAGAAACAGTACATCCAATTTTCAGAAATATGCGTGATGCTATTCTGATCATTGAAGATGAACCAAAGAAAGTTTCAAGTACCGTTGGGCATGGCTTAATGAACGAGCATCCATATGCAAAACAACGATTTGAACAAGCTAATAAAAGAACAGCTGAATTAGTGCAGATCCTGAAAGAAGGTGATTTTGATGCTTTCATTCAAATTTGTGAATCAGAAGCTTTAACGCTTCACGCCATGATGATGACGTCTGTTGATTATTATCTTTTGGTTAAGCCGGGTACATTAACGGCCATTGAAAAACTGATGAATTTCAGATTGGAACACCTTGTTCCTGTGTGCTTTACATTAGATGCAGGACCTAATGTTCATGTTCTTTACCCAGAAAAATATGCTGAACAGGTTGAAGAATTTATCAAAACCGAATTGACCGATACCTATAAGAAAGTTATCTTTGACCACGAAGGCCAAGGCCCTCAGAAATTGAACGTTTAAGCTCATGGAAAGATTCACCTCCAAGGTGTTGATGTTTGGGGAATACAGCTTGCTTTATAACAGCATGGCACTCACCATTCCGTTCGACAAATTCTCTGGTCAATTCAGTTATGCCAATCCTGATGACAAGGATAGTTTAGCCATGTCATCCAACCAGGGATTACGCAAATTCTGTAATCATATTCTTGAAAATCATACAGACGAACAATTCAAATTGAACGTTCAGAAATTTAAAGCTGAACTGGATAAAGGATTGTTCTTTGAAAGTAATATCCCTCAGGGATTCGGTTTAGGAAGTTCTGGAGCATTGGTTGCGGCTATTTTCCTGAGATATCTTGATAAAGCCGGTGATCTGAAAGATGAGTTAAAGGTGCTAACTGTTGAGAAGATCAAAAGCTTGAAGGCAACTTTAGGTGGACTGGAAGGGTATTTTCACGGCACTAGTTCAGGGATCGATCCATTGAGTATTTTGATCAATGAACCTCTTTTGGTAAAATCCAATTTTGATATCGTTCCGGTTAATATACCAGCTTACAAAGAAGATGGAAAACATGTCGTTTTTCTGTTGAACACAGGAATGGCAAGAAATACAGATAAACTGGTTCAAACATTCAGAGCTAACTGTGAAACAGTTGAATTCAGAACTAGATTGGAGGAAGTTCTTACTCCTACAACCAATGAGGGAATCAATAGTTTCTTGAAAGCAGATATCGAAAACCTTTATTTCAATTTGTATAATCTTTCAAAATTTCAATTGACAGAAATGCCCTATTTGATCCCTGAAGTGTATCAACCTGCTTTTCAGCAAGGCTTAGATTCAGGAGATTATTTCCTTAAATTATGTGGTGCCGGTGGCGGAGGCTTTATGCTGGGATTCACAGAAAATTGGGACACTACACAAGAAAAATTAAAAGGTCAGGATCTGGAGATCCTATATCGATTTTAGAATATTATGACTGCTATTACTACAGATCTACAGGCTCAAAAAGTAGCCATTGAAAAATTCTTAGAAACCAAAGCATTAGAAGGTTTTCCTTCGAATCTATATGATGCTGTTCATCACATCATGACATTGGATGGTAAACGTTTACGCCCAATGATGGTTTTGACATGCGCAGGCGCTTATGGGATTCCTGAAGACAAAGCCATGTCAGCTGCCATCTCAATTGAGGTGTTTCACAATTTCACTTTAGTACATGATGACATCATGGATAAAGCGAAGATCAGAAGAGGAAAGATCACCGTTCATGAAAAATACGGTATTGATAAAGCTATTGTAACTGGTGACGCTATGTTACCGCATTCTGTAGATCTTTTGATCCACGGAAATGAAGAGAAAGCAGGTACTTTGTTGAATTGCTTCAACCAAATGGCTAAAGAGGTAATGGAAGGTCAACAATACGATATGGAGTTTGAAGATCGTAAAGATGTTAAGGTAGATGAATACCTGAACATGATCAAATTGAAGACTTCTGTATTGTTCGGTTCTGCCTGTGAAATTGGTGCTGTTTTAGGTGGTGCCTCTGAAGCTGACAGAAAGAACCTTTACGACTTTGGTTTATATTCAGGATTAGCTTTCCAGATCATGGATGACTACCTGGATACTTTTGGTGATGAGAACTTTGGAAAAAGAATTGGAGGAGACATCCTTTTAAATAAAAAATCTTTCTTGTTGGTAAGCGCTATGCAAAATGCAAATGCTGAGCAAAAAGTAAGAATAGAGACCTTGTTCAATGAAAAGGATGAGGAGAAGAAAATTGCTTCTTTTCAAGCACTTTACAGAGAAATGGATATTCCAAAAATTGCCTTGGATACCATGGAAGAGTTCCACGATAAAAGCGTAAATGCTGTGAAAGCTACTTCTTTAACGGATGATGCAAAAGAGCGCATCATTCAGTTAGGCGAAGTAATGCTTAAAAGAACGAAGTAGTATTTTGTTCATTTGTAATTAGTTGAACAGTTAATTAGTAACTTGATTTTCGAATTAAATGGGCTTTTTGAACTATTGCCTCCGTTTCTATTGCCTCTTTAACTAATTACATAATATTCAATACCCTTGAGCACATCTGAAAAACAAAATACAAAAATTGACTTTTCTCAAAAAGAGCAGACCTACTTCTGGAACTGTTGGAAATTCACATCAAAAAATGGTCAACAACGTTGGCATTTCGAAATTCCGGATGAATTAAAAGATATCGTTCAATCTGAAGAAGATTGGAACAAAGCTGAAGCTAAAGAATTTCTCAAACATTTTGATCAGTCATTCATTTTTGACAAGAAAGTCAATCCGAATTCTGCAGATAAAGTTTTTCGTTGGATCCGTGATCAGCAGGTTGATCCTCACAAGATCGTAGGATCAGATCCAAATGCCAGTTTGAAAGAAAGAACCAGAACCTCCCTACTTAATGGTTTTTCCTTTTACGAAACCCTGCAAGAACCGGATGGTAACTGGGCAGGTGATTATGGCGGACCTTTGTTTCTGATCCCGGGTTTGGTAATCGCTTCCTATATTTCTGAAACGCCTTTTGAGAAACCCATGCAAGTGTTGATGAAACGTAATTTATGGAATCATCAAAACGAAGATGGAGGTTGGGGATTACACATTGAAGGGCATTCTACTATGTTTGGAACGGTAATGCAATACGTTACCCTTAGGATCTTAGGAGAAGACCTCTCCCACCCTGACATGCAAAGAGCTCAAAAGTGGATCCTTGATAATGGTGGAGCAATAAAGATCCCACAATGGGGTAAATTCTACCTTTCTGTGCTCAATGTTTATGACTGGAAAGGGAATGATGCTCTTTTACCGGAAATGTGGAAGTTTCCAAAATGGGTTCCTTTTCACCCCGGAAAATACTGGTGTCACAATAGAATGATCTTTTTACCAATGTCTTATTGCTACGGAAATAAGGTAAAAGTAAAGGAGAACGATTTAGTGCTTGCCATGCGTAAAGAACTTTACGTGCAAGATTACGATAAGATCAATTGGAGAAAAGCACGTAGAGAAGCTTGTGAGATAGATATTTTCCATCCGGTGAACAAATGGTATTTGTTCTTGAGCAAATTCACCAATTTCTACGAACGTATTCATTCAAAACGATTCAGAAAGAAAGCCTTGAAATATGTGAATGATTATATTGATCATGAAGATATTCATACCAGATACATCAACATTGGTCCGGTAAATCAGGCCATCAACTCTATTTGTGTTTGGCATCATCATGGCAAAGATTCTGAGCAATTCCAACAGCACGTTTATCGTTGGCAGGATTATTTGTGGATAGCTGAAGATGGGGCTAAAATGGGTGGATACAACGGTTCTCAATTGTGGGATACCTCCTTTGCTGGGCAGGCTTTACTCGAAGCCGATATGGAAAGTGATTTTCCCGAAATGGCGGCAAACATCTATCATTTCATAGATATTACTCAAATTGACAGAGATCCTGTTGAGCATAAAAAATACTGGCGTGATGTTACTGTAGGATGCTGGCCATTCTCCACTATTGATCATGCCTGGGCGGTAACAGATTGTACCTCTGAAGGAATGAAAACTGCCCTACTCTATAATAACAAACCACACATTCCTAAGAAAAATGTGATTGATGTAGAGCGATTAAAACCTGCCATTGACTGGTTGTTGTTCATGCAAAATAATGACGGTGGATGGGCTTCGTATGAGCGCAAAAGAGCTCCACAGTGGATCGAAGTATTGAATCCGGCCATGTTGTTTGAGAACATCATGGTGGAGGTTACCTATACTGAGTGTTCATCAGCCACCATGCAAGGATTGAAGGAATTCATGCTAAACCATGATTACCGTAAAGAGGATATCAAAAAAGCCATTGCAAAAGGAACTGAATTCCTGAAAAAGAAACAATGGGATGATGGCTCATTCTATGGTTGCTGGGGCGTTTGTTTCTGTTACGGAACCTGGTTCGGTATTGAAGGTTTATTGTGTGGAGGCGAAGAAGGATATGAAAACGGCAATCCATCCGAACGAATTAAAAAAGCTTGTGACTTCTTAGTAAGCAAGCAATCTGCTGACGGTAGCTGGGGAGAGCATTTTGAAAGTTGCGTACAGCATTGCTACATACAGCATGAAGAAGGTCAGATCATCAATACAGCCTGGGCTTTACTTGGATTGATGAAAGCCAAATACCCGAACAAAGAGGTAATTGAAAAAGGAGTAGAATTCATTCTATCTCGTCAATGGGATAACGGAGACTTCCCTCAGGAAGCCATTTCAGGGGTTTTTAATGGTAATTGTATGGAAACCTATACATCTTACCGAAATGTATTCCCTTTATGGGCTTTAGCAAGGTATTATCAGTATTATTCGAAGTAGGATTTTTCCGATCTGGAAAAAATGATTTACTTTATTTAGTAGTTGTGTACAATTCCAATAACATTCCGAATTTCATAACTGAGGATCTCCTAGGTTGATTGAGATTAAAACTTATCTCTATCCGCTTTTAACCTTGATTGGCTATCCTTTCTTTATCCAAATTTTTAAGATAAGACTTTAACACTGCTCCCCAAAAACTTGATGTGATTGGACAAGTATACACTTTACCATCAACTCTGTCGACTAAGAAGAATTTTTTAACATTATAGCTACTGAATTCATTAAGATTAGCATTATAATCAATATTTTCCTTCAAACCGTAACTTATGAAATACCGATATAATTTCTTGTCTTCATACTTACTCTTGGTAATATCATAACACATATCATACGGACCCGTGTAAGCCTTTTTCACTACCTTCTTTTCTACGTATTTGTTGTACGTCGCATTATCAGTATAGAGAATCACTAAAGTTTCTACAGTTTTACCAAATTCTGCTGGAATAACGCCTTTTTCAACTGTGCATTTTTTCTTTGCCATACCACCTGCAATGAATCCACATGATTGCAGTCCGAAAGTGATTAACACAAGGAATAGTGCCTTCTTCATAATAGTTTGGATTAAATTTTACGTTTGCCGCGAAGATAGAAATATTTCCAACGCAAGAATAAACAGTTCCTTACTGCCTATAAAACTGTACACAACATAATAGTTAAAGCTTACGTCCGACACTTGGCCAGCGCACTTCAAGACGGCATAAATGCCTAACTTTAGCCAATCGTTAGGAAATAACAACAATATGGCTAAATCATACGGAGTAAACTGGAACAGACTTCTTATACCTTTTGGTATCGGAATTTTACTCCTGATTAGCGGGTATTTCCTTTTTCAGTTTGGTGGTCATAAATTGTCACCATACGGTTTCATAATGCTTGTAGGAGGTTTTGTTCTTGCAGGTGGTTTCGGAAAGACAATTTTAGAGGTGTATCCCATCTGGAAAAAAAATAAAAGACTGGAAGCTGAATATCAGCAGAAAATAAAGTTGCTCATGGAATTCGTGTCAAATGCTCCCGAAAACTCAAAACTAGTAGCGAACGGACTTTACGGAAACTCAATGCAATTAGAAGTATTTAAATCACTTTATCCAGACCAGAATTCAGAAAGTAGAAACAACCTAAACTACATAGTAGAACTGACGGAAGAAAATAAAAAGAAATTTGAAGATGCCATGATTCAAGATCCTGACGGAATAATGTCTGATTTTGTTCATGTAGAAATTCTTTTCGGAGAGGAAATATTGCTGAAAGCATTTGACCATCTTGATGCCGTTACTTACAACCAAACTTATTATCCAAGCATTGATCCAAACTCTGAGAAAAACGCACCTCTAGAGCTAGAGGCAACTGAAAAAGTAAAGTGAAAAACTGCTCCTAACATAACAGTTAAAGCATACGTTCGATTCTATAAACGTTAATTATTTCTTAAACTTTGTTCTTGTATGAGTTTCTCTCGTCTACCGATAGAATCATGAAGTTTATCATATTGTTCATACCTTCTTTATTAATTCTAATGTTGAGTTGCAAAGAATCCACCTATGAAACAGGTTTATCAACCCTGTATCCGACAAAAATTAATGACTCTACAAATTTTCAAGACTCCCTCAGTTCTCATTGCTTAGATATAACTTTTTCAGAAAATGTTCCTGTAGGATTCTCGACCAAGTCAATCCAAGGAGATATTTGTATCGAAATAGAATATCGAAAATACGAGCATGGACTTATGGCTCTTCTCATTACTCGAAACAAATGGTATAAGGTTATTGATTCGACTCTGTTAACTGAAGAACCTTGTTATGTCGGAACGGACACTTATTTTGATCCGTGGATTGAAATTAACACCAATAGAAATATCTCTGTAACGGACACAACTGTTCACTGGAGATACGGAATTATTGAAAGTGGTCAATTCCATGGGCCTCCTGATTCTATTATAAATATAAAAATCACAGGAGTTCGAGTAATTAAAAAACAGGAATTTTCAATTTCAAAAAATGGTTTTATTAAACGGCACAAACTGAGCATTGAACACACAGAAGTGGGTTGAAAAACGTAACTCAACATAATCCGGAAAAGACTTTCGCACGCAATAAATTACTAGCTTTAACCAAACGTTGTACACTATTACAATGAGAATAGTAATAATATTCATATTAGCATTTATTGTTGCTTGTTCGAACCCTGAACAACCAACAGAGAATAATAGAACAGAAGTGGGCGATAAAGGTCTTGTAAGACAAGATTCAGAATTCGAATCTGATTTTCTTTATCTATATTCTGAGGCCGCTGACAATATTGCTAATCAAAATTATGCTGAAGCCGAATCAATTTATTATGAATTAATTGAGTTAGAAGAAAATGACGAAATGGCATATTCGGGCCTTGGAAGTATTTACATAGCTCAAAATAAACCAGAAGAGGCTATTGTGTATCATAAAAAAGCACTTGAATTAAATCCTGAAAGCTATTTCAGCAACTTAGGTCTAGGTTCTGCCTATTATTTAATGATGCAATTTGAAACAGCAATTAATTATTATAAAATAGCGAGTAACATTTCACCAGAAATTCCAGATCCATTTTGGGGTCTAGCGATTTCTTATGACGAATTAGGGAACATAGATTCTGCAGCATTTTATGCGAAACGGTTCTTGGACATAGTTCCCAATTCAAACCACAGACCGCACATGGATGAAATCATAAACAAGAAGTAGAAAAACTGCTCCTGACATAACAGCTAAAGCATACGTCTAACCCTTGGCCAACAAGCTTTCACACGTAATAAATTGCTAGCTTTAGCCAAACATGTGGGTTAATTAAATTATGCGCAAATCTAAAATCGAAGATTACTACGGTTTTTTCGGAGTTTCCAAGAAGTCATGGAATATTAAGCTCCTTCTGCGCTTTCTTCGGAAAATGAAAATTGCTTTCAAGGATAATTCTGAATTTACTCCTGAGTACGTAATTAACGCTTTTATTACAATTAAGAACAAGGAATACAAAAAGTCCTATAATGTTCTTCACAGTAAATACATTTTACTTAATTCATTTTCATTGACCCAAGATCAAGAAGATCTCCTCTTTGTAAAATTGCTTGAGCCAAAAGAAAAAGCTAGAGTAGTCAGTCATGAAATAACTACAAAAAAACAACCTTACAAATACTTACTAACTTTAATAGGTTTATCTGTGTTAACTTATGAAGTCAAAGGTCTCTATAAATTTGGAGGAGGAATTATTTTGATTATTCTTGGTATTGCCTGTTTTAGGCATTCTGATTTAACAAATTTAATTGGTGGCAGCATTACTATTTTTGTAGGAATAGCAGTGCTTATCTGGAATATCAATGTCTCAGTTAAGAATGTGTTAGAATATTAAGAACATACCTCCTACACTCTGCTAATCCTGTTCTCTACTTACATCAATCATTCCAGTACTGATTTGTGGTTTATTGACCACTTTCGTGTTATTCAGGTAATAAGTGAGCACTTTGCCAAATCCTTTCAATTCTACTTGACCACGCTCTGTGAGTTCAAACTTATCCCGCAATCTACTATAAACTGTTTCCGAAACCTGTATTTTGTCTGATTCACCTTCGCTTTCCAATCTACTGGCTAAATTCACGGTTTCACCCCACAGATCATATTGAAACTTAGTAAGACCAATTACTCCTGCAACTACAGGCCCAGTATGAATTCCTACCCTCAGCTTCAATCCGTATTTCTGATATTCAGGACCGTTGTTTATTAAATTCCTGATTTCAATGGCAAAATTCGTGATATCCACCAAATGATTACTTCTCGACTTTGTCAAACCTCCAACGATCATGTATCCATCACCCATGGTCTTTATTTTCTCAAGCTCATATTTTTCAGCTAATTGATCAAATTCTGAAAAAATATCATTCAATACCCTAACAAGATCCACCGCATCTAAGCTTGTACACAGTTCTGTGAAACCTTCTAAATCGGCAAAAAGAACAGAACAATCTCTATGGTGAGTACCTAAAATCTGTTCTCCTGACTTCAGTTCATCAGCTATGAATGGAGGTAAAATATTTAACAATAATTTATCCGCAGCTTCCTTTTCCTTTTTAATCTCATCTGCCTGGCTAGAGATCGTTTTGTTTTGAATAAATCGAATTCGATTGTTACTCTCTGATATTCTTCCTGCAAAGAATGAAAAAGATAATGTCAACCAGGAAACAAATGAATGCAATAGAATCTGATCTGAAGCTAGATCTGAGTATTTCAATAAATAAACCTGATAAGTTGCAATGTATATCAGGGCCGCGAAAAAACCTGTTAACCATCTCAACCTAACCATGTACGAACCAAAGAATATGATAAAGATCAAAGTGGGCAATATGATATATCCACCTTTAGGAAATTGGCTGCAAAAATATACTACATAAAGTCCTGCCCATAGGTTGGAAATCGCTCCTAGCGTATGATATCTGCCTCTCCAGGAAGGCCAAAAAGTTGCCCAGGTGATAAAAATAAATAATGGACAAATTACCGCAAGGGTGAGTGGTCCCAACCAGGAAGCTTTATCGGGTACAATTGTATAAACAAGATATAGAGCAGAAACCCAGGAAACTATTGATATGATTATACCAAATCGTAATGGTAATCTCATTTCGTCATCATAATTCAAACGATATTCTTTCTCCAGCTTTTTATCCCTGAAAAACAAAAACAACTTATGCTGTTCTTTCATGTTAAATCCAATTGATCTTAAAAAGTCTATAAGATAGAATTAAATAGTGACTTTGCATCACGTTAAATAGGGTTTTGATCAAAGCAATTCATTCATCCTTCACCCTCCCTGATTCGCTAAGATTTGTTAAAATCTTCAGCTTTGCTGTTACTTTTTAATCATCCTCAGGTTTACATGGCGTAACTTCTTCTAACACATTTATATAAACCTAAATGATCACTTATGAAAAATCTAAGATCACCTTTTCTATCCCTATTTATTACTGCTTCCATTATTACTGCTTGTGGTTATGATTCCAATGAAACTTCTCAAGAGAATCAGGATAATAATCCCATTGAAGCCATAGATGAAGACAATACCATTTCAATGGACTTTATTGAAAAGCTCAACTTCAATGAACCGGTCAGTTATATGAACCTACAGATCTTTATGATCTCAGGGAAAGCTGAAATTGAAGATGGAGAATACATTCCGCTTAATAAAGCCATGGAAAAGAAGTATGTCAAGATCAAAGAAACATCCAATGTCAATGAATTGGAAATAAGCAATACTTCTGATGAAACGATATTTATTAATGCCAGTGACATTATCAAAGGAGGGAAACAAGACAGAACCCTGGCTTATGATATGATCGTTGAGGCCGGAACAAAAAAGCAGAAACTATCAAGCTTTTGTGTTGAACATGACAGATGGAGCAAAAGAGGTTTGGAAGATGCAGCTGAATTCAGTTCAAACACTAAAATGCTGTCATCCAGAGAACTGAAGATCTCATCAAAGAAGGATAAAGAACAAGCAAAGGTCTGGGCTGAGGTTGAAAATACTCAGAATAAGTTGAGTCAAAACGTTTCCTATTGCATAGAGGCTCCTGTTGATGTAAAGGCGAATGCATCTTCAAGTAGCTTAGAGTTGGCACTTGATAATAAAGAGCTCAAAGAATTAAAAGAAAAGTTTTTGGCCACCTTTAAGAACATCTTAAAAGAAGAACATATTGGATTTGCATATGCCATCAATGGTGAACTCTATACAGTTGATGTATACAACAACAAGGAATTGTTTGATGGTTTGTTTGAGAAATTGTTGAATGCAGCCATTGTAGAAGCCATTGCAGAGTTAGATCCAAAAGCTACAACCAATAAATACATATCGATTGATGATGTTAGAACAGAATTGAGAATGGATGCTGATTTTGAAGAATCAAAAGAAAACTTAAATGACAGAACGCGTTGGATCACCCAAGAGGATAGCGAACAGATCATTTTCACCACATTAGATAAAGGAAAAGGTTCCATTTGGGTGCACCGCAATATCATTATCAAGGATAAGAACAAAACTGAATCGGAGGATGATGATGTAGTAGAACAAAATATTATTTACAATCAAGTAAGATAGAATTCAACTTCTTTTAATTACTGAAAAGCTATGTTGTAACAAATCAGCATAGCTTTTTGTTTTAGCACCAAAGGATATATTGTGAAGAAAATAGACGAATATGATTTCGCTCATTCTTTTATTATAGCCTTTAATTGATATTTGTTGAAGTGTTTAAATTCTTATTCTCCATATTATCCATTTTCTTTATCCAAAAGACCGTTCAAGCACAAACAGTTTCAGATATAGATGGTAATGTTTATCCTACAGTTGAAATTGGAAAACAGGTATGGATGGCTGCTAACCTGAAGGCTACCCATTTTTCAAATGGAGATACCATCCTAACCACCAGTTCTTGCTATGACACCATAACAGATGAATTTGAGCCTAAATACTGGTGGGCCTATAACTGCAACGATAGTTTGGCAAACATTTATGGCTATTTATACACCTGGTATGTAGCAGATGATGCTAGAAATGTATGTCCTGAAGGATGGCACGTGCCGTCTTATCCTGAATATATGATCCTGGATGAATTCCTGGGGGGACAGGAGATTTCAGGAGGCAAACTAAAGCAGAGTGGACTAGATTGCTGGAAATCACCAAATACAGGGGCTACTAATGAGTATGGCTATAATGGAGTTCCCAACGGCCACAGAAGTTTGAATGGTTATTATGATGGTTTAACAAAGGTTTCAGATGTCTGGACTACTAACTCAGGTATAAAAGGTGCTCACGATTTTGATCTAAATTATGACGTAGCGAGTACGATCTCCAATGATGATCCAAAAGAATTTGGTTTTGCCATACGTTGTTTAAGAGATGAACCCTCATCTATTGAAGTCCCTAATAATTTATCAGTTGTCACTGTCTACCCTATCCCAACTACAGATGAACTCTGGATCAATACGAAATATAATAGCAAAACTACTTTCGAAATTATCGCACTAGATGGAAAATCTTATATGAAAGGCACGTTAAATATTGGAGTAAATCAACTTGATGTTCGCACCTTGAATGCCGGAATATATATCATTCGTATTATTGACGAGCATGATCAGATAGAAATAAAGTTCTCTAAACTCTAAGTTTAATCCATTTCGATTTTCTTAAATTAGGACGTCAAGAAATTTGACCAGAAATGATGAATCGTCTTTTGCATATTTGGATATTCTTCCTCATTGTACTAAATGCAATGGATACACAAGCGCAGGATAGATCAAGACATTCATTGGGTTTTATTTACGGTCAGGGTAGTCAAACCTTACTGGATGTTCAGTACAACTATCACATTCAGCTGTATCAGCTGCAATATGGTTATGCTTTGGTGAATAAAGAAAAATGGAGTACAGACCTATTGATCCAACCACAATTCAATTTTACAGAATACAGGCATGTCAACAATATGCCCCTGGTTTCTAACGGGTATGAATATGGGGTTAATATTGGATTGGCCTTAAAAAGGTATTTTTTTGATGGTCTCTTGAGTTATTATGTGGCTATATCATTCGGTCCGCACTATATTTCCGGAGCACCTGAAAGACAAACCAGTGGGTTCATTTTTTCAGATAATGTATATCTCGGGATGACTGCCAGGTTAGATAAGAACATCTATTTTGAATTAAGACCAGCATTCCGGCATATCAGTAATGCCAATTTGGTAAAACCCAACCGCGGGATCAATAACATGATCCTCAACGGCGGGTTCTATTTTTATCTCAATTAGATCAATATTTAGCCACTTCATAGATGATCTTTCTTCTATAATAAGTGACCTTTCTAAGTTCAGGTGAAGCATATTTCATATCTAAATACAGTGCATCATCTGTCATCAAAGTGATGAACTGAACATCTGTATTTAGTTTTGCTCCTGATTTTTCATCTATTAAGAATAGGAAAACAAGGCTATCTCGTACTTTCCATTCAAAATCCTGATAGCTGGTATCCAGCTTTGTATATCGTGTGCAAAGGCCTGTTCCATCTGCGTTGAATTTAAAATCTCTTTGATAGCGAGATTCATTTCCGCTTGGATAGGTAGAACTAACATGCTCCCATGTGCCTACGAATAGGGAAGCAAAATAGTCATCTTGGGTTGAGGTTTCCTGGGCAAAAGAAGGCAAACATAAAACGAGGGAACTGAGGACTAGGGAAATAGTTTTCATGATCGTGAGTTTGAGTGGTTAATAAATAGTTTGAAATAGGGTTCATACATAAGTTAAGAAAATCAAAGTCCTAAAACAATTCCTTTCGACCAAGCGGATTATTGACCTTATTAAATCGTTAAAGATTTCTTTTAAGTTATTATGCAAGCATAAATAATCACCCTCTTCATGCCTCAGCATTCGTTTTTAAAAGAATGATCTTTATTCAAATAAGTTTTATAGCAGTTAATTAGGATATTAACCTCTAAATAAAAGAGTTAATCTAAAGCCTCTATTAATAATCGTTCAAGCAGATTCTTTGTTATACCTTTGCCGCTTTTATTCAGAAATTAGATGTTCAAACTCATTCTTAATCAGCCAAAGAACTTAAAAAATGAGCTGTTTTCAGGCTTAACAGTTGCACTTGCATTGGTGCCTGAAGCAGTTGCTTTTGCATTCGTAGCTGGGGTAGACCCATTAATTGGTCTCTACGGCGCTTTCATGATGGGATTGATCACCTCCATTTTTGGAGGAAGACCGGGGATGATATCCGGAGCTACTGGAGCCATGGCTGTAGTAATGGTTTCATTGGTTAAAATTGGGGAAGATCATGATGGATTAGGACTTGAATATCTGTTTATAACGCTTCTTTTTGTTGGGGTCATTCAGATTCTTGCAGGCGTTTTCAGGCTGGGAAAATTCGTTCGGCTCATTCCTCACCCTGTAATGATGGGATTTGTTAATGGTTTAGCCATTGTGATTTTCCTTTCACAATTAGGCATGTTCAAGAGTACAACAATAACAGATGGTGTTAAAGAAGTTAACTGGCTACAGGGATCAGAACTACTCATTATGCTTGGACTAGTTGCTTTGACTATGGTGATCATGTATCTTTTACCTAAGCTCACAAAAAAGATTCCGGCTGCTTTAACGGCCATAATTCTTGTCGCCTGCATTACGATTTTTAGCGGAGCAGATGTAAGTACGGTAGGATCTTTTATTAGAGATGGTGGTGGCGAAGGAATATCCGGCGGGCTACCTACATTTGAATCAGGTACATTCACCGAAATATCCTTTGATTGGGAACTAATCAGAACTATTTTTCCTTTTGCGCTAATATTAGCCGCTATTGGTTTAATTGAGTCATTGATGACCCTTAACCTCATTGATGAGTTAACAGATACCAGAGGAAATGCAAACAGAGAATGTATAGCCCAGGGAGGTGCTAATATTGTCAATGGACTTTTTGGGGGTATGGGAGGATGTGCTATGATTGGTCAGTCCATTATTAATATCAATTCTGGTGGACGCGGAAGATTATCAGGTATTATTGCCGCCATAACTCTTCTTATGTTCATTCTATTTGGAGCCTCTTTAATAGAACAGGTTCCAATTGCCGCATTGGTGGGCGTTATGTTTATGGTTGTTATTGGAACTTTTGCATGGTCAAGCTTTCGAATTTTATCTAAAATCCCTAAATCTGATGCCCTGGTATTGATCCTGGTTTCGTCTTTAACTGTTGTATTTGACCTGGCCATTGCTGTTTTTACCGGTATTATAGTTTCTGCTCTTGTTTTTTCATGGGAAAATGCCAAGAGAATTCGTGCGCGTAAATATCTAAAAGAGGATGGGACAAAAGTGTATGAAATTTGGGGCCCACTTTTCTTCGGATCTGTGCAGGTATTTACGTCCAAGTTTGATATTCAAAATGATCCTGAAAAAATTGAAATTGACTTTATAGAATCAAGAGTATCCGACCATTCAGGTATAGAGGCCATCTTTAATTTGGTGGTAAAGTATCAAAATGCGGGGAAGGTCATTGTTCTCAAGCACCTTAGTCCGGATTGTGTCAGATTACTTAAAAAAGCCAGTAAAACTTTTCATCCCATTATTGAAGAAGACACAGATGATCCAAGGTATTATGTTGTCACAGATCAAGTTGTAATGGAAGACTAATTCCTATTATTTCTTGAGTACTCTTTTCCTTAACGGGGATTGACCTTCAAGAATAAACTCGAATAAATACAATCCATCTGCCTGATCAGTAATATCCACGAGTGTTTTCTCAGGTTGGCAGATCTTATTGAAGATCAATTTACCTTGAGAGTTGTAGATATGGAGTTCAACAGATTGACCAAATCCTTCAAGGTCAATACTCAGTATTCCTTGGGTTGGATTCGGATAGACCCTTATATCAAGGATAATTTCCTTGATACTGTTAGTAGAGCTGGTATCAATTGTTGCAGGAACCACATCTTCAAAATACTCCATCACTTTTCTCATCAAGGTGTCTCTGCCCTCTTGAGGGTAAACGGTTTCAAAAGGAAATCCGAAATACACCAACTTCCCTTTTTCAGATCCATTAGGGAACAAACCGTGGAAATAAACGCCGGCATAATTATCGGTTAAGCTACTGTACAAAAGTCCGTTCGTTCCACCATTAATTCCATTGATCACATCAGGATAGTCTACATTATAAGTTCCATTTGTACCATTATCAAAACTCATGGTGCCTACTCCCTGAAAAACCGTATCTGTTGATTCAAATTGATAATAGGTTGCGGCCTGATCATTTGGTGCATCCAGCACATATTCTGCTTTCAGGTAATCAGAATAGAATTGTTGATCGGATGTCGATCCTAAGTGATCCAAATCCCATCCAATTTCAGCTCCACTCACAAACAAATAACCTCCCTGATCAAGGTAGGTACCTACTAAAACTTGCTCACTGGCCGAAAATGTCTCATCTGCCGTGCTTTCTTCTCCTAGAATATAATCGGCGATTCTATAGTCATTCAAATCTACCAAACCATCCAATACAGCATCATTGGTAGCAGATGAAAAATAGGCTCCATAATTCAAAATCGCCTGACCATGTTGACGAATAAAATTCTTCGTATTACCAGCACTATTCCTATCAAATCCATTCACGATCAATACTGAATCTATTTCTGAGGTTGGAGTTGCCGCTAGCACTTCAGATTGATTGGATGTACCCCCCACATTTGAAGCGGCAATTTTAATATATGTGATAGAATTGGTCGTCAATCCAGATAAAAGGATGTCATTACTGGAGTATGATGCAGGACCACTGAAATTGCTTCCGTCAGTACTGGTGTACACTTTATAACTATCTACATTATTATCAACCGCAATTTTCAGACGCAAAGTGGTAGCATCTTCTTTT
Source organism: Crocinitomicaceae bacterium (assembly GCA_020635955.1). GTDB lineage: Bacteria > Bacteroidota > Bacteroidia > Flavobacteriales_D > Crocinitomicaceae > Paracrocinitomix. The sequence continues at coordinate 109,671 of JACJYW010000003.1, forward strand.
ATCAAAGCAAATGATTTAGGCGTTGACGGTGCTGATGGAACAACCGTTCCTGATGTATCCGGATAATAAGGCTGAGCAATAACTCCTTCATCACTTAATAAGGGATATAAAGTGGCATCTGCCAATACATCTGAGGCCAACATTGGAACACCATCTACCCACACCTGGTTTTGTACCAATCTAATACCATGGCTGTAATCTGCATATTCACTGATGTGACCGGCATAAAGCGGCTGAATATTAGTCCCATTAGGATAATGCCAGCCATAAATAACAACTCTATCTGGCGGTGGAGAAGTGTAGATCTGATTTGAGATCACCACATCCTTTTTATCTCCACTTACTAAAAAACCTAAAGAATCATTAGGTAAGAAGGTTTGACGTTGGGTCCATACCATAGTGTTGTGATCATTGAACACGGGTACTGTAGTCATTTGTGGACTTGGTGGAATAGATTCAGGATTCATCTTCACTGCAGCCTCATACCAAATTCGATTCACCATTTTACGTGTTGGAAGAATACAATCTGTTGAATCGGCCAATTGTTGCGCTAAAATGGGTGTCATTGGACACAGAAAGTAATCAGAGGCCGAGCCCAATGCTAGATAATCTGGAATAACGTAGTAGGTTATATACTTATATGAACCACCGATCAATGCCGAGTCAAGAATCTCGATCATATCTCTGTAAAACATGGGTACATTCCCTGTTAAGACTTCATTCTTGATATACAATTCCCTGTCTTGAAGAGATAAAGAGGTAATAGCTGATACTACCTGAGATCCCTGCAAAGCTGCAACATCCCTGTCCGGAATTTGTAATAATTGCCCATTCGACCTTTGGGAAAATAATAAAACAAATAGTATAAAAAGATGTCTGTTCATTTTGCGTAGCGGCGTCAAATGTAGACCTTTCTAGACAAGCAATCAACTGAAAATGAAAGTATTTTAGCGGTTTTTAGCTCTTTAACGATTTAGCTAATTCAGTTTCAGTAAGATCTTTTTTCACGAACTGAAACAATAAGATTGAAATAGGCAAAACGGCCCATTCAAAGTGTTGGATGTAAAAGACCCAGGCTAAAAAAGTCAGTAATAAAAAACCGAAGATCAGGAATCCTATCATAGTCTCTCCTCTCTTTATGATCAGGGCCGCAAAAAACAACAGGAATAAGGGATTGCACCAAAATACATTGAAGTTATTCTGTATCTCAGGATGCAAGGTGGTCATCCATAAATAGGTGATAAATACACCCATCCCTCCTATTATGAAATAAATGGTCAAGCGCCACCACTTAGGTTTCCAAAAGGTAGATAGGATCACTAAAAAACTGAAAATGGCGAACGGTGAATATAAATATCGCATCCATGATGGTTTTTTAAGAGGTTCAGGATCATTTAATATATTGTGCTCAAGTACTAATCCGTCTTTATTCTCCACCGCATTTTCTAAGTCAGCAGGAAGAAACAAACTTTCCTCAAAACTGATCTTCCTGTCCATTTCAACCCCAAGAACTAAATTCAATCCAAATCTTGTCCAGGAAGGTTGATCTAAGTAGCTATTGATCATTTGGCGGTATGTTCTATTGGATTCTTCCTCTGTGCTGATCAAACCCTCATTTATGAAGATGTCTCTGATCTCAGAAGTACAATTTTTAGATGTAAAAGAATATCTGTAAAAGCGATCTTCAGAAGTGTGTCGGTTTTTCAAAAGTTCAAAGATCCTGAGAGCTTGTTGATCTTCAATACCAAGAACCTGTTCTCGGATAATGCGTTGTTCCTTATTATTCACCTCAATAAAACCATCCAGACTTTGTCGACCCAACCAATATTCTAATCTTCCTCCTAAAAATTTGAGACCAAAATTGGGTGTTTTAAAATCGAACAGGCCAAAATTGTAGATCTTATCAAAATCCTCACCTTGTCTTACTCTCAATGCAGAGTGCCCGAATAATGTATGAGGCAGATCTCCCGGATCCGTGGTTAATAAGCTGATACGAATAGGATCTTCAGCTTTTAAGATGAATGATTGAATGAATATACATATGAGGAGTAACCTGTTCATCTAACTGAATTCAACCCAAAACTCTCTACCTTGTCTTGGTTCAATAGAGTTTTCTGCTCTTTTTATCGATATATGGCTGAAATGCTTTGAAAATCGCTCTTCGTATTCCTCTTTGCACCCCCCAAATGGCGGACCGGATTCTAAGGGGAAATCAAACATCACCCCTACTAATTTACCTCCTGGTTTTAACAGATCTCTCATCTTTGCAACATAGCGATCTCTCATTTCAGGATTGATAGCACAAAAGAATGTTTGCTCAATGATCAAATCAAATTCATCATCTAAATCGAAGAAATCCCCACACAAAATATGCTCAATTGGAAACTCAGGACACCTGGCTTTAAAAGAGTTGATCGCATGTTCTGATATATCAATAATAAAAACGTTTTTAAAACTATTATTATTCAGATATTCAGCTTCATAAGAATTACCACAACCCGGTATTAAGATCTTAATATTCTTATCATTTAGACCATCAAAATAGGCTTTTAAAGGGGTAGAAACGTATCCAATATCCCATCCCGTTTGTTGATCGATCCAACGTTGATCCCAGAACTCTTTTTCCATTTTGGTGTACTGTTTGATAAATGCTAAATTAGAACTAAAGATCCATAGATATGAAGAAACTTGTTACCGCTTTTACATTACTTATCACCATCAATTCATTGGCAGGAGGTTTTCGTTGGCCTCAAGTTGATTATGATCATGCCAAATTGTTTCTTTTCAATATCAATCTGGAGCATCCTGAGCATTTCAACTGGCATGTTTATCAGGATGGCGTCTATGCAGGCAGTAAAATTGGAGAAGGCCAATTGATCGAACAAGAAGATCTGGACAAGCTTCATAGTGCTTTGGTTCGCGGGGTTCATGAACTACATTCGGGTTTAAGCAAATGCTATACACCAAGACATGGGATCATTTATTATGACAAATTAGGAAAACCGGTGGCATCTTTCAGTATTTGCCTTGAATGTGAAAAAATTAGCTTGTGGGATATTCAAAAGGGACAGTATCCGATTGAAGAGAGTAATCATTTTGATCTCAAAAAAGCACAGAAGCAAATTGATGCCATTACCAAATTCGTTCAATCACAAGATTTTCCTGTTTTTCAGAGAGAAGAAGAATATATTGAATACATTTCAAACAGAGAAGATCTTAAAGTGAATGGCGAAATGTACATGCAAATGAGCGAGAACGATAGTATGTCACTGAGTAAATATTCTATTGATGATGTTAAATCATGGCAAGTTGAGATTTTCCATGCTCAAAAGCTGAAGCAAACTGAGGAAACTAAGATCACAGCAGGGGGTGATAAATGGACCTATCAACAGTTATCTTCAGCTAAAAGTAGATTCATTTTTTCGTTAGATAAAGAGGATCCATATTTGGTGGAAGCTACTATTCAGGATGAAAATATTCTATTGCCAAATGGTGTCTCTGTAGGGATGTCTTTAGATGATGTGATGAACACCTTCCCTATTTATGATGGCATTGCGTGGCCTGAATTGATCCAATTGAAGAATGATAAATTGACCATTGATTATTACTTTAAGAACAGAACATTGGTGAAGATCACTTTGCAGTTTTCGATTGTATAAATACTTGGAGAGTGGATATTGGATAATGGATATTGGAGAGTTGATATTAGAGAGTGGATAGAGAACTTTTATGAATTAATTTGATAAACATAAATAGTTTACGTTCTCCGGCTTTACAATTGGCGATTTTATACAAATCACAATTATGAGTTACGTTAAAAGTACTACAGCCGATAAGAGTTTTGAGTTTGCAATCGATATCATTAAAACATATAAAAATCTTGTCTTTCAAAAGAAAGAATTTGTTTTAAGTAAGCAATTACTAAGAAGTGGAACTGCAGTAGGGGCTTTGATCCGAGAGGCTCAGAATGCTGAAAGCAAAAAGGATTTTATACATAAATTAGGCATATCACAGAAGGAGTGTGATGAATCACTTTACTGGATTGACCTTCTAATGGCTACCGAATACATAACTAAAGAATCGTACAATAAACTAAATCGAGATTGCACCCAGATATTGAAAATGATCAAACGATCAATAATAACAGCCAAATCAAATCTCTAATATCCAATCTCTACGATCCAATATCTAATTAAAGTAGAAAAATTGCCGCAATAACAAAAATGAGAATGATCACCAGGTATTGCCAGAAATCAACAAAGTACTTACCATATTGATCCCAAAACTTTTTCATTTTTTAATAAATAGCGCCACGGCTTCGATATGAGAGGTATGAGGAAATTGATCCACTAAGGATATCTTTTTTAGTTCGTATCCCTCTGCTTCAAGTTCTTTTGTATCTCTAGCTTGAGTTGCAGGATTACAAGAGATATAGACGATCTGTTTCGCTCCCAAAGTCATCACCTTTTTTAAGGTCTTAGGTGCAATACCAGCCCTTGGAGGATCTAACATCACAGTATGGATCTTACCTATATAATTTGGATATTCATAAAGGAATTTCCCCACATCAGCTGCATAGAAATCCAGATTTTTAATTTGATTTCTGTTGGCATTGCGCTTCGCATCTTCAATAGCTTCAGGCACTATATCTACTCCAATTACCTTTACACCATCAATTTGAGAAGCCATGATCTGTCCAATAGTTCCTGTTCCACAAAACAGATCCATTAATATTTGATTCTTCAGATCAAAATTCTCCTGCGCATACGCTATTGCTTTAGTATATAATCGTTCTGCACTTTTAGGATTGGTTTGGAAGAAGCTTTCCATGCTGATCTCGAAATGTAATCCCAGCAACTTTTCCAAAACCACCGGTTCTCCATACAACAACTGATTACTTCCGTTCTCGATCTTTGAACGATCTGATACTTCATCATTTATAGTATGTTGTAAACCCGCCAATCTATCTCCTAGCAAATCTCTCATGAATGAAGCAAAAGCCTTTCTGTCAAAGCCTTTTAACCCTTGCGAGGAAGTGACCAAATTAATCAGCAATTGATCTTTATCAAATGATTTTCTTACGACCAGATGTCTATAAAAACCAACTTTTTGAGGAGGATGCCAGGCTGTCAAACCTGTAGATCTTAAATACTCTCTAATATCCTTCAATTTGGTCTCCAACTCTACATCAAACAATCCACTTTCCTTATCTAAATTCTCAACTTTCCACCAGGTTCCGCGCGTTTTGAATCCTAAAGCAAAAGCATCATCTTCCTCCTCTCCTGTTTCTAAAACCTGACGAATACTAGAGAACGAGTATTCCATTTTATTTCTGTAATTGAAATCAGCTGGAGATGCAATGTATTCATCAAACAGATCATAAATGTTTTGGACATCCCCTATTCTTCTGTATTGTTCAAGTGTCGAAGATTTCTTAAGCTCTCTTTGTCTTTCAACCGGCAACTTGATATATGGAGCACCTGAAATTTCCTGATATCCAAGATCCTTTGCATCCGGTGCATCTCTCAACACTTTGATCAATTTACACTCAGCATGTTTTTTACGCTTATTAGCTATTCTGGCCTGTACCAATTGTCCTGGATATGTATTAGCTACAAAAACAGCAAATTGACCCTGTTCGGTTTGAATTTTTGCTAATCCATTACCACCAAAAGCATAGTCTGTGATCTCAATTTCTATGATGTCTCCTCGTTTCAATCTTTTAGATTTTGAAGGCGCAAAGTTAGGGATAAAAATGAGCTGCACTCACAACGAAAATCATTAGCTTTGAATCCCATGAATTTCAGATCTATATACATAGCTTTTAGCTTGTTATCCGCAATGATACTCTTCTCTTGTTCAACAGAAGAAGCAGGTCAAACTGAAGTGAAACAATTCACTACCCAGGATTACATCAAAAAAGAGGTTTACATTGAAATGAGAGATGGTGTGAAGTTGCACACTGCAATCTACACTCCTAATGATAATACAAGGGATTTCCCCGTTTTAATTAAGAGAACGCCATACAGCTGCGCTCCTTATGGTGAAGATACCATTCCAGCTCAACTTTCTCATAATCCTGATCTGGTAGCATCTGGCTATATTTTCGTTTTTCAGGACGTTAGAGGGAGATGGAATTCAGAGGGAATCTTTGAAAATGTTAAACCACCATATTCTCTCTGGAAACCGGATACAACTGATGAACTCACTGATTCCTATGACACTTATGATTGGTTAGTTGAAAATCTAGATCATTTTAATGGAAATATTGGTCAATATGGAAACTCTTATTTAGGTTGGACTTCCTTGATTGCAGCCAGAACGAATCATCCAAATTTGAAAGCAGTGATGGCCATGGCTCCGGTTACCAACTTCTATTTTGAAGATTTCAATAGATATGGACTATTTGCTATGAATTACATTCCTGTTTTAAACGCATTTGGAACTTATAAGGATCAACCCACTACAGAAAGCTGGTATGATATGAAGGATTCCATTTTCTATACGGATATTGAAAACAAAGAGGGCGTGCCTTATTATGAGTTCTTTCAGGAAAGATTGGCCCTAACGAACTTTGAAGATATTTTAGGTGGAAATGTCTTCTGGGAAAACATCAAGAATCATCCGGATTACGATTCATTTCAAGTAGAAAGAAACTGGTTGAATTACATAGCCGAGAAAATGACTCCACAAGTGATGGTTGTTGGAGGATGGAATGACGAGCAAAACCTATATGGGATCTTGAATTCTTTCAAAACACTTTCCAAATATAATCCTGAAGCACAGTTCGTAATCGGTCCGTGGTCACACGGTCACAATAAGAGATTGGACAGCTTGTATTATTTAGGCGATATCTTTTATGGGGAGAACATTTCTGCTATTTTCCAAAAGGAGATCGAATTCCCCTATTTCGAGTATCATTTAAAAGGAGAAGGATCTGCACCCAGCTTCAATGTTAGAATGTTTGATACTGGAATTAAAGATTGGGATGAGTTTGAACATTTTCCTGCAGTTAGTGACTCTATCACTTATTTCCTGAATGTTGATGGATCATTGACTTCTGAAGGGGTTCATCAGGAAGGATGGAGAGAATATGTTTCTGATCCGTTGAATCCGGTGCCATATATGGAAAATAATGAATTTGCCAGAATGGCGCCAAAATCTTACATGACAGCTGATCAACGATTCGTTGCCAACAGACCAGATGTTTTGACCTATACTTCTGATGTACTTAGTGAAGATATCACAGTACTGGGCGAAGTTACCGCATTAATAGATTTTGCCACTCAATTGCAAGATGCTGATCTATACGTGAAATTGATTGATGTTTATCCTGACGACAGGAAAGAGGAGAAATTTGATATAGAGGACATTAATTTCAAAGGATATCAACAATTGGTTCGTGTTGGTTATATCAGAACTAGATATCGCAACTCATTTACTCAGGCAGAGCCCTTGAAACCGAATGAAAAGACAATGATCCAGGTTCCTTTATTAGAGGTATTTCACACCTTCAAAAAAGGGCATAAAATAATGATCCAGGTGCAAAGTAGTATGTTCCCACTATTTGATGTAAACCCACAGAAATATGTAAAAGATATTTATAAGGCAACGAAATCAGATTTTAAATCGTCTATACACAAAGTGTATAACAACAGTAAGATACTTTTACCAATAAAAAAATAGAATGAAAAGAATACTAGCTCTTGTAATCATTGCGTTAACCACTACTTTCGCAAATGCTCAAAGTCAACCGGAAAGATATATGTTCACAGGTAAATTAACGAATGTGTCAACGGTAACAACCGATTGCGGTTCTGGATCAGTGGCCGTGGCCTATGAATTTACGGTTTCAATGTTGTCAGATTATTCTTACACTGATCAAAGCATTGCTATTTTGGTAAAATGTCCAGAGTCTTATGGAACTGATTTCTTCAAAGTTGGTTCGACTTACAAAATGGAACTTTTTGATGCAGTGAGTGGAACATACACTATCGCAAACCCACAGGTATTAAACAACTACAATCTCCCTCATAACTACTGGGCTGGAGACATAAAAAGACTTCAGTAATTATAAGCTGAATCGATCTTTAAATTTGATCGTTTGACGTCTTGAAATTTCAATTTTAGTACCGCAGCTCATCTCGATCTGTAAACCACCGTTGAACCAACTCTCAATGTTTGTTATGTGATTTAAGTTCACAAGGAATTTTCTATTGGCACGAAAGAACAATTTTTCATCCATTCGCTCTTCTAAACTATTGAGCGATCTTAAGATCAACGGTTTGAAATTATCGAACTTCACTTTTACGTAATTCCCTTCAGATTCAAAATAACGGATATCACTCACATTAATAAACCACACTTTTTCACCATCCTTGATCAATACCTTATCTCCTTCTCTTAAAACGTCAGAATTCTGAACACTTTCAGGAGTGCGATTTTCTTCAACAAGTTTTTTGTGAACTTCTGCCAATCTTTCAGGATCAATTGGCTTCATTAAATAATCGTATGCATTAAGCTCAAAAGCCTTAATAGCATATTCATCATAAGCTGTTACAAATACCGTTCTTGGAGGATTTGACATTTTCTCCAACAACTGCAAACCCGTTTCACCGGGCATTTGAATATCCATGAATACCAGGTCCGGAGCATCTTTCTCAATGGCCTCTTTAGCTTCAATAGTATTCTTATACTCACCTATGATCTCAAAATCACCAAACTCTGAAAGTAAACCTTTCAATTCTTCTCGAGCTAATCGCTCATCATCTACAATTATTGTTCTCATATGTAAGTAATATTTATTCTGGCTACCACATCAGACCCTACTTGTTCTATGGAAAAGTTAGCATTTTCACCATATAAGATCTCAAGCCTTTTTTTAGTATTTGCAATTCCTATTCCATTCTCAGCCTTACTAGAATCCAATTTTCCATGATTGCTTATTGTAACGCTAAGTGTAGGCTGATTAAACTCGGTTTTAATTCTTATAAGGCCACCTTCAATAGATTTTGAAATGCCATGTTTAATACAATTCTCTACAATGGTTTGAACCATCAATGGTGGTATTTCACAAGCCAGGCTATTATCAGCTATTTCATATTTTATCTGGAGTCTTTCTTCAAAACGGATCTTTTCCAATTCAAGATAGTTCTTTACCAGGTCTAACTCATCCTTTAAATGAATGACCTTTTGCTTCTCCAAATTTATTGAATGTCTAAGCAGGGTTGATAATCTAGTTATAGCCGTTTTTGCCTGTTCTGGGTCCAAACCGACCAAAGCTCTAATAGAATTTAATGAATTAAACAAAAAGTGAGGATTCAACTGGGCTCTCAGGTTTTTTAATTCAATTTCATTTCTTGATACATTCCATTTCAAATTCTGGATCTCTTGTTGTCTTGCCTTAGCGATAAATATGAAAGCAAAATACAAGCCACTCCATAATAAGAATAAGATGGCCGATCTGGTGGTTCCAAGTAAAAATTCTGCCCAACCAAAACCTGAATCAGAAGCAGCTACACTCCCGCCCTTTTCAACAAAAAAATCTACTTCGATCCATCCGGCAGTTATGAAATACTGAAAAAACTCAAGTGAAAATGCGGCTGAAATTGAAAGTAGAATGGTTAACAAGATCAATGCCGTCATTCCTTTGTTCAACAGATCCAGTTTTAGGATCCCAAAACGAATGAGGTGAGAAACCAGAATTGAAAATAACATAGAAGAGCCAACATAATAGACAAGATTTGCTGTAAATCTGAAGTCTTGTGACTGCATCAAAAGAAATACAGAAAGGCCATAATACGCACCCCAACCAATAATTTGAGCTAACCAGTAAAAGAGAACCTTTCTTTCCATACTTCGAATTTACGAATGAAATTCAGGCAAGCTTCTTAAAAATGAATGAAAGGCAGAAGTCGTGAAGGAAGGAAATTATTCAGGGATGAATGGTTATACGTTAAACCTGAAGTGCATGATATCTCCGTCAGCTACAACATAAGTTTTACCTTCTACTCTCAATTTACCCGCCTCTTTTGCCGCAGCTTCAGAACCAAGGGTAATGAAATCATTATAACTCATTACTTCTGCTCGGATAAATCCTTTTTCAAAATCAGTATGTATAACCCCTGCAGCCTGTGGAGCAGTTGCACCAACAGGAACGGTCCATGCTCTCACTTCTTTAACACCCGCAGTGAAGTATGTTTGAAGATTCAATAACTTATATGCTGACCTGATCAATCTATTTACACCAGCTTCTTCTAGTCCTAGTTCATCTAGGAACATTTGACGTTCGTCATAGGTATCCAGCTCAGTAATATCCGCTTCTATTTTTGTACCAATGATCAACATCTCCGCTCCTTCAGCATCAGCAATAGCCTGTACTTTTTTGGTATACTCATTACCAGTTTTTACCGAAGCTTCGTCTACATTACATAAATACAAAACAGGTTTTGCCGTCAGCAATTGAAGTGTTTTCATAACAGATTCTTCAGCCTCTCCTTCAGGATGAACGGTTCTGGCAGATTGACCAGCTTCTAATGCTACTTTGATCTTCTCACAGAAGTTAAACTGCTTAACCAGTTCTTTATCTCCCGATTTAACAGCTCTTCTCAATGAATTAATCTTATTCTCAACAGTTTCTAGATCCTTAAGCTGTAATTCAAAGTCAATAACTTCTTTATCTCTAATGGGATCAACTGAACCATCAACGTGTACGATATTATCATCATCAAAACATCTTAATACGTGAATGATAGCGTCCGTTTCTCTAATATTCGCAAGGAATTGATTTCCTAATCCTTCACCCTTATGTGCTCCTTTTACCAATCCGGCAATATCAACAATCTCAATGGTAGTTGGAACTACTCTTTCAGGATGAACCAATTTTTCAAGTTCGGTCAATCTATTATCTGGTACAGTGATGACACCAACATTAGGTTCAATGGTACAAAAAGGAAAGTTAGCCGACTGGGCCTTAGCATTAGATAAACAATTAAAAAGGGTTGATTTTCCTACGTTCGGAAGTCCAACTATTCCACATTTAAGCGCCATTGATCTCTTGAATTAATTTGAAGTGGCAAAGATATGCTTTTAAACAAAAATGGACCGCCTTTTGAGCGATCCATTCTTTGAATATTTAATTAAACTTTATTTTTCTCTGATAAGTGTAATATTACCCTGACCTTGTTCTGAGGTTCCATTGGTAAATCCTACATCATAAGTATAGAAATAAACACCATCCGTACAATCAATACCTCCTTTGGTTTTACCATCCCATGAGTCATTGATATCGTTGAACTCAAAGACCGTTTTACCCCATCTATCTACAATTACTGCTGAGAATGTCTCAACTCCTTGAGATAAGAATCTGAAAGTAAAGACATCATTGGCTCCATCTGATCCTGGTGTAAATACATTAGGTGTGTTCATCAATGGTTGAGCGTGAACTATGATCTGAGCGCAAGCTGTATCTGTACAACCATTTTTATTAATTGCCACCAAACATACATCATAGATATACTCACCAGTATACGTAGTATCAATTGGTGTATAATAATCGTGAGTTACGAACCATCCAGTATTAGATGTATCCAAATTCCAGTAGAAAGTCGTATCTGCCGCTGGATTCAACGGATTCGCGAAGTACTGAGACTGATTTGTAAACTCAACATGAACAGGTGAAGTTCCTTCTAAAGGAGAAGTAAAATCAGCAGATGTTGGAGTAAAAGCTGCAACAGGATTCACAGAGTCCAATTGAATTGTCTGAACCAAAGTACATCCCAATGCATCAGTCATGGTAATTTGATATAACCCAGGATTTCTTCCTCCCCATGTTGTATTAGAAGAAACGTTTCCAGTAGTCATATCCATCCACTGGTATGTATAATCAGGCGTACCACCGGTAGCAGATGCATATACCTGACCGTTACCATTTTGGTAGCTATATAATCTACAATATGCAGGTTCTGTACCTAATTGAGCAAATTTCAATTCCGGAGACTGATCAATAAAGAATTGATACTCATTTGTACAACCATTCTCATCTTGAAGAGTTAATACATATGTTCCAGAAGGACAATTATTTAATGTGTTAACTGTATCTGCAGGAGTTGGAACTTGTCCTGAAGTGTTCCAGTAATATGATACATTACCTACATTTCCACTTACAGACGTTACGAATATACCCCCAGTAGATTCACCAAAACAATCAACATCTTTTACGATAAATGTTCCGTGTAAAGAATCAGGATTATTGACAGTAACAATTATAGAATCTTTACATCCATTTGCATCCGTTACCCAGCAAGTATAAACACCTGCAGTTAATTGGTTAGCAACGTCTCCAGTCAAGCTGGTATTGTGCGACCAAGATAAAGTTAATGGTGCGGTTCCACCTGTGATACCAACGTCAATTGATCCGTCATTGAATCCGTAACAAACCGGATCATTCTCATTATCTAAATAAATATCAAGTAATTGCGGAGCTGGTATATCAACAGGTATACACACTTCACATCCAAGGTTATCAGTAACACAAACAACCCATGCTCCCGGCATCATACCGTTTTGGGAAGTATTAGTATTACTTCCAGGGTAATCTGTATTATTTGGATCTGTCCATACAATACTTGTAATAGTACTTGAACCTGAAGGAACTGGCGCTACTGAAATAGTTGCTGTTCCGTTTCCATCTCCCCAACATTGTTCTCCTTCAAGGTTTGTAATCGTTACGTTAATATAATGCCCTGCAGAAGGAATAGTAACCGTTGAATCATTCACACAACCGTCACTGTCAGTTATCAAAATTGGAACGATAGTACCTGCAACATCAGTATAAGAATCTGTTGTTCCAGCCGTTGGAGGATCAGAAGCCATTTCTATAGAGTAAGGTGCTCCTGCACCAGATGTACCATTAACAGTAACACTCACTGACCCAGTTCCAGCAGCCGGACAATCAGGAGCAGGCGTTAAAGTAATATTCTGGAAAGTAGGTGCTGAGAATACTCCGTTAGCTGTAGCAACACAACCTTCAGCATCAGTAATTTGAATAGACCATCCAGCATTGTTATATAAGTCGTTAATATTTGCCGTACCACCGTTTGCTACGTTAGTACTTTGTAGATTTCCAGCACCAAGATTAACTACAGTATAACTTCCTGAACCTCCTGTAATTTGGATATCCATTCCATTAATTGTAGTTGGAAAGTTACAATCTTTAGAAGCTGATGTAGTCATTGGACATGCATAAGTTACCTCAATGGCATCTCCCAACAAATAACATCCGTTCCCATCTTTATCCCAGTGAATTGAACCATTGTCATTCACTCCATTTGAAACGTTATTGTTTCCTCCAACTCCGTCATCACCAGCAACAGGCACAAAATAATAAGTACCACATCCAAGGTTTTGAATAACAATTGAAGTACCGTTATTAATATCCATCAAATCTTCAGATGGAATAGCAAAACCAGTAAATCCAGGATCTGCAAGTGGATCAGCAGAAGAAGGTAATGCATCATATACCAACCACATTAGTTGCGCAGAATAAATTCCGTCTCCCTGAGGTTGAGGAATAGTATCATTCGGAAGTATATAATCATTATTAGAGATCAAAGAGAAAGCATCACCAGAACACAAATAAACAGGTCCTTGAGTTAACGCATTTGGATCTGCACCTGCCGGATCTTTCCACACGGTATATGTTCCAGGGTTAGATACGCAAGGATCAGGGATAATAATATTACAATCTAGTGCACCTGCACCAGCCTGTCCAGAGTTTACCTGAGTAAATGTAACGTTCTGTACAACTCCAGCATAATTAGTGATCAACAATACATAGATCTCACCAACCTGTGCATTTGGAATTGATGGTGTTTCGTTATTTGTAGATGAATAACTACAATCTATTACGTTTGCTCCAACACCTCCATTTCCATAACTATTACAGCCGTTTTGAGCAGCAGTTAGGTCCGCAAAAGGACCATAAATAATAAAATCGATATCAAAATTGGCGAACAATGTAAAATCAAGGTTTCCTGATTGTCCTACCTGCATATAATACCATGTTGGGTTCGGTGAAGAACCAAAACATGCATAGTTATTACCTGGGTTGGTGGTTGACGCAGGCGTCACACCTGATAATGCGGTAAAGTTAACACCTGCTGAGTCACAAATTGGCTCTAAGGTATTACAGTTTGCATTGGCTTGTGAGAATGAAATTCCAGTAATGAAAAATGATCCCAACAACAATGATATTTTCTTAACTAACTGATTCATGGGAAATTATTTTTCAAGTTCTTTAATTCTAGCTCTGATCTTTGCTCTTGTATTTTCAGCTTGTTCAAACCATCCCTGTTCAGTAGCGATTTTAGTTTCCTCAGGATTTTGTCTGATCAATGCTTCTTTATTATCAAGTGCATCTAATTGATATTTCAAATTTTTGATCTCATCTTCTTTCGAAGTATTTTGACCTTGATCTTGTTTCTCGATCTTTACAATTTTTGTAGTTCTTGGTGGTGTTTGAGGATTTTGTTCCTGCGCCATTGACACGGCAGAAGCCCCCAACAAAACAACCAATGTAATCGCTACTTTTTTCATGTTATTTCGTTTTAAAATCTTATTCTATTTACATTGACGCAACAGTTAAAACAGAAGTTGCATCATGCAAGGACAAAAATGTGAATTTTTTTCCAGTTTCATGTCTCAACGTTAATATTCCTTATTACTGTGTATAACTTTAGGATTAAATTCCCTTTTCTTCAACACGCAACATTTCAAATAAAATTACTTTTGAGCCTATAAAATTAATTCAATGGAAGTAGCAACCCTAACAGATATCAGCACTCAGGTAAGAAGAGACATTATTAGAATGGTAACCGCAGTGCAGTCCGGTCATCCAGGTGGATCACTGGGATGTGCAGATTTCATGACCATACTTTACTTCGACATCATGAATATTGACCCTAAGAATTTTACCATGGATGGTATAGGGGAAGATATTTTCTTTTTGTCAAATGGACATATTTCGCCCGTATTCTATAGCGTTTTATCTCGCAGGGGCTATTTTGAAGTATCCGAATTAGCGACATTCAGAAAACTAAATAGCAGATTACAGGGTCATCCATCATGCGATAAAGGGTTACCTGGTGTTAGAATGGCATCTGGATCTTTGGGTCAGGGCCTATCTGTAGCCATTGGCGCCGCATTGGCGAAAAAATTGAATGGTGACAAAAATCTTATTTACACGTTACATGGTGACGGTGAACTACAAGAAGGTCAAATTTGGGAAGCAGCAATGTATGCTGCAGGCAATAAAGTAGACAATCTAATTGCCACAGTGGATTACAATCACAAACAAATTGACGGAGATATAGATGATGTATTACCAATGGGAGATTTGGCACAAAAATGGCAGGCGTTTGGTTGGGAGGTTCTTGAAATGAATGGACACAATCATACAGAGATCATTGAAACTATGCATAAAGCGAAATCAATGACAGGTAATGGAAAACCTATTGTTATAATCATGCATACCATAATGGGGCAAGGTGTTGATTTTATGATGCATACTCATAAATGGCATGGTTCTCCTCCTTCTCAAGAACAAGCTGAAAATGCATTATCACAATTAGAAGAAACATTGGGAGACTATTAATTTGTTACGAATTACCTTCATATTAGCATTGATCCTTTCAACTGGATTGTATACTCAAGCCCAAGAGCTAACGCGTATACTTTTCATATTTGATGCTTCAAATTCAATGAATGGTAAATGGGAAGGATCTACCAAGATCGTTCTGGCAAGAGAGATCCTTGGTGAAGCTATTGATGAATTACAAGGAACGCCAAATTTGGAAATTGCACTTAGGGTGTATGGACACCAGTCTCCCGTTACTCCTACCTTTCAGGATTGTGATGACACAAAACTAGAAGTACCGTTTGGACCTGATAATTACACTAGGATCAAGAACTTTGTAAATCGAGTTGAACCAAAAGGCACTACACCTATTGCAAGATCTCTTGAGGCTGCGGCAGAAGATTTTCCGGATGCCAACGCACGAAATGTTATTATTCTTATCACTGACGGATTGGAAGCTTGTGACCAATTCCCATGTGAAGTAGCCCGTAAATTGAAGGAAAAAGAGATCAATGTCACGCCCTTTGTGGTTGGATTAGGTATTGACCTCAAGTATCTTAATGAGTTTGATTGTATTGGTCGATTTTACGAAGCTTCAACGGCAGAGTCATTTAGAAAAGTAATGAAGTCTGTGATTTCAGATGCCTTACTCAATACAACAGCACAAATAAACCTTAATGATCTATCCGGAAAACCAACCGAAACAAATACTACTGTATTTCTTTATAAAGCAGGAACAAGTGAACTCAAATACACTTTTATGCATACTATGAACTTTAAAGGAGTTCCTGATACTATTGTGGTGATAGACCCTGCTATGCAATATGATATGGTGGTGAATACTCTACCAAAAGTGATGGTAAAAGATCTTAAACTTTATAAAGGTCAGCACAATATATTGCCAGCAAACTGTCCACAAGGAATGCTTAAAGTCAGAATTCAAGGTCCTTCAAAGAAATATGACGTAAAGATCAGAGTTACACAAAAGGGTAAATCCGAGACACTTAATGTTCAGGAATTAAATGATATCCAGCGGTATATTGTTGGAGAATATGATGTTGAAATCCTCACTCTACCTCGTATATATTATAATAGTGTAAAAATTGATCAGTCACAACATACCTATTTAGATATTGATGGTTCAGGACAGGTTGATTTTATCTCTCACAAAGGCATTGTTGGGCAAATATTCTTAATAGAGGAAGGCAAAAAAGACCAATGGGTTTGTGATCTTCCTGATAATTCGCTTAAATCAAGATACTTCTTACAACCTGGAAAGTATAAGGTTGTTTACAGAATAAAAGAAGCAGTTTCGACTGATTACACAACCGTTAAACCATTTACCGTTAAACCTGGTGCCCAGCTCACCGTAAACCTTTAATCCGAAATGAAACAATTTGAGATCCTTGACCACAAAGACACCCGCTCTGGATTTGGAGCAGGTCTTCAAGAATTAGGAAAATCGAATCCCAATGTAGTTGCTCTTTGTGCAGATCTTATAGGGTCTCTTAAGATGGACGCGTTTCAAGCTGACAATCCTGAACGATTTTTTCAGGTTGGAATAGCTGAGGCTAATATGATGGGTATTGCCGCAGGCTTAACTATTGGAGGAAAAATACCTTTTACAGGAACTTTTGCCAATTTTTCTACGGGTAGAGTTTATGATCAGATCAGACAATCTATCGCCTATTCAAATAAAAATGTAAAGATCTGTGCTTCACATGCCGGATTAACGTTGGGTGAAGATGGTGCAACACATCAGATACTTGAAGATATAGGTCTAATGAAAATGTTGCCTAACATGACCGTTATTTCTCCTTGTGATTATAACGAAACCAAAGCAGCCACAATTGCTATTGCAGAACATGAAGGACCGGTTTACTTAAGATTTGGCCGACCAAAAGTTCCAAATTTTACTGATCCGAATAAAAAATTTGTGATCGGTAAAGCAGATATACTGAATGAAGGCAAAGACGTAACTATCTTAGCTACAGGACATTTGGTATGGAAAGCTATTGAAGCAGGAATTGAACTTTCTAAGAAGGGTATCGACTGTGAAATAATAAATATTCACACGATTAAACCTTTTGATGAAACCACAGTCTTAGCATCAATAAACAAAACCAAATGTGTTGTCACTGCTGAAGAACACATGATGAATGGAGGTTTAGGAGATACAGTTGCTCAATTACTGGCAAGAAAACTCCCTACCCCTCTTGAAATGGTGGCAGTGAATGATAAGTTTGGTCAAAGTGGTACAGGTGAAGAACTACTCACAAAATATAACGTCAACACACCAGACATTATCGCAGCAGCCGAGCGCGTTATCAAGCGCAAGTGATGCTCATTTGCGCATAGTTCAAACTGAAAAAACTGAACGTGTGGACCAGGAACTTATTGAAAAATATAAACAAGATCCACCAGTAGGATTTCAGTTGATCGTAAAAAAATACCAGGAAAGAATTTACTGGCAGATCAGACGTCTGACAAAGAATCATCAGGACACTGAAGATGTAATGCAGAACGTTTTCATCAAAGTTTGGAGTGGATTAGAAAACTTCAGAGAAGAATCTAATCTGTATACCTGGATCTACCGCATTGCATTTAATGAAACGCATACTTTTCTAACAAAGAATAACAAAAAAAGCACGGTGGACATGGATCCACCTGCTTTTGAAAATAAACTATCAACAGAAGGAAAGGAAATTTCCGGAGATGAGATTGAAGCTGCTTTGAATAAGGCACTTGAAGAGCTACCAGAAAAGCAAAGACAAGTATTTGAGCTGAAATATTTTCAGGAATTGAAGTTTCAGGAAATTTCAGAAATGTTAGGAACAAGTGTAGGAGGATTAAAAGCTTCGTATCATTTGGCTGTGAAGAAGATTGAAGAATTTATAAAAGCGATTTAAACCTTTTGAATAGAAATTAGTCAAAGCACAAGATGGAAAACAATAAGGACATATTAGATGGTTTGAAGAAATCTCAAAAACCTGAAGTTCCTCATGGATATTTTGAAAATTTCTCTGATGAACTAATGGCTAAAATCGCTGAAAAAGAAAGCGGTTTAGATCAATTCAACAAGGTCTCTAAACCTACGGTTCCAGATCAATTCTTTGAGAATTTCTCTGCCGAATTAATGGCAAAAATTGATCCCGTTCAGGAGAAACCTTCAAGGGTTATAGCTATTAAGATCTTTGGATTTGTTACAGCTGTTGCGGCTTGTTTACTGGTTATGTTCACCTTATTACCTAATGACGTTAATACAAGTGAAGCAGCCGAAACCAATGCTACAGTTACAGAAGAAACAATAACCACTGATGAATTAATGGCCTTTGTTGATGAGGACCACATTGTAGACTTTATTATAGAAAATGAAGACATCAACCTTGAGATGGAATCTACTGATGAAGATGTATATTATATTATTGAAGAAGATATTGAAGATTACTATTTTGAAGAAGAATTATAAACAACAATCATGAAAACAATTGCAAGTATTTTAACCCTGTTTATCGCAACAACATTGTTTGCTCAACCTGGTCAAGGCGGCCCTGGAGGTCCAGATGATAGAAAAGATGAGCGTAAAGAAAAGATCAAAGCACATAAAATTGCCTTTATTTCTACAGAATTAGATCTAACCCCTGAAGAAGCTGAGAAATTCTGGCCTGTATATAATGAAATGGAAGCTGAAATGGAAAAAGTAGGAGAAGAGAAACGGGCTACCATGAAAAAAATACGAGATTTTGATGAACTTTCTGAAAATGAAGCCTATGAATTAACAGAGAAACTGTTTGATTATGATAGTCAGGAAGGTAATATCCGCAAAAAATATTTAGCTAAATTCGCTACCGTAGTTGGCAAAAAGAAGGCTGCCAAAGTTTTTCTAGCGGAGGAAAAATTTAAACGAGAACTTCTTAAACGAATTAAAGAAGGGCAAAATGATCGAGGACCAGGAAATGGAGGACCAGGCGGGCCAGGTGGACCGGGCGGACCTGGAGGTCCAACTGAACCACAGGACTAATAATTTCTTAGAGTCATTGGGGCAAACCAATGGCTCTCCCTATTTAATTGATGTCGATCGAGCAGAAGACATTTACATTTGGGATAAAAAAGGCAAAAGATATATAGATATGATCGCTGGAGTTGCGGTCAACAATATAGGCCACCGTCATCCTAAAGTAGTTCATGCCATCAAAAAACAAACAGATAAGCATTTGCACGTCATGGTCTATGGCGAATTCATTCAGGATAGCCAACTTGCTCTAGCGGACAACTTAAAACATTTCTTACCTACCCAACTGAATAGCACCTATGTTGTTAATTCAGGTACAGAAGCTAATGAAGCGGCATTAAAACTGGCAAAACGGTTTACCGGCAGAAACCAGATCATTTCATTTAAGGGATCTTATCATGGCAATACACATGGTTCAATGAGTGTCAGTGCAAACGAGATCAAAAAAGCACCATTCAGACCACTTTTACCTAACGTGTATTTCATACCATTCAATGAAATTCAAGCATTGGATAAGATAACTGAAGAAACAGCAGCTGTAATCATGGAAACCATTCAAGGTGATGCGGGAGTTAGAAAACCTTCGCGTGAATTCATGATCGCCTTACGTAAGAAATGTGATGAAACAGGTGCCCAATTGATTCTTGATGAAATTCAATGTGGCATTGGACGCACCGGTTCCATGTTTGCCTTTGAACAATTCGATATTGTTCCGGATATCTTGACCCTTGGAAAAGCTTTAGGCGGAGGGATGCCAATTGGAGCCTTCATCTCGTCTCGTGAAAAGATGTCCTCTTTATCACATGACCCGGTTTTAGGGCATATAACCACTTTTGGAGGACATCCTGTGGTTTGTGCAGCTGCTGCCGCTTGTCTGGAAGTTCTTAAAGAAGAGAACTGGTTGAAAGAGACTGATAAAAAAGGTCAACTTTTAGAAAATATGCTCTCGGGACATCCAGAAGTTAAAGAGATCCGAAGAGCAGGTTTAATGTTTGCCATTGATATGGAATCTACAGAAAGAGTCGCCAAGGTAGTTGAAAAGTGCCTTGAATATGGTTTGATCAGCTTTTGGTTCCTATCACACCCTTACAGTTTCAGGCTATCTCCTCCTCTATCTATTACTGATGAACAATTAGAAGAGGCAGGAAATATTATCCTTAAAGCAATTAACGAGACGGCTTAATATCTTCGGTATCCCTCATTCTTCTTCTCGAAGATGTCAAATTTGCTAGGAATTGTTTTAGCAGGCCAGTAGTTATTCTCGATATCACAATCTGCCGTTTCAAGGAAAGGGTCTAATTCAATAAGATCAACCTTTTTCTCGAATATGAACACCTTAGACACTTGCTTATCATTGAATCTCCAGATCTCAGCAGGAATTTGAATGATATTCTCCGTTTTATCTTCGAAAGTGAAACGTAGGATTATTGGCATAACTAAGCCTCCAATGTTCTCAAAATCCAACTGATAGAAATGATATCCTTTATCCAATAACGCTTTGTCTTCATCTGAGATAGATGCCAGGAAATCCTGGTAAGCTTCATGATCTTGTTCTGTAACATGATATGGATCCTTAGTATTATACTCATCATTCAAGGATGGATCTCTTTCATTGGTAGTTTCAGAGATCAACTCTTTATTTCTGATCTCAGAAATGTTCTTGTTCTCATTTTGATCGACATATTTCTGGAACTCTTTTTCTTTGTTAGGATCGTGTGTATCGATCTGGAACCATTTCACCCCTTCAAGAGAAATATCTACATGATCAGTAGTATAAAACCATCCTCTCCAGAACCAATCCAGGTCAACTCCACTTGCATCCTCCATTGTTCTGAAGAAATCTGCTGGTGTTGGATGCTTGAACATCCATCTTTGAGCATATGTTTTGAATGCATAGTCGAATAATTCACGACCAAGTATAGTTTCTCTCAAAATATTCAATGCAGTTGCCGGTTTTCCGTATGCATTATTACCAAATTGCAACAATGATTCCGAATTGGTCATGATTGGAGAAATATTGCTTTTATCGCCTTTCATATAATCAACGATCATGTGTGCAGGCCCTCTTCTTGAAGGATAATCTCTCTGCCATTCTTGTTCTGTTAAGTACTGTAAGAAGGTATTCAATCCTTCATCCATCCATGTCCATTGACGTTCATCTGAATTGATGATCATTGGAAAGTAGTTATGCCCTACTTCATGGATGATCACTGAGTGCATTCCATACTTCGTTCTTTCAGAATAAGTTCCATCAGGATTTGGGCGTCCACCATTGAAACAGATCATTGGATATTCCATTCCAATATAATTTGCATGCACTGAAATAGCAACCGGATATGGGTAATCAAAGGTGTGTTTGCTATAAGTTTTAAGCGTTTGGGCAACTACTTTAGTTGAGTATCTTTCCCAAAGTGGATTTCCTTCTTTAGGATAATAAGACATAGCCATTACGGTCTTGGTCTCTTGCACAACCCTTTGAGCATCCCAAATGAATTTACGAGATGAAGCAAAGGCAAAATCTCTAACATTTGTTGCTTTAAAATGCCATGTTTTTGAATCGGTGGCTTTTGACTTTTCTGCTTTTTTTGCCTCTTCTTCTGTTACAATGAATACAGGTTCATCAGATACTTTTGCCTTCTCCCAACGCGCTCGTTGCTCAGCAGTTAGGATCTTGCTTCCATTTTGAAGTTCACCTGTGGCCGCAACAATGTGGTCAGACGGAACGGTGATCTGCACATCATAATTACCAAAAGGTAAGGTAAACTCCCCTCCTCCTAAAAATTGTTTGTTTTGCCAACCCTCAACATCATTATACACACACATTCTTGGAAAAAACTGAGCAATGGTATACAAGTAATTGTCTTCTTCTTTGAAATATTCATAACCTGATCTACCTCCTATTTCCATTCGGTCATTAATGTTATACCACCAATCAATATTGAAAGAATATTTCCCTCCTTTTAATAAGGGTTTTGGCAGATCAATACGCATCATTGTCCCAACAACAGTATATTTTACGGCAGCACCAGATGTCTCAGTAACTTTAGTCAAATTAAATCCACCTTCAAAATCTCTAATATTGAAAGCTCTTTTAATAGCATACGGAGAAGAAAGGTCTTCAATAGTACTTGTTGAAGTCAATTGCCCATCTGAACCTGGCTTTCTTCTATTCTGGTCTAATTGCAACCATAAATAGGTCAAAGGATCAGGTGAATTATTCGTATAGGTAACTGTTTCAGTACCGGTAATCGTCTGCTTGGCATCATCCAGCACCACTTTGATCACATAATCTGCTTGTTGCTGATAATATTCAGGGCCAGGTGCACCAGCTGCATTTCGATATACGTTAGGAGTAGCCAGCTCTTCTTTTAACTGCTTAAACTTATTCGTATTGTATTGAGGCTGAGCAAAAAGGGTAGCTGAGACTAGAACTGCAACTACTGGTAAAAGTTGAAAAATTTGTTTCATTTCCTATTCAAAACTTATAATAGCTTCACTTTGGGCAGGTTTTAAAGTTACACTTTTCGTTTGATCTTTATAGGAGTAGTGAACAATATTTTGTTGTTGGTCAGATAAGCTGAACAATAGCGTATTTACTATTTTAACGGTAGACGGATCCGCAATATTGGTGAATGTAAAATAGAAGAACAGGTCATCCTGAAGGGTAACTTCTTTCCCCAAATAATTCAGATCACATTGTTTATCAGCTGAGAATAACTTGAAATGATCTTTTAAATAATTGACAGCATATTGGATCACCTCAGTTGAATCATCATATTTTTCTATATGAATATGTCCATCAAACTTATCTTCTAAAACATGTTCAAAATCATGTGCTGTCATTTTTAAAGAAACCTTGATCCGGTTTTCGACAGCATCAAATTCCATTTCTGCAATGGTTACATAGAATTTATGCGCCAATGAAGGCAAAGCAAACAATAAGGATAGAAGTAGTACTAGTTTTCTCATTTTAATAAATGTTTCTCAGGAATTATCTTCAAATATTGGAATTTCCTGAATTTAACAATTGGTATTGTACCGTCATATGCGGGACCTTGCATCAAAAACCGTTCCTCTGTGAATATAATACGATTGGGATCTACTAATTTCCTCTTTAAGTAATCTTTTAATCTGTATTCACTTTCTAAAGCTCTTTCATAAGCAATAAAGATGTTCGTTTTATTCTTCTCCAGTTGTATCCTGGATATTGAAGACTCAATGATCAAATGAACGTAACCATTCTGATGAATTTCTTCTGCAATGTAATTGGCGAATTTTGAGAAAACCCATGAAGCGGTATCAATTCCGTTAAAATAATAGTCAAAGTTTACCAGATAAGGATTAGTGGAAAATTCGTTAGTTCCATTTTGCTGATTCACAAGCGGAATTAGATTGAAATATTCATACTGTGAATATTCAGCATGTCGTTTGTTATGCCAGTTATATTCTGGTCCATGTACATATCCTTCCACCACCACTTCCAATTCTCTACCTGTTTCTTTCAGGAACATATCCTGTAAAGCTTCTTTGATCTTCAAACCATCCTGATTTGCTAGAAGTAGTGTATTCTCCTCTCCTCCTCTAGGTATGTGAGATTTAGAAGACTCTACAAGGATTTTAATGGTTCTACCGGCTTTATGATTGAGCATAATGTTCTTCCAGAAATACTTGAACCCTTCATTTTCAAGATCAATATCTGTTGTTAATAAGGTTGATTGCCTGTAGGTAGGGAGCAATGGAGGAGTGATACGATCTGGCTTAACCTCATAGCTAAACTTTTGTAGTTCCTCTTCATCTGCTTTATCCCAAAGCATGAATTTGAACTTGTCTGTTGGATGAATACCCAATGAATCAAATTGAACATTCACTTCTTTTTTACTGATGCCTGATGATTTTTTGAGATGAGTGAAGATCAATTTCTCCAGCTGTTCACCAAATTTAACTCTATCGTGATAAGACATTCTTTTTGGAGATAAAACGACACCTTGCAGATCCAGGCTACCTCTTGAAAACAATTTTGCTTCCAATCCTTCAAAATTAACCTGTTCGATTACTTCCTCAGTTGAAGGACGAGAAAATCGCTCGTAATTGAGCATGAGATCTTTATTCTCCACTACTTCATCATCAGTCAATTTGATCACCGATTCCTGAATAAGATCCGATCCAAAGTTGACGGAATACACCTTAATGCTTGCTTTTGACCAAAGTGGAAGATCATTATTTTCAACAAAAACCGGGTCGTCAAAGATCACCGTATTAGGATCATATCCTCTCATTCTGAATTCCCTCTGGATTTTTCCATGTGTGTAAAACAAAAGATATTCTAACTGCTCTATATCCTCGTAGTCTTTGACACCAACCTCAAATCCAATGGTAGTGAACTGGTAAAAATCGATCTCATAAGTAAGATCGTTGACGAAAGAAATGAAGAAATTAAAATCAAGGTAAGATGTGTCGTACGGAGTTATGGCGTAATAACTGATAGGTGCAACAAGGTATTCTATCAATTCAGCATTCACATTTTTAACAGCCATATTTTCAGACACCACATTACCTGAAATTTTCAAGAAAAATCTATGCTGATCGTAGATCCCAATTCTTGAAACCACTTCGATACTTTTTGAAAACAAACCCGAACGTCCTTTAGGATCATAAGAGAACTTCAATTCAATTGATGAACGCGGCATTATGAGTGTGTCATCAGACAAAATAGCCGTGCAGCCACAAGAGGTATTGATATCATGAATACGAATGGTATCATCCTGATAAGGATTTTTCAGAATGAATTTGGCTGTGATCTTACCTCTGTTTTCGTAAACGTCTCCCAGATCCTGTGAGGGTTCATCCACCAGAATTTGTCCATAGCTAATGGAACTCAATAAAAATATGAACAACAACCCTCCCCTCATCATTTTTCTACATTGGCGCAACAGCCTGCATCATTTCAGCACATATGATTGCTCCTATGGTTCCGACAAAATATCCCAAAACTGCAAGTAGAACTCCTACGGTTGTAAGTGATGGATGAAACGCACCAGCCACTACAGGAGCAGAAGCAGCTCCACCAACATTGGCCTGAGATCCCACGGCTAAAAAGAAATATGGTGCCTTTATTAATTTCGCTACTAGGAAGAGTAATCCGATATGGAAAATGATCCAAATTACACCTACTACGATAAGTAAAGGGTTATCAAGAACTTTTAGCAAATCCATCTTCATTCCTATAGTGGCAACCAAAATGTAAATACAAATTGATCCGAATTTTGAAGCACCCACGCCTTCTAATTTTCGTGCATTGGTAAAGGATGCTCCGAATCCAAAAAATGTTGCGATCAGTACTAACCAAAAGAATTTGCTTGCCACCACAGATTCTTCAGGCTTTGCAGCTATTGAGGTAAAATAATCTGCTAAAATATCTGATAAAAAATGGGAAACACTCACCCCAATAAAAGCTACACCCAGTATCTTCATATAGTCTGTTGTAGTTGCCTTTTTGGAAACCGATTTCTCAAAATTTTCCATCTTCACTACCAACTCATCAATAGCTGAATTATCAGCTTTTAGCCATTTGTCAATCTTTTCTTTATTTCCAATCCCCAAAAGCAATCCTGCCATCAATACATTAGCAACAACAATATCAACAGTTACCATTCCCCCATAGAGATCTTTATTATAGCCATACACTTCAAGCATGGCAGTTTGATTCGCTCCTCCACCAATCCAGCTTCCCGCCAAAGTTGATAAACCTCTCCAGGCAGCATCTGCCCCTTCTCCACCTACAGTATCTGGAGAAAATGTTGATGTTAGCATAACTGCAATTGGACCTCCTAGAATGATTCCGACTGTTGCGGTTCCAAACATGATCAATGCTTTGGGCCCTAACTTCAAAATCCCGGGTAAGTCAATGCTCAAGGTCATTAAGATCAATGCAGCAGGCAAACAATAATATTTTGCCATGGTGTAAAGATCTGAGTACTCAGGGCTAATCAAGCCAACTGTAGTAAGAATAGCTGGAATGAAATAGCAGAGAAACAAAGCGGGTATGATCTTGTAGAATTTTTTCCATCCACCTTCTTTAGAAGAAGTGTAAAAAATGAGCCCCAGAATTCCCATAAGAATCCCGAATACAATTTTGTCATCTGTGATCAAAGGCGCATTTGGATCATTCGCCAAATCTTGAGTAAGGTTTAAAAGCATAAAAAATTAATACGGCCCAACTATACAAGCATAAAAGGCCAATGAAAAAATATTATCTCCTTCAATAGAAATGATGCAATCCGAGCTGAAATTCGAGTCGCCCAAATAGATCTTGTTATTCTCAAATGTTAGAATGCAGTCGTTAGAAAAGGTTGAATTTCCTTTGTAAACTTTATTATCCTGAATAGTATAGACAATGCTTGATGAGAACTTTGACTCTCCTCTATACACTTTATCGTCATCAATGGTGTACAAACAATCAAAACTCATGGTTGAATTCCCTTTATACACTTTACTATTTTGGTAAGAATAGACTATATCACTCATCATAAAGCTATCTCCGTGATAGACTTTATTCTCTTTGATGGTATAAGCCAAATTGGAATTAAATCCAGAATCACCCATATATAACTTCACCTGGGCAATTGAAGTGGTCACAAACAAAGAAATACAAAGGGATACTAGGAATTTCATGAAATCAAATGTAGCAAAAATCGAACCATGCTTTTTGATTAGTTTTTCACAATCTGGGCGAATTGTCAATGAAATAAGCCCTTATATTTGCATCAAACTTTACAAATGGAAAAGATCATATCGGGAATTCAACAAATGGGAATTGGTGTACCAGACGTACAAAAGATCTGGAAGTGGTACAGAGAGATGTTTGGTATTGATGTTCGAATTTTTGAAGAAGCTGCTGAGGCACCCCTTATGACCATTTATACAGGAGGAGTTGTTCACAGCAGAACAGCCACACTTGCCTTGAGTATGGAAAGTGGTGGTGGAATGGAGATCTGGCAATTCACTTCTCGTCCAACTGAAAAAGCGGCATTCGACATTATGTTGGGAGACTACGGTTTTTATGCATGTAGAATTAAATCCAAAGATGTTCAGGCGTCATATGATTATCACAAATCAAAAGGGGTCAAATTGCTTGGCGAACCTGCAAAGGCTCCAAATGGTGATCTGAACTACTTTTTGGAAGACCCTAATGGTAATATTTTCAATATTGTTCCGGGTGATGGTTGGTTTGTTGATACTAAACACCCTTCAAAATGTGGAGGTGTTGCTGGTGTAATGATAGGCGTAAGTGATATTGACAGATCATTAAAACTGTATCAGGACATTCTTGAATATAACTATAAAGAATACGATAATAAAGGGGTTTTTGATTGCTACCAAGGCTTGCCTGCGGGAGATCAGAATTTCAGAAGAGTTTTATTATCACACGATCAGGAAAGAATGGGGCCATTCTCAAAGCTTTTAGGACCAACTAAAATCGAATTGGTTGAAGCCATTGACAGAAAAGGAAAAAAGATCTTTGAAAACAGATTCTGGGGAGATTGGGGATATATCCATTTGTGCTTTGACGTTCAAGGTATGGAATCTTTGAAAAAAGAATGTGAAGCTGCAGGTTTTCCTTTTACGGTAGATAGCGGAGACACCTTTGACATGGGTGAAGCTGGAGGACGCTTTTCTTATATTGAAGATCCTGACGGAGCCTGGGTGGAATTCGTGGAAACTCATAAAGTTCCAGTAATGAAGAAACTGGGATGGTACATCAACCTTAAAAAGAGGGATCCTAAAAAGAGACTTCCAAACTGGATGTTGAAAGCCATGGGCATGAACCGGGTGAAGTAATTTTGGTTTATTTAAAGCTATCTCAATATTTTCTGCCCCATTGAAGGCGGTTAGCTTGTGGATTGAGAAGTAAAGCAAAACGAAGCAGCTCAAGGCGACAAAGGAGCCCTTGTGAGCAAAGTGAGGTTACTGAACAATACACAACTATGAGCTAAAAATGGATAAGGCAGCCAACTACAATTTGCTTTTTGGAGAATTAATTGTCTATTTTAATTATCTAAGGATCTTACGAACGAATGCCACCGTAAAGTAAGACATCATAAACACCCCTACCCAGCCTTCAACAGCCGATATTAGTCTGCACCATTGGGTTGGATAGTAGTCTCCATATCCAATTGTAAAGAAAGTAATGGCTGAATGATACATTGATTTGGCAAACACATTCAAATTGTCAGATGCATCCACAGAGTTAATGATCTCCCCTAGCCCTACCAGTTGAAAGCCGATATAAACCAGTCCGAAAAGAAATAGAGCAACGAGCATACTCACAAATACCCTATTAGGACTAGTAGCAAACAATCCCATTCTGTCAAACACTAATGATTTTGCTCCATACAGCAACCATAAACCAGGCTTGAATTTGTATCGTTTAACGTTCTTCTCATAATCTGCCTGAAGTTGGAATCGCTTAAAATAAACATATGCCCAGTCTTCATCTTCATACTGACCTGTTTGGGTGAAATTGTTCTTTAGGATATTAAATTGTTCTGCTTTTCTAGAAGGCAATAGGTCCTGACTTAATATCAAATCCTTTACGTTATTCTTTTCCCAGTTGATAATGATCTTACCTAAATTCCTTGTACCAAGAATGATGAGTTTATTCAAGGCATCCGGCTTCAAAAAATTGATATCCGTGATGGAATGCAGGTATGATTCGGACAGATCGATCGTATCCATTTTTTTCACTCTAAGATCAAGTGTAGCATGGATATCCGAATTTGTTATGGTTATTTTATCTCCAGTTGCAGCTTCAAAAGAGATGGATTTACCTCCGTAGCTGATATGGTCAAAATTGGCTTCATCCTTGCCAAAATTCATTCGTTTGAAATTCAGGTCTCCTCCTTCAAACTGACACAATCTAAAGGTTAATTTTCCTTCATCCATCTCCGACTCTTCAAAAGTGATCAATCCGTTCCCAAATAAGGATCTTCTGAAATCCACCTTTCCTTTTCCAAACAGCACTCTTCTGAAATCAAGTACTGATCCGTAAAACTTGATCTTTTCGAATGTTTTAAAGCCATCTCCAAACTCAGCAAAGTGGAATTTCACTTTAGCCTGATTAAAGTTGACTCTTTTGAAGTTCACCGTTTCAGCCTTGATGGTAGCATTGATAAACGATACTATTTGCCCATTAAAATGCGAGTTCTCAAATTTCAACGCCTCCAGACCATTAAAAACAGCATACTGAAAAATTGTTTGGAAAGAGTGGAAATTGCAATTCGAAAAATCAACAATATCACAATCAAATCTGGTATGCGTAAAGTTCAGTGACCCATGAGAAAAAGTGGCGTTAGCCATATTCACATTACCTACAAAATGAATATGTGAAAAATCGGTAAAGGCATCACAATCAAAAAAGGCAAATTCAGCTGAAAATGAAGGAATAACAATCTTTTCTTTGACATCAAGTTTTCTTATTCTTCGATACTCAGAAACTGAAAAATCCTTAATGTAACAGTTGTCCAGATTTATTCCAGCATTTCGATCTAACCAATCATAAATGGTCTCTACTTCAACTAATCCAAAATAGCGTTCTGTGATCTTCTTTTGAGCATAATATTGAATGATCTTTACAGACCTATTGAAATGTCGTCCATCAAATTCAATGGATTCATCCAATATTTCGATCTCGTAAAACCTTTGGCTCATTGTTAAAATTACCTACTAAATATAGCCAAAAAGATAAATCCTGGCTGTTTATTTCAATTGAACTGTTTGCAACCTAAGCAAATGATCAAGAATCGTAATAGCTGTCATAGCTTCAACAATTGGAACTGCTCTGGGAACAACACAGGCATCATGTCTACCTTCAACATTTATTTGAATGGATTTGCCTTCTACATTAACCGTATTTTGGGCTTTTGAGATTGTGGCAACTGGTTTGAAGCCCACATTAAAATAAATGTGCTGACCATTCGAGATACCTCCCTGAATTCCACCTGAATAATTTGTTTTGGTATGAACCTCACCATTTTCGACCAAAAATTCGTCATTGTGTTCTGACCCTCTCATTGAAACGGATCTAAATCCGCTTCCCAATTCAAAGCCTTTAACTGTATTGATACTGAACATGGCCTTTGCCAGATCAGCATTTAATCGATCAAACACAGGTTCTCCTAATCCAATAACAGGATTACCCACTACACAGTGGATCATACCCCCTAAAGAATCTCCCTCTTCCTTTACTTTACTGATCAATGCGATCATTTCCTCTGCCAATTCAGCACTTGGACACCTTACCACATTATCTTCAATTTTAGACAGGTCAACATCCAAATAGTCATCTGTCAATTCAAGATCTCCAATTTGAGAAACAAAAGCAGTGATCTTGATCCCTTTAACAGTCAAAATCTGCTTAGCTATAGCTCCTGCCACAACTCTACAAGCTGTTTCTCTGGCACTTGATCTACCTCCTCCTCTGTAATCACGAATGCCATATTTTTCCTGGTAAACATAATCTGCATGAGATGGACGATAAACATCTTTGATATCACCGTAATCCTTTGATCTTTGATCTTTATTACGGATAATAAAACCAATTGGAGTACCTAAGGTCTTCCCCTCGAAAATTCCAGAAAGGATCTCTACCTGGTCTTCTTCTTTACGCTCTGTAGATATGTTAGATTGCCCAGGTTTTCTTCTATCCAATTCTCTTTGGATCAGATCAACATCAATAGTAATATTAGCGGGACATCCATCAATAACACCACCAATAGCTGGTCCGTGCGATTCACCAAAAGTGGTTAGCTTGAAGATATTTCCGATAGTATTACCTGCCATTTATGCGCCAATAGTTAGCTTACATGCTTCAAGAATTACTCTCACTTCATCTAAAGTAGGAGCCTCAGCATAGGTTCTTAAAACGGGTTCAGTACCTGAAGGTCTTATCATTACCCAACGATCATCATCAAACGTATATTTAAATCCGTCCAGATCTTCCACCTTTTTCACTTTGTATTTACCAAAAAGGTGAAAACTATCTGATTTACATTTTTCAATGATGGAATGTTTTAATTGTTCATCAATATGAAGGTCGTTTCTTTCGAAAGCGAAAGGTCCGACAATTTCATACACCTCTTCGATCAAATCCTCTAATGATTTTCCGGTTTTTGCCATAAACTCCCAGATGGTCAACCCCATCCAAACTCCATCTCTTTCAGGAATAAAGGTTTTAAGCGCTATACCTCCAGACTCCTCTCCTCCTAACAGGATATCATTAGCAGGATCAGCCATAAGACCAGCAATGTATTTAAAACCGATCTTTACTTCAATGTGCTCTAATCCGTAATGTTCACACAGTTTCTTGATCCTTGGAGTTGAGCTGAAGCCAGTCACCACTTTACCTGACATTCCTTTATATTTCACCAAATAATGTATGGTTAAAAGAATAATATGATGAGAATCTACGAATTCACCTTTTGAGTTGTATAACCCTATTCTATCAGCATCTCCATCAGTTGCCAACCCACAATCAAGGTTATGATTGAGATGGATAAGATCTGCGAATTCTCTCAAGTTCTTATCTATAGGCTCAGGAGCCTGACCATTAAACGAAGGGTTGTTATCGCAATGAAGGAATTCAATAGAAGGTAATAACTTTTTCATTACCCCTTGACCGGCACCATACATGGCGTCATACGCCCAACCAAATTTACTATTGGCAATTAGATCAAGATCAAAGGTGTCTCTCACTTTTTGGATGTACATTTCTTCCAGGTCAACAATTTGAATCAAACCATTATTCTTTGCTTCATTGAGCGAGATCTGATTTAAATTAATGTTGTTTTCTGCAGGAATGATCTGTTCGATCTCATCTACCTGAGCGGGTAACAACGGACCACCAAAATGTCCTTTTAACTTATATCCATTATAAGCAGGAGGATTATGACTTGCCGTGATAACAATACCTAATGAGGCTTTTAGCTCTATTGTTCCGTAAGAAACCATTGGAGTACTAACGAATCCTTTATCTGAGTAAATCACTTTGATTCCACTGTGAACAAGGATCTTGGCTGTAGTCTCAAGAAACATCTTCCCTCCAAATCTGCAGTCATGGCCAATTACCACTGAAGGATTTTGAAAATTCTTCTTCAACCAAATAGCTACGGCCGAAGTTACTCTAGCTACATTGTCAACGGTATAATCTTCAGCGATTATGGCTCGCCAGCCATCAGTTCCAAACTTAATTTTTGTCATTGCGATTTTTCATTTCAAGACTACGAATTTAACCAAATTCGCCAATACCGTTTTGAAGAAATCGAATATCCAAAGAATCAAAGTTTACTCAGAAATTCTAGAGTATCTACTCCATCAGCATAATCTGTCAATGAAGGTTTTTGAGAATTTCCAAAAGGAATAAAATCTTTCCCTACTACTGCTTGAATTTGATCATTGTTCTCCTTTATAAAATCAAGCACTTGCTGTCGATCCTTGTAGCGTTGATAATGCAATACCGCTAATGGTGAATTCAAAGAATCATCTTCTTTCAAAAGGAGAAAACCATTATCTAATAAATTCTCTTCATTCAAAAGCTTTACGGCTTTATTATAATCGTAGTTGTTAGCGTATTTGTTATGATTGATGATCTCATTGTAGGGGTAAATTGCTTCAAAAAAACGATTCAATTCAAAATCTTCAGGAATCCAGATCTGAGATACATTTCTACAACCCAATCCAAAATAATCAAAGATATCTTTCCCTAATTCCGTTAATTCTTCTTTCGTTTCCGTTCCATCAAGCACTGCTATTGATGATCTATTTTTACGAATGATATTAGGATGCTTTCCAAAATATGATTCGAAATATCTGGCAGAATTATCAGAACCGGTAGCAATTACCGCATCAAAGTCTCCTATTTGATTTTCTGCAATCGTAATTTCTTCCTTGATGCGTTCATCAAATAAGCTTAGTGTTTTTAATACAGCAGGTAAAAGGTGTTTATCATCTGAAGATAATTTTACAATTGCCTTATGACCGGATAGAAAAACAGCAATAAGATCATGAAAACCAACCAAAGGGATATTTCCTGCCATTATGATGGCCACTTTTTTATGGGATGACTCTTTCAAAGTATACGCAGCCAACCATTTCTCTAATGACTCTTCATTCAACCAACTGGATATTCCTGCCAGCGATTTTCTTATTTGATCTGGCTTGAACCATCCGTTATAAATATGAACGGTCTCGATCAATTGATTTAAATCATTGTATTCATCTTCGTTGATCCCGACTGAATAACCAGGCCATGGATTAGATTCACTCAAGTTCTTAAAAATGATCCCTAATTGAGATAAAATGTTCTGCTTTTCTTTTAAAGTCATCCGGAGACAGTTTATATTTGCAAAATTAAAATGAAAATCACTAGAAATGGCAATTATTATTACTGACGAATGTATCAATTGTGGAGCCTGCGAACCTGAATGTCCTAACAATGCGATTTATGAAGGTGGAGCGGAATGGAGATATGCGGATGGAACTTCATTATCAGGAATGGTAAAATTACCGAATAGAGATGTTACTGTTGATGCCAATCAGGATATGGAGCCTGTAGACATGGATGTTTATTTCATTGTACCTGATAAATGTACAGAGTGTAAAGGATTTCATGATGAACCACAGTGTGCTGCTGTATGTCCGGTTGATTGTTGTGTAGATGATGAGAATGTGCGTGAAACAGAAGCTGAATTGTTAGCAAAAAAAGACTTCATGCATTTGGATTAATCTATCAATGTAAAAATCTGTAGATGTGAAGATTTGAAGATCACTTAATTCTTGCATTATTCTTCGCTGTAACTACTATCTTATTGATGATTAGTTTTATTGAAACCAATTCTTCCAATAATTTATCTGCTTTCGGATAATTTGGACTTTGATCACAAAGTTGCAACCAGTACTGAGTTTCTTCAACCTCTTTTGAAGCAATTTTCATTTTCGAAATAAAGTCAGCTCGACTTTGTGGATTCTGAGCTTCTCTAACATTTGCTCCAATTGAGGTTCCCGAACGAAAAAGTTGATTTGCCA
Organism: Crocinitomicaceae bacterium; assembly: GCA_020635955.1. Lineage (GTDB taxonomy): Bacteria > Bacteroidota > Bacteroidia > Flavobacteriales_D > Crocinitomicaceae > Paracrocinitomix. Next base: position 144,395 of record JACJYW010000003.1, read on the forward strand.
TATTGAATTTTCTATTCGATTCAAGATTTTCAGAGAACTCTATTATCGATAGCGAAAATTTGAAAGTGAGTTCCAATATTTCATTCTTCATTCTTTACTTTTTATTACGAAACTAACAGGGTAAAACATAATTGATTTACGTTCTTATTATTCTTAGTTTAGATTTTCACATTTACACATCTTCAAATCGTCACATCAGAAAACAAAGGTGCTTTGAACGAAAAATTATTAGCTCATTATTCCATTAGCACATTACCATATTACTATATTTGACCTATGGTTGATCTTGATGAAAGAAAAAAAGTAGAAGTATGCTTCTCCCCTTATTTGTTTCCCCTATACAAAGAGGAGTTTGAAATTATTGTAGTTATTGACGTACTTAGAGCAACATCTGCTATATGTGCGGCTTTCCAAAATGGAGTTAAAGAATTGATCCCCGTTTCAACTGTTGAAGAAGCTCAGGATTATCAAAAGAAAGGATTTCTTGTTGGAGCAGAACGTCAGGGTCAGATCGTTGAAGGATTTGATTTTGGAAACTCTCCATTTTCGTATATGCGCCCTGATTTCAAGGGACAAACGATTGTACTAAGTACAACAAATGGTACTAAATCGATCAACATTGCCAAAGAATCCGGCAGAGTTGTAATTGGTGCATTATCTAACCTTGATGTTTTAAAGGAGTGGTTGGTAAAGCAGGATAAAAATGTTTTGTGTCTGTGCTCTGGTTGGCAAAACAAATTTAATCTGGAGGATACCATTTGTGCTGGAGCAATTTTGGATCACATGTTGTCAACAGGGCAATACAGAAGTGAAGAAGATGCTTCGATTGCAGCAAAATACTTATTCTTAAGCGCAAAAGACAATATCCTAGGATACTTAAAGGCTTCATCTCACAGAAGAAGATTGAAAAACCTCAACTTAAATGAGGATATCAAATATTGCCTAACGCCGAATACCTGTCCAGTGATCCCTATTCTTGATGATGATCGCTTGATATCCGTGGGCATTGACTCAATCATATAATGAGATTCACGCTAGCCATATTATTGATTCCTGTTCTGCTTTTATTATCCGCATGCCCAGCATCTGATGATTTAGGCACAAACAATAATGATCTGCCTGAAAAAGCTGAAGACCTGGTCATACGAATGGATGATGGTGGCGGCATGTTACCTGTTTGGCTGAACATTTATATCAGTAAAGACAGTGCTTACTGGAGTTATAACAGATATAGAAATGAAACTGTTATTCGTTGGGTTCCAACACCTGAAGAAATGGACAAGCTCTATTCCAATTTAAAGGAAAATGATTTTCACAAGATCGTGTCTGATTGTGAAAATGAAGTATATGATCGAGGAGGAAGAAATTATCAAATTTCTGTTGGAGGTAAAGACTATCAGATCAACAACTCAGGGAACTGCTTTATACAGGAAAAATGGGTTGAAAAATATAGAAACATCAGTGGTTTCATCAGCAATTATTACCAATCAAAAATTGATGAACAGATTTTGAATATCCCTGTTTTGGCATCCAATCAATTAATTGAATTAGGATACAGAATTGACCTGAGATTTAATGATGCAGCTAAAGCCTTTACTTTGTCAGCAGATACTAATCAGATAGAAGCTGAGTTATACCCAGGCTCAAATGAATTTGTGGTTCAGCTCTTTTATAAAGATTCTTTAACTCAATACAAGAGTCCTGCTCAGTTTAAGTATGAACAGTTTTTTGAAGATATATCCACTTCAACCAAATCAGTTTTGATCGATTGGATAGACGGGAATATTGAAGTAATACCAAGAGAGGATTAATATTCTCTCTCAGATACGCATTTCAACCTCACGATCTCTCCTAACCCACAAGTACTGGCCCCTGAAGCCGGTTTGTATTTTACCCAAACCAATTGTCCTTCTTCGTAATTGATAGCAGGAAATTCAGAAAGATTAGTTGCCTCCAACTTAGTTCCATCCTCTAACTGAAATAAGATTCCACAAGAATCCGAATCTGTAAAATCTCTGATCGTTGCTTTCTCAGAACTATTAGGACAACCATTATTCTTGTTACAAGCTGTAAGACTCAACACAGCAGTTGAAACAATACCAACAAGTAGTAACTTTTTCATTTTTGAAATTTTTCTATACTAAAGATACGTAAAATGTAGCCGATTAGTTTCCTGTATAGGATTCTATTCCATCTTCGGTGATCAAATAAGTCTTTTGTATGCCGGCAATTCTCGAGAAAAGAATATCGAAAACGATCTTATCATCCACCTGCATTTTAAGTTTCGCATAATTCTCAAATTCATCTGAATTCAAGCTTTTGTTGCAAGAAGTGCATATAAAATCAACCAACTCACCTGCACTAAAATTTACAGGTGGCTCGTGTGTGTACTGATAGTTTCCTAGATTAGCATCCATTCGGATCTCACCTTCATCACCATTTTCTCTTTTTGTTTTTAGAATGATAAATCCATTCGTATCAAGCCTGGCATTGCAATGAGGACAGTGAAAGTCATATTCTTTGATCATAGGTAAAAGGGTTTTTATTAAGATAGTGAAAATAAAGAATCAAGTCAACAGTACATCAGATCACAATTTCACTTTCTCTTATCTCACTCTGGTATTTACCACCAGGAAAATCATCATTGTAATCAAAATTCAACCAAATAAAGCCTTTATTATCTTCAAAATAGTTAATTGCTTTGCCTGCCGATTCCTTGTGAAAGAATATATTCTTAATCAAATAAACAACGGTTTCCAGATCATCCGTACTACCAAATTTCACTTCTGGATAGAGGTGACCAATTTCCTTTCCATTTGGTTGCTTAACCGTGGTTCTTACCAAACGAACCTCTCCCCCAATTGCTTTGATACAGGCTGCCATCATGATAGAATAATCATCACAATCTCCTTTAAACATATCATCATACTGTAACTGTTTCAACGTCTCACTTGCTTTTGAATAGTAATCTTCATTGGCGGGATCATAGACATATTTCCATTTACCATTCACTTCTTTAAAAACACTAAAGAACTGCACCCATTTTCTGTTGTCTGAAAAATGTGATTTCTCTTCAAAATGTTTTATCGCAATGCTTGCCGCATAATTCCTCAGGTCAGGATTGGTGTAATCAATGGCCTGTCTTAACTCCATTTCTTTTTTGAACTTTCCTTCTTCCAGCACAAAATTCTCTTCAAAAGAATCCCCTGATAATTCGAACAGGAAGCTGTAATAATCATCCTTAAGATCGCCAAGTGTATAGATATTCGTGAAATTGGTAATGGTGATCACCACTATGCCTGACAATACAACAATTACGACAAAAACACGGAATTTCTTGAGTAAATAATAAGTAAGAAAGAAGATGGATAGAAATAAAAGGATATAATCCAGTTTAACCATATGATCGCCGACATGGAACTGGATCCTTGGAACAAATTTGTAGAGAAAAATAAACAAAGGCATGGTTAAAACGGCTGACACGGCACCTAATAAAAGAATGCTGTATCCGAAGTTTCTATCATTACCTTGTTTGTCTTCTTCCTCTTCCATGCTTCTAAAATAACTAAAGAACTTAAGTTTAGTAACAAGCCTTAACGCTATTTAACAATCCAATTATTATTCGCAAAAAGAAAGAGCCTGTCTCCCCAGACAGGCTCTTCGTTTCATTTCAAAAGTTGATCTTGAACTTATGCTTTCACCTCTATACACGCAAACTGATAAAAATAGGTTGGGAAAGGATTAAAAATATTTATCTTTAAGTTCTATTTTTTATAAATAACGGACATTTTGAGAGCCTCAATGTCCTTGTAATTATAGGCCCTGGGTGGCAGAGGCACTCTAAGTCACCCAACGTTAAATTCTTAATTAAATGAAAAATATTACGGTTATCGGTGCTGGGACAATGGGAAATGGAATAGCTCATACCTTTGCACAATTCGGTTACGCAGTTACATTGGTTGATATTTCACAAGATGCTTTAGATAAAGCTTTAGCAACTATTGGAAAGAATTTAGATAGAATGGTAGCCAAGGAAGCTATTACCGAAGCTGATAAAAACAATACGATTGCTAATATCTCTACGAGTACAAATTTAGCCTCTGGTGTTTCCAATGCTGAATTGGTGGTTGAAGCAGCAACAGAGAATGTTGACCTTAAACTGAAAATATTCAAGGATATAGATGCTAACGCACCAGCTGGCTGCATTCTTGCTACTAATACATCTTCAATTTCTATCACTAAAATTGCAGCTGTTACTTCAAGACCAGATAAAGTGATCGGAATGCACTTTATGAATCCGGTTCCTGTTATGAAATTAGTTGAGATCATAAGAGGATATGATACATCTGATGAAGTAACCAGCAAGATCATGGAAGCTTCTAAATCATTGAGCAAAGTTCCCGTGGAAGTAAATGATTATCCTGGGTTTGTGGCCAACAGAATTTTAATGCCAATGATCAATGAAGCAATCATTACCTTAAATGAAGGAGTTGCTGGCGTTGAAGAAATTGACACAGTAATGAAGTTAGGTATGGCTCATCCAATGGGACCATTGCAATTAGCTGATTTTATTGGATTAGATGTTTGTTTAGCGATTATGCGTGTATTGCATGATGGACTTGGAAATGATAAATATGCTCCTTGCCCATTATTAGTAAACATGGTAACTGCTGGTAAACTTGGAGTTAAATCTGGTGAAGGATTCTACTCCTGGACACATGGAACAAAAGACCTTGTAGTAGCCAACAACTTTAAAAGCAAAGCTTTAGTATAAAACAAAAAAGGGTGTCAATTGGCACCCTTTTTTAATAATCGTCTTTGCGGATCTTCTGTCTACCCGATTTCTTTTCTTTATTGAATCGTTTTGCTTTTAAGCGCTCTTCTATCTTAGATTTGGGAACTTTTGTGGGCTTTCGTTGTTTTCTTACACGTAAACCTTCTGCTAATAATTCAAGGAATCTTTCTATGATGATCTCCTTATTCTTTAGTTGCGATCTCGTTTCCTGACAGCTCATTCTCAATATTCCATGTGCCAGACGATTTTTCAAGAATACATGTAGCCTTTCTTTTTCTACGTTCGTGAAAGCCATGGAATTGTTAAGATCAAAAACGAGCGTAACCCTTGTTTCAGTCTTATTCACATGCTGTCCTCCTTTTCCGGAAGACCGAGATGTTTCAAATTGTACTTCTGATAAAAGTTGATCTTTGCGGAATTTGATACCGTTGATCATTTTCTTTGACGGGTTTTTCTCCGTTGATTAGTGTCTTCACCATATTTGTGTTCCACCATTGAGCCTTCGAACACTTCATATTTTCTGAAGTCGCAACTAAGAGGACCATTGAAGATATGGATCTTACTTGAAGGCTTCAACTCTAAGCGCTTGAAAGCTTCCATATTTGGACTAATAACCCAACATGTATATCCTTGCATTTTCTTTTTAAAGAAATCACCTAATTCCTTATAAAGATCCCAAACACCATCATCATCTAGTCTTACTCCGTAAGGAGGATTACATATCAACATTCCACCACCTTTAGGCGGATCAACGTCTTTAAAATCTTTGATCTCAAACGACACGGTTTTACCCAACGGTAAAGCTTTAATGTTATTTCTAGCCTTAAGGATCACATCACCATCCGTATCTGAACCTATGATGGAGAATCCTAAATCTCTTTTTGGAGTATTTGGTGCAGCATTTAAAATGTTTTCCCATAATTGGCGATCAAAATCCGGCCAAAACATGAATGAATATTGTTTTCTGGCAATGTTTGCCGGAATTCCATTCACCATCAAAGCTGCTTCAATTGGAATAGTTCCTGAACCACAAACCGGATCGATCAAATTTGATTTTTGATCCCATCCAGCCAACATGATCAGACCCGCCGCCATGGCTTCATTCAATGGAGCATCTCCAGTTCCTTTTCGGTATCCTCTTTGAAACAAAGGAGCACCAGAACTGTTCATAGAGATAGTACATCTATTTTCAGCAATGTGAAGATCGAACAGAATTTTTGGACTTTTTGCGTCTACTGAAGGTCGTTGACCATATCTATCATTAAAGAAATCTACAATAGCATCCTTCAATAATAACATTGGATATTTTGAATACGTGAACAGTTTTGAATTAACTGCTCCTTTTACAGCAAAGGTTTTATTCAAATGCATGTATTCTCCAAAGTTGATATGACTCAATTGCTTTTTGAAATCACGTTCATCTTTAAAGGTAAAGTTCTTCACCGGAATCAAAACTGAGATCGCAGTACGAAGCCATAAATTAGCTTTGTACATCATTTCTTTATCTCCGTCAAATTCAACTACTCTGTTCCCCACCTTAATGGATTTTGCACCAAGGGCTTTAAGTTCATTTGAAAGAACCTCTTCCAATCCATAAAATGTTTTCGCTACGATCTTCATCCCGGGAATTTTTTGCGAAGATACAATTTGCCTATTGAATTGAAGTCAACTATCTTGCATTTGTTTAGTTCCAAAAATGCCTAGATTTGGGCAACTTATGAAAAAAGCAGGCTTGTTTTTCATCTTATTTGTGGCTGTTACAGCAAATACTTTCGCGCAGAAAGTAGGGGTTGTATTGTCTGGAGGTGGAGCAACTGGCTTTGCACATATTGGAGTATTAAAGGCCTTGGAAGAAAATGATATTCCAATAGACTATATCACAGGAACCTCAGCAGGTGCTCTTATTGGGGGGCTTTATGCCTCAGGCTATTCTCCCGAAGAAATTGAGCAAATAGTACTCTCTGACGAATTCAGTGTCATAGCAAAAGGAGATATTCCGGTTGAAAACAAACATTATATTGAGATGCCTGAGGAAGATGCCGGGCTGTTTTCAATCAGACTTACCAAAGACTCTATTTTTCAAAAGGCATTAGCTACTAACCTTTTAAATCCAACCTTCCTGGATTTACAAATGATGAATTTATTGGCTTTAAATCCCATAAGTTCGTTGAATACCTTTGACAGTTTATTCATTCCGTTCAGATGTATTGCATCTGATATTGTACATAAGGAATCGATCACTTTTAGATCTGGAAAACTAAATGAAGCAGTTCGGGCTTCAATGACTTATCCATTCTTTATTAGTCCCATAGAAATAGATGGAAAATTGATGTTTGACGGAGGACTTTATAACAATTTCCCTGGCGAAGATATGTACATGGAATTTGATCCTGACTTTATCATAGGTAGTAATGTATCCTACAACGAACCTCCACCGGTAGATGACGACCTCATGTCTCAGATCCGCAATATGTTCTCACAACATTCTGACTATTCATTACCATGTGAAGCAGGAATTATCATTGAACCTAACACAGAGAGTATTGGAACCTTTGATTTTGATAAGATAAAGGAAGCCATAGATGTGGGATACAATGAAACCATGGCTAAAATGGACTCCATCAAATTACATATTTCACTTCGCGTTACTAAAGAAGAACGAGAAAAATCAAGACAGATCTACCGTTCAACCTGTCAAGAGTTAAAGATCTCATCTGTTGAAGCTAAAGGGGTTAAACCAGAACAATCTGATTATATAGAGCACAGGATCTTAAAAAAGAAAAAGCATGAGATCATTGAATATGATTTGCTTAAAAAGAGATATCTGCATCTTTATCAATCAGAACATATTAGATATATGTTCCCTACCCTCACTCCATTATCAGATTCGACTCAACAATTAAACCTGGTTGTTAAAAGAGAAAAACCCTTAAAGGCTTCATTTGGCGGACATTATTCTTCAAGACCTGTAAACACAGGTTTTTTGAGTGTGTCTTATTCGGACTTTCAAATCACACCATTTACTGTTTATGCCAATGCCTATTTTGGTAAATTCTATGGTTCAGTGAAAACGGGACTGAAATTTCATTTGCCAACACGAACCATTTCTTATTTGGAGCCCATGTTCGTAATGAATCGTTGGGATTTCTTCAGAAGCCGGGCTACATTTTTTGAGGATGTCAAACCCTCTTTCATTATTCAAAATGAGACTTTTTGGGGATTGCAATATCATTTAGCTACATCCAGCAAAAGTAAGATCACCTTTGATTTTGTTAATGGGAGAAATGAAGACAATTACTATCAAACGGATGATTTTACCAATTTGGACACTGCAGATTTCACTTCATTCCTTTTCTATGCACCAGGAATTCAGTTCACCATGAATTCATTGAATCGCAAGCAGTTTCCATCAGCCGGATATCAACTTTTACTCGAATCGAGATTTGTACATGGTATTGAGAGAACTGAGCCCGGTTCAACATCTCCTAATGTTTTGAGTAGTCAGATAGAACGAAATTGGATCTATGCCAAAGCATCATACGTGAATTACTTCATGCAAAAAGGGGTTTATAGATTAGGAATCCAGTTGGAAGGAATGTATTCTCTCCAGCCTTATTTTAGCAATTTCAGAGCCAGTCTTTTATCATCCCACGTTTATGCACCAATTCCGGATGTGAACCTTGCATTTTATGATGACCTCTATGCCAACAAATATTTGGGCGGTGGATTGATCAATGTCTTCACCATTAAGGATAAAGTAGATATTAGAATTGAAGCTTACATATTCCAGCCCATTATCCGAATTTTTAATGAAAATGGTTTAGCTGTGGATGGTAAACCTTTTGAGGATAGATTTGGTATCGGAAGTGCATCCATTATCTACCATTCGCCAGTTGGACCTTTAAGAGCTACCCTAAATTATATTGGTAGTGAATCATTGGTTAGTCCTTTATTTCTTCAGATTAGTTTTGGTTATGTGCTCTTCAACCGACACGGAATTAAGTAGGTTTTAGGTTGGCAGGTGTTAGGTGTTAGGTTGACAGGTGTTAGGTTTAGGGGCGTTAAATGAAAAAGTCATCTCGACCGGAGCAGAGAGATCTTTAGATCCGATCTACTCAAAACTCTAAAGATTTCTCGACTGCGCTCGAAATGACAAACAATAAAACTTTAATCCTTTACTATAAGTTTGTTCTCATCTTTTGATTTGTGATCTTGAACAACCACAACTTAAATCTGTAGAACAACAAGTACATTACCGGAATAATAATCAGGGTAAGGAATGTTGCAAAGGTCAATCCAAAAATAATCGTCCATGACATAGGCCCAAAGAAAATAGTATTATCCCCACCAATATAGAAGTTGGCATCATACTCAGTAAGTAATGTCGTGAAATCAATGTTGATACCGAATGCCAAAGGAATTAATCCCAAAACTGTAGTAATTGCAGTTAACAATACCGGACGCAACCTTGTTTTACCCGCCATTGTAATTGATTCTTTGATCTCATCCAATGTCAATTGATCGAACTCTCCTAAACCTTGCTCTTCTCTCTTTCTTTGACGCAATAAATTGGTATAGTCAATCAATACAATTGCATTGTTTACTACTACTCCGGCCAGTGAAATGATACCAATCATTGTCATCATGATCACGAAATCCATTTGGAAGACTACTAATCCTAGCAATACACCAATGAATGAGAACACTACCGCAAACATGATAATCGCCGGAGTTGAAAAAGCATTAAACTGCCCAACGATCACCAAAAGAATAATGAAAACCGCTATCAATAAAGCTTTTGATAAGAAAGCCATCTCTTTAGCCTGCTCTTCTTGTTCACCGGTAAAGGCATAATCAATTGCAGGATTGATCGTGTGCTCTTGTTCATATTCAGCCATCAATTTCTTAAGCTCTACTACTGTTTCGTTAGGGTTGAATCCTTCTGAAACACCTGAATACACAGTAACTAATGGCGTTAGATCTTTGTGTACTACCGTTGAATACGTTTGAGTTGGTTTCGGTTCCTTGATCAATGATCTAATTGGAATCCTTAACAACTGTCCCTTATTATTTCTGAAGATCAAGCGTTGATCTAACAATGCATCCAGATCCTGACGATCTTCATTGTCAAAACGCATAACAACATCATAAGTCTCATCTTTTACTTTATAAGTAGAGATATCTGACCCAAATAAGGCAGTTCTGATAGCATTACCGATCTGTCCCGTTGATACATTAAATAATCTGGCTTTGGCTCTGTCAATTTCAATTTGAAGCTCAGGTTTCCCAGTCTCAACATCCAGTTTCAATTTCTCAACTCCAGGAACATTTCTACGATCCAAGAATAAACGGATGCGCTCAGCCTCTGCAATCAAACTATCATATTCCACCTGGCCGAATACTTCTATATTAATTGGAGGAGCAGTTGGTGGTCCTTCATTGTTTTTATCTACAGTGATCTGAACATCTGCAGGGAAACGATTCTTCAAGCCATCAGAGATCTTTTTCAAAATATCTCCGGTTGAATAATCTCCCCTGAATTTAAATTCGGAAAAGTTGATGGTAACCCTTCCCTTATGCGGGGTATTTCCCATTACAATTCCCTGGGCCGGATCTGAAGTTCCTTCCCCAACCTGAGAGATCAATGATTGAATGATCCACTCTTTTTGAGGTTTACCTACAGTATCTCCCAATTCTTCTACTAACAATTCCTCTGTAAGAATTCGTTCAACTTCAAGCGTTGTTTGATTGGTCACTTTAATATCTGTACCAATTGGATGTTGAATGAAGATGTTTACATATTGTGGCTGGTTTTCAGGAAAGAAAAGCACCTTTGGTGTGAATGCCCCCATAATAATGAAAGACATGAACAACATCCCAAACATCCCCACGAAGAACCAGACCGGTCGTCTGCCTTTAAGTGCGTAACGCAAGACATTTTCATAGAATTTCTCCAATACAGGCAAGAATTTCTCCTGGAACCAAACGGTAGCCGGATTCAATGCAAAAACCGTAAATACAGCCATCAAACCAAGAATGATCAGGAGATTTCCAAATCCGGTATGTCCCATACCAACGATCATAATTCCCAGGATCGCTAAGATACCTGCAATGATCAAGGTTCTTTTTCTATTACCCGCTTCCTTTTCAACACGCATGTACATAGCTGTCAATACAGGATTGATCACCAGTGCTACGAACAGTGAAGACCCTAGTACAATGATCAGGGTAATTGGAAGATACTTCATGAACTCACCCATGATTCCCGGCCAAAAAGCCAAAGGAACGAATGCACCTAAAGTTGTAGCTGTGGAAGCAATAATTGGCCATGCAATTTCTCCAACTCCTTTTCGAGCGGCAGTAAATCCATCATAACCCTCTTCCATCAATCGTTGCACGTTTTCAACTACCACAATTCCATTATCCACTAACATACCAAGTGCCAATACAAGAGAGAAAAGCACCATTACGTTCAATGTAACACCCATTGCTTGCAGGATCATGAAAGACATGAACATAGAAAGCGGAATAGCCACACCAACAAAAAGAGAGTTTCTCAATCCAAGGAAGAACAATAGAACCCCAACTACCAACAAAACTCCAAAAATGATCGAATTCTCCAGGTTAGAAACCATTTCTCTTGTCTTATCAGACTGGTCGTTCGTAACGGAAACATTTACCCCATCAGGAATAAGTTTCTTCTCTTTTACTTCTTGAAGAATTTCATAGATCTTATCTGAAGCATCTAATAGGTTTTGACCACCTCTTTTCTTCACATCCAACATTACTACCGTCTGCCCTCTTTCTCTCGCATATGAAGTAGTATCAGCATCTGCAAATTCAATAAAGGCAATGTCTTTTAGGTATACAGGCTTATAATCCTCCTGTTTCACGATCACATTACCTATCTCTTCAGCATTTTTGAATTTACCCTCAATTTGAATGGTTCTTTTCGTAGTACCATCAAGGTATTCACCACCAGACATAGTAATATTCTCATTGGCTATGGCATTTTGAATATCACCAAAAGATACATCAACTGCATTCGCTCTTCTCGGGTCAAGCATGATCTGCATCTCTTGCTCCTGTGTACCACGAATATCTACTTCTGAGATCTCCGGTAATTCTTCGATCATTTCTTCCAGTAATTCAGCATATTCCTTCAATTGCTGAATAGAGTAATCACCAGAAAGGTTGATGTTCATAATTGGCATCTCTGAAACGTCCATTTCAAAGATGTTTGGTTCAGCCGGCAGATCAGTTGGAAAGCCTTTTGATGATTGGGCCTTATCCACTGCATCCTTCACCTCTTGCAAAGCCTGTTTGGCGGTTACTTTAAAGTCAAATTTCACTTGAATTGAAGCGTATCCATCAATTGAATTGGATTTGATCTCATCCACATTTTTGATCGAATTCAGCTCCTTTTCAATGGGATCCGTAATCTTATCAGCAATCAATTTAGGCGAGTTTCCAGGATATGGAACACCTACATAAATTTCAGGGATTTGTAGTTCAGGGAAGTTCTCTTTTGGCATAGAAGTATATGCCCCAGCTCCCATCAACATGATCATAGCAATGATCAGGTAAACAGTTTTTCGGTTCTTTACAGACCAGGTGGAAAGCCCGAATTCCTTTTGATTTTCAATATTCGTACTCATGGTTGATCTGTTTATTGAATGATTACTTGATCAGCTTCAGTTATTCCTTTAGCACCATTAACAACGATCTGGTCACCTTCTTTAATGTTACCACCATTAATCGGAATAACACAAGCTTCACCATTATATTGACTCAATACTTCAACAAATACTTTCTCTACATTGAACATATCACCTTTGGTTTTCTTCAATTTGTAGATGTAGTTATTGTTTTGAGTATCCTGAAGAATAGACTGCGAATTCACTACCGTTGCACTATCCTGTTCAAAATCCGTTACCTGAACTTTTGCTAACTGATTCGGCAATAACAATTTGTTGTTTTTAATGTCGATTCTAATGCGGAATGTTCTATTCACCGGATCAATGAAATTTCCTTTTGATGAGATCTTTGAGTATATGATGGTATCGTTCAAAGAAGGTACTGACAACTGCACTTCTGTTCCTTCAAACACTTTTGAAAGATAGTTTTCAGATAAAGATGCTGTGATCTTAACATCCCTATTGTTTACAATTCTCAACAACGGCACACCAGGAGCAGCCATTTCACCCATGTGGATCATTACCTGATCAACCACACCTGAAAAAGGAGCACGAACAACTGTTTTACCTTGTTGAGATCTCATGGTCTGAATTGATTTCTCCAATGAGTTCTTTTGTGCTTTAGCTTGCTCATAGTCGATCTCGGTTCCAACACCTTCATCCATCAATTTCTTTTGCTTTTCATACATGTATGTAGCCAATTCAAGCTGTGTTTCCATCTCCTGGATCTGAGAAGACAAAATCGTAGCATCTATGGTCACCAAAGCCTGTCCAGCAGAAACTTTTTGTCCCTCTTCAACATGTACTTTTGTTACTTTACCCGAAGCTTCAGCATTGATCATTGCATTCTCATCTGTCTCCACAGCTCCCTGAACCTCTATTTTGTGTTCGAATTTTTTAATAACAACTGCCTGTGCCGAAACGATAGGATTAACAACTCTTGAAGCGGTATCCAATTCTGCTATTTGAGCATTTATTACCGTTAAACGATCCTTTAGTGAATCGCGTTCAGCAATCAGATCAGTTAATTCAGCATTCTCATTTTCATTAGAGGCATCTCCGCCACAAGAGATCAGGACGATCGAGAAAACTGTTAAGGTGAAAAATTTATTGATTTTCATTTCTTTTGATTTATATCTTATTCGTTAAATAATTTGTCTAATTGAATTTTTACGCTCAGCAGATCCATGATTGCTGCTATGTAATTTCCTTCTGCTTGCAGATATTGATTTTGAAGCTGGGTCACTTCAAGTGAAGAGATAGCTCCGTTTGCTTTTTTCTTCAATCCTTGCTCGTAAATGAATTGTGCAAGCTTCACATTTTCCATTTCAATGGTCATCTTGTCATAGGCACTTTGAAATTGCGCTTTCAATTGCAATTCCTGAAACTCAAGTGTTCTTTCAAGTTGTGCAATATTATTTGCATCCTGCTCTACTTTGATCTCAGCCTGCTGTACCTTCATGATCTGTTGACCGCTTGTTGCAATTGGGATTTTCAATGACAATCCCCAAATGGTGGTTGGATACCAATCCATGTTATTAAAGAAATTGAATTCAGATCTGTAAGCATTTTGCGAATGCGTGAAAAACGCTCCCATTGATGGATAGTATTTCGCTTTCTCATTCATTACATTGAACTGATCCAGTGTCTGTTGTTCATTCAACATTTGATAATTGCTGTTGTTTTTAGGATCATAATTCTTTGATATAGGTGAATTAGAAAGTATCGCACTTAATACGTCATCCAAATTCTCAGTGATCTCAAGTTCCTTTTCAAAATCATATCCCATTTGCAATTTCAACAGGTTGAAGGCAATCTCCAACTGTCTTTCAGCATTTGATTTAGTCGATTTTATTCGGTTCAAAGTGTAAGTAATCTGATCAGCATCTTCTTTCAGTATTAGACCATTCTCATAAAAAATGCGTGTTTGTTTTTCCATCTGTTCCGTGGAGATCAGAATAGAATCCATGAGCTCAACATTTTTTTGTGCTACCAGGACATTGTAATAGGCTTCGCGAACCATAGATTTTACTTCACTCTTTGTTCTTTCAATGCCATTTTCGTTCATCTTCATCCAAAACTTAGAGAATTTCAATCCTACCAAATAAGAACCATCAAAGATCAACTGATTCACATTAAAAGTTAATGAGGTAGTATACTTCTGACCCATTTGAAAGGTCATAACCTCCCCTGGCTGAGCCAAAGGGTTGAATAAGGTGGCATCCACCACTGAAGTAGGGATATCGATCATGTGCTGGAAATCTCCTTTGGCAGAGATATGAGGTAAACCAATAGCAGTGGTTTCCCACACTCTTTTCCTAGCTGCTTCATAATCTAACAGACTATTCTTCATTTTCTCGTGGTTGTTGACCCCGAACTCCTCGGCCTCCGCAAGGGAGAACGAAGATTGATCCTGGGCCAACACCTGAGCGGTGAAGATCAAAATTGATAAGGTGAGTATTTGTTTCATAATTATTTTGATTAATCTTTTATTTACATTCCGTGTGATAGTGTATCATCATTCTTTATCAATTCTACCAGGTACTCCAAACCAATCTCACTTGCTATTCCTCTAATGTGATATCTGAAGATCTCAGAATAGATCTCATGAGGCTTCAAATTGCTTTCTATGGAAGCTTCTCCACTGAGTATGGTATCAATTAAAGTGACCCACACAGATGAAATTACCTGAACATCTATATTCTCACTATAAAGGCCTTGCTGGATTCCTTTTTCAAGATTCTTTTTGATCGTGCCACAGATGTATTGATCTTTATGACTTTGCATGATCTTCATAGCTGAAGGATGGAATTTTGCCAGATCAAAAAAGATTGAAGGATGTATTCTGGATAAAGTTCCAATGATGAATTTTGATATTTCCATCATCTGTTCTATCGCATTTTCCCTTTCAGCCGCAATTCTATCTATTTGTTCATGTTCCATTTGATGGCTAAACAATAAACATTGCTCAACCAGATCATTTTTATCGGTCACAAACTGATATAAGGTCTTCTTAGAAACTCCAAGTTGACGCGCCATTTCATCCATGGTAACACTCTTAATGCCGTACTTCATATAGACAGCAGAAGCGTTAATGATGAGTTCTCTCTTTTTCTCCTCCATGGTGCAAATGTATACACAAATAAAACACTGGAAACATTTATTACATTTTTTGTTTCCTGTATTTTGATCGTTTTCTACAAACCGTTCATTAATTCCAACGAAATTGTATTTTTGGTCAATGAGTAAGGCTAAAAAATTTTATGTTGTTTGGGATGGACATAGACCTGGTGTATATGACAGTTGGGCAAAGTGCCAGGAACAAACAAGAGGATATAAAGCCGCCAAATTCAAGTCGTTCAGCAGCCGTGAAGAAGCTGAAAAAGCGTTTAGAGACCCAAATTCAGTATCATCAGAAAAAAAGAAAACCTATTACTATGTAGTGTGGCACGGCAAAGAGCCGGGTATTTATACTGATTGGAACAAAGTAAAGGAAACGATTAGTGGCGTCAAAGGTGCCATATACAAGACCTTTGGAAGCAAGCAACTGGCTGAAAAAGCCTTCAATGATCATCCTGACAATTATAAAGATGGTAGCTTCAAAAAAACGAAAGATCTTACACCTGAAGAGCTTGAAAAAATTGGAAACCCAATAGAATTAAGTTTAGCAGTAGATGCAGCCTGCAACAATAAAGGAGATTTTGAATACCAGGGAGTATGGACCTTTTCAAAAGACAACGTGTTCAAACAAGGACCCTATAAAAATGGATCTAATAATATAGGAGAGTTTCTAGGTTTGGTGCATGCGCTAGCCTATCTCAACAAGCATAAAGATCCAAAAATGAAGGAGATGCCTATTTATTCGGATTCCAGAATAGCTATGGGTTGGGTACAGTCAAAAAAATGCAGAACAAAAAGGGTACCTTCTAAAGATGTAGCAGACCTGATTGACAGAGCCGAAAAATGGCTATGGTCAAACACATATAAAAATCCAATTTTAAAGTGGGAAACCAAGGTTTGGGGAGAAATTCCTGCAGACTTTGGCAGAAAGTAATAAACCATTGTTAATAATTGAGTTACAAGCCATCTGCTAAACCGTAGATTCTAATCTGTTTTTTTTTATTTTTGCTAGAATCGATAAACTAACACTATGAAAAAAAGTTTACTTATTTTAAGTTCATTGGCTTTGTCTTTATTTTCAATAGGACAAACTCAAATTGACAATCCAGGTTTTGAAGATGGTTGGGAAACCCCAGAGTGGTATATGAGTGAACCTGAACCATTAAATTGGAGTTCTTTAAAAACTGCTGATGCACTAGGGGCTGTTGCACCTGTTGTTGCATTTCAGTCAACAAGTCCACATTCTGGCACCTATTGCATTAAACTAGTTGCTAAAAACGTTCCTCCCGTTGCTAATGGATTGCTGACTAACGGAAGGGTTCACGCCGACTTCAATCCAAGTAACGGATATGTTTGGACCGAAACCAGTGATAACCAATGGTACCAAACCTTCACTGACAGGCCGGACAGTTTGACTTTTTGGATTAAACATCAACCAACAACTGGCGATAAATCTAAAGTCGAGGTCATTTTACATGATAATTCTCAAACCGGTCAACTTCCGCACACGGGTGTAATAACACATTGGGTTGGAAAGGCTAGAGCAGATATTTCTACAACTTACACTTCCTGGACAAGATTGTCTGTTCCATTCAATTATTTTAATTCGAATTCTCCAGATTATATTCTTGTTACGTGTGCTGCAGGTGACAGCACTATAGCTTTAGATGGAACAACAATGTATTTGGATGATTTTGCATTGATTTATAATCCTCTTCTCGTATCTATTGCCCCATCTGCTACACAGAATATAAACATTGGGGTGAATGGTACAATGTTAACCGTTACCGAACAAGCAAATGCAGGTGTAACAGGTACGATATCAAGAGAATGGAAATGGTCAACAACATCCGGTACAGGTTATCAATCTTTTACTGGACCAGAGACAGGAACAACATATACGCCTAATTTCGCTACAGCGGATATCTATTACGTGGTTTGTGAAACAGATTTTGGTGGAACGGTTGTTACCTCTAATGAGGTTGAAATTGTTGTGACGGATCCTGGTCAGAACACAGTTACTATTTCGCCTTCAGCTCCCCAGACCCTTCTTACTGATCAGACAGGGACTATGTTAACAGCAACAGAGTCACCGTCTTCAGCAAGCTCAAGAGAATGGAAATGGTCAACAACTTCCGGTACAGGGTATCAGTCTTTCACTTCCGCAGAAACTGGAATTAACTACACACCTTTATTTTCTAATTTGGGTACTTATTATATTATTTGTGAAAGTGACTTTTCCGGAGACGTTCAAACCTCAAACGAAGTCATTATTAATGTTCCGTCTTCTGCAGGTATAGATGAGAATGATTTCCAGTTCACTATATATACTTCTGGTGAAAATATTGAGATCAAACTGAATACCATTGAAAATAATCCTCAGTTCAATCTTTACACAATTGATGGAAAATTCGTGTATAACAGTACGTTAACTTCAACAACCTCTCAACATCCTTTGCCTAATATCGAAGGTGTTTATGTATATCAAGTGATTGTTGGAAACAGAATTATCACAAACAAGATCAAGCTATAATTCTTAAATAATTTATAGAACTGGCTCTTCCAGAGAGGAGCCAGTTCTTTTTTTTGCTCATGTCAAAAGTACTTTCATTCATTCTTCTGATCATATCATTTTCGGCTCTATCCCAAGGAACTGTGCAGGGAAAAATAACAGATTCTGGAACAGGTGAACCGATAATAGGTGCTTACGTACTTCTGATTTCAGATCCCTCAATAGGTGCAGTTTCTGATCTGGATGGAAACTATTCAATTGAACTACCTGAAGGAATCCATGAATTGTTGTACAAGTTTACTGGCATGACTAATGACACCCTTTCCGTTTCAATAACAAAGGGAGAGGTAATTGTTAAGGACATCTCACTTCTTCCAAAAACTTTGGCTAAAGTGGATATTATTGTGGGAAAATTCGATAGAAAAGTAGAGGAACTTACCTATTCAATGGAAGTTATTAAACCTAGTATAATAGAAAATAAAAATACAAGAAGTATCGAATCGATTTTGGATCAGACTCCCGGTTTGAACATTATGGATGGTGAACCTCAGATCAGAGGAGGTAGTGGTTTCACCTTTGGTGTTGGAAGTAAAGTAGCTGTAATTGTGGATGATATGCCCATGCTTTCAGGAGATGCGGGCAGGCCTGAATGGGGGTTTGTTCCAGTTGAAAATATTGAACAAATAGAGATTACTAAAGGTGCATCCTCAGTTCTTTCAGGTTCTTCAGCACTTAGCGGTGCAATTCATATCAGAACAGCATATCCTAAAATAAAACCACTCACCAAGATCAATATGTACTCGGGGTTCTATAGCCAACCTCAAGGCGATTCAACAACCTGGTGGGAAAGTTATCCTTTTATACATGGAGCAAATTTCCTTCACAGTAGAATCATTAAGAAGAACCTGGATCTTGTCATAGGTGGTAATCTAAATTGGGATCATGGTTATCTGGGAGGTCCAATTCGAGGCCCCTTTGTTTATGATACACTTTCACCTGAATATTCGGAAAAAGAAATGCAACACAAAAGGGTCAGATTGAATTTTAATTTAAGACACCGCTCAAAAAAATACAAAGGATTAGAATACGGTATTAATGGAAACGGAATGTTGCAAAACACCAATATGGTGTTGGCTTGGTCTGATGACTCATCTGGCATTTATAGGGCATATTTAGGAGCTGTTCTGCAACAGGAACAAGCCATTTTTAATTTGGATCCGTTTATAACTTTTTACTCCAAAATTGGTGTAAAACACAGTCTCAAAACCAGAGTTTTGTACACAGATAATAAAATGAATTTAAATCAATCCAACCAGTCATGGGTCTATTTTGCAGATTATCAATTCAAAAAAGAATTTACATTTCTTAAAGACAAATCATTTGATTTCATTGGGGGGTTATCAACCCAGTTCAATGATGTTACAGCTGAACTATACAAAGGAGAAGCAGGTGATGAAACAAACCAAATGCTAAATCTGTCAGGATATGCAGAAATTCAAAAGAACTTTTTTAAGATCATTAATTTTTCTGCAGGTGCAAGAGCTGAATATTACAAACTGAACGACACCATCACCAACTGGAATCCAATCTTCAGAACCGGGGTGAATTTAAAATTGGCCCAGGCATCATTTTTAAGAGCTTCATATGGACAAGGTTATCGTTTTCCTACAATTACAGAAAGATATATCAGAACTGCTGTTGGGTCATTTGGAGTATATGACAATCCTGATTTAGTTCCTGAAGAAAGCTGGAACGCTGAAGTTGGTGTTAATCAAGGGTTTAAAATTAAAAATTACTTTGCTCAATTAGATGTAGCTGCATTTATACAGAAATATGAAAACACAATTGAATATCTTTTTGGTTTCTGGGACCCTGATCCGGATTTTGCCGCAGGAGAACCATTGGCAGGATTTAAATTTCTGAATACTGGAAGATCTCAAGTAACTGGCTTTGACGTTACCCTTAATGGACAAGGAAAAATAGGTAAGAATTTCACCATTACACATCAACTCGGATACAATTACATTAACCCTATTTCTCTAGAACCGGATTTGGTTTTTGCTGAAGATTATAACCCGTTCAATCCAAATGAATATTCATTTAACAACACAAGTTACGATACAACTACAAACGTACTTAAATACAGATTCAAACACACTGCAAAGGCCGATATTGAAATGACTTATAAAGGATTATCTGCAGGATACACCTTCAAATATTTTAGTAAACTTGAAAATCTTGATAAAGCAATCAGCGATTTTGAACATTTTACAATAATCACTGGAGGATCATTGGCTCCTATACTGTACACTGACTTTTTTGAAGAGCATCAGAAAGGAAGTTTGGTAATGGATCTTCGTGTTAGCTATGAATTTGGTAAAGCCTTTAAACACAAATTTGCCATTATTATTAAAAACCTTACCAATGAACTTTACTCGCTACGCCCATTAAAAATTGAGGCTATGCGTTCATCTGTTCTACAGTATTCGTTGAAATTCTAATCTTAACTGTTACTTTTTGAAGCTCACTGTATTTAACAGTAAAATTCTGTTATGCGGTGGTTTGTTGTATTTTGCTTGTTCGTTGGATTTAAGTCATTTGGTGCAGGAATAATTCCTAAAACCAGAATAGAACCTTTATTCTATCGTCATTTTCCTCCAAAAGACGTCTCTTACGCATCAGTGATTGCGAAAATCAATAAAGACAGATTAAGTTTAAGATCCAATCAGGTCTCAAATGACTCTTGCCGCACCTATTTTCTTGAGCAATTTGAACATAAAGTATTTCCATATTGGGTTGGAACCAAATGGGATTATAATGGCTATACAAATGAACCAGGAGAAGACAAACTCATTGCATGTGGCTATTTTGTATCAACACCTCTGAAACATATGGGATTCAATTGGAACCGGTACAAGTTGGCACAGATGTACTCGAAGAATATTGTAGAGACGATTTGTGAAGACATGACCAAATACAGTGACAAAATGGAAATGATCCAAACGCTAAAAGAAAGGGAGAACAATCTGTATATCGTTGGATTGGATTCACATGTAGGGATGCTACTAAAAACAGATAAGCAACTTTGGTTCGTCCATTCCAACTACTACAACATAGAAGGACCTGTTAAAGAAGTAGCGAGCATGAGCTTAGCACTGGGAGATAGTGATTCCTTTTATGTAGGAACTTTGTTATCTGACAATAACATTCAGAAATGGTTGAATGGGACGCTCTTCCCTACTTCAACGTAATTTCTGCTTTATCATTCTGAAAAACTACAGTGACGATTACTGTTGAAGACACCTCCTTCTCAGAGAGAACGGCAGGTTTCCAGCTTGAATTTTTCAATTGAACTTTCATCCAAACCTGCTCCTGTTCATTAAAATTACCCGATTGATACATAACTGACTGTACACTACCATTACAAGCAACCACCACTTTGAAGTTGGCTTTGTGTTCATTTTTATCTGCAAATGAAGCAGGATTCGTGTCTTCAATATCCTTCTTAAGATCTGTTTTCAATTCGGCTTTTTGATCCACCACAGCAAAAGGCAATTGACCGCATTTATTTTCATTCTGGCTGAATCCAGCAATTGAGAACGACATTAAAAAAGCTATAACTAGATATTTCATTCCATTTTCTTTGGTAATCACTAATCTTTAAGTCGATTTACTTCCACAATAAATATACCAATTAATCTACTTTTCCAATGTAGCAGGATATTGGTTTGTGATCAGAATAAGAAACCTGATGGGTTACAAAATCTGAACTTTCAAATTGATCATCATAAAAGATGTAATCTATCCTATTAGATGGAACTGCTCCAATATAGGTTTGACCAATACCATTTCCAGAGCTGACAAAGGCGTCATTCAAAAGGTTATTGAATTGACGATAACAATATGAAACAGGGGTATCATTTAAATCGCCACACAAAATGACCGGATAAGGTGATTTCTCAATTTCAGCACAAACGATCTCCGCTTGAATGGCTCGTTTTTCAAAGGCCTGTTTTAAGCGCCCAAGAATTCGTTGCCCCGCATCTTTATCTTTATATATAGGTCCGTTCTCTTCTCCAAAAAATTCATAATCATCCGATTGAAATCGAATTGAACCTATATGGGCATTGAATACGCGCACAGTATCTTCGTTCATTAAAAGATCTGAATAGATGCAATAATTGTTATCATCATTTTCAAAAGGGATCTCGCCTTTATTTATGATGGGATACTTTGAAAAAGTGGCCACTCCAAAATATCTTTTGCCGCTTAATTCATGCGTATATCGTTCGTGATAAAAAGGGGTATTGAGCAATTCTACTAAAGAGTCTTTTGTAACAAATGATCTGTCCTGTTGGTGATAGAACTCCTGAAAACAAAGTATATCTGCATTTTCTTTGTCTAGAAACTCAAATATTTTGTTTCGGTTCTCCTCTCTACCTTCTAAATTATACAGATCAAAAATGTGCACATTATATGACAAGACCTTTAAAGGATCTTTCAAATCATTTTGGATAAAATTAAATGCATAGAAATGACTAAAATGATTGAATCCTATCAGGATAGTAATGATTGAAATGAAGGCGAGTTTCCATCTAATAAATAACCATACCAACATTAAGATCAGAGCCGTCAACAATAATAACGGATACCCAAGACCTAAAAAAGCGAGATATGAAACATCATTTGGGGAAATATGAGTGTTGATATATGCCCCAATTAACAAGAAAGAATTCAGGATATTTAGCCAAAGTACTATCCTCCAGAACCAATGAAGCTTTTTACTTTCGTTTGCTTTCATTAAAGAGGATTTCTTTTTCTTCTTTCGTCAACCCCTCGTAGCCTTTTTTAGAGATCTTATCCAAAATGGCATCAATTCGTTCCTGATGATCCTTCTTAACTTCTCTATATTTATCGTCATCCATTTGCTTCACATCTTTTTGCTTATACACCTTCATTTTAGGCTTTCTTTTGCCAGAAAACTTAGGCAATCGAATACGGGAAGTGAAACGTTCGAACCGGTTCATGAAATTTCCTGGTGAATGTACATTGATGATGGATAACGCTCCAAAAACTCCACCTCCTAAATGAACCAAATGAGCAATGCCATCTGCTTTTCCTAGTGATAAAAAATCCACCAATAGCATGAAAAGTACAAGAACTATGATTGGCATTTTCAGCAATCCAAAAAGATAAACACTCAAGTTAGGACGGTGAAAAGCTATCGCCGCCAACAAGGCATAAATTGCTCCCGAAGCCCCTATCACGACATTTTCTCCCAGATCTTGAAATGCAGGAATACTGTAATAACAAATAACATGCGTTAAATAGCCGAATATTCCTCCTATCAAATATGTAGATAACAATCGCTTTTCTCCAAAGAACTGAGCAAACATTCTTCCTGCAAAGAAGAGCATCACCATATTAAATAGAAAATGAAAGAAGCTAGTATGTAGAAACAATTGGGTTATTAATGTCCAGGGTTTATACAGGATCTCTTCGGGATTTCCGGGACCTGCCAGTGACAACACCACCTTTTCAGTGATACCTGTTGACTTAAATAGAAATTCAGCAACTCCAATTATACCAATCGAAAGAAATACAATGAGGTTGATAGTGATCAGTTTACCAACTAATCCTGCACTTTTATAGACTTCTTTAAGGTATTGAAAGACGTTCTTTTCCTGCATATTAATAGAAACTGTTTTTGTCTCTTTGCCAGATCTTTACAATGATAAAACCAAATAACATCCCACCTAAATGGGCAAAATGAGCAACGGAATCACCTGGATTATCTACATAACCCTGATATACTGCAATGGCAGCTAGTGCTATCGCCAACCATTTTGCTTTGATCGGAATTGGAGGAAACAGGAGCATAAGCTCTGTATTTGGAAACAACATAGCAAATGCCGCAATCAGACCATAAACGGCACCTGAAGCTCCAACCGTAGGGATCATCATATTAGCAAAAGCTTTCACTTCATTCGTTGAGCCATAATCACCTAATTCCAGACCAGGAAATGGTGTTCCTGTTAATTGATAGATCTCATAACCTTGAACTGTCAGATGCAGAATAGCAGCACCCATTGCTGTTATGAAATAAAACAATAAGAATCTTTTTGGCCCCCACATACGCTCCAAATGAGAACCAAATACGATCAGGGCAAACATGTTAAAGAAAATATGCATCAAACTTCCATGCATGAAAAAATGCGTAGCCAATTGATAAGGCTTAAAGAAGGGAGAATCCACATAATAAAGCCCTAGTTCAGCAATTAAGTTAATGCCCTGGTTTTGCATTACTATAGTGGCTAAAAAGAACAAGGCATTAATGATTACCAAATTCTTTACCACAGGGGGCATATTCGCAAACATACTTCCAAACATCAGCTAAATCTTTTTATAATTTCTTCCATGGTAAAGGTCTCTATGATCTTTTTACCACGCGGTGTATATTGTGGGGCACTTGATGCAAATAATTCATTGATCAAATGCTCCATTTCATCTGAATTCAAGACGTTTCCGCCTTTTATCGCCATACCTGACGCTAGTGAAAGTGCCAGTTTATGACTGATATCCAACTCTTCATCCGACTCACTCAATTTATACGACTCAAACAACTCAGTTAATAATTGTTGAGGATTCATATCTTTTGCAGCCAAAGGTTGCCCTTTGATCAACAGTTCATTTTGTTCTATTTCAAGGTCAAAGCCTAAAGCATTCAGATCATCCAGAATTTCTTTCCAAATTGGAAGATCCATTGCCTCCAGTTCCATGCGCTCTTCGAACAACAATTGCTGAACTTCATTTGATACCTGTGCATTGATCAATTGATCATACAGTATCCTTACGTGTGCTCGGTATTGGTCGATCAAAATAAAGCCATTCTTAACTGTACTTAATATGTACTTTTCATTGATCTGTACCGGTTTTTTTCGTTCAACAACCAGATCCTCATCTAGTGAAGACGAAATAGTGACCTCTGTATGCTGTTCTTCCTGATCATCTTCCAAATCTCCATAAAAATTCTCCCAATCTTTTCTATTTGGTTTGATATCAGAAAACCCATTGGAACGCATTCCTCCACCACTATTTGATGAAGTTGAACCAGAAGTTTTAGGTAATTCTGTAGAGACAAAAGGATTATAATCCGGGTTTACCTTGATCTCAGGAGGGTTAACTGTTTCACCCTTTTTCAAAGGAGCAACATTAAAACTCATTTCCTGGTCAAAATCAAGAGTTGGTGCCACATTGAATTGACCCAAAGCTTGTTTAACAGCTGATCTTAGAAAGGCGTAAATGGCTTGATTCTCTTCGAATTTTACCTCCGTTTTTGTAGGATGTACATTGACATCCAACGATTGTGTTGGCACATCAAAGTAGATAAAGTAAGCAGGGTATTTACCCGTAGGCACCAAACCTTCGAATGCCGTAGAAATAGCATGACTTAAATAGCGATCCTTAAAAAAACGGTTATTGACAAATAAAAAGCTTTGATCCGGTTTCGATTTCGAAAATTCGGGTTTACAAACAAAACCCGTGATCTTTACTATATCTGTTTCTTCATTAACCGGCACTAAACGCTCATTGTAGGCATTACCAAACAATTGCACAATTCGTTGACGCGTATTGCACTTTGGTAAATTATAGATCTCTTCACCATCATGATGAAAGGTCATGTGAATTTCAGGATGCACTAAAGCCACCCTCATGAATTCATCCAACACTTTGCGATATTCAGTGGTATTCTTACCCAGGAAGTTTCTTCTGGCGGGCACATTAAAAAAGAGGTTCTTTACCGCAATTGTTGTTCCGTCAGGACACATTACTGCCTCCTGACTGGCTATTTTCGTACCTTCATTGATCAATTCTGTTCCCAATTCAGCATCATGCCGTTTGGTTTTCATGGTAACATGAGCAATAGCAGCTATTGAAGCCAATGCTTCGCCCCTGAATCCTTTCGTTTGCAACTGAAAAAGGTCGTCTGCAGTTGAAATCTTTGATGTAGCGTGTCTTTCAAAAGACATTCGAGCATCTATCTCAGACATACCACTACCATTGTCAGTTACCTGAACCAGTGTTTTTCCACCATCTTTTGCCACTAATTGCACCTTTGAAGCACCTGCATCAATTGAATTTTCAATTAACTCCTTTACAACAGAAGCAGGTCGTTGAACAACCTCTCCTGCTGCAATTTGATTTGCAATATGACTTGGGAGCAATTTTATGACATCCGACATCCCCTACTTATCTTTTTGGTTGTCTAAGAAGTAAGCGGCATCATCCAGATATTGATACAAATAATAAAACGCAATCAAAACAATAATAAAGATCACCACCAATCTAACATTAGATCGCATGGCTTGTGTTTTGAATTCATTGTTCCCCCATTTATCAGCTGCTTGCTGTCTAAATGAGATCTCTCGTCTCACGTGCGCACCATCTTCAGATACTGCCTGTGCCGCCTTGATCTTTTTTTCTAATTCTTCTTTCCTAGGATCATAATACCTCGGAACATATTCAAACCTCCTGTGCTTATTCGGTAGCTTAAATAATGAAAATCTGTTAAAGTCCATAATTCTATTTTTTGCGAATAATAAAGGTGGCTTGTACAGCAAATATAAGCAGATTAAATTCAAGTCAAAGCAGAAGTTATCCACCTAAAAACTGTAGCCATCCACAGTTGAAAGTGAACAAATAACATGCCGTGGCAAGATTTCTGCATGATATTTAGATAAATTCGCTTAATCACCCTATTTATAGGGTATTACAGACCATAAAAAGAGATTTACAAACGATTCGAATATGTTTAAACAGCTTGTTGTAGCCGTATTTTGTCTGTTTTTTGCATCTATCTATGCACAAATTGACAATTTTTTCAAGCCATCCACGCCTGAATTTATTTTGCAAAAAAGCGACTGGGCTGATTCCGTATTAAAGGAAATGTCACTGGATGAAAAAATTGGTCAGTTATTTATGGTAGCAGCCTATTCTTCGAAGGATGAAGCTCATTATGCAGAACTGGAACAACTGATCACACAACATCATATTGGCGGATTGATCTTTTTCAAAGGGTCTCCTATCAAACAAGCCAATTTGACCAACCGTTTTCAGGAAAAAGCTAAGACTCCCTTATTTATTGCTATTGATGGCGAATGGGGATTATCTATGCGTTTAGATTCAACTGTTCTTTATCCAAGACAAATGATGTTGGGTGCTTTACCAGATGATCAACTCATCTACGAAATGGGAAAGCAAATTGCGGATCAATGTAAATTAATGGGAATCCATATCAATTTTGCCCCTGTAATTGATGTCAACAACAACGCTAAAAATCCGGTGATCAATAATAGATCCTTTGGTGAGGTAAAAGAGATCGTTGCTCGTTACGGAATTGCGTATATGAATGGAATGCAGGAACAACATGTACTGGCTTGCGGTAAACATTTCCCTGGTCATGGAGATACGGATATGGATTCACACAAGAGTCTACCCACCATTCCTCACGATTTCGCTCGATTGGATTCACTCGAATTATATCCATTCAAAGAATTGATCAATCAAAGACTGGCCAGTATGATGGTAGCCCATTTGTATATTCCATCCTTAGACGCTACCAATAATCAAGCTTCTACCCTTTCACCTAAGATCGTGAATGGACTTTTAAAAGATAGTTTAGGATTTGAAGGGCTGGTGTTTACAGATGCCTTGAACATGGAAGGAGTGGCAGCCTATTATCAACCGGGTGAGGTAGATGTTAAAGCCATTCTTGCCGGCAATGATGTATTGCTTTTTCCTTTGAATGTACCGGTAGCTATTAAAAAGATCAAAGAAGCCATTACTAAAGGTGAAATTACCGAAGCAGATATTGATGAGCGTTGTTTAAAGATATTGAAAGCCAAAGCGTGGGCTGAATTGGACAATTATCAGCCGATCAATACAGAAGAATTGATCTCAAAACTGAATCCGGTCAAAACCCTGGCGTTGAACAAGAAGATTGCAAAACAATCCATCACATTGATCAAAAATGACAACAATTCTTTGCCGTTAGCTGGATTAGACACCATAAAAACAGTTTACCTGAATGTGGGTGGAACAAAAGACAATCCGTTCTATACTACTATGAACTATTACACGGCTATTCCAATGATCCAAATTCCTCGTGCATTAAGCGCCAATGAGGAACAACAGTTGTTGGATCAGTTAAAACCTTTTGATAGGATCATTATAGGATTTCACAGGACAACCAATAACCCAAAAACTAATTTTGGTATTACCAGACAGGCTATTGGGATACATGAAATACTCAGCAAAAGACAGGATGTGATCTCAGTGATCTTTGGAAACCCTTATGTATTGGATAAATTCGGAGATCTCTCTCAAACAAAAGCCATTGTTATTGGATATCAAGACACTGATCACACCAATGAAGCAGCTGCACAATTGATCTTCGGAGGTCTTGTTCCAAAAGGCAAACTTCCAGTTACAGGCTCTGATCAATTTCCTGCAGGAACAGGTTTGACCTTTGAAAAGAAAGTAAGATTATCGCATGTAATTCCAGAAGAGATCGGTATTAGCTCTGATGATTTGTATAAGATCGATAAAATTGCAGAAAACAGTATCTATCAGGAGGCTTTCCCTGGATGTCAGATAGTAGCCATCAAAGATGGTAATGTATTTTACAACAAGGCCTTTGGTTACCACACCTATGATAAGAAACGAAAAGTAGAAACCGGCGACATCTATGATCTGGCTTCCATTACCAAGATAGCTTCCACTACGATCACTTTGGTTAAACTTCAAAAAGATGGATTGATCGATATCGATAATAACCTATATGATTACTTACCTGAACTTGTCGATTCAACACCTTACAAACGAATGGTGATCAGACAAATGTTAGCGCACCAAGCTGGATTACAGGCCTGGCTTCCTTTTTATGTAAGAACAGTTGTAGGCGGACATCCAAATCCTGAATATTATACTAAAGACTCGAATGCTGTAAATTCTTATAGAGTAGCAAATGATCTGTACATATCTCCTGAATATGAGCAGTACATGTTGAAACGCATTACGCAAGAACCATTGAGAAAGAAAACCTATAAATATTCCGATATGGGGTATTATTTCCTCAAGTTTATCATTGAAAAGCAAACAGGTACGCAATTAGAAGATTATGTGGCTGATAATTTCTACAAACCAATGGGCTTGAGTACTATGGGATATCATCCAAGATATCGATTCCCATTAGACAGAATTACGCCAACCGAGATGGATACTGCTTTTCGGGATCAATTGGTTTGGGGAGATGTTCACGATCCGGGAGCTGCAATGCAAGGAGGCGTTGGAGGTCATGCAGGGTTGTTCAGTAATGCATTAGATCTGGGAACCTTGATGTACATGCTGATCAATGATGGAGAATATGGAGGTGTTCAATATCTGGATAAAGATACATTGGCTGATTTTACGCGTTGCCAGTTCTGCCCAACTAACAGAAGAGGTGCAGGTTTTGATAAGCCCGTTCGATCATTAGATGGAGGACCAACATGCAACAAAGTAAGCCTTTCAAGTTTTGGACATTCAGGTTTCACAGGAACAATAACCTGGGCTGATCCAGAAAAGGGAATTGTTTATGTATTCTTGAGTAACCGTGTTTATCCGAATGCTGAAAACTGGAAGATCGTCAAAGAAGGTATTCGCACTGAAATTCAGGATGCTATATATGTGGCTTGTGAGAAGAAATAATTAGAAGCCTGGAGCTAGAAGCTGGAAGTATTAATTCTATTAGCTTCCAGCTTCCGACTCCCAGTTTAAAATTGTAATCTTTCTTCATTTTTTCCGTCCAAGCCATTTATTGATGCATTATCTTTGAAACAGCATGAAGATCGGAATTGTACTTTACCCAACATTTGGTGGTAGTGGCGTAGTGGCCACAGAATTAGGAAAAGCACTTGCAAACAAAGGGCATGAAGTGCATTTTATATCTTACAATCAACCCGTAAGATTGGAACATTTCCATCCTAATATCCGCTATCATGAAGTAAGACCATTCCACTATCCCCTATTTGATTACCAACCGTACGAATTGGCTTTAACCAGCAAATTGGTTGACGTAGTTAGATATGAGGGTCTTGATCTACTTCATGTACATTATGCAATTCCCCATGCTTCTGCTGCTTATTTTGCCAAGCAAATATTGAAAACGCATGGCATTGAAATTCCGTATGTCACTACACTACATGGAACTGATATTACGTTGGTAGGTAAGCATCCTTCATTTGAGCCGGTAATTACATTTAGTATCAATGAATCTGATGCTGTAACGGTAGTTTCTCAAAGTTTGAAAGATGACACCTACAGGCATTTTGCCATTGAAAATGAAATTGAGGTTATTCACAATTTTATTGAACCGGGATCTTATTGTCATGAACCTAAGGGAGATGATCTGAAAAGAAAGCAGGAAATAGCGCCAAACGGTGAGCGTATAATTTGTCACATGTCCAACTTCAGAAAAGTAAAGCGTGTGCAGGATGTAGTGGAGATCTTTAAAAAAGTAAGAGAAAAGATACCTGCCAAATTACTTCTAGCCGGTGACGGACCTGAGCGCTATTTAATTGAACAAATGTGCAAGGAATCAAGTATTTGTGGAGATGTTCATATGGTAGGCAGTGTGCAATCCATTAGTGAGATCCATTGTATCAGTGACCTGTTTGTTTTACCATCAGAAACTGAGAGTTTTGGATTAGCCGCATTAGAAGCACTGGCTTCCGGCGTTCCGGTTATTTCAACCAATGCTGGAGGATTGCCTGAAGTTAATAAAGACGGTTTTAGTGGTTTCTTAAGTAAAGTTGGTGATATTAATAAAATGGCAAATGACGCCATTCATATCCTTAAAGATGATAAAACGCTTCATCAGTTTAAAGAGCAAGCATTTGAACATTCATTGAATTTTACTTTGGATAAGATCTTACCAAAGTATGAAGCTGTTTATGAAAAGGTATTGAAAAAGGACCTTACTTCGTAGTTCTTTCCAGATCGATATTCACTGAAAAGAAAACAAGATCTTCTGAAACTTCTTCAGAAATGTAGCCTAATTTATTTTTAGACTTTAATGACATGGTGATGAATCCTAGACCAGCACCACCCTTGTTAGACATAATTCCGTTAGATAGCACCTCCATATAAAGGTCTTTCACTTCGTCATTGTCCATTGAATTAAGGCTGTCAATTCTCTCAATGATCCCATCAACATTTGCCCTTTTGATCAAATTACCAAAAGTCACTTTGTAATTATCTTCATTTTGCAGAACGATAAGGAAAGAAACCTGGTTTCCATCTTCATCTCTTTCACCATGAATTCTGATATTCTGAAGTCCCTCAACAAGAATGCTGAACATTCTTTTAACGACACCTTTTTTGTCGCCAGATTCCAACATCATGTCTTCGATATTGGTAGAAAGGGAATTGACTAAGTCCTGAGAAAATTCGCCAAAATGAGACACGATAATTTTTCCAGTGGCTTTACTGTTATAATCTCCAAAGATCTTTTGGAAACGTTCATTACACTTTTCAACAACTGGATTTCCTGCCAACATTTACGACTAAAACCTAATAATTATCTCCGAAAGATAAAAAATAATTGATAAACCTATTCATTTATACGATAAAAAAAAATGTTTGTTACAACATTTTAATTAATCGATTTAACAAATTGATAATAAGTATACTACATATTCATAAGATTGTTACACTTTTAAACCAATCGATAAAAAGCAAACGCTTTTTTACAAAAAGCTGTTTTTTTATACGAAAATGAAAGATCTTAATTGTCAGTCAACCTATTTTTTGGCTATCTTCATCAGTGACAATTGCAATTTAAATGAACCAGGGAAGATACGATCTTATAGTTATTGGTGGTGGTCCAGCAGGATACGCAGCCGCAATGCGTGCCATTGATTTTGGTAAACGTGTTTGTCTAATTGAAAAATCCAAAGTTGGAGGAGCCGGTGTCTATCACGGAGCTTTATCATCAAAAACCTTATGGGAATTGTCTCAACGTGTTAAGAACGTCAACGAAACGATCGTATCACTAGGAAGAGAAAGATTTGAATTGTCATGGGAAGAGGTGAAGAAAACGCTTGAAGAAGCTGTTTTTGAACGTAAATTCCAATACTCTTGTCACATTAAACTGCTTAAAACGAACAGGGCAGATCTTTTTACCTATGTAAGAGGATTCGGTAAATTATTAGATCCGAATACCGTTCAGGTAACAAAAGAAGATGGTGAGATAGAAAAATTAGAAACAGACTATATAATAATAGCTACTGGAAGTTCACCAAGAACTTTACCGAATATTGAGACAGATGAGAAGATCATCATGACATCTGATGGTATAGATCAAATGGATGATTACCCTAAATCTCTTGTTATTGTTGGTGCAGGGGTAATTGGTTGTGAATATGCGACCATTTTCTCCAATTTTGGTAGAACGAAAGTTTATTTAATCGACAGATCAGACCATATCCTTCCGTTTGAAGATGATGATATCTCACAAATCGTTGCCAGAAACCTTGAGAAACATGGGGTTACCATCCATCACAATTCAGCTTTAGAGCGTATGGAGATCGTAGATGGCGAAGTAGAATATGAAATTGACGTGGATGGTAAAAGGGAGATCATACGTGTTGAAAAAGCACTGCTATCTGTTGGTCGTGTTCCAAACCTTCATGGCATTGGAATGGAGGAACTGGGCCTTAAAATGGGTAAAACCGGAAGGCATTTAGGAGATGATGATACTCAAACCAATATCCCTAATATTTTCGCGGCAGGTGATGTCTCAGGAAGAATTGCTTTGGTGAATATGGGTGAGATCGAAGCGCGTCATGCCGTTGAAAGAATGTTTGGTGGTAAAACGGAGCGATTATCTTATGATAACGTTTGTACGATCATGTTCCTTGAACCTGAGGTAGCTTCAGTTGGTTTGAACGAAAAACAGTGTATTGAACAAAATATTCCGGTGAAAGTGGTTAAACTGGATTACTCAGTAATGGCCCGTGCCATTGCCATGCGTAAAACGCAAGGATTCTTTAAGATCATTGTAACGAATGATGACGAGATGAGGATCCTGGGAATGCGTGCGGTAGGAGAACATGCATCCAGTGCTATACAAGCCGTTGCGTTACAGATCAAAACCAAGCAAGGTATTGCTGAATTAGCTGAATTGATCCACCCTCACCCTTCTATCGTTGAAGGTGTACAGGAATGCGTTAGAATGCTTTTGAATAAATCCATTTTCAAATCATCTGTATTCAAAGATAAATTGGCATGTTATTCGCTTGTTGATGGTGTGAAAACCCCTTTACAACGTTTGTAATGAAAAAGATCATTCTCTTTATAGCCATTTTTGGTTTTACCTATTCTTATGGACAAGGTGCCGATACTCTCCTACAAGGAAAGTGGGTGCTTTTCAAGATCATTGATAATATGTCAGGTGAAACGATCACACCATCTCACAAAACGACTGAGGCATTCGAATACTTCATTGAATTCACAGATAATCAGGTAAAATACAATCTTGAGGTGAATAAATGTGAGAATGAGATTATTGTGGGAAAAGATCGTTCCATTGAATTCAAATACTTCAGTAACTGCACCAGCTTTTGTTGTGATGCAGATTTCTCAAACCTCCTCACCTACTCTGATTGCACCAAATATTATATCAAGGGAGGAAAAACCTTAGTATTGGTATCTGAAGATCGTATATTCTATTTTTCCAGACCAAAAGAATAAGCACAAAAAAACCTGCTCCGATCAGGAACAGGTTTTAATATTATAGTTAGCAGCTTCTTATTTAGTTGCTGTTCTTTTTTCTTTAATTCTTGCAGATTTACCTCTTCTTTCTCTGAAGTAGAAAATTCTTGCTCTTCTAACTGAACCAACTTTGTTCACTTCGATCTTATCAATGAATGGAGAAGCTACAGGGAAGATTCTCTCTACACCAACGTTACCAGACATTTTTCTAACTGTGAAGGTTTCAGTAGCTCCTGCTCCTTTTCTTTGGATCACAACTCCTTGGAATTGCTGGATTCTTTCTTTGTTTCCCTCTTTAATTTTATAATGCACTGTGATAGTTGCACCAGCTTTAAAATCTGGAATATCCGTTCTCTCAATTAACTCGTTCTGTACTTCTTTAATAATGCTTTCCATGTCGCTATCTTTACTTTGAAACCTGAACTATCTCAGAATTTCGGGCTGCAATATTACGTATAATTCTGCAGAAAAGTGGCACAAAGATAATTATTTTTTATTGGAATACGAAAACTATTTTTGAATAGCTACTTCATGAATAATAAATCCCTCCTGTTCCCAGGAAAATTTGATCCAACCTAGCTTTTCATACACATCCACTGGTTTCTTAAATCCAAGGTACCAATAACCCGTTTGATACAGTTCCTCACAGCTTCTTCTTTTATCACTTGTAAAATATCCCCTTATTGTATCTACAGAAACAGTATCTGGACCAGATGAGTAAAATTGAATTGCTCCCTTATAGAAAGCATCATGCTGATCGCTAAATTTATCAGTAAAGAAAAGTTCTTCTCCATTTTTAAAAAGAGCAGTTTTATCAGAAATATTAGTCACGACATCATGGGAGCTTTCTGAGCCATCACATGTATAGTGATGGGTAATGGTTTCGTAGGTCATTCCTTGTGACTGGCTATAACTGGTATCTTCATAAAAATAAGTTGTATCTCCTTCTACAATTTGGGCAAATGCAACATCTACCAAGTTATAGATCCACAAATCTGTTGTTCCACTCAGTTGAGGCCCTAGATATACCTGCTCCACAATTTTAATGTCATTTTCAGTTGAACACCATGTTCCAAAAATAGAAGTATTGTTATTCGTAGATATTGTTATTGTATCCTCTATTTCGACAATTCGAACATTAGTAGTATCTCCAAAAACTAAGGAATTAAAGCTACTTGTTTGAACTTCAAAATCACATACAACAACCGGTGGTTCAGGAAGATCAATTTCATTATCCTTTCTACAAGAAATAAAGATTATTAAAATCAAAAATGCGAATGTCCCTTTCATTTATTTTTGAATAGCTACTTCATGTACTACAATCGCCCCCTGAATAGCAGAAAACTTAACCCATCCGAGCTTTTGGTAAGAATTCACCGGTTTCTTAAATCCAATGTACCAGTGAGCTGATTGAGATAGATCTACACAACTTCGTCTTGTATAATATATTTGATATACACGAATTGTATCAACTGAAATCGAATCCGGACCCCCAGTAAACATTTGTATAGGTCCTTCGCGAATAGCGTTATCCTGATCACTAAAAAAATCTGAAATATTCAGTTGTTCTCCCGATTGAAACAATGCAAGTTTGTCGGTGACATATCCAACCGTATCATGATCACTTTCTGTTCCGTCACAGGTACCATGGTTTGTAATTGTTTCTACTGTCACACCTTGATTTTGGTGGTAAGTAGTGTCCTTATAAGAAAACAGTGTGTCTCCGAATTCGATCTGAGCAAAACTAACATTCGTCAAATTTGATATCACAAAATCAAATGTCCCAGCCATCATACTTGCACTATAGTATTGACATTTTAGCTGAATATCTTCTTCCATTGGACACCATGCGCCAAAGTTAGAGTAGCTGCCATAATCAAGAAATATTGTGTCATCAGATACTGTAAAAGTTCTCATTCCTGTTGTATCTCCAAATATGATATAATCATTGGCCGTTGACCATACATCATAAGAACAATTTGTTGGTGGTGGCTCAGGAAGATCTATTTCATTATCCTTTCTACATCCAAGAAAAACGATCATTGCTGCAAAAAGAAATATCGATCTGTACACTCCAATATGTTTTGGTCTTTCAAATATAACGCAAAGTTTTATTAAAACGTTTGAAACGTTCGCTCCTAATAATTGCATAATAACACTTGTCTGATTTTGGCACAGCTCTTGATTCTATAAGTTTTAGATACTGTAACCAATTTTATTTTTTTGGTTTATAGTTGTACCGACAGGAAATTAAAACAGCACAAACTAAAAACTATTCGTCATGACAAATTCAGGAAAAATCAGAGGACTTGTAGTCGCCGCATTCTTGGTAATTTTTACCACAACATTTGCTAACCACCCTATTAATGACTACTTCAAACAACACAAAAATGATCCGGACATGGAGGCTAAGGTGGTTCCTCCAAAAATGGCTTCATTATTCGTTGATGAGGATTATCCAGAAGCCATAGATCTGCTTCAATCAATGACATCCCTTAAATATCTCAACTATTACGGGGACAAATCTAAAATTGAGCAATACGCCAATAACGCGATCTCGGCAAAAGGATCATACAAATCTTTGCTAGATGAAGTGGATGGTACCAGAGTTGTGAAGGTTTATGGAGAGAAGAAGAAGGGAACAGTGCGTAAGATCATGGCTGTTGTGCAAACCAAATCACAATTCTTATTAATCATAGGAACGGGAAAATTGACCAACAAGCAAATTCAAGGTTTGCCTGAATTATCGAAAGAGATTCAGTGAAGTGGTTCAAAACCAACTACGCAAACATCATCAATTTGCTCGTGGTCTCCCATCCATTCTACTAAATGATTTTCCAGGTCTTCTTTTTGGGCCTGGAAATCTATATTGCAGACATTCATGATAAACTCCTTCATGGCCTTTACCTTGAGTTTCTTTCCTTTATCACCACCAAACTGATCAGCATAACCATCAGAGGTCATGTAAAACTTCATTTTCTCTTTCAAAGTAATCACGTGTTCTTCATACACCTGATCGTCCGGCGTAAATCCGGCTACTGCCTCCTTAGTAGGTTTGATCTCTGTAATTTCTTCACCATCTACCACCCATAGCGGTCGATTAGCTCCTGCAAAACGCAATTCTTTTTTCTGAAGATCAATGGTACATATGGCAGCATCCATACCATCTCTGGTTGACCCTGAATGTCCATCCTGCTTCAATGACTTCTTAATGGCCACGTTCAATTCAGATAATATCTCACCTGGATTAGAGATCTGACGCTCCCCAACAATAATGTTCAATCTGTCAGATCCGATCATACTCATGAATGCTCCCGGAACACCATGACCGGTACAGTCAGCACAAATAAATACCAACTTACCTTCTTTCTCAGTAAACCAATAAAAGTCTCCAGATACGATATCCTTAGGTCTGAATAGCACAAATGAATTTGGCAACCACTTCTTCATCTCATCCTCTAAAGGAAGGATAGCTTTCTGAATTCGTTGCGCATAGTTGATACTGTCTTCAATTTCTTGTTTCTGATGCGCCAACACTTTGTTCTTTTCTGAGATCTCACGAGTTCTTTCGCGTACCACACCTTCTAGCCAGATGTTTTTCTTTTTCAATCTGTAAGAGAACACTTTGAACCCAATAAAGAAAAGGATGATTAGCACGACTCCGTATAACGTATACGCCCACATGGTTCTGTACCACGGTGGTGATACAGAGAATTTAAAACTAGCTTCTTCTGACACAATTCCGTAGATATTTCGTGCGCGCACTTTAAAGCAATAATCGCCTTCAGGAAGGTTCGTGAAGTTTGCCTCCGTTTTATTCCCCCAGTATGACCAGTCATCATCATATCCTTCTAAGTAGAAGGAGAATTCAGGCACATGCTCATCTTCAAAATAAGGGGCCGAAAAAGAGAATGAAACATTGTTCAGTTCATAAGGCAATTCCACGATAAAATTGTCGCTTTGATCAATTTGAACAATATCGTTTGTTGCAAATGCACCATTAAATAGAATTGAATCTCTTCCAATGGTCACCTCTCTGATCAGAGAGTAGAACTTAGAATCATAAACCTTTGCCTTATTCTTTTTATAACGGATCAATCCATCTGCACAACCTATCCAAAGCTGACCATCATCCTCTAAATAAAATTCATTTACTCTACCATAGTTGATTCCCCAGAAAGGTTTATTTCTAAAGACTTTTTCCTTTTTGTCATAATAACCTATCTTATCTTCAGCACAATACCAGGTCCATTCTTTATCATCCTCCAATAGAAGAA
Organism: Crocinitomicaceae bacterium; assembly: GCA_020635955.1. Lineage (GTDB taxonomy): Bacteria > Bacteroidota > Bacteroidia > Flavobacteriales_D > Crocinitomicaceae > Paracrocinitomix. Next base: position 182,609 of record JACJYW010000003.1, read on the forward strand.
CCGTATTCGTGAAAATTGAATCATAAAGCGCTTTGGTTTGGAACATTCCCCTGTAGTATTCCGGATCATTCTTTAAACTATCATCCAATTCTTTTACCATGATATCCTCATGAATAAAAGAAAGAAATCCCTGCATGGTTCCAAAGATCACACTGTCCTGGAATAAAAGGGGTTTGGTTAACTGGTTATCCGTTAATCCATCAAAAAATCCATATTGATCGATCTTGGAATGCCCCGGAGTTAACTGCAATCTAAACACACCAGAATTGGAGGTTCCCATCCATAATGTATTGGCATAATTCGGATCGAATTCGGCCGATAAAAAGGTTGAATAAGATCTTTCATTATCGCTCCATTCAGGAATAAAATCACTTCCATAGACGTAAATACCGTACTCCCCTCCTACTACGAATTGATTGTGGGCTTTATCATATTTAATCACGTTGGCCGGATCAATGGTCAACATTTCTAAATGCTCTCCATCTGTAGTTCTGAAAACCCCTGCAGATGTAGCAATGTAAAGAATGTCGTTAGCGATCTCAAAATCCCAAACCTGTTCTTTTACGGCATGTGTATTACCAAATTCGCGATTCTCATCTTCTGAAATCCCCTGTTTGAATAATCCCATTGAGGTACCAACATAGATCTTGCCTTTGTATCTGATAATAGCCTGAACATTTCCGTCAATTCCGGTCTTTTCATCAAAATAGGAAAGCGGAGAGTTATAGTTGACTTTAGCAATTCCATTTCCTAAGCCCAGCCAAACATTCTGATCTCTATCTTCAAATACATTCTTTACGTCATTAGAACGTAAACCTTTATTTCTATTGATCTGATAGATGATCTTACCGTTCACATCAATTATGTAAACCCCATTTGAAAAGGTGGTTAACACCACATCTCCGGTCTTCAATCTGGCAGATCCAAAGATCCCGATTTGCGAAAGAGGTACGCTATTTACTTCAGGCAATCTTCTGATTCCATCATCTTTCCATTTCCACAACCCTTCTTCCTGTGTTACGATCAATAATGAATCATCTTCTAATTCATAGAGACCAAAAACTCCTCTCTCTCTGAATACTTCAGTTCCTTTTAAACGCTCTAATTCTCCATTCACATATTTCACAATCCCTATCTCTCTTGCTCGAACATAGTATTCACCATTTACCATGAAACTGGTATGGAATGAAGACATTTCGGTTGGATAAACTGTTTTTACTTCCTTAGACGCTAGATCATAAACGAATACAGACTCATCACATTGAAAAAATACTTCATTCTTATTGGCACAAATTGACCAAATGGTGCTGAAATATTGATCATCTTCAGGCACTGATGAAAGTAAAGAAACGTATTCAAGATTTCCCTGTGAATCTGGTTTCAAATAACCAAAATCCATATAGGTTCCGACATAGATAGTACCAGAACTATCAATAGCCATGGAATACACATATTTACCCGGAACAGTTTTAATGAATTTCCAACTGGTACCGTCATATTCTAAAACCCCATTGGAATTTCCAAAATACATGATACCGCGTTGATCCTGAACTAAACAAAAATTCTCCGGATTACGATCTTTTCCATAAACCTTAGAACTGTAGTTAACTATTGGAGGATAAAAACTTTGTGCGAATACACCCAAATAGACTACTGTAAAAATTGTTAGTAAAAGAGCTTTTTTGGCGGACATGAATTGGTTGAGCATAGGTTATATTTACCAAAAATAACAAAAATGAGCAAAGAGATTACCTTAAAAGAAGTTATTGGTCACGTTGAGAAATTTCATGATTCGTTTGGTATTGGAAACAATTACGAACCTACCACTGAATTAACTCCGGAAGAGATTCTTTTGCGTTATAAATTGATGCGTGAGGAGAACGAAGAGTATTTAGAAGCTGCTCAGGATGGAAATATCGTAGAGATTGCGGATGCTTTAGGTGATCAACTTTACATTTTATGTGGTACGATCCTTAAACATGGCTTACAACATAAAATTGCTGAAGTATTCGAAGAGATCCAACGCAGCAATATGAGTAAGCTTGATAAGGATGGTAAACCAATCTACAGAGAAGATGGAAAGGTATTGAAATCTGAACTTTACTTCAAACCAGATATTAAAACTATTCTGAGCGAGAATTAAGCTTCTGCTCCATTATATCCCAGTCAAATTTGCGATTGAAGAGTAGATCAGCTCTTAATCTCATAACATATAATGTTCCTGCCAAAACAAAGGCAAAGAGAAGGAAAAATCCCAGGGAAAGCAATTGGCCATTCAAATGATAATGTCCTACAATGAAATGGCTTATTACCTCAACAGCAGGAATAATGAGAATTTGGATCATTGATCTTTTAAACAGATGTTTCATTTCATGCTGAACAGCACGAACCTGATGCATCCATTCATCTTTGCTCTCCTTTCTGTTATCATTTGGTTTCTTGATCTTATTTCTTTTCTTCAATAGTCCATTGAATTTGTCGATCATTCTGGCCAAAAAATATAAATACGCAAGGAGAAAGATCACATATATCAACGTATGTCCTTCCATAACCTATTGATTGATATTATACTTGATAACAATCCATAGGTTACGAAAAAAGCCCATTCGTCAGTAGACGAACAGGCTTTTTATCGACTTAAATTAAAGCTTTAAACTAACGTCAATCGATTAAATATCGATATTGGCGTATTTGGCATTATTTTCAATGAATTCTCTACGAGGTGGAACATCATCTCCCATCAAAATAGAGAAGGTTTTATCCGTAGTCATGTCATTTTCAATTTGAACCTGACGCAATGTTCTTGATTCTGGATCCATTGTAGTTTCCCACAATTGTTCAGCATTCATCTCTCCAAGACCTTTGTAACGTTGTACTGTCACTGAAGAATCTGCTCCTGAACCTTTGTATTCCATGATCAAGCGATCTCTTTGATTATCATCCCAGGCATAGCTTGCTTTCTTTCCTTTTTTCACCTGATATAAAGGAGGAGTGGCAATGTATACATATCCTCTTTCAACCAATTCTCTCATGTGACGGAAGAAGAAGGTAAGGATCAGAGTCTCAATGTGGGCCCCATCTACGTCGGCATCACACATGATAATTATCTTGTGATATCTCAATTTTTCAAGGTTCAATGCTCTCTCATCCTCTTCAGTACCTACTCTAACTCCCAGTGCAGTATAGATATTCTTGATCTCTTCATTTTCAAAGATCTTGTGTTGCATTGCTTTTTCAACGTTCAGGATCTTACCTCTCAATGGCATAATAGCCTGGAAATTTCGATCACGACCTTGTTTTGCTGTTCCACCCGCAGAATCTCCCTCAACCAGGTAGATCTCGCATTCTCCGGGATCCTTTGACGAACAATCTGCCAGTTTACCTGGAAGACCAGAACCAGTCAATACACTTTTTCTTTGTACCATTTCACGGGCTTTTCTTGCCGCGTGTCTTGCCGTAGCTGCCAGGATGACTTTCTCAACGATCGATCTGGCATCTTTTGGATGTTCTTCTAAATAATCCGTCAACATCTCAGAAACCGCTTGCGATACCGGAGCAGTAACCTCTCTGTTACCTAATTTTGTTTTTGTTTGACCTTCAAATTGAGGCTCAGAAACCTTTACAGAGATCACAGCTGTTAATCCTTCACGGAAGTCGTCTCCTGAAATTTCGAATTTCAGTTTGTCCAACATTCCAGAATCTTCAGCATATTTTTTCAAGGTATTGGTCAACCCTCTTCTGAATCCAGAAAGATGCGTACCACCTTCATGCGTATTGATATTGTTTACATAGGAATGTAAATTCTCTGCGTAAGAAGTATTATAAACCATAGCTACCTCAACCGGCACTCCATGTTTCTCTCCTTCAACGTGAATCACTTCTTCAATTAAAGATTCTCTAGCTTCATCTAAGAATCTTACGAATTCGCTCAAACCTTCTTTTGAATGGAAAACCTCTTTTACGAAATCTCCATTTTTATCTGTATTTCTCTCATCTGTTAGTGTAATGGTCAATCCCTTATTCAAGAAAGCCAATTCACGCATACGAGATGCTAATGTATCATAGCTGTATTCAATGATCTCAAAGATCTGTGGATCTGGACGGAAAGTCACAATAGTACCAGTATCAGAAGCACTTCCTACTTCTTTTACCGGATATAGCGCCTTACCTCTTTCATATTCCTGTTTCCACATTTTACCTTCTCTGTGTACTTCAGCTTCCAAATGTTGTGAAAGTGCGTTAACGCATGACACCCCAACCCCGTGAAGACCACCGGATACCTTATATGAGTCCTTATCGAACTTACCTCCGGCACCAATCTTGGTCATTACAACCTCAAGCGCAGAAACTCCTTCTTTAGCGTGCATATCAACCGGAATACCACGACCATTATCCTGAACTCGAATTCCTTCTCCTTCAAGAATGGTAACATGAACAGTATCACAATGACCGGCTAAAGCTTCATCAATTGAGTTATCTACTACTTCGTATACAAGGTGATGTAAACCTCTAAGACCAACGTCTCCAATATACATGGATGGACGCATTCTTACGTGCTCCATTCCCTCTAACGCCTGTATACTATCGGCTGAATATCCTTTCTTCTTTTCTTCGCTCATATTTTAGTATTAATAGATCCTTGCCGGAAGGAAAAATCCTCAGATTTGGCAAGACAAACAAAGATACTAAATGCCCCATTAAATCCTTGAGATATCAAGCTGTTTTGAGAGTAGTTATTAACATGTAATTAACATTGATACTAAATCTCATTCAAAAATTGAAAAAATGGCTTAAATCGAAGGAAAAGCTGCTCTATTTGATTATCAGATTGATCTTGGTAAGCTCATCATAATATCTAAAGGCATTGAATACCTCTTCCTTATCCTCAATACTATAACGATAAGACTGGTACTCTTCACGGGATACGAACTTGATCGTATTCCCTTCCTGTTCAAAGGTTGCTTTCATAAGGATACCATCCAATGCACAGTAATCTTCTGTTTGAAAAACGGATTCTTTATTCGTAATAGTCACGCCTTTTGGAAACGTAACAATAACAGAGTAAGTTCTGATCATAGGATTAGAGAAAACAAAGTCGTTTTTTTTCTTTGTTAGATCATTCACGCTAACATGTTCTCCAAACAAATTCCCCAGCTTGAAAATGGTTTTGTCATTTGCTTTTTCAATAAAAGGTCTGTACAATTCGGTCATTTTACCTTTAATGATCAAAGGCTTCACAAAGGCATCTTCAGGCTCTACGTTCTCTATATCCGTCATTTTGAATTTGGAGGCATCCTGAAAGAAGTTCAAGAGCTCATTTTGTTTTTCCTTCTTCCGGTTCTCTGAATAGAGATAATAATAGGTTTGGTACTGTCCTGCTTTATAGCCCTTAATGTAGCGTTCAATGGTTAATTCTCCATCTTCCATATTCTCATCTACATTGACGCGAATTACGATACTATCAACATTTTGTTGAGCCGTTGTACCTTTCACCGGACGCACTTCCCAATCTGTAGTTAGAGCGGGATATTGTTTTTGTTTTAAAAAGTACCCGTTATTCGGGATCCAATCCGCTTTCAAATAGCCTAATCTTGTTGAAAAATCGAGTGGCGCCAGGTATTTGTCGATCTCTGGGAAATACAAAAAGTAATTCTGAAGAAAATACATGGATTCAATTTCACTGCTCAATCTGGTATCATAACGATCTGATATAAAACCATACTGATATTCAATATCCGCCTGTTGACACATCCCCATGAACAACAATATTGTTCCTACACTATTCGCCTTTCTGTTCTTTACAATATCAGCCATACTTTGATCAGGGACTGATGAACTGATGAGCACATCTGTTTTAATAAAGTGCTCCATTACCCTAACCTTATCCTCTTTCGACCTTAAATTGTAGATACCCAAAGCCGTATTTAATTCCCTTAAAGCCTTCGCATCTTTCCCTGAGAAATTGATATTATATACCACATTGAGTAAGAGATTGAATTCCTCATAGGGTGAATAGCTTTTATCGGTAGGGGTATCAAATCCTCTTAATGAGGCATCAAGCTTCATTATGGTGTTATTGTATTCTGAGAAATACTCTGGCTCTTCAGCAGGTATACTATCCAATTGAATATACCATTGATGCTTTTGCAAAATGGTATCGATCAAAGCAGGTTTTGCCAATCCATTATGCGGTAAGAATTGGAAATAGGAATCATTTGGCGAGATAAAGAAGAACTCGAAATCATAGATGGGAATATCAGATTGAAAAAAGAACTGGTCTCCATCAAATTCAGGCTCTTTTTGAAGTGTATACATCACTTCTATTTCATCTCCTAGTTCAATACCAGAGATTGGAAAATAGTAATAGCGCTCTTCCTCATCTTCAGAATAGAACTCTTCAACCTTAGGCGTGAGTTTAACTACCTTGTCTTTCTTTATAACCCGCGTACTTAATTTCTTGATCCTGTACACTCCGTCCATTGAAATGTAGATTTTATTGAACTCTTCTATTCCGGCATGAGTAGTCAACTTCACCTTGTAATGCTGCGTTTCATATTTATAGTATTGCCCGGCATTTAGATCATACTCATATTCCACCGCCAATAAATATTTAGTATAGAAATACAGCTCATTATTTACTTCTCGTTCTGAATGAACTGGCGTTTCAACCCAATCATGATGCTTATAATATGGGTAAAGCTGAGCCATTGAGATCATTGGCATGAACAAGACAAATAATATGTACAGTCTTTTACTCATTTCCTGTTTTCTCTAGAATGATATTCTGTATGGTAGCCTTATTTATTGCTGAAGAAAATTCGTTCCAATCACCAAATAACGCTACGGGTATTTCCAGTAAATTATACTGGTAGATCATGTTTACAATAATGGTATTACCTGACACTCGGAATATGCCATCAAAGTGAAACAGATCGTGTTTGAAATGCACATCTTCCGGAAGATGTTTTACTTTATAATTATCCGGAATAGTAATCTCATATCCGTAATCAATAGTTCTGTGACGATCCTTTTGTCTCGTATACTTATAATCTTCTTCGTTGTATTTGGTCACACGAGGTTTAAAAAGGATTGGATTGATAATGATATCTTCTCCATCTTTGATCCCTAGATTATCTACTGAGAATTCATAATTGATCACCAGATCTTCTTTTTTCTGGGTTACTCCTTCAAATGAATAATTCTTAAGGGTATAGCGATTTGCACCACCAAGAGCGAGTTCTTTAATATAATCACGCAGATCATCTTCCTTCAAGTTGGCCAAATAATAGGATCTGTTCTCCCTTTCATATCCTCCATAAAAATCAGTTCCTGAACCATACAAAGAATCGGCATCCGTGAATTTAAAATTGATACGGGATTTAATGTAATTCTTGTCTGCATGAACAGCTGGCACTTTAAATAACTCATAATCTCCTTTTCCTCTGTGGATCAACAATTCTTTTCCCTGCAAAGCCATTGGAGGCATAATATAGGACCCTTCTGAGCTTGTTGCATCCAGATAATAGTACTTATCTTCCAGAGGATGCTCTCCTGGTTTTTGAACCACACAAATAACATGATTACAAGTTAAGGGCGTAGCTATTTCACTCATTTGATATGGAATATCTCTGGTACCCACCCAGGCGATAAAGGCATTTTCTACCCCAGCATAGGTCAACATCTCGCTTAGTAAATTTCCCATGTCTTTACAATCACCATATCTATTTTGGATCACTGACGTGTAGGATCTGGGTACATAACCATTAATTCCATCTTCAAAGGCTATGTATTTGATGTTGTGCTGAACCCAATTGAATATCGAGTCCATTTTGGCAATAGGATCTTCAACATTAGCAGTGATCTCATCCACAAGCTTGTGCATATCATCCAGGCCTTTTTCTTCACCCATTAGCGCTAAAAAGCCTTCAAAATAAGTATGTAACTCTTCTACATTTGAAATGAGTTTCACTTCCTGATCTTGATTATTCACATAAGATTGGATCTGTGCTACGAGATGTGGGATATAATACTTGATATTAACGCTACCATCTTCAGATCTGTGTGCTTCAACATCTTTCATTTCCCAACTCTGCGTGATATGTCCTTTTTTACCTTCAATTACAGTACGAACCACATTCACATCTGACATGCTTTGTTCAAAGAACTTCATTTTAACTGTAGATGGATATGTTATCTGCACTTTTGAAGACATGACCGGATAACCGGATACAAAATGAAATACATCAAAGAATTGCGGTCTTAAGATCTTGCGCGTATAAGAGATCTCACTTTTATACCCCTCTCCCAACTCAGGTAATTCAAAGATCATATTCTGGTTATCATCATGAAAAACCCAGCTACTTGGGGCCGAATCAACCATTCTGAAATTCTCTTCTTTTACCTTCAGTTTTTTACCGGCTGGTGTAATGACCTTAGCTTCGATATCCGTTAACTCCTCAAAAAACTGGCTGATGGTTATACTTTGATCTGTATAATACTTAGCACTTTCTCTAAAGTAAAGCACTACCTCTCTATCTGTGGTATAGATATCCAATTCTCCGGTTTTCTTATTCACAGAGATCTCTACTAACTGATCATGCTCGAGCACAACGCCTATTTCATCCGGAAACTTTTGTTTTAATGCTGCATAGCTAATTTCATCTTGCCCAAAAGACAAGTTATTTGTCAACTGGAACACCAACAACAAACCAACTACATATCTAGAAAAATAAGCCTTCTTCATAAAAGTTTCCTACCTGGATAGACGTAGAAATGACCTGAATATTTCGTCATGTTTAAAGATAACAAAAGATTGAAAACCGGTAAAGAGTCTTTTCAGTTTAATTTATAGCGTTATTTTTGTCCAAAATTTTAATGAATGAAGCCAACTTTTCATACACTTACCATTAAGGATATTCGTAAGGAAACATCAGACACCGTTTCAATTGCATTTAACGTTCCTTCTGATCTTACTGCTGATTACAAATTCGTGCCGGGGCAATATTTAACCCTACGTGCTACTGTAAACGGTGAAGATATCCGAAGATCATATTCAATTTCGTCAGCATTATCTGACAATGAATTGCGTGTGGCTGTTAAGCAAGTGAACAATGGAAAGTTCTCTACCTATGCTAACCAGCAATTGAAAGTTGGTGATCAGATGGAAGTGATGACTCCTCAGGGAGGTTTTGTTGTTGAAACTGCTTCATCAAATGCCAACAATTATGTTTTCTATGCTGCAGGAAGCGGTGTTACACCAGTAATGTCAATGGTGAAAACAATTTTGGAAACAGAACCAAACAGTCAGGTATTCCTTTATTACGGAAACAGAACTGCAGCAGATACAATATTCAAATCACAATTTGACGCTTTAGCTTTAAAATACAGCAATTTCAAATTAAGATATTTCTTAAGCAGAGAAGATGCAGGTGACGCTAACAGAAATGGAAGAATTGATGAAGCAAAATGTACTCATTTCTATGCTTCTGAACTAGAGCCATTGAAGATCTTTGGGGTTTACGCTTGCGGTCCTGAAGAAATGATCGAAATAGTGAAGGACTTCTATATTTCAAAAGGTTTATTACATAAAGTGCATTTTGAATTGTTTACCACTCCTGTTGCCACAGAAACTGCTGAACCGGTTGCTGCCAGTGAAAATGTGAACGCTCAGGTAACAGTGATCATTGATGATGAGGAATATAAATTCGAATTGAACACGAACGGTAAAGATATTTTAACTGCTGCACAAGATGCTGACGCAGATGTTCCTTTCTCTTGTAAAGGAGGAGTTTGCTGTACTTGTAAGGCTAAGATATTAGAAGGTTCTGCTAAAATGAGTGTAAACTATTCATTAGAACCGGATGAGGTTGAAGAAGGTTTCATTTTGACTTGCCAGGCACACCCTACTTCATCAAAGGTGGTAGTTTCGTTTGACGAATTCTAAATGAAAAACATTGTTGTCATAGGCGCCAGTAGAGGTATTGGCTGGGAGTTGGTTAAACAGCTTTCTAAAGACAACAAAGTTTTAGCTATTTCAAGAAATCAAGATCGATTAGCTCAATTAGCCACTGAGTCAGGATGTAGTATAGCTGCTATAGATATTTCATCTGCCATTCTTAAAACCGAACTGCATAAGGCCATTACATCTAACTTCAAATCAGTAGATGTATTGATCAACAATGCAGGCTATTTGGTGAATAAAAGCTATGATGATTTGACGCTGGAGGACATTCAATCTATTTATTTAACGAATGTTTTTGGCGTAATGCTTTCCTGCCAGGCGATAATTCCTTTTATGAATAAGGGATCTCATATTGTAAACATTGGTTCAATTGGTGGTGTTCAGGGATCAGTGAAATTCCCGGGGCTATCCGCATACAGTTCTTCAAAAGCAGCCATTGCTGGTTATTCTGAATGTTTAGCTGAAGAATTGAAGGATGATGAGATCCAGGTAAATTGTTTAGCTCTTGGAGCTGTTCAAACAGAAATGCTGGCTGAGGCTTTTCCCGGTTATGAAGCCCCAACTTCTGCAGCTGAAATGGCTGAATTCATTGCAGATTTTAGCCTAAGAGCCAACCAATGGCTGAACGGAAAGATCATTCCGGTTTCTAAATCAACTCCTTAATGAAAGTTGTATCGGTCAACATAGGAGAAAAGAAGACCGTTCAGTGGAAGGGCAAATCAGTTCAAACCGGCATCTTTAAAAAACCCGTTAATCGTTCTATTTTTCTAGGAAATGATGATGTGGATGGAGACCACGTGGTGGATAGAAAATATCACGGTGGAACGCACATGGCTTGCTATATATATTCAGCTGATCATTATCCTTTTTGGAAGGAAAAGTATCCTAAACTGGATTGGGATTATGGCATGTTTGGAGAGAACATCACCATTGAAGGTTTAAATGAAAACAATTTTTGTTTAGGCGATACCTATCAGTTGGGAACGGCTGTTGTTGCTATATCACAACCTAGGAAACCCTGCTTCAAATTGGGAATTCGTTTTGGAACACAGGCCATCCTCAAAACCTACATCAATGCTGATTTTCCCGGTATTTACTTAAGGATCATTAAAAATGGCGAAGTGAAAGTGGGAGATGAAATGACATTGATCGATAAACACCCCTCCTGTATTTCATTACTAGAAGCCTATCATTTACAGTATGATTCCACTGAAAAGGATGTAATAAGAATTCAGGAAATACTGAATGATCCTATTTGTACTCCGGATATTAGAGAAGGATTAGGAAAGCGGTTGAAACTTTCTTAAAACTTGAACTCTGTCTATACTTCGACTCCGCTCAGTATGACAACTTAAATCCTTTTTTTTGATAAATGAATACTGTATTGTATTCGACTTCGCTCAAAATGACAACTTAGAGGCAGAATGAATATGAAAACAGTTCATACTTCGACTCCGCTCAGTATGACAACTCTGCTTTTTTATTGACTAAATGAATGTAGATTCCAATTCTACTCCGCTCAGTATGACAACTAGTAATTCACCAACTTCAACAACTTCTCTTCAAAACGCTCTTTAGGGAAGAAATTCTTTTCTAATTCTCCATCAAAAGGCACAGGTGTATCCAGGCTTCCTTCGCGCATAACTGGAGCATCTAAATACTCGAAACAATCTTCAGCTATTCTGGCTGCAATTTCACCACCAATTCCGCCTGTTTCGCAGTCTTCATGCATCACGATCACACGACCGGTTTTCTTAGCCGTTTCATATACAGCATCCATATCCAATGGTAGTAGAGTTCTCAGATCAAGAATATCCACGTCCAAATTGTGCTTCTCTACGATCTCTTTCGCCCAATGCACTCCCATTCCGTAAGTAATAACAGATGCTGCTTTTCCTTCACGCACCAATCTGGCTTTACCAATTTCTAATGTGTAATAATCGTCTGGAACTTCTTCTTTAATGGAACGATACAAACCTTTATGTTCAAAGAAGATCACAGGATTTGGATCTTCAATAGCTGCTGCCAATAATCCTTTTGCTTCAGTAGGCGTAGATGGATAAACCACCTTCAAGCCCGGTGTGTGTGCAAACCATGCTTCATTCGATTGTGAGTGGAACGGTCCTGCAGCAGATCCACCACCTGTAGGCATTCTTACCACCACATCAGCTTTCTCACCCCATCTGTAATGAAGTTTAGCCAAATTATTTACGATCTGATTGAAACCTACAGTAACGAAATCTGCAAATTGCATTTCCATAACCCCTTTCATACCATTGATCGACAATCCTAACGCCGCACCTACAATGGCTGATTCGCAAATTGGCGTATTTCTAATTCTATCTTTTCCGAATTCTTCTACAAACCCTTCTGTCACCTTGAAAACCCCTCCATATTCGGCAATATCCTGACCCATGATCACCAGTTCATCATACTTCTGCATGGATTGTCTTAATCCATCAGAAATAGCATCAACAAAACGCTTCTCAGAAGTAGCATTTGTAGCTGGTTCTGTGAGCACAGGCTCGTATGGTGTATAAACATCAGCTAATTCTGTTGCCGTATCAGGTGTCACGTTTGGCTCAGCAAAAGCGATCTCTAATTCAGATTGGATCAAATCTTTGATCTCTTCTTTGATCTTCTCTATTTCTTTTTCAGAAAGAATACCTTCGGCAAGCAAATATGCTTCGTAATTGTCTACAGGGTCTTTTGGTGCCCATTTATCCTGTAATCCTTCAGGATAGTATTTTGTACCTGAAGCCTCTTCATGTCCTCTCATTCTGAAAGAAACACACTCCAACAAGAACGGTCTTGGTTTCTCTCTCAAAGAAGAAGCGATCTGTCTAACTGCATGATAAACTTCTAAAATGTTGTTTCCATCAATTTGGAAAGCATCCATTCCATATCCTACTCCTTTATCAATGAACTGTTTACATCTGAACTGCTCATTTGAAGGTGTTGATAAACCCCATTGATTATTTTCTACCACGAAGATCATTGGCAGATCCCACACGGCAGCAACGTTCATTGCCTCATGGAAATCTCCTTCAGAGGCCCCACCGTCTCCGGTAATGGCCAAAGAAACTTTTGGTTCTTTTCTCAGTTTATGCGCTAAAGCCACACCTGCACTTAAAGCCAATTGAGGTCCTAAGTGAGAGATCATCCCCACTACGTGATATTCTTTGGTTCCAAAGTGGAAAGAACGATCACGACCTTTAGTAAAACCTGTCATTTTCCCCTGGAACTGAGCAAATAATCTGTTCAATGGAATATTCCTAGACGTAAAGATCCCCAGGTTTCTGTGCATTGGAAAGATGTATTCATCTTGTTCCAATCCTAAACCAATACCTACAGAAATTCCTTCTTGTCCCCATCCTGAAAACCATTTTGAGATCTTACCCTGACGAAGCAAAATGAGCATTTTCTCCTCAATTAATCGAGGTTTTACCAATGCTTTGTATATATCTACAAGCTCCTTATCAGTTAAATCTTTACGATCGTATTCGATCACCGGTTTGGTCAATACTGCCATAGAAATGGGGTTATTTTATTTGAGCAAAATTAGTTTAAAAAACAGGATAGAAACAAACCCGTCCAGAAGATTTTTGAACAGGTTATTCAAACTATCTGCGGCGATTCTTACCAAGCACTCCCTGCATAGTTAACAACTGGTTTTCAATGTTCAGTTTTAAGAGATCATTGAGCACTTTCACTGTTTCAAAAGCCGGTTTCATAGCCGTGAAAGAATGGTATAATTCAATTTTAGAATTAGTATCTTCTTCAAATTGGAGATCATAGGTTTTGGCTGTTCCTCTTCTACCTCCTGTCAAAGTAGTTCCCATCCCACCTGAAAAAACCGTCATACCCTCTCCCATTGTAAAATTCTGAACGTTGCTTTGACTGTTATAAACTAATTTTCCGCCCACTACATGCTTCAGATCAAACCACTTACCAAATCGCAAGAAAAATGCAGCATGGTATCTTCTAATGCGTTTATGTACGGTATCAATCTCAATTCCAGCGCGCAACCCCATAATGGTAATTCCAATGGCTAATCCAAAGAATCCTAAAACGGGATGAATAATGAAACCTATTGCTCCCAAAACGATCATTGTTCCCAGACCGTGCGGTAAATAATCGTAAGTTATTCCTTCCTTAATAATGATTGTTCTCTCCATCTACTTTTCTACCTTAAAATTAAAGCTGAGACCAGCCTCTATATAAGGTGAAGAGAATGAGGTTTTGGTAAATTCTTTCATCTTCCCATCCAATCTCCACCTTTTACCCGATACATCAAATGAATAACCTGTTCTGAAGTTCAAACTCAGAAAGGGCAAGGTCATGCGCAACTCCAAATTTGGTTCCAATGAAACCAGATCATTCTTATAAATTATTACATTTTGTCCTTCTTGCTGGATCAAATTGGGCACTGTATTATTGGTTACCTCAGTCAATGAAAATTGGCCATATCCGTAAGAAAGACCAGGTGCCACTATAAACCATTTGTTTCCATAAGGAAAATAACTACCCACTGAAAAACACCATCCTTTCAGATCAAAACGATCTCCATTACTGATCTCAGGAAAATAAACAAAACTGAACTTGGTGCCATAAGCGTTCAATGTCAGATAATCTAGACTGAAGTTATAACCCACCATTTTATCGGTAAAGCCCGCCGAACTTACATTAGCCAGTGCCGAATTCAAAGTTCGATTCCTTGTGAAATAATGATATCCGTAATAAAATCCTGCATGATATTCCTCCACCGAAGTTCCCCAAGAAAAATTGTAATCATCCGGGTCATCTACCGGAACATTTGAAACGATAACGAAATTCAGTTTATCATAAAAACCTAAAATGGCATGATCACCGTTCTTATACCCCAGATCGATCAGGTACGATTTACCATCTGTTTCAATCTCTTCTTTGAAGTTCAGATCATCAACGATCTCTTTGTCAAATTTCTCTTTTCCTTTTGTATAGTAGATCGGAATTACCATGACTTTATTCGTGAGAGAGGAATCAATGTCATTGATACGATTAGCCACTGAATTCATGTAATAATCATAGCATTTTTTGGCTGTTTCATCCTTGTGCAAGTGACATCTTCCAAACTGACCGTAGAATTTCTCTCCCCTTCTTTTGTTGTAAATGCGTTCAAATTCATCCTTCATAAAACGCTCACGGATGATGGGCGATTTAAGATCTCCATTCCGCTCACTAATGAACCATTCGTGCCCTTTATCTAATCCTTCAATAATGGCATAATATTCTTCTGCCTTATCACCTAAGATCGGTGTTAAGGAATCTCTATAGTTGTAAGATGACTGAATAATTGAATTCAATGTTCCCCATGCACTTACATCACCAAATCCAAAAACGGCATTCTCATCTTCCAGATAAAAGTCTTCAGCTGTACTTCTGCTAAAATCAGAAGAGTTCAAACCTTGTATTTGCTCAAAAACTTCACCTCCGTAACCGTTCTTATCCAATGTATCAACGATTTGATTCAAGGCGTAAACCGAGAAATAAGGGAAGCGCTCCACATCAATACCATGAATATGGATCTTCTCTTCATCCGGTAAATTATTATTGAACCGATTGATCTTTTTCACCAGATCATAAAAGGGATCATAGAACACATCATTCAAAAACTGTAGATTACTCTTTTTGTCATAGATAATGATCTGTTCAATGATATAAGCCACTCCTGGACTCTGTTCAAAGATGAAATGCCTTACACCTTGTTCCTTGTACAAATAAGTCAGCAATTTATACTCCAGATTAGTATTGAAGGAAGCATAATTGTGATTTTCTCCGGTAAAATATATTGTGTACGGATCTAGAGAATCGCCAAAAACTTCGAACTCAGTAAAGTCGTCCGAATCTACATTTATCTCAGCATAATTCTCCTGAGCCCATGTATTTCCAAGGATCACACAAAAAAATATGGCAAATATTCTATTCAATGTTCGTTCTTTATAGTGTATAAAAAAACTGTCCTAACGATCATTAAGACAGTCTTTTAATATTTATTCAAGAATTATGCTCCTTCGCTTGTTCCAGCGTCAGAAGTCATTCCCATTTTAGCTTTTAGTGCCGCTAAACTATCAGATGCTTTCACTTCAGCAGATCCTGAATCAAGAGCTGCATTGATCTCTTCATCAATAGATTTATTTTCACCTGCGATATCTGCATAAGACTCAGCCAACGCTTCTTCTTCAGCTACTTTTTCCTTCATTCTCTCCAACATAGAAACAGTTGAAGACGAATCAACACCAGCC
This sequence comes from Crocinitomicaceae bacterium, assembly GCA_020635955.1. GTDB lineage: Bacteria > Bacteroidota > Bacteroidia > Flavobacteriales_D > Crocinitomicaceae > Paracrocinitomix. Next base: position 198,854 of record JACJYW010000003.1, read on the forward strand.
AATTGTTGGTTGATCTTTTTAGTAGCGCTAGATACTTTAGATCTTGCTTTCAAGGTTTTCAATTCCACCTCAAATTTTTGGATGTTTGATTTCAAGGTATTGATGTTACCATTCAATTTGTTAGCATTGCCTTCAAATTTCTCCTGATCAGCTTTGCAAGTAGCAGCTGAAGCTACATGGTTATCTTTTTGAACCAAACATTCTGAAGCTAAACGATCAGCCTCTTCCATTGTGATCTCACCATTCTCAGCTCTTTTTAATAATAAAACTGCCTTTCTTTCATACTCAGCCGCTTTATCAGTGTGAACCTTAGCATCATTCTTTGCACGAATTGCCAATGCTTTAACTTCAGCTAATGCCTGTAATGAAGAAGACAGGTCATTTTTAAGATCTCTGATCCCCTGCTCTGTCATTTTGATTGGATCTTCCAACTTATCGATAGCTGAGTTTGCTTCAGCCTGCCCGATCTTAAATAGTCTTTTAAATACGTTCATTTCTTAGTTTTTTTTATTTAATAATTCTTCAATTAGTTTTTTGAGAAATCAATGATCTCATCAGTGTACTCACTCAACAATAGACTTAATGAAGTTAATGTTCCTTCCAACTCTTCATAATCTAATGTCTCCACTTGAAGTGTATCTCTGAACAACACTTTTTTACCATCATCATCCATCACGAAAGCACCGTGAACGATATCTCTATTCTTCATCAACAATTGTTTTGAAACATCCCCTACATTTTTAGTAAGATCAAACAAGTATTGCTCAATGATAATGATTGGGTCTGCAATTCCTATCATAAGGTTGCTGATCCCGTCTTCTTCTGAAGAAACAACGAAAACTTCGTTTGCTTTATCTTCTACAATAATGGAATATTCCATTTCCATCAAGTATTCCTTTACCTTTTCAAAGTAATCCATAGGTTAAGTGTTAATTTTAAATTTTGATTTTATTAGCTGTATAAATATATAAATAAATCAACTTCATTTTCTAATAGAACCCCTTTATTAACAGCCATGTAAAATTAAATTGGTTTGGCCGATAATTTTTTGCTAAATTCATAAGAAAAATTGGTCTTTTATCTAATTTTGTAAGCAATATACTAATTAATTTGGTATATTGCTAAAGCGAATAGAAAATTTTTTATGAAAAAAACGATAATCGCAAAGAACTTTAGAAAGTTAAGATCCTTTAAAGGTCTCAACCAAACTGAATTTGCAGATCTTTTTGGTATCACGCGTTCAACAGTTGGTTCTTATGAAGAAGGAAGGGCCGAGCCTAAATTGGAGACCTTACTCAAAATTGCGGATTACTTCAAGTTATCCGTAGATGATCTTATTCGCAAAGAACTAACAGTCAATAAAATTGCCGGTTTTGATCAACCTGAACCCAACCGAGTTGAAATGAATCAATTAATGGGAAGGATGAAAGAAATGAATGAACGCATGGAATCTATGGATGCTTCATTACAAAAACTATTAAAACGAGAGTGAAAGAAAAGAAGCCGTGGACCTTTAAAAGAGTATATAATTTACTCACCAATGTATTGTTGGTTCTTATCATTTGTATTTTGATCATTCCCTCGTGGCGAACATCTTTTCAGGGATGGTTCCAACGACTAACCATGTCAGATGCTGAATTCACTGAGGAATTAAAAACACCCATGCCCGCCAATCAGCAAAACTGGGAACTCTTTACCATGAACGGCGAGATGATCAATTTTGCGGAATTCAAAGGTAAGCCAGTTGTCATCACCTTTTGGGCGACATGGTGTGGTGCATGCAGAGCCGAAATGCCAAGTTTTGGAGAATTGAGCGAACAATTCAACAATGATGTGATCTTTTTAGCAGCATCAGAAGAATCAATCGAAAAAATACAATCCAGTAAATTGCCTGAAAAGTATGATTTTCTCTATGCCACCCAAACCTTTCCACCATTCTTTGATGTCTCTGCCCTACCCACGCTAGCCATCATGGATAAGGACATGAACCTGGTATATAGATCAGTTGGAGCAGCAGATCTTAACACAGAAGAGAACGTAGCATTTCTCAACCAGCTAAAAAATCAATAAGTTTACAGGCGTTGAAATTTGCGATTGTAGATATTGAAACCACTGGTGATAAACCTATCAATTTTAAAGTGATAGAAATTGCTATTATTCTACATGATGGGGATAAGGAGCTGGACAGATTTCACACCCTGGTTGACCCTGAAGAACGTATTAATCCCTTTATTGCCCGATTAACAGGCATCCATGATTCGGACGTGGCAGGCAAACCCAAATTCTATGAAATTGCCAAACAGGTAGTAGAATTTACGCAAGACGCCATTTTCGTTGCGCATAATGTAAGTTTTGATTACAGTGTGATCCGTAGAGAATACAAACGCCTGGGATACGACTTCAGACTACCTCATCTTTGTACGGTACAGACGTCCAGAATACTCATTCCGGGACATAAATCGTATGGATTAAAGAATATTACGAAGGCCCTGGGCATTCCGCTCAACAATCATCACAGGGCCATTGATGATACAGAAGCTACGGCACATCTTTTTAAAATGCTTTGGGAAAAAGACAGGCAAAACGAACTGTACAATTTCATAAAGCGAGAGATCAACCCAAAAGTACTTCATCCGCATTTAGATGTTGATGCTATTGACGAGATACCAAACAAAACTGGGGTGTATCGTTTTTATAATGATCAGGATGAACTCATTTATATCGGTAAAAGCATTCATATTCGTAAACGCATAGAACAGCACTTGAAGAATTCTAAGACTTCCAAAGCTGTAGAAATGCGAGAGCGAATTGCACGGATAGATTTTCAATTAACAGGAAGTGAATTGATCGCATTACTGCAGGAATCATATCTCATTAAGAAACATCTGCCCATTTATAACAGAGCTCAAAGAACTACCAATTTTTCACATGGACTGTACATGCATGAAGACAGGCAGGGCTTTTATAATCTGACCATTAAAAAGATCACCTTAACTGAAGATCCATTAATGACCTTCACCTCAGTTCAAAATGGAAAGAAATACCTGGAACATTGGGTAGAGGAATATCAGTTGTGTCAACGTTTATGTCAATTGCATAAAGGAAATACCAGTTGTTTCAATTACACCATTAAAAAGTGCAATGGTGCCTGTGTGAATGAAGAGAGTGCTGAAGAATATAACCATAGGGTAAAATCACTCATGGACGATCTGAATTTCAGATCAGAATCATTCCTTATCCTGGATAAAGGCCGAAATACTAAAGAACATGGCTTTGTTCTGATCGAAAGTGGTCAATACAAAGGATATGGTTTTATCCCAAGATATCAGTTCAACCGAAAAACGGAGAACTTTAGAAAACATCTGCATAAGAAAAAGAATAACCGGGATTATCAATCCATCATTAAAATGCAGTTGACCAGAAACGAGAAACTGGAAATATTTCATCTTGACTAATGGAGACTAAGATCAAAATAGAGCGAGAATTACGTCCCTGGCAACGAAAAATGAATGAGGTCATTTTCGGAGCTGAAACACCAGCCGGTAAATGGTTCGATATCATTCTATTGATCATCATTCTTATAAGTGTCATTGGCGTGATGCTAGAGTCTGTTCCCGGAATTCGTGAAGACTGGGGAGAATTATTGCATACCGGAGAATGGGTGCTCACCATCATTTTTAGTTTGGAATACATTGCAAGATTGTTGTGTGTAAAAAGACCCATTCTTTACATATTCTCTTTCTATGGAGTGATCGATCTGCTTTCTGTGCTACCCACCTATCTGGGATTATTCTTTGTTGGAACCGGTCCGCTACGAGTTTTGAGATGTGTAAGATTACTCCGTTTGTTCCGAATTCTAAAATTGCATCAATTCGTTGAAGATTCAGAGCGTTTAATGCGTGCTTTAAAATCATCCAGAACCAAGATCACGGTTTTCTTATTCACGGTGTTGATGTTAGTTGTCATTTTGGGAACGATCATGTATCTAGTGGAGGATCATCAATCAGGCTTTACTTCTATTCCGCGCTCCATTTATTGGGCAATTGTGACCCTAACAACTGTTGGATATGGAGACATTGCCCCCTCCACTCCATTAGGTCAGTTCATAGCGTCTATAGTCATGATCCTTGGTTATGCCATCATTGCTGTTCCGACAGGAATTGTAACCAATGAATTAATGAATGATAAGAACAATATCGTTTCAAACAGGGCATGTCCAAACTGCTCAAAAGATGATCATGATGAAGATGCTGATTTTTGCAAGCATTGCGGTCATCAACTATGATCAGAATAATTTGAAAGCTTTGATCTTCTTGTTCTGCAGACCTGTATAAATTTCATGACCTTTATCATTTTTTAATCTCAGGTGCAGATAATAATCTGATAATTACTGAGTTCAACAGTTAATATCTTATTAATAAAAAACTAACAATAAGGGTTCAATAAGGCTGAATTATCCTAATTTTGCAATAGATTTAATCGAACCCTCAATTGGGAAAAAATAATTCGCATGAATAACTATGGTAAAAAGGCAGCTAATGCCTCTCTAGAATCGATCGGATTAAACAACATTGCAAATGCTTACTGGAACCTTACCCCTGCTGAATTGGTAGAAGATGCTATCATTAATGGTCAGGGTGTTTTGACTGATACAGGAGCCCTTGCTATCCAGACCGGTGAATTTACAGGACGATCACCTCAAGATCGTTTTATTGTTGAAGATGATAAAACGAGAGATGCCGTATGGTGGGGAAAGATCAACATCAAATTTGACGCAGATAAGTTTGATGCTTTGTACAACCGCATGAAAGCTTACTTAACGAATTCAGATGTTTATGTGAGAGATGCGTATGCTTGCGCAGATGATGCTCACAGATTGAACATCCGTGTAGTTACTGAGTTCTCATGGTCAAATCAATTTGCTTCAAACATGTTCTTACGCCCAACTGAACAGGAAGTAATGAACTTTAATCCAGACTGGCACATTGTATGCGCTCCTGGATTTATGGCAGATCCTGAAATTGACGGGACAAGACAACACAATTTTGCTATTTTGAATTTCACCAAAAAGATGATCTTGATTGGTGGAACAGGATATACAGGAGAGATCAAGAAAGGTATTTTCTCAGTATTGAATTTCATCCTACCTCACGAAAAGAATGTGCTTTCAATGCACTGTTCTGCTAACGTGGGAGCAGCTGGTGATACGGCTGTATTCTTTGGATTATCAGGTACAGGTAAAACTACATTGTCTTCTGATCCAAACAGAAGATTGATCGGTGATGATGAGCACGGTTGGTCAGATACTGGTGTATTCAACTTTGAAGGAGGATGCTATGCTAAAACCATAGATCTTTCTCAGGAAAAAGAACCACAGATCTGGGATGCTATTAAATTCGGTGCTATCCTTGAGAACATAGGTTTTGTAGAAGGAACATCAACTCCTGATTATACGGATTCAAGTATTACACAAAATACACGTGTATCTTATCCAATTGAGCACATTGACAATATTATGGTTCCATCAAGAGGAGACCAGCCTAAGAATATTTTCTTCTTAACGGCTGATGCTTTTGGTGTGTTACCTCCAATCTCTAAATTGACTCCGGGTCAGGCTATGTATCACTTTATTTCTGGATATACTGCAAAAGTTGCCGGAACTGAAATGGGAGTAACTGAGCCGCAAACTACTTTCTCAGCTTGTTTTGGAGCTGCTTTCTTACCACTACATCCAACAGTTTACGGAGAGATGTTAGGTAAGAAAATGAAAGATAATAACGTTAGAGTTTGGTTGATCAACACTGGTTGGTCAGGTGGATCATTTGGTGTGGGATCAAGAATTTCTTTGAAATACACCAGAGCAATGATCACGGCTGCGTTGGAAGGAAAACTGGATAATGTAGATTACACTACACATGAGATATTTGGATTAGCTATGCCAAATGAGTGTGAAGGAGTACCTTCAGATATCCTGAATCCTAAAAACACATGGGCAGATAAGGCATCTTATGATGCAAAAGCTAATGCATTGGCTAATGAATTTGTGAAGAATTTTGAGAAATTCGAATCAGGCGCTAATGATGAGATCTTAGCAGCTGCACCAAAAGCTAAAGCAGAAGCTTAATCTACATTAATAATAATTGAAGGTCCCTTCCTGAGCATTCGGGAGGGGATTTTTTTTTGTTATAGATTCATGTAATCCTGCCATTGTACCAAAACAAATTTCTCCCTGTTATTCTCTTTTCTACTTAAAAAGCCGAATTCGAAACAAAAGAGGTAAACATCACCTTTACTGTTTTTCCAGTAATGCGTGAAGAACTTAGGATTGAACCCTTCTTCTTTAATGATCTCAGCTCTTACTGTAGCTTTGCCCGCTTTATTGTAGTTCTTCAAGATCCTACGGTTCAATTTTAACTGTCGATCTACTTTTTGAAAGAAAGAGGCATCCTTTTCTTTACTCTGCTCATAATGAAAAGAAGATTTACAAGATGGATTACAAAATCTCTGATCTACTCTACCCTGAAGGGTTTCACCACAATATTCACACGTTTTTCTATCCCTCATATACCTCCATATCCGTTAGTTATTCGTCTAAATATACGGTTAAATTTGTTTAGGGTCCCCCGATTAATGATGTTTGCCTATAAAAACATGTCAGAATCATACGCACATATCACACTTAAGCACCTGTTGATCAATGAGAAAAAGTTCATAGGTCTACAATTCCATCCCAACAAACGCATTGAACTACTTATCAAAACCTTACCTGAATGTGAATGGAACGAGCACTTTCAGATGTATGCCATACCGAATCATGCGGCTAATTTCAACCAGATATTTGATACTTTTCGCGGCTTAGCCTGGATCAACGGGGCACACTTCTTTCGTGGTAAAATTCAGATGAAAAAGAATGACACCATTAATCTTGATACTTATCGCAAAAGAAACACTTCGGCTAAATACAGAAAGTGTCCAGAAGAATATTTAGCAAAGTTGGAGTTTAAACGCTACTCAATTAATACAGCCAAAACCTATATATCCTGTTTTGAAAAATTTATCAATCATTTTAATGATCGAGAATTGATAGAGATCAATGAAAATGACATTCAGGATTATTTGAATATGATGGCTCGTAAGGGTGTATCCACCTCTCAGTTGAATCAAATTTTGAATTCGGTTAAGTTCTATTATGAGGTGGTCAAAGAAATGCCAAATCGCTTCTACTCTATTGACAGGCCATTCAAAGAAGACAGATTGCCAAAGGTGCTTAGTGCTAATGAAATATTCAAGATCATTAACGCCACTCCCAATATTAAACACAAGTGCATACTGTCATTATTATACAGTTCAGGTTTGCGCAGACAAGAGCTTTTAAATCTTCAATTAGAAGATATTGATTCAGAGCGCATGGCTATAAGAATCCGAATGGGCAAGGGAAATAAAGATCGTTACACGATTTTAAGTCAAAAAGTATTGAATGATCTTCGATTGTATTTTAAAGAGTGGAAACCAAAAAAATACTTGTTTGAGGGGGCAAAGGCTGGAGAGCCGTATGGTAGGTCTAGTATTTCCAGAATTATTGAAAAGGCTTCAAAAAAAGCAGGGATTGATAAGAAAGTAACTCCTCATATGTTGAGACATAGCTTTGCTACTCATCTTTTAGAAAACGGAACAGATCTGAGATATATTCAATCACTATTAGGACACAATAGCTCCAAAACAACTGAAATTTACACCCGTGTTTCTTTTAGCAACTATCGAAATGTTCAAAATCCATTTGATTCCTTATCTTAGTTACACAATAACTATAAAAGGAATAAAACCCATGGGTTTTATTCAAACGTTATGAATAATCAGTGGCTCGGAGCCACAACATCTCTAAAGTCGCACCGTATTTCTACGGTTTTTTTATGCTTAAATGTATCTGAAAGCTCAGTGGTATTTCTGAAAGAAACCAGATCTCGTTCTGCGCGGTTAAATTTTCTCTTGATCTGAAAAGTTAGAATAGTTTCCCTGCTTTCTTCCTGCGCATCTGCTCGCAAGTGGTTCACAATTTCCAAAATTTCACCTGTCTTCCTTTACCACTGCTTTCTGCAAATTAATCAAGCTGGCGCGTCACTCATCCAAACTGAATCTCAAGTTATAGCCTCCTATTCGCTCGTATTTAAGGGCTTGGTATCTGATCCGTTCGTGCGACCTTTGAGTTCTGAAAAACTATTCATAACATAGTAACTAAAGTTCTTTAAGAAGGCAGCCAGCTCGCGCCCATTGTCCGGGTTTCTGCCTTGCGTCCAATAAATTGCTAACTTTAGTCAAACGTTACTGAAATAAATTGCTAGCTATTGTAATCTAAGTATTGAACCGTGGATAAATGGTATCGAAATTGAATTCTAAATTCTAATTTTAGATGGAAGTGGAATTATTTCTGAACCTCCAGCCACGTATCAAGTGGCAATCTGGATCTGCAAAAACTTTAGGTGCGATAATTTTCTCAAATGACTCAGAAACATTTGTAAATTGTGGTACGTTTCTGATCTGAATCTGAGCGGACGCATAACATAATAGGTAAATTCATTGCTGCTTTCCTGTGCTTAATCTGCAACTCATGTGTTGTTTGATCATAAAATCAATGAAATCCGGGTATATCAAGTTTGGAAATAAAAAAGATCATTATTGCCTAAATCAAATCTTAAAACGATACAATAAAATTTGATATCATAGATTCCAAATTCGGCATTCAATTACTTGATAAAAACCAAAACGTATTCTGAACACTTTCTTATTCAAAAGGATTCGATCGGAATGTGCAACTATTTATATTATGCCAGCTGTTCAATTAAAAAACTTGGAGAATTACTCCGTCAGAAATATTGGCAGACTACATGTGTTCGCAATAACTTCATTCCAAACTCCAGAATTTAAAAACTTAATTGAAATCAAAGCATCGCTGTTTAAATTTTTAATCACATATAAATTGTTCAGACCTTCCATATGGTAATTTGCAAGATTGTTGAATAAAATAATGAATTCATCTCGAGAGTTCTCAGTCAAGATACGAACATATGTTTTCTTTCTAAGCTCTTCTAAATATTGGAAGTAAGTTGCAACGTGAAGAATTCTAAAATAGGGCAATAAGGAAAAAGAGGATCCATGTGATCATGCAAATGAAAATTTCTATTCAGTGGACCTTGGACATAACATATCTCCGACCCTTAATACTTTCAATGGCTTTTCATAACATTAACGTTCCATAATCAGGCGAAACAATCATCCAGAATTTTTTTTTGCCAGAAATTGCAAAAATTATCAAAATTCATAGCTAAACGTTAAGGATCAATTGAATTTATAATGTAAATGCTAAAGACAGAAAAGTAATTCATATTGCAACAAATAGAATTGATCAACAAGGTTGAAGAAATTGCTTTGTGAGACTGGCAAAAGTTCATGATTTTGGAACTTTGATCTTCATGGTTGATCAATACTTTTACCCATTAAATTCAATCCAAATTAGAAAATAGAAGTTTCAGTCAGATTGATACATAAAATGGACAACACGTGAAACAAATTTAATTCATAAAGCAATAAAAATGGATTACTTTTTATTTTCATAAACAATATACTAGTGGCTCGCTGCTAAATCGTTTCTAAAAGCCTCGGCAGCCATGTATTTTATACAAAATATTGTGAATTTTACCCAAATCAGTCTCTGAAATTTCTCAGTAGAATTTCGGAAGAACGTTTGGATGGAGCTCTTTACGATAAGAAATCTCATGATCTGTTCTGTTGAAGAATCAACGTTGATGCTTTCAAAAGACCTTATTTGAATGCTCATTTCGTGCGTTCACAATTTCCTGAAAAATTCTCATTGCTCCTATAACTGCTACTGCAACCTAGCTTAATTGGCAATTTCGTCACAACCGCTCAGGGCGAAGAAACGCTCTGTATTAAGGACATTGGTATCTGAGCTTCATGCGATTTTATTAGTGAAAAACTATTTCATAACATAGTAACTAAAGTTCTGGAGCCATCACTTCCAACACTTCGCCCAGTATTGTCCAAAGTTGAAGCCACTCACGTACCGCACTTTTGCTGCGCAATAAATTGCTAACTTTAGTCAAACGTTATGAATAATCAGTGGCTCGGAGCCACAAAATCTCTAAAGTCGCACCGTATTTCTACGGTTTTTATTAAATGTATCTGAAAGCTCAGTGGTATTTCTGAAAGAAACCAGATCTCGTTCTGCGCGGTTAAATTTTCTCTCTGATCTGAAAAGTTAGAATAGTTTCCCTGCTTTCTTCCTGCGCATCTGCTCATTTCAAGTGGTTCACAATTTCCAAAATTTCACCTGTCTTCCTTTACCACTGCTTTCTGCAACCAAGCTGGCGCGCGTCACTCGAATCAAACTGATCTCAAGATTCAACGCTCGTATTTAAGGGCTTGGTATCTGATCCGTTCGTGCGACCTTTAGTTCTGAAAACTATTCATAACATAGTAACTAAAGTTCACAGCCAACACTTGGCCACTATCCGGTTTCGCCCATTACGTGTCCATAATCCGGGTTTAACTCCCGGGTGTTTGCGTTGCATCACGCAATAAATTGCTTGCTCTTTAGTCAAACGTTATGAATAATCAGTGGCTCGTAGCCACAACATCTCTAAAGTCGCACCGTATTTCTACGGTTTTTTGTAAATGCTGAACTTGGCAGCATCTGGTGGTATTTCTGAAACAGCAACCAAAATCTCGTTCTGGCGGTTAAATTTTCTCTTGATCAAATAAGTTAGAATAGTAGTCCCTGCTTTCTTCTGCGCATCTGCTCGTAAGTCAATTCACAATTTCCAAAATTTCACCTGAAAAATTTACCACTGCTTTCTGCAACCTACCTGGCGTAAGCGTCACTCGGCTCAAATGAATCTCAAATTATTTCCTCCTCCTGCATTCGGGACGTGGTATTTGAAGCCGCTTGGTATCTACTGTAGTTCTTTGAAAAAAACGAAGTAACTAAAGTTCAAAACTATTCATAACATATAGTAACTAAAATTCAAGCCATCTCCCTTTAGAACAGTGTCCGGGTTTTCATGTGCTTTCGTCGCAATAAATTGCTAACTTTAGTCAAACGTTATGTTGTAATTAGACCTGTCGGAACCAGTTTTACCTTGGAAAGACGGAAGCATTGGAGCTATAAAGTTCTACCAATTTTAGGAAACGGAACTCTATCTAATTGAGTATGGATTTCATATCTGACAACGGTTAAATGACCATGTAAAAAAGTCCTTTACGTAAAATTTTCTCTTGATCTGTAAAACAGAATAGTGTCCTGCTTTGCTGACGCAGAATCTGCCATTTCAGTGTGTGGAACAATTTCAAAATTTCACCTCAGCTGGAAACCAAGCTTTTCCACTCTGCAACCTAATACTGGCGTGCGTCAAGAAGCAAATCTTGTTGTGGGTATTCAAACCTTTCTCGATCTAATCTAAAGCGTGATTCCAAGGCTTCTGATGGTTCTTGAAAACTACGCATAACATAGTAAGTAAAGCATAACAGCCAAATGTTGCAGCGCATAAAGCTCCCAGAACGTAATCCAAAGTCACCGGGTTCCATTCACGGCTTGCGCCCAGTGTCCGAAAACTTGGTCACATACGTACTGCAATAAATTGCACTAAACTTTAGTCAAAACGTTATCTTCATTAAATGAAATCACTAACATCAGAATTTGTATGAGTATCTCGATAATGGGCACTCAGACGTTAAAGTTTCAAGATATCAGACGTTCCATAATGCAAATTCCTAACTAAAATCTCATCTGGGTATCTCGAAATAATGAAACAGAAAGGGTTCGATCTTATTTCCTATTCAAATGGAGGTCAAGTTGCAGTGAAGGAAATTGATGGCTTTCAATATAAATGTAACTTCGGAATTGGAAAATTTTGGATAACCAAAAATGTATTTGATGGTACTGAAGGGTCATTTTGGGTACGTCATCATCAAACCGAAGAATTGTGGGAAGACTTAAAACCCAAAGTAACCAACAGAAACCATTTCGCTCCTCTTGAACCGACTTTTGGCGTACAATTAAATATCGGTTGGCACGAATTTGATTATAGCATTTCAGGTGCTGACGACTATTTGAACTTCTTCGAAATTTCTATAGATCCTGTTTTTGAAAAAGCAAAAGCATTGTCTTCAGTAGAATCACTTGACAGGGAAATAAATAGTCAAGTAGAGTTGAAAGACAACTTTAATGGGTATAAAATTAATACAGAAGGGTTAATTTTCAGAAGACTAGTCTTAGCAAAGTTAAACGACAACCCCTTGTATGACAAAATATGTGAACATACCAAGTCATTTTTTCCGGAATACATAGCAGCGAGTAAACAGTACCCTTTCCTGGCAAATATCCCAACTGCATATGAAGTACTATGTGATAGGTTAGAAAAACTAAACCTAACACAGTAGCTAAAGTTCATGTCCACCCTTGGCCAGCAAAAAAGCTCCCATTCATAACATACATATCCTAAAGTTCCAAACGTCGGACAAACCAGAGTCCGGGGTTTTGGCCGCCGCACATCAAGACGGCATAAATGCCTAACTTTAGCCAAACGTTATGAATAATCAGTGGCTCGGAGCCACAACATCTCTAAAGTCGCACCGTATTTCTACGGTTTTTTTATGCTTAAATGTATCTGAAAGCTCAGTGGTATTTCTGAAAGAAACCAGATCTCGTTCTGCGCGGTTAAATTTTCTCTTGATCTGAAAAGTTAGAATAGTTTCCCTGCTTTCTTCCTGCATATCTGCTCGCAAGTGGTCCACAATTTCCAAAATTTCACCTGTCTTCCTTTACCACTGCTTTCTGCAACCAAGCTGGCGCGCGTCACTCGTCCAAACTGAATCTCAAATTATAGCCTCCTATTCGCTCGTATTTAAGGGATTGGTATCTGATCCGTTCGTGCGACCTTTAGTTCTGAAAACTATTCATAACATAGTAACTAAAGTTCACAGCCAGCTCGCGCCCAATGTCCGGGTTTGCCTCTGCACTTTGCGTCGCAATAAATTGCTAACTTTAGTCAAACGTTAGGACGCAATTCCAATAGAACTTGAAGAAACTTAACTTATACATAAGCAGCATTTTTCAAGGACTCTACAGTACAGAGCCTTCTGCTACCGGAGCTAGAATTATCGTCTACACTTTAAAATTCTGTTTTGCTTCTGAAATAACCATATTTATCGGACTAGCAATTAAATCTGTGATCGGTCAAGATAGTTTTGATAAGAATGCAATAATTTCTCTTCTAGCAATCGGACTATTATTTGTGTTTTCTCTTTGGAGAATCCATGTATTTATTGAAAATCGGACAGACCCGAGCAAATACAAAACCGCAGTTTTTGAACCATCCAAGGCTTGGATAAACTTGATTATTGGATCTACCATTCTGCTCAGTCCATTGATAATATTTGCTCTAGTGGTTATCTGGACCGCAAAATAGAAAACTACGCCTAACATAATAGGTAAAGTTCATGTCCGACTCTCTGGCCACGCTTTTCCCTCCCAGTACCTGTACATATCCGGGCTTCCATCTCTCGGTCGGACAAACCATAGTCCGGGGTTTTGGCCAACGCACATCAAGACGGCATAAATGCCTAACTTTACCCAAACGTTATAAGTAATTCATAGTTAGCCTAATGCAACAAGTAATTATAGATCAAGCTAAAGAGTTTTTCGAATGGAAGTTATTCGGAGGCTCTAAAAGAAATACGCTTGAAAGGACAAGAGACAAACTGTCTTCGGAACTTTATAATTTTTATGAAGACCGAAACAAATTGCTATTCCTAAAAACTCTTAAACCTCTAATTGTTGAAGCTAAAACTGATCATGAAAAAACTTGTACCACTAAAAATTGTGGTACTTCGGAAGAATATCGTAATGCTCTTTTTTGCATTGATCAAGAAATTACTTCTATCGAAAATTCATATTCCTATTCAGAACAATATAACTCGGAAAAATCCTTTACTCCTGAAGAAGAAAGTGAACTAATCCAAAGGTTATCTAACCTAGAGGAATTACTTGTAAAACAAGGCTTGGGTCAAGAAATAATTTTTGATGAAATCAATGAATTAAAAGACCATTTTAATATTGGGAAGAAAAACTGGTTCCAATTCTTAAAAGGCAAATTATTCGACCTTGGTACGGAAAAAGTCTTAGAAAAAACAGTAATTACAACTGCTTGGACTATGTTAAAGGAAGGTTTTGATGAAGCAGCAAAACTCTTAGAATAAAATCTCGCTACCAGAGTAATCCTATAATTTGTAATAAACCAACAAGAATCATAATTGGCCCAATTATCTTCATTATTCTTGCGTATTTATTGACCCAATCTAATCCAGCATCAATTTTTCCTGTTGCCATAAGTAGAACGATCACCCCGCCGAATAACGGTATCAATCCTTCAAAGTTTGGAGCTAATTCCATAAGCCTAAAGTAAGAAAAGACTTTCATCTGTTCCTAACTTCAACTCAAATCCAGTGGTGAAAAACTACTTATAACATAATAGCTAAAGCTTACGTCCGACCCTTGGCCGGCCCTCTTCTCTCCCATTACGTGTCCATAGTCCTGGGGTGCCATCTCGGTCGGACAGCCAAAGTCCGGGATTTTTTGCCTACACACTTCGCACGCAATAAATTGCTAGCTTTAGCCAAACGTTATGAATAATCAGTGGCTCGGAGCCACAACATCTCTAAAGTCGCACCGTATTTCTACGGTTTTTTTATGCTTAAATGTATCTGAAAGCTCAGTGGTATTTCTGAAAGAAACCAGATCTCGTTCTGCGCGGTTAAATTTTCTCTTGATCTGAAAAGTTAGAATAGTTTCCCTGCTTTCTTCCTGCGCATCTGCTCGCAAGTGGTTCACAATTTCCAAAATTTCACCTGTCTTCCTTTACCACTGCTTTCTGCAACCAAGCTGGCGCGCGTCACTCGTCCAAACTGAATCTCAAGTTATAGCCTCCTATTCGCTCGTATTTAAGGGCTTGGTATCTGATCCGTTTGTGCGACCTTTAGACCAAAAACTATTCATAACATAGTAACTAAAGTTCACAGCCAGCTCGCGCCCATTGTCCGGGTTTCCCGCCGCACTTTGCTTCGCAATAAATTGCTAACTTTAGTCAAACGTTATAAGTAATTAGTGGCTCGCAGCCACATTTATCTCTAAAGTCGCACCGTATTTCTACGGTTTTTTTGTTTTTATTTAACGGAACTTGATAAACCAGTGGTACTTACGGACAGCACCACCATCTCGTCCTTTACGATAAAATTTTCTCATGATCTGTAAGGCAAGAATAGTGTCCCTGCTTTCGGACTGCGCATCTGCCCTTTCGTGGTCCACAATCTCCAAAATTTCACCTGCTTTCCCGTACCACTGCTTTCTGCAACCTACCTGGCGTGCGTCACTCGGCTCACATGAAGTGGGCGGTATTACTTTCCTTTCCTCTCGTAGTAAGGGGCGTGGTATCTGAGCCGTTCGTGCGATCTTTAGTTCTTGAAAAACTACTTATAACATAGTAACTAAAGTTCACAGCCATCACTTCCCTGCGCGCGGTTTCGCCCAGTACTTGTCCAAAGTCCGGGCGGCCTGCCCTTGCGCCCAGTGTCCGGTTACCCACCGCACTTTGCGTCGCAATAAATTGCTAACTTTAGTCAAACGTTAGCTGTAATTGGTATTCACATGAAAATAAAATTCATTTTCAGCATAATAGCAATGTTGCTTTTTCATCTTTCATCTTCTGCACAAGATGGAAATTGCAGATTTGTATTGGAATTATATGATTCACTTGAACAGAATCAAGAATTCAAATTATCCATGTATTCTTTTCATGGACTGAGCAAGAGACAGGAAAATAAAGCCCGTAAGAGAATTGACCTATACCGCGGAAAACAAATGACAAATTCAACGGAATACTTTCAAAAAGAACTCAATAGCATTTGTTATTTGCATAAAATGAAATTCGCGAATGTGAAAAAGTACACCATTTTAACACAAATCCATTTGATACCAGACACTCTAGAGAACAACATGTATATCTTGCGTTTGGAATATACAAACGTAAAACGAACAATTTCGAATGAGCGAAAGAAAGAGTAAGGCCTGTATGAGCTGATTCTTTATCTGTCAATTTGAATGCAACTATCAACTTTTTGAATTACTTGCAAAGTCTATCACGTTGGGTGAAAAACTACAGCTAACACAGTAGGTAAAGTTCATGTCCGACTCTCTGGCCACGCTTTTCCCTCCCAGTACGTGTACATATCCGGGCTTCCATCACTCGGTCGGACAAACCAGAATCCGGGGTTCTTTCCCGCCGCACATCAAGACGGCATAAATGCCTAACTTTACCCAAACGTTAGCTGTTATTACGATATGACCCAAAATATTCTAGAAAAAACAGCCAGAAACAATCGGCTAATACTAAATCTCAATCAAAAAATCTCACATTATGGATGGGGTTTGACTTTTATCGGTTTTAGTATTTTTCTATGTATTAGGACATATTACATAACTCACGTTTCATACTCATATTCAGGACCTCGAACATTTGAAGAAATGATTAAAGTGAACTTGATTTTTGGAGCTGTAGGAATCATTTTCCTAATACTGAAGTATCGAAATCTTGCTTTCAAAGAAATAAAGGGTTCTTTTACACAGGAACAAGTTTTTGAGGCAATAAAACGCTCCGACATGGATTATAATTGGAACCTTCAATCTAGGAACAAATTCTTGCACCGTATCCTAACAAGAGAACACTTTATTACACCTGGAAAATTACTTACGATAATCCATCTTGAAGATAAAATCTTATTTAACGGCATAAGAAACCCATCATTTTCAGCACCAAGAGGTGAAACATTTAGACCATCAATAAAGGAATTTAAAGTCTTTCAAAAACACTTAAATGATGTTGTCTCTGGAATGGAATATGTAAAAAAGAAAGAATTCAACGATACCCAATGGAATTGGAAAATGATCCTTATTCGACTATTCCTTTATCCATTCTGTATCTTCTTACTTAGCTTTTCATTTTTTTATTTGATTCCAAATAAAGAATTTGTCATTTCAATTCCACTGGTTGCAATATCGCTAGTGTATCTCTTTGTGGATCTGTACATGATTTTTACCTCAATGAAAAACAACAGCTAACATAATAGCTAAAGCTAACGTCCGACACTCGTCCACGCGCTTTACGCCCATAACTTGTCCAAAGTCCGGGCGGCCATCTCAGTCGGACAGCCATAGTCCGGGATTTTTTGCCGCACACTTCGCACGCAATAAATTGCTAGCTTTAGCCAAACGTTATGTGTCATTACGTTTTTGCTTAAATAAATCTAAAAATGGAAACTTTTCTGTACGTACTTCTCGGACTATTTGGAATAATTCTGCTTGGAATAGCTATCAAGAAAATGAACGCCCAAAAACAAACGGAAGAACATAACGAATCACCATCCGTTGAATTCAAAGTTGAAACATCCAAACCTAAAATATCCGAAGAAGACAGAAAAGAAATGGAAGCTTTAGAAGCAAAATATCCTAAATGGTATGGTGGTGAAAATATCCAGGGTATTTGTTATAAATCAACACATTTAGAACCGCTTCCAAATAATGAAACGGAAACCGTAGCATACAAATCGGACAGATTTGCTGATCTGTTTGGTCGCGGAAAAGGAGTAAGTTATTTTCCTGGATACGGAAAAATTTACAATCGTGAATATGAATTGTGGTATCAAGAAACCGGACAAAAAGAGCAAAAAGGCTTGATTACCCACAAAGACATAGGCACAGAAAAATACCCTCCATTTTTTACTGATTCTTATACGGAGGACTACGAAATAAACAATCGCCTGCAAAACACCAAAGGTTATATTGCTTTATATAATGTAAGAGACAATAAACAAAAACGGACTTGGTACGCAGGACTAAAGTCAATAGAATTTACTGGAATTATTACTGAACCAGAGCAAGAATAGTGGGTTTGTAGGGGTAGAAAACGCCACATAACACAGTAAGCAAAGCTCACGTCCGACACTTGTCCATCACTCTTCTCGCCCATTACGTGTCCATATCCGGGCGTGCCATCACGGTCGGACAGCCAAAATCCGGGGTTTCTTGCCATCACACTCGCACGCAATAAATTGCTAGCTTTGCTCAAACGTTAGGACGCAATTCCCAAAACTTAATGAAGACTGATAATTTCTTAACCAAAATATTGAAAGGACTTAGAAATGGATCAGACATGGACAGAATTATCGCAGGAATATTTGTCCACACTTCTAAATTTCTATTTGCAGGACAATTTACTCTTGGAATTCTGGGACTAATTGGTGTTTTGGTGGGTAGAGAGTTCTTAACTGAACAGAATATATTGATGCTAATTGTATCTATTTGTTTGGTCGGGTTTTTCTTTTGGCGAACTGGAAAATTTATCGATCGCAAAACTGATAAACCGATTAAAAAGAACTTAACCTACGGCTTCACAAAAGCATTTCTTCTGTATCTGCTGATGACTGTGCTAATTCTTAGTCCAACAATTATCTGGATGATTATCACACTTTCGCAGGAGTAGAAAACTGCGCCTAACACAGTAGCTAAAGCTAAGCGTCCACCCTTGGCCAGCACACTTGCTCCCATTTGCGTGTACAAAGTCCTGGTTTGGCCTAACTCGGTGGACAGCCACGATACGGGGTTTTTGGCCTGCGCACTTTCGCACGTAATTTGTATTTGCTGCGCAAACAACAAATCACTAGCTTTAGCCAAACGTTATGAATAATCAGTGGCTCGGAGCCACAACATCTCTAAAGTCGCACCGTATTTCTACGGTTTTTTTATGCTTAAATGTATCTGAAAGCTCAGTGGTATTTCTGAAAGAAACCAGATCTCGTTCTGCGCGGTTAAATTTTCTCTCGATCTGTAAAGTTAGAATAGTTTCCCTGCCTTCTTCCTGCGCATCTGCTCGCAAGTGGTTCACAATTTCCAAAATTTCACCTGTCTTCCTTTACCACTGCTTTCTGCAACCAAGCTGGCGCGCGTCACTCGTGTCAACCGGATCTCAAATTATAGCCTCCTATTCGCTCGTATTTAAGGGCTTGGTATCTGATCCGTTCGTGCGACCTTTAGTTCTGAAAACTATTCATAACATAGTAACTAAAGTTCACAGCCAGCTCGCGCCCAATGTCCGGGTTTGCCTCCGCACTTTGCGTCGCAATAAATTGCTAACTTTAGTCAAACGTTATGAATAATCAGTGGCTCGGAGCCACAACATCTCTAAAGTCGCACCGTATTTCTACGGTTTTTTTATGCTTAAATGTATCTGAAAGCTCAGTGGTATTTCTGAAAGAAACCAGATCTCGTTCTGCGCGGTTAAATTTTCTCTTGATCTGAAAAGTTAGAATAGTTTCCCTGCTTTCTTCCTGCGCATCTGCTCGCAAGTGGTTCACAATTTCCAAAATTTCACCTGTCTTCCTTTACCACTGCTTTCTGCAACCAAGCTGGCGCGCGTCACTCGTCCAAACTGAATCTCAAGTTATAGCCTCCTATTCGCTCGTATTTAAGGGCTTGGTATCTGATCCGTTTGTGCGACCTTTAGACCAAAAACTATTCATAACATAGTAACTAAAGTTCACAGCCAGCTCGCGCCCATTGTCCGGGTTTCCCGCCGCACTTTGCTTCGCAATAAATTGCTAACTTTAGTCAAACGTTATGAGCAATTCACGATTATACCTAATAATATTTGTCGGACTTATCATAACGTCTTGCAAAGAGGAAAAAGGCAATTACTTATCGGAAAATGAGCAATATGAAGTTCTAAAACAAGGACTAATTCCATATTTAGATTCTGTTGATCGAGATTACATTTTCTATGACCATTTTTTAAAGTTAGATACTTCAACTTATCTTGAAATTCTATCGTCAAAAGAAACACCAATTTTTGTTATTGATACTGACCCAAACCTGAAGAGAACTAAACCTGAATTAAAACCAATTAAGACAAATGAATTGAGTCAATTAGATTTTGTGAATTGGGAGGAAGTTGAATATATAAGATCATCCTATACGGACTCTGTTCCAAATTATACTACAGTTTATGGAATTAACCTTCCATTTAAGCCAGACACTAGTGAAACTGCACTTGTAGGAATAATTCCTTTTGCTGCTCCCGATATTTGTAATAGTTATCAAACCAAGTTTCTGCTACTCGAAAAGTTTAATGGAAAATGGCGTGTAACGAGTGTAGAATAACTGCTCATAACATATTAGCTAAAGCTAACGTCCGACACTTGGCCGGCGCTCTTTCGCCCATTACGTGTCCATGATCCGGGCGGCCATCACGGTCGGACAGCCAAAGTCCGGGATTTTTTGCCTACACACTTCGCACGCAATAAATTGCTAGCTTTAGCCAAACGTTATGAGTAATTAGTGGCTCGTAGCCACAAAAAGTCTCTTAATTGCCACCGTATTTCTACGGATTCTCTTGCGGAAAATACGCTTTCTATTCAAGTCCGTGGAATTATCTGACAGCACCTCCAACTCGTCCTTTACGGTAAAATTTTCTCTTGATCTGTTAAAACAGAATAGTGTTCCTGCTTTCTGACTGCGAATCTGCCATTTCGTGGTCCACAATTTCCAAAATTTCACCTGCTTTCCCGTACCACTGCTTTCTGCAACCTAGCTGGCGTGCGGCTCTCGGCTCTCCCATGTTGGGAGGTATTATTTCCCTTTCCACCCGTAGTAAGGGGCGTGACACCTGAAAGGCTTGTGGTCAATTAAGTAGAAAAAAACTACTCATAACATAGTAAGTAAAGTTAACTGCCTGCTCTGGCCTACCCACTTTACGCCCAGAACTTGTCCATAGTCCGGGATTCCCACCCTTGCGCCCAATATCCGGGTTTCCGTCGCACTTAGTTACTGCAATAAATTGCATAACTTTACTCAAACGTTAGGTTTAATTGCCAAAAAAACATTGTATCTTACTGAAAATTAGACTTATGAAAAACTGGACTAAAAAACAAATCTTTATTACTAGCATTGGTTATATCGGACTACTGCTGTTCGCTTGTGGTTTTCTATTAGATCACAATAAACTAAAAGATAGCACTGAGAAATTAGAATCAATGGAAATCCAAATATCTTCAGAAAAGAATAATTACAGTCTGCTTGAGAAAGAATACAAAGTTCTTAACCAAGAATTCGAATCAATGGCGTATGAGCTTGATTCATTATATTTTATTGTAGACGTTGACGGAAGTATTCTAGAGGAGAAGAATAAACAATATAATCTCCAAGAATAGAGACTGATATAAATGAAAAACTAAACCTAACATAGTAAGCAAAGCTTACGTCCGACACTTGTCCATCTCTCTTCTCTCCCATTACGTGTCCATATCTTGGGGTGCCATCACGGTCGGACAGCCAAAGTCCGGGGTTTTTCGCCTCCGCACTCGCACGCAATAAATTGCTAGCTTTGCTCAAACGTTATGCTCAATTACGATATGCCTCAAAACCTAAGAGCATTAATAATATTCGCAGTAATTACCTTTTTTGTTCCCAATTTTCTAAATGGACAATCAAAGTTTTCAATGGATATATACGGAACTCCATTCATTCAGAAGTTTGGAAAAACAATTACAGAAAAAGCATATTTAGATCACCCGAACATTACTACGGAATACATCTTCAATCCTTCGCAAGAGGCTGGAATTATGTTCAATCATTTTTTTGAAAACAAATTTGGTTGGACAGTTGGAACCTCGTGGTATAATGACACTAGGAGCTTAAGGTTTATGTGTTTTGAAGATTCACTTCATTCAATGCCAATCTTTAATTTCGCAAAAGATATCAAAATTCAAAGAGTAGGTTTAAGGCTTGGTTTTAATTATCGACTCACCCAGAAACTTCAACTTGACTTCATTCTATCAACTCATTTTAATGTGTATACTAAGTTTATCCCCGAGTGGAATGTCAATGTGGGCATCTTGCATCAGGCTTATCAAACATCTCTGGATTTTTCAATACATGAAAACAAGGCTATCTATGAACCTCAAATTATTCCTGAACTGAGATTCTCAGGCGAACTGTATAAAGGGCTAAGGTTTCATTTCGGTACAAGACTTAAATTTTGGGGACCATATTATATGTATACCGAAGTCAAAGGGTCATTTGAATCTACTGCTTATTCAGATGAAGTTCTTTATCGTTCATTCATGTCTGGTGGTAGCATGAGTTATTTTGCTGGAATTACCTACAGACTTGGATTAGTAAAAAACTGAGCATAACACAGTAGGTAAAGTTCATGTCCGACCCTCTGGCCACGCTTTTCCCTCCCAGTACGTGTACATATCCGGGCTTCCATCTCTCGGTCGGACAAACCAGAGTCCGGGGTTTTGGCCACCGCACATCAAGACGGCATAAATGCCTAACTTTACCCAAACGTTAGCATTAATTCCGAAAGTGAAAAAGGTTTATCTTTTCTTTCTTGCTGTTTCCCTTTTTGTCGGAACTATTACTACTTCTTGTAAAAAACAAGACATCAATGTTTATGATCCAAATTTTATTGGAACATGGAACACCGAGCCTTTTGTTGTTCCTAACGGAAATACAAGAGTTCATACATTAATCATTTCGGAGACTTCTAGTTTTATCGGTTATAACTGTGACACCAATTGCACTGGTTGTAACTGCTCACAAACTTGGACCAATCTTTCAATAAAAAAGAATGGAAAAAAGATTACAACTGGAAAATATTTTGATGATGGGTATTTTGTTTTCAAAGTGAATCAAGTACCATTTCTAAACCAAGATAATATCTGGACTTGTCAGATTGACAATGACCTTTACTATAAGGAATAGCATAGTAGAAAACTAATGCTAACATAGTAGGTAAAGCTCACGTCCGACTCTCGTCCACGCGCTTTTCGCCCATAGTATACCCAAAGTCCGGGCGGCCATCACGGTCGGACGGATAAAAGTCCGGGGCTTGGCCATCACACTTCGCGGCGCAAATAAATTTGCTAGCTTTACCCAAACGTTACCTACAATTACGATTTGACTCAGAGAGTATTACATATTTTATTTGTTCCCATTTGTTTGGTCGGACTTGCTCTGAATTCATGCAAAGAAGATCCTCCTGTGCCTGATCCTCCTTGTACTGAAGATGGACTACCTTGTCTAACTACAACAGGTGAGAATATGTTTGCTTGTAAAGTGAATGGACAAAATTGGATTGCGGCTGCACCGTATTCAATTCAAGGTCCTGACCCACTTTATGTAGAATATAGTGAATTGGAGGGTTGGTTAACAATTAATGCTGTAAATAAAGCATCTGATGGTACTAAGTATGAAGAACTATTTGTATTTGGTCGAGATATTTATTCTGAAAAAAACGATAGTATTAGATCGTTAAATCCAAATCCTAATGGATTCACAAACTATCTACCTTCTAATTGCAGTGAGTATGATCATGACACTACGAAAAAGGGAACATTAAATATTGTTCAACTTGATACAGTAAACAAAATTATTTCAGGAACATTCAGTATGGATTTGTTTAATTCAACTTGCACCGACAGCATCATACATATTACAGATGGTAGGTTTGATGCAAAGTATGCTTATTGAAAAACTGTAGGTAACATAATAGCTAAAGCTAACGCCCGCCCTCGTCCACGCTTTTTTTCGCCCAAAACGTGTCCAAAGTCCGGGGTGCCATCACGGTCGGACGGATAAGAGTCCGGGGCTTGGCCATCTCACTTCGCACGCAATAAATTGCTAGCTTTAGCCAAACGTTAGCTTTAATTAAAATAGATGAAGAATCTAATTTTCCTTCTGTTACTCCTCATTAATATCACTTCGTTTCCTCAACAATCAAACGAACGCCCAGACCTATTAATTCCTTTTAATGACAATGGAATTTGGGGATGGTGTGACACGCTTGGAAATGTCGTAATCAAACCCAAATATTCACAAGTCGGTTTCTTTTATAAAGTGCGCGGTAGCTCAAACCAAGCTTACCAGTCCAATATTAATCATAACGGACATAAAAATTTCTACATCTACAATTCAGGCTTGTTGATTCCCGAAAAATATGTTTTAGTAAAAAATGTTGTATTTGTAGTTTCCAAGGACACTACTAATAACGATTTGTATATCGTGAAAAACAATAAAGAACTCCTGGGAATTTACCACACTAAAACCAAAAGTCTTATTCTTGAATGTGAATACGATAGTATTTATGCTGCAAGAAACAATGAAAAACATATCTTTTTTAAGAAGAAAGGCGACAAGGTTTTTTCAAAGCTCAATGGATCAACTTTGGATATAACTACCACCGACATCATTGCGATCTCTTACTGGAATCATTACATACACAATTATGTTGATGAACTAGTTTTGTACAAGCATCAAGATGGAAATTGGACCCGATTAAATGATTCCACTCATGTCGCTGAAAACTTTGACGTTGGAGATTGGCAATATGATGAAGATCTGTATTATGCCGTAGATTCTCCATTCTCTGAAAACACACATGCAACTAACTCAACTAATTCTTCTGAAATATTACCAGACAAAATTCTTGAGATAAAAGATTTTTCCATGTATCCCACAATTAAGGAAAAATATGGATTTCAAAAACTTATAATTTCAAGAATGAACGGTCGTGTTGGCATGTCCACCGAAAAAGACAGCATTGTTGTTCCGTTTATTTATGACGACATTATTTTCAATGAATATAATCCTGGGTACGTCAAACTAATCAATGAGGGCAAAGAAGGTGTAAAGCTGATTTTTACCAGCTACCCGATCATTGAAGCCAAATATGACAAAATAAAGGACTTTGAGTTTCCTCATAGTCTGAAAGTAAATGATCATTGGTCTTTTGTGGTTTTTCATGTTCAAATTGGAGGTCAAAATGGTTATGTTGGTGAGAATGGAATAGAATATTTCCGCGTAAAAAACTAAAGCTAACATAGTAGCTAAAGTTCATGTCCGACACTCTGGCCACGCTCTTCCCTCCCAGTTCGTGTACATATCCGGGCTGCCATCACTCAGTCGGACAAACCAGAGTCCGGGGTTTTTACCCACCGCACATCAAGACGGCATAAATGCCTAACTTTAGCCAAACGTTATGCTTTATTACTCCCAAAACTTAATCAATTAATTTATTCTACTTTACAAATAATAAATTTCATGCTATAAGTTCTGGACAACCATAGTTGTATCAAAACATAGTTGTAACCTTTGCATTTATGCGAGTAGTTACATTCTCCATAATTTGCACCATTTATCTCTTTTACGGTTGTTCTGCCAACGGTGAAAAAGAAAATCCAAATCATTCATCTATTGTCGGGAATACAAATCCTTTTTCCGACACTAATTCAAAAGACAGCTCATGGACATATCACGGATACAACAAAAATGGAGTGAGAATAGATATCACGAATCACCAATCTGGAACTAACTTCATTATTCGAATTAAGCATTATAATGACTCTTTAGATATAGATTTGAATCACCTAGGCAATGATTTCAAGGAGCCTGAAGTTATTTGGGTTAATGACAAGATGATATGCATAGCAGTCTGGTGGTCTGGTCCATTCGGACGGAATTTATTTGTTCCGATTCATAATGAATTACACAGCTACATATACATAAACAAAGACATTGAACTGGCTGATAGTTTAACAAATAACATTGTTTTCGTTGACACAGTGATTAATAGATCAAAACTCGTTTTGACAACCGAAAACCTAATCACAAGAAAGAAAAAATCCATGGATATTGAAATTACAGATGAAAATGATGAATACCCATTCTATGATAGTTTGGCAATCAATAATCAAACGCTTAAAGTTTGGATAAATGGTAAACAGAAAAACTTAGACCTGAAAACCATATACCCTTTGGATTTAACGACTACTCAAAAAAGCATGTTTGACAAGATTGAAGGAACTTACTTTGATGAAATTTGCAACTTAACAATTGAAATTTCTGTGTTCGGGGATGAATATTTTTATAAATACTCTTCCAATGAAAGAAAAATGGAAGGTAAAGTTAGTTTTCCAAATGCTCAAGAACCATATCTAATCTTGGGAGGTATAGAATTTGCAGAGGACTATTTTGATATCTCACTACCTGAAGATGATGATGAAAAACGAAAAGAATTTGAACGCCTAAAGAAAATTGACAAGCGAACTGTAGGGATTGAATGTTTCTATGACGCCTCTGAAGATCAAGAACAACTTATCATTCAAAACTACGGAAACGCCATGGTTTATTACGTTAAACTGTATGATTGTGGACAAAAGTATGTTCATCTAATCAAGGTATAATAAAAATACACTCTTTATCAATATGTTTTAAGAACTTTGTTGTATGTGGAAGAATTCAATAATACGAATATTCATCTTGTCAATTTCATTTGGTTGTTCGCAACAAACAGAAGATGATACTCATAAAGATTCGTCAGTTATAGCAAACGAGAATACTGCTGTTGACTCAACACTAATGGATACAACCCAAGCTGATACTTCAAACTATTTTAAAAATGAGATGACAGAAGAAATTTATCTGTTGCACGAAAGTTTGCCAGACTGGTTCATCCAAACAGACCTTTTAAATGTTCAAATATTTAATAATGATTATTTGTTGGACAACAGACTAAATCCATTTTATTTTGAAGAAGATTTCAATGGAGACGGAATGAATGATATTGTAATTCCAATTAAAGAAATTTGTTCTGGTAAGGTCGGTTTTGCAATAATTCACGGAAAAACAAATGATGTATACATTGTAGGAGCAGGTAAAAAGCCTAAAAATGGATTGATTGATTCTGACGACATGAAATATAGAGACCATTGGAGAATAAATCGAAACAAAGAGAATTTACCAGGTGTAGATGGAGATGAACCTTTAATTTTAGACAATCCATCAATCGAATTAAGAACTTCAGAAGTAGGTGGAGGTTTGATTTATTGGGACGGCACAGCATATGCATACTTCCACCAGACCTGTTGAAAAACAAAGCATAACACAGTAAATAAAATTCACGTCCGACACTTTTTGCCACCCGCAATGCTCCCATTAGCGTGTACAAAGTCCGGGCGGCCACCCACGGTCGGACAGCCAGAATCCGGGGCTTTTTTTCCGGCGCACTCGCGTCGCAATAAATTGCTAATTTTATTCAAACGTTAGGTACCATTAGCGCAATTCATAGAGATCATGTCGGTTAATTCTAAAAACATCTTTCTAATCCTAGCTCTGTTTCTATTCGCATCATCTTGTGATCTGAACCGAAATAAACCTAACGAAAAGCAATTAGAATCAGACCGCGAATGTGTTCATTTTTATGAGGGAATTGCCAACGAGTTTCAACTAGATTCAATTTCTAATTACAATATTGAGCATGAACAGTTTTTAACAGCAGATGAAAATCATAGATTATTAAAAAAAACTGAACAGAATGAAGAATTAACTTGTGAATATAGAGGTATAAGAGATTACGGAAAAGTGACAATTGTAGAAATTAAATCTTGGAGGTATTTTGCCGGACGTTATACAAATCTTGAAATTTTCGAAAGACACATGCTATTGGTCGGAGACTGGAACAGTTTTAATGTAGATCAATTATTATGGCGAAAAAATGAAAAAATAGTACATGAAGAAGTTCTAGGTAACGAATCTAAACTACTTGTAACTCATGTGAACGCTTGCACGCCAGTCCCAGGGCATTAAAACGGTACCTAACATAGTAAGCAAAGCTTACGTCCGACACTTGTCCATCACTCTTCTCTCCCATTACGTGTCCATATCCTGGGTGCCATCACGGTCGGACAGCCAAAGTCCGGGGTTTCTTGCCTACGCACTCGCACGCAATAAATTGCTAGCTTTGCTCAAACGTTAGGCACTATCGACCCATACACTTGACCACTTCATGCTTCCATGATCAACTGCACGGACCGACTGCGCTACGCTCCGTCTTCGGTGGTGAGTAAGAAGAATCCCACATCCGGGAAATTGACTCAACACCGACAAATTAGTTCCAACTTTTACAAAACACTTGACAAATGTTAACTAATTAGTTAACTTTGCGTTATATGGTTAGAGAAATTATTTTCCATGATGATCATTTCATGGAATTTTATGTCGCACAGAATCCAAAGGTTCAAGAGAAAATTGACCATGTTTTGAAACTAGTTCAAACATTAGAGAGAGTGCCGACTAAATTTCTTAAGCATATGGCTGGAACGGACGGAATCTATGAAGTTAGAGTTCAACATTCCAGCAACATTTTTCGAATCTTCTGCTTTTTTGATGACGGCAAACTTGTGGTTTTACTTAACGGAATTCAGAAGAAAACTCAAAAAACTCCTAAAAAGGAAATTGTGAAGGCGGAAAAACTGAAAGAGGAATACTTTGAAAACAAGAAAAAACAAAACTAAAATGAACAAGGACAACATAAAAAAAGCAAAATCTTTTAATGAATTGCTTGATGCTAAATACGGAAAAGTTGGTACAGAAAAGCGTGACCAGTTTGAAGAAGACTCTCAAATTTTTATCATCAGTGAAATGCTAAAAGCTGCTCGCAAAGAAGCGCATATGACTCAAGAGGAATTAGCTGAAAAAATAGGCACTAAGAAGAGCTATATTTCTCGCATTGAGAGTGGTAAAACGGACATTCAACTGTCTACGCTTTTTAAGATCTTTGAAATCGGACTTGGTAAGAAGCTCTCATTCAATATCAATTGAAAAACAGTGCCTAACATAATAGGTAAAATTCACAGCCCCGCTCACCCACCCGCTTTTCGCCCATAGTGTGCTCAGTATCCGGGTAGCCATCACAGTCGGACCGCCCATAATCCGGGATTTTTGCCATCTCACATTGCGTCGGCATAAAATGCCTAATTTTACCCAAACGTTAGCTACAATCGACCCACAACTTTGGCCACTGGCGGACCAAACTTGCAGGACGTCTGCACTGCGTTCAGACTTCGGTGGTGAGTAAGAGAAATCCCAAGACGTGAAGTTGACTCACCACTCATTTGATGGCTCCCATTGTAAATCAGACCGTTTTTTCGTAAATTTGGGTTAATGAAATCAGCAGAATACAGTTCTACCAGAAAAGAGTTGATCCAATGGATCAGCTCGCTCAATGACACTAGTCTTTTAAATTTCTTGAATTCAATCAGAATGTCGAGAAGAAAAGACAATAAAGACTGGTGGGAACAACTTTCAGAATCCGACAAGAAAAATATCGAGCTTGGGCTGAAAGATCTGCAAGAAGGCAAAGTCATTTCCTCAGAAGAATTCTGGAAAAGACTAGGAAATGCCTAAACCTTATTCTTTAAATTGGACTGAGCGCTCACTGACCAATGCTCAGGAAATCTCTGAATGGATACTCCATAAGTTTTCTAAAAAGGAAAAAGATAACTTCTTTGAACTGCTCAAAGATTTTGAAAAAATTGTAGTTGAATTTCCTGACATGTATCCGGAATCAAAAGTCAACCCAGGAATGCACCAAGCCGTGGTGCACAAAAACCTGAGCATTTATTATCAGTTTGAGGAGCCATTAATCACTGTTGTTGCTATGCGGGACAACAGAATGGATAATGAAAAACTGTAGCTAACACAGTAAGTAAATATCACTCCCACCCTTTTTTGCCACCCGCTTTGCTCCCATTACTTGTCCAGTATCCGGGTAGCCATCACACGGTCGGACAGCCAAAGTCCGGGTTTTGGCCAGCACACTTAGCGCCGGCATAAATGCCTATATTTACTCAAACGTTAGCTACAATTACAAATGGACTTAGCCCTTAACCCAAACTACTACGGACAAGACCGACCTTATAAGTCTAAGTACATCTGCTGTAGCTGTAGAAAATCCTTTAAACGGAAACATGCTAGTGATATTAAAGGATTGGATCATGATGAAGTTGATGCCATTTGCCCAGATTGTGGAGAAAAAAGCACTTGGGTCGGACCAAAATTTCGTCCTCCAAGTTCTACAAATGTCAAAGCTTGGAAATCAATAGAAGTTATGTCTAGAATCGGACTCTTGGACTTTTTCGGTTGGGCGAATAATCCTGTAACAATACCTGAAAGTTCAAAAGCTCTTCGCGAGTACTTGCTTAAATTGCAAACGGACTGCCAAGAACAGGTGAAAAAATTGTCTAGTGCGAATCCAAGTGACGGAGCTTCTAAGCAAATTAAGTACTTCTCGGAACGTCTCAAGAAAATAGCAACAGAATTAGAAAAACTGTAGCTAACATAATAGCTAAAGTTCATGTCCGACTCTCTGGCCACGCTTTCCCTCCCAGTACGTGTACATATCCGGGCTTCCACCACTCAGTCGGACAAACCAAAGTCCGGGATTTTTCCCACCGCACTTCAAGACGGCATAAATGCCTAACTTTAGCCAAACGTTAGCATTAATTCCGAAAGTGAAAAAGGTTTATCTTTTCTTTCTTGCTGTTTCCCTTTTTGTCGGAACTATTACTACTTCTTGTAAAAAACAAGACATCAATGTTTATGATCCAAATTTTATTGGAACATGGAACACCGAGCCTTTTGTTGTTCCTAACGGAAATACAAGAGTTCATACATTAATCATTTCGGAGACTTCTAGTTTTATCGGTTATAACTGTGACACCAATTGCACTGGTTGTAACTGCTCACAAACTTGGACCAATCTTTCAATAAAAAAGAATGGAAAAAAGATTACAACTGGAAAATATTTTGATGATGGGTATTTTGTTTTCAAAGTGAATCAAGTACCATTTCTAAACCAAGATAATATCTGGACTTGTCAGATTGACAATGACCTTTACTATAAGGAATAGCATAGTAGAAAACTAATGCTAACATAGTAGGTAAAGCTCACGTCCGACTCTCGTCCACGCGCTTTTCGCCCATAGTATACCCAAAGTCCGGGCGGCCATCACGGTCGGACGGATAAAAGTCCGGGGCTTGGCCATCACACTTCGCGGCGCAAATAAATTTGCTAGCTTTAGCCAAACGTTAGGCACTATCGACCCATACACTTGACCACTTCATGCTTCCATGATCAACTGCACGGACCGACTGCGCTACGCTCCGTCTTCGGTGGTGAGTAAGAAGAATCCCACATCCGGGAAATTGACTCAACACCGACAAATTAGTTCCAACTTTTACAAAACACTTGACAAATGTTAACTAATTAGTTAACTTTGCGTTATATGGTTAGAGAAATTATTTTCCATGATGATCATTTCATGGAATTTTATGTCGCACAGAATCCAAAGGTTCAAGAGAAAATTGACCATGTTTTGAAACTAGTTCAAACATTAGAGAGAGTGCCGACTAAATTTCTTAAGCATATGGCTGGAACGGACGGAATCTATGAAGTTAGAGTTCAACATTCCAGCAACATTTTTCGAATCTTCTGCTTTTTTGATGACGGCAAACTTGTGGTTTTACTTAACGGAATTCAGAAGAAAACTCAAAAAACTCCTAAAAAGGAAATTGTGAAGGCGGAAAAACTGAAAGAGGAATACTTTGAAAACAAGAAAAAACAAAACTAAAATGAACAAGGACAACATAAAAAAAGCAAAATCTTTTAATGAATTGCTTGATGCTAAATACGGAAAAGTTGGTACAGAAAAGCGTGACCAGTTTGAAGAAGACTCTCAAATTTTTATCATCAGTGAAATGCTAAAAGCTGCTCGCAAAGAAGCGCATATGACTCAAGAGGAATTAGCTGAAAAAATAGGCACTAAGAAGAGCTATATTTCTCGCATTGAGAGTGGTAAAACGGACATTCAACTGTCTACGCTTTTTAAGATCTTTGAAATCGGACTTGGTAAGAAGCTCTCATTCAATATCAATTGAAAAACAGTGCCTAACATAATAGGTAAAATTCACAGCCCCGCTCACCCACCCGCTTTTCGCCCATAGTGTGCTCAGTATCCGGGTAGCCATCACAGTCGGACCGCCCATAATCCGGGATTTTTGCCATCTCACATTGCGTCGGCATAAAATGCCTAATTTTACCCAAACGTTATGTGTCATTAAACTCAAAACTATGAAAACACTAATTGCAATTTTATCTCTTTGTGCAACGTACATCTCTTTCGGACAGAATTCTGACGGACTGTATAATGAACATTGGACTGAAGTAAACAAGAATGGTAAACAAGGTTTAAATACTGAATCAGGAAAAATTGTACTTCCTGCTGTTTATGACAAAATCAATCAGTTTGGTGAATATAAAACGGACTGGGCATTAGTAGAAAAAGACGGACTGTTCGGTTTTATTAATGATTGTGGAGAAATTGTACTTCCGACTAGCTACACTTCAATTAGTAAATTTGAAAATGGTATTTGCCAAGCTACTACCACAACAGGAAGGATCTACCAAATTGATATGTGGGGGCGTATTATAACCGAATTATAGGGGTAGAAAACGCCACATAACACAGTAAGCAAAGCTTACGTCCGACACTTGTCCATCACTCTTCTCGCCCATTACGTGTCCATATCCTGGGGTGCCATCTCGGTCGGACAGCCAGAGTCCGGGGTTTTGGCCTACACACTTCGCACGCAATAAATTGCTAGCTTTGCTCAAACGTTAGCTACAATCGACCCATACACTTGACCATTACATGCTTTCATGATCAATTGCACGGACCGACTGCACTGCGTTCCGTCTTCGGTGGTGAGTAAGAGAAATCCCATCTCCGGGAATTAAACTCACCACACAATCATTGCCTTTTGGCACGAATTTTCGTATCTTTACATCATGGACGTACAAGCTTCAAAAATAGAATTAGCAAAGTTGATCCTCAACATTGAAAATCCTTCGTTGCTACAGAAAATCAGCAACTTCCTTAAAAAGGAAACAAAAGACTTTGCTCTTGAATTGACTGATTATGAAAAGCAGGAAATTGAACTTGCTATTAAGCTAATCGACCAAGGACACTCTACCTCCTATGATGACTTTCTGAAAAAGATTTCATGAAGAAATTTGAGGTAAGACTCTCCCCCATTGCGGAACATAAACTCGAAAAAATAGCCGAGTATATTTTAGAAGAATTCGGACTGAAGTCCAGAAACAAATTCTTAGAACTTTTCACGGAACATGTTCGCAAACTTGAGGAATACCCAGAAACTGGTACGGAATCAACTTTACTTAAAGGGTTGAGGAAAAATGTCGTTAGCAAACAGACCTCATTCTATTACCTGATCCGCAATAAGCAAGTTTTTATCTTAACAATTACGGACAATCGCCAAAAGCCAGAAAAAATTCTGAAGGAGGTGAAAACTGTAGCTAACATAATAGGTAAAATTCACAGCTAGCGCTCACCCACCCGCTTCACGCCCATAATGAGCCCAGTATCCGGGTAGCCATCACAGTCGGACCGCCCATAATCCGGGATTTTTGCCCTCGCACTTTGCGCCGCCAATAAATTGGCTAATTTTACCCAAACGTTAGGCTTTATTACTCAGATTCTCCAAGATCCTTCAGAATTCTTTCTCTTGAATAATCAATTTCCAAAAAGCCATAGAGATAGTGCTTTATTAATTTTTCCGCCACAATTGACTTAGAAACCTTTTCTTTCTTGTTTTGATCATCCTTATATGACGCATAGATGTCATAGCACTTCTCTTCGGACTCTAACAATTCAACCAAAAGGTTAATATCAGTAGAATCTATCCATTTTTTCGGAAGGAAAAAACTATTGACAAAGAGTGGCTTATCTTCTAAAAACTCGAATAATAATTGAATATCCAAATACGTGAAATAATAATACTTGGCCAAATTCTCCTTGGTGATGTCAATATTTGCCTGTAGCTTGTTTTCTTCTAGCTGTTTTCCATCAGAACCATAATCGTAAATTGCAAATACATTTCCCAATGAGTCATATTCAGTTGTATATACAAAAAATGAAAACGCTATAAAACTAGAATACTCAAGAGTTCCATCTTCTCTATATTCTAATTTAACTCCAGATCTGTCATCTCCAAAATTCATCATTTTGATTTCCCCTGTCTCGTAGAATTCAATGAGCGTTGGAAAATTATATGCCTTCCCGTAACGGTGAATTGAACTTACAGAATCAATACCAAAATAACTATCTCTCCCAACAATTAGTGGCTTACCGTATTCGTCATGTCTAGTCGTATCTCTATAGGTTACTGAAAATCCATTTCCATCAGTCGTATAAACTGTGTCTTTATGAAATTTATAATCCATTGATTTTACATTCCGCACGAAATTTTGGGAATGGGAAATAAGACTAGTGGCTACGAAAACTATAATTAGTGCAATACGGTTTCTTTCCATTTCATAGCAAATTAACTACGGACTGATTTACGACTTAGTAGAAATTTTATTGTGTAGAAAAACAAAGCCTAACATAATAGCTAAAGCTAACGTCCGACCCTTGGCCGGCCCTCTTCTCGCCCATTACGTGTCCATAATCCTGAGGTGCCATCACGGTCGGACAGCCAGAGTCCGGGATTTTTTTGCCCACACACTTCGCACGCAATAAATTGCTAGCTTTAGCCAAACGTTAGCGCTAATCGACCCATACACTTGACCAATACATCCTTCCATGATCAATCGTACGGACCGACTACACTGCGTTCCGTCTTCGGTGGTGAGTAAGAAAAATCCCATTTCCGGGTATTAGACTCACCACGGAACCATTGCTTTCTGACACGAATTTTCGTATCTTTACGCCAATGAAAGCAATTGACCTAAATAGCACAAAGCTTGAATTAATCAAATGGATCTCAAGTCTTAATGATGATAAAGTTCTTGAGTTAATTAATTCGTTCCGTATTTCCAAAACGGACAAGGATTGGTGGGAGGAGTTATCTAACCAACAAAAAAAAGAGATTGAAATGTCCTTGAAAGATCTTGATGAAGGAAAAGGAATTTCTTCAGAAGAGTTTTGGAAAAAGCATGGTTAATGGCTAAGAAAGTTTCTAAAATCATCTGGTCTCCGTTAGCCGAGAGACAATACCTGAACATAAAAGACTATTTACTTGAAGAATTCTCTCAAAGAGAGTTAGTTAACTTCAATGTTATGCTTCAAAAGTTCGAAATAGTAGTAAAAAAATACCCTGATGCGTATCCGGAAACTTCCTTTAAAAAGAACCTCAGAAGAGCAGTTCTTAGTAAAGTTGTCTCAGTTTTTTATCGGGTAAACGGAACGGAAATCCATATTGTTGCTGTATATGATAACCGACAGGATTTCCAGAGCAAATTAAAAAACTAGCGCTAACATAATAAGTAAATATCACGTCCGACTCGCGTCCACGCGCTTTACGCCCATAACTTGTCCAATATCCGGGTAGCCATCACGGTCGGACGGATAAAAGTCCGGGATTTGGCCATCACACTTCGCGCCGGCATAAATGCCTATATTTACTCAAACGTTAGCAACTATTACATGGGAGTTTGTCTTTTTCTAGAAACAAGTACTGGAAGCACCAATTCAAGTATCTGCTTTAGAAAATTTTATGATGACGTTATCCAATCAGATTCAGAAGTAATTCCTCACAAACAAATTTTATCGGACCACCAAATCGAACTGATTGCTCCACAACTTGACGAAGAAGTTAATTTCAACGCAATTGACCCTAAAGAATTCCTAGAGGTGATCCAATTGATTCATGATTATATTGAGAAAAATAATGAACGTCTTCCAATGTTTCATTGGTTTATAAAACCTAATGGTTCAAAAACGGGAAGTTCTGATATATTTCATCATAATGGAAACGAAGTCTACTTAAATGGAATTCACAATAATTCTCAAAAAAGAGACTATGTTCAATTACGCATGTCGGACTCGTTAGCCAAAGAATACCAATGGATTGCTGCCAAACCAGTGATAGAGTTTGACGGAATTAGATTTGATCTTTACTCAAAGACTATGTTAGAAACATATAATGATGAATTAAATGAATTAATGGCTGTTTGCAACTATGCAATAACTCACAATGAAGGCGTCATCTGGTCTGTGAGTTTCTAAAAAACAGTTGCTAACATAGTAGGTAAAGTTCATGTCCGACTCTCTGGCCACGCTTTTCCCTCCCAGTACGTGTACATATCCGGGCTTCCATCTCTCGGTCGGACAAACCAGAATCCGGGGTTTTGGCC
Source organism: Crocinitomicaceae bacterium (assembly GCA_020635955.1). Classification (GTDB taxonomy): domain Bacteria; phylum Bacteroidota; class Bacteroidia; order Flavobacteriales_D; family Crocinitomicaceae; genus Paracrocinitomix. The sequence continues at coordinate 235,030 of JACJYW010000003.1, forward strand.
ACCGCACATCAAGACGGCATAAATGCCTAACTTTACCCAAACGTTAGCATTAATTACCCAAAATGAAACTGTATCACTTCTTTCTTCCGCTACTGCTATTTGCATGTAATAACGGAAGTACTGACGTTTCAGAAATTCCAGAGACAAAAAGTATTGAAAAGACTTATGATCCGAGAATTGTCGGAAACTGGTCTATCGTGAAATATAAATACTATCCAATTGGACATGATTACTCAATAGATTATTCGAAAGACACATTGTTAGTTAGAACATTTAGTATTGACGAAGGTCAAGTTCTTCGGTTAAATATTAAGGAAAATGGAAAACTTACCATCAATGACAATCAAGGCGAATATTGGTGTGAGGGGATTAGATTGATTTTAGATTGTAACTGTGACAATGTGAACATTCCTTTTTCTTGTCAAGGGGTTTATGTATACCCTTTTCTCAATGATTTCCGCATGACTCTGGAGCAAGTCGTGTATGACGAGAGAAACAATGAAGTTGGACGTTTCTTTTACTCTTTCCGTAGATAGCTTTCCTTAATATTTCCTTTTGAGCTATAAATACTGTGTTTTATAGGAGTAGAAAACTAATGCTAACACAGTAGGTAAAGCTCACGTCCGACTCTCGTCCACGCGCTTTTCGCCCATTGTAAACCCAAAGTCCGGGCGGCCATCACGGTCGGACGGATAAAAGTCCGGGGCTTGGCCATCACACTTCGCGGCGCAAATAAATTTGCTAGCTTTACCCAAACGTTGTGCAGCATTATGGCAAGGCTTTTCTGTCTATTACTTCTTTTACCAATTATCTCTTGTTCTTCTGACTCGACAGAAACGGAGGAATATACTCCTGACAACGTAAAAAATCAAACCGAAATTGACACTTCAAAAATTGTTGTCTTTAGCGAAAAGAGATACACTGATCACTTCTTAGATAGCTGTACAACTACGGACTTATCAATTGATGAACTGAATCAACTTGAAGAAATTCTAGAACAAATTTGTTCGGAGAATGAGCAATTAAATGGTCTTGAAGTTTACCATAGACAATACGTTCCCGGTATTTCTACGGACAATCATAAACTTGTTTGGATCAACTGTTTTTGCTACCAAGAAGTGGTGTATGACAAATGGAAGGAAGGGGTAATTACCGTGCGAGAAGGAGCACCTTGCCATTTCTATGTAACTGTAGATCTAACCAGCAAAGTGTGGTTTGACCTGGAACTGAATGATGTGCATAGCGTGCATGAAAAACGCAGCACAACATAATAGCTAAAATTCATGTCCGACTCTCTGGCCACGCTTTTCCCTCCCAGTACGTGTCCAGTATTCGGGGCTTCCGGCTCGCGGTCGGACAGACCAGAATCCGGGGTTTTTCCCCACCGCACATCAAGTCGCCATAAATGGCTAATTTTAGCCAAACGTTGTATTTCATTACGGTTATGGCAATTGCTAAAAAGGGTTTTCGCAAAATTGTGGTGAATGGACTCCCTTTCCATTGGAAGTTCAATGAAAAGATAATTATTGCTGGTGGAGAAAATGGCAACGGACTATTGACTGTTGATTTTGGTTGGTACGACATTTGGCTTTATGTGAATGACCAAGAAAATGAACCACCACCATATGAACCAAAACGTGTAACCCCAGAATTTGTAAAAAAGTGTATTGTATTTGCTTTAAGCAAGGAATGGAAGCCAGATCAAAGTTCTTCAGTTTTCAATGTTTTTTACCAAAACGGCCAGTTCTCGACTGAAAAACGAAACACAACATAGTAAGCAAAGCTTACGTCCGACACTTGTCCATCACGCTTCTCGCCCATTACGTGTCCTTAGTCCTGGGGTGCCATCACGGTCGGACAGCCAAAGTCCGGGGTTTTTCGCCTACACACTCGCACGCAATAAATTGCTAGCTTTGCTCAAACGTTAGCTTTCATTGAAGTACTCAATTCACATATTATTTCTTGTCTTAATAAATGTTGGGTGCACAGATAATTTTCAATCTGATGAAAGGATAAAAGAATCAGAATCCTTTTCATTGGATTCAACTTTATGGATGATTGAACTTGAATCTCAAACAACTATAAGACAAGATACTAACTACATCTATTTTTTATCTGATTCTATTTTCGTTGAGCTAATCCATTTGGATATTGATTCGATTACTTCTGAATTATATTTTAAAGATCTTTCAAACGATTTTATTGATCAACAATTCTTTGTCAAACGCGGTAACCACTACCTAGCTGGTCGAGATTCATGGGGTTATGAAGCAGAAATTGAATTGAAGAGAATAACCAAAGATCAATTAATCTTTACAACAACGCGTTTAGAAAGTTCGTTCGCGGAAGAATATCGACTAAAAAAGATCATACAAAGTGATTCAATCAATTTTGAATTCAATGACTTTTACAAATCCCGGTTAAACTCTTTTATAAATGACACAATGGTCGTCTATGGGCTCTTCGAAGATGGGATTTGGATACAGCATGTTTATCAAGGAAGGATAATGGAATACGTCTCAATCGAATTAACTAAATCACAGCCAAAAAATCTAAAAAACGGGTATCAGCTTTATATTGGAGATAACAATCGGTTATACTCTCTTCGAAGCTGTTGTTTAACAGACTTAAAGGCTACTTGCTCTGGAAGGTTAGAGGATGTGGTTTATCACTAAGTAATTCTCAATTATAGGTGAAGGGGTAAAAAACGCAAGCTAACATAATAGCTAAAGCTAACGTCCGACCCTTGGCCGGCCCTTTTCTCTCCCATTACGTGTCCATAGTACTGGGGTGCCATCTCGGTCGGACAGCCAAAGTCCGGGATTTTTTGCCTGCACACTTCGCACGCAATAAATTGCTAGCTTTAGCCAAACGTTATGAATTATTAGAACGTAATAATATAAAGTTGAATAAACTACTTATATACAGTTTTATAGTTTTTGCAGTTTACAGCTGTAGAAAAGACCCTCTACTTAACAATAACAAGAGTACCGATTGGCAATTGCGGACATTTACAAGCGGAGGTGCAGTCAAGGATGGACATATGGTTCAATTCTTCGGTAATGAAACCGTATTTGTTGGCGGTTATTCAAATTCGCTATATCCTTCGGGTGTTTCTTGGTACTCTTCTGATAATGGCATTACTTGGAATACCGCTTTTGGCAATTTTGAAGGCCAACCGATTAACACTATCAGCTTGATCAATGATAGTTCAGCATTTATTATTTCAAGTAGCATTGGGGATCCTGATTTAATATACACCAATGATTACTGTCTCAATTTTTCAAACAATTCATTAGGAACAAGTTGTGCACCAAACATTAATACAACAGCTATACATTTTTTTAACGATTCGCTAGGTTTTGTTGATGACAAAAGGACTGAAAATGGAGGACAATCTTGGATATGTAGCACTTTACCTACAAGTAATTATTACTTTTTCTTAAATGATAGCTTAGGTTACTCTTGCTCAGGAAATGAATTATTATTGACTTTAGATACAGGTTGGACATGGTCGAATGTATATACAAGCTCAAATTTGCTAAAAGAAGTTAGGTTCTTTGATGAGTCCAATGGATTACTTTTAGCAGGAACAGAATTATTAAAATCAATAGACGGAGGTACTACTTGGACAACATTAAAATCAGAAGTGAATTCATTTTATTTTATTGATAGTCAAACTGGCTTAATTACATCTGATAACAAAATATTAAAAACGACCGACTCAGGCATTACCTGGTCTCAAGTTTTCGAGACAGATAAAATCAGCTTTCTAGATATCGCCTGGAGGGGAAACACTGCTATTGCCGTTGGTATTCAATTAAATGCTACTGAAAACGGCGACTATTTTATAGCAATTTCAAACAATCCTTAGAAAACAATTCATAACATAATAGCTAAAGCATACGTCCGACACTTGGCCGGCGCGCTTTCGCCCATTACGTGTCCAAAGTCCGGGCGGCCATCTCGGTCGGACAGCCAAAGTCCGGGATTTTTTGCCTACACACTTCGCACGCAATAAATTGCTAGCTTTAGCCAAACGTTATGAATAATCAGTGGCTCGGAGCCACAACATCTCTAAAGTCGCACCGTATTTCTACGGTTTTTTTATGCTTAAATGTATCTGAAAACTCAGTGGTATTTCTGAAAGAAACCAGATCTCGTTCTGCGCGGTTAAATTTTCTCTTGATCTGAAAAGTTAGAATAGTTTCCCTGCTTTCTTCCTGCGCATCTGCTCGCAAGTGGTCCACAATTTCCAAAATTTCACCTGTCTTCCTTTACCACTGCTTTCTGCAACCATGCTGGCGCGCGTCACTCGTGTCAATCGATTCTCAAGTTCCACTCTCCTATTCGCTCGTATTTAAGGGCTTGGTATCTGATCCGTTCGTGCGACCTTTAGTTCTGAAAACTATTCATAACATAGTAACTAAAGTTCACAGCCAACACTCGCCCACTGTCCGGGTTTGCCTCCGCACTTTGCGTCGCAATAAATTGCTAACTTTAGTCAAACGTTAGCATTCATTATATGAATCGCCTCTACTACATATTCCCTTTGTTACTGCTAACAGTATGGCTTTCCTCTTGTAAAAAGGAATCAACAGTCACTATTAAAGCAATGGACTACATTACTGGGGAAGGAGCAGTGTACGCAAATTTGAATTTTGAAGTAGTAGAGAAACACACACCCTTTCAGGAGGAAAAATCTAAAGTCGTTTACACAGGTCAACTTGACCAGAACGGACAGGCTTCATTCACCCTAAAAATGAATCCAAAAAGAAACTATGTCCTTGGAATTGAAGACCCTCCAAATTTATGTTATGGTGAAGTACAACAATATTATTTAGATCATGCTTCTAATAATAATGTGACATTTGAATTTGCCCAATGTGCATTTTCCAAATTGATAATTAATAATGCGAACTGCATAGATGCAAACGACAAGTTGGTTCTATATAGATCGAATGATTTAGGAACAATAGACGGAACTTACGCTTGGGAACATAACGGGTGTGTTTATTGGGAAACTACAGGAGGTGTAGACGGAGATCCTGCTGGTTATTCGAGTATACCTTACGGAAACATCTATTACCACTGGGAAGTCACAAAGAATAACATCACTACTTCTCACCATGACACAGTATTCTATAATATTGGAGAGTACAAAACATACCAAATAGATTACTGATGGTGAAAAACTTATATCGCATATCGTCATTAATTCTGCTAACAGCATTCCTTTTCTCATGTAAGAAGGAAAGCACAATAACGATTCAAGCGGAAGACTACATTACCGGGGACGGTTCTGGTTATGCAAATATGAATTTTGAAGTTATTGAAAAGTATACTCCTTTTTTTGAGGAGAAATCTAAAGTAGTTTATTCAGGTCAACTTGATCAAAACGGACAAGCTTCATTTAATCTAAAAATGAAGAACAATCGAAAATATGTACTTGGAATTGAAGATCCTCCGAACTTGTGTTACGGAGAAGTTCAACAATATTATTTGGACCATGCTTCTAACAATAATGTCAACTTCAAATATTTAAAATGTGGTTATTTAAATTTACCTAGAGTTAATTCTAATTGTGAAGGTCCAACTGAACAATTCAGATTGAGATACTATTATTCCCAAGATCAAAATATTTTCTATTACACTGGCTATGTTGATGCGAATTTCGATTGGGACCCAAATAAATACCTCGAAGGTTGTATTGACTATTCAAATCACAACGTATATTATCCTGTTCCAGAAGGTCAATACTCTCTTGAATGGCAGGTAGTTCGGCAAAGTGGAACTGTATATGGTTCACAAACGATAGAGGTAATTAAATCGGACACTACCAACCATCTGATTTCCTATTGAGTGAAAAACGCATGCTAACATAATAGCTAAAGCAAACGTCCGACACTTGGCCGGCCCTCTTCTCTCCCATTATGTGTCCAAAGTCCTGGGGTGCCATCACGGTCGGACAGCCATAGTCCGGGATTTTTTGCCCGCACACTTCGCACGCAATAAATTGCTAGCTTTAGCCAAACGTTATGGCTCATTCCAAGGAAGTAATATCGCTAAAAGACATTTCCAATGTATTCTCAATTTTCCATGACGGAGGACCTGAAGAATGGAAAATTCATAACGGAAACCTTTCCATCAAAATGTATTGCCAGTATTTAGCCGAATTGATATCTCCAGAATTTGAATTCTTTACAATTGAGTTAATCGGAGTTAAAACTCTGGACTACAAACCTTGGGAACCATTCAAGATAGATCATCCCGAGCTTTCTTTAATTGATAAACTAAATAAATGTGAATTTGAAATAGCTACGGCTGAATTAGAAAATGGAGAAGTAAGTGTTGCTTGCCATGAACATAATTCGTTTTTTGGTACTCCCGGCGGACAAATTATCCTAGTTGCTGACGGTATTAAAATAAATGCTCAAGACGGAAAAGACATTTCCATTAAGCAACTAACTGCTATTTGCAAAAGCTACTGGGACAATTTCGGAAAAAAGTAGGAGTAGAAAACGAGCCATAACACAGTAAGCAAAGCTCACGTCCGACACTCATCCACCCGCATTACGCCCAGTTCGTGTACATATCCGGGTAGCCATCTCGCGGTCGGACAGCCAGTATCCGGGGTTTTTGGCCGACACACTTCGCGACGGCATAAATGCCTATCTTTGCTCAAACGTTGTAAACAATTATCTAGAGGTATGGGATTATTTCGAAAAAAAAGCAATAAGGAGCTTCATGCAGGAAAATTTATGGACGAAGTTGATGGCTACTACAATCAAGCGAAAGATCTATTGATTTCTGATTATCATTGTGCAAAAGCTCTTGAAAGTCCAGATTTTTTTGAACTGGATGGCAATCTCAGCTTTTAGACACGCCGAAGCGAGTGCATTTTCTCAATATGGCGGACCAACCAAAGAAGCAATGAGATTAAGAAATGCATTATTGATTTCAATGGCTAAACAGAATTCACGGACCAGAAGAATGTTACGTGAAGCTCAAGAACAATATGATACCCTCAAGAGTATGGGTAAATTTTCAGGTGAATCACCAATGTCAATGAATGAATTCTTGGGCGGTCTTGTATTGAGTCGAAATGTTAATTCTTATGAAGCTCGAGAGGAAGAATGGGAGCAATCATGCAAGTACATGGGGGACTGGCTAATGTCTGGTTTCAGTAGCTACTTTGATAGCATCCCAGACTTCAAATGAAAAACTGTTTACAACATAGTAGCTAAAGCTAACGTCCGACCCTTGGCCGGCACGCTTTCGCCCATTACGTGTCCATAATCCGGGCGGCCATCTCGGTCGGACAGCCAAAGTCCGGGATTTTTTGCCCACACACTTCGCACGCAATAAATTGCTAGCTTTAGCCAAACGTTAGGTACTATCGACCCATACACTTGATCCTTTCATGCTTCCAGGACCAAATGCACGGACCGACTGCACTGCGTTTCGTCTTCGGTGGTGAGTAAGAAGAATCCCATATCCGGGAATTGGACTCACCTATTATTGCCCTTAGCTTGAATTTTCGTATTTTTGTGGTGTGGGAAATCATAACTCAATAGAAGAATTCTTAAAGGAGCTGCAGAAAAAGCTCAAAAAAGAGATGCCTCGTATTAAAAGAGAGATCAAAATATATGAGGAAAAACTTTCTACTGGAAAGTTGACCAAAAATCCTACACCTTCTCCTCAATTTAATGGCTAGACCTAGACTTTATGTCATAGGTGGTTGCAACGGATCTGGTAAATCGTCCTTTGCCAATGCAATTACTCCGGACGGAGTTGAATCATTTGATTATGACAAAGAATTCCTGAGTATTTACAACTCAATGCGTGACTCTGAGCTTCGAACACAAATAGCTCACAATAAAACTAGAGCCGTTCTAGAGGAATCCGTTGCAAATGCAATCGAGAATGATTTGGATTTTTGTTATGAAACAAACTTCAATTCGACTCCCATGTATTGGCCGGAAAAATTTCGTGAAGCCGGATTCGAACTTAATTTATTCTTTTTCTGCTTAGATTCTCTTGATGAAGCAAAGAAAAGGGTAAGAATCAGAGTTGAGAATGGTGGTCATTTTGTACCGGAAAAGGAAATTGAAGAACGCTACAAACTAGGCTACGAGAACCTTAACGGACTATTTTCTCAGTTCGATTTTGTGCATCTACTCAACTCCAGCTTCTACAATGAGGTACCACACCACATTTTATCCATTCAGAATGGACAGCTAGTCTATCTCTCTGAATTCCCTGAATTCTTAAAAGAACTGATTCCTTCCATAGCTAAATTGCAGGAGTAGAAAACAGTACCTAACATAATAAGTAAAGTTAACTGCCATCACTGGCCTACACACATTTGCACCCTTGACTTGTCCAAAGTCCGGGCAGCCATTCTTTCGCCCAGTGACCGGGAAGCCACCGCACTTAGTTACTGCAATAAATTGCATAACTTTACTCAAACGTTAGGCACTATCGACCCATACACTTGACCCTTCCATACTTCCAGGACCAAATGCACGGACCGACTGTGCTACGCTCCGTCTTCGGTGGTGAGTAAGAAGAATCCCATTTCCGGGAATTGAACTCACCACGGACTATTTTGCTACCTTTGAAGTCATGCCGAATCTTTACGTTATAGCTGGTTGCAACGGAGCAGGAAAAACAACTGCTTCCTTTACACTTTTACCGGAAATACTTGAATGTAATGAGTTCGTTAATGCTGATGAAATTGCAAAAGGAATTTCGCCTTTCAATGTTGACGCGGTGGCTTTGGAAGCTGGTCGTATCATGTTAAAACGAATCAACGAACTTCTTGAAGAAAAGAAATCTTTTGCATTTGAAACAACTCTTTCAACCAAATCATATGTTAGCAAAATAAAAGCTGCTCAAAAGAATGGTTATAAAGTAACACTAGTTTTCTTTTGGTTACGAAATGATGATCTTGCCGTTGAAAGAGTAAAAGTTCGTGTAAAGGAAGGCGGACACAACATTCCAGAGAAGGTTGTACGCCGCAGATACTTTGCCGGACTGAATAATTTGTTTAAATTGTACTTACCTTTGTGTGACAACTGGATAGTATTCGACAACTCTACTCCTGATTCAAGCCTAATTGCTGAAGGAAGAGGAACTGAAGAAGAGAATATTATTGAATTAGACAGTTGGAACAAAATGAAAGAATTAGCAAATGGCTAGTAAACAACCTAAAATATCAACTCTATCTCAACGCATCCTTGATGGTGTTCGACTAGCTACTAAGAAAATGTTAGACACTAAATCAAAGAATGACGGAGAGGTTGTTCTCATTCAGGACGGCAAAGTGGTTGTTGTACCTGCATCACAAGCTGCAAAAAAGGGGTAGAAAACAGTGCCTAACATAATAGGTAAAATTCACCCCCCCCTCTTCCACGCGCAATGCTCCCATTGGCGTGTACTTAACCGGGTAGCCATCTCACACAGGACCGCCCAGGTTCCGGGATTTTTGCCATCTCACATTGCGTCGGCATAAAATGCCTAATTTTACCCAAACGGTTAGGTGTCATTGAACATAGAAATTGAAAAAAAATTACTTATTTGCAATACTTATAACACAATAGGAGTCTTATGAAAAATGGATTGAATTTATCTGGAGTACTAATGATTGTAATTATACTGTCTTCATGTAGTAAAGAAAAACAACAACAGAGATGGCTAGTAGGTGAATGGAATGCAAATCAACAAATTTTGCTAACTGACACATCAGGGTCTGACATTAACAGTTTCAATGGAACTTTTACTGTAGAAAAAGATTTATCTGGTATCTCTACGTTGCAAGATTCACAAGGCAACTCAAACACAGAGGACTTCACAATTTCAACTTCTGAAGATGTGGGTACAGTAACCATTAATTTCAGTACTTCAGGAGCGGTAACTTATTCCGTTGTTGACAATCAGAAGCAGCATCAGGAATGGCACTATTATAATACTGAAAGTGGCTTGACAATCGAATCGACCCTCAAACTGACTAAAGACTGAAAAATTTATTTCTTAAAGAAAAACGCCACCTAACACAGTAAGCAAAGCTTACGTCCAACACTTTTTGCCACCCGCAATGCTCCCATTGGCGTGTGCAAAGTCCGGGCAGCCAGCTCGCGGTCGGACAGCCAGAGTCCGGGGCTTTTTGGCCAGCGCACTCGTTCGCAATTTAGGTTTGCTGCGCGCACCATAAATTGCTAGCTTTGCTCAAACGTTATGCGTCATTGCAATTTGACAATTGCGGCTATCTGTAACTTCTACACAGTCTCAAATGTTTAATCTATATGCAAGATAATTGCCAAACCCAACGGACTCATGCGACCAATTATTCTTACAATCCTAATATTGCTTTCGACTGTTGCAAAGTCAAATGATACATTAAACGTAAAAAATCATCAAAGTTTAGTGTTTGCCCAATTCGGAGGCGTACCTTCAATCTACATTGTCGGTTACGGACACGAATTTCGAAAGGATAAAAATTTGACTTGGGGAGTTTTGGGAGGTTTTGGAATGGACTTCATCCGTTTTCAACCCTATTACAATATTGAAACGGAATTAAAAGGAAGAATACAGTACAATTTTGACCGAAAAAATGCTTTGATCTTTGAAATTGGCTCCCAATACGTGTTCAATCCTTGGTATATGACAGATCCGGACAAATATTTTCCTGATTGTAAGAGTCAAAGGTGTCCGGATGCATTATTCAACCACTTCTTTGATATTGGCTACCGACATTCATTCCAAAACGGACTGTCCCTCATTGGGCAACTATACTGCAACTACTATGACGGGTTTTTCCTAAAAGCCGGAGTTGCACCTGGGGTTTATCTCCCAGTATTACCTGGCTTTGAAATTAGCTACAGCTTTGTTGGAAAACGCCGCATAACACAATAAGTAAAGGTCATGTCCGACACTCTGGCCACGCTTTTCCCTCCCAGTACGTGTACACATCCGGGGCTTCCATCACTCGGTCGGACAAACCAGAGTCCGGGATTTTTTTGCCAACGCACCTCACGACGGCATAAATGCCTACCTTTACTCAAACGTTAGCATTCATTCCATGAACAGGATAATTGCATTATTTTCAATTTCATTGATTGTTCTTCTATCTTCTTGTTTAAATGATAATCCTATCGTTGGTACTTGGAAATCAACAGAAACAGCAAGCAATGGAGAATTGAACTGGGAGCATCACACTCGCTACATCACCTTTTATGAAAATGGAACTATTAAGAGTTCGCGATCAACTGGTGACCCAGGTAAATGGGAAATGAATTCCCAAAAAGACTCTTTATACTTAACAAACAATGAAGGATATATTAACGGTTATTCTATTGTTAGACTGACAGAAAACGAAATGATATTGTCTGAAAACGGCTGGACCATAATGTTGAACAAAGGTCTTCACCAGAGTAGAAAACGCATGCTAACATAATAGCTAAAGCTAACGTCCGACACGCTATCGAGTTCTGACATCAGCATTAGGCAATGCTTATCTCAAAACACGTTTCCGTTTCACTTCAACTTCGGTGGTGAGTAAGAAGAATCCCAGTACTTTTTATTTGCCTAATAATTGAGCATTTAATTATTTTCATGATCTTCAGTCTTTATTCATCCTATCATGGAATTACCTTTATTCTTCATTATACCTGCATTAGGAATCATCATCTCCTACCTGATATTGAGAAAAACTTCAGGCGGAATAAAGATCTTTGTTTACATTCTACTTTCTTTAGTCCTGATCAATGTCTTCCATTTTAAGATAGCTACTAGCCGTTACTTTGATGGTATGGGGCCAGGGATCATTTGGTTGATAACTCTGCAATTGGAATTCGTACTTTTCCCAATCCTTGCAATTATCATTAAAACACTCCGATCTCGCAATTGATTTCACAGTCATGTAAAAGATCTTTTTGAGAAAAACTTGCATTTAAATTCTATTTTATTTAGTTTTATGCTATTATTATTAGTTTTAATTCATTTTACCCATGCAAAAATTTGATCAAAAAACTGCCATTGCTAAAGCAGCAGAACGCGTTAGACAGGAAAAAGAAGCTGAAAAAGAAAGAGATGCAGCCTATTATCAAAAAATAACCAGTGGAAACCGTTGGTTGTTTTTTAAAGGTATTGTGGTGTTTACCACACTTATGTTGATACTCACTACCTATGATACTTTTGTTATGGGTCCCACTGAAAAGATAAGTCCCTCAGAATGGGAAATGAATCGAGAGTTATATCGAATAAATTATCAAAGTATTTGGGTACATGGTCATGCCTTGTTTACCCCTCATTTAGAAGACTGGATAGGTCATTTGGAAGAAGGATTTGAGGTTACGTATACCCCCATTTTTCATGACGAAAAAATATTATCCTTCCTCCAGGTACCTTATACCACTGAAGGAAATGCTGCTCCGATTAGACACTATGTTTGGCGCGACAGATCCATTTATAACTGGTTCCCATTATTCCAGATCATGTTGTTGATCCCTCTGCTTACCTTTCTTCTAAGGCGTCCAAAACCTTGGTTCAATTATCTTAGAATGGCTTCAATGGTATTGATTCTCCCTGGAACGATATTTATTTTGATCTATATTCTCATGTAATTTAAAAGATTAACATTCCAGAAACGTCTTCAGTGAGTAATCTTTATAGATTTATCTAAAAATCAATACTATGCAAACCATTTTAGGATCTGGAGGTGCCATTGGAAAAGAGCTGGCAAAAGCGTTAACACAATTCACCACTGACATTCGATTGGTCAGTAGAAATCCGAAAAAGATCAATGAAACTGACCAGTTAGTATCGGCAGATCTGATGGATCCTGAAAATGTAAAAAATGCCATTAAGGGATCAACAATTGTTTATGTAACCGTTGGATTTCCTTATAACACCAAAATCTGGCAAGAAAACTGGCCCAAATTCATAAGTTCTGTAATTGATGGATGCATAGAGCACAATGCCAAGCTTGTATTCTTTGATAACATTTACATGTATGATCCGGCATATTTGAATGGGATGACAGAAGAAACGCCTTTTAAACCGGTAAGCAAGAAAGGGAAAGTGAGAGAACAGATCGTTAAGATGATCCTGGATAAGGTTGAAGAAGGTAAGCTAACAGCATTGATTGCTAGATCAGCTGATTTTTATGGCCCGGGAATCAAGAATACCTCCATGTTAACTGAAACGGTCTTTAACCCGTTGAGCAAGGGCAAAAAAGCCACATGGCCTATTTCACTGGATCATAAACATTCCTATACCTATACGCCGGATGCTGGTAAAGCCACCGCTATTTTAGGAAATACAGATGATGCTTTTAATCAGACCTGGCATTTACCAACAGCTTCAAATCCAATGAATGGCAGAGAATGGGTCGCAAAAATCGCACAAGAAATGGGGGCTAAAAACAAAGCTTCAACCATCAATAATTTTATGTTCAAGGTGATTGGATTATTTGTTCCTGTCATGAAAGAAATGCCTGAAATGATGTATCAATATGATAGGGAATACGATTTTAATTCAGATAAATTCATGAATCGCTTTCCGGATTTCAAAGTAACGCCTTATGAAACTGGAGTAAAAGCTATTGTAGCGGCTGATTATAAAAAATAAATTCTTCCATAGCCCACCACTACCTTAATAGTTCGTCTATTGTTTAACCCAAGGCAATATGACTAACAAAACGATCCTCTTCACCCTTTTGTTCTTTTGCTCCAATTTATTTGCACAACCAGAAGTTGTTTTCAATGATCTTGGTCAAAAGATCAATTACCAACAAGCGGACGTTTTTATCTCTACTCCACCACTTTTGGAATGGATCGCATCCAAATCTTCTACTCTGGAACTTGATGTAGATACAGAAGGGCATGAAAAGGAATTTGATTTCCAGACAAATGATAATCCTACTTTGCCTGATCCTGTATTACAAACAGATATGGGCACCCGACAATTCAAAACACTTACTGTAAATTTTGACGGACAGTACGGAACAGCTCCTCCTCCTGACCCAACAGGCGCAGCAGGGCCCAACCATTATGTGCAAGCTGTTAACCGCACTTTCTGTGTTTATTCAAAAACAGGTGTACCATATACGCCAGAGATCGATTTCACTACCTTTTTCCCAATGGATTCAGGATACAATAACAGCGGTGACCCAATTGTCATGTATGACCGACATGCAGACAGATATTTTCTGTCATTCCTCCAACTATATCCTAATAAATTATTCATAGCCATTTCTCAAACCAATGATCCTACAGGATCATATTACATCTATGGGTTTACATTCACAGATTTCCCTGATTTCCCAAAATTCTCAGTGTGGTGGGATGGATATTACTTTACCAGTAACATTCCCGGCCCTAATGATCAGAGTACAGCAGTAGTAGAACGTTCAAAAATGTTAATAGGTGATCCAACGGCTCAACTCATAACTATGTCTGTGCCAGGTTGGAACTGGATGGCTTTACCTTCAGATGCTGATGGGCCATTACCTCCTGCATATTCTCCATGTTATTTGTTCCATATTTTGGATGATCAGGTTGCCGGTGATCAAGATATGATTGTTGTAAGCGATTTTTTTGTCAATTGGAACCAACCCCAATATTCAGTGATCCTTCCTTCAGACAGTATTGCAGTTGCGCCTTTCACCGTCAATTATTCCCAGGCCTATGAAACAGTATTACAACCCAATAATGAGTTGATAAGTGCATTACCTCATATGCCATGTATTAGAGCACAACATTTACGATTCTATGATCATAATTCTGTGATTCTAACACAAACAATAATGGCAGATGCAGGAAACTCTGCAGTTCGCTGGTATGAACTAAGAGATCAAAATGACGGTAATTGGGAATTACACCAGCAGGGAACTTTTAATCCAGATAATAGTGACCGTTGGTTTTCATCTGCCGCTATGGATGATCAGGGCAATATATGTTTGGCATATTCCTATTGTGATGGTCCAAACGGAGTTTTTCCAGGTATTAGATACACCGGCAGACTCGCTTCTGACCCATTGAATCAAATGACCTTTGAAGAGAAAATATGTGTTGAAGGATTGTCTTCACAAGAGAATTTAAATAGATATGGGGACTACAGTCATATGGCGCTTGATCAAAATGGTAAAACCTTTTGGTTTACAGGTGAATATATTGGACCAAATGGAGATCAAAGAACCAGGATCTTCTCCACTCAAATAATCGATTGGTATGAACTTGGCATTGATGAAGTTGATGTGGAAATGATAATCAATTACCATAATGATATCATCCAAATTCAATTGGAACAGTTAGGCAATGATATGGTTTATGTTGACCTAATCGATATACAAGGAAAAATTATACTAACAGAGCAAGCTGTACCGGTACAAAACTCCCTCAATCATCAAATGATCACCCCTAGCTTACCAGCAGGAATCTATTTTATTCGCGTTGGAAATCCTAACTTTCAGGAAGTGAAACGAATATTAATTGAGTGATCAAATTCCAAGAAAAAATTTCGAATAGGAATGAGTTGATCATTTCTCTAAAAAATGCTGAAAGAATTTTATCAAGCAGTTCGGCCAAGCTGGATTCGAGAATAAAAAAAGCCTCCCTGTTCAGGAAGGCTCTTTAGATAATTCAATTTCAATTTATTTCTGTCGAAGCAGGTGAATATTACCTTGTCCTTCAAACTCAGTACCATTCGTTGCTACTGCTTTGTAGGTGTAGAAATAAACACCATCCGGGCATGGACTTCCACTTTTATCTGAGCCATCCCATACATCATTAATACTTGTGAATTCAAAGATGGTTTTTCCCCATCTGTTCACAATAACTGCCTCAAATTCATCAATGGCTATGTTCGGAAAGAAAAATACATCATTAGCCCCATCTCCTGCTCCATCACCTCCAGGTGTAAAGACATTTGGTAAGGTCAGATCTGGTTTATCCCAAACCAATATATTCTTACAGGCTGTATCTGTACAACCATTTTTATTCAGTGCAACTAAACAAACTTCATAGGTTCCGGAATCTGAATAGATACTATCAAATTCTTCATAAAAATCTGTACTTAACTCCCATCCAGCTCCAAGGTCAAAGTTCCAGAAGAAGGTAGTATCTGCATTTGGATTATTCGGATTCGCAAAATACATAGATTGATTTACAAAATGTGCATGTACATCTGCTGTTCCCTGCAACAATGGATAGTCTAAGAATTCAGGTGCTGTCACTTCAAAATCTGCAACAGGACTTAATGAATCTAACTCAATGAATCCAACCAATGTACAACCATTTGCATCTGTAACTGTCATTTTATACAGGCTTGGATTTCTACCTCCCCAGGTCGTATTATTCGAGCTGTTAAAATTGTATACATCAAACCATTCATACGTATAGTCAGGTGTACCGCCAGTTGCTGATGCAAACACTACTCCATTGCCATTTTGATAACTATATAATCGGCAATATGCAGGCTCAGATCCAAACTCAGCAAAGGCAAGTGCTGAAGGTTGTGTAATTGTAAAATCTACTGTTTCAGAACATCCATTCTCATCATTGATCAAAATGGTATACGTTCCTGCTCCTACTCCTCCTAATGAATCTGCCCCAACGCCATTACCTCCTGATGGGACAGGATTCCAGTAATAGGAAATGTCCTGATAATCTCCGGTATAATTCAACACATTGGTAACTACTGCCGATCCCGTCAAGTCTCCATTACACAACACATCAGTAATATCCATTTCTAACTGCATTTGACTTGGCTCATCCAGAAATACAGAATCATTGAAGGTACAAATATCATCAGTGACATTGATGTAGTACCATCCTGTTGACAAGTTGTTAGCAGTATTAGAGTTCCCAGCATTCACTTGAGATCCTTGTGAATTAGTTAGCACAAAATTTATTGTACCCAATCCACCTGAAACGTTTACCGTAAATGAACCATCAGAGAATCCATAACATGTTGGTTCATTCGTAAAAGCCAACATTGCACAAGAGGTATCCACCAGGATATTCATACATTCAGAACTATCACAACCTGCAACGGTAACTGTATAGCAAACATTCCACAAACCAGGTCCTGCTGCTGCAGGATCAAAAGATCCACCTGCTGTTACAGATCCCGGAGGACAGGATGTACATGTCCATGTTCCTCCCGAAGGTGTTGCTTGTAATTGCTGGTTACCATCAGGTGGTGCAAACGGTCCGGCAGGTGTTAAGTTGATATCAATTGGTGCCGGTTCATTTACTACAAAAGTTATTTCATCTTCACAACCATTTTGATCGGTAACTAGCAAGGTATAAGTTCCTCCATCTAATCCTGACAGATCTTCTGAAGTTTGACCTCCCGGAGACCATTGATAATTATAATTTGGTGTTCCGCCTGTTGTATTTACTGCAATACTACCATTGCCCCAATCGTAACAGGTAACATCAGTTGCAGTACCAGAAAGTACAGGAGAATTGTAAACAGTAACGTTATCTGAAATGGTATCTGAAAAACATAGATATTCAACAATCAAAGTAACAGTATAGGTTCCAGGATTTGCATAAGTATGCAATGGGTTTTGTTGGCTAGAGGTTTGACCATCACCAAAATCCCAATTGTAAACAATAACCTGACCTCCTGAAGTAAAAGGAGTGAATTGAATAGAATCTAGATCACATAATCCTTGTTGTGAAGTGTTGATGTTAAGAAATGAGATAGAATCATCCACGGCATTAACACGAGCTCCGGCAGCATAAAAATAAGATTCAGGATTTCCCATTCCATAAGCATAGGCCAGGAATCCACAACCCGTAGTAGTTAATGTATGAGAACCGGCTCCGGTCGCAAATCTTTTGTATGAATAAGTATTATCGTAAGGAACTAATGTCCAACCTACGATAGGTACTGAATTGAATTGCATTGTAGAGGTATCAGATGACCTGGTAACAACATTTACATAGTTCACCAGGTTAGATCCTCCTGAAGCGGCATAAAATGTCACGGTATCTAGATACATTTGTTCATTTGAATTCAATACGATCATTGAAGGGTCACCATTTCCTGAACAAACTCCAGTTGTCATTGTTTGGGTTACGGCTACCGGTTTATTTGATTCTACTACAGCAGTTTCTGATAGAAAATTACCATCATAAACGTCTCCTGCATTCAAGGTACCACCCGTCGGAACTCCATCTACTGTAAAAGTTGTTCCGTTTTGTGAAGCCACAACACGATATGCATTATCATTCTGTTCTATTGAAAGCATCAATACATACTCCTTACCCCATGATTGTAAAGGATAGCATTGCTCATATAGAGGATCGGCATTTAGGTTTCCACAATTTGATAAATAAGCCCAAACATGTCCATTGAAAACAGCAAACTTATCTGTTCCGTTATCAGCAGATACGAGAGTACCTGTAAGATCATTTGCGGCTCCTGTTTGCGCTTTCACCTGATACACTTCATTTGGGTCAAGATGAACAGAAATTGGAGTTCCTGCGGCTACACCTCCATCAGTATTACATGAAGGAATAATGGTCACATCACATGCCTGATCTCCTGCGACAACTATAAAACATGATTGATACCACACACCACTTTTAAGCATAGTTGGATAAGTGGTGACCATGTAATCTGAAGCCAGCGCAGTTATTGGCAAACAAATAGATGCTTCTGAACGAGCGCTATGAAATGTAGAGGCATATACGGTACATGGTACATCAGTAGTAACATGAATGGCACGTTCTAAAACAACTTCAGAAACGTTAATATTTGCAGCCGCAGAAGGAAGAGTTACAGTAGTAACCACACCAGGTGCTACCGTGAAATTCTGCGAAAAACCTGTTCCGGTTATTTGTACAGTTCCGTTGGCATTGGTTCTGCTGGATATGTTGATCTCAAACACCGCATTGGCTTGATCATACATTTGAGTAAATGCAACGTAAAAATCTGTTCCTTCATTGGTTAATTGCTGTGCATTGGAATTTAGAACAATACCAATAAATGTCAGGAATACTAATAAATGCTTCATGATTCTGAGGTTAGTGCCCGTAAGATCGCAAAATTTCTTTAAGTCAGTATCTTACAGTATAAAAGCAAAACTGTTTTTTGAAGGAAAAAGTTGCATATGTAGAACAAGATTTTTAGATGGTGTAATTAAACTCTGAAACCTATGACACAACAGACTCGCTATCTCTTTCTTTCCAGAAAGCGCTCGTTCCTTCGTCCCGAATTGTCGGGCCTCTCATCATCCACCTGCTCCCTTCGACTTACACTTCTTAGTCTTTTGACTAATCGGTGTGGCGCTCAGGATAAACTTCTCGCAGGTGTAATTAAACTCTGAAACCTATGACACAAACATCATCCACCTGCTCGAAATCACCTTTCCAATCTTCAAACTTTTTATCCAAAGCTGACATTTGCTCTGATAAGGAATGATCTCTCATATTGAAAAGCATTTCTTTGAATGGCTTATACTTTAATTTTTTACCCTTCTCTCCTCCAAATTGATCTGCGAATCCATCTGTGAACATATAAACCACATCACCTGCATCTAGTTTTCTTTCATGCATAGTAAATGGCTTTGCATAGGCAAATTGTCCTACCGGTTGTTTATCCGGAGAAATCTCTTCCACTTCACTTTTCTTCATCAAATAAATTGGATTATTTGCTCCTGTATATTGCAGGGTATTGTCTTTTAAATTCAATCGACAAATAGAAACATCCATTCCGTCTTTAATTCCATCAGGAGAGGACTTGAATTTTTGCACCACCTCATTTCGAACAGCATCTAAAATTTCAGATGTTGTTGTTAGTCCTTTTTCATGAACCGCATGTGATAAAGCATTAGAACAGATCACAGATACCATTGCCCCCGGAACGCCATGCCCTGTACAATCTGCTGCCGCAACATATACATAGTCCTCCATTTTTTCAAGGAAAAAGAAATCTCCAGCAACAATATCCTTTGGTTTGTATAACACAAAGCTATCATTGAAATAAGACTTAAAATTATCCAATGGAGGAAGTATGGTATTTTGGATCTTTAGCGCGTAATTGATCGAATCTGTAATATCTCTGTTCTTCTCTGCAATGATCTCAGACTGATGTTCTAATTTCTTCTTTTGAAGCTCATCTTCCTTTAGTACTTTTCTTGTATAAGGAATTAAAACCAGTGCCAACAGTACAATGGCGCCCAATGCGATCATAGACTGCCTGAAATATTTAGCTCTAACCATTTGAATGAACTCCGTGAATTCAATATCTGCTTCTAAAAGACTAATTGTTTTACCTTCATTATTCCTAATTGGATAGAAAGCAGATAACCACATTCCATTTTCCGATTCATAAAGAGGAATGGTACCTCCAGTCTCCATGTTTTCTATTAACTCTTGTGGATAGTTGGTGTAATCATGACGATAATAGGGATTAGGATCAGAGGTTACTCCAAATTCAAACACCTTTTTTTCATCTGAATAAACAAGGGTATACATTGGAGACTTTAACTCATTTGCTTCAACCGCCTTCAACAGAATTTCATGAATCGTATGATAGGTCATGTTCTCGTCATTGACCTTGATATCATCTTTCTGATCAAAATCAGTCATCATCTTTTCGTGCTCACTCCCATCAATGGCAATGGCTACAGAAGAAACGATTCCTTTTAGTTTATCATGTTGCTTTTCTTCATGCAACTGTAACTGAGTATAGTATCCGAAAATGAGAAAAAAGGCCGTAACAAGGATAATGCTCAAATAGAAAATGAACATGATCCTGGTAGACAGGTTACTGAATATTCTAACAACTAAATTACTCAAGGTCAGTGATAAACTGGCCGTAAGATAGCAATAATAATAATCGAATTATCGCCTGTCTAATAATTTAAATGACTATTTGTAAATGTGAATAGTGGATTCTTTTTCTTCTTTGTCCTTTAACATTTTGTGATACTCTTCAACGGAATAAAATTGATTATTCACTTCGGCTACTTCATGAGCATCTTCAAATCCGGCACTGATGTAAAAAGGTACCTGGGTAATAGCCGCAGCTTCGGTAGCATATTCTTTTGAATAGTAATAAGCCCATCCATCTTTCTTTACCACCATTACCTTACCTAGTTTGCGCATAGCCTCCACCTTATTGTAAGGCACATGGTTTTCGTATGCGCAGATCTGAATTCTGAACTTAACATCTAATTCTTCTTCTGCAAATACATTTTGTTTTTTAGGAAAAATAAAGGCAGATAACAAGAATACACCTGCCAATAATGGAATAACGATTAATCTTTTCATATGAGGTTCTTTGAGACTGGGAATTTGCGATTAATTTTTTACAAATGCGTATTAACCGAAATCATTTTGAGGGGGAAACACTCAATTGCTAAATCGTTAAAAATGAGGATTACAGTCTTATGCCGATAACACAAACATCATCAATTTGCTCTAATTCACCTTTCCATTTATAAAAAGCGTCTTGCATTAATTCTCGTTGCGCGATCATTCCCTTTTTATGATTGGTAAGAAGGATCTGCTTAAAAGCCTTGTATTTCATCTTCTTACCTTTATCTCCGCCAAATTGATCGGCGAAACCATCCGTGAAAAGATATATAGAATCACCTTCTTTACATTGAAGGGTATTTGTTTCAAAGTTCTTACGCTCAGAATATTTACCTACAGGCTGTTTAGTTGCTTTGATCTCAAAAAGTTCTGAATCACTGATGTGATATAAACTATTATTTGCCCCAGCATATTCCACCTTATTCGTGACCAGATCAAAACTACAAAGACAAATATCCATTCCGTCTTTTACTTCTTCGTTACCCTGCTCAAAAGTTTCGATCACCAGGTCCGTGACCTTATCAAGGATCTCTCCAGGATTTGAGATTCCAAACTCTCTTACAGCTCTGTTCAAAGCATTATGACATACCACTGAAACCATGGCACCTGGAACTCCGTGTCCCGTGCAATCAGCTGCAGCAATCAATATTTTATCTGCAGTTCTTTGCATCCAGTAAAAATCTCCTGCAACAATATCCTTTGGCATATAAAGCACGAAATTGTTCTTGAATGCACCATCAATGGTCTCATTTGTTGGTAATATGGCCTCCTGTAAACGTTTAGCATAGGAGATGGAATCAAGGATCTCATTGTTCTTTTCTTCTAAGAGATGTTTTTGTGTTTCGATCTCGACTTTTGCCTGTCTAACTCTTCTTAGAATAAATACTATGAATATCAGGGTCATCATTACCACAGACAAACCAATGACCAGGTATAGATTTCTCGTTTTCTGCAATTCACTTTTCGCCTGCTCCTCTTGAATTCTGGCATCTTTTGCATCATTTTCAGTCTTTAGTAAAAGATTTTCCTGTTCCTTTTTGTCTGTTTCATATTTGGTGGTCAATTCCTTGGTAATTCGGGCATTATCCTCATTATATTGATCCATTAATAACTCCGTGCACTGTTTGTAATATTCAAGTGCATCTTTATAATTCCCTAAAGATTCCAGGGTGGTAGAAATCCCCAATAAGGCAGCTTCTTTGTTAAAGTTGGACCTGCTTGAATCAATAAACATGAGTGCTTTTTCGTAGTATTTGACAGACTCATGATTATTCCCCATTTTAAAATACATTTCACCTAAAATGGTATAGTTAAATCCAACAGATTCGAAATCATTATGGCGGATATTGATCTCAAGGGCCTGATCCAAATATTCTTTTGCTTCAAAATACCTACCAATATCTTTATAATAAAGAGCAATGTTTGCCATGGTTGCGGCGGCCGATTCTTCTCTACCCATTTCCAACTTCAGATCCAGAGCTTTTTTCCAGTATTCAAGACCAATTTCATAATCACCATTCATCATATGGCAAATTCCAATATTGTTGAAAGACCTGGCAATTTCCATAGTATCCTGAGCTGCTTCGGCTACCTCGTTCATATACACATAAGCTTCCATTGCCTTATCTATCTCGCCATTGGTACGATAAATCGTTCCCAGGACACTTTGTGCATAAGCAATTTGTGACGGATCCTTTAACTCTTCAGAATACTGAACTGATTCCAATACATATTTAGTAGCCAAACCAGGATCTGTATACAATAATGCCTGTGCCAATCTAGCAGAGGATTCTGCCAGCAAAAAAAGGTCCCCTGACAATTTTCCGAATTGATAGGCTTGCTCAAAATTGAATATAGCCGAATCATTATCTGACAGGTAATAAGAATAACCAAGTTTTAAAAAGATCTTTCCTCTTTTAAGTAGATCTTTTTCCTTCAATAACTCTTGTTTAAGGCTATCAACATCATAGGTATACAACTGTGCCCTTCCAAGTATGGAAAACAAGATAAAACACCCTATTAATATTCTTTTAGCCATTATATCTTTACACCTATTACACAAACATCATCCAATTGCTCCCTTCGACTTCGCTCAGGATAAACTTCTCGCAATATGCATTTCTTGAATGGAATAAACCTAAATTTTAATACCTATTACACAAACATCATCCAATTGCTCGAAATCTCCTTTCCACTCATTGAAAGATCTTTCAAGCAAGTCTTTTTGTTGATGAATATCCGTTTCTGCCAACTTTATCAGAATTTCCTTAAAGGCTTTTGTCTTCAGTTTTTTACCTCTTTCACCTCCAAATTGATCAGGGTAACCATCAGATGATAAATAAATAAGATCTCCTTTTTGAAGCTTGATCTTATTGTTGGTAAACTTTTCACGATAAGCAAACTTCCCAACCGGCTGCTTATCTGCTTTAATTTCATAAAGCGTTTTACCATCCAAGTCCATGCTTTTCTCCATCCCTTCGAAATCCTCATTCCCTGCACGGATCAACCACATAGGGTTATGCGCACCTGCAAATTCAAGCTCCATGGTTGACATGGTTAAGCCGCATAAAGAAATATCCATTCCGTCTTTCACTTCGTGATCAGAACGCTCAAAGGTTTCAATTACCAGATCCGTAACTTTATCTAATAATTCAGCCGGCTGATGCATTCCAAACTCACGCACAGTTCTGGTCAATGCGTTGTGACAAACCACCGAAACCATTGCACCCGGAACACCGTGTCCTGTGCAATCGGCTGCTGCAAATAGCACTTCCTCCCCCACTGTATCCATCCAGTAAAAATCGCCTGCGACAATGTCTTTAGGCAAATAAAGCACAAATGATTCTGGTAGATTTTTATTCCAATATGAAGGCGGAGGAAGTATTGCAGTTTGGATCCTTTTAGCATAATTGATCGAATCGAGGATCTCACTGCTCTTTTCTTCTATTTCATGTTTGGCCTGCAAGATCTCATCATTGGCAGTTTCCAACAAACTATTTTGTTTGACGATCTCTTCTTTCTGTTCTCTAAGTTGTCCATTTGCCTTTTGCTTATCTCTGTATTGTTTAAGGATGTAAAAGGTAAATATGATAACCAAAATAAATCCGATCAGGATGACATTCTCAGAATGGATCACTTCCCCCACAAAATCTTTCTCAGGCACAATAACTCCCACCAACAATTTGTCCTCATCTGAAATATGATAGTGTTGAATTGAACCCCACCAAACTTCATCATCAGATTTGAAATGAAAACAGGAATCCTTATTGGTTAGATCATTCCAAATATCTACCGTTTGGTTAATTCTATCATCTCCTATTTCACGATAAGGTTTCAAAACGTCTTCCTTGATCTTTTCATCTGAATCATAGCCCGAATTAGAAGGTAATCCAATGATGCGTTCATCCTCAGTTAAAATGAAAACGATTCCGTTCTCTGTAATTTTCATTTCAGTGGTAAACCTTGACACCTCTTGCAATAGAACATCAAATGCCACAACAATATCCTTATGATCTACCGTGTCAACCCAACGCGTTGAAATGGTTATTCCAGGCTCCTGAGTGGTAAAGAAAGTGTAGGGATCGGTCCAATTGACATGCATTGGAGGATGTTCCATGGCATTTTGATACCATGGACGCGTACGTGGATCATACGGCACATCTTTTTTATTGCGATAATGAGGTTCATTGTTTTCAACATCTGTCCAGAACATTTGTTCAGGAAGCGAGTCTTTACTACCATCTTCGGTGATCCTAAACATCCAGGCGGTATCCAGATCAAGGATAAGGAATTCATCTCCTTCAGACGTAGCCATCAAAACAGACGATAACTGTCTCTTATTCTTTACTAAAGGTCTGAATTCAGCATTTAATTTGTAATAATCGTGATGATTGTAACGCTGGACCATGTGTTCCTGGGCAGTGACTACGATATCCTCCCGCACCGTTGCAAAGAAATTCTCTAATTCAAGATCTGTTCGAAGCAGGGATTTGGTAACCATATCTTTGCTGAGATGGTCTACCGTTCCACGCATATCGATCATTACGAACACGAATATTCCGATAATACCCAACAGTAACAGGTATATACTATTTCTATAAATGATCTGGAAGAATTTTTTCACACTTAAATATCAAAATTTAAATGTAATAAAATGGCGTATTAAAAGCTCTTTTTTGAACTGGTAATCAATAAGAAAAGAAATCTTCTTACATATTTCTTCTGTACTGACCTCCTACTTCAAACAAAGCAGATGTCAACTGACCTAATGAACAATGCTTAGCAGCCTCCATTAATTCAGCAAAAACATTTTGATTTTGAATGGCAGCTTTTTGAACCTGTGCAATAACCTCTTTTGATCTGTCTTCTTTGGCCTTATGCAGGTTGTTCAACATTTCAATTTGATATTGCTTTTCACTCTCTTCTGCCCTGATCACTTCAGCCGGAATAATGGTTGGAGAACCTTTTGAACTTAAGAAAGTATTCACTCCAATGATCGGATATTCACCATTGTGTTTCAAGGTTTCATAATACAAAGATTCTTCCTGGATCTTAGAGCGTTGATACATAGTTTCCATGGCTCCCAAAACACCTCCTCTTTCCGTGATCCTGTCGAATTCCATCAATACAGCTTCTTCAACAAGATCCGTCAATTCTTCAATAATGAAAGCACCTTGAATTGGATTCTCATTCTTAGCTAATCCAAGCTCACGGTTAATGATCAACTGAATAGCCATAGCACGCCTTACTGATTCTTCAGTAGGAGTTGTAATGGCTTCATCATAGGCATTTGTGTGAAGTGAATTACAGTTATCGTATATGGCATAAAGTGCCTGTAATGTTGTTCTGATATCGTTGAAGTCGATCTCTTGAGCGTGCAGTGATCTACCAGATGTCTGAATATGGTATTTCAACATTTGCGCTCTGGCATTTGCGCCATACTTCTTCGCCAAAGCTTTTGACCAGATCCTTCTGGCAACTCTACCAATAACAGCATATTCAGGATCAATTCCATTTGAGAAGAAGAAGGATAAGTTTGGTCCAAATGCATTGATATCCATTCCTCTGGAAAGGTAATACTCCACATAGGTAAATCCATTAGCCAATGTGAATGCCAATTGTGAGATCGGATTAGCTCCTGCTTCAGCAATATGGTATCCTGAAATAGACACTGAATAGAAGTTTCTAACCCCTTTATCAATGAAATATTCCTGCACATCTCCCATCAATCTCAAGGCGAATTCAGTTGAGAAAATACAGGTGTTCTGTGCCTGATCTTCTTTTAAAATATCTGCCTGAACCGTACCTCTCACTGCTTTTAGGGTCTCTGCTTTGATCTTACTATAAACATCTGCGGGCAATACCTGATCACCGGTAATACCCAGCAACATCAATCCTAATCCGTCATTTCCTTCAGGAAGTTCTCCCTGATACGCCGGACGCGGAAGTCCCTTGCTATCGTATAGTTCTTTTAATTTCTTTTCTACATCTGCCTCTAGCTTATTCTCCTTGATATAGATCTCACACTCCTGGTCAATTGCAGCATTCATAAAGAATCCCAGCAACATTGGAGCAGGACCGTTTATGGTCATAGAAACAGAAGTCTTAGGATCTGATAATCTAAATCCTGAATACAGCTTTTTGGCATCATCTAAACAGCAGATTGAAACCCCTGAGTTACCAATTTTACCGTAGATATCCGGTCTTAGATCAGGATCATTTCCATAAAGTGTAACAGAGTCAAAAGCGGTAGACAAACGTTTAGCCGGCATACCTAATGACACGTAATGGAAACGTCTGTTGGTTCTTTCCGGCCCACCTTCTCCTGCAAACATTCTGGTTGGATCTTCTCCTTCTCTTTTGAAAGGGAACAAACCAGCTGTGTACGGGAATTCACCAGGTACATTCTCTTGCAGAGACCATCTCAAAACATCTCCCCAACCTTTGTATTTTGGAAGAGCCACTTTTGGTATTTGCAAATGAGACAATGATTCAGAATGCGTTTGAATAGACAATTCCTTATCACGCACCATGAATTTGTAAACCGGATCTTTGTACTTCTGCACTTTATCCTTCCAGCCCTCAATGATCACCCAGTTCTTAGGATCCAATTCCAATTTTACTTTCTCAAATGATTCTTGTAAACCTTTGATCAATCGGTCTTTATCCTCAATATTTGTTGATTGTAGCGTTTCAATTGACTTTTGAAGTCCATATAATTTATCAGCTACCTCAACTTGCTCATCCACCCATTTATCGTATGATCTGTTATTCTCAGAGATCTCAGATAAGTAACGGGTTCTAGCAGGAGGGATCACAAATATCTTTTCAGACATTTCTTTTGTGATCTCGAAAGTAGAGTTCAATTCTGCTCCAGTTTTCTCAACCACCTTATCCATGATCGCTTTATAAAGCGAATTCATTCCCGGATCATTGAACTGTGAAGCTATCGTACCAAAAACCGGAATATCATCATCAGATGCATCCCATAATTCGTGATTTCTTTTGTATTGTTTTTTGACATCTCTAATAGCATCTAAAGCCCCTCTTTTATCGAACTTGTTCAATGCAACCAGATCAGCAAAATCAAGCATATCGATCTTCTCTAATTGAGTGGCAGCACCAAATTCTGGTGTCATGACATAAAGAGAAACATCTGAATGATCTAAGATCTCCGTGTCTGACTGACCGATACCTGAAGTTTCAAGAATGATCAAATCATATTTAGCTGCTTTCAGGATTTCCAAAGCTTCAGCTACATGCTTAGACAAAGCCAAATTTGACTGTCTTGTCGCCAAAGAACGCATATACACGCGCTTGTTTTTGATAGAGTTCATACGAATTCTATCTCCTAACAAAGCTCCACCTGTTTTTCTTTTAGATGGGTCAACCGAAACAATAGCGATATTCTTTTCAGGGAAATCGATCAGAAATCTTCTTACCAATTCATCTACCAGGGAAGATTTACCAGCACCACCGGTTCCAGTGATCCCTAGAATAGGTGTATCTACTTTTGCAGCAAGTTCATGAACCTTTTCAAGTTCAGGTTTGCTTTCTTCTGGGAAATTCTCTGCAGCAGAGATCAATCGAGCAATATCTACCGGATTTTTCTCTGGTAAATGAGCTACCTCTCCATTCAAATGATCACCAGTTGGAAAATCGGATTGTTTTACCAGATCATTGATCATTCCCTGTAATCCCATCTCTCTACCATCATCCGGATGATAAATTCTGGTGATACCATACTCATGAAGTTCTGTGATCTCAGTAGGAAGGATCGTACCTCCTCCACCAGCAAAGATCTTAATATGATCGGCCCCTTTTTGTTTCAAAAGGTCATACATATACTTCAAATATTCTGTATGACCACCCTGATAAGAAGTCATTGCAATAGCCTGTGCATCTTCCTGAATGGCACAATCCACCACCTCTTCAACGGACCTATCATGACCAAGATGAATCACCTCACAACCAGTTGATTGTATAATTCTTCGCATAATATTAATGGCCGCATCATGGCCATCAAAAAGTGATGCAGCAGTTACAACTCTAACTTTATTCTTGGGTGTATAAGGTTCGATTTTCTCCATGTATCAATTTGATTCAGTACCATGCAAAGATAGTTATTTACCAATTTCAGAAAATTGCAGAGAACATCTTTATATTTGAGCACATGATCAAGCTACACGATAAAACATTTGTCCCTATGTTCAGCCAGGCTGAAATTGACAGATTCATAGACAAATTAGCCACACAGATCAACCTTGATTTCCAGGGTAAAAAACCAATTTTTATCGGTGTTTTAAATGGTTCTTTCATGTTTGTTTCTGACCTCATGAAAAAGATCAACATTGACTGTGAGGTGAGTTTTATCAAGCTGTCTTCCTATGAAGGAACAAGCAGTACAGGAGTTATTCACGAATTGGTTGGTTTGAGTACAGATCTTACTGATCGTCATGTCATAGTGGTAGAAGATATCATTGACACCGGCAATACGCTGGGAAAGATCCTGGATTTACTTGAAGAGCAGGAAACTGCTTCATTATCCATCACTACTTTATTACTTAAACCTGACGTTTTCAGAAAGCGATATCCGGTCCAATACATTGGAAAAGAGATCAGCAACAAATTTGTTGTTGGTTACGGATTAGATTATGATGAACTAGGCAGAAATCTTAAAGAGATCTATCAATTGGGTGAATAGTTTTTTAGACATCTTCTCATAGCCATTATATATCCCAAATGTAAAGCCTGATGAACATTACTGAACCTCAATGCTTCGTCTAAAGTTGTAATGGTGTAATTATAAGAGGTGGTATATTCTGTGGTTGGCTTCCATAATTCTGGATTAGCCAGATCCTTTTCCAATTCGGCAATTTGAGAAATTAATTTACCTAAAATAAAATCCCATTCCTGCTGAGATATAGCGGCTTCAGGCACAGATCCCTTTTTATATTTCAGAACGAATTCCTTTTCAAATTCACCCGGAGCGCCATTTAGCTGATAAACCAATCCTCTGTGCGTAGCCACCATATGCCCCACATGCCAAACGATATTTCCGGTAAATCCATCCGGGATCTCGTTTACCTGTTCAAGGCTTAAGTTTTTTACTACCTCAAGCGTGTTATGTCGAGTAGCTCTGAATAAATCTATTTCAATTTTCATAATTCAATTTCTTATGTTTTATCAAACAATTTACCTCGCTATTAGGATTTGACCTGTGCCATCAATCCAAATATTGGTTTCAACGGTATTTAACATCATCATTCCTTCTTTCTCATTCAATTTCCAACTTCCCGGTTTGCAGTAGATTTCACCACCAGGTGTCAGAGTGTACTTTTTATTACCTTCAAACCATTCAAAAACGCCAGAAACTTGATTTTTTGCTTGAAAACAACCATTTCTATCTAGAGAATAAAAGCTCAACTCTGAATTATCGCCGTCTTGCTGATCATGTATGATCATTACAAAATCACCATATTCAACAAAGCTTAAGTAGCTACTTTCATCCAGATTACCTCCATTGAATTCCACCAATTGACCCATAAGATCTTTTGTCAAATTTTCAGGGATTAATCCACCTATAGGTACAATAGCATCTAACTCCATTAGATCACATGGATCATCCATTGACTCTAATTCTGCTTCCAGATCAACCTGGTTTGATAATGTTGAAGAATCTTCTATTTGTTCAGGAGCAACCACTTCATCTTCAGGTGATTCAGAACCGCATGAAAATACAAAGAGAGATAAAACAAAAGGAACTATTACTTTCATATTTAAACGGATTAGACTCCTAATATAAATACACAAGGGGTCTTATCAAACCTAAAGGGATTCTTTTTCCAATCAGCGATACTTTGAGTCACTATAGTCTCATTTGGCCCTGTGATATCTAAAGCTACACAAACCTTCATGTCTGAAGGACAATGTTTTATGAAATCTTTAAATATCACTTCATTACGATATGGTGTTTCAATGAAGATCTGACTGAAGGATGTTTTTTGCACCAAACCAATAATAAACTGAAGTTGTTTAGATCGATCCGGTTCCTTAACAGGTAAATACCCATTAAATGTAAAGCCCTGACCATTCATGCCACTTGCGGCCAAAGCCATTAATAAAGAAGATGGTCCAACTAAGGGAACAACTTTAACTCCATTTCTTTGAGCTTCAGCTACAATCAAATATCCCGGATCAGCCACGGCAGGGTAACCTGATTCAGAGATCAAGCCAACATCCTGACCATCCAGTAAATGGCGGATCACCTCTTTTTGATACGAATAATCATCATGTTTATCCTGCTCATAGAAGGTCGAATCATCTATCGGAAATTCACGATCCATTTTTCGTAGAAACTGACGAGCTGTTTTAATTTTTTCTACAGCAAAAAAGCGAATAGGTTTAATGACTTCGGTATTATGAGATGGCAATACCTGACTCAATTCTGTATCAGCAATAGTTATCGGTATTATAAATAAAGTACCTCTAGCCATACTTTTCTATGATCACATCTGTCGCTTCATCCAACAGATCAAAAACATGTTGAAACCCTTCATCTCCGCCATAATAAGGATCAGGAACTGCCTGATTGGCTCCGGGTTGGATCTCATTTAGGATCATTTTAACCTTAGAAATCTCGACTTCAGATTCGGCCAAAGAGAGAATGTTATTATAATTGGATTGATCCATGGCATAGATAATATCAAATCGATCAAAATCTGCCGGCACAAATTGTCTTGCTCTCAGATCGTCAATATCTACCCCATTCTGCTTAGCCGTAGCTCTCATTCTCCTGTCTGGAGCTTCACCTATGTGAAAAGAGGAAGTACCAGCCGAATCAGTTTCAATATTTAGTCCCTGATCTTTTACCTTTTGTCTTAGGATACCTTCGGCAATTGGAGATCTGCAAATATTGCCCAAACAGACCATTAATATTTTCATATAATCAACAAAAAAATCCCCCCGACTTGGCCGGAGGGATTTAATTAATTTACATTTAGTTTTTTCTCAAGATCTTCAAGATATCCCCTAAATTGTTTATCTGTTTCAGCAAGATTATTTACAGTTCTGCAGGCATGCAATACTGTAGCGTGGTCTTTTCCACCACATTGAGCTCCAATACTTGCCAATGACC
The DNA here is from genome assembly GCA_020635955.1 of Crocinitomicaceae bacterium. Lineage (GTDB taxonomy): Bacteria > Bacteroidota > Bacteroidia > Flavobacteriales_D > Crocinitomicaceae > Paracrocinitomix. The sequence goes on from JACJYW010000003.1 coordinate 267,004, forward strand.
ATTTTGTCATTTTCTTAGCAAAATACATGGCGATCTGTCTTGCCTGTACCACCTCTCTTTTTCTTGTTTTTGATTTTAACAACTCAATTGGCAAGTTGAAATAATCACAAACGATCTTGTGGATGTAATCCATTGAAACTTCTCTGGCTGTGTTCTTCACAAAAGTGTCGATCATCTTTTTAGCCAGCTCGATCGTAATAGCTTTCTTATTCAGAGAAGCTTGTGCGATCAACGAAGTCAATGCTCCCTCCATTTCTCTGATGTTTGTATTGATACTGTAAGCCAGGTATTCAATTACATCATCCGGAAGGGTTACTCCATTTCCATAAATTTTTCGTTTCAGAATAGCGATTCTAGTCTCTAAACCAGGTGCCTGCACATCTGCCGACAGTCCCCATTTGAATCTTGATAACAATCTCTGCTCAATTCCTTTCATTTCAACTGGTGCCTTATCAGCCGTTAGCACTAATTGTTTGCCACTTTGATGCAAGTGATTAAAAATGTGGAAGAAAGCATCCTGAGTCTTTTCTTTTCCTGCAAAGAATTGAACATCATCAATGATCAACACATCCATTAACTTATAGAAGTTGATGAAATCATTTGTTGTGTTGTTTTTGATCGAGTCAATAAATTGACGGGTAAATGTCTCGGCTTGAGCGTATAATACGGTCTTATTAGGAAACTGATTTTTAATACCAATTCCAATCGCATGAGCCAAATGAGTTTTACCTAATCCTACACCTCCATAGATCAAAAGTGGGTTAAAGGCAGTTCCTCCTGGCTTATTAGCAACGGCATAAGCAGCTGATCGAGCCAATCGGTTACAATCACCTTCTACAAAATTGTCAAACGAGTAAGTAGGGTTTAAGTTAGAATCAACATTTACCTTCTTAAGACCAGGGATCACGAACGGGTTGCGTATTGGATTATCGCCAATATTCAACGGCATTGAAACCGGAGTGTTCGATAAATTCTTTTTACTAGAAGTTGGAAGCTTAACTGTGTAAGGGGTCTTTTTGCTATCGGCACTTCTATCCATAATAATAGAGTACTCTAATTTAGCATCAGGACCAATTTCTTTTTTGATCACTTTTTTAAGCAGATCAATGTAATGCTCCTCTAACCACTCGTAAAAGAAATGTGACGGAACCTGAAGAGTAAGAACCTTATTCTTGAATCTTATCGGAGTGATCGGCTCGAACCAAGTCTTATAGCTTTGTAGGCTAATATTATCCTTGATAACTTTGAGGCAATCCTCCCAAATAGACTCATGATTTTTTGTGTTCTTCATTCAGGTACGGGTTATAAAAAAGTTATGTGAAATAACGCTTTTGATCCCTCAAAAGCAGGAAGCAAATATTCACATAAAAAAGTTATAAAAAAAATAAAATTCGGGTTGTTTTTTAAAAAATTTTTACTTCCCTTTTTTTATCAAAATTTGTCAAAAAAAATCGTTGGAGGAAAGAAAATAATTCTATTTTAAGCAACAATTTTTTAAGGTTCTAGCAATATAACAAAATGTTCGTACATAGCACTCACATACGCATAAGATATAGCGAAACAGACCAAATGGGTTACTGTTATTATGGCAATTATGCCCAATTTTTTGAAATTGGAAGGGTAGAAACCCTCCGAGCCGTTGGAATCAGTTATAAAGAACTTGAAGCCCGTTGCATTATGTTACCGGTAGTTGAACTCAATGTTAAATATATTAAACCGGCACTTTATGACGATCTGATCGAAATCAGAACATTTTTAAAGAAGGTTCCGGGAGTTAAAATTGAATTCGATTATGAACTTTACAATGAAAAAAATGAGCTTTTAACAAAGGCTTATACTTCGCTCGTATTTATATCTTCTGAAACAATGAAACCCATGGCGGCCCCTGTTGATCTGATCGATAAAATAAAGACTTTGATGTAATTACAGATCCACGCAGGTAAAACTGAAATTATCTAAAAGTGTAGTATCCTTTTTATTTTGATAGTATTGCTCAATGGTAAATTCCTGATCTTTCTTTATACATTCCTCAGAAAAATTGGCACCACTCTCATCCTGCAAAATACCAGATAGTGTATCGGTCTTCTCTACTTCACCATTCACTGTTTGTTGAATAGTAGTGACCGTGTATTTATAAGAACATCTTTTGCATTTCTCACATGAGGTCATTAAAACCAATCCAACTACACCTATTATATATAAGGAACGAAACATACATTTGCAATTTGACTCCAAAGATACAAAACTCATGAAGAGCAAGATTATTGTTACTGATGACAATTCAAAAACTTTGTTAATTCCAGCGTTGAATGAGACCTATCACTCTACAAAAGGAGCAATAACAGAGGCGCTTCACGTATTTATAAAGGAAGGCATCCAACATCTTGACCAAAAAGAGCTTTGCATTTTTGAAATGGGATTTGGCACCGGATTAAATGCCATCCTTACCCTAGATTATGCCTTAAAAAACAAAATAAAGGTGGATTACCAATGCATTGAAGCTCATCCATTGAATGTTGATACCATCCTAGAAATGAATTATTTGACTGAGCTTGGTTTGGAATTTTTAAATGAGGAATATCTAAAGATGCACTCCTGCCCTTCAGACCATCACATTCAATTATCTAACAATTTTGGATTCACCAAACATCTTTCCCAAATTGAAGATCAAACCTTGAGTTCAGCTCAGTACGACCTCATTTTTTATGACGCTTTCGGCCCTAAAGTTCAGCCTCATTTATGGCAAGAAGGGGTACTGTCTAAAATTGTGAAAAGTATGAAGCCGGGTGCAGTGCTTGTGACTTATTGTGCACAAGGTGCTTTTAAGAGAACACTAAAACAACTTGGATTAGAAGTGGAAAGCATACCTGGTCCTCCCGGAAAAAGAGAAATGACAAGAGCCACGAAAAACTTTTAATTATTCGTTGATTACTTTTTATCAAACGAAATTCGGCGTATAAAAAAACTGTCTACTTTTAGCTCTTATTCAAGTAATTAAACATGGCAGATATCTTTACCTTTCATAATATTGGAACCTTATTCATGTTGATCCTTTTACAAGCCGTGTTAGGATTCGATAACCTCCTTTACATTTCCTTAGAATCAAAAAAGGTTGAACCAGAACAAAGAAAAAGAGTTCGAGTAATTGGTATTTCGTTGGCTATTGTTTTAAGAATTGGATTGCTTTTCTTACTAATGACACTGATCACCTTGTTTCAAGACGAACTCTTTGCTATTAATATAGGTGATAAAGTAGCCTCCAGTTTTAACGGACATAGCCTCATTGTATTATTTGGAGGAGGATTCATCATTTACACAGCCATGAAGGAGATCTGGCACATGATCTCTCATGAAAGTTTAGAGGAAGATAAGGCAGATGATAGAAAGAAAAAAAGCGCCACCAGCGTAATAGTAATGATCGTTCTGATGAATTTGGTATTTTCATTTGATTCGATATTGAGTGCAATGGCTCTAACCAGCACAATTGACAATGACACGGCAGAACTCATATTAATGTCTATTGCAATAGTTGTAAGTGGTATCATGATGATCTTCCTGGCTAATAGAGTTGCCCGATTTCTGGAGAAGAACAGAATGTTTGAAGTTCTTGGACTATTTGTCCTTTTCCTGGTTGGCGTTATGTTATTGACAGAAGGGGGTCATTTAGCAGATATTGTACTTTGGGGCCACCCTATCCTTCCTATGAACAAAGCCACTTTCTACTTTGTGATCATCATATTAGTATTAGTAGATATTGTACAAAGCAAATATCAAAAGAAGATCATCCGATTGGAACAGGCTGAAGAGAATAGAGAGAGAAAAGAAAAAAACAAATCAAATTTCAGTGATTAAATGAGCGAGGAGATCAAACAACGAATTTTAAAGCTCTCAGCTGAGATCAATCAGCACAACTACAATTACTATGTAAAAAGTGCTCCCACCATCTCAGATTATGAATTTGACCAATTGCTCAAAGAATTAGAGGAATTAGAAGCACAACATCCTGAATACGCTTTTGAAAATAGCCCTACCAAACGCGTTGGTGGTGACATTACCAGGAAATTTGAAACGGTTCAACATCAATACCCAATGCTATCCTTATCTAATACTTACTCTGAAGATGAGATAAGAGATTGGGAAGATCGCATACACAAATTATCAGACACAAATATCACCTATGTATGTGAATTAAAATATGACGGTGTCGCGATTGGAATAAGATACAAAAATGGTCAGTTAACACAAGCCGTTACAAGGGGTGATGGTACTCAGGGAGAAGATGTTACTACTAACGTTAAAACCATTAAAACGATCCCTTTATCGGTTTCTTCTGATGCTCCCACCGAATTTGAAATTAGAGGTGAAATTTTCTTTCCATTGGACAATTTCAATCGACTGAATGAACAAAAAAGAATTGCGGGAGAAGAACTTTACGCAAACCCTAGAAACACAGCAAGCGGAACCCTAAAGCTGCAAGACAGCAAGGTAGTTGCTGAAAGAGGGCTGGATTGCTATTTATATGGTGTATATGGTGAAGACCTTGAATTCAACAGTCATTCTGAAGCCGTTGAAACTGCAGAAAAATGGGGCTTTAAGACACCAGATCCGGCAAAGCAAATGATCAAAAAATGTGCATCCATTGATGAGATCATGTTGTTTATACACTATTGGGACAAGGAGCGCAAGAAACTGCCATTTGAGATTGACGGGGTCGTCATTAAAGTTGATAATTACGATCAACAGGAACAGCTGGGATTTACAGCCAAAAGCCCAAGATGGGCCATAGCCTACAAATTCAAAGCTGAACAGGTTAGGACACGACTAAATGAAGTCACCTACCAGGTAGGTAGAACAGGCGCCATTACACCTGTAGCCAATTTAGAGCCGGTTCAACTGGCAGGCACAACGGTAAAAAGGGCTTCCCTGCATAATCAGGATCAAATTGAAAAACTTGAACTTCATATAGGAGATCAGGTCTTTGTAGAAAAAGGTGGTGAGATCATCCCAAAAATAGTTGGAGTTGATCTTGAATTCAGAGGAGAAGCTGATGAAGCTGTAGCTTTCATCTCAACTTGTCCTGAATGCGGAACACCACTTATCAGAAGAGATGGTGAAGCACAACACTATTGCCCAAATGAGACAGGTTGTCCACCTCAAATAAAAGGGAAGATCGAGCATTTTATCTCTAGAAAAGCAATGAACATTGAAGGATTAGGTCCTGAAACCATTGATCTGCTTTATCAGGAAGGCTTGATCAACGATTATGCAGATCTATATGATCTTACCTTCTCCCAAATTGTAGGCTTAGAAAGAATGGCTGATAAATCTGCCAACAATGCGCTTGCCAGTATTGAAGCTTCATTGCAAGTACCTTTTGAACGCGTTCTATATGCCCTTGGAATAAGACATGTAGGAGAAACTGTTTCAAAAAATCTTGCACGTTATTTTGGTTCGTTAGACCAATTAAAAGCCGCAAGCTTTGACGAACTGGTGGCCGTCAACGATATCGGAGAAAAAATTGCTATTTCTATTCAGGAGTTCTTCTTAGATCCCAAAAATCTGGACATCATAGACCGATTGAAAGCTGTTGGGATAAAATTTGATATCGAGAAACAAGAAGGAAGTTCAGAAACTTTAAATGGACTTACCTTTGTCATTTCAGGGGTATTTGAGAGAATTAGCCGAGATGAATTGAAAGAATTAATAGAACAGAACGGAGGGAAAAATACGGGGTCCATTTCTGCCAAAACATCCTATTTGGTTGCTGGGGAAAATATGGGTCCGGCGAAGCTAGAAAAGGCTGAAAAGCTAGGAGTAAAAATTATTTCTGAAGATGATTTTCTAACAATGATAGGAGGTTAATAATGAATCAAGTCAAGAATTCTTTTCTGAAGAAAAAATCAGAGATCATCATCAATAGAAACGTTTGGTTAAAAGCACCAGATGATATTAAAAGTGTTTTGATCGTATCCGATCAGGAAAACCAATCTCTGAAGCGCAAAGTAGAAGAACTATTGCCTTCTGCCAGCGTGTATCATCTTTTTTTAAGGGAGATCAAGGAAGATCGATCCACTGGATTTTACCATACAGTTCACAAAACCGACTTTAATTTAACAGGAGCGTTAAAAAATGATAAATTGATTAATCTAGAAAAGATGTCAACAGAATTGCTCCTAGATTTGTCTTCTGGTTCAGAATTGCTGAAATATTTCGTAAATCGTAGTGTGTCGTCTTTGAAGATCGGAAATATAAATACGACCTCCCCGTCTTACTACGATTTGCTGGTTCAATACGAAGCTGATCTTTCGAAAACCGTTGATAATATATATGATAAACTAATCAAGTTAACGCAAAATGCAAGTAAACAAGTTTAAAGGTTTAGGAGTTGCTATGGTTACTCCATTTACTTCCACAGGTGAAGTAGATTATCCTGCTTTAGAAAAATTAACCAACTTTTTGATCGAAGGTGGAATTGATTACCTGGTGGTGCAGGGAACTACTGGAGAATCACCGGTATTAACAAAAGAAGAAAAACAAAAAGTTTTAGATACTGTTTGTAAGACCAACAATAAGCGTTTACCTATTGTTTTTGGCATTGGCGGCAACAATACGGCTGCCGTAGTTAGTGATTTCGATCATTATAACCTTTCACAGGTGGACGGAATCCTATCGGCTTCTCCCTATTACAACAAACCCACGCAAGCTGGAATTTACGCGCATTATGCTGCTATAAGTAAGGCGTCAAAATTGCCAATCATTGTATACAATGTTCCGGGCAGAACCTCTTCAAATATAACAGCAGAAACGACCTTAAAACTAGCTCGTGATTTTGATAATATCGTTGCCGTGAAAGAAGCTTCAGGTAACATGGAGCAGATCATGGACATCATCCAAAACAAACCAAGCAATTTCCTTGTTATTTCAGGTGATGACGCTATTACACTTCCTATTTTGGCAGTGGGTGGTGACGGAGTGATCTCAGTTGTAGGAAATGCGTTTCCTCAACAGTTCTCTTCAATGGTAAAAGCCGGAATGGCTGACAAAATGGATGAAGCGAGAAAATGGCATTACCATGTACTACCAATTATCAGTAAGCTTTTTGCAGAAGGAAATCCTGGTGGAATCAAGGAATCTTTGGTGGAGTTGAACATCATGTCAAACACCCTTAGATTACCTCTTGTGAATGTGAGTGAAAATCTTCAGAAAGAAATAAAAGAGCTGACACGTAACATTTATAAAAGCTAGGCGTATCAACAACAAAAAAATATTATATTTGTTTCGTTCCGATACGTTTGGAACCCCTTATACTTAAGAATAAATGAAAAGAAGACATTTTTATCTAGGAATTATTGCTTTGGCCAGCAGTTCTCTTATAGTGAGTTGTGGTGGTGATGGAGATGATGATGTTAATGAGATCCACATGGAGGATACATTAACTAATGTTGAAGATCCGAATGCGCTAGAGGTAGAATATGCAGTTCCAACGCCAAATGAATTGTTTGAGATCGTTAAACTACAGGGTGGAGAACAAAAACCTGGATTAGTTAACTCATTAGATAACAGAGGTAACTATGTAGGTACTAAAGAGAAAGCTTTAAACTTTGGTGTTTATTCAGCTGACCTTGCTTACATGAGTTGTTTCGGAATCGGAACAGAGTTCTTGATGTATATGAAAGCCATTGAAGAAATGGGTGATGAACTTGGAATCGCAGGTGCTTTTGATGAAGATCTAATGGATCGAATTGAAAACAACGAAGGTGATTCTGATTCTTTGTTCGCTATTTCAAATGAAACATACTATGACAGCTACTTGTATCTTGAAGAAAATGGTAAGGGCGTTGAGTTGTCTTTGATCATGGGTGCCGGATACATTGAAAGCTTGTACATTGTATGTAATCTAGTTGATAAGTACAAAGAGCACGATCCAATCGTTGAAAAGATCGGTGATCAAAAATTAGTATTGGAAAACTTGATGGAATTTATCGCAGCATATTCTGATGATGAAGGTGTTCAGGAAATGACAAATGACCTGCTTTCATTACAAGAGGTATTCGAGATGACAATGGACTTTGAAGAGTCTGGTACGAACGTTGATAATAATGAAGGTAAATTGGTTTTATCTGGAGGTGGAAAATTCAAAATGAATGAAAAAGCACTTAAGGATATTACTGCTAAAGTAACTGAACTTAGAGATAACATTATTAAATAATTCAAACTATGAAAAGAGCGTTATTAATTGGAGGAGCACTATTAGCAGTTGTTGCGTATGAAGCTTACGCTCAATGCAGCAAAACGCATTACTTTTGCTCTTCTCAACTGCCTGAAGAACAGAAAGAAGAATTTTATACACTGAACAATCAGTCACAAAGTGCAACCTTTGCAAAAGGTAAAACTTACAAAATGAGTTTTATTGCTTACACTGGGTATGATTATAGAATATCAGTTTGTACTGATGTTGAAGAGGGAGGAGACAAAGTGAGATTTGAATTATTTCATGATGCCGTTGTGCGTGTGAAAGATGAATTTGGTAACACAAACATTCAAAGAAAGAAAGAATCTCTTTATAAAAATTCAGATGATAACCTGAGCCCTTATTTAGAGTTCTCGGTAGATAAAACTACCAAGTTCTATTTGGATGTAGGTGTTCCGGTTTCTGGAGAAAGCAAAGACAAAAAGTTGGCTAAAACGGACAACGTTTGTGTAGGAGTTCTTCTAGAACACAGAAAAGCAGAAAAATTAGGATTCTAATCCTTAGAAATAAAAAATACGAACCCTGGTCCTACCGACCGGGGTTTTTTATAAGATGATATTTACAAACGACAAAGTCAAACAACTTCAACACTGGATTGCAGACGCGAAGCACATCCTGGTAACAGCACACAAAAGCCCTGACGGAGATAGCATAGGAAGTTCTTTAGGTTTATTTCATTACTTAAAAAAGAAGAATCCTAATGTTTGGATCTGCCATCCGGATGTGGCTCCCAATTTTTTACATTGGATGCCTGGTTTTGATAACATCCTGAATTTGGATGACCATAATTCAGAGGTAAAAAAACATTTTGAAGAGGCCGATCTGATCTTTTGCCTGGATTATAATTCCTCAGCCAGAATTGGACAAATGGAACCTCTGATGAACGCATCAACAGCTAAAAAAGTAATGTTTGATCATCACAGGGATCCGGATGAAAAATTTTGTGATCTGATGTTCTCAGATATTTCGTCCTGTTCAACTTCTCAGCTTGTCTTTGAATTCATTGAAGCCTCAAATGACCTGAACCTATTGGATGAAATAATAGGAACTCCCTTATATACTGGAATTGTAACGGATACCGGATCTTTCCGCTTCTCCTCTACTCAACCAAAAACGCATCATATTGTAGCTAGTTTGATAGAACATGGTGTCAAACATTGGGAGGCTCATGAGAATACTTTTGATGATAACTCTTTAGATAGAATTAAACTGGTGAGCTATGCCTTGCTTGAGAAATTAGAGGTAAAGCCTGAATTTAAAACCGCCTTCATTGCCATAAATGAAGCGGAGCAAAAACGATTCAATGCGAAGAAAGGAGATACAGAAGGGCTGGTGAATCAAGCATTAGGAATTGAAGGTGTTAGAATGGCTGCATTCTTTAAAGAAGATGATGGAATCATTAAGATCAGTTTCCGTTCTAAAGGGAGCATACCTGTCAATGATCTGGCAAGGAACTATTTTCAAGGCGGTGGTCATCTCAATGCATCCGGAGGAAAATTTGTTGGTAAGATGGATGACGCCATTCAAAAGTTTGTAACTATTCTACCTAAATTCGTTCAGGAAAATAAAGCCCTTTTTGAATGAAAAGACTTGTGTTTTTAGGGATAATTATCGTTTCAGTAGTTGGATGCACTGATCATCCTGATCAACTTCCTGTACAACAACCCAACTGGACGCAAGAAGAATCCATCAACATGAATTCCACTTTTGCTGCTGAAGAAGATGCGGAAATTGAAGATTTTCTGAGTCACAGACCGGATTGGAAAATGACTAAAACCGGAACAGGACTTCGCTATTTTGTTTACAATAGATCAGAACATTCCGATACAGCCAGAGTTGGAGATCTGGTTACTGTAGATTTCGAGATCTCTTTGTTGGACGGTACGATCTGTTATACTTCACAAGACAAGGGACCAGAAAGCTTTATTGTTGAAAAAACAGATATTGAATCAGGATTACATGAAGGCATGAAATACCTTTGCACAGGAGATAAAGCCTTATTTATACTACCAAGTCACATGGCTCACGGTTTAATTGGAGATACTGAAAAGATTCCTCCTTTAACTCCAGCCATATATGATATTCAACTATTGAAAATTGACCACGCAGCCCATAAACAATGATCAAAAAACCATATTTATTCAGCCTATTGCTCATTCCTTTCGTTTCTTGCCAACTTTCAGGTGTAGAAAATGAAGAAGAGGAACTAAATGACACTTCTATAGTTCAAAACACTATTGATTCTTCTGAAATTGAAGTACCAATGATGCTGGAAGATTCTATAAATGGCGCCCCTAACGAAATGGTGTTTCAAAGAAATGACGGATTACGCATTGAATGGACAACTAAAAAGGATGATCAAATTCAATTGAATGATGTAGTAATGGTGAATTATACTGCACGGGTTGCCGCAGGAGAAGTCTATGATTCAAATAAACCCCTTGGTGAGCCTGTTCCATTAAAAACGAATATTGGCATGATGATCAAAGGCTGGGAAGAAGGTTTGTTGATGATGCATATTGGTGATAAAGGAAGGATCATGATCCCTTCAGACCTGGCTTACGGTGAAGATGGATATTTAACTATTGTTCCACCAAGAGCAGATATTATCGTTGACATTGAGATCGTTTCTCGGGTAGAACCGGTTAAGTTGGAAAGCGGAGTATTGGTTTACAAGTGGAAATCTAGCACAGAAGGTAAAACTCCAGTAAAGAACCAGCTGATCACTTTCGACTACTTTGCTTATAAAAAAGGAAATAAGCCAGGTATGTATGATAATTCATATCAAAATGAAGCACCTTTTAGTTTCAAATATGAATACACGAATGTTGTAGAAGGATTGCATATTGGAATGTCAGTGATGAAAGCAGGAGAGAATGCATTTATTGAAATTCCGTCAAAAATGGCTTATGGTTCAAAAGGATTGGTTGACCTGGTACCGGCAAATACGGATATCGTCTATGATGTTCGAGTTGCCAGTATAGAATAATCTCCAATCACGCCTTTAACAATATTTCATTAGGGGTTTTGATAAATATATATTAGAACCTGATCAAAAGCATGAATACATAGAAATGATATGGCAGACGCAATACTTGCCTTTGTAAGATTATCAATGTGTCTTATCCATAAACCCATTGCACCGATTACCACTTGCCAAATGGTCATCATCCAATTGAGATATACATGATTATAATCCATGTAGAACATGGCAACGAAACTGATCACTTTTGGCAACAGAGTAAGAGACATCAATATTAATATTCCATAAAACCCACCAAATTCTCCTCCAAATGCTGCGACAATGATCATGAAGGCCATTAAAAAAATGACAACACTGCAAAATGTAAAGAACATGAATATAACCGAAGCTTCCAGTCCCTTATCCTTCAATTGAGTATCCAATGACAATATCCCCCAGATCATTATACTCAAGACAATTGTGCCAATAAAAAAAGATATGAATGCAATAGGAGATTGACGCTCTTCTTCATCATATTCTCTGAACATCCTTAATGGAAGAAAAGGCGTAAGAAACAGATATTTAAATGACTTTAGGAGCAAATTCATAAAATGAATTTACGATATCAATTTGAATTAGTGATGTTTAATGTTGCGGACGATCAACTAAAAGAGCCAGGGAAAAATAACTCTATAAAACATCCTGGTAAGAATAACAATGATTATCACAGCTACTAATGAGTTGGCTAAACCTAATTTGACATCTACCATTCGCAAAGTTGCGATTCCGAAACCAGCTGTGATTCCAATCCAGAGCAATCCCACATAATAGACATACTCTCCATACATGGGATAAAGTGATCCAAAGATCTGAGTTAATATGGCCGGTAAATAAGAGATCACCACTACGCTTCTGGCAGACAGATTCGTTAATTCGTGTTTGATAATAGGCTTACTCAATAATCTGATGACCATGGCCAGACCTATCGTTTGAAATAAAAATGGAATGGTGATAGAAATAAACAGGACCAAAAAAGGGAAATCGGCTTCTCTGTATCTCATCAACACAGCCATAGTATACCAAAGTGCTGCTGCTGCCCATAACAAATTGGTCGAACGTTTATCAAACTGAGCAACTAAACCAATAGAATAAAAGGTTTTCTTAGGCTGAAAGGGAGCCAGTAAAAAGCCTTTTAAAGCCTGCTGAAAATTCATTTTTTCTTATTTCTACCCATAGCGTAGCCTATACCAAAAGCAAGTGCTCCAATGATAAATGTCCACCAATAAGTAAAAACTAATTTTAATACGATTGCCAGTACCACAATCGCGCCTATGACGATTAGAACGTTTTTCGTTTGCTTATCCATTTGTTCGAATTGATATTCAAACGAATATAAGAATGATTCTTTGTTGAAACCGTGAAATAGCCAAATCTATTTCTGCATTTCAACCACCCAGATCCCTCTCAACTGATTCACACCGTACCCAATTCCTTTGTCATTTGGATATTTTTGTTTGATCAGTTCTGCTGTTGAAGGCTTGATCTCCTTTGAAGTTCCATGACATTGCAAACACATGTCATTCGTCAAAATCGGATAATATCCAATGACGACATTATCCATTTCTTTAGTGGTTGAAGTGATCTCCTCTCCTTTTTCAAGTTGCTCTTTAAAAGATTGAATGATCGCCAACTCATCATTATTTGCCAAATTATTTGGATTTCTATTTTTATCAGATACCCTTTTGATCTTAACTCCAAACTCAGTGGCCATAGAATCAGTCAAATGAAAAGCATTCAAATTACAAAACTCCAATGCGCCATCTGTTCCCTCAGTATTGATCTTCCCTTTCAAATTCTTCCCTAATACAGATTTGGTAGACATGGCAAATTGAAATCCTCTATCCAGGTAACTCATTTCAGAAGGATCTTTGAGATTCTTTGCTTTCTCGAGCGCATAAGAATTAGCATACCAGCCAGAATCCTGAATAGTTGAAGAATACAGATACCTTCCAACAGCTTCACTCATAGCTTTGCCAAAACTCATATTGGGCATCACCCCAAAATTTTCAACCGCGTCTTTCATGATGGCCTTTTCCTTAGAAGGATCAGATAAGAACGAAGTGATGGCGTCCACAAAATCTTCTTCGCTTTCATGCTGCGCCAGATATACTCTCTTTACTTCTGCCATATTCGGTGCTGTAACAGCCGAAGCATTGGCATCTGGGTTGTGACATGAAAAACAAGAGGTTTCAAGCAACTGAAAACCATTATGATCTTCTGTTAAAGTCTCTTCATCATTATTATTTAGATCCTCAGTATACTGATCGTAAGAATCTCCACAGCTCAACAAAAAAGATGTGAGTAGAAAAATAATGAAGGAATATAATACCAGTTTAGTCCTCATAGCAATAGTTTTCTCAAAGGTACGGACTGTAAATTGAAAGTTCAGTGACAGATGTTACGATAAACCTCTGTCAGGTTTCTAATCTGAGATTATCGGCACAATAATTCGTAACTCAGTGCTATGAAATTGAAGGCGGAATATTTATACTATAGTTTTATTGCATTGTTTGTCTTAACTGTTTCATGTACAGAGAATGAAAAATCTGAAATCCATGAGTTTGATTGGAACAGTAAACAAATTGATCTAGCTAATTCAACTAATCTTGAGAAAGGTCAAACTTATCTTTCGATCTATTCATCAATTTATAGTTTTACTGAGCAGTCAACCACTAATCTAACTGCAACCGCTAGCATTAGAAATATAAACACTGAAGATACCGTTTATGTGACGAACGCATCTTATTATAATACTAAAGGAGAACTAGTTAGAACATATTTTGACTTCCCCATATATCTAGCACCTCTAGAAACCATAGAAATTGTTGTACATCAACAAGATGAAACGGGAGGAACTGGAGGTAACTTTATTTTTGAATGGCTTAAAGATTCGACAATTAATGAGCCTTATTTTGAAGCCGTGATGATCTCTATGAGCGCTCAGCAAGGACTTTCATTTAGTACAAAAGGACAAAGACTAATTATAAATGATTAATACTATTCTTCTACTCATAGCTGTAATTGATCCTTTGGGATCTGTTCCTGTGTATTTGGAAGCTACCAAACAATTCGATAAAAAGCACAAAAGAAAAGTTGCCATCAGTGCTTCAATTATTGCGTTTTTGATCTTATTGTTCTTTATTGTTGTTGGTCAATTCATTTTAGAAGGAATGGAAGTATCGCTTGATGCTTTTCAAATTTCAGGTGGAGTTATCTTATTTCTATTTGCATTAACTATGATCTTTGGAGAAGGGAAGCCAGAGTCAGAAAAACATTCAATTAAAGACTATAAGCATGTCACTATCTTTCCTGTGGCAATCCCATCCATTGCCTCACCCGGAGCAATAATGGCTGTGGTACTTATGACGGATAATCACATTTACAAAATTGAAGATCAGATCATTACTACACTGTTGGTAGCACTAGTTGTTTTCTTAACCATGGTATTGCTACTGGCTGCAAATATAGTTCAGGAGAAAATTGGTGAGTATGGGATCACAGTGATCAGTAAAATCATGGGATTGATACTCGCGTCTTATGCCGTTCAAAGTGTATTGAGTGGCTTAAAGGATTTCTTTACAGTGATACATTGATGTCTTTCATCCTTTTCATTGTGCCGGAAAAGGTATGTGGAGTTAATTCAACACGATATCTTCTACCGCTTTGATGGCATTAGCCAAGCCTGAAGCATCTTTTCCTCCTGCAGTTGCAAAGAAAGGTTGACCTCCTCCACCACCCTGGATGAATTTTGCAGCATCTCTGACCATATTGCCGGCATGCCAATCTTTTGATTTGGCTAGATCATCTGAGATAACAATACTCAGGGTAGCCTTATCATCATCTTTTCCACCGATCACTGCAAACAAATTATCTACTTCTCCTTTTAACTGGAAACAAATATCCTTGATGCTACCTCCGTCCAGATCAACAATTGCTGACAAATAGTTCATACCTGATCTATCCTGGATCTTAGATTTCAACTCTGATTTCAATTGTTGCGCCTGCCCTTTTTTCAATTGCTCGATCTCTTTGGATAACTTCACGTTCTTATCCATCAATTCCTGCACTGCCGCAACCAGATCTTGTGGTTTTTTCAATAGATCAGCTATCTCATTATATTGATGAGCTCTTTCTTTAAAATACTCATTGGCTTTATCAGCAGTAATGGCCTCAATTCTTCTAATTCCTGCTGCTACAGAACCTTCTGAAACAATCTTTATAGCTCTGATCTCTCCAGTTGAATTCACATGACATCCTCCGCAAAGCTCTACTGAATTACCAAATTGGATAACGCGAACTACCTCTCCGTACTTCTCTCCAAAAAGCATCATGGCTCCTAATTCCTCTGCAACAGACATAGGAACAGATCTGCGCTCATTCAACGCAACATTTTCATTGATCACTGCATTAACTTTATCTTCGATCAACTCTAATTCCTCATCCGTTACTTTAGAGAAGTGTGAAAAGTCAAATCGCAAATATTCATCATTCACCAATGATCCTTTTTGCTCAACATGTGTACCCAACACCTCTCTCAAGGCATGATGCAATAAGTGTGTTGCAGAGTGATTAGCTTCTGTTAACCTTCTTTTGTGGTGATCAACGTGAGCCTTGAATTTTGCCATCAGATTATCCGGCAATTTATTGGCGTAATGAATGATCAGATTATTTTCTTTCTTGGTATCAAAGATCTGTACTTTCTCTGTGTCTGATTCTATATAACCTTTATCTCCTACTTGTCCTCCACCTTCAGCATAAAAAGGAGTGATATTAAATACCAACTGGAAGAACTCCTTATTCTTTTGCTTTACTTTTCGATACTTGGTGATGATCACATCTGTATCTAAAATGTCATATCCCACAAACTCTTCTACATCATCAGCCACCAGCACTACCCAATCATCTGATTCCATTGCTGTAGCAGCTCTTGAACGTTCTTTCTGTTTCGTTAACTCTATTTGGAATCCTTCGTTATCTATCTCTAAACCATTTTCCCTAGCGATCAATGCCGTTAGATCTAATGGAAATCCAAAAGTATCGTACAATTCAAAAACATCTGATCCTTGTAAAAATGCATCTACTTTAGAATTTTCTAATTGCCGTTGATGAATCGTGTTTATCAAACCATTTAGTCTTACCAGACCTGTTTCAAGTGTTCTGAAAAAGCTTACCTCCTCTTCTCTGATCACTTTCTCTATCAACTCTTTTTGAGATTTTAGTTCCGGGAAAGCTTCACCCATGATCTCAACAAGGGAATTAACCAGATCACACAAGAAAGGTTCTTTTAAATTCAGGGTTTGGTATCCGTATCTAACCGCCCTTCTCAAAATCCTTCTGATCACATATCCAGCACCAGTGTTAGATGGCAATTGACCATCAGCAATGGAAAATGATATGGCACGAATATGATCTGCAATTACACGTAAAGCGATATTGGTTTCTTCTGTTTTACCATAAGCTGCTCCCGAAAGCTTTTCAAGATGATTGATCAAATGCTGAAAAAGGTCGGTATCGTAATTGGATTGCTTTCCTTGCAAAACCATAGCCAAACGCTCTAATCCCATTCCTGTATCCACATGTTTTGCAGGAAGTTCTTCCAAATCACCATTGGCTTTTCGGTTAAATTGCATGAAAACCAGGTTCCAGATCTCTATCACCTGAGGATGATCCGCATTCACGAGTGACTTACCATCAACTTTTGCTCTTTCATCATCATTTCTAATATCCACATGAATTTCAGAACAAGGACCACAAGGACCGGTATCACCCATCTCCCAGAAATTATCTTTCTTAGAAGCCTTAATAATACGATCTTCGGCAATGTATTTCATCCATATATTGATGGATTCCTGATCAATGGCTACACCATCTTTTTCATCTCCTTCAAATACGGTAACGTAAAGTCTATTTTTATCTAATTTGTAGACATCAACCAACAATTCCCAGGCCCATGCAATGGCTTCTTCTTTGAAATAATTACCAAAAGACCAGTTTCCAAGCATCTCAAACATGGTGTGATGATAAGTATCTACACCCACTTCTTCAAGATCATTGTGTTTTCCTGATACACGCAAACACTTTTGTGTATTAGCGATACGTTTATCTTTTGCCTCGTTATATCCAAGAAAATAATCCTTGAACTGGTTCATACCCGCATTGGTGAACATTAAGGTCGGATCATTCTTAATGACCATAGGAGCAGACTCCACGATCTTATGTTCTTTGTTCCTGAAAAACTCAAGGAAAGTGGCGCGTATGTCGTTGATATTCATTAGCGTATTTTGTTAACGATTGTTAATGTCATTGCAAATTTACCTTTTATACGTAAATTTGCGGCGTCAAAATTACAATTTGACAACAACAACAACAACAACAAACCACACTTAATGTTAATGAAGAAAGAGAAGTTTAAATATAATCCGGAGACGTTGTCATATGACAAGGTTGAAGTGACCTGGAAGGAGCGTATTCTGCGTTCTGTACTGGTTATTGGTCCGGCTGTTGTGCTTGCTTTCATATTCCAGCTTGTATTTGCAGGAATGTTCAAGTCTCCATATGAGAAAGAACTAGAGCAAGAAAATGCTTTTTTAAGTTCTCAGTTGGATCAGATGAATTCTGAAGTAGCACTAGCTATGGAAGTATTAACTGACATTTCTGAAAGAGATAATGAGATCTATAGAGTTGTATTTAATGCTGAACCATTTCCGGAGGAACTGAGACAAATGGGTACGGGAGGTGCAGATGAATACAGTGATCTATTGGGATACGAATCGTCTCAAAAAGTAGTTGAGAACACCAGATTGATCCGTCAACTAGAAAAAGCTCTTTATGCACAATCATTGTCTTTTGATGAAGTAATTGGTCTGGCAAAAGAAAAAGAAGAAATGCTGGCTTCTATTCCGGCAATTCAACCTGTTTCAAATATCGATCTAACCAGAATAGCTTCAGGATTTGGATTCAGAATTGACCCGATCTACAAAACACAAAAAATGCACACTGGTCTTGATTTTACTGCCGATACAGGGACTCCTGTTTATGCAACTGGGAATGGTGTTGTAGTAGAATGTGAAGAAAAAAGATGGGGATATGGTCAATCGGTTATCATTGATCACGGGTATGGATACAAAACCAGATATGCACACTTGAGCGAATTTAAATGTAAGCCTGGTGATAAAATTGTTCGTGGGCAGATCATTGGTCTGGTTGGATCAACTGGTAAATCAACAGCTCCACACTTACATTATGAAGTAGAAAGAAATGGAGAAAAAGTAGATCCAATTCACTTCTTCCACTCTGATATTTCACCTGAAGAATACGAAAGATTGATTGAGATGGCTACAAACGCTAATCAATCATTTGACTAAAAAATATTTGTTTTAGCAAAAAGCCTTCTGAGAAATCAGGAGGCTTTTTTTTGTGGTATTTTTAATTGGTCATTTCGAACGAAGTGAGAAATCTTAAGACTTATTAATCAGCATATAATTCTGGTGATAAGTCAAGAAATTTTGGATTTTTTGTTTTGATCAGGTCCTCTTTTTTTCTTCTATTCCACTTTTTCAATTCCTTTTCTCTATCAATCGCATCCTTAGGATTTGAAAAGACCTCATAATAGATGAGATCAAAACATTTATAACGATTAGCAAAACCTCCTTTGTTCTCTTCATGTTCGATAATCCTGCGTTGAATATTATTGGTTACTCCAATATATAAGGTGCTTCTGCTCGCATCAGATAATATGTAAATAAATATACTTTTAGACACCTAACCCAAAGATTTCTCACTTCGTTCGAAATGACATTGAACAAATATAAATTTTCCAGTTTTAAGATTTTATCTTTACATCATGTCCAAAAAAATGAAGAACCGTTGGTTAATTGCTGCATCAGCCGTTGGAATCCATATCTCCATTGGATCTGTCTATGCCTATAGCGTGATGAAAGGGCCTATTAATCAAGAATTGGGCTGGAAAGAAACAAGTATCTCTGCTGCATTTAGTGTAGCTATACTTTTCCTTGGTTTGTCTGCTGCTTTTCTAGGATTTCTAGTGGATAAAAAAGGACCTAAATTCTCAGGTCGATTGGCAGCTATTTGTTACGGATTAGGCACTGCCGGAACAGGTTTATCAATTATGATCGGTTCCTATCCGCTTTTTATTGCTTCTTACGGCGTTTTGGGCGGAATAGGTTTGGGAATTGGTTATATCACGCCGGTTTCAACACTTGTAAAATGGTTTCCGGATAGAAGAGGATTGGCAACTGGGATGGCGATAATGGGATTCGGATTTGCCTCTTTGATCTTTGGCCCCTTGATGGCTAAAATGTTCTCGGCTACTTCTATACCTTATACCTTCTTCATTCTAAGTGTGGTTTACTTTCTATTGATGTTCAGTTCAGCCAGTTACATGGCTCCACCGCCTGAAGGTTGGGTTCCAGATAACATGAACACTAAGGAAGGGACAAAAGCAACTACTCACGATCTTTCTCAATCCACTGCAAAAGAAGCTTTAAAAACAAGAAGATTTTACTACATGTGGATCATGCTTTTCATCAATATTACCTGTGGCATTGCCATAATCTCAGACGCTTCATTATTTGCACAAAGTACAACCGGGATGTCTGCCATAGCGGCCGCAACCATGGTTGGATTAATGGGATTGTTTAATGGTGCTGGCAGGATTGGTTGGGCATCATTATCAGATGTCATAGGTAGACCCCTAACCTATAGCTCATTTTTTATCCTTCAGATCATAGCATTTGTTTTACTAACTCAAATTACTAATCCAATGCTGTTTCAAATCCTCATCTTTCTGATCTTAACCTGTTACGGCGGAGGATTTGCAACTGTACCAGCTTTTTTGGGAGATCTTTTTGGAACAAAACAATTAAGCACTATTCACGGTTATACACTAACGGCCTGGGCTTTAGCTGGATTAGTTGGACCAACCATATTATCGGTCATTAAAGAGCAAACTCAAGATTATTCTATAACGCTATTGATATTTTCAGTTTTCTTTGGAATAGCTCTTTTGGTTTCAATACTTATGATCCTGCACATCAAAAAACTTCGCGCCTCAACTTATGAATAGAAAGATCAGATTAATATGGGATTTTCATGGAGCTGATTCAAAAGGAACAGCTGAACATCATGTCAGACATCTTCTGGAATTCATGGAAAGGGAAAATCTGGAAGTATTGAGAACAGGAATATATTCAAATGCCGATTTTCACTGTATGGCCACCATGACGGTGAACGAAAAAGACGTTAGATTACTACGAGATACACTAAGGCCACACAGAGCAGTTGTTGTTGAGTAATGAGTTAATTAGATAATTAGATAATTTGCTAATTAGATAATTTGAAGATGTGGAGATGTGGAGATGTGGTAATGTGATGATGTGAGGATGTGAAGATGTGAGGATGTGGAGATGTGGAGATGTGAAGATGTGAAGATGTGGAAATGTGAAGATGTGGAGATGTGAGGATGTGAGGATGTGATGATGTGATGATTTGGTGATGTGAGGATGTGATGATGTGGAGATATTTGGATGTGGATTTGCATATTTACACATTAACTCATTTACACATTACCACATTAGCATATTTACACATTACCTACATCTGCATCCAATTGATAGGATTTGTGGCTTTTTCCTGACCAATGGTTGTTTCTGGACCGTGACCACAAAAAACAGTCATAGTTTCAGGCAATCTGAACATCTTCTCTAAAATTGTTTGTTTCAACGTCTGAAAATCACCTCCCGGAAGATCAACTCTACCAAAAGATCCCTGAAACAAAATATCTCCATTGATCACAAAATCATCCACCAAAGAATAAAAAGCTAAATGGCCAGGTGCATGTCCCGGACCGAAAATCACATCTAATTCAGAATTACCGAATGTAACTTTATCACCTTCATTAATGAAATAAGATGGCTCCGGAGAAAGCTGATATCCTTCAAAACCATACAAACCTGCATAATTAGGAATACTCGTTAAAGTAGGAATATCGTGTTCATTCATTCCTAGATCCAATCCCCACTCCTTGCTCACAAAATAATTACCCAATACGTGATCAATGTGGCAATGTGTATTGATCAACTTAACCGGTTTCAATTCATTATTGGCGACATACAGTTTAAGATGGTCTTGTTCTTCACGTGAATAACAGCCCGGGTCAATGATCACACATTCGTTCGTTTCATCCGAAATAATGTATGTATTCTCTTGAAATGGATTGTATGTTAATTTGTGAACCTGCATCTTAAAAACAATTGTTTAAACATTACAAATTTAGCGTATCCTGAGGGATATTTGTATCTTTATAAGTTCGATAATGCGGCTAAAACTTCTTACCATATCTCTGATCGTGTTTATGATCGCTTCAAAGAGCGATTCATATAGCCAGTTTTATCAGGGGTCCTATCAGGAATTTGGCAAGAGTCGCGTTCAATACAATGGTTTTAGCTGGAAATTTCACGCATACAAAAGATTCCGAATCTATTACAGTGGGATCAATGAGGACATAGCCATTTATACGGCACGAACCATGCATCATTTTTTAAAAGATGCAGAAGAAAAGCTGGATTATAATTTCCCGGAAAAGCTGGAAGTTATCGTTTATGAGAGTCAACAAAAATTCAGACAATCCAATTTAGGAGTTTCTAATGATGAGCAAAGCAGTATTGGAGGTACAACCAGAATTGTTGGATCCAAGATCTTCATGTATTATGAAGGCGATCATCAAACTTTCAATGAGAACATTAAATCGGCAGTTTACCAGGTTTTATTGAGACACATGTTCTTTGGTGGTGACTGGAAAGACCAGCTAAAATCTACAGTAAATTCCGGAATTCCGGAATGGTTAGAGTTAGGATTGATCCATTATTTCGTCAATGAATGGGATGCCAATACCGAAAGTAGAGTAAAGGATCTCATCCTGACTAAAAAGATCGACCGTTTCAATAATCTAACTCAGGAAGAACAGGTTTATGCTGGTGCGGCGATATGGAATTATATTGCTGAAACTCATGGTAATTCTGTTATTCCTAATATCATCTACATCACAAGGGTCACAAAAAATGTAGAACGCGGTTTCTTCTCTCTTTTGGGAATGGATTTTTCAAAACTGACCAGAAGCTATATTTCCTTTTATAGAAGTAGATACATTGATGAATATGAACTTCAGAAAGAAGCAGATGGTAATAAGATCAATTTAAAAAATAAGAAAGATGGGGTTTATTATTCTGTTCGATTAAGCCCTGATGGTACCAAGATAGCTTACGTAGAAAATCAATTAGGTAAGTACAAAGTAAAGGTCCTGGACACTTTGACCGGTGATATAACTAAGATCTATTCTAAAGAGTCTAAACTTGAACGGATCCAGGACTACTCTTTTCCTGTGATCAACTGGCACCCTTCTGGTGAGGCCCTCGCTTTCTTCTCAGAAGTTGAAGGTGAATTGAAGCTATTTATCTACTCCTTTTCAAATGGTTCTTTGGTTGATAAAACCATGAAAGAGATGGATAAAGTGATCAATTTTTCCTATTCAAAAGATGGTAAGAAAATGGTTATATCCGCTGCATTCAAAGGGCAAACTGACCTTTACGTTATGGACGTACAATCCAAATCCATGAAAAGAATTACAGATGATATTTATGATGATCTTGACCCTCAATTCATTGATAATGGAAATCGAATCATCTTTGCTTCCAATCGTCCGTCAGATACCATTTTCAAAAAACCGGATATCGACTTTGTAGATCGTAAAAATGACCTTTTCATATTCGATCTGGCTGAAGTGGACAGAAACTATAAATACTTAGAAAGAGTAACCAATACCGAGCATTGTAACGAAATACAACCTTTTGAAATTAGCACAGGAAAATACCTCTATTTGAGTGATCAAAATGGATTGTACAACAGGTACATTGCAGAAGAAGACAGTTCTATTGCATTTATTGATACCAGCATTCATTATCAGTACGAAATTCAAACTGCTGCGCAAACTAACCTGGTAACATCTATTCGCGAACAACATGTAAATCAGAAAAATCAAATTGCTTATCTCATCTTCCAAAACAATCAATACAAAGTATTCCAAACGCAAGCAAATACCAATAAAATAGAAGAGATCTGGAACACCACATATATGCAAAAGCGTATAGATAAACGCAAAAAACTGGAGGTAAAAAAGATCCACGAAAAAATAGACAATGACACCATTTACCTGAAGGATCATAAATACCAAAAGGAAATCGTGGAGATAGGTAAAGATGTACCTGTTATTCAAGACACTTCAGCTACGGATTCATCCATAACCCGAAAAGATAAATGGAAACCTTCTGCTTTTACGATCTATCAACCAAACTTTGCAAAGGATTTTGTTCTTTCTCAATTCGATAACAACTTTCTATTCCCTAACTATCAGCCATATTCTGGCCCGGGTTCAGTTTATTTCAATCCGGGAATGAACCTGTTGTTGAAATTAGGTGCTAGCGATCTTTTTGATGATTACAAGTTATTGGGCGGAGTCAGGATCCCAACATCCTTCAATTCAGGGGGAGAATTCCTCTTCATGGCAGAGCACTTAAAGAACAGAATAGATCACAGGTTGGTCCTTTATCGCCAAAAAACAGTCAATACACAAGGACTATATAAATGGTTAACCCATGATATTCGTTATCGAATGAGCTACCCTATCTCTGAAGTTTTGTGTGTAAGAGGTACCGTGAATTTCAGAAAAGACAAACAGATCTATATTCCTTATTCAGACAATTCTCTTTTATTACCTAACAATGTGTCTTTCAATTATGGTTTAAAGGGAGAGTTGGTATTCGACAACACCATTCCAATTGAGCTGAACATACGCAGAGGATTCAGAGGTAAGATATTTGCTGAATATTTGCACGATTTTGATGCTGATGTGAAAGACCTTTTCAGCAGTCCACTTATCACAATGGGAGATGCTACATTTAATCTGGGGGTTGATCTGCGACATTACACTCGTATCAAAAGGAATTTCATTTGGGTGAACCGCTTTTCATGGGCAACATCTTTGGGACAACGCAGACTTCTATACTATTTAGGTGGAGTCGATAATTGGATACTAAGAAGTTCTCCTGATTTTGATTACAGCATTACGGTAGATCCAAGTCAAAATTTCGGATTCCAGACCATTGCGACACCAATGAGAGGATTCATTCAGAACAAAAGAAATGGAAACAGCTTTGCATTATTCAACACGGAATTGAGGTTACCAATAGTTACCTTCTTCTCCTCCTATCCTATTAAGAGTGAAATGATCAAACATTTCCAAATTGTAGCATTTGGGGATATTGGTACTGCATGGACAGGCCCACATCCATTCAGTGATGAGAATTATTTCAATACACAGGTGATCAATGATAAACCGGTGACGATCAATGTAGAGAATTTGCGCGAACCAATAATTGGCGGATTTGGTGCCGGGGTCAGAACCAAGATCTGGGGATACTTTGTGCGATTTGACGTAGCCTGGGGTGTTGAAGATTTCGAAATTCAAAAAGCTTTACCATATTTGTCCCTGACGAAAGATATATGACGTTTCAAGAAGTTCTCATATTAATGGCTATTGGTTTAGCGGCAGGTGCAATGAGTGGATTTGTAGGAATTGGCGGAGGAGTGATCATGGTTCCAGCTTTGATCTACATTATGGGAATGAGTCAACACGCAGCACAGGGAACCAGTTTACTTTTGATGTTACCTCCTATTGGAATTCTCGCCGTGATGAACTATTGGAAGGCTGGAGAATTAAACTGGAAATATGGAATTGTCATTGCTGTTGCATTTGTTATTGGCGGATATTTTGGTTCGAAACTGGCACTTAAATTATCTCCATCAATTGTGAAATTGGTATTTGGTGTTTTGATGTTATACATCTCAGTTAAAATGATCTATTCAGGGTTTAAAGGAGGATTTGGTAAAAATGATACAGCTCATACAGCAACGGTCGAAAGAGATTCTTGAAGAAGTAGTCGCTATTAGAAGACACCTTCATCAACATCCCGAGCTTTCCTTTCAAGAGTTCGAGACATCCGCATTTGTTCAAAATAAGCTGAATGAATATGGCATTTCCTTTCAATCCGGCATTGTTGAAACTGGTATTGTCGCTTTGATCAGATCTGAACAACCAACGAGTCATTGCATTGCACTTAGAGCAGATCTGGATGCACTTCCGATCAAGGAAATGAACGAAGTTCCTTATTGCTCCCAGAATGAAGGCTTAATGCACGCTTGCGGTCATGATGCGCATACTTCAATGCTTCTTGGAGCAGCGAAGATCATCAATGAAAACCGTGACAAACTGAAAGCAGATGTGAAGCTCATTTTTCAACCGGGCGAAGAAAAACTACCCGGGGGAGCCAAACTCATGATAGAAGCAGGTGTATTGGAAGACCCGAAAGTCAGTGAGATCTATGCTCTTCATGTATTCCCGGAATTGGAGGTTGGAAAGGTGGGGCTCAAAGCAGGTATGTACA
The DNA here is from genome assembly GCA_020635955.1 of Crocinitomicaceae bacterium. Classification (GTDB taxonomy): domain Bacteria; phylum Bacteroidota; class Bacteroidia; order Flavobacteriales_D; family Crocinitomicaceae; genus Paracrocinitomix. The sequence continues at coordinate 292,793 of JACJYW010000003.1, forward strand.
TGGCCAGTACAGATGAAATTTTTATCACAGTTCATGGAAAAGGTGGTCATGGCGCCATGCCACACCAAAACATTGATCCGATTTACATTTCTGCACAATTGATCACCTCTTTGCAGCAAATTGTAAGCAGAAAATGCCCTCCAACCATACCATGTGTTCTATCATTTGGAAGGATTGAGGGATTAGGCGCAACGAATGTTATTCCTGATAAAGTTGAGCTTCAAGGAACTTTCAGAACCATGAATGAAGAATGGAGAAAGAAAGCGCATGACCTCATCCGCAAGGAATCGCAAGGCCTGGTTGAAAGTATGGACGGAAAAGTTGATGTGGATATTAAAGTTGGATATCCTTATTTGGAAAACAATCCTGAAATAACTGCTAAAGCTAAAAATAAGGCCATTGAAGTTTTAGGAAACGATAAGGTCATAGATCTGGAACTTAGAATGACAGCAGAAGATTTTGCTTATTATTCACAGGTAGTTCCAGCCACATTCATTCGTGTGGGGACTAGAAATGAAGTAAAAGGACTTGTGCATACCGTACATAATGCACATTTTGACATAGATGAAAATGCCCTTCAATATGGAATTCAGACTTTGTTAGCACAGGTCTTTATTTCATGATCACCTCATAAAGCCTATTATAATTTACTTTATTAACAAATTCTATTTCAAAGGTTTTAGATGTGTCATTCATATTTTTTTTTATCTTCACCTCAAACAAAAATTTTAATAAAAAAACCTATGAAGAAATTATTTGTACTTGTTTTAGCAGTAGGAGCATTGGTTGTAACTACTACTTCATGTAAAAAAGAATGGACTTGTGAATGTACTGTTCTAGGATTCACTGGCGATACAACGTTAACTGATATTTCTAAATCAGATGCTAAAGATTATTGTGATAGCCAGGATGCTGCTGCATCACTATTTGGAGGAAGCTGTAAATTAAAATAAGCTTCATCAAAAGATGAAAAAAGTTTTTTCAGTTGGATTTCTTATTGCGACATTAACTTTATTGTCATCATGCAGAAAGGAATGGGATTGTGAATGTACAGTCTCCGGTTCTACATCTTCAAGCAAAATTTCAGATGCTACAAAATCTGAAGCTGAAGATGCCTGTATGGCTTTGGATGAAGCTGCCGCAATAGCAGGAGGAAACTGTGAACTGAAATAAAAAATCGGAGACTTTTTTGGTCTCCTTTTTTTGTGGTATTCAATTCTTTTATTAGTTTTGACCAACTTAAAAAAAATTAAAAATTATGAAAAAGGTATTAATTGCAGTTGTTGTTTTAGCTGGTTCTATGTCAATGACTTCTTGTAAAAAAGATTACACTTGTGACTGTACAGTTTCTGGATCTACGTATTCATTAACTATTCCAGACGCAAAGAAAAAAGATGCTGAGTCAGCTTGTGATACTTGGGGAACTCTTTACACTTTAGGTGGTGGTTCTTGCGAGTTGAAATAAGAAATTATTATCACTTGATAAAAGGGAGCTTTCGGGCTCCTTTTTTTATTTTTATACCTTAAATTATCATTATGAAAATAGCGTTGAGCCTTCTATTCTTGGCATTATCAATAATAATCCCGCTATATTATTATCCGGTGCTTGAATTTTTTGTGATCAGTTTAAAATCCGGATGGGTATTTGGTTCGATCTATATTCGATTGATCGTGATCATTTTGTTCACCATTTTTCTCTATTTGCTTTTCAGCAAATTTGAACGAACAAAAAAGATCAAATTCATCTATGTATTGTTGATCTCATTAGCCCCTGGCTTCGGAATTTCATTTATCTCACCTATATATGATGTGGATTATGGAATGATAGATGATTCATTTAAGATCGAACAAATTGAAGAACTTTCTTCTGCTACCGGCGGTGAATATCAATTTAAAGGCAACAGAGCTATTTTGGCTTTCTTCACCACAACTTGCCCTCATTGCAAAGCCGTATCTCACAAATTGGGAGTTAATAAAGATGCTGGTCAAGCGCTGGAGGTAAACGCATTCTTTCCGGGAACCAGAGAAGACACGGATGTTTTTTTGGATAAATACAACGGTTCAACTTTTAACTCTTACCTCATTGGTACTGATGAAGAATTTACAAAAATGGCAGGTTATACCTTTCCTTCGGTTTTTGTTATTGATAGAGATGGAAGTATTCTAAAACACTGGACTGGCGATATGATCAACTATACTGCGTTAGATTATTTGGCTGAACTAGAACCTTGATCTCATGAAAGATTTTGAAATCCCTTTTCAATTCCAGTCCTGGTATATCAGCCAGATCAAAGGGATTCGTCAAAATGCAGATAAACTAAAAAAAGATCTTTCCCCATCTGAACTTCAGTTTAATAAAAGTAAAATCTATATCTCAAGGCATTTTGGTTTTTGCTTCGGCGTACAGAATGCCGTTGAAAAAGTTTATCAGGTGTTGGAGGAGCATAAAGGCAAAAACATCTACCTCATAAGTGAGATCATTCATAACCAGGAAGTCAATGATGATCTACGGTCCAAAGGAATTCAATTCATCCAAAACACGAAAGGTGAACAACTGATTCCATGGGAAAATATCAATCAAAAAGACATTGTCCTTATTCCTGCTTTTGGAACTACACTTGAAACCTTAGAGATCCTTAAATCAAAGAAAATACAATACGAAGCATTTGACACAACCTGTCCTTTCGTAGAGAGAGTATGGAATAAAGCTGAAAAACTGGGCAGTGAAGGATATACCGTGATCATTCATGGGAAATTTGATCACGAAGAAACCAGAGCTTCTTTTTCACATGCAGCCAAAAATTCAAAAGTTATCGTTATATCCAATCTTGAGAATGCAAAGATGCTTTCAGATTTCATTTTGGGCAAAAACAATGATGACCGGGATTGGAATGTTTTTTTCAAACCCTTCGCTTCAACTGGATTCAACTTTAGAAAGGATCTGGAACGCATTGCACTGGTTAATCAGACCACCATGCTTGCTAATGAAACGCAGATAATTGCTGATTTCCTGAAAGATGTCATGATAAAGAAACACGGAATAGAAAATATCGATCATTATTTTGGTTCAACACGAGATACCCTCTGCTATGCCACCAATGATAACCAATCAGCAAGTAAGGCCTTATTGGATAAAGAACTTGATCTGGCGATCGTGGTTGGAGGACAAAATAGTTCCAACACTAAACACCTGGTGGAACTCCTTAATGAGCGATTCCCAACCTATTTCATACAATCAGATCATGACCTGACAGATGATAAGAACATTATTCACTTTGACCTGAAAGAAGGTAAACGAAGAAATGTTTATGGTTATCTTCCGTCCAAAGAACAACTAAAAATAGGGATCACTTCGGGAGCTTCCTGTCCGGATGCTCTTTTGGAACGGGTTTTTCTTAAGTTGATTCATTTTGTCGAAGGTACGGCAGATGTTGATGCAGCTATCAATAATTTGAAAGAACGAATTAATGGACTTTAAAATACATTCTGAATACCAACCAACCGGTGACCAACCAGAAGCCATCAAACAAATTGTAGATGGATTTAAAGATGGTGTTCAATACCAAACGCTACTTGGAGTTACCGGATCGGGTAAAACCTTTACCATGGCTAATGTGGTGGAACAATTGAATCGACCAACCCTGGTACTTTCACATAATAAGACATTGGCTGCTCAGTTATATGGAGAGTTCAAGCAATTCTTCCCAGAGAATGCCGTAGAATACTTTGTATCCTATTATGACTACTATCAGCCTGAAGCTTATTTACCCGTGACAGATACTTTCATTGAGAAAGACATGTCGATCAATGATGAGATCGAGAAATTGAGATTAGCTGCTACCTCTGCCCTACTTTCTGGAAGACGTGATGTATTGATCGTTGCTTCGGTTTCTTGTATTTATGGTATTGGGAACCCTAAGGAATTTGAGGAAAGTATCATCCATATTCACAAAGGAATGAACATCCCACGAAATAAGTTTTTGTTAAAGCTGGTGGAGAATCTTTATTCCAGAAATGATACTGCTCCTGAAAGAGGTAATTTCAGGGTTAAAGGAGATACTGTTGACGTTTACCTGGCGTATGCTGATTATGCGCTTAGAGTGATCTTTTGGGGAGATGACATTGAAGAGATGTACACCTTTGATCCTTTGAACAATTCAAAAATTGAAGACCTGATCGACATTAATGTTTTTCCGGCAAATATCTTCGTTACAAGCCAGGCTACGATCAATAAAGCAATAGGAGAAATTGAGCTGGATTTAGGTAAACACGTTAATTTCTTGAAAGATGCAGGAAAAGTATTGGAAGCAAAACGTGTAGAAGATCGTGTTACCTATGATCTTGAGATGATCCGTGAATTGGGTTATTGTTCAGGGATTGAGAATTACTCACGGTATTTTGACGGTAGACCACCGGGATCGCGTCCTTTCTGTTTGATCGATTACTTTCCGGATGATTTTCTAATGTTCATTGATGAAAGTCACGTGACTATTCCGCAGATCCGTGCCATGTACGGAGGAGATAGATCTAGAAAACAAAATTTGGTAGAATTTGGATTCCGTTTACCTGCCGCCATGGATAATCGTCCTTTAAAATTTGAGGAATTTGAGTCAATAACCGAACAAACACTTTATGTGAGTGCTACGCCAGCTGACTACGAATTGGAGAAATCAGATGGGATCTTTGTGGAACAGATCATTCGTCCTACTGGCTTACTTGATCCTGTAATAGAAGTACGCCCTTCTAAAAATCAAATAGACGATCTAATTGAAGAGATCCATCTTCGCAAAGAGAAAGATGAACGCGTATTGGTGACGACTTTGACCAAAAGAATGGCCGAAGAGCTTCAAAAGTATCTGGATAAACTGTCTATTCCTTGTCGTTATATTCATTCAGATGTGGACACCCTTGAAAGAGTTGAGATCTTAAGGCAACTGAGATTAGGAGATTTTGATGTGTTGATTGGTGTTAACTTACTAAGAGAAGGTTTAGATCTTCCTGAAGTATCTCTTGTTGCTATTATTGACGCCGATAAAGAAGGATTTTTACGATCTGAAAGAGCACTGGTACAAACGGTTGGTAGAGCAGCAAGGAATGTTAATGGTAAGGTGATCATGTATGCTGATAACATTACTGATTCAATGCGAAAAACAATACAAGAGACTAATCGTAGACGCACCATTCAACAAGAGTACAATCAGGATCATGGTATTACTCCTCAGGCTATTAAGAAAAGTAAAGAAAGTATTCTGAAACAAACTAAAGTGGCGGATGGTGATAAAGAAACAGTATATCAAATTGAAACTGAAATACAAATGGCGGCTGATCCGGTCATTGAGTACATGAGTGCAGAACAATTAGAAAAAGCCATTAAAAAAGCTAAAAAAGATATGGAAACGGCCGCTAAGGACCTTGATTTTATTGAAGCAGCAAGATTGCGAGATGAGATGTTTGTGTTGGAAAAGAAATTGAAAGGCATGCAAAACTAATAAGATGAACACAGAGCACAGATCGCTTCGCTCACGGACTTATTTTAGTTAGAAAATAATCCGTGTTCTGTTAGCTGTGTTCTTTGCTCCAATAAAATAAATATGGAAAAAGAAACAAAAGACTTACTTGATCATTGCGTGGAATATGCCACTGAACTTTTAATGGAAACGGGAGAATCATATCCATTTGGAGGATTTATAGACACTATAGGACAAGTACATCCCCTGGAGATGGAAATAGATAAAAAGAATGTCCCTACCATTGGTAAGGTTATTCAGGCGCTAGGCAAATATGGAGAAGAAGAGATCAAAGAAGGAAGAATGCATTCTTATGCTGTGACCTATGAAGCTGCTGTTAATCTTTCTGAAGACCAAACTCAGGATTGTATTGCCATAGACATTACATGTCCATCAGATCCGCAGCCGGTATTTTATTTACCTTTCAACAAAGTAGGAGATAAAGTATCAATTGGAGAGCTTTTTGCCGTTGCACGCTAATTATCATATGGTATAAAATAAGTTAATCTCATTTCATGCGACCCTTTATTGTATTTGGATAATGGACTCGTATCCAGGTCATAATAGTATCCCAATCGGAATCCCTTAAGTTGACCAACTGCACCAAATATTATAGTACCTCCGGCTCTATATCCAACTCCTACAGAAAATAGCTCCTTTTTATAAACAAAATAATTGATGGATTGATACGAAAAACCTCCTTGGGTTGCATTCAAACTAAGCATTGGATATACATAGTACTCACCAATTGGAATTTTATATCCAAATTGACTATAATATTGTCTTACTATTTGAAAACCCAAAGAATCCATTCTTGGAGCGGTCAGATGATTAATGGAAAATCCGGCATAAAATGTTTTCCAAGTATACATCATTCCAACCTGCATGTCATATTTTGTTTGATACCCTGAGTTGTAGGGGTAATATGGATCAATAATATAGGTTGTAAAACCTAATCTAAATAGGCCTGGGGAAACTGCAAATCGAAGAGCAGAATTTCCAAATCCCAATGAGTATCCTATATCTATATTCCATTGTAAATAGGATAAATCATCATAATCATCAAACTGAAAATTAGTTCCTAAAAATATTCCTGTTCTATTGCTTGAGGTTTGCAATGATCTGAATTTACCTCCAACATTAGCAGCAAGTAATCTTCGACTACCACTCAATCCGACATATAAAAGCCTCCCTTGAACATTTGCTGAAAATTTTTCTAAAGCTCCATAGGAAGCAGGATTATATCTGAACGTATTAAAACCTTCAGATGAACTAGTTCCATCTTGCTGAGCATAACAGGCAAAAGTTGACGTTGCGAACAACAGAAGAATTACTCTTTTCATTTTGGGTTGGGTTTGTATGTAGAACAAACTACAAACTCTATATGTTACACTTACCCAAAAAGTAACCCTAAAAAAAATTCCCCTCCACCAGTGGCAGAAGGGAACTTCAACAAAAACTGAAAAATAAAGATTAAACCATTCCGTTTACCTGCATCCAGCCACCGCCGTTCTCGCACTGTAAACCTTTGCTTTTAAAGTAACTAGTAGCTTGTCCGCTTCTTGCTCCAGAAGCACAGCAGAAAACCACTGGTTTACCAATTTTCATAATTTCATTTTCTCTCTTTTGAATCTCTTGAAGAGGAATATTTTTCGCTCCTGCTACATGACCTCCACTAAATTCACCCGGAGTTCTAACGTCAATAATAACTGCTCCGTTTTTGATCAATTCAGATGCGGCTCCATTCCCACCTCCGAAAATACTTCCAAATAGTCCCATACTTGTCTTTTTATTAATTGTGATTATGTTGTACTTTATTGTCTTTTCCGGTGTATTTGACAAATAAGTTAATCCAAATTAATCGAGCTAATCTGAAGCTTACAGGGAACATTAATAAGATAGCACCAAGTACCAGGGCAATCAACCAACCAACTGCCAGATCTGGTGTGAGTACCGAAGTTGCTACCCATACAGTAACAAAAATGGCTACTCCCAAAGCATAACTCACGTACATAGCACCGAAATAAAAGCCTGTTTCAGGTTCGTATTTTTGACCACAAACAGGGCATTTTTCCGGCATCTTGCTGAATTCAGCCAGATTGTACGGATTATTGGTTTGAAAAAATTGCCCCTCGTGACACTTAGGACATTTATTCTTAAAAATGCTGTATAATTTACTTTCTTTAAACATATACACCGTTTAAGTACAACAAAGTTCAGGAATGTATGAGCAATTTGTTGTAACCTTCATCACAGAAGGCGAATTTTGTTTCTACCTAGTTCTATTCTCCCGTTCTTTTCAAGGATCTTCAATAGTCGGGAGATCACCTCACGCGTTGAATTCAAATGATCTGCAATTTCCTGGTGAGTTGTGTTGATAGTATCTGTGCCATGAATTGTTGCTTTGTCCCTTAGAAAATCCATTAAACGTTCATCCAGCTGCTTAAATGCAATTCCATCAATTGTATTTAGCATTTCATGAAAACGCATTTGAAATGTTCCCATGATGAAGTTTCTCCATTCAGGATATGCAGAGATCCAAGTAGCCACTCTATCTGCTGTCAAAGCAATCAAAGTAGTTTCCTCCTCTGCCTCAGCATAAACTTCAGAAGGCAAAGACAACATAAAGCAATTGAGTGATAAAGCACAGGTTTGACCTGGTTTTAAATAATACAAGAACAACTCATGCCCATCCATATCTTCTCTCATCACTTTGATAGAACCACTTACGATCAATGGTATGATCTTGAATTCACCTCCAATGGTCATTAATGCTTCACCCTCTTTCAGGTGCATTAATTTGCCATATTGAATGATCTCAGATTTCAGTTCAGAAGAAAAATCCGGGAATGTTTCGGTTAAATAATCGACAATAGTTCTCATAGGTTCAAAAATAATAAATTGAACCTGCTATCCTAATAAAGAAAAGGAAGAATAAAGTTAATGTGCAACCATTTTTGACTTCAGTTTTTCTAACTGAGAGCCCAACTGCGTAATGGTATTGTTGATCGCTTTATTAAAATTCACCTCATTTGAGCTTGCAAACAATTGAGGTCCAGGAACAGATAACCTGATCTCACAAACATAATTCTCTTCATTCGGATGTTTTTCATCCTTTAAAAAAACTGCAGCATTGGTAATCCAATCATATTTACGCTCCAGGTTTTCCAATTTCTCCTTTACTTGTTGCTCAAGTGAGTCATTCTGCACAGCATGCACAAATCTTATTTCAATATTCATACGATCTAATTTCTACATCTTGAAGATACAAAGAATTACGAAGTTTCGTTATGTATATGGTGGTGTAAATGCATTTTTTTACTTTTGTATAAATTAATTTGAAATGAAAAAGCTATTTATCTATTCAGCATTTGTGATTTCGGTTTTCGGATTCACTACTTCTTGTGAAAGAGAAGAGCCTGCTAAACATATTGAAGGAAATTATACTGGTGTTCTAGATGGTAAATATGATGGTGATGACACCCTTAAAGGAGGTTTCCCTGTCTATGCTACTGCTACCACTAGAAATAAGATAAAAATCGAAGGCGATCTATTCGGAAGTTTTGAAGTATTAGTGACACAACAAGGAATTAACGTAGATCCGGTTTCTACAGATGAGGAGATCTATCAGTTTCTTTACCAGGGAGATCTTAAAGAATTATCTTTCAGATACTACCACAATGGTGACTCTACTATATACGTAGGAACAAAACCTTAATTACATTCGATTAGGAACTTCAATACCTAAAAGGTACATTGAAGACTTAATGACTTTACCAACATTGCGGCTCAATACGAGTCGCATGTTTTGTTTTTGGGTGTTCTCTTCTTTAAAAATACTTACGCTTTGATAGAATGAATTATATCCTTTAACCAGCTCATACGCATAGTTAGCAATTAACGCAGGAGAATAAGAATTACCAGCTTCTTTGATCACTTCAGGATAATCATTCAATAATTTGATCAGTGATTTTTCAGATTCGTGCAATTCAGTTGATTCATCCACAGATTGAATATTGTCTGCCTTATTCAACAAAGAAGAAATACGAGCATGTGCGTATTGAATAAACGGACCTGTGTTTCCATTCAGATCGACTGACTCAGCCGGATCGAACATCATTCTTTTCTTAGGATCGACTTTAAGTAAGTAATACTTCAATCCTCCTAAACCGATCATGTGGTAAAGTTCTTCTTTTTCCACTTCACTCATTCCTTCAATATGACCACGTTCCTGGGTCATTTCTTTGGCCTTGTTAACCACTTCTTCAATCAGATCATCTGCGTCAACTACCGTTCCTTCTCTCGATTTCATTTTTCCCGAAGGCAGATCAACCATTCCATAAGAAAGGTGATAGCAGTTCTTAGCCCATTCAAAACCTAATTTGGCCAGGATCAGGAATAATACTTTAAAATGATAATCCTGTTCGTTCCCAACCGTATAAACTATACCATTCAATTTTGGATAATCCAAAAACCGTTGGTAAGCAGTTCCAATATCTTGTGTCATATACACGGCGGTACCGTCTGATCTCAGCAATAGTTTATGATCTAATCCTTCATTGGTAAGATCAACCCAAACAGATCCATCATCCTTTCTATAGAAAACTCTTTGATTCAAACCTTTTTCTACCAGATCTTTCCCCGTAATAAAAGTATCTGACTCATAATACAGATGATCAAACTCTACGCCCATAGCGCGATACGTTTCATCAAAACCTTCGTAAACCCATCCATTCATGGTTTTCCATAAACCATACACTTCCTCGTCATTTGCCTCCCATTTACGCAGCATTTCTTTAGCATCATGCATCACTTGCGTTTGGTTATTCAAGAATTCCTTCAATTTAGACTCAATGGCTTTTTGAGTTTTTTCATCTTCAGACTGGCTCAACTTTGACATTAGGCCATTGAACTCATCAATCGCGGCTTGATCTGCTCCATTGTAATTTCCAGTGCTCCAAGCATCTTTTAATGCTTTAGATTCCTCACGCATGGCTTTATCAAACTCCACATAATATTTACCTACCAGTTTATCTCCTTTTAAACCTGAGGATGCCGGTGTTTCACCATTACCAAACTTTTGCCAGGCCAACATACTTTTACAAATATGGATCCCACGGTCATTGATGATCTGAGTTTTTACCACCTCATTGGCATTCACCTCCAAAATTCTGGAGACAGCGTGTCCAAGAAAAATATTTCTTAAATGACCAAGATGTAGAGGTTTATTTGTGTTTGGGGAACTGTATTCCACCATTAGTAAATGTTGAGCAGAACGATCTAAGCCAAATGCCTCATTATCGTTAATAGTGTTCAATGAAGAGAGCCAATATTGATCTGAAATAGTAAGATTTAGAAATCCCTTAACAGTGTTATGACCAGTAATAATGTTCAGTTCAGCTAGCAACTTCTCGCCAATTTCAGCTCCCGTTTGCTCAGGGCCTTTTTTGGATTGTTTTAAAAATGGAAAAACAACAAGGGTAATATCACCTTCAAATTCCTTACGTGTTTTTTGTAACTGTACCTGGTCAATTTGGATGTCTCCGTAGAGCTCTTGAAGAATTTTGTGAATAGATGGTGTTAACTGTGCTTCAAGATTCATTTTACAATCGATTTTCTACAATTTGGGTACAACTTTCTAATATTTTATAGGCTTCTTCAGCCATTTTATTGATCTTATCATCCAAACAAGGATTGATCTCTACCATTTCCATACACACCACTTTATTCCAGGCCGCAAATCCATCCATAAAGTTCTTTGCTTCTTCAGGTGACAATCCATTCTCAACAGGCGTTCCGGTTCCCTTAGAAACTAATATAGAATCCATAGAATCCACGTCAAAAGAAATATAGATGGCATCACATTCAGCCAATTTTGAATTGATCTCTTGCAATACGGCACCGATCCCCTTTTCTCTCACTTCTGCCACCGAATAATTTTTGACATTATTCCTGGCCATATACTCATCTTCTGGTGACTCAGTATCTCTTACGGCAATAAAAACAAGATCTTGAGGCAGGATATCAACCCCGGCACCCATGTTCTTCAAATCGTTCCAAAATTTCTTGGTCTCTTCACGTGGTTCATTGATCTTACTTTCAAGATTATCAATTCCTAAAGCACTGGCCAAAGGCATCCCGTGTATATTGCCAGATGGAGTTGTATATGGCGTATGAATATCTGCATGAGCATCTATCCAAACAACACCAATTCTCTTTTTTCCAAAATATTTTTTTAATCCTGCAATGGTACCCCCGGCACAAGCATGATCTCCTGACAAAACGATTGGAAAATCGCCATTTTGCATAACATGGGAAATAATATCTGCAGTTCTTTGATATACATTTACCAATGCATCAATACGTTTTGCATAAGTATACTGTGATGGTTCATTCAAAATATCATTCTCATCTTCAACGACAAAACGTTCATACTTCCCAAAGTATCCTGAATTTTGGTTATGTGCCACCACCTTTAGTGCTCCAATTCCCAAACTTGCTCCTCTAGTTCCTGCTCCAATTTCGGATGGATTTTCAACGATTTTAATCTCAGACATATACAATAAATGAGACTGCAAATTTAATCTTTTTAAAATGCTAATTAGTTTTGATTCATACCATTTAAAGAAAATGATATATTTGTTTGTCCAATCAACTATAATATTTGATGAAAAAATTAATCCCTGTACTTTTTCTTCTGATCCTTGTTCTATCATCATGTGGTAAAAGCTACATTGAAGAAGGGGAAATCACTTATGACATTACTTATCCAAACATGGAAGTAACAGGTATCATGTCAGCTATTTTACCTAAAGAAATGACCATTGTTTTCAAAGGAACGAAAATGAAAACAACTATTGCGAGAGGGAAGATCTTTAATACAGAAGTGATCACGGATGAGTCAAATGAATCTATTGAAATGCGTTTGGATTTTGGGGACAAAAAATACTATTGTATCCTTACTCCGGATGAAGTAAAAGAGTTAAAAGCATCTGCACCTAAATACAACATTAAAGCCACTGAAGAACAGGATAGTATCAATGGTGTTTGGGCAAAAAAATATTTGGTAACATCTGAAGATAGCCTTCAACCTGGAGATGCCTGGTTTACTGAAGATCTAAAAGTTCAATCTGGTGCCTGGTTTTCAGCTTATAGCACGGTCATAGGAATGCCAATCATCTATGATGTTGAGCGATATGGTTTAATGATGCACGTAGAATCAAATAGCTTTATTCAAAGAGAAGTGAAGGATACGGAGTTTGACCGGGATCCTGATCTTAGGCAGGTTGACTTCAAAACCTATGAGTCTGAAGTTCAGGAATTATTCGACATCCTATTGGAATAATAACTTCTTAGTAACCGTACCAGATCTGGTATACAACTGCAATAAGTAAGTTCCTTTTGACAAATGGTCAGCATCTATTTGTACAATAGATGAAGTTGGCTGGATTTGCATTACATTTCTACCACTGATATCAAATAGATTGATCCTTGCATCTTTTAAACTCTCAAAAGTCATTGTACCTAGATCAACAATGAAATTACCATTAGATGGATTAGGATAAACTCTAATTTCTGAGACCTCATTTTCTTCAATACCTATTTGAGTTAAATGTGCCGATTTGTAAAGAGCAACTCCTCCCCTTTGATTTCCAAGCACCATTTCAAAGTGGCCGTCATTTGTTAGGTCAAAGATTGCTGGTGCTGAATAGGTTCCAATATTGATATCTTCTAATGTAGAATCTACCAGATTAAACGTCCCGGTAAGATTTCCCTCTATGTTGTCAAAATAATGCAAAGCTCCACTTTTGGAACCAACGATCAGATGATAGGTATTATCAATGTCTATGAACTGTGGTACAGAATGACCTTCAACAGTCCAGTATTCTGAAACATCTACTCCTCCTAGATTAGTGGTTTGTTTTTCAAACTTATAGGCAAATATGTTCCCCACATTCTTATACCAACTTAATTTACCGCTTCGTTTTCCTAGAACCAGATCTAGATCATTATCTCTATCCAGATCTACTAATTGAGGGTAAGCATAAATGCTCTCAAACAAAGGTGCTAATGAATCCTGTTGTGAAAAGTATTCCTGCAAAATCACTGCTGTATTGAATATGGCAGGATTTCCTGCTCCTCCGGTGTTTTGTAAGAAATAAAGATATCCGGTATACTCTCCAAGGATCATGTCTTCATCTCCATCATTATCAAGATCGCCAAAAGTTGGGTAGAATACTAAATTATTGCCTAGCCCCATGGTTGAGATCCCTTGATAATCATCCGTTACAAATGTAAATTCAGGATTTGACTGTGTACCTGTGTTCTCATAATAATAGATCTTGGAAACATTTTGAGAAGTTCCTGGATTGAACCAGGCATGTTGAGAAACCAACAGATCTTTTAACCCGTCACCATTGTGATCAAAGAATACCGGTAATGCACCGGAACCCGTTTCTATCATTTCAGTTTGAAGAAAATTGTTTTGCACATAATTAAATACTGGCGCAGGATCTATACTCGTGTTGTCATAATACCAGATATTGTCTTTGTTTTCCGAACCTACAGGCATTGCAGGTGCCACAAGAAGATCTCTGATCCCATCATTGTCTACATCAACATGGTATCCTGCCGGATCTAATTTTAAATTCACCGGCGTTGAATTCGCGGGAAAATTATAGATCACTGAAACCATTGATGAATTTTGATTCGGTGCTGCTCCCCCATTCATTAACATGGCCATATTGGCGAATGAAATATCCCCTAATACCAGATCCATCACACCATCATTATCCATATCCAATGGCAAGATGGTTGATCCGGCATGTCTTTTTATCTCTCTATCCTGTTCTTCCCCCAAAACAGGGCTTTCAGGATTGGAGATGGTTCCATCACAAGGAAAATTTAATGTATCATATAAGATCAATTGATTATCTACACTTGATTCTCTGAACCTTCCCCAGCATTGATTCTTGGTTTCAAACTTCAGTGAATCACAATGCCCATAGGTTTCCATACTCAAATTCTTATGGTACTCTAACGCCAGATCGCCGGTATAGAAGGTGATTATATCCAGATCAGTATCACCATCAATATCAACGAATGCAGGGATATCTATTCCAGAAACTGAAATAAAGGTATTTGGATTTCCGAACAAGGTAGTATATAGATACGGTTTAGTTAACTGGAATTGATGCCCTGATCCGGCATTTCCCACATTGGTATATACCGTTACTCCGCCAATAGCATAAGTAAAAATGTCTGGTTTACCATCACAATTGTAATCTCTCAAAAAGGTCCACTCCATCATTGATGGGAAGATCGATTCATATTCGGGCGCATAAATGTATTCTGTTGAACCGACACCTCCTGTGTGTAAAAAAGTGAGCACTTTATCACAGGTTCTATCAAAAGCAAAAAGATCATTTTCACCATCCCAGTTTAAATCAATATTGGAGAACTGAGGATAATCCAATCCACCAGCCCATGGCATATCCTGAACAGTACCATCAATGACCGTAATGGTATCGATTCTGGACCATCCAAACTGCGCCAATGAATTAGAACAGACAATAAATAAACTGAGAAGGGAAAGCGTTCTGAACATGCTAATTTGATTTATAACAAAGATAAAGTAGTTCTACTTTATAAGACGTAATGCTGGCAGAAATCGTTGAAATAAGGAAAGTATTTATATTTTTAGGCTTCTAAAAATTGTAATAATGAAATCTATTAAATACCTATTACCAGCTTCGATAGCTTCTTTCTTTCTTTTCAGTTGCGGTGGTTCATCAGATGAACATTCAGATGACTCAGGCAATGACACTATTGTGGTAGTTCAAGAACCTTTAGAAACAGGTATGATCGACAGATTTGCCGATCTTCAGGTATTGCGCTATGATATTCCTGGATTTTTTGATCTAAGCCTTGATCAACAAAAATTGGTCTACTATTTATATCAGGCAGGTTTATCAGGTAGAGATATTATTTGGGATCAAAACTACAGACATAATCTAGCTATTAGAAATTGTTTGGAAACGATCGTTCAAAATTATTCTGGTGATAAAACTTCTGAAGACTGGAATAATTTCATGGTTTATACAAAAAGAGTGTGGTTTTCAAATGGAATTCACCACCACTATTCTATGGATAAATTCTTACCTGCTTTTCCAAGAGAATATTTTGATCAACTGATCACAGAAACAGGTGCTTCACTTGACCCAGCGATCATAGATGTTATGTTCGATCCAAAAGCTGATGCAAAACGAGTTAGTTTGGATTCTAAAAAGGATTTGATCTTGAATTCTGCTACAAATTTCTATGGACCTGATGTTACAGAAAAAGATGTAGATGCTTTTTACAAAGAAAAAATGGCTAATGCTGGAGACCATCCGGTTGAATTTGGATTGAATTCACAATTGGTTAAAAATGAGAATGGAGAGATCGTAGAGAAAGTATGGAAAGTTGGTGGAATGTACACTGAAGCTATAGAAGAAGTAGTTAAATGGCTGGAATTAGCACAAGGCGTAGCTGAAAATGAGGCTCAGGGAAATGCTTTAGGCATCCTAATTGAATACTACAAAACAGGTGACCTTGAAAAGTGGAATGAATATAACATTGCATGGTCACAAGCCACTGAAGGAGACATAGATTACATCCAGGGATTTGTTGAAGTTTATGGAGACCCTAAAGGAATGAGAGGTTCTTACGAATCTATTATCCAGATCAACGACTTTGAAGCTTCAGAGCGAATGAAAGTAATGGCTGAGAATGCACAGTGGTTCGAGGACAATTCAACTATCATGGATGAGCACAAAAAAGAAAATGTGGTAGGGGTTTCATATAAGGTAGTAAATGTTGGTGGTGAATCAGGAGATGCTTCTCCTTCTACTCCTATTGGAGTTAACTTACCAAATAACAACTGGATCAGAGCTGAACATGGTTCAAAATCAGTGAGCTTAGGAAATATAGTTCAGGCTTACAATGATGCTGGAGGTGAAGGAATCCTAAGAGAATTTGCACATGATGAAGAGGAAATTGCGCTAGCTGAGAAATGGGGCAAAATTGGTTCAAAAATGCACACCGCAATGCATGAGGTAATTGGCCATGCTTCTGGTAAGATCAATCCTGGAGTTGGAACACCTAAAGAAACATTGAAAAACTATTCATCTACACTGGAAGAAGCGAGAGCTGACCTTGTTGCATTGTATTATTTGATGGATGAAAAATTGGTAGAATTAGGTTTGATCGAAACTACGGATGTTGGTAAAGCCGAATATGATGATTATATCAGAAATGGGATGATGGTTCAAATGAGAAGATTAGAGCCGGGAGCAGTTATTGAAGAAGCTCACATGAGAAACAGACAATTAGTTGCCGCCTGGGCTTTTGAAAAAGGAAAGCCAGATAACGTTATTGAAAGAGTTGAAAGAGATGGAAAAACTTATTTCGAGATCCATGATTATGAGAAACTAAGAGTCATTTTTGGTGAATTGTTGAGAGAGATCCAACGCATTAAATCAGAAGGTGATTATAAAGCAGGAAAAGATCTTGTTGAGAATTACGGAGTCCAGGTAGATAAAGCCTTACATCAACAAGTTTTGGATAGAGCAGCTGCTTTAGACATTGCTCCATATAACGGATTTGTGAACCCTATTATCACTCCTATTGAAAATGATAAGGGAGAAATTACAGGATTCAAATTATCTCAACCTGAAAGTTTTGAGGCTCAAATGCTTGAGTATTCAAAAACTTACGGATTTTTGTCTAAATAATTAATTATGAGAGGATTGAACATAATCGGCATTATAATGTCGATCCTACTTTTCCCGCTTGTATTCTATTATATGATTGAAGTGAGTCAAGCCAGATGGCGCTCATGGGACATTTGGGATACTGGATTTAGCTATACCGGACCTTCGGCTGCTGATCTGACTTTTGAAGGAGCATTGTTCTTATTAGCCATAACTTTATTCATGGTTTTTCAGAATATCTTCAATATGGCAAAAGTGAAGACCACAACAGCTAAAGTTTTAGGAATCATAGGAGTTTCGCTCGTAGGACTAGCTTTACTATTCAACATGTTAATGATTTCAAGTCCAGATAATGTCAGTTTTGATGAGGGCGGACCACTATGGTTTATGGTAGCCTTACTAATGTTGGCTTTTTCTATTGTTTTCCTTGTGCAATCGGTAATGTATCACAAGAAGAAACACGGAAAAATTGAAACCGAAGTGATTGACGATATTGTCTAGTGTGTTAATGAGATAATTGGTTAATGTGCTAGTGGGATAATGGGTTAAGGTGCTATCCAACATCTAAACTCCAAGATCAGACATCCAGCATCTAGTAACCTCTTTCTTTAGCAAACTTCCACCAAAGTTTTGCATTTTTCAAATGCTGATTATAAGTGGATGCGAAGTTGTGAAGCCCACTGTTATCGGGTTTAGCACACATGTACAGGTAATCGTGATGATCTGCATTTAAAACAGCATCAATTGCCTTTTTTGAAGGAATTCGAATGGGTCCCGGAGGTAAACCTGCATAGATGTAGGTATTGTAAGGACAATCTTTTTGCATATGAACGTCCAACAATCTTTGAACGCCTTTTAACTCATCTCCCCAACAAAATTTAGCCGTTGGATCTGATTGCAGTTTCATTCCCAAACGCACTCTATTTAAATATAAACCTGCTATTGTTGGCCATTCTTGTTGAACAATTCCCTGTTCTGCTTCAATGATTGATGCAAGCGTTGAAACCTGAGACTCACTTAAACCCAGTTCCTTCACTTTGGCCTTTCTACCCAATTGTTCATCTCCCCAAAAGTCTTTGAATTCATCTGCCATGAATTGAACAAATTCCTCAGCAGTCATATCCCACTCACCTACTTCATAGGTGTCGGGTAGAAACATTGCGGGAATGGTAGCTTCTTTAAACCCGTATTTGTTAATGGTTTCGGGATCCATGATGTAATCAACGATCTCTGCAGAATCCGCTTCAATACTTGGCGCGACTTTACCGGCCATATCTGCTATGGTTTGACAGTTATTAAAAGTAATACTCACATCCTTGATCTCCTGATTACCATTTTTCAATGCATAGATCAGTTCCTTCACCTTCATTCCTCCTTTAACCAGGTATTTGCCAGGCTCTACTTTGTCATCCGTAAAATCCAAAGACTCACTAAAAGATTGAAATTTTGCCTTATCTAAAATACCTTCTTCATCAATGGTATTAGCTACATCCTCCAAAGTACTGCCAGTATTGATATAAATGATCTTGTCTTCATTCTGAAGTTCGATAGTTGAAAAATGCAAAGCATACATTGGCATACC
Source organism: Crocinitomicaceae bacterium (assembly GCA_020635955.1). GTDB lineage: Bacteria > Bacteroidota > Bacteroidia > Flavobacteriales_D > Crocinitomicaceae > Paracrocinitomix. The sequence continues at coordinate 311,635 of JACJYW010000003.1, forward strand.
ATACCAATATCCTGCAATCAAAAGCAATAACAACGCACCTAAACCAAACCACCTTTTTTTCACACCAATACTTTTTGATACATTAATTCATCATACCAGTCAATATGATCATTAAACCATTTGATCTTTCTACCCACCTGAACATAACCCGCCTTTTCAAATAGTTGTTGGCTTTTCTTGTTATCCTCCAGGATATTACAATATAGATTTCTTATACCAATGACGTTCAATGCATATTCATCCAGCAGACTCAAGGCTTCTAAGGCATAGCCTTTACCCCGGTGTCCTTCCTCTACCAATATTCCTACACCAGCTCTTTGATGTCGTGGAGAAAAATCAAAAATATCCAGTGATCCAATGGGGGTTAATTCGTCTACAAGCGTAATGATGAAACGAACCTGTTTAACAGCATAAATATCCTGAGCACTGTTGACATATTGTGTGATCAAATCTTTTGAGAAAGGAACAAGCGTATTACTCACCCGCCAATTCTTATAGTCATTCTCCCATTCGAGGATCTTATCTACATCCCACGGTTCTATTGCTCTAAGACGTATTTTGTTACCCTTCAACATATTTACCTTTCAACAGGTCTATATAATTAATGACTTCCTCTCTACTGTATTCGTTGAGCTCAAAATCATTATCCGCATCTACTAGATCATCCAAACCTATATGGAACGCCGACTTGATCATTCCATTCTCATATAACTCAGGAATAAACTCGAATACCATTCTGGCTTTACTTTCCGGCAGTAAAATTGACTTTATAGGATCAAGACAAGTTGTACTCTCGTATCCTGCTTCTTCAAACTGAGAAAAGACATTAAATGGTTCATTGCCTTTTGTATTCAATTCAAGAAAGATCATTTTCTTATTTGTTCTCAACAATCTCTCTAAATAAGGCAGAAATGAAAATGCCAACTCAACGCCCTTGTAGGTTAATGAGTAGTATCTTTCATCCTGCAAGTAAATTAGATGAGGAATCTTCTCAGGACTAACCAATACGAGGAAGCTACCTTCTTCTATATCACCTAATCCCTTTTTTAAATCAACGATCTTAGCCATTTACGAATAGTTATTGCCAAATAATTTAATGGTCATCACTAATTGATCCTTTAAACACCTGAACAGCAGGACCAATCAACCAAACATCACTAAAATTATCATTTTTCCTTTTAAAAGCTACCTGTAGCTTACCTCCTTTGACGTCTACCTTTACAATTCCTTCATTCAAATTGTGTTTAAACGCAAAACTCAATGCGGCAGCAGTTGCGCCTGTACCGCAGGCAAATGTCTCATTTTCAACCCCTCTCTCATATGTTCTTAGATCAATTCGATCATTTTCAACCTCTTTAATAAGGTTAACATTTGTCCCATTTTGTTGATATTTTTCCGAATACCTGATCTGTTTCCCAAAGCTGATGATATCACGTTCATCACTGTCTGAACAATAGGATATGTAATGAGGAGAACCCGTATGGATAAAATGGTCATCTCCAATATGTTCTATACCTTCTACATTACCCATTTTAATGTAAACCAGCTCGTTTTTAATCTCTCCGATATGCTTGCCGTCAATTGCATTGAAAGATGCATGATCACCAATAATCCCAAGAAAACTGGCAAAAGCCAGGGCACATCTTGAACCATTTCCACAAAAACTTTGACTACCATCTGGATTATAGAAATCCATTAAAAAATCGCTATCTGCGCTATTCTCCAGGAAAATTACTCCATCTGATCCTATTCCAAACCTACGTTCACACCACTTACGAGCAAAAGCTACTTTATCGCCTTTAAATTGAAGTTGGCGATTATCGATCATAATGAAGTCATTTCCAGTACCATGGTACTTAAAAAACTCAATCATTGAAAATTACATCTTTTGATACTTCCAAATATGGCAAGAATTCCTCCGTTTCTTTCAACGAATAATAGAAAGTTTGAGCCGACAAATAATATTTGTCTTTTTTGCGGTAGATCTTATAAGTAGATTGTGATGGCATTCCGTATAGAACCAATTTAGATCGAGATAACTTATATCCGGTGAAATTCAAAGGTGATTCCCAAAATTCAACCTTTAATTTTGACGGATATTTATCCTTGATATCCAGCATTTCTTTGATCAGTGAATCTTTGGCTTCTTCAACACCTACAATCGTAACATTGATCCACTTATACCCCACCATTTTTTCAGTTCTTATGGAAATGTTTTCAGCCACTTCATTCGAGTCCACCTCTTCTACTACAATCAACGAATCCGAAGTAGTTAATAAGGTATCGATATCACTGAATAAGGTATCATTGTCTTCAATTTCCGGAACTACCTCAACTGTCTCAGTTTGAATAATAGTGTCATGTATCGTTTCTTTAACAAATTCAGTAGTTGACACCTGATTATCTTCCATTAATGGAATATCATTGGTTCCAACCAGATAACCTACTGTTAATCCAGCGGCAAAAAGAGCTATCCAAACCAGGTACTTCATAGATTTCGCCACAAATGTACGGAAAGGACAACATTCTACAATTAAATCTTTAAAAAAAGATGAGCTCTGATCTGTTAGTAACTCAACTGAAAACCAACAAAATAGAATCTGGCAACTCATCTGTTCAAATAATTAAGATAAAGCTCGCAAACAGAAGATGTTATCAAATTCTTTCCTCATTGTTTTTTTTGTGTTCAAAGCCATTTATTCCTACTTTTGTAAAGACGTCTATTTCGTATTAATGCTCAAATCAGTTTGGATAACCTTTGGACTATTCTTATTCCTCTCTTTTCATTTATTTGGACAGGTGGATGTATTTAGTTATGTAAAAGAACTGAGTTCTTATCAAACTCCTCCTCATTACAGTATACAGGATGGACAAAAGTATAACCACGAAACATACTGGTCGCATCCTGATTTTGGAAAACTGACCTTTGCTGCTCCTATTGGCAAAAATGTGGTTGAAGACATCAGCAAACGAAAAATTGATGAGAGATATTATGTTGATCTGGATGAACCTACCTTTTTCTATATTGAAAAATCAAATATTCCTATCAATTATTTAAAAGATGGATCTTGGAGAGCCATTGACTATTCGCTCTATCCTACAAGCAATGGATATGCTGCAGTAAATCAACCATATCCTACATTCCTTGATCTCAATAATAGTTGTAATCGCCTTAAAACTGAAAAAGGAATTTTGACATTTAACAAATTTAGACTTAGCATTACTCATTTTGATGAATCCGTAGAGATTTTGGATCCAAACTGGTCGAATATTTCGATCAATAATTTTGAGGCATACATTCATGATATTTTTCCGGGAATAGATCAACGAATTTCTTTTGTTCAAAGTGGAATAAAATCAGATTTCATAATAAAACATAACCTCAATGTAAAGTCGATTTCCTTTATAGATCATCTGGAAACGGATGAAAATCTCGCAATTAAAATTGAACCGTATGGCCCATATCAATTTGATTATGTTCAGGTTTACGATACAATTACGAATGAATTAATGGCATTAGGACATCCTGCATATTCAAGAGCTGATTATGGTAATGCCATAGGCTGGATCGCGGAGTACGAACTTAATAATGGGGTGCTATCCATTAATTGTGATTCAACCATGTTGAACGACCCTTCTCATATCTATCCGATAGTTGTTGACCCACTATTTACAGCAGTTGCATCAACAGCTGGCGGATTTGTAGGCTCAGATGGAGCTCCTACAACATGCACAGGAAACATCAATGTCACTTACCCGGGAGGCTCTACCCCTTGGGATGTTTCTATAACATGGAACGTAAGAGCGTTGTTTTGTGGGGAGATTTATGTTTTCTATGGAGGATTAATTGATCCATGCTTTATGTCAAATGCTCAACTATGGTTTACCAGTTCTTGTGGTGGAATAAGCCCGTCAACGGCTCCAACTACTATATGGACCTGTTCCTCGGCTATTCCAGCGTGTAACGCTCAGGGAAACTGGAACCCTACTTTAGCATTTGGTGCTGACCCAAGTACACAAAGTCTTGTACAATGTTATACTCCATCCTGTAGCAATCAAACCTTAACTTTTACCAGTCATTTAAACCGCAACTACTGTGGTTCATTTTATAATGGAATAGATGATTGCACTGCCACTTTGGCAAACAGTCCTTGTATAGCACTAACAGCATGGTCGGTAACTGTTCAGGGAAAATCAGTTGAATCACTTGGAAATACGGTTACCGGAAATGGATCACAATTGATTTATGACGTAGATTGTGCCGGATCACAACTGTTAAACCCCACACCTTTGTATGGCGTTCCTGGATATACTTATTCGTGGTCTCCTGGAGGTGCAACGTCTTCTACACTTAGCGTACCAGGCACCATTTCAACCTATACTTGTGATGTTACAGATGCTTGCGGGACAACTGTTACGGCTACCTTCAATATAGATTGTCCTTTATCTGCCGAAGAATTAACCTTATCCGGAGATAAATTAGACGATAAGATAAGGCTTCAATGGACCAGTTATTCCAATAATCCAATTGATCATTTTGAGATCGAACGTCAGTCAGATATGGATCATTGGGTCAACCTTGGCAGTATTGAAGCGAATGGTAATCAGGAAACAGCTGAATCATATCAATTTTATGATGAAGAACCGGGAATTGGAGTAAATGTATATCGCGTAGTGCAACACCTGGAAAATGAAACCATTGGGCATTCCGAATCGATTTCAGTAGTCTTTAGAGAAGAGTTTTCCGTATTTCCTAATCCGGCTTCAGATCATCTAACGATTGATGTACCCGGAGTTATTTTAGAGGGTACAGAGATCCTTATATCAGATCCGGTTGGAAAGATCATTATGCGTTTTCCTATTATGGAAAATTCAACAACGGTGGACATTAGTAAGATCCAACAGGGGAATTATTATGTAAGAATGATCAGAAGTGGAGAATTAAGGGCGGTTAAACAATTAACCATTCGCTAGGTCATTAACATCCATGAAATCTTCCAGATAATCTTTGCGATTCAGGTATTTTGAATACCGTTTATATGATCTATTTGGATAATAAATGAAAAGACAAGAGCCTTCCTTGATCATGTCAACCACATCTTTGAATCCTTCTTTAGGAAGTGATGGACAGCCATAAGACCTTCCTAACTGACAACCATTCTTCTCCATGAATTCGTAGGAAACATAATTCGCGGCATGCATTACTACTCCTCTACTACTGGCATGAGAATTAGAATATTCCATTCCCTTCAATCTCAAAGCCAGATCGTATTTTCCTGAATAAGTAGAGGTTGTTACATAAAAACCTAAACTACTTTGGTGTGAATTGTGCTCATTAGAAAAATGTGTTGCATATAATCTACCTGACTTTACACCATGTGCTACAAGAGATTTATGAATTACTTCTCTGTGACAAAGATCTATAATGAAGAATCTTGGCTCGTTAGATGGTTTAGTAAAATCAATGATTGTAAGCGTATCCAAACGACTCAGCTCACCTCTTTTGGCTAAATTTGTATAGCCAATCAAGCCCTGTCTGAAAGCTTCATAGGTTAATTCTGTCTCACCTAGTTCATGATACAAATAAGCCGAGTAACTTTCAAAGTTTGCAATGGCAATTTGCAACACTGAATCTTGAGCTAGAAGTCCATCAAAGTCAGGTTCTACATCACGACATGTAGCGCCGAACGAACTAACTGATCCAAGGTTCAAAAGGGTGAGCAAGAATAAGAATGATATTCCATTCCTTGCACGCATCATGTAACAAAGATACGAAGAAATAGTATTTTTGTTCCGCTCATACTGTTAAAATTCGCTAAAACATTGGCAAAAACATTATGAACGCATAATATTTTTCTACGAAAATGAAATACAACGATCAAATAGAGAAGCGCAGAACTTTTGCTATCATTTCTCACCCGGATGCAGGAAAAACAACACTTACAGAGAAATTACTCCTATTCGGAGGTGCTATTCAAACAGCTGGAGCTGTAAAAAGCAATAAGATTAAAAAAACGGCTACTTCGGATTTCATGGAAATAGAAAAACAAAGAGGAATTTCGGTAGCAACATCCGTAATGGCTTTTCAATATGGTGGAAAGCAGATCAACATTTTGGATACTCCCGGCCACAAAGATTTTGCAGAAGACACCTACAGAACATTAACTGCCGTTGATAGCGTAATTCTGATCATTGATTGCGCCAATGGTGTAGAGGAACAAACGGAAAGATTGATGGAAGTGTGTAGAATGCGTAAAACGCCAGTGATCATCTTCATTAATAAAATGGACCGAGAAGGAAGAGATTCTTTTGATCTGTTAGATGAACTGGAAAATATGTTAAAAATCAAAGTTCGTCCGCTTTCATGGCCAATAGGAATTGGCTCAACATTTCAGGGAGTTTATGATATATATAAAAAAGAACTTAATCTTTTTGCCGCTAATAAAACCAAGATCTCAACAGATGTTGTGAAAATCGAAAATTTGAATGACCCTCAACTGGTAAAGATCATTGGTGAGGATTCAACTGCCGAACTTCAGGAAGAATTGGATTTGGTTAACGGTGTTTATGATGACTTTGATAAATCAGAATATTTAAAAGGAAATGTCGCTCCGGTATTCTTTGGTTCTGCCATTAACAACTTTGGTGTAAAAGAATTGTTGGAAGCATTTTTAGAAATCTCTCCTTCACCACAGGGAAGAGAAACTTCTATTGGATTTATTGAACCACAAAATGATAATTTCTCTGGTTTTGTATTTAAAATACACGCCAATCTTGATCCCAATCACAGGGATCGTATTGCATTCCTTCGCATAGTATCAGGAAAATTTGAAAGAAATACGTTTTACAATCATACCAGGTTAGACAAGAAATTTAAATTCCCCAACCCTACCTCATTCATGGCTCAGGATAAATCTGTCATTGATGAGGCTTTTCCGGGAGATGTAATTGGTTTGTATGATACCGGGAATTTTAAAATTGGTGATACCTTAACAGAAGGACCATCTTTTTCATTCAAAGGTATTCCTTCCTTTTCTCCCGAGATCTTTATGGAATTAGAGAATAAAGATCCAATGAAATCTAAACAATTAGAAAAGGGGATTCAGCAGCTTACAGATGAAGGCGTTGCACAATTGTTTGTGCAGCAGCCGGGTAATAGAAAGATAGTGGGAACTGTAGGTCAGCTTCAATTTGAGGTGATCAAATATAGATTGGAACATGAATATGGTGCTAAATGTGATTTCGTTCCAAAACGATATCATAAGGCTTGTTGGATGACCACTGATAATAAACCGCAACTTGATCAATTCGTCCGTGCAAAATCAACTTACATAGCAATGGACAAGGATGGGAACCATGTATTCCTTGCAGAAACACCTTTCTTATTGCAAATGGCCCAGCAAGATTATCCTGACATTACTTTCCATTTCACCTCAGATTTTAAGGTAACTCAAGAATCTTAAAACATGGGATCCAATCCAATAAACCTGGCTTTACGATTCATATTGGAGATAAGTTCATTGGTGATCATTGGTATTTGGAGCTATAAACTATCGGATGATTTTTCCCGATATATCTGGATGATCCTTATCCCTGTATTTTGGGCTACTATCTGGGGTGTATTCAATGTCCCAAATGATCCGAGCAGATCAGGTAAGGCGCCTGTAATTGTTCCGGGGTATCTACGTTTGATCATTGAAATTCTATTTTTCGGATTTGGATGCTGGGTGCTTTATAATATGGAACAGTTTAATTGGTGCATATTATTAATATCCGTAGTATCCATTCATTATGTAATTTCATATGATCGAATCAGGTGGTTACTATCTAAATAAAATCTTTAAAAAGTATGATCCAGGAAGTCTATCAAAAAGCAATGAAATTCGCCGGTGAGGCACATAAAGATCAGAAGGTACCTGGCACAAACGCAAATTATTTACTACACATCTCAAATGTAGCTATGGAGGTGATCATGGCCTATCAGGCTGAACCGAATTTTGATTTGGAATTAGCGGTACAAATAGCCATTCTTCATGATTCTATTGAAGATACGGATCTAACAACAGATGACCTTGCAGCTCAATTTGGTGAGGATGTGGCCATAGGTGTTCAGGTGCTTACGAAAGATCCTACGCTTGAGAGTAAATCCGCTAAAATGAAAGATAGTCTCAATAGGATTAGAAACTGTCCTTTTGAAGAAAGCGCGATAGTTAAATTGGCTGATAGAATCACTAATTTACAAGAACCTCCTGCGAATTGGAGTGTGGAAAAAAGAAAGAACTATTTAATGGAAGCAGAAATGATCAACACAGAATTGGCTGAAACAAACCACTTTCTGAACAATAGACTAGCTTCAAAGATCAAGGATTATTCTCAGTGGATCTAGTTTGATCGCATCAATAATTTTTGGTCCATTCCTAAACATCCTCACTACTTCCAGTAATTTTTTCGTAAATTCTAGACAAATTTTCCTCTATGAACCACCTCAAAAATTGGATCAGGCTATCCCCTATCCTATTGACTCTGCTATTTTCTAGCTGTAAAAAAGATTATCATAAACCAATAGATATTGCCTCATCAAGTCCGACTGCCGGAAATCCTGATGGCAATTATGCAGTACCAGCTGATGCTTTAGAAGAAGATATTTCATCTCCTACCACCGTTGTTGGTGACGGAACCCCTGAAAGTTGTGACTGTGACGCCTTTGTTGAAGCCGTAAAAAAGGGAGGTGTGATCACATTCAATTGTGGAAGTGAGGCGCATACGATCGAAATGGATGAGACAGCCAAAATTGTGAATGCTGCTAGCGACGAAGTAGTAATAGATGGTGGAGGACTCATCACTCTGAGCGGTAAAGGGAAACACCGAATTCTGTATATGAATACCTGTGATGAGGACCAGGGTTGGACTACTTCACACTGCAACAATCAGGACCATCCAAGATTGACGATTCAAAACATCACCTTTGCAAATGGTAACAGTACAGCAGAGAAAGAATTTGATGGCGGTGGTGCGATTTGGATTAGAGGAGGAAGATTTAAAGCAGTAAACTGCCGCTTTTTCAATAACGTTTGTGCGCATAAGGGGCCGGATGTTGGCGGAGGCGCTATCCGAGTTTTTGATCAATACGAAGATCTACCTGTGATCATCAACAATTGTACTTTTGGTGGAGCTGAAGGTTATGGAAATTATGGTTCAAACGGAGGTGCACTTAGCAGCATTGGCGTTTCATGGAACATATACAACAGCTTATTCTCTTATAATTCTGCTATTGGTGAAGGAGGAAATCCTAAACAAAAAGGAACCAAGGGCGGCGGAAGCGGCGGTGCCATTTATAATGATGGCAATACCATGACACTTTCTTTATATGGTTGTAAGATCCAATCGAATGATGTGGTACAGCACGGTTCATCAATCTTTTTTGTAACAAACGATCACACAGGTAATATTCATATTGAAGATTGCCTAATCTCAGGAAACAACGGAGGGTCATGGTATCCGGTATATCCGAGTATTTCAATGCATGACGACACACAAGTCACCGTTATTAATTCAACCATAGAATAAACGTGATATAAATGAAGCTGATCCTTTCATTGATATTTCTGTCTAACGCTTTTCTGAGCTTCACTCAGGAAATTACAGCAGTTAAGCAATTGATCACAGGATCAGAGATACATATCTCGCAATTAAAAACTGACCGCGACAACAATTACTATGTAGCAGGCTATTTTTCTGGCACCGTTAATTTCAATCCTTCAGGAAATGCAACTGAGGCTCTGGCGAATGAATCAAGAGATATTTTCATTGCCAAATACAACATCCAACATCAATTGATTTGGATGAACCAGATCAAGCAAAGAAATAAGTTTGCTAACACCTGGTCATTTTTAGATGTAGACCATGAAGGAAACGTTATTGTAGGTGGATCATTTGAAAAAGGGATCTTTTTTGAAAAAGACAGTACACAACAGCTGACCACCTTTGGGAGAGAAGACATTTATCTCCTAAAAATGGATCACAAAGGCAAAACGTTGTGGTGGAGACATATTGGTGGCCTACATATGGACATAGCCAGTTGTGTTAAAACTGATTCACATGGTGATATCGTTATTTGCGGCCAGTTTTCGGGACCTATGGATTTTGATCCGGGTGCCAGTAAACATGTTCAGACATCCTCAACAAAAAATAGTTTTATCGCTAAATATTCAAAAGATGGTGATTTTAGTTGGGTAAAACACATCAAAGAAGAACACAACGAAGGATCAACTCCTCCGCAAATTTGTATTGATCAGGAAGATAATATAATTCTAGCCGGTCAATTCAATGGTAACGCAATATTTAACGATCTGGGAGCAAAAGCTGACAGTGGATCTGCTAATATATTTGTTGTAAAGTATGACACCTATGGCAAATCTATTTGGCAAACAAAATTGGATATTGATGGCTTTTCACCTTATTCAATGGTAAAATCTGTGATTGTATCAGATGACAAAATATTACTAACAGGATGGCTCAACCAATGTCATCTTAACAATGCTGAACTGGGAGGTATTAGTGCTAATCTATTTATAAGTAGTTGCGATCAAAACGGAAAAGAATCCTGGAGCAGAGTAATTAACTCATCATATAACAATTTTGGATCAGACATCTGCATCACAGATAAAGACCAAATATTTATAGCTGGTGGATTTGAAGGAGTACTCAATCTATATACAGGAGAAGAATTTATTAGTAATGGTACGGATGCTTTGATACTGCAATATAGCACTGCTGGTAATTTAGTCCAATGCTTTCAAATTGGAGGCTTTGGAGAACAATATCTTGAATCAATCGACATTCGACAGGATGGTAAGATACTAGCTATTGGTAGTTTTAATCGCCAAACGATCGTTACTTCAAAATCGAAACCGGTTTACTTTGATCTTACTGCCTATACTAACTTTCCAGTAGTAGCCATTATTAATTAGAGATTCACCTTTTAAATCCATTATTAAAAAATTGCATAATATTTAATAAATCTCAGGATTGTCGTATTTTTAACGCGTAATTAAGTTTTGAATGTCACGCTCGCTATTAATAATACTATCCCTTTTGCCATTTATGAGCATGGCTCAACCCGCTGGATATAATTATGGAAAGCAAATTCTGATTCAATCTTCACAGGTATCGGGAACAGCAGACTTAACAAATTTCCCAATGCTAATCAGTATCACTGATCCTGATTTACGAACCACAGCAAATGGAGGTCATGTAGAAAATGTCAATGGATACGATATTTTATTTACGTTGGGTGATTGCTCAACACTCTTGAGTCATCAAATCGAAAAATACAGTCCTACAACTGGAGAGTTGGTAGTTTGGGTAAAAATACCAACATTGTATTATTCTATAGATTATGGTATCCATATGTATTATGGAAATGCATCCGTTGCAATTGACCCATCAACTTCAGCAACCTGGAGTGCCGGATTTGATGGCGTATGGCATTTACATAATGATTTCCTGGATGCCTCGGGCAACACAAATAATGGCACCAATCACGGCTCAACGGATGTATCTCCTGCTTATAATTTTGGAGATGGTCAAAATTTTGTAGATCCAAATAATTGGATTGAATTAACAAATCATCCCAATCACACAGGTAGTTTTAGTTATTCTGCTTGGTTCAGGACAAATGACAGAACCAGAACCGGGCAGAGAGTAATATGTGATGACGCTACCAATGCAAATGGATGTCATGCTATTAGTTTGGGTGATCCTGGCACAGGAAGTTTGCGTTTTTATATCCGTGGATTAAATCCCGTATCATTAGATACTCCAAACTTAATTGCTAATGGAGTTTGGTATCATGTGGTTGTGACATACAACAATACAACCAAACTGAAAGCTCTATATTTAAATGGATCTTTGGTTGCGAGTCAAACTGTAACTGGTACAATGGGAACTCCAACAGGAAATGCTTCCATTGGCGGAGAAGTTGCCGCAGGCGAGTCTGCCAATCGTTTTCATGGATCAATTGATGAAGTTCATTCATTTCCCGGTGTTTTGACTGCATCCTGGATAGCCACAGAATATAATAATCAAAATTCGCCTTCAACATTTTATACAATAACACCTGAGTATGCAGCTGTAGACCTTTGCATTCTTTTACCTATCGAATTAGTTAGTTTTGAGGCAACATTACTAAATACTGATCAAGTTAAATTAGAATGGATTACGGCCTCTGAATCTGATAATGATCATTTTGATATTGAACGATCTAGGGACGGTTTAACCTGGGAAACTATCGCAATGATTCCGGGGGCAGGGAATTCATCCTCAAAATTAACTTACCAAACTTTTGATTCATCTCCTTATAATGGCAGATCGTATTACAGATTAAAGCAAATAGATATTGATGGCAATGTTACCAAAAGTGAGATCCGAACAATTGAGATCGAAAAAAATGGAATTACAAATATTTACCCAAATCCTACTACTGGTAAGATCAATATTGAAGGCCATCAAGTAGGAATTGAATCTTTCACATTGGTTGACCCAACCGGAAAAGACCACGCAGATGAGATAATTGTTGAGATCATTTCTGAAAATCATATTTTACTGGATCTCTCAGCAATGAATTCATCCACCTACTATTTTAAGATTAGAGAAAAGGTTTATCTGATCGTTTTGAATTAACGATTCTCATGTCAAATACTGACAAACTTCATTCTTTTAGGATACTGTTATAACGTACTTCGCAGAGTTGTTCAAGTAATCCACTAAAAGAAATTTATTATGTTTTCCTCTTCTGAAAAGTTAATTACCCTGATCTATCATGGAGATGATCATTTAGGTAGAGAGATTTTGGCTTATGCACAAACTGAAGATCTACCCATAAGAGAGATTGATCTTTCAAAAACAAAAGTTAGTGAAACCAATTGGGCATTATTTGCTGATAAGTTAGGTATAGATATTAAAGATCTGGTGAACATGGATCACCCCAATTTCAAGCAACACTATGATGCTGAAGTTGATCTTAGCGATCACGATTGGTTAAAATTCCTTGAACATAATCCAAGTACGTTAAAAGCTCCGATAGTGATGATCGGAGAGAAGATACAGTTAATGTACAACCCTCAGGATATGCTTCATTTTGTATAAATTTTTTTGGTTTAATAATTGACTAAAGGCTGAGGGAGGAAATCTATCAGCCTTTTTTTTGCGTGAACCGTGAATAAATTATTCCGCTATATTTAGTTCCTCAAATACACATGCTTGAATTTCTTAGGACACGCTTATATCGCAAGGAATCATCCCGAATTAATTGCAGGTAATTTTGCCGGAGATGGCTATAAAGGCAATTTAGATCAGTTTGACTTGCCAAAGAATATAATTGACGGTATAAAGCTACACCGATTCATTGACGATTTCACTGACCATTCAGAGCAAATATTGAATGCGGGTCATATCTTCCACGATAATGGCATTCACAAGATCGCGTACATAGGAACTGATATTATTATGGATCATTTTCTTGCAAGAGAATGGGTCAGATTCTCTACCAAAGACTACGACCATTTTATTCAGGCTATTTATTTGCACACAGATAAGCACCTTGATCTATTGGATGATCGATTTCAATCCATGTATAAGAATTTAAAATTGTTTGGATGGTTTTTCGATTATCCTACTGAACACGGTATTCGAAAGATCTTAACTCAATTTTCAAACCGGATTGGATTTGAAAATGACCTGGTAAAATGTCTAGATGTATATTTGTCCCACAAACTCACATTTGACAAACTATTCGCCTCATTTCTAGTCGAAATAAATGAGAAATCAGTCGAATTTATCCAGGAACTTCAGTGATTTTTTTGTAGATTGAAGCATGCTCAGATACTTCCCTTTTGTGCTGATAATGATCTTTTATTCCTGTAAGGAAGACGAGGAGGTCATTGTTGAAGACGATAGCTGTAAAAGAGATTGGTCTGATATCAAACAAGATAGTGTCCTCACTATTCTGGCTGAAAATTCTCCTGCCTCATATTTTATTTATCGTGGTAAGAATATGGGATTCGAGTATGAATTGCTTTACGAATTTGCTAAAGATGTAAATCTGAGATTGCAAGTACGTATGGTGAATGATCTGGATGAAATGTACCAGCTGCTCTCTAATTGTGAAGGAGATCTGGTAGCCTGTAATCTCACTATTACTGAAAATCGAAAAAAATATGTGGATTTCAGTACTCCTCATTTGATCACTCATGATGTTTTAGTTCAACGGATTCCTTCAGATACGGATACCATTAATACGCTTATTACTGAGATAGAGCAATTAAAAGGAAAAAAGATCCATGTTTGGCAAGGGTCTTCATTTTATGAGCATATAGTCAAGATCAATGAAAATTTGAAACTGAACTTGACCATTATTCCTACCAAAGGAGAGGTTATCTCTGAAGAATTGATCAGAATGGTTAGTGAAGGTGAAATTGATTATACTATTGCGGATGAGAATGTCGGAAAGATCGATCTGAATTATTACGACAACATTGATATTTCCCTCAAATTAAGTGAAGATCAGGAGATTGCTTTCGCACTTCGAAAAGGATCGAATGACCTGCGAGACAGCTTAAATCGTTGGATCAATGATAAGGCTAACTGGTCAACCATTGGAGAGGTCAAACGCAAATATTTTGATAGAAAACATCTATCTAATAAAGCGAATCAAGAGTATTCCTCTCTGGTTCCTGAAGGGCAATTATCTCCATATGATGAAATCATCAAATTAGAAAGCAAGGAGATTGGATGGGATTGGCGCTTAATATCTGCAATCATTTACCAGGAATCTAAATTTGAAACCTGGAAAGTTTCCTGGGCAGGTGCATTTGGTATATTTCAATTTATGCCAGCTACTGCTGCAGATTATGGCATTTCTCATAATTCATCTGCTGAAGCTCAAATAAAAGCAGGTATTAGAAAATTGAACAAAAATTATAATCAGTGGCTAGAAGAAATCCCTGATTCGAATGAGGCCATGAAATTTACGTTGGCCACCTTTAATTCAGGACGTTCTCATATAGATGATGCCAGAGCACTTTGTGAGAAATATGAAATGGATCCAAATGTTTGGGATGGAAACGTCAATACAATGCTTCTAAACCTTAGAAATCCAGAATATTACAGAGATAAAGTTGTAAAAAACGGATATTGCAGAGGTGTAGAGACTTACGAGTACGTTATTGAGGTTTTACAACGTTTTGAGGAATATAAATCTGCTTTCCCAGAGGATCACGAACTATAGATACTAAAACTTTTATCTATAATCTTTTGTGATTCACATCAAACCACTATCTTTGCCGCTCCAAATCCAAAGGAGGAAGAGGGATATTATTAACCGGAGTTTCGCACTCCAATTTATAAACGCTACAATGGCAACTAAAATTAGATTACAAAGACACGGAAAAAAGAAAGCTGCATTTTATCACATAGTAATTGCTGATGAAAGAGCTAAAAGAGATGGTAAATTCATTGAAAAGATCGGAGTTTACAATCCAAATACAGATCCGGCTACTATTGACATCAAATTTGAAAGAGCGTTGCATTGGGTAAAAGTTGGTGCTCAACCAACTGATACTGCAAGAGCAATTCTTTCTTACAAAGGTGTATTATTAAAAAATCACCTTGATAAAGGAGTAGCTAAAGGTGCTATTTCCGAAGCAGATGCTGCAAAGAAATTTGAAGCATGGATGAAAGATAAAGATGCTAAGATCACAGGTAAAGCTGATAATCTGGCTAAAGCTAAGGCAGATGCTGCTGCAGCTCAACTAGAGAAAGAAAAAGAGCAAAATGTAGCTAAAGCTGCTGCTGTTGCTGCTAAAGATGCTCCTGTTGCTGAAGAAGCTCCAGTTGAAGAAGCTACTGAAGAAGTTCTAGCTGCTGAGTCTGAAGCTGCTGCTGAAACACCAGCTGCTGAAGACGCTCCTGCTGCTGAAGAGGCTCCTGCTGCTGAAGAGGCTCCTGCTGCTGAAGAAGCTGCTAAAGAAGAAGAATAGTAATGTTCTCGAAAGAGGATTGTTTCCGACTTGGCAGTGTAGCTAAGTTACACGGTTACAAAGGAGAAGTTTCACTTTTCCTAGATGTAGATGATCCTCAAGAATATAAAAGACTGGAATCAGTTTTCGTTGAAATAGACGGTAAACTGATTCCTTTTTTTTTGGAATACCTTCATCTAAGGAATAAAGGTTTTGCCGTTGCCAAATTCGAAACAATCGATTCTGAAAAAAAGGCAACAATGTTGTTAAAGTGCGGCCTGTATCTCCCACTTGATCTACTTCCAGAAACTGAAGAAAATGAGTTCTACTACTTTGAGATAGAGAATTTTAAAGTAATAGATGAAAAACATGGTGATATTGGCATTGTTCAGCATGTTATAGACCTTTCTGGTAACCCTATCATCCAAATTGATAAAGATGGAATAGAGATCTTGATCCCTAAACAGGATGAATTCATTCTAAAAGTGGATTGGGACAATGAAACCCTTTATATAAAGGCTCCAGAAGGATTAATTGACATGTATTTGGGGAAATAAGCACATATAAATTCAAATTTGATCCTTCGACAAGCTCAGGATGACATCAAATTTGAATTTAATAATTGTCAGTCTGAGCTTGTCGAAGACAGAATGAGCGACATGAGTAAACCTTTTCAATTCAAACAATTTCAGATCATCCAGATAGTCAATGCTCAAAAGGTAGGAACCGATTCTGTTCTGCTCGGGGCATGGACAAACGGAAATTTCAAAAGAATACTTGACATTCGGGTTCGAACTACCCGGAAGGAATGGGATGATAAGTGGTGGGGATTACAGATATCAATTTAATGGCATGGAAGCTGACCCTGAAGTGAGTGGAGAAGGAAACAGTTATACAACTGAATTTAGGCAGTATGATCCTCGTTTAGGAAGGTGGAAGAGTGTTGACCCTATGGTCTGGTCATTTCCATGGCAATCACCGTATGTTGCTTTTGACAACAATCCATTATATTTTAAAGATCCTAAAGGATTAGCGGCAGAAGGAAGCGGGGAAGGATCTGGTGGTGATGATAAGAATAGTGATGGTAATGAAAAAGGAAGTGCAGCTGCCGATAACGGAAATGTTGATAAGAATGATGGCACAACTGTTACTAAAAATGCTGACGGGTCAACTACTGTTAAATGGGAAACAGGTCAATATACTGTTACTATTAATACGACTACGCGTTCAGAAACAAGTGGAGACCCAATTAAACGATATAATAGAGTACGAGACAAGAGGAGTAAAACATTTGAAATTAAAAATGATAAGCGCAGGGTAAGGGTTCAGAATAGATTAGATGACCGCTTAAAAAGTATTCAGAACTCTAATAGCTATAAAAAAGCTATAAGTACAATTGGGTATGATTATGATCCAGTGAAGAAGGATGGTAATGATGGTCTTGATTTTGCGAGTTTTGGTAGTAGGCGGACTATTGATATTGGACCTCCTGGTAGTAGGGGGAATCAATGGGGTACGAATGTTGTATTTCGTGACGCTATGGGGAATTTACAATTTGCACAAGTTGGTTTTTTTCCAACATTAGCAGGTCCCACATTTTGGGTTGCAGGAAATCCTTTTGGGCAGCCTGCGGGTTCTCAAATACGATTTGATGCGAACAATAATATTTTAGATAATACTACAGCTGACCCTAATACTGTATTATTACAAGTGCCAAGAGATTTTAACATCAATACAGATGAAATTATTATGCCAGGCGGTATTTATACATTTTATAGAAGTGATGGTACAGCTGCTTTAATGACAAATACTACAGCAAACCCTATTATTATTCGTACTGTAACAATAGAAATAACTCCTTCACCGGGGGCTCCTTCCTACCAAATTTATAATTCCAGTATTGTGAATTTGACTTTTTTTAGATAAAAAAATTATTATTAATGGGACCGCTACATTTAATAATTAAGCTTTATAATATGTGTTATGTTTAGATTTTGTTTAGCTATTTTGTTTTGTTGTTCATTGTCTCTTTATGGGCAAGATATTGGGTATAGGCTCTTTAATGATTCAATAGAAACGGAGTATGATAAAGATGCTCATATTCTTACGTATAAAGATCAAAAAACAGGCGAATTGTTCTCTGGTATCCTCTATCAGGAAACAGGTGATGCAATTCATATTTCTCAAATTAAATCAGGTTTGGATAATGGGTTTACATTAAAATATAAGCATTATCATGAAGAATGGCGTCTGGAATTGTTCGATTACTATCAGAGAGGTCGTTGTATTGAGAGTATCCATTTAAGAAAGAATAAAGATTCTATGGAAGTCATCAATACTGTTATTTATTATTTTATTTTGAAGCCAGATGTCGTGTTTAAAGAATTAGCATGGTTAGAAGTTGATTATCTTAAAAATGGTTATAGACTGACTTTAGGGTTGAAAAAGTCAAATGATCGTTCAGTTGTTGAGTTAAGTACAAAGATTGATTACCTCGAACAGAGCTATATTCCTTCAATTATATCAATGTTAGCTGACATGGATTCTTATTTAATCCTCAAATCAAAGAGTGAAATAATATTCCCTAAGTTTTTATTAAATTGATTTTTGTTTTAAAAACTTCAAAGCCCAGGCTATTCAGCTTGGGCTTTTTCATTTAAGATCATTCCAATTGTTTACTGATATTGGTTGTTTGCGCTTCTTTGAGCAGTGAATCCATCACCTTTAGAATAGTGTTCTTGTCTTCCGGTGAAATCTTCTCTAAAAGTTCCAGTCGGTATAACATCTTCTTATCCTTCACAACAGCATTGGCAGAACCGACCAAATAATCAAGACTTACTTCAAGTGCTTCGGCAATCTTAGTCGCAATCTCAATAGACGGCTTCATGTCTCCACGTTCATAGCGTCCAACAATAGCCCCGGAGGTTCCGATTAATTTACCAAGTTCTTCACGGGAAAGGTTCTTACCCTTCCGTACCTGCATCATTCTGTCATTAAAATCTACACTCATACGTGCCAAAAAGTCCTTATTACGTAACGGTTTTGTAAAAATAAGTTAATGATAGGTAAAAAACAATTCGTAATAGTATTGATTAATTGGTATTGATGCTTTACTTTTGTTACGGATAGGTAACGAAAAAATATTTTTACTATGACGGCCAAAAACTTCAACACTTCTGATCCTGATCAACTGATTTACGAAAACGACATGCTAACCATTACCATCCTGGGCGGTATCAAGCTAGAAGGTCTGGACAGACTCAGAGCAACAATCAAAATAGAACTCAATGGAAGTAGTCGCCCAGCAGTACGTCATAATCTTGATCTGTACAATGACAACCAATTAGAAAAGTTCATTCGTAAGGTCGCAGAGAAACACGAAATCGGAACAAGTATTATAGCAGCTAGTTTATCAGAACTCACAGAGGCTTTGGAAGCCTACCGATTAGAAAGATTAAAGGAACAGGAAAACGATCACTTCCAACCCAAACAACTTACAGCAACTGAGATAAAAGAAGCAGAAACCTTCCTAAAATCTTCAAACCTCTTAGAAAAAACAAACGAGCTGATCGGACAAAGTGGCGTAATCGGAGAAGAAATCAACAGGCTCTTAATGTATGTAATCTTCACCAGCAGAAAAAGAGAACAACCCTTACACATTATCAGTTTAGGAGCATCCGGAACAGGAAAAACCCATCTACAGGAAAAAGTTGGAGAGTTAATACCGGAAGAAGACACGCTAAGCGTGACTACTCTTTCTGAAAACGCATTTTACTACTTCGGCCAACGAGAACTGAAAAATAAACTGATAATGATTGAAGACCTGGACGGGGCAGAATCCGCACTTTATCCCTTAAGAGAACTGCAAACAAAAAAGCGCATCAGTAAAACAGTCGTTCACAAAAACACCAAAGGAGAAACGCGCAGTGTTCATTTAGTAGTTGAAGGTCCGGTAAGTGTTGCAGGCTGTACAACCAAAGAAAGTATTTACGAAGACAACAGTAACAGAAGCTTTTTAATCTATTTAGATGAGAGCCCAAAGCAGGATGAAAAAGTGATGGCCTATCAGCGTGCTATCAGTGCAGGCAAGATCAATACAGCAGATCAGGAGGCAGCTGCGGAACTACTTCGCAACTGCCAACGCCTGTTACAAGCTGTAAAAGTCGTCAACCCTTACGCAGAACTATTAAAACTTCCGGTAGAGATCTTCAAGCCAAGAAGAACCAACAGCCATTATTTACACTTTATTGAAGCCGTTACTTTTTACCACCAGTTCCAACGACCACAGCAAGCAGACGAAGAAACAGGAGAACTTTTTATAGAAACCACTTTAGAAGATATTGAACAGGCCAACAGCTTGCTAAAAGAAGTACTGCTAAGAAAGAGTGATGAACTAACCGGCGCTTGCAGAAATTATCTTGAATCCGTAAAAAGCTATCTGGAACAGGAAGGGCAAACAAGCTTCAGTAATCGTGAGATCAGAAAGGCACTGAGAGTAAACGAGAGCAATCAAAAACGATACACTTTAAACTTACTGTCAAACTACTACATCAAAAGAGTAAAGGGCAGCAAATCCAAAGGTTACCTCTATGAGATCACCAGCTATGAAGAATACAAAAAGCTGAAAGAACAGGTAGGTAACGTACTGGATGAAACATTGGAGAACCTCAAAAAAGTACGGCAGTCGGCCTCTGGCCGTTCAAAGGCAGTTCAAAAGAAAAATGAACCACGCAAACGCAGTAAGGCAGCCGACCTTCAGCAGTAGTTCATAAAGTTTACAGAAATGCAACCGACCATGAAAAATTTACCCTTAAAATCCGAAAGCTTCCAGTACATAGAAAAGAGTTTTAAAGAATGGCTTGATACACTTGGATATGCACCGAGTACCGTTTATCAGCTTCCCAATTACATACATGAGTTCTTTCATTATCTGGAACAAAACGATATCCATCATGTAACCCAAATAGTACAGCAACACTTTACAGATCACTTTGAAAACCTAAAATCCAGAAGCAACACAAGAAGAGGCGGAGGCTTATCCAATAACTATCTGAATAAACACCTACAAGGCTTACAAAAGTTCACAGAATATCTTCGTCATTCAGGAAGGCTGAACCTGAGCAATCCAAACATCAAAACAGAAAGCACCGACACACAACAGATAGAACACCTTACACAAGAAGAAATACTCGAACTCTACAAAGCAACAGAGGGTTATAATGAAAATACACACCTGGAACCTTTTAACGCAAGAGACAGGGCAATGCTTACGATCTTTTACGGCTGCGGATTAAGAAGAAATGAAGGGTACAACTTAGACTTATCCGACATCAATTTTGATCGCCAGATCCTCCATGTAAGAAAAGGAAAGAATTATAAAGAACGCTTTGTACCCTTTAATAAAACAGCATCCAATTACCTGCAAGAATGGGTTTATGATTGGCGGCCACAAGTTGTAAAAAGCCAAAAGGAAGAAGCATTTTTTATTAGTCAGCGTGGCGTAAGAATGGACACCCAAAGCATGGCACTGCGCCTGAAACTCTTACAGCAAAGAACCGATAACATTGAATTACAACAGAAAAACGTCAGGCTTCATGTACTCAGGCACTCCATAGCAACACACCTTTTACAAAACGGGATGAGCTTAGAGAAGATCGCAAGGTTTTTAGGGCACAGCAGTTTAGAAAGTACTCAGGTTTACACTCATCTTGCTGAAACTGAAAAGAACGGAACAACACCGGAAATCAAGTCAATGAATTACCCAAATATCCCAAAGTACAGTTACGAACAATTGCATGAAGATGAGCTATGAAAAAGAGCAGTTATAACAGTTTTGAAGATTATCTTTTTAGCAAGGGATATAGCAGTAGCACAGTACACCGTTACGCCAATAATGTAGATGGTTTTAAAAGCTGGATCGAGAAAGAGAATATAACACCTGAAACCGTTAGCCATAATGATCTGTTAGCTTACATCCGAAATAAAAGAACACACGTACAACAGAACACCATAAAAGTAATCCTCAATGCAGTTAAACTATACTTTGACTGGCAGCTGGCACAAGGTGAATTATCCAAAAACCCAGCAACACAAGTAACGATCAAAGGAATACAGCGCAGAAAACTACATACCATCCTCACCAAACCGGAACTTGAAAACCTTTATCATCAATATCAGTTTGAAGAAAATGAAGCCAACCGGCAGCAAAATTGGTACAGGTCAAGTCAGTTAGGATTTATAAGAAATAAAGTAATGATCGGATTATTGGTTTATCAGGGAGTAACAGCCGGAGAACTCAAAAAACTGACCTTAAAAGACATTGATTTACGGGAAGGAATTATCAAGATACCCGGAGGCAGAAAAAGCAACGAAAGAACCCTTACTTTACAATCCGTTCAAATGCTGGACCTGATGCAGTACACCTTAAAAACCCGAGAAGAGATCTTACAACTTACAGGCAAGGAAAGTGAAAAGCTGTTTACAAGTACAGGAGTAGGATCGGGCTTGCAAAATGTACTGGCCAGAATCCCAAAAGAATTGCAAAAGATCAACCCCAAAGCACAAAATCTAAAACAAATCCGAACAAGTGTAATTACCCACTGGCTGAAATCCTACAACTTAAGAGAAGTACAATACATGGCCGGACACCGTTACATCAGTTCAACAGAAAATTACCTGATCAATGATCTGGAAGGATTACAGGAAGATATTATAAAGTTCCATCCCATTGGCTAAAATCCCCCGCACGAATCCGCCCCAATCCACGCCCCACTGCACAAGCCGACACACTCCATCACACAAGGAAAAGCGGCATTCGTTATCCTTCGTCCGCAAAAGATCACGCCAAAGTCGTTTAATACGTTTTTCCACTACGTTACAAAACACATTAACCGCCCTAAAGGGTAAAACTTTGTCATGCCTTTTGCAGTTCCTCAGTCTGCCTCATAACTGTTCCTTTGTCTTTTTAACAGCTTCACTCGTTCGACTACGTTGGTAACACCTTGCTAAACAAATCACCCGACACGCACAGGTGTTACAAGCCTCGCTCACTCCGTTCAGCCACTAAAAAGCCAACCACAGTTCATATTTGTGCGCACCTTGCAGGTCGCTACGGGCTGCGCCCTTTTGCTTTGATGGATAAGAAAGCCTGCGGCAGCAAGGCAAAGCAAACGGTCTTGTTTTGTCTTACTTTGCTTGGCTTGATCAGCCAGGCAAAGACGCAAAAATGCTTTAACAGGCTTGACAGCCTTCTCTTTAAAGCTCCCTTGCTCCATGCGCGGAGGATGCGCCACACAGTCCGACACTGGCTCAGGGCTGTTTTTCCTTTAATGCCTTATAACTTTTAACAATCTGGTTTATATAATGCTGATTATCGACTTTTTTCAAGGAGAAAGAAAACTTTTTGATTTTGGAGAATATAATCATAGTAAGGGCTTTGTAAGCCGCTTTTGACGCTTGATACCCTTCACGATAAAACAAAAGAATTATGATTGTAGAAATAACCAGCATTTACGGGGTATTGATAGTGTTAATTGTACTGGCTTTTATGTTCCCGAAACGAACAAAGAAACTGCTTAATACGAAGTTCTTGAAAACGGTTAGAAAGTGGCTCTCTGGAAAGTAAATGCAGTTCCGCACTTTGCACGGCAAGTATCTACCTGATCCGGTAGAGCTTGTCGTGCGTCCCCTTCCGGGAGGATCAGCAAAAAAGCAAAAGGATAACCCGCAATCCCGACACGCAAACCCTAATCCTTTTACTTTTTAGCTGTTGTTAATCCATACTTCCCACAGCCCGAAAATACATCCGTTAAAAACAGGCATCAGCCGTATTAAAGCCGTATATAAGCCGTATCATAGTCCTGTTAAAGTCATGTAGTGCGATAGATCCCTTATAGCATAGTTATACCAAACCTGTACCCAAGTTGGGTAAGAAATATTTTACACACCAATAAGAGCCAAAGAGAAAAGCCCTGAGAGATCCGGAAGCATCCGGGCAGAGCTATACACCACAAAAGGTCAGTTGTGGCTTAAAAGCAAAGAAAAAGGGCACTGTCCGAAAACAGCACCCAATTAAATAAAGGTCGATTATCGTCTAAAAGACTTCAATGATCTTCATTGCATTGTCCTGAGCAAATACATAGTAATCTGTTCCTACTTGCTGATAGAACTCAATGCCCAAACACATAGGTACACTTACCTCGGCTGCAATAACAGGTGCACCGTTAAAAGCAGCAACCAGGTTCGCAGTTACAGCCGTAGCACCTAAGGCTAAAATAGGGCTGTAAATCACTGCACTCAGTCCGTTCTGTGATGGTTCAACAGGTTCGTACCCGTTAACACCAGCGTTAAACTGGTAATCAGAAACAGCACCCATAGCCAGTACCAGCTTAAAGTGTGTAGCTCCTGCAGGTGCGTTAATGAAGTCATCCGGGATGAAAGAAGGTACGTCTATCGTTCCCTCATTCTTATCCGCATTGATCGTGGCCGTGTACGGCGCACTGAATACAGATGACAGGTTAGTGTTCTTGTCCAGATCAAAGTTCTTTAAAGTGTCCTTGTACTGCGACAGCTCAATGGGTCTTTCACCCCTTGTTCCCGTCGCTTTAAGGTTAATGATCTTAAAGATCTTGGTTAGTCTGGATGTTAAGTAACGCCCTGCCATACTTTGCAGTACCGTACTGAGAGCTGAACGCAAAGCCTTAGAGACTTTTGCAGATCCTCCGAACTCCATGTTGTTCTCTCTTGTACGTTTAAACGCAGGATCCTTACTGATCCTGTCTTTAGATGGTCCGTTGGCCATTCTGGCCAAATGCTCTCCGTCACTGGAGTAGAAGCTAATACCACCTATATTACCTTCTAACTTTATAAGCCCCTTTTGTTTACTCATCTCACTCGTTTTTAAATAAATCCTCTACACTTTGTAAACATCAGTGCCGGCCTGACCTTCAGGCCTTACTTACATAACACCAAAACCCTGCCGGAATTACCCCAAAACACTGATTTTAACAAACGTTTTGAGCAAACGGGTACAAATAGCTATTAAACGGGGTTAAAAATGGCTGAATACCGTATAAATACTGATGTTACAAAAGCTATAAATGTGCTATATTTACGGTTAAAGAAAACGTTCTTTGAATTTTTTTGGAGGTCTTAAAGCAAAAGTTCCTGAGTAGAAAAAAGGTTAAGACTGCTTCACATTGGTACCGGAACCGGAATTTTAGCCTTGATGATGGCTCAAAAAAATCCGGAGGCTGATATCACGGCTATCGAACCTGACCTGGCATCACTTAAAGAAGCTCAACTGAACTTTCAGAACTCAGTATTTGCGGATAGACTTATGGCCATTAATGCTTCACTACAAATGTTTGGAGCTATGGAAAAATATGATCTGATCGTATGCAATCCACCCTATTTTGATGGAACCTATTTAAGTGAAGACCTGGATAGGAACAGAGCAAGGCATAATTTCGATCTCAGAGTAGATGAGCTTTATGATTATGCCTCAGAGCTATTATCTGAAAATGGCCGATTGAATGTGATCATCCCTTACATTGAAGAAACTGAACATATTGAAAGAGCGTTTGACAATGATCTTTTTGTTCAATCCATATTACACACCACCAGAGAGGATGGTTCTTTTAAACGTACTCTTATTTCATTTGGAATGGAAGATGTAGATCCAATCATTGATCAATTGTTAGTGAAAGACAGAAACAACAAGTACTCTGAAAGGTATATCGAAATGACCAAAGATTTTTACCTGAAAGATCTTAGATCATAAAAGGAAAGTAAACCAGAAACGGAAAAAAGAAAGTGCAAAATCCTGCAAATCCGGTTCCAAATAGGAAGAAAGCCATTCTGACAGAACTTAGATCATATCTTCCTTTTAAATAGTACAAATTCGCCATTTCGATAAGGAATCCGATCGAATAACAAAGATTAGCGAAAAGGCCCCACATCACAATTCCAAATAATTCAAAGCCAGTAAAACCGGGACTGATCATGAGCATACTTATCAATCCTGCTAATCCAAGTATCAAATTATAAATGATCCTTTTTTTCTCCCACCATTGAAAAATCCTCAAAACAGTAGAGTCATTTTTTTCGCTATCTAATATTTCGTCCATTGAACCTTCCATATCTCTAAAATAAAGAATAATTAATGGTAGAAGCGGATGATATCGCAGCTATTTGACTCATCTCATTGAAAAATCGTAAATTAGGGACACCTCAATAATCTATATACTAAAATGAAATTTACTATTCTCGCATTACTGGCATTTTTAGCCCCTTCTCTCCTATTCGCTCAAATCAACATGACCCAATTAGGGTATTTGGACATTGCAACAATGCATAATACTGAATTGAATGATATCTGGGGGTATGAAGATGAAAATGGTAATGAATATGCTTTGGTAGGATGTACTAAAGGAACATCAATCGTTGATGTTACCGATCCTGCTAATCCTTCAGAAATTTTATGGATACCAGGCATGACATCTATTTGGCGAGATATTAAAACCTATGGGGATTATGCTTATGTTACAACAGAGGCTAATGAGGGATTATTGATCATTGATCTAAACCCACTTCCATTAAGTACAACCTTACCAACAAGCATTTATACTGGCCCTGCAGGAAACGAATGGTATTCAGCTCATAATTTGTATCAGGCAGATGGTTATGTCTACATATTTGGATCAGGAAGAGATAACGGTGGTGTGATCATTTTAGACGTAGCAACTGACCCATTAAATCCTGCAGAAGTAGGAAGCTTTGAACAATGGTATATACATGATGGATTTGTACGAAATGATACAGGTTATTTCAGCCATGTGAATGATGGCTTCTTTTCAATAGTTGATCTGTCTGATAAAGCAAATGTTCAATTGACAGATGTTATTGGAACCCTTACCACCTCTTCTAATTTTACACACAATTGCTGGCCATCTACAGATGGACAAACTTTATTTACCACAGATGAAGTACCAAATGGATATTTAGATTCTTATGATATCTCAGATCCTGCTAATCCAATCTTTTTAGATCAGATTCAATCTTCACCAGGAAATGACATAATACCCCATAATGCACATGTTTTGAATAATTACCTGGTAACCTCTTATTATACAGATGGAGTAGTTGTACATAACATTTCAGATCCATCAAACATTGTTGAAATTGCCAATTTTGATACCTCTCCTAATTATAGCGGAAATACATTCAATGGATGTTGGGGCGTATATCCATTTTTTAGCAGTACAAATATTGTTGCTTCAGATATTGAAGAAGGACTTTACATTTTGGGATTAAGCCCTACTTTAACCAGTTATTTACAAGGTAATATTACTAGTGCTGGTACGGGACAACCCATTAATAATGCCATGATAGAGATCCTAACAACTCCTACAGTTGACTATTCGAACGTATTGGGGGATTATAGTATAGGAACAACGAACCAGGGAGTTTATCAGGTCAGATATTCAGCTAATGGCTATTATGCCGATACTTTAGACATCAATTTTGTCAATGGTACGATCGTAACGCAAAATGTGGCACTTGTTCAGGTTCCTTTATTCAACATAACCGTTACTGTTTTGGATCAAACTACATCATTACCAATTGAAAATGCTATGGTTAAGGTGGAACATACACTTCAGAATTTTGATGGTGTGACAGATGTTAATGGACAAGTGACCTTTGGATTATTCTATGAAGACAATTACAAGATCACTGCAGGATCGTGGGGATATATAAATGACTGTGACCCGGCTGTCATGTTCACAACAAGCAACAATACTAAAACACTGTACTTATCAGAAGGGATCTATGATGATTTCACCTTTGATTTCGGATGGACAACTTCAAGCAATGCCAGTGCAGGAGATTGGGTAAGAGAAACTCCAGTTGGAACCGAATCTTTAGGAATCACCGCGAATCCATATTTTGATGATTTCAATGATTGTTCAACCTACGCTTATTTAACCGGAAATGGCGCGTCAACGGTCGGTGGTGATGATATTGATGACGGATCGGTATCACTAATCTCTCCTATGATAGATCTTTCTTCCTACACATATCCTGTAATGTCATTTTCATATTGGTTCTTTGATGGATTTGGTGGAGGATCGACCCCAAATGATTCACTGGCCATCTATTTAAGCAATGGTTCTGAAACCGTTCAAATAGCTTCGTTGGGAGTATTAGACGTAACACAACAATGGGAATCAATGCATGTTGATGTTGCTTCATTGATGTCATTGACCAATCAAATGCAATTGACTCTGGTAGCCACTGACTTTCCTTTTGGACATGTTGTAAAAGCTGGTTTAGATTATTTCAGGATTCAGGAAACGTTGGGTGATAATGAGATTTCTGAATCTCAGATTGCTATTTATCCTAACCCGGCTACAGGCACTATCAACATCCAGGGAATTCAAAATGGAACTATTGAAATATATGATCTGAGCGGTAGAATGGTATACAATAATCAGATCTCTTCAGTGATCAATATTTCAGAATTAAACAGTGGAATGTATATGATCAGGCTAAAGGATAAAAATGGAGAACTGGTTAAAATTCAAAAACAGTTGATTCGTTAAAATCGTTCGCCTATTACACTTTCAGACTCGCTTACTCTTTCTTTTCAGAAAGCGCTCGTTCCTTCGTCCCGAATTGTCGGGACTCTCATCATCCACCTGCTTCCCGAAATGTATTTTCTACGGAGTAATTCCTTGAAAATATCTATCGGGATAAACTACTCGCAGGTGTATCAAAATCGTACGCCTATTACACAGACATCATCCACCTGCTCCCTTCGACGGGCTCAGGGTAAACCACTCGCAGGTGTATCAAAATCGTACGCCTATTACACAGACATCATCCACCTGCTCCCTTCGACGGGCTCAGGGTAAACCACTCGCAGGTGTATCAAAATCGTACGCCTATTACACAGACATCATCCACCTGCTCGTACTCGCCTTTCCATTCCTCGAATGAGTTATCAATGAATGTTTTAATTTCTTCCATTGGTTGATCAGCAACTTTTGAAAGTAATTCCTTAAAGGCCTTTGTTTTGAATTTCTTTCCTTTATCACCACCAAACTGGTCAGCATATCCATCTGAGAAAATACAGATCAGATCACCAGATTCAATAGCCTTTGAATGTGAGGTAAATGGAACGGGATCATGATATTTTCCAATGGGTTGTTTATCGCCTTTTAATTCAACTAACTCTCCATTACGCATTAACCAAAGTGGGTTGTTAGCACCGGCCCAATAAATTTTGTTTTCCTTTTTGTTGAAAAAGCAAAGTGAAATATCCATTCCGTCTTTGATGGAAGGTTCTTCTCCATTCTTCTTACTTCCCTTTTCGAATTGCTCAATCACCAGTTCTCTTGTTTTATCCAGGATCTTAGCGGGATCATTGTATCCAAATTCACGTACCGACCTATTTAAAGCATTGTTACAAACTACCGACACCATGGCTCCTGGAACTCCATGCCCAGTACAATCAGCTGCGGCAAAGATCACCCCGTCATTAACTTCTTCCATCCAATAGAAGTCACCTGCAACAATATCTTTAGGTTTATATAAGATGAAAGATTCAGGCAGGTTTGTTGTAAACAATTCAAGGCTTGGCATAATAGCTTCCTGAATTTTCTTTGCATAATTGATACTATCAGTTATTTCCTGTTGTTTTTCAATCACTATCTCCTTCTGTCTTTCGGCCTCTCGCTTTTGTTCAACCACTTCGGCCGTTCGTACTTCTACTGTTCGTTCCAATTCTTCAGACCGTTTTCTCAATGCCTTTTCACGGTATTTAACATATGTGATCACCACCGCCCCAACGACAATGATAATAATAGCATAAAACCACCAAGCCAGCCAATAGGGTCTTTTTATTGTAAAGGGGATTGAATAAACATTACTTTCCACTCCCATATTGCTTATTGCTTTAACTTCTAATGCATAGTCTCCATGAGGTAAATTGGAAAGTTTAATAGTGTTAGATTTAGCATTGTCAATCCAGTCGATATCCGCTTCCTTAGATCCATATTTTAATCTGTAAAAGACATTATGTTGACCGCTTCCAAAAACATGTGAAGTATGGAATGAAAAGGTGATATAATTATCATCCCAATGAAATTGATAATCTCCATCCAATACCTCTTTATTAACCTCTGAAGAAAGTGTATCAGAATTGACCGTTATATCATCCCAAAACAGTCTAAATTCGAAATCAGAATATTCTATACTACTTGGTTTGAATACTAATATTCCGTTGATAGTGGCAAAGTAAATATTGTCGAATTTGTCTTTTTGTCCTATGGCCGGAAGGAAAGAACCAACATTTAGGCCCGCGTCAACACCAAACCGTTCCGTTTCGCCAGTTTTTTGATCCCAGAGTAAAAGTTCATTTGTAAAAGCAATCCACATGCGGCCTTGCTTATCCTTCACCATCCCTTTAACTCCTTCACCAGCAGAATTTCCTATTTTCTTATTCCAGTTGGTACTCTTTTTAGTGTTTTCATCAAACTTATAGAGCCCTGTTTCTGAACCGATCCAAATATCTGACCCATCATTATAAGCTATATATACTGAGCTATCAGGAAAATAAAACTCTTTCGAAGAAGGACTATATAACTCATGGGTTTTAGCAATAGGATCGTAAACCACAAATCGTCCATATTTGTCTCTGGCTATGCCTTCATGGATCAACCATTTACCTGAAGGCAATTCAATGGTAAATGTTTCACTGAGAACAATACCTTTTCCCAGATCATGTTCCAATTTAACTTCACCTGTTTCGGGATCAACCTTATATATAGCTGATCCTCTGGCTAAGATCCCTGTGAATGTGTAAAGAAATTTTTCTGGATTTGAATGTCTGAACAGTATAGATGAATTATCCAAATTGTCTTTGTATTTCTTTGTGTAACCGGTTTTAATTTCGTATCTGATGGAACTCCTGTCAACGTTCGCATAAATGAAATTGTCTACAATTTTAAAATTCCCAACATTATCCGATTTCAAGTCATATTTACCTGCAGGATCCATTACCACATGACTTATTACCTTCTTTAATTTTGGACTGTAAAGCTGAAGGCCAGTTGCACTACTTATCCATACGGTACCATCCTCATTTACTGTTATTTGATTTACTGGAATAACTTGCTCAGAACGATTCGAATAGTTTAAACGCATGGTTGACCATAAATGAACATTAAAACGATCAGTTAGAGGCACATAGATACTCAACATACCTTCTTCTGAACAGATCCACATATTTCCCATAGGATCTTTACTCATGGTCACGATTCTATTATCATATAGCGTTGTAGGATTGTAAGGATCACTTTGAATTAGATCGATCTTTCGCTGGCTTTTGCGCAACCGCAGTACCCCCATATTTGTCGTTCCAATCCATAATTCATCTCCTAATTCTGAAAACACTCGACAATTCCCCATATTGAATTCTGTTTTCTCTACTCCTTCCTGAGAAACACGTGAGATAGTTTTGTTCTTGTTATCCACAAAGAGCATTCCTGAATAAGATCCCAGCCAATAGTTTTTGTCCTTATCTACAAAGGCAAAATTTATTATCGTCAGAAAGCGATCCATTCTTATTCGCATTTCATTTTCAAGTGATTTCAGATATTCAGAAAAATCGATTCTTTCAAACGTCTTTGTCTCAACATTAAATTTTAAGGGCTTGTGAGTACAAGTCCGTTCTCCCTGAAAGAAGCACAGTAAGTATTCATTACCTTCTATTTGAGTTAGCTCCTTTACAAAGCTTCCAACAATTGTCGAATCTTCAGAAGAAGGAAAAACAAAGCGTTCAACTTTGGAGGTCTGAGCATCAAGCAACAGTATTCCGTTTCCCCAGGTCAAAACCCAAAATTGACCGAGATGGTCTTTTACTATTTTTACTATTGAGTATTCAAATTCACCATCTTCATTTAAAAGGGGAAGCTCAAAATGTTCATAGCTGTTTTCAATAGGATCAAATCTTGTTATATAAGGTTCACTTACATAGCTTATCCAAAGTTCGTTGGTATCCGTTTGAAAGACACGCATAATGGTATCGGTGATTACGGAATTGGAATTACCCGGAATATGTTTATGTATTTTGGAATAATACCCGTTAAATGATAGCAGACCTTGTTCAGTTCTAGCCCAGCATGTTCCATTTTTATCCCAGCATTGAAAGGATATTTCACTCACACCAAGATCATTTGCGTCAAATCTTTTGAACTCGACATATGATCCTTTTTGAGCAACAGTATTTGTAGCTACAAAAAGCAGAAAAATCAATATAAGGGAGTGACGAAACATTTCGTTCAAATATATCCCTTTTTTAATTTGAAATCAGTCTTTTGAACTGAATTTCAGCTGATAAAAGCGTTAAGATTTTTTCGGAATGTAAACATTCTTTAAATGCTTTACATCCTTTTGAAGATCAAGAATAGCCTTCGTTAATTCACTTTCTTTAAATTCCTGAGTAGGAACGTCTGAAGAAATATAGTTGACAAACTTCCACATTTCTACGATCTCATTTGCATGAACTTCATAAGGCTCATAGGCAGGATTTGTACTACACAATTGAAAGGATTGACTATCTGATAAACGTTTATAAACATTCTTAAAAACGATTCCATCATCTAATGTTACTACTATATACGGATAACCATCCTTAATGTTATTCCAATTCTCAACATATTCAGCTACCACATATGAACCATCTGAGACAGGAGGCATTGAGTCACCTTTAATAGGAAAAGTCCTGTATTTTCGGTCCTTTTGTAAGAACGGTAATTGAAAAGTTGGTAACACAGAAATGAATTCTGGGTCAGAGAAACCTGATGTATAACCTGCTCTCGCTTTTTCTGAAACTAATTCGATATTATCATTATTATCAGAATCAACCGTCATGGCAATAATGCGAACGTTTTTTCCCTCAACATCTGCATCTATCCCTTTATCGATCTTGTCCCATTCTGTTTCTGATACACTATTAAGATCACGTTTGATCAGTTTATCAAGTGAAATATTATAGAAACTGCTAAACTTAATGAGCGTACTTAAATTTGGTTCAGCCACACCATTCTCGTATCCACTATAAGACGAGCGCGTTAAACCTAATTCATTTGCTATTTCTTCCTGCGATATCTTTCTACGTTTTCTTAGCAGTTTTAAATTTTCACCTATCATGATAAAACCTAATACGAATCAGTGTTTGAAACTAATTACTTGATTAATAATTAGTCAAATATAAATAAAAAAGATGATTTTTTAATCATCAAATTGAATTCCTCTAATATATATTTGAGTTAAATTGGAAATATCTTCTGTTGAAAACAGTTGAAAATCCTGACCTTCAAAAGAAAATGTAAAAATGGAATACCATCCTAAATTTTGTCTTTCCTTGAATTGAACTTTCAGCAACCTTTTAAAGGATGTTGTTTTTTCAGCTGAGAAAAAGCTAGGTCTGAAATAGATGAGGTCATTTTTAATTTTCAATTTATTCAAATCACCAAAGAAGCTTGCTTCTCGTTTACTTTGCGGAAGATTAAAGAAATTCTCCGGCGTGTCGATTCGTTTGATCTTTCCTTTTTCCATATAAATGATCTTATCTGCCCATTCCATGGCTTCGACACCATTGTGCGTTACCATTAGCGCAGAGATTTTATTCTTCTTTAGATAGCGTTTAACGTGACCCGAGATCTTCGTTTTTGTTTGAAAATCGAGTTGATTAAAGGGCTCATCCATCAACAAAAGTTCCGGTTCATCAGCTAAAGCTCTTGCAATGGCTAATCTTTGTTGTTGTCCACCTGAAATATGTGTTGCCTGATAGGATTTATAGGTAGTTAGATTTGTTAGTCGAAGTAAAGTTTGAATGCGATATGTTTGGTATTCCTTATCAAATCGAAGTAATTTCAAACGGATATTTTCCTCTACATTATGGTAAGGATCTAAACCGAAATCCTGGTCTACCAAACGGATCTCATCATGTCCAGGCACCAGTTTTTCATTAGAATGTCTAACACGTTCCCCTTTGTAGATCACCTCCCCTTCTTTGTGTGGCAATAAACCTGCGACAGCTTTCAATAGGGTGGTTTTACCATCACCAGATGCCCCTAATACAACCGCTATCTCACCTGGTTCCAGTGTAAAACTACACTTTCGCACCACCGGTTTTTTATCATAGGAAACAGTGAGGTCTTTTACCTTAAGGATTGACATAATTTGGCCGTTTAACCAAATTTAAAGCAAGAAGAAACTCGATTTTGTTCTACGAAGTGAAGTTATCCACAAGTGAATAATGACATCCTACTCGTATACTGTGATGGTACGCTCGTCATACTCACCCTCTGCCTGCCAGAATTTGTATTCATAAATTCCCGGAAAATCAATACTGATATCAAAATCTACGGAACCTTCTGCAAATTCAAGATTACAACTACATCCCTCATATTTAGAGATCAACTTAACTGTAAATACATCTTCCATTTGAGAGACTTCAAACCTATTGAAAGAACCACATGAATTTTCAATTACATATTTCACTTTCAATGTGTAGGTCTCGTCTGCTTTGATACTATCAGGAAATTCACCAATAATAGCAGCTGTTTCCCTCTCTTCAGAACATGGCTTATTTCCATGATTTTTACATGAATAAAAAGCACCCGCTAATAAAACGGCTATGACTAAAATCTTTTTCATTTCTTAAATCCCTCTACTAAGACTGTACAAGATTTGTTAAATGGTGGTGGATTAGAAGCGCTGGGGTGCTGAATATTAATAATCATTGCACCATCAGGTAAGAAAATAACCCCGGTAGTTTCTGCTCCCTTGGGCGCTATTGCAAATCTCAAAAGATCCTCTACGGTTGGTTCTTCAATACTTAGATCCAAAAAATAGATCTCATTATAGAACTCCTTTGCTTCCTCAGCTTCTTTACTTACTCTTTTTCTATCACACCAATTGATGTCTTCACTTAACACCAAATACGTCTTTGTACCTAAAGAAACGGTGGTATTACAGTCAGGGTTGGAAAAACAACCTAAAGAATCGCTAAACATCCCTCCTTCAAGGTATGAACTCATTTTATTTGTCGACGGATCAAAGACCAAAACTCTACCGAATGGATCATCCATTTTCCCATTCCCATCCGTTAGGTTATTTTTTACCCAATTTGGAATTGTTCCGCCGGCAGATATTGAAGCATCCCAGTTCATGTAATCTTCTCCTGTTTCTGAAATGTAAAATTTACCATTTACTTCTTCTATCCACTCATGACGGATGATCATAGTAGCACCGTTTTGCACAGCAATTTTACGGCAATTCACTAAAGAAGTGGTATCCATAGGAAGCTCGATCCAATCTCCAGATTCACCGTCCTCAGATTGCCTGTAAGCATACAACTGCCCATGATCATAATCAAAAGCTTTCTCCATCTCCAGTTTTAAAAATACTCCAGGACTGTAATCATCAGTAATGTAGACTGTTTTACCATCTTGAGTAACCTGTACATCTTCATGCACCAATTTCCCCATAGACAAATGTCTTTTCACCACTTTTCTTTGGATAGGATCCACTTCAACTACATATCCCAAATTTTGCCACATAGGTCGGCCATTACCAAAATCTCTATCTGCAATTCCTCTTTTAGTAAAGTATTCATTGTCATAACCCCAGGTTTCTTCACAGGTTAGAACATTGCCATTCGGTGCCAAACTCCCTCCACAATTACGATCAGTAAATCCAACCGAACCAAAATCAACATGATGAAAATCCCCTACGACTTTCCAATGACCATCAATCTTTTCAAGACTAAAAATGGTTGCTCCTCCTCCATCTCCAAGATCGGCATTTGGCTCATTCGTTTCGTGAGAAATATACAACAAGCCTTTATTTTCAGGATCATCCTTTGAAGGAACAAAAACAGAAAGATCATGCTTACCTTTTGCAGGAAACTTTTGACCATCAGCCCTGGTCACCTGATCTTCCTTTTCACTGAATAATACAGTGTACGTGAAGCCTTCAGGTAAAACAAGATCTGTTGTACTGAAATTTGAGGAGATTGACTCAAAAGGCGGCAATGTATCCTCTATCTCAGCTATTAATGAATCATTAGAACTAACGCCATTATCCACAGCTTCATTTTCCGAGCAGGAAAATAATAGGATAACCGGTATTAAAAGCACTAATCTTTTCATTTCAATTGGATTTATGCGGCAAAGATAATCCTTTCATTTCCAATACAGTTCATTATCTAAGGAATTCCATTAGGTCGATATTGAATTGATCCAACATTGAATAATTATTTTGATTTTGAATCTTATTAATATCTTATCTTTAGTACATACTCATATAACTGAAACACAAAGATTTCAGCTTGTCTAAGCACTCAGAACATAACATTGATACGGCCTATTATCTTGAAAAAGCTCAAGAGATAGGAAATATTGGAACATGGGACCTTGACCTCATCAATAATGTTCTTTATTGGACAAAGCAGGTTTATGTGATCTGTGGAATTCCGGAAGGAGTCGAGTTAACGTATGAACTGTTCCTTGAAGTAGTACATCCTGAAGACAAGGAACTGGTGAATGAAAGCTGGATGGCTGCATTAGGAGGAGCACCATACGACCTGGAACACAGGATGCTAGTTAATGGAGTTGTAAAATGGGTAAGAGAGAAAGGTGAGATCGAATTTGATCAGAACGGAACTCCTATTCGAGCTATTGGCGTATGTCAGGATATTACTTCACAAAAAGAAATAGAACATAAACTTCAAACTCAACAATATTATTTGGAGAAAGCACAGGAAATTGGTAAGATCGGGACCTGGGATGAATATCCAAATATTCAAAAATTAAGCTGGACCAAGGAAGTCTACAATATCTACGAGATCCCTGAAACAACTGAAATTACGGATGATTTCATAACCAGGCATGTACATCCTGATGATAAGGAATTTGTCATTGATCGCTGGAAAGAAGCCTTAAATGGTCAACTCTATGATATTGAGTTCAGGATCGTAGTTAACGACAAGATCAAGTGGATCAAAGAAAAGGCAGAATACTTCTATGATGAGAAAGGTAAAGTGAGCCGTGTATTAGGGGTAAGTCAGGATATCACTGACCTTATGGAAATAACTATTGCCCTGAAAGAAGCTAGAATTAAAGCTGAAGAAAGTAGTCGTTTGAAATCTGCCTTTTTAGCCAATGTAAGCCATGAGATCAGAACGCCTTTAAATGGTATTCTAGGTTTTGCTGAATTGATCGATAATAATGAATCTATTTCGCAGGAGGAACTTAAAAGATATTTGAATATCATCAAGCAAAGTGGCCAGAACCTTTTGAATGTTATTAATGATATTATTGATATTTCGAAGATCGAATCGAATCAATTAGACCTTCATTATCAACCATTTGATCTACATAATTTCCTGGAGAATATTCTTCATTTGATCGAACAAAATATTCCACCAGATCTGAGAGATGATGTGAAGATCATTTTCACAAAAGAGAGTTCAGCACAAACATTTTTAATAGAATCTGATCAAAGTCGATTACAGCAAATTCTTTTAAATCTATTATCCAACTCTTTAAAATTTACTGATAATGGATCTATTGAATTTGGATATCAAATTGATCAAGCCTCAGATAAGATCGTATTCTTCGTTAAGGATACAGGTAAAGGTATCCCGGAAAAAGATCTGTCGCGAATTTTTGAGCGATTTGAACAGGTAAACCCTAAAGATGAGAGAGGTACAGGACTAGGACTGGCTATTTGCAAATCATTAGTAGCGCTTCTAGGTGGAACGATAAACGTCAACTCAGAAGTCAATAAGGGAACCGTTTTTCATTTTGAAATTCCTCTTAAGGCTATTGATCTTATAGATGAGGCCAACCCTTACAAAAACAATAAACGAGATCTACTCGGTTCGAAAATATTAATCGTAGATGATAATAGAATTAACTGTTTATTTCTGTTCGAGACTTTAAAAAAGGACGGTCTTTTACCAACTAAAGTTTATTCAGGAGAAGATGCTGTAGAGCAATGTAGAGAAAATGACTTTGACGTTGTACTAATGGATATAGGCATGTCTGGTATTGATGGATATGAGGCAATGAGGCAAATTCAGGAATTTAAACCTGACATGAATTTTATCATTCAAACCGGTTATGCCATGACCGAAGAAAAGAAAAAGGCTTTTTCGAATGGTGCCAGCGGTTACATTTCTAAGCCCATCAATATAGAACAGCTAAAAAGGATGATTCTGGAGTGTTTATAAAAAAATCCCGTACACCTTAAGCATACGGGACTTACTATATATAATATATATGTGGTTCTTAAGCGTTAACCTCTAAAAGGCTATTTGTTTTAGAAACACCATCAGCTGACTCTGCCATTTTAGCTTTTTCAGCAGCTGATAAAGAAACCTCAACAATTCTCTCGATTCCGTTCTTTCCTAAAACACAAGGAACTCCGATACAAAGATCGTTCAAACCATATTCACCTTCTACCAAAGCAGAACAAGGGAACATTTTTTGAGAATCTAAAGCGATAGCTTTCACCAATTCAGATACAGCAGCTCCTGGTGCATACCATGCTGATGTCCCCAATAATTTGGTCAAAGTAGCTCCTCCAACTTTAGTATCCTCAACGATTTGAGCCATTTTATCATTAGATAGGAATTCAGAAACATTTACTGAATTTCTAGTAGCTTTCTCAATTAAAGGAACCATTCCAACATCAGAGTGACCTCCAATTACCATTCCGTCAACATCAGAAGTAGGACATCCTAAAGCCTCAGCCAATCTATATTTAAATCTAGCGCTATCTAATGCACCACCCATTCCAATAATTTTGTTTTTAGGTAGGTTGGTTGCTTTGTGCACCAAATAAGTCATAGTATCCATTGGATTCGACACCACGATAATGATAGTATTCGGTGAATACTGAAGAAGGCTTGTAGCAACATTCTTTACAATACCTGCATTGATACCGATCAATTCTTCACGCGTCATTCCTGGTTTTCTAGGAATACCTGAAGTGATCACACAAACATCAGAATTAGCCGTTTTTGAATAATCACCAGTAGTACCTGTGATCATTGTATCAAAACCATTTAATGATGAACACTGCATCAAATCCATTGCTTTTCCTTCAGCAAATCCTTCTTTGATATCTAAAAGAACTACTTCAGCAGCAAAATTTTTCATTGCGATATACTCTGCGCAACTCGCTCCAACTGCTCCTGCACCTACAACTGTAACTTTCATATAGCTTAAATTGTTTAAATTAAAAAAGAGATAAGAGTCCTGCTGAACTATTTTATCATGCAGGGCCTACGAATTTAACAATTTTATTATCGTGCTTAATAGAGGAAGGCGAAATATTTATCTACGAGTTTTGATTTTCTGTCGAGACTAAATAGTTTTTTTTCTAATATTGGCAACCCTCATTTTTGTCCGTCGTTTATCAATTGTAAAAACCAGTGGAAAGTAAAGAACTTCAAGAAATAGTTGATGGTTGCATTAAAGGCAAACGCAAGTATCAAAAGAAGCTTTTTGAAATGTATTATGGTAAAATGATGGCAGTCTGCATGCGCTACGCCAAAGATCAGGATGAAGCGCAGGACATGGTCCAAATCGGTTTTATCAAAATATTCAAGAAACTGGATGTTTACAATTTTGAAGGTTCTTTGGAAGGTTGGATTAGAAGGATAATGGTCAATACTGCGATCGACCAGATACGGAAAAACAAACGTGATCCGTTTTCGATCGAAGATGATCAGAGAGTTCAAAACATTGAGGAAGACTTACCGTTTTCAGAAGAAGATGATTTTGAAATCCGGGTTAAAGCGGAGGTTGCTATTGAAGCAATCAGCAATTTGTCACCTGCCTATCGTACAGTATTTAATATGTATGTGATGGAAGGATTTACGCACAAAGAAATCGCGGAATACTTGGGTATCTCAGAAGGAACATCCAAATCTAATCTTGCCAAAGCAAAAATGAAGTTAAAAGCTGAACTTGAATTAAAGTTCGCAAAGCACGATAGATAAATGGACAAATTCGAAAAAATGATCAAGCAGTCAGTTGAGGGGTACGAAGCACCTTTCAACCCTCAAGCTTGGGAAAATGTGAGCAAGGAATTGCCAGACGCTTTCGATCATGCTATGAAAGATGCGGCCGGTAATTATGAAGCTCCATTTAATCCTGCTGCCTGGGATGCTGTAAGTAGCCAATTGGGTACTTCTACTGCTGCATGGAAATGGATTGCTGGTACAGCTGCGGTTATTGCTGTTGTTGCCGGTTCAGTTTATTTGTTCAACACTACTCAAGAAAACTCTACATCAACTTCTACTAATAATGAATCAGAAGTTGCAACTACCAATGATCATGTTAACAACAACGATCAAACAGTGACTTTCACTGATGCTAATAATCAAGGTGAAAGTGTAGCGCATAATGAAGTGGTGTCTGAAAATAATGGACAAGATCCAATCCACCATATCAATAATGACATTCAGACTAATATTGAGCCTGTTCATGTTGATGACAATGGTTCTGTTGAAGATCACGGTACTCAAACAACGAATGATCAAACAACAACTAACGGACAGAATACAACAACAAACAATGGTGGCTCTGACAACAATCAGGATAACAACAATGGATATGATCCATACGGAAATGTTGTTCCAGGATTCACAGTAAGCTCATCAGAGATCTGTCAGGGAGAGAATTGTGTTTTCACACCTGAATTTGTTGTAAAAGAGTTGAAATATACCTGGAATTTTGGTGACGGATCTTTCTCAACCTCAGCTGTTGGAGAACATAAATACAAAAAAGCAGGACAGTATACTGTAACGCTTGATGTGAAGAATCCAAAAACCAATAAGACCATTGCTTCTGCTACAGAATCAGTTGTGGTGAATGAGCTTCCTGTTGCTAATTTTAACTGGGAAAAAACAAACCAGATCATCCCAACCATCAATTTCATTAATCTTACTAATGAAGCAAATAGCTGGAACTGGGATATCAAAGGATTGAAACAATCTGATAAGAGAGAGTTCGAATACACTTTCAGAGAAGCTGGAAACTACGTAGTTGAACTTACTGCGGTGAATGAGTACGGATGTTCTAAATCGATCCAAAAAACAATTGAGATCGAAGAAGATTACAACTTGTTAGCTCCAAATGCATTCTCTCCTAACGGCGACTTCAAGAATGACGAATTCATCCCTGAAGCATTGAAGATCATGAACAATGAATTCACCATGACCATAATGGATAAATCAGGAAATTTGGTTTATACTACTCAAAATGCAAATGAGCCTTGGGATGGTAGATATACAAAAGACAATACACCTGCGCCTGCCGGAGCTGCATATATCTGGCGAGTAGTTCTTGTAAACAACAATGGTGAACAAGAAATGTATGAAGGACAGGTGATCATCATTAGATAGATCGTAGATACGATTTATTTTCTTTGCAAAAAAAACCTTCGGCTGCATCCGAAGGTTTTTTTATTTATCCATTTTTTCTAATTGCTCTTTGAGCTGCTGAATGTGTTGCTCATGCTTAGTAACCTCTTCAATGGTTGCATTCATGAAATGATGTAATTGAGCCCGTTTAAGACGCTCCATCAATTCAAAACGCTTCAATGTACCTTCATTGAAATGAGAATATTTGAATTTGTCAAATACGAAATCAACAGCTTGCTGACTGGGATGAACCAGATCTTCCTTAAAGAATCGGTAGTCTCTTAACTCATCTACAACTAACTCATAAGCCGGGAAGTAGTGAATATTTGTAAACTGATCTGTCAAATATTTGGCGTACAAATGCAATACTGCTTTTGACAAATTATTTTCGTGCAGACCATCTTTACTATGTCTAACCGGACTCACAGTCACCAGCACCTTTATCTTAGGATTTTGCTCAAACAATTTCTTAAAAAGCTCATCAGAGAACACCTTAAGTTTTTCAAGCTCGATCAGTTCTTTAACAAAAAGAGGCGAAGGCATTTTATGGCAATTGGCCACCACCGCATTTTGCTGTTGAAGTCTATATACCCAGGCAGAACCCAATGTTATAAAAAGGTGATCACCTTCTAATAACTTACGTTGGGCTGCGTATTGAGCGCTATTAATATTTGAAATAAGATCTTCTTTTGAAACACCATTTATTTTAGAATGATATCCAAAATGGAACCATTTCATGTCACGTTCAAATATTAGCTCCTCTCTCAAATTCCCTTCTAAAGCATTCTGCACCAATTGAAGAATAGAAACCGGATTGAAAATTACCCCAAAGGGATTGACTGAAATGTTAAATCCACCATCTGATAGCTTTCTTCCTATCTCATCAGAAAAGCAAGATCCAATAGAAAGTATACTATCCTTATAACTTATATATCCTGGATTCTCCGAAACCTTAACCTCTGTTCTCCATTTCATATCACTAAATTAATTGAAAAGCTTCAGCAATCTTTTGATGAAAATCTACCTCAGGAGATAAAAGCTGCATTTTTTCATTATTGATCAATAGAACACCATCACAGAATTGATTTAATTCATTCACATGATGGGTGGAATAAATGATCAGCTTATTCTTTTCATTGGCCAATCTTTTCAAATACTCCATTAACTCTTTACGGTTAACCATATCTAAAAACGCAGCTGGTTCATCCAGCAAAATGACAGGTGTATCCTGAATCAATGCTCTTGCTACTAAAACCAATTGTTTTTCGCCATCACTCAGCATTTGATAAGATCTATCAACCAAATCAGAAATACTTAAAAACTGGACAACCTCTTCTACTTTGCTTTTATCATCATTAGTCAGTTTGGCAAAGATGTTCTGATAAGGTAATCTACCCAGAAGTAATATATCGTAGACTTTATAATCACCAAATAAAACTGGCTTTGACCGAACAAGACTAACCTTTTTGGCAAGTTCAGTAGTCGATAGATCCACCACTTTTTTATCATCAATGATGATCTCACCCTTCTCCAGATCATGTAAACCTAATATGGCATTCAAAAAAGTAGATTTTCCCGCACCATTTCGACCTACGAGCGCGAACAAGCCTATGGATAAGTTCAGATCATCCAGTTGAAACAGGTGCTTTTGTCCTGCTTTCAAAGATATGTCGTTACATCTCAACATTTCTCTTGTTCATTTTAAGAATGGTCCAAATGATAACAGGAGCACCAACGAGTGCAGTTACTGTATTTAAAGGCAATGAATTTGTTGTTAATCTAACCGTTATATCGGATAAAATGGCAAGGAAAGCTCCTCCTAAAAAGCAGAATGGAATAATGAATGCGTGATTTTTAGATTTACTCAACAACCGTACTAATTGAGGTACTGCAATTCCGATAAAAGAAACCGGTCCGCAATACACTGTCACTACTGCAGCCAGCACAGAGGTTATTAAAATCATGAGCGTTCGTTGTAACCTGACATTTATTCCCATGGATCTCGCATAATCTTCACCCAAGGCATAACCATTCATCCCTTTGATCATAAATACAGTAGACAATAGAGCGGCCGTGATCACCCCAATAAAAAGGGTTAGATCTTCCCTATTCAATCCTTCAAAGCTACCCAAGCCCCAAATGACAAATTCTCTTGTTTCAGATTCTCCAGCCCATAGAAAAAGCATATTGACAAAAGCAGACGTGAAATAGCCGATCATCAATCCAATCACTAGCAATGTCACCTGGCTTTTAATAAATCTGGATAAAAAGAGGACTAGAGCTAATACTGAAAATGCGCCCAGAACGCCAAAAACAATGATCCCAGCACTTCCTGCAAATGACATCCCTCCTAGAATAACAATAGCAACACCTAATGAAGCTCCTGATGAAATACCTAATACTCCGGGACCTGCCAACGGATTTCTAAAAAACACCTGTAAGATCAATCCGGCTACTGCCAATGCTCCACCCCCAAAAATGGCTACCAGTGACCGGTGCAATCTATTTTCCACGATATACGGCCATGCAGGATTTTCAGATTCCCCGCCAGTTAAAAGATTCAATATCGCAGAAGGATCAATACTTACTGACCCAATAAATAGATTGAGCAGAAAAAGGAGCATTACACCTATTCCAACAGTTACTATGACTATTCGATCCTGATTTTTCACGCCAGTGATTTGGACCAAAGTTAGTTAATTCAGTAAATGGAAGTATTTGGGTTTATGCTCAGACAATTTATGTGTCGCAAAAAGAATATCCTTTAACATCTCATGTGGCTCAAGAACACCTGTAACGAAATAATCCGAAGTAGCTGAATTACAAAAGATAACCTGGTGCTGTATTACTGATCTGAAGTCTTTATATACCTCATTCTCTTCAATTAGATCATCCAACGTGAAATCAGCAGGTCGTTCAGCTATGATGACCCAATAATTCGCCTGTGTCCCTGTTTCCCACATTTCCTCTTGCGTATGCGGCGTATTCTCTGTTCCGGTTTCCTTTTGATAGTAATATGAAAGTCCAGCATCTTCTAATAGTTTTACCACCAAAGAATTGGCTGACGGAGTGTACCAACTATCTCCATAAGGTAAATTCAAAAA
The DNA here is from genome assembly GCA_020635955.1 of Crocinitomicaceae bacterium. GTDB lineage: Bacteria > Bacteroidota > Bacteroidia > Flavobacteriales_D > Crocinitomicaceae > Paracrocinitomix. The sequence goes on from JACJYW010000003.1 coordinate 356,262, forward strand.
GAACTTCATATTGGTATCCGGCTGTTGAACCCGGTCATAATACTCGCCTTCTACTTTATTGAAATAATCATCAGCTTCTTTTTCTTTGTGCGTCAACACTCCAAATAGTTTGATCCATTCTAATCGGGCAATTGGATGCTCTTCAAGATATTCCGCGATCATAAACGTTCTGATCCCCTGATCTCTTAACTTGCTTTCTTCTTCTGAAGCAAAGGGATATATAAAATATAAATCAGGAGCTAAAGACAGGATCTCTTCAGACTGAACGGCCTCACCGAGACAAATTTCATGTAGATCTTTCAGTTTATTATGAATTGGAGAAGATTCAATGTATTTCGTACCACACAATCCTGTGACCTTATCAAGCTCATTTAAAAAATCCAAAAATGCAAGGTGGGTGCTGGATTGACAACAAATGGAATTAATTTTTGTCGGCAAAATCTTGCAATTTTGTTCAAGATCATGATCCTCCGAATGAAGAATGAACAGACTATCTTCAAAGAAACTGTTCCCCTGAATTGACCTTGAAAGTACTTTTGTGTAGTCATTGGTATACTCAAATTCAAATCCCTTTGCATACTTTATCTGCAATTGATAGGTAGATGATTCCTGAATGGACGAATTTTCTTGCTCCTGACCGTGTTGGATACAAGAGAACATCAACAGTGAAATAAGTGGAATTATTTTTCTAAACTCCATTTTATAGTGTTTCTCAGCACCTGAAGCCAACCCTCCCACTCATCTCTGTCAGTAATACTGCTATTATGCCAAATGCACATATAAAGACCCCCCACTTTTTTAACCCTATCCATCATTTCACGAATTTCGTGCTCCGCTTCTTCAGGTGCTAACTTTAATTTATCCTTCAAAACGCCATCCATGTAAGCAAAAGGAAAGATCAATAGGTTAGTATATGCATTGGTGCTCAGATTGAAAAAATAGTACGGAAATGAAGTTCCAGCTCTAAAACCAATATTATCCGAAAATCCCATAGAGTAATCCTTATGAATATCTGCTTCTCTCAACAATTCATAAGAATTTGGAAGATCAAATCTAAGAAAATGAAAACGTGATTTATTCATCTCATGCCCCACGATCTGCTCTAATCTATCCTTCTCTTCTGTCAACTTTTCAAGTGAACCATTGGCTTCATAACCAGGATGTAATCCCATACCACCGGTGGAATTCAATCCTCTAATTAACGATTGGTAATGTGGATTCTCCCACTTGATATTCTTATCATACTTTCCCCAATCACTTACCGGCACAAAACATATTACACGGTTTACTTGAGTTGAAATATTTAAAATTTCTCCATAGGTATCATAAGGATCCTTTTTTCCTCCCACTAACACTCCTAATCTCTCGCCCACTTTTCCCTTCGAAAATCCACCCACTGTGCGTAAAAAACCTTTGAATTTATAAGCCCAGGCTACATCAATATCAAAAGAAGGAACACATTCAAATCGCTCTAAAACATCAGAATAATCTAAACCAAGCTTTTTCCATAGTCTCAATACTATATCATCAACAATTGGTTCCTTTAGAATCCCTAGTTTAAACTGTTGACTTTCAGAGGATGGAAAACGATTATGTTCGTCTCTTTGATGTGGCTGGTATTCTTCATACCTGCTAATAATATAAAAGATGATCGATAAGGGATCTGCACTTTCACGAAGGTACAATCGGTTATCTTTCTTGTCTAGCTTTAAAAAAGGATCAACCCCTTCTTCAGACAGTAAACCTGAAGGATCAATTGCATAATCACAATCAAGGATCTCATTGGAATAATTGAATTTAGTATCTTCTAATATTTCCCATTCTTTCAGGTCAGAAATTACTTTGTAAGGACATCCTTTGGACTCAAAACAAAAATCCAAAACATACCTTAACCTTTCAGTTAGATCTTTTGTAAAGATGGCGATCATCCTATATGTTTTATTATTTCCTTACAGATAAAATCAGCCGCTTTCCCATCTCCAAACAATTCAGGATATTCAGTTGGACGATTATCCTTAAAATGATCGAAGGCATTAATGATCCTATCTTTATTAGCGTCACATAAAATAGCATTTCCACATTCCACAATCTCTACCCATTCTGTTTCCGGCCTTAATATCAAGCACGGCTTTTTAAAATAGAATGCTTCTTTTTGAACACCTCCACTATCTGTAATCACCATGTCAGCATTTTTCTCCAGAGCAATCACATCAAGGAAAGAAACAGGTGGTATTATCTTCAAGTATTTTGATGCCTCTATTTTAGACCTTAGATATGACGTAAGATTTACTTCCATCATTTTCTTGGTGCGCGGATGCAATGGAAGCACGATTGTCATTTGACTTCTATCTGAGATATCCAGCAATGCTTCAAAAATAGACTGCAATTTTACCGGATCATCTGTATTTGAATTTCTGTGAATAGTAGACAGGATGAATTTACCAGAAATATTTTCCTTTCGTAAAATGGTAGATTGCGTATCTGATACTTCAGAGAAGTAACGTGAATTATCATACATGATATCGCCACAATGATAAACCTTTGGATTATCAATAGTAAAAGGAGCAATATTATCAAGCTTAAACCCTTCTCTTGCTAAATTTTCAACACCTTTTTTGGTAGGCGAAAATAACAATGTAGATGTATGATCACAAACTATTCTGTTTACTTCTTCAGGCATTGCTTTATTGAAGGATCTCAATCCTGCTTCAATATGTACAAGTGGGACATGCAGTTTTGAAGCTGCTAAACCTCCGGCAACCGTTGAATTGGTATCTCCGTAAACCACAACCGCATCTGGCTTTTCTTTAAGAATGATCTCTTCCATTCCCTCCAGCATTTTTGCCGTTTGTGCTCCATGATTACCTGAACCCACTTCCAAATTGTAATCAGGACGTGGTATCTGCAGTTCATTGAAGAAAACCTCAGACATATTTTCATCATAGTGCTGACCTGTATGAACGATCACTTCTTTGATCTGTTCACTGAATTTATTGCGAATGGCTCTGCTTATTGCAGCAGCTTTAATGATCTGTGGCCTGGCCCCGATTACTGTTACTATCTTCATGCAATGTGGTTTAATACAAAGTTAATGAAGCATTCGGATGAAAAAAGCAATGTTTATCAACAATTCAACAGGTTATAAAACACCTTCGTCCGCAAAACTGTAAAATCCTTCATTGGTGATTATAAGATGATCAAGGATCTGCAAATCGATCAATTTTCCAAATTCAATCAGCTTCTTTGTGAGATCCAGATCTGATCTGCTGGGTTGTAGATTACCTGAAGGATGATTATGACAAAGGATTATGGCCGAGGCTGAATGATCTAAAGCTTTCTTGAAAATGATCTTTCCATCTGCTACTGTCCCACTAATTCCACCTTTAGATATCATATCAATAGATTTGATCTGATTTGCTCTACTTAAACTGATCACATAAAATTCTTCATGCTCTTTATCGCTAAAAAAAGGAAGCATTTGTTCAAATACATCTTTAGCCGATTTTATACTTTGCTTTTCGTTAAAAAGAGCTGGTTTTCTTCTTCTACCCAATTCAAGAGCCGCAGCAATAGTTATAGCTTTGGCTTCACCGATCCCTTTGAATTTCATCAGATCTTTAACTGTTAACGTAGCCAGTTTATTCAGATCATTTTCTACAGATGCAAGAATTTCCTGACACAATTGAACGGCAGATTTATTTGATGTTCCGGAACCAATAAGAATAGCAAGTAGCTCTGTGTTAGACAAAGCTTCTCTTCCTTTATCCTGCATCTTTTCACGTGGACGATCATCAGGAGCTAACTGTTTTATGGATAGGTATTGGTTCATGAGTTACGAGAAAAAAAAGCTCTTCACCGTTAGATGAAGAGCTTCAAATTAAGATTTTTTATTCCTAGAATTTAACCGCAAGTCCTGCTTGAAGGACTCCTCCTCCACCAGCACCAAGTTCCCAGTTAATTCCAATATTTGGATGAAAATAATATCTACCACCTATGGCAATTCTAGTTGCAATTGGCAACAATGAACCTGTGATGCTTGCATCATCATTTCCACCATTCCATGTTGCGGTTCTTTTTACGTATTTATATCCAGCACCAAAACCAACATAAACATCTAAATTCTCAGTTTGAACGAAGTGATAGTTAGCTCTGAACATAATTCTTAACTTCTTAGAAGTATATTTATATTCACCTGTCACCAAAGTTCCAGTTGTGTCATATCTGTCTTCATTGTATTTAAATCCTGCGATAGCATAGTTACCGTCCAAACCTAATCCGAAATTATCTGCGACCATATATTCTAAACGACCTCCAAAAGATACAGGAGAACCTGCTGTCGAATAACCATCAACGTTATTCAGATCAAATGTTTGCGACCACCAAATATTAGCAGTTGGGAATCCTACATAAGGATCGATCATAAAACTACCTTGTTCAACTTGTGCATTAGCTGTTCCCATTGAACCTACTAACAAGGCAAGAGCGGCAAAAGCTTTAAGAATTGTTCTTTTCATAAATTTTAGCTTAGTATTAATCAAATATAATATTTTTTAGATAACTCCTTTCAAGCAATTCGCGTGCCAACCACAGATCACTCTATCTTATTCACTATTTTTGTTCTTAAGTATGCGTAACATAATCCTGATCATATTACTATTCCAATTCACGGCTATTGCTCAAGAGGCAGCTGTTCCATTCAATAGATTGATCAAGGTACATACCGGTATCAGTAACGAACAATTTGAGAATTACAGATTGGCGAATGCAATTAATGATACAGCTTCACAAAAATTTGAATTTTTATCATGGAGTCCAACCCTTTCCTATACGCATGAAATAGCCTTGGGTCAAATACTTTCTGTATCTGGAAATGTTGGATTTCAATACATGAATATTTATTATGGGTCAGAACATTACGGTGCCCCGTACTTTTATACATCATTGAATCCTCAGGTGAGTGTATTCTACAGAAAAAAATTCGAATACTATGTCAAATTAAGAGTAGGTGTTTCAGTATACCTTCATCACCCGGATATTATACCAGATCCAGCTAGAAGATTATTACCTGAAAGGGTTAATTTATTTACAGGCGTAACACTTGGAGGTTTTAATTACTTCTTTAATGACAGATTTGGATTAAATTTGGAAATATCAGTTTGGTCTCCTGAACTTGCAACTTTTGGTTTTTCATACCGCTTTTTCAAGGGAGAACTTCCTGTTATTCAAGAAAGTAAAACAAATAATATAGAATTACAAAATGAACAGAATTAATAAAATCACTTTAATGATCGCTGGATCATTCCTTCTTTTTTCATGCGGAGGAGAATCTAATGAAGAATCTAATGACAGTCACTCTACTGAAGTAACTGAAGAGGTAGAAGTAACTGAAGAAGCTCCTGCAACTATTGCTGAGGATCTTGATGTAGCTACATTCAATTCATACTTAGCTGAAAAAAGCGGTTTACTAATTGATGTGAGAACTGCAGATGAATATGCCGGAGGATCTATTGACGGGGCCATCAATTTAGATTGGACAAATGGAGATTTTGAAGCAGCAGTGGATACTTTAGACAAAAGCAAACCAACTTTTGTTTTTTGCCAGGCTGGTGGAAGAAGTGGGCAAGCTAAATCTCACTTAATGGATCAGGGATTCACTGAGGTATATAATTTGATCGGAGGATATTCCGGTTGGAGCAAGTAATCTTAATTATTTCTTTAACAACAACTTAAGTTAACGGATCATGTCCGAAAGGGTCACCTATTTTGTAGATGTAATACTTCCTTTGAGTATTCCAAATACCTACACCTATAGGGTTCCTTTTGAACTGAATGAGGATGTCGGTATTGGGAAAAGGGTCATTGTTCCCTTTGGAAAAGCCAAATATTACACGGCGATAGTAGCGGATGTTCACGAAGAAGTGCCTAAAAACTATCAGGTTAAATACGTTGAAGCAATCCTAGATGATCGCCGTATTGTGACGGATAAACAATTCCAACTTTGGGAGTGGATCTCCGAATATTACCTGGCCGATCTAGGTGATGTCATGAATGCCGCTTTGCCTTCCAATTTTAAGCTGGCCAGTGAAACCAAGTTATCGCTTCACCCAGAATTTGATCGTAATGACAAAGGGCTCAATGACAGAGAATTTCTAATTCTTGAAGCACTTCAGGTGCAAGATGAATTGACACTTAAAGAAGTTGCTGAGATAGTAGGTATCAAAACCATACAACCCTTGATCAAATCTTTGATCGATAAACGTTGTGCCATTGTTTCTGAAGAACTTCAAACAAAATATTCTCCCAAATTTGCCACCTTCATTTCTATTGATGGAAACATTAAATCTGAGGATGAACTTTCAGAACTTTTAAATGAACTGGAGTTAACTAAGCGAAATGAGAAGCAGGTAAACGCCTTATTAAAGGTCGTGGAGAAAACCCATTGGAAAAATGGTCAGCAAACACCTGTTCTAAAGCGTGAAATTGTTGAAGAAGGAATATCTGAATCGTCTTTAAATTCACTGGCTAAGAAAGAGATCATCAATATTTTTTCTGAAGAAGTTTCAAGACTTATGTCAGATGATAGCAGCTCTGATCTTAAGGATCTTACAACTGCTCAACAAACTGCCTACGATAGTATTAGAAAGGATTTTCAAGAAAAAGATGTCGTGCTTTTGCATGGTGTCACTTCATCCGGTAAAACGGAGATCTATGTAAAAATGATCAGTGAAGTGCTCAAAGAAGGTAGACAAGTGCTATTTCTATTACCTGAAATTGCTTTAACTACCCAGCTTATAAACAGGTTGAGGAAGTATTTTGGTGATCAGGTGGGAGTTTATCACAGTAGATTTAATCAAAATGAACGCATTGAGATCTGGAACAAGGTACTTGATAACGATCAGAATCAATACAGAATTGTAATGGGTGCCCGCTCATCCATTTTCCTTCCTTTTCAAGATCTGGGTTTGATCATTGTGGATGAAGAACATGAGAATTCATTTAAACAATATGATCCTTCACCAAGATACAACGCAAGAGATTTGGCGATTATCCTTGCCAGACTGCATAAATCAAAAGTATTGTTGGGATCTGCTACTCCTTCAATTGAAACCTACTTTAACGTACATGAAGGCAGATATGGATTGGCTCCTTTAACGGAACGATTTGGTGGTGTTCAAATGCCAGAGATCCAATGTGCCGATCTAGAAAAGGAGGTTAAGCAAAAAACCATGCGTTCTCATTTTTCATCTTTTTTGATCGAAGAGATGGAAGAAGCAATGAAAAAAGGTGAACAGATCATACTTTTCCAAAACAGAAGAGGTTATACACCTATTTGGACCTGTGAAATGTGCGGATGGACGCCTCAATGCAAGAATTGTGATGTATCACTCACCTACCATAAGTCATCCAATGTATTGAAATGTCACTATTGTGGATACTACATCTCCCCTCCTTCGTCTTGTGGTGCCTGCGGAAGCAGAAAGTTAAAGATGTTAGGGTTTGGAACAGAGAAAATTGAAGATGAAATAGCCTTGTTCTTTCCAAAGGCCAGGCTACAACGAATGGATTTGGATACCACACGGGCAAAGCATGCATACTCTAATATTATTTCATCTTTTGAGAACCGTGAGATCGATATCCTCATAGGAACACAAATGGTCACCAAAGGATTGGATTTTGACAACGTTGGTTTGGTAGGGATATTAAGTGCTGATCAACTTTTGAATTTCCCTGATTTCAGATCATTTGAACGTGCCTATCATCTGATGTCACAGGTAGCAGGAAGGGCTGGAAGAAAGGAAAAGCGTGGTAAAGTGATCATCCAAACTTTTGAACCTAATCATTGGATCATACAAAAGGTAATGCAACATGATTACGAAGGTTTTTACAAACAAGAGATCATAGAGCGCAGAAACTTCAACTATCCACCTTTCTTCAGGATCATTGTTTTGAAACTGAAGCACCGAGATAAAGATACCCTGGAATTGGGCTCTAAAAAACTTGCACAATCACTTCAATCTGTTTTCAAAGACAGGGTCTTAGGACCAGAAGTACCGTTGGTTTCAAGGGTAAGAAATCAGTACTTGAAGAATATTACTTTAAAGTTTGAAAGGGATGCATCAGCAAAGAAGGTAAAAAGTATCATCAAAGAGAAAATTGACCTATTTTTATCCGATCATGACTTTAGATCAATTCGCATTGATATAGATGTTGACCCCCAATAAATGAGAGCTGTATTTTCCATATTCAAATTGTTCCTGATCCTTTTATGGTCGTTCATTTGTATAACTATAGCCACCATTGTTTATCTGTTTTCATTTAGTCAACGTGCCACGGTTTTCTTAGCCAAACATTTGTGGTCAAGAACATTCTTATTCTTAATTGGTGCAAGAGTTAAAGTAATAGGAAAAGAGAAAGTTATTCCTGGTCAAAACTACCTGATCATGTCTAATCATTGTTCCTATGCAGATATACCTACACTTTTTAGATCAATGCCTTTATTATTGAATTTCATTGGTAAAGAGGAATTGAGAAAAGTTCCGTTTTTAGGCTTTTACATGAAAATGTCCGGAATGATCTTCATCAACCGTTCTAATGCTCGTAGATCATTGGAGAGCATTGAAGCTGCAGCCAAATTGGTTAAAGAGGGAAAAAACGTGGTGATATTTCCAGAAGGAACTACGAGTGAAACGGGTGAGATCATGCCATTTAAAAGAGGTGGTTTAGAATTGGCTCAGGCTTCAAAGTCTACCATTTTGCCTGTTCATATTAAAGGCACTTGCAGAATTTGGCCAGGATCCAATAATTTCAATATGCGCAATGGTAAAATCACAGTTACCATTGGTGATCCAATACCGTTTGAAGAATACGGTCAAAAACCGACCAAAGAATTATTGGTTGAGTTGAGAGAAAAAATAATTGCACTGGAAAATTAGTCGTTGGCAATCAACATGGTGACATGACCATTGTAGATGTATTCTTTTGAATCTCTATCCATTATTCTGAGCACATACACGTAAACCCCTTCAGATTTCAAATCACCCATATCATCTTTACCATCCCAACCTTCATATCTATCTGTCGTTGAGAATATAACTTCTCCCCATCTGTTATATATCTCCAGTAAATACGAATCAAATTCATATAAGGACACAACTGGTAAGAACACGGGATTTTCTCCATTGATCATGAATGCATTTGGAATATAAGCTATAGGATCCAGGGTAGCACAAACCGTATTAGAAAAGGCTGTTTGATTGAATCCATAACTGTTAGTAGACTCAACTGCTTCAACGCGGTAACAGAATTGACCTTCAGAACTCATAAAAGAGGATACATCATCCACATAAGACCTTACCCCAGGAAGAGTTGTTGCTAAAGGTGTTGAAGAAAACACACCATCTTCACCACGATAGACATTGTATTGTGTTATTGCTCCATCAAAACCTATATATGGAGTCCAACTAAGTACGTTCAACAAACTGGTTTGATCAACATCTACTTCAAGGAAAACAGTTCTAACCAGATTAGATTCATTCCCAATGTTACCACATGAATCTATAAGATTCACCTGATACTGGTAAGGGCCTTGTTCAGGATAAATATCTGAGTCATAATAATAGATCCAGTCTGAACCATCAGGCGCTAGAATATCTGCCACAAAAGGATTTCCATCTCTTGGTCCTTGCTTCATTACCTCATAAGAGTTAACTGAGGCTCCGCCATCTGTATATGTGATTACCTCAATTTCATTTCCTAGTGTATGTGATGCTGTTGCCAGATAATGGAACGTAGCCTGGCTTGGAGGCGCCACCAACCTACAATCCTGATTAGAATAGGATATTGAATCATCCTCAGAAATTGCCCTGATATAATAGCAATAATTCCAGTTATAATTCAAATTAGTATGGGTATAGGTTAAGGTATTACCATCCACTGAACCAATTATATCATATACTGAACCTCCAGCGCTCACAATGATCTGATATTCCTTAACCGTTGACCAACCTCCATAAGCCGTCCAGCTTAAGGTTACTGACTTATCACAAATGTTATATTCATCCGTCAAATAAATGGTTGTATGTGCCTGACTTAATGCTGATGTTTGATACGTTGGCGGTGAAGCAGATGTATAACATGAATCAAAGGCAGTAATACGGAAAGATTCAGGAGCATTCATGGAATTCGTGTTAACGTACTGATAGTAAGTTGAAGTAATTCCCCAAACCGTATCCAATGGCACCCAAAATCCGCCTACCAATCCATAGATCACATATCCATAAGTATCAGCTGCCAGGTTCTGATCCCAATGAACATCAACATAACCGGTAGTGGTATCAATAGATACCCAATATAAATTAGGAATGTATGGATTGATGATATCCATTAACATCTGACCATTGTCGTTAGAAGTTGAAATACAACCGTATGCATTAGGAATACGAATTTCATACGTTAGAAGATCATTACATACGTCAATGGTATCCAATAGCTCGTTGGTGCCATAAGGAACCACACCTCTCAAGGTCCATACACCTAAAGGATATTCTCTCCAGACCTCTTCCAAAACATTGTCTCCAGCATTCATTGGTGTCTGAGTGCTGTTCCAGGTTAAATGCACCCGTCCATCTCCCAGATCATTCACATTCAGATAAATACTTGAGAGTGTATCAGAAGATGCCAGATTGTTTCCTCCGCATCCATATCTTGTTTGAATAAAATAATCCTTTGAACCAGCATTTGCATTTGCTCCGACAACTGAATAACTGTTCGTTCCTATTAAAGGAAGGGAAGCAATTAAACCATCCTGAATAGACCAAACCTGGTATTCAATGAATGAACCTCCAGGATCCGTGGTTGGCTCCCATGTTAGGTTAACGTCTCCGTTTGGAAGTACGTCAACGCAATAAAGATCCACGGGATCAACAGCCGGTTGATTTTTCAATTTTATGCGAACCGTTTCGTAGGTTCTTCCCGGAACAGAACAGTAATCATCCTGTGCATTCAGGACAAATTCATAGTACTGATAAGGTTGCTGAATACCGTCAGCATCCAAAAGATGATCACAAGATGTTTGCCAGTTAAAAGTAGTTGTTACTCCCTGTACTCCTTGAATAATAGGTGGTTGATCTAGCGTAGCACATGGAACATAATCGCATCCACTGTTTGGATCAGTCAAATTCGTACCGAAATAATTCCCTGAAGGGGTCAGCGTAACCGTTTGTGGTGTTCCATCCTGTAGTAATTCAAGATCAGAAACAATGATATCAAAATTGATGATCTCTCCTGCCCAGAACTCCGCATAAAATGAAGTATTCCCGGCAAATGGAGGCAGGATATCAGGAGCAGAATTATTGTATCCGGCACAGTTGATCACGATCATTTGTATTTCACGGTTAATCGTGGATACCAATTGTCCATTTCTATAAGAATCGATCTTTTGCACCAGGCCAAAATTCCCAATGGTATTGGATAGGAACGTGATATTACCAGTTGATGGATCCATTTGAGCAGGAATATTTCCACCATTAAAAGTGGCATCTGGAGTTGGATTGTTATAGGCAAAACCTGTCACAAAAGGAACAGGAATTGGATTTGTAGGTGGATTGAACGTTCCTGTTGGAAAATGATCAAGTGGAGTACCCCAGCTATAGCTCAATGAATCGTTGTCCGGATCATAAGCATTGGCATTGTACTGGAAATCTGTTCCTGAACATAGCAGCATGTAAGGCTCTTGAGCAAATTGAGGTGAAGAATCTGTGCAGGGATTTGCTGAATTACCAGCTACAGCATACATGTAAGCTGAAAGTGTGATCCCATAGTTTTGTGGATCTACGATATTGGTCAAACTCCAGTTTCTTGAGAAAGAGTCATAGGTAAATGCCCAACCAGATGCAGGAGGAGTTCCTGTCAAAACAGTTGGCGCAGAACGATAAACGAATTTTTGAACGGCCCCTGCTCCATTTCCACCTTGCGTTCCTACACCACAATCCAATTCAACCGGACCACCAGCTACCTGCGTACATTCAGGTGAAAGATCAAGTGTAGAAAAAAGATCACATTGAATGGTTGAAACGGTAGGATGTCCCCAAACTTCAATATTCAAAAAGGGATCTACGATATCCAAACCGTTGCAATCACGATAAAGCACTAAATCAAATTGATAACTTCCTGATCCTAAACACACCCAGGTGATCTCTCCACCCATGATATGAGAAGCCCTGCTGACATTGAAAAATGACAGTAAAAGAGTAAGTATGAGAAGTCGTGCAAATCGCATCTTACGGTATAACGCAGAAAAAGCGCTTTTATTGAATACGTTAATACGTAGTATTAAGTTGCCGATTTGGAAAATTGATGTGAAAATGTGTTGATGTGATGATGTGATGATGTGTCATACTACCCGTTATTCCCAGTCGAAGAGATCACTCTATTTTCAGTAGATTTGACTTTTCCAACTCACATTTTTCTCCTTCTCATTCTGAGAAAAACCACTATCAGTGTTATAAAAGCACTCAAAAATATTACGATCAATCCTATCTGGAAAGGCCCTATGCGACCATTTCTCCCCCTACTTGTTTTGAGCGTATATCCTCCAGCATTAGGATCCTCTATTTCTTCATCAACCAAATATTTGATATTTCCTTCATAAATTTTTTCTGATTCTGGTGGAAAATATGTTTCAAATTTACTGTGCTTATCTTCATCACTTATTACACCTTCCATTTCAACAATTTTTTCTAATGCACCAAACTGATTATCAGGATCATAATGATTACTAATTTGATAATAATAAAGAGCGAATTCAACTGAAAAATTAACGGCCATCATATCTGCTAATTCTTTGAAAATATTCGCTAGGATCAAGTCCGGTGTTGGGGTAAATGGGACACGTTCTACTAATTGATGTTGGATTTGCATAATTGTATCAGAAATATTCCAATACATTTCACTATTTTCTTCTACTGCATAATCTAATTTTAGCCCTAATACATTATGTTTATTCAGCCAATTTGGGTCATCATGTATATGCTTTTTAGCCTCAAGCACTTTTAAATGAAACCATTCTGTTCTGTAATGGGCATCCGGATTAATCTCCATACTTTTTTTAATAAAATAATAGGCAGAATCATTCATCCCATTAAGTTCATATAATGTTCCTAAATTGCTTACTACTTCATATTCATCTGGATGTTGATTATATATCCATCTAAGAAGATCTAACGATTGTTCATAATCTCCTAAATGAGCTAAATGAACGGCATAATCCGACATTTCTTCAAAAGAGTAAGCTTCCTTTTTATTAAGGTCGTATTTATTGAGATATGCATGACAGTATTCTTCGTCAAAAGAACGCCTAAATGGAGTTGAAAACATATCTGCTTCAACCCAATCACCCTGTAAGTTATATCCATACAAATTGAGGCAAGAAGATGAAGAAAAAGGCAAAAAATAAAGCAATGAAATCAATAGAATTCTCATAAGCTGGGTTTCCTTAAAGATAATCAATTATCCGTTTTTATTCAATCGATAAACAAACAATTCGCAACCATCTTTTTCGATCTCCGAATAAGGCTCAAAGCCTAGTTTTTTGGCCAATTTTCCTGAAACATGGTGTTCCTTTTCATACAACCAGTGAAGTGCATCCAAATTTCTGATTTTCCAGGCATGTTCGATCAAAGGCAAACAAAGTTCATAACCATAACCTTGCCCCCAGTATTTTCGGGACAAATGAAGCCCCAATTGATCCAAACCTGTATCTGCAAATTCATTCAGATTCATGGTACCAACGAAGTCCTTGTTTTCCAGGTGATAAACACACCATATCTGAAGTAATTCTTCATTTTTCTTCAGATTCGATCTGAGCTTTTCCATCCAGAATTCCTCCCCACCATCTTTCAAGGGTTGAATGAATTTATTGGAATCAGGCTCACGGAACATTTTTAATATGTCCGGAATGTGTGATTCTTCGTAAGGAATAAGTTCGCAACGTTGGGTAATAATCCTCATTTAATACATTTATAAAATCAATTCCCCCACTCTTTGGCCGTGTAGTAAAGCTCGGTACCGTAGTAGATATCAGTAGAATCGCCATTATTGATATCCAGATCTGCGCGATAAGAATAGATCTTCCCAACCCCCGGTGAGTAGATCTCGTAAGCCCTGATATGCTCAATGTAAGATGTGAAATAGTGTTGTTTCACTGTGACAGATGAATCGTAATCAATACCGCCAATGCTGATAGGTTGATAGATGTTATCATAGTAAGCATTTTCAGCATCATCATTATTAAAGACATTGATATTCCAGTATTGATCATAGGATATTGAAAATACCATTTTAATGCGGCGCTTATTTTCCTCCACCAATTCAATAGATCTATTCGAAGGTTTTAACGCCCAAACATCTTTTAAAACCCAATCCAGTGTGTCATTCAAACGTTTATAGCGGTACATTTTTTTGAACGGATCACCTTCAAGATCTATATCTTCTTCGCCAATCACCTCTTTGATCTGATAAGCATTGGTGTCATGTTTTAGAAGCAACTCATCATGAAAGATATCAATGACATCATACACCACATAGTGCCCAGAATCTGTTGGAAAACACTCATAACCATAGATGATATTTGTATCCTGCTTTTTACAGGCAATGGCAGTAGCCACTATTAAACCGATCATCCATAAACGCTTCATACACTCTTAGACGAGTAAAAAGCTAAAAATGTTAGGACATTCTTTTCAACTGAACACCGTAAAGGATGATGAAGAGAATTGAAATAGCTGCACCAAATGCAATTCCTAACAATGCTATTGTATATCCGGAGAAAAGAGCGAAAGACATGATCAAAGGGATCAAACTATATGCAATGTACATGTAGTATCCGACTTTTTTCAACTTGAACATTAAATAAACGGCGAAGAATCCAACAACGAATGTCACTACTGATAAACCATTCATCAACCAAAAACTCTCCTGAGTTTTTTCAAGCATCTCAATTGATTCCTCCATTACTTTTTTCGCAAAAGCAGGAGTTTCGTCATTATAAGCCTGTAACATCTCATATTCCTGTTGCTCGATCTCTTCATCACTCATTGGTCCATTCACCATCTGAATCAGGATAGAACCAAAAGAAAAAGCAATATAAATGAATGAAAGCACCACTAAAACAGGCAATGTTTTACCTCTTTTCTCTTTCATTGATAAGTTTTCGTCATACAATTCTTCTTCCATGGCTATAGATTTTTAATAAAGTTAATGGATTTTTCAATCTCAGGTTGCATGAATTTATCTTCTTCCACGAACGGAACTTTCTTTCTGTAAGCGGTTACAATTTCTTCTAATTGAGCGGAAGTTTTCAACGGTCTTCTGAATTCTAATGCTTGTGTAGCGTTAAAAAGTTCGATTCCCAGGATCTTTTTCAAATTCTCAACAATTCTGTAGCATTTAGTAGCAGCATTTGCTCCCATACTCACATGATCTTCCTGACCATTTGAAGATTCAATGGAATCAACTGAAGCCGGAGTAGCCAATTGTTTATTCTGGCTCACCACTGAAGCAGCTGCATATTGAGGGATCATGAAACCTGAATTAATTCCAGGATTGGCAACCAAAAATGCAGGTAAACCTCTTTTCCCGTTGATCATCTGGTATGTTCTACGCTCGGAAATATTACCCAATTCAGCCAATGCAATTCCCAACAAATCCAGTGAAATAGCAAGAGGTTGACCATGGAAATTCCCTGCTGAGATGATCTCATCAGTTTCAGGAAAAATGGTTGGATTATCTGTTACCGCATTGATCTCATTTTCAAAGATCTCAATACAATATGAAATAGCATCCTTAGAAGCTCCGTGCACCTGTGGAATACATCTGAAAGAATAAGGATCCTGCACATGTTGTTTAGGCTGAGTAATGATCTCCGATCCATTTAAAAGATCTCTAAAGATCTTAGCCGTCTCTATCTGCCCTTTTTGATTTCGAATCTCGTTCACATTTGCAGAAAATGGACTTATTCTGCAATCAAAAGCATCTACAGAAATGGCTCCAATTTTATCAGCTGCAATAGATAACTGCTTTGACTGGATCAAAGACCAGCAACCATAAGCACTCATGAATTGCGTACCATTCAACAAGGCAATTCCTTCTTTAGCTCCCATCACCAAAGGTTTCCATCCCTGAATGTTATTCATGTCATCCGCTCTCATGCGTTGACCCTTGAAATGAACTTCACCTTCACCAATCAAGGCTAAAGACATATGCGCTAAGGGAGCCAAATCTCCAGAAGCACCTAAAGAACCTTGCTGGTAAACGATAGGAAAAATATCGTTGTTATAGAAATCGATCAAACGTTGCACGGTTTCTAAACGCACCCCTGAGTGACCATAAGAAAGACCCTGTATCTTTAATAAGATCATTAATCTTACGATCTGCTGAGGCACTTCCTCTCCTATTCCACAAGCATGAGAACGAACCAAATTAGACTGAAGCGTACTCAGATCTTCATCTGAGATCACTGTATTACAAAGCGAACCAAATCCTGTATTGATCCCATAAAACACATCATCTCCAGAAGCTAATTTATTCTCCAGGTAGGTTCTGCAACCTGTAATTCTCTTCTCTGCATCAGCAGAAAGGCGAAGCCTTGCTCCGGAACTTAAGATCTCTGCAACCTTGTCTATGGTTAATCGATCTGTACTGATCAAATGCTCACTCATGCTTAACTATTAAATTCTGCAATTAATTGATTGATATTGGCTGTTTCCTGCTCTCCTGACTCCATGTTCTTGTAGGTCAATGTTCCATTCTTCAATTCGTCAGAACCGATCATCACCACATACGGAATGCTTCTGTCATTAGCATATTTCATCTGCTTTTTCATTTTAGCAGCAGATGGATATACTTCACATGAAATACCCGTATCTCTCAGATGTTTGGCATATTTCATGGATTGATTTTGCTCATCTTCACCAAAGTTGATGAACAACACTTTGGTTGATTGTAAAGCTGATTCAGGGAACAAATTCAATTCGCTCATCACGTCATAGATACGATCTGCCCCAAAGGAAATTCCTACACCTGATGTACCGCTTAAACCAAATAGTGCGGTAAGATCATCATATCTACCTCCACCACAAATGCTTCCGATCTTAACGTTGTTCGCAGCTACTTCAAAAATAGCTCCTGTATAGTAATTCAAGCCTCTTGCCAGGGTCACTTCTAATTCCAATTTGGCTTTTCTAAGTCCCATTCCTTCTACCTGATCAATCACGTAGGTCAACTCTTCTATCCCTTTCAAACCTATCTCAGAATCAGCAAGAAAATCTTTTAGTGTTTTCAGTTTATCCTGATTTGAACCTGTCAAACTAAAAAGCGGATCGATCTTTTTAATGGCTTTGTGCGAAATCCCTCTTTCTTCCAGTTCTTTGATCACACCATCCTTGCCAATCTTGTCCAGTTTATCAATGGCAACAGTGATTGGAATGATCTTATCTGCCTCACCACACACCTCCGCAATTCCACTCAATATCTTACGGTTATTGATCTTCACTGAAAAATCCGTCAAGCCTAAATTGCTCAAAACCTCATCAAAGATCTGCACCAACTCAACTTCATACACCAAAGAATCAGATCCCACCACATCTGCATCACACTGATAGAATTCACGGTATCTCCCTTTTTGTGGGCGATCGGCTCTCCAAACCGGTTGAATTTGATAGCGTTTAAAAGGAAAAGTGATCTCGTTTTGATTCATTACCACAAAACGGGCAAATGGCACTGTAAGATCATAACGCAATGCCTCTTCTGGTTTAAAACCATCTTTTAATTTATCTCCCCTCGGTAGAATTTTAAAGATCAGCCTATCCCCTTCTTCACCGTATTTCCCCATCAATGTTTCTGTAGTTTCCATGGCAGGTGTTTCAATAGGTAAAAAACCATATTTCACGAAAACTTGCTTAATGGTATCAAAGATGTGATTTCGTTTGGCCATCACATCCGGTAAAAAATCTCTGGTTCCTTTTACGATTGAAGGTTTGTTGCTCATAATACTAAAATCTGCGAGGGCACAAATTTAGTTTTTTTTAAGTGCTTGTTTATCTTCATGAGAGTAAAGCACAAAATACTTAGCTTTGCCGGGTAATTTTTGGGATGAAAAAGTTTAGCAGCAGATTAAAATATTACCTCATTGGATTCGGGATCGGATTGATATTCATGTTCTTTCTTTTTGGACCAAGAGCCTGTTCATGGTTACCTGAGAACAGGGTAAAGAACATGATCGCTGAAAAAGAGATCTTTATAGGTGATAGCTTGAACTATTTGATGAATTGCCAGGGTGTTTCTAATGAGGATATTTATCGCTTTTTGAATAAAGACGGGGATGTTGATTTTGGTGATAGTGATACCAAAGGATGGCCAAAAAAATATGTTTTCAGTGGAGAGAAAGAGGGACACGATCTTATGATCACTTACATGCTTTATGAAGAATGGGTTGAGGTAGTGGATTTTAAATATGATCAAAAGAACTGCGAAACGGTGTTGTCAAATGAAAACAAGCACATAGTTCCTATCCCTCGTTCAGAAATGACCGCTATAATTGAATCACATGAAATGCGCATTTTGGAAACAGCCGAGTGTCAAATGAAATGCTACAAATTGAAAGATCAGGATGTTTTTTCATTCCACCTAAATGCGGATGTTGTAATGGAAGAAAGTGATGCAAAAGCAGAGCCGAATGCTTATTACACATTAGAAGGAAAGATCCGCAATCAAACATACAGATTAGTTTACGTCATTGGTGAGGCGCGTACCCGAATAAGTGATATTCAGGGAGATACACCATGTGACTGCAATTAAAATGTCAGAACAGGAGATCATAGATAATTCTGAGATCAGTGATCACACGGCTGATATCACTTACAACAACGGATTTTCATTTTCATTTATGCCCCGCATTCTTGCAGTAATTTTTCTGCTAATGGGAATCACCATGTTATTGAGTGGAGGCATTGGTTATTACATGGGATCTGTAGCCACATTCGTTTCTCTCTTTGCCTTAACTTCAACACATGGCGTAGATGTTTGTCTGAGCTCAAAATATGTAAGAGAATACCATAAACGCTTTTTTTTCTTCAAAACCGGTAAATGGAAGAGCACCTATACTTACCCTGATATTTGTGTTTTGAAATTGGGCAAATCCAGCACGATATCAGATCTTACCGGAGGAGTGACAACAACGTTGGATGCAAGCATGAATGAAGTATTTCTCATGTCAGCCAATCACCGTAAAAGGATCTTTGTAAAAACCTGCAAATCATTAAAAGAGGCTGTGGAAATAGCAGAATTTCTTGCCGAAAAACTGGATAAAAAAGTTGCTCCGTTCAACCCGGAGATCTCAGAAAAAACGAAGGAGAGGTTGCGCTATAGGAGGTAGGAATTGAGATTAGCTTCTGACTATTCTGCCGCACTAATTTCTGCACATTCCATTACTGTAATATAATCACCATTGAAATCTCCAGCAGTAGAAATAGTACCTTTGAATGAAATTTTATTACCTATTTCAAATGTAGAAGAAGAATACAGTAGTTGAATAATAACGTGATGTTCTTCTCCTTTATCATTTGTAAACTTCTTGTATTCAACAGTTATTTCTTTGGCTTCAGTATCAATGGAGATAATTGGTAGACTTTCAATTTTAATTGAATTCCCCACAAAAGAACCGTTCACAACATTCATAGAATAGGCATCCATTCCGCTATTACTTGCAAACATATCCCACATACTCGTAACTTGATAGGTCGATTCTTTTTTAGGATTATAACAAGGTTTTTCTTTTTCTTTTAAAACACCAGAATAACTAGTGGCAGATAATGAGCATATTGCTGCAAGTATTAATATCGTCTTTTTCATAAGCTAAGTTTTGTGTAAATATATGTACAAAAGATAAAAACAGATTTCAAGAAAACACTTGTTTTTATTGAAGCTCGATTTTCTTTTTAGTTGTTTAACTACGAATTACAATTTATCGTCACAGATTTTTACTCTAATCCGGTATCTTTATCCCACCTGAATACAGAACTAATGAGAAAAATCATTTTAATCTTTCTTTCACTGAATATTTTATTTAATACAACGGCGCAAAAACATTCCTTCAATATGAACAATGGTGAGACTTTTTCTTTTGATAGAGTTAAAGAACATCAAAAATCTGGTAAAGGTTCAAACAAACAATTAGGTTATATCGGAATAAATATTGGTGGTGAAAAAAAGTTCTTAGCCTACAGCGAAATACGCAGTTATACTAAACCAGAAGGATGGACCTATCACATGTTACCTGCTCATGCTGAAAATCACATTGAAGGTTATCCTACTCATCATGCTGATGAAGGACCAAAAATACCTTATCTAAGAGTTCTTTGTTACAATGGGGTAACATTTTATTTAAGAAGTGGTTCTTTTACCAATACCGAAGCACCAAAAACACCTCCTCCCGGTGGAGATAGGTATTACGATTATGACACTAGTGCAGATCCAAGGGGCACCTGGTACATATTTCAAGATGGTAAATGTATTTCCATACTCATTAATTCAACTTTAAGGATCAATGCATTAAAATTTTACTTCAGGGATTGTGCTGCAGTAAAGGAGCTGTATGAGAATTACCCTAAGGCTAATGACAGAATTCCCAGGAATATGAAGTTATATCCAGTCGATAAGGTTTGTAATTGCGAAAATTGATATTCAACCCGGAGATCTCAGAAAAAACGAAGGAGAGGTTGCGTTATAGGAGGTAGGATCCAATCTGACGCTCCAACTCATCCAAACTTTGCGAAGTAACATCTGCACCATCAAAAATGATATTTGCCTGATTGTAGAAAGATTCTCTTTGAGCAAGCATATCTGCTACCAGGGCAGTGAGTGCTTCATGATCTTTTTTAACGTGTTCTATGATTGGTCTCACTTCTTTTGCTTGCTTGAGTCGGGAAACAATAACAGGTACGGGAGTTTTGATATAAATGCTGATCCCTTTTTGTTGAATTAAAGAAAGATTATTGTTGAAACAAGGTGTACCACCACCGAGAGCAATGACATCATTTCCTTCTTTTAAATTTTTCAGCCAATCAGTTTCAATGGCTCTAAATTTTTCTTCTCCTTCTTCTGAAAAAATTTGTTGAACGGATCTGTTTTGTTCTTTTTCAATGGCTCGATCAGCATCTATAAAATTGACACTCAGACGAGAAGCAATTTTTTTACCGAGAGATGATTTCCCGGCCCCCATAAATCCGATCAAAAATATTTGCATGCATCAAAAATAGACAGAATCAGGGCTTTAGAATAAGATTATGTAAAAATTAAATTAATTTATTGGGAGATTAAAATAAACCATATATATTTGCACCCGCGTTCGAAGGAAATTACTTCCTAAGAATGCAAAACCAGAGGTAGATCTGGTAGCTCAGCAGGTAGAGCATCTCCCTTTTAAGGAGAGGGTCCCGGGTTCGAGCCCCGGCCAGATCACATCAGAAACAGGAATCAGAAATGGTTCCTGTTTTTTTTATGTCAAAATTTTCGAAGGGGCGAGAAGTTTATCCTGAGCGAACACAGTGAGTCGAAGGGAGCCCCGGCCAGATCACATCAGAAACAGGAATCAGAAATGGTTCCTGTTTTTTTATGTCAAAATTTTCGAAGGGGCGAGAAGTTTATCCTGAGCGAACACAGTGAGTCGAAGGGAGCCCCGGCCAGATCACATAAGAAACAGGAATCAGAAATGGTTCCTGTTTCTTATGTCAAAATTTTCCAAAGGGGCGAGAAGTTTATCCTGAGCGAACAAAGTGAGTCGAAGGGAGCCCCGGCCAGATCACATAAGGAACAGGAATCAGAAATGGTTCCTGTTTTTTTTATGTCAAAATTTTCGAAGGGGTGAGAAGTTTATCCTGAGCGAACAAAGTGAGTCGAAGGGAGCCCCGGCCAGATCACATAAGAAACAGGAATCAGAAATGGTTCCTGTTTTTTTTACCAACATTTCCATAAAAGTTCACGTATAGGATTGTAACGACTTATTTCAATTATTCGTAATTTCGGGACGCTATGAAAAAGATTTTGATCACTCTATTGACCATTAGTGCCATTGCAATCATGCCTGGCTGCGCAAAAAAAGGTTGTACTAAATCCCTTGCTGACAATTACAATGACGAAGCAACATTAGACGATTTTTCTTGCGTTTATACAGGTAACGTTTATTTCTGGTGTTTACCTGCCGTTTCTGATTCTTTGAATACATTGGGTCACTCGATCTTACGTTTTGAGTTAGAAGGTCAAATTCTTGATTCTGTAGCCACTATTTCTTTTGCTTCTGTTGAAGGTGTATGTAATGCTCCTGGTGTGATGACTATTCCAAGAACCTTTACAGGAAATAATGAATGGAAATATAAATGGAGAGTAAAGGGTAATAATTTCATGACCGTTTACGAAGGATTTATCACCATTCCTGGTGGAGATTGCGTAGGAATCCAGTTAGATTATCCTTAATTGGAATTCGTTCCTCAAAAATTATCCGAATAAATTATATTTGCACTCCTTTTACTGGAGGGTATTTTCTATTGCCCAGGTGCTGAAATTGGTAGACAGGCCATCTTGAGGGGGTGGTGTACTACGTGCGTACGGGTTCGAGTCCCGTTCTGGGCACAAATCAGAATGAGAAGCAGAATGAGAATGAGGCTTCTTATTCTGATTTACTTGATTCTCGCTCTCGCTCTCATTCTTTAATTTGATAACATGAAATTTGAATTCCAAAAACTTGAAGTGTATAAGAAAGCTAAATTCTTTCATGAAAAAGCGAAAGAGCTGGTAGCTAATAATAAACTCTCAAATTATTCTAAGGACCAATTATCAAGAGCTTCTTTTAGTGTTGTTCTAAATATTGCAGAAGGTTCTGGACGATTTTCTAAAGCTGATAGAAGAAATTTCTTCGTCATTACAAGAAGTTCTGTATTTGAATGTGTTGCTATCCTGGACGTTTTAAAAGATGAAAAGATCATAAAGCTGGAAGAGTATGAAGAAATGGAAAATTATGCGGATGAACTCTCACGAATGCTTTTTGCAATGATCAAAAACCTAAGCTAAGCAGAATGAGAATGAGGCTTCTTGTTCTGATTTACTTCAACTTAAATCCTTTATGAATCAACTTAAAAATATAGAGATCACTAAAATTTATCATGAGGATCTAAATACACTCTTTGAACTAAGTAATTCAACATTCAGAGACACTTTTGCTGCCCAAAACACTCCTGAAAATCTCAACAAGTACTTATCGGACAATTTCAATAAAGAAAAGCTTGAAAAAGAATTATCCAACCCAAATTCATTCTTTTATTTCGCCAAGCGTGGCGGAGAAATTGTAGCTTATTTAAAAATCAATATCGGAGACGCTCAAACAGAATCATTTGAGATGAGAAGTATCGAAATTGAGCGAATTTATGTGCGTAAACCATTTCTGGGTATGAAAATCGGTCAAACCTTGCTTGAATTTTCTAAAGAAATTGCCCATCAACAACAAGCAAATGTGATCTGGTTGGGGGTTTGGGAAGAAAATTATCCCGCAATCGCATTTTATCAGAAAAATGGATTTCAAGTATTCGACCGTCATGTGTTTGTATTGGGAAATGATCATCAAATTGACATTCTGATGAAACTAAATTTGGACTGAAATCCAGTTGATTAATTTTATCACAGCTCAATTTTATGGCAATTTTCGATCTGAACAGTGTTAAAACTGGTTCGAAATTATATCTTTATAAACCCTTAATCAATGCACTCTATTACATGAAGTTTTTACTTGGATTCTGCTTTTCAATGCTGCTTTTTATATCACACGCAGAGCGTATAACTCTGTCTACGGTATCAATTGAAGTTCCTGATAAAGCAGCAGCTGATAACAAAACAACCATTTCATTGGACGGAGTAAGCACCTATTCATTCACGCGGTTAAGAGCGGATAGTACCGCTTATATCTATTACTACAGCTTCAAATACGGAAAAGCACTCTATGAATTCAGAGAAACATGCAAAGCGGACATTTGGGAATGGTTAGAACCTTCCTATAAACCAAAATCTGCCAGAAAAAAGGAATTCAAGCATTATGAGATTGAGAAGTTCGAAAATCTGAAGAATGAATTGCTTGATATGAAGCTTCAAAAATTCAGAATTGAATATGATGATGGTTTAAGAAAATTGACCCTGATCTACAAATTAGACGCTACCACTCAGTTTATGGCTTCTGTCAAATCAGCTTTTCCTGCGAAAGATTTCATGGATGCACAGGATTCTCTTGTAAATATGCTAGAGACTGCAGAACAGAAGATCCCTAAACTAAGACTGCATCCAACTTTTGAACAAACAGGTGAAATAACTGATCATATAAAAAATCATATTGTAAGGTTGCCTTATGCGCTTTCTAACGACTTTGATAATCCTGTAGTAGCAGTTACCAAAAATGACGAGATCATAATTGCCTTTGCACATGCAGATGGTTCAGAGGTGATGATCCTTGATAAAGAATTCAAGCTCAAAGAACAATTTCATTACGACCGTTTGATCCACGATATAGTGACTACAAAAGACGGATTTTTCGCCGTTTCATCTGATGATTACAATTTAATGAGGTATGACATCTACCCTAGCCTTTACCTGACTAAACACAAGGCAAATGGTGAGTTGATCTTTACGCAAAGTTTCTTCAAAAAGGACAACACAAAAATGCCGGGTGCTCAATCTTTTGATTTCTATTCACGCGATAACGTTTGTTTGGAGATAGCAGATTCAATTGGGATTGTTTATTGTACTGCTGAAAAAAGAGTTGGAATGGCCAATGTAGTTCAACAAGGTGCTTATAAGACATTTTCTGTTCAAACCGGATTTTTAAAGAAGGGTAAAAAGGACCTCTGGCATGTTAGTCATTGCTTTGCGCAGAAATCTGCTCAATATAAGGATGATGTTTATTTGTATAGTATTGGAGATAACGACCCAAGAGGTTTATCCATGTCAAAAGTGAATCTAACCATGCATAAAGATTCAACAGATACTACTTCTTTTTGGCATCAGGTTTTGGTTCCGTTCAATGGTATTTTAGGTGATAATTATACAGCCGATAGTCACATTTCAGACCCAATCATTTGGAACGGAAGTTTGTTCATAGCCCTTGAAACGGAAGAAAACGCTAAAACATCTCATGACCCGAATCCAAGATCAGCGAACCGTGGAATGAATGACATATTCATTATTAAATGTGATCTGGAAGGAAATGATGTGATGGTAGAACAGATCACTAAGACGAAATATATTGAGGAAGCTAACCCAAAGATGGTTGTAGTTGGAGATCGGATTCTTTTAGTTTACAATGAGCTGAAATACAACAATAACGGTTTGGTACAGGAGATCAGTGAAAAATATGTGTATTTAGATGACAGATGCGTTCGTAAGACGAAAGCAGAAGATCTTAATTCTTATTATGCCAACGAACGACCAAAAGATTGCAAGATGCCTGACAGTGGGATCAATCGTGATGGAAGTGAGTTCGTAACTTTATCTGACGGACGAGCAGTGTGGGTACGTTTGATGAAAAACACCAGACAGTTGGAAGTGATTGAGATTAATGGGTAAAATCGTGATCAATGAGTTCCACTAATATTAAGATTGCGCCAAACCATATTCATATTTGTCATCTCAGCTCGGTTCATCATTCCTATGATTCTAGAGTATTTGATAAAGAATGTGTTTCCCTTGCGAAAAATGGTTTTAAAGTAACATTGATCATCATTCATGACAAATCAGAACAAATAGAGGGTGTATCTATTGTCCCTTTTAAAAAATATAGGTCTCGATTTCTAAGAGCCTTGTTTTCTCCCTGGGTGATGTTGCCAAAAGCATTAAAAACCAAAGCAGACCTATTTCATTTTCACGATCCTGAACTCATGCCTTTGGCAATTATCTTGAAGATATTTAGAAAAAAGGTTGTAATGGACGTACATGATGATGTTATTGATTTTATGGGCAACAAAAAATACTTGCCTTCAATCTTTAGATACCCAATTGGCTATTCATATCGATTTTTACAAGTAATTACGACTAAGATCATAGATGCTGTTGTTACCGCTACCCCGCACATTGCTGAATCATTCCCTTCAAAAAAAACGACTGTAGTTCAAAACTTTCCATCTACCAACGATTTTCAAGGTATAACCACCATTCCTTATGAACAAAGGAACAATATCATAATTTATTCAGGATTACTTCACGAAAACACAGGATTCAAATCAATTGTCGAATCCTCAAAATTATTACCGGAGGGCGCAATAATTCAGATTATTGGAAAAATATATCCGACATCCCTGAAAAAGGAATTAGAATCTTGCAAAAACATAGAATACATCTCATGGACCGATAGAAAATCTGTATTGCACAAAATCAAAAATGCCAAAATCGGCATTGCACTATATCAACCGACTAAACAAAATATATATGCGCAACCGCGTAAGCTTTTTGAATACATGGCTGCGGGGATTCCAATTATCGCATCAGATTCAAAACTCTGGAAAGAGTTTGTAGAAGAAAATAATGCGGGGATAAACGTGGACCCTGCTTCGATTGATCAAATCGTTGAAGCAGTAAAGTTCTTAACTGTAAATCCTTCAGAAGCAAAACAAATGGGCCATAATGCCAGGATAGCATTTGAAAATAAATATGATTGGCAGAAGGAATCAGATAAACTCGTTAACTTATACTCAAACTTACTCTCAAAATGATAGTTATAATTCCAACCGCAAGAGAAATTAATTTGAATTATTTATCACCCTTGATAGATCATGGTGCTCGCTTCATTATTGTTGATGACAGCCCGGGAAATATCTCAGTGAACCACCCTTCTTTTGAGGTGTACAATTGGAATCATCAGGAAAAAATGTTAGGCCAGCATCAAAAAGCAATTCCTAGAAAAAATGGTGCCTGCAGAGACTTTGGTTTCTATATAGCATGGAAAGAAAGTGACAAAGAAGAAATTATCATTGCTTTAGATGATGATTGTGATGTTGTTAATCAAGATTTCGCAAGCTTAGTGGAAGCAAGTTTGGAAATGGCCGAAAGACCTGTTGCAACAGGAACAGGATTACACTTAAACGCATTGGACCTTTACGAAGACATACCAAAAAATGTTTTCCCAAGGGGATTCCCTTATTCATCCAGAATTGATTATAAAGAGGCCATTTTTATTGACAAAATAGCGAGTAAACCTTCATTTAATCTTGGGTTATGGACTAGCGTTTTTGATATCAATGCAATTGATAAGATCAAAGGGCCAGAATGGAATCATCCAAATGCAACATTGAAACACCCAGGCGTTGTAGTTCCAAAGGATACCTTTATATCAGTATGTTCAATGAATATGCATTTTAGAAGCGAATTGATTCCAGCAGTTTATCAACTCCCAATGCATGTAGAGGTTTTTCCTGGTTGGCCAATAGACCGTTATGGTGACATCTGGGGAGGTTTTATACTTAAATTATTAATGGATATTAAGGGGGATACCATGACTATGGGTAGCCCAATAATCGACCATTTGAAAGAAGGTAATTATGAAAGAAATATATGGCAAGAACATACCTGTCATTTAGTTAATGATGAGTTCATTGATCTCTTATTATTAGCCAAGGATAACATACAACCCTCCAATTATGTTGATATGATGGCCAACTTGAATGAGATCTTCAAAGCAAACACTGATCATTCTTCTAAGATCTTGGCTAGATATCTAACTCATCTAACTGATTGCATTGATCATTGGTGTATTGCTCTCAAAAAATGAAGAAACTGAAAGTTTGGGTAATTAAACTAGGAGAACCTCCACCATTAAAAGAAAATATTCGGTTATGGAGAGCAGGATTACTGGCAAAAGAATTAGCTAAACAAGGCCATGAAGTTACTTTATGGAATTCTACTTTTTTGCACTTTCAAAAGGAATTTGCTTTTGATAAAAGCACTGAAATGATAGTTTCAGATAATCTAAAACTAGTGCTCATAAAATCTCTTGGATACAAAAAGAACATTTCATTTAAACGATATATTGATCACAGATTTGTTGCGAACCAATTTAACCGAATAGCAAAAAAACATGATATACCAGATATAATCGTAGTTGCTATTCCATGTCATCATTTAGCTTACAAAATCTCTAAATATGCATTAAGGAATAGGGTACCTTATATTTGCGACCTAAGAGATCTTTGGCCAGATATTTTTCTAAATGTATTTCCTCGATTCGTCAATACAAAATTAGCCCAAGCTATATTGAGCAAGGAGTTCAACAGATTCAATTTTACCAGTCGTAATGCAAATTCTCTGGTAGCTGTTTCTCAAAGTTATTTGGAACTTCTAGCATCAAGAGCCAATCGAAAGCCAGGCAATTTGGATAAGGTATTTCATGTTGGAAGCCATCCCATTCCAAATGATCTGGATGAACAAATATGGGATGATCAACCTGTCAAGGAAATTCTCTACGTTGGATCATTTGGTAAAACGTACGATCTAGAGTCCATGATTAAAGTGGCCAGCTATTTCTATCAAAATGGCATTACAGATGTAAAATTCATTCTTGCGGGAGGTGGCGAACAGGCTGAAAAACTTCAATCTATGGCAAAAGAGCTTCCCAATGTAACGTTTACAGGTTGGTTAGATACTAATGGTATTTACAAGTATTTGAAACGTGCCTATATTGGAGTTTTGCCTTTTAAAAAAAATGCTCCTCAAAGTCTTCCCAACAAGCTCTTTGATTATTTATCTGCCGGCTTACCTGTAGTTTCATCTTTGCAAAATACCGATATGATAAACATCATAGAAGAAAAGCAAATAGGTTTAACCTTTGATCCAGAAAGTTGGGAATCCCTATGTGAAAAATGCCTTTGGTTTATTCAACATCCAGAAGATCGATTGGCAATGTCGGGAAGGTCTAAAGAGTTCTACTCAAATTATGGAAACTCAAATTTGATCTACAAGGATTATGTAGCTCATATAGAAAATGTTTATTTTCGAGAGAGACAAAATCTCTAAGGAATATACTTCTTGTCAAAGTTAGGTTTACGCTTTTCAAGAAAAGCATCTCTCCCCTCTTTTGCTTCATCCGTCATATAAGCTAAACGTGTAGCTTCACCTGCGAAAACCTGCTGACCTACCATTCCGTCATCTGTTAAGTTCATGGCAAACTTCAACATCTTGATAGAAATAGGCGATTTTTCTAAAATTTCCTGTGCCCATTGATAAGCTGTATCTTCTAATTCAGCATGTGGAATTACGGCATTGACCATTCCCATATCATAAGCCTCCTGAGCCGAGTAATTTCTGCCCAAAAAGAAGATCTCTCTGGCTTTCTTTTGTCCTACCATTTTAGCAAGATATGCAGAACCGTATCCGCCATCAAAACTGGTCACATCAGCATCTGTTTGTTTGAAGATGGCATGTTCTTCTGATGCCAGGGTAAGATCACACACGACATGCAAACTATGTCCTCCACCCACAGCCCATCCCGGTACCACGGCTATAACAGCTTTAGGCATGAAACGAATTTGTCTTTGAACATCAAGGATATTCAATCGGTGATATCCATCATCTCCAACATATCCCTCTTTGCCTCTAGCCTTTTGGTCTCCGCCAGAACAAAATGACCAAACGCCATCTTTAGAAGAAGGTCCTTCAGCCGATAACAAGATCACACCAATACTGGTATCTTCCTGCGCATCATGAAAAGCTTTGATCAACTCCGCCGTTGTTTTAGGTCTGAATGCATTTCTAACATCCGGACGATTAAAAGCAATTCTAGCTACACCACCTGATTTTTTATAGGTGATATCTTCAAATTCAATAGCGGTTGTCCAATTTGGTTTTGACATAAAAGAGATTTTAAGCAAAGGTAGTTATTTGCTTTTATCCCTCTCTCCAGGCATTGGAATAGTAAGCAAAATGATCACAATTCGTCAATTTACCTGCATGTTTTGGGTATTTCTCAGCAAAGATCTGCCATTCCTTTTCAATTTGACTGTAATTGCGTTTGTCGTAATCTACTTTCTCTTGCTCATAATTGATAGCATCCCTTTTACACTTCAACTGCATACGATAAGCAAAGGCAGCATAGGCGTCATTTGGCGCATACGTTTCCGCCATTTCATAATAAGCCAATGCTCTGCTTGAATTGAAATAATAGTCACGTTTTCTTGGATATTCACCTTCATAACTAGACCAAGAATATTCTGTGTAATAGTAAGAATTCCCGTTATAAGACATGTTGTAATAAGCGTTACCCAACAACAATGCATAATAAGCTTTTTCTTTAACCATTGGTCCATCCAGCTCTGTTTTCAAGCGAATGATCTCTTTAATGAATTCAGGTTTGGTGTAAGTTTCTTCAGCCGCTTCACCATAAGATCTGCCAAACATGTTAGATTCAAATGGATCGTTGTCTAACTCTCCTGCATAGTAATAATGGAATCTCCAATCTTCTACGCGCCACACAGAATCCGGAATGGTTTCATAGATCTTCAATGCTTTACCCAAATCATCTTCTCTGAAATAAGCCGTTCCCCACAGATCTGTTAATCTCCATTTATATGGCTCTAGCTCTTTGAACAACTCTTCTTCCAAAGGTGTTTTATCTTTCTTATTCCATAATTCAAACAGTTTATCCAGATCAGCAGATGTAGCATTTTCATTCAAAAGGTCAAAAGCCTGATATCCACTACTCTCTTCAGATCCCCATCCATAAGTTTCTATTACTCCACCTTTAACTTGCGCTTCAAAAAGAGCGGCCAGCACTAAATTTTCTTCATACATGAATTTTCTTGAAACCGCCAACATGATCTGTGATCTCAAATGGTCAAAACGATAAATATGATCACCATATCGGTCCACTTTATTAATAGCCATGGTGAGTTCCTTTTGAAATTTCTCATCCCATTTATCACTGAATTTTACAAGGTGTAATAATCTGGTAATGGCTATTTGGCCTCTGATCTCGTCTGTGTCAGCATGCTTATCAGCTAATCTTAAGAACAGATCAGTTCGATCACCTTTGTTCAACATATAATTCATATATGCCAGGGAAGTAAACCACAATCCACGATTCTTGACCCCTCCCTTTTCAGCGATCTGCTCTGTTACATCAATCACCTTTTGAAGATATTCCTTATCCGATTGAAAGTTCTTATCCCTTACAAATTCAAAAGCGTCACATTCCCAGCATCCTGAATAGATCCCAGAACCAAAACCGGTATAATAATCCGTAAAATACCAATCTTCCATTTTATTGATCTCACGGATCAGTAGGATATCTAACAACTCAGAATTAGCATTGAGATCAGCAATTTCTTTGATCTGATCGATAGCCCTTCCCGGATTTTTAAAAGCAACAATACTAAGCACTGCACCCTTTTCTTCGTTAGAAGCACATTTCTTCAAAACCCCTTTCACAGCAGCTGGATCAGAAGGATAAGCCTGATAAATGAATCTTGCCTTTGATTTTGAGTTATCGAAAACCTTTGAAAGCAAATAAAGTCGCTCATCACTATCAGACAAAGTGTTAGCATAATAAAGCATTGACCAGTATTTCAATACACTTTCCTGATTCGATTTCATCACATGATTTTTATGATAATTGGCCACCGCAGCATAATCACCCGTGTAATAGGATATGACCACTATTTGGTAGGCATATCTCAATTTCAGATAAGGATCAGTGGCTTTTTGCATCTCACTTTCAGCCTGAGGTAAAATGTTCCTTAATCCTTCCAGGTCCATTTCTTTATCAGACCAGTAATCCACCTCTAACATTCCTTCAACTGTATGTGCAAACACCAAATATTTAGCCACATCAAGGTATTTTCCACCTCTCATATCCAGGAACAACTTGTTATTTGAAAAATCCTGGTTTTTATCTCTTCCTCGATAGATGAATTGATCAATGGTGGCTATATCATAAGCTCCTCCAAAATAATTGTACCATTCCTGCAAATTCTCAGCCGGACCGGTATATTCATCAACTTTGTAATCATTAAAAAAATGTACACTGTAATACAATGGGCTTATATCATCCCCATCTGCCAGACTGGACGAGAACAATGAAAATCTAATTTCATCACCACTTGGCCACCAGGAGCACGAAATAGCAGGAAAAGTGCTACTCAAAAGCACTAAAGACAGCATCCAGTTTTTCATATTCATCTTTTGTTTCATTTTGTAAATCATAGATCAAAACACGGATCTTTTCAGATCCAATTTCCTTCTTCAACAGGTCAACTGCTAACAATAATTCTTCTTCACTACAACTCTCATACCGCAATTCATCACCATATCTGAAATATGTATCATACATCACCGTATCCATGTTAAAGATAAACTTATTGTTACCCATTTTTGTAAACAATTCCTGATCATTGAGTTGTGTTTCTGTAAAGTTGGGACAGATCTGTTTGAAGTTACCCTGTCTAAATAGCAAGGACCATCTGAAATTCGGTAAAGCAATATCCATAGGTAAAGGATAGTCCCCTGAACCCAGGTACTGTTTCCCCGTTTTGTTATTTAAGATAGAGTTTCGCTCGCGGTACTCAGAAAAATCACCCATGTTGTAATACATTAGCAAACCCTTATCTACTGGTGGAACCCCAGCCAGATCAGGATATTTATATTGATATAATCGAATGGTTGCAGACAGGATCGACCCTTCAAATTCTTGCCCCAGTTTAGAAAGGAAATAGAAGTATTTATCCTTGATGGATGGCATCCAGTCACAGTCTATTTGAATCTCTTCAAAATTGGATAATTTGTGATTGACGTCCCTGATCTTCTTCCCTACTTTTTTAGCCAGATCTTCAACACCACTTGAATCCAGATTCGAAAACACGTCTGGTGTAATAAAAACAACCGGAACCACCTCTTGTTTTGGCTTGTTCTTAACATTCAATATGGAAACCGGAATAGCCTGATCATCTTTCCAGATCACATCAAAGTATTTGACATAAAGGTATTCCGCGCCAATATCGTTCAAAAAAGCCTTATCCTCTTTTGTAAGATCCAGTTCTTGCTTCCAATGATAAAATCCACGCTCAATACTAGGATCCTCAACGCAGGAAACAAGAAAAAGTACGAATATCAGCAGGTATCGATTCACAGATCAATACTAGCTATAATTAAGCGAATTAATGTATTGAAAGGATATGAAAAATATCAACTTCGATTTTCTGCCGGCAACGATTGATTTATTGCATCACGTAATAGTCTCCACTTGCATTAATACCAACCTTAGGAGCAATCATAGTTGAATCAAATTGTCTTTCTATTTTATAGATATTGGTCCAAAAATCAATGTGTTCCGAGTAAGATCTGCCCAGCAGTTCAAAGGTATCTTCTTTATACTTGAATGGAAATATGTGAATGGGAATTTCTGCTTGACCATTATTTTTAGCCAGGACAGATAATACATATACCTCTTTTATTGGCTCATCTTCAATGGGAATACATCCAATAGTAGCACAACCACCATGCATGTATATGGCTCCACCTTTTTTAGCGGCCGTACTTTTGATCTTATCTGATTTATTGGGATAAGACACCCCCAGTGATAAATAAAAATTACTATAGGGGTTAAAATGATTCACATGATAATAGCCTTCAGGTATTTGATAATCTCCTTCTTGCCTCTTAGGACCCAGGTCACCACTTGACCAACAAAATGGATATTTTTTATATACCCTCCATTTTTTATCACTCGATTTTTTGACATAAACTTTCACTAACTGCTCGTATTTATATGCCTTGATCATGACGTTAACATTATTTAACGTTAAATCCATCTGCGATAGCCTTTCAGTGATAATCGGCTTTTTTTCTGTATAAGCTGTTTTTACGCGCTTATACTGAAGCTGTTCATCCAGAAAAGAGGCATAATTATTGAAGCTGAAAAAGATAAAAAAGGAAAATAATCCTAATTTTAAAATGAGTTTTACGCGATATGCCATGTCATTTACGTTATGTGATTCTGACAGGATAATTCAAAACAATTAGAAAGTAACAACATGAAGAGAGCACTTTTATTCGTCTTTGCAATTTCGACATTTCATGCTATAAGTCAAAACAAAGAACAGGAGACGACGGGGAAATTTTCAGAGATCTTTGGATATCTGGATTCATACTATGTAGATGATTTTGATGGCGCAAAGATAACAGATGCCGCTATTGTGGCCATGTTGAAAGAACTTGACCCTCACACATATTTGATCCCTAAAGAAGAAGTAGCCAGATCAAATGAGCGAATAGACGGGAGTTTTGTGGGCGTTGGAATTCGCTTCCAGATCATGGATGATACCTTGATCGTAGTTAACACTATTGAGGGTGGACCGTGTGAAGCTGTTGGTGTTCAGGCAGGAGATAAAATTGTATCGATTGACGGTGAAAATGTAGCCGGTGTAGGCTTGAAAGATTCTGGTGTGCGGGATCGTTTACTGGGAGAAAAAGGCAGTTTGGTAGTATTGGGCATCAAACGTAAAAAAGAGGCTGAAATGTTGAAGTTTGACGTACGTAGGGATAAAATTCCTTTGTTCAGTGTTGCAGCACATTATATGGCTACTGATAAAACTGGATATATCAAAGTGACCAGTTTTGCCAGAACAACACCTGATGAATTAAAAGAAGCCATTGATGATCTACATAGTCAGGGAATGAAAAATTTGATCCTTGACCTTCAAGGCAATGGTGGTGGATTATTGCATGTAGCCAAATACATGGCAGATGAATTTTTGAATAAAGAGAAATTGATCGTTTATTCTGAAGGAAGAGCACAACCTAGAAAAGATATGTTGGCCAACGATAAGAATGACTATGGCAAGTATTATCATGAAGATAAAAAAGGAGCTTTTGAAAAAGGAAAACTTGTTGTATTGGTAGATGAGAACTCTGCTTCAGCATCTGAGATTGTTTCTGGAGCTTTACAAGATTGGGATAGAGCTCTGATCGTTGGCAGAAGAACCTTCGGAAAAGGTTTGGTTCAACGTCCTTATAATCTTTCAGATGGTTCAATTGTAAGAATCACGATTGCCAGATACTTCACGCCTTCTGGTAGATTCATTCAAAAACCTTATGAAGATGGTGTAGATGCTTAT
Source organism: Crocinitomicaceae bacterium (assembly GCA_020635955.1). Taxonomy (GTDB): domain Bacteria; phylum Bacteroidota; class Bacteroidia; order Flavobacteriales_D; family Crocinitomicaceae; genus Paracrocinitomix. The sequence goes on from JACJYW010000003.1 coordinate 391,445, forward strand.
CGTGAAGATTATTTGAATAGATTTGAGCATGGTGAGTTAATGCATGCAGACAGTATTGATTTCCCTGATTCTTTAAAATTCAAGACCCTAACTTTGGGTAGAACTGTATATGGAGGTGGTGGTATAATGCCGGATGTTTTTGTTCCGCTGGATACTACTGAACTTTCTGAAATGTACAGAGCTATCAGCAGAAAAGGGATATTCAACACTTTTGCTTTCCATTATGTGGATGAGAACAGGGAATCGTTGAAAAAAGATTATCCTGAATTTGGAGATTTCAGAGACAAATTTAGTGTAGAAGGTAAAGTTTTGGATGCATTTTGGAAAGCCGTAAAGGATGAGGGTATCGAATACAAAGAAGAAGATTATCAAACGTCTAAAACACTTATCCACACATTGATCAAAGCCCGTATGGCTTCTAACTTGTGGGATTTTTCAAAATTCTATGAGGTCTACAATAAAGAAGAGAATGAGATCTTTATCAAAGGGTTGGAATTGATAGAAGGAAAAATGATCAATGAATTGGGATTAGATTATTAATTTTGAAAAGCAATTTTTGAATTATGAAAAAAGGATTAATCTACATTTTCTCAGCTGCATTGCTGGTTTCGTGCGGTGGTAATGATGAATCAACTGATGCAGAGAACAACGGTGGTGGATCTATCATTGGCAACACAAACCCTGAAGAAGGTAATTCAAACCCTATCAATAATTCAGTTCAGGAGACGTCAAAAATAGACGGAATGGAAACCACTTCCATTGAATATTTTGATCTGAAGCACGATTTTGGAAATGTATTCTATCCAAGTGACAACAAATTCACTTTCAAATTCAAGAATACTGGTAATGTTCCATTGGTAATAGATAAAGCAAAAGCTTCGTGCGGATGTACGGTTCCCAATAAACCTGAAGAACCAGTTATGCCGGGTGAAATTGGTGAAATGGATGTTATTTTCAGACCGAAAGCCAATCAGGTTGGACAACAAGTAACAAAGAAGATCACTGTTACAGCGAACACTAATCCTAAAGAAACTTATTTAGAGATCACTGCGAACGTTTTAGATGCTATGTAATTAGATAATTGGTCATTTACACATTTGCATATTACCTGCATTAGCACATTACCTACATTAGCATATTACCCGCATTAGCACATTAAACTAAACGATTTGCATTTTCTTTAATAGGAAAGAGGCGTTCATATTCTTACAGATCCCCACTTTAAAGGTGTAATCGAAATGCAGTTCATCATTGATGATCTCTGCGTCAAAGTAATGATTTTCAACTTTTGGATATTGATCAGCAAGCGTGCATAACGACAGATCATGCGTTGCAATTAATCCCGTTGAACCGGAAGCCACAAGGCGTTCCACGAATTTTTGAGACCCTTCAGCTTTGTCTTTGCTGTTCGTTCCCTTCAGGATCTCATCAAGAATAATGAAATAGGTGTCTTTTTCCAGTTCGTCCACAATGAATTTAAGCCTTTTCAACTCTGAAAAGAAATAGGACTCATCATTTTGCAATGAGTCAGAAGTACGCATACTGGAGATCAATTTTATCGGTCTGTATTCATACCTTTTTGCACAAACAGGAAGACCACAATTAGCCATCACCAAATTGAGTGCTACAGTTCTAAGGAATGTACTTTTTCCGGCCATATTGGCACCGGTAATGATGAAGAAATTTCCGTCCGCAACATGAATATCGTTGTCCACTCTTTTTTCACTCTTTAGCAGTGGATGCCCCAGCCTTTCAGCAATCAATACTTCGTCCTTTTCAGGTGAGATCACAGGGTAAATGTATTGCGCATGCGTAAAGGCCATGTTACCCAAACTATTTTGAGCATCAAAATGCTCTACCACCTCAAACCACTTTTCAATGGCTTCATCAAATGCTGTGATCCATTTTTCAATGCGGTAAGTATATCTCAGATCCCACAATAAAAATCCATTCAAAAAAATGGCAATCAACATGTTATTGCGTTGATCAAGATTTCCGATCTCTTTGGACAATTGTTTGAGCACATCAGAAGCTGTTTTGCCCTCCGTTTCCAAACCTTTTTTCAGCTCATTCAATGATTGGGCTTCAAATTTTTGCTGTTCGATCTCAGCAATCAGTTTTCCATATTGGGATAGTATTTCTTTGGCATCTGAAGCATTTCTGCTCAACTTATTGATCTTTTTCAAATAGATCCCTGTGACATTTAATCCAATGATCATCCAAAAGCCTACTCCAATTCCAGGAATCTTTCCAATTCCGTAAAGCACCAATACCGCCAAAGATCCTAACGAAAAAAGTAAAGGGATATACTTAAAGGTATTGGGAATGATCGCTTCATAATTTTTAAGCCAATTCACTACCCTTCTGCTTTCTGATTCAGCTGTCATTAGTGAAGCTGTCACCTGATAATTTTGTCTCCAGTCAGCCATCTCAGCCAACTCTTTGACAGCCCTCTGCTTTTCTTCTATATGCTCAACATCATTTGCATTGAGCAATTGTGCCAATTTCTCTTTACCCTTTTGAGTTCCGGTTCTATTAATGCGTTGAAAAAACGAACCATCTCCAAACAAATCTATGTCCTGATTAAAATGATGTGCATCAAAAAGGAATTCCTTTCCGTTTTGAAACATGGAAAAGTTGCCTTCCAGGGCTTTCAATTCATCTTCATTCAACTTCTTAAGAGCTGCATGATAAGCTTTTTGGGCTTTAGCATCTGTATATCTGGATACCAGAAGAAGAAAAAGGGCTATACCAACCACAATAGAAGATGCCATGACCATTGCATTCCCCCAGAAAAAGTAGACTATTGCTGCAACCACCAAAAACACGGCCAGGCGCATCATAGATAACAACAGTGATAATTTACTGATCCTCTTTAACTCAACTTCGTTTTTGTGAAGCCTATCCTGGAAGTAAGATTTAGCCTCCATTAAGTAGGTGATTGTTTTCTGATGACTTTCCAGAACAACGCAGGAAAATAGCGTTTAAGATATACTGCTTTGATCTCTTTATTTCCAATAAGAACCGATTTCTTCTTTTTAACCACGGCCTTCAATAATTGCTTTACACAAACATCAACTGGCATTCCTGTGGCTTGATTGTGATCCATTTCGCCATGTGCTTCTCCCTTAGAATTCAATGCCGACATTGAAATATCTGTATTGATCTTTCCGGGATAAGCTATAGTAACAAAAATATTGTTCTTAGCTTCTTCGAGTAAAAGGCTTTCAAAGAAACCTTGAATGGCATGTTTAGCAGCCGAATATGCTGATCTCCAATAAAATCCGAACTTTCCGGCAATACTGGACATGGCAATAATATGTCCGCCTCCTTGTTTTCGCATTACTGGCAGCACCATTTTGGTCAGAGCTATGGTTCCAAAGTAATTGATCTCCATGATCTTACGATCCACTTCAATAGTCGTATCCCCTGCTTCACCTCTCTGACTTACTCCACCATTGTTAAATAAATAATCAATTTGTTGAAATTTTTTTTCAACGGTTTCAACTGCTTCTTTGAAGTTGGATGGATCCTCCAGATCAAGTTGAAGAACTAAAGATTTCTCAGGTGCAACTAATTGGGCTTGAACTTCTTCTAGTTTATTCTTGTTCCTGGCAGATAAAACAACAATTGCTCCCTCAGCATTCATTTGCTTACAAATTTCAGCACCAATGCCTGATGAAGCACCAGTTACCCAAACTACTTTATCCTGAAATCTGCCCATTTTTTTATTAATTTCAATGGCGAAAATAAACATTATTCTACTACCTGCCTTAATGAACCTTTTTACTCCACCCGCTTCCAAATACCAGGATGTTTTCGATCAAAGAAGGTTCGCTTTCATGTGGAGGACCTTCGTATTAATGGGTTGTATTTTTATAGGTCTGACGATTGTACATCTTATTGAAAATGATCTGCCCAATGTATTCATAACCGTTGGTGCTACTGTCGCCATTGTTATTTCATTGCTGATCTCCTATGCTACTGGTAAGTATACCTTTGGAACAATACTAGCCGGAATTGCCGGATCTGCCATTAATCAAATGGATCTATTCATGGTGGTGGGTTCACAAAAATATGTGACGATTTTGTGGATCGTTTGTATTTCCCTTTATGTGTTTTATCTATTAGGACCAAGACTTGGCACCATCACATTTATTCTCAACATCATTGGTGTTACTATCTCACTTGTGTTGATTCCAAAAGAAGTACTAATTGACCTGATCATTCAAAGAAATGACTCTGATTTGATCTCGATCATTATTAATCTAACAGTTATTACAGTACTGCTTGCCTATTTAATGAATCAGATCCTTAAATCATCCAAGATAGCAGAGCGTGAATCTAAAACCACCCAACGGGAATTAAGAAAACAATACGTGATCGTCCAGAAACAGAATGAAGAAAAGACGGTAATGCTTAAAGAAATTCATCACCGGGTAAAGAATAATCTTCAGGTCATCACCAGCTTACTTAGACTTCAATCAAAGGAGATCAAGGACCAAAAATCTATTGAACATTTTAATGATGCAGTTCAACGAGTATTGGCTATGTCTCAGATCCATGAAAGAATGTACCAGTCCAAAGACCTTTCAAAGATAGATCTGGAAGATTATTTGAGACAATTAGCCGAAGAATTGATCCAGTCATACGCCGTTGATAAACCTATTGAACTGCACGTTAATTGTGAGATCCAATACATTCAACCAAAATCATTAGTCTCATTCGCTTTGATGTTCAACGAATTGATCTCAAACACGCTCAAACACGCTTTTTCAGACATGGATAAGGGTAAAATAGAGATCAGAATACTACGTACCGGAGAAGATGAAGTTCAGTGCTATTACTATGATAACGGAGTTTGGAAAGACTACGTTCGCGAAGGTTCATTCGGAATGGAACTGATCAATGACCTTGCTGATCAACTGGATGGAACCTACACACGCAACACTGAAAGCGGCACTACCTATCATTTTATCTTTAAATATGAACCACTTGCGTAAAACCATAAAAGACAATTTGTAAATTTACGGTGTGGCAGGGATAACAATTGCAATAGACGGTTTCTCATCATGTGGTAAGAGCACTTTAGCTAAAGCGCTTGCCAATCACCTGAATTATATCTATGTAGATAGTGGAGCTATGTATAGAGCCGTTACCTTGCATTTGATCAATACAGGTCTTTTAAAGGATGGACACTTTATAAGCAAACAGGTCATTAATGAATTGAACAGAATTCATATCAAATTCCAATACAATAGAGAATTGAACAGATCTGAGACTTATCTCAATGGTGAAAATGTAGAGAAGGATATCAGAACCATGGAAATCTCACGTCAGGTAAGTGCTATTAGTGCCATTCCAGAGGTTAGAGCAAAATTAGTTGGGATACAGCAAACCATGGGATCTGAAGGTGGTGTTGTTATGGATGGAAGAGACATTGGAACGGTTGTTTTCCCGAATGCAGATGTGAAGTTATTTATGACTGCAAGTAACGATATCAGAGCAGAAAGAAGGTATTTGGAGATGAAAGAAAAAGGTCAGGATCTGACGTTAGAAGAAGTGAAACATAGTATTGCACGTAGAGATCATCTGGATATGAACCGCGATATCAGTCCTCTTAGAAAAGCTGATGATGCTATTGAACTGGATAATTCAGAATTGGATGAAGAACAGCAATTCGAACTCGCTTTGAAGATCATCAATGAGAAAGTAAGATCTCTGGAAACGGCCAAATCATAACTTCCAATCCTGAAACACAAACTAGATCTTTTTGGAATTTGGAATTTGAATTTTCGGAATTTGAATATTGATATTTGATTTTTACCGTAGCAAACCAAGGGTTTTTTATTAATTTTGCCCACCTAAATCTATAAATATGTCATTATCCACGACCAAACTTCAGGAGCTTTTGGGAAGCGAAGCAGAAAGCCTGTTAAATCACGAGTGCAAAACGATCAGCAAAAACATGTTAACCTTACCGGGTGCAGATTTCGTTGACAGAAGTTTTGCCTTGACCAATCGTACTCCTCAGGTTTTAAAAAGTCTTCAGTCTCTTTATGGACACGGAAGATTAGGTGGTACTGGATATTTATCGATCTTACCTGTTGACCAGGGTATTGAACATTCAGCCGGAGCATCATTTGCACCAAACCCTATTTATTTTGATCCTGAGAAGATCGTTGAATTGGCGGTAGAAGCTGAATGTAGTGGTGTTGCTACCACTTTTGGAGTTCTTGCCGCAAATTCAAGAAAATATGCACACAAGATCCCTTTCATTGTAAAGATCAATCACAATGAGTTCCTTACTTATCCGAACACCTTCAATCAAATTGAATTTGGTTCAGTAGATGAGGCTTGGAATCTGGGAGCAACTGCTATTGGTGCTACTATTTATTTTGGTTCAGAAGAATCAGAAAGACAGATCGTGGAAATTGCACAGGCTTTTGAAAGAGCGCATGAATTAGGTATGGCTACCATTTTATGGTGCTACTTAAGAAATCCTGGTTTCAAAAAAGACGGTGTAGATTATCATACCGCTACAGATATTTCATCTCAAGCTACTCATATAGGAGTAACCATTCAGGCAGATATTATCAAACAAAAACTTCCTGAATTGAATGGTGGATATAATGCTATCAACTTTGGTAAAACACATCCAAAAGTATATTCAGAATTGACAACAGATCATCCAATTGATCTAACCAGATATATGGTGGCTAACTGTTATATGGGAAGAAATGGATTGATCAATTCAGGTGGTGCTTCAACAGGAAGCGCTTCTTCTGACCATACAGATGCGGTAAGAACTGCTGTGATCAATAAAAGAGCCGGAGGACATGGATTGATACTAGGTAGAAAGGCTTTCCAAAAAGAAATGAGCGAAGGAGTGAATTTAATTCAATCTGTTCAGGACGTTTATTTGGACGAGTCGATCACAATTGCATAACCTGATAGAACCTTAAAGAAATGGACGAGAATAAAATGGGATGGTTTAAAAGGCAAAAAGAAGGTATTGTAACCTCAACTGCTGAGAAAAAAGAAACACCAGAAGGACTTTGGTACCAATGTCCGAAGTGTAAAACAGTGGCTTCTTCTGAAGATCATAAAAGTCACCTTTGGGTATGTGGCACTTGTGCTCATCACGAGAAAATCTCTGCAAACGATTATTTTGAGGTTCTTTTTGATGGTAAAAAAGGAGTTGAGTTTGCTAAGGGTATCGAAGCAGCCGATCCACTAAACTTTGAAGACACTAAAAAATACCTTGACAGGATCAAGGCAATGCAGGAAAAAACCGGAGCTAAAGATGCTATTCGTGTCGCTCATGGTAAGATCGAAGATCAACCTGTTGTTATTGCTGCCATGGACTTCAATTTCATTGGAGGTTCAATGGGATCTGTTGTAGGTGAAAAAATTGCAAGGGCGGTAGATAAAGCCATTGAAATGCAATCTCCCCTTATCATTATTTCAAAATCAGGTGGTGCACGTATGATGGAAGCTGGTCTTTCATTAATGCAAATGGCCAAAACATCTGCTAAATTGAATCAGTTGTCAGAAGCTAAACTTCCTTATATCTCTTTATTGACAGATCCTACCACGGGTGGTGTTACTGCTTCATTTGCCATGTTAGGTGATGTAAATATTGCTGAACCGGATGCATTGATCGCTTTCGCAGGACCACGTGTTGTTAAAGAGACAATCGGTAGAGACCTTCCTGAAGGATTCCAACGTTCAGAATTCGTTCTTGAGCACGGCTTCCTTGATATGATCGTTGAGCGTAAAGAGCTTAAAGCTAAGATCGCTCAATTGATGAGAATGTTTAAGGATTAGTGGATTACTAATTAGGGATTAAGTTGTTTATTCTCAACATTTTCCTAATTTTAATACAACTAATAAACGTTCATGCAATCCCTTCGTGACTTCATTGGGTCTCCCTATGCCATATTTATTGGTGTTGCCTTGCTTATAGCCTGGTCATTAGTCCTATCCTTTTATCAAAAGAATAAAAAGTCCAAAAAAGTGAAACAACAGATCTTCAAAAAAGCATGGTTCTGGGGAATGACAATTTTTTCCTTTGGCATTTTCTTTTTGATCATGTTCGGTAAAGAATGGGGACTGGGAACGCCTGAATATTTTTCAGATCTCGTGATCTATGATGACAAGATCGTTCTTTTTGATAATCAAACCACCTATTACGACAGTGATCAAACCAATTCAGAAGATTACGCCAGTCATTTGAGGATCCATATTGTGGATCGTAACACGCATGAAAAGATCCATGAAGAATTGATCGGAACCAACTACTCAACGCTCATTGATGATCACGGCATTTTCGTTGTCTCTAACAGTAAATATTACCATTCATATGCAGACAACAAGGTCTATTTCGTGAAAGAATATGACCCAGAAACAAAAACCATGACCACCATTGTTGAAAATGGGGAAACTATATCAGTGGATGGGAAAGATATTGAGGTCTTTAAAATAGAAGTAATTATAGCCATTCTGGTAACTTCAATTGACGGTGATCAATATGTCTACGACACCAGGAATAAAGACTTCAAAAAATTTGAAGGGATATATGATCTTCCTGAAAAACACGAAGCTATTTCCAAATTCTATTTAACGGCTGAACATTACAATTCTGATAAAACCATATTGAAAATTGGCATGTCTGAAACAGCGAACACTTTTTTGTTTGGTGAGGTGATTACAACATACAACAATGGCAGTGATTATGCTCTTATTCGTTCATACAAGGATATGAACAAGGACCATTATATCTATACTATGGTTAATGATGCAGGTGAAACCTTATGGCAAACAGATCTGGCCAATTGGGCTGCAACAGTTGGTTCATCAGGATTTGAAAATATTCAGGAAATTCAATTTGACAAAGATCTGATGTATTGTACGGTCAATGCTTATTTGTTTGAAATTGATCTACTTAGTGGTGACATAAATTGGTGGGTGAAATTGTAGATTAAGGCACATGCATGATGGATTAAATAAATAATTCATCATTTATCATTCATAATTAATCAATTAAAACTATCTTTGCACCTCCGCAAAGGGCGGCTACATAAAAATTATTGAAATAATATTGGCATGTATTTAGACACAAAAAAGAAAGAAGAGATCTTCGCGAAGCACGGAAAAGACGCTAAGGACACGGGATCTGCAGAAGGACAAATTGCATTGTTCTCATACAGAATTGCACATTTAACTGAGCATTTGAAAGAGAACAGAAAAGACTTTGGTACTCAAAGAGCACTTCAACTTTTAGTTGGTAAAAGAAGAAGTCTTTTGGATTATTTGAAGAATAAAGATATCGAGCGCTACAGAGCAATCGTTAAAGAACTAGGTCTAAGAAGATAATCACGCCTAAGGCGGATAAATTCTGACCAGCATTTATTGAAGAGGGGACAATTGGATTTCGATCTGATTGTCCTTTTTTTGTATTAACCTTCGTATTTATTGCCAGGGTTAACATTGTAAAAACGTAAAAAAATAAACATCAGGTCGGATCTCGATTTTGGGAAAGAAGAAACCCCGGCCATAATAACTTAAATATGAACATAGTAACAAAAACAATTGACCCGGGTAACGGTAGAGAAATGACGGTTGAAACCGGAAAACTTGCTAAACAATCTGATGGTGCTGTTGTTGTAAAATGCGGCGGAACAATGGTTCTTGCCACTGTTGTATCTTCTCCAGATGCAAAAGACGGAGTAGATTTCTTACCGCTTACGGTAGATTACAGAGAAAAATTTTCAGCTTCTGGTAAAATTCCAGGTGGATACCTTAAAAGAGAGGCTCGTCCATCTGATGATGAAGTATTGGTGATGCGTTTGGTTGACCGTGCGCTTCGTCCATTATTTCCAGATGATTACCACGCAGACACACAATTAATGATGCAATTGATCTCTTGGGATGGTGTGAACATGCCAGACTCAATGGTAGGTTTTGCTGCATCTGCTGCGATTGCTGTATCAAATATTCCGTTTAACGGACCAATGTCTGAAGTAAGAATTGGACGTGTGGATGGAAAATGGATCATTAACCCAACGTATGAAGAGTTCGAAAAATCTAACGTAGACGTTATGATTGCCGGAACAGCTGATAACATTGTAATGTTAGAAGGTGAAATGGCTGAGATCTCTGAAGAGGAAATGGTTGAATTGATCAAAGTTGCTCACGAGTCAATTAAAAAACAATGTGAATTCCAGGTGGCTTTTGCTAAAGAAGTTCCTGCATCATCTCCAAAACGTGAATACAACCACGAAACGCATGATGAGGACATCAAGAAAAAGATCTGGGATGCTGTATATTCTAAATGTCAGGAAGTTGCTCGTTTAGGAACTGGTAAAGATGAAAGAGCTGAAGGATTCAGAAAGATCTATCAGGAATATGTTGATTCATTAGATGAAGAAACATTAGAAAAAGAATCACCATTCTTATCAGTATACTTTGGTAAAGCAAAGAAAGAAGCTGTAAGACGTGTAATGTTAGATGAAAGATTACGTTTAGATGGACGTAAATTTGACGAGATCAGATCTATCTGGACTGAAGTTGATTATTTACCGTCTGCACACGGTTCGGCTATCTTTACAAGAGGTGAAACTCAATCATTAACTACATTGACACTAGGTGGTAAACTAGATGAGCAAATGGTAGATAATGCTACTGAAAAACGTTATGACCGTTTCATGCTACACTATAACTTCCCTCCTTTCTCAACTGGTGAGGCTCGTCCAATCAGAGGAGTATCAAGAAGAGAGATTGGTCACGGAAATCTTGCTTTTAGAGCATTAAAAGGAATGTTACCTGACGCTACAGAATGTCCTTACACTATGAGAATAGTATCTGACATTTTGGAATCCAACGGTTCATCATCAATGGCTACAGTTTGTGCTGGTACAATGGCTTTGATGGATGGTGGTATCCAAATGAAACGTCCGGTTTCTGGTATCGCTATGGGATTGGTAACAGATGATAAAGGAAACTATGCTATTCTTTCAGATATCCTTGGAGATGAAGATCATTTAGGTGACATGGACTTTAAAGTTTGTGGTACTGTAAATGGAATCACTGCTTGTCAAATGGATATTAAAATTGATGGATTGTCTTACGAATTGTTAACTGAGGCATTACTTCAAGCAAAAGCAGGTAGAGCACATATCTTGGGTGAAATGATGAAAACCATTTCTGAGCCTAGAGCTGAAATGAAGCCGAATGCTCCAAGAATTGAAAGCTTCCTTGTGCCTAATGATGTAATCGGAGCTATAATCGGGCCTGGTGGTAAGATCATCCAGGAGATGCAAAAAGAAACGAATACAACAATCACTATTGAAGAAATTTCAACGGGTGAAGGAAGTGTTCAGATCCTTGCATCTAACGGAAATGATATGGCTGAAGCTGTTAAACGTGTTAAATTGATCGCTTTCCCTCCACAAGTGGAAGAAGGTGAAGTTTATGAAGGAAAAGTAAAATCACTTCAATCTTACGGTGTATTTGTTGAAATACTTCCTGGTACAGATGGATTGATCCACATTTCTGAATTAGAGCACAGACGTTTAAATAGCTGTGATGAAGTATGTAAAGAAGGAGATATCTTGAAATTCAAAGTGATTGGAAAGGATCCAAAAACGAAGAAATGGAAATTGTCTCGTAAAGTATTACTTCCAAAACCAGAAAAACAAGAAGCTTCTAACGAAGGATAATCTTCTTAAGAGTTTCAAATGATATAAAAGCATCTGTCAACCGACAGGTGCTTTTTTGTTTTGTATATTGTAGGTTCAAATTCAACCCTTTACTATGAATAAATTCCTTTTTTACCTTCTACCCTGCTTTATTATTGTCAGTTGTAATTCATCTAATGAAACCGATCAAAACAACAACGTAGCAAACAACACAGAAATAGCTGAACCCGTTTTGGACACTGTTTTCTATGAAGATGAAATCACTGAGCCTGAACTCAATGTTGATTCAATGGCGCAGTTGTACAATGACATGGAGCAATCCTATATGGATCATCATTTTTTATTAGAGGATGCTAGGTCTGATCTCTATTCAATGAGCAGAGAATCCTTTGGGGTTTATCATTCGGGAACAGAGATCTGGTACTTTGATGAAGAATTCAATCTGGTGTATTATACCAATTCTTTTGGAGCTGAAGGTGGATACGAATTAGAAGTATTAGGGAGAGTTACCAACGATATTCCCTGGCTAATTGCTATTGAAGAAAATGATGGATTTGATCCTGTAAAAACTTTTTTTCGTTACAATGATGACGGATCTTTAAAGTATTGTGCCGGAGCCAAAGTCAGTTATGAAACAAACGAAAAAACCTTTATTGTTCCAACCAATGATGATTACGATTATTCATATAAAAAGTACCTGAAAGAGCAGAAAGCTTCAGACTTTACCCCTGGTTCAGATTACAACTATGAAAACTCAAAAATGGTGGATAGCGAGTATGGCGGACAGGAAAAATCCGGCTATATCATGAGCATTGATTCCTTGCTGTTCAGAAAGCTGTATAAGTTGTAAGTGCATTTCTTACGGATTATACGTTAATAGACGGTTACAAACGTCTATACCCGTTTAATAGTGGATTTTATTTCGGATATTAGGTGAATAAAGTAAGTGGTTACTTTATTCGCTAGTTAGCATTAATTAATGCCAATTCTTCCTATCCTCAAATTAATTTGATGAATTAAGGATTCACCGTTAAAGTGCATTTTGGACCTTGAGCAAAATTAAAATGACTTGCACATTCATCCCTTGCTTCTTGTTCACTACTGTTCTCGATTTGACCTGTGTAATAAATAGCACCATAATGATCTTCACAACTGCAGGTATAGTTCTTCTTGCAACTAATGCTTAACAATGATAAAACTGAAAGAAAAAAGATTGTTTTGAGTTTCATGATAATTGATTATAATTCAGAATCTAAACGTGCTAGATAACAAAAATGTTGCATTATAAATTTTCTACTAGTTTTTAGACAACTGTTTGTAGGAGTAAAAAACTAATGCTAACATAGTAGCTAAAGCTAACGTCCGACCCTTGGCCGGCCCTCTTCTCTCCCATTACGTGTCCATAGTCCTGGGGTGCCATCACGGTCGGACAGCCAAAGTCCGTGATTTTTTGCCCGCACACTTCGCACGCAATAAATTGCTAGCTTTAGCCAAACGTTAGGTTTCATTAGATTGGTCATAAAGAAATTATTCCAAGATGAAAAAAAATCAATCAAAAAAAAGCAATCTTCCTTTGACAGACTCATGGCAAGAAATTATCGACCTAATGCCCGAAATTGCGAAGAAAATTGCTAATGAATCGGATCGTGGTGCTATCCTGATTGGAACCTCATATGTTGAAATTCAACTAGAAAAATTCATCTTAGAAATCTTACCGGAACAATCAAATAAATACCAAACTAGATTGCTTAATTATCCGGGACCGCTAAGTTCATTTTCTTCCAAAATTGAACTGCTATATGCTTTCCGGTACATTAATCTGACTCATTATAACTCTCTGAATTCATTGAGAAAAATACGCAATAAGGCAGCACACGAAAAGCGAGAATTCAAATTGACTGATTACCGAAATGATCTAAATTCTGCTTTTGGAGAATTTAAACATGGAAAAGAAGCTATCGAGAATGAAGTAAAACAATACCAAATAGAGCAACTTACAACTTCATTTATGAAATTGAAGAAAATTGATGAAAAGGATAAATCGGAGATTTTGGAAATTTTCACAAATCTGATTAATGAAAAAGAGTTAGAAGAAGGTGTTGATCGGCTAACTGCCTTACTAGAATTTATCTATTGTCTAGTTCTTCTAATAACCAATATAGAAAAGGAGAAGAAGATTTTTACTGAAAGAATTATTTAATATTCTATCCATAGTAAAAAACGAAACCTAACATAATAGCTAAAGCTAACGTCCGACCTTTGGCCTGTGGGAATTCACAAGCGATCCACTCCTAGATTCACCCAAACGTTTGATACAATTCCCACAAATAATTTTTTAATTGATCATTTGTTCATTTAAACTTTTTTGTATTTTTGAACAAACGTTCAATCAACATGAGTCCTAGATCAACCAAACAATTTCAGGAGATGAGAAACGAAAGCAAAGACCGAATTATCAAGTCGGCGCTTAAATTGTTCTCGTCAAAAGGCTTCTTCAACACTTCTATTCGAGAAATCGCTAAAGAAGCTCAGATCTCTGATGGTTTACTTTACAACTATTTTAATTCGAAAGAATCACTAGCATTAGAAGTGATGAGATCAGCATTTGAAACAATTGATGAAGTTATAGTTGCTAACAGTAATCAAAAACCCGAAGAGAATATCGCTTCTTCCATTCAAAATTTTATTCTGTTAATTGAAAAGGAAATTGATAAAATTCGGCTCCTTGCTCAAATGGGTTTTCACAAAGAAAAATTTGAAATCCTCAATAAACTGACCGTAGAGAAATACGAATCCAGTGTGAAGAAATTTCAGGAAAACCTGAAACTTATGGGAGTACCCCATCCTGAATCAGAGGCTCGATTTTTAGTGGCCATTTTAGATGGACTTGTTTTTGAGTTTTTACTAATGGACAATCCATTTGATCTCAAAAAATTCAAAAAAAACCTAATAGACAAATACTGTAACATATGATCAAAAAAAAGTCGTACTTCAAAAACCAACCTGACCATAAGTTATGGTTTGAAAGCTGGATTACAGAACTTGAGAAAATGAATGGCCGTCAATACGAAAGGTTGAGCATAGAAACAAGTTTGGGAAATACTGCTGTTTACGGCATTAATACATCATCTCATGAATTGCCGGCATTTTTAATTTTCCCGGGATTCAGGACGACATCTCTTATCTGGGATCTAGATAATGGGCTTGACATGCTGTCAAAAAATTTTCGTGTTTATTTAGTTGAAACGAACGGACAACCGAACTTGAGTGACGGAAATTCCCCTTCGATAAAATCCCTGGAATATGGAAAATGGGGCGAAGAGATTTTCAATGCACTATCCATTGATAAGGCATTTATCGCCGGAGCTTCTTTCGGAGGATTGGTTTGCATGAAAATTTCTATTGTTATTCCGGATAGAATTAAAGCGGCATTTTTACTTAATCCCGCTTGCTTTAGACTAGTTTCATTGCAACCTAAAAATCTTTATTACAACTTTTTACCCATCATTTCGACCTCAAAAAAGAATATTCAGAAATTTTTGAATCAAGTAATTTTTGATAAGCCTAATCATCAATTATCTGAAAAAGGAGAACAACATCTGATTGAGTATCTTGAATATGTTCTTTTGAACTACAAAGACAACACTGAAAAACCCTATTACATGGGTAAACAATTGAATACAGTAAAAGTGGAAACTTATCTATTTCAAGGAACTAGAGACATTCTGATACCCTTTGAAAAAAGTGAAAGAAGAGCTCGAAAACATCTAAACAATAATCTGAAGGAAGTACATACAGCTTCTACAGGGCATGGAATAGAAACCCACAGACCTACTTTGGACCATATATGTGAAATCGCAAAAAAGTATTATTGACATATTGGCTAAAGTAAACTTCCATTTTCAGGCAAGCATTATAATGCTATTTTTATAGTCAAACGTTATTTGTAATTACAGTGTATTGAAAATGGGAATCATCCATACTCGGCCTCAACTAACTTTTAAATACTTCTATTTGGGATCAATTCTCATTTTCATTGGACTTGCAAGTATCTTTTCCATCAATATTATATTAAGTGTTATCATATGTACAACTGGCCTTTTTATCCTCTTATCTATAAAAGGATTTATAATCAATCCTGAAGAAAATCGAGTAAAATCATACTTCAACATTTTCTTTCTCAAATTTGGTAATTGGATCACGCTGGATGAATTTACCCACGTAGTTGTAGGACCAAATAGCAGCAGTCAAGAAATAGGTAAATTCTCCAATTCCACATTTCGAACAAATTCATACTCTGTTTCACTTTTGGATCAGCAAAAGAAATCTCACGAATTACAAGAATTTATAACATACGAAAATGCTTTAGAATACTCCGATTTTATATCGAAGAGAACCGGACTTCCTATAATCAATAAACAAGAGTTGATTAAAAATCGAGCTGCTAAGAATCGAAAATCCCGTAAATAAAAGGGGGATAACCAGGTTGTGAAAGCCAATTTCCGGTTATTGTCAGTCTTCATTTTCCTAACTTTAGACAAGTCAAAAAAGAAAATATGATCGGAATATTCGATAACCTTCCAAAAATTCTTTTTATATCTCTATTGGTATTGCTATACGCTCCATTCATATCTATTGTCGTGTTATATCAATTCAAAATTCTCCGAATAAAGAATGTAAATATTCAGGGGCTCGTTTATATCATACTATTTGTATTCCTAGCTGGAATTGTAGTTCAGTTAATAAGGACTTACAAATCAGACGCAACCTTGGGGATAATTATTTATTCTATTCTGATGACTACAATTTCTGTTGGAAGGGTCATTTGGAAAAAATTAAAAAAAATTTAGCTTAGACCATCTCATTGCCTTCCTTCCAAAATCCTCTCTTTAGTAAGAATTTCGCCAGATAAACCAAACCAAGCATAATGGGCACTTCCCAAAACAGGCCCATTGTTGTTCCTAGCGCCGCTTGCGAACCCAGACCATATAATGAAACGGCAGTTGCAATGGCAATTTCGAAATGACTGGATGATCCGATTAAAACAGTAATGACTGCTTCGCGGTATTTTAGTTTGAAGATCTTAGTTAATAAGATGTTTATGCCTACAATGATCACAAAACCAATTAACAAAGGAATAGAAACCCGGATCATTTCTAAGGGGTTGTTTATCAGGACTTCTCCATTCAATGCAAACAACACCACCAAAGTAATCAGCAAAGCAACTATGGCGATTTTACCAACCGCCACTTTAAATGTCTTTTCAAACCAATCTTTACCCTTTCTTTGAACGAGTATTTTCTTTGAAACAAAGCCCGCTAACATGGGGAATCCTATAAATACCAGTACTGAGATAAGAAGTTCATATCGATCAATAGAAATACCTTGAACCCCTGTCAACAACACAACAATTGGTGCATACAAGATCATTATAGTCAACGTATTAATACTCGTTGTAATAACATTTTGCTCCTGGTTACCTCCTGCCAAACTACCCCAAACAATCACCATAGCAGTACAAGGACTAGAGCCCAGCAATATCAGGGAAGTGATCAATTGATCACTTCCCTTAAGAAAAAAATAGGCTAACAATGCAGTTATGATCGGTGCTATGATCCAATTTGCAAATAAGGTTAGAAAAATAGGCTTAGGTGATTTGACCAACTTTTTGACTTCACTCATTTGGAAATTGAGCAATGCCGGATACATCATTAGAAACAAGCAAACGCCGATTGGAACGGAAACATTCCCCACTTTCAGCGACTCCAACCATACACTCAGGCCAGGAAAAAAAACAGACAATCCTGCACCAAGCAACATGCAAAGAAACACCCAGATCCATAGATATCTTTCAAAAAAACCCAGTGCTTTGTTCATACCTATAAAGGTAGTAAAATGCCTTATTTCAGAATTATCTTCTAGTTTTACTATAGCAATAGATCAAATTTATTTCTTCCTATATGTTCACATTAGATCAAATCCATCAGGCAGCTTCTAAAATTAAAAGCGGAGCAGATTTTCCTCAATATGTCCAAGACTTAAAATCAATTGGAGTTTCACATTATGACAATTACGTTTCTGATGGTAGGACCAATTATTTTGGATCAAATGGATATACCCTGAACGGAGAACCCAAATATCCACTCTTAGCAATCAATGCAAGCGGTTCAGAAGAGAAATTGAAATTAGCACTTAGTATTCATCAAGCCGGTCAAACTGATTATATGACCTTTTGCCGGCAAGCAGCAGAAGCAGGCATTGAAAAATGGACCACGGATATGATCAGTCTGAAAGTAACCTATTTTGATATTATAGGAAATGAAGTTGTTGTTGAGGCAATACCTCAACCTTAACAAATATGATTTCATTATAAACACCTCTCAATCAAGCTTAAAAAGCAACAACTATGATTTAAATTGGCTTGCTGATTGCATAAAAAATCATTAGCTTTATTGGGCAAGTTGTCCATTTGTTCTATGAAAAAGATACTCTCAATTTTCTTCCTCCTTGGAATTATTATTGTTTCTAATGCGCAAACAACCATCAACGGATCATTTTTGCATGGAGGAATTACCAGAACTTATTCCTTTTATGTTCCGGCAACATATACGGCAGGGACTCCTGTTCCCATGGTTATTGGTTTACATGGAACAGGTTCAAGTGGAGCAGAATTTGCCCAATACAGGGATTTCCGACCTATAGCTGATACGGCCAATTTTATTGTGGTTCATCCGGATGGCTCAACTTATTTGGGTTTGAAGTTCTGGAACTACGGTAATGTGTTCGGCTCTACAGTGGATGATGTTGGTTTTTTAGAAGCACTGATGGATACTATATCTGCCTACTATTCTATTGATCAGGATCGTATATATTTAGCCGGAATGTCAAACGGAAGTTTTATGTCTTATACTTTCGCTTGTCAAAGTGATCGAATTGCTGCAATTGGAACCGTCACAGGATCAATGTCTGTTGACATATATAATTCCTGTTCCCCGCACCACCCCACTCCCGTTCTTCATATTCACGGTACAGCTGATAATATCAATTCCTATGATGGAACATCTACAATGGCCGGAATTGATGTAACAAACAGTTTCTGGGTAAATGAAAATCAATGCAATATCAATCCAACAATTACAAGCGTACCGGATATTAATACTGCTGATGGAGCAACTGCAACGCATTACCTTTATTCAGGTGGATTAGATGGCAACACTGTGGAGTTGTTTAAAGTTGATGGAGGCGGACATTCCTGGCCCGGCAGCCCTATGCCCGGATCATCTGAAGTTACATGCATGGATTTTGATGCTAACATAGAAATTTGGAGATTTTTTAGTCAACACTCAATCTATGGGACAAATAGTTTAACCACAAAACAAAAAACGAATCTGAAGATTTGGCCAAATCCTTCCACGGGAATCATCAATATCGAAGGAGTGAACGATCAAAAAGTAAATCAAATTTTAATTTACGATCAGTCGGGCAGACTTCTAATGCAAAATGATTCTGGGGAATTAAATAATATTGACTTATCGAACCTTGAATCTGGAAACTATGTTATTAAAATCCTGAATGATCACTACTACTCCTCAGAGCAATTGATTATTATAAATAATTAAGAAATAAAGCTTCTTACTCCTTATAATTATCCAGATTCAAAGAATAATTTACCCAAATTTCTCCTTCAAATCCTGTTCTTAGACGAGCCAAACTATCTACTACTTTCCCTGTTTGAAATTGCAGATCAGCATTCATGGCTGAAATGGCATTGCTGTATTCATCATCCATCAATCCATCAGAAGTATATGAGAAATCTATGGTCTCACTATTTTGAGCCAACAAAGGTGAAATGCAGCTCAACTGACCCGTTTCCCAATCAGCAAACATCAGATAGCCCATGAAATAACCGGTTTCATACTCTGTTTTGCTCACATATTGTGGTTTCAAATAATCCGTGATCGCCACTACGGCAAATAAACCATCTTCTAAAGCTTTGTAAGTCATGTCTAAATTTTGCACGATCTCTTCATTAGATACAGATACACCATCCTCATCTTTATACTTTTTAGGAATATCCTTTAGTTCAGGATATAGTCGGTAAGCACTGAACATTCTAAAATCGGTACTATTGAAATTCACCCAATCCAAATCTCGCAATGGTGTTCCATTCTTCATAGCCACATCAGGCATTTGAAAATCGTGCTTACCAAACTCTTCTTTTGCAAAATTATCCAGCATATAGGTAGACATCATCCACACGTTCATCACCTCCTTGTTCCCTGAGTATGGAACTCTTGACATATCATTACAAACCGTCTCTTCTACTTCTTTATTGCCAATTTCAACAAAGCTTGCCTGAATATCTCCTAATTTATCCTTTAGTTTATTTGCATTCACTATCCATTCATGATCCTGTTCATACACTGCAGTCTCTTCATTGTCAGTATTTTCGGTATCACTACTTCCTCCACATGAGGTTAAAGCAATAATTGGAAGGAAATAAATTAATTTCTTAACGGGCACGGTTCTCATAGGTTTTAATTCATCTGTATAGTACTAATATAAACATATCGGAAAGAATTTAATTAGGATTAATGAATTAGAAATTCGCACGGTCATTCATTTGATTAGCTTTAAGCAAAATCTTATTTCAAATTATGAAAGCTCTTTTAACGATTGGATTACTGATATTAAGTAATTCATTCATGGTTTTAGCCTGGTACGGACACCTGAAATTTGAAGAATGGAAATGGTTCAGTAAGCTTGGATTAGTTTCTATTATCCTTATAAGTTGGGGAATTGCATTATTCGAATATATGTTTCAGGTACCTGCTAATCGTATCGGATTTGAAGGCAAAGGCGGACCATTCACG
This sequence comes from Crocinitomicaceae bacterium, assembly GCA_020635955.1. GTDB lineage: Bacteria > Bacteroidota > Bacteroidia > Flavobacteriales_D > Crocinitomicaceae > Paracrocinitomix. Next base: position 412,020 of record JACJYW010000003.1, read on the forward strand.
CTTGTGCAGCTGAAAGTAATTCAGGAAGTGATCACTCTCATTGTCTTTGCCTTGTTTACCTTATTGGTATTCAAAACAGAAACATTCAGGATCAATCATCTTTATTCATTCGTATTCCTGATCCTGGCGGTATACTTTATGTTTAAGAAATAATATCTCTTAAGTTGGCTGCCTGATCCATTTACAGTTCATAGTGGTGTATCGCTCAGCAATAAAACTTTGCGTACAAGAGCTCCCCCGTCGCTTTGTTCTGCTTCGTTTTGCTTTACTTCGCAATACACAAGCTAACCACTTTCAATGGGGCAGAAAGAATCATGTACTTTTTGTAGATTGTTATAAAATTAACAATTCGGTAATGTTGTAACCAGGAAAGTTCCGTATCTTGCAGACGAATGCTTACTATAAAGTTGGTAATCACTCACTACAAGCGGAATAATTCACCTTTTGAATTAAACTCTATCCATAACAAAGTTTTTAGTCCCGTCTCATAAGCGGGACTTTTTTTATTCTTTGTCTTCCTTTTCTACTTTACCACCCACTCTTTGGAACGAGTATTTTACGCCAAGCATAAAGTATCTGCCCAGTGTTTGAGTCACAGAACGCTCGTACATATTCTGCAGATAGTATTGACTAATACCGGTATTCTGGTTCAGCATATCCTTTCCTGATACATAGATCTGAAGCTTTCTCGATTCAAGTAAATTACATGCTACAGTAAAATCGATCAGTAATACCTGCTTATTAGTTGTGAATCCAGGATAGAAATAATGTTGCATTTTTGGGTTGATGATCCAACGGTCTTTAATATTTACAGAAGCATTCACGTAATAATTGATATTCTGGTAATTATTATTGAAGTTTTGATTCAATTTGTAGGTATTTAACGACCAATTGTAAGATACCCCTCCTCTTAGATCCAAAACTTTCTTACCGATATTCTCCAATCTTAATGAAGGTGAAACCGTGTAAGTGGTATACGAATCCTGCGTTCCATTCAAATTAACCAAACCGTTAGAAATGCCCGTAGAACCTGAAACTCTGAATTTGGTTTTTAACTTATGGATGGAAGTTCCATACGTCAGGAAGACATTAGCACTTTTCTCAGTTCCAATATTCTGTGGGATCAACTCAGTGATGTAATACTGATTGATCTGCTGAGAATACACTATGTTATTCTGCGTGTAACCTCCCGAAAGACGCACCATGAAGAATCTGAAATTGAATTGATTGAAGCTATGCAATCTGAATGATAGATTATGAGAATACTCCGGCAACAAATTTAAATTACCCAGGATCACCTGCGACGGATTCGTATTATCCTGCAAGGGCTGTAATTGATTCAATGAAGGAGCAGCAATAGATGTTGAATAGTTCAATCGGGTATTGGTCTTTTTATTAGGATCCCATTCCATCATGGCTGATGGCAGGATATACTGATATTCCTTGTTCCCTGCAAAAAGATCCTGTCCTGATAAGGTCAGATATTTGTATTGAGCTCCAACGGTTGTTTTCACCTTATTTCCAAAGAATTTATGACGCACTTCACCGTTATAATGCATCTGCAGGTAATCACCAATTCCAGATAAGAATGGATTGATCACCTGAACGGTAGATGTATCATCATACACCTTTCTATTTCGTGATTCCGTATTTCTATTCAGTCCCAGATCAAATTGCAATAATTGATTTTTAGAAATGGGCTCAGACCAGGTCCATGAACCAGCTAGTTTTTCTGTAGATTCCACACTCAATTGCTGTTGGCTTGTTAACACATTAAAAGGAACACCATTGTTAACCAGAGAAGTCAAATAATCTAAATAAGTGGTCAGGTCTTTATTCGTTCGATTATAGGAGATATCACCCCCAGTATATCTTCCGCCTTTGTTGAATTTCTTACGATAATTGGCCCCGGCATTTAAGCTGTAATTGAAATTGGTTTGATCCAATCCGGTATTGAACTGGCTCACTAGAACATTATCATCCGTACTATTCAACGTTTGATTCGTGTTATCATAAATGGTTTGACCAATATCACCCTTCAATGTCAAATTCAAAACATGCGTAGAATCAAACTTCTGCTCAAAGAAAATATCCGTTTTCCCATTCAATGAATTACTTTGTTGTATTGCCTCTTCATTCGTAAACAAAGTTGAATCTGTGAAATAGGTTTCTCTATCTAAGATCTTATTGTAATTCTTATCAAAGCTGTTGAAAAAGAAGGAGGTAGATAATGTAGTTTGACCGGATGGTTTATATCTGAAATTCACCCCAGTTGCATGCGTTTGAAGGAATCCGTCAGAGGGCTCACCACCGTTCACATTTAAACCTCCTACATCTCCACCACCTCTTCCAAAAGTAGCTGCACCACCCATGAAGTTGGAATAATCACTCCAGGTAAAACCAGTTTGATTGATATTATTTGACATGCCTATCACCGAAAACTGCCACTTCTTTTTGAATGAAAACACATTTGCTTTCCCTTCATATCGAAGTGTATTATTGGTTGGTACCTGAGTTCCTCCAGCAGCTTGCACATTCCCAAAGACACCTTTCTTGTGTGTTTCTTTTAATTTGATATTGATCGTTGGAGATTGACTTCCATCATCAACACCAGTAAATTCAGACATTTCGGAAGTTTTATCGAATACCTGTACCTTAGAAACTGCATTTGCCGGTAAGTTTTTGGTGGTCACCTTAGGATCATCTCCAAAGAACTTTTCCCCATCCACCAATACCTGCTCCACGTCTTTTCCCTGTACTTTAATGGTTCCATCTTCCTCTACTTCAACACCAGGCAATTGCTTTAAAAGGTCTTCCACCACGTCATGTTCCTTCACTTCAAATGCTCTGGAATCATATTCAATGGTATCCCCTTTGATCTGAATAGGTATATATTGCCCATCAACAGTGACGGTTTTCAAGGTTTTTGGTTGTAAAATGATCTTTCCAAGATCCATATTTGAAGCACCTTCTGCTACAGATACATTTTGTTCATAGGGCAGATAACCAAAAAATGAAGCTTTAAGAATATAATCTCCACTTTTCACATTCAATAAGGCAAAATCACCTGATTTCTTAGAAATGGCATAGGTTTTCAAGATAGAATCCTGAGCTCCTATCAACATCACAGAAGCACCCGGAACTGAATCCCCCTCAGTAGAATACAATTTACCTGAAATGGTAATTGTTTGTGCAAAAACCGAATTAGAACTCGCCAGAATACCAGCGAACAAGATCAACTTAGCTAAATATTTCATAGATGGGGATTATACTAATGAGGAGGTCCACCGTGGCCACCACCCTGACCTTCCCATTGCTTTCTTCGCTCCTCCATTTTTTGACGACGGATCTCATCAAATTCCTCTCTCGTTACCTCTTTACCTTTTTTAGGCTCTTCTATTTCACCGTCAGCAACTTCTCGCATCACAATTGTAGACAAAGAGATCTCTTTTGAGCCATTGTACTCATTTAAGTAAACGATCAATCCGGGCAAGCCTCCATATCCGGCAGGACCAGAAGACACAGGAATCTCAGGTGTAAACCAAACGTACATCTGCAAAGTATCTGTTGAATCTCCAGGCGTTGGAAGATATTCAGCTTTCATACAATTCATATCTGAAACCATCATAGTTTCTCCGGTAAGTTTCCACTTAGAATTAATGATTGAATCTTTGATCAAAAAGATCTTGTCCATGAACTCTTTCTTCTCTACCACTAAACCTGTTTCAACATTGGTGTAAATGATATCATTAGCTGGAGCCATCCTTTTTTTCATCATGCTTTTCCTTCTATCCTCTTCATCTTCAAAGTTTACCTCCTCATTTTCGTCATGCACATTTTTATAGACCGTTTGCGTTCCGGTGAAGATCAACAAATTCTCAAAGTCCATGAATTCAGGAAGAAATTCTTTCATTCTCTTCCCTCTTTCGGTATCCGGTAGATCTTTGTGCATATTCACTTTAGTGGTATAGTGCACTTCTCCTGTGAGCTGGGCATTTCCAACCAATCCAACAAACAGAAATAGATATAGTAGTGTTTTCTTCATCTTTATGATATCGAGCTTAGACGCGACAAGTTACAAATGGTTTAACTTATTCTCAAAATTTATTTGGGACCAATTTGCGGTGTTTTACTGACTTTATATCAACAATTCTACCAAACCCAATTATTTATCAATCTAATTTCATTTAACATTTTTTAAAATTCTGTTTGATACTATTTCAGGCTTTGGGCGTTCTTAAAGAAAAACAACAATCAAAACGTCCAGTATGAAAAATTCAATGATCATTGCATTTGTGTCTGCGCTGGCGGGAGCGTATATCGGCGTACAGGCAACACTACCAAAAAACGAAACAGTTCAAGTTCAGGACCAACCTCAAGTTATTGAGGCATCCATTTTAGATGTTAATCTTGATGATGATGACCCTATTCCAACGGTGGATAAAGCGGAGCCTGTGAATCTTACGTTTGCGGCTGAAAAAACGGTACAATCTGTGGTTCATATAAGAACACACTTTGTAAAGGAAGAGATCACATTTGATCCCTTTTTGAGACTCTTTTATGGCGAAGATGGCTATAGAAAAAGAGAAAGACATGGTGAAGCTGCAGGATCAGGAGTTGTAATATCTCCTGAAGGTTATATCGTCACAAACAATCACGTGGTGCAAGATGCAAGCGATATCTCTGTTAATCTGGGATCTAAAAAATACACCGCAGAATTAATCGGAACCGATCCTTCAACTGATCTGGCGGTAGTTAAAATTGATGCCCACGGTTTGAAGTATACAGAATTTGGTAATTCAGATAAATTAAAATTGGGTGAATGGGTATTGGCCGTAGGAAATCCCCTTAACCTTCAATCTACTGTTACAGCTGGGATCGTAAGTGCTAAGAACAGAAATATTGATCTATTGACATCCAGCTACAACCCTGAAGAAGGCATTTTTCCTGTTGAATCATTCATTCAAACAGATGCAGCCGTTAATTCAGGAAACTCAGGGGGTGCCCTGGTCAATCGCAATGGAGAATTGGTTGGGATCAATACGGCTATAGCTTCTGGTACTGGTTATTACGCGGGTTATTCCTTTGCTGTGCCTTCAAACATTGTGAAAAAAGTCACTTTCGATCTGATAAAATATGGTGAGGTAAAACGGGTTCAATTGGGCATCAACATTATGGATAACAACTCTGAAGTAATGAAAGAAAACAAGCTTTCAAGTGATCAGGGAGTTTTAGTTACCGGTGTGATCATTGGAGGCAATGCAGACAAGAATGATATACGCATGAAAGATATTATTCTAACTGTTGCAGGTAATGAAGTGAAATCTACCTCTGAATTGCAAGCCAGATTGGCCATGTATAACCCCGGTGATAAAGTAACACTGGGCATCTTAAGAGGAACGATCCAAAAACAGGTAGAGATTATAATGGAGTAAGTAGTAGTGAATATAAAAGATCCCGGTTGTTTGATATGACCGGGATCTTTTTCATTTACTTAATTCTTAAACCCTACTCCTACTGTATTGTTCGATACTTCATCTACCAGTATGAAATAACCATTTTTAGGATTTTCACGGTATTGATCCAAATAAATTGGAGCGGCCGTTTTAATGCTGATCTGATTAATAGAATTTATCCCAACCTGATCTGGATTTGTCTCAAAATCAAGAGAAGTAAAATTCAGTTGACTTTCAATTGCATCAATTTTAACCGGCACTGTTGCGGCATTATATTTTAATAAGTATCTCTTTTGTGGAACAAGCGGTTCTTTATCCAACCAGCAAATTTTTGAATTGATCAACCTATCTCCAGTACTTTCTGAAGAGGACAAAGTCAAAATATCTCCTCTTGAAATATCAATATCATCTTCCAGTTCAATGGTAACTGAATCATTTGTTTTAGCCGAAAGTAATTGTTCCTTATATCGGTGAATAGCTTTGATCTTGCTGCTTTGACCAGAGGAAAGAACCTTTATTTCATCCCCTAATTGGATTTTACCTGATTTTACTTTACCAGCATAGCCTCTAAAATCATGAAATTGATCTGATTGAGGGCGAATCACATACTGCACATTGAATCGAAATTCAGAAGGCTTCTCTTCAATATTAGTTTGTTCCAAAAAGGTAAGTAAAGACGGCCCCGTATACCAATCCATATGATTAGATCTATTCACTACATTATCTCCTAATTTTGCTGAGATTGGAATGTAAGTCAACTTTCTATCTTCTAATTCGAATTTCACCTCAAGCTTTTTCAATTCAGCCAGAATATTCAGGTATACACTTTCTTCAAAGCTAACCAGGTCCATTTTATTGATCACAAAAACAATGTGTTCTATCTCTAATAACGAAGCAATAAAAAGGTGTCTTTTAGTTTGTTCAACAATTCCCTGTCTTGCATCTATCAAGATCATAAACACACTTGCATTAGAAGCTCCTGTGATCATGTTTCGGGTATATTCTATATGACCGGGAGTATCAGCAATAATGTATTTTCTGTTTGGTGTATTAAAATAGATATGCGCCACATCAATGGTTATCCCTTGTTCTCGTTCAGCAGTTAAGCCATCTGTGATCAATGAAAGGTCTATATCCTTCAAACCTTTTTGTTGAGATAAACTTTTGATATTCTCAATCTTGTCTTTTGATAGCGATTGTGTATCATAAAGTAATCTACCAATCAAGGTACTTTTACCATCATCAACGCTACCCGCCGTTGAAATTCTTATTATTTCCATTTTACCTTTTAAAAATATCCTACTTCTTTTCGTTTTTCCATAGCCGCTTCTGAGCGTTTATCATCTATTCGCGCTCCACGTTCTGAAATCTCTGCTGCAATGATCTCGCCTATAACAGAATCAATATTATCTGCATCTGATTCTACAGCTGCCGTACAGGTCATGTCTCCAACAGTTCTGAAACGCACCGTTTTTTCAATGATCTCTTCATTTGATTCTTTATTGATATAGGGCGAATCTGACCAGATCAATCCATCCCTGAGAAAAATCTTTCTCTTATGTGCAAAGTAGACAGATGGCAATGCTATGTTTTCCCTCTTAATGTAATTCCAAACGTCTAATTCTGTCCAGTTTGATATAGGAAAAGCCCTTACATTTTCACCTTGATTTATTCTTCCATTTAACATGTCGAATAATTCAGGACGTTGATTTTTGGCATCCCATCCTCCAAAGTCATCTCTTACTGAAAATATGCGTTCTTTAGCTCTGGCTTTTTCTTCATCCCTTCTCGCTCCACCAATACATACATTGAATCCATGCTTTTCAATTCCATTCAACAAAGACACGGTTTGCAAAGCATTTCTACTTGCATATTTCCCGGTTTCTTCTTTTACCAGATTAGCATCAATGGCATCCTGAACGTATTCAATATGCAGATTCAATCCATACTTTTTAACCAGTTCATCTCTAAAATCAATGGTTTCCGGAAAATTATGGCCAGTATCAATATGCATTAAAGGAAAAGGAACTGGCGCCGGATAAAAAGCCTTTACCGCGAGATGTACCAGGGTGATTGAATCCTTTCCTCCTGAGAATAACAGAACTGGTTTATCAAACTGAGCTGCAACTTCCCTAAGGATAAATATTGCCTCATTCTCTAACTCATCTAAGTAATCCATAAATCAAATTTTAGTTATGTAAACCACATTCTCTGTTTGCCAGTGCCTTGGTTGGATCATAATATCTATGTTCATTAGGCAATCGATACATGTCGATATAATTTTCCATTTCCTCATCTGTAAAGTAGTAGAACGGACTTACCTTAAGAACACCATCTTTACTATAACTAAGGATATCCAAACTATCTCTTAATTCTGTTTGACCCTTTCTTAGATTAGTGAACCAAACATCTGGCTTATGTTCTTTCATGGCTCTTTTAAAAGGTTCCAATTTTACCTGTTTCGTAAATAACTCATGATTGGGATCATCCACCTCAGGAATTCCCATAATGGCATCTCTATAAGCTACTGTTTGTTTAGGAACATATAAATGAATGTTCAGGTCTAATTGCTGGATGATCTTTTGAGCACATTTATAGGTATCGGGCGTATTATAACCTGTATCACACCACACTACATTAATATTGGGCTTAACAAGAGCAGCTACATGAAGAATAGCTGCTTCAAAAGGCCTGAAATTAGTCGTAACTACAGGTTTCTTGGCCCTCATCAATATCCACTTTGTAATTTCCAGAGGTGTTTTAGTTCTCAATTGAAGATTAAAGTCTTCAATATTTTCAGGAGTTATTATTAATCGTTCTGCTAACATTTCACAAGTATTTGTTCCAGGCTCTTTCGTGTAAATAATAAAGGATCATTTTAGTAAAAACCTCCACAGATCCAATTGAAAATGCTATCCCAAATTCGCCAGTTAAAATGTAAGCGATCATCATGGTATCCAAAGTTCCAACCGCCCTCCAACTAATAGTCTTTAATAGACTTTTGGCTGCCGAATCACCTCTTCGAATCCCTCTTTTAAGTAAAATTTGATCGAGTAGCATCTACAATTTTTCGGCAAATATATATTTATTCTACCGATTTAGTAGATTATTGACATAAATTTTTTTAACCCTCGGCTGAAAGTATATCTTTCAACGTTTTATTTGCAACGATCTTTAGGGTTTCATCCCTAACTTCAAGCATGATAGCATGTAAACCACAGGTTTCTTCATCTACACATTCATCACAGGGTTCATAATAGTTCAAAGAAACGCATGGTAACAGAGCTATCGGTCCGTTAAACATTCTGATCACCTCGGCTAATTTGATCTCTTCGGGATCCATTCTTAGATAGTATCCTCCTCCCTTACCCATTTTACTGGTTAGCATTCCGGCTTTTCTAAGGTCTAACAAGATGGCTTCCAGGAATTTTTTTGGAACCTTTGTTTTCTCTGAGATCTCAGAGATCAATACAGGTTTTCTGGCCTCTTGTTTACCAAGGTAAGTGAGTGCATGAAAAGCATATTTGGTCTTCTTTGACAGCATTTTTAGTCCCTATTCAGAATTTTAAGGAAATGATATCCTTTTATTTCAAATCCCAAGTTATAATAAAATTTATGCGATCGTGTGTTCTGAACATAGGTATTTAATTCAGCTGCTTCTATTCCTTCCATTTTAGCAAATTCAAACAGCCAGTCAAACAGTTGTTGCCCCACTCCCTGCCCTTGATATTTTTCGTCAATGATAACATGATCAGGCTCCATAGTTTTTCCGCAGTAATGTCTGGTAAGAAACCATAATCCACAAATTCCAATCAGCTTGTCATCCGAATATATTCCAAGGCATTTGTAGTTCTGCGTTGACATCTCCAATATTCTTTCTCTAAGTTTTTCCTCTGGAGTAATGCTGTTTATCTTCATCATCAATGGCATGATTTCCAGAATATTTTCTTTAGGTATGAATTCAAATTCAAAAGCGGACATTCAGAACAATTTTATAATTCAAAAATAATGTTTGAACAGTTTCGAATTTTTTAAATGTCAGATATTTTTATTATATTAAACTGGCAGAAGTGTTTTGGCAATTGACGTAAGCCAACCGGAGCGTGATTTTGAACGTCTTTAATAAAGGAACCACACATTTATACTAAACGACCACTACAAATGAGACAATTAAAAATTACAAAACAGGTCACCAACAGAGAAACTGCATCATTAGACAAATACTTACAGGAAATTGGAAAGGTAGACCTGATCACTGCTGAAGAAGAGGTAGAATTAGCAAGAAAGATCAAAGACGGTGATATGAAAGCTTTAGAAAGATTAACTAAAGCAAACTTAAGATTCGTTGTATCTGTATCGAAACAATATCAGAACCAGGGATTGTCATTACCTGATCTTATTAACGAAGGAAACCTTGGTTTGATCAAAGCGGCACAACGTTTTGATGAAACAAGAGGATTTAAATTCATTTCCTACGCCGTTTGGTGGATCAGACAATCTATTCTACAAGCTTTAGCTGAACAAGCAAGGATCGTTAGATTACCTCTGAACAAAATTGGTATCATCAACAAAGTAAACAAAGCTTTTGCTGAATTGGAGCAAGAGCTTGGAAGAACTCCTACCATTGATGAATTAGCTGAGATTTTAGAAGTATCTGAAATGGATGTAAAATATTCTATTTCCAATTCAGGAAGACATATTTCCATGGATGCTCCTTTAAAAGAGGGGGATGAAGGTTCATCATCAATGTATGATGTACTTCAAAATCCTGAGAGCAATAACCCTGAAAAAGATCTTATTGCTGAATCACTTAAAAGCGAAATAGAACGTTCATTAAGCACCCTTAAATTGCGTGAAGCTGATGTGATCAGACTTTATTTTGGATTAGGAGACCAGCCACCTATGACCTTAGCGGAAATTGGAATGCGTTTTGACCTAACCCGAGAAAGAGTAAGACAGATCAAAGAAAAAGCTATCCGCAAAATGAAAAATACCTCAAGAAGCAAAATGCTTAGAGCGTATTTAGGGTAATCAATTTAACTGAATATTATTGAGCTTGAAGTAGGTACCTTGCGTATCTGCTATTAACACCTCATGTTTACCTTGTTCAACGATCTTACCATGCTCCAATACCAAAATATTGTCAGCATTTTTTACCGTTGAAAGTCTATGGGCAATAACGAAAGATGTTCTTCCTACCATTAGTTTATCCAGGGCATCCTGCACTAATTTTTCACTCTCTGAATCCAAAGCAGAGGTAGCTTCATCCAGAATCAGGATCTTAGGATTTTTCAATACAGCTCTGGCTATAGCAATACGTTGCTTTTGACCACCAGATAATTGAATCCCTCTATCACCAACAAGTGTTTCCATTTTATCAGGAAAAGACATGATAAAGTCATAAGCATTTGCTTTTTTAGCAGCCTCTATCACTTCTTCATCAGTAGCATTAACATTTCCATATAGAATATTCTCCTTGATCGTACCACCGAACAAGATCACCTCTTGAGGCACCACAGCTATTTGACTTCTTAGACTTTCTTTTGATACTGCTGAAATATCGTGACCATCAAATTTGATCGTTCCTTCATTAATATCATAGAAATGAAGTAGCAAAGAAGAAATGGTTGACTTTCCAGCACCAGAACTTCCAACTAAAGCAGTTGTCTGTCCTGCATTACAATGAAAACTGATGTGATCCAATACTTTTATCTCCTTTCGTTGCGGATAAGAAAAGGATACATTTGAAAATGTCACTTCTCCTTTAAAATCTTTCAGTTCTATTCCTTCAGAAGATTCAACATTCTCTTCCAAAAGATCCATCAAATGCTCAGTTGAACCAATGGCTTTTTGAATTTGAGCATACATATCCGGGATGGCGCTAAATGAAGCTCCAAGGAAAATGGTATACAAAATAAAAGCATAGAACTGTGAAGCCGTGATCTCACCGGTAAGTTGCATTTCTTTGGCTTTCCAAATCACAAAGGCAATCCCTCCAAACAAACAGAAAATGATGAACGCTACAAATACAGCACGCATTACTCCCGTCTTCACATTCAGTTTTTGAATGTTCAATATGCGCTCTTCATATCTATTCTTTTCAAACCTCTCATTTGTAAAGGCTTTAACATTCACTATTCCTGTCAATACCTCCTCAATAATAGAATTAGAAGCGGCAGATTCATCTGTTGCCCTTCTGGATAATTTCCTAATATATCTTCCAAAAACAATGGCAACAATTGCCAGAACAGGAATTACGGCTAACATCCAAAGTGCCAGTTCCCATGAAAAAGTAAGGATCATTCCCAATGCAATGGCAATGGTGATGAATTGTCGAAAGAATTCAGCAATAGTTGTATTTAATACATCTCGAATTGAAGTAATGTCAGTAGCTATTCGAGAAGTCAATTCACCTACTTTATTTCTGTTAAAGAAATCAAGCGGATAGTATACAAACCGCTCAAATGAATAGTGTCTTAGATCCTTTAAAGCTCTTTCAGTAACATAGGTAAAGATCCAAATACGAAAGAATGAAAAGAAGGCATTGAATGCAAAAACTACCAACATGGTCAGGATGATCACATTAATATCAGTGAGGTCTAATCCAGGTACATCTATAATGGCGCCGTCCTTTTCATTGGTTCCTAATAATTGTCCCATTAAACCGGGAAATACCATTGAGGTTATACTTGAAAGCAATAGAAATATCCAACCAATCAAATAGATTCCTCTATATGGCTTTAAGAACTTGAAGAACCTTCTTGCCTTTTTATACGAGTCCTTTGTAAGGTGTACCTTTTCTTTTTTCTTGCGTGGTGCGAACATAATGAGCGACAAATTTACCCAGTAAATCAGGGACTAGTGTCATAATTATATCATATTTTTGATTTTTCTCAATATTTGTTTTGAGTTCCACTTATTAATTGTATCTTTGCACTCCCTTTACGGGATATTATACAAGACGATAATACACTAATAATATTTTGAGATGAGCAAGAGAACGTTTCAACCATCAGTTAGAAAGAGAAGAAACAAACACGGATTTAGATCGAGAATGGCGACTAAAAACGGAAGAGCTGTATTGGCTAGAAGAAGAAAGAAAGGAAGAAAGAAATTAACTGTTTCTTCTGAGAAAATGGCTAAGCGATAATCTTCTCATTAAAGTAATTATGATCCTGGCATCTTATTTAGGTGCCAGGATTTTTTTTGCTCAAAAATCTATAGCATTCAAAGTATGCTCAATGAAATTATCTCATTTGTTGTTTTTTAAATTATAAGACTGCCTCATCCATTTACAGTTCATAGTTGAGTATCGTTCTGCTAGCGCACTTTGCTCTCAAGGGCTCCCCTTGTCGCCTTGAGCAGCTTCGTTTTGCTATACTTCACAATACACAAGCTAACCACCTTCAATGGGGCAGAAAAATGGTGTACCAATAAGAAAACAAAGAATTACTTTAAAGACACCTGAATCAACACCAATGAATTAACTGATAGTTTGTTCTATCAATCCTTACCTTAAATTAAAGCGGCCTACAACATTATTACTGCTATGTTCTATAATCTCATAGAACATAAATAATGATAAATTAAATTCATAAAAAAAGCCCTCAGAGAATCTCTGAGGGCTTTCAATATTATTTATTCAATGAAATTAGAATTTCTTCATTGGACGAACTTTAATTCCAGTTGTTCCTTGAGTTTTAGTTTCAATGAATCCGTAGTTTGAATTTACTGTATAAGCAGATAATCCCATAGTACCACTTGTCAACTCTGTTGAAGACCAGTATGTAGTATTATAAGTTAAAGCGTTTACCCCCATAACAAATCCACTTCTACACATAATCTGTAGTTCATAAACTGAAGGTAAAAACCATCCAGTACCACCAACGGCATAAGAATCACATAGAATAGCAGCTTCATAATTAGCAGCATCAGCAACTAATAAAGCCGTATTTCCTTCTCCGTCAATGAAACTTGAAGCACCAACTAACAAAGCTGTTGTGTTAGGGTTTTCAAACAAAGGATTTGCACCTCCAAGATCTGTCAAACCAGCAATCAAACCATGCTGACCTGATGAATCAACGTAAACGATAATTCCACCACCTAAAAGCTGACCAACTCTGTATGAAGAACCTCCACCACCAAGAGAAGAAAGGTCTGTTGTTAATGTTCCTCCGGCATCAGTTAATTCTAGTGTAGTACCATTTAACACCATAGTTGTGTTCAACTCATTAGTTGGGCTTAAATCACCACCACCAGTAATTATTGGAGAAAGGTCAGCTGTTAGCGTACCTCCAGCATCAGTAATTTCTAAAACGTTACCATTTAATACAAATGTTGTATTTAACTCATCAGTTGGATTACCAGCACCACCAAGAGAAGAAAGGTCAACGGTCCAAGGAGTACCAGCTTCTGTGATTGTCAGGTTAGTTCCTACCAATTGTGCATTAGTGATCAACTCATTTGTTGAAGAAGGGTCAGCACCGCCACCTAAAGAAGATAGGTCAACAGTTAAAGTACCTCCACCATCTGTAATATTCAAAGTTGAACCAGTTAAAGATGCACTGGTATTGAACTCATTCGCCGGATTAGAATCTGAGTCATCTGTAGTAAAAGATCCACCACCGTTTGATAAAGTAACAGTATTACCAACTTTATTAACTGTTTGTAACTCATTAGCTGGGTCAGCATCCGCATCATCTACATCATCTGTAAAAGAACCTCCACCATTTGATAAGGTAACAGTAGATCCAGCTTTACTAATGATCTGTAACTCATTTGTGTTATCAGCATCCGCATCATCAACTGCATCTGTAAATGAACCTCCACCGTTTGACAATGTTACAGTATTACCAACTTTAGAAATTGTTTGCAATTCATTTGTTGGATTTGAATCCGCGTCATTTGCAATAGATGATAAGTTAGCACTCAACGTACCTCCGGCATCAGTGATCTGTAAAGTTGTACCAACAAGAGTAAATCCAGTATTCAACTCATTCGTAACACTCGCATCCGCATCATTTACGTCATCAGTGAATGCTCCTCCACCATTTGATAACGAAACGATTTGACCTACTTTAGATAAAGTTTGTAACTCATTTGTTGGATTTGAATCCGCATCTTGAGCAATTGATGACATATCAACTGTAATAGTACCTCCACCATCAGTAATCTCCAGGTTTGTACCATTAACAACAGCACCTGTGTTATACTCATTTGTTGGATCAGCATCCGCATCATCAGCATTATCAACTGTTTTAGCATGTAATGCATAAGGAACTGAGACCAATTGAGATGTTGAAGCCAAGGTATAGTTAGTTCCACCACTTGGATCGATCTCCACTTTAATATAATATTGGTTAGAAGACCAGTCAATCGTTGACAAAGCAGGACCTGTATTAGCTCCTGTTCCAATTTGCAGATTGATCAATCCATACGCGTTAGTAGTTGGTCCGTGTGTTTCAGAGAAAACTGAAGAACCAAGTACAGATCCCTGAAGGATACTTACTCTTACACCAACAAGTTGGTCAGTAACAGAAATACCTCCGGCATCTCTTACAACTGCCTGATAATTGAATTTTTGAGGTGCCTGTCCAAAAGACAATACACTCGTTAATAATACAAATAAGGCTAAACTTATCTTTTTCATGGGGTGAAATATATTATTGTATTACGATTTTCATTTGTTTGGCTAATGTTCCATTTGCTTCGAACATTAACATATACGTTCCTCTACTCAAATAAGATACATCAACTTGAGTAGTTATTTCAGATATATCCATTACATCTATCAGTTTACCTTGCATATCCATGATGGTCATCTTTGTCAATTCACTTGAAGTAACATTGATGATATCATCAGCTGGATTTGGATAAACTGATATATCTAATTTCTTATCTGCATAGTCTTTTACTGAAAGTACGTAAATATCTCCCTGTTGAAAACCTTGAGTAACATCATTTGTAGGTATAGAAGAAGTTACTATAACAACCTCACCTAGCGTCCAACTAATAGAACCATTGGAAAGTTCCGTATATGTTCCGGCACTTCCAATCACATTCAATCCTTGCTGAGCAACTGCACTATTTCCATAATATAAGCCCAGAGACAGAACTAAAACTATAATTTTCGCACTTTTCATCATGTTAATATACGCTAATAACACCTAAAAGGTTTAAAATAAATCGACAAATTACACAAAAAAGTCGACTATACAACTGATAATCGACTTTTTACGCTTTTTTAATTTACTATTTTAAAACTGTAACGTGACCTCTGTGGGTTTGTTTTTTGTCTGACAATTTTTCTCCAAATTCAATTTGCCAAATATAAACTCCATCATCTACTAATCCACCATCACCGTAATGTCCATTCCATCCAAAATCGTAGTTGAAAGATTCAAAAATGGTTTCTCCCCATCTGTTAAAGATCGTTAAGTGATACTCATATGGATCTACACCTGATGTAAACACAGGGAAGAAACTTTCATTGAATAAATCACCATCAGGAGTAAACACATTAGGAACGTAGAACAAAATCTCTTCATGAATATCCAATGGAGAACAGATTGTTGCTACACATCCTTCAGGTGAAGTAACCGTTTGACAAATTTCAACAACTGCTTCTTCCTCAATTGGGAATTCAATATAAGGCTGAGGATCACTAGATGAACCATAACCTCCAAATGTATAGTAGTAAGTCATTGCATTTTCAGAAATATCTACGATCTGAACCGCCGGATCTAATACAGAAGGACTATTTGGCTCAGTATAGAATCCAGGGATTGGATAATCATTTACCGTAACCGTACCAACTAACCAAGATTCAACGCATCCCGAGTCAGATACAACAGTTATAGTCACGTCATAAACACCAGCATTTGCATAAACTTGCGCTCCAGGATTAAGATTGGTTGAAGTTCCACCATTTCCAAAATCCCAGCTAACTGTATATCCAGGAGCATACAATACTGAAAGATCTATATAGCCTGGTAACGTATCTCCGGCACACATGATCCAGTTATCAAAGTATTGAGTTGGTTGTGGATTAATAACAACTGTCACTGTATCCGTTGCAGTCATGCCACAAAGATCATTCACCGTTATTATGTAATCTGTATCAACAGTAGGTGATACTGTAACGTTAACTAATGTGTCATTTGCATTACCGGTATTCCATGAGTAAGAATAATCCTGAGTAACACCAAAGTCGATCAATTCACCACCTGCAGCAATTGCAGATAGATCTACACTTTCTCCTACACAGATCCAAGAATCGTTAAATGCTGTAACCGTCAATGGCGGTGTTGGCATAATGGTATAAGATACCGCAGCTGCTGTACAACCATTTGGATCTGTTACAACATATGTCCACACCGTAGTATCAAATACAGTATATGTAAACATTGGTGTATTTACTGCAGGGCTACCAAGGTCATCAGTCCATGTGAATGATGCATAAGGCACTGTACCACCATTTGTAAAGGCTTGTACAAATACATCTTCACCATAACATGCTGGCCAATCAGATGGAGCAAGTGAATAAAGTGAATCTGGTTGATAAATAGTTACGTTTGAAATCGCTTCACAACCATTTGCATCAGTCACTGAAATATCATAGTTACCTGTAGTTAGACCAGTGAAAGAGTTTGTTCCTACATAGCTGGTACCACCATCAATACTATAATTGTAAGGAGCTGTTCCTGTTACAGGCTGAGTAATATCAATTTGACCTGTATTAACAACAACACCAGGGTTGTTTAAATCAGGAATACCATCAAAACAAAGCTGATCTGTCACTGTTACCCCAGGTATTACTAATGCAGGAGGATCAACCAAGGTAAAGGATGTATCCATTTGACATCCATTTGCATCAGTCAAGCCTACATTATAAGTACTTGCACAAACGTTAGTTGCATTTGGAGACACAGATCCTGCAATATTACCACCCCAGTTATATGAATAAGGAGCGGTACCACCTGTAACAACTGTCGTAACAGTTCCATCACAAGCGTTTGCACAAACCGGATCAGTTATAACAAAGGTTTGCCATGCCAAAGCATTCGGTTCAGCAACAGTACTTGTACCTGTTAATTGACATCCGTTCGCATCTTCAACAACAGTATTGTATGTACCAGCCTGGATGAAGCTAAATGTACCTCCAGCCTGGAATGGTGCACCACCTGTTATACTGAACTGATATGGTTGCGTACCTCCTGTTGATGATAAAACGATCTGTCCAGTTGAGTTTCCATTACAGGTTAAGTCAGTTACTACATCTCCCAATGTTAGAACAGCCGGTTCTGTAATGGTTGTTTGTAAAGTAGCAATACAACCGTTAGCATCCTGAACATTTACGTCATATGTACCAGCAGATAATCCAGAGAATGTATTAGATGCCTGATATGCTCCAGCATCCAATGAATATGTATATGCTCCTACTCCACTTGAAGCAGTCACCACAATTTGTCCATCACCCGAAGCATTACAAGTTAAATGAGTTACTGCAAGATTATCAATTTGAGGAGTGTTATCAGCTGTTGTGGTCACCATTGAATCAGCCTGACATCCATTGGCATCTTCAACAACTAGAACAAAGTTACCTACTGTAAGTCCATTAAAAACAAAGTTAGGAGCTCCCGCATTTGGCACTACGCCACCATCATTATAATAAGTAAATGCTCCTGTACCACCAGACCCGTTAACATCAATCGTAGCATTTGATTGACCACAAGTTTCAGGTGTAAGAGTAATAGTCATTGTAACAGGAGTTGGTTCACTGATCAAAATATTTGAAACAGTTGTACATCCATTATCATCTTTTACAAGTACATCATAAGAACCTGCTGCCAATCCTGAAAGTGTTGAATTAGACTGGAAAGTAGTTCCATTATTAGGACTATATACGTAAGGAGCCGTTCCACCATTAGCTGTTACAGCTATTGTTCCGTCAGCCGATCCATTACACTGGGCATCTGTCGGGTTATAAATTGCTGTTAATAAAGGTGGTTCATTCACCACCTGAACAGTATCAGCAGTACATCCGTTAGCATCCGTTACAGTAATAGGATATCCACCCACAGGGCTAGCTGCCAATAGAGGATAAACTCCAGTAGCGTTAACGTTTCCATTTAAGTTATAAGAAAATGCTGGAGTACCACCTCCCGCAACAACTTGAACGAAACCAGTATTATCACCATTACAAACCAAATCAGTTTCAATCAGGTTAATTGTAATATCGGTAGGTTGTGATAAAGTAATATCAAAAGTTCCAAGACAGTTAAGTCCATCCTTTGCTGTAATCGTATAAGTACCCTGAGTAAGTCCTGTGAATTGTAATCCAGCCTGGAAGTTAACTCCATCAATACTGTATGTATACGGTCCACCTGTTCCACCTGTTGTTCCGGCGTTAACGTCAATAATTCCATCTGAACCTCCAAAACACAATGGATCTGTTCCAACAGCTGTTACTAAAATCGTATCCGGCTCTGGAATATTTACTTCTTGAATACCTAAACACAAACCATTATCCTCAATAGTAATGAAATGCTGTCCTGCACATAATCCAAAGAAGTCACCAGTTCCTTGTGACCCGCCAGTATTAATAGTATAAGTAAATGGTGGTGCACCAAATTGTTGAGACACAATAGCTACTCCATCACAAGAATTGTAACAAGATGTACTTACTTCAAAATCAACTTGGGTAACCATTACGTTATCCGAAAGTGCAGAATACGTTGAATCAATACAACCATTCGCGTCAATACATACAAGATTATATAAACCAGAAAACAAACTTCCAAAGAATCCACTAGGCTGCAATGCTCCACCAGTTCCGGTAATTGAATAAGTGTATGGAGCTGATCCATTCAAAGCAATTATCTCAAATGATCCATCATTGGCACCGCAGTTAGATGGGTTATTTGCAATAAATACGAAGTCAAATGCCGGTGGTTCAGTTACAGTAATTTGACCAGTTTCCTGACATCCATTAGCATCTTCAATAACAAGGTTGTAGGTACCAGCAGCTATTCCAGTTACCGGATCTGATCCACTGAAAGTTGATCCGTTATTAACACTGTATTGGTAAGCCGGTGTACCACCAGCACCTGCAAAGGTAATTGATCCATCTGCCAAACCATGACATGATGGTTCAACGAAAGAAGGTGTTAATGTAACCGGTGTAGGTTCAAAAACATCCACCACATCATTGGCCAAACATCCGTTTGCATCTTTAACAACTACCTGAATAGCACCAGCACAAAGACCGGTCAACACATTTGAAGCCTGGAACACTAATCCGTTATCTGAACTGTATGTATATGGAGGCGTAGCGTTGTTTGCTGTTACTGAAATTTGACCATCACAAACTCCATTACAAGAAGCATCCGTTACAACGGTTGTAAAGGTAAGGCCAGAAGGTTGAGAAATATTTAAGTTGACAGTTCCTGTACATCCATTTGCATCAGTAACTGTTACCGTATGAGCACCTGCGCTCAATCCAGCAAAGAAGTTACTTGCCTGGTTAGGACCGGCATCAATACTATACTGGAATGGAGCTTGTCCACCTGTAACACCAATAGTCGCATCTCCAGTCAAAGCACCAGCACAGGCAACATCATGAAGAATATCCACAAAAGGGGCCGGACCAGCAGATGAAGCCACCGTCACCGAAACTGTTTCTGTACATCCGTTCGCATCTGCTACCGTAACTGTATAAGTAGCTGCAGCCAAACCTGTAAAACTTGATGATGCCTGGTTAGCTCCACCAATATTATACTGATAAGGAGGTGTTCCTCCGCCTGCAGTAACGTTCAATGTTCCATTATTAGCACCACAAGTTGCTGGTGTTGTTCCACCCTGAACCAAAGTTACATCTGTAGGCTCCGTAATTGCTATGTTGCTCAATGGAAGCTGACATCCATTCGCATCTTTAACTATAATATTATAAGTTCCATCACATAATCCAGTAAATGTTCCAGATGCGCCAAAAGTACCTCCGTTAATATTATACTGATATGCTGCTGTACCTCCAGTTGGAGCAGAAACAGCTATTTGACCATCACAAACATTAAAACAAGACACCATTGTAGGAGTTGCATTTGCTGCAAGAACTGCTGGTTGACCAATTGTTACACTTGTAGTTGACTGACATCCAGCAAAATCTGTAATAGTAACATTGTAAGTTCCGGCAGGTAAGTTACTTGCAGTTTGAGTTGTTTGGTTACCAGTACCTGCATCCCATTGGTAAGTATATGGTGCAATTCCGTTTGCAGGGTTAGCAGTTGCAGAACCTGTAGAACCTCCATTACATAGCGCATCTGTACCAGTTGCTGAAACAGTACAACAAGCCGGACCTGGAGTAATAGTAAAGTTACCATTCACCGAACATCCACCACTTCCAGTTACTGTAACAGTATAGTTACCTGGTGCCAGATTTGAAAAGTTTCCAGTTGCATTCGAACCAGAACCAGCTCCTGCAATGGTATACGTATAAGGACCTGTTCCACCTGTAACGGATATGGAAGCCGTCCCCGTATTATCGCCGAGACAAGCTTCAACAGTAGTATTAATAGGGTTTAAAATCATATTATCTACCGTAATGAAAACTGAATCACAAACTGAGTTAGTTCCATTTGTGTAGCAGCAGTCATACCATCCAGAAGATGTAACGTTTGCAGTAACGTTTGGAGAATCAGGAGATCCAGGGATGTGACCCCAATCATAATAATAAGGAGCACAAGGGTTAGCGTATACATAAAAGTTATCAATTCCCCAGTGGTCAAATCCAGTACCTGAAGATCCCCATTGATGTAACTGGAACATTGTACTAGAAGTCTGTGCTCCAGCAGGAATTGTGAAACAGTAGTTATGCCAGGTAGTAAAAGGAGTTGTTCCTGAAGCGTATGGAGAATATACGGAACCAGGCCATGCTGTTAAAATATTTCCATTTGGTGCAAAATAAGCAAAGTCTACCCAGGTAGCACCTCCATTAATTGAATACTGCAAACTCACCCCTTCGTTGTATGCATCCGCACCTTCACATGGTGAAGAATCCCCACAAGACTCACAGGTAAATTTAAAATCAAAACAAACAGTACCACCGCAAGAAACATCAACTGAAGCAGTAGTCATTTCTCTTGGTGCTGCCGTAGTAGGCCCCATCCACAAATAAGTAGTACCATCTACAGAAGGACCACATGGATTGTTGAATTGAGCGGCTGGAGATGCACTCCATCCGGAAGCAACCGTACCGTTATTAAAGTTATCACCAAACACCGGAACTGTAGAGTTCCCTAAAGCAGTGAAGTTAACGTTACCACCACCACATGGCAATGAAGTTGGCGAAGCACCGACCGTTATCGTCTGGCCGTAAGTTACCCCGGTCAAACCAACCGAGATCAACATTATAAGGAGAAGACTAAACTTTTTCATAGTTCTTAGGGTTTGTTAGATTTTGGTGATCTTAATATTTTGTAATTCAAACTTAGATAGTTTGACATCTGTATCATATGTTATGAAATCCTTGTATATATAATAAGGTCCATAAGGAGTATCACAAGTACCTTCTTGCGAATCATTCTTTTCAACCTCAACACTGAAATGATTCTCACCTTCTTCTACATGCTTTGTAACTTGTTTATCGTTATACCAAATAACCTGATCCCATTCAACTTTTACTTTTGAATTGGTTGTGTTAACCACTTTAATAATAACCGCCTTTTGAGCAGGTATATTCTTTGCATAACAATCTGATTCTTTAGTGTAAATCTCTACACCATCTACAGTAGAATAAAGTTCCCAATCTGTACCTTGCGCAACAGCAGCAGTGGTAAGGGAGAAAGCAAATAATAATCCAAGAAAACTTTTCATAATTGTGAGGTTGTTTAGTATAGTGACGCTATGCAAGCCTAACGGTTGTCTATCAATTCAATTATTTTTTTAGTTATGTAATATTTTAATAGCCAAAGCCCTGTAAAATTAAACGATTTAGTATAACTACGCATGAATTCAAATTTTGTTTATTAACAATTACAAATCCAGCTGTTATACAATTAACACATGTGTTTTCTAACTTGATCTTTATTAAAGCTCTAGATACAATGGCTGTTTTCAATTTTATGAAAATAGCTGTCTATATGCTAATAAATTAGTGTTACTGACGATTATAGTATAAGATCCAGGTTTCTTCGTCAGGAAGTTGATTTGCTTTGTATGAAGCATAAGCCAATCCTTCACCTTTGGTATTAGAATAGAATAACATCACATAATAGAGGTCATTCCTTTTATTCTTAATTATTCTTGCACTAGGGAATTTAGACTTAACTTTTCTCACGAGAGCATCAGCATTTTTCTTCTCTGCGAATGCTCCTCCAATAACATAATAACCGTTAGGAGTATCGCTTCCGTTCAACTCAATGAAATAGTCACCTGAATTCGATTTAAAATCTTCTCCTTTGTTTTCAATAGTATCCTGAACAACAACATCTTTTGGCCAATTAGCCAATAATGAATCTATGATCCTTTGTTTTTCTTCAATAGTAAGCTCCTGATCATCAATTACATTATTCTTTTGGGTTATCACCTGATTCAAGCTATCTATGACACGTTGATTAGCATACATTAAGCTGTCATAATTACCAGTGTCCTCCACTTTTTCAATTTTCGTAGGTATCTGATAACGCAATAATATCTCAAAATTCGGAGCAGTATTCAATGTGGCGATCTTACTTATTTGATAATCGTAAGCAAGACCAATTTTAAGGTTCTTCACTAGATTGATCCCAACATTGATCCCGATAGCATAATCACTTTTATACATACCGCCAATCCAGAAATATTTCTCCATTTCAAAAAACAGTCCTGCGTTATATTGAAAAGGCGCACCATCCGTATACATCACTAATGCTTCCGGTCTTAAATTCATTTTTATAGAATCACCAAATCTCCATGTGTATCCTGTATTCAATAAATACTGTCTTTCAAGTGTATAAAAAGAAGCTGAGGAATCTCCATATACCAGTTTTGAACCAAGTACCTGAGGAACTGATACTCCCAATCTAAATCCTGCAACATCAAAATTCAAACCTACGTTCATATCGAACATAGATCTACGTGCTTTTCCACTACCTGCTAAATATGGATCTGAAGGATTAGTAACTGTTACCGTACTGAGGTCTATTCTATTATCAACAACACCTACACCCGCACCTGCTCTTAATGAAGCTCTTTCTCCTAATTTAATACGGTATGAATACAACAAGTGGGCCTTCAACTTACTCGTGATGCCCACATAATCATTATAAAGATTTATTCCTAACCCGTGCTTATCCCGCAGAAGAAATCCGGCAGAAAGATAATTGGTTATAAAACCATCTCCATAGTTTCCCCATTTTTGATTTCGAACCAATACAATATTCACCCCGTCCTCAAAACCAACATAAGATGGATTGTAGACCCGAGGGGCAATGTGAAACTGATTGTACATTGGTATCTGCTGTGCCCAAGAACTTGCAGAAATCACCAATAATAAGGTTACTAAAAGGTTTTTAATCATTTCCGGCTATTGTTACTACACCTTGAAATGGAGGCAAATATAACGGGTCGGTTTCAGGTATTTTGAGGTCTAAGATATAAAAATAAGTTCCATCTGGTAATTGTTTACCATTATAATCTCCTCCCCAATCATTATTATAGTTAATTGGTCCAAAGACAATTTGACCATAAATATTGAATACAGTTACTTCATTATCAGGAAATCCATCTAGATTTCTAATTTCCCAATTATCATTATAACCATCTCCATTCGGTGTGAATAAATTTGGAATTTGAAGCAACGATAAATCTGGTTCTACTTTAATATTTACTCTAGCCGTATCAGCACAACCATCCAAATCGGTAATTTGAACAAAATAAGTTAAGTCAAATTCCGGCGCCACAGTAGGAGTAGCTGAAGTTGGATCATCCATAAAATCATCAGGCCACCAGTAGAATCCAGTTGCTCCATTTGCGGATGCAAATAATTGGATCTCATCTCCTTCAGTAATTGTTGTGTCGGCAGATGCTTGAATATTCACCGGTTTAATAGTAATAGCGTGAGGAGCAGTAAACACAGTAGGACAATTTGCATACTGGATCTCAGCCGCAAACCATGTTGATGCTGTTAAATTTGCAAAACTGTAAATTGAATCTCCAATTCCTTGTAAAGATTGATTCCAGGTAGCCCCACTATCTACAGAATACCACCATAGAACTACATCTCCATAGTTACCAGAACTTATAATCTGACCATTATTATCCCAGTTACAGGCAAGTGTCGTACCTGATAATGTACCAGCCTGAGTCCCCTGGATATAAGTCAAATTAAGAATATTAGAAGTATCAACCGGACAAACGCCATTAACAGCAGATACCATTACCTGAACATCTCCTGTAAAATTGGCATATGAAATGGTGTCATAAGGATGCCCTTGATTTTGCCAGGTTGTTCCACCATCAAAAGAATACATCCAATCTACGATCTGACTTGTAAAACCATTAGTCTCAATAACTCCCGCATTTCCATTATCACAGATGTCAAAATCGGCTGGCAAGATTCCAGCATAAGAAAGCTGATCAAGTGCAATATGATGCTCATCTGTTGTATCATTTGGACAATATCCCCACTGAGACTCAACGATCACCTGAACATCTACGGCATTTGTAATATTGCTGAACCCTAGAAAATCATTTCCGGTCAAAATGCTACCCCAAGAAACACCTCCATCAGTTGAAGTTTCCCAAGAATGAACATTTCCAACGTAATTAATAAGATCTAAAGTATCTTGATTATTTCCAAAACAAACAGTATCCGGCCCCGTTACCTCACCAACTACAGGTGCGCAATCTGAAATAATTGTAACGTTGATCGTATCATTCGTATGAACAGGATCTAATGAGTTCCATACCCAAATCTTAAGATTATGCTCCTGACAAGCTGATAGGTCGGCTAGATTAGGAAACTGATAACTAAAAGAACCATATGCACCCAAACCATTAATGTTAACGGTTTGTGTCACTGGAGGTCCCCAGTTTAAAGAATATCCCATTTGAACATTACCCGAAAAAGGATAATTGTTCGTATTTACCAAATACACCCAAACTGTCTCCGTGCTAGAAAGATAGCATCCGTTGACAGGTGAATTGATGGCGGGGTTGATCGTAAAGTTATTTTGAGCATTTGCTACAAATGACAAAACAACGAAAGAGACTAATGAGGCGATTTTTTTGTACATAACTCTATAAGTTATAAGGGTCCAAATATAAATTTATAATTCCAGATTTCCAAGGGAAATAGGATTACAACAATATATACGTCAGAAGTTTACAATACGTTGGTTTTATACAGACAATTTTTTAAAGAAAATTAACGGAATATCTGGTCGAAATTTTTGGTTTATTTTTGCGAAATGAATCACAATATAGGATCTCCAAAATTCAAGGTAGGCGTTTTAGGTGGCGGACAATTAGGCAGAATGCTCATCCAGGAAGCCATCAACTTCAATATTGATATACATATTCTAGACGTTGAAGGATCTCCATGCAGTTTAGTAGCATCACATTTTAAAAATGGAAACATTAAAGATTTTGAAGATGTTCTGAATTTTGGAAAAGATCTTGACGTTCTAACCATTGAAATTGAAAATGTCAATATTGAAGCGCTTTACGAACTTGAAAAAAGAGGAGTTAAAGTCTTTCCTCAACCAAAAGTAATCGAATTAATTCAGGATAAAGGGAAACAAAAAGAATTCTATGTTGTTAACAACTTCCCAACTGCACCTTATCTATTGGTTAATGACCTAGCTGAAACAGAGTTAAATATCGACTATATCCCATTCGTTCAAAAATTGAGAACAGGTGGATATGACGGAAAAGGAGTCCAAACGATCACGAGCATCTCAGACCTTGAAAAAGGCTTTGACGCACCTTGTGTACTAGAAAAATTCGTTGATCTGGAGAAAGAGCTCTCCGTAATAGTTGCAAGAAACGAAAATGGAGAAACCATGAGTTTCCCTGTTGTAGAGCAAGAATTCAACAATGAAGCAAATTTGGTTGAATTCCTTTTTTCACCTGCGGATATTTCGAGCACGATAGAAGAAACGGCGCAAGAAATTGCTAAAAGCATAATAACAAAATTAGATATGGTAGGCTTGTTGGCTGTTGAGTTCTTTCTATCCAAAACAGGTGAACTTTTTGTCAATGAGATCGCTCCAAGACCGCATAACAGTGGTCATCAAACAATAGAGGGAAATATAACCTCTCAATTTGAACAACATTTAAGATCAATTTGTGGATTACCTTTAGGTTCTACCAGTATTATCAAACCTTCAGTGATGATCAATTTGCTAGGCGCAAAAGGTTATGAAGGAGCTGCCGTATACAAAGGCATTCATGACATCCTCAGGATTGATGGTGTTTATCCACATCTATATGGCAAGGAAATGACAAAACCTTTCCGAAAAATGGGTCACATCACAATCGTTCATAATAATCTTGATAAAGCAAAGGAAATTGCTCATCTTGTGAAAGAAACCATTCAGGTAATTAGTGAATAAAAGACACCTTAAACAAGTTGAATTCGTTCGGGCTCTTGCAGCTTTATCTGTTGCAGTATTTCACTTTTCTGCTCATTTCACTTGGAGTGAACAAACAGCCCTTAATTTTACAGTTGGTGCTCAGGGAGTTGAAGTTTTTTATCTGATATCTGGTTTTATTATTCCTTTCTCACTTTATCACACTTCATATAAACTTAAAAACTATTTTCAGTATATGGCAAAACGTCTGATTCGTTTGCTACCGCCGTATATTACCACTATAGTACTCATACAGATCATAAGCATTTTTCTTTGCACTTATCTTTGGGGATGTATACATGACATCAATTTCAGACAAATTGCAATTAATGTCTTTTTTCTGGCGGACCTGTTTCCAAATTATGATTGGATCAATCCAATTTTTGCCACTTTAAAGGTTGAACTTCAATTCTACATTCTAATTGGGATCTTATTTGTTTTTTACAAAAAATGGAGTTTCACTTTCCCTTTGTTCTCAGCTTTGTTAATAGTACTAGGAATTTTAACCCGTGATATGGATACAGTACTGATCAATTCTCCATATTTCATACTTGGAACAGCTTTATTTTTTATCAAAGAAGAAGGATGGAAATGGGAGTATACCATTACAGTAGCTATGGCATTTGCCATTCTTTTATCTGATTATTATTGGATGGATCTTGGAGCTGCAGCAATAGGTTTTGGTCTTCTTTATTTTCTACCCGATAATTTTAAAGCCCTTAATCTCACGGGTAAAATTTCTTATTCCTATTATCTGGTACATGGATTATCCGGTGGTTGGTTTTTGTTTTTTACAGAAAAGTCAGACTTTGCCATAGCGCATCCTTTAATTATGATCATTGCTGCCCTTCTAGTGAGCTGGGTAACTGCCTTTGTAATGTATTGGGTTGTTGAACGATTCTCATTGAAGTTCTCTAAAAGGATACGATATGCCAAATAGAAATATTCGGGTATCTTTGCAAAAAGTTCACTATGGCACAGGTAGGAATCATAATGGGTAGCAAATCTGATCTTCCGATCATGAAAGAAGCTGCAGATGTACTAACTGAATTAGGCGTTGATTTTGAGATCAATGTGGTTTCCGCTCACAGGACACCTGAAAGAATGTTCGAATATGCTAAAACAGCTGCAGAAAGAGGGATCAAGGTTATCATAGCTGGTGCAGGCGGAGCTGCTCATCTCCCTGGAATGACAGCATCTTTAACTGCCCTTCCGGTTATTGGTGTCCCTATTAAATCAAGTAATTCTATTGATGGTTGGGATTCTGTTTTAAGCATACTGCAAATGCCAGGAGGTATTCCTGTTGCAACTGTTGCGCTAAATGGTGCAAAAAATGCAGGAATTTTAGCAGCTAGTATATTAGGTGCATCTAACACCGAGATCTACCATAAACTCGTTTCTTATAAAGAAGGATTAAAAGAAAAGGTTTTAGAATCTGCAAAGGATCTTTCTAAATAACTAAATCATAAAAAATTGTTAAACACGAAATTAAATGCACGTAATTAAATGTTTAGCCGTTAATTGTTCTTACAGTAAATAAATTTGAATTATGAAAAATATCTTGATCCTATCCCTTTTCCTTGCTTCAACATTCGGTTTTACACAGGAAATAAAAACCAACGAAGCTCACATCACATTCTTTTCAGAGAAAGAATCCATTAAAGCAGAGAACTCAGAAGTTGAAAGCACGCTTGACGTATCCAATGGAACTTTAACATTTATGGTAGCCATTGAAAAGTTCATCTTCCCAAATGGAATGATGCAAAAACACTTTAATCAGGAGGGAGTAATGAACTCCGTTTCATTTCCAAAAGCAAATTTTGAAGGAACAATCACAAATAATGATCAAATTGACTATACCACGGATGGAGAATATCCTGTTGAAGTGAAAGGTAAAATGAGCATTAAAGGTGTTTCTAAAGAAATATTGGTGAAAGGCAATATCGTGATCAAAAATGGTCAGATCTCTGCTCAGTCTGTTTTCAGTTTAGATAGATTTGAATATGGCGTGGATACGAAAAAAGAATCCGTTTCTCAAATTCTAGAGATCACAGTAAAAGCAGACTACAAATAAGTGTAATAGTTTATGAAGATCGAAGACGAACTCAAATCAAAATTCAGTAGCGAATACCATAAATTGCTGGTCAATATTCATTTAACGTCAAGCAGGCTTGGAGAACGCATGGAGTCTGAAATGAAAAAACATGACCTAACCGCTACTCAATACAATGTGCTTCGAATTCTTCGTGGACAGCATAAACGCCCTGCTAGTATAGGTTTAATTAAAGATCGAATGATCGAACGCAATTCTGACGTGAGCCGTATCATAGATCGTTTAGTTAAAAAGGAACTAATTGAGCGTACAGAAAACCAAACCGACAGACGACAAAAAGATGTTGTAATTTCTGACAAAGGCCTGAAAGTACTTGCCGCCATTGACAACCTGGAAAATAGGATCATGGACCAATTGGGGCATTTATCTGAACAAGAAGTGGATACTTTGAATAATTTACTTGATAAAGCGCGTTCTAAAGATGATTATCTTTAAAATGTACTTTACATTAATAAAATATTTTGGTAAATTAGTTCAAACAACAACCTTAACATGTTGAAAACCAACCTTGGACTATTAAGGATCATTGGCTTATTGGAAGGTGTTTCTTACTTGCTTTTGTTAGGAATAGCAATGCCACTTAAGTACGGAGCCAATTTTTCTGAACCTATCTATCCAACAGGATTAGCGCACGGGCTGCTTTTCTCACTTTATATTTTCTTCGTTATACTTGTGACCTTTCAGCTCAAATGGAAGTTCAATACTTTCGCTTTGGCTTTATTAGCGTCACTTGTACCGTTCGGAACTTTTATCGCCGATAAAAGAATCTTTAGGAAAGCCTAGATCAGAAAAGATTGAATTGCCAATTGGTATCCCTTGAGACCAAAACCAAATACGCAACCTGCACACACAGGCGCAATCATTGACTCATGTCTGAATGGTTCTCTAGAGAGAATGTTGGATATGTGAACTTCAACAACAGGCACCTTTATTGCATCTATCGCATCCCTAATTGCCACTGAAGTGTGCGTGTATCCTCCGGCATTTAGTACTATACCCTGATGATCTGATGACTGCAATCTATTAATGATCTCCCCTTCCACGTTGGATTGAAAATACTCCAACTCCAGCTGACTAAACTCTGCTTTGAGTTCCACAAAATAGTCTTCAAAACTTTTGTTACCGTAGACTTCTGGATCCCTTTTTCCGAGTAAATTTAAATTCGGACCATTAATAATCAATATTCGCATTGCATTCATCCTGGATCAAATATAAAAAGGATTATCAAAGTTATCTGAAAATTGAAAAAGCCTTATCACCAAATAGTGTTGAAGCTTATTTAAGAGATGTGGATAAACTGATCCAATATCTGGAATTCATAGGGTCAGACAAATCAGCAGAACAGGTCAAGTTAAAAGATCTGCAAGATATGATCAAATGGATCAGTGAAATGGGTATATCGGCCAGATCTCAGGCCCGCATTATATCCGGAATACGCAATTTTTTCTTCTTCCTAATTCTTGAAAATACGATCAAACAAGACCCAAGCGAATTATTAGAATTACCGAAGATTGGGAAAAAGTTACCTGAAGTATTATCCATTGAAGAAATTGACGGATTGAAGAACGCAGTAGATATGTCCAAAAAAGAAGGACATAGAAATCGCGCCATTATAGAAACCTTATACAGTTGCGGATTACGTGTAAGTGAGCTCATTAATCTAAAGATCACAAACATTTATCGAGAAGAAGGTTTTATTAGGGTTATCGGAAAAGGGAATAAAGAAAGATTAGTGCCTTTGAGCAGGTCTGTCGAGAATGAGATCGATATTTACCAGAATATGGTACGCATTCATCAAGACATTAAACCCGGTAATGAAGACTTTCTTTTTTTGAACCGAAGAGGAGCAAAATTGACTCGGGTAATGATATTCACCATCATTAAAGATCTTGCCGAGGAAATTGGGCTACGGAAGAACATCAGTCCACATACCTTCAGACATTCTTTTGCCACGCACCTGGTTGAAGGAGGTGCCAATTTAAGAGCAGTTCAGGAAATGTTGGGGCATGAATCTATCAGTACAACCGAGATCTACACTCATTTGAGCAATGACGTTTTAAGGGAAGCTATTATTTCATTTCACCCTCGTAATAAGTCATAAATTTGCGGTATGACAGATGAACAATACATGGATCGTTGCATTACATTGGCTCAACAAGGGCTTGGAATGGTAGCACCTAATCCCATGGTTGGTTCTGTGGTCGTGCATGAAGGCAAGATCGTTGGTGAAGGATATCATATGCAATATGGCGGCCCACATGCAGAGGTTAATGCCATTAACAGTGTAAAAGATCAAAGCCTTCTCTACTCTTCTACTCTTTACGTTAATTTGGAACCCTGTGCACATTTTGGCAAAACTCCCCCTTGTTCCAATCTGATCATTGAAAAGAAGATTCCAAAGGTAGTTGTGGGTTGTATTGATTCTTATTCAGAAGTTGCTGGTAAAGGTATTGAACGCATGCGAAATGCGGGAATTGAAGTGGTAGTTGGTGTTTTGGAGAAAGCTTCCCTTGATCTGAATAAGCGATTCTTCACTTTCCACAATAAAAAAAGACCTTTTGTGATTTTGAAATGGGCCCAATCTAGTGATGGATTCATTGATATTGATCGTTCTACAGGAGATAAAGGAATTCATTGGATCACCCAGACAGAAACAAAACAACTCGTTCACAAATGGAGAAGAGAAGAAGCAGGGATATTGGTTGGCAAGAACACTGTCATAAATGATGATCCGGAACTTACAGTTCGAGAAATTGAAGGTCATTCCCCTACTCGCTTTATCATTGATCCTGCAAATGAATTAGACCTGACTAAATACAAGGTTGGAAACGATAAGGCTAAAACGGTAGTTATTTCTGGGCAAGATGCGCTTTCAATTGAAACAATTCTGGATCGCATTTATCGTGAGAACATTCAATCTGTGATCATTGAAGGCGGAAAATTCACTTTGGAACAGTTCATTCAAAGTGGAATCTGGGATGAAGCAAGAATACTAACAGGAATCAATGAACTAAAGAATGGAACAACTGCACCAATCATTCAGGGAACTGTAGTGGAATCCTATTTTTACGGAAAAGATAAAATCGAAATTTATCGTCATGCTTGACCTGATTTTAGGCATATTGTTCTTCAATGTTATTCTTATCCTCTTCAAACTATTTGAGAAGTATAAGGTAGACAACCTGCAGGCCATCATAGTCAATTATATTGTGGCATCTTCTTTGGGCATTATAACTGCAGATGTGGATGAACCGGTCAACTATATTTTACATTCAGATTGGGTTTACTTTGGTTTGATCATAGGCTTCTTTTTTATTGTAGTATTCAATTTGCTGGCAACAGGAGCACAAAAGGTGGGTATAGCTATTTCCACGGTGGCCAACAAAATGTCAGTGATCATTCCTGTCATCTTTGCTTTCATTGCATTTGGGGATACGGTATCTTTTTTAAAGATTACCGGAATTATATTAGCTCTGGCTGGAGTTTACCTCACTTCAACAACAGGATTAAAACTAAATTTTGACAAGAAATACTTGTGGTTGATCCTCATCATATTTGTTGGACAGGGAATTGCAGATTGCATTTTCAACTATGCCCAGCATTTTTATGTTGATGGTAATGAAGCTAAGATCTTCATTTCTTCTATGTTCATGGGAGCCTGCACTACTGGTTTGATCATGGTCACACCAAAATATATTCGAAAAGAATCAAAATTTGAGTTCAAGAATGTACTCTGGGGAATAGGATTAGGTGTTCCTAACTTCCTGACCGTCTATTACTTTTTCCGATCGTTGGAAAGCGGATTCATGGAAAGTTCTCAAGTATATCCTATTTTGAACATGGGTGTAATCGTACTCTCAGCTCTCACCGGATGGCTAATTTTTAAAGAAAAAATGGCGCTCGCAAATTGGCTTGGCATAGTATTATCCATTTTTGCCATAGCTGCAATTACATTCGGTTAATCCTTATCTTTGATAAGACATATTTTAATTATGAAAAAAGTAGTGTTCCTGCTGGCTATGATGCCACTTATAGTTGCTTCTTGTGGTGGAAGCAACGAATCAAATGAGAATAAAGAAATCGTAATTGATACAACCATCAATGAAACCATTATAATTACGAATGAAGACGCCAAATCAGTAACATTTGCCTCAGCTGATGGCCTTGAAATAACCGGAAATCTGTATGAGATTGACAAAGAATCTCCAATAATAGTATTATGTCATCAGGCTGGTTATAACAAGTTCGAGTATGAAGGCACAGCACAACGATTGAATGAATTAGGTTTTAATTGTTTAGCCATTGATCAACGTTCGGGCGGTCCTATTGGTATTTATCAAAACGAAACAGCCAATAGAGCCATTGAGAAGAACATAGCCATTGACTATTTAAGCGCAAGACCAGATATTGCTGCTGCTGTTGAGTACGCGTACAATGAATTTGATCAACAGGTTATTTTGTGGGGCAGTTCTTATTCATCCACACTGGCTTTATGGGAAGGGCTGAGAAATGACAAAGTCAAAGCCGTTGTTGCTTTTAGTCCCGGCGATTATTTTCCGGAAATTGGATCTCTAACCGACTCATTAGCGAATTTTCAAAAACCATTTTTTATTACTTGTTCTGATCAGGAAATTGACGTCACAGCTAAAATGCTATCTAAAACAAACTTAACTGATGAGCACGTGTTTTACAAGCCTATTGGAATTGGATATCATGGTTCACGTGCCCTTTGGCCTGGTCAATATAATGGGGAACAATATTGGACAGCAATAAAATCTTATTTAGAGCATTTGAAATAGGCAACTATCTCGTTATATTTACGTTTGTATAATAGATTTGATCAATTCAATTCATTGAAGCAATGAAAAAAGTAAAACATATCGCATTATCATTAATGCTTTTCGCAACAACTAATTTGTTAGCGAATCCAGTTGTTGTATTATCAGAGAATAAGGCTGATTATACACAAACATCTACCGGTTACATTGTTCATTTTCAGTTACAAGCCACTGCTGCAGAATTGCAGTCTATTGAAGACTTAGTAGCTGAGAATCCAAGCGTTACCATGCAGGTAGAGCTAGTTCAGGAAGGCACCTACAATATCGTTTACACGGTAGATCACCAAAATCAGCCTGAATATGTACACAAAATGATGCTATCTACAGGTTTTCAAGATGTAAAATATCAAGGAAACGACTATGATCTAAATAAGGTTATTGAAGTGATCTACTTCTACCAGGATCAACAGTAGAATAAATAAAATTAATAATGAGCCCTTTCTAGCTATTAGGAAGGGCTTTTTTGTTGCTTATAAGTACAATTACATTCCAATTGGTTTAAGTGCTTAAAAGCTTTCTTTTGGCGCCTTATCCAATTCCATTTCATAGTTGAGCTCATCTCTTCTTGAATCAGTTCGCATCATAAAGGCTTCTATGTCGCCTTTTGCTACTTCTTCTTCAACGAATCTAAAATGCTCAAGCTAACCAATTTCATTTGGGGCAGATACATTCCTTAATTGAAATGATTATTTAATATTCTTTAAGACATGTTTTAAGCAATTATATCATTGCAGATAAGGAAATCTCTTAAGGAATTTCACGAGGCTAATAAGAGTGTGTTGAGAATGCTTTATTTACAATTTAAATTTACCACAGATACATAAAAAACAAAACCGACCTGCCTAAGAGACAGATCGGTTTCATATGTTGGTCTTTAATTTACTATTTCAATACAGTCACGTGACCTCTGTGAGTTTGTTTCTTATCCGAAAGTTTCTCACCAAACTCAATTTGCCAGATGTATGTTCCGTCATCTACCAAACCGCCGTCACCATAATGACCGTTCCATCCCTTTTCATAGTTATATGATTCAAAGATGATCTCTCCCCATCTGTTAAAAATCGTCATATGATATTCATACGGATCAACCCCTGCTGTAAATACAGGCATGAATGATTCATTGAACAGGTCCCCATCAGGTGTAAATGAATTTGGAATGTAGAAGATCACATCTTCATAGATTGTTACATCTAAACAAACCGTGTCAATACATCCAACCGCTGAAGTAACAGTTTGACATACCTGAACTGTAGTTTCTTCTGTAACACCATCAAATGTAATTACAGGGTTTTGATCTGAAGATGATCCGAAACCAGCAAACTGATAGTACCATTGTACCGCATCAGACGAATTATCTACAATTGTAATTGTAGGATCCAGAATTGTTGGCTGTGCAGGCTCCCAGTAGAATCCGGCAGTTGGATTATCAAATACCGTAACTGCACTTGATACCGTAGTGATTCCATAACATCCTACTGCGGTAGTAACTTCTAGTGTTACATCATAAGTTGTACCTGCGGTCACATACTGTTCTGTTGGACCTGTACATC
Source organism: Crocinitomicaceae bacterium (assembly GCA_020635955.1). Taxonomy (GTDB): domain Bacteria; phylum Bacteroidota; class Bacteroidia; order Flavobacteriales_D; family Crocinitomicaceae; genus Paracrocinitomix. Next base: position 447,588 of record JACJYW010000003.1, read on the forward strand.
CGGTATAAGTATCACCATTTCCTAGATCCCATACACATGTTGCTCCAGTTAAATCAATTGGAGTTGTATTAATGAATGTTGCATTGTGAGGAGCACAACCATCAGACACTGTAAATGAAGGCACAGGGTTCTCTAACACATTGATCACAACTACTGAAGTATCGAATCTATAACATTCATCATAACCTACCATATAAATAGAATCAGTTGTTCCTGCAGGCCATGTTGGCGTATAAGTGAATGGGTTATCACCCAGGTTAATGGTATCTAAGCTCATGCTGATCCACTCGTAGAAGTGTTGTCCTGGCCATCCATCAAATCCAGTTCCAGTCATAGTAACTGAACCTCCAGGACAGATGTCAACTGTTGTAGGAGAAACTGTTGCATAGAATGGTGGATGAGGAACATTCACCACACCTGGCTGAATGTTAGAAGTACATCCATTGGCATCAGTCACCTGACAGTTCAAAGTAGTTTGAGCAGTGTATCCACTTACACCTAAATATTGTGCCGTATCAGTATTATCCCAGATATAGTAATAAGGTTGAGTACCACCTGTTGCAAATGCTTCTAGTGTTCCAAATCCTTCATAACAAATGTCAATCGGTGCTACAGCGCTAAGAACCAATGGATCTGGCTGAGCAATATCAATTGTTGATGTTTGTGGACATCCGTTAGCGTTTTCAACAACTATGTTGTAAGTCTGTCCTCCAACTGCTCCACACAATCCTGTGAATGAGCTTGCAGCCTGGAATGTAACACCACCGTCAACACTAAATTGAGTTGCCTGGGCACTGTTGATGGCTATTGTACCATCACAAAGTCCATTACAAGTTGCATCAGTTGCAGAAACTGAAGTAATAACAACCATTGGTGGTTCTGTAATATTAAACACTGCCTGAGTGGCACATCCGTTAGCATCTGTAATATCTACCATATAACCACCCGCACACAAAGCTGAAACCGTATTGTTAAGAGGCGTACCTCCTGACCAAACATAGTTTATAGCTCCAGTACCACCTGTTACAGTTACATCTGCAGATCCATCACATTGACCAAAACAGTTAGCGTCAACACTATTTTGAGCGGATACTACCAATTCTGCAGGTTCATTCAATGTTTCTGTAGAAGTTGATTGACATCCATTAGCATCCTGTACAATTATGTTATGGTTTCCAGCCGCTAAATAGTCAGCTATATTATTCAATCCAAATGTACCCCCGCCATCAAAGCTATATTGATAAGGTGTTGTTCCACCATTTGCTGTAATGTTAACAATACCAGTATTGTCGTTGAAACAAAGTAGATCAGTATTTACAGTAGAATGCGTCAATTGTGTTGGCTCTATAATTGTTACCGCTTGAGTTGCTGTACAAAGGTTCGCATCAGTTACAGTTACAGTATAGTTACCAGCGCACAGGTTTTGGAATAAACCACCTGCTTGTCCCGCACCACCAATATCATAAGTCAATGCTCCAGTTCCACCATTTGCTAGTGCATCAATCTCTCCAATGCAGTTTCCAAAACAATCAATATCAGTTGAAGTAACTGAAACCATTTGTGGAGAAGCTTCTGACAATACAGTATGCAATTCTGAATATTGACATCCATTATTGTCTTCTACCACTAAAGTGTAGTTACCAGGAGCTAATCCAGCAAAGTTGTTTCCAGGCTGGAATGTAACACCATTATCTGAACTATACTGATAAGCAGGTGTACCACCAGCTGCAGTAACTGTAATGTCCCCATTGTTGATACCACAAGTTGCAGGGTTTGAAGCTAAATTGGCGCTAACAACAGTCGGCTCATTAATAGTTTGAGCACTTGAAGTTGTACATCCATTAGCATCCTTCACATACACTGTATAGTTACCAGCACACAATCCTGACAATATGTTTCCTGATTGTAGAATTGTTCCACCATCAGAACTATATTGATAAGGAGCAGTACCTCCCGCAGCTGTTACGTTAATTTGTCCATCACAAGAACCATTACACAACACATCTGTCGGAACATTATTCTCAGTTAATTGAGTAGGCTCATTAATGATCTGAGTTGTGTTGAAAGTACAGTTGTTAGCATCAGTAACCGTTATGTTGTAGTTATTTGCAGCTAATAAAGGATAAATACCAGTAGCATTTACGTTACCGCTCAAATCATAAGAGTAAGGGGCTGTTGCTCCGTTTCCTACGATCTGAATAAATCCAGTGTTATCCTGGAAACAAACCAGATCAGTTGCATTAACAGATACGTTCCATGGAGCAGGCTCACCTAGTGTAACAGTAAATCCACCCAAACATCCATTTCCATCTTGTGCAAGTATTGAATATGTACCAGAAGTCAATCCATTGAATACATTACTTGCCTGATAATTGGCACCACCATCAATACTGTAAGTATACGGACCTCCATCTCCACCAATTGGGGCACCAACAGTGATTGTACCATCAGAACCTGCAGGGCAAAGTGGATCAGTACCAGTAGCTGTAAATTGAATAGTATCTGGCTCAGGGATATTTACTTCCTGAATACCAATACACAAACCGTTATCTTCAATGGTAATGAAATGCTGTCCAGCACACAAACCATAGAAATCACCAGAAGCTTGAGAACCTCCAGTATTTATAGTATATGTGAATGGAGGCGAACCAAATTGTTGTGAAACAATGGCCGTACCATCACAAGTATTATAACAAGAAGTTGATATTTCAAAATCAACCTGAGTAATCATTACGTTATCAGATAATGCAGAGAACGTTGAATCCTGACAACCGTTAGCATCTTCAGCTACCAATTGATATAATCCTGAATACAATCCTCCGAAGAATCCATTGTTGATTTGCCATGTAGTTCCTCCATTGATCGAGTATTGATAAGGAGCTAAACCATTGGTTGCAATAATCTCAAATGATCCATCATTGGCACCACAGTTAGACGGGTTATTGGCAATGTAAACGAAAGAGAATGCAGGAGGCTCAGTAACTGTAACCTGACCTGTGGTTTGACAACCATTTGCATCTTGAATAACCAGATTTTTCAATCCTGCTGAAATTCCTGTTACCGGAGAAACCGCAGAGAATGTAGTTCCATTATCTACACTGTATTGGTAAGCCGGTGTACCCCCTGATCCTGAGAACGTAATAGTACCATCTGATAAACCATGACATGAAGGTTCTGTAAAAGTAGGGTTCATCACTAAAGGTGTAGGTTGAGTAACTGTTGGAGATAAGTTAGCCAAACATCCGTTTGCATCTTTTACCACAACATTGATCAAACCTGCGCACAAACCAGTAAGAATATTTGAAGCTTGATAAGTCAATCCGTTATCTGAACTGTATTGATAACCAGGTGTACCACCATTAGCAGTTACTGTAATTTGACCATCACAAACTGCATTACAAGAAGCATTTTGAACAGCAGCATTCGTTACGATAGGTGTTGCCTGTCCAATGTTGAAAGGTATATTAGCTGTACATCCATTAGCATCTGTTACTGTAACAGAGTGTGCACCTGCACCAAGAGCAAAAGTGTTACTTGCCTGGTTAGGTCCAGCATCCAAGCTGAACTGGTAAGGAGCTGTTCCACCTGTAACACCAATAGTTACAGAACCGTTCAAACCTCCAGCACAAGGCACATCCATTTGAGTATCCACAAAAGCAACTGGTCCAGCTGAAGCAGCTACTGTAATATTTACCGTTTGAGTACATCCATTGGCATCAGTCACAGTTACAGTGTAAGCACCTGAGGCTAATCCTGTAAATGTTGGCGAAGCCTGTTGCGGACCACCTACGCTATATTGATATGGTGCAGTACCACCACCAGCTGTTACCGTTAATTCACCATTACTTGCACCACAAGTCGCAGGTACAGTACTTTGCTGAACTAAAGTTAATTGAGTAGGCTCAGTGATTGGAATACCAGCCATTACAAACTGACATCCATTAGCATCTTTCATTATTAAGTTGTAGTTACCATCACATAAGTTGGTAAATGTACTTGAACCTCCGAATGCTCCGGCATTAATATTATAAGTGTATGGAGGAGTACCACCGGCTTGACCACTAACAACTATTTGACCGTCACATACGTTATTACAACTAACGTTTGTAGGAGTTGCAGTAGCATTTAATGCTGCAGGTTGAGTAATAGTTACAGTAGCTTGATCTGTACAACCAAGTGCATCAGTCATAGTTACAGTATAAGTACCTGCAGCTAAACCTGAAGCAGTTTGTGATGTACCACCAGATGGGCTCCATGAATAACCAAAAGGAGCTGTTCCAATTGGGTTAGCAGTTGCTGTACCAGAGTTGTTAGCGTTACATGTTAAGTTAGTGCTTGAAGCAGTAACTGAACAACATCCAGGTCCAGGAGCAATTACAAAAGTTCCTGAATAAGTACATCCGTTTGCAGATGTTACAGTATAGTTATAGTTACCATCAGGTAAACCTGTAAATAAAGCCACTCCAGCGGCAGTATTAGGTTCAACGAAAGACTGGTTAGAAGGACCGGTAATATTAACTGTATATGGCCCCGAACCTGGAGCATTATTAATTGTTACCTGACCATCATTTGCACCATCACATTGCTCAGCAACTGGCGTTACTGTAGGTGCAGGTAATGCTGCATAATTGATCGTTATATCATCTGTTTCAACAATTTGTAATCCATCACATCTGGTATAAGTCACTTTACATGTATAAGTAGTGGTAGTTCCTGCAGGACAAACGTTAATTGTTGTTCCTGTCCCTAATAAAGTTGCACCTTGATACCATTCAACTGTATAAATTGGAGCACCATTTGGTGTAAATCTCCATCCTTCAGGAGCGGTAGTTGGAACAGACCAGGTTGGAGTAGCATTTCTACCAGGAGCAGCAAGACCTACCGTACCGGCTGGATTTTGAATACCTACAATTCCTCTACCACCATTCCATGTAGAACAAAGCGCTTTACGCTTCACATAAACGTCAATTACGTTTGTAGTTTCATATAATACGATCATTGATGTTGTACGCATTGAAGTACAGCTATAATGAGCTAACTCGTTATATACAACAACAAAAATTCTGCATGGCGCAGAACCCAACAAATACCATTTACACGTTCCATTTGATGGAGGGTACAGATCCGAGAGCACCCCAAAAATATCACCATCATCTGTCAATCCTGTTGAAGGACAGTTTTGAGTGTAGCTCCATGGCTGAAATCCCCCACCTGTTGGAGGTCCCATTTTAATGGAACCATTTGACCCTACTTTTGCCGTGGTATATGTGTTACCATAATAGCAAAAAGGGAATGGCAGGTTAATGATTGGACTCCATACGTCATCTGTATTAACAGAAACCGCAGTACCACCAGCTTGGGTATACGAAATTGGTGGAGCATGCGGAATTGATGCTACTGTATATGTACTTGTAGCTCCTGCATGAAAAACATTTGCGGTAAGGTTAACACAGTTTTGCGTACAAGGAAGCGTTTGATCCGGTCCAACATCAACGTTTGGACAACCAGGAAACTGCGCTAATGATGTTAATGCTGACAAAACCATCAAAATGGTTAGGAGCAAATTTTTTCTAGGATTCATGAATATCGACTTTTGTTACGGTCAAGACGTGCAGTTTAACTAATGGTTGCGTCTACATTAACAAAAATATCAAAAAATGTGAATTTTGGTCAAACTACTCTAAAACACTGATAATAAGAGACAGTAAGAATTTTCTTAAAAGCCCAATATTTACTGATAAAAATATAAGTTTTTATACCTAAAAAATAATTCCTTCTAATTCAACCTTTTTTTCAGGAATTCCAGAAACTCTAATTTTGTTTTTGAAGTTGCATTGGTAAAAGGCTTACTTCCTCTCAAAACTCCTTCATTGTTATAGATAGAGAAAGCAGGCGTGGTTTGGATATAATAGGTTTGTTCCTGTAAAAATTTTCGGTAGCCTTTTTCAAAAGCCGGGTTAGAATCCAGTCCAATTGCTAACAAGTAAAAATTCTCAGTCATATATTTTACCACCTCAGGATCATACAGCACATGTTGGTTCATCTTATTAATATCTGTTTTCGAGATCTCAAAATAGAACAATAACAAACGTTTACCTCCAGCTTTAGCGACTATTCTATCAACACTGATATCCGGATCATTATAAAAATTCCAAATCGTAGAATCCGGATAGCTTTTCCAATGTTCATTTTGAGCCAACAGTGTATAACAGGATAGTATAAATTGAGCGATTAATAAGGGTCTAAGCATCTATTTCAATTTCGTTCGTTATTGAATATACGACATTTGTGCATGAGAAACAATCAAAAAAATAAGGTATTACCAGGACCATTGATTTGTCCAGGAATTGAAAAAGTCAACGCCAAATTTAAAATTAAAGAGTAGTGTATTCGGATTGGAATTATCTCTGAAAGCGTAGACTACACCTATTTTAAAAAGCTGTTTACGGATCTTGAATTTTCGCTCTAATCCTACATAAGCCTCTACATGCCGGTACTTATAATCCTGAATGTAGAGAGCACCACCACCTCCGAACAATTCTAAACCTAACTTATTGATCAATGGTATTTTACCCATAATTACACCATTGAAGTGATGAATAAAATAGGCTTGAGCATATGGTCGGGCGGTATTAAACGTAGAATCCAATAATTGAAGGGAATTTAGTGGCAAAGTGAAAAAGAAAAAATCCGAACCTCTAAAGAATTTCTGCTCAATATAGGGGACATTATCTACCGTACTTTTACTACCTAAAAAGGTTCCTATTTCAGCATCCCACTTCATTTTTCCAAAAGTTCCGAATGTTATTTCATCAGACGCCCCTACCTCAACAAAACTAAAATTAACATCAGAGCCGAACATCTTAGGTACGCCTATTTTGTAAGTAAACCTCATTTGAGGAAATTCTGTTCCAACAATGATTTTCTTCCCCTTTTTGATCACATATTTCTGCTTGAATCTATACAGGAGCTCCAGCTCAAAAATGGAAACTGTGTAGGTTGTAAATGGCTTCGGTGGCGTCCAAATTCCAATATCATATAATGTGTCATAAATTGGTGGATAGACAATCCCCTCAATACTTCTTCTGGTGGAGTAATCAAAAGAGATCCTTCCATATAAACCGTTGACGATCTCAATTCTCTGACTCAGCCCAACAAAGGTTTTGCGAACAAAGTTTCCTCCACTGAGAATATTTGTAATAGGTTGTTGTAGCGTAATAATATCATAATTATCGCCTCCCCTGATTTTGAAGCTTCCAAAACGCTTAGGTAAAAAGGTATACTCTATGCCCAAGTCTCCCTTAACATCTTTGTTCAGGAAACCATAATCTATCTTCCCATCAACAGCAATTTTATGAGCATTATCAAATTCTTTAGAATAACTTCCTCCAACACGCCATCTAAATCCTCCAACGGCTAATAATTGAAATTGAGAGATGATAGGATTAATAAAGATCTCCTGTCTTTTTTCTCGATTTCTAAATCCTACCCCACTTAACAACACATCAAAGAATGTCACTTTGTTATACTCTGCATTGACACTATCTATGTATTCATCTGATTCAACTTCTCTTCGAATACTATCTTGCTCCCTAATAAAATCAAGCTCTTCAGGTTTCAATTGCAACGGCCTGGTTTCAACCCAGAAAGCAGAATCCTTCTCAAATGCATCATCATGATATTCCATTATTACATTCTTGAATTCATTCTTATCAAAAACCACGTTAAACTGATAATCTGAATGATGCACTCTTGTATTAGCCAAGATCCTGTCTGAACCATCATTGACCGTGTAAATAAACTCTCTTCTAACCGGAACCCAATTCCCCTCTATTTGCTCATAATCCATAATGATCCGGAAATCCTTGAAATATTCCATGGCGGAGGAGTTAATGGATAGATCCATAGATTTGATCACCCACAAAGAATCGATAATAAACAAGTCACCTGAAAAAAGAGGAGCTTCCTTAAATCTGGGCTCTACTATTATATCATAGATCTTTTGACCATCCTCAATAAATATGGATTTCAAATAGAACTTATAATTTATAAAAGCGTTAATGGCAGCAGGAGAAACAAGTGGTTTAGAGCTAACTTTCGGTAGATCGATCAAATTTTGATAGGGATCAAATTCACCGTCCTGTATCTTTTCAAAGAAGATATATGGATTGTATTCTATAGACTGTGTTGGCAAAAGGCTATTAGGATTATTAAAATCTGCACTAACAACAACTGAGCTAGCTGATTTATCACTATAATCCTGATGTGCAATGATCTCTTCTTTGTAAGTATCCCTGGCTTGATATCTGCTGATAGAATAAGATTCGGTGAAGTTCATTTTCTGCCGTCCTTCAGGCTCATCCTCCTTTTTGAACATTGGTATTCTATTCTCTTTTTCTAATCCTGTTTTGATATAAGTGAAGCATTGGTAAGAATCAAATTGCTGCTTCATGTTCTTCTTGTTGTCGATCACATTTTTCATCACTTCTTTAGCGATATCCCTTTTATCAGCATAGATCTCCACTGTATTTAACTCAGTACTCTGTTCAACCAATGTCACATTAAGAATATTGATCTTGTTTTCGACCAGAAAAGTATCGGTATGAGTTTCAAAACCCAACATTGAAAAAGTGATAACCTTCTCCCCTTTCTCATCCACTTCAAGAAAATAAGCACCATTAGCGTTTGTAGGAACTCCGTAGGTAGTATTCTCCAGTGAAACCCTAACTCCTGGTATGCCATGACCTCCTTCATCTAACACATTCCCTTTAATTACATATTGAGAGAACCCATTTTGGATGAGCAGCAATAAGGCTATGAACAGGATGTTTTTCATTGATACCCCAATAGGACGCAGCAAAAGTAGAAAAGTTACTTTTTAAAATAAAAACCGCTTATCACATTACATGATAAGCGGAAAAAAAACCAATTGTTATGAAGAATTAGTTAAACTCTTTAAATACTATCCCATTCCAGGATCTCATCAATTGTCATGTATGAGATAGAATGGTAGTTAGGGCGTGCTTTTGCGTAAATTTCTTTGGCCAATTCCATACCTTGCTTTGTTTTGGCAAGTTCACCATATATAGGCTCAAGAAACTTTCTTCTTCCCACATGAATTAGGAAATCTTCCATGTATGGTTCTATCTTGTCATAATTCTTTTCTATGGCTACTAAATACCACTCCGCCATGATCTCAGAATTTCCCCAATTTGAAAAATGGAATTCTTTATCCAGCATAGCTAGATCATCTGCATCTGCTTCTGCTGGAATATGACGAATAAAATGGATCCATTCATGAGTTGACCAATCCTCTCTTTTAACATCTAATTCCAATGCACTATAAATAGAAGTGATCTTTTGACATTTCTCGTCTACCTTATCAAAATTATCTGAATGAATATGAATACAATTGTTAGGAATCCCCTCTTCATATACCCATTCATTGGTATTAAATTCAACTTTATTGGGCTTTAAGAGATTCTTATCCAGATAAGCCAGGAAGATCTCTGTTGTTATTGTTTGAAACTTGTGATCATCAAAATATTTATTTAAGAACTCATCAAATTTCACTCTACCAACCGTATTTTCTAATGTTTTTAAGAACAACGCTCCTTTAACATAAGCAATTGCGGTCATCCCATCATCCGGATTTCTGCCTTCCAGATCAAGTTTAAGTTTGGTATCTTCAGGATGATCTCCTTTAAGGATCATTTCATTTTCAAATTCCAACCCTTCAAATTCAATTTGCATTAACATCTCTGCATATTCAACACCATAGATCTCTTCCATTATACGGTTTTCGAAATAAACAGTAAAACCTTCATTCAACCAAAAATCATCCCATGTAGCGTTAGTCACCAAATTTCCTGACCAGCTATGAGCTAATTCATGTGCAACAAGAGAAACCAATGAGCGATCCCCTGATATAATAGTTGGTGTAGCGAAAGTCAATTTTGGATTTTCCATCCCACCGAAAGGAAATGAAGGAGGTAAAACGATCAGATCATATCTTCCCCATTTGTATTCTCCGTACAACTTTTCAGCTGTATTGACCATTTTTTCAACATCCACAAATTCGTATTCGCACTTATCCATCATAGATGGCTCCGTGTAAACACCCGTTCTTTCTCCAAGAGGTTCAAATTCAAGATCTCCAACTGCTAATGCAATTAAATATGAAGGAATAGGAATATCCATTTTGAAAGAATATCTGCCATCTTCACTCTTTTCAGTTGGATTATCGGCACTCATAACTGCCATCAGATCTACAGGAACTTTAACGTCTGCAGAATAAGTAATTCTAATTCCCGGAGTATCCTGACATGGAATCCATGATCTCGTCAAAATTGCCTGACCTTGAGAATATAAGTAAGGATATTCTTTACCACTCGTTTGTTGAGGATTCAACCATTGCAATCCCTGCGCAGAAGGATCTGTTGAATAAAAGATCTCCACGTTCTTCGTATTCTCATTAATATCAACCGTTAAAGGCGCCCCATGAAGTTCGTCCTTTTCACCAATGGAATAAGTGGTTTCAAATTGTCCATCCAATATTACTTTATCAATTTTCAGATCGTACACATCAAAGACCATTGTTTTTGACTTTGTAATATTTTCAATTGAGTGTAAAGCTGAACCAGATATCGTTTTAGAATCAAAATCTACGTTCAGGTTCAAATGCAAATGACTCGTTCTAACATCCCTTACGTTACTGTATGAGTGGTGATCTATTGCTTCTTCTACCTGCGGTTCATTTCCAGAAAGATCGTCTGACAAATTTTCTTCAGCACCCGAACAGGCTGATAAGATCATTCCAACGAAAAACAGGCTTAGATATTGATTTTTAAACATATGGCTTGTTGTCATTATTAAAAAAGGGTGCACAAATGTAGCTCATTAAAACTGTTGGTTAAAGAACTTTTATCCTAACCCCCAAAAGATTTCGTTAAAGATTCGTTTTTAAGGGATTAATAAAATTGTATTGATTTGATAATAATTAGTTCACAAATTAATTTTTGATGAACGGTTGTCGGTTTTATTTTATTTTGGTTAATTTCACGGGCTTAAACTTTGTAAACCTCTTTATGAGCAACAATCAAAACGTAGCTTCATCCAAGACTCTATTTGGGCATCCAGTAGGACTATTTATTTTGTTCTTCACAGAAATGTGGGAAAGATTCTCTTACTACGGAATGAGGGCGCTTTTGGTACTTTATTTAGTTGAGGAGATCAACAGTAAAAACCCTGGGTTAGGATGGACATCTGCAGAGGCAGGAGATCTTTATGGCTGGTATACCATGTTTGTATATATCACACCTGTACTTGGGGGAATTATTGCTGATAAGTTACTAGGTTTTAGAAGAGCAATTACCATTGGTGCAATTCTAATGTCTGCTGGACATTTTGCATTAGCTTTTGAGCCTATGCCCGCATTTTATTTAGGTTTAGGTCTATTGATTATTGGTAATGGATTTTTCAAACCGAATATTTCATCAATTGTTGGTCAGCTATATCCAGAAGGATCAGATAAAAAAGATTCAGGTTATACGATATTCTATCAAGGAATCAACGTTGGTGCTTTCTTAGGTTCAGTATTGTGCGGTTATCTTGCTGAGACAATGGGTTGGCATTATGGATTTGGTCTAGCTGGGGTATTCATGGTAATTGGTATGATCCAGTTTCAACTATCTCAAAAAATGTTTGGAGAAATTGGTTTAGCTCCGAGCAAGATCAAAAAAGAAGAAACTGCTGTTGTTACTGAAGAAAAAGACGAATTAGAAGCCGTATCTAATCCTGAAAAGTCAAAGGTTGAGACACACCGTTTGATCGTTGTAGGAGTGCTGGCATTCTTCTCTATCTTCTTTTGGGCGGCTTTTGAACAGGCGGGAAGTTCAATGAACATTTTTGCTTCAGAATATACCGATCGTTCGTTGATGGGGAATGGTGCTTTTTGGTTTAAAGTAATAAGTTCGATCATATCTTTACTTCCAGTAGGTATATTAGTTTGGCTATTCGTTGGAAGTTTCAAAACACTCGGAAAAGATTACGCAGCTGCTATGAGCTTTATGGGGCTATCAGTAGTTATACTTCTTGGAATTACTGGTTACATGATCTACGATCAATTTAAAGCGGAGAATGCAGAAGTTCCTGCTACATGGTTCCAAAGTTTAAATGCCCTTTTCATATTCACCCTTGCTCCTTTGTTCTCTTTTGTTTGGCAAAGACTTGCTAAAACCAAGTTAAATCCAAATGGACCTCAAAAATTTGCAATTGGATTGGTATTATTAGGACTCGGATTTATTCCTTTGGTTTATGGTTCTGCAGGTATTGTTGGAGGAACAGCAGTTGAAAAAGTAAGTATGATCTTTTTAGTTTTAGCTTATTTATTGCATACCATGGGAGAACTATCACTTTCTCCTGTTGGATTGTCGTATGTAAGTAAATTATCACCGGCAAGACTGGTTGGTGTAATGTTTGGAATTTGGTTTTTTGCCTCAGCTATGGGTAACAAAGTAGCAGGGTCATTTTCACCATATATGGAAAAAATTGCAGAGGAATCTACTATGTCAGATTTCTTTAAGATATTAGTTATGGTTCCAATTGGAGCCGGAATTGTTTTGTTCCTACTAAGTTTCCCACTAAAAAAACTTATGCACGGAATTAAATAAGAACCTTTTGATTTAAAGCATGCAAGGAAATAATTCGAATAATAACTTTTTTGAGACACAGGTATTAGGACATCCAGCGGGACTTTTTGTTCTATTCTTCACCGAAATGTGGGAGAGATTCTCCTACTATGGAATGCGAGCATTATTGGTGCTATTTCTAATCAGCTCACCTGGATTAGGTGGTTGGGATTGGTCCATAGGTGAGGCCTTGTCTTTGTATGGAACGTATACCGCAATGGTTTACCTTACTCCTATCTTAGGAGGATATGTTGCTGATAGAATAATCGGATATAGAAAAGCGGTTGTAATAGGGGCTTTGTTCATGACTCTTGGCCATGCTTCTATGGCCCTTGAAAGTGAATTATTTCTCTATTTCGGCATTGGATTCCTAATTATAGGAAATGGATTCTTTAAACCAAACATGACGTCCATAATTTCTCATATGTATAAAGACTTCCCTGAGAAAAAAGACGGCGCCTATACCATCTTTTATATGGGTGTTAATGCCGGTGCTTTCTTAGGAATCATGCTTTGCGGATACATTGGAGAAAGCGTTTCATGGAGTTATGGATTCGGTTTAGCAGGAATCTTCATGTTATTGGGAATGTTCCAGTTCATGTTTGCACAAAAAATACTTGGAAACGTTGGGCTTGCTCCTGAAAAAGGGTCACAAGGAGAATTGGAAAATGACAATCCAAGTTCAGATGGTCTAGGAGAACCAGTAATTGAAGGTAAAGGAGATAAATTCAATCCTTTCACCATGCTGGATAAGATCTTAATGGGTGTCAGTGCAGTGATTGCCACCGTCTGGATCATTAATGACCCATTATCCAGTATTGCAGGAATTGACCTATTCAATTTCCAAATTGGTGGATTGAGTGGTTCTAATTTCAGTATCCTATTTGCACTTGCTTTATTCATTTTCCTATTGATATCAAGAATTCTTCGATATGGTAGTATTGTGATGGATAAGATGGTGGTAGTTGCAATCTTCGCATTTTTTACCGTTTTCTTCTGGGCTGCCTTTGAACAGGCTGGTGGATCAATGACGATCTTTGCAAATGACTTCACAGACAGAACAATGTCAGGAACCTACTCTACTATATTCATTGTACTGGATGTAATCATTACTGTAGTTCCAATTGGAATCATTTCATGGGTGTTGTTCAAACTTTTCAAGAAAACATTCAAGAAATATGCTCTTTCTAATATCATCTTAGCATCAAGTTTCCTGTTTATTTGGGTTATCGTTATTTGGAAAATCAACAGAAACCTAGATTCTACGGCTTATGTAGCAGTGTTTGACAATGTTAAAACCACCACTATAAATGAAGAAACTGGTGAAGAAGAGATTACATATCAGGCATTTTCTGAAGGATACGAATTAACGGAATATGATGAAGTATTGCGTGATACCACCACGGTAATAGAACCTGTAGAGCTTAGGTTAGGTGCAACTTTTGAAATCGTTGAAAAGAAAAGAGGTGGTTTTAAATACATTAATCCAGATGAAGTTGAAGCATACCGTGATAGACAGATCTTTAAAGGATTACCATCTAAAATAGTAACTGCAACTGTCATTGAGATAAAGGATAATGAAGTTGAGATTCCCGCTACCTGGTTTGGTATTTTGAATTCATTATTTATTATCATGTTTGCTCCTTTATTTAGTAGACTTTGGGAAAGTAAATACAATCCAAGTGGACCAGTTAAATATGGTTTAGGATTGATTCTCTTAGGAATCGGATTTGGTGTATTAGCTATGGGGTCTGCTTCAATTGGATCAGGAGACGGAACTGAAGTGGTTCTAGTTTCGGTCTGGTGGTTAACATTTGCCTACCTATTCCATACTTTGGGAGAACTTTGTTTATCTCCGGTAGGTCTTTCTTATGTTAGTAAGTTGGTTCCTGGAAGAATGATCGCCTTTATGTTCGGTGTATGGTACTTAGCAGTAGCTATTGGTAACAAAACTGCAGGATTAGTAGGAGGACAAGTTGAGGCGATTGCTGAAAAGTACTCTATCTCAACGTTCTTCTTGATCTTTACATTGATTCCAATTGGAATGGGTGTACTGGCCATCTTGTTGAGCCCAATTATTAGAAAATTAATGCATGGTGTAAAATAACATCAGGTTAAAGCATAAAAAAAGCCGATCCGCCTAAGGTAGATCGGCTTTTTTGTTTCTTATTCATAGATCTTATAAAAATCTATCTTTTTCAATATCTAACCAGCTTAGAATAGAATTACAGAACATATTCTCAATATCTTCTTTCGGAATATCACTCTCTTCAATGAATTTACCAATTTCCAAATCCCCTAATGGAAAAGGATAATCAGTACCTAAGCAGATCTTTTCAGATCCTTGCATCTTCAAGACATATTTTAAAAGATCAATATCATGCGTAATACTATCTATCCAGAATTTACCCACGTATTCTCTAGGATTTCTTTTATTATCAATTTGCACCAGATCAGGTCTGCAATTATAACCATGCTCTATCCTACCCAATGTTGGCAAAAAAGAACCTCCGGCATGTGAAAGAAGAACCCTCAAATTAGGAAGCCTTTCTAAAACACCTCCAAATATTAATGAACACGCAGCTCTGGAAGTTTCAGCAGGCATTCCTACCAGCCAGGGCAGCCAATATTTTTCCATACTGTGAAATCCCATCATCTCCCATGGATGGATCATAATCGCTATACCTAGCTTTTCTGCTTCCTGAAAAATTGGAAAGAATTGTTCGTCACTTAAATTCTTGTCATTGATATTAGAACCGATCTGAATTCCCGGCATGTTCAATTCATTCTTCAATCGGTGCATCTCTTGAATGGCCAATTCAGTATCCTGCATAGGAATCGTACCTAATCCTACATAATTCTTTGGATAAAGACTTTGCAACTCTGCAATATGATCATTCAAAAACCTGCTTAGATCAAGACAATCTTTCCCTTTCGACCAATAAGAGAACATTACAGGAACCGTACAAACCACCTGAACTTGTGTTTGAAATTGTTCATACTCTTTGATCCTTATATCAGCATCCCAACAATTCTCTTCAATCGTTCTAAAGAACTGATTCCCTTTCATCATATCTGCAAACCCGGCCTTTTCAGAAGAAGGTTTCAACCATATGAAATCACCATAACCAAACTTTGCGGTCCAGTTAGGCATTTCAGGCGGAAGAATATGAGTATGCATGTCGATCTTTAACATAGTAGGGACTTTAAATAGGTTATGAAGTTACAAATTTACTTTTTTCTCAACTTTAGAAACTGCTTCATCTTCTCGTTTTCGATAAGAACGGTGAGGTTATAGTGGAACAGCTTCCATTTACCGTCTACTTTTTGAAGTACCCCTGAACCTCTACAGTAATCCATATTTTGTGTGAATAAATATTCATCAAACCAACAGACATTTCCATCATCAGAAATGGCCCAGTTACGTCTTTCTGCTTCAAAATACCAGGTAGTTCCTTTTTCGAAATATGGCATACAAAATGTCTCAAATTCTGATTTAGACCAACGTTCGTTAGGATCTGTCCCCAGGTAATAAAAGCTATCTGCCATCACTTCAAAATAACCTTGCAAATTGGCATCTGCAGCATCCTGATGCCAACGATTCATGATTCTCTCACATTCGGAAACAGACCATTGCTTTTGCTTGTTAAATTCTTCTTCTTTCTCTTTCTCATAAGATGACTGCTCCCAACATTCAGTATCCATTGATATCACTTTAAGGAATTTGGAAGATCGATAATCTGAAGTGGTTTGAACCATGAAAATATCCTGACCACAATGATGATATTCTCCATTAAAAAAGAATTTAAAGTCAACAATTACCGTATAAGCTAAAAAGCTTGGAGGAATGGTCATATCAATATGTAATATTTCCTCCTGGTACATTTTTGACTTGAATTTTGGCGCAATGGTCATAAATCCGTCAATGGTAAAGCCGTAGGTTGTATCCTTATCCAGATGTTCAATAACCGCTTCATCAAAAAAGTAAGACCTGATCTTTGAAGAATCTCCGCTATTCAGATCTTCATAAAATTCTTCAACAATAGTTGCCGGATGTACCTGTGCAATGAGATTTGAAGCTAATAACACTAAAAAAACGACTATGCTTTGTTTCATACCACTTAAGTTAAATAACTACCAATTATCAAAGACCTTAAAAATATTAAGAAACATCTTCTATTTTTGTTTGGAATAATAAAATTGATTATGAAGATGAAAATATGGCTTTTAGCCGGATTACTTGTCTCTACTTCCATTTCTTTTGCTCAGGACAAAAGAAAGATCGAATTCGTAGAGTATGATCTGGATAATGGGATACATGTGATATTGCATGAAGACCACTCCACTCCTATTGTTGCAACAACAGTACTTTATCATGTTGGTTCTAAGAACGAAAAAGTTGGTAGAACCGGTTTTGCTCACTTCTTTGAGCACTTGATGTTTGAAGGAACGACAAATATTGATCGTCACGAATACGACAAATTTGTTGAAAGAGCTGGAGGAACTTTAAATGCAAATACTTCACAGGATAGAACTTTCTATTTTGAGCTATTACCTTCTAATCAATTAGAGATGGGATTGTGGCTTGAGTCTGAGAGAATGTTACATGCCAAAGTAGAGAACATTGGTATTGAAACTCAAAGAGAAGTTGTAAAAGAAGAGAAACGTCAACGTATGGATAATCAACCTTACGGGTCATTGATGTACGAAGTTTTTACAAGAGCATATAAAGAACATCCTTACAGATGGGTACCAATTGGTTCAATGGAAGATCTTGATGCAGCTCAGGAAGAAGATTACGTAGGTTTCTATAGAACTTTCTATGTTCCTCATAATGCTACTTTATCCATAGCTGGAGATATCAATATCGCTCAAACAAAAAAGTGGATCGACATGTACTTTGGTTCTATCCCTAATGGAGATAAGCTTGATGTATATAGAGATAGAGAATTCTTGAGTTTAGAAAGATTCCAGTCTACATATAAAGACAAGTTAGGTGGCAAAGAAACTTCAGATGAGTTCAAGAAAGACTATGAAGGTGAAATGTCTACTGAGGATTTCATCAAAAAGTATTTTCCTAAAGTTTCTACAAAGCCACATGATATCCCAAGACCGACATTAAAGGAAGGTTTATTAACTGAGGAGATCAGAGATACAGTTTGGGACAACATCCAGCTACCAGCTTTGGTTATGGCTTACAGAGTGCCTGAATTAATGCATCCTGATAGATACGCATTGGATATGTTGAGCATGATCCTTTCACAAGGTAACAGCTCTAGATTCAATAAAAATATCGTTGAAAAACAGCAAAAAGCATTAGCAGCATTTGCTTTCCCTTTTGGCTTAGAAGATCCGGGAGTTATGCTTTCTTTAGCTATTGCCAATATGGGTATTCCATTAGATGAATTAGAAACTGCTCTAGATGCTGAAGTGGCTAAAATTCAAAATGAATTGATCACAGATGAAGAATTTGAAAAGCTTCACAATATGATAGAAAGTGATTTCATTACATCTAATTCTACCATGGCTGGTATTGCTGAATCATTGGCAGATTACCATGTTTATCAAGGATCGGCAAATGAGATCAACACTGAGATAGACAAATACCTGGCTGTTACTAAAGAAGATATTCAACGTGTGGCTAAAAAATATTTGGTTAAAACCAACCGTGTGGTATTGTATTATGTACCAAAAGAACCTACAAACTAATCCATAAGACAAGAAAAAATTATTGATATGAAAAAGAAGATTTTAATCGTATTATCTGCAGTTCTTGTTGGAGTTAGCTCATTTGGACAGCTAGACAGATCTGTACCACCAAAACCACAACCAAACCCTGAGATAAAGATCAATATTCCGGATGTTATCACAGCTGATAATGGTTTGAAAATTATCGTAGTTGAAAACCATAAATTGCCAAGAGTATCTTTCCAGTTATTTGTTGATTATCCAATAATGCTAGAAGGTAACAAAGCAGGTATGGGAGACATATTTGGACAATTATTAGGTTCAGGGACAACCAAAACATCTAAAGATGAATTTGATGCTAAGGTTGACTACATGGGCGCTAATATTTCTACTTTCTCAAGAGGAGTTTATGCTTCATCACTTAAAAAGCATACACCAAAATTATTAGAGTTAGTAAGTGAGATGATCAATTACCCTGCCTTTCCGCAAGATGAGTTTGACAGAATTATCAAACAACAAATTTCATCACTTGCTTCTGAAAAAACAGATCCTAACGCTATGGCGGGTAATGTTTCTGGAATAGTTAACTATGGTGCAGGACATCCATACGGTGAGATCGTTACAGAAAAAACCTTGGCTAATATTACTTTGGATGACATCAAAGCACATTACAAAAAGTACTTTGTTCCTAACCAGGCATATCTTGTAATAGTTGGAGACGTTACTCAAGATGAAGCAAAGGATTACGTAAAAACGTATTTCTCTACCTGGCAAAAGGGTGAAACAACTAAACAAGAACAATTCGGTTTTCCTAAAAACACAGGGACCAATGTTTATTTCGTAGACAAACCTGGAGCTGTACAAAGCCAGATCAAGATCACTCATACAGTTAATTTAATGCCTGGGCATGAAGATGCTGTAAAGTTGAGCGTACTTAATCAAATTCTTGGTGGAGGTAGCTTCTCTGCTCGTCTGATGTCTAATTTGCGAGAAGATAAAGCATACACCTATGGTTGTTATTCAAGTATTTCACCAGATGAATTAATTGGTTCTTTCTCTGCGGGAGGAAGTTTTAGAAATGAAGTTACTGATAGTGCTATCGTTCAAATTCTTTACGAAATTGAAAGAATGGGTACAGAATTGGTGACCGATAGCGAACTATCATTGGTTAAAAGTTCAATGACCGGATCTTTTGCAAGATCTCTGGAAAGCTCGCAAACGATTGCAAATTTTGCTTTGAACACTATTCGTTACAATTTGCCGAAAGATTACTACGCAACTTATTTGCAAAGATTAGAGCAGGTAACAAAAGAAGATATTTTGGCAATGGCTAAGAAATATCTTCATCCAGATAACATTAACATTATCGTTGTTGGTAATAGCGAAATAGCTGGCAAACTAGAAGTTTTTGACAATAATGGAGGAATGTCTTTTAAAGATTCTTACGGTGTTGATGCTGTACAATTAAAAGCAGTTCCTGATGGTGTTTCGTTGAACTCAATTGTGGACAATTACATTTTCAAAACCTTCCTTGTTGGGTCTAAAAGTGAATTGGATGCTAAAATGGCCAAGATCGGATTCATCCAAAAATCATATAAATCGCACATTGAAGAGTTCGGTGCAGATATGTTCATGATCACCTATGCTGCTCCTTCAAATAAAACAGCTACGATCGTTAAGATTAATTCTGCACAAGGCAACATGGTTGCTCAAAAAGAATGGTTCAATGGTGAAGCCGGAGGAACATTCATTATGGGTGCAGGAAAAACGAAATATGAAGGTGAAGATTTGGAAGCAAAGAAAGAAGACAACTTCCCAATGTCGCAGTTCTATTATTTCACGAATCCTAAATACAAAGTTGAGTTAATGGGAATAGATGTAGTAGAAGATAAAGAATACTACAAAGTAAAAGTGAGCAGAGAAGGGAAAGATGAATTCGGATATGAATATTATTCAGTAGAAACAGGATTATTAGAAATGGAAGAGTCATTTGCTATTGATGAAGAAGGTAATTCTGTTAGCAGCATGATGATCTTTTCTGATTTCAAAGAAGTAAAAGGTGGAATGATGATTCCTCATAAAATGACTATGAATAATTCTGGTCAGGTTATTGAGATGGAATTGAGCGGTTCCACTGTCAGCAAAAAGGCAAAAACAACTGCTTTTGACGGACAATTTTAATAAAGAAGGCCGTTAAGCACAACGGCCTTTTTTTTGTAATTTAAAGCCATGAGACTATTCATGGCTTTTTTTATTTTAATGACTTTCAGTTCTTGTTCCATTAAGAAAGATGAAGCCCATGGCCATCTCGGAATAATTGACCCCTCATCAGAAATCAAAGTGGTTAAAGCGAAACTGATACTCAAAAAAGCTTACAACAAAATAGGAAAGGAAATGCCTTATGAAGGCGATTTCTATCTTGTATATGACGGCCAGGAAAGATTTGTAAAAATGATGGAATCTGATGTTACAAAAGCTGACCTAGATCCTTTACTAAATAAAACCTGCAAATTTGAGATCATTGAAGAGGATGGATTGTGGGATACAGATAATCCAGAAGTGCAAAGCAGAGTCGGTCCATATGTTCGCATTCTAAAGATCATAAACAACTGATAGTCAGTTGTTGAATGATTTAACAAATTGTTAATAGAAATTGCTAAGTACTTTCACCTAAAGGATATATCTTTACATTGAACGTTTGGGTTCAAGCCTTTACTACTCTTGTTCCCATTTACTACTAAATGAAAAAACTTGTCCTTATAATCTCCCTCGTGGTGTGGTGCGCCTCTGCGTTAAGCCAATCTATTTGGACAAATCCTATTACAGATGCGAATCCCAGTGCATTCAATCCTTTTACAATTGGAGATATTGTTGATCCAAATATTACAGTTAGTGGTATTGGAAGGGGATCTGGTATAGGTGCAAATGCGGGATCAAATCGTTATAATGCAAATGGCTGGGATACAGGAACTTTAGATGCTAATGCGTATTTTGAATTTACATTAACTCCTTCACCTGGCTGTACAATTGATTTCACAAGTTTTGTATACACGGGGCAGGCATCAGGTAGTGGCCCCTCAAATTTTGCATTCAGATCAAGTCTAGATGGTTTTACTGCTAATATTGGAACTCCTACTGCAGGAGGAACTACAATAAGTCTAGCTGCGGCAGCTTATCAAGGTGTGGGTTCTGCTATTACTTTCCGTCTATATGGATGGGGAGCATCAGCTTCTACAGGTACCTGGAGTATTAACGATTTCACCTTCAATGGCACTATCAACTGCGGTGGTTGTGGTGGTCTTGATACAGAACCTACAGATGAAGTTACTGATGATGGCCCAATACCTGCCTGTACTTCGGGTGAAATTAACTGGACAATTGGTACTGATGCTGAGAAAGTAATTGTCGTTTTCTCAACTTCACCTATAACGTGGACGCCAACTGATGCAACAGATTATAACTATGGCGATACTCCAACAGCTGGCGTCACAGTGATCTATGATGGAACAGGAGGAAATGTTGGGGTTTCCGGATTAAATCAGGGAACTACTTATTATTATGCGATCTATGAATACAATGGTACTGTATCGAACTGTGAAGAGAACTTTTTAGTGGGAGGAATTACCGGTTCTTTTACAACATTAACAGGTTGTACTCAATCCTACATTCAATCAATCAATTATAATGCTTGTTCCGCAGCGGAGGGAACAGACGAAATTATCTTTGTTCAAATCGGAGATTCGGATGTTAACGTAGATGAAATTGTCATTGACTTACCGAATTCAATTTGGTGTAATAATGGCTGCGGATCTAACATCATTTTGAACAATCAAGCGCACCTTGATGATTTGAACGCGTTGGCCGGTTGTGTACCAGACCTATTCGTCTACTGTGATCCAATTCCGGCGGGTTCTTCTTTAATGATCTTTACGGGAAATCCGCCTTCATATGTGGTTGATTATTCAGCTAATTGTACCGGACAACAATATTGTGCCATTTTCTTGGACAATGCAGATATAACAGGTAATTATTCCAATACCTCAACTTCAGCAAAAACCACCACTATTGATTTTGGAAATGGAGACGTTTCATCAGCCACATATGTACCTGCGGATGGTTTGTGTAATTGTGACGGAGCCAGTGCAAATTTTGATGAAAATGGAAATCTGATTGAGTATGTTCAAAATACGAGCTGTGTCTACCCATTAGCTATCAATATTCGATCCCTGACAGGACATAATGAGAACCAACACAATGTAATCGAATGGAAAACGAGCGGAGACAATACCGCCATTTTATTTGAAGTTGAAAGCTCATCCACAGGTGAATTTTGGAATGTAATTGCAGAAATCAATGCAGAAAGAGCAATGAATTTCAGTAACTCATATTTCGTTATTGACGAAAATGTAGAAGGTAGTTTCACGTATTATAGATTAGCACTATATGACGCTAATGGAAATAAAACACACTCTAATATTATCTCTGTTGAAAGAGAATCGATTTCAACTTATTACCAAAATGGTAAACTCACTATTGGCTTTGCTGAGATGCCAAATCATGCTTACACCGTGAATATTTATGACCTCAGAGGTTCTCTGATCTACTCCGCTCCAGCCCATAATAATATGACCATTCCATGGATCGAAAAAGGAATGTTCATCATTGAAATTCCCGAAAAGAACACGAGACAAAAATTAATTACCCAGTAATTTCCTGAGTATTAACGATTCATTGATATTCTCTGTTGAAAAATAAATCAACAGCTTAATTTTCAGTACCCGTCTTAAATCCCTATTTTTGCTAGGATGGATGAGAAGAAAGTTAATAGCGGGCAGAAAAGATCTTTAATCACCAAACCTATTCAGAACGTTGGAGAAATTGGTAAAGTTCCACCTCAAGCGGTGGAGATTGAAGAGGCTGTGTTGGGAGCAATGTTATTGGAACAAAGTGCTGTAAATGATGCTATAGACATCCTTCATCCAGAGAGTTTCTATAAAATGGAACATCAAAAGATATTTGGTGCCATTCTGGAATTATTCGGAAGCTCTGAAAACATTGATATTCTTTCTGTTACAGAAAAGCTTAGAAAAAAAGGTGAACTTCAATTAGTTGGAGGTCCCGGATATATTGCTTCACTTACGAATAGGGTAGCCTCAGCTGCTCACGTTGAATATCATGCCAGGATCATTGCAGAAAAACACATACTTCGTTCATTGATCGAGGCTTCATCAGGTGTTATTAAAAATGCTTATGATGAAACAAAAGATGTTTTTGATGTATTGAATGAAGCTGAAGATGGTCTTTTCAAAATTGCTGAAGGAAACTTAAAAAAAGGAGTTTCTAATGTTCGGGATCTGGTAAAAGAAGCTACAGATGAGATTCAGGCCGCGTCTAAGAATAAAGATGGGGTATCTGGTGTTCCCACCGGTTTTCATAAGTTGGACCAATTAACTTCCGGATGGCAAAAGTCAGACATGATCGTTTTAGCTGCTCGTCCAGGGATGGGAAAAACTGCCTTCGTATTGTCAATGGCCAGAAATACAGCTGTTCAATTTAATCAGGGTGTTGCCATTTTTTCACTGGAGATGTCGAGTGTTCAGTTGGTAAAAAGGATGATGGCAATGGAAACCGGAATCTCTTCAGAAAAACTAAGAAAAGGTTTCTCAGATGAAGCAGAATGGGAGAAATTACACAGTAGAATTAAGGCATTAACAGATGCTCCAATATTTATAGATGATACCCCTGCACTTTCCATTTTCGATCTACGTGCCAAGTGTCGTAGGATGAAAATGAAGGATGATATCCAATTAGTGATCATTGATTACTTACAATTGATGACAGCCGGTGTTAAAGGTGGTAATCGTGAACAGGAAATCTCTACTATCTCAAGATCTATTAAAGAGATCGCTAAGGAATTAAGTGTCCCAATCATTGCGCTTTCTCAGCTTTCTCGTTCAGTAGAAACAAGGGGTGGAGATAAACGTCCAATGTTATCTGACCTTCGTGAATCTGGAGCAATTGAACAAGATGCCGATATGGTTGTATTCATATACAGACCTGAATATTATGGACTAACTCAGGATGAGAATGGGGAAGACACTACAGGAGTTGGCGAGATTATTGTAGCAAAACATAGAAACGGGTCATTAGATACTGTTAGATTGAAGTTTATTAAGGAGTTGACAAGATTTGATAATCTTGATGCATTTGAAACCAGCAGTTTTGGCACAGGATTTTCTCCGAACAGAGATTTTGAAAATACTTCTGATACTATTACGTTAGGTAGTAAAATGAATGATGATGAGGATGATTTGCTAAGCAATACACATGACGAAGTACCTTTCTAAAATATATATTTTCTTTTTGCTTTTATCACCATACAGAAGCAATGCTTCTGCTATTCTGGTTCCAATGGATGAAACTCAAGTAAACCATTTAAAAGCGTATGGTGTAGCCTATTGGGTGTTGGAAAATGAAGTAGTAATGGAATGGCTACTTAACTACAGAGGGGGTAGCTTTTTAATTCCTCACAGCAAATTGATTGAAGAAAAACTGGTTCTTACAGGAGTTTCATATGCTATTGTTCCAGATCAAAAAGTACAGCAGATCAAATCACAGATCTCTGATCCAGAGGTGAATATGGAAGTTGTTCAGTTGGAAAAAGCTCCAAAAATTGCGGTTTATACACCAAAAGGGAAACAGCCCTGGGATGATGCGGTAACAATGGTACTAACCTATGCTGAAATTCCCTATGATGAAATATATGATTCAGCAGTGGTCATGGGATTATTGCCAGATTATGACTGGTTACATTTGCATCATGAGGATTTCACTGGTCAATATGGTAAATTCTATGCTAATTATCACAACACCTCCTGGTACCAGCAACAGGTAAAAGATAACGAGCAAACAGCTGCAGGATTAGGATTTAGTAAAGTTTCTGAATTAAAATTAGATGTAGCTATTAAGATCAAAGAATTCGTTGCAGGCGGAGGATTCTTGTTTACTATGTGCAGTGGAACAGATAGTTATGACATTGCTTTATCTGCAGAAAATACTGACATCTGTGAGCATATGTATGATCATGACCCTGCAGAACCTAATTTTCAATCTAAAATCGACTACACTAAAACGTTGGCCTTTACAGATTTTACAATTGTAAAAGATCCGCTAGAGTATGAATATTCAGATATTGATGGAACTAGAGATCACCGAATGCCTGAGAATCAGGATAAATTCTTCCTGTTTGAATTTTCTGCTAAGTGGGATATTGTACCGACAATGCTTTGTCAAAATCACACTATGGAAATAGATGGATTCATGGGGCAAACAACCGACTTTAGAAAGGAATTTATTAAACCAGATGTACTGATAATGGGAGAGAATAAAGCATTGGGTACGGCAAGATATCTTCACGGTGAATTTGGAGAAGGAACCTGGACATTCTATGGCGGCCACGATCCTGAAGATTATAAACACCTTGTTGGAGACCCTCCTACTGATCTGAACTTACATCCCAATTCACCAGGTTATAGATTGATCTTGAATAATGTACTTTTTCCTGCGGCGAAAAAGAAGAAGCGAAAAACTTAATTAAGAAGTGTGATCCAATTGCACTATCCCATTAGCACATTATCTCATTAGTGCATTATCTAATTAGTGCATTATCTCATTAGCACATTAAACTATTTCCCAGTTATCGCTTTGTAGATATCATTTCCATTAGCATAAAGTACTAATCCCAGGATCAGAATAAATCCAATGATCTGAGCATACTCCAACACTTTTTGGTGCGGTTTTCTACCCGTGATCATTTCATAAAGCAAGAACATGATATGTCCACCATCCAAAGCAGGAATAGGCAAGAAGTTCATGAAAGCAAGAATGATAGAGATCAAAGCAGTATTCAACCAGAAGGTGTGCCAATCCCACTGTGGCTGGAACATTTTACCGAAAGCCCCGAATCCACCCATGCTAGAGGCACCTTTAGAAGTGAATAAAAATTTTAATTGAGCCGCATAATCATGAAGCGTCCAGTATGCCAATCCTATACCTGCAGGTATTGACTCAAAAAAGGAGAATTTTTCTGTTTTTACCCAACTTTTGAATTCAGCTCCATCCGGTGCTACACCGATTTGCCCCACAGTATCAGGTAGAACCATTATCGAATCAATAACACCATCACGCTCAACTACTAATAGAACTTCTTCATTCTTGAACTTTTTAATTGTATCTGAAAACTGATCCCAATAATTAATAGAATAGTCATTTACACTTTTGATAATATCATTCTTCAGTAGTCCAGCTTTGCTAGCTGGCATTTCTGGCACCACCTCTCCAATCTTTGCGTTGATCCTAGGCGAAAATGCTGACATATTTCCTGACTGAAACAACTCATAATCCGCATCTTCTCTCAATTGAATAGTCTCAATTTCACCATCAGGATGCTGCACTTTTATATCTCTAGATCCTCTCAACAAAATGTACTTATTGACATCAAGGACATTTTTTAGTTTCTCTCCCCCTACCTCTAGGATCATGTCGCCATCTTGAAAACCATAAGCTTCATATTCTTGAGAAACAGCCAATCCGTGAGGTAGATCTTCTCCAGCTATATACTCTTTACCCCAGGTGAACAATACAAGTGAATAGATCACCATCCCCACGATCAAATTCACCACAATACCACCAATCATAATGATCAGTCGTTGCCAGGCCGGTTTTGTTCTGAATTCCCAAGGCTGTGGAGGTTGCTCCATTTGTTCTTTATCCATGGATTCATCAATCATCCCTGAGATCTTTACATATCCTCCCAATGGAATCCAACCTATTCCCCATTCTGTATCCTTGATCTTTTTCTTGAAAATTGAGAACTTGTAATCAAAGAATAAATAGAACTTCTCTACTCTGGTTTTGAATGCACGAGCCGGTAAATAATGACCAAATTCATGTAGAACGATCAGTATAGATAAACTAAGAATAAGTTGTCCGGCTTGAATTAATATTTCCATGCATTGATTTTAGCGATCAAAGATACAGTTTTAAAGCTGTTTTATCGAGTGAGTCTATTTTGAATTTACCTAAAAAATGTAAAATCATAAATAATCGTTCTGTTTAAAGTATTGGGTCACGGCTTCTTTCATTAAATATTCCTGTTCTTTTGGGTTAAGTGGAGGCAAATTATGCATCTTATCAAAATGAGGCCATCCATCCTTGTCATTCTCTTTGAATTTATAATAACCAAAAGGCTCCAAAATGGTGCAAATAGCGATATGCATTAAATTCATCTTTTCATCTTTGGAAAACTCCTTGTAGCCTTGCCCCAGCTCCTGGATACCAATTAAAACCAAGATAGTATCCAACTCTAATCCTTCTCCAAATTTCTTTTCCAATTGAACAACAACTTCCTGATACTCTATGACTACTTTATGATCCAATTTAAACAGTTTAATGTTTGAAAATCCCTACTCCTTATTCAGAGACGAGCAAAGTTCAACATTATTTTTGTTTCGCTAACGAATAGGATGAATTACCTGGATATTTTATTATTTATTCCACTGGTTTATGGCGGATGGAGAGGATTCAAAAAAGGATTCATCATTGAATTCTTTACCCTACTTGCCCTTTTTGTAGGGATTTATGCCGGTATTCACTTTTCAGATATGATCGCTTCTCTACTGAGAGAACAACTAGGATTAACATCTAAATATTTACCCGTTATTGCATTCTCTATTACCTTCTTGTTGGTTGGGGCTATGGTTTATTTTGGCGGTAAAATGCTTGAATCAATGATCAAAGCAGTGGCGTTAGGACCCCTGAATAAGTTTGCAGGTTTGTTTTTTGGTGTTGTCAAGATGCTTTATATACTCAGTGCAGTTTTGGTAATTATGGAATCAATAGATGAAAAAAATGATTTCATTCCTCAAGAACAAAAAGAGGGATCTTTACTTTATCACCCTATCAAAAACACATCCTTACAAACAATTCCTGCACTTAGACATTCTGACCTATTTCTAAAGGCTATAGAATGAAGATACATTCGAACTGATCACTATATCTTTAGATAAACTGTCTGAAACCGGACAATTCAATACCAAATGATCAATGAGTTTAAACTCTTCAGGACTAAATTCGTTATCTCCAAAATCAAACTCCAACTTGATCTCTTGTATTCTTCTTGGGTTTGCCACCATGATCTTCTGAGCACCACAATCAATAGGCTTTAGCATTTTGCCTTTGTTTTTAAAATGAATACCAACAACGGTCAGGATACAAGTAACCAAAGCCGCGGCAACAAGATCTGTAGGTGAAAATCGTTCTCCTTTACCATTGTTATCTATAGGTGCATCCGTTTCTAACATTGATCCTGATTTCAAATGGATCGCCTCACATCTTAGATCTCCAGTGTATCTTATGTCGTAATTTTTAGTCATTGTTGCTTATCTTATGATTGAATTCAAAAAAACAAGAATAGAATTCAGTAAATTTGTTCTAATGTACAAAAGTTACCTATATCTCATTTTTATCTTCATGTGCGGTTCGCTCTTTGCACAGGAGGTGGATAATGGTGAATCAAAAGTATTGATGAGAAGGGACTATTCCGTTGGATTGAACTTCAACACTAGAGGCTGGGGATTTGCTTTTGACTACGGCTGGCAGAAAGATTATAAATACAAACAAACTGTTGGGTTTACCTGTACCAATATCAGACACGAAAAAGAACATAAGATCTATGGAGCCTTGAGTAATTCAAAGGGATACTATTTGGGTAAACTCGAATCACTTGTAAGCTTTCGTCCACATTATGGTGGTAAGTTCATTCTCTTCAAAGCAAAAAGAGAGAACGGAATAGAAATTACCGCAAAATGGCACGCGGGCCCTTCATTTGGATTAGTTAAACCAGTCTATTTAAAAATAGAAAAGATCAACACGCAAGCTATAGATGAACGCTACGATCCAACTATTCATAATTCAGGTAATATTACAGCTAGATCATCCTGGTTTAAAGGACTTGGAGATTCCAAAATGAGAATGGGGGCCTTTGGCAAATTTGGCTTTGATTTTAATTTTAGCGCATTAAAGAACGGAATTAGCGGAGGAGAATTTGGTGTAATGATGGATTACTTTCCGGGGAAAGATATTGTGATTATGTACAATAATGACAACAGCAATTTTTTCACATCACTTTACCTACAATTCAATTTAGGACAGAAATTGTATTAAGAAATGAGTACAACTGAGGAGCAACAAACTGAGAATATTCGTATTAAAAAACCAAAATGGTTAAGGGTAAAATTGCCTACAGGAGAGAATTATAAAAAGGTTCGTTCCCTGGTTGATGAGCATAATTTACACACCATTTGCGAAAGTGGAAATTGCCCTAATATGGGAGAGTGTTGGGGAGAAGGAACGGCAACTTTCATGATTCTAGGCAATATTTGTACGAGATCTTGCGGATTTTGCGCTGTTCAGACAGGTAAACCATTAGAAGTAGATCTGTTCGAACCTGCAAAAGTAGCTCAATCAGTTATGTTAATGAAAGTGAAACATGCTGTTTTAACATCTGTTGACAGAGATGATCTGGAAGATGGAGGTGCCGACATTTGGGTGGCTACCGTGAAATCTATCCGTAGAAAAAGCCCGGGAACAACTATGGAAACATTGATTCCAGACTTTGGTGGAAAATGGCAAAATCTTCAAAAAATCATTGATGTCGCCCCTGAAGTTGTTTCTCATAATCTTGAAACAGTAAGAAGATTGACCAAGCAAGTTAGAATTCAGGCAAAATATGACAGGAGTCTGGAAGTTTTGATGCGTTTAAAAAAGGGAGGCATGAAAACGAAATCAGGCGTTATGCTAGGTTTAGGTGAAACTGAAGCAGAAATTATGGAAACAATAGATGATCTTGCTTCTGTAAATTGCGATATCCTAACACTAGGGCAGTATCTTCAACCTACACCAAAACATCTTCCGGTTATTGAATTTATCACTCCTCAAAAGTTTGATGAGTATAAAGAATATGCATTGAAGAAAGGTTTCAGATATGTTGAAAGTGGACCACTGGTTCGTTCATCTTATCATGCAGAAAAACATCTTTTTTAATTTCTGATAGTCAAATCATTGTCATGTTTTTAATCAATTAAATGATTATTTTCACGTCAATCTGTCATGAAATCTGACATAATTGATTGATTTTAAAGATGGAATTAAAATTGATTACTCATCCAATGAGATAATTGATCTCAATTAAGTTTTTGAAATGCATTTTAGATGTGTATAAAAAAGCAGCTATTTGAAAAGCCAAAAGCAAGCATTTTAAGAAGATTATAGTATATTAGTCGCTGGAAAAATCGTCCAGTCGAAAAAACACAGTATGAAAAAAAGTTTATTACTATTGGGAACACTAGGAGTGGTAGCAGTTACAGCTACTATGCTAGTACAATCTCCTAAAGAGCAAGAGGGAGTTTATCAGCCAAGAACCACTACCATCAAACCAAATGGTATGTATCAAACTTCTGCAGAAGGTATGGCTGAGTTGATGAAGTTGATGAAAGGTGAGTTTACCCTTGAAGATTATATGAGAATCCAAGAAGATTGGCGAAATGGAAACACTTATAATCGTGCAAATATTACCTGGTATGAAGAAGGGCCAGATAACGTTGGAGGTAGAACCAGAGCAATTCAAATAGACAATCAGGATATCAATCACATTTGGGCGGGTTCAGTTTCAGGAGGATTATTTGAATCATGGGACAGAGGAAATACCTGGTTCAAAGTAGATGAATTCTCAGAAAATATAGCTGTTTCAGGAATGTGTCAAACTTCTGATGGAACCCTTTATGTTTCGACAGGACATGAAAGAGAATCTGAGTTCAACTATAATCATGATGGATCTGATTCAGGTAAATACGGAGACGGTGTTTTCAAAAGAAATTCTGATGGATCATTTACTCAAATTGATAACGGTTATTCTTACATCAACGAGATCGTTTGTGATACTTTAACTACTAAAGTTTATTATGCCACTAGTAGTGGTTTAGTGAAATATGATAATGGAACTATTACTGCTATTAATAGCTCTAATGCTCCTGGACTTAATTCTGGTAAGGCAAGAGCGCTTTCAATATCTCCTGATGGTCAGGTTATTGTAGTTGCGATTGCGGATAACAGAACACATGTGTCTACCGATTATGGTGCAACTTTCACTGACGTTTCTAATAGTGGAAATACATCCAACCCTGTTCCAAAGGGAATGACAAGATGTGAGTATGCTGTCTCTGATATGAAAGCTGACAATGGTAATTATTACGTTTACGCTTCTCAGGCAAATACCTTCTTGACTGGTATATGGATGTCTCAGGACAATGGAATGAACTGGTCAGCTATAGCACCTGCAAACAACGGTGTACCTGGGTCATTTGCTCCATTCTCAGCCGGTGGAGGTTCATCTGGACAAGGTTGGTATGACAATATTATCACCACTGGATTCCAAAATCCTAAGAAAATCTATTTAGGAGGAATTGATGTTTATTCATGGGCTACAACTGGTAACTGGACACAATTAACACAATGGTTCCTTGCTCCACAAAGCAGTCATTATGCACATGCCGATCAACACGAAATGAAGTGGGATAAAGAAGGAAGACTTTACATTGGTAATGACGGAGGTATCCAGATCTCTACTGATGGAGGTTCAACATTTTACCCGGCAAATAGAGGTTATAACGTAACACAATTCTACGCTATCGGTGCATCAGCTCATGGTGACGTAATTGGTGGTGCTCAGGACAACGGTACACAAGCTAACTATCACGATAATCATACGTGGCAAGAATTTGATGAAGTTGGAGGTGGAGATGGTTTCTCTTGTGATATTTCTTTCATCAACAGAGACATACTCTTTACTTCAGTTTATTATGGTGCCGTTAGAAGATCTGCAGACAGAGGTGGTAACTCTACTTCATTTGTTCCTAATGAATTTTCTCCAACTGGGTCACTAGGTTGTACCCCAGGAGGTCTTACTGGTGGATGCGGTCAGTTCTATACTCAGTTCAAATTATGGGAAAACCCTAATGACTTGAACTCTACAGATACTATTTCATACATTCCACAACAAGCTTATAATGCTGGAGACAATGTTGAAGTACCTTCATTAACAAGTGGTGTATATATTGATTACACAACAACAACTTCTATAGTTTATGATGATACTGTTGATTACAATTCAGGTCTAACTACACAAGATTCAATTATTACAACTATTGCTCCTTCTAACAACTATAACTTAGATCAGTATAATTATACTATCACTTTTGGAGCTCACCCGCTTCAAGCAGGTGACTCAGTTTATCTGGTTGATCTGGATACTACAATTGTGGTTCTATCTGTTGGTTTGGAAGACCACTACTATGGAACTAATGCTCAACGTCCAGGTAAGGTTTTGGATATGGGTAATGAAGTACAAATGTACGGTATTGCTTGGGACACATTACATGTTCAAGATCCTTACCAATCATGGTTTGCAATTGGACTTGGTAGCGGAGACGGAATCTGGATGACTAGAAATGCTTTAAGATTCTCAGCTGCTTCAGATGAGTGGTTTAAAGTTAATACTTCGTCCATTGGAGGTGTGTCAACTATGGAATTCTCAAGAGATGGTAACCACCTTTATGTAGGAACCTGGAGTGGACAGTTATGGAGATTGAGCGGATTCGGAGATGTTTA
This sequence comes from Crocinitomicaceae bacterium, assembly GCA_020635955.1. Classification (GTDB taxonomy): domain Bacteria; phylum Bacteroidota; class Bacteroidia; order Flavobacteriales_D; family Crocinitomicaceae; genus Paracrocinitomix. Next base: position 480,689 of record JACJYW010000003.1, read on the forward strand.
CTCTCCTAAGAAAAATGATTACTGGAATGGTACTGACACTATCTATGCAGATACATTAATTGATGTTAATGGAGGTGGTACTGTTCAAACAACATGGACATTGATCAAAAGCTTCTCTCAAGCCGTAACTGATGTAGCTGTTGAAGGAGATGTAGATCACATTGTTGTAACCTTAGGAGAGGTTGCAGGTGGTGCTTCCAAAGTTTGGGAATCAAACAATGCAACAGGAGTTGCTCCAACATTCAACGTTATATCAACAGGAACAATTTTCTCAGGAGGTATGCCTTGCTACTCTGCAGTTATTGATAGAGAAGATCCAAATATTATCCTTGTAGGAACTGAATTCGGAGTATTATTAACTGAAGATGGAGGATCCAACTGGGAGAAAATACCTGGAGGTTTTGGAGATGTAGCAGTATTCGATATGGTACAAAACTGGAGACAATTTGACGAAGGATGCTACAGACCAGGAGAGATCTATATTGGAACACATGGTAGAGGTATCTGGAAAACAGATAACTACCTGAGTATTCCTGGTGCACAAGATAATCTTGATGTTAACAAATTCATTCCTAACATCAACGTTTATCCTAATCCACTTCAAGATCAAGGAAACATTGCTTTCTCTTTAGAATCTGATTCAGATGTAACAGTTCAGATCTTCAATCTTAACGGACAGTTGGTTAGAGATATTAAAAAGAATAATATGGCTGCTGGTAACAATACCATCCAGTTTGGTGCTGATGATCTTTCAAAAGGAACTTATATCATCAGATTAACTGCTGGAGACAGAGTTGAAACTAGCAAATTTATCAAGCAATAAGAAGATAATTTTCTAAATAGAAAAGGTTGCTCAAGATTTGGGCAACCTTTTTTGTTTCTTTGTGATCATGTTTGATCTACTTAAACAGATATCGATAAATAAAGAAATGAGTATAATCATTCTCGTTCTTTTCTCATTTTGTATGGGATTCGTCTTTATCTATAGTATAGTTCAACTTACACTGATCATAAACTATCTAAGATCAAAACGTAAACAGAAAGCATTACCTGATTCGTTTAATGAATCAGATCTACCAATAGTCACTGTTCAGCTTCCGGTATACAACGAATTATATGTAGTAGAACGATTGATAGAAAATGTCCGACAATTTGATTATCCTAAAAACAAATTAGAGATCCAGGTCTTAGATGATTCTACAGATGAGACCGTAAAGATCGTTGACAATACCGTTCAAGCACTTAAGTTAGATGGTTATGACATTCAGCATATAAGAAGAGCGGACAGGATTGGTTATAAAGCGGGTGCACTTAAGTATGGAACGGACATCTGTAAAGGTGAATTCATAGCGATATTTGATGCCGACTTTTTACCTACACCAGATTTCCTAAAGAATACGCTACCCTATTTTTCTGATCCAAAAGTTGGAGTCGTTCAGTCAAAATGGGAATACACAAATGAGAATTATTCCTTCTTAACCAAACTTCAGGCCTTTGGTTTAAATGCTCATTTCTCTGTTGAACAGGTTGGAAGAAATTACGGAGATCATTTCATCAATTTTAATGGCACAGCTGGTATTTGGAGAAAAAAGTGCATTGTAGATGCTGGTGGATGGCAATCTGACACCCTGACTGAAGATCTTGATCTAAGCTACAGAGCTCAACTTAAAGACTGGCAATTTATTTATCTTGAAGATCTTGGCTCTCCTTCTGAATTGCCTGTTGAGATAAATGCGTTAAAAGCACAGCAATTCAGATGGACTAAGGGTGCAGCCGAATGTGTAAGGAAAAACTTATTAAAGGTTTTGTCAGCCCGAAATGTGAGTTTTAGAACTAAAATTCATGCTACATTCCATTTGATGAATAGCAGTGTTTTTCTGTTCATTATGCTAATGTCTCTACTAAGTGTTCCATTAATCTTAGTTAAATCAGAATATCAGTCCTTGACCTTTCTATTCAGACTGAGTTCTGTATTCATGTCATCATGGTTCATTCTGGCCTTTTTTTATTGGATATCCTACAGTTATGGAAAATCAAATAAAGGCCAGTTATTCCTCGATTTTTTATGGAAATTCCCTCTTTTCCTTAGTATAAGTATGGGATTAAGTTTGCATAACGCCCTGGCTGTATTTGAAGGATACATTGGTAAAAAAAGTCCGTTTATCAGAACTCCAAAATACAATATACAGGACAAAAAAGATCGCTGGGAAAACAATAAGTATAACGTCAAAAAAGTTGGCCTTCTAACTTATTTTGAGGGTCTATTGCTGATTTACTTCATTATTGGATTAAGATTAGCTATTGAGTTAGGCACTTATGGGCTAATCCCTTTATTAATGTTTCTGATCGTAGGTTATGCCACAGTCTTTTTTAGCTCTATTTTCCATTGGAAAAGATCCGCTAAAGCCGTGTCGTACGAGCAAGCCTACTAGTATACTCTTTGATCAATATAATTTCCCGGTGGATCATAATTGCAAACCCATATGGTACTGCCATGTGAACATTTAGCAGCACCTGCTCCTATTCTTTCTGTTTTACGCCAGATCAACTGACTATAATGTCCATATTTATATAGATCCTTATGACGAAACACAGGGTCATTATGATTGAATTTAGCCTCCTCTGACGCCCAAATATCCACAACCTTCTCCTCATCATAGCTTATTGGTGCCATGCAAATATTTTCCCCGTAACCATCATTGCCGCTTCGGTGTTTTAACTGGCAAGAAAGTGCCAATTGATTAGCCCATTCTTGAGCATATAATGCAATCTCATCTGACCACTCCACTTTAGGTACATTTACTTTATCCCGGTAATAATTATGCCGATCCACAAATTTTTGCTGATCTATCTTGATCTCTTCAATCTTCTTTTCTGGTAAATCCACTCCCCCATTGAAGATCGATACAACAGGAAAATACATTAGAAATCCTAATAATAAAGTGTACATACAAACACATTAATTTGACTGACATTAAAATAACAATTAAAAGGGTAATCGTTACATTTGTAGTTCGTTAATCAGATCAACTATGAAAATCTCCCTCAACTGGCTTAAAGACTACATTAATGTCGATCTATCTGTTAAAGAAATTACAGAAATTCTAACCAATACTGGTTTAGAAGTTGAAGGATATGAAAAAGTTGAATCTATTAAGGGAGGATTAGAGGGGGTTGTTACTGGTCATGTTTTGACAAAAGAAAAACACCCAGATGCCGATAGATTGAGCGTTACAACTGTAGATGTTGGTGAAAATGAGCCGGTTCAAATTGTGTGTGGTGCTCCAAATGTAGAGGCTGGTCAAAAGGTGATCGTAGCGACTGTTGGAACTACACTATATCCTACCCCTGAAGAAGAATTGAAAATTAAAAGATCAAAGATCAGAGGAGTAGAATCTGCAGGAATGATCTGTGCTGAAGATGAATTAGGAATAGGAAATTCACATGATGGAATTTTGATCCTTGATCCAAAAACAGAAGTGGGTATTGCCGCTAAAGAGCTTTTCAATATTCAGGATGATTATATGATTGAAATTGGCCTAACACCAAACAGATCTGACGCTATGTGTCATATCGGTGTGGCCAGAGATCTTAAAGCGTATTTGAATTACCATAAAAAAGCAGGGATTGAATTAACTTATCCTGACGCCGAGATTCCGAATCCAGGTAAAGAAAAAATAGATGTTGTTGTAAAAGACGAGATTGCCTGCCCAAGATATGCTGGAGCGGTTATAACCGGCATCAAGATCCAACCTTCACCGGATTGGCTTCAAAATAGGCTTAAAACGATCGGATTAAACCCAATTAACAATATTGTTGACATTACCAATTATGTGATGCACGAAACCGGAAATCCTCTTCATGCATTTGACCTGGATCATGTCAATGGGAACATTGTAGTTAGAAAAGCAGCAAAAGGAGAAAAACTGATCACCCTTGACGGTGTTGAGCGTGAGTTGGATATGACTGACCTAATGATCTGCAACGCCAAGGGTCCAATGTGTATTGCCGGTGTTTTTGGAGGAAAAGAATCAGGAGTACAACCAACAACAACCGGTATTTTTCTTGAGGCGGCATATTTTGACTCGGTTTCTGTAAGAAAAACAGCTAAAAGACATGGATTGAGTACTGATTCATCATTCAGATTTGAACGTGGCATTGATCCAAACAATGTGATGTATGCCATGGAACGTGCTGTGAATTTGATCCTGGAAGTTGCTGGCGGAACACTTGGTCATGTTGTTGATCTTTATCCGGATCTTATTTCAGAAAAGGAAGTAGTATTTTCTCCAAACAACTGTAAAAAGTTAATGGGCGTTGATCTTCCTGAAATTGAAATGAAAAAGATCTTGAATGAATTAGATATTCAAGTGAATGCAGGTGATAAAGAAGAATGGTTATTGACTATTCCTGAATACAGAGTGGATGTTACACGAGAGGCAGATGTAACGGAAGAGATCCTAAGAATTTATGGTTTCAATAATGTTCCTTTACCTGAAAAATTAAATACTTCTATTACTTATCATCCAAAACCGGATGTAGAAAAACTACAGAATGTTGTTTCTGACCTTTTAGTGAATAGAGGCTTTTATGAGATCATGAACAACTCCCTGACCTCTTCAACGATTTGGGATCTATTTGAAACGCATTCGTATGATCCAAAAAAGGATGTTAAGATCCTTAATCCTTTATCGAACGAATTGGATGTGATGCGCCAAACGCTTTTATTTGGAGGATTGAAGAGTATCGCACATAACCAGAACAGACAGAATCCTAATCTTAAGTTATTTGAATTCGGTCAGGATTATCGTTTTACGGAAGGTACTTATGCTCAACGAAAAAAATTAAGTATTTGGGCCACCGGTAAAAGACATAACGAGAACTGGAATGCTGAAAATAAAGATGTAGATTTTTATTTTCTTAAAGGAATTGTAGAAGCCATCCTCATTCGAATTGGCATGTATAAGAATCCAATTCAGGCCGCCTTATTGAATGATGTATTTGAAGGTGGATACAATATCGCCATTGCAAAGAAATCAATTGTTGATTTTGGATGGATCAGAAAGGATATTCTTAAAGCATTTGATATTAAGAATGATGTATTCTATGCAAGTTTTGACTGGACAGTAGTGGAAGATATTTGCATCATGAATAAAGTTAAAACCCAACCTATTCCTAGAACTCAATTTGTTAGAAGAGATTTTTCTTTGTTGCTTAACAGTGATGTTAATTTCTATGAGATCCGAGATCTGGCTAAAACTGTAGATAACAAACTACTTAAAAAGGTTGGGCTATTTGATGTCTATGAGGGAAAAAACCTTCCTAATGGCAAGAAATCTTACGCAGTTAGCTTCATTTTTCAGGATGAGGAAAAAACCCTTAAAGACAAGCAGATTGATGCTATCATGGGAAATATTCGTCAGAAACTGGAAGAGCAGTTGGGTGCTGAATTAAGGTAGGCTTTGTATTTTACTCTCGGATAAATCTCATCATCAACTGATGAGCATCAGTTGATTATTTTTATTTTTTAAGTCTATTTTTTCTATGAAGACATTTATCTCACTCTCATACATACTGTTCTATTCTTTAACATTTGCTCAAACCGCAGATGAGATCATTCAAAAAGCCGAGGATCGCTTAAGAGGCACAACCATGTACTCTGAAATGACCGTTAAAACCATTCGACCAAAATGGACCAGAGAAATGACCCTAAAAACCTGGTCAAAAGGTGAAGATTATTCAGTTACATTGATTCTAAGTCCTGCAAAAGATAAAGGCACAGTGTATCTCAAAAGAAAAAATGAGATTTGGCAATACATTCCATCCATTGAACGCACCATTAAAATGCCTCCATCAATGCTTTCACAGTCATGGATGGGAACCGATCTAACAAATGATGATCTGGTAAAAGAATCTTCGTTGAAGGATGATTATACAAAGAAGATCCTGGGTTCTGAAACCGTAGAAGGATATGATTGTCATAAAATAGAAATGACCCCAAAGGAAAATGTCAATTCTATTTGGGGAAAGATCGTTATTTGGATCTCAAAAAAAGATTATCTGCAATTAAAAACGCTTTTTTATGATGAAGACAATGTTCTGGTAAATACCATTTTAGGTAAGAATGTACAGAATTTAGGAGGTAAACTTATACCTACCCAAATGGAGATCATCCCCGCAGATAAAAAAGGTCAAAAAACTCAGGCAATCTATACCAAAGCTGATTTTGGAATTGAAATAGATGATGAGATCTTTAGTATTCAATACATGAAACGACTCAAATGATCCTTCGATTAGCAAGAAAAAATATTTGGCGCAACAGAAGGCGAACAACCATTACCATTATGGCTATTGGATTCGCAGTTATGTCTGCTGTAATGATGCGCTCTGTCAATGCAGGGATGGAAGAAAAAATGTTGGAATCCATTGTGAAGAATAATATGGGCTACATTCAAATTCATTTGAATGGCTTTTGGGATGAACAAACGCTGGACAATGGCTTTTACACTGACAATGAGATGATCTCTGAAATTGAGGAAATCCCTAACATACTTTCAATAGATAAAAAACTGGAAGCCGGAACCTTAAGTAGCTTTGGAAACTTCACCAGAGGCACTTTCATAATGAGTTATGACCAAACCAAAGAGATCCCCAAAAAGATCACAAATAACATTATTGAAGGATCCTTTCCAGAATCTGGTAATTCTGAAATACTAATGGGTAATGAATTGGCGGATTATCTAGGGGTAAATGTTGGAGATACATTAGTATTCTTTGGACAGGGATATCAGGGCGCTACGGCTGCAGGTCTTTACTCTGTTTCAGGACTAATTGACATGCACATGCCTGAATTGAACCGAGTTATTGCATATATGTGCATGGAGGATCTTCAATATTACCTCAGCGCACCAGATCTGGTCACTGCTTTGGTAATAGATCTGAAAGATCCTGAAATACTGGAAGAAACGAAAAATGAAATTTCACAAATAGTAGGTGAAGAGTATGAAGTGATGACCTGGAAACAAATGAGTCCGGAACTTGAGCAATTGATGCTTACTTCACAATCTAAAAACTGGATCATGCATTTCATTCTGTACATGGTGATCACATTTGTAATGTTTGGAACCATTCTTATGGCTACTCAGGAAAGAAGATATGAGCTGGGAGTTTTGTTGGCCATAGGGATGAAGAAATGGAAAACCATGTTAATGATCGTTACAGAGACTATTATCATCAGTTTGATCGGAGTTTTAGTGGGTATAGGACTTGCCGCTCCTGTTGCTTATTATTTCCATTACAATCCTATCGTGCTCAAGGGTGAACAAGCCGATATGATGAGCGACATGGGATTTGAACCAGTTATTCCTTTTAGTATAGACCCGGGTATTGCTTTAGATCATGCAATGATCGTCTTAGTCATTTCACTGGTTCTTGTGATCTATCCTATTATGATTGTGAAAAAGCTAAAACCTGTTGAAGCAATGAAATTATAACATGAAGACAATTATTAAAATAGCATGGCGTAACGTATGGCGTAACAGGTTGAGAAGCTTTGTTGTTTTCGCCTCCGTGATGTTAGGTGTATGGGCTGGTTTATTCACTGTCTCCCTGACTTTGGGAATGATGGATCAACAAAAAAGATCAATTGTTCAAACACAAACTTCGCATCTAAAGGTCCACAGTTCCAGATATATGAAAGATGAAAAACTGATCAATCATATTCCTGATGACACGCTTGAACTCTTGGAAAATCAATTGAAAAATGATTCACGCGTTGTAGCTTATACTGAACGAACGATAATAGATGGAACCGTTAATAACGCACATGGTTTTGCTAACTTAAAGATTGTAGGTATTGATCCAGAAATGGAAAAAACGGTCACTACTATTTACGAAAGACTTGATTCTGGAACCTATTTCAGTGAATTCAAAAACCGTCCTGTTTTGGTTGGTAAAAGCCTGGCTGATGATCTTAAACTAGATGTAGGAAAATCACTGAATTTGAATTTTATGGACAAAGACACCAATGCGGTAGGTATAGGATTTAAAGTTGAAGGTGTTTTTAATTCAGGGAACGGAACTTTTGATAAACAGCAGGTTTTCGTGAGACAAAATGATCTGAATGAATTACTTCAAACTAACCATTTTATTCATGAAATAGCCATTATATGTACCGATATTAAAGAAGCAGAACCAGTTAGAGATGAGATCAACAGCAAACTGGGAGGATCGGTTGAAGCAAGAACCTGGGCACAATTATCTCCTCAACTGGCTTACTCAGATGAAATGATGACAGTTGCCATCTTCATTATTCTGGGCATTATCATATTCGCACTTGCATTTGGAATTCTCAATACAATGTTGATGGCTGTTTTAGAGCGTAAGAGAGAATTAGGGATGCTATTGTGTGTTGGCATGAACAAGAGGAAAGTATTTTTCATGATCATGATCGAAACAATATTTCTCTCATTTGTGGCTGCTCCTTTAGGACTTTTGCTATCCTGGATAACAGTTACCTATTTTGGAAGTGCAGGAATCAATTTGATGGATGTGGGAGATGCTATGTATCAATTTGGATATGATGCTTTGGTATATCCTAAGCTTTATCCTTACGTTTATTTTATGGTCTCTACTATGATCATTGGCGCCGCAATTATTTCATCAATTATTCCAGCTCGAAGAGCTTTAAAGTATAATCCAGCAGAAGCCGTAAGGGCATTATAACTGAATTTATGAGTGTAATAAAAACAGAAAACTTAAGAAAGACATATCATCAGGGTGATTATGAGATCCATGCTGTTGATGACGTTTCCGTTGAATTTGAACAAGGTGAATTTACGGCTGTTGTAGGTCCTTCAGGTTCTGGTAAAACAACTTTGTTGAATGCCATTGGCGGATTAGATGAACCAACCTCTGGTAAGGTGATCATTAACAATACAGATATTACGCAACTAAAAGGAAATCAATTGATCGATTTTAGAATGAATAATATTGGATTTGTTTTTCAAGCGTACAACCTAATCCCTGTATTAACAGCTAAAGAAAACGTTGGATTCGTGATGTTACTTCAAGGGAGACCTGAAAGCGAACGCGAATCTCGTGTTGAAGAGCTTTTAGCTGCAGTAGGATTGGGTGAGATCATGAATAAACGACCGAATCAAATGTCAGGAGGACAGCAACAAAGAGTAGCCGTTGCGAGAGCCCTCGCACCTAAGCCACAGTTCATTTTAGCGGATGAACCAACCGCAAATTTAGATTCAGTTTCCACATCAAATCTTCTGGATATCATGGCAAGACTTAACAAAGAAGAAGGAATTACCTTCATCTTTTCAACACATGACCAAAGAGTGATCGACAGAGCAAGTAGAGTAATTACCATGGAAGACGGAAAGATCATATCAGACGAACGAAAAGTTCAATGAAGCAAATTGGATCAACACTGATATTCGCCTTGTTTTGCCTGACGCATTTATTTGGACAGGAAAATGATTCATTGAACATGGATCAAAATGAGGATATCAAGGAGAAGTTTCAATTTGGTGGATATATCAAATACATGAACATCAATCAATTCGCTTCTATTGACTCTATCTACACTGACAATTTGATCCACAACCGGCTCAATTTTAAATATTACGCAACTCCATCATGGACCCTTTCACTGGAACTTAGAAATCGGCTGTTTTGGGGAGAAACACAAAAACTTAACCCATTTTTTGGCAGCCAAATAGGACATGATAATGGTGAAGTTGACCTATCCTGGAATCTAATTCAAAAACATTCTGTGTTGCTGAATACAACCATTGACAGAGCAAATATTGAATTCAATAAGGGTAAATGGAACGTTAGAGCAGGGCGTCAACGCATCAATTGGGGTATTAACATGGCATGGAATCCTAATGATCTCTTTAATGCCTACAATTTCGTTGATTTCGATTATCAGGAAAGACCGGGTACAGATGCTTTAAGGATCCAATATTTTAACAAACCTATGTCACAGATCGAAGTGGCTATAAAACCCGCAGGTCATATTGATCGATCGATCATGGCTGCCCGGTATTTGTTTAATAAAAAAGGATATGATTTTCAATTCATTGCAGGTCATTATTTGAATGACATTGCAGCTGGATTCGGTTGGGCCGGAAACATCAAAAAAGTCGGTTTCAAAGGTGAAGCGAGTTATTTTCACCCCAAAGATAATTTTACAGATACTTCGGGAGTGCTAGTTTCATCCATCTCTTTCGATTATACATTTGACAGAGGCATATATATCAATTTTTCAGGGTTTTACAATAGCAATGGTTCAAAATCGGGAAATTTCACACAGGCCCTGTCCTCCTACTCTACACTATCCGCCAAAAACCTGCTCCCTACTCAATTTGCCGCATTCGCAAATATTGGCGGTGCGTTTACTCCCATTTTTTCTGGGGGTATGTCAGTAATGTACTTACCGGATATTCAAGGATTATTTCTCATCCCTACCTTAGCCTACTCCATCAAAGAAAACTGGGATCTGGATCTGGTGAGTCAATTACTGTTTGCTGAGTATCCTACGACATTTACAAATGTCAGTAATGCCATATTTATTAGGTTGCGTTGGAGCTTTTAACTTATTATTAATGTTCAAACTTGCTTCAAGAAATCAACATCTTTGTATTTTTGGACTACTTAAAACACTATGAGTAAAGTATTAATTACCGGAGGAGCCGGATTTATTGGAAGCCATTTAGTTGAAAGAATGGTAAAAGAAGGGCATGAGGTTATAGTTGCAGACATCCTGCTTAGAGGCAATAAAATTCCGCGAGACATTTTCAAACAAGTGAATTTTCATAATGCTGACGTTCGCGATAGAGCTAAAATGATAGAACTTTCGAAAGGATGTAAATACGTTTTTCATTTTGCGGCAGTATTAGGCGTTGATGTAGTGGCAGATAATCCGGTAGAAACCATGGATACTGAAGCTATTGGAATGCGAAACATCACAGAAGCTGTACTTTTAAATGATGTAGAAAAACTTATCTATGCTTCAACAAGTGGTATTTATGGCCATTCAGCTATTTCGGATAGTTTGACGGAAGACATTATAGTTGACCCCAGAACAAGTTATGCCATAGCCAAGAGATACAACGAGATCTATCTGGCAGCTATGTTCGAAGAAAAAGGTATGAAGTCAGTTTCATTACGTTTTTTTAATGTTTATGGAAAACGTCAGGATAACAGAATGGTAGTTCCACGATTTTTAGAGCAAGCATTAGCTGGTGAACCGATAACTGTTTTTGGAGATGGAAAACAAACTAGAGACTTCACTTATATTGATGATACCATTGAAGCTACTTTGCAATTAACTGAAACAGCAAAAGGGTGCGATATTTACAATATTGCAAACGAAGAAGAAACCACGATCTTAGATCTGGCACATGCCATTAAGAAGGTTACGAAATCGACTTCTGAAATTAAATTTATTGATGCCCCTAAAAAACGCTATGACTATGAAGTTGAGAGGCGTTTTGGTAGTTCTGAAAAATTATTCAACAAGACTGGTTTTAAACCAAATACAGATCTAGAAGTAGGCCTGACCGCTATTTTGGAAGATTAATCCTTCGATTCTAGAATATCTTTGAATTGTTGGATCTTGTCTTCAACGATCTTTTCCCATAAGAATTGATTGCGCACCAGCTCTATAGATCTTAATTTCATTTCATTTAACTGATCGACTGGTAATTCCACAATTTCTTTAAGAGCAGAAGCAATTAATGTTGGATCAGCATTTTTAAGCAATATTCCATTACCATTGATCATTCTACTAACTGCTCCAACATCCGTAGCAATAATTGCCAAACCTCTGGCCATTGCTTCTAGAATGACAGTAGGCATACCTTCAGAATGAGAAGGACAAACCAAACAGTCGGATTCATCTATGACCTGTTTTATTTGCTCAACATCACGCAATTCTCCCAAATATTGAATTCGTTGATCTTTGAATATCTGTTCAATAGGACCAATAAAGCTGAATTCTGCATTTATATCATTATTCAGAAACAACTTGATGGCTTCATTTAATTCTTCAATCCCCTTTCTTCTCTCATTTCTTCCGATAAAAACAAACTTCCTTACCCCTCCTGATGTTTCAATATCCTTTCTGATCCAATCCTGATTAATCCCATTAGATTGATGTAAAATCTTCTTTTTATCTACTCCTAAAGATGAAATAACGCTATCTATCTGACCCCCAAACGAATAAATACCATCTGCTTTCTTAATGATCGTTTTAACTGCTGGTCGAAGGATTTTATGAGCCATCTTAACTTTTAGATCTGGAGCAAATTGAAACATTTCATATCCATGAAAATTGACTAGAACCGGCGCTTTGAAAGAATCCTTCTTTTTCAAAAAATACCAGGCTGTGTACCCTTGAGAATAAATGATATCAATATTCGCCAGTTCTGATCGAACCGCTTCATAAATAAGTTTTGAATACTTTTTATTCTCTCTTACATAATGTCCCGGAAAAGGATCTGTTTTAGGAAATTGGATTATTGTCTCTATTAGCTTTCCCTCAAATGCCGGAAACAATTCATTTAACTTTTCCCTTGAATATTCTGATCCACCACAATGTATTAAATGAACGTCAACCCCCTTCTTCAATAATAGTTGACACAGAATTAACGAATGCTTTTGCATTCCACCTAATTGAAAAGGAAAAATCCCATCTGTCAAAAACAATACTTTCATTCTTTCCTTTTTAACATCTTAAGATGCCTTCCCTTTTGTATCAATATCTCCGCTACTAATAGATTAGGAATCCACCCTAACCAGGCTACAACTCTATACAAATCCATTGGCGGCACTTCATATACAAAGTTAACAATGGAATACTTCCATAACCTAAGCGTCAGTGCAGATAATGTTAATGCATAGCTTCGATACATAAATTTAGCATGTTTTTCGTAGTCCCTTTTTCTGATGGCTACATATGCTGAAAAGGTAAAAAACCACCATAAAATTGCCAGAAGTGTAAAAGCAACGATTGAAGTAATTCCTCCATTAGCTAATATCCCCATTATAAAACCTGAAGGTCCCGACAACGCCAGTATAACAATGATATATAACAAACCCATATATCGGTGAACCTTACCATGTAGGAAAGTCTTAAAGAATTGGGTAAACCCTGCCAACAATGCCAATACACTGGTTAATGCATGAATGAAAAAAGCAGTGATCCAAATGTTAGAAATTGGCCCTTCATGATCCCTAAAAACCCAATGTTTGATCCTGAGAAAGCCAACGTTTGTATCAAGTTTAAAGTATGGAGCTGAAATAATTATCATCAAAACTGTGAAAAACAGTAAGATTAAAATAACAGTGATATTGATTGACCTTTTCAGATTTATAGTAATTTCAATTCCATCAAATTTAAACAAATGAAAAAGTTAATCTATTTAATTGGGATCTCAACCCTGATCCTTTCGTGTGGGGGAAGCGAAAATCATGACGAATCTGGCGAAAATTCTTCTGCAGACACTATTAATGCAGAAGGAGATTTGTTAGCTTCCACTACCATGGATCCAAGAACCTTTGGTGGAGAAAAACATACAGATCAATCTTTTATTGATGAGAATATTCCAATGGCTGATAATCATCCAGATGGTATTCATGGCTCATATGTAGGTCCATTTGGAAAGAATATGATCAATATTACGATCTATAAAACGGAAGATGGCAAAGCTGAAGGATACTCAGTTTGTGCTGGAAACTTTAGAAAAATTAGCGGTACGTTTGACCTAATGCAAGGGGATGAATACACTTTTAACCTGAGCGAACCAGGTGATGACCAATATGACGGTCAATTCGAATTTACATTGGATGCTTCTGAAGAAACTGTAAAAGGAAAATGGACACCATTCAAAAAAGAAGGTAATTCACCAAAAGAATACACATTGACAAAACGTGCATTTAAGTATGATCCAACAATAGGTAAATATCCACAGGCATCACAACGTGAATTAACTGATGAAGATTTGAATAATCTTCTTGAAGATGAATTAGCTGAAATGAGAAATGAGATCTATGCAAGACATGGATATAGTTTTAAAAACAAAGATTGGAGATATCATTTTGAAGAAATGGATTGGTACATGCCAATGGGCATTGACATCAGGGATAAGCTAACAGAAATTGAAGTGATCAACATTGAATTGATCTATCAATATGAAAGCTATTTTGAAGATTATTATGATGATTACGGAAGATAATTCAGAGATAAGTGTAGAGATTTTAGATACTAAAATCTATTCTCTCTAATTCTTCATCACAGATCCAAAGACTTTCTTCAATAGATCTGTCACCTGAGCAACAGGATCTTTTCTGATTTTTCTTTCTTGTTCACTTACAAGGAAGAATAATCCATTCATCCCTTTATTAGTAACATATTCATCAAGATCAGTATTTACCTCAGGCTTACCAGTGAATTTTGCCACCTTGTTATATCCTGTTGCCACTGGCTCCCAATATTGAGTCAATTTCACAGTTTCTACAGCATCATGAACCACAGGTTTGAATTCAGTTTTCAATGGGTTCCATGTTGTTTTACGCAAATAATGAGTAGCTGCAGTATCATCACCGTTTAATATGGCAAATCCATCCCCTATTGACATATTTGTAATGGCACTTTTGAAAATTGGTGCAGCCTTTTTAGATGCTTCTTCAGCAGCCCTATTAAAATTCAATTCTATTTCATCTACTTTTCCTTGCATCCCTTTATCAATTGCCCACTCCTTCACTTTAACTGCCTCTTCTGGCCAGGGAATAAAAATCGCAGGATTTTTAAAGAATCCATCTTGTGCAGAAGCTAAATTCGCTCCCTTCTCAATTCCGATTTGCAAAGCTTCTTTCAAACCAGCAATAACTTCATCATTGGTTAGCTTTGGTGTATTATCTCCACCTCCAGAAGAACCACCTACTGTTCCGGCAACATCCTCCAGGACATCACATTGAGTAAACATTAAACCTGCGCCAATGATCGCAGCAAATATTCCTAGTCTTTTCATTATATCTTCAATTAGTTATTGTTCAAACTTAATCATTTCTTATCTGTTATCAAATAGAATACCAAGTCAAAAAAAGAGCAAAAAATAAAGAGCAAAGAATCACAAACATCAATAAGAAATAAGACATTTTGTTAGGTCATTGTTCCTTGTTCTTTGATCATTGAAAACTATATTTACAGAAAATTGATACTATCAAATGACAGCTGAGATCATTACAATTGGAGACGAAATTCTTGTGGGTCAAACTGTTGACACAAATTCTGCATGGATCGCAAAGCAGTTGAAACTCATTGGTGTACCTGTGAGACAAATTCTTAGCATAGCTGATACAAAAGAAGCTATTACCTCTGCTTTGGATGCTGCGATCAAATCTACTGATCTAGTACTAGTTACAGGTGGATTGGGACCAACAAAAGACGATATAACGAAACAGGTACTTGTCGAATATTTTAATGATGAACTAGTCTTGCATCAGGATATTTCAGATGAAATTGAAGCTTATTTCAAATCCATCAATCGTCCTTTCCTTGAAGTTAACAGACAACAGGCAATGCTACCCAAAAATGCTGCTGTTGTAAGAAATGATCTGGGAACTGCCTCAGGGATGTGGTTTAAAAAGAATGGAAAGGATGTTATTTCTATGCCCGGAGTGCCTTATGAAATGAAGGGATTAATGAAAAAAGTCCTTCCTGAATTCCAGGCCAAATATAAACTGGGAGATTTTTACCATAGAACTGTGCTTTTTCAGGGTGTTCCTGAATCAATTTTGGCGGATGAGGTATCCGATCTGGAGAACGAGATTCGATCTAAGGGAATAAGCATGGCTTATCTTCCTTCTACCGGTCAGGTTAAAGTCAGATTGACTGCTACATTAGAAAGACAGGAAGAAATTGCAAGATATATTGAACAAATTGTCAGTCGCTTTCCTGGGGCATTTTTTGGATATGAAGAAGATAAACTGGAAAAGGTCATTGGGAAATTACTGCTAGAAAAAAACAAGACCTTAGGAACGGTTGAATCCTGCACAGGTGGAGCAATCGCAGCAAGAATAGTTTCCATTCCGGGATCTTCAAAATATTTCAAAGGGAGTATTGTTTCCTACGCTTACGAGATCAAACATTCTTTAGTAGATGTTCCAAATGAAGATCTTTGGGAGTATGGTGCTGTAAGCAAGGAAGTAATTGAAAAAATGGCCGTTGGTGGAATTAATAAACTTGATGTAGATTACTGCATTGCAACATCAGGCATTGCAGGTCCGGATGGCGGAACTGAAATGAAACCAGTTGGTACGGTGTGGATAGCGATAGCAACAAGAGAAAAAGTTTATTCGAAAAAATTCAACTTCAAGCAAAATCGTTCCAGAAACATTGAATCAACAGTAGTCTATGGTTTGAACTACTTAAGAAGGGTGTTGATTGGGATTGAAGACTAATCCAGGATCAACTTCCTTGTTTCTATACCTTTTTCAGCCTTGACGATCACAAAATATACTCCTGATTCAACTGAAGTCAAATCAAAAGTTGAATTTTGCACAGCTTTGCTGGTTTGAATAATTCTTCCATTAAGATCTACAATAAATATTTCTACCGGTTCATTCAAACCAATATTAACATTCACTATACCAGTGGTTGGATTAGGATAAATACTTAAAGGAAAACCATTTGAGATTTCATTGACAGATTCTACCTCTCCGTTATTTCTAACCCCTCTAAGAATAGCTCCGTCTTCACCAAAAACCATAACAGTGTCAGAATTGAAAATATGTAGATCCAGTAATTGAACTCCCGTAATACAAGGATCATAGATCCAGGTATCGCCGCCATCTTCTGTATACTGAACGGTTCCCTGATCTCCTACATAAAGACCAAAATTGCTATTTATAAAATCAATACCTCTTGCACCTGGTCCAACTAATGAAGGATTTTGTTCTACCCAATTTAACCCGCCATCAATTGTTTTTGCCACTGAATTTCCTGATCCAACTACAATCCCTGTATTTATATCCTTAAAATATAGATCACTATAATTAGATACCCCGGCAAGTCCGCTTACTGAATTCCATGTAACACCTCCATCTAAAGTTCGAATGAGTGCACCTCCTGCGCCACATGCAAAACCCGTATCTGCGTTAATCATATGTATTGCAAGCAATGTATAGTTCGTTGGAGACGTTTGCTGTACCCAATTCGCTCCACCATCCGTCGTTCTAAGTACCAATGCACCATAAGGAGTCCACTCTAATCCAACTATTAATCCAGTATCCTGATTCACAAATTGAATATCGTAGAGATCAAAATCAGTATCAATTGTTACAACCGTCCAGTTAGTCCCTCCATCAGAAGTTTTAAGCACTTTCCCTTGATTTCCGACGGCCATACCAACATTAACATCAATAAAATCAAGCGACTGCATCATACCGGTCAAGCCCTCTGTCATAACTGACCAATTGGAGCCACCATCTGTTGTTTTGACAATTGTGCCCCAATCTCCACATCCATAACCTATACTCGAAGTAGGAAATTTGACATCATCAATGAATTTTTCTTGAAGAGCAGCTCTTTGAACCCATGTTGATCCTCCATCAGTGGTTGTCATAATTTCGCCTTGCTGACCAATTGTACATCCATTGTTTTCATCAAAGAAAACAACCCCTTCTAAATGGAAATCAGCCGCATTTGGTTGATCTGTCCAGCTATTTCCTCCATCCACGGTTTTAGCTATTTTTCCTGCTAATCCACCCACAGCATATCCAACCAGATCATTAACCATATTTATGTGATTATACCAATTGGCAGATGAAGTTGTAACTGCAGTCCAATTTGATCCTCCATCTGTAGTTTTGTAGATACTGGTTGTTGCACCACCAATATATCCGGTATCGGAATTAATGAATTCTACGCTATATAAATGGTTCGAAATACCTAAAGATAGTGGTGACCAGTTAGAACCTCCATCAATAGTTTTTAGTACAGTTCCTTGAGCTCCTACGGTATACCCAATATTATCACTAATAAAATCAACTTCAATTAGGTCCATTGTAGTTCCTGAAGTTAATGCAACCCAGGACAATCCTGAATCATTTGTTTTGTATATAATCCCTCCATATCCCACGGCATACCCAACATTTAGAGAAGGAAAACTGACATCCCAAAACCAATTATTGTTTTGATTGGATTGTGACCAGGTTGCCCCACCATCAGTTGTTTTAAAAACAGAACCACTGTCTCCAACGGCAAAACCATTGTTGGCATCAATAAAATCAACCCCTCTAACATGAAGCTCTGTTTGGCTATGGATACTCCAATTTACCCCACCATTTACAGATTTTAGAAAAGTTCCATGTTCTCCAACAGCAATCAAAGTATTTGCATCCAGTTTATCTATATCATAAAGCGCATCCGCCGTTACATTAGGTCTGATCCATTCCCAATTAAATTGAGCGAATGCCTGACCCATTATTACGAAAGAAAAAACAAATAAAATCGATTTCATAGTGTGCAAATAATAAGGCGTCAAACATAGTGTTATTCGTTAGATTTTTAGGATGTCAGAACTAGGAATAATCTTTTTTCTATAATTTTGCCTCCAATATTTGTAAAACAGGAAAATAGTTAGTTACTTTGCACTCCCAAATTTCGGGATTGAAAGATAAAAAATTAGAGAAATGGCGAGAGTTTGTCAATTAACAGGGAAAAAAGTAATGAGCGGGAACAACGTTTCTCATGCTATGAACAAAACCAAAAGAAAGTTCTACCCAAACCTTATTACTAAAACTTTCTACATCCCTGAAGAGGATTCACACATTACGTTAAAGATCTCAACTTCAGCTTTGAGAACTATTAACAAAAAAGGAATCTCTGCTTGCATTAAAGAAGCTAGAGAAAAAGGATATTTAAAATAAGACTTTAAGTCAACCATAATCACTGAGAGATGGCTAAAAAAGGAAATAGAATTCAAGTAATTTTGGAGTGCACAGAGCACAAAGAAAGCGGTATGCCAGGCACATCAAGATATGTAACTACTAAAAACCGTAAGAATACTCCTGATAGATTGGAATTGAAAAAATTCAACCCGATCTTGAAAAGATATACGATCCATAAAGAAATTAAATAATAACCAAAGACGCTAGACACAAGACATTAGACATAGGACATCCAAAAATGATCTAACATCTAAAGTCTAACATCTAAAATCTATAAGACATGGCTAAGAAGACAGTAGCATCATTACAAACCGGAGGTGGTAAAGAGCACACTAAATGCATCAAAATGGTGAAGAGTGAAAAAACCGGTTCATACACTTTTAAATCTGAGATTGTCCACAACGATAAAGTTTCAGAGTGGTTTGCTAAAAAATAATTTAGCAATAAAAGAATTTAAATGAGCTTCTTTCCGGCTTTATCGGAGAGAAGCTTTTTTAATTAAATAGCAATGGGGATATTCAGCAGATTTTCAAAAGAAAAAAAAGAGAAATTAGACTCTGGGCTAGAGAAAACAAAACAAAGTTTTCTTCAGAAGTTGACTCGTACCGTTGCCGGAAAATCAACCGTAGATGCTGAAGTTTTAGATGATCTCGAAGAAGTATTGATCACTTCTGATGTTGGTGTTGAAACAACATTGAAGATCATTGATCGAATTGAAGAACGCGTTTCTAGAGATAAATACATGAACGCGGAAGAATTGAATTCAATTTTACGTGATGAGATTGCTTCTCTTCTTGAAGAAAACAATACTTCAGATCAAATTGAATTCTCCGTTCCTAAAGTAGATGGTGGTCCTTATGTGATCATGGTGGTTGGCGTAAATGGAGTTGGTAAAACAACGACCATTGGTAAAATGGCCAATCAATTCAAAAAATTAGGCAAATCAGTGGTTCTTGGTGCTGCCGATACATTCAGAGCAGCCGCAGTAGATCAATTGATCGTTTGGTCTGAAAGAGTTGGTGTACCTATTGTGCAACAAGGAATGGGTGCTGATCCTGCTTCTGTTGCTTTTGACACTCTTCAATCTGCAAAAGCACAAAATGCAGATGTAGCCATTATTGATACTGCCGGACGTTTACATAATAAAGTAAACCTGATGAACGAATTATCCAAGATCAAAAAAGTGATGGATAAGGTAGTTCCCGGTGCTCCTCATGAAATACTATTGGTATTAGATGGTTCAACAGGTCAAAACGCCTTTGAACAAGCTAAACAATTCTCCGCCGCAACTGAGATCAATGCTCTTGCTATAACTAAATTAGATGGAACCGCTAAAGGTGGTGTCGTTATAGGAATATCTGATCAGATGAAGATTCCAGTGAAATATATTGGTGTAGGAGAAGGAATTGAAGATCTGCAGGTTTTCAATAAAACTGAATTCGTGGATTCATTGTTCAATTAATGAAAACCAAAACGCTCAAGAAGAATAAGGTCAATGTGGTGACCCTTGGCTGCTCAAAGAACATCTTTGACTCAGAAGTGATGATGGCTCAATTAAAGGCCAACAAATTTGAAGTTGAACATGAGTCAATGCAAGATGACGCAGAGATAGTGATCATCAATACCTGTGGCTTTATAGACAATGCCAAACAAGAGTCTATAGATACCATCCTCAGATATGCAGATGCAAAGGCTGAAGGATTAGTGGATAAAGTATATGTGACCGGATGCTTGTCTGAAAGATATAAAGACGATCTGATCAAAGAAATTCCTGATGTGGATGGTTTTTTTGGAACAAGAGATCTTCCTCGACTGTTGAAGACCTTAAAAGCCGATTATAAGAAAGAACTTATAGGTGAACGATTACTCACTACCCCATCTCACTTTGCTTATTTCAAAATAGCTGAAGGATGTGACAGACCATGTTCATTCTGTGCGATTCCTTTAATGAGAGGAAAACACGTATCTACGCCTATTGAACAATTATTGGATAATGCCAAATCCTTAGCTGATCAGGGGGTGAAGGAACTCATGTTGATCGCTCAGGACCTTACCTACTACGGTTTGGATATTTACAAAAAACGTAATCTGGCAGAATTAGTAGATAAACTGGCAGATATCAACGGCATTGATTGGATCAGATTACATTATGCTTTCCCTTCAGGCTTTCCAATGGATGTATTGGATGTAATGCGGGAAAGGGATAATGTTTGTAATTATCTGGACATGCCACTTCAACACGGATCAACACAGATGTTGAAAGCAATGAAACGCGGAACTACTCGTGAAAAAACAGAGGAACTGATTGCTCAGATCAGAGAAAAAGTTCCGGGAATTGCATTGAGAACAACATTGATATCTGGTTTTCCAGGTGAAACAGAAGCTGATTTTCAAGAAATGTATGACTGGGTTGAAAGAAGTCGCTTTGAAAGACTGGGAATATTCACCTATTCGCACGAAGAAAACACTTCTGCTTATGCTTTAAATGATGATGTTCCGGCAAAATTGAAGCAGGAAAGAGCCGATATCATCATGGAACTTCAATCAGGTATCTCTTATGATATCAATCAGTTAAAAGTAGGCCAAACGTTTAAAGTATTGTTTGACAAAGCCGAAGGAGACTATTTCATTGGGCGCACTGAGTTTGATTCGCCAGAAGTTGATAATGAGGTATTGATCAAGATCTCTGAAGCAAACCACGTTCGTATTGGAGATTTTGCCAATGTAAAAATCACATCAGCTGATCATTATGACCTTTACGGGGAATTAGTTAAATAGTTGTTTGCAATTGCAAATCTGACTATTTTAAATTCATGAAATCTTCCCCCAACTCACCTCCTGCTTTTCAATGGGATACCTGGTACAATAGTGTTGGTGGTAGAACAATTGCTATTGAAGAAGTGAATAACATCCTCAATGAGATCAAAGAACTTCAATATCCACGATTCTCTGGCAAAGTTAATCCTGTTAGAACTGATTTTCATACTCCGTTAGAAGCTTCAGAACTGATAAAAAGGAAGGCGTTGGACCTTGGTGCAGGTGATGTTGGTATTGCTTTAATTGAGCCTACAGATATATATCAAGATCGAGAGATCAACGAGACATTTGCCATTGTGGTAGGTCAGCCCATGTTGTGGCGAAAATTTCAGGAAGTCCCTTCAAATGAATCTGCCATAGAATGCTTGAGGGTATATTTTACTTTGGGCGAAATTGTCATCCAATTGGCACAATTCATTCGAGAACTGGGATACCCGTGTAAAGTCGAGCATCCAATTGGCGATTCTGACGTGCTTCATATTCCTTTAGCTCTAAAAGCCGGATTTGGCGAATTAGGCAGACATGGTTCGATCATTCATCCTAAAATGGGCCCATTATTTAGATTAGGAAGTGTCATTACCAATCTTGAATTGGCTATAGATCATCCAATTGATGCAGGAATTGCTGCGTTCTGCGATATTTGTAAAGCGTGCAGGATCTATTGTCCCGCAAAGGCCATTCCGGATGAGAGATCACCCGAAGCCGGAAAGGATCATCTAGGAAACGACCGCTATGTGGTAGACACAGGAAAGTGTTTTCCTTATTTTGCCAAACATAACTATTGTTCGATCTGCTTGCCGGTATGCGTTTATCAGCACAAAGAATGGGCTAAGGATTTTGAAGGATATCAAACCAAATTGTTTCCGGATATCGATATGAAAGAACCCCCAAAAGCTGTTGATCCGGATATTCCAAAACATAAGTACCCAAAGAATCAAAGGAATTAGTTCACCAACCAAATGATCATATAGGTGAGGTAAACCAATAGGTCTAAAGCACCAGCTATCCCTAGTGCTATTGCATTAATTATTCCTCCAAGCAACACTGTTCCAATATCTTCACTGGTTGCAAATCCAATAAAGTAAAATACTAATGCTAAAAACAGCAATCCAAAGGAGATTAGTACTCCCCACCAACCTAGAGGAATAATAGAAAACAACGAGAAAACACTGAAAATGCAGAATAAGAATGTCATCCACATAAAGAATGCTCCAGCCCCACCACCTCGTTTGAGCTTACCTGCTTTTTTAAGAGGTGGCGATTGATGAACAAATTTCTCCATTGGATCCAACCTGGTGGAACTCATAGTACTCTCTCTTGACTTCTCCCTTTTTATTGCTATCTCCTTGCTTGATTGACCTCTTAATGCTGCAGGAATATTTTGCGATAAGATCGAATTAATTGATCCAGTTAGTAAGATGATACCAATGAGTAAGATTGAGCGCATTAGAATTAAAAATTTGATCCGTACCAGTCTATGTAATCCTGATCAGTGATTTTAACTCCTTCATCTGAAGGATTGGGATAGTTCGTTGCCCCAATGCAAATAGGACCATTTAAGTTGTAATTGATCAATTTGTATAGCGGAACTGCCCATTTCATATGATGATCAAACGCAAAGGTGTAATTCATGAATATAGTATATTCCACTTCTTCATTGATAAACTCGGTTCTGTAGTCATCTAAACCTACATTGGCCCAAATCATTTTAGCAATTCTTCTGCCTTTTGTGAGTACACTGAACTGTTTTTTATCCCAGCTACATTTGACAATGTCTGCACTTTCTATTTTGATAAGATATACGTCTACTCCGGCACCACAACAATCACAAAAATCGATCACAAAAGGGTTCTTTTCCACAAATTTTTTCACATGAACAGCTTGTTCGTGCGTCAAATTATCCCAGGCATCAGCTCTTGAAATAACGGAAAGGGCTACTAAAACAATAGTGATAAAAGTTTTCATTCTTCTTTTTTATCATCCTCATCTTCCGTCACATCTTCATAGTCTGTGAAACCATCCTCATCTTCATACGATTCTTGTTGTTCAAAATGTGTACCAGTTTCCTGATATGAAGTGAACGTCCCACCTATTCCCGGTCCGTTTAAGATAGATTGACCATTCATCAATCTCCCTAAAACATTTGCCGCCCTCATTAGCGTGGTGATCAAGAAGAAAAAAGCTATGATCGAGAATATCCAACCTATTACTGGCGTTTCATAAATGGAAGTAATTGAACCCGTAAACCAGTTGAACAATCCATTATCTACCATTGTTGGATACAACAAGCAAAACACAAAATAGATCACTGATCCAATCAATAGATACAGCTCCATTCTAGGATCAATTACAGGTAAAAACCTTGAGAACATTGGATTCTGCACAAACTGATTCATGGCAGTTCTATTTTGCAATTTCCCGAGTAAATAAAGTCCCAACACAATTGATCCCACTACCAAGTGCATGGTGTCTACTGAATTGCCAATAGCCCCGGTTTCATACAAGGTGATGTAATTAGCAGTAACAGAAACCAGCATGAAGTATTTTAGGATCCTGAATATATAGGTCACAGACTCCTTTCTTTGCTGGTGCGGATCCTGAAAAGATCGTATAATGAACATAAAGATCCCCCAAATGAAACTAAAGATGGAGAAATTGATCCCTAATACGAATATGAATTTTAGTATTTCCATTTATTTAAAAAGTCAGCTCAAATTTATCATAATTCCACACAACAACTCTTGAATTAGTAAGCAGATTAATTGATTTAAAGCTTGGTTTTAACCTTCTCCCAATCCTTGATCTGCCAATTTGTATAACCTGTTGCTACGTGGTTTCTATTAGAGTCGTATAAGTTGATCTCACATTTTACGTAAACATGATCTTCTTTTACTAAAGGATCAATAACATTAGTGTTCAACCACTCCTCTGTCATTTCAAATTCAGCTGTTACGTCTGCTTTAGCCTGATAGTGATACTTCATTTCTATCGACTCCATGATCAATCGATATTTTTTTGGATTAAGGCGTGAAAGTAGCAATAGTCCAGATGAAAATTCAGCACAGGTCGCCATACCGCAAGCATGAATTCCCTTGATATGATTGAAATTCCTTCTTCTGTAAGGAATGGTGGTTATAACTTTTTCATCTGCAATAGATTTCACCTTGATACGGTGAGGTTTATTGAAGGGAATGAGAAAAGACAATCCTAAATTCAGCTTCCATAAGCCAAATGATGATTGTTTTGCGTTCGAAATGTATTTGTCAAAGTTCATAGTCTGAGAGACCCGTTAATGTATTTCTCCAAAATGGTCTTACAAAACAATGCTATATTTGTTGACTTTCCAAATGATTTTAAAATGAAAAAGATCTTTTCTCTAATAGCTGGATTCTTATTACTTACATTTTCAGCTCGTGCAGTTGAAGGAATGTGGATTCCTTCTTTGATTGACATGTTCTATTCTGACATGAAAACTTACGGACTTAAATTGTCAGCTGAAGAAGTTTATTCTACGAATCATTCAAGCATGAAAGATGCTGTTATCCAATTTGGTGGCGGTTGTACTGCAGAGATCGTTTCAGATCAGGGTTTGATCCTTACGAATCATCATTGCGGATTTGACGCCATTCAAAAGCATTCATCTTTGGAACACGATTATCTTAAAAATGGTTTCTGGGCCAAATCTCAGGCAGATGAATTGCCTTGCCCATGGTTGAAAGTAACTTTTGTGAAGGAGATCAAAGATGTAACGGCAATTGTTTTAGAAGGAGTTACAACTGCCATGTCAGCTGAGGAAAGAGCGAAGAAAATTGATGAGAACATTAAAAAAGCAGAAAAAGAAGCTGCCACAAGCGGTTCAATTCAAGCAAAGATCAAAGAATTCAATTTGGGAAATCAATATTACATGTTGGTTACTGAAGACTATAGTGATGTTAGATTAGTGGGTGCCCCACCTTCAGCAATTGGTAAATTCGGTGGAGATACCGATAACTGGGTATGGCCTAGACACACAGGTGATTTTTCTGTTTTCAGAATATATGCTGGTGCAGACAATGTATCTGCTGAATATAATGCAGATAACCAGCCGTTTAAACCAGTTCACTCCTTTCCTATCAGTTTAAAACCTAAACAAAAAGGGGATTTTACCATGGTTTATGGATTCCCGGGGCACACAGATCAGCATTATATCTCAGGAAAATTGAAATTCTATATGGAAGTTGAGCGTCCGGCAAGAATCAAAATGAGACAAAGCAGTTTGGATATTATAAAACCCGCAATGGCGGCTGATGATCTGACAAGAATTCAATATGCTTCAAAACAAGCCAGTATTGCAAACGCCTGGAAAAAATGGATTGGTCAATTGGGAGGGCTACAGGAACTGGATGCCGTTAACGTCAAAAAAAGATGGGAAGAAGAATATATGGCCAAAGCAGGCGAACATTCTGAATGGAAGGCAAAATATTACAACGTGATAAATGATCTGAATGATCTTCAGGCTAAGTATGGTAAATATGAATTTGCACGTGCAATGTTCATTGAATATTTTTATGTTGGACCTGAGTTTATCCAACACGCCTTTAACTATTATATTTTAGCCAATAAATATGATCAATTAGAAGCGGATGGTAAATTGAGTGAGGAATTAGAAAAACTGAAAAAACAATCTGAATCCTTCCATAAGAATTACAACAAAGAAGTGGACAGAAAGATCTACGTAGCTCTGAGTGATCTGTACGCAAACTATGTTGATGCTGAATTATTACCTCTTGGATTTAAAGATACATGGGCCGAGCAGGAAGCAGCTATTTTTGACAAATCGATCATAATGGATCCTGAAGCTGCGAAAACTATGCTTTCAGGCTTTTCGAAAAAATCGTTGAAGAAATTACAGAATGATCCTGCTCTAAAATTGGCCACGAGTTTATACAGCACCTACCTTAACAAAGTAAATGGCAGCTATCAAAAATTTGTGGTTGAAGAAGACAAATTGATGCAACGTTATGTAGAAGGTATCCTGGTGATGTTCCCTGAAAAAAAGAACTGGGCTGATGCTAACTCAACATTGAGAATCGCCTTTGGTAAAATTGAAGGTTCAGCACCTTATGATGGAATGATGTATACACATTACACAACGATTGATGGTATCATCCAGAAGCATGCAACAGGGAATCCGGATTTCGAATTGACCGATAGATTCTTTGAATTGTATGAAAAAGGTGATTGGGGTGGATACGATCAGGATGGAGATCTTTGGACCTGCTTTACTGCTTCTAATCACACAACTGGAGGGAACTCAGGTAGCCCTGTTATTGATGCCGAAGGGAACTTAATTGGGATCAACTTTGACCGTAGTTGGGAAAGCACTATGAGTGATTTCATGTTTGATGAATCCAGATGTAGAAACATTGTCGTAGATATTCGATATGTTCTTTGGGTGATCGATAAATATGGTGAAGCTCCTCACCTGGTGAAGGAAATGAACCTAGTACGTTAATTTCTCGTATCTTTTCCTAAATCTCCATTATCAGAAAGACATTAGGAATATTAGTAATTGCTTTGGTTTGCTCGTGCAAACAAGAAGTTCCTGCACCTGAGCCTATAGCTAATTTCTATGTTGATAATGCAGAATGTTTATCCTCTTGCTATGTCAAATTCTATGATCAGTCATATCATGCTGTGAAATGGAAATGGGAGTTTGGAAATTCATTGACTTCAGAAAAACAAAATGATTCTTGCCAATATCATGACCCCGGTTTCTATGATGTTACACTTCATGTCTGGAATGAAGATGATGTAGAAGATAAGATCACTAAACAGATCACAGTTTATTAAAAAAATAATGCCCTCAATGATGAGAGCATTATCAGATAAGAAAAAGACTATTAGTGTGAAATTTGAGACTGAAAATTACAACTTCCATTAAGGAATTTCAACTTGATTTCAGTTCACTTTTTTCAATTTTATACATGTGAGAATTATTGTTTCTCTCCATCAAAAGCAATGGTATTCCAACTAGAGAATGTAAAATTCTCATAGACTACCGAGAGTTTATTACCTTCCAATGTCACATCCCATCCACCAACTCCTCCGCTCACTCCTGCTTTGGTTGCATTGTTATCTTTAAATTCCTTTCGTGCAAAAGTGATCTCAGGTAAATTACCGGTACTACTTATAATGCCATAGGTTCTGCTAGGTTGATAATAAACCAGAGAATAGGTTGCCGGAACTAGGTTGAAGGTCAAAGTGTCTTCATAAGTACCAGATGCGGTGAGTTCTCCACCAATAAAATCACCTGCCTTCTCTTCATACTTTTTCTTGCACGAAAAGAGAAGAAGTATTGATCCAAATACCAAATATTTTTTCATTTCACTACTTTAGTTCAAGTTACGGAAAAATCACGTTCAATTTATTGATCTAAAAGAATGCGTTCAGAACACCAAAAAGAGGTCATGCAGGCTAAAATTGATGCGAGATATTACTCGCGTGAATTGATCCGTGATGTTTTTCAGGCCACCGAACATTTTCCAAAGAATGATCCTGAATTTTTAGCTCCTCAATTGCGAAAAAAAGTCTTGACAGTTTCTTCTTTTCTAGCTCATGGAACTGTAAAAAATGACATTGAGGAACAGAAAGAGGCCCTGGTTGTTGTGATGCATGAATTGAGAGAGATCCTTAAATTCATAACCATTGCTCATCACCTCAGATATGCATCTGACCTTGAAAAACATAAGGTGAGAACGGGTATCATCAATGTGATTACTGCATTGGATAAGCTTTCTCTACTTTTAGGAGGATTTGAAGAAAAGTAACCACCATGTCATCTCGACCGTAGTGGAGAGATCTTAAGACAATTAACACTTATTTTTAATAAAAAGTCGTTAGCAGATCTAACCACTTTGGATTAAAAGTGGTTACCAAATTATCTTTTTTTGATCTACTCCATTTCTTTATTTGTTTTTCTCTTTCTATTGCTCTATTTACGTCAGAATAATGTTCAAAATACACAAGGTCATAGCATGAATATTTATTGGCAAAACCTTCAGGATTTGATTTATGTTCAATAATTCTTTTAGGAATATTATTCGTCACACCAACATATAAAGTAGTTCTACCTGGATTGGAAAGAATATATATGAAATAATTATGTTGCATTAAATTCTTAAGATTTCTCCATTACTCCCGATAGTTATCGGGATTCAGTCGAAATGACAATGTTGTTTGCTACTCGGTAGACTCAACCTTGTTCTTCTCCTGCTCTTCCTTCTCTTCTTTAACCGACTGGGCGATCAAGAAGGCCAATAAAGCGATCAATAACAAGAAGAAGAACATTTTTTTGTCTTTATACAAAGGCACCTTTGGACGCTTGACATATTTATCATACTCATGCGTCAGCCTTGAGAAATCTTTGTACTTCTCAATAGCCTCTTTTGAAGGCATCTTCACAGGTTGTTCTCTATTTACCTTGTACTTTCTCATGAGTTAGCCGTCCAGGTCTTTTTGATCTTTTCTAAAATTCTATATAATCTCATTTTGGCGTTTGCCTCAGTTATTCCATAAAAATCTGCTATGTCTTTAAAAGAATACTGTAAAAAGAAACGCAACTCCACTATTTCAGCATGTTCAGGGCTCAAGTTACTCAATACTTTTAACAATTTATCCTGATCTGATTCGCTTTCACTTATCCCTATCTCCAATTCTGTCATCATGGTTTTAACATGGGTATCTGCTATTTCAACAGTTACCATTTTCTTTTGAGCACGGAAAAACAAATTCACCTCATTTGAGGCAATTCTGTATAACCAGGCTGAAAACGGAAATCCCCTGTCTTCATATTTACCCAGGTTGGCCCAGGCCTTCAACATGGCATCCTGACAAACGTCTCCTGCTATTTCTTCATCTTGCAGCCTTTTAAAAATGAAGATGTAGATCTGCTCAAAATATTTTTCGTACAAAGCCGAAAATGCCCTCGGGTCCTTTTTGGCTGCCGAGATCAAGACTTTGTCTTCCTGATATGTTGAGAGCTTCTTTTTCATAGGGCCCCGATTTCATGTTCGGGAAAGGTTTGTTCAAAGGTGTAATTCACGCAACAAAATAAAGTAACATCAAATCGATAAAAATTCTTCCAATCGATTAATTACCTCCTCTATCGACAGATACGTATTCTCTTTAATGATGGGAAATTCCTCCAAAGTAAAAAATCTTACTTCAGTAATTCCCTCTTCTTCTTGAGGAACCAATTCTACCTGATGTGGCCCCTCATCCAACAAATACCAATAGGTCTTTTTCAAAACCATTTTCCCCTTATGCTCATAGGTATGCCAGGTATTGATCAAATGATCAAAGATCTTAGGGGCGATCAAACCACACTCCTCTTCTATTTCCCGAACAGCAGCTGCTTCAACCGATTCTCCTTTATCTAATTTGCCCTTTGGAATATCCCACTTACCATTTCTTTTGATAAATAAAAAATGATTTGATCTGCGAACTATACCTCCGGCAGCCTCAATAAACTTGTGATCTGCGAATTTTTCTTTCAACTGTTCTTCGCTATCCAGTTGATAAATTTTAGGATGGTTATCAATAAAAACTTTATACATTTGCCCCTTATGATTTTGAATAAAGATAAGGCTCTAAAAATAGCAGATTTTTTACTTCAGATCAAAGCCGTAAAATTACAACCTGGTGAACCTTTCACCTGGGCGAGCGGATGGAAATCACCTATTTATTGTGACAATAGAAAAACGCTTTCTTATCCAAAGATTAGAACAGCAATTCGCCAAACTTTTGCGGAACAGATCCAGGAAAAATTCTCAAATATTGAAGTAATTGCTGGTGTTGCAACAGGCGGTATTGCCATTGGAGCATTGGTAGCTGAAGAGATGGGATTACCATTCATCTATGTACGTTCTTCTGCTAAAGGACATGGTTTAGGTAACCAGATAGAAGGAGAATATCAGGATGGACAACGAGTGGTAGTGATCGAAGACCTTATTTCTACAGGCGGAAGCAGCCTAAAAGCAGTGGAAGCTCTACGTGAATCAGGACTAAATGTACTTGGTTTAGCTGCCATCTTCACTTACGGATTTGATGAGGCAGAAGAAAATTTTGCTCAGGCTAAGTGTGAGTATATTACATTGTCAGATTATGACAACTTGATCGAACAGGCACAAAAAGAAAATTATATCATAGATAAGGATATTGAATCGTTACAAATGTGGCGAACGAGTCCTGCTAACTGGAATGTATAATGGCAACGCAAATTACGAGCAATAAAGTAGTTATTTCAGCTTCAGATGAGGATGTATTTGCTTATTTGAATGATTTCAATAATATCAAGGATCTTTTACCACAAGACAAGATCTCTGATTGGAAGGCTACCAAAGATGATTGCTCATTTAAAATTCAAAATGCCGCCGTTATTCCACTTGTGAAAGATTCTGTCACGGAACATTCTTTGATCAATGTAGTTTCAGGTGATAAAGCTCCTTTCCCCTTTACATTAAAGATCAATATCAAAGATCTGGGAGATGGAAAAACGGAAGGATATTTGGATTTCAATGGTGAGATCAACGCCTTCTTGAGAATGATGGTTGTTTCTCCCCTAACCAACCTGTTCAATTACATGGCAGAGAAACTTCAGGAGAAGTTTGCTTAAATGTATTATTGAATTTCCTAATTTATAATTCCCAAGTAGTATTTATTCAATTTGAATATTGGAATAGAATGATTAGCTTACCATTTCTTTAACTCATTCCAATTACCGTAAATGAAACTGCAATTATTAACGGCCTCAATTTTTCTATTAATCCAATCAACTATCTTTTCTCAATATCAAATGAGGAAATTCACAGTTGCAAATGGACTTCGCGATTCTTGGGTTCAAAATCCTGTTCAAAGTTCAGATGGATTTATCTGGTTTACTAATGATGGAAATCTTTGCCGATTTGATGGTTCTGAATTTATCTATATAAATGATCCAGATAATATGAGGAGCTATAATACTCCAATTAGCTTGGGATCTGTTTTCCCTGGATTAGGACTTGTAGAAAGGAATGGTGGGATTTATATGAGCAGAGATAATAAATTGATAGTCTACAAAGAAGGGAATTTCATAGAATATCCAAAGGCAGATTCTGGCTTGTTCTTCAGTCTCTATTACAATAAACAGATGGACCTGGATATTAATCGAATTTACATGTTTGATAAATATGGACAATTCTGCTCAAATGGGCATATCTATAATTATACTGGAACAGAAAAATTTGAACTTCCTGCTGATTTTGATTTAACTGATTTTGATTTTCAACTGAATAGTGAAAGGGAGTACTCAAGTGTTCGAGGTAGTTACATTTTAACTATAAAAGAAAATGGAGAATTAGTTCGGCAGAATTTACCCGGCATCATTTCACCTTCATATGATGATGGAGAATCAAAAAGTTATAGATACTTAGATTTTGTTACTAATAATTCGGAACATCTATTAATAGATGACGGATTCGGTCATGATACTCTTTACTGGATTAAAAATGATTCAGTTAAAAGTTATGTATTGAATAATGATCCGAAAGACAAATTCGGAGATTTATACATAAGATCTTGCGGATTTCGAACTTTTGGTAATGATTTTGTTTTTTATCGTGCAGGAAATTTTTTTAACGGAAAGGACTTACTCTTCATGCCTGATTTTAAAAAGTTTAAATTCCTGCAAATATTGAATAAGGAAGAGATTTTATTTTATTGCAACGGTGGATTGGTTAGTCATAATTTCAAAACAGGTACACGCAAGTACAAAACAAATCTTGACAAAATTTATTCGAAAGTTGATCCCTATTACGATAAAAATGGGAATTTGCTATTGCTATGCGTTGAAGACGGTTTTATTCTTTTTACTAAGGTAAATCACTATGAAGAATTTAGCTTCAGTCCTAAAATGAAAGATCATGATCTGTATCCAGTAAATTCTTATCTAAACTTTAATGGAAGTTTACTCAGCATTGGTAGTTCAAAAGAGGGTAATAATGACTTTACTAACTATAAATTCTTTAGTGGAATTTATAGTAGTGAAGATACTACCATTATTTTTCCAGGATTTACTGACTTGACATATGCAAAAGGACCTTCCATCAGATTTTCTCATTCTAATCACCCTAGAAATGCTCAATCAACAGATTTAGTTTTTTATGAAAAAAACTTACCAACAATTGATGCGGGTTATGCTACATCTGAATATATAATCATGGATAAAAACAAACCAATTTACTTTATTCCACCGCCTAATGAAACGTATTTGGAATTCTATTTAATACAGGATACTTTATTTGCCATTGGTTCTGAAAGTAATTATTGGCTTTCTCCATTGGATTTTAATTTTTATCCTTCTGGAAGCCATCAATTAAGTCTAAGTGAAACTGCACAGCAAATTCATAATCATCTTATTACAATATCTAAACAATATTGGTATGATATAAATGAAAAATCAATAATAAGATTAAAAAATCTTGGAACAGGAGAGATAGATTCAATAATTCTCAACCTTTCAACTCATCCAGAAATTTTTGCTGCAAAGGATGGTTCAATTGATATATTTTATAATGATTCACTTTTTTTAAGATATAAAGACAAACAAATCCAAAAGGGAAATCTAAATCTTGTCAATGGAAGCAGCCATAAAACACACTTATTCTTTCAAGATTTGGAAGGTTGTTATTGGATTGGAACTTCTGAAGGAATCTTCTGCATAGAAATTAATCAGAATATTGCTATAAGGAAGGCTTTCTGGTCATTAAATAATTTTGATCATGAGGAGATCTTGGACGTTCAGGACAATCTTTTAAATGTCCTATTATTAACAGAGAATTCTATCTACTCAATTGATAAGAACTCACTTTCAAACGGAAATTCTATTGTCAAAAAAATTGTAGATAAGAGGTCTATAAATAAAAAAGACCTTACACGATTCAGTAAGCTTGGAAGTGGTGAAATATTAGTTCATAATTTGTTTTGGTCATCTATTATCTCTATTCCTGAGGATTTTGGAAAACGATTTAAAGAGGAACCTCCAAAATTATTGCTAAAATCCTTTAAATTGGACACAATTTACTTGGCTGGAAAACATCCTAAAATTGGATTAATTAATCCATCAAATCTTCCAACTGAATTCGAATATTTTGAGAATAATTTTGAGTTTATCTTCACCGCGTTAGAGTTTCGTGACAATAGTGATTTAAGTTATAGATATAAGGTAACAAATGTCTACGATCAATGGGAGTATACGAAAAATCCGGTAATTGCCTTACGCGGGTTAAATCCTGGTACTTATACTCTTCAAGTACAAAGCATTTATAGAGAAAATTATTCAGAATTATTTTCCTACACTTTTTTTGTTCATGCACCTTGGTGGGAAAAAACATGGTGGTACCTATTTCAAGCACTATTCTTTAGTACACTATTATTAATAACATACTTTGCTTCAAAAAATGGTGCCTCAAAATTTTCTTCTTTTATGACTACGTTAACAGTAATTATTGTTTTTGAATCATTTTTAATGTGGACGTCTTCATATATTAATCGATTTTCACATGGTATACCAATAATAAATTTGGTAGGTAATGTTTTACTAGCATTTAGCTTAAAACCTGTCGATCAATTCGTAGAAAAATACTTCGAAAGGAGAAAGAAAAATTAGACCTATTTTTAATAATTTCTATTTCATCCTGTGCTACATACAAAGTCACATGACTTTGGTCAACTCACAAATACTTCACCTCTTTAATGTCAAAAGACCTTTTCCCTGATTCCGTTTGGATCTGTAAAAATCCATTCTCATCAATTCCAATGATCTTACCTGTAAACTGACCATTTGAATCTTCAAAGTCATGTTCTTCATTGATCAAATACAGATGATTATAATAGTGTTTCTTCAATAATTCGAAATTCGATTCAAGTAACAGATTGTAGTAAAAATCCAGATAACTGTAAAATTGATCAAATACATCCATCAGCTCAATTTCTCTGCTTAATTCATTGATAACAGATGTTGCCTCTGTTAGTCCTTCGAAGTGCTTTTGATTAACATTCAGCCCTAAACCGGCAATTGACACAGCAATTTTATCTCCTTGCAATTGATTGTCTACCAATATTCCGGCAATCTTTTTTCCGTTGACCAAAATATCATTGGGCCATTTGATCTTCGCCTGTATTTTCAAGTCCTCCAGGGTCTTTCTAACCGCAAGGGAAACAATAATATTCAGGTAAAATGAATGCTTTGCAGAAATAGTCGGAAATAAAATAATAGAACAGGTCAAATTTTTTCCCGCTTCGGTCGTCCATACATTTGAGCGTTGCCCGCGACCCGAGTACTGCTCACGTGCAATAACAATTGTTCCGGATGAAACGGATGATGATCTGACCAGATGAGCAGCATGATCATTTGTAGAATCCACTGAGTCCAGTTGGATTAGATTCCGTTCTAATCTTTTAAAGACCATAGAACAAATGTTGCAAAATTTAAACTAAAGTGAAACAAAACGGTTAGTTTTGTGCACCTAAAGATTTAATATGCTAAAACCTGTAAAGGCAAAGGAGGTAGAAACCAAGGTACTAGTTGACACGATCATAGACGCTATCCAGGATATAAAAGGAAAGGATATCGTACTATTAGACCTTACAGAACTACCAAATTCAGTAACAGAATACTTCATTATTTGTACGGGAGATTCTAGTACGCAGGTTGAAGGTATTTCAAACTCAGTAGTGCGCAAAACAAGAAAAGATCTAAATGAGCGCCCGTGGCATCAGGAAGGTTCGAACAATTCTGAATGGATCTTGTTGGATTATGTAAATGTAGTGGTTCACATTTTTTATAGAAACGTACGTGAATTTTACAATTTAGAGGATCTATGGGCAGACGCTAAGCGAACTGATATACCAAATCTTGATTAAAAAATTATGGCAGAGAAACCAACCAATAATAAAAAAGGCTTTAACCTGTACTGGATCTATGCGATCCTTGCTGTAGTATTGATCGCCTTTAATTTGATCCCTTTCAGAGGAAGCACAGTAGATGTGCAAATTGATGACTTTGAAGAGTTAGCACGAAAAGGATACATTGAAAAACTCACCGTTGTTAAAAACAATGAGATCGCAGAGATCTATCTGAAGCAAGATTCTCTTGATGCGGTTAAAAAACTGGATGAGAAATACGAAAACCTGAGAAAGAAAACTGGTGCTGCAGCTAAAAGTACACCTGACCTGGAATTTGGGACCCCTGAAAAAGAGATCTTCGGTAAACAATTAGAGAATCTTCAAGCAGAATTAAAAGAAAAAGGAGCCAATTATGAATTCTCGGTTAAATATGAAAATCGTAAAGATTGGGCGGGTGATCTTTTAGGATGGTTATTATTCCCTGTTCTTTTGATCGTATTCTGGATCATCATCATGAGAAGAATGTCTGGTGGTGGCGGAGGCGGCGGAGCAGGTGGAAATATTTTCAGCATTGGAAAATCAAAAGCCAAAGTTTTTGAAAAAGGAAAAGGTACCAATACCACTTTTGCTGATGTGGCAGGATTAGAAGGTGCAAAAGAAGAGATCCAGGAGATCGTTGATTTCTTGAAAAATCCAAAAAAATATACTGAACTAGGAGCTAAAATCCCTAAAGGGGCATTATTGGTAGGACCTCCGGGTACAGGTAAAACCTTATTGGCTAAAGCTGTTGCAGGTGAAGCTAAAGTTCCCTTCTTCTCACTTTCAGGTTCTGATTTCGTTGAGATGTTTGTGGGGGTTGGTGCATCACGTGTGCGTGACTTGTTCAAACAAGCTAAGGAGAAAGCGCCTTGTATCATTTTCATTGATGAGATTGACGCCATTGGTCGTGCGAGAGGTAAAAATGCCAACATGGGATCAAATGATGAGCGTGAAAACACTTTGAACCAGTTGTTGACTGAGATGGATGGTTTCGGTACTAACTCAGGAGTGATCATCCTGGCTGCAACTAACCGTGCAGATGTATTGGATTCAGCTTTAATGAGAGCAGGTCGTTTTGACCGTCAGATCTACGTGGATATGCCGGATCTTAATGAAAGAAAAGAGATCTTCCAGGTGCATTTGAAACCATTGAAATTAGAGAAGGATCTTGATATTGATTTCCTTGCTCGTCAAACGCCAGGTTTCTCAGGTGCGGATATTGCTAACATTTGTAATGAAGCGGCATTGATTGCTGCCCGTAAGAAAAAGAAATTTGTTGAGAAGCAGGATTTCCTTGATGCAGTAGACAGAATTGTTGGCGGATTAGAGAAAAAGAATAAGATTATCACTCCTCAGGAGAAGAGAACTATTGCTTTCCATGAGGCTGGTCATGCTACAACGTCATGGCTATTGGAGCACGCGTCTCCACTGATCAAGGTAACTATAGTTCCAAGAGGTAGATCATTAGGTGCTGCCTGGTATTTGCCAGAAGAGCGTCAGATCACTACAACTGAGCAGTTGTTAGATGAAATGTGTTCAGCTTTAGGAGGTAGAGCTGCTGAAGAGATCATGTTTGGTAAAATCTCAACCGGTGCATTGAGCGATTTGGAGAAAGTAACCAAACAAGCGTATGCTATGGTTTCTATCTATGGATTGTCAGATAAGATCGGTAACATTTCTTACTATGATCCTCAAGGACAGTCAATGTTCCAAAAACCGTATTCTGAGGCTCGTGCAACTGCAATTGATGAAGAGGTAACGAACATCATTGAAGAGCAATATCAACGTGCTAAAAAGATCCTTTTAGACAATAAGGATAAACTGATCCTATTGGCTGAAGAATTGTTAAAGAATGAAGTGATCTTTAAAGATGATCTGGTTAAGATCTTCGGAGAGAGAATTTGGGATTTGAACAAAGAGAAGATTGACGAGCATAAGCTTCATGTAAAACCTGAGTCAAAAGATGAAGATAAAGGAGAAGATGAATCTGAAGAAAGTAAATCTTCTGTATCTGAATTTGCAAAACCATCTGATTTTACTAATTTAAAGGAAGAAAAATCCGAAGAATCAAATAGTTCTGATGAAACAGAATCGTCTGATTCAGATAAATCAACAAAAGATGGAGAATAGAACCTCAGTATACTCAACTACTTCTGAACAAGAAGCAATCATTTTTAAAGACCGTTTGGTTGCAGATGGAATTGATGCAATCGTACTTGACATGAAAGATCATGTGACTGAATTGGTGGGAACATTTGACATTTTTGTGATCAATGAAGATGCAGAACGTGCTAAAGTGATTCTGAAAGAGATCGAGGGTTAATCCAATTCATGGAAAATAGAACCTTGATATATAATACCATCATGCCTCATGAAGCCCAATTAGTGAAAGACAAATTGGAATCAGAAGGAATAAGTGTATTGATATTAAATCAGCAGGATTCCATGTATAAAGCCTTTGGGACAATTGAATTATATGTCCCAAATGAAGACGCAGAAAAAGCCAGGGCAATTGTCGAAGATTTCCGAGAATAACATGCTTGTTCGAGCAATAACAGGTACAGTTTATGTCCTGGTTATTGTATTATCGATCTACTTTGGAGGCCTAATACTTCAAGGAGTGATGGGTATGTTGACCCTTTTCATGCTTATTGAATTCTACAACATGTTCAAAGGCACCAAGATCGAACCCAATATTTTCCTTGGTCCTCTTTTTGGATTAATGCTTTTTACACTGGGCTGCTACATTGTAGCTCAACCCAGCATTTTATCAGTAGGGCCTTATATCATGTCCCTTTTTGTGGTTTTTGTTGCGGTATTTCTGATTATATCCATTGCTGAGTTGACACGGAAATCTGAAAATCCTATCCTGAATATTTCAGTAACCATTGGAGGTTTGGCATACATTGCTGTTCCCATGTTCATTCTGGTATTAATGGATACTGTGAATAACAGGGATAAATTGGATAACGATCTTTTTCCACTATTAGCCATATTCATCATTATTTGGTGCAATGACACTTTCGCTTATTTGGTTGGACGTAAGTTTGGTAAAACCAAATTGATAGAAAGAATATCACCCAAAAAAACGTGGGAAGGATTTGCGGGAGGTGTTATCTTTTCGATCATTGCAGGAATCATTCTTGCCTACTTTACGGATAATCAGCCCTATTTTGCTTTTGTTGGATTCGCAATTGTAGTAGCTATAACAGGCACCATTGGAGACCTGGTTGAATCAATGTTCAAAAGAAGTCTTGGCTTAAAAGACTCCGGCACTATTCTACCGGGACATGGAGGATTACTGGATAGATTAGACAGTATTTTATTTGCCGCACCTTTTGCATTCATTTATTACATTTCTTTCCTGTTTGATTGATATATTTGGCCCGTGAAAATTCATAAAGAAGGTTTTGGGATCATTGCAATCGCCGCGTTAATACTTGGAGCGATCTATACATTGAATCATGTATTTCTATTACATCTGTTACCCTGGTTATACTGGATATTGACCCTGGGGTGTGTAGTAATGTTGTATTTGGTAGTACAATTCTTTAGAGTTCCTTATCGTGAAGTAAATGGAGGTGATGATCTAGTGGTTTGTCCAGCAGATGGAAAAGTAGTGGTAATAGAAGAAGTTGAAGAACCTGAATATTTTAAAGACAAAAGGATACAAATATCGATATTCATGTCTCCCATGAATGTTCATTGTCAATGGTATCCAATTTCAGGAGAAACAACCTATTATAAGTACCATGAAGGTAAATACCTTGTCGCCTGGCATCCTAAATCATCCACAGAGAATGAACGGTCAACCATTGTTGTAAAACATCAAACCGGTCAGGAAATTCTATTTAGACAAATTGCAGGAGCAGTGGCTAGAAGAATTCGTTGCTATGCCAAAGAAGGAGAAAAAGTTCAGCAAGGAAATGAATGCGGATTTATAAAATTTGGTTCCAGAGTAGATGTTTTTCTACCATTGGGTTCAGAGGTATTTGTTAAAATTGATGAAAAAGTAACAGGTAAGCGAAGTATTCTGGGTAAAATTCAACAATAATTTGCTAACTTGCATCAATAACAACAAGAACAAAATTCTATTTACAATGAAAAAAGTATTAATGGCGGTTGCGCTAACAGCATTTATCGGATCTTATTCAACTACTTACGCTCAGGATGGTGAGAAAAAAACTACCAATACTGAGAAGAAATCTTGCGATAAGAAAAAATCATGTTGCAGCAAAGACAAGAAAAAATCTTGCTCTACATCAACAACTTCTACAACTAAGAAATAATTTTTCGTCATAAACGAATGAAAAAGCCGATTTTTTAACAATCGGCTTTTTTTGTACCTTCGAATTGACAACCAAACCATTATACAATCGTATATTAGGTATTATTACCTATAACATTCGTAAATAAAAATCTACTACCATGAAGAAAATATTTACACTCTTAAGTTTTACTTCCCTTGCTTTTATGGGGATATCTCAGAATTCTTCCAACCCTCCTTGCAATGGATTGCAAGCTGATTTTACAACCTATTTGTACGAAGCAGCTGGTGGAATTCACTTCACAAATGCCTCAACAGTAGCATCAGGGCAAACTGTTACATACAATTGGAACTTTGGCAACGGCAATAACTCTGTTGAAAAGGATCCGTTCATGACCTTTGATGAAGGATCATATATGGTAAAGCTTACAGTTACAGATCAAAACGGATGTAGCGTTTCTAAAGAAAAAGAAGTAGTTTTTTCCTACGGAGGAAACTAAAAGCATATAAAACATGAGACTTTTATTACTAACCGTAGGGATTCTATGGGTTAGTTTGGGTATTTCTCAAATAACACCCAATAACTGTGGTAACGTAACTTCCACAGGCACCAATCCTAATTACGGAAACGGATATACAGATCCAAATGCGGGTTGTGGTTCCAATGTACCCGGAACCGTAACTACCTTTCCTGCCACTTGGACGGGATCAGGATGTTCTGGTTTTATAACCTCAACTGTGGTAGGTCCACCAGTTACTTGTTTAGTGCTCTCGTACGGAGCAGTAAATACGGATGATTACGGGACAATTACTACGAATACAGGGGGTAACTTAACACTAACAGGTGTTAATATGGCCGTTAATGGCAATGTCATTGGCCCATACAATTGTGGGTCCGGATTTTATGGTAACGTAATGCTTACCGTTTGTTCTGATATTCCATTCTCATCTGTTACTTTAACAAATACTGGATGTACTTCAGGATGGGTAATTAACTGTGCCAGCCAGGCTTCATGTACTGGTGGCGGTAACTGTGCTGTACCATGTCTTATTACGAATATGACGGCAAATATTGGCGCTTGTGTACCACCTAACGTGTATACTACTACCGGACAAGTAGAATTTACGGGGGCACCATCTACCGGACAACTTATTGTTGAAGATTGTAATGGCGTACAACAAACTTTCAATGCCCCTTTTACTTCACCTGTTAATTATACTTTGAGTGGACAAAATGCGAACGGAGGTGCCTGTGATGTAACAGCATATTTTACAGCAGATCCTGCATGTACACAAACGATCAACTATACCGCTCCTGTATGTATTTGTAACATTGACAACTTTACTGCAAATATTGGAGCTTGTAATCCAAATAACGATACATATCAAATGACTGGAACGGTGGCTTTCACTTCTCCTCCAACAACTGGTACTCTGATCATACAGGTTGATAATGGAACAACAATATATGACACCATTATTTATCCGCCATTTACCAGTCCGTATAACTATAGCATTACCGGTATTCCATCTGATGGAGCAAATAGCACTGTAACTGCTTTTTTTACTGCTAATCCCGGTTGTACAAGTTCAATTGCTTATACGGCACCTACTACCTGTGTGTGTAACGCTGAAGCCGGCACATATAATGACAATATTGTAGGATCAACAAATACGCCATACGAATTATGTTTTGGTGATCAAATCAATATAGTAGCAAATGGTGACTATACTCCACCACAAGATTTCAATATTGGAGGTGTCACTTATGACCCTGGTATATGGTTGGCTTTATACGATTGTCCACCATCTGTTTTTCCTCCTGGAGACATTAACACTGACCCTTGTTTCTTTGGAATAGCAAGTACCAGCAATGGTAACTGGAACATTACAAATAATGTTGGAGATGGATCAACCTGGTATTTTGTTCCTATTACAATGTATAGTATGGTTGGAGGCTATTATGCCATTGCTATTAATGGAGGTGATTGGTGTTATGATATGGGACCTATTTATGAGGTAACTTATCTTCCAGAAATTACCACATCTTCAGTTGAAGATTGTTTAGCAGGAACAGTTACAGTTACTGTCAATGGTGGATTACCTGAAGTTGACGGTTCGAATTTCACTGCATCTAATTTATCTCCAGGTTCGGCAAGTTTCAATAATACACAAGCTCCAGATGGAGGTACTATTGTCATTTCAGGTTTACAAGGTGGAGATATGTGGTCATTTGATCTTGTAGATAATGATGGATGTCCAAATACAGTTTCTGGAGGACCATTTACACCTCTTGAGAATCCTGGATTTAGTTATCCACAATCATCATGGTGTACATCTGAAGCGGCCTCAACACCGAACATTAGTGGGACGCCTGGAGGAACTTTCACTTCTACTCCAGCTGGCTTAACCTTAAATGCAGCAACAGGTCAAATTACTCCTTCAACATCAACTCCTGGTACTTATGATGTTACATATACAACTCCGGGGGCTTGTTTTGATGATTCAACTGTAACTGTGAGTATAGCCGCAACACCAACGGTCAACCCTGTTACCGATCAAACTATTTGTGATGGAAATAACTTCACCACAATAACCTTTACAGGATCTGCTGGAACAACCTTTGGATGGACCAACGATAATACCGCCATAGGTTTGGCAGCTTCTGGAACAGGA
Source organism: Crocinitomicaceae bacterium (assembly GCA_020635955.1). GTDB lineage: Bacteria > Bacteroidota > Bacteroidia > Flavobacteriales_D > Crocinitomicaceae > Paracrocinitomix. Next base: position 523,380 of record JACJYW010000003.1, read on the forward strand.
AACATTAACAGTTTTACGGGAATAGCTACAACCACTCAACAAGTGGCAAATATTACAGTTACCCCAACAGCAGGATCATGCGTGGGTACTCCAACGTCATTCGTCTTAACAGTGAATCCTACTGAAGATCCAACTTTCACTTATCCGGCGTCAGCATGGTGTACCTCTGATGTAGTTCAAAATGCAAACGTTACCGGAACAACAGGAGGAACGTTCTCAGCTACACCTGTGGGATTATCTTTAAATACAACTACTGGTGCAATTACTCCTGCGAGTTCAACAGCTGGAACTTATGATGTGACTTACACCACATCAGGACCATGCACAGCTACTTCAACCGTTACTGTTACAATTAACCCTGTTCCAGTTGTAGATCCAATATTAGATCAAACAGTTTGTGTTGGATCAAATTTCACGGCTATTTCTCCAACTTCAACAACCGCAGGTACAACATTTAACTGGACCAATGACAATATTAATACTGGCTTAGCTTCCAACGGATCTGGAAATATCGCTAGTTTCGTTGGTCAAACAAATGGAGGTAATATTACGTCTAACGTAACAGTGACTCCTTCTACTACTAGTTGTACCGGAACTCCAATCACTTTCTCATTAACGGTTAATGATCTGGATAATGCTACATTCGACTATACTCCTGGATTAACATATTGCCAAACAGCTACAGATCCTACAGTCAATATTTCAGGATTAGCAGGAGGTACTTTTTCATATCTGGTGGCTTCAGGTGGACCAACTCTAAGTTTAAATACAACCACTGGTGGAATTGTACTGGGAACTTCTGACATTGGAGCATATGATATAACATATAATACAACCGGAGCTACAGGCTCATTATGTCCTAACACCCTTACTTTACAATTGGTTATCACAGTTGCTCCAATTGCTGATTTTACTTTAGACATTTATTGTGCTAATGATTCAGATCCACTACCTACATATATTAATGGTGGTTCAGGAGGAACTTTCTCTGCCGTGCCAGCTGGATTATCTATCAATGCCAATAATGGTTTGGTTGATCTGAGTGCAAGTACACCAGGAACTTATACAGTAACTAACAGTATAAATGTAGCCGGTTGTGCTACGGCAACAGCCACTGATGATATTACGATATATGGTTTGCCGAATGCAACAATATCTGGTGATCAGACCATATGTGTGGGCGATCCTATACAAGACGCAGTTGTTACGTTGACTGCAGGTAATAATTCACCTGACTGGACTTTTAATTACAACTATAATGGAGCAGCCCAAACACCTATACAGGTAACTGGATCAACGAGCACGTATAATATCAATCCAACTAATGTAGGTTCATACACTTTGACATCAGTAACAGATGGAAATGGTTGTAGCAATTTCGTTGCAGGTTCTATTACTATTACGAATTTTCCTGTACCTGTCATGAATGCATTAACAAACCAATCTATTTGTGCTGGTAGTAATTTGGTGGTACAATCATTTGGATCAGATATCCCATCAACCTACTCATGGACCAATATTACAGGAACTGATGTAGGATTTGGATTGTCAGGCAATGGGGATATTGGACAATTTACAGGAATCAATAATGGATCAACACCTATTACAGTTACTGTTGAAGTAACCCCAACTTCGTTGAATAACTGTCCTGGTGCACCTGCTTCATTTAACATTACGGTTAATCCTAACCCACAAGTTAGTTTCTATACTGATTCATTAATGGGCTGTGAACCTTATGTTGTACCATTCTTTAACACTTCAAATATTCCAGGGAATTACTGCATTTGGACTTTTGGTGACGGTACGGTTGCTACTGGTTGCGATTCAATTGTCCACACCTATTTAGCAGGGGTTTATGATGTTTCTTTACAGGTAACTACTGCACAAGGATGTTCCGGAACATTCTCAATTGGTTCATACATCTCAGTAAATCAAATGCCTGAGGCTATGTTTACCTTCGCACCTCAAGAGATCAACGTGGAGAATACAATTGTAGATTTTACGAATACCTCACATAATGCAACAACATATCTGTGGGATTTTGGTGATGGTTCTAATACTACAACACAGGAAAGTCTTCCGCATATGTTCCCTCAAGTGCCGGAAGAATATACGGTGACCCTTTGGGCATACAATGGAGTATGCGAAGATATGTACCAACAAGTGATCATTATAAAAGATGTGATCATCTTTTATGTCCCTAACGTAATGACTCCGGATGGTGATATGTTCAACGAAATGTTCCAGCCTGTATTTACTTCAGGATTTGATCCTTTTGATTATCACTTGACCATTTTTAACAGATGGGGAGAAGTGATCTTTGAATCATTTAATGCTGAAAAAGGATGGAATGGACATTATGGGCATCAGGGATTAGTTGAAGACGGTGTATATGTTTGGCAAATTGAATTCAAAGAATCCATGTCAGATAAACACCATATCCATAGAGGACATGTTACTGTTTTAAAATAACAGCACTGTTTTAACAAACTTAATATCAACCGGATAAGACTGCGTTTTTATCCGGTTTTTTTTTGAAATATTTTTTTGTGAATGGACAACCAAAATATTTGAAATTACGTTAAGGTTAAGAATTTAATAATTAAATTCGGAAATTGTTAAATAATGAACATCATGAACCTCAATTTGTTAAATACAGCATTTATGCTGCTTTGGGTCGTTGTTGGCCATTCCCAAAACAACAACAACTCCTCCATAAAACAAGAGTCAATCACTGAAGTATTTGAAAAAGAAGATACTAAAGAAGAAATTGATCGACTTAAATTCAAAAAAGATCGATTAGAATATCGATTAGCTGAAGTAAAAAAATCTCCTGTTGGTCGTGAATATGAAATTTCACAAATCGAAGGCACGATCAATTACATTGATCACAAAATCAAGGAGAAAGAGAATATTTTAAAATCCGAAATCTACGCTCAGGAATTCAACATCCCTGAAAAAGGTAGTCTTTCAGATGAAGAGTATCGAAAGAAAAAAATGGAGAATTTGCCCGATAACAAATCTGGTAATATGACCATTAAAACTACCCTTACTCAGGAAGAATTTGATCGTTTACCAAAAGATCGTCAGGAAAAGATTCTGTCAATGCCTGAACGATATACCATTTCAAAGTAATAATTACAGCCATGAAAAAGTTTTTATTATTACTTGCCTTTATCGGTATTTCGATTTTTAGTAAGGCTCAATGCCCTTTTGACAATACTTTCTTAATGGATGCAACTCCTCCGGCATGCCCAGGCACATTTACTGTTGGGTGTATGAATGGCGGAGAATATGTTTCTATAAATACAATTGCAGGAAACACCTATACATTTACTACCTGTGGAGGAACTCTTGATGACACTGAACTAACATTGTATAATTCAACCGGAACATTGATCTATGACTCTAATGATGACGATTGTGGTGTTCAATCAACCATAAACTGGGTTGCTCCTGCTACAGAAACAGTGAACCTATTATTGGATGAATTTCCTTGTTCAAATTCCGGAAGCTGTATAGATGTTCAAATCACTTGTACACCACCAGTTCAGTCAGGTAACGGATGTAACACTGATATTACTATTTGTACACCCGGAGTTGCCGGACCTTTTGGATTTAATACGCCTGGACCTCCTGTAAGTACCTGTCTTGACTTTTTTGGACCTACTTACGCATATATTGTACTATACATAACGCAAAGTGGCCCCCTTGAAATGTTGATTAATGGTGATGCTAATTCGGGATATTTGGATGTGGCTGTTTTTGATATTCCACCTTCACAAGATCCTTGTGTTGCCATTCAAAGTACCACGAATGAAATTGGCTGTAATTATGCCGATTTTGATGATGGATGTAATCAATTTGGAACATCATTTCCTTGTACCTCAAGCGTTCCATCACCAAATGTAGTCGCTGGTGATGTTTTGATGATCGTTGTGGAAAACTGGAGCGGTACTTCCAATACATTTACTATGGAACTTGCACCTCCACCAGCAGCACAAACAGGACCACCAGATCCAACCATAAATCCTGTTGGACCATTCTGTGATACTGACCCGCCTGTTCAGGTAACGGCTGTAAATATGGGTGGAACATGGACAGGAACCGGCATTTCGAGTTCCGGAATTTTTGATCCTGGAACAGCAGGTGTTGGATCTTTTGCGATTGATTATTCTATTGGACAACCACCTTGCCAGGCTGCCTCACAGACAACTATTGATGTCATTTCATGTACTTCATGTTTGATCACAAACATGACTGCCAGTATTGGAGCATGCTCAGCTGGTGCTTATCAAACTACAGGAGTCGTTGAATTTACAAGTGCACCGGCAACTGGTCAGCTAATTATTGAAGATTGTAATGGTAATCAGCAAGTTGTTAATGCTCCATTCACTTCTCCTGTTAACTATACCATTAGCGGACAAACTCCGGATGGATTAGCTTGTGATATCACCGCATATTTTACTGATGATGTACTATGTACCCAAAACATTGGATACACTGCTCCTACCTGCCCTTGTAATATGGACAATTTCACTGTCAATATTGGCGCATGTGATCCAAATACCGATAATTACATGTTAAATGGTACAGCTGAATTCACTAATCCACCAGCTACGGGTACTTTGATCATTGAGGTTGACAATGGAACAACAACATATGACACTATTATCAATTTACCTTTCGTTTCTCCTCAAACCTGGAGTATATCAGGTATCCCTTCAGATGGTTCAAACTGTACAGTCACTGTCTTTTTTTCTGATAATGCCGGATGTTCGAATTCTTTGAACTATACCGCTCCTTCTTCTTGTTTATGTGAGGCCATTGCAGGTACCTACAATGACAATATAACGGGATCTACTACAACGCCTTATGAGCTTTGTTTTGGAGATCAATTGGATATAAATGCCAACGGAGATTATACTCCTGCACAGGATTTCAATATCGGGGGTGTGACCTATGATCCTGGTATATGGCTTGCTGTCTATAGTTGTAATCCATCTGTTATGCCTCCAGGTGACATCAATACAGATCCATGTTTTTTGGGAATTGCAAGTACAAATAATGGAGTATGGTCAATTATCAATAATACAGGTAGCGGAAATACATTCTTCTATGTTCCTATTACAATGTATAGCATGGTTGATGGAATTTATGCTATTGCTATCAACGGTGGTGATTGGTGTTATGATATGGGACCAGTTTATGAAGTAACCTATTTACCTGAGATCACAGCTTCATTTGTTGAAGATTGTCTTGCTGGTACAGCAACAGTAACCGTTAACGGTGGACTCCCTGAGCTTGATGGTTCAGACTTCACAGCATCAAATCTCTCTCCTGCAAGTGCAAGTTTTGGAAATACAACAACTCCTGATGGAGGAACAATCGTAGTTAATGGTCTACAGGGTGGTGACAACTGGTCATTTGATATTACTGATAATGATGGATGTCCGATCACGGTAACTGGTGGTCCTTTTCCTCCACTAGAAGATCCTGGATTTAATTATCCTCAATCTTCATATTGTACTTCAGAAGCAGCATCCACTCCAACCATAACTGGAACAACTGGTGGATTTTTTGCATCAACTCCGGCTGGTTTAACAATCAATCCGGTTTCAGGTCAAATCACTCCAGCTACATCCACTCCTGGAACATATGATATTACTTACACTACTCCTGGAACATGTTTTGATGATTCAACAGTTACGATCAATATCGCGTTAACTCCATCAGTTAACCCGGTTGCAGATCAAACCGTTTGTGACGGAAGTGCGTTCACAGCAATAAATTTTACCGGAAGCGCAGGATCCACGTTTAACTGGACCAATGACAACACAAATATAGGTCTTGGGGCTTCAGGAACCGGAAACATTGCAACTTTCACAGGAACAGCACCAACTGTTCAGGAGGTGTCAAGTATATTAGTAACTCCAACTGCTGGTGCTTGCACTGGAGTACCTACTTTATTTAACTTAACAGTTAATCCATTGGATGATCCTTCTTTTAATTACGCTCAAACTTCGTGGTGTACCTCTGAAGCGCCAATGACGCCAACAATAACTGGACTGGCAGGAGGTACATTCTCTGCAACGCCAGCAGGACTGACTTTGAATACTACAACGGGTCAAATTACACCAGCAACTACAACACCTGGAACTTATGATGTGACATATACCACTGCAGGTGCGTGTCCGCAATCTTCTACCGTGACAGTGAATATAGCTGCCACTCCATCTGTGAACCCGGTCACAGACCAAACAGTGTGTGATGGTTCTGCTTTTACTGCTATAACATTTACTGGAAGTGCGGGATCTACTTTTAACTGGACCAATGATAATACAAACACAGGATTAGCTGCTTCAGGCACTGGTAATATTGCGGCATTCAATGGAACCGCGCCAACCGTTCAGGAAGTTTCTAATGTTACTGTTACGCCAAGTGCAGGTACATGTGTGGGTACTCCAACTTCATTCACACTTACAGTGAACCCATTGGATGATCCGAGTTTCAATTATGCACAAACTTCGTGGTGTACCGTTGAAGCTCCAATGACTCCAACCATTACAGGTACTACAGGAGGTACTTTCAGTGCTACTCCCGCTGGATTAAGCTTGAATACGACAACTGGTGAAATAACACCGGCAACTTCAACACCTGGAACTTATGATGTAACTTATACAACTGCCGGAGCCTGTCCACAGTCATCTACGATCACAGTTAATGTTGCTGCAACACCTACAGTTAACCCTGTTACTGATCAAACAGTATGTGATGGCGCCAGTTTTACTGCTATTAACTTTACAGGAAGTGCCGGAACTACATTTAACTGGACTAATGATAACATGAATACTGGTCTGGCCGGGTCTGGAACTGGAAATATAGCTGCATTTAACGGAACTGCGCCTACTGTTCAGGAAGTCTCTAATATTACGGTTACTCCTACGGCCGGTTCTTGTGTTGGAACACCAACTTCCTTTGCGCTAACCGTAAATCCAACTGAGGATGCTTCATTTAGCTATCCTGCTGCTGCATGGTGTACGTCTGACGTTTTACAAAATGCCACAATAACCGGAACTGCCGGAGGTACTTTCTCATCATCTCCTGCTGGTTTGAGTATTAACACTGCTAATGGGGATATTACACCTGGCAGCTCTACTCCTGGCACTTATGACGTAACGTATACAACTCCCGGGATTTGTTCTGCTTCATCAACAGTAACGATCACGATCAATGAAGTTCCTGTTGCCGATCCTGTATTGGATCAAACGGTTTGTGTGGGCAGCAATTTTAGCCCAATAAACTATACCAGTACAACTGCAGGTACAACGTTTGACTGGACTAATAGCAATACGTTAATTGGATTATCGGCGAACGGAACAGGAAACATTGCAGCGTTTGCTGCTCAAACCACAGGTGGTACTATTTCAGGAACGGTCACCGTCACTCCTTCGACATCAAGTTGTACAGGAAATGACATTAGCTTCACATTAACGGTTAATGACATGGATGACCCATCCTTTGACTACACTCCAGGATTGACATACTGCCAAACTGCAGCTAATCCGGTTGAGAATATCACGGGACTTACTGGAGGTTCATTCTCTTATATTGTCTCATCAGGTGGACCAACACTGGATATTAACACATCAACCGGAGCGATAAATCTAATTACTTCAAGCATTGGAGCTTATGACATCACTTATAACACGGCTGGTGCTCTAGGATCTTTATGTCCTAACACAATGACATTACAGCTCGTTATTACAGGTGCTCCTGTGGCAGATTTTACGCTTGGTGATTATTGTGCCAATGCAAACGATCCATTGCCAACTTACATTAATGGTGGATCAGGTGGTATTTTTTCATCTACAGCAGGTCTGGTGATCAATCCAAATACAGGACAAGTTGACCTTAGTGCAAGTACTCCGGGTACTTATACTGTGACCAATGACATCAATGTTGCAGGTTGCCCTACCGCTACAGCTACAGATGATATAACGATTTTTGAATTGCCTTCTGGAACAATAGCAGGTACTACGACTATTTGTGCAGGTGATCCATTACCAGATATTACGTTAAATGCAACCGCAGGTACTGGAGATTGGACATTCAACTACACCTTAAATGGCACACCTCAATCTGCTTCTACATCAGGAACATCTACTACTACAATAAACGGTGCTTCGATAGGAACATATAACCTGGTGAGTATTACTGATGCAAATGGTTGTACGCAAACATTGGCAGGTCAGGTGGTTATTGGTCAATATCCGTTGCCAGTAATGGATAACATTGCAGCGATCAACTTGTGTGATGGATCATTGGCCATAGTTCCTGATTTCACTTCTACTCCACAAGCAGTGACTTTTGACTGGACCAATACGGGTACAGATGTTGGATTTGGAATGTCCGGTCAGGGAAATATTGGAACATTTATCGGTATCAACACCGGATCAACTGCTATCACAGGAACAATACAGGTAACACCTACTTCAGCTGATGGATGCGTTGGGAACCCAATGAGCTTTAATATTATTGTTCATCCTAGACCAACTGTTTCATTCATGGCTGATACACTTTATGGATGTGAGCCATTGATCGTGAATTTTACAAATACATCAAACATACCAGGTCAAAACTGTTTTTGGACCATGGGAGATGGTAGCACTATAAATGGTTGCGGCCCTATAGTATATTCTTATCCTGCAGGTGTTTATGATGTATCTTTGACAGTTACTACTGCACAAGGATGTACATCATCATTCTCAGCAGCAAATTACATTAGTGTTGATATAGTACCAGAGGCTTTGTTTACATACAGCCCTCAGGAACTTACTATTGAAAATACGATCGTTGATTTCACTAATCATTCTAATAATGCCACAACTTATGAATGGGATTTCGGAGATGATTCGCCAATTTCTACACAAGAAAGCCTACCACATTTGTACCCTGAAACTCCGGGTTCATATATGGTAACTTTAACTGCTTATAATGGTATTTGCATGGATCAGATCTCTCAACAGATAATCATCAAGGATGAGATCATTTTCTATGTACCAAACGTATTTACACCTGACGGGGATATGTTCAATGAGATGTTCCAGCCTGTATTTACTTCAGGATTTGATCCATTTGATTTCCATTTAACCATTTTCAATAGATGGGGTGAGGTGATCTTTGAATCATTCAATGCAGATAAAGGCTGGAATGGTCATTACGGTCATCAGGGATTAGTTGAAGATGGTGTTTATGTTTGGCAAATTGAGTTCAAAGAATCTATGACAGACAAACATCACACTCACAGAGGACACGTCACCGTATTGAAATAGAATAGCATAAAACATAAAAAAAGGGTCAGTAAAACTGACCCTTTTTTATTTATTCAATTTCTCTTAGCAGCATCCACCACCATTATAATGATAGGTAGATTCAGAAATGTAGATATCATCTCGACCCAGTTTGGCCAGATTGCCTGCAGTTTTATCACAGACAGCTAATGGTTGATTTTGTAATAATGTATGACCTTGCCCATCATCAAAAAGCTGGTCATCTCCATAATAAATAGCTGTTTTCCCTGTAAAAACACATGGGCCATCCTTAGGCATAGGGTCTTTAATGGCACATACTTCAACTGATTCAATATAGATCAACTGAGGTGTATCGTAATGTTTTGGATCTAATACACGATACGGTCTTCTTGCCCTGATCTCCACTGTTCCAAATCCAACCGAAGTAATAAGATCAATATACTCTTTCAAAGGCAAAGATCCACTTAAACACAGAGCACGAAGTTTGTCGTCTTCTTTCAGGTTATCAGGCATTCCACCATCTGAAATTGGATCAGACAATACCAATCTTCCTCCCGGTTTTAAAACGCGGTACATTTCAGCCAATGCCTTTTTAAGATCATCTACCTTGAATATATTGAACAGACAATTTTGAGCCGCTACATCTACCGAAGTATCTTCTAACGGAAGTGAAAGCGCATCACCCTTTTTCAAATCGACAAAATCTGACTTAAACCAGGAATTCATTTTCTCAGCTTCTTTAAAATTCCTTCTTGAAGCATCAAGCATTTCATCAACCACATCAACACCAATTACTCCGCCCTTTTGTCTTGAGAAATAAGAGAATTGGAGCAATTCCATACCTCCTCCAACTCCAACATAAAGTATTCTTGGGTTATTGACTAGATCTCTCGGGTCTACGGTACTTCCACATCCGTAATTCATTTCCAACATTATTTGTGGAATCTCTAGACCTGGTAAAGCCCAAACCGGAGTTGTTGTACAACATAAGCCTACTTCAGGCTCAAGAGCTGCTTTTTTGTAAAGGTCATTCGTTGCTTCAAGGTAACTCATATAAATGTTTAAATTTTGTTGAAATGGTGGATCCCTTAAGATCTTCCAATGTATCAATATCACTTAATTCTGCAAGAATATCAAAACTGATATCCTTCACGATCAACTCATCTAATGTTTGTTTCAATAACTGATCAGTAGACCATGATTTATCAATGAATATACAGTCGTACAAATTTACCATTCCTAACAAATAGTAGCCACCATCTTTCGCTTTACCAAAAACAGTCTTTTTATCATGAAGTGATTCAAGGGCCTGAATCAAAATTCTCGTGTTGATATCAGGAAGATCAGAACCAATTCCTATTACCCGCCTATACCCCATTGAAAAGGAATGTTCAAATGCTTGCTGCATACGTTCTCCCAGATCACTTCCCTTTTGGACGAATTTTGGCTTATCCTTCCAATGGTATTCATCTATTTGATCTGAATAATAAATATGAAGGTCCGCATTATCTATCTTACCGGTTACTTTTTCAGTGATATCCAGTAATTCTTTATATACCTCAAAGGCTCCGTCATCTCCAATAGAAGCTGCTAGCCGGGTTTTTACTTTACCAGGTATTAAATTCTTCGTAAAAACAATGATCAGGTCTTCAGACATGAAAAATTAGATAATGGCTCCCTGACAACTTGACCCGGCTCCTGCAGTACAACCATAACAATGATTATTCACAACAATATTGCGGTCTTGAAGTGCTTCAATACTAAAATCTTTAATATTCTTTACTTTGGATGTTACAGGTAACTGAAGCATCTGATTGAAATCACAATCAAAAAGATCTCCATTCCAATCAACTGAAAGTGTATTTCTACACATAACGCCTTCTGCAGCTACAGGATTGAATTTATCATACAACAATTCCATATAGCTTTCATATCGATCATTCTCAAGCAAGAATTCAAGGAATCTGGCAATCGGTAAATTCGTTATAGTATAGAGACTATTAAAGTCAATATTATAGTTCTCCTTCAACTCTCTTTTATAATCAGCTTCAAGTGAATGTTGATCAGGAGCAACACTTGGCCCTCCCGGATTATATACTAAATGAAGTTTCAAACCTGGTTCTTTGCCATATCCCAATTCATTCAGAATATTCAAGGCTTTGATCGATTTGTTGAATACTCCATCTCCTCTTTGCTTATCTACATTTGACTCGGTATAACAAGGCAATGAAGAGATCACCGTTACCCTATGCGCTTTAAATAATTGAGGATACGATTTGAATTTTCCTTCCACCAAAATAGTAAGATTTGATCGAACGATCACTTCAACCTTTCTCTTTGATAGTTCATTCAAAAGCCACTCAAAGTTCGGATTCATCTCCGGAGCTCCACCTGTTAGGTCTACAGTTTTAATATCTTGTAGATCAATAACATTCAGACAACTTTCCAGAACCTCCTTTGTCATGATCTCTTTACGATAGGGAGATGCATCAACGTGACAATGAGAACATTGTTGGTTGCACATATACCCTAAATTGATCTGAAGAATATCTAATTTAGTAGGCTTTAAAGGCCATAATCCAACTTCAGAAAGCTTCTTGGAAAAGGCTTTTTCACCCGATTGCCAATCAGCTAATACTTCTAGTTGTTGATGAGGAGAAAGTTTAGATAAAGTATTACTCATTCAAAGCCCAGTTATACTCTAAATACTCGATCTTTGCGTCATCTTTGATGGTCAGATCACCACTGTATTTATTCAAGAATGTGATCACTGTCTCACCATTTTTGTTGAAATCCTCAGCATACCATTCAAATATCTTTGAGATCTTCACTTTTTTCTCAGACAATTGATTTTGCGCGCTATCCTGAATGAATTTTTTTGTCACCTTCTCTAGTTGCGCATTCAATTTATCTGACTCATATGCTTCGTTCAACAATTTTGGGCAAGATTTCGCTCCACAGTTGATGGCAAAATGAATTCTCGGATCATCCATTTTTCTTAAAATATTATCCTCAACTTGCTGCAATGAATATTGTTGTGGCCCTATTTGTACCATTCTAAAATTCCAGATGTCCTTTCCTGAAAAACTGGCATCTTTTGGTGAACTAAGAGGATACTTAGCCAAGATGAATTTTATCGTATATGCATTGTATGCATTAATGTAAAAGGCTTTTTTCTCAGCACCTGTCCAATCTTTTTGAGGAGCGTGTTCACGTAATTCGATCAAATATTGATCAAATAATTCCATATCCTTCTTATACCCCTTATAATCCACTACTCCATTTGCAGTAACATATTTCTGTAATAGAGTTGTCCATTTAGAATGATCTGCTTTAGTTGAAGCCAAAGAGATATTCGCCGTAAATACAATTAAGATTATGAGGATAGATCGGTTCATTACTTTCAATTTTTAGTGAGTTTGATTTGTCAGAACTAAGATAACAAATATTGAACCACAATTCTAAAATGACAAAATCTTATCGGGTGTAACACAGAAATGTAGCCGTATATCATTAGGATTCAGATCCTGAATTTGTTCTACCGGATCAAAATAACTCAGTCCAACAAAAATGCAATCTTCAGAACAAGTGGCCAGGAATTGATCATAGAATCCTTTACCATAACCCACTCTATTACCAGATTCATCCACCACTAATAATGGCACTAAAACCATATCTATCACTTTTGGATCTATCTCTTCTCCATAAGTTGGTTCAGGAATGCCCCATTCAGAAGTTACTAGTTGGTCAACGGATTCATACAGCACATGTTTCAGTGAGCCTTCTTTTGTGACAACAGGAAGAATAAAATTGGCGTTGACATTCTCAATAATGTGCCATGTATTGATCTCAAACAATCTTGATATAGGAAGAAAAACACTTACGTTATAACCGGAAATATTGAATTTAGCCAGAAAACGGTCAGCTATCTTCCTGGCCATTTCTTCTCTGAGTTCTGAACTTAAGAACTGCCTCTTTTCTTTGTATGTTTTTCTTAGTTCAGACTTCTTCATTACTTATTTAACCATCCTAGTGCAAGGGCAACTCCAAAAATGACCATTGCCATGGAAATGAAGTTAGTTAAAAATTTCATATTCATCTTTTTGAGCAAGAATTTGCCCAAAATGGCCCCAAATAATGCAGAAACAAGAGCAATAATGATATATAGCCATTTTTCTGACAATGAGGAAATATCATAGGACGTAAAGTAAACAGATGTACGAACTATATCGACTGCAAGTGCTACGACAATTCCTGTTGCTATAAAAGCCTCCTTTTCGAGCTGATACTTAACTAAAAAAGCTGTTCGCAAAGCTCCCTGGTGTCCAGATAATCCTCCAAAAAATCCACTGATCGCTCCTCCCAACCACAAGCTCTTCTTAGAAAATGCGAGGGTCCATGACGGTATCACTTCAATAAGGGCAAATCCAATGAGCACTATCGAGAAAATTACATTAAGCAGCAGTACATCAAAAGTTTTAACTCCAATAGTATAACTAGCTAAAACAATGTTTTGAACATGAGAAATAAGTTCAGCTCCCAAAAATGCCGCTGGTATTGCCGCTAAGCCAAATGGTATAGCGACTTTCCAGTTCACATTTCGTTTCATAAGTATAAACTTGAACACATTATTCAGAAAATGAACAATAGCTGTTCCTGCTATGGCTATGATCGGATCTTTAAAGAGTAAAATAAAAACTGGAGTCAGCAAAGTCCCTAGTCCGAATCCAGAGAAGAAAGTTAGCCAACTAGCTCCAAAAGCAACTAATATGAGTAGAACTATATCCAACTTACATTCCAGGTAACAGTCCCTTGGCTGATTGCGCCATTTCGAGCTCTTTCGTTTTATTAGCTTGATCCAGTGCCTTATTGGCCGCTATGACGACATGATCTAACAATTCCTCTCTTTCCATTCCTTCACCGCCTTTTATATCGGTGATCACGCCGTTACCGTTCACCTCAACAACTATAGAGGACGAGGAACCTTCAATCTTAATATTATTCAACCTTTCTTTCGTGGCTTCGACTTGTTTCTGCATTTCCTGCAGCTTTTTCATCATGTCATTTCCAAACATCAATCCTGATCTTTATTAAATATATAACTCAAAATTACACAAGAAAAAGGAGGCAAAGGCTATCTTTGAACCCAAATTTAAGCTATGCAGGAGATCATTGAAAAGGCATGGGATGACAGATCCCTTCTTGAAACAAGCGAAGTTAGATCAGCCATTGAAAAAGTTATTGCACAAATTGATGCTGGTACTTTAAGGGTAGCTGAACCATTAGGTAATGGAGATTGGCAAGTGAACGAATGGGTGAAGAAAGCGGTAGTCATGTACTTTCCTATTCGCAAAATGGAAACTATCGAAGTTGGGCCCTTTGAATTTCATGATAAAATGGCTTTGAAAACTGGCTATCAGGAAAAAGGAATAAGAGTTGTTCCTCACGCCATTGCTCGTTACGGTGCTTATATCTCTAAAGGAGTAATCATGATGCCTTCATACGTTAATATTGGGGCATATGTAGATGAGGGCACCATGGTTGATACCTGGGCTACTGTTGGGTCTTGTGCGCAAATTGGTAAGAACGTTCATTTAAGTGGTGGTGTTGGAATAGGAGGTGTTCTTGAACCACTTCAAGCTGCACCAGTAATCATAGAGGACAATGCCTTTATAGGATCAAGATGTATTGTAGTTGAAGGAGTGAGAGTTGGTAAGGAAGCTGTTTTAGGGGCAAATGTTGTATTAACCATGTCCACAAAGATCATTGATGTAACAGGGTCAACTCCAATAGAAATGAAAGGCTTCGTACCCGAAAGAAGTGTTGTTATTCCCGGATCTTACACTAAAAAATTCCCTGCCGGAGAGTATCAGGTACCTTGTGCTTTAATAATTGGAAAAAGAAAAGAATCTACTGATAAGAAAACTTCATTGAATGATGCTTTGAGAGAGAATGATGTTGCGGTTTAAATGGTGTCTAGAGGTTAGAGAGTGGATATTAGAGATTAGAGTAATAAAAAAACTCATCCGTTGTCGGATGAGTTTTTTTATTTAATATCTATGCTCTAAACTCTACTATCTACAAATCCTCCCCCTGACATTTCTCATCCGGCCTTGCACCGCAAAAACTGCATGTACCATCTTCTCCATTATTCACCAAAGGGTTATTACTAGCACATGTTCCAGCAAATTTACCGTCTTTTTTAGCCCAGATCTTAATAGCAATCCCGGCGAATCCAAGTCCTAATAATCCAATAGCAATGAGTGCAAGTTTCATATTCAGTGATTTTGTACAAAGTTAGACATTCAAATAGAATAATCCTTTCAAAAAAAAATCACGATTCTAAGAACCGTGATTTTTAATTTTATTTCAGTCATTTAGACTGATTTTAATCATTCAAATGTTTGGCGTTCATCCAGTACATCACAAGAAAAGCAATTGGAAAGATCCAGGCAATCATTAATGCTGTTGTCGCAAGACCCGCCATACTAGATGGTAGAATTGCAAAAAACAATACAGCTGGTAAAATCATAGCCGCTACTTCCCCTGCAGTATAGATCATCAATCCCTTTTTCTTTAGGTTCCACATCTCATATGCTCCATAAGCTGTTGCAGCATTACATGCAACAACTAACAATATATACCACATTGGCGCAGAATATGAATTGCCAGAACTAACAAAAGATCCAATAATTCCCCAACCTGAACCAACCCAGGTTAAGATACATAGTACTGTTAGAAACTGAGGTCGTGATCCTGAGAAACCACCAGCGTCTTGATCTAAAATTTCGTCTGACATTTGTTTGATTTTTATTTAGATGACTATCCTGGCATGTTTTTCATTTGCATTCCAAATGCAACAATGAATCCAATTGAAGCCAATCCACTGATGATACCAAGTGGGCTCATACCTAAAAGCATTAACAATGCCCAGATACCAGTTACAATTGCATAAAGAACAAATGAAGATTTTTTCCCTTTGCTCATTTTAATAGCTGATACAATTCCAAGAATATTAAGAGCGATCAACAATAGCATAACAATTACTACTGCTGCTATCATTCCTCCCGGATCAGCAATCGGCAACATTCTTCCAAATGTATCTGCAGCCACAAAGAACCACAACATAACAATGAAAAGTAATAGTCCCCATAGACTAGATCCTACAATACTTAAAATAGATAAAGTTTTAACAATTTGAGGAACTTCTCCAGTTCCTCCTTCTTTGGTGTCGATAATATCTTCCATAGTGAGTTTATTGGTTTATAATTCAATGCAATATAATAATTGTAAGTAAATACAAAACATTATCGCAAAAAAAAAGCATCCTCGAATTGAGGATGCTTCTAAATTGATTTAAATATCAATAATTAAGCTTTGTTCTCATCCGAATCTTCGGCACCGATATCAGCTTTAATTGAATCTTTAGTTGGCATTTCGAATCCACCATCACCTTTAATTACAAAAGGAACAGCTAATACTCCAAGACCAGACAATAATGTTAGCCATACTCCGTATCCCATTGCTCCAAATCCACCTTGAGCTCTAACAAAAACAAAGAACAGGATATAACCTACAATTGCACCACCTAGACCGGCAACAATTTTTTTGTTCTTTGCATCCAATTCAGCTGAACGCTCTCCTTGAGTGAAGGCAAATCCACCTGCTGCCGCAGCAAGTGCTAAAGTAGCCCATCCATCACCTACAGCTCCACTAACTCCGCTAATAGACATTTTTCCCAAAAAACCTAAGTTGATCGAAATCCAAGGTAAAAAGGCTGATAAAATTCCAATAGCCGCCGCTATAATTACAAATAATCTTTGCTTATGCATAATTTTTTAATTTGGTTTAACTACTCAAATGTAGCATTAAAGCGTAACAAACAAAATCTATTTCTACTTAATATTCAATTAGTTTTCAACGACCTCAGCTATTTATTGACAATAAAGATGATCCTTGATTTTCTATTTATTTACAAATTGTTGAAATCTTTCCCACTCCATGGCTTATATCGGATAATTCAAAAACAAAAAAGATCATAATTTCACTGTTCGTTAATCGTTACTAACATTTCTCAACATGAACGAAAAACTGAAGGCTTTTGAAAGATTGCTGAATATCATGGATGATCTTCGCGAAAAATGTCCCTGGGATAAAAAGCAAACCCTTGAATCACTTCGTCACCTCACTATAGAAGAAACCTATGAATTGGCAGATGCTATTATTGAGAATGATCTTGATGAGCTCAAAGGGGAAATTGGTGATCTTATGCTTCATATGGTTTTCTATTCCAAGATCGCATCAGAAAAAGGAGCTTTTGATATTACAGACGTTTTAAACGCTATTTGTGATAAACTCGTTCACAGGCACCCGCATATTTATGGTGATGTAGAAGTAGCTGATGAAGAAGAAGTGAAAGCCAATTGGGAAAAGTTAAAACTAAAAGAAGGTAAAAAGTCAGTTTTAGAAGGCGTGCCAAAGTCTTTGCCTGCTCTAGTTAAGGCAACGAGAATACAAGATAAAGTAAAAGGGATAGGCTTTGAGTGGGACAATAGAGATCAGGTTTGGGATAAAGTAAAAGAAGAATTAGCTGAATTTGAAGCAGAAGTTGACAAAGACGATAAAGATAAAATGGAAGAAGAGTTTGGAGATGTGTTGTTTTCTTTGATCAATTATGCCCGTTGGGTGAATATTAACCCTGAAGATGCTTTGGCCAGAACAAATAAAAAATTCATCAATCGTTTCCAATGGATGGAAGAAGCAACGAAAAAAGATGGCAAACTTATTCAGGATATGAGTTTGGAGGAGATGGACGTTTATTGGGAAAGATCGAAGGCTTTTAAGTAAAGAATCTCTTTGGTTGGATAGTGGATAATAGATTTTGGAAATTGAATCATCAACACATTTACATATTTGCAAATTAACTCATTAACACATTAACACAACTACAGCATTTCTAATAGTAATAGGTGGCGGCCTTCTTATTGGTTTGATCACCGGTTTGATCGTGAAACGAAGCGGATATTCATTTTGGCGCTATTTCGTTACAGGCACAATTGCCGGATGTGGTATTCTGGGCATTATTATTAAGATCTTACGTGACTATCTTTAACGCAAAACCCTAACTTTGTTTAGATGGAAAAGTTATTTCAAGAATTCGATAAAGCAAGTATCGACCAGTGGTTGGAACAAATTCATGCTGATCTGAAAGGAAAATCTGATCAAATTTTGGTTTCTGAACCTGAAAAGGACATCAGAATAAAAGCCTTTTATCACAATGATGAAGCTCCTTATGGAACTCACCCAATTGGAAGATCAACAACCGGATGGATCAATCGAAAGTTCTACAATGACGTTACCAATAAACTGATCTTAAATGACCTGAATGAAGGTATCAACGGATTGAGCCTTCAATATACCAACCAGGTATCTTTTGACGAATTGACAAAAGGAGTTCAATTTGAACATATTCAGGCAGATGTTTCCTTTGAGGATGCTTTAGCTGCCAGTGCATTTATAGGTCCTTCTT
Organism: Crocinitomicaceae bacterium; assembly: GCA_020635955.1. GTDB lineage: Bacteria > Bacteroidota > Bacteroidia > Flavobacteriales_D > Crocinitomicaceae > Paracrocinitomix. Next base: position 542,223 of record JACJYW010000003.1, read on the forward strand.
CTATTATCCTTAATCTCGATCTTATTGCTTTGGGATTAAAGAGTGGAGAATGGAAACACGAAGCTGGGGATTATTTGAAATTCTTTAATTATCAAGACAAGAATAAAACTGTCTGGATCTCAGGATCTATCTACGGAGAAGCCGGAGCATCAACTGTTCAGGAACTTGCTTTTACACTTAACCATTTGAACGAGCATATACAATTGCTGGTTGATAATGGAAAATCACTTGCTGAGATCAACGAAAAGATCTGTATTGAATTGAGCATAACGGATGACTTTTTCATGAATATTGCCAAATTCAAATTGATCAGACAATTAGTTCCGCTCGTTTTTGAGGCATATGATCCAACATATGAAGTTAAAGAATTCCTTGTTTTCGGTAAGACCTCACAACGTTATCTGACTTTGAATGATAGCAATAACAATTTGTTGAGACAAACCACTGAGGCTATGTCAGCCATTATTGGTGGTTGTAACAGTATCACGGTTCAACCGTTATCCACAGGTGATTATGATAAAGATGAGATCTATAAACGAATGGCAAAGAACATTCCTTTGATCTTACAGGAAGAGTCACATTTAGACAAAGTTTCTGATGCTGCAGAAGGATCATATTATGTAGAACATCTTTGTGCTCAAGTGGAGAATAGAGCGTGGGAGCTATTCAAAAGTATTGAAAAACAAGGTGGATTAATGGCCGCTATCGAGAAGAATATAGTTCAGGATCAAATTGCTGAAAACAGAACGTATCTGATCGAAGCAATGAACAATAAAACCAAGACTGTTCTAGGCGTGAATAAATATCCATCAACGCTGGAAAACTGGAAAGAGATTACTAACCCTGAAACTCGTTCAGGATCACAATTTAAACCACTTGGAGTCTTCAGAATTGAGGATTTCTTTAAAAAAGAAGTACATGAGCAGAGTAAGCTTTGATCATATTGAAATAAAAAAGCGTGTTGAAGAAACACCTTCTGGTGGTGATAAATTCAGTACTGCTGAGAAGATCGATATCCAATCATTTTATACAGCTATTGACATAAAGAATGCTGAACAAATTGGATTCGTTTCAGGAATTGCGCCCAACTTACGTGGCCCTTATTCTACCATGTATGCCATTCGTCCATGGACGATAAGACAATATGCAGGATTCTCAACAGCTGAAGAATCCAACGCCTTTTACAGAAGAAATCTGGCAGCCGGACAAAAAGGGTTATCAGTGGCATTTGATCTTGCCACACATAGAGGATATGACTCAGATCACGAAAGAGTAGTTGGTGATGTAGGTAAAGCAGGGGTAGCTATAGATTCCGTAGAGGATATGAAGATCCTTTTTGATCAGATCCCGCTGGATGAGATGTCAGTTTCAATGACCATGAACGGAGCAGTTATTCCAATCATGGCATTTTATATTGTTGCTGCTGAAGAACAGGGAGTGAGTAAAGAAAAGCTTTCAGGTACCATTCAGAATGATATCCTAAAAGAATTCATGGTAAGAAATACCTATATCTATCCACCTAAGTATTCTATGACCATTATAGCGGATATCTTCAAGTATACTTCGCAATACATGCCAAAGTTCAACTCTATTTCCATATCCGGATATCACATGCAGGAAGCAGGTGCTACTGCTGATATTGAAATGGCCTATACACTGGCAGATGGACTTGAATATATTCGATCAGGTATTTCTGCAGGAATGCATATTGATGATTTTGCGCCTAGACTTTCGTTCTTTTGGGGTATTGGAATGAATCATTTCATGGAAATTGCAAAAATGCGTGCCGCTAGAATGATCTGGGCAAAGTTGGTTAAGCAATTTGATCCGAAAAATGAAAAATCATTGGCTTTGCGTACGCATTGTCAAACTTCAGGATGGAGTTTAACGGAGCAGGATCCATATAACAATGTTACTCGAACTTGTGTTGAAGCTATGGCTGCAGCATTTGGAGGAACTCAATCATTACACACAAACGCGTTGGATGAAGCAATTGCCCTTCCAACAGATTTTTCTGCAAGAATTGCTCGTAATACACAGATCTATATTCAGGAAGAAACAGGTATCACCAAGATCATTGATCCATGGGGAGGTTCTTACTATGTTGAGAAATTGACTGAAGAAATTGCTCAAAAAGCCTGGGAACACATTCAAGAGATTGAGGAATTGGGTGGAATGGCGAAAGCAATTGAGTCAGGTATTCCTAAAATGCGAATTGAAGAAGCTGCTGCTAGAAAGCAGGCAAGAATTGATTCAGGAAAAGATGTGATCGTAGGTGTGAACAGATATCAGTTAGATAAAGAAGATCCTATTGATATCCTTGAGATCGACAATACGAAAGTGCGTCAATCTCAAATAGAACGTTTGAACAAAATGAAGGCTGAGCGTGATGAAGCAAAAGTTCAGGCATCATTAAAAGCGTTGGAAAAAGCTGCCTATTTGGCTTCTGAACCGACGGATGAAAGATCAGAAGGTCAGAATTTATTGGAACTTGCCGTTGAATGTGCTAGAAACAGAGCTTCATTGGGAGAGATCTCAGATGCTATGGAAAAATCATTTGGCAGATATCAAGCTACCATTCGTTCAATTTCAGGTGTATATTCTTCAGAAGCTATGGCAGATAAAGATTTTAAAACGGCTCAGGAATTGGTTGAGAAGTTTGCTCAATTAGAGGGAAGACGTCCAAGGATCATGGTGGCCAAAATGGGACAGGATGGGCATGACAGAGGTGCAAAAGTGATCTCTACTTCATTTGCTGATATAGGTTTTGATGTAGATATCGGCCCATTGTTTCAAACGCCTAAAGAGGCCGTGAAGCAGGCCATTGAAAATGATGTTCACATTATTGGTGTGAGTTCATTAGCAGCCGGTCATAAAACCTTGATCCCGCAGGTTATTGAGGAATTAAAAAATCAAGGTCGTGAAGATATTATGGTGGTTGCAGGAGGTGTGATCCCGCAACAGGACTATGATTTTCTTTATGAGCAAGGTGTACTAGGAATCTTCGGTCCGGGAACCAAAATATCTACTGCAGCTATTGATATACTTAACATTTTGCTAAAATACTACGAGAAATAATTCTGTTAAATATTTCTTAATTTTGATAGAACGTAACTTTCGGCATTAAATTTGAGTAAGTAGTATTGAAGAAAGTGAATTAAACTTTACAAAAAATGAAAAAATTAGCGTTACTTCTTTTATTTGTTGCAGGTCTAGTGATGAAAGCAAATGCTCAGCCTCCAGGATATGATGATCTTGTGATCTTCTATGCGGATGGAGATTATGAGCGTTTATTGAAAACTGCCGAGAAGTATACATTGAAGGATGACACCAAAAATGATGCTCTTCCTTATTTGTATCTAGCAAAATGCAACTTTGAAATGTCGAAAGACCAAAAATGGTTAGAACAGTATCCTAAAGCATACAATGATGCTATTCGATTTGCAGGAAACGTTCTTAAGAAAGATAAGGATGGAACGGTTTATCAGGAAAACATCCAATTTTTCACAGATCTAAAAGTTGCTGTAGTTGAGGACATCAAAAACCTTGTTGAAGAAGAAGCTTTTGCTAAAGTCATGGGTAGTATTGCAAAGCTTCACAGATTTGCTAAAGATGATCTAGGTTCATATTTCCTAAAAGCAGGTGCTCAATACATGGAAAAAGATAAATCAGGAGGGAAATTATCTCAAAAAGAAGCATGGGATATGTTGGAATCAGTGCAAAGTGTAGAAGACTGGAGACCAATTGACTTTGAAATGTTGCGAGTTGGAGTTATAGTTTATTGTGATGCACAGATCAATGAACTTAGACAGCCTGATGCTGCAAAAAATCTACTTGGAAGAGTAAAACAGTGGTTAGAGAAAGACCCAATTTTTATGGCCTACTATGACAAAGTTGTCAACTAGATAAGAATTATAAAAATTAGCATAGATCCCTTCCCGATTATTCTGGAGGGGATTTTTTTTACCCAATACTCAGTGTATTTGCAAAATCTAAGATCTGCTCATAGATCATATCAAGTTCCGTTTCATTGATACAATAAGGGGGATTAACAAAGATCACATTCCCTAAAGGTCTGATCAAGATCTGATTATTTATGAAATGTTCATAAGCCTTATCTCGGATACTTGAAAAATAGGTTCCCTTATCCCCCACTTCTAATTCAATACTTAGAATAGTACCTTTTGACTTTACCGATCTGAATGAAGGATGATCTATGTTGTTCTGAACAAATAACGCATGCTGATCAGAAAGCCATTTAATTTTTTTTTGTGTTTCACTTTTCAAAAGTAAATCCAAGGAAGCGCAAGCCGCGGCACAAGTGATCGGATTTGCAGTAAATGAATGACCATGTAGCATTCCTCTGGCGAACTCATCATCTAAAAATGCTTCGAAGATCCTTTCAGTGGTAATGGTCATTCCCATTGCCAAGACACCTCCTGACAGGCCTTTGGACAAACAAAGAAAATCAGGCTCAGCAATAATTTGATCAGTAGCGAATAATGTTCCGGTTCTATAAAACCCTGTCATTACCTCGTCAGCAATTGTCAATACCTCATTATCTTTTGCCATTTGGATCAATTGATCCAAAATACTCTGATCGTAAATCCGCATACCTGCGGCACCCTGAACCAGTGGCTCGAAAATAAAACCGGCAAACTCTCCTGTTTCGAATAAATCTTTGGCCTGTCTAAGCACTTCAGCCTGATTTTGTTCATCCGGGAAAGGCAAATAATCAACATCAAAGAAAAAGCGTTCGAATGGCCGATTAAAAACATCTCTAGCTCCAACACTCATTGCGCCAAAAGTATCTCCATGATAAGCGCCTTCAATGGCTAAAAATCGCTTTTTTGCTTTCCCTTGATTATACCAATATTGAATGCTGGTTTTGATTGCCACTTCCACAGCTGTTGAACCATTGTCAGAGAAAAATGCCTTCGTAAAATGACCTCCAGCCAAATTCACTAGTCTCTCCCCTATTTCAACTGCTTTGGGATGCGTTAAACCTGCAAAAAGAGTATGATCCAATTGATCCAATTGATCTTTGATAGCCTGATTGATATAAGCATTTCCATGACCATGAATGGTAGTCCACCAACTGGAATTGGCGTCTATATACTTATTGCCTGATTCATCTATTAACCAGACACCTTCAGCTTTTACAATTGGAATGGGATCCAGAGCGGTTTTCGCCTGAGTGAAAGGGTGCCAGATATATTTCTTATCCCGCTCGTTTAAAGTCATTAGATCAAACTTGTGATATCATCTATTCCAATTGGCCTAATCACTTTAAAACCCTCTCCATAATCAGCACCTATCAATCTACCATAACCTTTCCACCGGCCTTTGAGAAATTCAAAGAAATCTTCTCCTGAAATGGGCGTTTTTGGTTCTGTACTATTTGGATCGTAAAATTGTGTTTTATAAGCTTTAATGCTTTCTATTTTTTTATCCACCTCATGAGTAATATCAATCACTATATCCGGTGTGATAAAATAATCCTGTAAATAATGATAAACTGCTCTTGGTCTCCAGGCATCTTGCTCCTGACCATCAATTACGGTTTGGATCTTGGACAAACCAGATAGAAAACAAGCATCTTTTGCTAATTCACCTCCCTTACCATGATCGGGATGTCGGTCATAAGGCGCATTGATCAATACTACATCTGGCTTAAATTTTCTTAATTGCTCAATGATTTTTAATTGACTTTCTTTGTTGTTCTGGAAAAAGCCATCCTCAAGTCCAAGATTTACACGAACATCCAAACCTAATATTGCTGATGCAGCTGATGCTTCCTCCTTGCGCGTCTCTATAGTACCTCTTGATCCTAATTCTCCTCCGGTTAGATCTAAAACACCAATGCTCTTTCCCTGCTTCTTTGCCTTAATCAATGTTCCGGAAGCTGATAATTCAACATCATCAGGATGAGCCGCTATCGCCAAAATATCTAGTTTCATCTTCGTTTTTTTAATTCTCCAAGAGCTGTTTCCAGCAATTCTTCATTCGTCACTTTCAGGTAAGATGGATCAATAACTACGGGTGTTCCGTATCTTCGGATGTTTTGATCAAGGAGTCTACCAATGGCAGAATTCTTTGCTTTTTTCCTGTACGTAACTTCATCCTTTACCTGTATGATAAGCATTCGCTCAGTTCTACACTGTTCTTCATCAATATTAGCAATATCCCTCCATTTGATCAACCCTAAACTAATATCTGATGATAGATCATTAATGCCTTCTTTATTCAAATATACGCCGGCAGAACTGTCTGATCTTTTTTTCATTTTAGCTCCCGCCGCAATGATCGAGAATAAACAAATTACTACACCCGCAGTTTGCCATATCCAGGGCTCCAACAGGTCAGTATTCTCTGCCATGCCAAATCCAATGATCAAACCGGCAAAACCAAAAATGGTGATGAAAATAGTTTGGAATAACAATTTCTTACTGTTGATGGATATGAATATTTCTTCTGACATTAATTTGAAAAGAATGATTTAAGCTGTAATCCTAGATCATCCTTCTTTGTTGATCGAATGATCTCGTAGATCATAACCAAATATAAGAGAGAATATTCAATGGTAATGAATAAAAGATCTTCTTTAAATGGTTCATTGCCATAGGCCGAATAGCTCAACATGACTAGTAATGACCAAATTAAGCCAAACTTATATCGCGTAAAAACAGATAAGATCAAGATCATTGCAATATACCAGGGATGAACAGTTGTTGCAAGTGAATAATAGATCATTAAAGCAAACAACATCCCTGAAAAAATAGAAAGTTCATTTTTGACTGCTTTGACTACTGCCAGAATCACGATTCCCACAATTGAAATCTTAGACAACAAAGGCCCATATATTGCTATTTCGTCATATCCAACACTAGCAAAACTGTATTCTCTGATCAAATAAAAGATGCTGGCATTAAACTCAAAAGATCTGGTAAATAGATCTATGGAAACCATGAAATTTTCGAAGAATTTTGGATTCAGCATTAATTGACCCAGCAATAATACCACCAGGGCAACTGTCGCCGTATATCCTAATGACCTCTTCCATTTCATATATTTAAAAACAAATGGGATCAGCATCAACGGAATTAGTTTGATCTGTATGGCTAATCCAAAGAAAATACCTCCAAAAATGAATTTATCTATCAGAATATAATAGATACCGAGTAAAAGGAAAAAGATCATCACACCTTCAAAGTGCACATTTCCAGCAAACTCCAAAATAATGAATGGATTCAGAGCATATAACCAAATGTTGTGCTCAGGTAAATTCACTAATTTCAATAATCGTTTTCCTATAAAGATGACACCAATATCTGCCAGTATGACAATCACTTTTAAACCGATCACATTGTACTGAACAGAATCAAAAAGTGTTGCCGGAATATAAAACAGTAATTGATTAAATACAGGATAACAACTATAATGTTCTTGAGATAATTCACCCATTCCATGGTAAAGAACACGCATATACTGATCTGTGTAGATAGGCCCCTGTGAAATGAGTTCATTTGGTAAATGAGCATAGGGATTAATTCCCCTCGTGATCATTTCCCCATCCCATATGAATCGATAAAAGTCATTCGAAAGCTCTGGTACCGAAAAAAGTAAGATCAAACGAACAATGATCGCAACGGCCAGAAACATCTTAAAATCCCATTGCTGTCTATTCAACCAAAGCATATAAAACAAGGCGAAAGCTGCCAGGTATAACAGAAAGAATTGTTCAAATGCAATTCTTGGTGTATGAAATCCAATAAAATAGATCAGGATCATGAAAATCACTGAGATGACCGCAGCGGCAATAGATCTACCGGATAGAAAGGCGTTTAGTTGACTCATTTAAGGCTATAAAATTCATGAATTTCTGATAAAATCATCAAAAAAAAATTATTTTTGCATCCACATTTTATAAAACCATGGCGAAAAAGAACGATACGAATAGAGAAGAGTTGGAACAATTAACAGCAACTGAATCTTTCTTTGACAGATATAAAAAGGTATTGATCATTGGTGCGAGTGCAATTGTTGTGATCGTACTTGGTGTGATTATCTATCAAAAATTCGTTACTGAACCTAAAATTGAGGCATCTCAAGATGCTTACTGGAATGCCTTTTATGAATATCAAAATGGTGATTCAACTGAATTAGCATACGAGGGAAATGAAAATTTCGCAGGATTCATTGAAGTAGCAGACGAGTATGATGGAACTCCAGGTGGTGAGATCGCAAATTATGCACTTGCTACTCATGCTATGGAAAAACAGCAATGGGAAGAAGCTTTGGGATACCTTGAAGCTTGTGATTTCGAAGATGTCATGTTAGGGACATTAGTTATCGGAATGATGGGTGATTGCTATGTTGAAATGGGAGAATATGCAACAGCTGCTGAGAAATTCGAAGAAGCTGCCGCAAGAGAAGAAAATGAATTTACATCTCCAATGTTCTTGAAAAAAGCCGGATTGGTTTACGAAGAACTAGGTGACAGAGAATCAGCAATCAAAGCTTATCAAAAGATCAAAGACAACTGGTCATTGTCAGTTGAAGCGAATGATATTGATAAATACATTGCAAAGATCCAAAGCTAATGGCTACAGACGGTTTTAACTTATCGTTTTACAATAAAGAAAACATTCCAAACGGTGCCGATTTTAAGATCGGCATTGTTGTTTCTGAATGGAATGACGATATCACATTCAATTTGTTAGAAGGTGCACAGCAGGCGTTGATAGATAATGGTGTAATGCCGTTCAACATTACTGTGAAATATGTACCTGGTGCTTTTGAATTGCCATTGGGTTGTCAAATGCTGCTTGAAGCTGATGAAGATCTTGATGGAGTTATTGCAATTGGTTGCGTTATTCAAGGCGAAACAAAACACTTTGATTTTGTATGTCAGGGAGCAACTCAGGGTATTATGGAAGTTCAACTGGAATATAATGTTCCGGTATCCTTTTGTCTATTAACTGATAATACCAAACAACAATCCATTGATCGTTCTGGAGGAAAGCACGGTAATAAGGGTATTGAGTGCGCAGTTGCCTGTCTAAAAATGATCGGATTACAAGAAGATCTTTCCTAATTACACTTTTCAACAGCTGAAATTCAATTTGTTGAAGAATTGATTTAAATCATGTCACTTTTATTTGGATGCAGGTGGATTTTTGCCGTATCTTTGTTCCCCGTAGTTACATAACAAGGTCATGTCTGAAACAACTAAGTACATCTTTGTAACCGGCGGGGTTACCTCTTCCTTGGGAAAAGGAATCATTTCAGCCTCTTTGGCTAAACTTCTTCAAGCGCGCGGTTATTCTGTTACCATCCAAAAATTGGATCCATATATTAATATTGATCCGGGAACATTAAACCCGTATGAGCATGGAGAATGCTACGTTACAAATGATGGTGCCGAAACCGATCTTGACCTTGGACATTATGAGAGATTCCTGAATGTCCCTACCTCACAGGCTAATAACGTAACTACCGGCCGTATCTATTCGTCCGTAATAGAAAAAGAGCGTAGAGGAGAATTTTTAGGAAAAACCGTTCAGATCATTCCTCACATCACAGATGAGATCAAAAGACGTATAAAGATCCTTGGTCAATCAGGTGAATATGATATCGTAATTACTGAGATTGGTGGTACTGTAGGTGATATTGAATCACTTCCTTATGTTGAGGCAGTTCGTCAAATGCTTTGGGAAAAACGTGAAGATTGTTTGGTTATTCACTTGACATTAGTTCCTTTCTTAAGTGCGGCTGGTGAATTAAAAACAAAACCTACACAGCATTCGGTAAAATCAATGTTAGAGCTAGGTGTTCAACCGGATATTCTTGTTTGTAGAACTGAACATCATTTAGATGATTCCATCAGAAGAAAAATTGCCTTGTTCTGCAATGTGATGCCAACTTCTGTGATTGAATCATTAGATGTATCTACCATCTATGAAGTTCCTCTTTTAATGCAAAATGAGAAACTGGATGTAGAGGTATTGAAAAAATTGAATTTACCTGATAACGGGGAACCTGAATTATTAGAGTGGAAAGACTTCTTAAAACGTCTTAAAGAACCAAAAGCGAAGATTACAATTGCTTTGGTTGGAAAATATGTAGAATTAAAAGATTCTTATAAATCAATTTCTGAAGCCTTCTACCACGCAGGCGCAGCCAATGAATGTAAAGTTGAATTAAAGTGGATCCATTCTGCTAAGATCAATGAAGATAATTTGGAAGAAAAATTGGGAGATGTTGATGGTATTCTAGTTGCTCCTGGATTTGGATCCAGAGGAATAGATGGTAAAATTGAAGCCGTTAAGTATGCCCGTGAAAATGGTATCCCTTTCTTTGGTATTTGCCTTGGAATGCAGGTTGCTGTTATAGAATTTGCAAGAAATGTATTGGGATGGCATGATGCCCATACCACCGAAATAGAACAACAATGCACCCATCCGGTCATTGACTTGATGGAAGAGCAAAAAAGCATTAAAAACCTTGGAGGAACCATGCGTTTAGGTGCCTATGATTGCGAACTTAAAAAAGGATCAAAAGTGCATGATGCTTATGGTGAAGACATGATAGAAGAACGTCACCGTCACCGTTACGAATTCAATAATGCTTATATGCAGGATTTTGAATACAATGGAATGATCGCCACTGGAAAGAACCCAAAAACCGGATTAGTTGAAGTTGTTGAGATCCCTGAACATCCATGGTTCGTAGGGGCACAATTCCATCCTGAATATAAAAGTACTGTTGAAAGACCACACCCTTTATTCATAGGATTTGTTAAGGCTGTGATTAAGCAAAAGCAAAAACTGGAAATGAAGTCAAAAGTCTCTTAGACTTGCTTTCAAAATAATATCCGTTCTAATCCGTCTCAATTAAATAAGTTGACTAATTTTGCGGGTCTAATTCAAATTTGAATGGATAGAAAATCAATCGTAGGTTTAATTCTTATCGCCTTAATTCTTGTGGTGTTTAGCATCTTTTCACCAAAAGGAGAACAGAAGGCAAATACAGATCAGGATAATTCAGAACAAACCAATGAAGTGGCAGTAGTTGAAGACTCAACTTCTGAAAATGAAACGGCTTCAGTCTTAACTCCCAAACTTGATGAGAATGGACATCAGATCATTGATTCTGTTAAAGGAACATTATTTACTGATTCGCTTGGTAGAGATACTTTCATTGTTGTCGCTCCTAATATCCAGGATTCAGAAGAGTTATCAGCACCTGACAAACCAGCTGTTGCTGAAGAGATCATTACATTAGAGAATGATGTTCTTATCCTTGACTTTAGTACCAAAGGTGGTAGAATTAAAAATGTATATCTTAAAGATTATCGTTCTTATGATGATTATGTCAATGAGCGTAATGCACCTTTGCAGTTATATGATGAAAAATCAACTTACGGAATCGTATACAAGCATAAAGACAGCAATGTTCATACGGATGAATTGGATTTTAAGGTCGTAAACCAGTCGGATGATGTTATTACTTTAGAATCAAACAGAAAAGGTAAAATAGTTGGATTTACCTATAAACTAAAAGAAGGTAAATACGACCTTGACTACAATGTTTACTTCAAAGGTTTTTCAGATGAAGAGGTAGCAAAATCATCTTTTACTGCAGATTTTTATCTACTTGCCACTGAGAAATACTATCCGAATGAAAAGAGAATGGCTACTGTTTACTGGCAGTATAAGGATGATGACTATGACTATATCCAAATCTCAGAAAGTCAGGAATTAGAGGAAAAATCTGATTGGATCTGTTTCAGATCAACCTATTTCACTGCCATTCTTTCTAATAAAACCGGATTTGGAACTAACAATTCATCTTTGGGTCTAAAAGCTATTCCGGATGAAGAGCAAACAAAATATATCAAACAATATACTGCTGATGTAAACCTTGGAGCAACCAATGCTGCAAACACAGTTGAAATGAATTGGTATTTCGGACCGGTTGATTATGACGTTTTGGTAGAATATGATAATGGTACCGAAGATATTGTTGAGCTAGGAACTGGTTTATTCAGATGGATCAATAAAGGAGCTATCAGACCATTGTTCAACTGGTTACTTGGAACGGGAATGGGACTTGGTTTGGCCATTTTGATCCTTACGATCATAGTTAAATTGGTCTTAAGTCCGGTGAACTATAAAATGTACAAATCATCTGCCATGATGAAAGTACTTCGTCCAGAGATAGAAAAGATCGGGAAGAAATATCCTAAAAAGGAAGATGCATTGAAGAAACAGCAGGAAACCATGGCCCTGTATAAGGAAACAGGAGTGAGTCCATTAGCAGGATGCGTACCTATGTTGATCCAGATGCCAATTTTGTTCGCGATCTTCCGTTTATTCCCATCTGCTATTGAATTGAGACAAAAGTCTTTCCTTTGGGCAGAAGATCTTTCAACGTACGATTCTCCTATTTCATTTGGATTTGATATTCCATTTTATGGTGATCACGTTTCAATCCTTACTTTGTTGATGTCTGGTACTACTTTGTTGTATACACATTATAACAGTGCTAACATGCAACAACCAACTCAGGAAGGTTTGCCGAATATGAAATTCATTATGTACTTGTTTCCGGTGATGATGATCTTCTTCTTCAATAACTATTCTTCTGGATTGAGCTATTACTACTTTATCTCAACTTTAATGACGATCCTGATCATGTTTGCTATCAAGAAATTCTTCATTGATGACAACAAGATTCTGGCTAAAATTGAAGCTAACAGAGCAAATCCTGACAAAAAGAAAGGAAAGTCTAAATTCCAACAACGTTTAGAAGAGGCTCAAAGACTTCAACAAGAGAGAAATAAGAACAAGAATAAATAGGCTATACCCTTATTTATCAATAGGTTTAGAGGTTTTTAACACCCCCTTATGGAGGGATATGAGTAAAATCATATTGAGAAACAGTATTTAAGCCGTATCTTTGTACCCAATAAACCGTGCAAAAAATTTTATGGAAGCTTTACAACCCGTTAAATACTCACAACAGGATGGAAAAGAGTTCGCAGCAATTCTGAACAAACGAGTAAGAGCTTATTTCAAAGAAAATAACATTACGAGATATGCTAATGCGAACATGAAAGCAAAAACAGTTTTCATGATCTGCCTTTATTTCATTCCATTAGGATTTCTACTTTCCTCCTTGGTACAAACTGTTTGGCTAGCCGGACTTCTTTATCTATTGATGGGATTTGGTACCGCAGGTATAGGGTTATCGATCATGCATGACGCTAATCATGGTGCCTATTCTAAAAATGATAATGTAAACAAAATGCTGGGTGGCATTATTAGTTTAATTGGAGGATTTGCTCCTACATGGAGAATGCAACACAATGTACTACATCATACCTATACTAATGTTCATGGTTATGATGAAGATATTCAACCACCTCCATTTTTGAGATTCTCTCCGAATGAGAAACACAAGAAGATCCATAATTTCCAACATTTATACGCTTGGTTCTTCTATGGTTTAATGACATTCTCATGGATAACTGCTAAGGATTTCAGACAATTGTATCGTTACAGAGCAATGGGAATCACTAAAACAGAGAAGGATTCATTCAACGTATTGCTTGCTAAGCTGATATTTGTAAAAGTATTCTATTATACCACTGTATTGATATTACCAATCCTTATCATTGATATTGCTTGGTATTGGTTCCCAATTTTTATTTTCATGTATCATTTCCTTGCTGGATCTATCTTAGCATATGTATTCCAACCGGCACACGTGGTACCTGAAACTGAATTTATTGAAGCAGACGAAAATCATCACATTGATGAAGGATTTGCTGTACACCAGATGAAAACCACAGCTAACTTTGCTCCTCAAAGCAGAATCCTTTACTGGTTAATAGGAGGATTGAATTATCAGGTTGAACATCATCTATTCCCAAATATTTGTCATGTGCATTATAAGCATATCTCAAAAATTGTGCGTGAAACAGCAGAGGAATATGGTGTTCCATACAACAGTCATGCTACTTTCTTTAGTGCTATCAAATATCATTTAAAGATGTTGAAAGCTATTGGAAGAAATGAAATTTCTGGTAATTACCACGTTGGATAGAATTCTTCTACATTTGTAGCCCAATGAAAACATCTGTTAAAATAGGGCTGTTCTTTGCGTTGATCTGGATCATCATTACTATGATCCTGTATTTAGCCGGAATCTCCAAATTATCCTTTAGGGCAATGGTGTTGGTGAACATCTTTTTCCTGATGGCTTCTGTTTCAGTAGGTCTATTCCTGACGAAAAGGGAGAGCAAATTTGATAAAGGATTCTTTTTGGAAGACTTTAAAACTTCCATGCAAAGTGGAATTGTCTATTCTTTGATCATTTCTTCGTTTGTTTATCTGTATCATGCGAAAATTGATCAGAGTATTCGTCAGGATCTTATTGATGCACAAATTGAAGCTATTCATACTAATGTTCCGGATTCAGAAACTTATGCCGAAATGCAGGCTAAAGACCCAACCTGGAAAGACAAAGGATATGATGACTACATAGAGCTAATGGAAGATCAGGCTACTTCTATGATCTCAGCTTCTTCTGTTTTCATTGCCCATCTAATGGGATTGACTTTCTTTTCGTTCTTCTTTGCCTTCTTTACCACAGTGATCATGCGATTTATTGTGTTGAGGGAAGTGGATGCTAGACGGTAGATATTAGATGCTAGACATTAGACTCTAGACATTAGACAGAAGACAAATAACTTAAGCTTAAACCATTATCTAAATGTGCGGCATGGTGAGCCACAAGCGAACCGCCAAACGGTCTAAGGGCGAAGCACCAAAGGTGCGAGCGTTCTAGAATCTAGAGTCTTATTAGTGAATCAGCTCCTTGGCAAAGGCATCCAGATCGACACCATGAAAATTACCGGAACTCATTAGGAGTAAATTGGCATCTTTCCATTCTTTCTTTCGAAGCAGAGCCGTGATCTCATCCGAGTTAGTATAGACAGT
Organism: Crocinitomicaceae bacterium; assembly: GCA_020635955.1. Lineage (GTDB taxonomy): Bacteria > Bacteroidota > Bacteroidia > Flavobacteriales_D > Crocinitomicaceae > Paracrocinitomix. The sequence goes on from JACJYW010000003.1 coordinate 557,231, forward strand.
GACATTGGGAGTACCAAATGCCTCTTTTACTTGCTCAGCCGTGATAGGCTCCAGCCTTTTATGCGCTACTACATCTGGCGAAAAGTAAACAATGGCTTCATCTGCCTCTTCCATGCACTCGAAATAATGAGGAAGGAACTCCTTTTTCAAAGAAGAGAAAGTATGCAATTCCATGCAAGCAATAAGTTTGCGTTTTGGATATTGTCTCTTAACGGCTGATACCGTTGCTTTCAATTTAGATGGCGAATGAGCAAAGTCCTTATAAGCCACGGCAAATTCATTTTCTGCTATTTTCTCCAAACGTTTTGCGGCCCCTTTGAAAGATGCAATGGCATCAAAGAATTGATCATCCCTTACCCCTATTTCATTCAGCATCAGTTTAGCTGCCATAAGGTTTTGCAAATTATGAGCGCCAAAAATCTCCAATGCTACTTCTCTATAGGTCATTTGCCCTTCATCATTATATCCCGCCTGTACGGTAACATAGGTAATTCCATCCCTCACCTCAAAATCCGGCGTATGATAGGGCCTAACCTGTATATCTGACCTCAGTTGATTCACAATGGATATAATATTCTCATCTCCTTCGTAAAAAACAAGAACCCCATTTTGTTCGAATTTATCTGTGTAAATTTTGAACTGTTCAACATAATTCTCGAATGTAGGAAACACGTTAATATGATCCCATGCAATACCGGATATACATCCAATATGAGGCGCATACCAATGAAATTTTGGTCTTCTATCTATTGGAGAAGATAAATATTCATCTCCTTCGATAACAATATAGGGAGCATCAGAAAGCTGCACCATACAATCAAAACCTTCCAACAAGGCTCCAACCAAATAATCTGTTTTAATGGCAAGCTGATCCATCACATGCAAGATCATGGATGTAATGGTAGTTTTACCATGGCTTCCGCCTATTACCAAACGTTTTTTATCTTTCGTTTGGTTGTAAATGAATTCAGGATACGAATAAATGTGTAATCCTAATTCCTGAGCACGTAAAAGCTCTGGATTATCCTGACGTGCATGCATTCCTAAAATGATCGCATCCAATTCTCCGTTAATCAGATTTGGGTCCCAGCCTATCTTACCGGGTAAGATTCCCTCTCTCTCCAAACGACTTTTTGAAGGCTCAAATATTTCATCATCTGACCCGGATACTTGATACCCCTTTCTTTTCAATGCTATAGCAAGGTTATGCATAGCACTTCCTCCAATTGCGATAAAATGCACTTTCATAAGTCTAAATTCTACAATTTTTTAATTGAATATGTGGGGCGATATTTAGAATTATCCACAATGTAGATTTAGTTCAATTATGTATACATTTAGATTCAGATGAACAGGGATCTCGTAAATCAAAGACTTGAGCAAAATAGATACGTCATTTATCAATTGTCGTTCATGGTTCTATTTGGACTCATTTTCCCATTTCTCTTAAAAGATGCTCCTTCCCTTATTTCTGAACCAAGACAGATCGTCCATCTCGGAATTATGGCATTGCTCGCCATTTTTGCAGATCTATTTGGATCCCTAATAAAGGCAAGAGAACTAAATCAAATTTATTCTTCAAATCCTCAAAAAGCTGTTGGCTGGTTCTTTGTAATATTCTGGATATTTCGTGCAGCAGTTATAATGTTCGGTGGAATGATTGCTATTATAGGCCTTACCGGTGCAACAACAGACGAACCAAATCCTGTTGGAATGACAATTGCCATATTTGAATCATTTCGTTGGTTGATCATGGGATTTGTCATTTATCAAATGATTGCAGAGGGCAGATCAGTAAAACTTACCCGAAAAAAGAAAATGATCGGGGATATTTTGATCATGTATTCCAGTGCTTTCTATCTATCCGTTATTTGGATGACCATTAATTTTTCGCGAACTCCATGGGCCGATATGACCAATAGCGGGAAAAGAGAGTACGTAATTGCAGGATTTGTTCTCTTTTTAATGATCTATGTACCTGCTACCTTTTACAATTTCCTTGAAAATTTAATTCGATCAAAAACCAGAAAAGAAAAATGGCAGTTCTGGCTAGGAATTGTGGTCACTGGAGCAATTGCATTAGCTTACCCCATGATCTTATAGAAACTCAGGATTTATTAAATTCACGCAAAATTTGACAAATGGATCTTCACGTAATTGACACCGGTAATTTCAAACTAGATGGAGGCGCAATGTTCGGTGTTGTGCCTAAATCGATCTGGCAAAAAACCAACCCCGCAGATAGTAATAACATGTGTTCATGGGCTATGCGTTGCCTACTTATTGAGGATGGGAACAGACTTTATTTAGTGGACACCGGCATTGGAAACAAACAATCTGAGAAATTCTATTCGCACTATTACTTGCATGGTGAAGGGAATCTTAAAAGCTCTATTGAGAAGGCAGGTTTTTCTGTTGATGACATTACTGATGTGATCCTTACCCATTTGCACTTTGATCATTGTGGAGGGGCCATCAATGGAAATAATGAGTCAGGTTTTCATCCTGCATTTAAAAACGCTACATATTGGAGCAATGAAAGGCACTGGAAATGGGCAACAGAACCAAACAACAGAGAAAAAGCATCCTTTTTAAGCGAAAATATCCTGCCCATCCAAGAAAGCGGACAACTCAAATTCATTGATAGAAAAGATAATTTAACCAAGAAAGTATTTCCAAACATTGATTTCTTGTTTGTTGATGGTCACACTGATTCTCAACAATTGCCTATCATCAATTACAAGGGAAAAAAGATCGTTTTTATGGCAGACCTTTTACCTTCTGTAGGCCATATTCCTTTGGCTTACGTGATGGGATATGATACCAGACCTTTGATCACTCTTGCTGAAAAAGAAGATTTTTTAAAGGCAGCAATCCTTGACAAATACATTTTATTTTTAGAGCATGATGCTGTTAATCAGTGCTGTACCTTACAAAACACGGAGAAAGGTGCACGTTTGGATAGAGCCTTTGATCTTAAAGAAATTTTGTAATAGTCTCCAAAAACTGCTAGATTTTGTTATTTTGGTAGAGCCAAACTAAACGCCATATGAACAAGTACCTAATTGAAATGCTGAAGATTCAGTCTTCAGTGATCTTGCCAGGTTTAGGATCTTTGATGATCACAAACTCTAAAACAGGAAAGATTTCATTTAATCCTCACCTTAAATTCAATGATGGCGCTCTAGCCAAATTTATAGCTGAGAAAGAAGGTACTGATGAGCAAGAAGCTCAAAATCAAGTAGCAAAGTTTGTTCGTGAAATTGAAGCTGAATTAGCCAAAGGTAATTCATATGATGTATTTGAATTTGGTAGCTTTTCAAAAGATAAAGATGGGAACGTAACCTTTGAAGCAGATTCTAAGGGCGGTTCCATATCAGTTGAAGAAACTAAAAAAGAAGAACCGAAGAAAGCTGAAGTAAAAAAAGAGGAGCCTAAAAAGGCTGAGGCAAAAAAAGAAGACAAATCAGCAAACAAGCAGGATAAAAATACTTTCGTTCCTTCAGATGAGGACAAAAAGGAAGCAACAACAGCTAAAGATGATGCTGCTAAAGAAATAAAGAAGCCAGAGATCAAACCGGTTCAGAAAAAGGAACCACCCAAAGAAAAGAACACTTTTACTCCTGGTGATGAAAAATCAACAGAAGAGAAAAAAGAGTCTGGCAGTAGTTTATCTGCATTAAAAGACAAGTATAAAAAAGGTGCTGAGCATAGTGAAGAAGGTTCACATAAATTGGAGGATCTTAAAAATAAATTCAAAAAAGGTGCTGAGCACAGTGACGAAGGATCCCACAAATTAGAAGATCTAAAAAACAAATATAAAAAAGGGGCAACCGCAGAAACTTCGAAAAAAACGGAAGAGGTTAAACCTGTAGCCGAAACTTCAAAACCAAAAGAAGAGGTTAAACCAGTGGCAGAAACTTCAAAACCAGTAGAAGAAGCTAAGTCGGTTGCAACAGCAGCTACAGAAGTTAAATCAACTGCAAAAGATGACGCGTTAGCTGGTAAGGAGGAAAAAGAAGAAGATAAGAGTATCGCTTCTTTGAGAGACAAATACAAAAAATCAGGTTCTTCAGATAAACCTCAAAAAGAGAGTTCAAAACCTTCAAAGGAGAAGAAAGAAAAAGAACCAAAAGAAAAAAAGAAAAGAAGATGGCCATTGATCATTACATTGATCGTCATTTTTGGTGGAGGTGGAACTGCTACTGTCATTTTCTGGGACGATATTAAAGGAATCATTTCTCATCCGGGAGAGAATGAAGAGATGGCAGAAGATCATCATGATGAAGATTATAATGATGAAGATTTTGAGATCATTCCTGACTCTTTAGATATGGATTATGATCCAGCATTACATGGTCCTGATGCACAAGGAGATAATAATGAAGAGGAATCTTCTGATGAACATGCTGAATCAAATCACGAAGAGACAACTGAAGAGGTTGTTGAAGAAGTAAAAGAGGAAGTTAAACCACAACCAGTGCAACAGCATACTTCAACTGGAGGAAATTATCATGTAATTGGTGGTGCATTTAAAGAAAAGTCAAATGCTGAAAATCTTGTTAAAGAGATGCAAGGTAAAGGCTATGGATCTGCGAAGATCTTAGGTCAATTTGATGGACTTTACATGGTTTCTGTTCAACAATTCTCAGATAGATCCGCGGCACAATCAGCCTGTGGATCGGTAGATGGATGGGTTTTCAAACATCCAAAATAATATAACATTCAAACAAAATAAAGAGCACGAGCATTGACTCGTGTTTTTTTTTGAAGTATATTGCTAATATTATTAGTATTTATCTAAATATATTATCATGGGCGGAGAAGGACATATAATGCAGATGAACAAAATGCTGAAAGAGAACAGAGCTGCGAGAAGATCCAAAAGAAAAGGCTATAAAGACGGCTATGACGGTTCAACAATTTCATCAGGGAAACTGATCTTTAAAGAATTACCCCCTGAAGAATTGGAACAGGTGTTATTACAGATCCAAAAAGAAAAGCGCAAAGAACGGATCAAACAACAACGTCTGTTCTTGACAATCATCCTTTTCATTATTACGATAGGATCTTTGATCATATTTTTGTAAGCATTGAAGTAGTTTATCGACAACCCAAACGTATACATAAAGCGAATGGCAAAATTTTCAGATATTACATCAAGCCACGGTCTGGTTCTGGTTGATTTTCATGCAACATGGTGCGGACCATGTAAAATGCTTGCGCCTATTCTTAAAGATCTTAAGAATCAGGTTGGAGACGTATTAAAGATCGTCAAAATTGACGTTGATAAACATCAGCAATTAGCTGGCACATTGGGTGTACGTGGAGTACCTACAATGATCTTATATAAAAATGGTCAACAAGTTTGGAGACAATCAGGAGTTGTACCTCTCGACAATTTAAAACAATTGATCAACAGCTATAAATAGGGTTATTTTTTACCCCCCTTATTGCTATTTCCATTGCCGTTACCATTTCCATTGCTGTGGCCATTCTTTCCTGAATTGCCTTTATCTTTTCTGGTCTTTGTTTTCCCTTTTAATTCATGAAATTCAGCTGAACCAGGTTTAATACCCATTTCTTTAGCTATATATCCCCATCCCTTAGATTTATTGGATTTATAGCAACTAACAACACTGCTTACGGGTTTATCTGCAATTTCTCCTATCTCAAGAGCAAGGTAAACTTCACCAGCTTGCATCCCAATAGAGAACATGCCATCTAACTCTTTGGTTGAAATATCATAAGTTGCTGCTAATTCCACTTTAAATCCTGCCAGGTCAAGTTTGGCACTACTATTAATTGAATTAAGGTCAGCATCCAATTCTGTGCTTCCCGTATTAAATGAAATTTGCGCTATGGTGACTTTTGCAAATAGTAAAGCCAATAATGTGATAGTACGGATCTTCATAAAGGTATAATTTGGTTGTCTTGAAAATACTAAAATTACACATTCAATCCTACAGTTGTTCGTAAACTTTAATTTCTCATTTCATTTATTCCTTTGTTGGATTCTTAACAAATCATGATAAATTATTAGTACTTCAGGCAACGCTTAACATTTATTAACGTATCTTAAACGAAGTTTAAGCCCCTGATCTTAAAACCTCACTTACTACCGAGTCTACGCAATTAAATGAAACGAACCTTTGTTCATCAATTAGTCCTTGTATTGTTAGGTCTTTCTAACAGTCAAATGTCCTTTGGTCAATTGTTCGCTAATGGGGATTTCGAAAATGGTCCGGCGGGCTCAGTTATTTGTCAATGTCCAACAGGATTTACCTGTGGAAATGACGCAGGAAGAGTAATTGATGGAAATCATCCTTTATTTACTACAGGTACAACTGGTGGTTGTATAGGGCCCACAAATTATTCCCCTCAACTTGGTGCACACGGAGGAACATGTTCTGTCTATTTTTATGCTGGATTGGACAATATTCAATCACCATCTATTTCATTTTCAGGAGGTGAAGAAGTCTGTTTAGAAGTATACTATTGTGGCCCACAGGGCTGGGGAGCCTCTGGTCAATCAACGGCGAATTCACATTTTTCTTTTGGCGTTGACGGTACTCAGGTAGGTCCTGATGTTTTAGTTCCACCAAACACTGGATGGACTTTACATTCTCTGACGGTCATAATGACAGCTGGTAATCATACATTTTCTATCCTTTCTGGTGGGGCAGCCCAGTATTCTATTTGGTTTGATGATTTTAATGCGAATTTGTGTTCAGTAACACCTTGTGATGCTTCATGGACAACTACAACTGCTTGTTCAACAGATCCTTCAATTAATCTGGATGCTTTGATCACGGGTGATACTGGTGGTACCTGGAGTGGAACTGGTGTATCAGGAAATACTTTTAACCCGTCAAGCGGAACACAATCAGTGACATATACATCACCAAATAGCTGTGATGAAACACATACAATTACAGTAACAACAACAGCAAATGCCAATTGGACGATTCCTTCACCGATTTGCAGCAGTGATCCATTGATAGACCTTAATACACTAATTACCGGTACAACTGGTGGAACCTGGTCAGGAACGGGTGTTACAGGAAGCAATTTTAACCCTGCTTTAGGCACACAATCTATCACATACACTGTTGGTACTGCACCGTGTGATGATGCTTCTACTCAAACTATAACTGTCATCACGGCTGCTGATGCAAGCTGGACACCTCCAGGAACATTATGTGTCACTTCGTCTCCCATTGATTTAAACACCTTAGTTACAGGTACTTCAGGTGGAACTTGGTCCGGAACAGGTGTTACAGGTAACATGTTTGACCCTTCTGGTGGCTCGCAATCTGTAACTTACACGGTAGGAACTTCACCTTGTAATGATGTATCAACACAATCCATTAACGTAGTTTCAAGTGCAGATGCTTCATGGAACGCACCAGTTGGACTTTGTTTAGGAGATTCACCGGTTGACTTGAGTACTTTTGTGACTGGAAATCCAGGCGGAACCTGGACTGGAACCGGAATTACTGGATCCATCTTTGACCCATCAATGGGAACGCAATCAATAACTTATTCAGTTGGAACTCCACCTTGTGATGACGCCATTACCTTGACCATTACAGTAACAGCTCTATCTGATCCTTCCTGGACAATACCGACCAACATCTGTGAATCAGACGCTGCTTTCGATCTATCGACTTTTGTTACTGGAACTTCTGGTGGAATATGGTCAGGAACTGGAATTTCTGGAAATACATTTGATCCTTCTGTTGGAAGCCAATCAATTACTTACACAGCAGGTACTGGAGGATGCCAGAATTCATTGACACAAACTATTACAGTGAATACAGCACCGGATCCTTCCTGGACAACATTAACTTTATGTGCTTCCGGATCAACTGTAGATCTCAATCTTCAAATTACTGGAACTACAGGGGGTACCTGGTCAGGAACAGGGGTTAGCGGAAATATGTTTGATCCTTCAGTGGGCAATCAATCCATCACCTACTCTGTAAGTTCAGGTACATGTACAGCTAGCTCCACTCAAACTATTGATGTGGTATCGCCTATAGTTACAGCTTCTGCCACAAGTGTTTCTTGTTTTGGTTTAACAGATGGTTCTGCCAATGCAACAGTTACTGGCGGATCTGGCAATTATGCCTACAGCTGGAATTCAAATCCGATTCAAACTTCAGCAAACGCCACGGGATTAGCAGCAGGAACATATACCGTAACTGTAACAGACCTTGATGCAGGATGTACGGCAACAGATACCATCACTATAGTAGCTCCTCCTCAAATTATTATTGATCTTACTGCATATGATGCTTGCGCGCCATTATTAGGTTCGGCTTCCGTTCATGCAATGGGAGGAGTTGGAGGATTCACATACAATTGGTCTCCAGTTTTAAGTTCAGATACAATAGTATATGGGATCGATTCCGCTATGGCATATGTAACGGTTACTGATGGTAATGGATGTTCAGTGAACGATTCAATATTTGTTAATGTTTATCCTTCTCCTACGATTAATGTTAGCATGGATACAACTATTTATTATGGTGATTTTGCATATTTAGCTGCAAGTGGAGGGATCAGTTATTTATGGTCACCAAATGAAAATTTGAATTGTGATACTTGCTCTTCGATTATCGCCACTCCAAGCACAGCTACTCAAAATTGTGTTTGGGCAACTGATTTGAATGGCTGTACTGATACTGCTTGTGTATTAATTAATGTAGAGATCGTTTGTGGAGATGTTTTTGTACCTTCTGCTTTTTCTCCTAATGATGATGGGGATAATGATCTGGAATGTGTTTATAGCGATTGCATTGAACAATTAACATTTACCATCTATAATCGTTGGGGAGAGAAAGTATTCGAAACGAACGATATGAATATTTGCTGGGATGGAACGTGGAATGGAAAGCAACTCAATTCTGCCGTTTTCGTATATACGCTGGATGGATATCTTATTAATGGAGAAGCCATTAGTAAAAAGGGAAACATAAGCCTTATAAAATAAGACCATGAAAAACTTAGGATTCATTACTACTTTGATCATTATAACGTTAAGTTGGAACACTTTTGCGCAGACACCTAATAACTGTACTGCTTATACCACTGTGGGTTCCTCCGGTTCATCCTACAATCCCGGACCAAATTCCGGTTGTACTTCTAACGTTTCAGGTCAGGTTTCCGGGTCCGCGGCATGGTCAGGTTTATCTTGTTCGGGTACTTTAGTTTCGACAGTGACTGGTGCTCCTGTAACATGTCTAACATTGGCATATACAGCAGTAAACACAAATGACTTCGCTACCATTACGATTAACAATGGTGGTGCACCTTTTTCAATAACCGGAATCAACCTGGGAATTAATGGTAACGTTATTGGGCCATATAATTGTGGTGGTTCATATGGGGACGTTTCTATTACGATTTGTTCGAATACACCATTTACGCAGGTAACTTTAACAAATACCGGTTGTACATCCGGTTGGGTAATCAACTGTGCCACTCAGCTTGGATGCGGTGGAGGTGGAGGAGGTAACGCCGGAGCAGATGTACTTTCCACTCAATGTGCGGGTACTTTAGACCTGGACAATCTGGTAACTGGTAGCCCGGGAGGTATATGGGAGGAAACAACTGTTCCTCCTTCTGGACAGTTTAATACAGGAACAGGAGTATTTGATGTTACTGCTGCCGGTGTAGGAACTTATACCTTTGATTATATAGTATCAGGAAGCTGTTCAGCTAATGATACAGCTGTAATGACAGTTAACGTTGTTCCTCCAGCTGATGCCAATTGGACAATACCAACGAACATCTGTCAAAATGATGCACCTTTTGATCTAAGTACATATATCACTGGTACAACAGGTGGCACCTGGTCAGGAACTGGAATTACGGGGACAATGTTTGATCCTTCGGTTGGAACGCAATCTATTACCTATGCAGTCGGTACTGCACCGTGTAACAGCACGTTAACTCAATCAATTGGTGTTACGCCATCATTAAGCCCTGCATGGACCTCTCCAGGTTCAATTTGCGAAACAGGCGGAACAATAAACCTTGATGCTTTAGTAACTGGAGATCTTGGCGGAACCTGGTCAGGGGCTGGTGTAACCGGTTCAACATTTAACCCAGTCGGTTTAAGCGGGGCTATTCCAATATCTTATACCATTGGCTCTTCGCCTTGTATTGGCACGAATACTCAAAATATTACAATAATCCCTGATGTTGATCCAACATGGGTCGCTCCTACTACACTTTGTGATAGTGATGGACCTTTTGATCTGAACACTGCTATTACTGGTACAACTGGTGGAACTTGGTCTGGGACTGGTGTAACTGGTAATAACTTTGATCCATCTTTTGGAACTCAAAACGTTACTTATACGGTTGGCACAGCTCCTTGTCAGGAGATCCTTACACTTCCAATTAACGTTGGTGTTACTCCAGATCCTTCATGGACCATTTTTACTGTTTGTTTAGATGATCCTCCAGTTGATTTGGATACTACTATTACCGGTGATACTGGTGGTACATGGTCTGGAACGGGTATTGCTCCTCCAGGGAATACCTTCTACCCTACTGTAGGGCCACAAAATATTACTTATACAGTAACATCTGGTAACTGTACTGCTTCGTCAACACAAACCATCACTGGTTTAAATCCTGGTATTACACTTACTAATACTAATGCAACTTGTTATGGATTAAATGACGGTTCTGTAAGTGTTACTGCTGGTGGTGGTTCTGGTAACTACTCATACAGTTGGAATACCAACCCAACACAAACAACTACTTCAGTTTCTAACTTACCTGCTGGTACATATACCGTAACGGTTATTGATCTGGATGCTAACTGCGTGAATATTGACTCTATAACCATTATTCAACCTGATTCAATTTCATTGAATTTAACCGGTTTCAATGCCTGTACTCCATTATTAGGTCAGGCCACTGCTTTTGCATCAGGTGGCGTAGGTGGATTTACCTATGCATGGAATGATACTATCAATACAACTGCGAATGCAATTAGTTTGGATTCAGGATATCATGCTGTCACAGTTACAGATGCTAACGGATGTACTGCCACAGATTCCATCTTAATCCAGATATTCCCTACTCCGGTTGTTACCTTAACTCCTAATACAACTATTGAATGGGGTGATTTCATCCAACTGAATGCCACCGGTGGTGTAACCTATAACTGGACACCAAGTGATTATCTAGAATGTGATGATTGCCCGGATCCTGTAGCTGCACCTGTACATGATACTCAATATTGTGTTAATATTGTCAATTCAGATGGTTGTGTTCTTGACACCTGCGTCACCATAACAGTGGTTCTGGTATGTCATGAAGTTTTTGTACCTTCTGCTTTCTCGCCTAATGATGATGGTGAGAACGATATGTTGTGCGTTTACAGTGATTGTTGGGATCATTTGACCTTTAATGTTTACAACAGATGGGGTGAAAAAGTATTCTCAAGTGAAAGTGAAAGTGTTTGTTGGGATGGAACTTGGAATGGAAAAATTTTGAATCCTGCCGTTTTTGTTTATACATTAGATGGATATCTGCTTAATGGAGAGATCATTAGTCAGAAAGGAAATATTAGTTTGATACGTTAGATTATGAAGCATTTTCTACTTTTTATTGGCTTAATAGTAAGTTATTTTGTTGGGTTTGGACAAACTCCTAATAACTGTGGTAACTATACATCAACCGGAAGTAACTCTTCCTCTTATTTACCAGGTTCAAATGCAGGATGTAACAGTAATGTACCTGGAACGGTTACCGGAACGGGTGCCTGGACTGGATCAAGTTGTGGTGGAACCATAGTTAGTACAGTAGTTGGTCCCCCCGTTAGTTGTATAACAGTTTCATATACTGCGGTTAACACAAATGATTATGGAACCCTTTCGACAAATACTGGAGGTGTATTAACAATAACTGGTGTCAATGTTGGTGTATCAGGGAATGTAATTGGGCCTTATCAATGTGTTGGTGGTACTGGAGGATATGGAGATGTTTTGGTAACTATTTGTTCAACCATTCCTTTTAACTCTTTGACTTTAACGAATACAGGATGTTCTTCGGGCTGGGTGATCAACTGTGCTACACCATCATGTAGTGCTGCTTGGACTGCTCCAACCCCTTGTTCAGATGACCCACCAGTTGATTTAAGTGCCCTGATCACAGGTGATGCGGGAGGAACTTTCTCAGGAACAGGGATTACAGGAAATATGTTTGATCCCGCAGTAGGAACACAATCTATAACATATACTGCTCCTGGTGGATGTTCAGTAACTAACACAATAACTGTAACACCTGCTGGAAACCCGGCATGGACCATTCCAACAAACATTTGTCAAAATGACCCTCCGATTGACCTAAGTGCGTTCATTACTGGTACTGCTGGTGGAACCTGGTCTGGAACTGGTATCTCAGGAACAATGTTCGATCCTTCTGTTGGGACACAATCTATAACTTATGATGTTGGTACTGCACCTTGCAACAATACCTCAGCACAAACCATTACTGTCACACCGTCTTTAAGTCCTGCATGGTCTTCTCCGGGATCTATTTGCGAAAGTGCGGGATCTATAAACTTAGATGCTTTAGTTACCGGAGATCTTGGCGGAACCTGGTCTGGAGCCGGTGTAACCGGTTCAACTTTCAACCCTACAGGGTTAAGTGGTGCTATTCCTATTTCATATACTATTGGATCCTCTCCGTGTGTTGCAACGGTAACTAATGATATCACTGTTATTCCAGATGTTGATCCAACATGGGTTGCTCCTACTACACTTTGCGATAGTGACGGACCTTTTGATCTGAACACTGCTATTACTGGTACAACAGGAGGTACATGGTCTGGAACTGGTGTAACTGGTAATAACTTTGATCCTTCTTTTGGAACACAAAACATTACTTATACTGTTGGCACTGCTCCTTGTCAGGAGATCCTTACACTTCCAATTAACGTTGGTGTTACTCCAGATCCTTCATGGACTGTTTTTACTGTTTGTTTAGATGATCCTCCAGTTGATTTGGATACCACTATTACTGGTGATACAGGTGGTACATGGTCTGGAACGGGTATTGCTCCTCCGGGGAATACCTTCTACCCTACTGTAGGGCCACAAAATATTACTTATACGGTAACATCTGGTAACTGTACTGCTTCGTCAACACAAACCATCACTGGATTAAACCCTGGTATTACACTTACTAATACTAATGCAACTTGTTATGGACTGAATGACGGTTCAGTAAGTGTTACTGCTGGTGGTGGTTCAGGTAACTATTCATACAGCTGGAATACCAACCCAACACAAACAACTACTTCAGTTTCTAACTTACCTGCAGGTACATATACCGTAACGGTTATTGACCTGGATGCTAACTGTGTGAATATTGACTCTATTACAATTATTCAGCCTAGCCAGGTCACACTGAGCTTAACTGGTTACAATGCCTGTACTCCTTTATTAGGTCAGGCTACTGCTTTCGCATCAGGTGGTGTAGGTGGATTTACCTACGCATGGAATGATACCATCAATACAACTTCGAATGCAATTAGTTTGGACTCTGGATATCATGCTGTCACGGTTACAGATGCTAACGGATGTACTGCCACAGATTCTATCTTGATCCAGATATTCCCTACTCCGATTGTTACTTTAACGCCTAACACAACCATTGAATGGGGTGATTTCATCCAGTTGAATGCCACCGGTGGTGTAACCTATAACTGGACACCAAGTGATTATCTAGAATGTGATGATTGCCCGGATCCGGTAGCTGCACCTGTACATGATACTCAATATTGTGTTAATATTGTCAATTCAGATGGTTGTGTTCTTGACACCTGTGTCACCATCACTGTGGTACTGGTATGTCATGAAGTTTTTGTACCTTCTGCTTTCTCACCTAATGATGATGGTGAGAACGATATGTTGTGTGTTTACAGTGATTGTTGGGATCATTTGACATTCAATGTATACAATAGATGGGGTGAAAAAGTATTCTCAAGTGAAAGTGAAAGTGTTTGTTGGGATGGAACCTGGAATGGAAAGCCACTTAATCCCGCGGTATTCGTTTATACGGTTGATGGATACTTACTAAACGGAGAGTTAATTAGTCAAAAAGGAAATATTAGTTTGATCAGATAAGAGTTAATTATGAAAAAGTTACTAGGATTAGCAATTGTATTGACAGGAGGGTTTGGATTTGCTCAAGATATCCACTTTACTCAATATCAATCTCAGCCAATGTCGCAAAACCCTGCTTTAGTTGGGATCAATTACGATTTTTCGGCGAATTTGAATTACAAAGATCAGTGGAGACAGATTGGTTCACCTTATAAAACATTTGGTGCATCAGTTGATTCAAAGTTGAACAAAGAATCTGCTCAAAATGGATATTTCGCAGCAGGTATCAATTTCTTCTCTGATAGAGCTGGAGACTCTAAAATGGGAACAACTCAAGGTAATGCATCATTGGCCTACCACCTTTTTGTTGCGAAACACCAAACTTTAGGATTAGGAATTATGGCTGGTTTTGCCCAAAGAAGTATTGATTATACTTTCCTAACCTGGGGAAATCAATATGATGGTACAAACTATAACCCATATTTGTCTTCTGGTGAAAATACAGGAGCAGATTCATTTACTCATGCTGACTTTGCAGCTGGATTAGTTTGGTCATATAATAATAAAGATGAAAGGATTCAGGTTACTGATAACCACGACAAGAAATTCACTTTAGGTTTCTCTACTTATCACCTTTCAAGACCTAAATACTCTTACCTGGGAACAAATCATAGACTTTACATGAAATTCGTTTTACATGGTAGTGCAGTGATCTCTATTGCAGAATCAAGATATGCATGGTTACCTGGATTCATGATGTACTATCAGGGAAAAGCAAAAGAGATCCTTGTTGGTTCATTATTCCGTGTTAAACTACAACAAGACGCTAAATATACCGGATACAAACAAGGTGCTGCTATTTCATTCGGAGGTTACTTCAGAGCAAGAGATGCTTTCTCTCCTCAGATACTATTTGAAATGCACCAGTTTGCAATTGGAGTTAGTTATGACGTTAACATTTCTGGATTACAACCAGCTACGAATACCAGAGGAGGTTTAGAGATCTCATTGAGATTCACTAACAAAAATCCTTTCATGGATGGTGACGTTAAAGCCATTTCAAGATTTAACTAAGAATCGATCAATAATATAAAAAAAAGGTCCTTCATATTGGAGGACCTTTTTTTATATAGTAAATAAACCAAATTATTTCATCAGGTCAACTGAGCGCTTAATGAAGTTAGTCAATGCTTCTCCTTTAAGCATCCCTTGAGAAAGCATTGCTAGATCAGTCAATTGTTTGGCCGTCTTTTGACGATTATCCCCTTTCTTTGCCAGAATTGCTCCAACAAGTGGATGATTGGCATTCACTTTAAGATCATAGATCTCAGGAAAGGATCCCATCATGCCTCCACCACCTAAACGTTGCTGCTCTTGCATTCTACGCATGAACTCAGGTTGAGTAATTACAATTGGAGCATCCGTTTCACTCATGTTCTCAAATGAAAGATGGAATTTCTCCGCATTGATCACTTCTTCAAAGATAGGTTTTAACTTGTCCTTTTGCTCGTCAGTCAGTTTAGACGGCAACTCGTCCTCTTTCTTGATCAGATTATCCAAAGTATCAGAATCTACCCTTGCAAAATGTACATTATCCAACTTCATTTCAAGCTTTTGAATGTAGTGAGGAGTTAAAGGGCTATCAAAAATGGCCACATCATATCCTCTCTCTTTTGCCGCTTCAATGAACTGATGATGAATATCCTTATGATTTGCATACAAGACCACTAGCTTTTCACTCTTATCTGTCTGAATAGGCTTGATCTTCTCTATATATTCATCTATAGTAAAATAAGCATCCTCTGCATTCTTGATCAAAGCAAACTTCTCAGCTTTTTCATAGAACTTGTCTTCAGTTAGCATTCCGTACTCCACAAAAACCTTAAGGTCATCCCATTTTGCTTCAAAATCAGCTCTGTCTTTTTTGTACATATCAGCCAGTTTATCTGCTACTTTTTTGGTGATGTGAGCAGATATTTTCTTCACATTACCATCTGCCTGCAAGTATGATCTGGACACATTCAAAGGAATATCCGGTGAATCAATTACACCATGCAATAAAGTCAAGAATTCAGGAACGATCTGTTCAACAGAATCAGTGATAAAAACCTGATTTGAATACAACTGGATCTTGTTCTTTTGAACCTCCATGCTTTCTTTCAACTTAGGAAAATAAAGTATCCCAGTTAAGTTGAAAGGATAATCCACATTTAAGTGGATATGGAACAAAGGCTCATCAAAGGACATTGGATATAGTTCTCGATAGAACTTATTATAATCTTCATTTGTCAATTCAGATGGAGATTTGATCCAGGCCGGATTCGGATTGTTGATGATATTATCTACTTCAACCTCTACCCTTTTTACATTTCCATTCTCATCTTTCTCACCTGAAGGGTCATCCTGAAATTGTTTTCTAGTTCCAAATTTGATCTCTACTGGTAGAAACTTGCAGTATTTATTGAGGATATCTTCAATTCTGCCATTTTCAAGAAATTCCTTTGAATCATCTGCTATATACAGTACGATCTCAGTTCCTCTATCACTTTTATCTATATCTGTTATCTCAAACTCAGGTGTACCATCACTTTCCCACATTACAGCCTGAGCACCATCTTGGTAGCTCAATGTTCTGATCTGAACTTTGCTGGCTACCATAAAGGCAGAATAAAACCCAAGACCAAAATGTCCAATGATCTGCTCAGCACCTTCTTTTCCTTCGTATTTTTTTACGAATTCTTCGGCTCCTGAAAAAGCAATTTGATTGATGTACTTTTGGATCTCCTCCTCTGTCATTCCAATACCTTTGTCATTAACTGTCAAGGTACCTGCAGCTTTATCAAGGATCACTTCAACAGTTAGATCTCCCAATTCACCTGTAGCCTCACCAGTTGCACTAAGTACCTTTAATTTACTCGTTGCATCCACCGCATTTGATATCAACTCACGTAAAAAGATCTCATGATCTGAATACAAGAATTTCTTGATAAGTGGAAAAATATTCTCTGTCTGTACGTTAACGGTTCCTTTCGTTGCCATATCAATATTTACTTTTTTTCGATTTGATTTCTCTTGTCCAATAGATATGCCATTCCATTAGAACTGACATCTTGACTGAATATTCCGAAATCTCACCCTTTTAGGCGTAAATTCTGGCAGATTTTTGTCAGAACGTAGATAGTTTAAGTTCTCGTATTGTAGATTGTAAGCATTATGATAAAAAATACAAACTATGACAGAAACTATCCTAATCTCAAGTATTTCAGCCTTTTTAGGCGGACTAATCTCTTTCTTCTTACAATATGTCAAATTCAAACAAGAACTTAAAAAGCTACATCTAGCTAATAAAACGGATTTTATGGCTGAATCAACCGCAGTTCACTTCCTTAATCACAAATCATACACGGATCGTTCTTTTGAAACCTTAAAACAACATTTGGGTGGTTTTGAAGATGATGAATTAAGAAAGATCTTAGTACGAGCCGGAGCAATCAGAGTATTCAGAGATGGTGATACCTCAGACGAATGGTGGCGTCTACTCAGCAGAAACAAAGAATATATTAAAAACAAAAAGAGAGCCCAATAGGTTCTCTTTTTTTATCTCAACAATTGAACCCAACCTTTCTTAAACTCTCCATTGTCGTAATAAATGAGGTAATAATAAGTGCCTACCGGAGCCGGAACGCCTGAAGGAAAATTCCCTGTCCAAACATTTTGATCATTGTCGTAATTCGCAATATGGTAAACCATACTTCCCCATCTGTTGTATATATAAACCTCATTTCCTAATGAATCAATGAGCATGTTCAAATTCAAAAAATCATTTACACCATCTGCATTCGGAGAAAAAGCTGTGACTTCTTTTTCATCTACTGGTGGAGGAATTACTGGGGGTATAGAATCAGTAGTATCCACACAGCTAATGTTTACGCCATAATCAATTTTGATCGCGGTTTCCCTGTAAACATTACATTCTGTATAGCTGTAATTGAAAGTATAAATATCATAACTCAATCCAGTAGTTGTGACTGTTCCATTTTGGCTATCGAATTGACCTGACGAAGTAATTTCAGTCCAGGAGCCAATGTCATTATGAGGTTGTAAATAATTATTCAAATCAAATTGACCATCACACACCTTGATCGTACTATCCTTAGGAGCCGGAGGCACCACATTATCCGGACAATACAATACCCATCCGGACGAACAACCCGTATTAACGATATATACATTGCTGAAAGGTTGGGTGGAAGTCACCGTAAAAAACACATCTCCAAATGTTGCAGTGCCGCAGTTATAGGGTCCAACTACATTTCCATTCAATCCGGTATTAAACGGATTACTAATCTCCATAGTCCCTCCCCCATCTACTGAAACTGTGGCATAATCATCTGTATTCACCTTTCCAAAATAGAGGTCAAGAGAGTTTACTGGTGAGCCATTCATTGTAAGTACAATTGAATCTGTACATCCCGATCCTGTCCAAACACCGTCTGTTGTTCCAGCACATAAGAACATGCAGGTAGAGTCTGTTAACGATCCAAAAGCACTCGTTGAATTGGCATAGATGGTATAGTCATTACAGGTCACTTGAGCTTCGATTGCGAAGCAATTAAATGTGATCAACCATAACAATATTTTGCGCATTGTAAGGAGTATTGTGGATGCGTATTAACTAAGTAAAGCAATTCTCAGCAAATATCTCTATATGAAGTGACTAAAATTAACATTTCCATATGGGGTCTTTTAATCATATCATTCTTAAATCTGACTTTCATCATAGGTATATTCATATTTTCAATGAACCTTTGTTAAACAAAATCAATTAAAATGGGATACGATAACACTCACGTTGTAGATAAGGTAGTTGATGCTTTAAGAAAGGCAGCTACAGAATTAGAAGCACTTCAGGTACAAGCTGCACTTGGAAAAGCAGAAGCTTCTGATAAATATGAAGAATTGAAGAAGAAATTCGATCATTTCGTTCATGAAACGAAGATCAAATTTGAACAGGGAAAAGAAAAAGTAGGAGATATTCAAGAAGAAGTGCAGGCACTTTTGGATGAATTACGTGTTCAACTAGCCCTGGGTAAAGCTGAAGGAAAAGAGGCCTTTGCTGAACAAAAAAAGAAGATCATTGAAAAGATCAGACAGATTGAGAATAAGATCAAGAGTAATCCAACTTTAAATAAAGCTTATGCAGTTGTGTTGGTAGAAATGGAAAAATTCAAAGTGTTGTTAGAATGGTTAGAACAAAAATTTGAAGACGGAAAAGAAGTTGCGGCTGATCAATTTGAAAAGGGTAAAGCTGAGTTGAATTCATTTATCAGCACAGTTAAAGAAAAATTTGCAGAGGCAGACGGAGGAAGATGGGCGAATTTTCAAGACGAAATGTCTCAAGCTTTTTCGCACATGGCGCAAGCATTTAAAAAGCCTTAATAAAGGGTTGTTTTTTTTTCAAGAAAGCACATGGTCCATTAGACTGTGTGCTTTTTTATTTTAGGTCCTTCCATCCTGACCAGTTGTCACGATCTCCTCTAAGATAGTCTTTGACCATTCCAAAAGCAATCACTAAAGCAATTCCAAAAAAGACGATACCAGCAGCAGAAATATCCCACCAGTTGGGCCCGATATCAGAAACTACAAATAAAGCTCCAGCAATGACAAGTGAACAGATGATAAAAGCTGAAGCTAACTGTTTAGAAACCCTATGAATGGTATGCACCATTGGATCTATACCTGTATGATTCAAGTCCACCTTAATTTCTCCTCTATTGATCTTACGAATAGCATTTTTAAGATCTCTTGGAAACTCTTCCATGTAATTAACAGTTTCATAGAGTGAATTAAGCACTTTCTTGGTTAATGTCACAGGATTATATTTCCTAGAAACAGTTTTGATCAGATACGGTTTTACCAATCCAAATTGATCTAATTCAGGATCTAAATTGTAGATCACTCCTTCAACCGTCACCAATGATCGAACAAACAAGAAGAAATGTGAAGGCACCGTCAATCCATGTTGAATAATGATATCTTTTAATTCAAGCATCAGAGTAGACATCTCATTCTCATTAACAGATCTCACATAATACTTCTGAACGAACTCATTGATGTCAAATTCCAACGCACGCATGTTATTGATAGGTGCATTATCTGACAATTGTTGCAGTGATCTGATGATCCTCTTTACATCTCTCTTTGTAATTGCCAGAAATAAATGACCGAAGATCTCAATATCCCTTTGAAGTATACTTCCCATCATTCCAAAATCCAAATAACAGATCGTTCCATTAGGCAACACCAATAAATTACCTGGATGTGGATCAGCATGGAAAAAACCATAATCAAAGATCTGTTTAAAGAAACTCACCGCCAGTCTGTGAGCAACAACCTTTCGATCGATTCCCTTTTCTTCTAAAAGATCTATACGGCTCACTTTGATTCCATTAATGAATTCAAGTGTTAAAACTTTAGCCGTGGTATATTTTGTGTAAACTTTTGGCGCATGAGCAAATTGATCTGTACTGTCGTCCGTCAAAAGATTATTATTGAAACGTTGAACATTGATCGATTCATGAATAAAATCAAGTTCTTTTAAGATACTGTCCTCAAAATTCTTCACCAATCCTACCGGATCAAAACTCTTTATTGAAGGAATTCTTTTCAAAAGCACATTGGCCACCTGGTACATTACCTTGATGTCTTCAACAATGATCTCTTGAATTCCCGGACGTTGAACTTTTATTGCTACACGTTCACCTGTATGCAAAGTAGCTTTGTGCACTTGAGCCATTGAAGCTGAAGCGAAAGGTTTAGGTTCGAACCAGGCAAATAAATTTTCTACTGTATCTTTTAATTCTCCTTCAACAGCATCTCGAGCTTGTTTTTCCGTCATTGGAGGAACGTTATCCTGTAATTTTTCGAATTCAAGAATAAGTTCCATGGGGATGAGGTCCGGTCGATTGCTAAGAATCTGACCAAATTTGATGAAGGTTGGCCCCAACTCTTCGCACACCATTCTCATTTTTTCCCATTTGGTGTACATCTGAGCATGTTTACGGGTAGATCTAGGTATCAATTTACGAATGAAACCAAATCTCTTTTGCTCCTCCATATAATGCACGATATCCTCAAAGCCATAGCGCACCATAACTCTAAGGATCTGATTATATCGCTTAACAGACCTAAATCTTCTTCCTAAACCTGAAAACAACGCTGTTTTACTCACCCTTTTGCTCTAGTCTGTTTAATCTTGCTTCTAACAATGCAATGGTATTTTCTGATTGAGACAATTTTTCATTCAAAGCTTTGATCTCATCCATGTGGGCAATATTCACTTTTTTGTAAAACTGAGCTACTACCTCTTCAATCTTAGCCTCCAATTCTTCTTTAGCTTGAGATGCCTTAAGCACCAAACGATCAAGAAATTCGATTTCATTTCCATCTTCATCAACAGCAGGAGTAGACATGGCTTTATTGATCCTGTCCTTCCCTTTTTCAGTCATCTCCTTTAGCTTATGCATTAACTCTTCATCTTTAGAGAGCATATACAAATTAGATGAAAGTGTCATCAATTCTATTAACGTTTTAGCTTTCATGATTATCTCATTTGATATTAGGATACGAAAATACGGCCAATATGATACATTTTACATGATGTTCATCATTATTATTGGAAACAAATAATAGTTAAAATCATTTTCATCAATCAACGATTATCCTAAATTTGTTCCAAATATCATATAATGAATCGAAATCAGCCTATATCTAAGATCATGACAACAGACGTAGAATGTGTATCTCCGGATCAATTGATCCTTGATGTTAAACACATCTATGAGAAAAGAAGTTTTCATCATCACATCCCTGTTGTTGAAAATGATAAACTGATAGGTATGGTTAGTTTGATCGATTTCATGAGAAAGATCCATAACGCTACGCTTGATGATAATGAAGCCGTATATCATGAAGTTAAAGTTGAAGAGATCATGAGCAGGGCTCCCGCATTTGTTACTTCGGATACTTCAATAGAGAAGGTAGCAAATGATTTATCGAAAGGCGAAGTACATGCCTATGTTGTGGCAGATGGAGGTAAAGTAGTTGGTATTATTTCAACAGCTGATATCATTCGATATTTCCTGAATAATTAAATCAGAACCGTTGGTGTGATTTTTGCGTATTTTAATGTACGTGAATTCTTTTGATGATCCATTTCATTAAAAGGAATGTTCCTTGTGAAAAAAATTGCATACATATTTGTTCTTCTGACGCTTTTTAGTGGTTTTGTAACTCATGCCCAATATCAAAAGAAGGTATATTTTGCCATAGGTCTTTTTACTAGTAATCACTCTCAAATGGTTACATACGCGTTCATTACAACAGTGAACGGAAGCGTTTCAGGAGCTGAGATCATTCGTAAAGATCGATTTATCTATTCGGCCCTTGGTTATTGGCCTTCAGATGCTAATCCTGAGAAGATTGATCTTTTCGCTAAACACAATGTAGACAGTGTTTTACTAGTAGTTAATGAAAATAACAAGGTCATTGGCTATTATGAGAAACCTTTTGAAACATTATGGATGATACGATTCAAGGAAAACCCGTATAAGTATGATGAATTTGGTTGGAGCCAGGGAACATACAGACCATCTGACAGCCAGCAAGCTTTTCTGCGCCACGAATATGGCGTAAATAATATTTTAACTGATTATATTTACGGTGATAGCCTGTTTAAATTGTTAAGGGATGTTCAATCACCTGGCTGGGTAAGTGCTTACAAAGCCGGAGCCATCATTGACACCACCTCAACAACAGATACAACCACCAGTCCGTAATGTCAAATTCAGATCAGCCTAAAAAAGATAAGATTGCTAAGTTACTAGCCAGTAAAAAGGCTCATGAACTGCAATTAACTCCTGAGATCTTATTTGACAAGATTCGTCAGGGCGACAAAAATGGACTATCCGAGGCTATCACATTACTTGAGTCTCAACGAGCAGAAGATCGCACAAAATCGCACAAACTTTTAGAACTTTTATTACCCTATTCAGGAAATTCAATCCGAATTGGAATCACAGGAGTACCAGGTGTAGGTAAAAGTACTTTCATTGAAAGTTTTGGAAAATATCTGGTAGATAATGGATTTAAAGTTGCTGTTTTAGCTATAGATCCTAGCAGTGAACGTTCGGGAGGATCTATACTGGGTGATAAGACCAGAATGGTTGAATTAGCCAATCATCCATCAGCCTTTATTAGACCAACCGCTACAGGAGGTTCACTGGGTGGAGTAGCCAGAAAGACAAGAGAAAGTATAGTTCTTTGCGAAGCTGCAGGATTTGATGTTATTCTGATTGAAACTGTTGGTGTCGGGCAATCTGAAATTGCTGTTCATTCCATGACTGACTTCTTTTTGCTTTTAATGTTAGCAGGTGCGGGAGATGAACTTCAAGGAATCAAGAGAGGGATTATGGAAATGGCCGATACTATTGTTATCACTAAAGCAGATGGTGATAATGTCAAAAAGGCCAATTTGGCCAGATCTGAATATAAAAATGCTATTCATTTGTTTCCTCCAAAAGAAAATGAATGGATCCCAAAAGTTGAAACCGTAAGTTCTCTTGAAAAAACAGGTGTAGAAAAGATTTGGGAGATCATTGAATCCTTCAAACTTTTGGTAACCAGTAACGGTTGGATATCTAAAAACAGAAATGATCAGCAGGAATATTGGATGAACGAAGCGATAAAAGAAGAGCTGCTACATTCATTTTATGAAACACCCGGTTTGAAAGAGCTGTTGGAAGATGTTTCTGAAAAACTTAAAAAAGGAGAGATAACATCATTTCAAGCCTCCGATCTAATAATGAAATTCTATCATGAGCAACAAAAGAACATTTGATCTAAAACCGAATAGTGAATTCATTGAGCTAATGAAATTGCTGAAATTTGAGCAAGTTGCTCAAACGGGTGGACACGCGAAAATGTTGATAGAAGAAGGTCTTGTTTACGTGAATAAGGAACAAGAATTTAGAAAAAGACGAAAACTAAAAAAAGGTGATATTGTCACTGTTGAAGATATTTCAATTGAGATCCAATGAATTAGATAAACGATTGTCAGGCCTATTTGAATAATTTTTATCTTCAAATGCAGTTATGGATTACAACGAAGAAAAGTTTAGAGAGCATATAAAAGCAGTTGTTGAAGCCAGTCAGGCTAACACTGAGGATTCTTTGGAAGAGCGCCCACTGACCCTTGCAGAATTGAAGGAATTAGCAATAAGCATGGGCATGACAGAGGAGTCATGGAACAGTTTACAAGCCCAGGCCTATGAACACCTAAAAGCTTCTGATGATCATCTTAAAGCCAGAAATTTTACAGAGGCCATTGCGGAAGCTGAAAAGGCAACAGCCATCAATCCATACATTAAAAATAGCAATGCAATTTTGGCCAGATCGTACATGATGCTTTGGCTTCAAACGCATGATAATGCTCATAGAGACAAGGCTGAATTCCACGCACGTCAAGAACTAAAAGTGGACCCAAGAGATCAGATCGCCGTAAATGTTCTTAGTACCATAGATAAAAAAAGACGTGTCCTGGAGAGTGATTCCAACAGTAAGAAAAGGATCTTTCTTGTAGTGGGAATCGTTGCACTGGTTGTAATTGTTCTTTTTTTAATTCTAAGTAATAGATCTGCTAAGGCTGAAGAAGAGCAAAACGCGCAAATTGAGGAACAGATCCATAATGATGAATACAACAGAATCAAAGATCAGTTGATAGTTGCTGAAGAGAATGTATATTCTAAATGGGACTTAGTTCAAGTAGCAATAGATCAACGAAATAGCATGATCCCGGATCTATTCGCGGCTATTTCAATTTCAACAAAAGATACGGAGGCACTTCAAGAATCTATAAATGAACTGCAATCTGAGATCAAATCAGCCGAAGGAGAGCGAAAATTCACCCTAGAAAATGACCTTAATGCAAAGATCCAGGAATTAAAAAAAATCGCTTCAGAGAACGGTGAAGCCGATAATATCAAAACCTTAATGGTCCAAATCGAAGGATCAGAAAACCGTATCGCTTACGAAAAGAAAAATTATAATGAGGCTGTAAAAAGCTATAATATTCTAGTTAAACAGAACAAAGATCAATTTCCAGCATATGAAACTAAACCTTACTTCAGTGGTAATTAGAAGTGTAATTTTTCTATTCGCTTTAATTCCAATTCAATTATTTGCTCAGGATAATGATCTATCCGACACTACTCAGGTAGACTCTACGGAAATTGTTCAAGAAGCCAAATCTCCATTCTCATTTTATTTTGTTCCTCTTTCTCAAGAAGAAGCACAAAAGGTATATGATGGGATCAATACGAATGGTGTTATTGATGATTACACTCAAGTCCCAAATAACAGGCCTGTTAACGATAGCAGGGTATCAGACCCACATAGTATGCTTTCTGCTGATGGAATAGATACACTAAACAGAATAATGAAAATGGTAGAAGCTGAAACCGGTTTTCAGATGGCTGTTGTATGCTTGAATTCTATCGGGGACAATGACCCGCATATGTTCGCTACAGATCTATTTAATTATTGGAAAATAGGTGAAGAAGGCAAGGATAATGGATTGTTGGTGATGGTGGTAAACGACATTCATAAGGTATCAACCATTACCGGAAGAGGTACTGAAGCTGTTATTACAGATGCTGAAACAACTGAAATTCATGAGAAAGAAATGATCCCCTTTTTCAAACAAAATGATTATACAACCGGTGTTATTCGTGGAGTACAGGTATTAGCCGAAGTATTATATGGTGTTCCTCCAGGATACCTTGATTACTCTTATGACTACACCACAGATGGTAATTATGACTATGATTATGACTCAGATTATAGCTATGACAACTACTATGACACCGTTCCATGGTATCAAAGAGGACTTTGGGGCATCTATTTTGTCTTACTGATCTTTGCTTTGGCTATTTACACTGTGACATTACTTATTGCTTTAATGGTCAAAAATCTTCACGAGCGATACCATATTTTGAAGGTATTTACACTGTTGATCTGGCCTATTGCTTTTCCTGTACCATTTTTACTGCTCTACTTCATCAATAAAAAGCTCATGGATAAATGGCGTAATACAGAACGATTTAGTTCTAAAACAGGCTTGTTCATGATAAAATTGAGTGAAAAAGAGGATGACGCCCATCTTGAAAAAGGTCAAATTAGTGAAGAAATAGTCAAATCAATAGACTATGATGTTTGGATCACTCAGGATGGATCAGACGTTCTAATTCTTTCTTATAAAAGCTGGTTCTCAAAATATAGAAAGTGTCCTAAATGTAAATTTAAGACGTATTACAAGGAATATGACCGAACCATTTCAGCAGCAACCTATACAAGCTCCGGTACAGGCGAACGAAAATATTCCTGTACGAATTGTGGCCACAGTAAAATCACGAGATACACCATTCCGAGAAAGCAGCAAAGTTCTTCATCAGGTGGAGGAAGCAGCTACGGTGGCGGAAGCAGCTATAGCGGTGGTGGAGGCTACAGCAGTGGAAGTTCTTCATCAGGTTCTTCATGGGGAGGTGGATCTTCAAGAGGAGGAGGATCGACAAGCGGATGGTAGTTTTGGCACATTAATTGAATGAAATAATTCAACAAACCTTATGTGATGAAAACTATCATTAAAATTACCTTCATATTACTAGCCAGTGTTTCGTTTGGACAAATTCCTAAAGGAAACGTTAACAGAAAAATGATCGCCAAAGACGTGGTCGTGCAAAAAGAGCCCGTTCTAATGAGTAAGGATGCTAATCTTACTTATGGCGATTTTGAAGTTTCATCATTTGAAACGATTTCGAATAAATCATTGAATAAAAAAGATCTTCAGCATCTTTTAGGCACATTGATTAGAATTAGAGAGACTGATATTACAGGAGATCTAATTGATCCGTTGACCATTGAAAATATAGGCACTGAAAAAATGAACCGTGAAGATTATATCTTCAGAGCCTTTGGAAGCACTACACTCGACACAGAAAGTAATTTGCCAGAGATCGTTAATGTTCATAAAACAGGACGCTCTGATTGTTACGGGATAGTTATTCTCTCAAACAGCAAAGTAGTTATGCCTTACAAGGGCACTCTTCTGTTCCTTGATCTTAAATAGGATTTAAAAAAGGAGATTTGCATTTTTCTCAATTTGTTACTTCTTTATAATCTTGAATTGAGATTATAAATAGATAAAAATTGTAGTTAAATTTGATCCATGGCAGAATCTCCTCTTATCCTTATCACTAATGATGACAGCATTAAATCCAAGGGTATCGCATCTTTGGTTGAGGCTATGAAACCTTTAGGTGAATTAGTTGTTGTTGCTCCTGATACGGTTCAAAGTGGAAAAGGTCATGCCATCACTATTCATGATCCACTTAGGTTGAGTAAATCAGATCAATTCCCTGGCATTGAAGCTTATACCTGTTCAGGAACACCAGTAGATTGTGTAAAATTAGCCATCTATGAGGTAATGAAAAAGAGGCCTACCCTTCTAGTGTCTGGTATTAATCATGGATCAAATGCAGGGATCAATGTATTGTATTCTGGAACCATGTCTGCTGCTGTTGAAGGTGCAATTGAAGGAATTCCAAGTATTGGCTTTTCACTTTTAGATCATAGTGCAGATGCAGATTTTGATGCTTCTATGAGCTATGCTAACAAATTGGCAACCTTGGTAATTCAAAATGATCTTCAAAAAGGAGTTTGCTTAAATGTAAATATCCCGCGTGGTAAAGAAGAAAAGTTAAATGGACTGAAGATCTGTCGTCAGGGAAGAGCTTATTGGGAAGATTCTTTTGATAAACGAAAAGATCCTTTTGGAGGAGATTATTATTGGCTCACAGGTGAATATACAGATACAGATAAGGGAGAAGACACTGATCTTTGGGCACTTGCCAATAATTTCGTATCTGTCGTACCAACCCAATTCGATATGACTGCACATCATTTTATTGCTAACCTTAATGATTGGATACTATAATGGAAGAAAAAGAATCAAAATTTGACAAAGTAGCATACGGAGTAATTGTGGGACTAATCCTGCCAATTATAGGTTTCATACTTTCATTTTATGTAAAAAACAGAGGCGGTGCTGTAGATTTTGATACCTATATAGACATGGCGTTTAAAGGCTCAGTTGATCAACAAGATATTCTGATCTTTACGTTAATTCCGAATATGCTGATGTTTTATCTGTCTAACTTCAGATTTAACTGGAACAACTTTACAAAAGGACTTGTATTCGTTACAGTTATTTGTCTAATTGGTTTGATCCTCCTCACCTATTGATCCAGAGAAGATCATTTTAAGATCAGACAACTTCAATAATCCCAATATTGTAGCCAATATTGGTGAAATGATAAAAAAGGTGATCAACCATACCGAATGATCCACTTTCCATTCTGTATTAGTCGCAAACCACAGATAGCCTATAATCAATGTAGCAAACGAAATAATCTTAGCGTAAAGGCTCAAGTTTATTTTGAACTTAAAAATTCGGTACACAAGGATAACTTGTATTAAGGCAGTAAATATTTGAGTGATCAACGTAGCCATGGCAGCTCCTTCAGCTTTGTCTGATCTAATTAGGATTATATTAAGTACGACATTGATGATCAAACCAAAAACAGCCATTATATTGAGGGCTTTCATGCTTCCATTTGCAGTCAATAGTGTACCGAACACATAAGTAATCGAGACTGGTATAAATGAAAGAATCAATAAACCAAAAGTGACAGATGAACTCTGATTAGCGTTTGAATACAAAGCATTGATTAAAGTTTCCTGGTAGAAATATCCAAAAATTCCCACTGTCAAACTCGCAACCAGTAATATCCTTATTGCTAATTCCATCATTTCCCTGATGTCGCTTTTTTCCTTTATCAATCTCGCAAAAATGGGCAGTAACATCCCAGCAAATAAAAGTGCAAACATATTAACGGCGTCCAGGAATCTGAAACCTTGTGCATAGATACCAGATTGCTCATTGCCATCAGCTAATAAGCGTTCGATCATAACAGCATCTACCCTGTTATACATCATCATAAGAAAAATAAGTAATGCATAAGGAAAACTGCGTTTCAAAATAGCTGCAGAGAAGGCCTTGTTCAATTTAATTTTCAAATGCCCTATTTTATTCGACAGAATGGAAATTGAGATAATAGCCGCTAATCCGTATGCAATGGTTTGTGCATAAATAAACCACTCAATCTGTATCTTTCCTCCCATAACATTGGTCCATAACATCAGTCCACAAAGTATTATCAAAATTGATCTGTCGAGAACTGAGATGATGGCATCCGTTTTAAAGAGATGTAGTCCCCCAAAATTAGAGCGTGCAAATTGAATAGTGGCCACAAGAAATTGATTAAAAATTAGAATTGCCAGCAAATAAAACTCTTGCTGATCAAAGCCGATAAGTAACCCTGAAAAGAGTGTAAAACTTGCATACAGGAAAAATAAGCCAATTCTGATAGATAGGATCTTATAAAAGTGTTTGACCAACAATTGTGGATGCTGAGCAATATTGCGGGTATTATAATTGGTAATGCCAAGATCTAATAAAATGTTCAGTAAGAACGAGAAGTTTAACAACGCAAAATAATTGCCATACACTTCCTCTCCTACCTGGTTTTGCACGGCAGCATCAATTCCTAAAATATAGAACGGTTTCACCAAAAGGTTCAACAGAACAATTAAGAATAAACTGGATAAAAACTTGCGTTGCATGCTTGAAATCTTGAATTAGAGTACGTAAAAAATGAGATTTTGTTTTTAAAAATCCTTAGTTTTGGATTACTCAAAAAAATGACCGTGAAAAGATGGATATTTTCATTATTAGTTCTGTTTCTCGCTAATAATGTATTTGCTGATTCACCTTTAACCTCAACTCCTTTTTGGCAGGCGTATGAAAATGACAAGGAAGTTATGTACGCTAAAGAAAATGGTCTTAATGATAAAGTCTTGAAATCACTTCTCAGTAAAAAGACCACTGGTGATGTCAAAATAGCCATTATCAATTGTTTTGGATGGGGATCCGGATACACTGAGAAGTTTGAGAATTATCTGATCGAAAAGCGGAAAGGCCTTACCAAGGACGTTTTTAGATATTTAAAAATGGAATCTGAGGATATGCCGGCTGAAAATGATCAAACGAAATTATTAACCACAGATGATCTTGTATGTTGGTCGTATCTGCGTGCCATGGATAACTACCAAACTCCGCAATATTCTATGAGAGGAGCTTTTTTAGCTTATTGGAGGGATACAACGAATATGGCTGCAGGAATAGTTTTGTGTTTAATTGCAGGTCAACAAGCCATGATGTTTGATTGGTGCAAGATCTATGAAAGTGCGCAAATGTTTATTGTAAATGCTGATTATAAGGTTAATATCCTCAAAGAAGATGCAGTGAACATCATTCTGGAGTATTTAAATCTTTACGAACAAGATTGTCAGTAAGATTTCTTTTTGACGTTTTTTATTAAAAATAAATTATATTTGCAGCCCAAAATTGATGAGGCGCGGTAGCTCAGTTGGTTAGAGCGCAGGATTCATATCCGCCTAAGGCGGACGGGAGTTCAAAAGTTTGACGTATTGATAAAAAATATTTGGCGCGGTAGCTCAGTTGGTTAGAGCGCAGGATTCATATCCGCCTAAGGCGGACGGGAGTTCAAAAGTTTGACGTATTGATAAAAAATATTTGGCGCGGTAGCTCAGTTGGTTAGAGCGCAGGATTCATAACCCTGAGGTCGGGAGTTCAAATCTCCCCCGCGCCACCAAAACCACTTCGAAATTCGGGGTGGTTTTTTTGTTTATGGAATTCGTAGTTTACATACTTTGGTCTCAAGAACATGACCAGATCTATATTGGATTTACTGAAAATCTGATTCAACGTTATCATTGGCATAACCATGGACCAAAGGGTTATACCTTAAGATATAGACCCTGGAAAGTCGTTCATGTTCAATTCTTTGAAAGCAAAAGTGAAGCATTGAAAAGAGAAAAGCTACTCAAAGGAGGTCAGGGAAGAATTTGGATACGAGAAAACCTAAATAAAGAGGCAGGATTCATATCCGCCTGAGGCGGACGGGAGTTCAAATCTCCCCCGCGCCACCAAAACCACTTCGAAATTCGGGGTGGTTTTTTTGTTTATGGAATTCGTAGTTTACATACTTTGGTCTCAAGAACATGACCAGATCTATATTGGATTTACTGAAAATCTGATTCAACGTTATCATTGGCATAACCATGGACCAAAGGGTTATACCTTAAGATATAGACCCTGGAAAGTCGTTCATGTTCAATTCTTTGAAAGCAAAAGTGAAGCATTGAAAAGAGAAAAGCTACTCAAAGGAGGTCAGGGAAGAATTTGGATACGAGAAAACCTAAATAAAGAGGCAGGATTCATATCCGCCTGAGGCGGACGGGAGTTCAAATCTCCCCCGCGCCACCAAAACCACTTCGATATTCGGGGTGGTTTTTTTGTTTATGGAATTCGTGGTTTACATACTTTGGTCTCAAGAACATGACCAGATCTATATTGGATTTACTGAAAATCTGATTCAACGTTATCATTGGCATAACCATGGACCAAAGGGTTATACCTTAAGATATAGACCCTGGAAAGTCGTTCATGTTCAATTCTTTGAAAGCAAAAGTGAAGCATTGAAAAGAGAAAAACTACTCAAAGGAGGTCAGGGAAGAATTTGGATACGAGAAAACCTAAATAAAGAGGCAGGATTCATATCCGCCTGAGGCGGACGGGAGTTCAAATCTCCCCCGTGCCACCAAAACCACTTCGATATTCGGGGTGGTTTTTTTATTCCACTAACCCATCATACACAAACGCTTCGATTACTTCAGGTCCATTTGCAACGGACTCCTTACCTCTCAGTTTGTGCACAGTGTAAGCTTCCAGTTCACCATTTTGAAGGGGGTTGATCAATTCTTGAATTTCAATTTTATCATCCGAACTTAACCAAGTTTTAAATTCAGAAGGCTCCAGGATCAAAGGCATTCTCGGTCCATCTGCCTTTGGATTATTGTGGATTTTAGTCATTAATTCATTCGCCAGGGTTGTTACAATAGTTGCTGATTCCATGATCTCACCTGTTTCCTTATCCACCCATTCAGACCACAATCCACCAAAAAAAGTAGCTTCACCATCTTTCCTAAAAACGAAATAAGGATAGGACTTTCCGTCTTTGTGATAATATTCGAAAAAACCGTCTACCACTATTAAACAACGTTTGTGCTTTGCTGCATCTCTGAAACTGGGCTTTTCAAAGATCGTTTCTCCCCGGGCATTGATCGTTTTATTTCTAATATCATCTGCCGTTTTTTTATCCTTAGCCCAGGAAGGAATTAGGCCCCATGTAAATCGAGTTCCTTTATAAGATCCGTCATAAATTATCGTAAATAGGGGTTTGTGCTCAAAACCATTCACATGAAATAAAGGTCCATAGATCTCAGGATGTTGTTTTTGATAGTTCAACCACTCTTCCTGGATCTTCTTGATCTCATCTTCGGATAATCCTCCTTTTCTCAACGCCCGTCTGAATTCCCTCTCTTTTAGTTGATATATATCATAACACATAATGACTATTTTTTAATCTTTAATTCTAATTTATTGATTATTTTTTAATCATTTAGAACTATTTTTGTATTATGAAATTAAGGCTTAATTGGAAAAAACATCCACTTTATAAAGATGTTATTATCGGAATAGCGGATGAATTACCCGATAATTTGAGCCATTTTTCTATGATGCGAATTGATCAAAACCACTTTTGGGTGATATTACCCGCTATGGGATCAGGCAACTTTAATAAGCGTTTCATATTCAGAGATCCAAATGTTGCAAGAGCTTTTTGTGAAGATTATTTAAACTATAATTTGAAGGAGATCATTAAAAACCAAATCCAGGAAATGGAGCGAAGGAGCCTTAAAACGCGTCAAACTCCACAGTATTATAAGAATTTGATCGTAAAACTGGAAAAACTAATTGACGAACATAAAACTCCCGCAGCACGATCTTTGTAAAAATTGGTAACACCGGAAACAAGCATTATCACTACCGTTACAGACTTATGATGAATTATCGCAAAATCTTTAGGCAACTTCCTCATTATCAATTAGGAAAAATGTATTATCTTTGCCACCCGCCGAAATAATTTTTGGCTTCTAAGAAAGAAAAAACTCTATTGTATAATCCATTGGATACTAAGCATTTGAGATGAGTGATAAATTGAAATATGAGATGGAATTCGAAGTAAAGTCATCAACTTCAGTTCTTTATAATATGATCTCAACACCAAGTGGTTTGAGCGAATGGTTTGCAGATGATGTAAACATTAAAAATGACGTATTCAGCTTCTTTTGGGACGGAGCTTCGGAAGAAGCCAAATTATTGACCAAGAAAAAAGGTGAATCTGTAAAGTTCCAATGGGAAGATGATATTGAAGATGGTTTAAAAACATACTTCGAATTCTCAATAAAAGTAGATGATCTTACAAATGATGTTGCTTTAATGATAACTGATTTTGCTGAAGAAGATGAGATGGACGAAGCAAAACGTCTTTGGGAGAACCAGATCTCTGATCTAAAAATGGTGATTGGATCTTAAATCTTGCATTTATCAATTGTCAATTGACAATTATCAATAATTTTACTTCATAGACAATATTGTGCTTTGATAATTGTTTATTCATCATTGCATATTGATAATTGATTAAGTGAAACGCCTTCACATATTTATCATCCGATCGTTTATCGGTCCCTTTTTGATCACCCTTTTCATTGCCATGTTTTTCCTGGTAATGCAATTCGTGTGGAAATACATTGACGATCTAATTGGTAAAGGATTGGATTTTACCATTATGCTGGAACTTTTGTTCTACGTTTCCATTACTTTAATCCCATTAGCGCTTCCACTCGCAGTTCTCTTTTCTTCCATAATGACCTATGGAAATCTTGCAGAACACAATGAATTAACTGCAATGAAAGCGTCTGGGTTATCCTTGTTAAAAGTAATGCGTCCTATGTTTTACTTTGTGATCATCCTCAGCATCAGTGCCTTCTACTTCACGAATTTTCTCATGCCCGTTGCCAACTACAAATGGCGTGCAATGATCTATGATATTCAAGAGAAAAAGCCAACTTTTGGTTTAACTCCAGGGGTTTTCTATAATGACATAGATGGTTACAGTATTCGGGTTGGTGCAAAAAATGATAATACGGGGTCTTTAGATGATGTATTGATCTATCAGTACAATGACATTTCAGTGGGTAAAACCATTAAATCAAAAACAGGAGAAATGCTCAAATCTGAAAATGAACGATACTTACTCCTCAAATTAAACTCAGGGGCAATGTACGAGAAGATGAAGATCGGATCAATGCAAAATTCAAAGTACCCCTACCAAAAAACGTACTTTGATGAAGCTATCATCAAGTTTGATATGGCCCAATTCCAAATGCAAGAAACCAATGAAGATCTTTTTAAACGTGATTTTGAAATGATGAATTTCATTCAGTTGCAAGAAACAATCGATTCAATGAAAATTTATTTCAGAACAATGAATTCAGATTTTGGGAATGTATTAAAACGCGAAATGGTCTTATTCAATGATGCATATAAAGTAGATACAAATAAAGTGGACACTACCGGAAATGTAGTTGTCAAAGAAATTCAGGAAATAGATACGATCATACACATTGATTCATTAATAAAACAAGACATTAAGCCCTTAATGACCTACGTGCAAAACGAGATCAGATCAAGAAAAGAGATGCTTAATGGGCAAAAGATGTTTCGAAATGCACAAAAGAATGTCATGTATCAATTTCAAACGACCCTTCATAAAAAGTTCACACTTTCTGTGGCAATAATTGTATTGTTTTTCATAGGCGCACCATTGGGAGCTATCATAAAAAAAGGTGGCTTGGGTGCTCCACTGGTTTTTGCTACCCTATTCTTCCTGCTTTACTACATATTAACCATTATGGGGGAAAATATGGTAGAATCACAGTTCATTGAACCATGGAAAGGGATGTGGATGAGTACTATTATTCTTACCCCACTTGGAGCGTTCCTGACGTATAAAGCCGCTAATGATTCTGCCCTTTTCGACCGGGAAGCCTATAAAAAAGCCTTCAGATGGATTGGTCGTAAGTTATTCGGTAATCGTGGAAATCTGATGAAGAGTAAGGATTGACATTGATCAGATTATACCAAACTAATATTCTCTACCTTTACACTGATGAAAGTGCTTCAGTTATGCCATAAACCCCCTATTCCTACTATTGATGGTGGATGTATTGCCATTAATAACATTTCTCAGGGGTTATTGCAAAAAGGGATTGAACTGAAGATCTTTACGGCATCAACTGAGAAACATCCATTTTTACCTGATGAAATTCCAACGGATTTTAAAAAGAAAACAAAAATTGAAGGCTTGTTCTTAGATACCAGGGTTAACATTATTGATGCTTTCTCGGCACTGGTTACATCAGATTCATACAACATTAGCCGTTTTTTCTCTCCCGATTTTAATAAAAGATTGATCGATATTCTTGAGCAGGATAGGTATGATGTAGTGCACCTTGAAAGTCTTTTTATGACACCTTATGTGAGTACTATTAGAGCTCATTCTAAGGCCAAAGTTATTTTGCGAAGCCATAATCTTGAACATCTTATTTGGGAACGATTAGCCAATTCTACCGGGAACAAAGCCAAGAAAGTTTACCTTAAACACTTAGCTGCAAAACTCAAAAAATATGAGTTGAATACTATTAATGAAGTTGATGGCATTGCTGCAATTAGCCAGGAAGATACAGATCGTTTTAAGTCACTGGATTGTTCAACTTCACTTATCACCGTTCCATTTGGAATTGATCTGGAAAAATACAATGTCCTTCCCAATAAAAATGTGAAGAAGAATCGCCTCTTTCATATTGGTGCAATGAACTGGGAACCCAATAAAGAAGCTATTAATTGGTTTATCGACTCAGTTTTTCCTAAAATAAGCAAATTGGATATTGAAATACATTTAGCCGGTAGAGCAATGCCAAAATCAATGTTCGATATTGCTAATGATCAGCTAAAAGTTCATGGTGAAGTTGAAAATGCTCAGGATTTCATGAATGCAAATGATATCATGATCGTTCCCCTCTTATCAGGAAGCGGAATGCGTATTAAGATCATTGAGGCCATGGCGCTGGGAAAAGCTGTTATTTCAACATCTGTCGGAGCGGAAGGGATTGCTTATACCAATAATGAAAATATTATTATTGCAGATAGTGCTAAAGACTTTGCGAAGGCTATAGAAGAATTAATAAATAACCCTGATAAAGTTACCTTACTCGGAAACAATGCGCGAAAACTAATTGAAAGTAGCTACAGTAATGATAGTATTATCAATAATTTGATCTCTTTCTACCAAAGCAAATGAAACTATTCGTCATCCTTTCACGATTTCCCTATCCATTAGAAAAAGGTGACAAGTTGAGAGCTTACCACCAACTTAAAGAATTACATGCTTCAGGTTATGAGATCCATTTGTGCTGTTTAACGGATCACGATATCTCAGAAATTGGTCAAAAGGAAATTCAGAAATATTGTAAAGAACTTCATGTTTTTAAGCTGAATAAATTGCTTATTTATATCAACATGGCGTTTCAAATTGTAACGAGTAAACCTTTTCAAGTAGGTTACTTTTATCAAAAGCGCATTGCCAAAAAGATCAACAAATTAATAGAGCAGGTCAAACCTGATCATATTTATTGCCAATTGATCAGAACAGCTGAATATGTTAAGAATATTCATGATATTCCTAAAACGCTGGATTACATGGATGCCTTAAGTAAGGGTATGCTAAGAAGAGCTCAGGCTTCAAAGGGAATTCGTAAATACATTTTCAATATAGAGGGTCGCAGATTAAATGAGTATGAAAATCGAATCTTTGATTATTTTAATTACCATACCATAATATCAGAGCAAGACAGAGAATTCATCAACCATCCTTTAGCTGATAAAATAACGGTGGTTGAGAATGGAATAGCGGAAGACTTTTTTGATTACAAAACGGAGGTAGTGAGTTACTATGATATCGTTTTTGTAGGCAACATGAACTATCCTCCAAACATTAAATGTGCTGAATTCATTGTTGAAGAAATTTTACCGTTAATGGCTGATGACACACAAGTTATTTTGTGTGGTGCCTCACCAAGTAGCAAGATCATTCAACTTGGAAATAATCCCAATGTTACAGTGACAGGATGGGTAGATGATATCAAGGCAGCCTATAGATCAGGTAAGGTATTTGTTGCCCCTTTATTCATTGGTTCGGGTTTACAAAATAAGTTGCTGGAAGCCATGGCTCTTGAAATTCCTTGTGTTACCACTCCTCTTGCTAACAATGCTTTAAATGCCGAAGCTGAAAAAGAAATTCTAATCGCTACAGATGCACAAGAGTTTGCAAATGCCATTCAACTATTACTCGGAGATGAACAAAAGGCATTTGAAATTGCCCAATCGGGAAAAACTTTTGTTCATGAAAACTTTAGTTGGTATAGATCTGTTCTTAAGCTAGATAAAAGCATTTTCAATCAAAAAGAATAAAAGCAGTATTTTTGCACATGCAAACAGTAGAAATGGGTACCAAACTAAATACGATCCAGGAGGCTATTGAAGATATCAAAGCCGGAAAAGTAATTATTGTTGTGGATGATGAAGACAGAGAGAATGAAGGAGACTTCTTAACTGCGGCACGCAATGTAACACCTGAGATCATTAACTTCATGGCTACTCATGGAAGAGGTTTGATCTGCGCTCCTTTAATTGAAGATGAATGTGATCGCCTTGGATTAGAGATGATGGTACAAAGCAACAGTGCGGCTTACGAAACCCCTTTTACTGTTTCTATTGACTTGATAGGACATGGCTGTACAACTGGAATATCTGCCTCTGATAGGGCTAAAACTGTTCAGGCATTGATCAATCCTTCCACACAACCAGAAGAATTAGGAAAACCAGGTCATATTTTCCCTTTAAGAGCGAAAAAAGGAGGAGTGCTAAGAAGAGCAGGTCATACAGAAGCAGCTATAGATCTTGCTAAAATGGCAGGATTTGAACCAGCAGGAGTGATCGTAGAGATCATGAATGAAGATGGCACAATGGCTCGATTACCTGAATTATTAGAGATAGCTAAGAAATTTGACCTCAAGATCGTATCTATTGCTGATCTTATTTCATACAGACTCAAGAATGAATCCCTGATCGAAAAGATCGTTCAAACTGAGCTTAAAACCATTTGGGGAGAGTTCAAATTGGTAGCTTTCAGACAAACAACTACTGATGAAGAACATCTTGCATTTGTAAAAGGAGAATGGGAGAAAGATGAACCAGTACTTGTGCGTGTTGAATCTTCATCCTTTACTCATAACTTACTAGATGCCATTCGCTCTGATAAACAATCAAATCTGAGTGCTGCCCTAAAAAAGATCAATGAAGAAGGCAAAGGCCTGCTAATCTTTATGCAACAAGAGGAAAAACAAATTGGGATCATTGAAAAACTTCGTGCTTACAATGGTGAAACACTTGCCCGAACTGATAAGAAAGACTACGGAATTGGAGCCCAGATACTGCACCATTTCAATATTTCCAAATTACGACTGATCACTAATTCTGATCCTGCCAACAATCCGGTTATTCATGCGTATGGATTTGAAGTAACAGAAGTGATTCCGTTTAACTAACAGCCTTTACATTTTTCGAAACTGCTTCGGCAAAATCAATTCCTTCTAGCTTTGATTTTAGCCAGGAGCGCAAATCAAAATACTCCTGTATGACATTTTCGCGATCGATCTTAAGGAGCTCATCTAGATTTTGACTGAAATCCTGAAACAATGCTTTTCTGTCCGATTCCACCTCTACTCGAGAAAGAGCTTTCATTTCTTTGATGAACAACTTCTCAACCTCATAATCTTTATCATGTTTATTCAGATATCTAGCCGTTGATTTCATATCATATTCCAGGAAATCATGATTATCTAATTCAAAATGGATCACCAGGTTAAATATCCTTGAAAAGGAATAGATATCCTGACGCAACATCTTTTCATTATCATTCAACACCTCATTGATGTACTTTAAAGCTGTTTTGTAATTGCCAATACCGAAATAAGCATAAGCCGTATTGTAGGTAAACAGCAGTAATTTTTCTTTGTTTATTTTTCCCTCGAATTGCTCAATTCCATCTTCGATCTCTGGAATGAGATCTATGGTTTTTTGGAATTCACCTTCACGGTTATACATTTGCATTTGTCCCACATAAATGGATGTAAACAATCTTACTTCAGAATCCAATGAATCATAAGCTTTGTTATTATGCAATCCTTTTAATTGCTCCACAACATCCTCAGCTTTATCAAAATTGTGACTATCAATATAGCAGTACATTAAGAAGCTTAAAGTTTGAATATATCTGGTTTGAAGATCATCCTTAATATGTGGATTAGCATCCATTACAGCTTTTGACTTTTTAAAATTGATCAATGCATCTTCGTAATCGCGAATAGAAGCAGCACACAGTCCTTTTATATAATAACAAATAGTTGTTGCCCGAGTTGAAAGTGCCGTATTCTTGCCTTTGATCAGATGATAATCAGCAATTTCAGCCACCACTTCACGCTCCTTTTCATTTCTGGTAAACCCTCCACTGCGGAAGATGTAATTGATCTTAGAATATAGAATGTGATATTCTGCCAGATTTCTAAGTTTCTCGATCACCTCTGTTTCTTCAAGGATCAATTCATCAAGGTCCATTCCAAACTCTCCAGACTCATAAGCTTCTTCCAACAATTTCTTCTCCCAATTGATCAGCTCAAACCAGTAATAGAACTTCTCATACGTCTTTGCTACTTCCTTTGCTCTGGTCACAAACTTGCTACATTCTTTATACAATGCTTTCTTGTACAGAATCTCAACATTCTTTATTTCTTGTTTTAATTGAGAGCTGATGGTTCTGTCGGAATAATATGCCCGTAAACTCTTTAGTAAAAGCTTGTACAAATGATTTTTCTCTGATGGCAAATGCTTGATAAAGATCTCATCTTTGAAGTAATCTTTAAGTGCCTCTTCATCATACTTCTTTTGCTTTTCAATAAAATCGAAGATCTTGAGGTAATTCTTATCTCCAGTTTGCAAAGCAGAGTTCAACTTAAAGAATCTCTTCTCTGACTTTGAGAGTGATTTGATCAGGCTAAATAATTCGGTAGACGGTTTCATGGTTCTCTCCTACTTTAGTTAGGATTTCAATGTATTCTATAGTAATTACAACGACAATTTATGAAAAAGAGTTGGAATCAGATTCCAAGAATATAGAGAATCATTTTAACTGTATCTATTATTTATTCAACGGTTTAAACACAATCATCCCTAGAATAATGCACAATGGAATGCAAGAATAGAGGTTGTTAATATTGGATTTCTATCAACTAAAAACTTAGATGAAAGTTCAAGAAAAGCGGAAAGGGGCCCAATGGACCCCTTTCCCAACAACAAACCAAAAACCCTCCTGTCGATTCACGATTATCGGAGGATAACCTTTGTACCTTTTGGTAATGTCTCGTCGGCTGTATTGCCGAAATTATATTTTAAAAGCTTCTTCAATTTTATTCCTTCAGTTTGTGAGATATCTCTCAAGGTAACAGGAGCATCACAAACAAAAACATTATTTCCTCTTTTTGATTTGTTTCGCTTTGGATCCAGATAAATGATCTCACCTTCTTTCAAGACGTCTCTTTTACCCAAATCGTTGTATTTGTACAACTGCCACATACCTAGCTCAAATTCCTTAGCAATCTGATAATAAGTATCTCCCTTGTGCACTATTACGTATCTCGTGCGATATTTGTTCACCTTCACCTCATGTTTTCTCGCATCAATCTCCAATTGAACAAGGTTTTCTTCTTTAATATCCTTTGGAGGATCAACCTTTGTCAAGGGCTCCTCAATATTAACATGCAGATCACCTTTTTGTTGAGAAGGTAAATAAGGCATATTGTCATATTTAGCCAGATCATGCTTTTCAATGATCTCGATCAAAAGACTTGCGTATTTTGGATTAGTAGCATACCCTGCAGCTTTTAATCCTTTCGCCCATCCTTTATAATCAGTCACCTCTAATTCAAACAATCCTGCATATCTGCTTCTAGTTGTCAGGAACACAGAATGGTCTTCATAAGATTGTGCGGCATGTGAATAGCTTCTGAAACATTCATTTTTCACGTCATCATCCTGAAAGAATCTTTCACCATCCCATTCCTTATGACACTTAATTCCAAAATGATTGTTTGCTGTAACAGCCAGAGCACTGTTACCATTGCCACTTTCAAGTATTCCCTGAGCTAAAGTGATGCTCGCAGGAATCTGAAATTCGTTCATCTGTTCAATTGCTGTAATCTTCCACGTGTCGATATAATCTTCAGTAGAATATTTTCTTTGGTTTTCGGCCAGCACCGAATAATTTAGAAACAGCAATCCAGATAATAAGATTAGCCTTTTCATATTGTTGTTTGTTTGTTGTTATCCCATATTACGGGACTCTTCAAACCGGGTTACATTTTTTTTGAAAAAGCTAAAATTTTTTAAGGCCGTTTATCCTCTATGATAGACGTATTCAGTATCAGTAGATTCCTGAGGAATAAAATAATATCCGTGCGAATCGAATCCTTTCAAATCTTCTTCGGATTCAATATCATTCTCAATGATATATCTCGCCATTGCTCCTCTCGCCTGCTTCGCAAATGTCATATTCACTTTGTAAGTTCCGTCTTTAGCAATATCCTTAAAAACAGTAGTAATCACTTTTGCTTTAAGCTTATCCAGTTTGGCAGCTTTAGAATACTCACTTGACGCGGCATTAACTAATACTGGATTTTTATCTTCAGCCAATTCCCTATCCAATTCCTCTCTTAACCTATCACCCCAAAAAAGGTACAAATTCGTGACTTTGGGCGTTACCTTGTATCGCGTACCCATTTCCAATCGATATGGCTGAATTAAGTCCAGTGGACGCAAAATGCCATACAAACCAGATAATATTCTTAATTTATTCTGACCTATTTCCTGATCCTTTATAGATAAAGATGAAAAATCTAGAAACTGATAAGCCGGGCCGCTAAACATATAGGCCGCTGGTTTTGCATTTTGTTCATTGAAAGGTAATGACCATTCCTGAAAGCGATTGTAATTCAATTCTGCAATATCATCTGAAACACTCATG
The DNA here is from genome assembly GCA_020635955.1 of Crocinitomicaceae bacterium. GTDB lineage: Bacteria > Bacteroidota > Bacteroidia > Flavobacteriales_D > Crocinitomicaceae > Paracrocinitomix. The sequence goes on from JACJYW010000003.1 coordinate 599,724, forward strand.
AGCTTCTTGATCTGTCTTGAAGAAAGTTGAGATAACTTACTTACTAAGCGTTCGCTATCTTCAGGAAACAAGATCTGAGAACAACCAATTTCCTGACATTCGACTTTTTCGTTCAATGATTTTGCAGGTGACAGAATTACTTTCATAGCATACAAAGTTTCAAATTACAAACAACAAATCCCAAATTTGAGTCTATTAATGCAATTGATTTTAAAATTCGGAAATTCAAGATCTATTAAAATCTCTTTGTATATCCGTGGCAGTAAGGTGTTCCTCCTTTATTGGAATAATAATGCTCATGATAATCTTCACCTTCCCAAAAAGTAGTTGCCTTAGTGATGTTTGTAGCAACTTTTAATCCGCCATCAATCAATTGCTGTTTTAGCTTTTCAGCAATTGCCTTTTGATCATCATTCAAATAAAAGATTTCCGTTCTATATTGGGTACCAATGTCCGGTCCTTGTCTATCAACCTGCGTTGGATCGTGTGTTTCAAAGAATAATTTACACAAGGTTTCATAATCCGTCTTAGTTGGGTCATACACTACACGAACCGCTTCAGCATGTCCAGTTGTGTGTGAGCAAACTTCTTTATAAGTAGGATTATCTTTATGACCTCCAATATATCCTACCTGCGTAGAGATTACACCTTCAGCTTTCTCAAAGAAATATTCAGTTCCCCAAAAACATCCTGAAGCAAAAATGGCTGTATCTGTTTTTACATTATTCTCCATGTCTTCACTAACAAAATTTAATGAGATCGAATTTACACAATGTCTTGTATTCTTAGCTGTAAAATGTTCTCCTTTGAATACATGTCCCAAATGTCCGCCACAATTTGCACAGACTATCTCGGTTCGGTATCCATCTGCATCCGGAATTTCCTTAACTGAACCTTCAATGGCATCATCAAATGCGGGCCAACCACTTCCGGAATCAAATTTATCTGAAGAATTAAAAAGTGGTGTATTGCACCTTTTACATAAATACACACCTTCTTCGTGATTATCAACATACTCACCTTTCCAGATCATCTCTGTTCCTTTATAAACGATAACCCTTTCTTCTTCAGGAGTTAATTTATTCCATTGACTTGAATCATGCATGATTTCTAAATTTGATGTGGTGAATGTTTGCTCTTTTGTTTGACTGCAGGCACTAAACCCAATGGTCAATAACACTAAGGTAAAAGAAAATAGATTTTTCATATGGAGTGATTTTGGACATTTGACGTTTATGTTGCAGATTCATAACAATTTAAATGTTAACAAATCATAATTTCAAAAAGTTCAAATTTTAGGTATAAAATAGGTGTTCTTAATTTCCATATGTGTGGAATATGATTAATTTTAGACACCTATGAAATGGCTAAAAAAATACATAGCAATCTTCATTATGCTATCCGTTTTTCCGGTGATCTGGGTGATTGGAAAAATGTTTGTGTTGGATGCAAGTACAGAAATCTATGCATACATCCCACAGGAGAGTGACATTGTCATAGAGATCAATAACCCAAACTTCATTGAAGAATTTGCCTATCAACGTATTTTCAATGAGTCTTATGTATTGGAAAAAATCAGCATAGAAGAAGCGGCTGTAGAGGATTTTAAAACAGGTGTTGACTATTTCTCCAAGATCGTTCTTTTCAGAGAGCAATGGGCCAATGAAGATATTTGGATAGCAATTGTAGGTTACACAAATCAGGACCATTTCAGACAATATATGAGCAGACGCATGAAAGATGCTCATATTCAATTCGGAGAAAAACACGCTATTGTTCAATTGAATAAGTCAATGAATCAGGAACAATTGGATGAACACTTGAAAGCCATTGCTAATAAAGAGATCAAACCTTTTACGGCGCGAGTTGACCTAAGAAGCTATTTCCATAAGGACAAAGAGATCAACTGTTATTTTATTCCTCCGTCATCTAATACAAGTAACCAATTAATAGATGGATTTTTGAACCTTGATTTTCATCAGGATCACATTGATATACAAGGAGAATTCACTCCGGTTAGCGGATTTGATCAGCACGCTCCTATCGCTTATTCCATTGATGAAAATGCTGCATTCAGTTTGAGATCATCTTTAAATATATTCAACAGTATATTCTGGTTTAGCTCAGAAAGAATTGAGAATTTGCCAGCTCATGATCAAATGGCTTTAGATTATGATGGTGTAAAAGTATTTCTTGTAGACAAGAATTGGGGATATGAGTTTCCTTTCAAAACTTTCCCAGAACTTGAAATGCGAATAGACTTCAATAAGCAAGAGAAATGGAGTGCTTTTTTGGATACCTTACAAAGTCATCAGAAGATCAGGTTGGATACCACCACAAAGATTTTAACTACGAGACAAGGTGCATTCTTTCAATATGACCTGGCAGGCGATCGTTTTGAAATGAGTTATAAGGGCACCAATTTTGAACCATCAGAGAATCAAAATATCTATTTCGATTTTCAAATGAAGATCAAACCTTTACTGGATAACACAAAATTTGCCGTGGATGATGACAATCCTCCACCTGTTGAATTTCAAATGATAGGTATGAGTATTGCTGAAGAAATGTTAGATGAATTATACGTATTTGATAATATCGAACAGATTCGTTTTCAAATGATCAAAGAAAGTGAAAACAAGGTGGCGGCGAATGGTAAGGTCATTATGAGCAACAAAGAAGGTCAAAGCGTTATTGAAGGAATGTACTTCATTACTGAAGCCATGTTCTTTATCAAAGACTTCTAATCTAGATTCAGTTTCCTGAAGTAATCTTTCATTTTTAACATCCTGGAACCATACCAGGAAAACATTTCTCCATCCACTAAGCGCACCTTTACACCTAATTCGTGCTCTAAGGCATAACAATGTTCAGTAGTAAATGGAAATGGCTCTGTACTCAATAAAATGACGTCAGGACGTTTCTTTATGAGCTCTTCTTTAGATATGGTTATATAACGAGAATCTTCTATCAGATTTTTTAAGCCAATCGATTCCATTACGGCATTAATAAAATTGTCTTTTCCACAAGCCATGAAAGGCTCATTCCAAATCAAGTAAATGGCAGACTGATTGAAATTAGGAAGACTGCCAAAATCATCACGTATATCATCAATAAGCTCAACGGCTTTCTGCTCAACACCACACAATTCTCCAACCTGCCTGATCATTTGTAAAGCCTGATCCACATTATTTACATCAGAAACGTAAACAGGGCAAATCTCTTGAAGTTCAATGATATCTTCTTTTGTATTCTCTTCCTTATTGGCAATGATCAAATCAGGTTTAAGTTCCCTCACCTTTTGTATTTGAACATTTTTTGTTCCCCCTACTCGCGTTTTAGATCTGAACCATTCTTCTGGATGGATACAAAACTTGGTAATGCCAACAGTTTCATTCTCCAGACCAAAGAAATACAGAAGCTCCGTTTGAGACGGAACCAAAGAAACTATCCTTTTTGCAGGACCAGAAAGTTGAATTTGATTGCCTATTTGATCTTCTAAAGAGATCATTAAATAGCAGAGATCAAATCATGTCTCGTAATAATTTGGAATTCACCTTCTCCAAGATCCACTAAAACAGCTGGTACTTGTTTATTGATCTTGGACGATAACTCTTCGATCTTAGCATTAGCACCAACGATCGGTAAAGCAGGTTCCATTACGGCACTCAAAGGCGTTTCCATATTGCAAGAATCATCTATGATCTGCTGATATAATTTAGTTTCATCAACAAAACCTGCAAAAGCACCATCCTTTGTTACCGGAATTTGAGAGATATTGTATTGCTTCATTTTAGCCACGGCGTGCGAAACAAGCTCTTCTGAACCACAAGTAATTAATTTTTCATTGACACGCTTGTTAACCATATCTCTGGCGTTCTTAAATCCTTCATCTAGAAAACCTCTTTCACGCATCCAGTCATCATTAAACATTTTCCCAACGTATCTAGAACCATGATCATGGAATAACACAACTACAACATCTCCCTCTTTGAATTTATCCGCCATTTGAAGCACACCAGCTATAGCGGCACCTGCTGAATTCCCAACAAAGATCCCTTCTTCTCTTGCCAGTCTACGTGTATAGATTGCAGCATCCTTATCCGTTACTTTTTCAAAATGATCAATTACAGTAAAATCAACATTCTTAGGTAATATATCTTCTCCAATACCTTCTGTTATGTAAGGGTAGATCTCATTTTCATCAAATATCCCTGTCTCGTGATACTTTTTAAAAACTGATCCATAAGTATCTATTCCCAACACCTTTACATTAGGATTTTGCTCCTTCAAGTATTTACCAACTCCTGATATAGTTCCTCCGGTTCCTACACCCACCACAAAGTGTGTGATCTTTCCTTCAGTTTGATCCCAGATCTCCGGACCTGTTTGTTCATAATGCGCAACCGTATTAGAAGGATTGTCATATTGATTAACATACCATGAATTAGGAATTTCCTGAGCCAATCTTTTAGAAACTGAATAGTAAGAACGTGGATCAGTAGGCTCTACGTTTGTTGGACAAACAACCACTTCAGCTCCAACGGCTCTTAAGATATCCATCTTTTCTTTAGACTGCTTATCGCTTAATACACAGATCAGTTTGTATCCTTTGGCGATACAAGCCAAAGCCAATCCCATTCCAGTATTCCCTGAAGTACCTTCAATAACAGTTCCTCCTGGTTTGATCAAACCTTGCGCTTCAGCATCTTCTACCATTTTAAGAGCCATTCTATCCTTAACTGAGTTACCAGGGTTAGTTGTCTCTACTTTAGCTAAAACTGTAGCTTTGATCTCAACAGGTATTTTATTCAACTTGATCAAAGGTGTATTTCCAATTGTCTCAAGTACGTTATTGAAGTATTTCATGTAATGCTTAATTAGTTGCCCGCAAATTTAATGAATCCCTTTGTTTTTATTCATTAACCGGTATAATAAAAAAGCCCCTCGACAATGTCGAAGGGCTTTTCAGTATTTATTATGAACTACTTATTAGAAGTAGAACATGAAATAAACTTGTGAGTTGAAGTTATCTAACCCAGTGTTAAATGAAATTCCACCTAGTGAAGTCTCTTCTCTGTGAGTAACGATAGCTCCGTAACCTCCGTTTCCGTCAGCTACAAATGGATCAAATCTCTCATAGTCCGCAACTGATTTACCAGATTTAGACATATAAGCGCTCCATCCAAACTCAGTTCCAATACACATTTTAGGTGCAATGAAATACTCAACACCAACGAAAGCTCTAAGTCCTACTGAGAATGTAGCACCAAATCTTTGTTGCGTCATTCTACCATAGATAGAGTTCCAAGCGTTAAATTGATCAGTTGGAGTTAGGTTAGTAATACCTAGATTGTTTCCATAACCATAGTGCTCGTGACTGTTAGACCATCCTAATACTGCATCACCACCATAGATACCTCTTAATCTAGTTTTACCTCTTCTGAATTCCCATCCAGCAGAAAGATAAGTACTTGATTGGTTGTATCTATATGTGTCTACAACAGTTGAATCAGGATGATTTGCTCTATCGTCATACACTTCATATTTGTTAGTTTGATCTACACCATCATTGTAAACTGAAATTCTCAATGCATTATTATCAGAAACCATATATTTTCCTGTAATAGAAGCACCTGTTCCAATTAGTGGATGATCAATGTATGAACTTGCACCAAGGATTGCGTTATTAGAACCATTCTTACCAAAGAAGTTTCCTAACCAAAGAGGAACATTTGAGTAAGTAGCACCAATTCCTACAGCAAATTCACCACTAACCGGCATAATATCTACGCCATTTTTATTTTGAACTTGTTCGTTCTGTGCAGTCGCCGCAATTGTTATACACATTGCTGCGGCAATACTTAATACTTTTTTCATTCTTTAATCGTTTTTTAAAATTTATAATTAGTTACTAATCCTAAATTTTCACGATTAAGGAAGAAGTTGTGTATTGAAATATAGATCTACACCAGGAACAATATCTCCATCAGATAATCCGATTGAGTTGTAAGTTCCATAAGGTCCACAATTGTAAACACCTGCGCTTAAATAATAGCGAGCACTCCAAGTTGAATCAGCAGTAAATGCAGTATTGTAATAGATGAAATCACCTGTAAAATCAAGCATACCCACAAAAATATCAACAGATCCGTTTCCAGCACTCATTGTTGGAATGGTAGCAGTGTAATCACCGTTTGCATCAATCGTAACAACGATTTGAGTAGCACCACCGTTACCATATGGAGGATTATCCCAAGTGAAGATTACTTCTTTTCCACCAAAACCAGAAGCAGTGTTTAATGGAACTGATCCACTAGGAGTAGCACCATTGTCAATTACTGCATAAACAGTTCCAGATACAGTAGCTGATCCGTATTGATTAGCATTGTTATTTACAGGGTAGATGTTAGCATCATAAACTACATTCAAGTTAGCACCGTCGTAGATATACTCCCATGTATCTCCCATAGTCAAATAAGACTCTTCAGTCAAAGATGAACCATTAGATGTATACAATTTTCTAGTAACACCATATACGTCTTCGAACTCTAGATTTACATCAAATCCTTCTTGAGTAGCAGGAATTGTTAAAGTAAAGCTACCATTAGCATCAGTCACCGCTGTATAAACTTCGATATCGTAGTTATAGTTTGGATCTGGAGATTGGTAATACTTTTTTGTATCTACGAAAGCTCTAACAGTCATACCTGCAGCTCCTTCTGGAGAATAGTATTGCTCATACAAACCAGCACCGTTAAGATCGTTTGTTTGATCAATATCAGCACGGATAGTACCAGAGATGGTAGCTTCACCTAGCTCAATTGTTTCTACTTCATCTTTTTTACATGACGTTAAAGCTATTGCTGCAATCGCCAATGATGATAAAATAATTCTTTTCATAATTTTATTTTTTTATCTGCATTTAGCAGAATTTTGGTCTTTTTAATTAGAAATAAAAGTTAAAATAAACTTGTGAATTGAAATTGTCAATTCCGGTATTAAATGAAATACCACCAAGGTTTGTCTCCTCTCTATGTGTTACGATAGCTCCGTATCCACCATTACCATCAGCAACGAATGGGTCGAATCTTTCATAATCACGAACAGACTTACCATCTTTAACCATGTAAGCACCCCATCCGAATTCAGTTCCGATAGACATTTTTGGAGCAAAGAAAAACTCTACACCAACAAATGCACGAACACCAGCACCGAAAGAAGCACCATTTCTGATTTGAGTTGTTCTACCATGAACACCATCCCAAATAGGCATAGCGAAAGACTGTGAAGGAGTCAAGTTAGTAATTCCAAGGTTATTACCATAGTTATAGTGACTATGGCTATTTTGCCATGACAACACAGCTTCACCACCATATACACCTCTTACTCTTGATTTACCTCTTCTGAATTCCCATCCAGCTGACAAATATGTAGTAGAACTATTAAATCTAACTTTATCAACTACCGTTGAATCAGGATGATTAGCTCTATCATCATATACTTCAAAGTTTGATGTGTTATCTGAACCGAAGTTTGATACTGATACTCTTAAAGCATTGTTATCAGATACCATATATTTACCCCAGATACTCACACCAGAACCAGCGAAGTTTGGATTGTTTACATATGAACTTGCATTCGTAATAGCGGTATTTGAACCATTTTTTCCAAAGAAGTTTCCTAACCAAAGAGGAACATTTGAATATGTAGCTCCAATTCCTACGGCAAATTCACCAGCAACCGGCATAATATCTACACCGTTCTTATTTTGAATTTGATCATTGCTTTGTGCAACCGCTGTGTAACCAGCAAATAATGCAACCGCAATACTTAATATTCTTTTCATTCTAATCGTTCTTTTAATTATTTGTTAACGATTAATAGTAATTTATCCCTGGTTCGAAAGAAGCATCTCTTACTTCTCCGTCAGTCAAACCATAAACATAAACACCTTGAATACCACCAGAGGTAAAGATAGCAGGATCAAGAGAGTCTGCTGTACCCGCCATGTTATTAATGATCACGAAGTCATCAACATCATAGAAACCAAAGTAAATATCAACAGATCCACCATATGAACTTGGATAAGTAGGAACCTGGAATGAGAAGGTACCATCAGTTTCAATGTTAACTTCAGTGATATTATCATAACCTACACCATAAGGTGCCCAGTCATAACCCCAGTACAATTTTTTCCCTTCAAGTGGAGAACCTGTTCCGTATCTCTCTGCACCTACATAAGGAAAAGGGAAGTTATTAGGAGCACCATTAGATTGATCCCAGTTTCCATAAAGAACACCAGAAACAGTTGCATAACCATAATCATAAGTGTCATTATTCTCCGCATAAACATAATCTGCATCATAAACAACTGTTAAGTTAGCACCATCATAGATGAACTCATTTCTTGTCCAAAGACCGATTCCAGAAGTTTCTTGAACTGTATTACCGTCAGTAGAGTATAGTTTTCTCGTTACACCATGAACATCAGTAAACATAATTTCAATGTCATACCCTTCTTGAGTAGCTGGGATTGTCAACGTGAAATTACCATTTGCATCAGTTGTAGTTGTATATGTCATTGTCTCGTAATCGTAATTTCCATTAGGATCACTATCCCAGTCTTCAGTACTTACTTCAACTGTTACAACCATTCCTGAAACACCTTCCGGAGACAAGTATTGCTCATACAATCCTGCACCATTAATGTCATTTGTTTGATCGATATCTGCTCTCACAGTACCGTTGATAGTCGCTGACCCCATTTGTGTCTCGTCAACGTTATCTTTCTTACATGCCGTCAAAGCTAATGCTGCGATCGCCATGATTGAAAACACTTTTCTTTTCATAACAAAGTTTAAATTAATTTTTACGCAAATATAAAGCTAAATGGATTAAACACAAGTTTTTTTTTAAATGTTATCCACCAAGCATGGTTATTATTCACAAACCTCAACGACAGATAGTTAAAAAAGGTTGGGTTAACGAATGATTTAATTTTTTAGTTAAAATTTTATCAGTCTGCAATAAGTCGTTTAAAACGTACTCTTTTAGGCTCAACATCCCCCAATCTTTTTTTACGATTTTCTTCATACTCCGAAAATGTACCTTCAAACCAATACACTTCAGAATTATTTTCGAAAGCCAAAATATGCGTACAAATACGATCAAGGAACCATCTATCATGCGAAATTACCACCACACAACCTGCAAAACTCTCTATTCCTTCTTCCAATGCGCGAATTGTATTCACGTCCAAATCATTCGTTGGCTCATCCAGCAAAAGAACATTGGCTTCTGTTTTTAAGGTCATTGCTAAATGAAGTCTGTTTCTTTCTCCACCAGATAATACACCCACTTTTTTATTCTGATCCGGCCCATTGAAATTGAATCGACTTAAATAAGCCCTAGAATTGATCTTTTGATTTCCTATCTCAATAAATTCAGTTCCACCTGAAACCACTTCAAATATGGTTTTATTTGGATCCATTTCTTTATGAGACTGATCCACATATCCAATCTCAACCGTATCACCCACTTTGAATTCACCCTTATCTGGTTGGATCTCACCCATGATCATTTTAAAGATGGTGGTTTTACCAGCTCCATTTGGACCAATGATCCCTACAATACCATTTGGTGGCAATGAAAAATTCAAATTATCGTACAATAACTTATGATCAAATGATTTAGCAACACCAACAGCATCTATCACATTAGTTCCTAAACGTGGACCATTCGGAATTGGTAGTTCCAGGGTTTCTTCTTTTGTTTTACCTTCTTCAGCCAATAACTTTTCATAATTACTCAAACGGGCTTTATTCTTTGCGTGACGCCCTTTTGGATTCATTCTCACCCACTCTAACTCTCTATCTAACATCTTTCTTCTCTTACCAGCTTGCTTCTCTTCCTGATCCATTCTGGCCGTTTTTTGTTCCAACCATGATGAATAATTTCCTTTCCAAGGAATCCCTTCTCCTCTATCCAACTCAAGGATCCATCCAGCCACATTATCTAAGAAATAACGGTCGTGGGTAATAGCAATAACAGTTCCTGGATAGTGTTGTAAGTACTGCTCTAACCACAATACTGATTCAGCATCCAGGTGGTTGGTTGGCTCATCCAGCAATAGAATATCTGGATTTTGTAATAACAATCTGCACAATGCAACTCTTCTTCTTTCTCCTCCTGAAAGTGTATCCACCTTTTGATCTTCCGGCGGACATCTCAAAGCATCCATAGCTCGTTCTAATTTACTGTCGATCTCCCAGGCATCAATTTGATCAATTCTTTCCTGCACTTCTCCCTGTCGTTGGATCAGTTTATCCATTTTATCAGGATCATTCATCACCTCTTCATCCATGAAAGCATTGTTGATCTCTTCATATTCTTTCAAAAGATCCATGGTTTCTTTCACTCCTTCCTGTACGATCTCTTTCACCGTTTTAGAAGCATCTAATTCCGGTTCCTGAGCCAGATATCCGATCGAATGTTCCTTAGAAAAGACCACATCCCCCTGATAGGCTTTATCCAATCCGGCAATGATCTTTAAAACCGTTGATTTACCTGAACCATTAGCTCCTATAATACCAATCTTTGCCCCGTAGAAAAAAGAGAGGTAAATGTTCTTGATTATTGGTTTCCCATTCGGAGTTACTTTAGAAACCCCGACCATGGAGAAAATTATCTTCTTATCGTCTGACATATGTTTTTAGATATTAGATTTTAGACTCTAGAATCTAGATGCTAGACATTAGAGCCTTAAATAATTCGTTAATTCGTTTCTTTAAATGAGTTTACCATTCTTCTCATGTCTTTGGCAAATTCATCTTTCTGACCAAAAAGGGTCCAGCTTACAATTTGATAGTGTGCCTTTGCTCCCTGGTAAATACCAGTCACATAGAATACATCTACAATATTTGTATCAGTAAGTGCAATAGTAGCTTTCACCTCTTGCATTACCATGCTCATTCCATTCACTGAATCAATTGCCGGTCTATTCAACAATTCATAAGATTGTTTACCCACCATTAAACTATCTAAAGATCGCTCAGCATAAGGCATAAGACCTTCATTACTGGTTGGTATCTTTCCTTCTTCATATTCGTCTGAAAGAATGATGATATAGTTTTCTTTAACCTCATCCATAAATCTCTCAGTATACCCGAATTGCAATTCGGCAGTAGGATTTAATTTATCAGTAGCAGACATTTGCGAAGGAATTTCAATTTCAAACTGACCTTCAAAAGACTGGAACTCCCAAATAGGGTCATTGATCTCAGCTGATAAATTCTCCAAAGATTGGTTCAGATCAACATTTTCATAATTTTCTTCACTACCTGACCCACAGTTGGTAATCGTCAATCCAATAAATGATAATAAGAGTATTCTTTTCATAATTAAAATTGGCATCCAAAGGTATAAAAATTAACGCCTTTTACACCGTAACTTCAATACTTTCAAATATTGATTATTTTTGAACCCTATTGTAGATCTGAACAAATGAATATTGCGCTTTTTGGCTACGGAAAAATGGGTAAAGTAATTGAACGAATTGCTGTTGAGCGAGGACATACAATTACGGCAAAAATTGATAGGGACAACCCAAAAGAATCTGCAGACCTCTCTAATACAGATGTAGTCATTGAGTTTTCGGTTCCGGATAGTGCTCAAGACAACATTCGCTTTTGTATCGACCATCAATTACCAATAGTAATTGGAACCACGGGCTGGTATCAGCATCTGGGAGCATTAACAGATTACTGTAATTCAAATAATGGTGCATTGCTTCACGCCACTAATTTTAGTGTTGGTGTGAATATCTTTTTTGAGATCAATAAAAGATTAGCACAATTAATGTCAAGTCAGGATCAATACAGGGCATCCGTAATTGAAATACATCACACCGAAAAATTAGATGCTCCGAGCGGAACGGGTATTACATTGTGTGAAGGCATAATAGATAATCATACAAAATATGATAAGTGGGAAAATGTTAAATTATCTGAAATCTCAGATAAGGGTGCACTTTCTATAGAATCAGTTCGTTTACAGAATGTTCCGGGAACGCATGAGATCAAATATGCATCTTTAGTAGATGAAATAGAGATCAAGCACACGGCACATAACAGAGACGGATTTGGTTTAGGCAGTGTGATTGCCGCAGAGTGGATCAAAGGAAAAAAGGGAGTATTTACAATGAAAGACGTTTTAAATTTTTAACATGGGATATTTAGGATTATTGATTGGTTACCTTATTATATTACTAACTCCTATTGTTGGAATGTGGAATAAACGCTTTAAGGATCTTGGATTGAATCCAACACATGCTTTTATTCCGTTCTTGAATTATTTTCAACTACTCAAAGCCTGCAAACTTCCAAAATACTGGGTGATCTTCTTGATCTTTCCGGGAGTTCAGTTTTACATGTGGGCATCTTTGAATGTTACTTATATCAGAAAATTTGGTGAGTTCGGAATTAAAGAAACCATCATGGGAATTCTTTTTCCTTATCCGGTATTCATCAATATTGCTAAAAAACCCGAACAATATAAGGTAGCAGAAGCTACTAACTGGGATGTTGCAAAACAAGTGGATGCTAGAACTCCTTCTGACCATGTGGCACTTTTCTTTGCTTTACCAATTGTTGGGCACGTGCTTGCTGTTCCTTTTTCTATGCTTGGATTCAAAAGAAAACCAGGTAAAAAATCGATCATTAAAGAATGGGGAGATGCATTCGTTTTTGCCTTAATTGCTGCAGCTGTAATTAGAACATATGTCTTTGAACCTTATAAGATCCCGACTGGCTCAATGGAAAAAACATTATTGGTAGGTGACCAATTATTTGTTGACAAGATCACGTACGGACCGAGAGTTCCTATGACTCCTTTCTCTTTTCCGATCTTTCATAACATGATCCCTTATTTGAATATCAACTCCTATTCAACTGTTCAGACCATTCCATATACCAGAGTTCCTGGTTTCAGAGGTGTAGATAGGAATGATGTGGTAGTGTTCAATTTCCCTGCCGGTGACACAGCAATCATGGACCCAAGAATGCCTTATGGGTTAATTGGACATAATTATTACGAGATTCTAAGAAATGTTTCCTTCCACAATTGTTGTATTCGAGAAGGGCATGACATTGCATTCTTTGAAGACAACTATAATTACTACCTGAACAAAACCCGTAAAGAATTTGAAGATGGAAAAGTATATTCTTATCGAGTAGATCAGGAAGATTATGACCGTGGTTATGTAGCTTGTGGTGGATTAGTGACCAGACCGGTTGACAAAAAAGAAAATTACATTAAGCGTTGTGTTGCTATCCCTGGAGATGAAATAAAAATAATTAATCAAGTATTATTTGTTAATGGTGAGGAGGCATACAAGCCTGAGCATATGCAAAAGAACCCCGTACCAACTCCTTTTGGGGCATACCAACCTGAAAAATCATTGGCTGATTTTAATGAATATGTTAAGGATCCTTATGTTAGAATGCGTACTCCGATTTCATATTACCCTATTTTCCCTAACGATTCGCAATACAATTGGACAGAGGATAACTTTGGACCTTTGAGAATTCCGAAAAAAGGTGATGTAGTAGCATTAACCAAATTGAACATTCCGATCTATAGAAGAATTATCACTGCCTTTGAAGGTCACACCCTGGAGGAAAAAGAAGATGGCTTCTATATTGATGGAAAGAAAACTGAGAAATATACAGTTCAAATGAACTATTACTGGATGATGGGAGATAACCGAAATGGTTCTGCTGATTCCAGATTCTGGGGATTCGTTCCGGAGGACCATATTGTAGGTCATGCTGCATTTACCTGGTTATCTGTGGATCAACAAAAAGGGATGTTTGGTGGCGGAATGAGATGGAAACGTATGTTCAATAAGATCAAGTAAGTTGGAGATGGGTGTTTCGACAGGCTCAACATGACCCCATCTTAAATATTCAAAATGGACTACTTTGTTTACATACTTGAATGTTCTGATAAAAGCTATTACACTGGTGTAACTAACGACTTGGAATTGAGGATAAGAGAACACCAAACTGGAATAAAAAAAGATAGCTATACCTATACTCGCAGGCCAATTAAGTTGGTTTTTTATCATGTGTTCAGCGATCCGAATCAGGCCATTTCTTTTGAAAAAAAAGTTAAAGGATGGAGACGAGCAAAAAAAGAAGCTTTAATAAATGATGATTGGGAAAAATTACCTGATCTTTCTAGAAACTATACGGAATTTAAAAATGGTCTGAGCTGTCATCCTGAGCCTGTCGAAGGACAAGCAAAGAAATGAATTTAAATTTGTAACACCAAGATGGGTGTTTCGACAAGCTCAACATGACCCCATCTTTTATAGAAAGGAATTAGTTCAATAAATAAAATGATCATCCTGCCTTCAACATATTTTGGGAACATTGAATACTTCTACCTTCTTTTCAAAGCAAAGGAGGCATTGATCGATATCCACGAACCGTATCAGAAACAAACGTATCGTTCTCGTTGCGAGATTCTGACTGGAAACGGTAAAATCACTCTATCTGTACCTGTGGTAAGGCCAAACGGAAAAGACACCGCAATGAACGAGGTTCTTGTTTCATACAAAGAAGACTGGAGAAAGGATCACAAAAAGGCCATAGAAAGTGCTTATCGCAGAACACCCTACTATGAATATTACATTGATGCCATCCATCAGATCCTGGATGAAAAACCAGATCGATTAATAGATCTAAACAATAAAATAACCACCTACTTAATTGATAAACTGGGGCTGACCGTTCAAATAAATATCGCGGATACTCCTATGGACATAGCTCCTAATGACCCAAGGATATTTCTTAATCCTAAAAAGGAATCTACTTTTCAAACACACCGATATATCCAAACCTTTGAAGAGCGTTTTGGTTTTCTTGAGAACCTTAGTGTATTGGATCTTTTATTCAATGAAGGACCTAACTCCATCAGCATTCTTCAAGAATCAAAACATCTATAAGGCTATTGCTTGCTTAACCATTCTCTTGCCTGGTTATTTTCCTTTTCAAACATATTAGGATTAGATTGGATTCGCGAAGCCAATCGAGCAATATAGGAAGGACCATTCTGCTTATATTGTTCCTTATCTTCTTCAGTAAGCAAGTAATTCATAGTAAATACTGCCGAAGTTCCACAAGTAACACTCAATAATAGATCTCCGTGATCATATTCGTACAGAACATGATCATAATACACCTTGATCAACTCTTTAGGCATTAGTCTTCTTTGAAGTTAATTCTATTAGGCGTGTAAGGCACCTGATTAGCATTCAGTTTTTCTTCAAGCGCTATCACACGGGCCTGAACTTTATCAACATCTAGTTTAACCCTGGCGTAATCCTCTTTGGCTATTGCATATTGATCCTTTTGAGTAGTTGTAGGATCTGAAGTAGAGTACCAGCACTGATAAACTATGGTTTCTATTCTATCTCCAACACTTGGAACGGTCTCAACATCACGTGAAGATTTATGCCAATCTCCATTTAAAGCAATATTTATGTCATGAATAAGTCCTTCAATGGCTTTAACTTCAGTCATCCAGGCCAGATCAGCATCCGGATATTGTTGAATTGCCGCTTTAATGAACTTCAATCTATTCTCAAGGTCATTCAGCACACTATTTGTACCTCTGTATTGTCTTCTCAATTCTGATAATTCTTGTTTGAAAGCAATATTAGACTCCGTTTGCCTTGCCAATGAAGAATTCTCTAATGCTTTGATCTCAAAACCAACAGGATCGGCCAATTTGGTGAAAATTCCATTCTCAGCCATGTGCAATTCAACAGTGTATTTCCCTGGTAATGCTAAAGGTCCTTCATCAGGATAACTATATCTACCCGGTTCACTGTATTTCAATCTGAGCGGAGTTGTAGTTGGATATCTCATATTCCATGTCACGCGGTTCACCCCGGTTTGCGCACCTGACTTCATCTTTCTTACTTCATTTCCATTAGCATCTTTAATGATGAATAGTAAATACGGATCTTCGTAATTGTCTTCTTTCACAAAATCTTCATAGGTTGGATAATTTATATCTCCACCATCTTTCTTTACTTGTTTTTCATTTTCCTGACGGATGTTCTTTGGTGACTTAGGTTTATCCTTCACATAATAAGTAAATGTTACACCAAATGGAGGATTTTCAGCTGCGTAGTGCGAAGCACCTTGTGAACCTGTACCTGTTAATCCAAGCGGACTGGTTTCAATGTATTCTAATCCTGTTTTTATAGGGAATATCAATGCTGGTTTCTCCGTCATTTCTTCAGATAGAGTTCTTAAAGGACTATAATCATCCAAAACATAGAATCCTCTTCCAAACGTTGCCAGTACCAGATCATTCTCTCTTTGCTGGATAGCAATGTCTCTAACAGCTATAGTAGGTAAGCCCGCATTAAGTTGCACCCAATTCTTCCCTCCATTTATTGAGAAGTATACTCCAAATTCGGTTCCTGCAAAAAGCAAGTTAGGATTTACATGATCTTCTGCAATGGCATAAACAGAACCTCTTTCAGGAAGGTCTCCTGCAACAGAAACCCATGAATCTCCCTTATTCGTACTCTTTAAAATGTAAGGTTTAAAATCACCCTTTTTGTGATTATTGAAAACTGCATAAACCGTTCCTTCATCATGCTGAGAAGTAAGGATTGTATTCACATAGGTCATTGATGGTATTCCAGGGAAATTATCTTTTTTACTCCATGTTTTACCTCCGTCAGATGTTACATGGATCAATCCATCATCAGTACCGGCATAAAGCAAATTCTCGTTTTTAGCAGATTCATCAAGTGCTACAATATTCCCGAAAATGGTAGTAGACTTATTTTTCATGACAGCATCTGGAGACTGAACCTCTCCCATCACCTTCATTTTGTTTCTGTCTAATTGTCTGGTTAGGTCCGGTGAAATGGTTTGCCAGGTATTTCCTCTATCATCACTTTTGAATACTTTGTTCGCTGCAAAATAGATACGTTCATGATTGTGTTTTGAGATCACCAAAGGTGCATCCCACTGCCATCTGTAAGCTTCTTCACCTTTACCTGGTTGCGGCTGAATACCAATTTTTTCTCCGGACTGTCTATCATATCTTACCAACCAACCGTATTGTGCCTGAGCATACACTATATTCGGATCTACCGGATCTACCTGAGATTCAAAACCATCACCACCATTTGTAATGTACCAGTCAGAATTCTGAATTCCGGCATTATTGATCGTTCTTGATGGTCCACCCAAAGAGTTATTATCCTGGGTTCCACCATATACATTATAAAAAGGAGCATCATTATCAAGCGCCACTTTATAGAACTGTGTGATGGGTAGATTTGGTTTGAAATGCCAGTTCTGTGCATGATCCCAGGTCTCATATACACCTCCGTCACAACCAACTATCCAATGATTTGTATTATTTGGATTGATCCAGATACAGTGATTATCTACGTGTTTTCCTGATTCTCCTGTTCCTTTAAAGCTACTTCCACCATCTTCAGTGTGATGCAGCCAGGTATCCATGCTAAATACTTTGTTTCTATCTACCGGATCACAAATGATCTCCTGATAATAGTTTCCTGATGTATTATAGCCTGATCTTTTTTCCCAACTCAAGCCATTATTCGTTGATCTGAAAAAACCACCTTTATCTTCTTCCGCCTCAACAATGGCATAAACATAATTATGATCAGCAGGCGAAATAGCCAAACCTACTCTACCCATTTTACCAGAAGGCAATCCTGATGTGATCTCTTTCCAAGTTTTACCTCCATCTATTGATTTATAAACCGAACTTTCTTCTCCACCCCCAATGTATGTAAACACGTGACGTCTTCGTTGATGTACAGCTTCATACAACACGTCCGGATTTTCAGGATCCATTATTAGATCACAAGTACCTGTATTATCTGAAATAAAATGAATTCTCTCCCAATTCTCACCTCCGTCTGTTGTTTTGTACAAACCTCTTTCTCCTCCTTCAGACCAAAGCGGACCGTAAGCGGCAACATATACTACATCAGAATTTCTAGGATCAACGATCACTTTAGAGATGTGTTCAGAATTTTTAAGCCCCATATTCTTCCAACTCTTTCCGCCATCTATGGATTTATATACACCATCTCCATAAGCTACCGAACGTTGATTATTGTTCTCCCCAGTTCCTACCCAAATGGTATTTTCATTCGTTGGATCAATGGTGATGCATCCGATCGAATAAGAACCTTGTCCATCAAATATTGGATAGTATGAATTTCCATGGTTATCTGTTTTCCAAACACCACCAGATGCAATTGCCAAATAGTATTGATCAGGATTGTTAGGATTAACGGCAATATCAATTACTCTTCCCGCAGTTAAAGCTGGTCCAATACATCTAAAGGATAGGCCAGATACTAATCCGGAATTGATCTTTGATTTTGATTCTTCTTTCTCACCTTTCTTTTGTGCGAACGAAGGAACTACCAATAACAAACTAAACAATGTTGAGACAATGAATTTCATAGGGTCTGATTTTGTCTAAAATTAACAAGATATCCTATCCTTTAACAGATGAATTGTACAAAAGCGTTAATTTCAGTCTTGAATGGATAAAATTCTATAAGAATGCATCATACGATCAGGAAGATCAAACCAGAAGACAATGTTGCTATTGCCAGGGTGATCAGATCAACTTTGGAGGAATTAGGTTGTGCCATGGAAGGAACAGTTTATACCGACACTACTACAGATCATCTCTTTGAATACTATCAATTACCAAGGCGCATTTACTATGTGGTTGAACTGAATGGTGAGATCATAGGCGGATCTGGAATTGGGCCTATTGAAAATTCAGATGAGAATTATTGTGAATTGCAGAAGATGTATTTATTACCTGAATCAAGAGGATTAGGTATTGGTGCAGAATTGATGCAATTGTGTTTGGATTTTGCAAAGGAAGCAGGATATGAACTAGTGTATTTAGAAACTTTCGATTCCATGACAGCTGCTCAGAAGCTTTATAAGCGTTCGGGATTTGAATACCTGGATCATGCGCTGGGTAATACCGGACACTTTTCATGTAATGTGAAGATGGCTTTGAAGTTTTGATCTCGGGAAACGTTCTGACGTAAACGACCGATCTGTCGATCGAGTCTTCGGGCTCTTCTTTAGAAAATCCCGAAGACTCGGGATTATGAAACTTCAATTTTCAATGCGACACCTTATGGTATCTTTTGAAAACCCTGTTTCAATAAACGAAAAAAGGAAACAACCTTTATGGATCATTTCCCTTTCTCATTGCAAAAACTATAAAACCCGCAACCTACATGAAGTAGATTTACACGACAAAGTTAATAAAGATTATTCAATGTGAAAAAACTATTGGTCGAATATCTAACGGGATTGGACGATTATTTTCTTGTTTACGGCTTTTTCCTTATCAAACACCTTCAAAATATAAGAGGCATCCTGAAGGTTAGCTGTTATCAGATCAATTTTCACTTTGCTCACCTTTCCGGTTTGCTTTTGATACATAATTCTTCCTCTATAATCAATCAATTGTATGGTGATCTCATCTGACCAGTTTGAACCCAGATCAATGAACAATACTTCTTCTGCAGGAATGGGATAAACCTGAAGATCAATTTGATCATGATCTGTAAATCCAAGATTATCTACCACCTGAACAAGTTGCTCAGTGGTATCATTTGGACAGTTTCCGTTAACTGCTATTAACTCAACATAGTAATCTCCTGTAGCAGCATACTCATGCCATGGATTGTTATCCCCAGAGAAGTTACCATCTCCAAAATTCCACAGATAACCATTAGCGTGCAGTGAGTTATTAGTGAATGAAACAAATGGATTGGAAATATCAACGATCACATCTGAAGGAGTAAAATCAGCAGATGGAATAGTATCCACATTTACGAAAATGGTTTGAATATCGGTATCTGTTCCTCCTGTACCCGTTGCCGTTAAAGTGATGTCATAATAACCTGTAGTTGCATAAGTAAACACTGGATTCACGGCCGTTGATGTTGAAGGTGTAGCACCCGGTGCACTCCATGAATAAGAAATTGCATCCAAACTTGCATTTTGAACCTGAACAGCTTCATAAGAACAGATATATGAATTAGGAACTATAAAATTAGCGGTTGGTGTTCCCGTTGGTGTAGTCACCATTTGACCATCCGAACAAGTGGTATCAGAGAATAATCCTGCACCATTTTCACTATAAACACATACATAATATGTGGTTCCAATAGTCAAATTCAAACCGGTATGTGTCAACGTATCACTCCACCAGTTATCTGTCCATGTTACTACATCTGTTGCCAAAGGTGTGGTTCCGATACAATACCAGTAACGTTGCAGATCAGAATGCTGATCAGTTGAAGTCGTCCAATTGGCAGAAAGTTGTGTAGATGTGGTAGTCGTGCTGATATCTGCCCCGGTTCCATCATTTACTGTTGCAATATTAGTTGGTGAGGTCCAATCAACATTCACAAGTTCATCACCTATCAAAGACACATTCTTAGCACTATCAATTACGATAGATTTGATCTTAGCCGCATGTGTTAGCGGATCAAAATTCTGGTACTGAACATCATTACCAATGTTAATGGTCACTAATTCAGAAGAAGAACGATTGTGATAAACTTTCAGATTATTGATATCCATCACTGAATTTCCTGAACGCATGGATATAGCATTTCCCGTTGTATAAGGCGAAGGGTCAACCCAATTAGCCTCTAAATGATCATCAATATACAATTCGATCAAGCCTGTGGTTTTGTCATATACGGTTTTGATGTCATACCACTGGTCTGCATTGACAGTGTAGGCAGTATCTACTTCTAAGGTGAATACATTATTTACGGTTTTATAGATCTGTAACTTGTTATCATCAGCTCTTAACCAAATGAAATAGGAATTACCTCTTTCAGTTTGGGTAGCGTCATCACACATAAAGTGGAACCCCCCTCTTCTGTTTCCTGTTGTCCCTCCTATTTTTAAACCAAAATGATATAGCCATTGATCATAATTATCCTGATCTAATGAAGCGTATATATTAGTATTGTTCACAGCATCATCAGATTGTCTGAGCACTGCTGAATTAATTACCCAGGTTCCAGTCAAAGCCGTCCAATCAGAGTGGATGGAAACATCAAAATTGTCTGAGAAGAAACCGTTATTGGCATTGGCTCTCCATTCAGTCCCGTCAAAATCGATCACCTGATAGAATTTTAGATGCACACCTGAACCTCCAATATTATCTGCATCAGTAAAATCAACAGTAAAATCAGTAGTTTGCCAGTTTCCTAATACTGTAACAGCCGTAGTAGGAGCGATAATATCGGCAGGATTTGCATCCGGAACAGAGGTCCAGCTGATATCCCATCCCGCAGCCTGTGTTGCACAATCTGATCTAAACTCCAATAAAATGGCTCCGCCGGAAGATGTAATATCTGTTGGTATTGATGTTCCTGTATATGTTCCGATCAAAGGAGAACTTAACGAGTTACCATCATAGATTCGCATATAGTCCCAATTCAATTCAAGGTCAAAAAGATTAAAATGAATGGTGATATCTGAAACGTTAGCTGGTTCTATTAAGTACAAATATCTTTCGTCATCTGAATAATCACCACTTTGTCCACCTGAATCATACAAACTACCTGACGCAGTGGTATAGGTAGTTACAGAAGGACTATCATTGATCAATTGGTAATAATATTCCCAATTCCAGTTAATACCCGGATCAGTATGAGATTGGTTAGGATAATGCTGATGGCCTTTGATCTTGACACATGAACCTAAAGTATTTAAACCTGTTGTAGCTGGTCCTTGAAACGTTCTCAAAGGATTGATCCCATAACCAGATTGCGTGATGTCTTTGACCAGATTCGCCGAAGCTGTATATAATGCAGTAGTATACCATGCTGGATTATCAACATATCCCTCGTGTTCAATACCAATTGTATATGGATTCTCCGATCCAACATGCCAACCTTTATCTGCTTCATATACCATTTGAGTTACCTGTCCGTCCGTAGATCTTACCACATAATGATAAGATACATTGGCACTACAATTTTGAGCCCAGCTTATTGCACCTGCATAAGTCCCTTGTATAGTATGAATAGTTACAGCTGATATTGCAGTTCCATTTCTTGATGAATAGTTACAAGTTGGAGTGGCTACCCATAATGCTGGCCCATACTCTGCAGATCTGTTTTGAGGAACATAAGGCATGCCTTGTTCATCATAAACAACTTCTTCATTGATTGTGATCTTTTGACTGGAAAGGACTTTAAAATTGGTCTCACCATAAATGCTCTTTAGGTCAATTGAAGTTGCGGTAAACCCATATTTTGCCTGGTTCTCCTCATCATTCATAAAATCAAAAACACTGTACGTAAAAGCACTCAAAGCATAATTGTTTACCGGATTACCATCTTCCGGTATTTCAGATAATACACGTAAGATCAATTCATACCCGATATAATCTCCACTTGACACATTCCCTGACACAATTAAATTGTTAAATGCAGCTGCATAAGCCAAGATGTCTGATTGCGGTGTTCCCAGAGAATTGATATTAACTCCAGCTAATTGAGCAACTGTATTTTTAGAATTATTAAAATAACCATGCCCGTCTGAGAACATTCCCATTACCCCTTCAGCCATAGGCATGCCTATACAACCATGTTCAGTCTGATCAAGATCTGTAAACCTGGTTTGTGTAAATGAAACAGCTTCTAAAATCCCAACCGGAACTGAAGGATATGTTTGATAAGCCAACTGAAATTCGGCCTGATAAGGATTAGAATTCTGAGCTATAGAAAGCTGTACTCCACCTAAAAGGATTGAGATAGCTAAAAGGGTCTTTTTCAGGTTCATATAAGTAGTAATAGTGGCGCCAAAAGTACAAAATCGAGGTCTATTTTAGGACAATTCAAGCCATAAATGATTTTCATCATTAATTGAAATGGCTTCAAATGTTATCTTAAAGCTGTGAAAACCAAATTCATAGTTCTAATAGCATTCTTAATTGCTGTGTTCGTCTATGCATCATTTAATTCCGCTGAGGTTTCAGATGGGCAAAAACCGTCTAACATCCCCAGTGATAGTGCGAGAATTGAGTATTTTATCCCCAGTGTAGATGAGAAGACTGATTTCGGTGGATTCAATTATTGCTATAAGGAATACAGTTATGACTAATAACTTGATAAAGTATGGTCCACTTATGTAAATGCAAGCACTCAAGATTTGTGGAACGGTTCAATTAATGAACTGATCCTTTTCCGTCATTGTGAAGATTACTGTGACTCAATAGGTGCAATTGAAGGGTCGAGATTGCTATTAAAACTTCATCTATTTAAAAAGAACAAGATCAAGGTAATGTTTGAGATCACACAAATTGATCACGAAAAGCATGAAATCGAATTCTGTTATGACAAGCAAAACATTACAAAAGGAAAGCAATTGATCACGTTCACGAATATTGGAGGCATCACCGTAGTGAATCACGAAACATACTATAAGAGCGACTCAAAATTGAGGGATAAGATATATCCTAAATTTCACAACTTGTGTATAGATGAATTTCATAGTTCGGTTCACGCTAGTCTTCTCAATGAGAATGAACCTGAGATCTTCTATTGATCAATAAGCCCCATTGAATTTTCTAACGAACCATTCAGTTCCCAGCAGAATAATTATCAAAAAGAAAAGCCACTTATAATCGATCAGATCATCAAAGCTCTTTTCCTGGTAGACTACCGTAACTAGATCATCTCTATTTTTTAGGTCCTGTTCGAGTTCAGTTAATTGTGTGGGCAAGAAGAACTTTCCACCTGATGATTCTGAAATACTTTTCAATAATCTATGATTAGCAGTTGTATTTAGCACCTCCAACTTAACTTCCCTAACCAGGAATGTACCTGATTTCTTATAGCTCTTACCCTGAAAAGCCGTAGATGCTTCCCAATTGTATATACCCTGTTCCAACTTTCCTAGGTCCATACTGTAAGCATTTCCCAATTTCAGAAAATGAGATTCGAATGTTTTACCTTCTTCTTTGGTGTATTTAAAAGTTACTTCAGGTTCATTGATCAATTCAAACGAACTGTTATATAACTCAGCCTTAACAATAACATTCTCACTTTCATTAAATTCATTCTCGACTTTTACTTTGAACGGATCTTTATTGTCTTTGATGGCCAAATAAGTGATCAATTTGCTGATCAATTCTTCAAAATTGGCTGTTGAATTGTTTCTCATCTGGTCATACAGTCTCCAACGCCAGATTCCTTCGCCCATGATCACACCAAATTTGCTGGTGTTTTTGCGACTGAAAAATATCAATGGTTTGTCCAACACGATATTCCCTACTTTCTGATAAGCCAATACATCTAAAGATGAGGAATAATTTATATTTCCAAAAGGAGCCTGAACTGGAGGCGCATTTTGAAGCATTTTGATCACATTGGCAGATAGCAAAATATCTTTGAAGCCTGTGTTCACCGAAAAACCAACATCTTCAGTATCTGTTCTGTTTCCTGACACTCCAATTTTTGCCGTTGATAAGGCATTCATGTCTGTTTGATTCCCCACCAGGAAAAGACAAGGTTTACCTCCTGAATTGATCTCTTGTTGAAGTGGATTGCTCAGTGGTTTATAGTTATGACAAATGATCAGATCATACTTACTCACCTCCTGAACTTCTTCCATGGCCTTAACATCCACCTCATAATTTTTATTGTTTTCAATGACATAATTAATGGCTGAGATATCTGGGTGCGGTCCATTATGCGCAATAAGGATCTTTTGTCTTCCGTCTATTACTTCAACATAGAAAGTTGCCTCATTATTATCAAGGGAAAATTCATTTTTCAGATGCGTGACACGAGCAGTATATTTCTGATATCCAACAGAAGATGCTTTTAAAGTAAAGCTTGCAGTAATTTGTTGCTCCTCCCCTTTAAGTTCAAAAGCTTGCTCAGCAATAAGTTTATCCCCCTGGTAAATACCAACCTTTACTTTTTCATCTGCACATTTGTTTTGAGATAGTATAACATCTATTGGAAAATCATTTCCCAAAAAAGCAATTTCATTGTGCTTAACGAACTCGATCTTAAGGTCACGGACTAAATTCGTATCTCCCAAACCAACTGTGTAAATGGGTAAAAAACTTTTACGGGCTATGGAATAGACAGGATTAGAACCGGCATTATATATCCCGTCCGTTGACATTACAATGGCACCTATATTCCTGTTTGAATATTGATCAATGATCTGATCAAACACCTGAGAAATATTGGTCATTTTTCCATTGTATTCCCTTTCCAATCCTTCTTGAATAGCATCTGAGAATGAATAATTCACAACATCATAATCCGCCTGCAAATTTTCACTTAATTGGTTCAACTGATTTAAATAATCAGTCTTATAGAATGCTGAATCTTTCGTTAATACGATTGAACCTGAATTATCATGAGCTATAAAAACAAGTGGCTTTTCCTTTCTATCTAACAGGTTTTCAAGGATAATACCCAATAATAACAGAAATATCAACCAAACTGCTGTGAATCTGATAACACCTAAAATGATCTTAAGAGATCGTTTAACGTCATCCAATAATTCGTCCTTTCTGTAAAGGAAATAACTGTAAGCAAATGCTACGGCAGTAGCAAGCAATAACCAGGCAGGATGATATTTGAATATAAACTCCATTTGAAGTCCGCTAAAATTAAGAAATACTTTTAGGTGAAATTAATCTTGCCTAATGGATTCCTCTTTTTTCTGTCATTTGTAAATTCGTCAAAAAACCAACATGCAATTTTTCAAACTTCTTGGTTTAGGATTTAAAAATTACTTCAAAGGGATTAACTTTTTGATCACTCATAAATTGTATTGGTTTGTCATTTTTCCAATCATCATTTTTATTGGCCTCTATAATTTGGGACATTATTTTGAAGCTCTAGAATGGACTATTAGCTATGATCTTAAACACAACATTGGAGAAATTGAAACGGTAAACGGTTTGATCTGGATGACCTTGAAGATCATTTTTTATGATCAGCTTTACTATATGTTTACGAAATTCACCATGTATTTTGTCATCATTTGCCTGGCTCCTGTATTGGCTATTGTATCTGAAAAGATCGAAGAGAAATTGACAGGTAACAAATACAAATGGAACTTTTTTCAACTCGTTAAGGATATTTTTAGAGCCATGAAACTTAACCTAAGGCTCATTCTAATTGAATATGCAATTGTTCTAATATTCATTCTAATTGGAACCTTGATAGGGGGTGTGACAAAATACGTTTTGGTTTCTGTCATACCAATTTTGATCGGATTCTACTTTTATGGCTTTGGATATATTGACTATATCAACGAACGAAGAAGACTCGACATTCCACAATCCATTCATTTTGTTTCCAAGCACAGGGGATTAGCAATTGCCATTGGTAGCATTTTTTCTATTTGCTTCCTTTCCTTTAATTATGTTTTTATAAAGTTCGATACCATTGCTATTGACACGAATTCTCAAATCCTTTGGGGATCTTTACTCGTTGTAACATTTATTCTTGCTTCCGTTGCACCATTATTGGCCGTAACATCTGCCACTTTATCTATGCATGAACTCGTTGATCTGTCAAAAAATCAATACGCATTGAAGAAAGAAGAAGATGAAGAGACAAAAAAAGATGGTGAATCAATTGAATGAAAGGCCTTGATAATGCATCTATTTTTTATATTTGATTCTAAACTTTGAATATGAGGACTACTGTCATCTTACTTTTATTTATTCTTTCAGCAGGTGGAGCAAATGCTATGACCCCACCAGATTCAACTTCCAGCATTTTTGAAAAAGGCACTGCACAGTACTTTATTTCAGAGGGAAAACGAATGTATAATGAAGGGCAGTATAGATTGGCACTCGTTAAGTTCAGAGAAGCCCTGGTAAAGGATAAATCAAATCCCGTAGCTACTTATTGGTTAGGAGAATGTCATTTAGCATTAGGGAACTATGAAAAGGCAATTGGCTATGCTGAAGAAGCTTTGTTGAAAGACCCAAGCGTGGATTTGGAATCAGGATATTTACTCGGTTTATGCTATCACCGATTAGCAAAAATGGATGATGCGATCAAACATTTTGAAAGTGTTAAGACAAAAGTGAAGGAGTTTCGTGTTAAAGAATTAGAGATCGACTTTCATATCCAACAATGCAACAATGCAAAAAAAATGATGGAAAATCCAATTAATGTTAAGATCACTAATCTGGGTATGTCTATCAATTCTGCTTTTGACGATTATTCTGCCACATTATCACCTGACGGTAACACCTTGTATTTTGTTTCCAGAAGAGCTGACAACAAAGGAGGAGGAGTTAACCCAGCTGATCAGAGATATTTTGAAGATATCTACATCTCAATGTGGAATGACACGATCAAGGCATGGACAACAGCAGATAACTCAAATGAGATCATAAGAAGGCTAAACACGAATGGATTTGACGCAGTAAGTTGTATTTCGGCAGATGGTAAGGAAATGTATTTAACAATAAATACTATGGCAATGGACAAACCAAAGCCTAAGACAAAAAGCTCGGACATTTTCATTAGTAAATTGAATAATAGAGGTGGTTGGAACACACCAAAATCCATTTCTAAACCTATTAACACAATTTTCTTTGACGCTTCAGCTTCATTTACTGGTGATGGTAGTACTGTTTATTTTATTTCAGAACGAAATGGAGGCCAGGGCATGGCAGATATCTGGACTTCTGTAAAAGTGGGAAAAGAATGGGGGAAGCCTAAAAATCTTGGACCAATCATTAATACTAAAGGGCAGGAAACAACTGTTTTTGTCACGAAGGATGAAAAATATCTATTCTTTTCTTCAACAGGACACGCAAGTGGAATGGGAGGCTATGACGTCTATGTTTGCGAAAATCAGAACGGTACATGGAGTGATCCTGTAAACCTTGGTTATCCAATTAACACTGTTTCAGATGAAACCCATTTCACTTATTATCCAGAATTGAAAAAAGCGTTATACAGCACTTTTTCATCTCAGGAAAATGAAGGTGTTGGTGCAAGAGACATCTTTGAAGTGGACATGAGTACATATGAATTCAAGTTTGTTCAACCTTAAACCGTTTTAGTAAATTAGGTTTTTAGTCCTATTTTGTTAATAATATTGATTTTTTTCTTGACCTTTAGAACCGAAATCACGTATCTTTATAATAAGAACTGATCTATTGTGTTGAAACAGATTAGAAAGTTAATATTAATAGCACTCTTACTTTTAAGCTTTACTGCTCAATCTCAAGGCGGTATGGATACGCTTTCTGGAGTTATGCGTCCAAGAATTGGACTGGCTGTTGGTACTATGACCTATTATGGTGAGGTACAAAATTATCAGAAAGGTTTTTCCCCAATGGTGAATAGATACTACGGAATGGCTTATTTAAATGCGCCGTTAACCAAGTATTTCAATGTTGAGTTTCAAGCTTCTTATGGAAAAATCTCGGCCAACGAAAGATCTTTGGTGAAAAACTTGAATTTCGAGTCAAGGATAAGGATGGCAAGTATTCAGGTTTATTATAATTTATACCCATTATTTTCACCGAGCAGGGGATTATTTCATCCATTTGTAGGTGTCGGTATCTCTTCATTTGAGTTCTTATCCAAAACAGATATGTATGATGCTAACGGTAATCAATATCACTACTGGTCAGATGGTTCCATCATGGATATGGATGAGAGTGATCCTTTAGCACCATCACTGGCACAAGAGCTTCAAAGGGATTACACTTATGAAACTGACCTGAGAGAGCAGAATTTAGATGGATTAGGTAAATACAGAGAACAAAGTTTTGCATTCCCTTTTACATTAGGAATGGAATGGCACCTTTCTCCTAGATGGGATTTTAGAATTGCTACTACTTACTTCTTAACAACAACAGACCTAATCGACAACATTACAGATGCCGGTGTTGGGCCTATCCGACACGGAGACAGCAAAAAAGACAAATTGTGGACCACATATGTTTCACTTAGTTATGATCTTCAATTTGCTAAAGAGAAGGAATTTGATCCAATGGATGATGCTGGAATTGAATATTTTGCTGATTTCGAAAACAATGACTCTGATCAGGATGGGGTAATAGATGCTTATGACGAATGTCCAGCAACTCCTCTTGCGGCATTGGTAGATGAAAAAGGTTGTCCTTTAGATGGTGATCATGACGGTGTTCCTGATTACAGAGATGATGAACCAAATACTCCTGAAGGGAACTGGGTTGATGAATGGGGAGTAACACTTTCTGAAGAGGATATTGCTAAACACTGGAGAGAATTCAATGATTCAACTGGTTTAGAACATGAATTTACTGAAGAGCGAATGGTAGTGGAATTTGGTAAAAATCATCCGCCTATATTGAAAAATGTTGATCGTCCTGGAAAAAAGGAACAAACATATGTCATAGTATTGGATAAAGCTCATAAGGATGTACCACCAAATGATCTTCACAAATATTTAGCATACAATGACTTTAAAACTGAAACCAGAGGAGATACGGTATACTACATCCTGGGTGAATATAATAATCTTGAAGATGCTGTTAGCGTGGCGGATCAAATGAAAGAGAAAGGTATTAATGTTGAATTGATAGCAAGAGAAGGTAACACTGATTCTACATATCTAACTGTGGATAACACTGTTATCGAAAAGATCCAGAAGATCAATGAAGATCTGAAACAAAACGGAGGAGTTGGTCCTGATGGTGAAAAAGTAGATAGACCGGTATTTGAGGAATCTGGTGAGGTATTCAGGGTGCAAATTGGTGCATTTAAGCACAAAGTTGACGAGAAGACGGCATTCCCGGGTGTAGAGACCGTAACACACGTAACTGGAAAAGATGGCATTACCAGATACTATTCCGGCAATTTTGACAACTACCAGGAAGCTAATTTGCATAGAAAGAAGCTTATAGGTAAAGGCTATAAATCGGCTTTTGTTGTCGCCTATAAGAATGGAGAAAGAAAGACACTTCAACAGTTAGGTATTGATCCAAATGAATTACCTGATAACTATACTGAAGACAAAGAATTGAATTCATTTACTCAGGAAGATAAAGAAGTTAAAAACAATGTAGTAGGACCAGATACTTCAAACACTAGTAATCCTACAGTGATTAATGGAATTGATATGACCAAAGTAAAATACCGCGTTTTACTGGCACATTATGAGGGAGCTGTTCCAATTGAAGATGTAGATATTTTCTATAATATAGGAGGTGTAAAACCAGTTAAAAACCTGGATGGCTCAACAACCTATTACTCAGAACCGTTTGACTCAAAACAGGAATCAATTGATGCTATGAGTGACTACACTACTTACGGTCTATCTAATATGAGACCTGTTGTGGAGTACAGTGGTCAGTTCTATACAACAGAGGAATTTGAAGAGATGTTGAAACCATAAACTTTCAAAGTCCAACAACTTCTTATTTTCAATTTATTTTTTCTTCAACTCTTATTATTCGTTATTTACAAAATGATTTATCAGATAAGAACCCTGGACTTAACAAAATTCTTATTGACCGTTATATTTGGGGGAATATTATCCTCATTCGGAATGATTATATCATCAGCTCAAATGCAGTCTATTGTTCCTATCATTTTATGGATTCCAATGGAGGTCCTATTTTTCATCTTATCTCAAAAAGCATATAGTAAAACAGTCGAGGTTAAAATGGATAACAATGCTTTAAAATTCAATGAGACACATATACCATTTGATACCATCTCAGGTTTTTACATTGATGATAACATTACTATGTCAGCCTTCAATATTAAGCTAAATAACGGAACTATTCAGAAAAGAACTATAACGACAACCCGGAAATGGAAAGCAAACTATTTTGACTTTATTAATGATTTCAGGAGTATAATTCAAACGGAAAATCCAGAAGCGACCTTTTTGGAATTCGGAGAAGTTTATCCAAGATCTGGAAGCTTTATCAAATTTACTTTTTTTGCGGGTATTCCTTTGGTGATCGTGGCTAATTTATCAGCTTTGTTCATGTATCTCAACAGCGGAACTGCACCTTGGCAGCTATTAGCGGCTAATTTTTACCTTATCTTGCTTATTCCTTATACAAGAAAAAATAAGCGCTAACAAAGCAAGCAGACAATACTTCTATTTAGATCCAACCAAATGAATGTTCCCCTGCCCTTCAATTGAATCGCCGTTTTGTGCCGTAGCTTTGTATGAATAGAAATAAACTCCTTCAGGACATTTGCTTCCACTTTTATCAGTACCATCCCAATAATCATTAATGCTATTCATTTCATGCACTACTCTACCCCATCTGTTCAGAATCACACAATTGAATTCACTAATGGCAACAGCTGAATACATGAATGTAAAGACATCATTTACGCCATCACCGTTTGGTGTAAAGACATTGATTGGCGTGAATGAATCAAGATCATAGATAACAATAGGCACACAAAGCGTGTCTGTACAACCGTTCTTATTCACTGCAACCAGGCAAGCATTAAAAGTTCCTCCGCTTGTGTAGGTATGCTCAAATTCTTCGGATAAACTGTTTGAAAGCTGCCAGACATCATCTTCACCAAAATTCCACCAGAAGGTTGTATCAGCTGCTGGATTGTTAGGATTAGCAAAGTATTGCGATAGATTGGAGAACGTTACCGTAACAGGAGCGGTTCCTTCCCACTCTGCAGAAAATTCTGGAGAAGCCATATCGAAATCTGCCAATGGATTCAATGAATCAACTGTGATCACAGCAACCAAAGTACATCCATTTTGGTCAGTTACTGTCACCTTGTAATCTCCGTAATTCAACGGTGACCAGGTAGAGTTAACAGAGGTAGATGAATCTTGCAAATTCAACCATAAGTAATCATAATCTGGTGTACCTCCTGCTCCAGCCACAAAAACGCTTCCATTACCCTGCTGATATTCATAAACTCTACAATAAGCCGGATTAGAACCTAATTCCGTAAAATAGAGTGAATCAGGGTATGTTACTGTGAAATCGATCAATTCAGAACAACCATTCTCATCATTAACGGTTAAAGTATATTGACCTTCTCCAACATTTATTAATGAATCTTCTCCTATACCATTACTACCACTTGGATTTGGATTCCAATTGTATGAGATCAATGCATAATTTCCTGTAGCATTGTACACAGTATCTGCAATAACCAAACCGTTATCTACCCCATAGCAAGTTGGATCCTGAATATTAAAGTCAACAGTCATTTGATCTGGATCATCTATGAAAACTGAATCAATAAACGTGCAAGGAAAATCATCTGTAACGGTGAAATAATACCATCCTTCAGATAAGTTGTTGGCGGTATTACTATTAGCCGTATTTACCACATTACCCAATGAGTCTTTGATAACAAATACAATGTTTCCCGTTGCAAACTGCATGTTAATGGTTGCTGATCCATCAGAAAATCCATTACAAGTTGGGTTACTTGGATTAATTGTCCCGGTTAAATTACATCCATCCGATACGTAAATATCTATACACTGTACATCCTGACAAGGAGCAATACCAGCAGTGTAGCAAATTTGGTGAAAACCTATTCCTGCAACACCTGGATCAAATGCACCAGTAGATGTGTTGATGCAACTACCACAACTAGCAGACCATGTTCCGCCAGCAGGAGTAGCCGTTAAGTTTTGTACAGGATCAAATACAGCAAATGGTCCCTGTGCGGGAAGGTTAACAGTTACAACCGGAATAACTGTAACATCAACACTATCTTCCCCTATACAGCCCAAATCATTCGCCGTTACGTGATAAGTTATTGTTCCTACCGAAGGGGTAAACCAAACACTATCATTAACTCCATTATCCCATGAAATCACCGCATTATCAGGATTATCAGCATATAAAAGAACACTATCTCCTTCACATATTACCGCATCAGAATGCGCCGTTACGCCAGGCAAAGGTGGTTGGGTGATTGTCACACCAACTGTATTTACTTCATTGCAGCCAAGAGAATCAATAATTATTGGTTGATAATCCCCCGGCGGCATGCTTAACAATACAATTTGTCCTGATCCATTGGCCTGATAATTTGTCGGACCAACGACATTTCCATCAAGCACATATGTAAGATCATAAAATTGACCAGGAGATAAGTTTGAGATCGTAATAATACCATCAAAAGGAGGTGTACAGGTTGATGAAAAGCCTGCATTAACATTAAAATCTGGTCCCGGAACAACGGTAACTAGCACAGAATCTTGTGCTGAGCATGTACCAAGCGTTGCTGTGGTTGTGAAATAAACAGAACCAACAGTTGGGGTAAATGGTAAACCGTCATTAATACCAAAATTCCAGCTAATGTCTGCATTATCAGGATTTGAAGCCGTAAGGGTAACTGAAGTACCATTACAAACTGAAAGGTTGGAACCTGCATCAACAGAAGGATTGGATCCGCATTCAACTAAAACATTATCTATTCTCCAAAATTCATCTTGTGACCAACATTGTACACCTATTCTGATTTGAAGAGAGCTACCTCCATCAATACACCCCGTTTGATAAGAGACTGAGTTACCTGGTCCATTCACCTCATGGATAATATTCAAATCTGCACACAAACCAGCGCAAAAGAAAGCATTTGTAGGATCTTGCCAACCGGTATTATCAATATTATACTGCAGGTAAATCCAGTCTGTAGCATTACAGCCCTGGTTACAACCTTCCATATTACCAAGACTTTCAATATCTACCTTAATATTGAACTTAGCACATGAAGAAATATCAATAGAACCCGTTGTTTCCCAAACGGCCTCACCATTTGTATCATTTCCTTCAAAAACACCATTTAAAACATGCCAATAATCTCCCGATACGCATCCAGTACAGGTAGAAGACCACGCTACACCACCAATATCATCAAAACCACTTGTTGAAGTATTGGCTTCGTTAAATGTTTCAAGGAACAATTGCCCGTTCACATAATTGGTTGAGGCCAAGGTAAAGACAGAGGTAAAAAGGAAGAATTTGGTTAATGCTTTCAAAGTTCTTTTCATTCGTAGTTCATTAGTCAAACGACACCACAATATACTGGTTTAATCAAGGGGAACGACCTAAATCGAGTAAATTTTATCCCCTTTGTCTTGTTTATTAGACGTAAGTTTAAACCAAAATGTTGTCTTTAAAAAGATCTAATTGATATGCGCTACTTTCTTACCTACCAAATGTTAGTTATAACAAGCTTTGCAATGACACAAGAAAGTCTTTTGCTGGGTGAAATTAAATTGGATGAAATTCAAACTGAGCTTAGATACGATCAAGCTGAAAAAGTACAGATCTATGGATCAAGATACAATAAGAAGAACATCTATAAGGACTCTACCTTGAAAGGATTCGAAAATTATTCAAAAGACGGAGAATTACTGGATCGCACAACCTTTGGTGGTAAAAATGATCAGGTTTCCTATAGTAAAAAATATCGCTATGATGATAAACACAGAGTGGTAGCCTATGATTTCATTATCTCAGGAAATGGCGATATCATAGGTCAGACAGCCGACTTCTTATACATAGGGAATCGGTTGAACAAGCAGGTAATATCTCTGGCAAATATTCATTACAATTATTATTCAGATGGCAGATTAAGATCAAAATCGTACTATTACAATAATCGAGGAGAAATTGATGCTGAGCCCTGGATACTATGGTTTATCTATGATGACAACAAAAATCTCATTCATGTTGATGCGGATAGTAGTACTGATGTTCAAACCATGTTTTACAATGAGGCTAATCTATTGATCAAGAATAACTATTATCCAGGTGTTGCCTATTCAACATTTAGTTATGACGAAAAAGGTAATTGTATTCGTCAGGCAGATTTTGAAATGGGAAAGAAAGACTGGGATTCCACCATCTACATTTTTCAATATGATTCAAAAAACAGATTAGTGAGATCAGGCACGGAGAATAAAAAAGGTAAGTTGATAGTTGAAAAAGACTGGAAATACAATGAAAAAGATCAATTGGTTTATGAACTGTTTTACCACAAGAGTAAGCCCAAATATATCTACCGATATATTCCCAGCTACTTTAAAGAATAGCCATTACTTCTCTGATCAGAAACATCTGTTCTTCAAAATGTCCTTTTTGTGCTTCAATGTTAATATAAGGGATACCATTTAATCCACAGTAAACAGAGAGTGAACCGTCATTTACGTATTTCTTATTATCCTGCAGGATCACATTGATATTCCTTTCCTTTAATTTGTCAAAGTATTCTTTTTCAGTAGTATAAACAAAGTCGTCCGGATCCATATCTGGATTAATGAAGATCTCTTTAGTATTTTGAGCTTCATCTCCGCCGGGTAAATAGCTTTTTATCGAATAATTAACATCCGTATTATTATGCATAGCAATAATAACCGACCGGTTGCTCAAATAGGTTAGGATCTCTTCTGCAAAATACCTTACTTCCTTAGCCGCCTTGAAAGTGAACTTTCCCCCATCCCGCAAGGTTTTCCTTCTACCCTTCTTGGTATATATTCGATTTGGATCAACTGAAAATGCTTTATTCCTGATCGTAAATTCAACCCTTCTGGTCTCCTTGTGCTTTAATCGAACAAAATGAACAGGATTGGTCGTTGAATACTCATAAACAGTTTCAATACTGGTTACTTCATCTTCGTGAACGTTAATAAACAGGATACTATCCTCCGTATTACCATATTC
Source organism: Crocinitomicaceae bacterium (assembly GCA_020635955.1). Lineage (GTDB taxonomy): Bacteria > Bacteroidota > Bacteroidia > Flavobacteriales_D > Crocinitomicaceae > Paracrocinitomix. Next base: position 635,532 of record JACJYW010000003.1, read on the forward strand.
TTGAAGGATCTGAAGTGTTGAATCACCTATATTAATTGATCGAATCACGACTTTTTCTGATTGCGTAAATGCTATCTCTGACAAAAGACAAATAAGTATAAAAATATACCACTTAGACATGGCTATTTCCAAATTCTTACTTCAGATTTACTTTTGTTGATCTTGTGATATTCCTCTACAGTAATGAAATTACCATTGTATTGAACCACTTGTTTCGCCTCATTGAATCCCATTTGTTGGAATTTTTCTAATTCCTTAGCTGCATCAATTTCAGTGGCACAAGGAGCAGAATAATAAGTGTAGGTTCCGTTTGTTTTAATTGGCAATACCCCATTCACTTCTCTTAAAGCTTCAGCTGTTCTAACTGGTACGGTATTTTTGTACGAGCAAAGTTCAATTCTGTAGTGAACTATATTCTTTCCTTCAGATTTTTCTGGTTTATCACCATCCGGATTACCGGTAAAACTAGATAGTGCGAATGCACCAAGCAGCAATGCTGCGAAAGTAAAAGATTTCATAATGTTTGGTTTGTGTTGTTATGGACTTTTACTTTCGCCTGCTGAAAAAGGTTACAACATTTGTTGTGGAAATTTGGATGAGAAGTTGATCTGCCCTTTAAAATAAGAAGTTAGATCATTGCACCAGGCATTTTCATCTTTGTGCAAGTCTTCTCCAAACTGGAACTTTAATTCCTGATTACTAAATTGAATGCTATCAGGGAACACACCATTCGCTATTAAAAACTGAACGATCTTCAATCTTGCATTTTTAACGGCATTCGATTTTTCTCTAACAACTACATTTACTTCCATACAGTTAATTTTTATGGGTTTTAAACGATTAATACGGAAGGATTAAAAAATTAGTTTCAAGAAGGTTAAGCATATACACCAAAAATTATAAACTTTTCATTTGATTTTCTATAACTAGCTGATTTCTAATCCCTATCACCACAAACAACCAGATTATTGACAGCATTTTTTGGTCGAACAACCATTATTCTCAATAAAAATCAGTCTAAAATCAAATAGATTTTGCTTTATAAAAGTATTGTGATAATTTTGCAGTGTCTAAAATGGCCACGTGGCGCAACTGAATAGCGCATCTGATTACGGCTCAGAAGGTTGCAGGTTTGAATCCTGCCGTGGTCACTAGAGCGGAGATTTGACTATAATTTGTCGAATCTCCGTTTTTATTTTCTCCCAAAACCCTCTTTATATCTGGGATTATAGAAAAAAGTGAATTTACTCGCGTGGTTTGAACTTTGTCCAATTGTTTGTTGTAACCTATTCCGCCAGGAAACACCAATCTTTGAATACTCTTCTTTTCGAACAAATCACCAGACAACCAGTAATTACTCAAGTTACAAGCAATGCTGACAGCCTTTTTTATCGCCGAATTAAGGTTTGAACTCACAAACTCGGGATTTTCCAATTTCTGATCAATTTCGTCCAATTCCTGATTGTATTTCTGAGAATACTTGTTGAAGATCTCAGAGTTAATTTCACCCGTAGCAAATCGCTCCTCTATGCTTTCCAATTTTTTTCCTACTTCCGTTTTTTGCTTCTTGTAGAGTTTCTCATTTGTCACATCCTCTCCTATGAAATGTTCAAAAGTATACGACATGACTTCTTGAATCTCACCTTTCAGATCAGGATCGATTTCATATTCAGAGAGTATACTCGCAAACTCAGTGTGAAGCTTTTTGGCAGACTTGGTGCTTCTACACCCTTTTGTTCTGCATTTGTAATAGTATAAACCTTTCTTCTTCACTAAGAAACCAGTTAAGGGTTCGCTGCAATGATCGCAATGAGCATACATCTTTAGCGGTAGGTTTACGTTATCCAAGTTCTTCACTTCGGGATGAATCGAATCGACTGAATTGATTTTTAAGAAATCTTCCTGCGAAATGATAGGTTTATGTTTCCCTTCCACAACCTCTCCTGGTAGCATTTTGCAAATTAGAATTCCGCAATAAAAAGGATTTTTAAAGATTTCATTTATCCTTCTTTCATTGATATCCATCCCCAATAAATTAAGCTTCCGGACAATTTCAGCGTTGCTATACTTCCCAGATAATTTCCATTTGAACGCCTTCTTTAGCAACTTCCCTTCATCATCAATCACAATCTCCCATTCCACTGCCTTGTGATATTTCTTCTTATTCACATACCCTCTTGGTGGTGTCCATAGCCAGTATCCTTTCCTAAGCAGTTCGGCCATAGCTGTGATGGTTTTGTCACGTCTCAACTCATTATCAAATTGACTGAACATGTAAAATAGATTCTGCTGAAACTTGCCAGCCGGCGACAATGTATCGACTTCTTGCGTTACTGCTTTAACCTGAATACCGCTGTCCATCAACTCTTGTGTTATTTGAGCTGCACTTGATCCAGTTCTGGAGAATCGATCGTAGGAGTAAACGATAATGTAACCTACTGTTTTACTCTGCTTAGCGTATTTCAGCATTCTTCTGAACTCTTTTCGATCGTCACTCTTTGCTGACTCATGTGTACCACCAAAATATTGAACAACATTGTAACCATTCCTTTGAGCATAATTCTCGCAATGCTTCTTTTGAGTTCCAAGACTTGTGTTGTTGTCTGCTTGATCTTTAGTAGAAACTCTTGTATAAATTATTGCATTCTTCTTGTTGTCAAAGTTTATTGACTTTGGGGCGAATTGCTCAAATTTGCTCAATTTACTCATGGCTATTTTTTTGATGAATGCAGAATGATTTCACAGAAGCGTTCCAGAGATTTTAAAAGTTCCTCTGCTTTATGTTCGCTTACTCCCTTTATCCGCTGGATATTCATTCTTACTCGATTTCTTCTATTTTGAATTCTTTTATTGTACTTCTTTTCTTCACTATTTTGCATTTAAGTAGTGATGCGCCCATTGTCTATTCTTTAGTGCTTGGAGCTTCTTATCAATCTCCGGTTATTCCGGTATATCTTTCATTTTCATAGATACTTCATTCTTAAAATGAACAGGTTTTCCATTTCTAGTTGAGATAGTCATAGTCTGGTAGCCATTTCGAACCAAATGATTGGAAAATTGACCTATGGGATCAGGATCTTTGATACTAACCTGAATCACCCTATCAATTTCTCCATTCTTTTTAAAAATTTTAAGCTCCTTAGTTTTATCTTCTTTTAGCAACTTCAATACTTTCCGCTCATCTTCGGTCACAATTGAGACATTTTCAAACCATTCCTTTTCTGACCAGTCCTGAATCAACTGACTATAGGCTTGCGAAATAGAAAGAAGAATATGAGGAGTTTTAAAAATAGTATCAAAGTTAGGGACTTCGGATCTCATCATATCATGTTTTGAATACAAGTAAGGCATACACTGACCATCATTAAAAGCTAAATAACTTGTGTCACGCCTGAAAATTATAGTATTTAAGATCATCCACTCAAACATATCCACTCTTTCTCTTTCCATTTCTTCTAAGACTTCAGGATCATTAAGGATATCACGAATTTTCTCTGGATCTCCTGACATTCTCTCAATTTTGGCGAAAAATTCCATCACTTTTTCATTTTCAAGCAATTCACGAAAATTCAATTCACCTTCTAACAAATGCTCCTTTATAAGCTTAATAATGTTCAATGAAACTTCAAATGACCTCAGCTGTTGAATCAACTTTATCCAAATGGCTTGTTTAAGAGTGTATCTTCTTCGTGTGGTACTTGTGTCCAATAACCTAGGAAGAATTCCTTGCTTTGACCAATAGGTTGCATCTCTAGGGGTTACTCCAAGATCCTTCATTGTAAACCTAGGTTCGTTTAGAACCTTTAACAAATTAGGATAATCTTGATCGAAATTACCCGACTTCAAATATTCTAGTTCGTCCTCTGTAAGAATATTCATATTTACACATGTGTAATTATTACTATATTTGCAAATATATAATGATTTAATTGAAATACAAATGTTTGTTGAAAATCAAAATACCAACCCTCCTCCTAGACCTATTCCTAAAAGGGAATGTAAGTGTGGATGTGGACACAACTTTCAACCCAATCGCAAAGACCAGGTGTACTTGAATAAACAACACGCGGACTTCGGCTATAATCATGGCCAACGAAAAACAAAACAGGCTAACAGATTGAAGGTTGAAAAAATACTCCGCAAAAATGATCTGATACTTAAAAAATTCTTTGCCTTGAGTAAAGATCCAACGGTAACAATAATGCTTGAGAATCTAAAAGCAGATGGTTTTCGCAGCGAATATAATATTGGCCGTGAAAAAGATAAATCCGGAAACTTGTTTTTCTTTCTCTACAACTACGCATTTCGAATAGTAATAAGAGATAACAAAAAACTAATAATAATTAAGAAGTTATGAAAACACCAACACCAGTAGAATTACTAATTGAGTCTGAGGTCAACCTTCCAGATCTGTCTCAGGGAACTGCACCAGAATCATTTCCCTGGCTAAAATTTATCATTGTGACTGGCATTGTCGTACTTGCTTTTAAAGTGGCATACGATTTCAATGTAGCAAACAACAAATTCCAACCTTTAAAACCAGATCAAAATGAAGATCAATAAAACAAACACTGATTCTGCCGATCAATTCGACAACATCAAGCTAATTACAAAGACCGTTGTCGGCGGGTTAATAATACTTGCGTCTGCGGCAGTAGTGTTAAAAATCAGCAAAGTAATGATCAAGGATCTCAGAGAAATGGGACTCTAAGTTTTTTCAGTTTCACAAGGTCCCCTCCTTTTCAGCAAGTTTTAGCAATGACTTCAAGTCTTTTAAAGAGATCATTGGTGTGTATTGTCCCCAGGTCCAACGACCATTTCTCCTAACTATAAAATACCCAATCCTGCATTGTGTCTGTGGAATTTCATTTCCGAAGTGCTGTTTTCCTGTCTCTTTAACGCGCTCTACATACTCCATTCTTTCAAACTCAAAACCTTTTTATCAAGATCTTCAGCAACCTTCATAGTTCTTCCCACAATCTTCCATCTATGTCGTCCTTTCTGACCAATATCTTTGGTGAACATAAATGGATCCTTCTTTAATTGTTCTTTTTTGTACTGTATAAATTCATTTGCTTTCATAATATGCTTTTACACTCTATCAATACTTTTTTCGAATCTACTTTTGGCTAACTTTTTCAAAAATATCTAGTGCCACATGAAACGACGTTCTTGTGAGTTAATCGACGTTGATCCCCGTTAAACGGCGTTATACTTCGTTCACCCCTTTTTCTTAGGTTCGAAATCAGCGTCAAATTCATATTTTTCAAAATAATTATTCTTTATTGGACAGGGGCCTATCTCTTTACCATCTTTTCTCCAGTAAGGGATTTTTGATTTCCTTTAATCATGACCATTCTTTTTAACCTACTGATATGATTATCCTCAAGAAATAGAATATAACTTATGATCATAATAATTGCAAAAGTGAATATTCCCATAAAAAAAGCAATCGCTAAATGAAAGGCAACACCCACAATTAGAAATGGAATTTTAATTCTTTTAAACCATACAAGTAATGGAAACAAACCTTGATAAAGCAGCGTCAAATATGTGAATATTGCTGAAAGAACAACATTGTCTTGAAAGAGTGCGCTAAAAGTCGCTGAAGAAAAATGTGGTATTCTTGAAACATACATGATTGCTTCACCAGAGGTCCAATTTTCATCTGGTAATTTGTAAATGCAAGAAAAAAAGTATAGTACACATACCTGTATAAGCATGATCCTGAAAAAAACATTATTCAAAAGATTTTGATAAGGATAGAATTTATTCTCTTTTGATACATTGTGCACAAACATCATGTAAAATAGAAGGATGTTTATTAATACTTCACCTCCAGTAAAGAATATAGATGCTTTCAAAAAAAGATTTACTGTAAAAAAGTATACCATTATAGATGAAATCCTTGGCCATATTTTTAAGAAACCTGTAAGCAGAAAAAACAATTGACCTCCAACAAAAAACTTGTAAACCCATGTCCATTCCGAATTTTTTGGATGGCTCAGTACATTCAGCAGAGAATAAAAACCAGACCATCTAAATCCTCTTGAACCTGCAATACCATTATAACTCCACAGTTCTTGTGCTATTGGTAACAACATAAGAGTATTGATGAATAAAAAAGCCTAGACAATTTTTCTAAAGAATTCAATCTTCAATGAATATCTAAAATCTTCAATGAATATTTGAGCCAGCTTATTCATTCAAATAATCGTAAGTAAAAACTGGCAAATAAAGCGTTCTTTGTTCTCCGGTTTTAACATTTAAATAATCACAACGAACCTCTGCTTCAACCGTTTTTTTATCAAATAAATAACTGCCGTTACTATAAGCGTAGTTTCTGAGTAAATAAGCAGCAAAAGAACATTGAAATGCTTTCAATTTTTCATTTGGAACGTGGTCTACTTGCTCCATCTCTAGTTCAAAAAGATCCCATTTAACCAGTGAAGGGTATTGTACTCAGCGACTGCTAAATCACCATGATAAGTACCTCTATAAATCATGTGTTTCGAAACTGCATCTTCTGTTGGACTGATCCAATCGGTTGTATCCCCATCTTCAAATTCGTATTTAATTTCAATATGATGGCCCCAAATAGGGCAAGGGGCAAACATGCTCCATTTCTGCTCAAAAATGGGCTCTGAATAAAGAGAAGAAAGATGTACCAATTTTTTTGGTAAATAGCCTTCAGGTGCTGCATAGAAGACAATCATGGCTGTATGAAACACAACAAAGAAAAGTCCAAACCACCCTAATTTCGAGTTCTTGTTTATTGGCATAAGGAGCGCCGAATTTGACCATTCTGCATTTAAAAAAAATGATTAAAAACAGTTGATTTAATGACCTCATGAAGTGTTCCGGAAATATTAAGACGGATGATTACTTTACCTCAAAAAAATATTCATTAGAATGAATATTAGTGCTTAAAGGGTATTTTCCCAAAATTCCATCAGATTCGGCATTTTTTTCTGTCATCCTATGTTTACTCACTTCAACGGAAAACTTGTACAAACCCTTTTTTTGAGGATGCAATGAATATGTGTATTCCCTAATTTCAAATGGAAGTAGATTATTTTCTGAAATTTGTTTTGCCTTTGGATACCATTCCCATTCCTCTCCAATTCTTTTGATAGAACAGTTAAGAAGAGAGTCCGCTTCATCAAAAAGGCGAAAAGTGATCAGAACAAACCTTTCAGGATCCCCTGTTGGGACCTTATGACCCGCGTATTTATTTTCAATGGTTATTTTGAACCTTATTTCATCACCCAATTTATAAGACTTATCAAAATTACTTTCCTCAATGCTCAATCCATCTAATTTCTGAGGTTCCATATCAAAAAACTTAGGAATACCGGATCCTGGAAAATTATGAAAGTGTGATTTGCGACTGTCAAAACCACCTACAATCGGTCTTTTTGTTTCAGGCATGTGACAAGAAATGCACGTCTTTCCTTGTTCACTTGCCCAATTGTTTATCCATTCGTCACCAGTTTCGAACGAGCAGACAAGAACAGGACTTAATTGATCAACTACGTTATGACATGATAAACATAATTTTTCAGAAAGAAATCCAGGATTGGCTTTGGTTCTATGTGGTGAATCCGTGTTACCGTTAAAGCCAATAATAAATCCATCTCTTACATGACATGTTGCGCATGTGATGCTCTCTCCCTGTAATTTCCTGTCAAAATCAGGATTCGGTAAAATGGCAGGTTTTTTATAGTCACCGTCAAGGTGACCCAATAAAATATATTCCTGCTGATCTTGAAGAGGAGTATGGCAATTCAGACAAACAAGAACCCTGTCTTTTTTCATTTCGGCCTGAAACTGAAGATCCTGGAAGGCTACCGAATGGGTTGATTTTTGCCATTCCTGATATATTTCTTGATGGCAAGATCCACAGCTTTCAGCACTTATCGATTGAAGCCCTTCAGGAATTTCAAGATGTGGAATGGGTTGTTCCCATGTTTTTGTCAGAGCAATTGTATCAAACTTTTCGACTTCCAGAGGAGAGATTGAGCCTGTATCGTTACAACTAAAAAAGGAAAATAGAGCATTGAGTATCGCAAAGACCAAAAATAACGTTGTAATTCTTTGTGCTTCAAACAAACTCTATAAGTTTTCAATTATACTTTGTAATAACTTTTGAACCCTGATTTCAAAAGGTTCTGGTTGAATTTTTTGTTCAGAAGATGAAGTGTAAATGAGATCTGAACTTGACACTTTTATAAATCCATCATCTAACTCTTGAATTGCGATAACACAAGGATGAAGGATTTCTTTTGTTTCTTCAATATTAAGCACTTCACGTCCAATTTTTTGATTGCAAGCCCCAATAATCATGGAAGGTCGAAGATATACAACAAATTTATCTTTAAAAGTTTGACTAATTTCAGTATGTAATGAGATCCCAAAACCACTCTCTTTCAATGATGAAGAAAGGTTTTCAACTGTCTCATCAAACGAGGCACTTATAGTTTTACTAAATTGATAGTTCACAATGCTTTAATTTTTTATTGATAGTAGCTGACCGCTATTAACTCAATTAAGTTAAGATTTTCTGCGATTTCTTTCCTTCAAAATAAGTGTTAATTCTCTTCCACTTTGTCCAGCCGCAGAACTGTTTTCTTGTACTCTTCTCAATAAATAAGGCATTACTTTTTTAACTGGGCCATACGGAACATATTTAACCACATTATAACCCAAATGAGCCAGATTAAAAGATATGTGGTCACTCATACCTAATAATTGTGAAAAGTATATGCGCTTGTCATTTTTTGAAATGTTCAATTCGTCCATCAGATCAACCAGATAAGCAGAGCTGTACTCATTATGTGTACCTGCACAAAACCAAATCAGATCTAAATTTTCACACATAAATTTTAGCGCAGCGTTGAAATCTCTATCTGTTGCTTCTTTATTTTTTTGAATGGGTGAAGGATAACCTTTTTCCAATGCTCTTTCCTCTTCCTTCTCCATGTACGCACCCCTTACGAGCTTTATACCTAAGAAATAATTTTCCTGGTGAGCTCTAGCTAAACTTGAAATAAGATAATCCAATCTATCGTGTCTATAAATTTGAATCGTAGTATAAATTACTGGCTTTTTCTTGTTGAATTTTGACATCATTTCTTCAGCGATTATGTCAATTGCATCTTGAAACCAACTATCCTCAGCATCAATGAAAATAGGCACGTCATTTTCTTTTGCGCTCGAACAAATATCATGTACTCGTTGCTTTGCTCGATCCCATTCTTCAAGCTCAGATTCGCTCAATTCTTCTGGGCAATCATTGACTTTTTCTAATACGTCAGTTTTGCAAATTCCTGTTACTTTGAAGACAGCGAATGGAATGTTGTCATTTGTCTTAGCTGTAGATATTGTAGAGATAATTTCATCTCTTGTCAAGTCCAATTCGGTTTCATTCTCCATGCCTTCCACGGAATAATCAAGAATGGCACCGATTTTATATTCAGACAAAACAGAAATTTTTTTCTCACATTCGTTAATGGTTTCTCCTCCACAAAACTGTCTGAAGATGGTTTTTTTAATGACTCCGTTTACAGGTAAACGAAGCTTAAAAGCTATTCTTTGTGAAAAATCACCCAACTTAACCAACCATGGTTTACCGATCAATTTGAACAATCTATACGCCCATTGTAATTCTTTATTTGTCTTACTGTCAAACGCAATTTTGGTATTTTCAAATGAAAGCATCATTTTTCTTTTTAGAATTATATTTGTGTGCCTAAAGTGATGACGAACTTTACTTCAACGATCAAAGAAACTCTGCTTTTTTAATTAAAAGTTTGAGCGCATCTCTATCCTTTATAATCATACGTCCGGTTTCTATGGCCAATAGATTTCTATTTTCTAGTTTATTGATTATTTTTTTCGTAAAGCGCAAAGAAACATTGGACATTGATGCAATCCATTTCAAATTTGACTCAAGAATTTCACCTTTTGAATTTGACTGGCCTACTTCTTGAATATGATCGATCAATTTCAGTAAACGTTTAGTTTCTGAAGGTTCTCTTTGAAGTTGGATCATCTTTTCGACTTCAATCATCTGATAATGTAATTGTCTTACTAACATATCAGAAATAACCTGATTTATACTCAATAATGGCTTTAAATCGTCATTCTTAAAGACCCTGATGTGCATATTAGTGGAAGCAATAAACTCATAAAATGATTTTGGTTGATCATGTATCAAATGAAATAAGTCTGCAAACTCATTGTTTCTCCTAACTAAGATTGGGCGTTCATTTTTGGTTAGAATAAGACTTCCGTCTTCAACAAATACGGTTGAATTAAGGAGCTCTTCTTCAATTACAAAAGAATCTCCTTTCAACAATTTAAGTCTTTTAGATTCTACACAAGAAGTAACAGTATTTAGTAGTTCATTCAAATCCATCAGAATTATCTCTCAGTAGATAAATATATTCTGATGAGGAAAAATATTATATGATTCAAATCATACGAACAACATTGAAAACACTACGTAAATGCACTGGCTTCTTTTGCTAATTTTTGAATATCAGGAACAACTATGGATTTTCCAACTAATTGTATGATACCATCCTGATTAAGTTGTGAAAGTGTTCTAATAGCAGTTTCAGTTGTTGTTCCAGCTATGTCTGCAATTTCCGCTCTGGACAACGAAACATTTATTGTTTTGCCATCCTCTTCAAAACCAAATGTTTCGTGAATATGTAAGATAGATTCAGATATTCTTTCTCTGACAGTTTTTTGTGCAAGATTAATCAAATGAAGTTCTGCATTTCTTAGGTCTTTCGTCAATTGCTTAATAATGTTTAACGAAAGATCTGAATTTTTTTCAATTAATGACATGCAATTTTCCTTTGCCAAATGACAAACATAACAATCCTCCATTGCCGTCGCAGTAGCTTGATAAGGTTCATTGCTCAAAAGAGCTCTGTATCCAAGTATATCTCCAGAACCTGCGAATCTCACTACCTGTTCCTTACCATCTTCTCCGAGCTTTGAAAGCTTAACTTTTCCTGAGTAAATGCAATACAACCCATGAGAATAGTTCCCCTGATAAAAAATATTCTGTCCCTTTTTATAAAAATTACTTCCCTTATTCTGTGACAGCTGTGCCTTTTCTGCCAGAGATAAAGCACAAAATATTTTGCTGTCATTGGTGCACTCTGCGCATAAAGGTATTTGTGAATGACCTTCTTTCATGACATAATTGAATTATTCTGATCATAAAGCTACTTTGAAATGACCGTAGCAAAACAAAGAGCTGTCACACATTAATATGATTAATATCACATTTTTCTTATTGATTTAATTACGAACTTTGCTTGTAACTATAGCGTAAAAATGATTGAAATAGAGGAAGCCCAGACCAAGGTAATTGAGAATACATCTCCAGGAAAATCGGTTGTAATAAACATAATGGAAGCATTGAATTATGTATTATCCAAAGAGCTTTACTCACCCATTAATTTACCATTATTTAATCAATCTGCTATGGATGGCTATGCGGTTAATGGAGAGTATCCAACCTACCGTGTAGTAGGGAAAATTAAAGCTGGAGATAATGCTGAAGAAATGGTTTTAAATGACAGACAAGCATTTAGAATTTTTACCGGAGCAATGTTACCTGACAATACGTCTAAGGTCATTATGCAGGAGCAAATCGAAATATTGAATAATGGTGATATCGCAGTAAAAGAAAATACTAATAATAACCAGAACATCAGATTCAAAGGGGAAGAACTGAAAATGGGTGATGTTGCAATTCAAAAAGGAACAATTATAAATTCAGCAGCAATAGGCTTGGTAAGTACCTTAGGGATAAGTGAATTAGAGGTGTATGAACACCCAAGCATTCAAGTAATTGAAACTGGAAGCGAATTAATTCAGCCCGGAGAACCTATCGTCCAAGGGAAGATCTATGGATCAAACGGCATAATGATTAAGTCTGTGCTTCAAAATTATGGTTTTGATAGTATAAATAGTAGAGTAGCTGACGATTTACAAGAAACTAAGAAAGCTATTAATTCTGCAATAAATACGTCAGAAGTTGTTATTATTACGGGAGGTATATCGGTTGGTGACTATGACTTCGTTGAACAGACGCTGATGGAATGTCAGGTAGAAAAAGTGTTTTATAAAATAAATCAAAAACCTGGCAAGCCAATGTTTTATGGAAGAAAAGATTCAGTTCATATATTTGCTCTCCCTGGAAATCCTGCAGCCGCATTAACATGTTTTTTTATGTATGTTCTTCCTTGTCTAAAAGCTTTGTCAGGACATTCCAAGCCGCTTAATGAATCAAAATTTGCTGCATTAACCTCCGATTTCATGAAAAAAGGAATGCGCACATATTTGCTAAAAGGTTATTATCATGACGGTTTGGTTGACATTTTGACCGGCCAAAGCTCTGCAATGCTCAGCGCATTTGTCGAAGCTAATTGCCTAATAAAACTAGGTGGTATTAAATCTGATTACAAAAAAGGGGACATGGTTGAATGCTATCCAATAATTTGAAGAATACAATGGAAGTAAAAGTTAAATATTTTGGGGTTGTTGCCGAAAAATTGAACAAAGAACAGGAGAATATTTCAATTGATGTATCTACAGATATTGATTTAAGAAAACTCTTTATAAGTCTCTACCCAATACTTGAACCTATTACATTTAAAATTGCGGTTGACCATGTGTTAATGAACTTCATTCAAAAGGGTAGTGCGCCTTCTGAAATCGCCTTATTACCTCCATTTGCAGGAGGTTAATTCAATGATGATGCTTGATATTACCAAAAAAATAACAACACTTAGAACGGCCGTTGCCGAAGCTACCGTAACAGTTGGATCGGTTGAGACTATTGACGCAATAAAAAACAAAACTGTTCCAAAAGGGGATGTTTTCGCGTCCAGTAAGGCCACAGGTTTGTTGGGGATAAAGAAAACGGCAGATCTTCTTCCTGATTGTCATCCAATGCCAATTGAATTTGCCAGTGTTGAATATGATATCCAAGGATTAGATATTAATATCAAGGTAACAGTTAAAACAATCTATAAGACTGGAGTAGAAGTAGAAGCCATGCATGGGGCGAGTATAGTTGCTTTGAACATTTATGATATGCTGAAACCAATTGACAAAAACATTCTGATAAAATCAATTCGTCTGGTAGAAAAGAATGGTGGAAAATCTGATTTTGTTGATAAATATAGAAAAGACTTAAGAGCTGTAGTAGTAGTTTGTTCGGACAGTATATCGGCCGGACAGAAAGAAGATAAGGCAGGCAAAGGCATTATATCAAGCTTGGAAAAATGTGAAGTTCAAATAGTGGAATATGTAATAATTCCAGATGAAGTTGATGAAATTCAGAAAGTAGTAGAAAAATATTCTAATGATAAAGTGGATTTGATCATTTTTACAGGAGGTACAGGCTTATCTGTACGTGATGTTACTCCTGAAGCAATTGTTCCCTTGCTTGATCGGGAAATCCCAGGAATTGCTGAAGCTATTCGAAGTTATGGTCAGGAAAGAACTCCTTATTCAATGTTGTCGAGGAGTTTAGCCGGTGTAAAAAACCAATCTCTGATTCTTGCTCTTCCGGGGTCAACCAAAGGCGCACAGGAGTCAATGGATGCAATGTTTCCTCATATTCTCCATATTTTTAGAATTTTTAAAGGTGCTCGCCACGATTAAGCAAGTATTATGTACAGTTACAATAGCTATCATAAAGTCCTTACAGTTTTGATAGTCATTTGCTGGGCTGTGTATCATTTTTCAAATCGATCAGATGAAAACGATATGAAATATGAAAATGGACAAACTGTAACTTCGGGTGAAAAAGAGAATTCTCTTAAAGAAGGATTATGGCAGTGGTACTATGAAGATGGCTCTGTTAGCATGAAAGGTTATTTTTCAAAAGGAGAAAGAACAGGTACTTGGCAGACATTTTCTAGAGAAGGGATCTTACTAACTGAAAGCACGTACGAAGAAAACCTGCTTAATGGACCATACAAAAAATTCGACTCAACCGGAAATGTGATTGAAGAAATTATCTATCGTAAAGATTCAATAATTTCTAGATATCCTTAGTCACAAATTACTCAGGAAGCTCAAACTTTGTTGTCCATTCTTGTTTATTCGATATTCGCTCAAGCGTCAATTCAAGGAAACTAAAATCACCCTCTTTTACAATTTTTCTATCTTTCACTATACTTTCAGGCACTCCATTATCTTCAATAGCATCTTCTATTCGAGGCAAAAAGGGATAGAGCAAAGTGATGCGTTCGTCTTCCGTTTTTACCAGGTGTGATGCCGTTTCAAAAATGATTTCTTCAAACTTCTCTCCTACCAACTCATCATTCAATTCATCTTTGGCTTTTGGGTTTAGCCCTTTGGCCCAATCAAAAAACTTCTCTGTCGCAATTTTTTTTAAATTATTATGAATGTAGGTTGGAAATGGAGATCTAATATGATCATGGTCTGAAAACCAAAACTGAAAAGTTTGGTCGACCATTTCACTACTTTCTACTGAATCAAAAATTAACTCTTTCATTGTGTATTTTCTATCAAAATTTCCTTTTCAAGTTCCAATGCTTTCGGGAACAAGATATCGTTTTCTAAATGAATATGTAATATATATTGTCATGAAACTCTTTTAGCTGAGCATATAAAGCTTTAAAAGTATTGCAAACACCCTTTCGTGTAGCGTAATTATTCGTGATCTCTGAAATTTGTTTCATAGCTTCTAATGCAGAAGTGTGCTCAATTTCCATAACCTTAATTGGATTTTTTGAAGACTCAAATCTAGGTTTTTCAAGATGAACATTAATTCCTTTTGCTTCAGCAAGATTATTTATATACGGAAAAAAGACAAGCTCCTCTTTTTTCATATGCACACTAAGCTCTTTAACAAGCTCTCGCAAAATTCTTTTAACTTCTTTAACAGATGAATAAAAATGACCGTGAATTCTAGCAACTTTGCTTGAATAATCAATCAGAAGCATTGATACCTCTTCTACATATTTGTGATGACAATCTTCTATATGATTAATCAATTTATCCAGCTCCCAATTTTCATAATCATAATCAGTTTTCTTTTCGGACAATACCTCTATTATCTGATCTTTTAAGGAGATGAACGATATACCCTTAATTGCACATACTTCTTTCAATGAAACGTTACCCCCACAACAAAAATCAAATCCTTTCTTTTTGAATACGTCAGTAGCAAGAATATTAGCCGAAATGACCTCTTTAACTGTTGTAGATTCATTTAATTCCATTAAAAGGTGTTATTGAATTAACATCCTGAATCTACAACGATCTTATGTAATCAAATATGATATATATCACAAACTAACCAGATTTTTTACCCAGATTCTTCCATGAAGAAATCACCTTATATAAATCATTGCAGATCGCTCCACCTTTGTCTTTGGTATAAAAACTATGAAGCCCTTTTTTGAAATCATTCGAACTAAAACCAGGGTTTTCTTCTTTATATTTCTTTACCCATTCAATTACGGCCTTTGGCCTTGGACCCCAATGTCCTACCTCAGTATCCGTTGATTCATCAATACAAATTAGAATTGGAATAGATTTTGTGCCATTTGTTAGATAATTATTCATTATTTCAGGATTCTCATCCCTCAATACAATTTGCAAATTGATCTTGTCGTTGAGCTCGGATAATTTATTGATATAAGGCGCAATTTGCGCTCCGTCTCCGCACCAACCTTCCATGATTAAAACCCATTGCCAATTAACATCTAAAGATCGAACAAGTTCGATTAGGTGGTCATCCAACTCTATGGTCTTGTTTATCCGATTTAATCGTGCTAAATTAAGTTTTGTGGCTACTAATTTATCGTCATTTTGTTCAGCACCTGTAACCAGACCTTTTTCAAAAAGATCCTCGATATAATTCAAAAACTCATAATATGAGAACAACCTTGGTCTAATGTCAGTAGATATTAGCATAAGCCTTTTTTTGGCAAAGGAATGCATAATTGAAACCACAAAATATGATTCTAATCATATTTTCGGTTGATCAAATTTATTTTACATTTGAGAAAGACTCAATTCCCAGAATATCAAGCAAAGTATTGAATCCAATTCCTGCCAAAAGGAAAATGATGAAAATATTCAGAAAAATCATCTTGATCTCATCTCTCTTGAGATGAACCATAGCGGAACCTGCCATTACCATAGCTAAGCCAGTAGCCGCCATTGGAGTCAAAATAGGGAATATATCCAAGTGGTAGGGAGCTATTAAACCGATAGCTCCGAGAACCTCAATCAATCCAAACAGTTTTATCCGAGCGGGAGGGTAGTCATGAGCCCAAGAAACACGCTTGGCTATTTGTTCTATAGACATAAATAACTTGAGAGAACCAAAATATAAGAACACAAGGCCTAACCCAATCTGAAGTACTAAAACTATTAAATCAATATTTTCCATGACACCAAAGTTAAGGGAGTCACACAATTTTTTAATATGATTTCCATCATATTTTTTGGTGATTTATCTTCGAATCAGAAAATTATGTATTTTACTAATTGCCAAAGCTTTGAACCACAACTGGCTATCAGGTTGATTTTCAATATTCTTCGAGCCTAACTGTATAAAACATGTTTCAAATCATATTTTATCATGGCATATCTCATTTATAAAGCTAATAATCACCTCTACTTTGGCACCATATTATAAAAAAACATCAGATGACCGAAGAAAGATTCAAACTTTTTGATTTTAAACAGGAGAAGGTTCGGGTGCTTCACTACACGTGGATTGCGTTTTTCCTAACATTTTTTGTGTGGTTTAACATGGCACCATTGAAAACGGCCATGGTAGAGGCGTTCGATTTTCTTGATGGTAAGAACTTCAAATCGTTACTCTTGTGCAATGTAGCCTTGACAATTCCGGCACGTATTATTGTAGGTGCCTTGGTTGATAGATATGGTCCAAGAGTCGTGTTTTCTGGAATCATGATTGTTACCCTGATTCCAGGTCTTTTATTTGCTTTTGGTAATTCATTTACGCAGTTGGTTATTTCAAGATTGTTATTGAGTTCAATTGGCGCAGGTTTCGTAATTGGAATAAAAATGACCGCCAATTGGTTTCCAGCTAAGCATATCGGCAGAGCCGAGGGATTTTATGCCGGATGGGGAAACTTTGGGTCTGCTGCCGCAGCCGGACTAATCCCTTTTATCGGCTTGACTCTTTTACAGGGCGAAATGGGCTGGAGATGGGCTATGGCAATTAGTAGTATAGTAACTGCTATTTATGGTGCAGTTTATTACTTCCTCGTTAAAGACTATCCAGATGACAAAATACCAACCAAACAGGAAAAGAAAAAAGGTTCAAGCGTTATGCCGGTATCATCTTATGCTGGATTAATTCAATATTTGTTCTGGACAATTCCTCTTTACGCGGCTTTAGGATTATTAGTGAGAAATCTTCAAAAACAGCAGATCCATGGTAAAGACATGTTCTCACAAGAAATCATGTATGGAATTTTTGCAGTTCTAGCAGCTTTTCTCATTTATCAATTTGTTCGAATATTAAAATTCAACTTACCAAGACTGAAAGCTGGTGTACCAGAAGAGGAAAAATTTCCGTTTAGCAGTGTTGGAGCACTTAACATGACATACTTTGCCAATTTCGGAGCAGAGCTTGCCGTGGTATCAATGCTTCCTTTTTTCTTTGAAAGTACTTTCAAAATTTCTCCTCAACTAGCAGGATTGGTCGCTGGATCATTCGCTGTAATCAATTTAATTGCTCGTCCTCTTGGTGGTTATTTATCAGACAAAATGAACAGCCGGAAGAAAACCATGCTCATGTATATGTTAGGTATTTCTTTGGGTTTTGGCTTGATGAGTTTAATCAGTAAGTATGGACCTGTGGTTGATGGAGAACAAACTTTAGTTCCAATGTTTGAAGGAACCTGGTGGCTAGTTACGGCTGTCATAATTACAATGTTTTGCTCATTGTTCGTTCAAGGAGCTGAAGGAGCCACATTTGCCATGATTCCCTCGATAAAAAAAGAAATGACCGGACGAATAGCAGGAATGGCAGGAGCTTATGGTAACGTAGGTGCCGTAACCTATCTGTTCATTCTAAGTATGGTTGATTCAAAAACATTTTTCGTAGTACTAGCCATTGGTGCAGCTATCAGTTTTGTTTGGTGCATCATTGCATTAAAGGAACCAGAGGGGGCTTTTGGTGAAGACGAAGGAGGTCATTAAATGAAACGATCTTCAAATAAAAATTTTAATAAACATTAGTATGAAAACAAATATTGATAAATGGGATGTAGAAGATGAAGGTTTCTGGAAATCCACCGGAAAGAAGATTGCAAACAAGAACTTATGGATTTCTATACCGGCACTACTATTGGCCTTTTCGGTATGGATAATGTGGGGGGTGATCATTAAATACATGAAAGACTTTGGTTACAATTTCGGGATGACTGACGGACTGACACCAGGATCGGATGAATATAATGCAGTATTAAATGAAGTGAATGAATTATATTATACACTTCCGGCAATAGCAGGGTTGGCAGGGGCAACTCTTCGATTACCAAACTCCTTTCTGATATCTTTAGGTGGAGGTAGAAATGTTGTATTCCTTACCACTTTATTACTGACTATTCCAGCAATTGGTACGGGTTTAGCATTGAGCGACCTTAATACCCCGTATCTGTTCTTTGCAGCCATGGCTCTATTGTCTGGGTTTGGAGGAGGTAACTTCTCATCTTCAATGAGTAATATTTCTTTCTTCTTTCCAAAAAGAATGCAGGGATATGCACTTGGTATGAATGCAGGAATTGGAAACTTAGGTGTTGCCGTTATGCAGAAACTAATTCCCTTCGTCGTGACATTTGCAATTTTCGGAGTTGCTGGTCATGCTGTTGGAACGAATGCTGATATTTCTTTGGCAGGAATTCAAAACGCTGGTTGGGTTTGGGCACCACTTACCATAGGAGCTGCTATTGCCGCTTTTTTTGGTATGAATAATGTAATTACAGGAACACCAATCCTTCCAAGTACTGTTCAAGGAGTGGGTAAAACTGCCTATATGGTATTGTTAGGCTTGTTAGCTGCCGGACTCGGAGCCTTTCTTTTGACCAGTGTAAAACTAAATATGTGGATTGTGCTGCCCATTGTTATCATTGCGGCTGTGATGTTAATGAAATTTGCAACTCCAGGTAGTATTAGGGGCAACCTTAAAAAACAATTCTCAATTTTTGGAGACAAGCACAACTGGATCATGACCATAATTTATACCATGACCTTTGGTTCGTTTATCGGATTCTCTGCAGCATTCCCTAAACTTTGTCAAGATATATTTGTATACACAGATCCTAATGATCCAACATTTGTTAACCCTAATGCACCAGACTTTATGCTGTGGGTGTTCTTAGGGCCGGCTTTAGGTGCCCTAGTAAGACCTGTTGGTGGTATCATATCAGATAAGGTCAACAGTGGAGCCAAAGTTACCATGTGGAGTACAATATTTCAAATTATTGCAGCACTAGCAGTAGCCTATTTTATTATTCAAGCTAAAGCAGCTGATTCTCCGGAACAATATTGGTGGCCGTTCTTTGCTTGTTTTATGGTACTATTTCTGACTACCGGTATTGGTAATGGATCGACATTCCGCTCAATACCATACATATTTGATAAAGAAAAAGCAGGGCCTGTTCTTGGTTGGACAGCTGCTATTGCGGCCTACGGAGCGTTTATCATTCCTAAGGTATTTGGCCAACAGATTAAAAATGGTACTGCTGAATATGCACTTTACGGCTTCACCATTTATTATGTGATTTGCTTGATTTTGAACTGGTGGTTCTATCAAGGTCCGAAAAGAGAATTTGATAATCCTTAGATGCTACAGGATACTTAAAAAAAACCACGATCAAATGATCGTGGTTTTTCTTTTGAGCATTTCTTCTTCTTGCTACATTTGAACCTTTTTTGATAAAAAGGTAACCCCATTGTTAATCTGGCTGGTTGTTGAGGCAACAGATTTATTTGATAAAACAAAAAGGATATTATCTCTATACGCTTTGATATCATTATGCAAAGGACAAGGTTTTTCACCTGAACAATTCTCGATACCCATGCCACATCTATTAAATATATCTTTTCCATCAATAGCTTTCACGATTTTCAATAGTGATTTATTCAACTCATTCTTTGTCAAATAAAATCCTCCATATCTGCCTTTTGAGGACAACACAAGCTTGTGCTTTACAAGTATTTGAAGCACTTTGTTTAAATAATCTGCGGGAAGATTTAGATCCCTGGCGATAACCTTGATACCCACCCTTTTATTATCTCCCTGTTTGGCCAGATACATTGTGGCTTTCAAAGCATATTCGCAACTTTTTGAAAAAAACATATTGTGCCCTATCTAAAATGACATCCTTTGGTCAGTCTTATCTATTCAACAATTCTTTTTCTAGAGCAATTGTCTTAGGAAACAGAATGTTGTTTTCAAGATGAATATGTCTCATAAGGTCATCTGCAAATTCATTTAATTGGCCATAAGAAACTCTATGCGTGCCGCAAGCACCTTTTGGAGGCGTGTAATCTTCAGTGAGTTCCTGAATCACTGCAAGTTCTCCTCCTGCGCTGTCATGCTCATGAAGCATCATGCTAATAGGGTTTTGTACTGTACCAAAAGGAACCGAAAGAGGCTCACCTGACCTTTTAGCAGCAACCATTTGCTTAATAAAAGGAAATAGAACATTTTCTTCCTTGTACATGTGTATTTTTAATTCATCAGCCAGTGCATCAAATCTATCAGAGATTTCAGAAACATTGGGTTTATGCATTCCATGAACCATTTTTACACGATTTACAGATTCTTTTATAAAAGGAGTAGCACGCTTGACATAAACATGATGCACGCCAACAATATGATCAACCAATTCATCCAGCTCCCATGATTCAAAATCATGTTCAGGTGGATCCTGGCGATTGTCAATCTCTTCAAGTTCCAAACGAACCATTTCGAGATCTGCATTTTTTTCTGAACATGCCTGTTCAAGCGATATATTTCCACCACAGCAAAAATCAATACCATGGCGCTTAAAAACCTCAGCTTTTCGGTAGTCTTCCGCAACCATTTTACCGACTGTTTTGTTTTCTTCTAATGTTGACATATTTACTATTTTAAATTGGATACTAATGTCCGATTATATTAGAAATTAAAATATGATATTTATCATCTTCATTTGAACTATTTGCACTTGATCAAAAAATTAATTTGGTGATTATTTAAATGACATTTGAACGCCGTGAGCTCTAGATGGATTTTACTCTCATTATTCTTCTTATGCATTGCAGCAATAGCTGGATCAATGATGAGATTAGCTGTTTTCACAAATGTGTTTCTTCCCTATGAAAACATTCTTCACGCGCATTCTCATATAGCATTCCAAGGTTGGTTGTATCTGGCTTTATTTTTATTCATTACTAAAAGCTATCTAAATCCAGATCAGTTCAACAAAGAACGCTATCGCTGGCAGCTATACACAACGATTGTGATTCTATTTGGTGTTTTAGTATCTTTTCTTGTGCAGGGTTATGGCTTGTTTTCAATTATATTTTCAAGTCTGTTTCAGGTCATGAATTATATATTTTGCTTCACATTCCTGGTTGACACAAGTAAACTACCTAAAGTTTCAAAAGCTAAGATGTCACTTAAATTTATCCGTGTTGCAGTGGTATTGTTGAGTATCTCCACCCTAGGACCCTGGGGAGTTGCTATATTCAGTGCCAATGGATTAGCAGACACAGAATATTTTGATACAGCACTTTACTTCTTTTTTCACTTTCAGTATAATGGTTGGTTCACCTTTGCAATTTTAGGTGCAATAATTTATTTAGCAGAACAAAATCATATTCAATACAATTCGAAATGGTTATTTAGATCTTATCAGCTATTACTCTGGTCAGTTGTTCCCGCTTTTAGCTTGTCATTATTAGACATGAGCTATGCAAACTTGCTCGAAATTCTTGCTGTCCTGGCCGGGATCATACAATTCATGGGAATTATCTTCTTTGTTCTGAGCTGGAATACACCAAGCATTTCTTTTATCATGCGAGGCAATTACCTCCTTTCAATTGGTATTCTATGTTTGACATTGAAATATCTTCTCCAATTAGCTTCTTCTGTGCCATATTTTAAAGAATTGGCTTTCCTAAATAAACCAATTATTATAGGATACATTCATTTGACCATGATCGGCTTTTTAACTTTTGTCTTGTTAGGAGTTTTGACCGAACTCAAATGGTTAACCAGGAGTAAAATAGGTTGGATGACCTTTTTATTGGGTTTTTTATCAAGTGAAATAGTTCTATTGTTAATTGGATTTCAGCCGCAACTTTTTCATTATAAAATGATTGTATTGTCCAGTGTTTTGATGGCAATTGGAGTAATCTTAATTTTTATCCGCCAATTATTTAACGTTTCCGTATAAAAGAGGAGCTATTCATTAGATTTTTCTTTACCCAGAACACGATAAATACTATAGAAAAACCTGTTTTATGTCATATAATTAGTGATAGTTTTTTATGAAAATTTATGGCATAAGTAAGAAAATTTATAATTATGAAAATTTTAACAACAAGATCTTTACTGTTATCACTATTTGCTCTATTGGGAAGTTTTAGTTTTTCTCAATTTAAAATCACAGGAGAAGTTAGACCGAGGATGGAATACCGTCACGGGTTCAAGGCTTTACCAAATTCCGCCGCAAAACACGCTATATTCGTTGATCAACGAACAAGGTTAAATTTTGATTATACAAAAAACAAAATAGCTTTCAGAGTGTCCCTTCAGGATGTGAGAGTTTGGGGTAATCAGAGCCAGTTAGTAGGAAACGAAGATTTTGGAACCTCTATTCACGAAGCTTGGGGTCGTATACAACTAAAAGATTCCCTTTATTTGAAATTTGGTCGTCAAGAACTTGTTTATGATGATCACAGAATACTTGGAAACGTAGGTTGGGCACAGCAAGCGAGGAGTCATGATGCCGTGTTTCTTCAATGGGAAAAGAAAAAGTTTAAACTTCACTTTGGTGGAGCCTATAACCAAAACGCTGCAGGCCTAGTTGGCACTGATTATACTGTTAATAAGAGTTATAAATCAATGCAAATGGGTTGGGCAAACTTTAAGTTCAATGAGGATATGAACCTCAGTGTATTAGCACTTAGTGTAGGCCAGCAAGTAAATTATACAAATATTCAAGGAAATCCGGATTACCAGGATAATTACACCCTAACAGCCGGAACACGATTTGTGTTTAAGAAAAAGTCTTTTGGTTTCAATTTTAATGGCTATTATCAGTTAGGATCAACTAATGAATGGCCCAAAAGAAGTGTAAGTGCTTATAATTTAGGTATTGATGCGTATTACAAGGTAAAAGAATCAATGAAATTTACTTTAGGATTTGAAATGTTATCAGGTAATAGCCAAACTGACACAACGGTTGCTTATAATGATGTTCAACATGCTTTCAATCCATACTTCGGCACAAACCACAAATTCAATGGTTTGATGGATTATTTCTACGTAGGAAACCACATAGGCAATGTAGGATTGAATGACATCTATTTTCAATTTGATTACGAGCATAAAAAGTTCAGTTTGGGATTGGCAGGTCACGCATTTTTATCTAATGCTGACATTCTTGATGTACCATGGCTCACTGATCCGGCAAATACGACAGGAGAAATAAGAGCAA
The DNA here is from genome assembly GCA_020635955.1 of Crocinitomicaceae bacterium. GTDB lineage: Bacteria > Bacteroidota > Bacteroidia > Flavobacteriales_D > Crocinitomicaceae > Paracrocinitomix. The sequence continues at coordinate 659,294 of JACJYW010000003.1, forward strand.
TGAGTTCATACATGGGAGCTGAAATAGACTTTTTTGGAGGATTTAAAATTGTTGACGGAGCCTCTTGTAAATTTGGTTATTCACATATGCTTGGAACAGAATCAATGGAAGCAATCAAAGGAGGAGACAGAAACGAAATTGCTAATTGGGGATGGGTAATGGTTGTCTTGAAACCAACTTTGTTTGAACAAAAACCTAAAGAAGAGTAAAGGATTATAGGGGATTTATTCTGTAAAAAGCCCGTAGGAATTACTTCTTGCGGGCTTTTTGATTCTCATAAATCTTCAATTCTTGTGTCCAAATGTCTGTAAGCTTTATGACAAGAATCATATATGAAATCCATTTAATTGATGATATTTGGTCATTCACTTATAAAAAAACAAATGAAAATAATAGACAAATCAGGTAAAAGAATAGACGGCAAAGCATCTGAAAAGGAAATTAAAAAGGAGCTTAAGGAAACGGACCCAATCATAAAAAATGCAGAAAAGGGAGATCATGAAGAACTGTCCCCTATGGATCCGCCGAGTGGGTATGACAATGAGAGGATAATTGGGATAGATTATGACAACTTTCATCAAAGTATGAAAGATTTATGTGATGAACACAAAAATGCTTTAGCTGTTTGTGAAAGATTTGAAAAAGCCCTGCAAGAATTTAAAACTGGCGGTTATTATATTACCAAAGAAATCAATGATTCTTTCAATGCATTCTTTGTTGCATTTGATGAAAACATTATGCCTCACAACAGAAAAGAAGAAAAAGGGCTATTTCCAATTCTTCATAAGAAAATGCTTGAGTCTGGGGAGCATAGTGAAGGAGAAGAAAAACATACTCCCGTTGACCTAATGGAAGACGAGCATATTAAAATGCTTCAACTAGCTACTTTGTCTTTCAATTTGTTAGGCTTGGCAATGCGGTTAAAAGAAGAAGGAGATATTGCTATGACATTCGATCTTGCCTATCACAAGGGATTAGAACTTGTTGAAATGCTAAAACTTCACATTTTCAGAGAGGATAATACCATCTTCCCTTTAGCACAACAACTACTTACAGAAGAAGAATTTGCGAGGTTTTATAATGAAGAACATCACTAAAATAGTCGATACTTTTGGCAGGGAGCACAATTATTTAAGAATTTCCTTAACTGAGCGTTGCAATTTGCGTTGTTTTTATTGTATGCCTGAAGAAGGCGTGGCTCTGAGGGAAAAGTCATGTTTCATGACTAGTGAAGAGGTAATAGAAATAGCGCAACAGTTTGTAGATTTAGGTGTCACTAAAATTCGATTAACAGGAGGAGAACCCTTGATAAAAAAGGATATCGATAATATCTTAATCCAACTTAGTAAATTACCGGTAGAGCTCGGCATCACAACAAATGGTGTTCTTGTTGATCAACATATTAATACTTTTAAAGAGGCCGGTATTAAATCAGTGAACGTAAGTCTTGACTCTTTAAAAGAAGAGCGGTTCAATAGCATTTCTAGACGAAATTATTTCAAAAGAATCAGATCTAACATTGATTTATTGATAAAGAATGAATTCAATGTCAAAGTCAATGTAGTGCTGATCAAGGGTGTCAATGATGATGAAATTGTAGATTTTATTGACTGGACTGTTTCAAACCCTTTGCAGGTAAGATTCATTGAATTTATGCCCTTTGATGGTAATAAATGGAACTGGGATAACATGGTTCCAAGAAAAAGGATTTTGGAAATTGCAGAAAAGGCGTACGGTGAAAAACATATCATTAAGGTAAAGGACCGTGCCAATGACACAACTGCGAATTATCGTCTTTTCAATTCCGTAGGATCTTTTGGAATTATTAGTTCAATGTCAAATCCATTTTGTGATACGTGTAATCGTATTAGACTTACAGCAGATGGAAAAATCAGAAATTGTTTGTTTTCAAATTCGGAAATTGACCTTTTAGCCTCTCTTCGTAAAAATCAAGATCTTAAACCGATCATTCTCGAATCAATTCTAAATAAGAAAAAACAAAGAGGAGGTTTGAAGGATTTTGAGAAAGCTCAATTTACCCAAAATGAGAATCGATCAATGGTCACCATTGGAGGATAGCAAATTTCACTTTATGGATTTTTTAAAGAAGAAGTATTTAAAGGAATGGAAATCGCTTATTGCACTGGGCAAACAAGAACTGAAATTTGGTAAAAATGAGATGATCTTCAGTGCTGGAGACAAAACCAATGGTATCTATAGCATTAAATCAGGATATGTCAAGATATCTTACAAGAATTTTGATGGGGAAGACCTTGTAATCAGAATTGCAGGAAAGGGAGATACATTAGGGCATAGAGGTTTTGGAGGAGATTGGACCTATCCAATTTCTGCCTACTCCTTAAATGAAAGTGAAGTAACATTTTTACCCATTGAAGTTTTCAAAACAATGGCTAAAACAAATCCTGAATTTAGTTTTGATATGATGATGTTTTTTGCTGATGAACTTCGAAAGTCTGAAAAAAAGATAAGTCAACCACCTGTTCTCAGCAGAATTGCGTATACCATTTTAGAAAACTACAGGGTATTTGGATTTGACAAGAATGAACCAACGAAACTAGCTTTTACTTTGAGTAGATCAGACATTTCTAACATGGCGGGTACCACCTATGAATCGGTTATCAGATCGTTATCTGAGCTCAAGAAAAAAGGAGTTATTCAAATAAGTGGAAAAAACATACATATTTTAGACTTGAAAGAACTAGAGAATATCGCAAACCCTGCAGGTGATTGAGTCCTGAATGCTCTTATTGAATATTATATCTTGTGAAATCCTGTGCAGTAAATTCTTAGGATATGATTTAAATCATAATTGGAAGAATACTATTACGGTACATTTGCCCGAATTTGTACCTTCATGACTAATAATAAATTTAAACCCGTCCGTTTTATTTCGAATAATGATCTTGATTTTGGAAAGGAATTGAGAAAGAGAGTAAACGCTTATTTTAAAGAGAATAAAATTGAAAAAACCGGTGATTATCGAATTTGGATTAAGATAATCATCATGCCAATGTTGTACTTGGCTCCTTTCGGTTTAATTCTATCCGGGTTATTTTTAGAAAATTTAATTGTCTTTTTCGGACTTTGGTTGTTGATGGCAATCGGTATGGCAGGATGCGGGCTTGGAATTATGCATGATGCTAATCACGGAGCAATTTCTAAAAATCAAAAGGTAAATAATTTCATAGGCTACGTAATTAATTTAGCTGGAGGATATGCATTGAATTGGAAAATTCAGCACAATGTTTTGCATCATTCATATACCAATATAGATGGTTATGATGAAGATATAGCACCATCTGGCGTAATGAGATTCTCTCCTCATCAACCTGCAAAACCCTTTTTCAGATTTCAACATATTTATGCTTGGTTCTTATATGGTCTTATGACCCTTTCCTGGACATTATGGAAAGATTTCTTATCACTATCTAGGTACAATAAAAAAGGTTTGATTGAAGCTCAAGGGCGCGTATATATAAACGAATTAGCCAAGTTAATCATCCACAAACTCATATATTTCGCCATCTTTCTTGTAATGCCGATATTAATGCTTGATATTGAGTGGTATCTTATTGTTTTAGGTTGGTTTTGTATGCACTTTGTAACAGGTCTAATTCTTGCATGTATTTTTCAACCAGCTCATGTCGTACCCTCTTCTGAGTTTCCTTTACCCAATGATGAGAATAAAATAATTGGAGATAAAACTATTCATCAGCTCCAGACAACAGCTAATTTTGCTCCTAAAAATCGGCTTTTTTCATGGTACGTAGGTGGGTTAAACTATCAAATAGAGCATCATTTGTTTCCAAATATGTGTCACATTCATCACAGAAAAATTTCAAAAATCGTAGAGGAAACTGCAAAGGAATTTAATGTTCCTTATCACTCTGAACCTACTTTCATTGGTGCCCTTTATAAACACGCCAAGATGCTATATAAATTCAGAAAGTGAGAAATCTCCAGCTCATCTTATAATATTTTCTTTTCATGAGAATCATGATTTAGGTCATAGTTATCGTTTTTTCAATAGAACATATTTACACTAATAAAATTTTATTCAATGAGCAGAAAAAGATCTTGGGCTGAACCTTATAAAATTAAAATGGTCGAGCCTGTGTTTATGACAACCCAAGTAGAGCGTGAGAAATTTATACAAGAAGCCGGTTATAATACTTTTTTACTACGGTCACGTGACGTTTATATTGACTTACTCACTGATAGTGGTACTTCTGCTATGAGCGATCGACAGTGGGCAGGTATTATGATGGGGGATGAAGCATACGCAGGTAGTGAAAATTTTTATCACTTGGAATCAACGATTCAAGATTACTATGGATATAAGTTTGTTGTGCCCACACATCAGGGTAGAGGTGCAGAACATCTGATTTCACAGATTCTTATAAAAGAAGGAGATTACATTCCAGGCAACATGTATTTCACCACGACCAGGCTCCACCAGGAACTTGCTGGTGGAACTTTTGTTGATGTCATAATAGATGAAGCTCACGATCCTGATAGCGAATATCCTTTTAAAGGAAATGTTGATTTGAATAAACTTGAAACGCTGATCAAGGAAAAAGGAGCAGATAAAATTCCGTATGTGAGTATAGCCACTACGGTTAATATGGCAGGCGGGCAACCTATTTCAATGAAAAATCTGAGAGAGGTCAGGGCATTAACGGATAAATACGGAATCAGAATTGTTCATGATATGACGCGTGTTGCTGAGAACGCTTATATGATAAAATTGTTGGAAGATGGTTTTTCGGAACTCCCTGTTGCCGATATAATTAAAGAGATTTGCTCGTTGACAGATGCTGCAACAATGAGCTCCAAGAAAGATGCACTTGTAAGCATTGGTGGTTTTTTAGCGATAAATGATGAAGAAATTTTTGCTGAAGCAAGAAATTTGGTCGTTGTTTATGAAGGTTTACACACTTATGGTGGAATGGCTGGAAGAGATATGGAAGCTTTGGCAATTGGAATTACGGAATCAGTCCAAGATGATCATATTCGTGCTAGGGTCGGACAAGTTCATTATTTGGGAGAAAAATTAAAGGCCTCAGGCATTCCAATAGTGAATCCAATCGGTACTCATGGAATTTTTATTGATGCCAAAAAGTTTTTGCCTCACCTGACACAAGATATGTTTCCTGCGCAGGCTTTGGCTGCTGAGATTTATATAGACTCTGGAGTAAGAACAATGGAAAGAGGAATTGTGTCAGCAGGCAGAAACAAAGAAACTGGAGAACACAATTACCCTAACTTGGAGCTGGTAAGATTAACAATTCCGAGAAGGGTTTATACTCAGGCCCATATGGATGTTATTGCGGAATCGGTTGAATATGTCTATGAAAACAGGAATTCCATTTCTGGGTTAAAAATGATATTTGAACCAAAATATCTTAGGTTTTTCCAAGCACGATTTGAGAAGCTCTAATTCTATTCGGTATGAAGCATAGGACAATCATTGAACCTTTCAAAATTAAATCGGTCGAACCAATAACTCTGAGTACTGAGGAACAACGAGCCGAATTTCTCACAAAGGCTCATTTTAATCCATTTCTTTTGCAGTCAAATCAAGTGATAATAGATTTACTCACTGATAGTGGCACTTCAGCTATGAGCGCTGATCAGTGGGCAGGAATCATGAAAGGAGATGAGTCTTATGCAGGCTCAAACTCCTGGCTTTCAATGGAGAATGCCGTTAAACATCTCACTGGTATGGAATATGTTCTTCCCACCCATCAAGGTCGAGCTGCAGAAAGGATAATATACAGCCATCTGGGAGGTAAGGGCAAGACATTTATTAGTAATACGCATTTCGATACAACTCGTGCTAACATTGAGTATTCCGGAGCGGATGCTCTGGACATTCCTATTCAAGAATCCTATAACACTTCTTTGATCCATCCCTTTAAAGGTAACATGGATACTAACAAGTTAAAAGAGTTAATACAAGTAAAGGGAGCTGAAAACATAGGTGCAGTAATCCTGACAGTTACGAACAACAGCGGAGGTGGGCAACCAGTTAGTATGGCTAATACCAAAGAGGTGAGTCAAATCTGTAAAGAGCATGACATCTTACTTTTACTTGATTGTTGTAGAGTAGCAGAAAATGCATACTTCATAAAACACCGTGAAGAAGGATTTGAGAATTATACTTATGAAGAAATTGCACAAGAAATGTTCAGTCTGGTTAATGGTGCTGCCATGAGCTCCAAAAAAGATGCTCTTGTAAATATGGGTGGATTTCTATCTCTAAGGGATAAGGAAATAGCAAAAGAATGTACCAATATGCTTATTATCACTGAAGGATTTTCAACCTATGGTGGTCTATCAGGAAGAGATATGGAGGCACTTGCAATTGGATTAAAAGAAGTTTTCGATCCAAATTATCTGCACTACAGAATCAGAAGCACCACTTACTTAGGGGAAAAACTGAATGAAATGGGGGTTCCAGTTATGATGCCTATTGGTGGGCATGCTGTTTATGTAGATGCCCAAAAATTATATCCTCACATACCTGCTCGCGAATATCCCGGCCAGGCTTTGGCATGTGAGCTTTATTTGAAAGGAGGAATTAGAACAGTTGAAATAGGATCGGTAATGTTTGGAAAATATGATGATGACAGAAATTTAATTACGGCGCCAATGGAGCTTGTGCGCCTAGCCATCCCAAGAAGGGTTTATACGCAGAGCCATATTGAATACGTCATTGAAACTTTTGAAGAAATCTTAAAAGATGCAAGCAGTATTAGCGGCTATGAAATAACGGAAGAACCGAAATTCTTAAGACATTTTACAGCTAAGTTTAAACCACTTTAATCTTTATCCAGGTAAAAGATTTTTGAGCCAAGATCTTTCAACAAATGATAAACTATTACTGAAAGACTTAAGAAAATAAATACTCCCGACAATATAAAAATGACAAATATTGTTGATGAATTGTTGTGCAATTGTCCAAACGTGACATCTGAACCTTTACTCATCCAAACGGCTTTGTATATTCCACCAACGATTAGAGATATCCAAAAAACGAATAGGGATGCATTAAATACCAGAAAAGCATAATAAACTGAAAGATTCTCTTCCCAATTATTAGGATTCAGTTTTTTGACTATATAAGAAACGGATGCCAGTAAAATGCAGGTGTTTATACCTATTGTTGTTCCCATTGAATGTGCTACCGTAATATGGGTTCCATGTGTATAATAATTTAAAGAAGGAATAGACATTAGAAGTGCTAGAACAATATTTGCAGACACCCAGAATTCACTAGCCATTAAGAACCTATAAGTCATGTTATAATACTTGCGTTGAGTCTGACCAAGATTTTTAATAAAAATGTAAACAATGTTTAGGAAGATAATCCATTCTGTCATACTTATCACGTAAGCAAAGTATCGTATCCAGGGAGCCGCAGGAACAATATAAGTATGATGTGCCCATCCGAACATTAAGTTAGTTAACCCAAGAAAGTAAAAGAAGAAAACTTTTTTTCCTCGAGCAAGACCGTCATCATTTTTCATTTTCGACATTAGGAAAATTGCCGTTCCATAAACCAACATATTCCAGCTGCCAACGAATGAACCGTAAGATTTCCATTGTATGGTTAAATCCTTGATATAATCACTTCTGATATCAGTAAATGCCCAGAAATGGGCTTCAGTGAGATGAAAGATCATAAACAAAATCCCGGTTCCCCACATCCAATAATAGACGGGACCTTCTTTGATTTTTTTCCAAACCGAGCCAAAATAGTTAATCCCAAAAAAGACCCACCCTATTAAAACAGGGACAATTAGCACAGGCAAGAATTCCAGGTACTCTCTGCCTCCCAAAACACCAAAAAAATAACAGACATAAATTGTTATTCCCATTATTAGAAATAGGATTAAATGAATTTTGATTAATGTATTTGAAAAGAATTCGACTTTTTCTATATTTTTTAAATAAAAATATATCCCACCTGTGGCAGTTAAAACGATCCAAGCAACAGCACTGGTTGTATGCATTGGGCGCAGTCTATTAAAAGGCAAAACTTCTTTCAGTAAATCTGGATTAATATATACGAACGAAATAATCATTCCGATTAAGGCAGCAATTAATAGGGCAATCAATCCAAAAATTATGAATAAAACAGAGCTGTTTAAATTTGATTTTTTGATCATTTATATTTTATTTTAACCCAGCCATCTTTGCTAAATTCGGCATACTGGTTCGGATAATACCCAGTTGCATCTACATGAGCAAAAAAAGCAATTAGTGCATCTTTTTCTTGTTCAGTAAAATCAAATTTTGGCATGGATTTGACTCCGCTGTTCAAAAATGATCTAGCATATATCTCCCCTTTTTGAGGGTTAGAAATAACATTTGTTAAATCTGGTCCAAGATATCCCCCTAAGCCATATAATTGATGACATGCCGTACAGTTGTTGTTCTGCCAAATCTGCTCTCCCTCAATTGCCAAATTTGACATGTGGGGTGCAGATGATGAGGAAGTGCCCTTACCGAAATATAGATAACAACTATAGGCAATGAAGATGCCTATTAATGTGCTTAAAACTATAAAGTTCCAGGTGCTATTTTTCATTGGTCTTATTGATTTCAAAAATACACCTATGAGCTATGGGTAAAAAATGATTTACATCATATAAATGCAATCGAAAATTGTTGAAATTTGGTCTGAGTGTTAATCATAAAATGCTTGAGCCTATTACTTAATATTGAAGTGGAAAAATGCTAATCGAAAAGCTAATTAATCCTGAAAGCATAGTAGTTGTAGGAGGATCAAACGATATTCGTAAACCAGGCGGAAAAATCTTAAAAAATCTCCTTCAATCTAATTATCAAGGGCATTTGCATGTTTTAAATCCCAGTCAAAAAGAGGTTCAAGGATTAGAATCCTTTCAAAGTATAAATGATCTTCCAAATGTTGATCTTGCAATAATTGTTATTCCTGCAACCATTTGCTTAGAGACGATTAAAGTACTAGCTTATGAAAAGGAAACTAAGGCATTCATTATTATATCTTCTGGCTTCGCTGAACTAGGTGAAGACGGAAAAGCGATAGAGAAAGATATTGTGCAGGTTGTGAACGAGGTTGATGGTTGCCTCGTAGGGCCAAATTGTATAGGTGTTTTAAATATAAATTATGCAGGTGTATTTACTACTCCCTTGCCAGAACTAAGTTCAGATGGTTGTGACTTAATTTCTTCATCTGGTGCCACTGCTGTGTTCATTATGGAAGCAGGGATGATTGTTGGATTAAAATTTAACAGTATATACTCCGTTGGTAACGCAGCACAAATTGGGATAGAAGAAATACTTGAGATAATGGATGAAAAATATGTCGAAGGTAAAGATTCCAAAATCAAGTTACTTTATATTGAGTCGCTTCGAGATCCTATAAAATTTCTGAAACACACCAGGTCCCTTATAAAAAAAGGGGTAAAAATTGCCGCAATCAAATCCGGCACCACTGACGTTGGCATTAGAGCAGCTGCGTCTCACACAGGAGCAATGGCAAGCTCAGATAAAATGATACGGGCCTTGTTTGAAAAAGCAGGTATTGTTTATTGTTCGAGTAGAAAAGAACTAATAAGTATAGCATCAATATTCAACTACAAACCACTGCAGGGTAAAAGAATAGCGATAATAACTCATGCAGGAGGATCAGCCGTAATGTTGGCTGATGCACTTTCAAGTGGTGGTCTTGAAGTACCTGCTATAGAAGGAGAAAATGCGGATAAACTTTTGAATTATCTTGATAAAGGTTCCTCAGTTTCTAATCCCATTGATTTTTTAGCTACAGGAACCGCAGAACAGTTAGGAATAATTATCGACTACTGTGAGCATAAATTTGACCACATTGATGCTATGGTAGTTGTATTTGGAAGTCCAGGTTTGTTTGATGTTGAAAATGTCTACAACGTGTTAAGTGTCAAATTGGACATTTGTTCTAAACCTATTTACCCGGTACTACCATCATTGATAAATGCTAATGATGAAATTCAAGGGTTTCTGTCTCAAGGACATGTCAATTTTCCTGATGAAGTCGTTCTGGGCAATGCCTTGTCTCACGTATTTCATACAAGGAAACCAAATGATTTGGAAGAAAGCTCAATAGAAATCAATAAACAAGCCATTCGCGATATTATTGAAAATGGACAAAATGGATTTTTGCATCCCCAACAGGTAAGTAAAATCCTGGACGCAATCGGAATCAATCGTACAAAAGAGTCTATCGTTGATTCTGAAGAGCAGCTTATTAGTGAACTTCGAAATTTCAACTACCCAATTGTGATGAAATGTGTGGGTCCAATACACAAATCAGATTTTGCCGGTGTTGTACTGGGTATTGTGGATCAGCATCAAGCCCTTTCCACTTATCATGCGCTGATGAAAATTGAAAACGCTTCAGCAGTGATGATACAAGCAAGTCAAAGGGGTATTGAGCTTTATGTAGGAGCTGTAAAAGAAGATAATTTCGGACATGCAGTTTTGTGTGGTATCGGGGGAGTATTTATTGAAGTTTTGAATGATGTTTCAATGGCATTAACACCGATTTATGAGACTGAAGCAAGGAGCATGTTGCTCAAATTAAAAGGTTATCAAGTTTTCAAAGGAATAAGAGGAAAAGAAGCTGTCAACGAAGAATTAATGGTAGAGGTTATCAGGCGGATTTCTTTGTTGGTAGAAGTAGCTCCTGAAATTGTTGAAATTGATCTAAATCCATTGATGGGAACAAAAGACTACATTATTTCTGTTGATGCCAGAATAAGGATTGAAAAATGAATAATCTAGCCGAAAAAATCAGCCAATTAAAAAAGGAGAAAAATGCCGTAATTCTTGCACATTATTACCAGGAGACTGAAATTCAAGATGTTGCTGATTATGTAGGCGACAGTCTTGGATTATCACAAAAAGCAGCTGAGATCAATGCAGATATTATAGTTTTTGCCGGTGTTCATTTCATGGCGGAAACCGCTAAAATTCTAAATCCGGATAAAAAAGTTTTGTTGCCCGATCTTGAGGCGGGATGCTCTTTGGCTGATTCTTGTTCTCCTGAAGCTTTCAAAGAATTCATTGATAGATATCCTGATCATTTAGTTATAACCTATATCAACTGCTCTGCTGAAGTAAAAGCTATGAGTGATATTGTTTGTACCTCATCAAATGCTCTCAAAATTGTCAACTCAATTCCTGAAAACAGGCCTATTATATTTGCCCCGGATCAAAACCTTGGTAGATACATAATCAGTCAAACAGGAAGAAATATGATGCTTTGGACAGGTGAATGTGTTGTACATACAGCCTTTTCAATTGAGAAGCTTATAGATGTACATAAAGAGCATCCGGATGCTAAAATTATTGCGCATCCAGAATCTGAAGAACATATTTTGAAAGTTGCTTCATTTATAGGTTCCACGGCTGCCTTGATTAATCATGTTAAATCAAATGTCCACGATAAATTTATAGTGGCAACTGAAGCAGGAATTCTTCATAAAATGCAGCAAGAGGTACCGGATAAAAAATTGATTCCGGCTCCTGCAAAAGAAGATAATACTTGTGCCTGTAGTGAATGCGGATATATGAAGGTCAATACCCTGCAAAAGTTACACGATTGTCTTATAAACGAATCCCCAGAAATTATACTGTCTGAAGAATTAATTGAAAAAGCATTAATTCCAATCAAAAGAATGTTAGATATATCATAATAACATGGAAGTTGATTTTCTAGTCATAGGATCTGGCTTGGCAGGCTTAACATATGTTATAAAAGTTGCGGAAAAGTTTCCAGACAAAAAAGTGCTCGTTGTCGCCAAAGGAGGACAGGAAGATTCCAATACACACTTTGCACAAGGAGGAGTTGCAATTGTCCAACTTGAAAGTGACTCTTTTGAGAAACATGTTCAGGATACTCTGACCGCCGGTGACGGATTGTGTGATGAAAAAATTGTACGAATGGTCATTAGAGAAGGACCTAGTTGTTTATCAGATTTGGTGAATTGGGGTGTGGATTTCGATAAAGATTCAAAGGGTCAATATGACCTGGGAAAAGAAGGAGGACATTCTCAAAACAGAGTCGTTCACCATAAAGATATTACAGGTGAAGAAATATCCAGAGCGCTCATTGAAAGATTGGATCAGTTAAATAATGTCAAATATCTTACCGAACATTTCGCGATTGACCTGATTACGGAACATCATTTTGAACCAAGGACAATATCTGATTCAGTAACTTGTTATGGCGCTTATATTCTCAATGAAATAAATGACCAAATTATTACCGTAAGATCAGGAATAACCGTATTGGCAACGGGAGGTATAGGTCAAATTTATAAACAGACGACTAATCCGTTGATAGCAACCGGAGATGGAATAGCTATGGCCTACAGAGCAAAAGCTAACATTAAAGATCTGGAATTTGTGCAGTTCCACCCCACAGCTTTGTACGACCCGAAAGAATCTCCTTCTTTTCTTATATCAGAAGCTGTAAGAGGTGCTGGGGCAATTCTCAGAACTATTGATGGACGAGCATTTATGCAAGACTATGACCCAAGAGCAGATCTCGCTCCAAGGGACATTGTCGCCAGGGCAATAGACACTGAGCTAAAAAACAGAGGTGACAATTATGTGCTATTAGATTGTACCTTCATTGACAATGATACTTTTTCAACCCATTTTCCTAACATCAAATCAAGGTGTCTGGAATCAGGAATTGATGTTCATGAATCTCCAATTCCTGTTTCTCCTGCAGCGCATTATGTTTGCGGTGGAATTTCGGTAGATGAATACGGGCAGACCTCTATTCGTAATTTATTTGCATGTGGGGAATGTTCCAGAACCGGATTACACGGTGGAAATCGTTTAGCTTCTAATTCATTACTAGAAGCGTTCGTGTTTGGGGAAAGAGCTGCCTCTCAATCATCCAAATTGATTGAAAAGGTAGATTTAAAAATCACGGCACCAAATTGGAAGTCTACAGGAACTGTTACGTCAAAAGAGCAAATACTAATCTCACATAATAGAAATGAATTACGTGAAATTATGCAAAATTATGTTGGGATTGTGCGATCAAATGAACGACTGGAACGAGCTCTCAAAAGACTTAAATTGATCTATTTGGAAACGGAAGGCCTATACAAAAAAGAAAAAATCTCTGTTGAGTTGTGTGAGCTCAGGAATATGATCGCCGTGGCATATTTAGTAGTTACTTTATCCCAAAAAAGGTTAGAAAATTGTGGTGGTTATTATAATATTGATCTTAAATAACTGACCGCTTTCCAAGCGTGTATAAGAAGTAAAAAGCTGTTAATAATACCATCATTCCTCCAAATTGGTGAAGAACACCCAAACTTACTGGGACGCGATACAACAATGTAAGCACACCAATCAAAATCTGAAACACCAGTAAAAAAGTTAGCACCTGTAAAGCTCTCTTTTGATAATCCAGCAAATTAAGTGATCTTTTAAACCAAAATACACCTAGGAATAGCAGAATTAAAAACGCCAGCCATCTGTGTATGAATTGTACTAGAACCGGATTTTCCATCAACGCAATTCCGCCTTCCTTTTTAAAAATAATACCAGTTCCGGATGGAACCCATTGATCTCCCATTTTTGGGAAAGTGTTGTAGTAAAAGCCTGCTTTTAATCCTGCAACATAGGCACCGTATATCAGCTGTAAAAATACCAGCACAATAAACCATTTAAGAATTCTAGCAGCTGGGTGATTTCTTTCAGTTGTTTCATATTTCAAAGACAAGGCAGTCCAGAAAATATATATCATTAGTAGCAAGGCTGTAATAAGATGCGTAGCCAACCGATAATGACTAACATGCGGTTCATCAACAAGTCCACTTTTAACCATGAACCACCCAATTATTGCTTGGGATATACCTAATACAAAGATGATTAATACTCTTCTTTTTAGCTTAACATCCAGATAACCTTTGACCCAGAAAAAGACACAGGGTATGATGAAAACAAGTCCTAATAATCTGGCTAATAACCTATGAAGATATTCCCAAAAAAATATCTTTTTGAAATCTGTTAGCTCGAAATCTGAATTGTAAAATTTGAATTCTGGAGATGCTTGATAAAGTTCAAAAGCTTCATTCCATTCTTGTTCAGAGAAAGGAGGTAAAGCTCCCATAATTGGCTCCCACTTCACCATTGATAAACCAGACTGCGTGAGCCTTGTAATGCCACCAATCATAACCATCAACATGATCAACAAACAGCCCAAGATTAACCATCTGAAAACCCTATTTCTTTCTTTTGAAAATTCACTTGAAACTAACATGACCAACACCAAATTTACGTGGGTTGCTTATTAGAATTTATGATAGAAATCATACAAACAAAACCTTAAAAACATGATCTAAATCATGCAGCATATTGTTTACATGACTAAATGTGTAGAACTTCAAAATGTTATCAAAAAAATAAAGGAATAATAACTTTAATTCGTTATAGGAATCGTCCTTCATTTTTCATCAAACAATATTTTTTTGTTGATAGCAATTTGCTAGCTGAAAGAACGACTCTCTCAAAACAACAACAATAACAAACCATTCGGTGCCTAACCGATAAAACAGAAGAAAGCATGGAAGTGATTAAAGAAAAGGCCAAGCGTCTTGAAATTGAAAAAATTTATGATTATGATGAAGTATTAGTGTCCTGTTTGGACTATTTCTCAGGTGATGAACTGGCGGCCACAACATGGATGAACAAATATGCCATGAAAAACAAGGCAGGTCAGTTCGTAGAAAAAACACCTGAGAATATGCATATGCGGATGGCGAAGGAATTTGCAAGAATCGAAGCAAAATATGCTTTAGATGAAACTGAGATTGAACTTGAAGAATTGTCAAAATATGGACAGAAAAGAAAAAGACTCAGCACAGAAGATATTTACGATCTTTTTGAACAATTTAAATACGTAATACCTCAAGGCAGCGTTATGTCAGGGCTGGGAAATCCATACATGTTGGCCTCACTGTCGAATTGTGTTGTGATGCCTGAAATATATGATTCATATGGCGGTATTTTTAAAACAGATCAGCAATTGGCACAACTTTTTAAGAGAAGATGTGGTGTTGGAATAGACCTATCAGAATTGAGACCGGAGAATATGAAAGTTTCAAATGCAGCTGGTACAACTTCAGGAGCAGTATCTTTTATGGACAGGTTCTCTCACACAACCAGAGAAGTAGCTCAAAACGGACGTAGAGGTGCATTGATGTTGACCATTGACATTGCTCATCCTGATGCAGAAAAATTTATTCTAAGCAAGCAAGATCTAAACCGCATTACAGGGGCAAATATCTCTGTTAGGTTATCAGATGAATTTATGTCAGCGGTTAAAAATGACAGCGAATTCACACAAAAATGGCCGATCAACTCAGATAAACCAAAAGTCACGAAAGTTGTAAAGGCAAAAGAGCTTTGGAATACAATCATTCAATGTGCGCACAAAACTGCTGAGCCAGGACTAATATTCTGGGATAGACAACATTATTATTCAACTTCTTCAATTTACCCAGGATTCAAAAACACTTCAACCAATCCTTGTTCTGAAATCGCAATGCAAGGAGGTGATAGCTGTAGGTTAATTGCATTGAACCTTTACAATTTTGTGAATGACCCGTTTACCAAAAAGGCAAAATTTGATTTCAAAAAATTCTATGAAATCACTTACGAGGCACAAAGATTGATGGATGATCTGGTTGATCTGGAATTAGAGGCAATTGACAAAATAATTCAAAAAGTTGAAAATGACCCTGAGCCAAATGATATTAAAAATGTTGAGCTAAATACATGGAAACTATTGTCAGACACAGGAAGACGGGGGAGAAGAACAGGTTTAGGCTTTACGGCTCTTGCAGATACTATGGCAGCACTTGGATTGTCTTTCGACTCGGACAAAGCTGTAAAGGTCATTGAAAAAATCTTGAAAGAAAAGTGCAGAGCAGAATTTGACAGTTCAGTAGATATGTCAATTGAAAGAGGCAGTTTTGACAGCTTTGATCAAGTAATTGATAATTCTTCAGAATTCATTCAAATGATGAGAAAAGAACTTCCAGAAGTGTATGATAGAATGATGGTGCATGGCAGACGTAATATTTCAATCAGTACCGTGGCACCAACTGGTAGCTTAAGTATGTTGGCACAAACCTCATCTGGAATTGAGCCGGTTTTTATGATGTCATACAAACGTAGAAGAAAGGTAAACCCTGAAGACAAAACGGCAACTATTGATTTTGTTGATGACATGGGAGATCAATGGCAGGAATTTGATGTGTATCATGGGAAATTGAAAGAATGGATGAACATTACGGGTGAATCTGATATTACCAAAAGTCCTTATGCAGGTTCAACAGCTCCTGAAATTGATTGGAAAAAAAGAATCAAAATTCAGGCAGTGACCCAAAAATATGTAACACATTCGATCAGTTCTACCATCAATTTACCGAATGATGTTTCTGTGGATCGGATTGGTGAAATTTACATGGAATCATGGTTGCAAGGACTAAAAGGGATCACGGTCTATCGCGACGGATCAAGAGACGGTGTCTTAATTTCAAGTGAAGACCACGATTCTGTAAAAATTAAAGAAAGTAATCCCCCTAAAAGGCCGCAGGTTCTTGAGGCGGATGTTCTTCGCTTCCAGAATCACAATGAAAAGTGGATTGCAGTAATAGGATTGATGGATGGTCAGCCATATGAAATTTTTACTGGTAGAGCTGAAGATTCATTTTATCTTCCTGCTTGGGTGACCAAAGGAAAAATCATAAAAAATAAAACTGAAGAAGGAAAATCAAGATATGATTTCCAGTATTGTGATAAGGAACAATATAAAGTAACCATAGAAGGATTATCAAGGTCATTTGAAAAAGAGTGCTGGAATTATGCAAAACTAATCTCTGGCGTTATAAGACATGGCATGCCTCTACCATATGTTGTGGATCTAGTAACAAATCTTGATTTACATCATGACAATATCAACACATGGAAGGCCGGCGTAGCAAGGGCGTTAAAACAATACATTGAAGACGGGACCAAAGCTGCGGATCATGAATGTCCCGAATGTGGTGACGAGGACGGTTTGATCTATGAAGAAGGTTGCTTGAAATGTAAAAGTTGTGGACACAGCAAGTGTGGATAACTAAAGTTCCCAAATAACCCGTGATCAATTCTCAATGATTGCGGGTTATTTATTCTCAACCTTTATCACAATAGGATTAAATGCTTTTGTTGCAAGCATTACCTTGTCACCAACTTGTAACTCTTCGGTTACAATTACTGAGAAAAGATTGTTTTGAGACAAAATATTTACACGATAAATAACATCAGATGGTTCAACGGATACAACTTCTCCAAAGATGTTTAATTTGCCACTGATATTGTTGTCTAGGAACACTTGCTCAAAGCTTCCCATTTTCATAATCTTTCCTTTGTCCAAACAAATGATCTGTTGTGATAAATGATAGATATCAGAGAGCTGATGCGAGACCATGAAGATGGTGAATTGATACTTTTCATGTAGCTGCTTGAGATAAAACAAAAGTTTTGATCTAATTTGATCATCAAGCGCAGCAAATGGTTCGTCTAACAATAATACTTTAGGCTTTTGAACTATGGCTCTGGCTAAAGCAACTCTTTGCTTTTGACCTCCAGATAAAGAGTTCGGCTTTCTATCCATCAAATCAGATAACTCAACCAGGTCTATTAATTCATTGATTATCTGGTCTGATTCATTTTTTTTCATTGCAAACTCAAGATTCTGTCTGACACTCATATTAGGAAATAGGGCATAATCTTGGAATACAAATCCTATTGAACGCTCTTGGGGTGGTAAGTTGTAATTGTTTTTTGAATTAAACCACTCTTCATTTGCAAATAAGATTTTTCCGTTATCTGGTTTATCTAGGCCAGCCAATAACCTCAAAAATGTAGTTTTTCCAGACCCAGACGGACCAAAAATTGTAAAAATCTGGGCATTTTCACCACTAAATTCTATATCCAGATCAAAGCTTTGATCTGAAGAGACGAGTCTTTTATTAATTTCAATAGATATCAAGTCAGGAATTTAGAAGATTTGTTTTTTCTCAGATTTACGATCAATAAGATTAAAAACATCAGAATTACCAGAGTTAATGAATATGCATGAGCTCCGCCATAATTCAGGGATTCTACCTCATCATAAATGGCAATTGACATTACCTTAGTTTTGTCGGGAATGTTTCCTCCTATCATGAGAACAACTCCAAATTCTCCAATTGTATGCGCAAATGTCAAAACTATTCCAGTTAATAATGAGGATTTCATATTAGGAAGTACAACTTTAAATATGGTTTGCCATTTTGATTTTCCCATAAGACTGGCGGCTTCTCTATACGAAGCAGGAATACTAGAAATTCCAGCCTGCAATGGTTGCACCATAAAAGGAAGACTATAAATGACAGACCCGATTACCAGACCTGTAAAAGAAAACACCAATCGCAATCCTAAAACATCATAAAAAAAGCTTCCAATCCAACTTTCAGGACTAAAGGCTATTAACAAATAAAATCCTAATACAGTAGGAGGTAGAACGAGTGGTAGACTTACGATTGCTTCAATAATCCCTCTAAAAGGAGATTTAGAGGACGCAAGCCAATAAGCAATTGGTATGGACAATGCGAATAGAATCAAAGTAGTCACTACTGCCAGTTCTAGTGTCAATATGATTGGACTCCACTCCATCACTTAGATAGCATTATTTCTGAAGATTTGATGAAAATACAAACTTCATCCTCAAGATGTAATTGAAGACGATCAAATGTTTCAGTGAGCAATATTGATTTCAAAAGAACACCTTGATAATCCAACTCAAGCTTTGTCAATATCCCCCCAGATACAACATCTTTTAATCTTCCTTTTAATTGGTTAACAACAGCTAAATGTTCAAAAGGTAATCGTCCTATCGTTACGGCCGTTTCTTTAAACAAGAAATCAATATGATCATTTTCATTTATTTGAAAATTTCCTTGATTTGAGGAAATAGTTAGTACTTTAATGATATCATTATTGACTTTGCCTTCAATAAGATTTATACCCTCACTGCTGGCTAATTTAGAAACTATACCCCTGATCTTATTCATTCTCCGGGATTTGATAACCATATTTAACAAAAATTTCTTTTGCCTGCTCCGAAAACATAAAATCAAAGAATTTTCTTGACTCAGAAATATTCTCTGTTTTGTTTAGTATTACAACAGCCTGCTCAATTGGAGAATGTAGGTCAGAGCTTACTTCAATCCAGTTTCCAGTACTTTTCATTTCATCATTACTCACTGCTGATAAAGAGGTGAAGCCAACATCAACGGCTTCAGAACTAATCAAATGGTTGCATTGAGAAACGCTTTCTGCATAAACTAATTTCGACTCAATTTCATTATAAATACCAAGTCTTTCAAGAACTTCAACTGTCGCTACACCATAGGGAGCATGCTTTGGATTGGCAATTGCAATATGCTCTATTTTATCCGAAGTAAGCAAATCTATATTCGGTTCAATGTTTTTACAAGTCCAAAGCACGAGTTGTCCATAAGCATAGATCTTTGGATCTGCTTTGGTCAGACCTTTACTATTGAGATACTGTGGATAATCTAAGTTGGCAGATATAAATATATCATAAGGAGCCCCTTGTTCAATCTGTGAACACAACTTGCCTGAAGAACTCACTACAAGGTCTACTTCTAAGCCGGATTCTTGTTCAAATTGAATAACAATCTCTTCAATTGGAAATTGCACATTAGCTGAAGTCGCAACAATTAATTTTGAAGTGTCCTTGCAACCCACGAAAAGGCATGAACATAGAAAGAGCAGAATTATTAACCTCACAACAAATGTATTGCACAAAAATATTTTATTACACAATCATTGACCCTAGAGTGAATCAAATAAAAAAAGCTGCTCTAATAGCAATAGAGCAGCCTTGATGATTAAGTATGCCAAGTTTAATGATTCCTTGGCCTTTTGCCTACATTGTGTCTTGTGTTATTCCTAATTACTTTCCTATCCCAGTTCCAAATAACAACTTGATATTTCCTCCACAAATAATCAATAGGAGCTACCAGGAAGTGCATGAATCTGCTAAAAGGGATAATAGCAATTATTAAAAATGCAGACACAACATGAATTTGTACCCATGACGGAGCAACCGAAATTGCTTCAATGTCAGGACTGAATGAGAAAACAGATCTCAAATATGGCGTAAGAACACTAGCAAACCAGGTTGAACCCCATCTCACGAAGAAAGCAACACTCAGTCCAGATACAATTTGAATTAAAAGTACAGTATAAACCAGCATATCCATTCTATTTGATACAACCAGCAAACTACGGGTAGTCAAGCGTCTTTTTATTAATAAAACCAGACCTAAAAGAGCCGACAACCCAAATGCAAACGAACTAATTTCAAGAATCAAAAGTCTTACAGGATGACCGTTAAAAGCAATCAAAGTTGAAGGAAACAAGAATGCAATTAAGTGTCCAAAGAACAATATGATCAGACCCCAGTGAAACGGTTGTGACCCCCAGAAAAGTTTCTTCCCTTCTATAAACTGTGTAGATAATGAAGAAACTTTGAATCCTTTTTTCGTGTACCTATATATTGACCCTACAACAAAAATAGCCAATGCAACATAAGGGAATACTGCGAACATCATACCATTTAATTGTCCGGCATTATTCTGAAGGCCTATTGATAAGAGATAAAAAGCACCGACAGTTAATCCTAAAATACCTGCAAATAGCAAGGCATAATTTTTCACAGCATGTGGATCCTCTGCTACACCCAATTCTTCCATTCTTCGTCTTAAATTTCTAATCATTCTGAAAACGAAAAACAGAATAATTAACATTACCGGGATTATCCATTTGATCATTTTCTTCTCACCGTCGGTAAGGATTCTTTCTTCTGCGGCAACTTCTTCTCCTCCATCCACTTCTCCTCCACCAGCATCCACTGGGGCTGCCACTTCTAAATAATCAATAATGCTAACAATTTCGCTCTCAGAAAGTTGAGTGAATGGGGGCATCATCATTTTGTTATATTCTTCATAAACCGCATTGGCGTCCGGATCTCCTGATGCAATGAATTCAGAAGAATTAGTAATCCATGAAACGAGCCATTCCTTTGACCTCCTTTCAGTTACCCCAGCCATTCCTGGCCCTGTAGAAGGAGATGAGGACAGAAGGTGACACGAATTACAATATGTCTTAAACAATTCTTCACCATTTTGGGATATTGAATTATTTGATATAAAAAGAAACGAAACAGTCAATAACAGAATCGTATAAATTCTTTTGCTAAAAGTAGATTGGCTTTTTTCTCTAGACATAACTTCCATTTTTTTATTCATTTTATAACTGCTCATGCTATTTTTTTTTTTCTGACGGTTTTGTTTCAACACAAGATCCCTCGCAGTTCGGTAAAAAGGAGCTCAAGGGATCTGCGTTAATTTCTTTTCCTTCAAACTCACTTATTTCAAAATCTAATTGCAATATTGACAAGGTTGCTTCGATTGCAAACTTGTATATGTTCATGTTTGGCAAATTCTCCTGTATGACAACTTTTTGTTTCTTCTTTCTCACTTTGTCTTTGAGCTGCATTCTTGCCGTGTCAAATTCCTTCAACATCATTTCAAGAGCAGGAATATACATTCTCACTACCAGCTCTTCTCTAAATTCTGAATCTTCAAGAAGTGGAAGTAGTGTCAGAGCGTTTGGGAGATTGTCAGATAATTCTACACCACAATCATTGTTCACTTTCCTTTGCTCATTTTTCATTTGAACCAAAAACTCCCCTCTTTTGTAATCTTCTGCAAACAGAACATAACCTATGTCCAAATAACAAATCGCTTGGATATGAAAAGTTCTCCCAAATAATTCTTCAATTTGAATGATAGACATTCCATTGATAACATCAATAAATGGTAGCATTTGCTGATAGGCAACAGGATAGTTTTCCTTCAAATAGTCTGCACACTTATTCACATCTTCGATATAGCCATTTTGCGGATATCTAAACAAATCAGCTAGTAAGTTATATTGTGTCATTTTATTCATATTATTTCAATTATACCCCTCTTGCTGGTTTTTCTTTAAAGCCAAATCCAGTTTCACCTTTTGCATCCGCAGTAGCTTCAAGCATTTCGATAGATTCTTCTCTATGCGCTGGTGGAATAACAAATCTTTCTTCAAAAGTTGCTAGAGATGTTAATCTGAAAATGGCATTTGCAGTGTGTTTGTCAACTTTTGCTTTTGCCATGAGCTCTGCTACTTCGTCATTTGAAAGATCACCAACAGTTTCATTTCTTCTGTGATACTTCACACTCAATAACTTCTGATAAACATCTGTAATGACTTGTGTATCTCCGTTTGAAAATAAAGAAGCAAGATATTTAACCGGGACTCTGTTCTGATCCACTTTTGGAAAAAGATCAGTCGAAGCAGTCTGATAATTCGAATTTTCATCAACCTGTGCCATAGCCGGCAGCATTGGTGGTACATAAAACAGATTTGGTATTGTTCTGAATTCAGGGTGAAGAGGTAATGCAATTCCCCATTCTTTAACAAATTTATAAACTGGCGATTCCTGTGCAGCCTTAATAGTGGAATCGTGAATTCCATTTTTTCTAGCGGCTTCAATCACTTTTGGATTATTAGGATCCACGTAAATATTCAATTGGCTTTGCAGTAAATCATTATCAGATGAATTAGCAACTTCATGAATTTTAGAAGCATCATACAACATAACACCTAAATACCTGATTCTTCCAACACATGAATGCATACATGCCGGAGCCTGACCTGACTCAAGTCTTGGATAACAAAGAATACATTTTTCAGATTTGCCGGTATGCCAGTTGTAGTATGATTTTTTATATGGACACGCTGTCACACACATTCTCCAGGCTCTACATCTTTCCTGGTTGATCAAAACTACTCCATCTTCACCTCGCTTATACAAGGCACCTGAAGGACATGAAGCCACACAAGCTGGATTCAAACAGTGGTTACAGATTCTTGGCAAATAGTGAAGTGTCATTTTCTCAAGCTGGAACATAGCTTCCTGCTCGGCTCCTGAAAGCTCTTTGAAGTTGACATCATTTCTTGCGTAATCCGGAGACCCACCTAAATCATCATCCCAGTTAGGACCTGATTTAATATCAATCGGTTCACCTGTGATCAGTGAAACCGCACGTCCAATTGGCTGATCATTTCCTTCTGGGGCGGTAAATAGGTCACTATACTTGTAGCACCATGGATGGTAATAATCTTCCAAAACAGGCATGTTCGGGTTGTGGAAAATATTCTTTAGCCCTTTCAATTTGCCAGCACCTTTAAGAACTAGCTTATCACCCTTTTTTACCCATCCTCCTTTATAAATCTCCTGATCTTCCCATTTAGTTGGGTAGCCTGTACCTGGTTTGGTTTCTACATTGTTCCACCACATGTATTCAGCACCTCTTCTATCGGTCCAAACATTTTTACATGCTACTGAGCAAGTGTGACATCCGATACATTTATCGAGATGAAAAACCATTGAAACTTGTGCCCTGATATCCATATTATTTGATTTTAATCTGTCTTAATTAGTATTCTACTTTGTTCATTTTTCTTACAAGGACGTGGGTATCTCTATTTACACCAACCGGTCCCCAGTAATTAAAATGGTATGTAAACTGTCCGTAACCACCGCACATCAAATTCGGTTTGAGGTGAACCCTGGTAAATGAGTTGTTCATTCCACCCCTTCTTGGTTCACCATTTTTTCCTCGTCTGATCTGAGATTTTGGAATATTATACGTTCTTTCAACTGCGTGATAGACTATACATACGCCTTTGGGAATTCTGGCACTTACACAAGCTCTCGCCACATATACTCCATGATCGTTGTACACTTCAACGTGGTCATTGTCCTTTATTCCCAATTCTGCTGCATCTTTTTCACTCATCCAGCATGGTTCATTACCTCTTGACAATGTTAACATTCTCAATGTATCTCCATAAGTAGAGTGAATATGCCACTTACCATGTGGAGTAAGACAATTCAACATTTTTGCTTTACCATCATTTACTGTCTTTCTCAAATCTCCATAAGCTTCAGGAGTAGGTGATGGTTTGTAGGTTGATAAGTGTTCACCGAATGCTATGTAAGCATCATGATCAAGATAGAAATGCTGTCTACCAGTGAGAGTTCTCCATGGAACAAACATATCAACGTTATAGGTATAGGCAGCATATGTTCTACCCTCATGCATTAATCCCGACCAAAGTGGCGAAGAATTGTATCGTTTAGGCTGAGCCTGTAGATCGCGGTATTCAATGTTGACCTCTAGATACGGTTTACCTAATTCTGCAATTTCCTCAACGCCAATCTTTTCAGACATTGTTTTATAACATCTGTCCGCAAGGGTTCCGTTGGTAAGCGAAGACAGTTTTAATATAGCATTTATAGCCTCGGTATCATCTTTCAACGAAGGATACTCAGTACCATCATTCCATTTCTGGATATGCTGTCTGTGTTCAAGCATTTCTTCATAAATATCCTCACACATGTAGTGATTTCCATGAGCGCCCAACCCGTTTTCAGCTACACCTTTTCCTAATGAGATGAACTTATCATAGATTTTAGTATAATCTCTCTCTTTAAAAACAATCTTATGCATTGTTTTTCCTGGAATGGCTTCGCACTCTCCTTTGAACCAGTCCTGAAGATTCGTTTGGCTAATTTCATCTTTAGAATCATGAGTTAATGGTTGATTAACTACATCTTTCCAAATACCTGGCAAATATTTAGGTGCCATCTCTTGTACCTTTTTTGCCAATCCCTGGAAGATTTGCCAATCAGTTTTTGCTTCCCAAACAGGTGGGATTGCTTCCGAAAGCGGGTGGATGAATGAGTGCATATCAGTTGAATTGATATCCGCCTTTTCATACCATGATGCCGTTGGTAGAACAATATCCGAATACAATGCAGAAGTATCCATCCTGAAGTTGATATCGATTACAAGGTCCATTTTACCTCTGGCACCTTCTTTTTTAAATTCGATATCCTCAACAATTTCGCCTGCAACTTCATCTGCAATTTTGTTTGTATGCGTACCCAAATAATGATCTAAGAAATACTCATGTCCTTTTGCCGAAGTACCAATGGCATTTCCTCTCCAAATGAACCAAACTCTTGGAAAGTTCACCTCTTCATCAGGTTGTACAACCGAGTGTTTCAAATCTCCTGATTTAAGTTGCTTAACTATATAATCTCGTTTTTCGTCATCAGTATTGCATCCAGCAGCCTCCGCATCTTTTACAATTTCAAAGTTGCTTTTGTTATACTGAGGATAATATGGCATCCATCCATTTCTCACAGCCATTACACACCAGTCGGCTGAGTGCATATTGGCAATTTTATTGTCTGGAGAGCTGTTATAGTATTTTTGATTACCATCATATCTCCATTGACTAGAATTGATGTAATGCCATATAGGACCCTGTTGTAATCTAGGTGATGTTCCCCAATCTTTAGAACTCATAATTGTTGACCATGAATCCATTGGAGCCAATTTCTCCTGGCCAACATAGTGGTTCATACCACCTCCGTTTTTACCATTACATCCGGTAAGCATCTGCGCCATGATAGCCGCACGATACATCAGGTTATTATGGAACCAGTGGTTGATTGCTGCGCCAACGATCACCATACAGGCACCTTCTGTAGCTTCAGCTGTAGTTGCCCATTCTCTTGCAAGCTGAATCACTTCTTTTCTACCAATTCCGGTAAAAATTTCCTGCCAAGCTGGAGTATAAGCTTGATCCTTGTCATCATATGAAGATGGATAAGCTCCTTCAAGTCCTCTGCCAACTCCATACTGAGCCATGGTAACATCATAGATCGTAGTTACCGGAATCTTCTCTCCATCATTGGTAGTGATGTATCTTACAGGGACTCCTCTCATTACTTTCTGATCAAGGCCAAACTCCGTGAATTCAACTTGTAATACATCTTCTTTTGAATCAATAAGTGTCAAAACCGGATCGTATTCTTTTCCTGTTTCACCATCATTGAACTTCAAATTCCATTTACCTTTTTCATCCTGCCATCTGTAACCTGATGTTCCCATAGGAGAAACCAATCCTCCTGATTTAGAATCGAAGTTCAAGAACTTCCAATCACCATTCTCTGCACTTTTAAAATTCGAAACTTCATTAGCCCGAACCATTCTGCCTGGCATATATTTATCACCCTCTTTATTCAATTTGATCAAGAAAGGACAATCCGTAAATCTTTTCACGTAGTCAATGAAGTAAGGAACTTGCCTATCTACGTGGAATTCTTGCAGGATCACATGAGTAACGGCCATCCAGAAAGCACCATCAGAACCTTGGTGAACAGGAATCCATTGGTCAGCATGTTTTGCCACCATACTAAAGTCAGGAGACATAACCACTGTTTTAGTTCCGTTGTGTCTTGCTTCAGAAAAGAAGTGGATATCGGGTGTTCTGGTCATTCCCAAGTTAGCACCCATTGACACAATGAACTTAGATTTATACCAATCGGCAGATTCACAAACATCAGTTTGCTCTCCCCAAATTTCAGGGAATGCGTTTGGTAAGTCACAATACCAATCATAAAAACTCAAGTTCACACCTCCCATGAGCTGCAGATATCTTGCTCCGGAAGCATAACTTAACATACTCATTGCCGGGATTGGAGAGAATCCAATCAAACGATCCGCACCGTATTTTTGAACTGTATAAATATTGGAAGCAGCAATCAACTCCGTCACTTCATCCCAATGAACTCTCCTAAATCCACCTTTACCTCTGGCATTTTGATATCGTTTTCTACTATTAGGACTTGCCTGCAGATTTGCCCACGCCTGTACAGGATCTCCTCCGGCTTTTTCTTTCTCTTCTCTAAAAAGATCAATTAATGCACCTCTAACAATAGGATACTTTACCCTAATCGGGCTATACAAATACCATGAATAAGAAATCCCTCTCTGACATCCTCTTGGTTCATAAGGTGGAACCTCTTTGTTAAATTGCGGATAATCCAACTGCTGTAATTCCCATACGACAATACCATCTTTAACATGAATTGCCCATGAGCACCCTCCCGTACAGTTAACGCCATGCGTACTTCGCACAACTTTGTCATATTGCCATCTGTTGCGATAAAACTCTTCCCATTTTCGGGTTTTAGGTGATATTATATCTTCGATCCAACTCATAATTGTTGTGTATTTGTGTTCTTAATGTTTAAAATTTTGCGTCCCAAGCTTTTCTTTGTCGGTTAAAAATGGCCTGTTTTGTCATCCTTCTTTTTCTTTTCATCCAAAGAATCTGAATCAATCCCAAAATAACCAGCAGACCAAATCCTCCTCCGAAATAAAACAGCTCAACACCTTTATCAGCAATTGCTTCACTTGGTTTATTCTCATATGTTTCTCTGAAAAATGCTGTAAGATCCATTCGCTCTTGTTCAGACAATGGATTATTAGAGTATGATGATGCCATTGCAGGAAAAGGTGGGGCCATCAACCAACCGATCAAACCGTCACCCAAACGTTCGTAGACATCTGTGAGATCTTTCGCAAACAGTCCGCCAGGAATGACACCTTCTGCATTAACGTTGTGACAAACCACACAAGCCGGACCGCCTTCTTTGAATCTTGTTCCACCTTGAAAAAGTGCTTTTCCATTTTCAGCATTGGCAATAAGAGGCACAACTTCTTCAACTGTATCTGACTCGATTATTTCTGCTTTTTCGTCAACGTCTTCAACTACAATAGTATCGGTCTCTACCGAAGCACTATCCACATCATCTTGACCGTATAACTGCAGTGAACAAAAAAGAGCCACCACAACTATCGCGACTTGTCTTAATCCTTCTTGGAACTTAGGTCGTTTCATATTTAGTTTCGATTAAATTGATATCTAGTTATATTCTGTAACAAATCTGTCTCTATTTCTTCGTTGAGAAAATGATATAAATCATAATACGCATGAATAATATCAGTTTTTATTTAACTACTTGTAAACAAGTGTTCTACGAAAGACGTATAACTGATTTTATATAGATGATTTAAAGTAATGGGAAATTTTCCTTTTATCTTTGTAGGGTTCTTATGAAGAGTTTGACAGAAGAAGAATATCGAAGGTACTCCAGGCACATTCAGCTTTCAGAGCTGGGATTAGAAGGGCAGGAGAAGCTAAAACACTCTAGTGTATTGGTGATTGGAGCAGGTGGTTTAGGATGTCCAATCCTGCTTTATTTGTCTGCGGCGGGAGTAGGTCATATTGGAATTATTGATTTTGATGTTGTTGAAGAAAGCAATCTACAAAGACAAATACTCTTTGATACAAATGATTTAAATCGTAAAAAGGCAGAAGTCGTAAAAGAGAAATTATGTAAAAAGAACCCTTTCATTGAAGTTTCAATTTATGCATTTGAGTTGACCAATAAAAATGCTCTTTCTCTTTTCAGCGAATACGATATTATCATAGATGGAACAGACAATTTCAGCACAAGGTATTTGATAAATGACGCTTGTGCTCTTCTTTCAAAGCCACTAGTTTATGGTGCAATTCACAAATTTGAAGGACAAGTTTCAGTTTTCAATTATAAAGAAGGGCCCACCTATCGTTGCTTATTTCCAGATCCACCTTCGTTAAAAACTGCTCCTTCTTGTTCAGATGTTGGCGTTCTTGGAATTCTTCCGGGGATCATTGGTTTATATCAGGGAATGGAAGCTGTCAAAATAATTTTGGCGTCTGAACATATTCTGTCGGGAAAGGTATTGGTCGTTAATATGTTGACAACAACACATTTCAAAATAGAATTGAAAAAAACTTCAAAGCTTGAAAACTATGGCATAAAATCAACAGATGATTATTTGGTTTTTGACTACCCAGCGTACTGTAATATGAAAAGTCAGGAAACTGAAGATATTGCATCCCTCACCATGGAAGAATTTAATGAAGTAAAAATGGTGAGCATTATTTTGGATGTCAGAGAAAGCTGGGAGGTACCCAGAGCTGAAGGCAAAAGAATCATTGAAGCACCTTTAAATGACATTGATCAATTCGTTGACCAGATACCATTAGATGAGCAGGTCATAGTAATATGTCAAAAAGGCTCAAGAAGTCTAAAAGCGATTAGGTATTTACAAGAACATTACAATTTCAATAACTTGGTCAACTTAAAAGGAGGAATAAGAAATGGATAAAAAAAAGAAGTCTGTTTTTGTAAATGGTTCAATTAGTGTCGATAAGATTGCGACTTCAATCGGTCACCATCAACACAAATATGATATTGGTGCGCATGACATTTTTTTGGGTCAAGTAAGAGCTGATGAAATAGACGGTAAAACTGTGACAGGAATCGATTACTCAGCGTATGCAGAGATGGCCGAAGAGGTGTTTTATAAAATACGTGAAGCGGCTTTTGAAAAATATGATTTGATCTGCATGCATATCTACCATAGTCTTGGACTTGTGAAAACTGGGGAGTTTTCTCTATTTGTATTTACTTCTTCCAAACACCGAGAAGATGCTATGGAGGCTTGTCGCTTTGTCGTGGAAGCTATAAAAAAGGATGTACCGGTTTTTGGTAAGGAGATGTTTGAAGATAATACCCATGTCTGGAAAGAGAACAATGCATAATATATTGCAGTTGAACAACTGAAGATTTTTCACAAAATTTTGGATCTCAAATAATCATCTACATTTTAAAATTTATAATCTGGATATTCTCTGATAAACTTCTCAGAAATGTTCCCACTCATTAATGGTCGTGCAGCAGCCTGTCCAAGATCTTTGGTCCAGGCACCTTCAACCGTACATTTGTGATCAGGTAAATAGCTCAATACTTTATCTACCAATTGAACTCGGATCATGAAATCAGTACTGCCAATATGATAGATCCCTGATTTCTTGTCTTCAGCCAAAAGAGTTGAAGCCTGGGCAACATCCATTGCACAAACTGGAGTGACATACTGATCTTGTGGTAGACGCTTGGTCCATTCTCTGCCATCTTTCAGATCATTGATGATTCTGATGATGAAATAATAAAATAATTACTACACTTATTTTTATGGATGGTTTTAACGAGTCAAAGTTGATTTAATGAGATGCTGTATTACCCTCAATTTGTACTCGTACAGATTCCTTATGAATTAATTCGAGTAAATCTTTGACAAAATCTGAACTCAAGCCTTTTTCAGAACCCTTAACTGTCCGTGTTTCAAGAATTTTTTTCCAACGATTTAATTGCAACACCGAAATGTTACTCTTGTTTTTGATTCTTCCAATCTCTTTGATAAGATTAAGACGGTTATAGATTATGTCTATCAACTGCATGTCTATGTCATCAATAGCTGATCTTAATTGCTCAATCTGAACGAGTTCACCATTCTTTAATGATGACTTTTTATATTTCAACTGAGACAGCATTAGTTTCAATTCGTCTGGTGTAATTTGTTGGTCAGCATCACTTAATGCTGAACTGGGATTAAAGTGACTTTCAATCATTAACCCTTTAAAATTCAAGTCCATAGCAAACTGTGATACTGATGGTAGCAATTCGCGGTTCCCACAAATATGAGAAGGATCGCAAAAAATATCCAGGTCTGGAAACAATCTTTGCAATTCGATTGGAATTTCCCAGAAAGGAACATTTCTGAAAGGAGAATCATTATGGGCAGCGAACCCTCTATGAATAGCTGCGATCTTATAACTTCCGGATTGATAAATGCGTTCAATAGCCCCTACCCATAAGGAAAGGTCCCTGAATATAGGATTTTTTATCATTACCGGAATTTTTGTTCCCTTCAATGCGTCGGCAATTTCCTGAACTGAAAAAGGATTCACCGTAGTCCTTGCTCCAATCCATAAAATGTCTATGTCATGTTTTAGCGCGTGTTCTACATGTTGAGCATTTGCTACTTCTATTGTAACAGGAATATTAAATTTTTTTTTGATTTGTTGGAGCCAAGGTAAAGCAATCGCCCCTTTACCTTCAAAAGAATTAGGTCTTGTGCGAGGTTTCCAAATACCAGCCCTGAAGGCGGATAAATTACAATTTTCAATCAAACCCTTTGCTGTTATGAACAACTGTTCTTCGGTCTCGGCACTGCAGGGTCCTGAAATTATTACAGGATGATGCTCATTGTTGAAAATAGATTCCATAATTTCAAAAGCTAAGATCTTTATCCTTAGACTGAATTTTGTCCTCCACGGTCAAACCTTCATTCCCAACACTTAATATACCTTCAGGCATACTTTGATCACACGCTTTGTTTTTAGGGGATACATTCAAGTCTTTATATTTTCTGTCTTTCATTTTTGGTAACACCTCTCCTCCAAGTTCTCTTGAATCTTCATTAGTTTCGATTTTTTTCTTTCCAAAGAGTTTATTCTTTAAAGTTTTATAATAAGGTTCCCATAATTCACCTTTATGCAAATCATCCAAAAGATGATCATATTGGGTGGTCATTTTCTCTCTCCACTCTTTGTTAAAATAAACGGTTTTTTCAGCCCATTTATGACAATAAAAACAATTTTCACAGTCCAATTCCTCACATCCCTGTTTTTCAAAACGTTTCAGGAAACCATCCAATGCCCGATTGTCAACAAAGACTGGGTTATCGTCTTTTCTTGGATACAACATGGAAGCAGTCTTACCATACTCAACAATTTGCGGAAACTTGGTCATATTGAACTGGAAAGGCTTGAAAAAATATTTGGTTTTTCTTTTTAAAGAATAGCTGGCCTTTTCATCTTTTGATTTCATTGAACTTGCTGGATAAGAATAATTCTGTACAATATCCAGTAAATTTCCGTCATAGTTTCGGTTGTGATAAGCGTCTACCCTCAGCGTTAAAATATCAGTTGGGGTATTGCGCTCAACAATTTTAAAATTAGTATATCCCATATCTTCGTAATAATGAAGGTCTTCAGGTCTAATCCAATTGGCTCTGAGATAATTTACCGGTTCTTCTAAT
The DNA here is from genome assembly GCA_020635955.1 of Crocinitomicaceae bacterium. Lineage (GTDB taxonomy): Bacteria > Bacteroidota > Bacteroidia > Flavobacteriales_D > Crocinitomicaceae > Paracrocinitomix. The sequence goes on from JACJYW010000003.1 coordinate 691,387, forward strand.
CGAAATGCATTGCAATAAACTGAACAATAATCCAAAGGAAAATTTTGTTTTCCTCTTCTAGAAGCATTTGATAAAAGAACGGCATGGTTTGATGCAATCGCACAGTCTTGACGACACCAGTTATTAACGATCAGTGACAGGTCGATACTAACAGCCTCTCGCATTGCCCTTAAAATTTTAAACTCTCTATGAATTGTTGTTTCAGAAATAACCACACAGTCAGCACCGTTATCTTCCCAAAATCTTACTTGTCTCGCATTGTCAGTTTCTCTGTGCGCAGATATTCGAACCTTGAACCTAGGGTAGTTTTTCTTGATAGCTCTGAGGAAAAACAAGTTAGAAACTGTTATCGAGTCAACTCTAATTTCGTCTAACCAATCCAATAATTTTCTAAGCTCTCTTTGACCTTTGGTAGTGAACTCAACGTTGTTCATGCTAGAGGAGTTCAAAAGGTAATTGAATTCAATCCCATTCAAATGACAGTAATTGACATAGTCTTCCAATCTTTTTTTATTCACGTCAGGTAAATAGAACGAAGGTCTACCACCACCAAAAAAATCAGTCGTTAGTTTTCCGTACACTTCATATACAGGATAATTGGAAATATTATCAATTAATTTAGTGTCAAAATTTGAAGCGACCGAAAACCGCACAGGTCTTTCTTTCACAGGTAGTTCATTTATATTCTTTGGAAACTTCATGTCTATCAATTTATTGGCAAATCTCGATTATTGAAGTACTTCAAAACATGATTTATATCATAAATAAACATTCAAAGAAGATTAATATTTGTTCTTAATTAGAATTAGTCTAAATAAAAATAATAAATATGAAATACCTTGTAGCCCTTATAATGTTGAGTGTTAACTGTGGAATCTTAGCCCAAACTCAAACAATAACCGGAAAAATTAAAGCTGTTGACGAGATGGTCTCTTTCGCAAAAGTTGATCTTGTGGGTACTGATTATGGAACCATAACTAACGAGAATGGAGAATTTGAATTACAAAATATACCGCCGGGTAAATACCATCTCCGCATACGAGCAGTTGGATATATTGAAAAAATAATTCCGGTTGAGGTTGCAGATAAACAGATAGAATTGGTCACTGAACTTGAAGAAACTGATCTGTTTTTGAATGAAGTAGTTGTCACCGGTACAATGAGAGAAACTATGGTCAAGAAATCTCCGGTAAAAATTGAGGTGATTAACAGCAGTTTTTTTAGATCTAACCCGGTAAATAGTGTAATTGAGGCGCTTAACAATGTTAACGGAGTTCAAGAGCAGGTAAATTGTGCGGTGTGTGGAACAAATGATATTCATATAAATGGAATGGAGGGACCATACACCTTGGTATTAATTGACGGTATGTCAATTATTAGTGGATTGTCATCAGTTTACGGCTTCAATGGAATTCCAACTTCTCTAATAGATCGTGTTGAAATCGTTAAGGGTCCATCTTCTACTTTGTACGGAACTGAGGCAGTTGGTGGTGTGATCAATATAATCACTAAATCTCCTGAAGAATGTCCGTTAATTGATCTTGAGTCAAATTTTACAACACATCAAGAACTGAAGTCATCCTTAGGTATCACTCCTAGATTAGGCAAGCAGGTTTACACAACAATTAGTGCTGATTACTACTACAACAATCATAAAATGGATTTCAACGAAGACAATTTCACAGATATTCCTTTAAACAACCGATTATCCATTTTTAATAAATGGTTAATAAACAATAAAGAAGGATTGCCGGTTGTAAATCTTGCGGCGAGATATTACATGGAAGACCGATTTGGTGGGACACTTCAATGGACACCAGATGATCTTGGAAGTGATGAAACTTACGGTGAATCAATAACAACAAGAAGATTAGAGATCATAGGCTCATATTATTTTCCTGTAAAGAACAGAAATTTAAAATTGGACATATCTGCCAATAATCATGATCAGGATGCATGGTATGGGAATGTGAATTACCGAGCAAATCAAAAAATACTTTTCTCAAATCTAATTTGGAACAAAAGTTTTAATAACCGCAATCACTTGATTATTGGACTTACAAACAAGTTTCAAACTTATGCAGATAATACCACCTCAGAAACGGACGAGCAAACCTACGTGCCGGGGATTTTTTGTCAGGATGAATTCAATTGGACAGAAAAGTTCACTGTATTGGGAGGAGCACGACTAGATTATCACAGTGCTCATGGATTGATTTTTTCTCCACGACTGAGTATGAAATATCAAGTTGGGCATTTCACAGCTCTTAGATTGAATTATGGAAACGGGTTCAGACAAGTTCAATTGTTTACCGAAGACCATGCGTTTTTTTCAGGGTCTAGAGCAGTGATGTTAATGGAGAAATTACGCCCGGAAAGATCACATAATGCAACATTGAATCTTAATCACACTTACACATGGATGGGATGTGGAAATATTGATGTTGACTTCTTCTATACCTACTATTTGAACAAAATCTTGCCTGACTACGACTACGATCCTCAACTCATTGTATATGACAACTTGCAAGGATATGGAGTTACTCAGGGAGCATCTGTTTCTTTGCATCACTCTTTTAACTTCCCTTTAAAAGTCAGAATAGGAGGTACTTATTTAAATACCTATCAAATGGTCGAAGATGAGAACGGTATTATGACCAAAGAAATACAAGTATTCACCCCGGCCTTTTCAGGAACTTTTGGGGTATCATATGATTTCAAAAAAATTGGTTTGACATTGAATTATACAGGTAAAGTTATGGGACCACAAGTACTGCCGACATATCCTGAAGAATATAACATACCTGAAGTGTCGCCGTGGTTCACTTTACAGAATTTCCAAATCACCAAGTCTTTCAAACACAACATTGAAATGTATACAGGAGTGAGAAATATCTTCAATTATACGCAACCGTCTCCATTAATTGATTCAGGAGATCCGTTTGGTGACAATTTTGATACTTCTTACGCCTATGGGCCATTACAGGTTAGAAGGTTCTTTTTTGGAATCAGATGGAAGTTAGACAGAAGAGACATGAATCCTTCTACAACAAATGTCAATAACAATAAAAACAACCAATAAATATGTCATCAGATTTATATACTTTTTTCAGATGGATTCATTTAATAGCCGGTTCAGCCTGGTTTGGAGAGGTCGTTATAATCAATTTTGTACTGATCCCTTTATTGTCAAAATACCAGGGAACAGCTAGAAAAGAATTTTTGAATACCATATTTCCTCGCATATTCAGATTAGCTTCAGTATTGGCCTTAACCACAGCCATAAGCGGGGGAATATTGCTATATCGATTCGTTGGATTTGAAATAAGTTTATTAACTGAGAGAGGGACATGGGGTTGGTCAATATTAATTGCAGGAACTTTGGGATTGATCTTGACATTATTTCATTTCTTTATTGAAAATTTATTGGCAAGAAAAGTTGGTGTTGGTAATCCCCATATTTCTGAGCAAACCGTTGAAGACATTCACTTAAAGTTAAAACTGATTCCTCGTCTGGGTATGGTTGTAATAACGATCATCTTCATACTTATGATGAACGCTACTCACAGTATTATCGTTTTTTAACTTGACTTCGACTAATTATAAAACCATGATTTTTTTCTTTTCATTGATTGCTTCATACATACACATACAATGAGCTGATTAGTATCATGTTTTCGTGGGTGCAAAGAGGCGAACTTTGCAGCCTCACCAATAATAACAATCGATAACAAACCGAACTATGAAACAAAGACATACCTTCCACATACCCGTAATGGGGGTGGGGTTTACAATAGATTCCGCGGTTAAAATTGCACACCTGGGTATTGATTCCGTACTTTCCCTAAATGGCCAGCCGTTACAAGAGAAAATGAGGGAGTTCTATTGCAAGAAAAATCATTTGAAATATGAGAAAATTAATGAAAAGGAAGAAGATTTCAGAGCAAAGAGAACCACAGCTTTTCTCAACACTATAAATGACTTAGTCAAAAAAAAAATTGAAAGCTTTTTAGCTTCACCTGTTCAAAAAAAAGAAGAAATACTCGAATGCATCAGTCTTTTGCCTGATTCAGCTAAACTAAAGAGTGAATTTCTGCAATTGTTGAATAAACAGGGTGATAAAAAGGCTATTCGTCAATGGATCTCCACAAACCTGCATGTCGGAAGCATTGATGTAAACATTATGACCAAACTGGATAGGGTTAATTATGAGAAAGGAAAACCTTTACCTACCGAACAAAATGATGCACATGCAGCTCTTAGAGGATTTGCCAAAAGTGAGTTAGAATCATCATTGGTTCTTTCTGCAGGTTTGAATCCTCGATTATTCAGCTATATGGAGCAATTTGAAGATTTTTATCCGGATGAAGACGGTTATATCAAAAAGAAAATCATTTTAAAAGTGAGCGACTATCGTTCTGCTCTTGTTCAGGGAAAATTTCTGGCAATGAAAGGTATTTGGATTTCTGAATATCGCATAGAATCAGGCTTAAATTGTGGAGGACATGCATTTGCAACTGAAGGCTTTCTTATGGGCCCAATTTTGGAAGAATTTAAAAATCAACGAGAGAATCTCTATGATACAGTTTTTGAAACCCTAAAAACTGCGCTTGAAACAAAAAACCTAGCTATTCCGAAGAATAAGCTGCCTTTCAAATTTAGTGCACAAGGGGGTGTTGGAACTAGTGAAGAGCATAGTTTTTTATTAGATTATTATAAACTTGATTCCATTGGTTGGGGAAGTCCCTTTCTTTTAGTTCCGGAGGTTACCAACGTAGACGATAACACCATGAATCTGCTCATTGATGCAGAGGAAAAGGATTTTTATCTCAGTCATATTTCGCCCATAGGAGTTCGATTTAACTCTGTAAAAGGAACATCAAAAGAAATAGAAAGAGAAGAAAGAATCTCTAATATGAAACCAGGAAGCCCTTGTGTTGAAGGTAATTTGGCCCTATTTAATACTGAGTTCTCTGATAAACCCCTTTGCTTGGCAGCTCGAAAATATCAGGATCGAAAAATAAAGGAGCTGAAAAAACAAAACTTAGAAGCATCTGATTTTTTTAAAGAGTACAATAAGGTAGTTGACAAAACTTGTCTTTGCACCGGCTTGATAAACTCCGTTCTGATTGTCAACAATTTGAAGACCCAAAAAGGCAATTCAGGAGTTTCTATTTGCCCGGGGCCAAACATGTTCTACTTCAAAGAGGTAAGGACACTAAAACAAATGGCTGATCATATCTACGGAAGAAAAGATATTTCATTTCCCCAGTACCGTCCACATATGTTTATCAAAGAATTGAAAGCATACATAGACTATTTGGGAGAATTGGTGCAAGATTTTGACGCATCATCAAAAAAGGAACATAATCGACTTTTAGGATTTTCTTCCAATCTAATCACCGGTGTAAATTACTATGAAGAACTTTTTAGCAATCAACCAACTTTTACACCCAACAAATCGCTTTTAACAAAAGAGCTTGCAGAAGCTGTGAATCGTATTCAAAAACTACAGGCTAAAATATCTCAACTGACTGCAGCATAAACGGGGTTAATCAAGCATATAATAATCAAATGGCACCTCTTCTTCAGCAATTATCTAAAGATAGTTATTACAGCAACGATCATCATATTCGATCATGGTTGGATAAAATGTCCTTGGGCTCTTCCTTTTACCTCTATTCACGTTTTTTTTACGAAGTCTATAAGAACAGAAAATTGGCAAAGACTGGTCAATATTCCACAGAAGAATGGATAAAGGGTTCATTGAGTGTTATGGAATTAATTGAGAGATGCGGTGGGCGTTTTCACCTAGAAGGTCTTGATAATATCGATAAAATACAGGATCCCGTTATCTTCACAAGCAATCATATGAGCATGATGGACCCCCTAATTTTTCCCGGAATTATGGCACATAGAAGAAGGATTAATTTTGTAGCAAAAAATAGCGTTGTGTCAGGAAAATTTTTTGGTCCGATTATGCAAAGTCGACATCCCATTGCGTTGAAAAGGAAAGACCCCTTTGTTGATTTTAGGAAAGTGATGACCGAAGGCTCTAAAATTCTAAAAAACGGAGAATCACTGATTATTTATCCAGAAGGTACCCGTAGAGAAAAGTTCGAACCGGAAAAATTTAACAAAATGGGGATTAAACTGGCCAAAAAGACAAACAGTTATATCGTACCAATTGCGTTGAAAACCGATTTCTGGAAAAATGGTAAACTACTTAAAGATTTGGGTAGCATCAACCGTAACTCAACTATTCATATAAAATTCGGAAAACCAATTAAAATTAATGGTCAAGGAAACACAGAGCATCAATTGATTTTAGAATTTATTCAGGACAATTTAAGGCAATGGTCAAGCTGAACTAGTTTTTCAATGAATAAACTACCTTTTTAACTTCTGAAGCCCACTCCTGATCAGGTTTGCTTTTATCAAAAGTTGACCAACTTATTGGCCTACCCACTGTAATATGAAAAGACTTGTTCTTCAATTTGAACGTTTCATTAGCTAAGTACACCATTTCTACGTTCAATTTTATTCCAATTCTCTTTCTAAAGTTCGATAGTCTATAGAAAAAAGAAGATAGCTCACCACTTATGTGAATTGGTATTACGTCACGCTTATGCTCCTTTGCCTTTGTAATGAAAGTTTTTTTCCATTCACTATCTTCTACAACCCTTTTCGTCTTTCTACTGACTAGTCCTGCCGGAAAAATGAAAACGGCCTGATCAGAAGCGAATAATTCATTCACCCTGTGAACCGCAGTTTTTGAATTAGCCCCATGTTTATTCACCCCTACCATGTAATTTTCAATATGATTAAAATTTAATAAGACGTCATTCACCATGAATTTCAAATCAGATCTAATGCTGCTAATCACATAAACCAAGGCCAAGGCATCAAAACCTCCCAATGGATGATTGGCAACAAGAATGACACCCCCTTCTTTCGGAATCTTTTCGAGTCCTGTTGCGCTAAAACTGAGATTAAATCTTGTAACTAATTCCTCACAAAACTCAAAGTTCTTTTTATCCTTCATTTCATGAAGGATTTCATTGATCTCATCCTCATGTAAAATCTTCCTCAGATAAGCTAGAAGGTTTGAAGGGACCCATTTACAAAGCTTAGGATTCTTATCGTGTATGATCTTTTTAACTTCAATGACTTTTTTCATTGTAAAACCACTTTAGTAATCTAAATTTTCAACTGGAATTGGCAAATTTATTGGCATCACTCTACAAATAACATGACCCAAACCATGTCACAACATGTTCATTCAGTCGAGAAATGGCATGAAGCAAATTCACATTCCTCATTGTAAATATCCTCAATGGAAACTCTAGGGAATCAGCTCTATGCAACAGTTTAACTAAAACACCCAAATCTTGGTAATAAGGTCGTCAATACATTCATCCAATCAATACATTAGCTGATTTAGATCATTTTAATTTTAAGATGAGAGAAATATATTTCAGCATGAGAATAAATGGAATTAGTTTATTGTGCGTTGCTGTTTTAATAGTGTCTTGTAAAAAAGATAGTCCTTTTAAAATTGTCGATAACGGTCCGGCGACACCGTATGAAATTCCAAACCCCTTCAACAGTCTGCCGGATATGGAAGTACCTTCATATAACCCTACAACAGCTGAAGGGATCAGATTGGGAAGGAAACTTTACTATGATGAAATTTTATCAATGAACAATAAGTCTTGTTCAAGTTGTCATCCGCAGGTGCTGTCTTTTACCAAAAGTAGTATGGGGCCTAACGGAATGCAAATATTACCTCATATCAATTTAGGATGGAATAAAGCATATGGTTGGAATGGTGAGACAACTGCGTTGGACAGTGTAGCACTGGCAGATCTTGAACATGGAAACGTGTTTTTAAATGCGAATAATGATTCGATAAAGGCTCGCATATCAAATCATCCAGAATATCCACAATTGTTTCATGATGCTTTTGGTATAGATATCAGGGAGGTAAGTACTTCAGAAAGACAAATTTATATCAGTTATGCATTGGCTCAGTTCATGAGAACTCTTGTTTCCTCAGACTCAAAATTTGACAGGTATTTGCGTGGAGAGACTGATTTGTCTCCCATGGAGCTCTATGGTCTCGATATCTTTTACAGAGAAGACAAAGGAGACTGTTTCCACTGTCATGGAGATGTCTATAATCCTTTGTGGACGGATAATTTGTTTCATAACAATGGGTTAAAAAGTACACACTCTGGGAATGATTTAGGGAGATATAATGTAACCGGAAATCCTTCAGATATTGGTAAATTCAAAACACCAACATTGCGAAATGTAGAATTGACTGCACCATATATGCATGATGGCAGTTTTAGTTCACTTGAAGAGGTTGTAGCTTTTTACAGCTTTGGACTTCAGGATTCTCCAACCATTGATCCACTAATGAAAAATGTTGATTATGGAGGAGCCCTGTTAAATCCTACTGAGCAGGCAGCACTTGTCGCATTCTTGAAAACACTTACGGATACTGATTTTTTATTTAACTCTGCATATTCAGCACCCTAATCAATTCTTGCAATTAGAATTTAAATGACAATAACAAGAAAATTAATGAGTTAAGTGAAGCTCAGTAATATCTTAGTATCCTCCCTCAAAAAGTTTGAAATATTTTCAGGGTAGGTCACAAAAAGCTCTTCGTACGAAGGGCTTTTTTTATTAATCAAACCCAAATCCCTCTAAAATACGGAGTTTTCAGAGAAATGTAATTTTTTCTGAATTCATTTAAAATCAATTGAAAAGCAAAAAATTGCAAGTAATACTGCAAGTAGTCAAATTGTCAAATGATACTTGCAATTTAAACGTAAGTAATTTACGAAGCAGTGTTGTATCCTTGTGTAGTTGTAGTGTTGAGCGTGTTGATACTGTAACTTAAAACATAGAGATATGAACACAACACAAAAGCTAAAACTTACTTTTTACCCTTACTTGCAGCAAGTAAATTTAAGCAGAGCTCCTTTGTATTGTAAAATAACAATTGATGGTGCCAGAGCTCAATTTTCAACTCCACACAAAATAGATCCAGATTTGTGGGATAAAAAAAGTATGCGACTTATTGGTAATGGTTCATCTCAAATGGTCGTGAATGCATATATCGATCAAGTAAAAAGTGAACTGAATAATCTTTTTTTGAGAGTTGTTGCATCTAATGAATTGATATCAGCAAAAGAACTTAAGGCAAAATATCTTGGTATTGAAATTGAGCAACCCAAAAAGAAAACCATTTGTGATGCTTTTGATTATCACATTGCAAAACTCCAGGAGAAGTATAACTCTAATTTGATCCACAAAAATACATTGCTCAGGTACAAGGCAACAAAATCTAAAATGATCGATTTCATGAAGCTTCATTTTAGAATTGAGGATATTCCATTGGATGAATTAAAGTATTCTTTTATCACTGAATTTGAACATTACTTGATTACAAAAGACAAGCTCTCAAATAATACTGCACACAAAAATTTAGTCCATCTGAAAAAAGTATTGAAAGTTGCTGTGTTGTTGGAGTGGATTAATGCAAGTCCTTTTACCCAATTTAAATGTTCCTATCGCAATCCGGAAAGAGAATTTCTAACACAAGATGAAATCAATCGCATCAAAAACAAAGATTTTAAAATTGAACGATTAATCAAAGTTCGTGATGTGTTCTTGTTTCAATGCTATACCGGTTTCTCCTATGCAGATATTTTCAAGTTCGACCAAAATGCAATTTCAGTTGGCATAGATGGTGATTACTGGATAACCACGAATAGAAACAAAACAGGAAATCGTGAAAGCGTTCCTTTACTTCCTATCGCAATGGAAATAATTGAGAAGTATAAAGATCATCCGCATTGTGTTGAAAATAACCGTTTGCTTCCAGTTAATACAAATGAACGTTACAATTCGTATTTAAAAGAAATTGCAGATTTATGCGGTATTCGTAAGAAGATCACAACACATGTTGCGCGTCATACTTTTGCAACAACTATCACGCTCTCTAATGGAGTTCCAATTGAAACGGTATCAAAAATGCTTGGCCATACCAAATTGGCAACTACTCAGATTTATGCAAAAGTTTTAGATCGAAAAGTGAGCGAAGACATGCGTGTTTTAAAGGAAAAACTCAATCAACAGGATGAGGTTCAAAAAGAAAAAAAGCAGGTCGTAAACTGATTACGTAGTAGGGTTAGATCTTTGATTTTGCTATCGGTACAAATGAAAGACTAACCCTTTAACTACAAAGCTTATGCAAGACTACATAGCAGCGACCAAATCTCTTTGTGAAGAGTTGGAACAGTTGCACATTGATGAACCGGATATCAATAATAGAACAACAAAAGCTGCTAAGCTGATTCGGAAAGTTTTGACCTCGTTCCGGAAACAAATTTATAAAGATGGGTTTCAATCTGAAGATGATGAGATCCACTTTTTCAAGTATGTAAAACCAAGAGTGAACTCATACCTCATCTTCTTTTCTGTATTGGCAGAAATTGAAACAGAAAAACTATTGGCGAGTGAAAAGGAGTTGACTTGTTGTATTGAGAAGAAGGAAAGAATGTTCCGCTATATCATGCGGGAGAATAGAGAATTTGTAACTTACTATAGAGCTGGCCTAACTCATCTGGATAGAATCTACTTTTTGCGGGGCACTAACCTCATCACCTTGTCAAAACATAGTACGCGACAATTGGATGATCCTGAATTCAATACTTCTCATGATGGTGTTGCTGCAAACATCATGGCGTTTGATCTATTTCAAAGACACCTATCCCCAAAACCAGAACTACCAATATTCAACCAACTTAAACCCAAGTTGAAATGGACCGCTAATAAATTAGACCTGGTTGAATTGATCTATGCACTACAGGCTTCCGGAGCTCTTAACTATGGTGAGGCTGAATTGAAGGATATATGCTATTCCTTTGAGCAAATTTTTCAAATTAAAGTGGGAGACCTATATCGATCATTTCATGATGTTTCAAATAGGAAGAAACAACAGGTGAAGTTTGTTAATACACTGGAAAAGAGCTTAAAAAGAAAAATCGAGGAGTTAGATGAGTATTCTTAATTTCTAGTTAAATATTTGAATCTCAATTTAACTTTCGCTAATTTAGTACTGTGAAACAATCTTGGCCAAATAGAATTGCCGCACTTTTGATCTTAATGGTTTTTGCTATTGAGTCCTTTGGCATGTCTGTCAATTTTCATTACTGTCAAGGCGAGTTGTTCTCAATGAATTTATTTGGCGAAGCAGAGAAATGTCAAATGGCAGATTCTCAAAGTGATGACGAACCTGTTCACCCTTGTTGTCAAAAGCGCAAAGAAAAGTTGAATAACATTAAAGGGCCTAAATTCGAATCTTCTTGTTGTTCAGATAAGACTGTAGAATTTAATACAGGTGATCTAGATGCCAATGAAACAAGTATCAACATTTCACAAATTGATGAGTTAGTCTTGTGTTCTGAAATTTTTCAGTTCAAATCACCAGTTAATTTTATCTATCCGCAGGTAACATTGCATAATGGTGATCCACCATTTAATGAGCAAAGCAGGCTCATTTTATACCAAGTATTTAGAATCTAGAATTGTTTCGTTAGGGCGTAATTTTAAGGTTGCGCAAGGATATTTATTGTCCAATCTAATCCAATGAAACAATGTTAAATAAAACCATAAAATTTTTTCTTGACAACAAATTGGTAGCGTGGTTAATGCTAGTATTGTTTGTTGGTTGGGGCTTAGTTACTGCACCTTTTGAATGGGAATCAGAGATCTTACCAAGAGATCCCGTTCCGGTAGACGCAATCCCAGACATAGGCGAAAACCAGCAGATTGTATTCACCAAATGGATGGGACGTTCTCCACAAGATGTTGAAGATCAGATTACCTATCCTTTGACTTCATCTTTACTTGGAATCCCAGGCGTAAAGAGCATAAGGTCAAATTCTATGTTCGGGTTTTCAAGTATCTACATCATTTTTGATGAAGACGTTGAATTCTACTGGAGTAGAAGTCGAATACTTGAAAAACTCAATTCTTTACCACCTAATTTACTTCCTCCAGGTGTTCAACCAACATTAGGACCGGATGCTACAGCATTGGGTCAGATTTATTGGTACACACTTGAAGGTCAAGATGAAAATGGAAAACCCACTGGTGGATGGGATCAGCATGAATTAAGATCGATTCAAGATTTCTATGTAAAGTATGCCTTACAATCAGCTGAAGGGGTATCTGAAGTGGCTTCTATTGGTGGGTTTGTACAAGAATATCAAATTGATGTAGACCCTGATAAAATGCGCGTCTATGATGTCTCTTTGAAGGAGGTAATGACTGCTGCAAAAAACAGTAACCTGGATATTGGAGCACAAACCATGGAAATCAACATGGCAGAGTATTTTGTTCGCGGTTTAGGTTATGTAAAGGAGATCGAAGACATTGAGTCTGCCGTTGTTAAAGTAAGCAACAATGTGCCGATTCGAATTAAAGATGTTGCCAATGTTCATTTAGGTCCGGCAACTAGAAGGGGTGTTTTAGATAAATCTGGGGCACCTGCAGTAGGTGGAGTTGTTGTTGCGAGATACGGAGCAAACCCAATAGAGGTAATCAATAATGTTAAAGAAAAGGTGTTGCAAATTGAGGGAGGGTTACCAACCAAGAAGTTGGCAAATGGCACTATTTCTCAAGTCAATATAGTTCCTTTTTATGATCGTACAGAATTGATTCATGAAACGATCGGTACATTGGAAGAAGCCCTAACGCTAGAAATTCTGATAACAATAATCGTAGTGATCCTGCTCTTATTGCACTTGAAGTCATCTTTACTTATTTCTGCTTCATTACCAGTGGCAGTTTTGATGTGCTTCATTGCTATGCGATATTTTGGAGTTGATGCAAACATTGTTGCGCTATCGGGTATTGCAATTGCCGTTGGCACCATGGTAGATATGGGTATTGTTCTTACTGAAAGCATGGTAGCTGAAAGAGAAAAAGCGCCACCTGGTCAATCTCTAAAACAAACTATTTATTTAGCTACAACTGAGGTAGCTTCGGCCGTTGTAACTGCTGTAGCGACAACGATTGTGAGTTTCTTACCCGTGTTTACAATGCAAGCAGCCGAGGGTAAATTATTTCGTCCACTTGCATTTACAAAATCATTCGCATTACTAGCGTCTATTTTGTTGGCGCTTACTATTATTCCTCCTCTTGCTCAAAAGATATTCGAGTTCAAAGAAAAGGGTAAGCTTGTTTCCTTCATTACCCATGGCGTTTTGGGTGTGCTTTCAGTAGTGTTGCTATTTACTGGCTTTGGTCAGATAGGATTCTTTGGTCTTGCCGTTGCTGTTTTGGGTGCTGTTACTGTTGAGCTTGAATCTAAAAGATCCGCAAGTTGGATGCAAAGATTCAATTATGCAAAGAACATCATTTACGCGCTTATTGTAGCTTGGATATTGGCGGTTATTTGGATGCCGTTAGGAGTAGTTAAAAGTGAATTTACCAACTTCATCTTTGTAATCTTGATCATTGGATTATTGATTGGCGCGTTTTACGTTGTCATCCATTATTACGAGAAAATTTTACGGTTTTTATTGAGAGTGAAATATCTCTTCATAGGTTTAATAGTGTTGATTCTCTTTTCCGGATATCGAATTTTTATAACAACTGGTCAGGAGTTCATGCCGGCTTTGAATGAGGGATCTTTCTTACTAATGCCTACCTCAATGCCTCATTCGGGAATGGAGATGAATGAAGCTAATTTAAAAATGCTGGACATGTCCGTGACCTCTATTCCTGAAGTTGATATGGTTGTGGGAAAAGCTGGTAGGGTTGAGAGTTCATTAGATCCGGCTCCAATGTCAATGTATGAGAATATCATCATGTATAAATCTGAATATAAAACAGATGAAAATGGCAGGAGAATTAGGTTTGCGGTTGGTGATGATGGTGAGTATTTGCGTGATGAGAATGGTGAACTAGTACCTGATGAAAATGGTCAGTATTTCAGGCAATGGCGAGATCATATAAAGTCACCTGACGATATTTGGAATGAAATTGTCAATGCGAGCAAAATACCTGGTCTTACCTCAGCTCCAAAATTACAACCTATTGAAACCAGGTTGGTCATGCTACAAACTGGTATGCGTGCACCAATGGGGATTAAAGTTCAAGGGCCTGATCTTGCTACAATAGAAGCTTTTGGTTTGAAATTAGAAACACTATTAAAGGAGGTAGAAGGTGTAAAAGCTGAGGCAGTTTTTGCGGATAGAATTGTCGGGAAACCATATCTGATACTAGATATTAAAAGAGATGAAATAGCACGTCATGGCTTGAACATTATTGATGTTCAGAATCAAATTCAAACTGCAGTTGGGGGTATGATCATGACAACAACTGTGGAGGGTAGAGAGCGATATAATATTCGTATCAGATATCCCCTTGAATTAAGAAATGATCCTGAGAAATTGAAAAACATTCTGATAAGTACACCTGCTATGAATCAAATTCCACTGGGTGATTTGGTTGATGTCAAGTATGAGCAAGGTCCTCAGTCTATAAAAAGTGAAGATGGATTCTTGCAGGGCTACGTGTTGTTTGATAAAGAGGATGGATATTCAGAAGTAGAGGTAGTCAATAACGCACAAGAATACATTGACAAGAAAATTGAATCAGGTGAATTAATTGTTCCAGCTGGGATCAATTTCAGATTTGCAGGGAACTACGAACAACAACTTAGAGCGAACAAAAGACTGGGCTTGGTGATTCCAATTGCTTTGCTGATGATCTTCTTGATTCTTTATTTCCAATTTAAGTCTGTCTTGACATCACTATTCGTTTTCTCAGGTGTTTTCATAGCATTTTCGGGAGGATTTATAATGATTTGGTTGTATGGTCAAGACTGGTTCATGAACTTCAACATGTTTGGTGTCAATTTGAGAGAACTATTTCAAATGGGCACAATCAATTTAAGTGTTGCCGTTTGGGTCGGTTTCATAGCCCTATTTGGTATAGCAACAGATGACGGAGTATTGGTCGCAACCTTCCTAAAGGACAGTTTTAAAAGGAACGAACCTACAACAGTAAAGGGCATTCATGATGCTATAGTTGAAGGAGGTCTAAGAAGAGTAAAACCTGCCATGATGACAACAGCAACAACTATTTTGGCTTTATTACCGGTGCTAACTTCAACCGGGAGAGGTTCCGATATCATGCTTCCAATGGCTATACCGTCATTCGGCGGAATGGTATTAAACGTTTTTACCATGTTCACGGTTCCTGTATTGTATTGCATTTGGAAAGAAACGGCATTGAAATTCAATCAAAAGGATAAAATCGTAAAGCGCAATGAATAAACTGAAATTATACATATTGTTGTTATCTCTGTTGTTTGGTGTGGATACCTTTTCGCAAAGCGTTGAAGAATTGCTGAAAGAGGTGGTAGAAAACAATCCTGATTTGAAATCACTCAACGCAGATTTTGAAGCTGAGCGTTCAAAAGTAGATCAAGTAAGCCAATTACCTAACCCAACAATAGGTTCAGGTATTCCAGTACTTCGTCCAGAAACAAGATTAGGTCCTCAAATTGTTATGGTTAGTGCCAGTCAAATGTTTCCTTGGTTTGGAACCCTTGGAGCCAAAGAAGATGTCGTGATCAGCATGTCCAAAGCAAAATTTGAAAAAATAGCTTTGAAAAAGTTAGAGCTGTTTTACTTGCTAAAGGCGTCATACTTCGGAATCAACTATTATTCGTTGAGATTATCAGTTATTCAAAAGAGCCTGGAGATCTACAAATCTCTTGAAAACATAGCCCTTGCAAAAGTGGAGAGTGGTCAAACCTTAACTTCTGATGTACTTCGTATTCAATTGAAAATTCAAGAATTGGAAAATGAGATCCCATTGATCAATAATGAAGTTACATCACTTCAATACCAGATTAATCAGCTGACTAATTCAGACCTATCAAGAAAAATAACAGTTGAAGATGAAATTACAGAGATAGATTCTCTGAATTTTGATACTACAATAGTCATGAAGAAGATCAGAATGCATCATCCAATGATTGCAGCACTTGATTATAAGATAGAGGCGTCTGAGAATATGCAAATTGCTAATCGTAAAATGAACGCTCCTACTTTTGGAGTTGGTGTTGATTATAGTCTAGTTGGAGAAAGAATAGATGCAAACCCAGTAGATAACGGTAGAGATATTTTAATTCCAAAAGTGATGCTCACAATTCCGTTGTTTCGTAAATCCTATCAGTCCAAAATCCAAGAAGAAGAGTTTGTTCAGGAATCACTGCAGTATCAAAAGGAATCTTTTCTGAATGAAGTTTTAACCAAGTTGATGCAGTATAAGTTGGAATACAATAATGCATTATTGAACATAGGTCTTCATGAAAATCAATTCAATACAACTCAACAGGCATTGGAAATTCTTCTGGTGAATTACAGTTCAACCGGGAAAGGATTTGACGAAGTTCTACAACTTGAAAATCAACTATTGAATCATGAGGTAGCAGTCATCAAGTACAAGCTACAACTGAAATTGGCGAAAGCAAAAATTGAACGGTTTACCGAGTTTTGATATGCAGATAAACATTAAAAATATGGTTTGCGACCGTTGCATCAAAACGGTAAAAGAAGTGTTTAATCAACATGGAGTTGATAATGCAATAGTTTCTTTAGGTCTGGTGATTATAAATGATGATACTAATGTGAATATGGAGTCATTACGCACTGGTCTGATCAAAGAAGGGTTTGAGATTGTAGTTGATCAAGATCAAAAATTGGTAAATCAAATCAAGTCAATCATTGTAGATGCTATTCATCATCAGAATCAAAAATCGTTTAAAATGTCAGATTATTTAGCCTCAAAGTTGAATCGCTCTTACTCTAATTTAAGTCATCTCTTTTCTCAAATTGAACAGAAAACAATTGAGCAGTTCACCATTGAACACAAAATAGAGAAAGCAAAAGAGTTGCTGACATATGGTGAAATGACAATAAGTGAGATTAGCTATTTATTGGATTATAGTAGTCCGCAACATTTTGCAAGGCAATTCAAGAAAACAACTGGCATAACGCCAACAGAATATTTAAAAGATACAAGAAGAAAAAAATTAGATACGATATAAATCAAATTGTGCACGAGCCCCTCCATTTAACAAAGGATCTTTGTCATAAAAAGAGATTATGAAACATACATATCACATATCAGGAATGACTTGCGGTGGATGCGCAAATACTGTTAAAACGAAATTAGCGGAGGTAGAAAACATTACTAAAGTCGAAGTGAATTTGGATGAGCATACGGCCATTGTTGAAATGTCCAATCATGTTTCACTTGAAATCTTGAAGGATGCACTGAAAGAAACACACTATGATATAGATGTAGAAAAACATGAGCATATCAAGGAGAAACCACAACATAACCATAAAGCAGGAGATCAATATTACTGTCCAATGCTTTGTGAAGGTGATAAGGTGTATGATAAACCTGGAGATTGTCCGGTTTGTGGTATGGATCTAGTGCCAAAGGCAAATTTAAAAGTTGGTGGATCAAAATATACTTGTCCAATGCATCCTGAGGTGGTTAAAGATGAGCCAGGTTCTTGTCCAAAGTGTGGAATGGAATTGGTACCAATGGAGGCAGATCAATCAGAAGAGGAGAAAACGTATAAACGATTGCTCAAAAAGTTTTGGATTGCATTGGCCTTTACTGCACCTATCTTCATTATTGCCATGTCAGAAATGATAGACAACAATCCACTTATGAAAATAATGGATGGATATGCATGGAGTTGGGTTCAACTAGTGCTTTCAATTCCAGTGGTTTTCTATGCTACATGGATGTTTTTTAAACGGGCTTGGTCTTCCATCATTAGAAGGTCATTGAACATGTTTACATTAATTGGTATAGGAGCTGGTGTGGCATGGATTTTTAGCTTGTTCGCTCTTTTAGTTCCAGATATCTTTCCAGATCAATTTAAAACAGAAGCAGGACATGTTCATGTGTATTTTGAAGCCGCTACGGTCATATTGACGCTTGTATTATTGGGACAAGTTTTGGAGGCAAAAGCACATTCCAAAACGAATTCGGCAGTTAAGGAGTTATTGAAATTAGCGCCAAACAAGGCATATCGTGTCGAAAATGGAGAAGAAAAGGAAATTTCAATTGATCAGATAAAGGAGGGTGATTTATTGAGAGTAAAACCAGGAGATAAAATCCCTGTTGATGGTGTAATAACTGAAGGGGAAACTTCTGTTGATGAATCCATGATAACAGGTGAACCGGTGCCAGTAGATAAAACTAAAGGGGATGAAGTGAGTTCTGGAACCATTAATGGCAATCAATCATTTTTGATGAAAGCTGAAAAAGTAGGTTCTGACACATTATTATCACAGATCATTCACATGGTTAACGAAGCGAGTAGAAGTAGAGCGCCAATTCAAAAGTTAGCAGATAAGATTTCAGCCTATTTTGTACCTATTGTAATCGTCATTTCAGCCTTAACTTTTGTTGCATGGTCTGTTTGGGGACCTGATCCAAAGTTTGTTTTTGCTCTTGTCAATGCAATAGCCGTTTTAATCATAGCCTGCCCATGTGCTTTAGGTCTTGCAACCCCTATGTCGGTGATGGTAGGTGTTGGTAAAGGCGCTCAGCTGGGAGTTTTAATCAAGGATGCTGAGTCGCTAGAGAAAATGAATAAAATAGATACCCTAATCATTGACAAGACAGGTACAGTGACTGAAGGAAAACCTTCAGTAGAAAAAATGCTCGCAGATGGACTCCCTGAATCTGAATTGATTGCTTTGGTAGCCTCAGTGAACCAATCAAGTGAACATCCATTGGCTGAAGCAATGGTGAAATATGCTAAAGATAATGGTGCAAAACTGAGTTCGGTTAGTCAATTTGAATCAATTACCGGTAAGGGTGTTAAAGCAATTTATAACGATAAACAAGTACTGATAGGTAATCAAAAATTGATGGATGATCATAAGGTTGAAGCCAAATCTTCAATTGAAGAAGGCAGTAAAAAAGCTCAATCTGATGGTAAGACGGTTCCTTTAGTTGCTGTTGACGGGGTAATGGCTGGATGCGTGATCATTTCAGACGCCATTAAATCCAGCAGTAAGAAAGCAATTAAAGAATTGCAGGATGCAGGTGTTCATGTTATCATGATGACAGGAGATAACGCACAAACAGCCAAGGCAGTTTCAGCAGAGGTAGGGATCAATGAATTTTATGCAGATTGTTTACCTGAAGACAAATTGAACAAGGTAAAAGATTTGAAAGAAAAAGATCATGCTGTGGCTATGGCAGGTGATGGTATAAATGATGCGCCTGCATTAGCAATGGCGGATATTGGAATTGCTATGGGTACCGGAACAGATGTGGCTATTGAAAGCGCATCATTAACATTGGTAAAAGGTGACTTGGATGGAATTGTTAAGGCCAGAAAACTTAGTCATAAAGTAATGTCCAACATCAAACAAAACTTGTTTTTCGCATTGGGCTACAATGCTGCAGGTATTCCTATTGCAGCTGGCGCATTATACATTCCAATGGACTTGCTTTTATCACCAATGATTGCAGCATTAGCCATGAGCTTTAGCTCAGTTTCTGTCATAGCCAATGCTTTAAGACTTAGAACAACATCTATTTGATATGAAAACGAATAAAAAGAACATTGTCATACCCATTCTTACAGCAGTTATAGGAATTGTGATAGGATTTGGAATATTTAAATTTTCGCAAGATGATATTCAATCATCTGTTTCTGCTGAAGAAACTACAAGCGAAGAAATTTGGACGTGTTCTATGCATCCTCAAATTAGAAAAAATGAACCTGGGGATTGCCCTATATGTGGTATGGATCTTATTCCATTAGATCAATCTGGTGGTTCTTCTATTGTTCTTGAAATGTCTGAAGATGCAGTTAAATTGGCTCAAATTCAAACAACAATTGTTGGTTCAAGTACAGATGATATCACCTCTTTGAAGATGTCTGGTAAAATTGAAGCAAATGAAACGGCATCAGCAAGTTTGGTGACTCATATTCCTGGTAGAATTGAAAAATTATATGTCAGTTTTACGGGTGAAAAGGTACGGGCAGGTCAAAAAATTGCTACAATATATTCTCCTTCATTGATAACGGCTCAAAAAGAATTGATTGAGGCTGAGAAGATGAAAGACATTCAACCAAAATTATATGAGGCAGCAGTTAATAAATTGAAGTATTGGAAAATAACGGATGACCAAATCAATGATATTTTAACCTCAGGGGAGGTAAAAGAAACGTTTAATATTTATGCTGAATATAGTGGCGTAGTTCAAAAGAAACATGTTTCTGTAGGCGATCATTTGGGTCAAGGAGGTGTTTTATTTAGTGTTCAAAATTTAAATACGCTATGGGTGGTCTTTGATGTCTATGAGAAAGATTTGCCTAAAGTTAGCGTTGGTGACCAGATTACCTTTAGCACACCGTCATTACCGGGCCAAAAATTTACGGCTAATGTATCTTTTATTGATCCTATCATTAATCCAAATTCGAGAACAGCCAAAGTGCGCGTTGAGGTTTTCAATAAGGGGAATGCATTGAAACCTGAAATGTTCGTATCCGGTGAATTGGTTGGCGACTTTGAAACTGATATGGATTTGACAGTACCAAAATCAGCAGTGCTTTGGACCGGTCAAAGATCAGTTGTTTATATAAAGGTTCCGGATACTGACCTTCCATCATATGAGTATCGAGAAGTACTTTTAGGGGAATCATTAGGGGCGGATTATCAAGTGATTGATGGCTTAAAACCTGGAGATGAAGTTGTGACCAATGGCGCATTTGTGATAGACGCTTCTGCGCAACTTAACAATCAATCTTCTATGATCAATGGTCTTGTTGGTGAACAAAAAGAAGAAAATTTGCCTGATTATACTTCATCAACACCTGATGCATTCAAAACTCAACTAGAAAAATTGAATCGAACTTACATGGTTTTAAAAGATGCTTTGGTATCAACTAATTCAAAAGCAGCTCAACAGTCAATTGCTGAATTGATTGGATCCCTCGAAGAAATAGATATGAGTTTGGTTAAAGGGGACGCGCATAAGTATTGGATGGGTCAAATGAAAACGATTAAGGATAATTCACAAATGATTCAAGCCACTGAAAACATAAAATCGCAAAGAGAATATTTTGTTGAATTGTCTAAGGCGGTAGTGAATTCGAATAAAGTATTCGGGGTGAAATCAGGCACCTACTATGAGCAATATTGCCCAATGGCTAATAAAAAGGAGGGTGCTTATTGGTTAAGTACCGAATCCGGAATTCGAAATCCTTATTTTGGTGATAAGATGATGACCTGCGGAGAAGTTATAAGTAAAATTGACAATACTTTTAAAGTAGAAAAGACATCTAATACGGAGCCTAGTACTTCTATACATAATCATTAATCTTTCACCCAAACCAGAACTACCAATATTCAACCAAGTTAAACCCAAGTTGAAATGGACGGCCAACAAGTTGGACTTGGTTGAGCTGATTTATGCACTTCAAGCATCAGGCGCACTTAATTATGGTGAAGCCGAGCTCAAAGATATTTGCAGTTCGTTCGAGCAGATATTTCAAATCAAAGTGGGTGATTTATATAGATCTTTTCATGACATCTCGAATCGTAAGAAACAGCAAGTGAAGTTTGTTGGCAAACTGGAAGAAAAACTGATTCAGAAAATTGAAGAATTGGATGGGTATTTTCCAGACAATTAACTCATTGATTATTCACCTTTATCTCAAATCCCATTTTACAGCATTGCTCAATAAATTCAGGAATATTGACCGCTTCATTCATATAGTATGTTCCTGGAGGTTTGCCTCCACCACTTTTCAAAACAAGAATTACAGCAGCGGCTGCAGGAATAGCTGTGGCAACATAAATATCTTCATGATACCCTTGAATAGTTGTTTTTTCGCTCTCGTTATATCCTTCAACAATCAGAAAACCTCCCAAAGGTTCTTTTGTAAATCTTTTGATGGCCCACTTGAATAGTTTAACCCCAATTTTGACCGGCAAAAAATACCTCAAAAGACGCTTCCAGAACAGAGAAACAATATTAGAAACGCCATTAATACCGGCATGCCGGTATTCAAGATCCGTAATTTGTGCGTTAATATGAACATTTTCAAGTTCTGGAATCCAAACCGGAACTGTTCGCAATCTGCCAAATCCTAATGGAAACACTACTTTTTTAATATTCTGCTTTGGTTTCATCAAAATACCATCTGCTAGAATCCTTCCCTGATCACTGTGTGAAATGAGATCTTGGATACTTCCATCAGGCATATTTCTGTCTCGGTAAACTACGTTGATCTTCACTTTTCTGATATCTGAATTGAGTGTTTTCAGAAACTTTATCAAAACGGCGGGCATCCCAGGTTCACAACCTGCATCAAGGATAAATACTTTTTCACCTTGATTAATTAAATTCTGGTTCTTTTGAAATGTCTCATGCTTTTCTTTTCCCGGACTAATGTCAAGATAAGCCTTGCAGTTACTGTTCAAAACGGCATGTATCAGATTGTTTGTTAGCTGGGCGTTCAACGGGATACAGACAATGACAAAATCAATTTCTTTTAGTGCCATTGTTAGGTCTTCTGGCACGCTCACGTCAATTTTAGCACCTGCAACCTGATTTACATTCAATTCTGCATTTAGCTCCATGGCACATTTCTCTGCTTTCTCACTATTCCTTCCTGCTATAAGGATAGAGTGTTCAGAGTATCGGACTAGTAAGCGTGCAATATGATTTCCTGCTCTTCCGTAGCCACCAAGAATCAATATGTTCGAATTCGTCATGATAGTTTGCAGCTAAAATTTAATTCGTTGTATTCTAATGGCATTCAATATTGCCAATAATGCAACTCCTACATCTGCAAATACAGCTTCCCACATTGTGGCAATTCCACCTGCCCCTAAAGCAAGTACAATTAACTTTACACCAAAAGCCAAGATGATATTTTGAATTACGATTTTCTTGGTGGCATGACTAATAGAAATAGCAGTATTGATCTTAGATGGATGGTCTGTTTGTATGACAACATCCGCAGTTTCTATGGCTGCATCACTACCCATTGCACCCATGGCTATACCAATGTCACTCACGGCTAAAACCGGAGCATCATTAATTCCATCTCCTATGAAGGCAACAACTTTAGTTTCATCAGCTTTGATCTCTTGAACTTTGCTGACTTTGTCTTGAGGAAGTAAGCCTCCGAAAGCTTGTTGAATATTCAATACATTAGCCACTTTGGAAACAATGCTTTGCTTGTCACCTGAAAGCATAACGGGGGTAATATTCTGTTTGTGCAAGCCAGTTATAGTTTCTTTAGCATCTTCCTTTATTTGATCAGAAACAGTGATATGCCCTTCATACTTTCCGTTCAAAGCCACAACCACGATACTTTCAATAATAGTGTTGATTTCATCTGGATAAGCGATTTCATTTTTTTGGAGCAATCTCGCATTACCAACTAATATCTGTTGGCCATTATGTTTGGCTTGAAGTCCATGTCCTGGTATTTCATGTACTTCACTAATCGCAACATTTGAATTTTCATCTGAAGCCTCAACTATAGCTTTGGCAATTGGATGTGTTGAACTCTTTTCAACGGCTGCCACCAAGTTTAGAAAGTCCGCTTCATTCATAGTTTCAGAATGAATTTTTTCTACTTGAAAGATTCCTTGGGTTAGAGTTCCGGTTTTATCCATTACTACGGTATTTACTTTTGTGAAAGCATCTAAATAATTAGATCCTTTGAAGAGAATCCCGTTTTTTGAGGCTGCACCAATTCCTCCAAAATATCCAAGCGGAATAGAAATCACCAGAGCACACGGACATGAAATCACCAAGAAGATTAGAGCTCTGTAGAGCCAATCATTGAAAATATATTCGTCTACAAATAAGTATGGTAAAAAGGTTAGTGCTGCTGCTAATCCAACAACAATGGGTGTATAAACTCTTGCAAATTTGCGGATGAACAGTTCAGTAGGTGCTTTTTGAGAGGATGCATTTTCTACTAGCTCAAGAATTCTAGACAACGAACTGTCTGCATATCCTTTAGTGACATACACTTCTATTACGGGTCCTTCATTGATCATTCCAGCAAGCACCTCTGCTTCTTTTTGGAGCTCCACCGGAACACTTTCACCTGTCAATGCAGCCGTATTTAGAATTCCATGATCTGACAGTAGTACACCATCAAGTGGCACCTTCTCACCTGACCGTACTTGCAGTTTTTCACCAATATGCACTTTCTCCGGAGCCACTTCAACAACCTTATCATCTTTGATCACATTGGCAGAATCAGGTCGTAGATCTAAGAGTGCTTTGATATTACCCTTCGCTTTTCTGACTGCAGCTGATTGGAAGAGTTCGCCAATAGAATAGAAGAGCATCACGGCAACTGCTTCAGGGTATTCTCCTATATAAAATGCGCCAACTGTTGCAATAACCATTAAGGTAAACTCTGAAAATAGGTCCTTTTTTACAGTAGCTTTCCAGGCGTCTTTTATAACGGGTAAAGCAACCGGTGCATAAGCAAGAATGTAAAGTCCTAATCGTACATAATTGTCGTACCATTCAGGTTTGATGAAGTTGTCAAAAACAATGGCGATCATCAACAAAACAAATGTGATGATAGAAGGTATATATGGCTTTAATGCACTTGCGGATTTGCTTGTCTTCTCTTTAGGTTGATCGGCAATCAAATTGATCTTTTCCTCAAGATGGCAGCACTCAATTTCACCTTCATTGTTATATGTATGAAAATGTCTTTCCTCTGGTTTGTTGTCTTTTAAATCCATCTCCGTACTTTTTTCTTGTAATCAATATAATCTTGTCCGTGAATGCTTTCTAGGTACTCTTCTTCTAATCGGGTTTGAATTTGAAGAATAAAGTAGCAAAGCACAAAAAGTGTTAATGTAATTGCATTTGGAGCAATAAGAAATATCCCTAAATAAATGAGCAATACGCCAAGAAAAACTGGATTTCTTGAGAGTTTGAAAATTCCTTCATGTACTAATGTAGTCTTCTCCTCATAATCAATTCCTATTCGCCATGAATTTGACATCTGATACTGAGCAATAATAGTCCAAATCAATGAAACAATTAAAAGTCCAGCTCCAGTCCATTTTAATTCATCAAAATCCAAATAGTTTAGAGGCCCTAAATATTCTACATAGATGTCTTGAAAAAATGAGAAAAGTACGATTACAGTTACGCTAATAGCTGTCATGATTTTGAATACAAATCCTATATAATCATGAGCATTTCCAGATCTACTAAAAACGAATGGATTTTGCCCTGTTTTTTTCCACTGCACATAGCTTCTGATTACGAATACTTGAAAAAAGTATACGATCATAAAAGCGGGCAGAAATATTTGAAACAATGTCATAATCTAAATCTAAAACAAGGTCAGAGGATAATCCTCTGACCTTCTGTGTAATTAATGATCATGTCCTTCATGGTCTTCACCATCATGGTCATGTCCGTCATGGCTTTCTTCCGTATTTGTGTCTTCTTCACCTCCACCGCAAGATGGTAAAGTTGTTAGACCAAAAGTTAAAAGTGCCATAAGGGCAATTGTTTGAAATTTAAGTTTCATACCGTTGTTATTTATTGATTTTAGATTATACATATTAATGACTGTGCTCAGCCTCTCCTTTTTTCATTTCTGCCAGCATGTTATAAGCATTGTTCCAGGCAAATACAGTTCCGGTTTCTACTTGTTCCAAAAGCTTGATTTCAACCCAACCATTGTCCTTGGCTCCTACAACTACTTCAACAGGTTGAAAAGCCCATTCCTGATCTTCTTTTTCAGCTTTAAAAATGAAATATTTCTCCCCTTCTCGCACAACAGCCTCTTCAGGAAGTGCATAGCTCAGGTAGTCATCCACAATGATTCTTCCTCTCACATACATACCAGGTATTAGATGCCCTTCTTTATTGTCAATTTCAGCGTGAATATGTACTGCTTTCGGATCATTTTCAAAGCTTTGCCCCACAGAATATATGGTTGCTGTTAAGAGCTTATCGGGTAAAGATTCAACTGAGAACTGTACTTTTTGCCCTTCTTTTACCTTGTGCACATCTGATTCAAACACCATCAAATCTGCATGCACATGTTCATTGTTGATGATTTCAAACATACTGGTTTCAGGATTGACGTATTGGCCTACTTTTACTTCAACAAGACGCACGTAACCGGCAATGGGGCTTCTTACTGCTACAGTTTGAGTGATTTTGTTTTCTTGTAAATTGGTAACGCTTATTCCAATTAATTGAAGTTGTGCTTCTAGTCCAGTCACAACACCAACTTTTGAATTGTAATCAGACTTTAGTTTCTGAAAATCCTTTCCACTGGTGATCTTGTCTTCATAAAGTTTGGACTGACGTTCATATTCCTGTTCTAGAAACTGAAGGTCGTTCCAATTAGTGATATAATCGGTTTGTAATTGAATAAGATCTGGGTGTGCCAGGTAGGCAAGAACTTGTCCTTTCTTAACTTTTTCACCTTCAATTACTTTGATGTCTTTGACATTTGCTCCTATTACAGCTGTTACTTCCGCTTGATTTTGCGGAGGCACTTCCAATTCCCCATTGGCTTCAACATAGGTGCCTAAATTTCTTTTAGGCAAACTATCGACTTTAACACCAAGTGCGTTGAATTGATCTTGTGTAAAGTGGATTTCTTCTCCATGATCATCTCCTTCGTGTCCATGATCGTGACCATGTTCATCTCCATGTCCATCTGTTTCACTTCCTCCGCAAGATGCCAGCAAGAGGATGAATATTGTGTAATAAATGATATTCTTTTTCATATCTAATAATTATTGTCCCAACAAATAGGTCATGTTAATGACAGCCTCGTTGTAATTTTTTAATGCGATTAAATAGTCTTTTTGAACTTGTATTGCTCTTTCTTCGATTTGTATAAATGAAACAAAGTCGATATTTCCACTTTCGTAGCTCTTATTAGCATTGTCTAACATCAAATCAGCTTGAGGTAATCCTGTTTCTTCGTAATAAGAAAGGTTTTGCATTTCTCTAAATAGCTGTTGAAGTTGAATCTGAAACTGGTTATTAATTGAAATCAAATACGAATCAGCACTTATTTGTGCATTTTCTTTTTCCAGCCTTGCGGTTTTGACATTTGATCTATAAGAGCCAAAAAACAAAGGAATAGAAACACCAAATTGAACACCTGTAAAGCGATCTCCTATTGTTGCATTTGCGCCTGATTGCGTAGGCGTTCCAATCATTGATTGATTGAAATAACCAATTGAAAGATCAGGTAAAAATTTGGCTTGGTTAGTTTTAATCTCTGCATCCGCAATTTCAACTTGTTGACGTGTATAGGCTAGAAAAGGATTATTGGCAATTAATGTGCTATCCTGAAGATAGTTCATCTCCATTTTCAATAATGAATTGGGCATAAAGTAAAGTCCAGTGGAATCGTTCAATAGAATACTTAGCTCTCTTTGTTTAATTAGAATATCCGCATCAAGTACGTTCAACATGTTTCTGATCTCCGATAGCTTAGATTCTGCAGTTACTTTTTCCAGAAGATTTGTGGCCTCCACCTCATATCTGAGCTGAGCGGCTTCTACAAATCGTGCCATTAATGAGTCTTCATAAACCAATAGTTTCTTATACTCATATAGGTATGTTAATTGATTCCATCCTTTTCTGATTAACCACCTTAGTTTATTTCTGACAACCTCCAATTCTAGTTCAGAGCCCACAATTTGCTCCTTTGCTAAATTCCATTGAGAAGTATACACAGTAGGAAATTCAAAATCCTGCGAAAGGCTAAAACCAAAATCTCTTTCAGCACTATTGTATTGTCCGTACTGTCCATTGAAATTGGTTTTTCCAGGATTAAATGCTCCCTTTTTATTCTGTTGACTCAATAGAATTTGGTTTTCAGCCAACTTCACTTCATTGTTATTTTGAAAGCCTATTTCAATTGCTTGATCAACTTCAGTGATGACACTATCAGTTTGACTGTTTCCATGAAGAGGTATCATGAATAATCCGGCAATTACTATTACGGTAGCCAGACTACTTTTAAGTTTAAGATTCTTGCGATTACTCATTTGTTCTGTCCATTTATAAAGAATTGGTAATACAAATAGTGTGAGGAATGTTGCCGTGATCATTCCTCCAATTACAACTGTCGCCAGAGGTTGTTGAACCTCAGCTCCGGCAGACGTAGATATGGCCATGGGTAAAAATCCAAGGATATCGGTTAAAGCAGTTAAGAGAATTGGTCTGATTCTTCGTTTTGCACCCAATTTGATTCTTTCATTCAAATCGTTAACTCCTTCATCCTTAAGCTCATTCCATCCACTGATAAGCACTAATCCATTCAGCACTGCTACTCCAAACAAGACAATAAAACCTACACCAGCTGATATACTGAAAGGCATTCCACGCATCCACAAAAAGAACACACCTCCAATTGCAGCTAAAGGAATTGCCATATAGATCATCAATGATTGTTTGAATGATTTTAGAGCAAACAGAATTAAAATGAAGATCAGTCCTAAAGCTATTGGAACTACTATTTGTAGCCTTGCACTTGCTCGTTCTAAATTCTCAAATGCTCCTCCGTAACGGATGTAATATCCTGGCGGAAGCGTTAATTCTGCATCTAGTTTTTGCTTGATCTCTTCAACCAAAGATTTAACATCTCTACCTCTAACGTTGATCCCAACGTAGGATCTTCTATTCGTATTATCTCGGGAGATTTGCATTGGCCCGGGTTGATAGCTGATTTCTGCAACTTCCTTCATTGGAATTTGTGAACCGTTAGATGTCGTTACATAGAGATTCTTAATATCATCAATACTCTTTCTATGTTCTTCGTCTAATCTAACCACCAGATCAAACCGCTTCTCACCTTCAAAAATGACTCCTGCAGCACCACCTGCAAAGGCTGTTTGAATTAAACTATTTAGTTCGTTGATCTGTAGTCCGTATTGTGATACTTTAGCTCGATTGTAATGCACAGTGATCTGTGGTAAGCCACTTGTAGCTTCCGCTTTCATATCACCAATGCCATCAATTCCAGCAATAAGTTGCTCTATCTCAGCTACTTTTTCAGACAGTATATCAAGATCATCACCGTAAAGTTTGATTGCAACATCTTCTCGCACGCCTGAGATTAATTCATTAAAACGCATCTCAATTGGCTGGCTAAATTCAAAGTTAATGCCCGGAACTACTTCTACATGCTGTTTCATTTTTTCAATTAACTCAGCTTTAGAAAATCCAGATTCCCATTCGTCTTGAGGGTGTAGGATTACAAATATATCCGCAATATCCATGGGCATTGGATCAGTAGGTACATCAGCTACACCTATTCTACTGTAGATGTGTTTAACTTCAGGAAAATCTTCTTTTACGATCTTTTCAATCTTGGTTGTTGCTTCAATGGTTTCAGACAAAGAAGAACCTGGCTTTAGTATGGCATGAAATGCTATATCTCCTTCATCCAATTGTGGCATGAATTCTCCACCCATATTACTGAATGTCAGAACTGCAAAGGTTAAAAGAGCCACTGCGCCTAATACGACCCATCTGCTAATTTTAAGCACCCCAATTAATGCCTTTTCGTAGCTTCTTTCCAAGAATTCTACAAATTTATCTCCCCATGATTTTTTCTTAGTTCCGGCTCTTAAAAACCACGCCGACATCATAGGTACATAAGTCAGACATAAGATCATGACACCGACCATGGCAAACATAAAAGTCAAGGCCATAGGTTGAAACATCTTACCTTCAATACCTTGTAATGCCAGAATAGGGATGAACACAATCAATATAATTAGCTGACCAAAAAAAGCAGAGTTCATCATTTTACTGGCAGACTTCTCTGCTATTTCATCACGCTCCTCGGCATTTATTTTTTGTCCTTTTAAGAGTTTGCCATGCATTAAGAAAACGGTACCCTCAACAATAATTACCGCTCCATCTACAATGATTCCAAAATCTATGGCTCCTAAACTCATAAGGTTTGCCCATACGCCAAATGCATGCATCAGAATAAATGCGAATAGAAGGGATAATGGAATAGTTGAGGCAACGATCAATCCACCTCTCCAGTTACCCAATAGAAACACTAAAACAAAGATTACAATCAATGCTCCTTCCAATAGATTTTGACTAACTGTACCTGTTGTTTGCGCAATGAGATTACTTCTGTCCAGAAATGGTTCAATCTTAACACCTTCGGGTAAAGATTTTTGAATTTCTTCAACCCTTTCTTTCACTGCTGAAATGACATCATTTGAATTGGCACCTTTTAGCATTAAGATCATACCACCTACAGCCTCGCCCTCCCCATCTTTGGTAAACGCACCATATTTAATGGCTCTACCAAATTGAACTGTTGCCACGTCCTTTATTGTGATTGGAATTCCATTGACATTCTTGATGACGATATGTTCTATGTCTTCTAAAGTTCTGGCTAATCCTTCACCTCTGATGAAATTGGCGTAATGGTCTTTCTCAATGTACGCTCCTCCGGTGTTTTGATTGTTTGCTTCAAGTGCATCAAAAACCTCCAACATGGTTACGTCCATTCGTCTCAACTTATCAGGATCAACAGCTACTTCATACTGCTTTACATCTCCACCAAACGAATTCACCTCAACTACCCCAGGAACCATAGCCATTTGTCTCTTTATTATCCAATCCTGGATGGTTCTAAGGTCGGCCGGAGAATATTGATCTTTGAATTCATCTTCAACTTCTAAAGTGTATTGGTAGATCTCACCTAAACCTGTTGAAATTGGTCCCATTTCGGGTTCTCCAAATTCTGATGGGATATCTTTTTTAACTTCATTGAGTTTCTCAGATACCAACTGCCTGGGTAAATAAGTGCCCATGTCATCTTCAAAGACAATTGTCACTAAGGATAAACCAAACCTGGATACAGATCTGATCTCCACGACTCCAGGTAGGTTTGACATGGCAATTTCAACCGGATAGGTAACAAACTGCTCTATGTCTTCCGTTCCTAAATTTGGAGCTTGGGTGATGACTTGTACTTGATTATTAGTGATGTCAGGTACAGCATCAAGTGGCACTTTGGTCATACTCCAAATACCACCTGCTATCAATGCAACCGTCATAAGGCCGATCAATAGCTTATTTTTTATTGAAAAATTTATTATTCGATTGATCATAAAAATTTATTCTTGTTTAACATGATCCTGAATTGATTTCAGGAATGAATAACATCATTCAATGGTGATCAACATTGAACAATACAAACTGAGCTCAAAATGAACTCTTAACAAGAATAAACTGGAGGTCCCCTTAGGGAAAATGAGATTAAATGGGTTTGCCTTTCTATGTGAATTGGTGGCCCATTTACTCGGTTAGATGTTGTAGCTAGTTTTTCGCCAATCAATTCGTAATCAACAAAAAGGGCAAAAGCTGATGTTGAATTTTTATCTGAATCCTGTCCCTTTGAATTTTTGAATTGAATGTTCTCCTGATCTACTAGATGCTCAGTATGGCATCCATTTTCATGGTGCTCGGCATCACTGAACAAACAAGCTATGTAATCCATCCATCCTTCATCATAATGATCACCGTGTGCAACATGATGGTCATGTTCAAGATCAGTATCCCCAATAGCATGATCATGCTGATGATGATGTTCATGTTTACTATCAGCAAGGCCATCACAGTCAATCTCACAATGAGGAGTTAACGAATGACTAAAGCCTAACAAATAAGCAAATAGTAAAGTGATTGATATGACAGATTTTAGTGCCTTCACTAAATCAAAGATACAAGTTTTTGAACAGAGATGGAAATATTGAAAGAAACGGGGCTACTTGTAATCCATTGAGCTGAAGGAGGTCCAGAATTTATTTCACCCAAGATGCACCCAACTTGGGAAAAAGCCAATTCATTCAGCCGCAATTTTGTCCAGAACATTTAAAACAAATAGATATGGCAACAAGTATTATTACGCCTGATGATCTGGAACAATTCAAATGGGAACTTCTCGCAGACATCAAACAATTACTGGACAAAAAACAAGATAAAATAGCTCCGGTAAAAGAAACAGAATGGATTAAATCTCATCAAGTCCAAAGGCTGTTAGGAATCTCTCCAGGTACACTTCAAAATCTAAGAATTAATGGAACCATTCCCTATTCGAAAGTGGGTGGGGTACTCTTTTATAAAAAGACAGATATCCAAAACATTCTAGAGCAGAATATGAGAAACCGCGACCAATCAATTACTAACCAATAAATCAGAATCAACATGTCAAAACACTGCAGAATTAAATCAACTGAAACTTTAGTTAACGTAACCAACATTAGAACCGAATGGATGAATGGGTTAGAAGTGAGTCATGCACTAGGTATGAGCTACAAAACACTTTTACGCTTGCGTAAAAGTGGAGCTCTTCCATACAGCAAGGTAAATGGAAAGATCTATTTCAAAAGAGAAGATGTTGACCAACTATTGGTTAACAACTACCGCCAGTTTTATTGCACATGCTGTAACAGAAAGTCTGCTTGAAACAATCAGTAAACTATATCAAACACCTTGAATCATGGTCGGACATGATCTGCTGTGATAATCGGCTTACGCCTCATCACATCAGTTTGTACTACGCCTTGTTTCACCAATGGAATCTAGCCAAGTTCCAGAATCCGATTTCCATTTGCAGGTCCGAGCTAATGCTTGCCTGCAAAATAGGGTCGGCTAACACTTACACAAAGTGTTTAAAGCAGTTAGATCATTGGGGATATATAGAGTACAAACCTTCTTATAATCCAATGAGAGGATCACTGGTTAACCTGTACAATTTTGATAATAGTACTAATAAAGGTAGTGATAAGGGTACTGATAAAGGTGCTGTAATAGCAGTGCGACCTTCATTAAACAGTATAAACAATAAGAAACAATCTAAACCTAATAAACAAGAGAGAGTGAAAAGCAAGTTTTCACCTCCCTCAATTGATCAAGTAAAAAATTTCTTTTTGGAAATTAATAGTACTGTAGTTGAAGCTGAAAAATTTCATAATCACTTTGAGTCCAATGGATGGTTAGTTGGTGGTAAAGCAAAAATGAAAAACTGGGAGGCGGCCGCGCGAAATTGGATAAAACGAGCTGATTCTTTTAACCCCAAACAAGGCTCCCTGAGCGCAGTCGAAGGGAGATTACACACAAATGATGATAAAGATTACGCAACACCACTTTAGCCTGAGAGGGATGATAAATAGCAACTACACAATGAAACCAAACATTCAACTTCCATACGATATTATTGACGGCTACCGTGTTTATGATTTCAAAAGATCATTGAGTTACCTACAACATACTGGACAAAAACAATTCGGTTCAAAATTCATATTACATGCGGCAGATCGTCAAATCATTTATAAGCTAATTATCTACTTTATCCGTGACGAAGAGAATTGCAGAAAATATGGTTTAGATCTTCAGAAGGGAATATTATTGAATGGACCTGTTGGTTCAGGTAAAACTACGTTATTGAATTTGATGCGCTATTTCACTTATCCGGATCATCATTATGTGATCAAAACAACTCGGGATGTGGCTGCAGAATTCAATCAAGATGGATACCAGGTCATTCAGAAATATGGAAAAACTCATAAGAAAATCTATTGCTTTGATGATCTGGGAGTCGAAAACAATATGAAATACTACGGTACTGAATGCAACACTATTTCAGAAATTCTTTTGCAGCGCTATGATCTCATGATCATGGAAGGAACAGTTACTCATGCAACTACCAACCTCAACGCAGAAGAATTGGAAAAGCTCTACGGTAACCGGGTTAGATCAAGGATGCGTGAGATGTTTAATTTGATTTCATTTGAAAAAGATGTGATGGACAAACGTAAATAGGCTTTTAAATAATATTTCTGTCGCAAATATTTACTAAATTTGCGACAAAAGAGAACTAAAATTATCAATGCAAAGTATTGAGGACAAAATAGAGAAGTCAATAAAATCAAAGCAAAGAGGTACATTGATCTTTACAGACGACTTCATTGCCTATGGTTCTTCAAAAGCCATTCAAAAAGCA
This sequence comes from Crocinitomicaceae bacterium, assembly GCA_020635955.1. Classification (GTDB taxonomy): domain Bacteria; phylum Bacteroidota; class Bacteroidia; order Flavobacteriales_D; family Crocinitomicaceae; genus Paracrocinitomix. The sequence goes on from JACJYW010000003.1 coordinate 725,549, forward strand.
TTGGAACGACTCACAAATCGAGAGGTAATTAGAAGAGTTGCAAGGGGGATTTTTGTAAGACCTGTCCTTAGTGAATATATTGGAGAGGTAATGCCTACAGCTGAAGATGTTGCACAAGGAATTGCTAAACGTGATAAAATAAAAATAGTACCAACGGGAAATCATGCTTTAAACAAATTGGGGTTGAGCACACAAATACCATTAAAGCTTGTATATCTGACAGATGGGTCGCCTCGAGAAATTCAAATCGGTAAGCGCACTATCAAATTAAAGAAAACTACTCCTAAGAATCTATTGGCAAAGGGTAAAATCAGCAGTTTGGCCATACAGGCTTTAAAAGAAGTAGGCCAAAAAGAAATCACAGTAGATTTTGAAGAAAAAATAATCCGCTTACTGGAAAAGGAAGATAAAAAGGATTTAGAACACGACATTCGAATGGCCCCGGTATGGATTAGAAAAATTATGCAAAAGGCACTATGATTAAGTTTCTTGAAATACCGGATGATGAGAAGTTAAATATCTATCAAGATATATCTAACAAAATGGGGGTACCCCCTGAAACAGTGGAAAAAGACGTATGGGTAACACTAGTACTTAAAATGATCTTTTCGTCAGAGCTAGCTCCTCACTTTATATTCAAAGGAGGAACATCATTAAGCAAAGCTTTCGATTTAATAAAACGTTTCTCAGAGGATATCGATCTTGGAATAGATAGAAGATATCTAGGATTTGAAGGAGATCTTTCCAAAGGAAAAATTCGAAAACTAAGGAGAGCGTGTCACAGTTTCGTTTCGAATGAATTGATGGATGTTTTAAAGCGTCAACTAGATGAATATGGAGTAGATAAAAACCTCTACAACCTCGTAGTTGAAAACACTGAAATATCTGATCAAGATCCGGAAACAATTTTAGTGAGCTACAAATCACTTTATGAAGAGAGTAAGGAAGCTTACTTACAACCCAAAGTCAAAATTGAAGTTAGTGCTAGATCATTGATAGAACCTCATCAAGCAGTTGATATTGATTCATGGATAGATCAGCAATATCCAGATGCTGGCTTCACTGATGAAACATTTTCGGTAACTACAACTGATCCACAGAAGACATTTTTAGAAAAACTGATCCTGTTACATGAAGAATTTGAAAAGGACTCAGAAAAGATCAGACATTTCAGAATGTCGAGACATTTCTACGATATAGGTCAAGTCCTTAAATCAGATTTCGGACCAGCTGCGTTAGCGAATAAAGAACTATTCGAAAGTATTATTGAACATAGAAAGGCACTCACTCCAATGAAGAATACAGATTATGAAAACCTAACGCTCGAATCCATCAATATAGTTCCACCAAATGAACAGTTGGAAAACTATAAATCAGATTACAAGGAAATGCTTGGAAGTATGATTAGAGAGGAGACTGGAGAGTTTGAAGAATTGTTGAATGAGATATTAAAGAATTTGAAATAAACTATGTCTGCTTGGTCTAACATTGAAGTTGAATTGATAGTAGCTGATTATTTCGACATGCTATCCAAAGAACTGTCTGGTCAGAGCTTCAAGAAGTCTGAGCATAGGAAAAAATTGCTGCCTCTTTTAAATGGTCGATCAGAAGGATCAATTGAATTTAAGCATCAGAATATTAGTGCGGTACTTATCAACCTAGGACAACCGTACATAAAGGGATATCTCCCTCGATTTAATTACCAAATTATTCTTGAGGACAAAGTTATTGACTACCTTATTGGACATCAATCTATTGAGAAACAATTCAAACAATTTGCTGAAAGGGAGATTATACAACCAGCCACTTCTAAGGATTTTACAAAGCTCATTGTAGATCCTCCAACCGCAAATCAGATTGTTGAAGAACCAGTAACAGCATATACTAGAAATCCAATTAAGACAAATTACTTGGAGAAAGAACAACGTAATAGAAGTTTAGGATTACTGGGAGAGGAATTTGTTCTTGAATATGAAAAGTGGCAACTTACAATATCTGGAAAAGGAAATTTGGCAGATCAAGTCAGATGGATATCGAGAGATGATGGTGATGGAGCCGGTTTTGACATCCTTTCCAGAAATCCTAATGGAACGGATAAATACATTGAAGTAAAGACAACCAAGCTAGGTAAAGAAACCCCATTTTTCTTTTCTCGCAATGAACTTCTGTTTTCACAAGATAAGAGCAAAGATTATCATTTATATCGCCTATTCAATTTTGATCAGAAAGCTAAAATGTTTGTGAAAAATGGGGGGTTAGATGCAATTTGTAATTCGATTCCTATGACATTTAAAGGATATTTTTAGAGTATCTCGCCATTTTTAGAAGCAAGCGAAATAAAGGATATTCTCAATAGTTTAAAAGCTGCTTGACACAGGTTATAAGGCGTTCGTCAATCACTGCATTTTGTTTCACAAATCATAATCACAAGGGTATATAAACTCTCTGCGTTCGCCCTTGTGCTAATGCTTTGCTTCACACATTCCGTTCAATCCTCACCCGGTGCTGTACTGCCACCCCAAACCCCAAATATGTGTTCGCAACACTCACAACAAATTCATTGGGGTGTCACCGCACCTTAATATTTGTGCTCGCCTGCGGGTCGCTGCGGGCTGATCGGGCTGTCACAGTTTGTGACCCCTGTTTGTCAGTAAGCTGCGCAAAGATTTGCTTAGCACACTACTCAAACCACACACAAGCATTGCTCCTTCAATCACCTTCATTTCATTGCGCTTCATTCAGTCGCAAAACTTGTCTTTCCCGGCACACTTCAAAAACTCCGCCAGCCCTGCCGTAAACGGTAGCTGCCATAGCACTCATTCTTCATGCTTATCATGTCACCACCCTAGCTCCACTCGCATTCGGCTCGCGCACACTACCCAACGCTGGCTCAAGGCTGTATAACCTGTCTGATAAGCCAGTTCAATTCCGCACTCTGAACTTTTGAATGTATTTGCTAATGAAGTGGTTGTCGTGCGTCCTCTTCCAGGAGGATCATCAAAAAAGTAAAAGGATAACGCACCACCCACCCACAGCCCATAATCCTTTCACTTTTTAGATGTTGAATTTCAATGCGCAAAAAAAGGGATACCGAAACTCGATATCCCCTAGTCATTTTTTGGTTGAACAATTACATTCCTGTAGCGTCCAGGTCATCATCAGCCAAAATAGCTTCAGTTTCCCATTCCAAATCAACATCCAAACACTCTTTGTCATCTTCTGCTTTCAGAATTTGATCCACTTCAATCGTGATCTTATCCTTAAGCGCAAGAATATTCCCTTCATGCTTTAAGATTGGTCGACAAGCTTTGACCTTTAAGTCTAATTCAGCTCTTTTTGTCATTTAATTTTGTGTTGTGGTCCGATACTGAACCGGTTAAACTTCTATTTCTTGATCTTCTTCCAGATCCATTTACACAGCTGAGAAACTACAAAACTGGCTACCGCACCAACTGCTCCAAGTACTAAAGTTCTTGTAATGTCAGATGTATCTAGATGCGGTATGATTGCCAGTAATGTGCCTCCAATCGTTCCGGCAGCTGTATCACCTTCTATAGGATGTCCTGCCATTTGATTGAATTTTACTCACCTTCTCCTGAATCTTCGCTAATTGCAGCTTGGCTCATTGCTGTTGCAACAGATCCTGCTACTATCAAGTAACCTCCAATGGTTGTTACTAAAGCAGGTAGAGCAATTGGTGATGCTACGATTGTTGTTCCGGCAGCTACTACCACCAATCCTATCAATCGCAACTTCTTAAAAAATGGTGGCGTTTCTGATCCAACTCTCTGAAAGAATGATCCTAAACCGTCTTTTGATTTTTTCATAACTCAGATTATTGAACTTCGATTACAGCCAACGCATTATAAGCACCGTTTTTCAATGAGTACTGGTTACCGTTTACCTCCTGGAAGAACTCAACCATCAAAAGGTAGATATCCGTTCCAGCACCACCAGCTGCAGCAGCAGGTGTAAGCACCACGTTTGTTGAGGTAGCATCAATTGGTAAGTTTACCACGTTACTCTCCTGAACATCCGAGTCACCAGTAGTGAAATCCACTTTACCCCAAGCTCCTCTCAAAGTAATGTGAGTTGCTCCCGGAGGTGCATTCAAATCATTGATTGGAATAAGGTCATCAAGTGTGATAACACCAGTACCAGTATCAACAGCAAATGGATTGAAAAGGATAGAACCAAGGATTGCTTTATCATTGAAATTGAAACCATTCAACAAAGCTTTCGCTTCAGGTGTGGCAATTCCAACTCCAACATTTCTCTCTCCTCTAACACTTGTCGCATCAAGATTCTTGATCTGCGTCATTAACTTGGTAAGACGTGCAGTAACACGACTATCAGATGCATTTTGCATCATGGTCCTGATAGCGTCACGCAGCACCTTTCCTGAACGCGCAGACCCTCCAAACTCAGAACCGTTTTCACGTGTTCTAACGAATGCTGGATCATTCTTGATTCTGTCAGCTTCAACTCCGCCCTTTTCACGAGCCAGATAACCGTCTTTAGATTTGTAAAAGGAGATTCCTCCAATCGTTCCATCTAATTTGATTATGCCTTTTTGTTTTGCCATAATTCATGTCGTTGTCAATTTCAGGTCTGTTTCCTGGTCGACCATTTCACCAGCTAGCATGGCAAATGTTCTTAATTGACAAACGCTTTCAAAATTTGGGCTTCCGCTTCATAAACTATCTGCCGTTTTGTATTGAATTGACCTATTGAAAAGGATGGTTGAGGTAGTAATTTTGTATAGCATCACCACAGATAAAGTATACATAGAGTATGAAGCGAGTTGTTATATATCCAAAAGACATTATGATCATTACAGGCAAAAGTGAACGATACTCTCGTTACCTCATCCAGCGTATTAAGAAATACTTAAAAAAGGAAGATCACCAAGTGGTGTCCATTTCGGAATTCTGTTCTTACATGGGGCTTGATCAAGAAACAGTTGAAACTTGTATTATTCAATGAAATTTGTTGCTGTTTGGTAGTATTATCAGTATCTTAGAGTCAAATCGTTCTTTAATTCACTACAATTAAAAACAAGGATTCTGCAAGTATATTTGCAAGTAGTTTTTACAACAATTGATAACTAACTCATTTAGAGCTTAATATAATTGGTAGGGTAATCCTGCCGTGGTCACTCTAAAGGACAATTGGTTAGAAATAGCTGATTGTCCTTTTTTATTTTCTCCCAAAACCCTCTTTATTTCTGGGATTAGAGAAAACAATGAATTTACTCGTGTGGTTTGAACTTTGTCCAATTGTTTGTAACAAATTATTATCTCAAATCAGCCACTGGCTTCCCATTCATTCCTTCTTCCACTAACCAAGCCACAAACTCCGCAAACGGTTTAATATCCTGATCTACACTGGCAGCCTCTAAAGCTTCCATATAGCGATCTCTTTCCTCTACCGGAATAACCGTCCAGGGATAACCACCCGAAGCTAACATCACGTTCATCAGGAAACGTCCCATTCTTCCATTACCATCCATATAGGGGTGAATAAACACAAAAATGAAATGCCCTAAAACGGCTCGTACACCAGCATGTTCTTCTGTTTGTAACAACTCAAAAAGTACCGGCATGGCATCTCTTACCGCTTCTTTGTTGATTGGCACATGTTTCGACTTTCCTATATACACTTGATTGGTTCGGTATCCTGCTAAATCTGAAGGTTTCAAGATTCCCACATTCACACTTGGAACAAATAATTCACGGTACCAGTCACCATGTTCCTGGTCAGCGATAGTACCTGCGTTTTCTCCATTCAAAATCTTTTTAATGCTTTCTTTCACAGCATTAAAGGCCTGCCAATAACCCCTGGCAGCCATGGCGTCTTTTTGTTGTCGGTCGGCTTCATTTTCTTTTGCATCCCAAGCACCTGTTCTTACACGCTCAATTAATTCAGGAGTTACACGATATTTTTCAATGGATAAGGAATGATAAGCATCCGTAGTATAGATTTCCTCCATCTTTGTAATATATCCATAAATATCCGTTGGAAGCCCAAGAGGTTTCGGAAAGACAGCAATAACCTCTTTTCGCTTTTCGTGCCACAGTAAGCGAATGCGGTTCACATAAGGAGACTTTTCACGCGCATCCAAAACAATTGGCGTTGCTTCTTCAAACGGATCTACTTCTCTAACATCATAGCCAGCAGATTTCATGGTCTTCAGAATCTCATTGGCAATTTTTTCTTGTCCCAAATTTCGATAAGCACCTACCAATCTTCCGGCAATGGTCGAATGCCCTCCATCCAACAATATCCCTAATAATTCAGAAGCATCACGAATCAACAATAAGGCTGTACGAACATCTGTTGGATTGGTACGAAATAAAGAAGGTTGTGAATGAATAATCGCAGAAGGAAGGTTGACCATGCGTACGCCTTCTTTTGTTTCAATCTCTGCCTTATCCGGTAGCGTTGATTTCATCACAAACAAGGATGTCTTGAACAGCAGTTCAACTGGCATGTTATTCCCTTTGGTTGATCGAATAATAAGCTGATGTGGTACAGAGGTGTTACCTGCATGAATAAGCAATGACTGTTCAGCCGAAATGCAATAGTCTTCCCCGTATCGATCTTCCAAATAACGCGAGCAAAATCCCCAAAAGGAGGTAAACCAAGAGGTACTATCTCCTTGTTGTTCATCATGGGGAGCAACAATGTACCATCCACGAATCACTTCGCGAATAAATCCATTAGCAACCAATCTTTCTCTGTGAACACGTGAAAGGTCATCTGCCTTAATGCCCACAATTCCTTTGTCTTGTAGTTCCTTCAGTTTTTCTAATGATTCTGCTAATTTCTCTCCGGGCGTTGCCATGATTTTGTGTTTGTTTTATTATTAAGAGCTGTGCTTATGTTATTATTTAATGATGTTATACAGTTATTATTTAATGATGTGTGATTATTATTAATTAATGCAATTATACAAATAATAAACTAAAGCACAATGAGATATAGGTGAAATAAATTTAACATCCGGTATAGATGTAGATTACTTTTACAATTGTTCACGAAATGCTCGTGCTCACGGAACGTGAACAACCTATATTTGTGAACATATATATCTAAACGATTATGGCTCAGGAATTAACTCGAAAGGAACTGTATAATCTAGTATGGTCAAAACCATTAACACAGCTAGCAAAAGACTTTGGTTTATCCGATAATGGCTTGCGTAAAATTTGCAAGAAATATGATATCCCTTTACCCAAAATGGGACATTGGCAGAAAGTACAGTACGGTAAAAAAGTAGAACAAGAAAAATTGGGACACTTTGACAAATGGACAAATACGAAGATTACGATCCGTGAATCAGAAGCGGATGATGAAGAACATTATCTAACCAAAGTAGCCAGAAGAGTTAAAGAGATAGAACAGACTTGCAGTAAATTGTTGCCGGTTCCGGAATCATTATATAAACCTCATCTATTGGTTAAAGCTGCGAAAGAGAATTTAAGCACAAAGAAAAAAGAAAGAAGCTGGAGAAACCTGCCAGAGTGTATTCATACAGATTGGGGCATGTTATCCATTAGTGTTCAGAAACATAACGTACAAAGATCACTTAGAATCTTAAATACTTTCATAAAAATGGCTGAAAGCAGAGGACATGAAGTAATATTGGAAGATCAAAAGACAAAGCTGGTTGTAGATGGAGAAAAGTTTCCGATTCGTTTTCGGGAAAAGCACACAAGACAAATAATACCAGATGACCGCTGGTCGAGTTCGGAATTGGTGCCAAATGACATCTTATCTATAAAGTATGATGATTTGTATGACAAAGAATGGACGGACAAAGGAACATTACTTGAGGAACAATTACCTAGAATACTGGCGTTTTTTGAAATTAGATCAGTACAAGAGAAAGAACAAAGAGAACGTTGGAGAATTGCTCAAATAGAAGCAGATAGAAAACGTGAAATTGAACGTAAACTTCAGGCACAGCGAGAATGGGAAGTAAAAAAGCAAGATTTCCTCATTATTCAATCTGATAAATGGTACAAAGCCGAAAGCCTAAGACAGTTTATTACAAAAATCGAAGAAACTAAGGATAACTCTTCAAAAGTCAATGAATGGTTAAAATGGGCCAAACTTCAATTGGAAGAACTTGATCCATTATCAAATGGTGTCGAATCATTCATCAGTCAATTTGATCTTCCTGAACATTTGAAAGAATAGCATCACCTACCACATCAATTAGATTTGCTAATCGCTCCAGATCATCTGCTAAATTGTTCGAACCAGCCCCGATTGTGGTCACTAAAAAACAAAAACTCCTTCAGCATTGCTGAGGGAGTTTTTGTTTGTATATGGGTGAGCCAAACAAGTTTGAGCGTAGACATGGACATACAAAAACAGCAAATTAAAAATTTGATGAGTTTTGCTTTCGGAATTCGGAATACAAAGGAGCATTTCAGTAATCCTCACCCTAAACCTATTTTCTTCAACTATTCGATCTTTCCAGATCGGTCTCAGTCTTCGTACCGATATCACGGAACTCTTCCTGTTTTGGGCACAAAGAAATAAAAGTCCCCAAGCTATGTTTAGCGACTTTTTTATTGTATCAATATTTTATTTCTTAAGTATTTTGACAATTTGCTTATACACCTTCTCGAATTTATACCACCTATTGCCTCCACTTCTGCTAACGAACAACACTACAGATGCATTAAGATCTTTATGATAACGAGCAATGCTTTGGTAGCCGGGAAGTAATCCTGTATGTTCGTACTCGTATAATGAACTGTAGATCTCCTGCTCACTGTTGTTCAATAATGTTCCCTCATTCAATGCTGAAAGAAAAATGGCTACATCTTCTGCTGTGGCTATCATTGATCCTCCCGGAGCAAAATGGCTAACCGTTTTCAGATCGACATCATAATCTTTATAGCAACCACTCATCAAATCATTGATATCCACTTCATCCAGTAAACTATAAGTGTGATATAATCCATTAGGAAATAAAATTTCTTCACGGATGTATTTGTGATGGCTGTATCCCAATTCTTTATCCAAAATTATTCCGATCAACAAATAGTTGGTATTTGAATATTTATAGCGATTATCAGGCTTGAATTCTGCAGATTGGTCCATTGCCATTTCAAGTGTTTGATAATTGTCTTGAATAGGATCACCCCATGGATAATCAGGATGATCAATAAAATCAGGAACCCCACTTCGGTGTTGTATTAACATCCTCAATGTTATCTCATGTGAATGCTCAATTCTGTTCGCAACATCCGGCAAATACTCGGCTAACGTTCTGTCCTGATCCAACGTTCCGTTACTGATCAATTTCGCGCATGATACCGCGATATACAATTTGCTAATACTGGCAATCTTGAACAGATCATTTGAACTGGCCGGAAACAAATTGTTTTTGTCCTTGTAGCCGGCAGCATAAGTCTCTGTTTTATCTTCCCATTTTACGCAAAGAATGGCTCCATCAAAGTCACTTTCTACTGCTTTGTCTAATTCATTTTGGATCGATTCCTCTGGCGCAATCTGCTCTTTGTTGCATCCAACAACAGTAGTAAGAATCACAAATAGAATAGCCGTATGCAATAAGCTAACTTTATTTAAAATATTTCTCATGTTCTTGTTTTTAATCATTGTTAAACCGGCCGGCATTACACCGACCGATTCTCTAACAAAAGCGAATATTACTATTCACAATTTGAGTCACAGTTGAACTCAAAATTCTCACAGCTGTTAGGGCTTGTTCTTTCATCATCACAGTTAACTTTCATGTTTTCCAACATAGTTGCGCATGACGACATCCCAACAAACACAATTCCTAACAACATAACTCTTACCTTTTTCATACTTCTTTTTTTTAATTAAACATTAGAACTACTATGCAGTAATACATAGCTTAGATTGACTATTTGAACTTCTTCCAGCTTTAACCAATAGCCATCCTGTTAATGATAGTTCACCAATCAATCCGGGTAAAACAACCACCATAGTTGACAATTCAGAAATCTCAGCATATCCTGAATAAGTAAATTGAAGGATGGAATCAATGACATATCCAACACCAGCAATAAATAGTAAAGCTGGCACAGCTTTATGCACTTGATTGGACAGCTTCAACAGCTTTGACAAGAGGGTGAGGTGTATTCCAAAGAATACCAAACCAACCAACCAGATATTATTGAATTGCTCTAAAGCCTCCATCACCTGAAGCGAAGCAAATTGAGATGGATTTGGTGTCACTACCAGTTCCAACACATCTACCAATTGAATCAAGGCTACTGCAAAGAACATTGCGTTGATCAATCTCAGCACAGCAGTAATTTTTGACAACTTTTCATCCGTTTGCCTGAACAGTACATAAAGCACCCATGTTAAAACGAGATCAAAAACCACCATGGCAACAAAAGCAACAATGGCCCAGATCAGCATTGATGAATTGAATGCAAAGTTTTGAAATGTTGCGGATGCATCTCCCGCTACTTTATATTCTTCTAAGACATAAAAATTGGCAAAAATACCGGTGAAAAAGATCACCAAATAGCCTAGCCCACCTGTTAATGCTATTCTTCTCATTATCTATTATTTTTTAGCGTTTAGTAAATATGAACTTGTAATTGTAGATGTCCCCTTCAGTGTATACCTTCTCCATATTCAGGTTGACCAACTCATTTGTTATCATATTAATCAACTGCGGATTCGATCCCTGAATTTCCAGGATCTGAATTTGAAAATCAGTGATGGTGAAACTTACAACTACAAAATTTTCGTGGTATTCATCAAAATCGAACTCTGTTAGATCAGGATGAATTTTCTCTATTATTTCATTTTTTAGAGAGGGATTAGTACCGGCGAAACTTACGTTCACCAGTACCATTCCTAAAATCAGTATTACCGTTTTCATTTCTTTATTTTTAGGGTTAAACAATTGTGCTATTCTGTTCTTTTTTTCAATTGGTCACATAGAAATTTCATTTGAAGGAAAAATCCAACTAGTAGTGTTCCTACGATCTTATAAGACATTTCCGTTTCTTCTCCCAGAAACCAGACCGTCAATACGATCAATGTGATCCAGTTTACAGCCAAAAGAATTAAAGTTGTTCTTCCTGATAATTTTGTTTTTAAAGCTTTCATTTTTATAGTGTTTAATTGATTTATAATTAGTTATTAGGCCATTTTGACAATTACATTTCCTGCTTTGTGTCCGGCATCTACATACTTGTGAGCATCCTGGATCTGATCAAGTGAGTACACTTTATCAATCACAGTTTTCAACTTGTTATCGGCCAACATATCAGTGATCTTGATCAGGTCACGCATTCTTTGGTCTTGCTTGCGCAATCCGGTAGCGGCGAATTTTAGTTTCTTCTTAGAAAATGGATTGACAAACAACATGTGCATCAAAGTTGGAAACTCCATCACCGGTGTAAGAAATACTCCTTTATCATTCAAGTTTCTCTTTGCTTTTCTGAATGATAATTTTCCCACCGTATCGAAGATCACGTCAAATTGTAATGAACTCTTCTCCAGGTCATTTTTAGTATAGTCAAACACGCGATCTGCTCCCAGTTCCTTTACTAAAGAAGCATTCTTTCCACTGCAAACTGCGGTTACTTCTGCTCCAAATTCCTTAGCTAACTGAATAGCCGCAGTACCAATACTTCCTGATGCTCCGTTGATCAATACCTTGTCTACGGGATTAATCGTCACTTGCTCCGTTAAAAATGCAATTGCCGTGCTACCTCCGTCAACAATTCCTGTTGCTTCTTCCGGGCTAACATTCTCTGGCTGATGCACGATCATCTCACTCTCTGCCATACAGATATACTCTGCATAGGCACCACATTTAAGATCTGTTGCAGCTATTACCTTTTCTCCAACTTGAAATTGGGTTACATCTGATCCAATTGCTTCAATGATCCCTGCCAGATCAGTTCCAGGAGTCTTTACTTTAGGTTTAGATATCCCTGTAAATAGTCTTCCAAAATATGGAGTACCTGTTCGCATCATAGTGCTTGCTCTTGTTACAGCTGATGCTTCGATCTTAATTAATACTTCATTTGATTTTGGAGTTGGTTTCTCAATGTTTTTTACTTCAAGTACCTCTGGTCCTCCGTAAGCATTTACAATAATTGATTTCATAATATTCGTTTTTGTTATTTGATTTGAAGACAAATCTAGGGCAGCCAAATCGCTAAAACGTTCGGAATCAAAAGCATGAGGTTCCGAATTATAATTCAGAACCCTTTTAAAGAATTTTGGAACAAAAAAGAAGGTTATTGAGCCTCAATCCAGGCTTTTGGAGATTGCCCAGTTACTTTTTTAAAGTAGGTATTAAAGACAGTTTTAGAATTGAATCCAGAATCATAAGCTAATCCCATAATACTGAATTGGGAATTTTCCGGATCAATTGCCAACTTTTTAAAACGCTCAATGCGATACTTATTGATAAACTGGTTAAAGTTTTGTTCGTGCATTTCATTGATCAACCAAGACAATTTATTGGGATGAATATCAATCTGATCTGCTAAAACTCTTAAAGTCAATCCTGAATCTAAGTATGGTTCATTTTGCTCAATATGTTCGATCAATTTAATTCGATACTCAGAAATAGAAGAGTCATCTAATAATGCCTTTTTACCTGCTTTTGGAGTAAGCTGGGTATCAATATGAAATATTTTATCGAAGAAGAATTTATATCGGTCATCCTTACGTAACACATCTACCACAGGGTCGGGATACCTTAGCATGAGCAAAGTAGACTTATTCTCAATTCCTGATTCTACCCATTCAAAGGCCTTGTCCGTTTGACCCGTTGCAGCATACATCATAAACAAGTAAGAATCTGCTGTAAATCCATCAGGTGATTTAGCTTGATATTGAAGCATACTCATGTATTTCTGGACGTTTGCCTTATCATCTTTATGAGCATAAGCCAAAGCTACAGCACCAGTTCTTTCTCCCTCAACTAATTCTACCTGTATATCATCAAAATAATGGATCACCTTATCATATTCACCCAGTTTGATCAAACAAAGGGTCATTACCGCATGTGCAGGAATATTCTTCGAGTTTACGGCAATGCAATTTGACAATTGTTCATGTGCAGCTTTGAAATTGCCGGTCATATAATCAAAATAGGCCTTAAAGAACAAAGTTTCTTGATTATGAGGATCTACACCTAAAGCAATATCTACATGCTCCTTAGCTCGAGTATTTTCACCCGACAGCACCAATAAAAAAGACATAAGCTGTTGGGCTTCTGGATAGCTTGGTCGTTGCTGAATTGCTTTTGAGGCATAATCCAATGCCTTTGAAAAATCACATTCCGTAAAAAATGCACTGTGCCCCTTTTGATAGTAAGCCTCTGCATTCTCAGGATCCAGTGCTAGCGCTTTATCAATTAGCTCATTGCATTTCAACCAGGCTTCCTGAAAAGGTAATGCACCAGTCATTCCCAAGAAACTATTAACATCTGCCAAACCAACTATTGATTCAACATGCAATGGATCAAGGGCTAAACTCTTCTCAAAATACTCACCTGCGATTTTGGCGTCATCCGGATTCCATTTGTTCTTATAGAATTTTGCCATTAGAGAATTCTCATAGGCAGTCATGTTCTCTGTTTGTTTCTTTACAAGATGATCATTAAGTTCAAAGTGCCCAAAATTCTCACGGATCTTGTCTGCAATCAATAAACTGATCTCATCCTGTACTTCAAAAATATCATCCAGTTCCCTATCCCAGGTATCTGAAAAAAAATGAAAATCATCTTCCGCTTGAATGAGCTGAGCAGTTATTCTCACCTTATTTCCACCAAAACGAATGCTTCCTTCTAAAACAAGGGCTACTCCCAGTTCTTTACTGATAATTGGAATGGGAATGTTCTTTTCTTTGTAATAGAAAGAAGAAGTCCTGGAAGTCACCTTTAATTCAGGAATACGTGTCAAAGCATTAATGATCTCCTCTGTTATTCCGTCTGCAAAGAACTCACTATCCTTCCTGTTGCTCATATTAGCGAAAGGCAATACTGCTATGGATTTTACATTCTTAGAAATCATCAAGGAACTGTAAAGATAAAAAGGTATTTGAGTACTCGAAGAAAATCGATAGTAAGCCTTATCTTCTCTCAAAAAGTTTAAACTTTTCTACACCTTAGATCCAAAATAATCTCATTTACATGCTAAAACCAAATATTTGCTAGATTTGGTAACAACACTATGAAGACACTCATTCGCTTAACAATCAACATTCTACTGGCCTTTATTTTTATTGGCTGTTCTCAAGAAGTTGAATGGGATGAAATCTCTGAAAATGAAGATCATTTAGACACCTTTTATCTCAGGAATGATAAGGGAGATACCTTACCAACTGGCGAAAAGATAGAGGTCATTAAACCGGCCAACTATATGAGCTGGATTGGACGAACATTTGAACCAAAGGATAAAAATGCTAAGAATATTCATTCAGAATATCACAATAAACACTCTAATGAGCTACCCTTGAACCTGATTTATGAAGGTAAATTCTATATCGACTCTGTTCATTTTTCCTGGTCATGGAACAATCCCAATGACACTCTTGAACATCCTGAACCTATTGTAACCAAAGGCAAAACAATTCCATTGCAGCATGTAAATAGAAAGCGGTTGGCGCCACCTGAATTTAAAGAAAAAGCATTGGCAGATATTCAATTCTTCTCGGTAGATCAAGGGTTGGTATCCTCTCAGATCAATGACATTCTTATTGACTCAAGAGGTATTACATGGATTGCTACCGACAGAGGATTAGTGCGTTATGACGGGGTACATTCCATGGATTATACGGTAAGCTCTGGTCTGCCTTCCAATGAGATATCCTGTTTGGAAGAGGGTCCAAAAGGCGAACTTTGGATGGGTTTTACAACCGGTGGCTTTGCCAAATTTGACGGAAATCACCTCACCATTTTCGATCGTAAAAGTTGTGGTTTTTCAGCTACCGTGATCGATCTTACATTTGACGAGAACGGATTATTGCTCATTGCCTCATTTGGAGCAGGTTTGTGCACTTATGACGGAGAAAAGATCATGATCTATGATCGCACCTATGGTTTATATTCACATAAAATGTTGGACTCCTTTACGAAGGATGAGGATGGCAACATTTGGTTCATCAATTTTGGCGGTGGAATCTGGCGCTATACGCAAGAAGGCTTGAGTAAATACGTTACCACATCCGGATTACAAGACAGCTGGTTACCGTGTGTCTTTATAGACTCTAAGAATCGTAAATGGGTAGGAGGTGCCAACTCAGACATTCATGTGATTGATGGGGCAGACCTTAAACGCTATAAAATAGAATCGGAAGAAGTATCGAGTTATATTAATTGTTTTGCTGAAGATTCGAATGGAAATATATGGGTCGGAACTTCTCATTATGGTGTCCTGAAGGTCAAAGAGAACTCTGTTGAACAATACGGATTGGAACAAGGATTGAGCTCAAGTGGTGTATCTAGAATGCGGTTTGACTCCTACGGAAGGTTGTGGGTAGCAACCTATGACGGGGGAGTTTCTATCATTAACCTGAACTCTTTTCGCTATATGAGAGAACAGCACGGATTGCCTTCAAATCGTGTAAATGGGATGACTCAAATGAATAACAAAACCTTTTATGCCACTGATCAGGGGCTTGTAGTAGAATCAAATGATTCATTGATTTGGATTACCGGATATGAGGGACCGGAACATCAATCCGCTTTGCGTGCACATCCAAATAGTGATGTCATTTCAACCAAAGATGGGATACTCTTTACATCCGTCAGCAATTTTGGATTTGGAAGATATCGTAAAGATCTAGGTCATTTAAGAAGATTAGGTGGCAACACTGGGGTAACACAGAACCCTTCTGGAGTTGCACTGGACAGCAATGGGGTGGTTTATGGTGCTTCAGGCGAACGCGGACGACTTTACTTTTTTATCGATACCTCTGGATATCATTGGGATTACAACAACAATTTTGTTTTCCACTCTTCAACTGATGTAGAGGTCGATCATAATAACACTGTTTGGGTAGGTTCAGCAACTCAGGGCCTTTGTAGTTTTGATGGAGATTACTGGACCTACTACACCACAAATGAAGGTTTAAGTTCTAACACGATCAAAGACATATTTATTGATCAGATAAATAGAGTTTGGGTGATAACCAACAAAGGTTTGGATTATATGGAAAACGGACAAATCAACAATACCAATTTAGGAGATGGATCATACAATTCAAGTATACAATCCATTATTCAGGATAATCAGGGAACCTATTGGATAGGGCTTTTTGATGGATTAATAGAATTGCAACCAATTTCAGCATCTGATAAATGGGATGTTAACAATTATGAGATGACACTTTATTCCAAAAATGATGGAATAGTCAATTCATCCTTCCTAAAAGATGCTATGTATATCTCCAATGATAATAAACTGTACATGGGTACCGAAGGGGGATTATTGATCAAAAATCTTCAAACGTCCAATGAAGTTGATCAAAAACCATCCGCTTCTCTCCTATCCATTGATATCAATTCAAAAGAGATCGATTTTAACCGTGTACGTGATCGTGGTTATCTAAAAGAAATAGACTTTCCTGAAGATGTTGTTTTAGAGAAAGCAGTTCCTTTTTATAACTATCCAACTGGACTAGAGCTTCCTTACGATTATAATCATATTACTTTCCATTATGAAGGATCATATCACGGAGCTGAAACACCTCAGCGATTGGTTTATGAATATTATGTAGAAGGAATAGATGATAACTGGATACTGGGACCAAAAGAGCAGAAGGCCGATTATAGAAACATCCCGTATGGTGATTATAAATTCCATTTACGCTCTTACATTCATCCGGACAATCCAAGTGATGAATTCATATACCCATTTACTATTCTTCCGCCTTGGTATCATACCTGGTGGGCAAGAATTTTATTCCTACTACTATTTATAACATTGACCTGGGGAGCTATTAGAATACGGACAAAAGCCTTGCTGGCAAGACAAAGGGAACTCGAAGCTACCGTTGAAGAAAGGACTGCTGAGTTAAAGGAAAAGCACGAGCAACTAGAAGAATCTCATCAGGAGATCAAGGATTCAATAGCTTATGCAAAACGTATTCAATCGGCCATACTACCTCCACAGAAGCTGGTTAAAGAATATTTGCCAGAAAGTTTTATTCTGTATAAACCAAAGGATGTTGTTGCTGGAGACTTTTATTGGATGGCCCACGCACAAGATAAGATCTTGTTTGCAGCCGCCGACTGTACAGGACACGGCGTACCTGGCGCTATGGTATCTGTTATCTGTAATGGTGGATTGAACAGATCAGTTAATGAATTCAATTTGACAGATCCGGGAAAAATCTTAGATAAAACCAGAGAACTGGTGATCAAAGAATTCGAAAAATCTGAGGATGATGTGAAGGATGGGATGGATATCGCACTTTGCTCGCTCGGCCCTTCGAGCACCTCATGGACCTCACTCAATTATGCTGGCGCTAATAATCCATTATGGATCATCCGAAAAGGAAGTGATGAAATTGAAGAGGTAAAGGCAGATAAGCAGCCTATTGGTAAGTATCAAAATGCATCTCCTTTCAACACTCACCAAATTGAGCTAATGCCAGGTGATTCTTTCTACATTTTCTCAGATGGATATGCAGATCAATTTGGCGGCGAAAAAGGTAAAAAGTTCAAAAGTGCCAATTTCAAGAGCCTCCTTTTGTCCATTCAGGATAAGAACATGGAAGAGCAACGACACATCATTGATCAAACTTTTGAAGACTGGAAAAATCAGTTTGAACAGGTGGATGATGTTTGTGTAATCGGAGTGCAGGTTTAATTTTGAATTACTAATCCATCCGCACCAGAATCACCAAAGCCGATAACACGGTTAGCCCTCCAATTAGGATGATTGAAGCAGGAATTCCCCAGCTATCTGCTACTAACCCAGCTAAAAGTGCCCCGAAAGCATAACCTGAATCTCTCCACAACCTGAATACACCAATGCTTTTTGCCCTTTGTTCGGGATGTGTAAATTGTGCTAATCCTGCCAGGAATGTTGGATAAACGAATGCTGTTCCCAAACCTAGAACAATAGAGAGAAGGATCAATTCAAAGTACGAATTCATCCAGATCATTAAGATCAGGGCAATACCCTGTGCCAGCATCCCCCAAAAGAGCATCACCTTTTTATTGAGATGATCGGCCAATTTCCCCGTGAATAACTGCCCTATCCCCCAAACAGCAGGATAAATTGCCACTATCACACCTATTTGATCCAGATCGTAATGTAATGACGCTAAGAGAATAGGAAAGATTCCCCAGACCATTCCGTCATTGAGATTATTGACCAAACCTGCTTGTGTGATCGATCCCAGATTCTTGTCCTTCCAGCTGGTTTCCCAAAAGACGTTCTTCAATTTTCTAACAGAAGATGTTTTCGTTTCCTTTGCCACATGATGCACGGTATCCTTTACCAGTATCAAAGAGGCCAATAATCCAATGACAGAAAAGGCAATTCCCAGATAGAATGGATAGGGCCTTACACCGTGTTCAGAAGCTATCCATCCAGTTATAAAGGCTACCACACCAACAGCAAGGTATCCTGCAGATTCATTGATCCCCATGGCCAAACCTCTATTCTTCTCTCCCACCAGATCGATCTTCATTACCACAGTACTTGACCAGGTCAATCCCTGATTGATTCCCAACAAAATATTGGCAAAAATGATCCAGTTCCAATGATTTGCATAGATGAGAATAAAAGGGATCGGAATAGCTATGACCCAACCTAACACCAGGAGTTTTTTCCGACCAAATCTATTCGCTAATGCCCCGGTAAAATAATTGGCCACCGCTTTTGACAAGCCAAACACAATGATGAATGATAAAATGGCAGTTTTAGCGAGGATATGAAATTCCTTTTCAGCTAATTCAGGTAGAATGGTTCGTTCTAATCCTACCATCCCTCCAACAAAAGCATTGATAACAACCAACAGGGCGAATTGTTTCCAATTTTCCTTTAAACCAAGTCGTACATCTTTCATGGGATCCATTCCTATTTGCAAATTAATTTAAAAATCCAATAACACCAATTAATCAACTTGATCTAAAAGTCAATAATATAACGTCAAGTGAATTCACAATTAATTCTGTATTTTGTAATCAAATTGGAATATACAATGTCGAAATCAACATTATTATTTATACTGTTTTTCATTGAACTTGTTGGCAACGCGCAAGAAAATTGTGTATACATGGCAAGCGACCTGTATCCCGGATCATACGGAGCCTTGCCTGTTGGAATAACTGAATTTAATGGAGCACTTTACTTCAGGGCTACCGGTAATTCTGCCGGTCCTGAATTATGGAAGTATGAAAATGGTGCATCTTCTATGGTTGCAGACCTAAACCCCGGAATTGGAGGGTCAATGCCTAATCAATTCACCGTAATAGGATCTACAATGTATTTCACTGCAACAACAGCTGCTACCGGAATGGAATTATACAAATTTGATGGTGTATCAATTTCACTAGCTGCAGATATTTATCCAGGAGCTAATGGATCATCTTTAAATTTTTTAACGGCAATTGGATCGGAACTTTATTTTTCAGCAAATGATGGTGTATCTGGCAATGAACCCTGGAAATATGACGGAGTAACCGCTACCCAAGTAGCGGATGTAAATCCTGGAATTGGTGATTCAAATCCTGATGAATTTGCCGGTGCAGGAGGATATATTTATTTCACCGGTCTTAATCCATTATATGGCTTTGAATTATGGAAATATGACGGAGTCACAGCCGTTGTTGAAGATCTCTATCCCGGTACGACTGGATCTGACCTTGGGGAACTAACACCAATAGGTTCAAAAATTTGTTTTCGTGCTACAAATGGAACTCAAGGATATGAATTATGGGTTCATGATGGCGTATCACCAGTTTGTTTAGATGTTTGTACTGTAGGAGCAGGGGATTTTACACCCTGGGAATTTACCACCTTTGGAACAGAGGTTTTCTTTCGTGGCTTTATTTCAGGATCTGGTTACGAATTATGGAAATATGATGGAACCAATGCTGTATTAGTTGCCGACATTTTTTCTGGGGCAGGAAATGGACATCCCAATCACATGGTTGCAGGAAATTCTATTTTATATTTTGCGGCCAACAATGGCACTGCTGGAAATGAACTTTGGATGTATGATGGTTCAAATGCCTCTTTAGTAGGCGATATTAATCCAGGATCAAATCAATCCATTCCGTATGCCGTTACTGAAAAATTTATCACAGTGGGAGACGATCTTATCTTCATAGCTGATAATGGGTCTTTAGGAAATGAAGTTTGGAGATTTGATGGTGTAAATTTGGAACTAGCTAAGGATATCATTGTAGGAAATCTTTCTTCTACCCCTTCAGGACTAACCCACTTTGGAAATTCCGTCTATTTTATGGCTGATGATCAAATTCATGGTGGTGAATTATGGAAATGGGATCTTGATCAGGTTCTCACTCAATCATTGGTCGTGGTAACCTGTGATGATTATTTATCTCCGGCTGGAAGTTTGTATAACGTTGAGGGCGTATATAGCTTCACGGATACCTTGTCAAGTGTCAATTGCCCTGGTTGTGACAGCCTGATCTACATTAATTTAACCATTTCCAGTCCTGACACATCACTATTAATAACAAATTGCAATGATTACACTTCACCTGCGGGTGATTATTATAATGTATTAGGGAATTATCTCTTTACTGATACAATACCGAGTATTGCCTGTCCGGGAGTTGATAGTCTGATCCATATTGATCTTACCATTACAGACCACATTAACCTATCTATTTTTGATTTTTCAGGTGTCGTATTTGTAAATCAATCCGGTGGAACTTACCAGTGGCTTGATTGTGATAATGGCTATTCTATTATTACAGGAGAAACAGACCAAGATTATCTTCCTCCAATTAGCGGTAATTATTGTTGTGTAATTACAATTGGAAGTTGCATGGATACTACCAATTGCATTTTTGTAGAATCCTCTACTGCTGGAACGTTTAATCCGAATACATCTAAAATAAACGTATATCCAAATCCTGTAATATCAGAGTTGAACGTAGAATTTAATTCGAATTCTCATTCTACTTTAAAACTATATAATAATGCCGGTATTGAACTTATTTATACTAAAGTTGGACCAGGCATTACGTATACGATCAATATGTCTGATTATACAAGTGGATTATACTTTCTTGAAATCATGACGCAATCGGGCCTTTCAGTTCGAAAGATCATTAAGAATTGATCCATGACTTGTAAGAGTAATAAGGTGATTTGCTTTACTTAGGTGCTTATCAATGAATCTTAGCGGTTAACCCCTTTTCATTTAACGCCTGACGCATTGGACGTAAAGACCTGAAATCACCTTCCTTTACAGTACATTTACCATTATAATGCACAATCCAGGTACACTGTTCAGCTTGCATGGTTTCATGCTTACAAATCTTGATCAAAGCATCTATGACATGTTCAAACGTATTGACATCATCATTATAAAGTACCAAACTTCTGTTCTTTTCAACGTCTTTGTTTACTTCAACTTTTTCCTGGATCTCAGTAAGTACCATTTTATTAGTTATCAGTGATTTGTAAAATTTTCAATGCCTTTTCAACTGTAATGCGATCATATTTATGGAATGCCACAATCTTAGCATTAGTAAAGCCTTTCTCTCTCAATCTATCTCTTTCTTCTTTGGCTTTATAGTAGTCATAAATGTTCTCTGTAAAGAATACTAATTCTTCATCAAACGTTTCTTCTCTCAAGATGTTCTCATCATCATTCTTGAACAACAAGTTACTGAATTCAGTCGGAATTTCCTTGTAAAATCTATCCAGCTCAACATGGAAATAAATGGCTTCTTTGTTATAGATATAAGGATCTGCATCTACCCCTTCATGACTGTCATACGTTTGTAGTTTACCAATTGCTTCACCATTCATGATCTTTTCAGCCTGTAGGAATGGAATAGCATCATATTGATAGTAAGAAACGATCTGCATTTCTTCAAATCCTAGTTCAACGAACTCAGCCAAACGTTCTTCAACATCATCCAGGTTTTTCATTTTTGATGAGAGTAAGTAGGTATTTCCTTCAATATCTTCCTCAGTTTCGATCAAATCGTCACTTTGTAGCATGATGGTAGCGTATTCACCAGGAATCTCACCCTCAAATTTGCCTAGTAAAATTCTGAAGAAAACACCATCTGCATAATAGGTTACCTGATCTTCAACTACTTCCTCTGGCTGAACCGAAACGATATAAGAATCTTTGAATCCCTTTTTGATCATGGCATCTTTAACCGACTCTGCACCCGTTTTTGAATCATAGGTTCCAACGAAATACAATACATTATCCTTGAGATCAGACACAGATAGTATTCCTTCATTTTGGTTGTTCAACAAAAGATCCAAAAAATCAACTGGGACTTCACCCTGAAAGAATCCGAGATTAATTCTATACGGAGGTCCTTTATCTTCTCTTGACAAATTGAAAATCTGACTATCCGCTTCAAAAGTTTCATTTCCGCCATCTGTTGTTTGAGAACCACCGTCAGTAGTTTGTGTTCCACCATCAGTTGTTTGCGTACCACCATCAGTGGTTTGTGAACCACCATCAGTGGTTTGTGAGCCATCATCAGTGGTTTGTGAACCGCCGGCAGATACATCTGAACCTCCACCAAAGTTCGCTTCAGCATTTGATCCCTGATTGTATAAAGCAGATGACCCCTGCTCTTGAAGTATTTTGTTTGCCTCATCAATAGTAATACGTTCACCATTAAAATATGCTGTAACAAATGCATCCTGAACACCCACTCCAATGATCTGATTCTTTCTAACTGTTGCTGATTCTACAGAAGTGAACATACCTGTTGAATATCTGATGGTACCATTCGGCAATCTTTGACTGTTCAATGGTTGAATATTAAATAACACTGCTGGTTTAACTGGTTTAGAATAAACCCCTATCTGAACTGTAAAGAACAAACCTTTAACGATCTCTACTTGTGTAGCTTTTGCTGCAGTTGGATCATTATAATAATTTGCCAGTTGTTGTTCCTGCGTATTGTTTGGACGAATTACATCATTGCCATTGTTGGTATTGTTATTCGTGTTATTGTTCGTGTTGTTATTAGTGTTGTTGTTTGTGTTGTTGTTTGTGTTGTTGTTTGTGTTGTTGTTCGTGTTGTTGTTCGTGTTGTTGTTTGTGTTGTTGTTCGTGTTGTTGTTTGTGTTGTTGTTCGTGTTGTTGTTCGTGTTGTTTGTAGCAAAGGATTCCTGTCCAACAGTACCCTCACATTTAATTCTACCAGCTTCAATTTCTCTCGCCTCAGCAATAGTAATTCTCTCTCCATTACAGTAAGCCACAACGAATGCATCATTATATCCTCTACCTTTGATCAATCCACGTGCATCATTAGCAGAAGCTTCTTTGGTGAAATACCCCACCATATATCTGGTGATACCATCACTGATCTTTTGACCAGATATTGGTGCAAATTCTTTGAAGTGATCTTGTGGTAATGGTTTTCTAAAAGCTCCAACCTGAACTTTATAGACTAATCCATTCGTTTTTTGGTCAACCGGAATCTGGTTGTTTTCATTGTAAACAGGGTTATCAGTTGTTTTAAAGATATCGTTTGTTACAACCGTTGGCGCTTTATAATAAGCATCTTCAGCAGAAACAGTCTCTACTTTATCTTGCGGAACCACATTGTCATCTGCCATTGCAATAAAGTCATCTTTCACTTTATCTCCTGCACGATCAAGAATATTGTTGGCATCTGCCAAATCACTCATGGCAGCATCTTTATATTTCTTTTGCTCTTTGGTCAGATCATCTATTTGATCCTGGATCTTTTGAACCTCTGGATCATTCAATGCTGCATCCGTAGGGTCTCCACTGCCCTGATAGTTTACTACAGCCATTTTGATCTTGCGTTTCTGTTCTTGCTGCAACTGCTCGATCTTTTCTCCTATTTCATCTGCTTTGTCTAAATTTTCCTGAGCAGACTTATTGGCCTCATAGAACTCTTTGTAATCTTTATCAGTAGCGAGATCTTTCTTAGTTGCATCATCCACCGTTTTATCTGATTTATCCAATTGAACGGCTGAAACCTGATCTTCTTGCGCTTTGATCTGATCTCCTTTTTCTCTAATATCATTTGCCTCTACTCTAAGTTCACTTGCTTGTTGATCCAGTTTATTCGCTTCATTGACTATTGCTTCTTTGTATTTTTTCTTAACGGTGTTTGCACTGTCTCTCAACTCATTGGCTCTATCTGCCAGACCATTTGCCTGTAATTCAAGATCCTCTGCCTGTTTGTAATACTGATTAGACAATCTGTCTTCTTGATCTTCAGGAACCTCCGTGATCACAGGTTCTCTATCCTGATTCAGTTTGTTCACCACTCTAGCTGTTTTGAAGGTTCTTCCCGCATTTTCAACCAGATCATTTGCCTGTTCTTCTTTAGCAACAGCTTGCTTTAACAGATCATTCTTTTTAGTTGGATCACTTTCTTTAGCAGCCTGATTTCTTAGATCATCTGCCTCATCCATCAATTGATCAGCCTTTTTGATATCCTGATTGGCCTTTTGTACATCCGGATCTGTGCTACTATGTGCAGAGACTAAAGCTCCTTCAGCATCAGTAGTTTGCTTGTTCTCTTTATACTCCGCATCATTAGCCGTTCCTAAATTGGTCATCAGGTCATTCTCCAATTTGGCTTTCTTCAATTCCAGTTTATCGATCTGACTTTGGATCTTACCTTTTTCTTTAGGATCATCCGTATTTTCCTGATCATTCTTCAAATCTTTGATCAAGTTCTCAATTGACTTGATATTCTCAATGTTCGATTGATTTGCATTAATTACATTCTGCGCCTCTGTTGAATTGTAGTCATCTGAGTTGACATTAGATGGCTGTCGCGTTTGATTTCCTGCCTGATCTGAAGTTCCTCCCCCTGATAGCAATTCATTATTACCTGCAATCTCAGCTCTCTTAGCCTCTTTTAATTCTTCAAGTTTTTCAATCTCAAGTGAGATCACATCATTCAACTCAGGATTCTCTTCCCATTCCTCTTGCAATGATTCAATTTTCTTATCGATTGCTCTAATAAGTTCTTCATTCAATTCATTTTCTCCTACTAATTTATCTTGTTCAGAAATGCTTGAATTACTTCTCAATTCAGCCATATCCGGCTCATAGTTTGACATTAATGAAGCAATAGTAATTGGAGGACGTTTGCCTGAAGGATCTAATTTGTATAGAGAAGCTTCGATCTCTGATTCCTTTGCGGATTTCATACTACTCAAAGCGTTTATTCTATCATCAATTTTTGATGCAAAATCCGAATTTGAAGACCTCAATCCATTCAATCTGCTAATTTCCTTATCGATCTTGTTGATCAGATCTTTATTCAAATCTATTTTAGCTTGTTCCTTGGTACGATCATCTTGCTGTGACAAATTGATATTGTCCATATCATTTGAATATCCTGAACGAATATCATCCGGTGTAGGAGAAGTATTCAGGTTTGCCAGATCATTCTGGTTGGTGGTATTGTTATTATTGTTGTTATTGTTAGCGGTTGATGAGGCATTATCTATGATATTCTGACTTTGAGAGATCTCATTTTCCTTAGCAGAACGCATATTGTTCAATGCTCCAATTCGGCTATCAATTTTTCCGGCAAAGTCAGGATTACTGCTCTTCAGGTTATTCAATTTATTGATCTCCTGATCGATCTTATTGATCAGATCACGGTTCAAATTGATCTTTTGTTTTTCTCTATCTACATTGCTTAGGTCAGAGTTTAACTTGATCTGATCCATCTCATCTGAATAACCAGGTCTAATATCATCCACTTTAGGAGTAGTGTTCAAATTGGCCAGATCATTCTGATTCGTGGTATTGTTATTATTGTTGCTATTATTAGCGGTTGATGAGGCATTATCAATAATATTCTGGCTCTTAGAAATGTCATTTTCTTTAGCAGAACGCATGTTTTTCAGTGCATTGATCCTGTTGTCTATCTTAGTTGCGTAATCCGGATTGCTACCTCTTAAATTGTTCAGTTTTTCGATCTCATTATCTATGTTATTGATCAGATCTCTGTTCAGATTGATCTTTTGCTTTTCTCTATCCACATCATTCAGATCTGAATTCAGTTTGATATTATCCATTTCATCTGAATAGCCTGAGCGTATATCATCAGCTGTAGGACTCTCAGACATTGCAGCCAGATCATCATTTGTACGAACATTGTTATTGTTATTCGAATTGTTACCATTATTTCCGTTGTTATTGGCAACATTATTTGCATTATCGATCTTTCTTTGACTGTCAGCTATTTCATTTTGTTTAGCCGATTTAATGTTGTTCAATGCATTGATACGTTGATCAATTTTTGCCGACAGATCCGGATTTGCAGATTTAGATTTATTCAATTTGTTGATCTCCTGGTCAATTTTACTGATCAGATCGTTATTCAGATCAATTTTCTGACCTTCTCTATCCTGAACTGTTAAATTGCCATTTGACTGGATGTTATCCATCTTTGGTTGGTATTCAGGCATTATATCAGAGATAGAAGGCGAAGTGTTTATGTTTTGCAGATCCTGAGTTGAATAAGGTTGTACTGAATCATTGGCTGAATTGATCTTGCTTTGACTATTTTCAATTTCATCTTCTTTAGCCGATTTCATGATCTTCAAAGCATTGATTCTATTATCAATTTTTGAAGCATAAGCAGGATTCGAAGATTTCAGGTTATTCAAATTATTGATCTCCTGATCTATTTTGTTGATCAGATCATTGTTCAGGCTGATCTTTCTATTCTCTTTTTCAACAATTCCAAGGTCTGAATTCAAAGCAATCTGATCCATTTGATCTGAATATCCTGGTCTTATGTCATCCTCAGATGGGTTCTCTTTCAGATTAGCCAGATCACTGCTGTTCGTACCATTGCTATTCGTATTGTTGTTATTTGAATTGTTACCGTTGTTATTGGCAACATCATTGGCATTATTGATCTTTCTCTGACTATCTGAGATATCATTCTCCTTAGCATTTTTGATATTATTCAAAGCATTGATACGACTATCTATCTTAGCTGTCATATCCGGATGATCTTCTTTTGACTTATTCAGTTTTTCAATTTCCTGATCTATCTTATTGACCAAAGAACGATTCAAATCAATTTTATCCTGCTCTCTATCCTGAACTGATGAAGATGTATTGCTGTTGATATTATCCATCTTAGCCTGATAATCCGGCATGATCTCCGCAATTGAAGGAGAAGTGCTTAAGTTCTGAAGCTCCTGATCAGTGTATGACTCTACCACTCCACCTTTATTAACAATATCTCTGCTATTATTGATCTCGCCTTGTTTCTCAGACTTAATGTTATTCAAGCCGTTGATGCGCTTATCTATATCCGTTGAAAGATCAGGACGGCTATTCTTTAAATTGTTCAAAGAGCTGATCTCATTATCAATTTTAATGATCAGCTTTTCATTGATAGCAATGCGTTGTTTTTCCTTTTCAACAGTAGGATCACTTTTCAGATCAATTCCATTCATTTGAGAATTGTAATCAGGCATGATCTCAGTTATCGTAGGATCTGTATCTATGGTAATGTTCTCTTGTGGTTGAACCAGAGCTACATCAGGATTTTTCTCGATCTTCTCTTTCAAATTGGTCAAGCCATCTTTTTCCCCTTGCAATTTGGTATTGTTAGGATCTTCAAGTAAGGCATTATCCAATTCGTTCAATCGTTTATTAATGTCTTCAACGGTTTCTTCATTCAGATCTTTGATCGCTTCTTTCTTATCTTTAGGATCAGTGATCTGTCCGATCTCATTCATTCTGTTTTGGTAATTACCGTTAACATCTGAAACGTCTGCCACTAATTCGTTTGATTCTACCTTAGGATTCTGCTCTAGCCACTTCGTATTCTCTACGATCTTTTTGTTCACCTCATCATCCAGCTTCTTCAGATTTTCAATACGTTTCTTAACGTCTTTGTTGCCCTGATCATCTGCCAGGATATCCTCCAATTGTTTAATCTCATTTCTGATCAGTGAACTCAATTGTTTATCCAGTTTGATCTCTGCACCACGTTTCTCATGTTCATCTGTCATAGCAAGGATCTCTCCTTCCTTATCAATGTAATTTTTAATGAACTGATCTTTGGATACTTTAGGATCGATATTTTCAGGATCAACTGTTACCGGATCAACCAATGGACTGGTAATATTCTTTTCCAAGTCATCCTTGAATTCTACCAGTTCATCCAATTCTTTCTTTGCATTGCTGTTATTCGGATCATCTTCCAAAACAGCCTCTAGTTCCTGAATTTTCTCATTTGTTTTCTCAAGGATCTGATTGTTCAGATTCTTCATTTGGTTGTTACGATCATTCTCATCTGTGATCTGAGAGATATCATTCACCTTATTTTGATAATCTGAATCAAGATCAGTTACAATGTCATCTGTCTCACGAACGGCCGAACCATTATCAGCCAACCATTGTTTATCCTTATTAATATCCTTATCGATCTCTTCTTCTAAAACTTCAAGATTTTTCAAACGATCTTTGATGTTCTGATTGTCCGGATATTCTTCCAGCATTTTATTGAGCTTATTCTTCTCATCCTGGATCTCATCTTTGATCTCTTCATTCAATTTGAGATTAGCCAATGTTTTATCATTCGGGTCAGTGATACCATTTATAGCGTTCTTTCTACCTGAATAGTCATCAATGATCTCATCCTTATTGACATTAGGATTGATATCCTTAGGATCTTCCACCACATCAAATTCTCTGATCTTTTTATCCTTCAGGTTTTCCCATTCCTCAATTTCCTTTAAAATAGGTCCTTGTTTATCAGGTGCCGTAGTGTTTAACTGATCACGAAGATCCTTGATTTCCTTGTCAATGGCTTCTGTCCACTGATCCAATGAATAAGCTTTACGCGTTTCGTCAGATGCAAAAACATCTACTTTGCTTCCAGCACCTTTATCCTTCAAAGTTTTGTCAATTAACTCAACGTTATCTGATAGATCATTTGATTTTACATTATTAGAGATCTGAGATTTTTCAGCATCAGATAAATTGTTGCTATAGGTAGAATTTTTCAAGTTATCATCTGACACCTGCTCTGCTACATTAGTAAGATCTCCAGATCCTGATCCAGACAATTCATCATATTGTTTTTGTTTTGAATTGATCTGATCATTCAGAGCATTGATGTCTGACTCCAGCTTAATGATTTCAATTTCAATCTTTTCCTGATCTTTTTTCTTAGCATCAGCATACTTTTTATCCAGTATTTTCTTTTGATCTGAAAGCTCCTGACGCTCATTGGTCAACTCTACTATATCTGCATTGATCTTGGTAGCTTCCTTGAATTCTGTATTCTTTTCTTTCAGGATCTCTTCTGTCTTGCTCATTTTAGGATCCTTAACTACAACGTGCTCAGCAAAGAATTCTTTATTGTCATTTACAGTAGCAGCCAATGCAGGGCGATCTTCATCATCCACTTTCTTAACTTCTTCCAATACCTTCTTGGCATCTTTAAGATCTTTATCTTTCTCAACAATTTCCTGATCTATTTTTTGTCCCAGTTTTACCAAATTTTGGGCATCCTCATTGAGGTCTTCCACTTGCTTGTTCAGCTCGTATGCTTCCTGATATAATTTCTTCTGCTCAGCAGGATCAGTAGACTTATCCGCCTGATCGATCAATTTATTTACTTCGATCATTTTTTCATTGGCTTGTTCACTCTTCTCTTCTGCCAGATTATAGGCAATATTTGCCTCCTCCTGATCTTCTTTCAAATTAGCTTCCAGGTCTTCTACTTTCTCTTCCAAAATGTGCTCAACATCATCTTGAGTAGCATAAGGGTCCATTCCATTCTCTACAAATACCTGATCCAATTTTTGAGTTGCATCTAAGGAATCAAGATTGAAATTCTCTGAATTTGGATTTAGCAATGCCAATTCGCGATAGATCTCTGCCATAACAGTAACAGGATCATCAAATTCTTCTTCAAACAAGTTATCGATTTGAATAACCTGTTCACCAGAATCATCTCTTAATAAAGTGATCTTTTGTTTGAGTGGACGCAATTCTCTGAGCATTGGAACTTCTACAACGGCATAGTGCGTTACGTCACTTCCCTTCACGGTCATGAAATACTTGTACTTTCCACCTTTTGGGAAGGAAATAAAGTAATCTCCATTATTGGCTTTTGAGTTGTACGTTCCAATTTGTCTTCCTGAATTGAAGTCTTCAATAACAATGTTTATCTCTTTATTTGACGATACAATTGAGTTGTTGAAATTCCCTTTAATAGCGGCAATTTGCATTGGGATACGCTCAACTCTCACCTCATACACAAAGATCTTTCCAGCTTGAGATTCACGTCTGGACGCAAAAAAGGCCACTCTGCCTAAAGAGTCGACCACATAAAGCATATCGTCATCTGGAGATGAAATGGCAAAATCCATATTCTCAGGTGTTCCAAATCCATCTGTTTTAGGATCATATGGTGCCCTGAACACATCATAGCCTCCCATTGAATTATGGCCTTTGGAACAGAAGTACAGATACTTTCCATTTGGATCCATGTAAGCATAATCTTCATCCAGATCAGTGTTCACCTGGCCACGTACCTTGGAAGGCATTGAATAGGTTCCATCAGGCAATTTCTTTTTCTGGTAGATATCCAACCCAGATGAACCATCTTCACCGTAAGATGAATAGAATACATTAGGGGAATTAGCCGGGAAATGGATCACGGCTCTGTGGCCTACTTTCTTATCGTATTTTGTACCAAACTGATCTGTTACGAGAATGGTACCTCCTATATTACTCAGGTCATAGAGATCGTAGAAAGATTCTTCTTTGATCTCTTTCTTTTCCATAACGATCATATCCGTTACGTCAGAGAGCAACTTTCTACCATACTTACATCCATTCAGCTGAGCATCTACATTAAATTCTTTCAACTGACTGGTAGAAGCCTGTTCCTTAAATTTAGTGTAATACGTCTCTGCCTCTTTGAACTGATAATTAAGGTGATATGCCCTACCCAGGAAATAATAAGCCCGTTTGTCAATACTTGGACTTTTTACAGAATAGTCGAGATATCGAATTGCTTCGCTTTTGTTGTGAGATGAGAAGAGCAAGCAGGTTCCGTAACGGAAGTTGACATCATGATCCCTGGGTTGGTAAGTGAGTACCTCAGAGTATAGTTTTGTTGCATCAATATAAAGACCGGCCTCAAACAGTTCATCTGCTTGTTTCCTCTTCTCCTCAATAGTTTGGGAAAAGGAGATACCACCCCATAATAGGAGCAGCATCAAAACTGGTATTGACCTTAAATTTATTCTCACAACAAATACCATAGCCCCATGCGCACAGGTACTATTTTAACTTAATACGGATTTTTCGGGTAAAAGTTCATTTTTTGCTAAAAATCCGAGCAAATTAGTAAAAAACAAAAGGTTGGTTCAAGGAAATTGTGGTCAATTGAGGTGACTGTGAAGTAAGAATTATTGGACTTTCATGCTCTTTTTACAGGACTTGATCCTCTTTTTTATTTTCAAAGCCTTTACTTGTTCTTTATCAGCTACTTCGACAAATTTCTCATAGTGCTCCACTGCTTTACTAAATTCACCCTTATTCTCATAAGCTCTGCCAATAAAATAAGCAATCTCTTTATCAGATTTACCTTGTTTCTTAGCCGCAAGAAGATATTCCAACGCCTTGTCATTATTTTTATTCAACATGACAAGGCAGGAACCAAATTTGTAGGCATATTCTGCATTGGTAGGATCAATGTTCAGGAACTTTTGATACAAGGGCATTGCCTCTTCATACATCTCCTGTTTGAAAAATTTATCCGCCTCTTTGACGTCTTCTTTACTTTGAGCCCAACCCAGAGTTCCAAAGGAAATCCATAAAATGGATAAGAAAAATGATCTCATATTATTCCCCAAATAAACCTTTGAATTGAAGCATTTTGTCTGTTTTTGATCTTAACTCAAAGCTCAATTTCTTTTGTTTTGTTTTATCTTCTTTCAACGAAGCAATATACTCTTGTACCTCTTTATTGCTGGTAATAATATATAGGGCCGTTGTTTGTTTAACACGTTCAAAAGCAAAGAAGTAATAATTACCAGGCTTTTCTCCTCCCGGCAATTCTACAAGGAACCCTAATTTAGTTCCTGAGTTACCACCTTCAACTGAATATTGAACAGCAAATTTTACGGTGAAATCTTTAAACAAAGGATCTCCGAACAAGGACACCAAACCTGTAATAGGCTTAGATATCAATCCCTTCCCTCTATCGTTCCATTCTAATCTCAGATTTGACAAGAAAATTGGTGCATCACTCATTTCTTTAGGAAGTTTTTTGATTCCCTCCGGACCATTTATGGTATACTCTGTTTTCATGTTCTCTGCTTCTTCTTTTGAAACGAGCTCAGAAACAGCTTGCTTAAGTGTGGTTCTTCCAAAGTCAATGGCTCCTAAACCTTCAGTGGTTTTCACATCTTCAGCCATGAATTCAATGACTTTTTTGTCCATATAGAACTCCAAACCACCTGAAAGATTCATAGTTGTTGTTTTCTTAGCAGCATTGTAATCAACGACCCCATAGGTTTTCATTTCAACATCTGGTAAATTAATCGCTAAATCTATCAATCCATCCCCTTCCATTGAACAGCTCTCAATATGTAAAGCAATGTAATTACCTTTCTCTTCACGGTTGATCAACTTTTCAGGACTTGCAATTCTAAATTCCTTTGCATCCTCATTGTAATTCAATACACCAGACGAGGTAAACATGATGAAATCACCCGGACGCTCCAATGCAGACAAGAAAGTTGGATAGATACTAATACTATCGAAATCCATAGTATTTCTTCTAACTAAACCTACGGCAATTGGATTATCATTTAGATCTTTCATGTTCTCATCAACCGGAATTTGAATATTACCCGGATCGATCTCTGCCCTAAATTTCAACCAGTTTTTGGCAAATTGATCACAAGAATGATTAATTCGAGTAGCACCATTGAAGATCAGGAACTGATTTGCAGCTACCAATTCAACTTTACCATAAAAGTCAAACTTGTCACTCAAATGAAAATTAGCTTCTTCGCCAATATTACCTATTGCAACTGTTTGAAAAAGGGTATCTGGTTGAATATCTGCGAAATAAATATTCTGTTCTCCACCTCTACTATCGACATATACATACTTACCACTGGCATGGTAATCTCTGGCGGCTTTTACCTGTACTTTGGCCTCCGTGATCTTATGATATTTTGTAATAAAGTTGGCTACGATCTCAGCATTCAACAATTCATCCATTTCTGCTTTTTTACGGATGGTCAGTTTCATTGAGTCCGGAAATATTCTAGCATCTGCAATGTCCAGGTATTCAACCTTATCACAATAGATCGTATTCTCCTTGATCTTATACTTGGCTTTAGGCGCTCTAAAATTCAATGAATCCTGATCAGGATGAATTGAGAAGAAATTGGATCCGGCCAGGTCTAAGCCTCCTGCATCAATACTAACATCTGAGCCTCCTTTCTGAGACAATTCCATTTCATCATTATCCATTAACCAGGTAAACATATCCATGTAACAGATGTATTGGTTTTTAGGGAATTCTACTTTTGAAGTACCATCATTAGATTTAAATTCTCCCTTACGGGCCTCAAAATCAACATGTCCATTAAGGTTGTTTGAATTAAAATCCAATGGATTCTCTTCGCCAGGAGCAGGTTTTTCAAGACTGGCAAGATTGAAGTCACAGGTATCTGCATCTATTGTCCAACGTCCGTATTTGAACTTTTTAGATCCCAGCTCAGCTTCTTTGAAATACATCAATCCCCTACCTGTCATACCCTTTTCAGTAAGGTATGTTATTCCTTTCATCTGAGCTTCTGCATTAAAGAATTTCAATGGCTCTTTGACAGCTCTTGCTTTCAGTACTTCTTCTTTAGGAACGAAAGTCACCATTACTCCATTTCCGGAAACATCCGGCACAGATACGCCCTGATCCTTTGTTTGAGGACGGTTTACATAGGTGGCCATTCCCATTGTTGAATCAGGGAAGAAGATAAATTTAGGACTCTCAGAAGTAGACGTGAAGAAATCTATTTTTCCAGCACCTGTTAAGCCTTCATTGCTCAAGGTAATCTCATTGTCAAATTCACCGTAATCACCATAAAGGTCAAATCCATCAGCAGGAGCTTTGGTCACAAATCCAAAAGAATAATCTTCCATTAATCTGATCTTTTCTCTAAAAATTGGAAGGATACCTGCCGAACGAAGTTCTCCGTCAAATCGCATTGACACTTCATCAAAATTATCAAGGCTATCAAAAGCAAAAGGATCAACTTTAAAATAAAAATCAGCACTATCATATACTCCACCGTATATGTAGTCATGATCATAGAAAACATATGAGTCTTCAGTTGTTTTCCAAATAGGAAATTGTGGGAAATCCTTCTTATTTCTACCTGATCTGTTAGTGGTATCATCTACCTGAATGTATCCTTTAACCCCCTCAAAGTGTGAGTACATTGGGATCAATCTATCAGAACCTCCATAAATTGGACGAACTCTCAATAGAGCGACATCTACCTCCATTAGATTGATTCGGAATTTATCATAATCAAATGAAGCCTGATTTAGGTATACTTCTAACTTTCCGGCCATAACGGCACCTTCAAACACAAAATCCAGATCTTCTTTCACCAACAATTCTCCTGCGCCAGGGAATAACACAACGTTTTGCAATGGAGAAATCTGAACCGGGCCAACCTCATTCAGAGAAAGATCCATTGATCGTAGATTCAGGTATCCAAAATTTTGGAATTTCTTTTTACGGTCGTTCAGATTAATTGCTCTTTCATTAAATTCTTTAGCCGCTTTATCTTCACGACCATCAGGAGTTACTTCAGGTCTTAGTTCAATTTTCTCTAGATCACATTCAAATACGATATGATCATAATCACTCTTACCAGCACGAGCATCAATGTACTTTTTCAATTTAGGTTGTACCTCAATTTCTTTTCTTGAAGAGGAGTAGGTGATAAAACCTTGATTTGCCAGCCCTATTAAAATAGGAATTGCCTGATCATTCGTGAATCCCATAGGACCCGCAATTTTACTGACCGGTATGACCTGCATATCATATTTATAGGAATAGTCCCAAATAGCAACCAATGGATGCTTAGCGTTCATTCCCTGGATCTCATTGTAAATCTTCTCACTATAATAATTGAAAGACTCAAATTTTGCATGTTTTGTAGGTGCACTAACATGCCATGTGAGGTTCAAATTAGCATCTCCTTTGGTCCAAATGATACGATCTACGTACATGTCCAGCATATGATAAGAATCTTTGAATGGTGCCTGCGCCAACCCTTGTCTGTCACGCATTAATTCCATATGTGTATGATCACCTGTTTGATATACAATATTCAATCCGGGATGGAACAATGAATCGTCTTCACCTATGAACATGGTTATCCTACAATCACTTGCTCTCGCCCCTTTTTCATTGATCCTGTAGTTCAGAGCTTCTGTTTTCATCAAGGGCTCACCATTCTCATAAAAGATCAATTTTGCAGGTTTCTTATCATATCCAACACCTGAAAAGTCAGCACCTGCAACGGCAAACCCTCCCACATAATCAACATCAGGAAGAATGTTCTTACGCACTACTTCTTTACTGAAAGAAGTAAAGTTGGGGTAAACGCGATCTATATCTCGGTTATAAACTTTTGCAAAATCATTAAGATCACCCATTAGTGGCTCAGTGTAATACTCGGTATGCATGGTTACCGTGTCACACTCTAATTTCGTTTGCTTCAATGAAAGTTTATAGTCCGTTATATCAGCAAAATTCTTAGTTGGGTCCAAACCGGTTCTCGCCCAGGTTATTTTTCCTCCAATTCCGGTCCACTGCTCATTCAAAGGCTCATATACACCTGAAGTTTTATATACGATCATACTATCGAAATATGGGTCGTCTTTTTTACCTGCACCACGATTCATCATAAAGCAAGCGAGATCTACATTTTCAAAAGTGATCTTTGGTCTGTTGTTCTCAAATTCGAATAAGTATGTACCTCCGCGAACTTGCCATACATATTTTGGGACATCATATATGGTTCCGTCAGTGAAGAATCCTT
The DNA here is from genome assembly GCA_020635955.1 of Crocinitomicaceae bacterium. GTDB lineage: Bacteria > Bacteroidota > Bacteroidia > Flavobacteriales_D > Crocinitomicaceae > Paracrocinitomix. The sequence goes on from JACJYW010000003.1 coordinate 761,848, forward strand.
CACAAACCTGAATAAAGGTCTGAAAGTTTGCTACCTTCTTGGAATTCAATAGTTTGTCAATCGTTGAATGCCAGGTTTCAAAGCTGTTCTTTGGCTGATCTGTCAAAACAAATGTATGCACTGAGATCAGGTATCCATAAATATCAGGAAAAGCAGGTCTTTGTTTTTGTTCTAATAGATTGCACGTTTCTACAACCCTATTTTGATATTCTGATGTAAAATTAGATAGCCAGTTAGGTTCAAAAACCTCCATGAACTCTTTTGTCTTCTGAGGATCAGATGCTTTCAATCGCTTTTCAATTTCCTTTAAGAAAGTAGCAGGATCACCTGAATATTGAGCGAAAGTATTTGTTGCAACGAAAAATAAAAATGTAATAATTAAGGGTCTCATAGGGTATAATTCTAAATTCGATTTGGCGCTTTAAATTGCATCATTGCCCATTCATCTTTGGTAAAGGTCTCTTCAAAAATAAAGCCATGATTTCCTGCCTCTTTTTTAAGATCGCCCTGATCTGTTTCAAAAAATCCACTGATCAGCATCATACCACCGGGTTTAATGCATTCTGAATATACTGAAAAATGTTGAATCAATACGTTCTTGTTAATGTTGGCAATTATGAGATCAAATGATCTTCCTTTAATTGTTTGATCATCACCCAATGCCACTTCAATTTTTTCGCAATTGTTCAATGCGACATTCTCTAGCGCATTTCTGAACGACCATTCGTCAATATCAGGAGCAAATACCTTTTTAGCGCCCAATTTTTCTGCAACAATAGCCAACACTCCGGTACCGGTTCCCATGTCTAAAACTTCTTTACCTGTCAGATCTAACTCGAACAACTTTTTAGCCATTAACCATGTCGTTTGATGATGACCTGTTCCAAAGGACATTTGTGGCTGAATGGTAACCACCATTTTTGCCTTTAGATCCGGAGAATGAAAAGGAGCTCTTATCACCAAAAGATCATTTACGAAAACAGGCTCAAAATTCTCTTCCCACTTAGCATTCCAGTTTTGATCTTCGATCAAACTATAATCAAGGTTTGCTATTCCTTGCTGCTCTTTCATATCGTCAAGAATACCGGCATTAAAAATTGTTTCAGGGATATAACTGTTGAGCCCTGTTTTGGTTTCAACAAAACTTTCAAAACCAAGCTCCCCCAATTGAGCGATCATGATATCTCTCCAGGGATGTACTTCACTAAACTCAACGCGGAGTTCTATATAATTCATACGAACGAATTTGAAATGGCACAGAATTCATCAGCTTTCAAAGATGCGCCCCCTATCAAACCACCATCAATGTCTTTTTGAGAAAACAACTCCTTTGCATTATCACCTTTGCAGCTTCCACCGTAGAGAATCGGAACTTCATTCGCTATTTTCTCTCCGAATGTTGAGGTAAGTCGTGCTCTGATCAAACCATGAATTTCCTGAGCTTGTTCAGCTGTAGCTGTTTTTCCTGTACCGATAGCCCATATTGGCTCATAAGCAATAACACATTTAGCAATTTCAGGAGCAGGTAAACCAAAGAGAGAATCTTCAATTTGTTTCATAACAAACTCGCGGTAAACGTTACTATCTCTTACCTGCAGCTGTTCACCACAGCAAAAAACAGGCGTAATATCATGCGCTATCAATGCTTTCACTTTCTTAGCCAACAAAGCATAATCTTCATTGAAATTGTCACGTCTTTCAGAATGGCCAACTAAACAATACTTTATACCCAGACTTTTTAGCTGAATTGGGGATATTTCACCCGTAAATGCGCCGCTATCCTCAAAATATGCATTTTGCGCACCTAAATGAAGCCAATTTTGATCTTTGATCAGTTCAGCAAATACAGCTAAATAAGGAGATGATGGACAAATAACTACTTCAACGTCCTTTCCGAATTTTCCTTTGAGTTTTATTAGATCATGAAGCAAAGCTTTCGCCTCACTGTAATCCAGATTCATTTTCCAATTTCCGGCAACAATTTTTTTTCTCATTCTGCTTTGATGTAGTCTTCAAAGATAGAATCAAAATCCGGAATTGAACGACTTGGCCATTTATCTATAACTGTTCCGTTTTGCAACAAGACAAGACCTGGATTAGAACGAACAATGATCTTCACTTCAGTTCCGTCAAAACCAAGGAAAGTGACATCAAAATCAAATTTAGACTTGAATAATTCTATCTGTTCATTGGTAGCAGGAGACAGCACGAAGAATGGAATTCCATTGGCCTTAGCTCCTTCTGCAACAGCTTTAAAATCTGCAATAGCCCCTTCATTCATGTTCTCAATATCTCTGATGGTCATTAAAAAGATGTTATCAGCAGTTAACAAGTATGGCGTTATATCCAATACCCAAGGAGAATAAGGATCTGCAAGAGCTACAAATGGTTCACCTGCGGTATACATTGAGTCAGGATAATACAAGGTATCATAATCAATTGCAGCAATTGTATCTGCTCCATACGTTGATGAAACCACCATTTTTTCTTCATAGAAGAAGTCAAAATCAGCCTGGATCAAGGAATCAATGTAAGCGATCTTCTTTTCATCTTCTGAAAGAGCATCAAAATTGATACTGGCCTGAAAATCTGTAATAGAGGCGTCTACTCCAGGCACTATAATGGTCTCTTTACGATCAACGTATTGATAGGTAGATGTATCACCATAAATAGCATATTGATCAAGCGCAAATTCTTCTTCTTTACCAGTTTTCTTGTTTTTATAGATCAAAACGAATTCAGATACCTGTGGCACCCCATCATTCATTTTCTCTATAAGGTTATTGCCAATAGCGTATGGTCTGTAATCTTTAACCGGTAAGTAAAATGAAGTATATAAGCTAAAAAGGAAAGACAACAATGTAACAAAAAGTGCCATTTTCCAAGGCTTTGCCATCTTACCAATATTAATATTACCAATTACGAAACTTCCCAATAGGGCAATAAGTGCAAAGAAAATAGGAAGCATCCATCCAAATACCCATGAAAAGAAGATCACAACGATCATTGAAGCTGGTACCATCACCCAGTTCTCTTTCACTGTATTTAACTTGATCTTACCTATACTAAACATTAGTACCAGGGTAAAATAGAATAGAACCAGATCTTTCCAAAATGATTCCCATGGTGATAACGAACGTCCAACCGAACCTTTAAGAGCATCACCAAAACATCCACAATCTGTCACACAATCTCTGTTAAACTCCATTCCCATCTCCATGGCCAAGGTTTGCTTCTCATTACAGCTAGCCGTATAATAAGTTAACCAGGCAAAAAATATCATCATGCCTAAAAGTGACCAGGTAGCCAGTTTGATCTTTCCTCCTAAAATGACTGCAACACCTAACACAATTTCTACAACACAGATCAATACTGAAAGCTCTATGATGTAAGGCTCAAACCATCCAAAAAATGGAAAGTCAGCTGCTAATCCAGTAGGTGAAAAATATTCTTCTAATTTGAAAGCAAAGCCCCAGGGATCATTGGCTTTAACCAATCCAGAAACGATAAAAAGTCCACCAACAAAAGCTCTTGAAACATAAGAGAACATTAACATTCCCTTTAGCATGATCAAAACAAAGATCGAGGCAGCCACCAACAACAATCCGGAAACTTGTAGAATGGTATCCGTCCCTTCTGCGGTTGATTCATGAAAACCAATTACGGTTAATACAACTCCGGTTATGTTTAAAAGTATTGCAGCTATGTTAAGGATGGCCGAACGACCTCTAACGTCAATTTTCTGATTTCTCAATCTCATTTCATTCATGTCTCTATCTTTTGACACACGAATCTATACCTTACGATAGATTGTGGATAGTGGGTAAGCAACAAAAATAATGGTTCTGAAAAGATGTAGTGTATTCTTAACAGATTTCTAACACTACTTTTCTTCGTTTAATAGGATCAGGGCGAAAACCGCATAATTCAACATATCGAGATAATTGGCATCAATACCTTCAGAGATCAATGTTTTTCCTTGATTATCCTCAATTTGTTTTGTTCGGAAGATCTTCATCATGATCAGGTCAGTGAGCGAACTTATTCTCATATCGCGCCACGCCTCTCCGTAATCATGATTTTTCTTCTCCATCAGATCAAAAGCCTGCTGCGTCTTTTTATCATAACGCTTCAATGCTTCATCCAGTGGCATTTCCTGCATATCAGAAGCGCCAAGCTCTAGTTGAATAAGCCCCATTGCACAGTAATTAACAATAGCAATAAACTCTCCTTCAATATCTTCCCCCACTTTATTCACTCCAGTATCCTGAATGGTTCTGATGCGTTGTGCCTTTATGAAGATCTGATCTGTTAATGAACTAATTCTTAAAATTCGCCAAGCCGTACCGTAATCCTTTCCTTTTTTCTCAAAAATGGAACGACAATTCTCTATTACTTTTTTATATTGCTCAGCTGTTTTGGTCATCAAGAATTAAAATTTTAGAGGTGAAAGATACATCTTTTTGTTCGAAGATTCAGTTGAATATCCGCGGGAAATTAGTTGAATGGAATGGTCCTGTAGTAATGGGAATATTAAACGCAACGCCTGATAGTTTTTACTCATTCAGCCGGGTTAATGAACAATCGATAGTTGATGCGGCAGGTGAGATGCTAGAAGACGGGGCAGATATTTTGGATATTGGTGGTTATTCCTCCAGACCTGGAGCAGATGAAGTTTCAGAACAAGAAGAAATTGACCGCGTAATTCCGGCGATAGAGTCCGTTTTAAGATCTAATCCTGACATTATCATTTCTGTTGATACATTTCGACCTAGAGTTGCGAAACTAGCCCTTGAAGCTGGTGCTGGTATTATAAATGATATCACCGGCGGACAATTTGATACGGATATCTTCAAAGTTGCCGGAGAAAATATGGCCCCATATATCCTAATGCACATGCGTGGCACACCTCAAACCATGCAAAAGCTAACTGATTATGGTAACTTGATGCTTGAAATACAACAGTATTTTTCACAGCAGGTCAAAAAGGCAAAAGATGCAGGAGTGAAGGACATCTTATTAGATCCCGGATTTGGATTTAGCAAAACCCTTGATCAGAACTACCAGTTGATGCACCATCTAGATTTGTTGCATTTACATGACCTTCCTATTCTTGTTGGTATTTCAAGAAAATCTATGATCTATAAAAAGTTAGGCAGTAATGCTGATCAAAGCTTAAATGGAACTACAGCATTGAATATGTTTGCCCTTACAAAGGGTGCCGGAATATTAAGGGTGCATGATGTTAGGGAAGCAAAAGAAACGATCTCTTTATACCGAACTATTCTTGGTGCGGAATAACAAATACTTTAAAACTGATCACTGTTGGCTTATCTGAAGCATTTGTGAAGATGCTGACTTTTCTGTGCTGATATTCGTATTTCCCTGTTGTATCGAAGGTCAGGTGGATCTTACCACTTTCTCCGGGCAACACAGGTTTTTCCGGAAAGGTAATCTTGGTACAGGAACATGATACCGAGTATTTAGAAATGATAAGGGGAGCATCACCCGTGTTGGTGAACTCATAATCATGTTCTAAAAGTACTCCCTGAGGTGTATCAGGGAACTTATGCAATCGCTCTTTAAATGAGAATTCCGCACCACCCGTTAGGATGAATGCGGAATTCATTGCTATTATGATCGCAAAAAATAGCCTCATTAATTAGTTTGATGGAGCAGGAGTTCCTTCAGTTGGCTTAGCCTTGATATTACCTTTAATACGGATCACCTTGTTAGGCTCGTTACCTGCATTTGAAGTAATAGTCACTGATTTATTGATTGGACCTACTCTGTTAGTATCATATTTTACTTTGATCTTAGCAGAAGCTCCCGGAGCAATTGGCTCTTGAGGACAAGTTGGAACAGTACATCCGCATGATCCCTTACATCTTGACAGGATCAATGGCTCAGTTCCAGTGTTTGTTACAGTGAATTCACATTCTCCGTTTGCACCTTGTTCAATTGTACCATAATCATGAACTTCTTTATCAACTGTAATAACAGCTTTACTTAATGGTTGAGTTGTTGTTCCTTCTACTTCTTGAGCAGAGGCATTAAATCCTACCATTCCTGCAACTAAAAGACTTAGTGTAAAAATTGCTTTTCTCATTATTTATTGGTTTTTGTGTCGCTTTTGCGAAAAGTTAAACTTATTATTTATTCTTAATTATTTGTTGGTCCACCACTATTTAAAGGTGCAGAACCTTGTTCTTTTGCTTTAATATTTCCTTTAATACGGATCACCTTTCTAGGCTCATTAGTCGCATTTGAGGTAATTGTAACCGATTTATTGATCGGCCCTACTCTATTGGTATCATACTTTACCGAAATTTTGGCAGTCTCTCCAGGTAGAATTGGTTCCTGTGGACAAACTGGCACGGTACAACCGCATGAACCCTGACAAAGAGAAATGATTAACGGAGATTTACCTGAATTAGTTACGGTAAAAACACAATTACCATCATCACCCTGTTCGATCGTTCCGTAGTCATGAACTTCTTTATCTATTTCAATCACCGGACCGTTAGGATCAGGTTGTGTAGCAACTGTAGTTGTTCCATCCTGAGCATTAGCTGAAGTCAATCCTACGAATGCTAAACTCAATATCAACAATAATCTTTTCATGTTTCTTTTATTAATCTGTTCGTGAATTTACATCACAATAACGATACCAAAGATATAAAAGGTTGCTGGGGAGAATATAACTTTAACAAATCATTAACAAGACCCGTTAAGAAGTTTAGAAATTTATTAAGTCTTTAATACGAACTATTAAAAGGTTTTATTCTATCTTTATATAGGCAGTTGGGTGGCAGAAACCCTAATCACTGTGGATGAAAGTGTTACTTAAACATTTAGATACTTTGATCATTGGAAAAACAGGTTAAATGGCGATAGAAGAACAAACCGCACTGACTTCGTACTTAAAGAAGTATTTTGGATTTGATCAGTTCAAAGGAGAACAGGAAGATATAATTCAAAACGTACTGGATGGCAAGAATACCTTCGTAATTATGCCAACTGGTGGTGGTAAATCGCTATGTTATCAATTACCTGCCTTAATGTCTGATGGTACAGCCATTATTGTTTCGCCTTTGATCGCTTTAATGAAAAATCAGGTGGATGCTATTCGTCATGTCAGTGACAGAGACGACATTGCACACTTTTTGAATTCGTCTTTAACCAAGACTGAGATCAAACAAGTTAAAGATGATATTCAATCAGGACATACTAAATTGTTATATGTTGCACCTGAATCATTAACTAAACAGGAGAATATAGAATTCTTAACCGGCGTTGAGATCTCCTTTTTTGCGATAGATGAAGCACATTGTATTTCAGAATGGGGACATGATTTCAGACCTGAATATCGCCGACTTAGAGAGATCTTTGAAAAAATATCCAATGTTCCGATCATTGCTTTGACCGCAACGGCTACACCTAAAGTACAACATGATATTCAGAAAAATCTGAACATGTTAGATGCCACGGTGTTCAAAATGTCTTTTAATAGAGACAATCTTTTTTATGAAGTACGCCCTAAAAGGGATGTAGAAAAAGGGATCATTAAATTTATCAAAGAACGTCCGGGAAAATCAGGGATCATTTATTGTCTGAGTCGTAAAAAAGTAGAAGAGATAGCCGAATTGCTTCAGGTAAATGGCATCAATTCACTTCCTTATCACGCTGGGCTGGAATCAACCGTCCGAGCCAAGCATCAGGACATGTTCCTAATGGAAGAAGTGGATGTAATTGTAGCTACTATTGCCTTTGGGATGGGGATTGATAAACCAGATGTGAGATTTGTGATCCATCATGATATTCCTAAAAGTTTAGAAAGCTATTATCAGGAAACCGGTCGTGCTGGAAGAGATGGTGGTGAAGGACATTGTTTAACCTTTTACAGCTATAAAGACATTGAAAAATTAGAGAAATTCCTGCATGGCAAACCCATTTCTGAGCAAGAAGTTGGTAGGCAATTACTTTACGAAACAGTTTCGTATGCTGAAACTTCTATTTGTAGAAGGAAATACATTTTACATTATTTCGGTGAGCAGTTTGATGAGCACGAATGCAGTGAAATGTGTGACAACTGTAAGGATCCTAGAGAGAAGTTCGAAGGAAAAGATGACGTAATGCTATTGTTGGAAACAGTCGATTTTGTCAAAGAAACTCAAAAAGCCAATTATGTATGCAATTTGATCATTGGTAAGGAAACAGCTGAGATCAAATCATACAAACACAATGAAACAGACCTTTACGGAAAAGGTAAGGATCAGGATTTCAACCATTGGAATGCTGTTATCAGACAGTGTTTAGTGCGTGGATTCTTATTCAAAGAGATTGAAAGTTATGGTACATTGAAGATCTCTAATGAAGGAAGAGACTTTATGAAAAATCCTACATCATTCATGTTGTTAAAAGAACATGATTACTCATCAGATAATGATGAAAACATTGTTGTTGCTCAAAAGGGAGCTGATAGTGCTGATGAAGTATTGTATAAAATGTTGTTGGATCTTCGAAAAAAGATCTCAAAGGATAAGAGTATTCCGCCATTTGTGATCTTCCAGGAGCCTTCACTGCAGGATATGGCTATTCAATATCCTATCAACCTTGAGGAATTGACCAATATTCAAGGTGTTGGCCAGGGAAAAGCCACAAGATATGGGAAACCGTTTGTGGAATTGATCGCCAGATATGTAGAAGAAAATGACATAGACAGATACCAGGATTTTGTAGTGAAATCAGTAGTCAATAAATCCGGATTGAAAGTTCACATTATTCAGAATATTGACCGAAAAATGCCTTTAGAAGCTATTGCTGATTCACAAGGTAAAGCGATTGCAGAGGTTATTGGAGAAATTGAAGCCATTGTAAGCTCGGGAACCAAGATCAACATTGATTATTACATCAACGATATCCTTGACGAAGACGATCAGGAAGATATTTATGATTACTTCCTGGAAGCAGAATCTGACAGTTTAGAAGATGCACACGAAGAATTTGATGGTCAATATGATGAAGACCAACTTCGTTTAATGCGCATTAAGTTCATGAGCGATATGGCGAATTGATCAACCACAGATGATAACAATTTGTGCTTTTCCGTCAGCCTTAGTTGAAATTGAAAAACGAAAGTTCAGTTAAACCACATCATGATAATTCCTTCCATGATTCTAAAAAGATCTGACTCCGTCGAACTTGCGTTTCTCCACTTCGGTCGAGATGACATGTAAATTGGAAAGATTGTAAATCCATTTTCTTTTCGGCACGTTATTTGGTAGATATTAATTGACCTGATTTCCTGAATTAAGTTGGTTGTTAAATCTGACTTAAGCCACTTGAAACTAGGAAATTATAATTAGATTTAAAGAAAACTAAAAATTGGAATTATGAAATTAAGAGCCCTTATTGTAGCAACAGGATTAACTGTAGGAGCAATTGGTTTAAGTAGCTACATGTCTTCAGATAATGATGTAAAGTCAAAAGGTAATCCGGCTTGTGAAGTTTACGGAAAGATCAAGATCGTTGATTATGGTGAAGATTATAAAGTAAAAGAAGTTGACTATAGTGAAGATGTTAAAGTGAAATGGGTTGACTACGGTGAAAACTCCAGAGGAAAATGGAAAAAAGTAGACTATGGTGAAGATTTCAAGATCAAATGGGTAGATTACGGTGAAGATTTCAAAGTGAAATTCGTAGACTACGGAGAAGGATGCTAAAAATTAGGTTTTAGGTTTAAAGGTGTTAGGTGTTAGGTGTTAGGTGTTAGATATGCAGGTGTTAGGTTTGAGGAGAAGATTTAGAACCAAATAACCATAAAAAAATATGAAACGTCTGGTTTGTCAAATGATAGATCAGGCGTTTTTTTATTACCTCATTTTTTCGACTCGTTATCCAATCAAGATCCCGGACAAACAACACCTCAAACAAAATCACCTAAAACCTGATAACCTGAAACCTAACACCTATAAACTATCCCGCAACTACTTCCAGCATTTCTTCTTTGTTCAAATACTTGTTTGCCAAATCTTGCAACTCTGCAGCAGAAGCGTCATGAATTGCTTCAATAAAGTCGTTATAGTAGGTTGGTTTTAACTTATTGTAATAGATATTCTTGAATGTTTCCATCATTGAGATCGGACCATCCGTTTGACGAAGAAACTCACCCAACATGTAATTCTTTACCCTCATTAGTTCATCTGCAGGTATTGGTTGATTTCTTAATCTATCAAATTCATTATACACCTCATTCATGGCATTTTCCTTCACATCTGTACCGACCTCAGTGGTAACAAAAAAGAATCCTCCATCTTCTAAAACACTCATTCCCGAACCAATTCCGTAAGTATACCCCTTGTCTTCACGTATATTTGCCATTAATCTTGATCCAAAATAACCACCTAGAACAGTGTTGAGTAACTGAAACTTAAAATAGTCAGGATGGTTTTTGTCGAACATTAATCTACCAATGCGAATAGCGGATTGCAAAGCGTCCTGGTACGGCACCTGCACTCTTCCCTTTTCCTGAACAAATTCCTGCACGGTTGAATCATTCGAACGCACATTGAATCGATTGGCCCAGTTTCTCAATCTCTCAATAAAATCATCTGAAATATTACCCGTTAAGAATATGACCGGAGCTTTTTGATAATATGTTTTGAAAAAATCTCTAAGGTCAGCCGCATGGATCTTTGAAAAATCTTCTTCAGTCGCTACTTTACCGTAATTAGATGATTCCCCGAACAATGCCTCATTGAACTTTCGTCTGCAAAGCACCTTTACCTTTTTGGAATCAACTTTAAACTTATCCAGCGCAATAGAAACCTCTTTATTGAATTCATTATCCGGAAAAGACAATTCATTAAAAGCCTTCTCAAATACATCAAAGATGGACGTCATATTTTCAGCTAATCCAAACAAAGTGACTCCACCGTGATCCTTATCCAGTTCTGTTTGCACATAACCTCCATAATAATCGATCTCTTCTGCAATATCCTTTGCCCTTAAATCTTCAGATCCAGCCATCAGCATTTTATTAACGAATGTGGCTACGAGCGGTTTATCCTGATACTTTGAGCCGGCTCTCCATTCGATATCCAACTTTATGGAATCGTCTTTTACGTCTTTTATCCAGTAGAGGTCTACCCAGTTATTCAAAGCGATTTTTTCAGGAGTGATCAATTTCAACTCTTCTGCCTGAAAATATTCCGGTGCTATTTTTCTATCCATTACTTTGCTTTTACTTTAAGGGTGGATGAATTATTTTTTGTAAAAGTTTTCTTTGCAAATTGCGAGATATCCTGTGACGAAACCACATCATATTTATGAAGCTCATCATTGATCTCATCCAATTTTCCCATAAGATCAAACATGGCAATATTCATTACCCTATTCAATAATGGTTGCTCAGAAAACACTTTGGAGGTTTTGAATTTGTTCTTCACTTTGACCAGTTCCCTTTCCGGAATTTCATGGCTGCACATTTGCTCCAACTCCTGCCAAATCCCTTCTAATCCTTTTTCAATGGATACACCTTCCATCAGGTTTCCGGAAACTATGATCATCCCGTCTTCCCATCCGGCAGAAACGTAAGCAGACACTTGTGAGAACAAACGTTGCTCCGTTACCAGTTTTTGATAAAAACGTGAGGATTTACCTCTTCCTAATATATCCGAAACCAGGTCTCCAACATAAAACTCATCAGACATGCGATCAGCCATCCTAAAGACAAGATACACGGCATCTGCAGGCACTTCACGTTCAATTGTTTTTTCACGCGCCTCTTGTTGTACCGGTTCAGGAGTTATATTTCTGATATATTTCTCTCTTGCAGGAATATCGCCAAACCACTTCTGTGACAATGACTTTACCTGATCTAAGTTTAAATTCCCACCAACAACCAGGGTTGCATTTTGAGGAGAATAGTATTTAAAGAAGAAATCTTTAACGTTCTCCATGGTGGCATCTGCAATATGCTCGATATTTTTTCCAATTGTCGCCCATTTATAAGGATGGCTCTTATAAACCAGTGGACGTAATTCCAACCAAACATCACCATAAGGCTGATTGAGATATCGTTGCTTGAATTCCTCTATCACTACATTTCTCTGAACTTCCAGACTTTTAGGAGTAAAAGCTAATTCCAGCATTCGATCACTTTCCAGCCAAAATGCCGTTTCAATATTCTGAGCTGGAAGCACATCATAGTAATTGGTTATATCATTATTTGTAAAGGCATTACATTCTCCACCAGCCAATTGTAGAGGCGAATCAAAATTTTCTATATGCTTAGACCCACCAAACATCAGATGTTCAAATAGATGAGCAAATCCAGTTCTCTCTTCATTTTCATCCCTGGCACCCACATTATAGATAATGTTGACTACAGCCATTGGAGTTGTTTTGTCCTCATGAAAAATGACTTTGAGCCCGTTATCAAGCTTAAATTCTTCGAATTTGATCATCAGAAGTTATATTTTGGTTGTTGAAATTCTTTAAGTGCATCCCTGTATTCCTGTAGGATCTCACTCATGATTACTGCCGCAGGTTTGATCTCATCAATGACACTTGCTATTTGGCCTATCTCCAGTTCTCCTTCAATTAAATCTCCTTCAAACATTCCTTTTTTGGCACGACCTCTCCCTAATAATTCCTTCAGATCTTCAATGGATGCATCTTTTTGATAAGCCTCTTCAACTCTATTGAAAAAGTCGTTCTTGATCAAGCGAACTGGGGTTAGTTCTTTTAAAGTCAGTTTTGTTCCACCATCTCCGGTTCCAACAACTGTTTCTTTAAATTTTTGATGAGCTGATGATTCCTCGGAGGCTACAAATCTTGATCCGATCTGAACCCCATCTGCACCTAATGTCATAGCCGCTAACATACCTCTTCCTGTTCCTATTCCGCCTGCTGCGATCAAAGGAATTTTAAGATGTTTCTTCACTGTTGGGATCAGTGTCATGGTGGTGGTTTCATCAATTCCATTGTGCCCTCCGGCTTCAAAACCTTCAGCCACAACAGCATCTACACCCGCTTCTTCAGATTTCAAGGCAAACTTGAGTGAAGAAACAACATGAACCACCTTAATGCCATGATCATGAAGATGTTGGGTCCAGGTTTTAGGATTACCGGCAGATGTGAACACAATTGGTACTTTATGTTTTAAAATGGTCTCTATATGCTGGTCAATATCCGGATAGATCATGGGTAAATTCACTGCAAAAGGTTTATCTGTTGCCGCTTTACATTTCACAATGTGTTCATCTAAAATTTCAGGATACATTGAACCTGACCCAATGATTCCCAATCCGCCTGCATTGCTAACTGCAGAAGCTAATTCCCAACCTGAACACCAGATCATTCCTGCCTGAATAATGGGATATTTTATACCTAAAAGAGTGGTGATTCTATTTTGATCCATACGTGATTTAAAGATAGTAGATTTTCAAAACAACCCTTATGGCATAATATTCGTATTTTAGTTACAGAGAAATTTTGTACTTTAGTACCCTGAAAATGAGTAAGACTATTCGTCAAAAAAAATTAACGATAGGCTTAATACCTGAGAAATGAAAAAATTTATTGCACTACTTTTTGTTGTAATGCTGGCGTTGTCTGCGAATGCTCAAAGGTATAACCTTGGTTATGGTGGACGAATTGGTGTTTGCAACTTCCTTGGAGATATTGGTAGCGGAGGAATCTCTAGAAACTTTGTATACAACATGAATCTTGCTGATACCCGCTGGACAGTTGGTGGTTTGGTCAGATTTCGATTTCACCCACTTTTTGCTGTTAGAGGAGATCTTACTTATTCAAGAATTCAGGGGAAAGATTCAGATTCTGAATGGGCACCAAGAAGAGGAAGAAATTTAAATTTCACCAATGATATCATTGAAGCAAGTGGTAAACTTGAGTTTTATCCTCAAATATTGTCTGTTTCAGATGTTGGTTTCACAGGAAGATATCAAACGGATTATCAAACATATTTTCATGTAGGAGCCGGAGTGTTGTACAACAACCCTAAAGGAAAATATATGGGGGAAGGAAAGAGCATTAAGCTTCGTCCTTTGATGACAGAAGGCAAAAAGTACTCTCCTGTTGCGTTTTTTATTCCTGTAGGTGGTGGTTTCTTCTTCACACATAAAAGACAGCACCGTATTGGATTTGATTTTACATGGAACTGGTGTTTCACTGATTATTTAGATGATATTTCAACTCAATACGTAGATCCTAGCCAAATGTCGTCAGATCCAAATGCCGCATTAATGGCCAATCAATGGATTCCACAGGCTGGAATTCCGGATGCCGTTCAATATGGCCCGGGAAGCCCAAGAGGAGACCCTACGGACAGAGACAATTATATGGTCATGACTGTCTCATACACTTATGTCATCAGAACCAGACATAGCTTCTATAAAAGAAACTATTCATGGATGTATGGCAGAAAGAAGAGATGGGGTGGTACAAGGGCTAAGTTCTAATAAAAGTCTTGAAATCCTCCAATGAAAGTTGGGGGATTTTTTTATGTTCTAATTCTATATATCATTAGTTTTACCACCAGTTTGAAAACATCAAGTTCTCATATTCCAATTATCACCAGTTTAAGGGGAATAGCTGCTCTATCAGTTGTTCTTTATCACTTTGTATGTAAGACCATTGGTTATATACAAAACGAAACTGTATTAGACATATTCGAGTACGGAAGAAAAGGGGTAAACCTATTTTTTATTATCTCTGGAATTGTGATCCCATTATCTATGATTGGCAACAATTACCAACTTAAAAAATTTGGCAACTTTATGTTGAGAAGGATAATAAGAATTGAACCTCCCTATCTGGTTGCAGTGGTAATGGGAATAGTCTATCTGTACGTCAGAAATCTTATTCCAGGTACTGTTAGTGTAGATATGACCCCCTCTGCCATAGAAATATTCTTGCATGTTGGATATTTGATTCCCTTTTTTGAAGATTTTAATTGGATTAATCCTGTATTTTGGACCTTGTCAATCGAGTTTCAATATTATTTGTTGCTTTCCCTGTTGATTCCTCTTGTAATGCAAGAAAAAGCTTTATCCCGAATTCTTTTCTATCTGATATTTCTCTCTATGTCATATCTTCCGATTTCGAATGATTTTTTACCAGCCTGGGGGTCACTATTTATGGCAGGAATTGTATATGCCCTGTTTCATTCTAAGACTATAGATGCCAAAGAATTTTTAGCAATGTTTTCAATAACGCTTATTTCTATCTACTTTACATTAGGTCTTGTAGATGTAATATTAAGTATCCTGGCTATAACGTTTATCTACTTTTTACCGAAAATAAAGAGCCGATTAACTGTTTTTCTGGGGAATATATCTTACTCTCTTTATCTGATTCATTCAATTACTGGTGCGGCTGTGATCAATTATTTGTCACATAAATACATCCTAATGTATCAGAAATTCATAGTAATTGGATTGGGGCTAGCCATTAGTATTCTCATCTCCTATTTATTATACAAGTTTGTAGAGAAACCAACCCACGAATATGCCAAAAGAATGAAAAAATAGATTTATTGCAAGGCTTGAATTAATGCGTAATAATTTTTACTAATCTGTTCGGAATCCTTTACAAAATATTTATTACATAATTGAATTGACTTTTCTCTTTCGGCCTTTGTTAGTGGATTAAGATCAGGAATTAAACCTTTAATTACCTCACCACATTGATTGTCTTCAACAAAAAATGAAAAATCTCCTATTCCTGGTGATATCAAAACTTTTAAGCCTGCCTGCAGATATTCTGCAAACTTCACAGGGGATGCTACTTGATTTGTTACAATTTCCTTTCTTAAAAGTAAACCATAATCGCATTTCTTGAGTAAGTCTTGAACCTCTACAGGATTTACCCAATCAATTTTTATTCTATTCGGAAATTTTTTCTTTAAAGCCTTAATTTGCTCATTATTTTGGGCTAGAAACAATACTTCAGCAGTAATATCTTTAGTCAAGTAATCTTCCAAAAGATTACAAACATCATAAAATGATTGCCATGGACCATTCCCTCCGGCAAAAACCAATCTTACATGATCGTTTTCGAATAAAGTAGAATCCTGATTTTTATTCTCAGAAACTGTACAA
>JACJYW010000004.1 GCA_020635955.1 Crocinitomicaceae bacterium
TGCTGCATTACGATTTGACCTGTAACAAAGCCCTGATTTCAAAGTTATAAGCATATGCAAATTTCACAATTATTTAAAAATGCTATTATAATATTGACTCTTGTAATAGCTATTGGATGTACGAACGATAGTTCTTATGATCCTACTAAAAATGTGAAGGAAGTAACATTTTACTTGAACAATAAGTGCTCAAATGATACATTAATATTCCAAAAAGAGAAATACGATAAGGGAAACTGGAACAACACTTCTTGGAGAATAACTAAAGATTCCATTTTTCAAGAGGATAGTCATGGACTGTCTTATTACTTAGGTACCGATAGGCGAAAGTATGATTTAAAAAATGACACTCTTTGTATTTGGACAACCAAAAATGGATTAGAAAGAACCGAAAAATTCTTGTTAGTTAAATTTAATGAAAATGAGCTCGAACTCAAAGATTTGAATCCGGACATGTTATTCGACCGACCTTATGAAATTGGAAGCGACCTTCTACTAAGGTAAAACTCAAAATAATTCATTGAATAATTTAATTCTCATATTACCTCTACTATTTCTCCTTGGCGGTTCATGTCAAAATGAAAAAGAAAAAACTATTGATGTAGCAGAAGTTCAATATGAGACCAATCCAAAATGTCAGCTATCACATATTGAATTGAATGATGATGAGTTTAAATTCCTCTTACAATATATGTATAACGGATACCAAGACGATAGCCTTAAAGACTTAACATTAATAGAACAAGAAGCTGTATTTCGAATTTCTAACACATATTACACTCATAGTGTTTGCTACGAATCCCATAGTTTCTATGACTCTGAAGAGTCCGAAAACTATGCAAAATGTAAATTCAATCAAAACTTTGAAGAGCAGTTCAAGGAGCAATTTCCCGATTATGTTGATCATCCTTCAATGAGTGGTTACTATGTCTCTGCTTTAAGTATTTGGCTTTGGAGGGGAGGTCATGATAACTTTATGCACATGTGTCCTAGAAACTTACGTTAAAATCATGACTCATTTAATATCCATAATTCTACTATTATGTAACGTACTAGTCCTTGAATACACAAAAGATTCACAGTATTATTATTATGATGGTAATTCTTGGGCTACGGAATTACATTTGGTGAATGATTCTGTGTTTGTGCAGTATCAAATAAATCAAACTTTGAGCTACAAAGAGGGAGATGTACTAATAGGTAAATATAAAATTGAAGATGATACGTTGTTCTTATCTGAAAGATGTTGGATTCAACAGTACTTTCCAGACTCAACATGTACTGATAAAAGAAAAAACATAGAATGTTATCAATATTCCAAAAAGACCCTTACCAAATCTTGTTTCAACCGATATGACTCACTTTTCATTAATAGACCTGATTATGAAATATTAGAATTGAAAAAGGGAAAGTCGAAAAAACTACGGGAATGGCAAGATCAATATTCGGTTCGTTGGACTGCATCTTATCAAGAAGAAGAATTTCAGGGTAAAATCAAAAATTACCCGCAGTTGAAATAAGGTAACAGGAGTAGAAAACGCAGCATAACAAAATAGCTAAAATTCACAATTTGCATTGTTCGTGCTCAAGCACTAATTTTAGCCAAACGTTGTGTGTAATTAACCCATTACCCATGAGAAATGAAATTATTGTGGTAATTTCAACCCATGACTTCTGAAACCAAGAAACAAATTGAAGAAATACTTAGGAGCTGTGTGCTAAGAGCTCTTGACAGAATCAAAAAGGATAAAACGTACAAACCTTTTCACGAGTCTTTGCTTACAAAAGAACTTGTAAATGCATCTTCCTTTGAGCGTTCATTTTCCACCTCCTTTGGACAAGGGCCAGTGGAAGAAATATCAGCTTTAATTGCCTTAAATGCGGGATATCAAGTACAACGACAGAAGGAGACACAAGTAAACCTATTCAAAGGAGCGATTGATGAAATTGAAAGAATTTGCAGTGCGCTGCGTGCAGGTGAAAAAAAACCGAACTGGGAACAAGAAGTTAAAAAGGTGCAAGCTTACCAAAAAGGAGATACTGAGGTGAGACGAGTAATTTCTGATTTATGGATGAAGAAGGATGGTAAGGAAAAATACATTTCAATAAAAACAGTCAAACCAAATTTAGATCAAACCGAAATTGCTAAGAAAGATCTTCTTTTATTAAAAGCACATGATCCAAGTTTCGAGACATATTTCGGTTTATTTTATAATCCCGGGGGTGAAGAACGAAAAGATTATAATTGGACAATGCCATTCAAAATTTTTGACATGCACAACGATCCTATTGTATTAATCGGCAAGGATTATTGGAACATGATAGGAGAGTCGCAGAATACTTATTCAGAGCTTTTAAAAATTTTCGTAAAAGTAGGAAAGCAAACGCAATCTGAAATCGCTAAGCTGTAGCCTTTTCTACTTTTTTTTCTATAGTTTTCTCAAAATTTTGATACCATGTTGTATGATCGGTGTTCTTGTACCTTGAATACTCGAAACCTATAAATTTTTTAATCGGTTTCTCATTCATCAAATCTTGAATTAAATTGCCTACCGCAAAACCTAAACCGACCGGAACAGCATTTCCAATTTGTTTGTATTTGTCTAATAAACTTCCTTCTATTTGCCAATTATCTGGAAACTCTTGAATGCACTTATATTCTTGGACGCTTAAGGGTCTATCCTCTTCAGGATGCGCTAGATCAGTTGCAGGCATAGCAGGATGGGTTACTAATGTTGGACTCGGTTTGTCCCAGGCCAATCTTCTTAGAAAACCTGTTTTTCCGCCTCCTGAATAAAATGATTTACCCATTGCTTCCTTTTGAAGTTTTAATGGTAAAGCCCTCCAATTCTCTCCACTTTTTAATAGCCTGTAATATTTCAACCGTTTTTCTGGAAAATTGACATGCTCATGATTATCAACCTTTAAATCCTGAGTTGCTTCTCGAAATGTTTTCCACTTCTTTAATCCAAAATTACCATGTTCGTCATGAGTCGGCACAAGGAAAGGAACCTCATCATGATCACGTGAACAAATTAAAATTACTCTCTCTCTTTTTTGAGGGGTTCCAAAATTGGCAGCGTTATAAAGATTGAAACTGAAATTATATCCAGCTTCATTCAATTTTTGCAAAATATAATTTAGGGCTCCGCCAGATAATTCTTCTAATTTCAAATCATCAAAATCCTCTCCCCTTTTACTATGAGGTCTATGCTTTAAGGGTGCTGACAATAATCCCCTAACATTCTCAATTACAGCAAATTTCGGCCTCAATTCAGCTATTAAATCAATGAAATTCAAAAAGACGTTTCCTCTTTCATCTTCAAACCCTTTTCGCTTTCCAGCAGTGCTGAATGCCTGACATGGTGGTCCTCCGACAACCAAATCAATTTCCTCATCTTTTTCCAAGCCTGCAATTTCCCTTATCTGCTTTGCAGTGTAATTTCTTATGTCACCCACTAAAGCTATTTCGGGTTTATTTTTTAGTATTGTCTTCCTACAGGCATTATCAATCTCGCTCGCAAAAATGGTCTCGAATCCCGCTCTTTCAAGTCCAATATCCATTCCCATTGCTCCACTAAAAAAACTCAATGCAATAGGCTTATCAGTTTTTTCCCTTACCAAGCCATAGAAAACTTGATCCTCTGCAACCCCTAAACTTGTTGTACTTAAAAAATGATTTAAATCTTCTCTCCTAATTATCCAAGTTCTTCCTATCTGCTCTGACTTCAACTTTCCATCTCGACACAGGTTACGAACTTGTTGAGGACTGATTTTTAATTCTGATGCTACTTCACTAACACTTAGCATGGTATGATTTTGGTTTCGTTGTCGAAAATATTCCGAGTACCAAATATAATAAAAAACTACACACAACATAATAAATAAAAATAACTGCTTGCGCAGTACGCACTCAAGTGCTATTTTTATTCAAACGTTAGCATTAATTACAAGTTGATTTGAAAGTATTTGCAATAATTGGAGTTTTCTTTTGCTTTGGAATTCATTCACATTGTCAATTCGACAAGTTCTTTGAAGGGTATAAAAAATATGTGAATGACTCTAGCTGGTTGTTTTCAGATTATACTTATCGCTTCAGAAACGACTTGTCACTTGGTTTTACTGGAAACATTAGCACAAATTATGTGAACAAGAATGATCGCAATGATTCAATTTATCATTGGACAATGAATGGTGAAAAACTAACCTATTGCGACTTCATTTCAAAGGGCCCGCTAAATTTACAAGAGTGTTTTTCGGACAAATTTGAAGGTTCGAAAATTAATCTCAAATTATACAAGAACAACCAATTATATCTAGAGACAAATGATTCATTTTATGTCTCTCCGAAAATTAGAATTAAAATATTCAACAACGATTCATTAATCCAACATAATAATTACAAATATTTAAAAGAACCATATCAATACGTAATAGATCCTGAAAATTCACATTTTAAAATTCAATTATTAAACCAGAGTTTAGACGAATCTGAAATAACTGTTCTAAACATTAGATTCACCGTTTTAAAATCTCAAATCGACAGTTTGAAAACTGGCCCTTATGGAATGAACATTACTCCACCCCAATTGCATCTTTATCAGTTTCCATTTGATATAAATCGTTATTTGGTCATTCCTAAAGGCATTAAAGAATTTGAAGTTCCATTTGAACTAATTAGGGGAATACCTGCAGAAAAATTTGAACTCATGGTTCTTCAAGGGAAAAAAGTTACTTACGAATGTACAGATGGCCGTGAAGTAGATGTTTTTAGATTGTCACATGACGGAATGACCTTTACCTTACCCAATTCAAAAAACTAATGCTAACACAGTAGCTAAAGTTCATGTCCGACACTCTGGCCGCGCTTTTCCCTCCCAGTACGTGTACATATCCGGGCTTCCATCACTCGGTCGGACAAACCAGAGTCCGGGGTTTTTCGCCAGCGCACTTCAAGACGGCATAAATGCCTAACTTTAGCCAAACGTTAGGTACTATCGACCCATACACTTGATCCTTTCATGCTTCCAGGACCAAATGCACGGACCGACTGCACTGCGTTCCGTCTTCGGCGGTGAGTAAGAGAAATCCCATTTCCGGGAATTGGACTCACCACAATCAAAATAACCTGTCGGAACAGTTTTTCGTATATTTGGTGTATGATTGAAATTATTCAACAGAAAAGGAACGAACTGGAGGCACTTTGCAATAAGTGTCACGTGAAAGAACTATATCTGTTCGGATCTGCAGCAAAAGGAAATTTTGATCAAAAATCAAGTGACCTTGACATGGTTGTCACTTTCTCAGACGGACTTGCTCCTGTTGATTTTGCTAGCAATTACTTTGCACTGCTTGAAGGACTTGAAAATATCTTCAACCGAGAGGTTGACCTTCTTTCTTTCCGTTCGCTAAAGAATCAAGTTATGATTCAAGAAATCGAACAGACTAAAATCCCACTTTATGCAGCGTGATCGCCTGTTCAAGTATGTTTTGGACATTGAAGCTGTTATCAAAGAAATAGAACAGGTTCAAGAAGAGTGTCATAATAATTTCAATAAGTTTTCTGAAAACTTCATGGCAGTTCGAACTGTAGAACGAGATCTACAAATTATCGGAGAAGCAATCAAAAAAATGCTTCAAATAAATCCTGAACTTAATTTTACCAATATTAGAAATATTGTGCGTCTCAGAGACCTTCTTGCTCACCAATACGATATTGTCGACCCAGCCATTCTGTGGGGAATTATCATCAAGGACCTTTCTACTCTTAAGGCAGAGGTAGCAAAACTGAGGGAGTAGAAAACAGTACCTAACATAATAAGTAAAGTTAACTACCATCACTGGCCTGCGCACCTTTGCGCCCATGACTTGTCCAAAGTCCGGTCGGCCGCCCTTGCTCCCAGAATCCGGTAATCCACCACACTTAGTTACTGCAATAAATTGCATAACTTTACTCAGACGTTGTATGCCATTGCAGTATTGGCGTGGTATTGGGCGCAATTTGGTTGAAGAGATTTTAGATGGATATGGAAGGTTCAGTGCCTCCAGCCACGTTAGTGGCATCTGGATCAGTTCTTGGTGCGATAACACCGGTCAAATCTCGATTTGTAAACGTGGTACGTTCGAAGAACTGAGCGGGCGAAGGTATCGTTCAAAAATGACAAATGCAAGTTTTGGCGTGAACTAGACCTGGAGCCAGTAGCTGAGCCTGAGCGTGGAAAGTCCAATAAAATCAATTAAACCCATCATATCTGTCGGAACGTAAAAAAAACATTTTATCTGTCGGAGAGATAAAATCCATTCCTATTCAGATATAAATTGCTCCCAATGGCGTGTAGGGACAGCTCCCATAGCTGATTGGCCATCACTGCACCGCCGTTTTCATTGCAGAGCGGTAAGGATCCGGTAGTGGGGATCTGCAACTACTCCTACCAGAGTGTGAAAACTGCACACAACATAGTAGGTAAAATTCACAGCCCCGCTCACCCACCCGCTTTTGCGCCCAGGGATGTCTATTATATCCGGGGGGCCATCTCTTCCTTTTTCCAACGCGTTTTTGCGTCAGCATATAAAATGCTTAATTTTACCTGAACGTTATAAATAATTGACAATAGAACGATTCCAATGTTCAGGAACATATTCATTCTACCTATCATTATTCTAGTATGTTTTTCAGCCTATGCAAAAAATGAAGAGTGCAAAACCATAGTGTTTGAAAACATTGGAAAATGTAATGGTGCAGGAGGTGACGTAATTCTTACTGAAATTCCATTTCAAAGACCAACAATAGATTTTCTTAATGACTCAACTTATTCCACAACTAACTACGGAGTACAACTTAAAGATGCAGATTTTACGATTATTTACCAATGTACCGATTCACTTGATTTGGATTTCTTAGCTAATGTTATTACGAATTCATTATTAAAACTCAAGTTTATCAAAACTGGACTTGTAACAAATGATTCGTATCCAAAAGGAAGCATGCAAATTCGATTTTACAACAGTAATGGCGAAAGAATGAATAGCTACTATTGTATCGGACATAATAAAACCAAGAAATTGATCCGTTACTTAGATAAAGAAGTGTCTGAAAATCAACAATATGTTCAGTGGGAATTCAAAGGTTTACTGCGTTATTTCACCTATCTGGTCAGAACTGAATGTTAAAAAACTATTTATAACATATTAGCTAAAGCTAACGTCCGACTCTCGTCCACGCGCTTTTCGCCCATTACGTGTCCATAATCCGGGCGGCCATCTCGGTCGGACAGCCAAAGTCCGGGATTTTTTGCCAGCACACTTCGCACGCAATAAATTGCTAGCTTTAGCCAAACGTTAGGTGTCATTAATGCAATTAGAGAGGCTATTACTTTACAGGAAAATAGTAACGGTTGGTATTGCCATCTGTATGATCACCATTTTTTTCGTGCCAGCCTATGCATATTGGATCCCAGAAGCCTATGAGGAAGGTCAAGTAGCTGGATGGAACGGAGAAATTGTTTTTGAAGACAATATATTTCGATTGCTTTTGCTACCATTCTATATACTCTTTCCTCTTTCCCTTGTTATCAAACATAAAACGACTAAAATCATAATCAAAGTCCTTCTTTTCATGAGTGGCTTCCTAGTTTTATTTGTTGGAATGGTATGCGGAATGACAGGACCTGACAATGCGGGTGATTTCGGACTGCTATTTATTTTGGGAATTGCATTGCTAACAGGACTGATGTACATAATAGATTGGTTTATCTGGAATCGAAAGCAAACCAAAGTAGAAAACGCCACCTAACACAGTAAGCAAAGCTCACGTCCACCCTTGTCCAGCGCAAAAAGCTCCCAATAGCTTGTCCATAGTCCTGGGGTGCCATCACACGGTCGGACAGCCAAAGTCCGGGGTTTTCTTGCCAGCGCACTTCGCACGTGTTTTGCACTTGCTGCGCAAGCAGCAAATCACTAGCTTTGCTCAAACGTTAGCGTTAATTATATGCTTCGAATAACCCAAATCTTAGTTTGCAGCTGCATCTTTTTATATGCTTGCAACAATGAACCATGTCCTATCCCAAAAGGAGAAGATTCGGAATGGAATATCGAAGAATTTACAATCATTAAGCAAAGATTGATCGGACCTGTTGGACCTCCATTTGATGAATACTCATTGTGTTTGGACAATCAAAAAATCGGACAGAGTGGCAAATTTAATACTTGTGAGATCAGCTTTCAACCTGAAAATGATTTGTACTTAAAATTCAATTTGTGTGATTCGACCTTGTTCAGATCTGTTCCAGAAAAAAAGGAAATTAATCCTGATGATTTAATTTCTGCCAAGATGTATTCCACAAAAGAGAACCGAGAAAAATCAATATCCAAAGAAGACGCTCTTGAACTAATTGAGGATTGGAACAATTCTAGCCCTAGTGACTATAGGAATAAGCCTTTAGATGATATTTTCCACCCGAATTATCAATATTCCATCATATTTGAATTACATAGCGGAGTAAGGGAGTTTAGAGCATTTAATTTTTTGATTAACGATAGAACAAATTGGGTCTATTATATCTCAGACGGATCTGATTTAGAATATTTTGATAGGATTTGGGAGAAAAACTAACGCTAACATAGTAGGTAAAGTTCATGTCCGACTCTCTGGCCACGCTTTTCCCTCCCAGTACGTGTACATATCCGGGCTTCCTTCTCTCGGTCGGACAAACCAAAGTCCGGGGTTTTGGCCACCGCACATCAAGACGGCATAAATGCCTAACTTTACCCAAACGTTAGGGGTAATTACTTGAAAAGACAGATTTTCATATCAATTTCACTGCTTTTAGCAACTTCTCTTTCTTCTTGCTACAGTTACTTTGATGAACCGAATGAAAAAGGTTTAAATCAGACTAAATCGTGCATTGATTATTATGAAGAATTAGTCAATATTTACACCACGGACCCAGAGATAACAGTAGACACAATTAATACCAAGAGTATTGATCTTATTGATCAACATCCATTGTTATCGATAGAATCTGAGAATCTGAATATTGATACAAACTGTCTTTGTAGAGGTTTAAGAAATTACGGACAGACCACTGTCGTTGAAGTCAATTATTTTGGAAGAAAATCAAGTTATGAATACAAAGTAGGAGACCCACTGAAAGAACGACATATTGTTATTGTTGGAAACGAAAATGATTTTGATATTGATCAAATCCTACAGTTTGAAGGAGAACACGTAATTTTTGAAGAGAATCTAGGACAGCATTCCAAACTAATTGTTACTCACTTCGAAATGTAGTGCTACTAGCAAATTAGCTATTGCAGGAGTAGAAAACTACCCCTAACATAATAGCTAAAGCATACGTCCGACCCTTGGCCGGCGCGCTTTCTCCCATTACGTGTCCATAATCCGGGCGGCCATCTCGGTCGGACAGCCAGAGTCCGGGATTTTTTGCCCTCGCACTTCGCACGCAATAAATTGCTAGCTTTAGCCAAACGTTAGCTTCAATTCAATGATTCTCAAGAATTTCAACTTAACGGACTCATATACCGAAATAATTTTTGGGGAAAATTTATGTGATTTACACAACTGTTATGAGTGGTTGGACTCAATTCGAAATGAACAACAACAGACTCTAAAACTTAAGTTCAAAAAACGGACTGACGAATTTGTTGACCCAAATACTCCAACCGAATTTCTTATTCTGTTTAAGAACATACATGAGATTGAATCTAAAGATCATGATTCAGACTACGCTGAGGAATATTTGGTTCAAGACGGAACAACCATTGACATGATTGGCTTCAGCAACTCTACTATTCCAATTGATTCAGTTCTTGATAAACACGAATCTGACGGACTGAGCTGTTTGTCATTTATTACTGTTACTGGCAAAGTATTACGTATCTGCGCCGATTCTGCAGAAGTTGTAGTAGAAAACTGAAGCTAACATAGTAGCTAAAGCCAACGTCCGACACTTGGCCGGCGCGCTTTCGCCCATTACGTGTCCACAGTCCGGGCGGCCATCTCGGTCGGACAGCCAAAGTCCGGGATTTTTTGCCTACACACTTCGCACGCAATAAATTGCTAGCTTTAGCCAAACGTTAGCTACAATTACAAATGGACTTAGCCCTTAACCCAAACTACTACGGACAAGACCGACCTTATAAGTCTAAGTACATCTGCTGTAGCTGTAGAAAATCCTTTAAACGGAAACATGCTAGTGATATTAAAGGATTGGATCATGATGAAGTTGATGCCATTTGCCCAGATTGTGGAGAAAAAAGCACTTGGGTCGGACCAAAATTTCGTCCTCCAAGTTCTACAAATGTCAAAGCTTGGAAATCAATAGAAGTTATGTCTAGAATCGGACTCTTGGACTTTTTCGGTTGGGCGAATAATCCTGTAACAATACCTGAAAGTTCAAAAGCTCTTCGCGAGTACTTGCTTAAATTGCAAACGGACTGCCAAGAACAGGTGAAAAAATTGTCTAGTGCGAATCCAAGTGACGGAGCTTCTAAGCAAATTAAGTACTTCTCGGAACGTCTCAAGAAAATAGCAACAGAATTAGAAAAACTGTAGCTAACATAATAGCTAAAGTTCATGTCCGACTCTCTGGCCACGCTTTCCCTCCCAGTACGTGTACATATCCGGGCTTCCACCACTCAGTCGGACAAACCAAAGTCCGGGATTTTTCCCACCGCACTTCAAGACGGCATAAATGCCTAACTTTAGCCAAACGTTAGCATTAATTCCGAAAGTGAAAAAGGTTTATCTTTTCTTTCTTGCTGTTTCCCTTTTTGTCGGAACTATTACTACTTCTTGTAAAAAACAAGACATCAATGTTTATGATCCAAATTTTATTGGAACATGGAACACCGAGCCTTTTGTTGTTCCTAACGGAAATACAAGAGTTCATACATTAATCATTTCGGAGACTTCTAGTTTTATCGGTTATAACTGTGACACCAATTGCACTGGTTGTAACTGCTCACAAACTTGGACCAATCTTTCAATAAAAAAGAATGGAAAAAAGATTACAACTGGAAAATATTTTGATGATGGGTATTTTGTTTTCAAAGTGAATCAAGTACCATTTCTAAACCAAGATAATATCTGGACTTGTCAGATTGACAATGACCTTTACTATAAGGAATAGCATAGTAGAAAACTAATGCTAACATAGTAGGTAAAGCTCACGTCCGACTCTCGTCCACGCGCTTTTCGCCCATAGTATACCCAAAGTCCGGGCGGCCATCACGGTCGGACGGATAAAAGTCCGGGGCTTGGCCATCACACTTCGCGGCGCAAATAAATTTGCTAGCTTTACCCAAACGTTATGGCTAATTACCATGGTTAAATCAGACCAATTCATATCTGACAGAATTATTTGGAGAGCAGAACAACATGAGTTTCCATATGAAACTGCTTTTCTGTATTCTAAACTTCCTGAATCGGAAAAACAAATCTATGATCAATTAGCCCATTCGAATGAAATAGGAATACCAGTATTGTTTTTTAAGGCCAACGGACACAAATGGACCATACTAGGAACTAGAAAAGTCATTTCTGGAACCATGGACAATTATGTTACTATTGATTATTCACAAATTGAGGACACCAATCCTGGCGGAATACCATTTCCAAGTGATGACGAAGATACTGATGATGAAATTGATAAAGAAGCTTTGAATGAACTTGGAGTGAAAGAATTCAATGGCAAGGAATCCTCTCTCTGCACCATGAACGGACCAGAGTTTTATATGCTTTACAATATCCTACTAGTGTTAATGAATATGTCTAGAGAAAACTAGCCATAACATAATAGGTAAAGCATACGTCCGACTCTCGTCCACGCGCTTTTCGCCCATTGTAAACCCAAAATCCGGGCGGCCATCACGGTCGGACGGATAAAAGTCCGGGGCTTGGCCATCACACTTCGCGGCGCAAATAAATTTGCTAGCTTTACCCAAACGTTACCAACCATTACAATTTGACTTAGAAAAACTTGACTTTGGTGCGATTTTGGTGTATTTTTACACCAAACAACAATTATGTCAAGACAAAGTATTTCTTTTACCAAGCCCAATGAGGAGTGGCTAAAAGCTCAAGTGGAGTCTCAAGAATATTCTAGTAAAAGTGAATTAGTAAATGACCTAATTCGTCAAGCTCGCAATCAGCAAGCAAAAATTGACTGGTTAGCTGCAAAACTGGAAAAAGCGGAAAAAAGTGGCTTCACCAATGATTCGAAAGAACAAATTCTTGCAGAATCAAAAAAGCGACTAAATGGCTAAATATCTCCTAAGTGAATCTGCAAAAGAAGACTTGATCAGAATTCACCAGTATGGAACCAAGAAGTTTGGTGCAAAGCAGGCGGACAAATACTTCAATGAATTCTTTGACTGCTTTGAAACTATAGCTAAAAACCCTTTCGCTTTTGAATCTGTAGACTACATCAGAAAAGGCTACAGAAGGTGTGTTTGCGGAGTAGATTCAGTGTTCTTTCGACTAGAAAATGAAGTGGTTCAAATAATCGCTATTGTCGGAAAGCAAGACCTAGACGAATTGAAAAACAGTTGGTAACACAGTAGCTAAAGCTAAGCGTCCGCCCTTGGCCGCCGCACTTTGCTCCCATAACTTGTCCAATGTTCTGGTTGGCCACCACTCGGTAGGACGCTCCCAGTATCCGGGGTTTGGCCATCTCACTATCGCACGTAATTTGTATTTGCTGCGCAAACAACAAATCACTAGCTTTAGCCAAACGTTAGCATTCATTACCAAGTGGACTTATGATTCTTCTAAAAATTATTGGAGTATTAGCCTTAATTATTATTGTAATAATTGGTTTGCTTGAAATCGGAAGAAGGAACAGAATAGCTTCGTTTCATAAGGAATTTAACACAAAGGGTTTTACTCAACTTGAAGTTATATTATTTGAAGAACTCTATGATTTATTTGACGAGAATATACAGGTAAAACTACAGTCTCAAATTTCCTATTTCGAAAACAAAAGAAAATGGCGTCACTATTGGGACAAAAGTATGACCATGGAACTCTATGGTGACAATGACAATCCTCTTTCAGACAATCAAAAATATCCTAGAAAAGACGAGAGAAAACTCGCAACTATACGTTTCAAAGCAAACGGAGAAAAGTTCTCTGTTGAATATTCCAACTATGACGGACGTATATGGGGCTGGAAAATCAGACCAAATCCGAAAAACATTCAAACTGTTGAGTCAATCGAAGTGACCAGCAAGAAGATCAACCATGATCCAAATGAAGAAGTCCAAATCATGCTTGATTTAAAAGAATTTAAATCCATTCCCAAATTCACTGGTTTTCTTGCGGAAGTAATCGAAATAAAAAAACCAAACCGCGCTTTCAAGCCATTGCTTAGAGAACAAATCGAATTCTTTGAAGAAAAAGTTGAAGGAACATTACCCAAAGGGTATTACGATTTGATAGAGCAAACGGAAGGTGTTGAATTTGATGAATTCTCAATTGGCGGAATATCGCGTATAAGAGCAACTAGTTTAGATGACGGAAATTATTATCATTTGGCTGAATTCTCTGATGGCGTTCTAGCTTTAAAAGAAGGAAGTTCAGAACTTTTCTTTTGTGGTTATTCTGGCCTGATAGATCCACTTGGCACTGATTTCGGTAAAGCACTCAAACAGTGTGTAGAAAACGCATGCTAACACAATAGGTAAAGTTCATGCCCGACACTCTGGCCACGCTTTTCCCTCCCAGTACGTGTACATATCCGGGCTGCCATCACTCGGTCGGACAAACCAGTATCCGGGGTTTTGGCCGCCGCACATCAAGACGGCATAAATGCCTAACTTTACCCAAACGTTATGAATCATTAACAAGTGGGCGTAGACACAACATATTATCCTGTTGGAGAAGATCTTATTTCGGATTTTAAAGCAAGTGGAAAAAGACTCTTGTATGAGTTCATGCAACCCTACCTTATATCAATTGGACAGTTAATTGATAAGAAAGAACCTAAGTATGCAATTTGGGAATACGGACAGGGAACTAGAACCTGGAACCCAATGATTCAGTTGCTAAATAAAATTACTGATTCCGGAATTTTCAATCCATTACTTGACAGGACAAACAAAATTGATGACGAATCTCATTTTGTAGACAACAAGGCTGTTGCTGAAATGTGGGACCAGTTGAAAAAGCTATCCGTTCAGAATATCGAAGATTTTGCAATTAGACCCGAAATACGGAAAGAAATTTCTGAACTGAAAGGGTATAAAATGGAAGGAATTGAGAATCCAGACGCTATCGTTTTGGAGTTCTTTGAGCTGTATAAAGCTCTTTTCCATGCATATCACTCTCGGCAAGGCTTGGTGGTATTGCAGGGATAGAAAACGATTCATAACACAATAGCTAAAGCTAACGTCCGACCCTTGGCCAGCACGCTTTCGCCCATTACGTGTCCATAGTCCGGGCGGCCATCTCGGTCGGACAGCCAGAGTCCGGGATTTTTTGCCTACACACTTCGCACGCAATAAATTGCTAGCTTTAGCCAAACGTTAGCTGTAATTGGTGTATGCAAATTGATCTGATTTCTGATTCCATAAAACACAATGAGTATTTCGTCATTATTCACGGTACTTATGGTGGAAAAAAGTTGTCCGTTTTAAACAATGATCTAAACCTAATTACGGAATTCCCACTTGAAGGTATTGAAGTCTGGGACTCTAACTTTCATACTTTAAAGACAGATTCAGATATTTTAATTTCTATAACTGTTACCGGCACATATCCTCTTGAAAGCAAAAAGTACCAAGGGTATTCGACCTTATGGTTTAGACTAAATTTAAGTGATTCAAATTTTTCATTAAACAAAATTGATGAGTGGGATAGATCTGACATTCGCGCAATAAAGAGTAAAAATATTGATGGTCAACTTTATTGGATTGGATTGAGAGATCTGAACTTCATTAACCAAAGAGGAAATAAAGGCAGACGAACATTAATTGGCTTCACGGAAACAGACAAACTAGAAATACCAGAATTAAATTTCGCAGGAGGAGTGCAACATTCCCATTTATACCACGACTTCGATTTTACATTTCGCAATAACGAAATTACGCTTTCTGCAATAGCCGAAATCACGAATTCTGTTCCAACAATTTTACGTTTTAGCAAAGATTTTAGAAATCAATCATTCACGAAACTTGATATACCACTTAAGAAACTGCATAACTTTTTAAGTACAAAAATTGTCTCGAAAGAAGACCAAATACTCAGTTATTTTTGGACTACTTCATCAGAACACTGTAAAAAGTATTTTTTCGAACTCTATGTTGCCGAAATAAATCTTGATCTTAAAAATTCGAATATTAATAAAGCCATTGATGAGGAATACGTGCATTCTTTCAAATGGAATAATTCAATTGTTGCATACAAAGTCGGAGACCAATCAGCCCCATGTAAATTAGGAGCAATTACCGAAAATGGTATAATCAAGGAATTCTCTGAACTTGATAACTCTAACCCCATTCTGCTTAGCAGTAGCAATGAGCTAATTTCTGCTGAATTGGACACTAATCAGTTGGTGAAAAACTACAGCTAACATAATAGGTAAAGTTCATGTCCGACTCTCTGGCCACGCTTTCCCTCCCAGTACGTGTACATATCCGGGCTGCCATCACTCGGTCGGACAAACCAGAGTCCGGGGTTTTGGCCACCGCACTTCAAGACGGCATAAATGCCTAACTTTACCCAAACGTTAGCATTCATTACAATTTGACTCATGTTTTTCGGAAGAAAAAAACGCCAATTCTACAGAGCGGAACTTTGCAAAATTGTTTCTAATCAAGAAGCAAAAACTTTTGACATTGGCAAAGCCGGAATTGTAATGACTAAAGCAATTCTTGAAATTTCTGGAAGCGACAACCTCCAGTATTCACTCAACTTTGATGGACAGAAATTCAAAGACAAAAAGAACCTTGAAAACATTCAAGAGTATTCAAAATTTCCAGAAACTGTAGAACTAAGTGGATACCTCGAAAAAATCTCTTTTACCGTTTTCAATGTTGTTCTTAATACTACTGAACCAGCTGAATACGGACCACTTTATTTTATCATTTCGATCCACAAAGATCTATGGAATGAAGAAAAGATCATTCCAGTAATTGATAACCTAATTAAAGAATTCAAAATAGACTTTGGAACTTTAAATCTTGAAGATACCGAACAGATAAAATGGGAGTTTGATGGTCGTTGGACAGACAATCCACTTGAAATTAAGAACGGAATGACAACAGGAATTTTCTCTATGAATTTCCTAAACCAATCTCAGGCGGAATCTTCAGAAATAGGTATGTTAATCAATGCGTTTGGGGTGTCTAAAACACTTTCTAGTGGGTATTTGCTTTGGTCTTTATCTAAAAGTGAATTAAGTGCTATTCGTAAAAGACTTAAAGCTGAAGGAAAACGCATGCTAACATAATAGGTAAAGTTCATGTCCGACACTCCGGCCACGCTTTTCCCTCCCAGTACGTGTACATATCCGGGCTTCCATCACTCGGTCGGACAAACCAAAATCCGGGGTTCTGGCCACCGCACATCAAGACGGCATAAATGCCTAACTTTACCCAAACGTTGTGTGTCATTCCGTTACTTTCATCTAATCTTGAATTATCTCAACATGAAACCAACTGCTTTTCTTCCCCTATTATTCATTTTTCTATATATCAATGTATCCGGACAGGACACAACAGACGTTCATCAACTCAAAAATTTGGAGTACATGAAGTATAAAAACAATGTGAATTGTGATAGCACAAATGGATCCAATTTAGAACACAGGATCTGTCTAAATCTAGAATTTCAGGAAAAGGACTCCATTTTAAACCTAGTGTTTGTTGATCTATTAAAGCACTGTTATTCAGAGGAGGAGAAGAAAACGCATATTGAGTATCATAATACATGGCTTGCGTACAGGCGGAAAATCAGTAGAGCTGAATCGGACGGGTACAACGGACATATGCTCGGTATTATGTACTTGAGCACTATGGTTTATCTCACAGAAAAAAGGACAGAAGAACTTCTATATCTCACCAATAATTAGTGAAAAACGCCACACAACATAATAGCTAAAGCTAAGCGTCCACCCTTGGCCGGCACGAGCTCGAGTTCTGACATCAGCATTAGACAATGCCTATCTCAAAACACGTTTCCGCTTCGCTTCAACTTCGGTGGTGAGTAAGAGAAATCCCATATTCGAAAAACTTATCGATCCAAAAGCTTTCTAATCTTCGTGATGCTCTTCGTGTTCTTCATGCTCATGTTCTTCACTTTCACCTGTTCTCAAACTTTGAAAGAAAGCCATCAGCATTTCTTTTTCTTCATCAGAAAGCTTGGCGTCAGAATGCATCCAGGTATAAGAATCCATTGGCATTTCTCCATGTTCAACTTCTTCAACACATTCTTCCAATTTATGATCTGCTCGCTTAGGTTCATAACTTCCCCATTCAGAAAAATTCAGGTGATGCTTTCCTTCATCAATATGATGACCTACCCACCAGGAAATGGGTGCAATTTGAGAATACCATGGATATTTCGTTTCGTTCGAATGGCAATCATAACAGGCATTATGCATTAGATCACTCACCTCTTTAGGAGCATTTGTAAGTGCCAGAAAATCCTGATTCGGATCCATTTCATTGGTAGTGGTATCTATTCTTATAAACTGAATGCCTACTAAAATGATCAGTAATGCAATAAGGATCTTCTTTTTCATGTATGATGCTTTTTGACAAATGTAATCCTTATTGGTGATATAAATAATTAGGTATCTTTATTCCATACCCAAAATACCAGAATGAAATCTGACCATTTCTCAAGTCTGCTTAACTACTTACTTATTGTTGCAGTTGCTGTAATAATTATTGGTGCTTTGTTCAAGATCATGCATTGGCCAGGGGCAGGTATTTTACTTATTATTGGATATACTTTAATCATAACCATTTATCCACGGGAAATGATCCGCAAAAAAGATCGTACTCGACTGGATATTTTTAAAGGCTTAGGAGTATTAATCTACGGGGGAGCTACCATCCTGAAACTTTTTTTGTTTCAAGATCAAAGAATATTACTAAGCGCTATTGGCTTGACCGGTTTGCTGGTTTGGGTTGCTGTTATGTTCTACGATTATTTCGCCAAAGACACGAATCAAAAAAGCCTCTTCTCAAAAATTCTGAACATCTTGTTTGTTTTGGGTGGTGTAATAGCAATAACAGGTATGTTTTTCAGGGTCATGCATTGGCCGGGAGCAAACACTTTACTCTTATGTGGAATTGTCCCTTTAGCTATTGCCATGGGTATGTATTTGTTTGCAGAACCAGATGAAGAAACCTAACAATTATAATTCATTGGTTATCTGACTCTTTGAGCTGAGTTAATTCCTGATCAATTCTGATTTGAATCAGTATTTGGGAGTCAAAGGCAACGTATTTTCGCGTTATAACTTCAATTTATAATCATGAAAAATAATGTGCAAAAAGGAGGTCCAACTGCAGCAGTTTACGGTCTTGGATTAATTGGATCAGCTATTTATTTCATTTCAACAGCAACTTCCTTCTGGTTGGGAGTCCTTGGGTTTTTAAAAGCTATTGTATGGCCGGCTATAATGACCTATGAGGCATTTAGATTCTTTGGAGCGTAAAGAGCAGATATAATTCACTTTACATCTCCCAAATTGCTGAATACAAAAGAGGATAATTAGTTTTTAACGTTTCGATTTCCAGGAAGATAACTTTTGATCCTCATAAACAGGCTCAGCCTCATTCTTGATCTTTTTGAAGATCTCATAAGACATTTCACCAATTTCTGCACTGATCTCTTTTCTCAACATCTCTGGTTTAAAGTGATCTCCTACAAAGTTGATGGTAAAACTTCCGTCCCTGAATTCTTTATGATCAATCGCAAATCTTGCAAACCCTAATGTGGTACTCATTCCGGCAATTTCGTACTCATCAATGGCCTTCAGTGTTTTTTCAATCGCCTCTTCTCTGTCTTTACCATAAACGATCAATTTAGCGATCATTGGGTCATAAGCCAAAGGAATAGTCAATCCTTCTTCAAATCCATCATCTACTCTAATGCCAAGTCCCTGTGGTCTTTTATAATGAACAATTTTACCCAAATCTGGTAAGAAATCGTTCTCCGGATCTTCTGCATTAACACGAACTTCAATAGCGTGTCCAAAAAGAGGAACCTCATCTTGAGTTAACCACAATTCTTCTCCTCTAGCTACTCTTACCTGTGCTTCAACAAGATCCATTCCGGTTGTCATTTCAGTAACAGGGTGCTCTACCTGTAATCTGGTGTTCATTTCAAGGAAATAGAAATTCTTATCCTTATCTAACAAGAACTCTACTGTTCCAACACCTTCGTAATGACAAGATTTAGCCACATTCACTGCCGCTTCACCAATTTTAGCCCTCAAAGCTGCATCAACAACAGGTGACGGAGCTTCTTCTACTACTTTTTGGTGTCTTCTTTGGATTGAACACTCTCGTTCATTCAAATGGATCACGTTTCCATGAGCATCTGCTAATATTTGTATCTCAATATGTTTAGGCTGTTGAACGTATTTTTCAATAAAAACAGCACCATTACCAAATGAAGAAATGGCTTCAGAAGTAGCTCTTTCAAATTGCTCTTCAAATTGACTTTCAGCATCTACTACACGCATTCCCTTACCTCCACCACCGGCAGATGCCTTAATTAGAATTGGATATCCAATTTCATTCGCGATCTTCTTTCCCAAAGCAATATCAGTAAGTTCTTCATCTGTTCCTGGAACCATTGGTACGTCAAACTTCTTTACTGCTTGTTTCGCGTCCAGCTTATCCCCCATCACATTTATAGCTTCAATAGAAGGACCAATGAATTTAATGCCTGCATCACTTACTCTTTGTGCAAAAACAGCATTTTCAGATAAGAACCCATAACCCGGATGAATACCTTCTGCTCCTGTTTGAATAGCAACATTCAGGATCTTATCCATGTTCAAATAACTTTGAGATGGAGTAGCTTCACCTATGCAATAGGCTTCATCAGCAAAATGTACAAAAGGAAGATCTTTATCGACATCAGAATAAACTGCTACGGTTTGAATGTTCATCTTTTTCAATGTACGCATGACACGTAAGGCAATTTCTCCTCTATTGGCGATTAGAACTTTTTTCATGACGGGTTTTAATTTGTTGACGTAGAATCTGTTGGGATTGGAACCCATTTCTCACTTCGTCTATTTATTTTTTCAAAATTAACTCTATTTTCTTTCTTTCTAAAGACATTCAGGAACTTTTGCCATGCTCTGAACTGCTTGGTGGTGTTAAACGTCTCTTGATAATGTAAGCTAACTCCCTGAGTAAACCTTCCTTGAGCAGTTGAAGAAGAACTGTTGGTCTCATTAAAAAAGTTCATGGTAAATGTTCCGTCATCATTCAATCTGTACTCTATATCTACATCTCCCACAAAATTTCCACCATCTGACGAAGCTTCTTCACCAGTTAATACTCCAAAACTCGTTTTAATTGTTGTTCTTTCGTTCAACTGAGCCGTTTGACCAATGGTTTTGGTATCTTCTGATAATCCTACTTCAAGGTTTACCTTCTCACTCATACCACTCAACAATGAATTGATCTGTGATTCAGCCAATCCTAACATGGCATCACTTCCCCCGGCTCCACCACCATATCGAGGAATGAACTTACGTAGCACCAGCAGTGAAAGGAATTGCTTGTTCAATTCATCTACGTTTCCATTGATCTCTGCTAATGCTTTAACACCAAGTTCATTTGTTTCCGGAGCTTCTATTCCAAAAGAGATCTTAGGATCCATCAAGGTATTTCTCATTTTCAACAAACCATACACCACATCTTTTCTATTACGGGCATTACCTGCCTCAGGCGGGATAATATCCGCCATACTTACCGTACGTACAAACTGAGCATTAATATTTAAATAAGCATCATAAGGCGTTCCTGTCCATTGAACGGTTCCACCATCCTGCAATAAAAAGTCTTCTTTAATTCCTTTCATCCTCATCTCATAAGCCCCGTCTCGAATGATGTATTCACCATACATGGTCATATCACCAAAGTCATCCATATTGATCTCAATATCACCAGTTCCTTTTGAAACGATCTGATCTTCAGTGAGCGGATCAAAGACAATTTTTACTTCAGCATCTTTGGTAACGTGGAATTTCATAGCCAGGGTCATTCCCAAACGACTTACCTCATTTACATCATTGGCTACGTCCTGATTTTTCAAACTATCCGGCAAGAAGAAGGTAGAATCAAAGATGACAAAAGAGCCTTCTTCAAGATCAGATGAACCATACATAGGCAATACCAGAGATGTTCCTTTTTTCGTTTTTAGATCTACTTCGATCTCGGTCATATCATCATAACCAAAGATTCCAACATATCCTGTTACATAGGCCTTACCATAATAATAATCCCCTTCTTTATAATAAGTATCCATGGCCAGGAACTGTTTAGTGATATTCGGGTTATCTATATCCAGATTTATATTGTAGTTCCAATCAGCCCAGTCATAGTGATAGATCTGCATTTGAGCATCTGCTTTATTCCCTTCCTGATCAAACACAGTTAAGTGATCTGAGATCATCTCACCATCATTGAATTTGATTTTTCCTGATAAACCGTAGAAAACGTTGAACATAGGCACCTTAAGTTTGGCGGTTACCACATCTAAAACTCCTGTAATAATCGGACTTTCTAATTCTCCCGTGATCTTTAATTCTCCATCCAGTATTCCTGAGATATTGGTATACAGGTAAGGATCTTCAAAAGCATTGAGGAAACTTATATCTGTTTTGTCAAAATCTACAATCAGATTAATGTTGTCACTTTTACGTTCAATGAAATAATCACCACTGAAGCCGAAAGTCTTAATGTTGTCCCTCCACAATTCACCGCTGACATCCAAACTTTTTGTTTCTGCTGCATACTTAGTGATCAACCCAATATCTCCAACTTTTTGTTGGTTCAGATACAGATCTTTGATATCAGCTTCTGCTTCTAATCTTATTGCGTTGTAAACATCTGCTGCCCTACCATTAATATTGACAATTCCGGCGAGTTCCAAATCTCCCACCAACCCATTCAGATCGCTCAGATCAAAATCATGGATTTCAATGCCCAGCCAATCTTTAGGATCCTCAGATATGATCCCATCCAATTGTATATAATTGGATTCACCGTAGATATTAAATTCTTCTATAACGATCTCTTCAGGATTCCACAATACTTTTGAGTCTCTCTTAATGTTGTATTTATGTCCTTGAAGGAAGAAGAATGAAGGTCTGAAAACGGTCAAAAGGTCTTTTCTTTTGGATACCTCAGTTTCGAACGCCAATAAGGCAGGCTCCATCTTTCCTACTCCGTCCCAACCTGTGGTGGTAACGAACTTATTCTTTTTGGCATATGAATCAAAATATAGATCTCTCACCGCTAAACTATCATTGATCTGAACATAGTCAACCTCATAATACATGTTTGCTTTTAGGCTGTCAAAATTGTTGTCAAAATTGATCTCTTCAAAACGCATTTTGCCATAGCTAATTGAATCTGAATTAAAATCAAGAGCAAATGATTTCTCTACCTGACTAAATTCTGAACGGATCTGTGAATTGGTAGCAATTTTTAGATTCTCATCCACCATAGCTAAGAGAGGATTCACATCTTTCAAACGAATATCCAGGTTGTAAAACTCCTGTTTTCCAGCATAATTCTTATCCGGTTCAACCAAATTATCGATCACATAAGAGAACTGGTCAATTAGCACGTGTGCCACATCATTCAGGTCATATTTACCGGTAAGATCCATATCTACATAAGGTGATCTTAGCACTATAGTGTCTGCTTCATCTTGTCTTGAAACATGAAGCGTCAATTCCTTCATATTCAGATCCACTTTATCATCCTTATAAGCGAAGTTTCGAACTGACACGTCACCGTAGAATTCATTCATGCCCGTTCCATAAACATTAACCGAAACAGAAGTAGCTAATGATTGATAAAGTTGCTGTTCTTTCTTAGTAAGCTGAGCCACATGGGCACTGTCAATGGTAATATCAAAATCAAAATGCATCATTCCGTTCAAATCAACCATTCCATCATAGTTGAGCGCTAGATTATCATCCTTGATATCAATTACACCGGTGAAAACATTACGTGCAAAATGCCCTTTTTTAACTAAAATATTGGCGTAATCATAACCATAAATGCCAACATTTTGAAGTAATCCGCTAAACTCAATATCAAGGCTCTTCTCATCAAAACCTTTCCCTTTGACCTTAAGATAACCGCTGACATTATCCATGATGTCATTTTTGGCGATTACCCCCATGTTCAAACCTCTTACTTCAATATGTTTCCCAACATCTCCCTGTGCTCCGGTGTAATGATACAGTCCGTCATTCTCATTATAGATGAATTTTAAACCGTATTCAGATGAGATATCACCCACACCAGTATAAAGATCTCCGTCCACCACAAAATCGGACAAATAACCTATGTAGCGTCCGTTCTCCAATCTGATAACATCTGCAGCAGCATATTGATTAAGATTTTTCATCATATCCTCATATGCCTTTTTATCCATAAGCGGTTTTAAGTTTAATTTCTTTAGGTCAGAGATGGATGTTCTGAACAATTCAATCTCCTCTTCAAAAAATGAACTCTTGATATCATCCAGATCAGGAATTTGAAAATTCCCTTTAATGCGAGTAGTATCTAACATAGCCAGATCCACATTCTTCAATTTCATCCCATGGATGGGACCACTTACTTCTATATTATTGATCTTTAGCTTATCATTCATTCCCCAAATTGAAGGAACAAAGAAGGCAAGATCTCCAAATGAAAGTGTAGAATTTTTAATGTGCGCATTAAACTTCACATCATCCATGAAGTCATTAAAATCTTCAGCTCCATTAGGTGTTAGCAATTCCAGGTAATCTGCATAGAGATAGGTTTGATTCAGGGCCAGTTTTAGCTTCTTCAATGAAATGGCTTGTGGACCATAGGAAAGATCAGTGGACAGTTTCGTAAGCTTTAATCCAGATCTATCCTCAAATTGCAGATTTTCCAAATTGATCGCTATTTGGGGCCCCATCATCCTAAAATCACTGAAAGCTCCACTAAAGTGACTGAATTCCAAATTACTAAAATCCAATCCATTAGGAAGTGTATCGGCATTTTGATCCTGGTAAATGAAATGCATATCATTTAACTGGATGGCCTGTATATTTATTGCGAATTCAGAACTGGTTGTATCTTCAGATTCTGTGGCAAAATAATCAACAATGTGCTGGAAGTTCAAGGTGGAATCTCCCAGATATTTACGGATATGGATGTGACCTTCATTCAAGGTTACGTTCGATAGTTTCACAAATGACTCCTTTAAGCTCCAATCTGCAATATCTGCATGAATGAGCTGTGTATACAGAAAAGTATCCTTTTGAATATCTTCAATATAGACACCTTCGATATCCACTTTATCAATGAAAACTATATCTACCTTATCAATTCGAACCTCAGTGCCCAATTCCTTGGTCAAATACCAGGATGCCTGATGCGCTAACCAGGTTTGGAACCATGAAGTTCTGATTGCTATGACCAGAAATACCAAAAGCAAGATCACTAACTCTAGAGAGAGGTGAAGTAATCGACGCAGAAATCTTAGTATTTTACCTACTTTTGCTATGGCTTAAAAATTTTGTTAAAAGTAATCATTTGCGTTCGAAAGACATCATAATTCTGGGAATAGAATCATCATGTGATGATACATCAGCAGCTATATTAAAAAACGGACAAATGCTGTCCAATATTGTAGCCGGACAAAAGGTCCATGAACAATATGGAGGTGTAGTTCCTGAACTCGCTTCAAGAGCTCATCAACAACATATTGTACCTGTCGTAGACGCAGCCATCAAAGAAGCAGGAATCAAAAAAGAAGATATTTCTGCTGTAGCCTTTACGAGAGGTCCCGGATTATTAGGATCACTTTTAGTTGGCGTTTCCTTTGCTAAAAGTTTTGGTATGGCCTTAGACATTCCTTTGATAGAAGTCAATCATATGCAGGCCCATATTCTTGCTCATTTTATTAAAAATGATGAGGAAAAGTATCCACAGTTTCCATTTCTCTGTTTAACCGTTTCTGGAGGACATACCCAAATTGTGTTGGTTAGAGATTATTTTGACATGGAAATTTTGGGACAAACTAAAGATGATGCCGCAGGTGAGGCCTTTGATAAGGCCGCTAAATTGCTTGGTTTACCCTATCCTGGTGGTCCGTTGGTGGATAAACACGCTAAAAATGGAGATCCGAAGAAATTTGAGTTTCCTATTGCCAGTGTGGGAGAATATGATTTCAGCTTCAGCGGCTTAAAAACTTCACTCCTTTACTTTCTCAAAAACAACCTGGAGATCAATCCGAAATTCATTGATGAAAATTTGGATGATATTTGTGCATCTTACCAGGATACCATTATTAGAACTTTATTCAACAAACTAGTAAAGGCAGCCAGACAATATGGTGTTAAAGATGTGACCATTGCAGGCGGAGTTTCTGCAAACTCTCAATTAAGAAGCGAATTAGAAAAAGTAGGTCAAAAAGAAGGCTGGAACACTTTTATCCCTCCATTTCAGTTTTGTACGGATAATGGTGGCATGATAGCTATTGCTGGCTATTACAAGTATTTGGAGCAAGATTTCGTAGGTCAGGACATAGTGCCTTCAGCCCGTTTGAAATTCTAAGAAAGCTTATTTCAATTGAAACTTCTCTTCAGCCATTTCAGCAATGTATTCACCAATTGCCAAAGATGCTGTTGCTGCTGGGGATGGTGCGTTCAGAACGTGAATTGAATTATCAGTATGTTCTATTCTAAAATCGTCTCTAGTATCACCGTCCTTACTCAATAAAAGCGCTCTAACTCCAGATCTTCCAGGTTTGATATCTTCCATTGTTAGATCAGGGATCATGGTTTGCAATGTTTTCAAGAATAAGCGTTTAGAAAAAGCTCTTCGATATTCGTTGATACCAAATTTCATATTACCAAAGAACAACTTCCAGGTTCCACCATAAGACAATGCGCTACAGGTATCTTTCATGCTGAAATCTGTTTTACCATAACCTTCTCTTTTGAATGTGAAAACAGCATTTGGTCCACACTCAATCTCACCATCTGTCATTCTGGTAAAATGAACGCCAAGAAATGGAAAATCAGGATTTGGAACAGGATAGATCAGATTTTTCACTTTGTGTTTCGCCTGATCTGTTAATTCATAATAATCTCCCCTGAAACCGACCACTTTCTCTTTTAATTTAACACCATCTTTTTTGGCCATTCTGTCCGCTTGTAACCCAGCACAAAAGATCATTTTTCGTGTATTGATCTTTTGTTTATCTGTTATGATCACATGGTTCCCATCTTTATCCTCAATGGCGATAACCTCTTCACCAAGCACCACTTTAGAGGCAGATTGCTTAGCCAATGCAACTTCAGCCATTTTATTGGTAGCACCAACAAAATCAATGATTCCAGTACATGGAACCCAAATCCCTCCAATGCCTACCACATGTGGTTCAATTTCTTTGATCTGTGCTGCAGAGATCATTTCAATCCCTTCAGTATTATTAGCAATACCATTTTCAAAGATCTTATTCATGAATGGAAGCTCAGATTCTTTAGTGGCAACGACTACTTTTCCACAAACATCATGATCCACACCATATTCCTTAGCAAAAGCCACTAACTCATGTCTTCCTTTCACACAATTCTTAGCTTTTAATGACCCCGGCTTGTAATAAAGCCCGGAGTGAATAACGCCTGAATTATGACCGGTTTGATGGGCCGCCAAATGATCTTCTTTTTCAATCAGAATGATCTTTAGATCTGGATTTCTTGTTTGCAATTTGTAAAGCGTAGCAGCTCCTACAATTCCACCGCCAATAATGGCTATATCGTATAATGTTGAGTTTTCCAAATTCACTTAAATTTGAGTTCAAAATTAATCAAAGCTTGAGTTTGAACGAGGAAACAGCAAAAAAAATCCAACCTGTCCATTTTAAGAATCTGGATGCTTTGCGGTTTCTAGCTGCCTTGAGTGTTATTTTCTTTCATATTTCTCAGGAAGCAATTGCTGTCTATCCTGAACTTGAGACTAACACTATTGCTAAATGGATCTTAACCGTAGTTCAAAAAGGACATTTGGGAGTTAATTTCTTTTTCGTCCTCTCCGGTTTTCTGATCACTTATTTAATTCTCCATGAGCAAGAACAAACTGGTAATTTCTCTCTCAAAAAATTTCTCATCAGGAGAACCTTAAGAATTTGGCCATTGTATTTCATGGTGGTCCTGGTAGGTTTTGTCATTTTTCCTTTACTTATTGAAGATTATCATACTAATCATCACGCATGGCGTTATCTTTTATTTATTGCCAACTTTGATGAGATCCTGGTGGGTGCAACAGACCCCATCAACTTCTTAACTGCGCCTTGGTCTGTGGCGGTAGAAGAACAATTTTATCTTTTCTGGGGAATTGCGCTCTTCGTTATTTTTAAAATCAAACAATTCAAACCTGTTTATCTAGTAATTTTGATCTATATCATCTCCTTTATTTTCAGGTGGATATACTGGGATGATTATCGCACTTTATACTTCAGTACTTTCACCGTATGTCAGGATATTCTTACGGGGACTTTGCTTGGAATGGCTCTATTCAAAAAGAAAGCATTTTTAGAAAAGATCAGGAAACTTTCAAAACTACGTGTCTTTGGAATATATCTAGTTGGATTTGCAATTTGCATTTTAAAGAACCAGATCTTTGCTGGACAGCTGATCATTTTTGAACGTTCAGTATTATCCATTTTTTTTGGGTTCATAATTCTGGACCAGATAAGGGGTGAACACTCCATATTTAAGTTAGGTAAAATTCAAGTATTCAATAATTTGGGGAAAATATCGTATGGATTATACATGTATCACCTTATTGTCATGTATTTGTTAATGAAATGGATGGGTGGATGGTTTAATGAGGGTTATTGGGCATTTATCATTTTTGCAATATTTATACTAATATGTGTAGTTGTCATTTCGACTGTCAGCTACAGATTCATGGAGAAACCACTTTTGAA
Source organism: Crocinitomicaceae bacterium (assembly GCA_020635955.1). Lineage (GTDB taxonomy): Bacteria > Bacteroidota > Bacteroidia > Flavobacteriales_D > Crocinitomicaceae > Paracrocinitomix. Next base: position 28,202 of record JACJYW010000004.1, read on the forward strand.
ATTAAAGCCAAAATAAAATGATCAAAGATTACGGAATATGTCATGTAGCTGTAGCTCCCTTAAGAGCCGAAGCATCTGATGCGGCTGAAATAGTAACCCAGCTTTTGTTTGGAGATCATGTGAAGATCATTGAAAAAGGTAAACCCTGGATCAAGATCTATTTTCCTGCAGATGACTATGAAGGTTATATGGATTTTAAACAACTGCTTTATTTGGATGAGGATGAATTCCTTGAAAGTGATTCCTCTTCGAAGCAAGTGGTAACAGAAGGAAACATACAAGTAAATGGTCCTCTGGGAATTCAAAATCTGTTTTTTGGAGCTACTTTACCAAATGCTAAAGGGAAACAATTTAGTATTGGTGAACATACTTATGACATTATATCCTCAACCCCTCCATACGAAAGAGCATTCATTGAAACAGCAATACTGTACAAGAACACACCTTATTTGTGGGGAGGGAAAGGAATTTACGGGATAGATTGCAGTGGCTTAACTCAAATGGTAGCGAAGATCCATGGTATTCATATTCCCAGAGATGCCTCACAACAAGTGTTTTCTGGAAAAGAAGTAAAGTTTGAAGATCGTGAAATTGGAGATCTAATGTTCTTCATCAACGCCAAAGGTAAGGTTCATCATGTAGGAATCCTTATTGAAAAGGACAAGATCATTCATGCCGCAGGCTATGTAAGAATTGATCCTTGTGACGAGAAAGGTATTTTCAGGGAAGATTTTAATGAATATACTCATCAATTTCACTCTATGAGGCGAATATGATCCAGGTATTGATTCAACTTCAGCCAAAAAAAAGAGGATTTCATTTGATTACTAATGAAGTACTTAAAGCATTACCACAATTTCCTCAGACTGGTATCCTACATTTGTTCATACAACATACCTCAGCCGGTTTATGCATCAATGAGAATGCTGATCCTACTGTACTTCAAGATATGAACGCCTGGTTTGATGATAATATAAAAGAAAATGAACCCTACTATCGTCATATCTATGAAGGAGCAGATGATATGCCTGCTCATATCAAATCTGTCTTAACAGGCACAGAATTGAATATTCCCATTGTGAATGGTAAACTGGGGTTGGGAACCTGGCAAGGCATTTATTTGGGAGAATTTAGAAATCAGGCAGTTGGACGAAAAATAATTGCCACTATTATTTCTTAGGCTTCGATTTGAAGATTCTTTCTCATTTATTTTTCCTTTCTGAAATTAGATTTTGATAAAAAATAAGTTAGTTTTACTGGAAACCCACCCCAATCTAGCATGAGATCGATACTATTATTCGGACTTATTATATTATTTCATGGCCAATTATTTGCCCAAAATACTTCTGCATTCAAATTGGTTCAAGCAGGTGAAAAATATCTTAAAAAATCAGATTATTCATCTGCAGTAAAATCCTTCAAAGAAGCCTTATCTATAGATCCTGACAATAAAAGATCGCTGGAAGCCATTGTCGAAATTTACCTGAATCATTATCAGTTGTATGATTCGGCTGCCATTTATATTGATAAACAACTAAAGCATATTGACCAGGATACCAATTATGTGATCTTTTACAATTATGCCAATTGTCTAAGACTTCAGGAGAAACACAAAGAAGCCATTACCCAGTATCAATTCTTCAAACAATATGGTCTACGAAAGGCAAAATCAAATAATCCGTTAGTGTTACAGGTGGATCAGAATATAAATTACTGTATCAATGCAATGAAAAATGCGGAATCGATTTATGAACCTTTTAAGGTTGAGAATATGGATTTCTTTATCAATTCTGTGGAATCAGAGCACACACCTGTTTACATGGAAAGTGAGAACCTGTTGCTATATAACGGACGATATCAGGATTATGATAATGAGCTCATGGATATGGATAATCAGTATTTTGAGAACATCTATTACTTTGACCTTGAGGAGTCCGTTGCTTCTACTTATAATGAAGATATTGACCAAAAAACTCATCAATGTGTCGTTGCAGCTGTTCCCGGTAGTGATTCCATCATTGTTTTCTTTCAAAACAAACTCTGGATTTCAACCTACTCTGAAGACCGTCTGAACTCTCTAATGCCTTTGCCATCTGAATTCGGCAGCTATTATTATCAACCCCATGGTGTTTTTTCTCATGACCGAAATACTTTCATTTTTAGCGCTCGATCTGAATATGGGAAACTTGATCTTTACGTAAGTAAAAAGCTCAATGGGGTTTGGTCAACACCTTTATTAATAAGCCCTAAGATCAACTCTGCTGAAGATGAAGATGGACCATTTCTATCTGAAGACGGTAAAGTTCTGTATTTTTCATCCAGGGGGCATAATAGTTCTGGTGGCTATGATCTTTTCAAATCAGAATTCAAAGATGGTGAATGGGGAACTCCACAAAACATGGGCTACCCCATCAACTCAGCTGGTGATGACATATATATTTCCTGGAAATCAAACGGACGTGGCGGTTTCTTTGCTTCAAACAGAAATGGTGGTTTTGGAAGTATGGATATCTACCAGTTTGGATTGATCAAGAAGACAGTTAGAGGTTCTGTAAAAGACAACAAGGGTGAATTACTAGCTGATGTCAACGTTCAATTGATCGATTATGAATTAGGATTGGTTGAAACGATTAAAACTGATGCCAGTGGTGATTTTTCATTTTTGGTTGACCCTGAAAGAAAATTTGAGATCAAAGGAACAAAAGAAGGGTATTTTGATGATGCGAATTCCCTTGATACTTATACTGAAGATGATGTGATCGTTACTAATTTATCTCTTGAGAAAGACCCTGGTATTTCACTTTTTATTTACGTGCAGGATGCTGAAACCGGCGATCCTATTGATAGTGTAATGGTAACATTGCAGGATAATATGGTTGATGAACGTGATTCTATTTTAACCAACACTTCCGGAAGCTTCCATTATCCTTTAGCAGATAAAAAACTCAATGAAAGAGGGACATACAATATCACTCTTAGAAAAAAAGGATATCTGGTTCAGACTTTAACGTACAATGTTTTATTTGATCACGAAGGTCAATACAATGTTTTGGAAGACATGCATGTTAAACTAGAGAAAATAGAAATTGGTCTGGACTTAACCAAGATCATAGATCTTAATCCCATTTACTTTGACTACAACAAAGCTATCATTCGCCCTGATGCAGCTATAGAATTAGATAAGATCGTTCAGGTTATGAACGACAACCCTGAGATGATCATTGAACTGGGGTCGCATACAGATTCAAGAGGATCTGCGGACGCCAATCTTAAACTTTCAGACAAAAGAGCTAAGGCATCTGCTAAATACATACAGGAAAGGATCACCAACCCTGAGCGCATTAACGGAAAGGGATATGGTGAAGAAAAACTGGTCAATGAATGTTCGGATGGTGTTCAATGTTCTGAGCTGCAACATCAGGAAAACAGAAGAACCGAGTTTATCATCATTCAAATGTAATGATCAAAGAAAGCCTCAGACAAATACTAGATAGGATACCTGATTCGGTGACTCTTGTTGCTGTTTCTAAAACAAAACCTAATTCCGATATCCTGGAAGCTTATGAATCAGGTCAACGCATTTTTGGAGAAAACAAAGTACAGGAACTTACCCAGAAGTATGAAGATCTGCCAAAAGATATTGAATGGCACATGATCGGTCATTTACAGTCTAACAAAGTTAAATACATTGCTCCATTTGTGCACTTGATCCATGGGATCGATTCTTTCAAACTTTTGAAAGAAGTGAACAAACAAGGAGAGAAAAATGATCGAATCATTCCTGTTCTACTCCAATTTCATATTGCTCAGGAAGATACCAAGTTTGGATTTTCATTGGATGAAGCTGCAGATATGTTGTCTTCAACTGAATATAAACAACTATGCAATGTCCAGATCAAAGGTGTCATGGGTATGGCTACCTTTACGTCTGATAGCAGACAGGTTAGAGAAGAATTCCATGATCTTAAATTGATCTTTGATAAGCTCAAAAAACAATTTTTTAATGGTAATTCAGATTTTGAGATCATCTCCATGGGCATGTCCGGCGACTATGAATTAGCCATTGAGCAAGGAAGTAACATGATCAGAGTTGGAAGTTCAATTTTTGGAGGAAGACACTAACCTTTGAACATTACACGCATAGTAGTCCCATGATCATTATAGATCTTTACAGAACCTTCGAGCTGTTCACTTAAAATGTTCACCAGTTCAATCCCCAGCGTTTCTTGTAAATTAGTCAGGTAATCCTCTGAAATCCCTACTCCGTTATCGCTAATCTTAAGCATGAAGTTATCGTCCTCCCCTTTCTCTAAATGAATAACGATCTTACCATTTTTTTTGCCTTCAAAGGCATATTTTACAGAATTGGTAACAGCTTCATTCAAAATGAGTCCCAGCGGAATAGCAACTTCAAGATCAAATGATTCTCTACCACAAAGAACCTCACAAGTGATCTTTTCCTCCATATTAAATGAACGCAATATAGAGGTCACCAATTCTTCAGCATAAGATTTAAAATCAATTCTCTTCACCTCATTTTTACGGTACAACATTTCGTGCACCAAAGACATAGATTGAATCCTTCCCTGTGCGTCATTGAGCACCTGTCTACTACGCATGTCTTCTTCTATACCGTGCTGCAAGTTCAATAAACTGGAAATGATCTGGAAATTGTTCTTAACCCGGTGGTGTACCTCTTTAAATAAGATCTTATTCTCTTCGATCTTTGAACTCAACTCGCGATTCACCTTCTTATTTCTTCTGAATGCATTTGAAATAACAAGAATGATCAAAACCAAACAGAAAATGGATACAATAAATAGTGTATAGATCCAAACCTTCTTCTCCTTCTCAGCTTCAATTTGAATCTCCAGTTTTTCTTTTTCTTGTTGTGCCTTAAGATTTTGAATCTTAGAATTAAGCTGAACTTCTTCTGTTTCAATGAAATTGATGAATTCTCCAACTATCTTTTTGTCATTCTTAACATCAATCTCTTTTCTAAGGCGCAATGTAACTCTCAAATAATCATTGGCTAATTTATACTCTTGCATTCCATTGTAAACAGAGGCAAGAACTTCATAAAACTCGGCCTGTTCAGCTCTGGAGAATTTGGCAAGAAAGATCTCTTCAATATCTTTTAATATGGTCAGAGACGCTTCATAGTTTTTCTTTGACAATAAACATTTTGCTCTCAAAAAATTATCTCGGTCAATTTCGTTCTGATTTCTTAAGATCTGAAATTTTTCATCTGCCAGATCCAAATACTTCAATGCAAGATCATACTTAGCTCTTCCAAAAGATGCTTCAGCTAACACCTGATAACAATACCCAATGGCGCTTTCCTGCCCCAGTTGCTTTTTCTGCTCCATACTGGCAATAGCATAGCTTTCAGCCAACTGGTAATCTTTTAACGCAACATACGCATTCCCCATTCTGTTAAGAATAATCGATCGGAATATTTTACTCTCCCAGCTATCAACTTTATAGGCAATCCTTAATGCTTTTTTAAAACTCTTTAGGGCTCCCGTATAATCCTCCAAATTATCCAAAACAATACCTATACTACCATGGCAATAAGCACGGTTTAGATTAACCAGGTCCTTATCAATTTGAACATATTGCTCAAAATGCTCATCAACAATGTTTGTTGCTTTATTGAACTGTATTAGTGCCTGTATATGATCATCTTGTGTTAGATAATAACTCCCTTGATTATATTCAGCCAAAAAGTATTCAATTGAATCTGGATAATTACTTAGAATTTCAAGTGACTGATTTCCATAAATGATAGCCGAATCAATTTCAGACCCGTAAAATTCACCTCTTGTTTTTAACTGTAAAGCTTTACCAAAAAAATAATCGGAATTCATTCGGCGTGAAACCGCGATACAAGAATCAGTGTACAAATTAGCCGAATCTAGATCTATACTTTGGTAGTATTTAGCCGTTTGATGATAGGTAAGAAAATCAGCCACTAACTCAGGATCTTCTTCCTGAGCAAAAGCAAATTGCAGTTGCATCAAAGACACAACTGCCAGTATTATAGCTGACCTATATTTAGACATCAAAAGGTTTAACGGTAATTCAGTTGTTTTAGATACAAAAAAACCTCACTTTTTTATGATAATTTCTGATGAAGAATCGTGATGCTATGGATTGATCATTTTCTTTGGCTACAAATCCAATGAGGGTGGCAAGAATAACTACATTTGCCAATCAAAGCAAAAGTGAAATGGAAGTAAAAGGATCGATCTCAATAAAACCAGGCAAAGACAAATCATTAGTACGTAGACATCCTTGGGTATTTTCAGGAGCCATTAAATCTATTGAAGGTAAAGTAAATGAAGGTGATTGGGTTCAGGTTGTAGCTAACAAAGGTCGTGGATTAGGTTTTGGCCATTATTCAGGTGGATCAATTGCTGTTAGAATGCTTTCATTTGAGGAAAAGATCGATAAAGAAAAACTCTATAATGAGCGCATAAGATCAGCTTTTGAATTGCGAAGATCGATTGGTTTAGTGGAGAATTCGGATACGAATATCTACAGATTAGTACATGCTGAAGGCGACCAACTTCCAGGCTTAATCATTGATCATTATGATGGCCACCTGGTTATACAATGCCATAGTACTGGTATGTACAGAGACATTGATTTGATCCAAAATGCCATTAAAAATGTATATGGAAAATCACTGAAAAGCATCTACCTGAAAAGTGAGGCTACCTTACCTAAAGACGTGGTTGATTATTCCGGCGATCAATATTTATATGGCGAAGCTGAGCTACCAGTTGTTGCTCTTGAGCATGGAAATAAGTTCAGTATCGACTGGATTACCGGTCAAAAAACAGGATTCTTTATCGATCAAAGAGAAAACCGTGCATTATTGGCTAAATATGCCGCCGGAAAGAAAGTACTGAACACTTTTTGTTATTCTGGTGGATTTTCAATCTATGCATTAAATAACAAGGCTACTCTAGTGCATTCACTGGACGCTTCTCAAAAAGCCATTGATCTTACAGATATAAATGTTGCACTTGGAAAATTCGATCCTAAATCTCACAAGTCGATCGTAGATGATGCCATGGATTATATCAAAGATGTAGATGAGGATTTTGATATTATCATTCTAGACCCTCCTGCTTTTGCAAAACATAGAAGTGCAAAACACAATGCAGTTCAGGGATACAAACGCTTAAATGCACATGCCATCAGACAGATCAAACCGGGAGGAATCATTTTTACTTTCTCTTGTTCACAGGTGGTAGATAAAGTATTGTTTACGAACACAATTATTGCTGCCGCTTTTGCAGCAGAGAGAAATGTTAGGATCCTTGAGCAGTTACATCAACCGGCAGATCACCCTATCAATGCAGCACATCCAGAAGGAGAATATTTAAAGGGACTTGTTATTCAAGTAGAATAAAATGCTTGAACTAACGTACAAACGCATATTGATCATTGCGCTTCCGTTAATGTTCGGAACGTTCGTGCAATCTGTTATTATCATTACGGATGGAGCATTTGTTAGTGAATTAGGAAACACCGCTTATAATGCTGTTGGTAATGGCGGAATAATGTACGTTGCCATGTTCATGCTCTGCCGTGGTATAGCAGATGGTACACAGATCACAGTTGCGAAAAAATATGGTGAAGAAAAGAATTCTGAAATAGGACAGGTTCTTTTTAATGCGCAGGTAATCCAGGTATTCCTGGGAATTCTATTATTCATTTTATTGCTCTTTGGGGCATCACAAATCACGGCTGTTATTTCGAAATCACCAGAGATAGCCAATGCCATGAGTGAGTTTATTCTCTATAGAAGCTGGGGAATCATTTTTGCCGGACTGCAGGTGACTTTGGTAAGTTTTTTCATTGGACTGGGTAAAACCAGGATCATAATTGCCTCCACCCTTATTATGGCATTGACCAATATTGTTCTTGATTATGGGTTGATATTTGGTCATCTAGGCTTACCTGAATTAGGTATGAAAGGTGCGGCAGTGGCTTCATCTATTGCTGAACTGATCACGTTCTTTTTTCTATTAATCTATGCACTTAAACACAAGTCGCTCGAAAAATTTGCTTACTCGTTAAAACAAAAAGTAAATAAACAACAGATCAAAGATCTGTTCATACTCAGTTTACCACTCATGGGACAGGGATTAGTTTCATTATCTACCTGGTGGGTATTTTTCACTATGATTGAACATCTCGGGCCTTCGCAATTAGAGATTGCACACAATATTCGGTATATGTATTTTATTGCATTCATACCAATATTTGGTTATGCCGCAGCCACACGAACATATGTAAGTAATCTGGTTGGAAGGAACGAACAACATCTGATCCCGCGCATACAATTCAAGATCATGTTGCTTTCAATACTTAGTATTATAATATTATTCCATGGATCATTCTTATATCCTGAACTTTTGATCCAGATCGTAGAGCGAAATCCAGATGTCACCCCGGAGCTTTTACAGGAAAGTGCGGATGCTTTGCGTTTTGTGAGTGGATCGATCTTTATGTTTGCCCTGATCATTGTTCCCTTTCATTCAGTATCAGCCCTTGGCAAAACAGCACATTCTTTTGGTATAGAAGTGATCAGCATTGCAATTTATCTTATGGCTTGCTATTTTTTCATTGAAAAATGGAACTGGGATATGGTTTCTGTGTGGTGGGTAGAATACATTTACTTCGGATGTTTGGGATTCCTGAGTTTTTTATATTTATTGTTTTATGCCAGAACAAAAGGGCTGATAAAATTTTCTGCTCCTGAATAATTGATATATTTGAGTATCAAAAAGAACGCTCATGGATAATTTGAATATCGACCTATACTTAGTGCCTTACGACTTTACTACTACAACTGAACAAGCTTTTAAGTTTGCATTAAATCTTGCGCATAAAGGTGGTGGTAGGATCATGTTGGCCCATATTGTTAAAAAAGGTGATCAGGTATCTGTCTATGAAAAGAAACTCAGTGGTATTATTTCCAAATTATCAGCTGAAGATCAGGCTATAGTAGAAGCGAAAGTCATTGAAGGGAATGTATTCTCTGACATTAACAAAATTGCCAATACTGTAGGTGCTTCTGTAATTGTAATGGGAACACACGGATCTTCAGGTTTAAAGAAGATCTTTGGTAGTGATGCCTTAAAAGTGGTTTCTAACTCAAATGTTCCTTTTATTCTAACTCAGGAAGGTCAGGAGGTGCACGAGATCAATGATATCGTTATGCCTTTCAGCTTTGCCAGAGAAAGCGTTCAGGTAACTCAGGTTGCTGCTTCATTAGCAAAAAAATATGATGCTACCATTCACCTTGTTGGTTATAGAGATAAAGATGAGTGGTTATTAAGAGACATGCGTACCAATCAAGCTATTGTAAGAAAACATCTTAACGAGCATGGTATTAAATACAATATTGCTAACCTTCCTAATAAAGAAGGTTACGAGAAAGAATTGATGGCTTATGCACGAATCGTTGATGCAGATTTGATCGCCGCAGCCTATTTTTCTCAGGGAATCAGAGGAGTATTCCATTCTTTCATTGAAGCAATGATTGCTAATGATGATAAAATTCCGATCATTACGATTAATGCACCTGAAGTAATGGCCGTAACATCCGGATTTTCTTTCCTGACAACTTAATCTGCCCATGAGTGGTAAGATTATTTTTATGGGTACACCGGATTTCGCGGTAGAATCACTGAAACAAATTCTTGAAAATGGAATTGAAGTGGCTGCAGTGGTAACTGCACCAGATCGTCCAGCAGGTAGAGGTCAACAATTGTCAGCATCTGCCGTAAAGGAATTTGCTGTCTCAAAAGGTCTTACCATTCTTCAGCCTGAGAAATTGAAAGATGAAGATTTTCTCAATGAACTAAAAACCATAAATGCCGATCTTTTTGTGGTGGTTGCATTTAGAATGTTACCTGAAGTAGTTTGGAACATGCCTCCCAAAGGCACCATCAATCTTCATGGCTCTCTTCTTCCTCAATATCGGGGAGCTGCACCAATTAACTGGGCAGTCATTAATGGAGAGAAAAAAACGGGAGCTACTACCTTTTTTATAGAAAAAGAAATCGACACTGGTAAGGTGATCGATAAAGTTGAAATAGATATTTCCGATACTGATACGGCTGGTTCCGTTCATGACCGTCTTATGGTCAAGGGAGCTGAATTACTGGCCAAAACCGTTAAGCAAATCCTGGATGGAACAGTTAAAGCCATTCCACAAAATGAGTTGATCAAAGGTGAGTTGAAGGAAGCACCGAAGATCTTTAAACCAGATTGTAAAATAGACTGGAATCATTCAACTGTTGAAATATATAATAAGATAAGGGGGCTCTCTCCCTATCCAGCAGCCTGGACAAGTATTCAAAAAGACGATCAGGTTAGATCTATTAAGCTGTTCAAAACAACCAAAGCATTGGATGGGAGCTCCCATAGTAACGAGATCAAAATAGAAAAAGATCATCTCTACTTCGGAACAGCTGATGGTTGGCTGCAAATAGATGAGCTTCAAATTGAAGGCAAGAAAAGAATGAATGTATCTGATTTCTTAAAAGGATTCCAAATCCAGGATTGGAAACTGATCAATTAATTATGAAGAGGATCATCATTATAAGCACACTTGTTTTGGCAGCAGTTTCGTTTGCTCAGAACATAGTGGGTTTAAAAGATCTCAAACCGGAAAAAGAATTTGACAACATCTTTATCAAAAAAGTATCGGATGATGATTACCAATCAACATTCGTGATCTGGGTAAAGCAAAAGGTTCGCCTGCACAAGCACGAGCATCATTCTGAAAACATTTACGTTTTGGAAGGTAAAGGAGAAATGGTAATTGGTGACGAAAAATTCGTCATTAAAAAAGGTGATTATTTCAACATTCCAAAAAACACTCCACACGGCTTAAAAGTACTTTCGTCTAGCCCTGTTAAAGTTTTATCTATACAATCGCCTCAGTTCTTAGGACAGGATAGAATTTTCCTTGAAGACTAAAAACACCCTCTAAAGCCAGTAAAATAGGGGTTTTAAGTCGACTTTATCAACATTTTGCCGAATTTATTAACAAAATGAGGGTATTTCAGCCTGTAACCCTTGCGTGGTATGCATATTCGAATATATTTGCTCTGTTATTAAAATATTGTTTAACCAGTCCCGCTAATTACGGGGCGAAAAAATCAAAATTGATATGAACAAATCAGAATTAGTAGATGCAATTGCATCAAAATCAGGATTGTCAAAAGCAGATTCTAAAAGAGCTTTAGAAGGATTTATCGCTGCTACTGAAACAGCTTTGAAAAAAGGTGATAAAATCTCTTTAGTTGGATTCGGATCTTTCTCTATCTCTAAAAGAGCTGCTAGAACAGGAAGAAACCCTCAAACTGGTAAAGAAATCAAAATTTCTGCTAAGAAAGTTGTAAAATTCAAAGCAGGAGCTGACCTTTCTAAAAAAGTTAACTAATTAACTTTTTAAAGAATATTAAACCATCCGCCTCAGGTGGATGGTTTTTTTTTGCCCAAATTTGAATAATGACTAAGAACGAATGGATGCTGCAACAGTTCTACGAGCACATTTCGGAGAACAAAAAGGACTTATTTGAGAAGATCATTCTTGATCGAACCAAATACATCACTGTTGTGCTTGAAAACCTATTTCAACCTCATAATGCTGCTGCAGTACTGCGTTCTTGTGACTGTTTCGGAGTGCAGGATGTTCATATTATTGAAAACGAAAATAAGTATGAGCCGAATAAGGAGATCGACATGGGATCTTCCAAATGGTTAAACATGTATCGTTATGATAAACTCGAAAACAATACGGTTGATGCCATAAAACACTTAAAACAAAAGGGCTATAAGATTGTTGCTACAACACCTCACACCAACGATTGTAATATTGATGAACTGCCTTTAAACCAACCCATTGCCTTGATGTTTGGAACAGAAAAAAGCGGTTTATCAGAGTCCGCGCTTGAACATGCTGATGCTTATGTTAAACTTCCCATGTATGGATTTACTGAAAGCTTCAACATATCGGTTTCAGTGGCTCTGGCACTATTCAACGTCACAGAAAGGATGAGAAAATCTCCAAATATTAAATGGCAATTGTCTCCTGAAGAACAAACCGAGATCAAATTGAACTGGACAAAGAAAGTAGTGAAGCGATCTGATAAAGTCGCCGCAATAATTGAATCACGTTTTACCGGCGAGACCCCAGCTGCTGAATAGTAGCCACAAAATCATCTGCAATTCCATTCGCCTTAAGGTGCACTCCTTCTCTCACGACTAATTTTCCTTTAGAAATAGTTCCATATTGCATGCTTATATCCGAACTATACATTATTGTACTCGCTAATTTCTCCCATGATGAAGACTTGATCAACGCGGGATTTGGATCTATCAATGCGGCATCAAAAAATTCACCCACTTTAAAATAGTGATGGGTAAAATTACCCATGGCTTTTCTACCTGATCTAAGTGCCATATCTATTCCAAACCTTCCACTATCTCCCTGATTTTTGCTGTAAAATGAATTTCTTTTATGCGTAATCAGGCGTTGACCATAATCCAATATCCGCAATTCCTCAAAGGGGTTTAGGCCCACATGAGAATCAGTTCCTATACTCCACTCTCCTCCGTTTTCCTGAAACGTTTTCAACGGAAAGATCCCATCTCCCAAATTACCTTCAGTAGAAGGACAAAGCACAACATTTGCTCCTGAATGACCTAAACCAACTGCTTCAGCTTCAGTTAAATGAGTAGCATGAACCAGGTGAAATCTATCTGACATTTCAATATGATCTAACATCCATTCTACCGGCCTTTGACCTAAATATTGAATGGAATCTTCTATCTCTTTTAATTGCTCTGAAATATGAATGTGAAAAGGCAGATCCCTTCTACCCTTCAATGCCACTTCTGCTATATCTGTTGGTTCTACTCCTCTCATTGAGTGAATACCAATAGCTACATTGGCGTGTTCATAGTGTTTGCAAGACTTCTCAGACGCTTCCAGCAATTCATAATAGTCATCAATTGTAGCCGATAAAAATCTTTTTTGACCATCAACTGCAGGTTTTCCAAACCCTCCTTTTTGATAAAAGATAGGCACAAGCGTGATACCTATACCCACCGCACTCGCCGCAGCAACCAACCGCTCCCCCATCTCACTCAAATTGTTGTATGGATTCCCTTGCTTATCATGATGCACGTAATGAAACTCGGCCACGTTCGTATATCCGTGTCGCAACATTTCAGCATACAATTGCTTTGCTATCACCTCAAGATCTTCTGGTGAAATACTTAAAGCCAATTTATACATAGCATCACGCCACGACCAGAAATCATCAGGAGTTTCATTGGTTGAATGAATTTCTGCCAGGCCTGCCATGGCATACTGAAATGCATGTGAATGAGCATTTTGAAAACCCGGTATAGCTAGCGCATCTATAGTTTCAAAAGCACCGTTCGATCTATCTGACATAGAAACTATCCTGCCGTTCTCATCAACAGTGACGTAGGCATTTTCAAGCCACCCATCATTCAACAACAAACCTTTGAGAAAAAATGTTTCCATATCTGATCGTGAAGAGTCAAAAATAGACATTTTCTATATTTGCTTTATGAAGATCAGAGAAGTTATTCAACCACTTGAAGAACTGGCCCCATTAAGCAGCCAGGAAAGTTATGACAATGCAGGTTTAATTGTTGGTGATCCTAACCTGGAATGCACCAATGCATTGATCTCACTGGATTGCACTGAAGAAATTGTAGATGAAGCTATTGCCAAAGGCTGTAATTTGATCATATCTCATCATCCTATTGTATTCAGAGGATTAAAAAGATTAAACGGTAAAAATTATGTTGAACGTACCGTCATCAAAGCAATTCAGAACAATATTGCGCTTTATGCATCACACACCAACCTGGATAATTTTCAAGGAGGTGTAAACAAAAAGATCGGTGAACTCCTGGGAATTAAATCGCCAAAAATTCTGGCCCCAGTTTCAGGTAAGCTTCTGAAATTGATCGTCTATGTTCCCGTTAAAGAATTAGAGAAAGTAAAAGATGCCATTTTTGAAGCAGGTGCTGGCCATATCGGAAATTATAGTGAATGCAGCTTTACCTCTGAGGGAACAGGCACATTTAAAGGCAATAATGATTCAAATCCCGCCTATGGTGAAAAAGGAGTACGATCAAATGAAGCTGAAGGTAGATTGGAAGTATTGCTTTCTTCTCACATCAAAAACAGAGTTGTATCGGCCATGATAAAGTCACATCCTTATGAGGAAGTAGCATATGACCTTATACCACTTGAAAACGCAAATCTCACAGAAGGAGCCGGAATGTACGGAGAACTTGAATCACCAATGAGTGAAAAGGAATTCCTAGGTGTACTTAAAGACAAATTCAAGGTAGGATGCATTAGACATACTGCTTTAATGAACAAACCTGTGAAGCGCGTGGCCTGGTGCGGAGGAGCAGGCAGTTTTTTATTGAATCAGGCCAAAGGTGTCAACGCCGATATTTTTATCACGGGTGACTTTAAATATCATGAATTCTTTGATGCAGAAAATCAGATCATTATAGCCGATATTGGACACTTTGAAAGCGAACAGTTCACAATTGAATTAATAGCTGAACTTATCCGAAAAAAAATTCCTACATTTGCACCCTATTTAACGGAAAAAAATACCAATCCGGTAATCTATTTTTGAAAAGATGGCGAAAAAGAAAACTGCTGAAAACACGATCGAACATAAATTGGACAGCCTTTACAAACTTCAACAAATTGATTCTCAAATCGATAAAATCAGAACTCTAAGAGGTGAATTACCTTTGGAAGTTCAGGATCTTGAGGATGAGATTGAAGGGCTTGAAACCAGATTAAGTAAATTGAAAGAGGAGAACGAATCATTAGAGCAGTTGATCTCTGATAGAAAAAACATGATCAAAGACGCTAAAGCGGCGATCAAAAAATATACTGAACAACAAAAAAACGTTCGTAACAATAGAGAATTTGATTCCATTTCAAAAGAGATCGAATTCCAGGAATTGGAGATCGAACTTTCTGATAAAAAGATCAATGAAGCCAAAGCTAATATTGAGCATAAAGCAGAGATAATTGAAACTGCAAAAGCTAAATATGATGAGCGTAAAAAAGATCTTGACATTAAGAGAAAAGAATTAGATGAGATCCTTGCTGAAACTGATAAAGACGAGCAAAAATTGCTTAAAGATTCGGATGAGGCAAAGAAAGATATCGAAGATAGATTGGTTGTTGCTTATGACAGATTAAGAACTAATTCAAAAAATGGTTTGGCTGTTGTTTCAATTGAAAGAGATTCATGTGGAGGATGCTTTAACAAGATCCCACCTCAAAGACAAATTGATATTCAGGCAAGAAAAAAGATTATCGTTTGCGAACACTGCGGTAGAATTTTGGTTGAACCACCTGCAGAATTGGTAGAAAAATAATAATTCATATAAAAAAAGCCCCGCTAGTTAGCGGGGCTTTTTTTTATTTCTTTTTAACCCTGAATTCGGTTCTTCTATTTTGTTGATGTTTATCTTCTTCGCATTCTACCCAATTCACGCATTCGTTTAAAGGCTCTGTTTCACCATATCCTTTCCATGTCAACCTTTCGGGATCAATTCCTTTATAAATAAGGTAGTCAACAGCTGCTTTTGCTCTTTTGTCAGATAATACCATATTGTATTCATCTGTACCTCTAGCATCTGTATGCGATCCCATTTGAATGTGAATAGTAGGATTATCTTCAAGCACTCTGACTAGTTTATCCAATTCCTTTGCTGCATCCTCACGGATATCCCATTTATCAAAATCGTAATAAATATTCTCAAGAATTATTGGCTTATCAATTACGATCTCCTCCACCTGAAAATCGGCATAAAAATTCTCAGAGTACTTTTTTCCTTTTGTAGAAATATGATCAGTTCTGGTGAAGCAACCAAACTTAGTACAATACAAGAGGTAAGACTCTTCCGGATTCAGTTGATATTTGAATTTTCCGTCCTTATCACTGATCATCTGAATTATTTTATTATCACTTTCTCTTGTAATTTCTACCTTCACACCCTCAACAGGGGTTTCAGTTCCTTTTATTCTTGCTCTTCCAAATAGGATAAATACCGGATCTTTCTTCTTGAACTGATAAAGTTCATCTTTATCATCTCTGGAAGATGTTACAAATCCAGTATAATTATCATCAGACATCACAAAACTGAAATCATCTTTTGAAGAGTTTAAAGGATAATTTAGGTTTTCTGGCTTCATCCAACGATCGGAGAATTCATAGGTTAGAAAGACATCCAATCCTCCCATTGAATTGTGCGCATTAGAAGAAAAATATAGCGTCCCATCCTTGTGGATATATGGGAACATCTCATTACCCGGTGTATTAATCGTTTCTCCTAGATTCTCAGGCTTCGACCATTCACCATTTTCGAAATTAGTTCTATAAATATCCGTTCCACCAAATCCACCTGGCATATCAGATACAAAATACAATGTTTTACCGTCCGCAGTCAAACTTGGGTGTCCGCAAGAATAGTCGTCAGAATTAAAAGGCAGTTCTACTAACTCTTTCCATTGCCCATCTATCAATGATGCTTTAAATATCTTCAAATTGTTTTCTTCTTCATTGTTAATCTCCATTTTCTTCTTAAAGTAATTACTCCTCGTAAAGAACACTTCTTCTCCTCCATCCGAAAAAGTCGCTGGGCCTTCATGAAATCTTCCGTTAATATCCCCCTTCAATAATTCTGGTGACATCCAATTACCATTTTCATCCTTCTCCATATAATAAAGGTCCAGATAGGAATTTCCTGTCCAGGGATTTTGCTTTGAACCTCTAAAAACTTCCTTTTCAGCTGAAAATACTATTCCATTTTGATATTCAACGGCACCGAAAGCATTGGTGAAATCTTCAGTTGGAATCCTTGACAATTCATAAAGTGTTGTATCCTTGTATCTTACACTAATAGAGTTACATGAAGAATATAACATATT
Organism: Crocinitomicaceae bacterium; assembly: GCA_020635955.1. Taxonomy (GTDB): domain Bacteria; phylum Bacteroidota; class Bacteroidia; order Flavobacteriales_D; family Crocinitomicaceae; genus Paracrocinitomix. The sequence goes on from JACJYW010000004.1 coordinate 45,246, forward strand.
AGCTACAACATCTGCCGGATGTTTGGAAAGATACTTTTTCAGGTACCCCTGAGCCTTTTGCGTTTCACCTGTTGCCATTAGCACACGAGCATAATAGAAATTCAACTTATCCGCAGCTGTTTTATTAGCCATACACTCCTCAAATAAGATTTTGGATTTTTCATACTCACCAATAAAATAATAGGCATTCGCTGTTTTTTCAACAACTGCCATATCACGATTCTTTTTAAGGCCTTTTTCGTAGGATTCGATTGCTTCTTTATATCGCAGATATTCATAGTGCTCATCACCCTTTTTAAAGTATTTTTCAGCACCGCATCCGGCCAAAACTAAACCTATCATGACAATCAAGCCAATATTCAGGATCTTCTTCATGAAATGTCTTTTTAATCTGTTGTTTTAAAAATATCTAGGTGATTTTTCTTTAACATCTGCCTTACCAAAATCATATCCTACCATTATCTCATGAGAACCAGCAGAAAAATTTCTCATTTTAGAAACTGTAATATCGTAAGCATAACCTATTCTAAAACTACTTGAAGCTTGATACTCCAACAAGGTAACTAAAGCATCACCTGTCCTGAATGATAATCCCACCCAGATCATATCCTTAAATAGAGCACTGAAGTTAATATCTGCTTCAAATGGAGCGGCAGCCGTATATTTCATTAATATACTAGGCTTCAGTTTTACACTTTCACCTGCCTGAAACACATATCCACCCGTTATCAATAAATGTCTTCTCATAAAAGAAGTTTTATTCATATTCAATGAAAAACCCATTCCTTTTTCGTAGGCTAACAAAGTTGGGATAGAGATTCCTGCATACCATTTTTCTTTTTGATGGTAATAAACTCCAAAACCAAACTTAGGAATTACCTGATTACGGATATCTGATTCAAACATTGGGTCTGATTCATCCCAGGTAGTTAAATCAGACACTTTTGCAGAATAAATAGACATCCCGGCTTTCAATCCAAATGCGAGCTTACTATCTTCACCTAGTTTGATATTATAAGAATAGTTCCCTACTATATCCGTTTGATTCGAAACACCAATATTGTCATTAGCAAGAACCAATCCAACACCCATTTTATTTTCAACCAAAGGCATATCTGCAGCCGCAATGAATGTGTAAGGAGAGCCATCAAATCCAACCCATTGTTTTCTAAATAACATTGTTGTTGTCAAACATTCCTGACTACCAGCATATGCAGGGTTCAAAAATAAACCATTGAACATATACTGACTCACCATTGCTTCCTGCTGAGCATTTGCGTTTCCTATTACAAAAACTGACACACATGCAGTTAAGATTACTTTTATTGTTTTCATAGCTTATCTATGTTTCTTTTCTATTTATTTCTGACCGTTCTCAAATCAATGAAGCCGGTTATTTCATCTTCCATTCCTTCTATTTTAAGAATAGCGAAATAAGTGCCATCAGGGAGTTTTTGACCATTTTTACTTACTCCATCCCAATCATTATTGTATCCTGTAGTTGAGAAAACAAGGTTTCCCCATCTGTTATAGATCAACAACTCATTATTTGGGAATACATCAATTCCATGGATCTCAAACAGATCATTGTGACCATCTCCGTTAGGTGAAAAACCGTTCGGCATTTCAAGCATAAGTGGTTCCGTTAACGTATCTGATGCCTGAATAGCACATCCATTTGCATCTGTAATAACCACAGAATAGTTTCCTGCAGCCAATTCTTCCAGGTCTTCATCCTCAGATCCGGTAGACCATATAAAGTTATATGGCTGAGTTCCTCCGTAAACTGTCAGATCAATCCATCCATCAGATCCAAGATAATTACTGATATTATAATCACCTGTATATAAAGACAACTCCATTTCCAGATACAGAGAATCAGGTTGAACAATACCCATGGTATCTAGTAATGTACAACCATTACTATCTACTATCGAGAGATAATACATGCCAGCGGAAATTCCAGCAAGAGTCGTTGAATCACCAACAAAGGTAGAATCAGCATTTAACCAATTATAAGTCACTGGTTCTATTGCATTAAGAAGAAATATATCAATTGATCCTGTAGAATCACCATAACACAATATATCTTCAGTATTGTAGGTTAGACTCAAGTAATTCGCCGGTGCTATTGAATCCTGATAAATTAACATACAGCCATTTGTATCTGTAATTACCACTGAATACATTCCCGCTACTACGCTGTCCAGATCCTGAATTGTATCTCCATTTGACCATAGAAAGCTGTATGGCATACTACCTCCAAAGATGGTTATATCTAATGCGCCATCAGGTGAGATACAGGTTGCATTGGCCACAACAGATGTGGCGTACATAGAATCCGGCTGGGTGATGTCAATAGATAACTGATATGTACATCCGTTTGCATCTGTTAATGTTAGATCATAAGTGCCGGCAGTTAAAGTATCTATATTTTGCTCTGTTTCTCCATTGCTCCAGTTGAAGCTGTACTGAGTTGTTCCTCCAACCGGGAAGATATTGATATATGCATCAGACGAATCAAAGCATGACACGTTCTCATAGGTAAAATCCACCATGATCGTATCAGGTTGTGTGATCAGGAAAGTAGTATCAAACTGACACAAATTGAAATCAAGGATCGTAAGACCATATGCCCCAGTGTCAAGACCACTTATATCCTCTGTTATTTGACCATTGCTCCAATCAAAAGTATAAGGTGACGTACCATTTGCAGGTGTCAGATCAATTGACCCATCAGCTGCTGCAAAACATGACACATTTGTAACCACACCAGTTGCTGTAGGCAAAGGATGAACAGTTATAGTGAATGTACAAACTGAAACATTACCGTTAATATCTGTGATCTCATACTCTTCAACCGTAGTTCCTACAGGGAAAGTAGCACCAGAACCAAGACCAGCAGTTTGAATTATTGAAGCTACGCCACAATTATCCGTTGCTGTTGGAAGGTTATAAACAATAACTGAATCACAAGAACTGGTATCTGCCTGGCAATAAGTAAGTACAGGTGCCTCATTATCAGTAACGATCACATTGAACTGACAAGTATCTGTATTACCTGAAGGATCTGTTGCAACATACGTAACAAGAGTTGTACCTACAGTAAACACATCACCTGAATTGTAATCTGAGGTAATCACCAATCCACAGTTCTCATTTGCAGATGGAACTACCCAGGTAGCTACCGCAGAACAGTTACCAGGATCATTGTTAATGATAACATCTCCAGGACAAGAATTGAACACTGGTGCCGTAGTATCAGCAACAGTTAATTCAAATGAGCATTGTATTGAGTTACCTGCTCCATCAGTCACAGTTAAAGTAATGGTTGTATCACCTACTGTCATAATTGTTCCTGCAGGTGGATCTTGTGAGATCGTTGCACCACAGTTGTCAGAATATACCGCCAATGTAGTGTAATCAAGAATAGTGTAACTACATGTAGCATTTACTGCATCAAACTGATCAGAAGGACATGTTAAAGTGGGATCTTCATTATCATTCACCGTCACATCCTGTGTACAGGTAGCTGAATTTCCATGAATATCAGTAACCGTCCAGGTTACAGTGGTAGTTCCAACCGAGAATGTTGCAGGTGCATCATTCGTTACTGTTGCAACAGCACAATTATCTCCCGTAATAGGGTTTCCTAAGCTTATATTAACTAGATCTGTAGAACAGTTACCCGGATCATTGTTTACAGTTACATCTGTTGGACAAGTAATTGTTGGATTCTCTGTATCATTCACGGTTATATCTTGTGTACATGTTACTGAGTTACCATGAATATCAGTTATTATCCAGGTCACTGTTGTTGTCCCAACTGGGAATGTTGCAGGCGCATCATTTGTTACTGTTGCTACACCACAATTATCATTTGTTATAGGTGTACCCAACGCAACTCCAGTCGCTGAACAGTTACCCGGATCGTTATCTACCGTTACATCTATTGGACAAGTAATTGTTGGATTCTCTGTATCATTCACGGTTACATCTTGTGTACAGGTTGCTGAATTACCATGAATATCAGTCACTGTCCAAGTTACTGTTGTTGTTCCTACCAGGAATGTAGCCGGTGCATCATTTGTTACCGTTGCTACACCACAGTTATCCGCTGTTGTTGGTGTTCCTAAAGTGACAGAAGCAGATTCACAAGTACCTGGATCGTTATCTATGGTAACATCTGAAGGACAAGCGATCGTTGGATCTTCATTATCATTTACTGTCACATCTTGTGTACAGGTTGCTGAATTACCATGTATATCAGTTACCGTCCACGTTACCGTTGTTGTTCCTACAGGGAAAGTTGCAGGTGCATCATTTGTAACAGTTGCAACACCACAATTGTCAGCAGTGATTGGATTTCCCAAGCTAATATTTACCAGATCAGTAGAACAGTTCCCAGGTTCATTATTAACAGTTACATCCAAAGGACAAGTAATTGATGGATTTTCATCATCATTTACTGTCACATCTTGTGTACAGGTTGCTGAATTCCCATGTATATCTGTTACTGTCCATGTTACAGTAGTTGTTCCAACCGGGAATGTGGCAGGTGCATCATTCGTTACTGTAGCCACTCCACAGTTATCAGAAGTAGTTGGTGTCCCTAATGAAACTCCGGTTGCGGAACAGTTTCCAGGATCATTGCTTACCGATACATCAGCTGGACATGTGATCGTTGGATCCTCATTATCATTCACTGTTACATCTTGTGCACAGGTAATTGAATTTCCATGAATATCTGTGATAGTCCATGTTACCGTTGTTGTTCCAACAGGATATGTTGCCGGCGCATCATTTGTTACAGTTGCAACTCCGCAGTTATCAGCTGTTGTTGGCGTGCCAAGTGTTACTGAAGTTGCCTCACACAATCCTGCATCACTATCCACTGTTACATCAGCTGGACATGTTACGACAGGATCTTCGTTATCATTCACTGTTACATCTTGTGTACATGTTGCTGAATTCCCGTGAATATCTGTCACTGTCCATGTTACTGTAGTTGTTCCAACAGGGAAAGTTGCGGGTGCATCATTTGTTACAGTTGCTATACCACAGTTATCAGCCGTTGTTGGTGTACCTAAAGTAATATTTACCAAATCCGTAGAACAGTTACCTGGGTCATTATTTACCGTAACATCCGTAGGACAACTAATCGTTGGATCTTCATTGTCATTCACTGTTACAACTTGTGTGCAGGTTGCTGAATTACCATGTATATCTGTTACCGTCCAGGTTACTGTTGTCGTTCCTACAGGGAATGTTGCTGGTGCATCATTTGTTACCGTCGCTACACCACAGTTATCAGTAGTAGTTGGCGTTCCTAATGAAACTCCAGAAGCGGAACAGTTTCCTGCATCATTACTCACGGTTACATCTATTGGACAAGTAATTGTTGGATCCTCATTATCATTTACTGTCACATCCTGCGTACAAGTAGCAGAATTACCATGAATATCAGTTACCGTCCAGGTTACTGTAGTTGTACCTACAGGATAAGAAGCTGGTGCGTCATTCGTCACTGTTGCAACAGCACAGTTATCACCGGTTATTGATGTTCCTAGTGATACTGATGCTGATTCACATAATCCTGCATCATTACTTACTGTTACATCTGTAGGGCAAGTGATGGTCGGATCTTCATTATCATTAACAGTTACCGTAAATGAGCAGGTATTGTCATTTCCTGAATCATCATCTGCGATCCATAATACAGTTGTTACCCCACTATTGAATACAACTCCGTTCAATGAAGTCCCTGTCCCTGAAGTTGCGCCAGACAAACTATATGTTACAGAATTTAATGTGCAATTATCACTTGCACTTGGATTTAAAGATGTACTTAGATGTGTGTAAGTACAAGTTCCTGAAACTGTTGACGCGATTAAATCTGTTGCGCAAAGAATTGAAGGGGGTATAACATCCGGAATAGTAATAATTGTAGCACTGTTGTCCGCGGTACATCCCAAACTATCCGTTACGGTCACATTATATACACCTTCGATAAGAGATGAGATATCTTCAATTGAAGCTGTAAAAGCACCAGGTCCGGACCAATCATACGTTAGCGGAGCAGTTCCACCAAAGACAGTTAGATTGATCGCTCCATCACTAAACCCAGGACATGTCACATTAGATGTACTGATAGCCGTTGTTTCAATTGGAGCTTGTACCGTAATCGTAAATGTATAGTAACAATGTGGTATTCCATCAGGAATTGCAAAATAGGTTTCTATACCAGGAGTGGCCGGGAATGGATTCTCTTCAGTATATTCTGTAGAACCGGGAGTTACGCTATTCGTGTTGTAAAACTTTAAACCTGCCGGAAAATAATTTGCGATCGAATCATAAGGTATGCTCGCATCCTCATAATCACAAAAAATAAAATCTCTAGAAATAGGTTCACTACCACAGTTATCTGTAATATGTTGAGCTGCATCAATATCTAAAATAAGAGGCTCTGTTATTGGCTCACCAATACAAGGGCCAGCAGTTTCATACCCTTGAATAAATGGCAGATCAAAGGTCGAACCTGAGATCTGACCTACCCCGGTGGTATTCCCACCCGTCAATACGACCTGTGGAGGACAATCCGGATTCATTAAGGTAAAACAATCCTCAGTAACCAGAAGTTCAAAAGTAAGTTCAGCGAGTACTGAATCAGGATTTCCCACCGGAGGCAAAGGCAAAGTCCCGAAATCCCATACCACTGCACCTGTTGGACCATTTCCTGGATCAAAATAGGCCGTATTTGGAGATGGCAATGGAGCAAAATTAACCTGAGTGTTGATACTTGCAGGAACATAAGTAGTAGTATATGGAATAGGCACTACAAAAACGGCATTATCAATGGGTTCGGTTCCCTGATTCTTTATTTGTACACTATATTGGATAACTTCTCCGGGCTGAACAACAATGGGCCCTCCACCAACCGGAACCCCATTAATAGACTCGGTAGAGACTAGTGCTTCGACATCAGGAATGTAGGCATCTATTGCCATTGCTATGCAAAATATCACATAGGTATCTTGAGTTGATCCATACCTGAATTTAGTTGAAGTCTGACCATTTGTTAGCACAGTATTTCCCGGATTAGGCACATCAAACATGGCAATATCAACACCAGTGTTGTTCTGAAGGTTAAGTGTTCTTGCATTACCCCCGGTTTCAACCGAACTATTAAAGAAGTTATTGGTAGTATTTCCCGCATGACTAAGAGTGATCCAGGCATTATCCTGCCAGTTTCTGATCTGGAAATAATCACCTGATATCCCAACATCACCTTCACCAGCCATCAAGCCCATTTTCATATTAACATTCCCTGACTGGACCGCCTGAAAACCTGAAACCGGTAATTCATAACTTACAATTTCATTCCCTTGAACATAAGCATGTCCATCAAAAATGGTCACATCTCTCCAATTCATCAAAGAATTTTCGTAAACCACAATCATTCCCCATCCACCATAATATCCTGTTGCACCACCGTTTCCTTCAACCAGGGCCATATCAGCAACGGTATACGCACCAATACCATGATCCTGAACATAGTCCGTCACTTCAATGTAGGCTGAATACATATGGCCGTGTTCACCATCCGGATAATAAATGTTACCTGGATTAGCTTCCAGATCAGTATACCCGGCAGCTCCCGGCCCTTTGAGTTTTACTTTTCGCTTATTGAATGTTTTCGTGGTTGCTCCTATTGTTACATCAAATTCTTCAGGACTTGAACTCGTATTACTTGCGCGTCCTGTCCAATACAATCCTGCATATATAATGTTGGAACAGACAGGATTTGCCCCATTTTCAGTTGAAAACTCAAGGGTAGCAGTTGAAGAGTTAAAAGTTGTTGCATCACCATCTACATCTACATATTGCATCACGTTATAACTATTGTTCGTGTTGTCATTGTATGAAACCAGGGTTAGATTGGTATTTCCGATCATGGCAAAATCTCCCTGAATATTATAGATCAGTTCAGTTGGCGTATAGATAGATGCTCTTTGTGTAAATGAATGAATCACCTGTCCAAATGAATTATTTCCAATTGAAAACATTACAACCAATACGGCTAAATGTCTGATTATTTTAATCATATTAATTCTTTTCATGTTAATCTCGTTATTGATTAGATTCGGCGGTATACACAACCTTAACATTTTCCAGTTTTCCGGAAATCAATTTCTCTACTTCTGATTTTTCACAGTTAATATCATCAGGCAAACTACACAGCTCTATGGATGAACTGATGTAGATATATTTCAGACTTTCGAATTTTTTGAATTGACCTATGTCAATTTTGATAGATAACTCTGATGATTGATTGATCTGTATCACAATTACTTCAATGCTACCTGAATTCTTTATCTTATTCCAGTCAAAATTCAATGAATTCATATCAATATAGAGCCTAATCGGCTTACTCTCCCCCTTATCATGCAATTCGTTACTGATCACATAATTTGTTGGTACCACACCTAATGTAAGATCTTCGAGCGAGTATAGGGACTGTGGTTCTTTAGACTCCTTCTCGATCATGACAAAAAGATTTTCAACCTGTCCAAAGCAGAAATTAAAACCCTGTATGGAAATAAAAAAGATCGATATCGCACTATAAGAAATCAGGTTTTTCATGATAAAAAAATTTAAACAAAGTTCTTTAAGAATCAATTGATAACAAGTGACTTTAATCACTTATATACCCGACATATATCAATCGTGTTAAATCAGGTATTTCAAGCTTGGAGATGCTAAAATCTTGAATTAAATCACTCTATTTTATAAAAATACGTTGAGCGGGTCAATTTTATCTGTAAGTCGATAATTCTACCGGACATTTCTTGAACATTCTGTTTGTTAATTGGATAATGGGTTATATTTGACTAAAATTAATTTACATGGGACTATTAGACGGTAAAGTTGCAATCATTACAGGTGCTTCAAGAGGTATTGGTAAGGCAATTGCACAAAGATTTATTGAAGAAGGCGCAAAAGTGGCTTTCACCTATTTATCATCAGAAGAAAAAGCAAAAGCACTGGAAGCAGAACTAACTGCTAACGGTGGAGAGGCAAAAGGATTTAAATCAAATGCTTCAGATTTTGACGCAGCTCAAAAATTAGTTGATGATGTAGTTGAGGCTTATGGCACCGTGGATGTTCTCGTAAATAATGCGGGAATAACGAAAGACAATCTTTTAATGAGAATGAGTGAAGAAGATTGGGATGAAGTGATCAATACGAATCTAAAATCTGCTTTTAACTTAACTAAAGCCGTTATTCGCCCAATGCTGAAAGCCAGACAGGGATCTATCATTAATATGAGTTCAGTTGTTGGAGTTTCTGGTAATCCAGGACAGGCTAACTATGCTGCATCAAAAGCAGGTATGATCGGATTCACAAAATCAGTAGCGCAGGAATTAGGTTCAAGAAATATTAGATGTAATGCAATTGCACCTGGATTTATTGAAACAGAAATGACAGCCGCTTTAGATGAAGCTGTTGTTCAGGGTTGGAGAGATGGAATTCCAATGAAACGTGGAGGAACACCTGTAGATGTTGCCAATACAACTGTATTTCTAGCTTCAGATCTTTCAGGATATGTGACCGGACAAACAATCAATGTTTGTGGCGGAATGTTGACTTAGTCAATTGTATAAATACTTAAAAAGGAGCCGTTCAATTTTGCGCGGCTTTTTTTATGACCTAAAACGTTTACGCGCAATAAACAACACACTACACCTACTCCTACCTTTCTGATTCATAGGCAATTATATCCTCTTCGTCGATTGGTCGAAACCCAAGTTGCTTTTATCTATTTAATATGCAAGCATAGCTAAATTATGATCGTTTTTGTGAATTCGCTCCGTATTTTTGCGCTGTAAATATCTCAATATGAAAAGAATAGAATGCAGGATATCAACAGTAGAACCAGTTTCGGAGGATATTCTGTTTATAGATATACAATCAAATCAAAAATTTGGAATTGAAGACTATAATGAGATCAAACAAGCAGCCCTAAAAATTGGAGAAGGAGAGAGTTTTTATAATATCATAAATCTTGGCGAATTTACTATACCAGATCGCGAAGCCAGACTAGCTTCTTGCAGTCTTGAAGGTTCGTACTACAAAAAAGCAGATGCGTTCGTCATTCAATCTCTCCCACAAAAACTGGTGGTTAAATTATTCTTGAAAACGCATAAACCAGTTGTTCCAACTCGCGTATTCAATTCAAGAGAAGAAGCTGAAAAATGGATTAAATCCATTCGATCAACCCGAATTTCTTTGAACAGAAATTTGATCCTATAATTGAAATCTATTAAACCTTTGCGAACCTTTTTGGTCGAAGAGGGTATAAACAATTATGTTAAGGTTAAGGTCAATTTTAATAATAGTAATTGCTTTTGGTTTCTTTACTTGTAATAAAAGTCAAAAGGATGTCAATTCACAAGCAAAATATACCTATGGAGTTCAGAAATGGGAAACCTTAGGATCACAAACGCTTGTTGTTATGGATGCAGGAAACCCTTCTCAATTAGAGCAGGATATTCAATTTACCGTTGAAGTTTTTAACACAGCAGGTAAAAAATTCTCTAAAGACACTACCATTCATTTTAACAAAGAAGAGAGAAGCAAGGATTTTCAACTACTGATCGACACAGAAGGAGAAGTTGAGAAAGTAAAGATCGAAGCTAAAGAAATCTAAACATCCTCTCTTAATTCACCCTCAGTTGAAGCTATAATTGTTGTTACAGAAGCATCTCCTGTCACGTTAACAACCGTTCTGCACATATCCAGGATCCTATCCACCGGCATAATAATAGCTATCCATGCTGGATTAAGATCAACAGATGTGAGTACCATCATCAACATTACCAATCCTGCGCTTGGTACGGCTGCAGAACCAATAGATGCAAGTGTTGCTGTCATCACAATGATCAATTGTTCAGTAAATGAAAGATCGATCATATGCAGCTGTGCCAGAAAAATTACTGCAACAGCCTGATACAATGATGTACCATCCATATTTACTGTTGCTCCAATTGGAAGCACAAAACTTGCCATTTCAGACTTCACACCAACCTTCTCTTCCACACACTCCATAGTTACTGGCAATGTAGCCGCAGAAGAACTTGTTGAAAAGGCTGTTAATTGAGCTGGAGCGATCTTTTTCCAAAATTCTCCATACTTGATCTTCTTCACAATCAATGATACTAAGGCTGGATAAAGAAGGATCAGAAATAATAAACCTGCTATTACAACAAATGAATATTGTCCCAATGAAGCTAATAGATCAACGAGTTCAGCATTTGTATTTGCCATTGAGCTCATTTTAGAAGCCATCAAAGCAAAGACAAAAAATGGTGCACCTTTCATAACAATCTCCACCATTTTCAAAAACACTTCATTAATTCCATCAAATAATTTCACTACAGGTTCTGATTTATCCGTAGGAACGAATAACAAGCAAATACCAAAAAAGATAGAAAACACAATAACCTGGAGCATTAGTTTTGGATTGCTCAATGAGATCATTATATTCTCAGGCACCATATCAACAAGTGCGTTCAATGGACCGGCATCCTTATTTGCACTTACTTGTTCCTGAACTTTCGCTACTTCAGAATCAACCACCATTTCTTGTCCTGACATTTCTGCTACTATCGCCGCATATTGTGGATCTTCAGTATAACGAATATCATCTTTAAACTCAACAGCACCATTCGTTGATTTCACCCATAACTCGTATGAAATTCTATTTTGAATTTGCTGTTCTTTTGAAATAGCATGACCAGGCTTAGCAATATTTACGAAAAGTAGTCCTATGGATACTGCCAATACAGTAGTGAGTAAATATATAGCTAAGGTCTTTGCTCCTATCCTACCTAATTTGGAAATGTCCTTCAATGAAGAGATCCCAACAATTATGGAGAACATAACCAGGGGAATTGCAATGAACTTTAAAGCCCTAATGAATATTGTCCCAAACGGTCCGATCCAATCTGCGGTGAAATCATTCCAACCAAAATTAATTGATAGAAATGCCCAGATGATTCCGAGTAACATTCCGATTATAATTTTCCAATGTAGGGCTAAACCCTTAGACTCTTTTTTCATACGTTGTATAAATATACTGTTTTATCTAATCCTCAATAAAGGAATAATAGCAACCTTAATTTCATTAGGATCGCAATCCAATTATGATCTTATAGTTAAAACTGGAATAGCGCCATTGAATTTTATGAAAATGGAGATCAAAATATTACCTACTCAAAGAGTATTATCTGGAACTAATGCATATTTAAATTATAGATAATAATACTGACAAAAAAAGGGATCCGTCAATGACGGATCCCTTTTGAATTCTTAGATAATAAAGGATCTTATTTATCCTCTTTACCTTCCATTTCCTCTTTAAGAGCTGATAAAGCATCAAGATCACCAAGCGTAGATTTCTCATTTGATTGGTTCACAGCATCAACTGCTTTGTTTCCAGCACCAGCTGCTTTCTTTTTAGTTGGTTTATCATCACCTTCTTCGAAAGTTCTAGTGTGAGAAACAACGATCTTTTTACCGTCTTTGTTGAATTCGATCACTTTGAAATCTAATTTCTCATCAACAGTAGCATTGCTTCCATCTTCTTTCTTCATGTGTTTTTTAGGGCAAATTGCCTCAACTCCATGAGGAAGTGCGATAACTGCAGCTTTATCTTTTTTATCTTCGATCACTGTTCCTTGATGTACAGTTCCTTCAGCAAATTCAGCTTCGAACTCATCCCATGGATTTGTCTCCAATTGTTTGTGTCCTAAAGCGATTCTTCTGTTATCTCTGTCTAATTCAAGAACAACAACATCCAATACATCTCCTACTTTGCAGAATTCAGATGGATGTTTGATCTTCTTTTGCCAAGATAGATCTGAAATGTGGATCAATCCGTCAACTCCTTCTTCTAACTCTACAAACACACCAAAGTTGGTGAAGTTTCTAACTGTAGCTTTGTGTTTAGAATCAACTGGATATTTAGTATCGATATCAGCCCATGGATCTGGCATCAATTGTTTAATACCTAGAGACATTTTTCTTTCGTCTCTATCCAATGTTAGGATAACTGCTTCAACTTCATCTCCAACAGCCATGAAATCCTGTGCAGATCTCAAGTGTTGTGACCAAGACATTTCAGAAACGTGGATCAAACCTTCAACACCCGGAGCAACTTCGATAAATGCACCGTAGTCAGCAATAACAACTACTTTACCTTTTACTTTGTCTCCAACTTGTAGATTTTGATCAAGCGCATCCCAAGGGTGAGATTGTAATTGTTTCAATCCAAGAGCAATTCTTTTCTTAGAATCATCAAAATCAAGGATTACAACATTGATCTTCTCATCCAATGTAACGATCTCTTCTGGGTGATTAACTCTACCCCAAGAAAGGTCAGTAATGTGGATCAATCCGTCTACACCACCAAGGTCAACGAATACTCCGTAAGAAGTAATGTTTTTAACAGTTCCTTCAAGAACCTGACCTTTTTCAAGACCACCGATAATTTGTTTCTTTTGCTCTTCAAGCTCAGCTTCAATAAGCGCTTTGTGAGAAACAACAACATTTCTGAACTCATGGTTAATTTTAACCACTTTGAATTCCATGTTCTTTCCTACAAATTGATCGTAATCTCTGATTGGTTTAACATCTATTTGAGAACCTGGTAAGAACGCTTCAATTCCAAAAACATCAACGATCAAACCACCTTTAGTTCTACATTTAACGAAACCAGTGATTACCTCACCTGATTTAAGAACATCATTAACTCGTTGCCAAGCTCTGTGTGTTCTTGCAGTTCTGTGAGATAATACTAATTGTCCGTATTTATCTTCTAATTGTTCAACGAATACTTCAACTGAATCTCCAACTTTAAGATCTGGATTGTATCTGAATTCATTGATTGGAATAACACCTTCAGATTTGTAATTTACGTTTACAACTACCTCTTTTTTAGTTAAAGCGATAACTGTTCCATCCATTACTTCTTTTTCCATAATAGAAGTCAATGATGAATCGTAAACCTCATCTAATTTTGCTTTTTCCTCAGCAGTGTGACCTTTGTTCTCGTATGCGAACCAGTCAAACTCTTCAGCAACCGGAACTTCTACTTTAGTAGCTGCCTTTTTTGCTTTTGGAGTTTCTTCTGCAACATCTGCTGTTACTTCCTCAACTACTTCAACAGATTTCACTTCTGCAACAGGAGCTTCTTCTTTTTTAGTTGTTTTTTTAGCTGTGGTAGTTTTTTTAGCAGCTGTAGATTTTGCTGCTGTTTTTGTGGCTGGTTTAGCCTTTGATGTGGTAGTTTTTTTAGCTGCTGCTTTTTTTGCTACCTCTTCTTTTTTTTCTTCTGCCATTTTGGCTATTTACTTGTATCTCATCTATCTGGATCAATGAGAGGTGTTAAACATTTCAACTCCAGCAGTCGACCTTTTTCTAAAACGGACCGCAAAGATAGTATATCCTTGTTGTTAAACCAAATAAATTGGAGTTTTTATTGATAGAAAATCCCGATCGAAAATTTCAGGGCAAAAAATTATTGGTAAGGAGATAACTTATTGATCGTCAATGGTAAATGAAAAAGTAATTTTTTAGCTAGCTTTATACCACGAAAAATTCAAGAAAATTCTAAATAATGAAAGAAGTTTATATCATATCAGCTGTACGTACTCCAATTGGAAGTTTCATGGGTTCACTCGCTAGTGTTCCTGCAACTAAATTGGGAGCAACAGCTATCAAAGGTGCCCTATCAAAAGCCGGTATCTCTGCTGATAAAGTAGATGAGGTATTCATGGGTAACGTTCTACAAGCCGGATTGGGTCAGGCTCCAGCAAGACAAGCTGCTATATTCGCCGGTATTGGACAAGAGGTTCCTTGTACAACAGTAAATAAAGTTTGTGCTTCCGGAATGAAATCAATTAGTCTTGGAGCTCAAACCATCCTTGCAGGAGACAATGATATCGTTGTGGTAGGTGGAATGGAAAACATGTCTCAAGTACCTCATTATTTACATGGTAGAGATGGTGTTAAATTGGGAGATATTAAAGTTAAAGACGGTATGATCCTGGATGGGTTGACGGATGTCTATAACAGAGTTCATATGGGTGTTTGTGCCGATAAATGTGCCACTGAAAAGAATATATCAAGAGAAGATCAGGATGCATTTGCGATTGAATCTTATAACAGAGCTGCAAAGGCTTGGGCTGCAGGTAAATTCAATGACGAAATTGTTCCAGTTGAAGTACCACAAAGAAAAGGTGATCCAATCATTTTTGCTGAAGATGAAGAATACAAGAATGTAAAAATGGACAAGATCCCACAATTGAATCCAGTATTTACTCCTGATGGAGGAACAGTAACAGCAGCAAATGCTTCAACATTAAATGATGGAGCATCAGCATTGGTTATTGCCTCAGGTGAAGCTGTTCAAAAATATGGATTGAAACCAATTGCAAAAATTGTTGCGTATGCAGATGCAGCCTTAGCACCTGAATGGTTCACTATTGCTCCTTCTAAAGCAGTTCCGAAAGCTTTGGAAAAAGCAAAACTTAAAGTAAGTGATATCGATTATTGGGAATTGAATCAAGCATTCTCTGTGGTTGGATTAGCAAACATGAGAGAATTAGGTTTGGATCCTGCTAAGGTTGATGTTAATGGTGGAGCTGTATCAATAGGACATCCTCTTGGTAATTCAGGTTCAAGGATCATTGTTACTTTAATCAATGTTTTGAAACAAAATGGAGGAAAACTTGGTGCTGCCGGAATTTGTAACGGTGGTGGTGGAGCTTCAGCTATGGTGATCGAAAATATCTGATAATCAGAAAAATAATAGATAAGCCCAGTCTAAACGTATTAGACTGGGCTTTTTCTTTGTTTATCAACGACCAACTGTATAATTCTGAAGATTAACTATGGACTCGCATCTATAAATGTGTTATTTTCGCATAACAATTTTGAAATATGAAAAAGATTCTTTTTACCCTTTTGATGTTTATAGCGGTAAATGCAATATCGCAAAACATACCTACCCTTTATTCCTACACTGTAGATACATTGTGTGAAGGTGACTATCAGAAACAATTTGTTTCAATCACTTTATTGGACATAGACGGCGATAGTACCTACATAGATGTTGTTACTTATAATAATGCCGTTCTTGATGTGAACGGAGGTTATACAGTTAACAATCCACCTTTTGTTCCTGGAGATACGCTTCGAACTATTACTGTAATTGGTGATGCAAATTGGGGACTTGCAAACGGAATAAACCTTGCCAGTGTAAATTTTGAAATTTATGGTCACCCAACAAATGACCCTTCAGGAGGAGCCAATGATTTTGACATCAATGATATTCCTGTATACGGTCCATTAACATCAATTCTAACCACAGGCAATGTTACCTTTTGTACCAATGACAATCCTGTTGATCTTTCTCAATACGAAGTTTATTCAGGTGGTGATTTCTCCTGGGAAGGTGGATTATACAATTATAACGAAACTTCTTATTTTGATCCCGAACTTGCTTTACCAGTTTATGATTATAATGGTGGGGAATATGCCATTTCTTACGATTACACTAATTCTGCGGGTTGTAGTTACTCTAGTGAGATATGGGTATCATATATCCAATCCCCAGTTATTAATGTTACACCTACCCCTAGTTCATGCGGAAATGCGGACGGATCTGCTGTAGCTATACTAACGGGTGGTCAAGCTCCGTATGATGTATACTGGTCAACGGGATTTGCTGAATCGGCTTCTAGTGCATCAACAATCGCCAATGTTCCTGCTGGAAATTATTATATCAACGTTACTGATGGAACAGGATGTCATGCCGTAGCAGCAGCACATGTTTCTGACGCAGAGATAACTGTTACGCCTACTATAAATCCATCTTATTGTTCTACTCAAAACGGTTCAGTTGATTTGGTAATCAATTCAACCATGGGAACTGTTAATCAGATATTCTGGTCGAATGGGAATACCACAGCAAATTTATCTGCACAACCTGGTGACTACACCGTATTAATTAAAACTGATGCTGGATGTAAGTACGTTAATTCATTTAACATTCCAAACGAACAATTAGCGCTATCCATTTATGATGTTTGGGGTAATTCCAACTGCTTAACAACACCAAATGGAGCCATTGACATAACAACAATTGGTGGACAAAGCCCTGTTACCTGGTCATGGACTAAAAACGGTTCTCCATTTTCTACTTTAGAAGATCTAAATGCCATTTCAGGTGGCATATATGTTTGCACGGCGACAGATGCGAACTCGTGTGTTGCGACATTAACCCAAACTGTACAAAATTATAACAATGTTTACCTATGGGCTGACAATATTACACCTACATCTTGCGGTGCTAACAATGGGGCTATTGACATCTATATTGATACCTGGGGAGAGATTCCTGCTTCCTATTCATGGAATACAGGAGCTACGACAGAAGATCTAACAGGAGTTGGTGCTGGCACATATACTTTAACTTACACGGATCAATCAGGATGTGAGAATTATCTTACAGTAAACATTCCTTATGTATTACCTTATCAGCCAGAGATCTGTATGTTAACTGTTGATACAACGTATACCTATAATTTGGTTGTTTGGGAAAAGTTGGCAGGTAACACGCCGGATGGATTCAATGTTTATAGAGAAACTGAAACATTTGGAACATTTGAGCAAGTTCATTCTCAGCCATTCGCTACAGAATCTTTCTTTATAGATAATTCTGCTTCTCCGATTGACAGATCATGGAGATATTACATCACTTCTTATGATAACTGTGGAAATGAGAGCTACCCTAGCTTCATTCACAAAACAATACATATTGTTTCTTCAAGTGCTGGTGGAGGTTCTTATAACGTATCATGGGATAAATACGAAGGATTGAACTATACAAGTGTAGACCTATATAGACATTCGAATTCTAATGGATGGCAATTTGTAAACAATTTCAGTACCACTCAACTTTCAACAGTGGACACTCCTACTGATACCGCTGGTCTTGACTACATAGTATCATTCAACCTTGCCAGCGCATGTACTTCGAGTAAAGCACAGGATTACAACTCTTCAAGATCCAATACAACTTCAAGCGTATGGAGTCCGGGAGAAGATGTATTGACTATAAAAGATCTTGATCTTGGAACAATTATGGTTTACCCAAATCCAACATCTGGTTCTGTTACGGTATTTATTGAAAACCCTGAAATGTTTGAAAGAATAGAGTTGAAAAATGTGAATGGACAATTACTAAGTAGCAACATGATACTTGGAGCCTATTCAACTGTTTCATTGGAAGATTTTACTGATGGAATGTATTTTATATCACTTGTATCAAATGACCAGGTGATTGTAAGAAAGATCATTAAAAAATAATTGAACCTTATCTCTTATAGAGAAAAGCCTTCTGAATTTTCAGGGGGCTTTTTTTATTCCTACTACCATCCGATTCTTACCCTGCAGATCCTTTAATGCTTGAACGTCCTTATAATCTCGTTCCATCAGCAGGACAACGTCCATGGCATATTTTTCATGTACTTCAAATGCCAATACCCCATTATTTAGCAAGATATCACTGCAAAGATCAACTATTCTACGATAAAATTTTAATGGATCGTTATCCGGAACAAAAAGAGCTAAATGTGGTTCATAGTCCAACACATTTGTTTCCATTTCAGATTTATCCTGTTCAAGAACGTAAGGTGGATTACTGATCACCACATTAAAATGTTCTCCAACCAAAGATTCTGTAAGAATGTCTTTGAGCCAAAAATCAACATCTGCATTAAGATCTTTCGCATTCGTTTCAGCAATAGATAGTGCCTTGATAGAAACATCCAATCCTACAGCCTGTATTTTTGGTAATGCTAATTTTAACGAAATTGGAATTACCCCGCTTCCGGTTCCGATATCGAGAATCCTACCCGAAATATTTCTTTCAATGAGGAATTGCACCAACTCTTCAGTTTCAGGTCTGGGAATAAGAACATTTGAATTTACTTTAAACTTATAGCCATAGAAATAGGCTTCTCCGAGAATATATTGAATCGGCTCTTTTCTTAATAATCGCTCAACAATTTTCACGAGTTGAATGAGATCAGACTCAGAGAGTTTTATTTCTCCTATGAGCATCTCCGATCGACTTATGGAAAAAAGCGATTCACAAGTCCATTCAAAGAAAATATCAATCTCCCTTTTTGTAAAGTGATCGCATAGTTTTTGATGGAAATAGGATCTAACTCCCTTTAAACTGTTATCCGTAAACATTACATTTCAACGATCATAATGTCTGTACGTCTGTTTAAGGCTCTATTCTCCTCCGTTGTATTTGGCACTTTAGGTTTGGTTTGACCAAATCCTTCATAACTTAGCCTGTTCTTGTCTATTCCATTTGTGATCAAATAGTCAACAACCCCTTTCGCTCTATTTTCAGAAAGGACAAGGTTCTCATTAGCATCACCTTTATTATCGGTATGTCCCTGAATAGAAACTTTTACTGTAGGATTTTCATTTAAAAATTTAATAAACTGATCGAGTACCCATTTAGCATCATCAGAGAGAGCATATGATTTGGTAGGATACAAAATATTATCCATTGTAAATGCCTTACCAACTTCTATTTGCTGAATTTCCATTTCATCAGCTTTAACAAAAGTATTCTTAATTTCTTGTTTTATTTCTTCTTCTTTGATAACCTGAGTATCAAATGAATATCCTTCTTTTTTAGCACTGATCATAATGTCTTCAGGATTTTCATCATCTACATTAACAACAGCTGCAAACTTACCGTCATCTCCATTTACATGAAATTCTACGCTTTTACCAGATTCACGATAAGATACTTCTACAACAGCATCCTTCACCGGTTCACCTTTGTCATCTTTTAGTTCACCCTTGAAGAATGCAACTTTTTTAGGACGTGCCTCTTCATATAGTTCAAAGTAAAAAATATCAAAGGATGATCCCCTACCACCAGTTGTGAAATAGGCTAGTTTTCCATCCGTTGAAACGATCAATCCTACTTCATTTCCAGCAGTATTGATAGGATAACCAATATTCTTAGGTTCTACCCAACTACCATTTTCTTTTCTGGTATAGAAAATATCTGACCCACCAGCTCCTTTTCTCTCCGTTGAACAATCAGAAACAAAGTAAAGAGTTTCACTATCCTGATGTAAAAATGGTGCTTTATCATGTCCTTCAGAGTTAATAGGTCCTGGTACTGGACGCGCTTGAGACCATTTTCCGTCCTTACCTCTTGTTGAATAGTAAATATCTGTTAACTGTGATCCCTCGCGCCAGGTAGCAAAATACAATGTGTTTCCGTCTGCAGATAGTGTAGGTTGCGCCTCCCAACCATCCTTAGTATTAATTGCAGGTCCTAAATTCTCAAGATCTGTCCATTTAAAATCATTCCCTCCTTCACCGGTGCGCTCAAATTTCGTCACATATATATCGCAATTTGCATGACGTTGATAATCTACTTCCTCACAAGCACAAATGAACATTTCTTTGTTGTCTAACGATAATGAGATTCCTCCGTAGTTTGCATATGCGGGTGTATTGAACGGTTGTCTTAGTGCTAGTCCTGAATTGAAATCACCCGAAGGACTCGGACGTTGACTAAGTGTAAACTCTTCTATCACATTAGATACAATTCCCTTATCCGTATCCTTACCTTTTCTTGTAAAGAATAATAATTCATTGTCTGGAGAGATCATAGGTAAGTATTCATCCTTGTCTGAAGAAACATATTCTACTTTAACAGGCTCGTAAGGTACAGGTGAATTAAAGAATTTGTCAAAGAACTCCATTTCAGGCAAGATTTCTTCAACGTCTTTTTTATTCTTTGAATAAGTATCACTGTATTTATTTGGATCCCTTTCATTGAATTCAAGAAACTTCTTGAAATACATAGAAGCCTGCCCTTTATCATTTAGCGTGTAATAAATAACTCCCAATTTGTAGTATGGATCTGAATGAAATTCAGCACAGTCTTTTATTACTGTTTTATAGGATTTTGCTGCTCCTTCGTAAGCCACTTTCAACTGATTGTAATTGGCTCTACCTTCTTCGAATTGGTCCTGAACAGCTAATGCCAGTTCATAATTAAAATTTGCAAATGAGTATTGCACAAAGGCATTGTCAGGAGCCAACGCTATCGCATCAGTATATGCTTTGATCCGCTCCATTTTCTCTGCTTTAGGATCTTCAGCCACCTTAAGGAGCTTGGCAATTTTTTTGTCTTCGGGCTCAACACAAGACTCATCATCTTCATCCTGAGCGAAGGAAATAACATTAAAACAATAAAATACAGATAAGGTTAAGAGTAATTTTAATTTCATGTGGTTTGTTGCTTAGTTAGTATTTTTCAATGTTATAGAGAACATTTACAAAAACTATTCCTAAAGTTAATTACTTAAAATCTAGTTTTGGTTACACTTTTTGAAAAAGATAAAACCTCAAAATAAGATCAAAACTTAAAATTCTACTTGTAAAATTAGACACATCAAAAAGTACAGCATCACTTTTCCAGAGTTCAAGAAAATGGTATCGTGAAGTGACACCAAATTCGAATAAACCTTTATCTCTTTCCATTAAGGTGCTGACCCCTATTCCACCATAAGGCTGAAATGCATTGATCTGTGAAGAAATATCTACACCGTACCCTGACCAGGACTGGTTGATCACATTATAATTGATTCCTCCGCCAAAAAGCAGATACCAATTACCGCTCATTGCGTAATTGACCATAACAGGGAGATGTAAAGAACCAAATCTCCTACTGCTTATCAATTGATTATTGAAACGGTTATCGAAGGCATTATATTCAAAAGTTAGGCCTGAATTGACCGCTACCTTTTCAGAGAACCAATATTTTAACGCTAATCCGGCATTAAAACCATAACCACTTTCAGCTGATCTTATTCCGGATGATTTTTGACGGTGAGTATTCAATACCCAGCAAGGAGAAACGTCCACGCCCAATTGCAATCCTTCTTGTGATAAAGAGAGATTTGAGCTGTTTATAATAAGTAAAAGGATCAAAAGGGATTTTCTCATACTTCAAATTTATAAATCAGCTTAGAATTTTCCTTCCCATTCGCCATAAAATTGCTTTAAGAACTCTTCCATATATTGATG
This sequence comes from Crocinitomicaceae bacterium, assembly GCA_020635955.1. Taxonomy (GTDB): domain Bacteria; phylum Bacteroidota; class Bacteroidia; order Flavobacteriales_D; family Crocinitomicaceae; genus Paracrocinitomix. The sequence continues at coordinate 67,449 of JACJYW010000004.1, forward strand.
TCTCTTTTCTGCCAGTGATTTACCAGTAGTTGTATTCATCAATTGTTTTAATTTAAGAAGTTTCTCATAAAAATGATTAATCGTATGCGTTCTGGTTTTTCGATATTGATCTTCAGATTGAAAATCCACTGGTAATACTTCCGGATCATAGATCATGTTCCCAAACTTACCTCCAAAAGCGAATGTTCTTGCTATTCCAATAGCACCAATTGCATCTAATCGATCAGCATCCTGTACGATCAAACCTTCAATGCTTTTCATTTTATTTTCACCAATTCCGCCCTTAAATGAGCAGTTATGCACAATGTGAAGCACCTGTTCAATAGCATCTGAAGAAACGTTCAGGGCAGACAATATCTGATTCACACGTTCATTGGTTTCCTTCTCAAAATCCTCAACAAATTTGTGATCTGCCACATCATGTAATAGAGCTCCTAATTCAACAATAAAAGGATCACATTCTTCATTAGCCGAAATGAGTTTAGCATTCTTCCAAACCCTTTCAATATGATACCAATCATGCCCAGTTTCTTCTCCCGAGAACTTTTGCTTCATTTGATGAGCAACTTCTGCTATAATTTCTTCAGTTGAAAGCATAAAAAAACCCCGCATATAGCGGGGTTAAATTTATTGATTATGTTCCTTATTTAGAAACTACGAATTTGTCAGTTTTAACTACTTCGTTATTATTGATAACCTGGTAGAAATAAACTCCATTTTGATATTTTACTGTAGACAAAGTTTCAACTGAAGAGTTTACAACGATATTGTCAACGATTCTTCCACTTAGATCCAATACTTTGATATAATCAACATCATTGTTTCCTAAGTTAAAGTTAACCTCAGTAGTAGCAGGGTTAGGATAAACATTGATAGCAGTTAAACCTTGCTCATCAAATCCAACACCTGAAGGCTCGAAAATCTGAACATCATCTACAATTACAGTAGAGTTATAGTTGTTCGGAGATTTTGAAGAGTAGATATCAACTGAAATTGCATCAAAAGTTGTAGCTGATGTCAAGTCATAAGTCAATGTATAAACTGATCCTGGAGTTGTATTCCCAGCATGCATTTCAATCAAGAAAACCTGAACAGGATTAACACCATTCCATGTATAAACCATTACTCTAGCAGTATCAGTTCCTAACATTGCAGGTCTAGCATTCAACTTAACTGAATCAGGAACAACACTCATATCTTGATAAACCCAAGATCCAGCAAGAGAGTCATTTCCTCCAACGTCATCTTTGTAAACATTTTTTACTCCCATTGAGTAAGTTCCAGAGATTGCTAAAATTCCAGATGCCTGAAACATAGAATCTTGAGCTCCAAGAGGAGTCCATCCTGTTGCAGTTAAAGGAGTACCTGACCAAGTTTCAAAGTCAAGGTTAGTTTGAGCGTTAACCGCCATTGTTGCGAACATTGCAACGAACAAAAAGTAAATTTTTCTCATAATATTAATTTTAAGTTTAGCCAAATATACGGCAATTATTACTAGAATTCCAATCTGAATATCGAATTATTACCAGCGGTTTGTTTACAACATAATCGGTCAAATAAAAATTCACTATCTCTTTTGGTTCAATCTGATAGCATATATTTGAGAAGAGAATCGCAGCATGAAAATCGATATAAGACATTATTCTGAGGTCACTAAAGATGAACTATATGACCTGTTATCGCTTAGAATAGAAGTATTTGTTATTGAACAGAATTGCCCATATCAGGATTTGGATGGGCTGGATAAAGACGCCTATCATTTAACAGTAGTAGATGAAGGTAAGATCATTGGCACATTGAGAATTCTCAAATCCGGGATTGTTTACCCTGAAGTAGCGATTGGCAGAGTGGTTAGTCACCCAGCACACAGAGGTGAACAGTTAGGATATTTGATGATGCAAAAAGCTATGCAATTCATAGAAGAAGAATTGAATGAAGAAAGCATCCGTCTCTCGGCACAAACGCATTTGTGTCATTTTTATGAGAAATGCGGTTTCAGTTCAACGGGAAAAGAATATTTGGAAGACGGAATTCCTCACACCGAAATGCTATATTCATTAATTCAACCTAAGTAAATCAACGTTTTAGCGAATTGGCAAAGATTTTGATTTAATTATGCAAACATACTAAACCATGACATTAGAATTAAATAACGTACTACCTACTCCACTTCAGGAATACCCACATGCTTCCAATAGTGTCTGGAAAAACAATTTCAGTATTGATTTCCCTAAAAAAGTATTACTCAATGCTAGCAGTGGCAAAGGCAAATCTACTTTTGTGAACACCATTTATGGATTGAGAAAAGATTATACGGGATTCGTTAAACTGGACAATAAAGATATTTCCACTTTAAGTTTGGATGAATGGGTTGAACTGAGAAAAAACAAATTAAGTGTTGTATTTCAAGACCTTCAATTATTCCCTGAATTAACTGTTTGGGAAAATCTGATCCTGAAGAATGATCTTACCCAACATCAAAAAGAAGGGAGGATCATGGAAATGTTGGAGATTTTGGGTATACCAGGTAAAAAAGATCAGGTTTGCAAGACGCTTTCTTTAGGTCAGCAACAAAGAGTTGCCATCATTAGATCATTACTTCAACCCTTTGAGTTATTGTTGATGGATGAGCCATTCAGCCATCTTGATGAAGAAAATGCCGCCATTGCTTTAAGGTTAATCGTAGAGGAAACTGACAAGAATAAAGGAGGATTCATTTTAACATCATTAGGCAGTCATCATGGATTTCAGTATGAACAAGAATTAACACTTTAAGCCATGCTCAAGAAGATATTATTTCAAAATAAGGTCAATTTTCAGTTCATATTTGCCACACTAGGTGCACTTGTGGGACTCACAGCTCTTTGCCTTAGTTTTCAGTTGATGCTGGATGTTCGTTCTTTTCATTCAGGTGAGGAAGAATTGTTCGGTCCAAATCAGATCGTGATCCAGAAGAAGGTGACCAAATTCAGTTCTTTAGGGTTGAATAGTACTGATTTTACAGAAGAAGAATTAAACAGCCTTAAGCAGAAAGACTTTATTACAGATGTTGCCCCATTTAAATCGGTAGATTTCAAGGTGGCTATTTCAGAAGTACCCGGAGATGGTTTACCCGATTTTTATGCGGATGCCTTTTTTAATTCGATCCCCGATCGTTTTATGGACGTAGAAACTAATTGGGAATGGAACGAAAACAGTGAGTATATTCCTATAGTCCTTCCAAGAAGCTTCGTAATGATCATGAATTACGGCTTAGCGCAAAGCCAGGGATTCAATCAGGTTTCAGAAGAACTTTTGATGGCTGCACGTTTGAATATTCATCTAAAAGGTGTAAACAAACAAGAGATCAAAATGGGAAGAGTAGTAGGTTTCTCCCAAAAGATCACCTCTATTTTAGTTCCAGAATCTTTCCTTGATTATGCGAATGATACTTATGGGGAAGGAAATAAAATTCCGCCAAACAGAGTGTTCATAGAGATCAAAGATGATAGTTATGGTGAGCTAGAGGATCTTATGGAAGAAATGAATCTGGACATCTCAAAAGACGCGATTGATGTGGTAAAGATCAAAACAATCGTTGGGGTGATAATAGGGATTTTTGGTATTGCCGCTTTATTGATCACACTTCTTTCACTGATGGGCTTTGTTCAATATTCTCAACTTGTATTGAGTAAAGCTGCATATGAAACACAAACCTTATTACGCATAGGTTATTCAGTGAATTCAATTGTGAAGACATTCGTGAAACAGCTTAGTTTGATCTTTGGAATAATCACGATTGCAGCAATTGCCATCATGCTATTGGTAAAAATTGTTGGGGTAAACAAATGGCTGGATGAAAACGGAATTCACCTTGAAGAATCCAGTATTGTTCCGACTATTCTATTGGCTATTGGATGTTTTGCATTATTTGTTGTAGCCAATTATTTGAACGTCAAAAAAACCGTTAGAAACCTAGGAAAAGTCTAGAAACGTTAATTAATTGTTAAAGTCGTGACGAAAGAAGTTTTATCTTCGTCTAACGATTGAAATTAGTCAAATCAAATTATAGTTATGAGAAAAATCACGCTTTTAATCCTGGTAATGATCGCATCTTTCGGGGCTAATGCTCAAAAATTAAATTTCAAGGTCAATGGCTTGAAGGATACCACAATTTTCCTTGCCAAATATCTTGGTCCAAAATTGTATTATGCAGATACTACCAATTCATCTAAAGGCATGTTCTCATTTGATGGAACAAAGCATCCAAGAGGTTTATATGCGGTAGTCATTCCGGGAACTCGTTATTTTGAATTCATTATTGACAAAGAAGACGTTAATATGGAAGTAACGAATCAGGACGATCTTATCGGTTCAATGAAGGTCAATAAATCAGAAAACAACAAGGTATTCTATGAATACATCATGTTCATGACCGATTACAAGAAGAAGAGCCAAGGGATCAATGAAGAATACGCTAAGGCAAAAACTGACGAAGAAAAAGAAAGTATCCGTAAACGAATGGGAGATCTTTCAGACGAGATCCGTGAAGGACAAATGAAGATCGTCAATGCGAATAAAGATCGCTTCATCAGCACACTTGTTTTATTGTCAGTTGAAATGAAGTTACCTGAAGTTCCAAAAGATGAGAATGGAGTTATTACGGATTCAAACTATGTATATAACTATTATATCCAGCATTTCTGGGACGGAATTGACTTTAAAGATGATGCACTTGTGAGATGTCCGGTTTACCACAACAAACTGGATAAATACTTCTCAAAAGCAGGTTTGCTTCAGATTCCGGACACTTTAACAAAATATGCTAAATGGATGGTGGATCAGATGGATTATACAGATGAAGAAAATAAAGTATTCCAGTACACTGTACATCACATTACACAAAAATATGAGGCGTCTAAGATCATGGGGATGGACCGTGTTTTTGTTTACATGGCCGATAATTATTATTGTGGAGAAAACAACAAAGCATACTGGATGTCTGAAGAGAACTCTAAAAAATTGTGTGACAGAGCCAATGATATCAGAAACACCATGATCGGTGAATTTGCACCTATGTTGATCCTACCTGATACAACAGAGAAGAATTGGATCAATTCATACAAAATTGATGCTCCTTACACTGTTCTTTATTTCTGGGATCCAAATTGTGGACACTGTAAAAAAACGACTCCTAAACTTCAAACGCTTTATGAGGAAAAATTCAAATCAAGAGGAATAGAAGTTTATGCAGTTGGTAAAGCAACAGGAGAAGACTTTGAAGCCTGGAAGAAATACATCAAAGATAACAACCTCACTTTCACCAATGTTGGATTAACCAAAAGCGTGTATGAACAGGCAATGGAAGACCCAAGACCTTTGATGCAACACACCACTATCCAAAGCTTGAATTATACTGACACGTACGATATTTATTCTACTCCTAGAATATTCATTCTTGATAAAGATAAAGTAATCAAGTTCAAACAACTATCAATAGGACAATTGGAAGAGATACTGGATAATCTTACGGGGCACAAAGACGATCCAAAACTATTCCCAGTTGAAGATCCGGATAATGGACCTGGTGGTGATGAAGACCATTAATTTTTAGGTTCAAAAATATTGGTTAACACCGTATTATAAGATTGTTAATATTTTTTGTTCGATCTTATCATCAAATTCGTTTTAAATTAACTAAATTTGACACGGAAGGAACTCAAAAAACAACTAATTATTAAGTTGATTTCGAGGAGGTAAAGACCAATTTCCTTTTTTATTGTAAGATTATTTTAAGTCACCCGACTAATCACATAGAACAAGCTTGGGCAGGCATCAGTTGATCGTAGAAGTATTACTTTTTCATAAGTTTTGGGTTAAATGAAAATCTCTACACCAGTCAACCGCCTGCCCTTTTTTTTACCCAAAAATTACCGACTCATTTTTTGAAAGAAGTTCTCCTTTGCTACGTTAAGGTCAACCTTTTCATTGATCCCATCAACTGTTCCTGTCTCAGAGAATTGCCAACAGATCACATTCTCAAAGTCCATTGCGGGGCTATATCTTGAATATTTTGCCACCCAAAACAATTCATCCATATCCGAGAAATACCTGAAAAACAAATTTGAATACGTATAAACTATGGGCCTAACTCCCAACCTCTTTTCTGAATAGTTCAAGAAAACATTGACCGAATCCTTAATGTGAATATTGAATTCATCACTTTCAATCTCTACATCCAGAACAGGTTTGAGATCGAAATTATAACCTTCAATCTCTTCACAAAAAAAAGCAGCCTGTTCTCTTGCTGAAAGTGTTGGAATGAAAAAATGATAGAAAGAATAGTCAATCTCTACGGACCTTGCTCCTATGGCATTATCTCTTTTATAATCATCTTCTATGGATAATCCTTCAGTTGCTTTGATGTATACAAATTGGATTGAATCTTCTCCATCCTTCATTGCTCTCACCTGATTCCAGTTAATATTTCCCTGGTAATGAGAAACATCCATTCCCAAAATAGGATAATCTTCAGGTATGCTTACGCCAAAATTCCCATATTCCACATTTCGAACCTCTCTATAGTACAACAGATAAACTATAGATGCCATACCGGCAATTACTAACAACAGCATCAATTGACGAATTCTCTTTTTCAATTGAATGAAATTTGAAGTCCGTCATACGCTATTTCAACATTTTCAGGGAGACTTTTCGAAACTTCATCATGCAGCCCCATCAAATGGCTAATATGTGTCAAATAAGCTTTCTTAGGAGCTAATTCCTCTATTAGCTCTAATGCTTCTTCGAGATTAAAATGTGATATATGTTGTTCTTTCCTCAATGCATTAACAATAACAACATCTGACCCTTTGATTTTCTCCTTTTCTTCCGGCGCAATGTAGTTAGCGTCTGTGATATAGGTCAATCCGGCAATTCTAAAAGCCTTCACCGGCAATTTGTAATGCATTACTTCAATTGGAATAAAATCGACCCCACACAAATGGATGGATTCATCTGATATTGTATGCAAGTTGATTTGTGGTATACCAGGATAGTCAAAACCTGAAAACACATAATAGAACTCCCTTTTCAATGCTTCCTGAACACGCTCTGTGGCGTAAATTTCCATTGATTTCTGCGATCTGAAATTATAGGCACGAATATCATCTAATCCGGCAATATGGTCTTTATGTTCATGAGTAAATAAAACCGCATCTACCATTTGAACATTATTCACTAACATCTGTTGTCTAAAATCAGGGCCGGTATCGATAACCACATTGTGATCTCCAATAGAGACCATTAATGACGTTCTTAAGCGTTTGTCTTTTGGATTTTGAGATTGACAAGTTGAACAGTTGCAAGCAATGACAGGTACCCCTTGAGATGTTCCGGTTCCAAGAAAAGTAGCTTTCAGTTCAGACATGAATTTTAATTACTGCTGCAGCACCCAAACGTTACCGTTGGTTTGATCCATTTTTATTATACCATAAACCTTGTTATAGCAGACCTTGTCAAAGTTTTGAGGTCCATCTTTATCAGGGTCTGTTGATAGTAATTCTGATACTTCATACACATCATACCATTCAACGTTGTTATATACAACCGTATCATGAAAAGTAATTATGTCCTGAAAAAAGCTGGTAGAAAGATTAGTTGGATCAATTGGCATCTCAAACAAGTTTGTTCGATAGGTTCCACTGGCATCCTTGTAAGGCATGTAAATAGCAAGCGTTTTTTGAGAAACATTCTCAGTTTTAAGATAACGCAGTCTTAATTCCAATTCTAATTCAGGATTTGAACTAAAAGTAAACCAGGTTTGATCCCAGGCAAAGTATTCTTCTGTTCGGATACGCTCTTTGAATTGCAATGTCAATGTAGAATCTAAAGCAGGCACCCTTTTAAAAACTCTATCCCCAGATGTATATGGAACAAACTGGATATCAGCCTCAGTATATGGCGTTGCACCATCAGGCAAATTCTGGGTATTATCATCCGTTTCCTTATTACAGGAAATCATGATCAAAACAGAGATTACAGGGAAGTAATACTTTATAATTCTCATACCGATAAGTAATACGTAAATGTACAACAAATTGTTGCTTGAGCCAATCTACTTTCTGCCCATATAATAGCGGTACCCAAAACCTATGCTTAAAAATCGGGTTATTCCAACATAATCGCTGGTCACCAGATGCGGAATATGATCTATTGCCAGATATCTTGGACCAAAATCTGTAAAAATGAAATTATACCCAAGTACTAAACTAAATCCGTCAGATGAATTTTTATCCGTTAATAACAACAACTCAACTTGTGGTTCCATGAAAAATGCACCTTCAGTATAAGGTCCTCCTAGATTTGCCTGACAGGAGTCATTATAAGAGATCATCATGGTATAACCTGTTCTAATACTTGTGCTAAAAGAAAATCGTTCTGAGATGAATCGCTCATATCCTACTTTTCCAAATACAGACGGAGCATGTAATCCACCTCCCCATTCAGCATTATTCAATGCAAATGAATTGATCACAAAAAATGAATGCTTTACACCCACTCCAAGTGTTAATCCACCAAAAACATTGTATTGATAATTGATTCCTCCATTGAACAAACCATTCATCACCCGACCAAAAGCAATATTCTTACCCTGAGCAGGAATACCCACATCAACACTTAAACTACCTGATGGCTGGAATACTTTATCCTGTGCATAACCATGCAAAGACAAAAAGGAAACAATAAGTAGAAGATATATCTTTAAATGGGTCATACTACTCTAACGTATAAGTTGCTACGCAATTGTAATTCCGCGCAAGATCTTAGCGTTATCTGCAGTTAAATATAAATAATATTTACCCGAATTTAATCCTTCAGGGTTAAAATCAAAAGGATATTCCTCCTGGTCAATATGTGCATCCACCAAGGTATTTAACGATTGTTCATTTGAATCAAGAAGCTCAACCTTAACATGTGTTGGAGTTGGTACTACCAATAAAAACTTTGTTTTAGTAGAGAAGACATTATCCTTAGAAGTAACAAGTGAAATGGAATTCATTGCTACGAGCTTATTGCGTTTATATTTTCGTATGAACATTTTATATGCGACAATGCAAAGTGATAATGCAGCCGTTAAATAAAAAATCCCTAAGACAATGTCCGTAGCCGTTAAATTCCTCATAAGTTATAGCGATATCACGCCTTCTATTTTTTCCATTTCCAAATAACAACTGATAATATCCTCAGTATTAAGCATCATTTGTTTAATCGTTATGGACGAATATTTTCCATTTTTTGATTCTCTAACCTGTATTTCAGCTGTTTCTTCAAAAACCCGTTTTATTTTAACCAGTTTATCCTGATCGGCCTCAATGATAAACTTAAAAGGATATACTAACGGATAGTTGTAGTCCTTTAAAATAGTTCTTAGTTTATCGTATCTTTCACTCATTTCCCTCTATTTTTCTTGCCCTCAGCACGCCCTTCGCAAAATCTGAAAATAAATTCGGGTCATTTTTTGCAAACTGCTGCCAAAGATAGTCCTTTATCTCATTCTCTTTGACGTTCGCCAATTGCAATTCTTTCATGTACAAATACACATCAAATGGATCTGATTGTTTAACTGATCCATCATCAATCTTGATGTCATATATAAAATAGGTACTTAGTTTCTTAATGAGTAATAGTTGAAAGGATTTTAGTTGAGCTAAAGCCGTCAATAATTCATCACCTGACTGCGCATTTGAGATCCTAAGTTTAAGAGGCATTAAGACACTTAGATAATTTTCCATGAAAGGCATCAATTCCATTTCATATTCCAAATGCTCTGCATATTCTGAACAATGAAATACCTTCAAACGATCAATTTGCTTTTGAATGAGCTTTGGATGTGGAATCTCGCGAAGGAATTTTTGCTTGATCTCAAAAAGAACCTGTTCTGTTATTAATGCCAATGGTAAAAATTTATTCACCAAGATAATGGATTACTCACAAAGTAAGAAATGGTTAATGTTGTACGTCTATATTCGTGTAAGATGAAACAGCATCCTGAAATATTTTATCGCATACAACAGGAATTAGAAAATTTACCTGGTGAAGCTGCGCATTACGAGATGTACCCAAAACGCGGTATCAGTAGTGATGAGTTAAAGAATGCTGTTAACTATAAAACCTCTGCAGTATTGGCATTAATGTATGAAGACAATGGAACACACATGATCCTTACGCAACGTCATGAATATGATGGTAAACACAGTGGTCAGGTGAGTTTTCCCGGAGGTAAAATGGAAAAGGAAGATGAATCGATCCTATTTACAGCTTTAAGAGAAACACAAGAAGAAATTGGTGTTCATCCGGATGACGTTGAGATACTGGGGAAATTAACAGATGTTTATATTCCGGTAAGCAAATTCCTGGTGCATCCATTTATAGGATATCACACGTCAATACCCGATCTCAAACGTGAGGAAAAAGAAGTGAAAGAGATCTTTTCTTTTAACATTGAAGAGCTTTTATGGGAAGACACACTTCAATTCCGCGATATAAGATCTCCTGAGGGAATGATATTCAAAAATGTTCCTTGCTTTATCCTTTATGATAAAGTAGTTTGGGGAGCAACTGCTTTGATGCTCAATGAAATTAAGGCTTTGTTAAAACGCTTCTAGAATCTCAGTCTGGCAAACCCAAAGGCCATTGAAATGGTAGGCTTATTTTGTGCAAAAAATGTAACCGCGTCTCTAGAAGCTATACCCACCTCATAAGCTCCACCTTTAAGCACAAAATTAATTCCAAGAGGAACCTGGATATCGTATCCTCCTCCACCGGTTACACCGGCCATAAAGAAGATCCTACTATCACCAGCCGGCACAATAATATCTCCTCCTAATCCCCATGCAAATCCATTAATAGAACCAGGAAGTTCTCTGTTAAAAGGCGCGGCAATATCGGCTCCAACATGCGCAATAGTTCCTAATTCAATACTGGCTCCTGCTCGCATTGTTCCAGGTAATTTAATGATCGTATCTTTCACATCCTGCAATCTGAATAGACCAGTAGACTCAAGCATTTCAGGCACTGAATTGGAAATATTCATATCCTCAAGCCCTAAAGCGGCATAATCAACCACCAACGTATCTGTTCCTCTAAACACGTTACCGGTGTATTTCATTTGTCCAATATTCGTAACTGAAGCTGCTAAATGAAATTTGTTGAACATTCTGATATTCACACCAAAATCCAAACCGTATCCGTATCCAACTGGTGATCTCCAGAAATTTTGAACTTGCTTTGGCAAAGAATTCAATCCTGAAGCATAATCAATATCAAAACCTGGACTAAATGCAGATACCATTGAATAATTACCGTTTCCATCTCCTGATAAATTCATCATAGCAATACCCTGAATGAATTTTGCTCCTACACCAGCATATACCGCGAAAGTGGTGTCTTTACCAAACAATTTTCTTCCATATCCAAGGTGATATTCACGATTAACACTTAATCTTAAATAAGAATCTCCAACAAACTGTGAGATTGGAATGGGTACTGCAAAACTTCCGTTCAATACATTCTGAGCTGAATCAGGACTCATGTTCGCATAGTTGGCGATCATAGTTGTGTCTACTCCATCAAAGTATGAAAGTGAGTCAAATTGCTGTGAGAATTTCCCTTGAAAAAGAATATCTGAAAATTCACTGCTAAAGCTAGAAGACCATGCAGCTCTTGATCTCACACCAATAGCTATACCACCGAATTTTTCATTTTGGTAAGAAAAGCCGAACATGTTATAGTCCCAGTTAAAGGCAAAATCTGAAGCGAATCCTTGAGCAGCCGTTACTTTATCTTCATATGACAATGAGTCTAATGAACCACTTTTGATCACTCCCCAAATATTATCTCTTAGATCCTGCTTTGCCAATGATTCAGAGTAAATAGACATTCCAAACTCTGAAGTTCCCATTGTGAATTGCTTTTGATCATAAGCTTTCCATCCCAAATTGGCCGGATTGATCCCTAAACAATGATAATCTGTCACAAAAGTTGAAGACACCCCTTTTCCGGTTGCTGGCCAGGCAATGAATTCTTTTTGTGAAAACCCTGTAAATAAAGAGACTGTAAATAGAACTGTAAATAATCTTTTCATAGAGATAAAATAAAAAACCCTGACTCATGTGAATCAGGGTTTCAATTTAGATATTCTCGCTTTATTCAGCAAATTTTTCAATTACTTCTTGAGTAACTCCTGTATTCGAAAATCCACCATCATGGAACAAGTTCTGCATGGTCACCATTCTTGTCATATCAGAAAACAGTGATATACAATAATTTGCACAATCCAAAGCAGTTGCATTTCCTAGCGGAGACATTTTCTCAGAGAAGTTAATGAACTCATTAAATCCTTTAACTCCACTACCTGCAGTTGTCATTGTCGGAGATTGTGAAATGGTATTAACACGAACCTTGGCTTTCATTCCGTAGTGGTAACCAAAGCTTCTCGCAATTGATTCAAGGTATGATTTGTTATCCGCCATATCATTGTAATCTGGGAATACACGTTGAGCTGCAATATAAGAAAGGGCCAAAACAGATCCCCACTCATTGATTGCATCCATTTTATATGCCGTTTGAAGAACTTTATGGAATGAAAGTGCAGAAACATCTAACCCTTTCATAGTGAAATCATAATTCTCATTGGTATAATGATTTCCTTTTCTCACATTCACTGACATACCAATTGAATGCAATACAAAATCAACTTTACCACCAAGAATCTCCATAGATTTTTCGAATAAATTCTGTAGGTCATCCATGCTTGTGGCATCCGCTGGAATTACTTGTGACCCGGTTTTTTCAGCCAGGTTATTGAGTTCTCCCATTCTCATTGCAATTGGTGCATTGGTCAACACAAATGTTGCACCTTCTTCATGAGCTCTTTCCGCAACTTTCCAAGCAATTGATTGCTCATTTAAAGCACCGAATATGATTCCTTTTTTTCCTTTTAAAAGTCCGTTTGACATAAGTTCAACTATTGAATTTGAGTGGCGAAGTTAAAGATTTTCTTTTGCTATAGATTAAAATATACCCAGTACATTCAGTAAACCGGCTATAGCACAAGCTGCTCCAAGTCCCCAAAGTACATAAGCCCCAATTTTTAGTCTTTTAATAGAAGATCCCAAACCTGAAACCAATTCATCTTCAGATTTTGTTGAAACGATAAAAGGTTGACCTCCATCTTTTGGTTTAGACATTCTTAAAACACCATCTCTATCGTTGGCATCACCCAATACATAAAGGTCAGTATTCATTCTGATACCAATCTCTCTATAGTTATATCCGATAGTTTTATGGCCATTATTACCACCTAAATTGATGTTTAGTCCACCCAATTTCACGTTCAAACCACTATTTTGATTATCTCCTCTTTCAAATTTTTCCATCAATTCTTCCGTGTGTAATTTAGCTTTAGCAGGATCAATTTGAATGAATCCTGTAGAATCTTTTACACCCCAACCTTCGGCCCAACGCTCATTATCAGAAACTACATCAGTATGTTTTACCCATTGCTTTGTGATATTGCCTTGAGAATCCTTTTTATTCTCCAATTTCTCATATTGATGCTCTACAATTGATTTATAATAAACAACTGGTTCATTAGAAAGCTCAGAAGTCAAAGGACGATCAGCATGTGCCACACCTTTTATTTCACAAAAATGTGTGAAGCTTCCTGAACCCATTGAGCCGGAAATACTTTGATACACTTCATTTACTTCAGCTACAGAAGAAGTATCTGTCAATTCCAGGGAAGCAGATGTCCCTTCTCTTTTTCCTTTAATGATCCAAACAATTACACCAATTACAGCTAGTGCTGCTCCTCCTATTAATAATCCCATAATATTTCAGTTTAAGTTTTTTGTTTTTGAATATAGAAATATTTTCGTTTTGCATTTAGAACGAATCCATTTTTGATTGGATATTAGCCCTCCAAATGTTCTCAGGTATATTTATCTTTGTTATAAGATGGATAAGGAGAAAAAGCAAAAAGGATTTGTTAATCCAATCGATCCAGATAAGATCACAGAGAACCCACATTCTTTAGAATATGGACATCATGTTGGTAGTGCTGTGATCAAAGCGGAGGATGTTGGCAAACAAAAAGGGCGCGCCATTGCTGCCATGGAGCATCAAACAGATCAGCAATTGAATCAGATCTATGAGCAAATGCAATTATTAGCAGAGCAGGCGAAAAAGATCAATAAACGCAAAGAAATTTCCGAGCAGATCTATCAGGCTAAATTTCGTTTTGAACCTATCATCAATCATATCTATTATCTATATGAAGATGAGGATACATCTCATGTGCTAAGTATTATCTCTCCGCAACAATGGGGCAGATCAAGAACAAACAAATACAATTGGATTGCTACTGTCAAATTATTAGCAGATCACACCTGGGAAATTATTGATACTTCAGATCAAACTGAAGAACAAAATATCTAACATTTTGGACAACTACGGCTTTTGAAGTAGTATCTCCAGATCCTTTAAATGGTTTCCTTTTTTGTCTGTTAAATGAAGGAAATATATTCCACCAGAAAGATCTTCCAAATCAATTTGGATCATGTTTGAACCTTTGGCAAAACTGAGCTGTTGCTTCACTAATTTTCCATCCACACCTGATACTGAAACTAAATAGTCCTCCTGCAGAGGTTGTTGCGTGGTCACATAAATTGTTCCGTTAGTTGGATTTGGAAACACTAGGAAACTGATCTGGTTCTCACCAATCCGAAGGATCTCTACATAAACTTCTGAAGATGAATTTTTACATCCATGTCCATCTGTTATCACTACGTGATAGTATCCCGGTTGAGTAACACAGATGTTGTTCGTGTCTTGAACCGACAAAGCATCATTATCCCAATACCATTCATAAGAATATCCGGCAATAGTGGATAAAGTCCCGGCATTGACTGAAATAACTGGTACCAAAGGAATATCATAAACATTTAGAATGTCAATTTGCTCCAGGGTATCTGACCCATTAAAATTTGAACTGATCAACTTTACATTATACGTACCTGATGTATTGTATGTAACGGTTTCATTCATAGATACAGAGGCAGAAGGAGTTCCTCCTTCAAAATTCCATTCACGACTATTCGGAAAGTTTATAGATTGATCTTGATATTGAATGCTATCACCTACGCAAATTTCTGTTGCGGTTGCATCATACAAGGCAACTGGTGGATAAGGATTACTACCAGCAACATTAATATTGTCAATGTACAAGGTATTCCCTTGTCCTGAAATATTCAAAATTTTAATGGCCACTCTTGGTGAGCCTGAATAGGAGTTCAAATTGATATTCATAGATTGCCAATCGGCAGCTGCAGGAACAAATAAGTTTGCATCATATTGAGTACCTACAAAGAGCTCATTACTGGTTTTTTCAAATACCTGTGTCCATGTAATGCCACAATCTATACTAACTAAAACTTGCAAGGTGTCAATATGAGAGGCATCTTTAGCTTTTGTGGAAACATCAAATGACAAAGTTGCCCAGGTCAATGACGTCATATCATAAGGCAACAACTCAAACCAGTCACTATCGTTAGAAAACCCATTGTTATAGTTATCCATCACGAAGCAATGATCACTTATACTATAGGCTCCTGTGGTAGTACTTACCTCCCACCCTTGATTAGAAGAAGGATTAAATAAGCTTAGATCAACTGGTGGTAATGAAGATGCTTCAAAAGTTTCAAGTGTGTTAACAGCAATTGCTTGCGGTAATTGTGAATTAATCACGTTTAAAACATAGTCAACCGTATCAGTACCATAATCATTAGTAGTGATCAATTGTGCATTGTAAGCGCCAGTGGTTGCATAATAAACGGTAGGTGACGGCATGCTTGACGTGGACGGATTCCCTCCTGGAAAACTCCATTCCCACTGCGTTGGTGAATTTTCACTTACATCCACCACCACAACGGTTCCATTCTCCAATCCGCATTCTTTTTGATGATAGAAGCGTGCAGCTGCTGTAGGAGCAACAGTTTCAAGTATCAATTCATTGTACCAAATTGCTCTTCCGTAAGTTGAGGCATAAAGTGTTGAATTTTCGTAATCCATGACCATTTGCTGAATGGCCACCTTAGGTAAATTAGTTCCATACAATTCCCACACAGGGCTCACGTCATCTCGTGTAAATACCCCTTCAGCAGTTGAAACATAAATTCTATTGTTCGTGCCCTTTTGAATTAGCAAATCTTCAACCGGCATATTAGGCAACCCACTAGAAATATTGGTCCAGGTATTTCCAAAATCAGTGGACTCATAAACTTTTGTGAATTCATTTGAACCAGACATGGCCACCCAAACATGAGACGAATCAACTGGGCTCACTTTGATCTTTGCGATATAAGCTGAATCCACATCAACTCCAGTTGTAATATTAGACCATGAATTTCCACCGTCATCAGTTCTAAAGATTTCTCCTACTGATTCTGCATAAATGTAATTGGCATTGGTTTGGCATACATCAAAGGTGCTGATCTTGTTCCAGAGGGTTGTATATGGTATTGGCGCCAGGGCGGTCCAATGATTACATTTATCAGTACTTTTATAAATGGTAGACTTACCAACGTAGAAATTGTTTGGATCAGTTCGATCCTGTTGCATCATGCAATCAAAATATCCTGACTCATTTACACCACTGCCTCCTGTACTTACTTTTGGAGAATAATTGACTCCATCTGAAGTGGAATAGAAATAACCATTTTGGTAGGAAATCACTCTAAAAAGATTATCCGAATAATCGATAATATTGGTCATTCCGTCACCTCCAAAGATCTTTTCCCATTCTCCGTTTTCAAAATCAGCTGTTCCATTATCTTGCCATCCTGTTAAAATAGTTCCAGGAACCTGCTCTGAATGGGATATTTTATAGATCAAACCTGATTGTAATTTGTCAAATGTATCCCAGGTTGATCCATTGTCATTCGTTCTGAATAATCCGCCATCATTACCAACGTATAAATAGCCATTGAAAAATTTCAACTCCTGAACGTCAGCATGAGTTGATATAATATCCATGTCTGTATACCAGGTAACACCTCCATCTGCAGAAGTCCATAAGTTAATCCCTCCAGCAAATAAGCGATCTTTATCTGTAGGATCACAGGCCATTCCCAAACAATATGCGCCTTGACCTGGTCCAGTTCCAGTTAAAGTAGACCCAAGGATATTAGGCGTATTTGCCTGCAACGTAAAGCTTACACCGGAATCTACCGATCTATATGCACCACCAAAATTCGCGCTAAAAGTTCTTACAACATAAACATAGTTAGGGTCATCCGCCGTCACAGCTATGGTATAACTGTTATAATCAGGGACAGGCAATCCAGTTGATGATGTCCAGTTTGAACCTCCATCATTTGTATAATTAATATTGTTACCCGCGGCATATATGGTTTGAGGATCTCCAGGTTTAAAAACCATTTCTCTTGGACTATTCGTTGAAACCTGATTCCAGTTTATGCCACCATCAATACTTTTATAGATCCCGCTAGTTGCACTGATATAAATGATATTTTCATCTGTGGGATGAACTAAGATCACTTTAATGGAAGTAGAAGGATAGGTTTGAAAGTTAAAATTGGTCAGACTCCAGGTATCACCTCCATCCGTTGATTTGAATAATCCTAAATTATTTGATCCCAAATTATAATCATAACTTGTTCCACAATACATGACTTGTGGGTTGGATATTGAGTATGAAACAGTACTGATACCAGCTAAAGGAAAATAATCAGTGAGATTCTCCCAATTGAGGCCTGCGTCAAAAGTGCGCCATAGACCTCCAGAATTATGGGCAATGTAAATGGTATCATTGCTCAAAGGATGAACAGCTATACCATCTACTCTTCCAACATTTCCATTTATAGGAGCTTCAGTGGGACCTAAACTAATCCATGGTCCTCCAATTCTATTCTGGTGATATCCTTGAAGCAAACGTTCGTAAGCCCTGTCATTCAATTCACTAAAATACTTTTCTAAAGTGGCATTAGGATAGGCAATCTTTTCAGCCCTACTATACCATCTCATAAATTGTTTGTACCCTTTAACCTCAGTCAACTCCTGTCCATTGGCATGTTCAATAAATGCATTATAAATTGTATCTAACGGCACTTTTGGATCTGCCATTAATTCAAAATAACGTTGACCGAATACGGATGTATTCAATACAATTAGAAATAGAAGTGTGATTAATTTCTTCATTGTTTGATCACTTTAATTTTTTGATTTACTGCCTGATCATCTTGCTTAACAACAATGAAATAGACACCATTTGCAAGATCATTAATGGATAATTGTGATCCATTTTTAATGTTTGAATATTTTCGAATCATTCGTCCGGATATATCCTGAAGCTCAACTTCAAGTGATAATGCATTGGTGCTCACATTTAATATTCCAGCTGTTGGATTAGGAAACACTGAAAAGTTTAACGTTGACTCTTCTAGTATCTGATTAATTGCTTCAATTAAAACTTTATGGGTAGACGTATCCGCACATATTCCATTGCTAGATATCAAAGTCACATCATAGATTCCTGTATTGGCATATGTGTAAAGTGGATCTTGAATATTGTCGGTATCAGCATTTCCGAAATCCCAGATCCAACTTGTTGCATTCATTGAGACGTCAGTAAACTGAAAGGCATTATATGTTTGTTGGTATGCAAAATTAGTTTGAGGATCTTGAAGTATAGTAAAGGATTTTGACGGAATTCCTTCAACTTCCGGACTTGTTGAAGAAACTTTGAATTTATAATTACCACCTACTGTTAAATAAGGTATTTGCACATTAAAATACCCTGCCGTATCCGCTAAGACAGTTCCCATTAACACCTGATTAGTGAAATCACCGAACTCATCCGAAAGGTATAATTCGAAGATATTATCATCATGAAATGTTCCAACTATTTGATACGGAATGGTCATGGATTCCTTTGGGCAAATTTCATCTACTAAAATGCTATCCAGATCAGTGTAAATTGAGTCCCGATCCAAATCAAATTTTACTATAAATCCGGAATCATATGTACTCATTGCTGCTCCCAGATGAGGAATACCAAAGGCAATTTCTGAAAGCGAGCTCGTTCTTCCACAAAGTATTATTTGATCTTCAAATACACAAGACTCATTGGCCTGATCATCTCCACTTCCACCATAATAAGACCCCCATTTTTGATGACCTGTAGAATCAAAAACGGCCACATAAGAATCTAAATAAGTTGGATATGGAGGATAAGGCTGTGGCGAATAGGTGAGGTAATCCTTATGCACATCATTAGTTGCTATTTGATCTGTACTTCTTGTAATTCCAGTAAGCACAATTGCGTTATTGTTAGCATAATGAATATCCAATGGATAATCATCAGATGTACCTCCAAATAAAGTACTCCAAATTTTCGTAGTACCTGCCGTATCAAATTTCATGATGTAAGTTTCATAACCGGCATCAGCAATTTCTTTATGTGTACCTGTAGTAGCATACGCATTATTGCCGGCAGAACAATTCACGGTAGCTGTAATATATATTTCACCTTCATTCACATCAATTTTATGCAATAATTCCACATGAGAATTACCATCATTATAAGTTCCCCAAATTTGATTGAGATCCAGATCAAATTTGGTGAGGTAAGTATCAGAATTCGCGATCTTGGTTGGATAAAATGTTCCAGCCGTTCCAAAATTCCAGCTATTGAAGGCTCCTACCAAATAAAGAGCATTATCATAGTATGCAATGCCAGACAACTTATCTGAACTAGTTCCACCCCAGTAAGTTCCTATCAGTAATTGTCCGGTAGTATCAAATTTGGCTATGTAAGCATTCGAATTATATCCTGTAGAATTTTTTGTGACTTGTGCAGCTCCTGGCGTTGCAATGAGATTGCTGCTAGTTGTAGAACCTGTTAGATACAATATTTCATCAACCAGTACCATTTCCTCCAGAATATCATTTCCATCTCCTCCGTACATGGTTGACCATATTGGAAATCCATTTGGATCTAGTTTCATAATAAATACGTCATTGTAATCGCCGCCAAAAAAGGTTTGATGTGCTCCTGTAGTGCCCAAATTATCACCGGTTCCGGTCATTCCTGCAACATATATATTACCTGATCCATCTACCTCAATCTCTCTAGGATTTACCATATTCGTATGATAATATGTCCCCCAAATTCTTTGACCTTCATTGTTTAGCTTTGCGATAAACATATTGCCATATAAACTTACAGTTTCATCAAAAGCTCCAACTGTAGCAATATTTTGAGCACTAATAGTAGTTCCAAAAGCGTACATATTTCCCAAAGTATCCGTCACGATTGACCAACACTGATCATTTGATTCTCCGCCATAGTATGAACCATAAGTAACTACCGGATCAATTGTAATTTCACCTTGCTCGTAGTCTGGAAGCTGTATTGAAAAACCTTCTCTTTCCAATTGATAATAAGCATCAATAGAACATTGACCATTATTATCTTTCATCCAAACCAAAGGCATCTTCTCCTCTATTTGTGAAAAATTACTTTCTACTGAAATACCATCTTCGCTCAAATCAACATTTGCCCCTTTTACTTCCAACTCAACAGAATTTCTAGGATGACCATCATGAATAATTATGTCGTACTTAAATCCGTCTTTTCCACTGTAATAATGAATTGATAAACCATTCAATGAATCAATACATTCTACTTCAGAAAAGCTATGTGCCCTAACTTCTCCTGAGGATAAAATATAATTCTCAACATATTCTTGAGATCCTTTAGTCACTATGCTATTCGCTTCAAATCCCTTTAAATAATAATCTATTCTATTGATTTGAAATTTTTCATCTTTGGAGATAGCTTTTTGAATACTAAATCCGTTGCTTCGAATGAAAAGTGTTGTATTTCCCAGGCTAAGTTGATACAAAACATCCTCCCTTTGATGAGTTGATTCATCCTGGATTTGACCAACGTTTTCAATAAAAAAAGGTAGCTGACCAAAGGCGCTATGAGCGACAAAAAGAGCTACCAATAAAAGTGAGATCAAATACTTCATCATGATATGCTAATAACCTGATTTTCATCTTTCAGGTTGCTTGAGGTTGATAAATTTCTATATGAATTTATGAATAAGTATTTAATTTCAGTTAATTCAATTGTATATCAGTACTTTATTATGACTAATTTTATTCCAAACTCTACCTATGAAAATTGAGGCCAGTAATATGGATAATTACATTTCCAAACTACCTGAAGATCGACAAGAAGCTATGAATAAGTTGCGATCAGCTATTGGATCTAAGATTCCAAAAGGGTTTGAAGAGGGAATGTCTTATGGAATGCCTGGTTGGGTTATTCCACATTCACTGTATCCTTCAGGATATCATTGTAAGCCAGAAGAACCACTTCCTTTTTTGAGTATTGCATCACAAAAAAACTTCATTGCCGTGTATCACATGGGGATTTATGCTGAACCTAAATTGTTAAAATGGTTCACAGAAGAATTCCCTAAACACAGCAATAAAAAGTTAGACATGGGAAAAAGCTGCATGCGCTTCAAGAAAATGGAAGACATTCCTTTCGATCTGATGGGTGAACTAGCCAGCAAAATGACGGCAGAAGAATGGATCAATAAATATGAATCAGCTTTTAAGAAGTGATTTAGAATGAATCGATTGTTATTCTTTATATTCTGTACTCTATCTTTCCAGGGATCAACCCAGTTTAAGACATATACTTCTAAAACCAAAATGGGATTAAAATGCAATGAAACTATTATTTTCAAAGCGAAAAAGAATCTCGAGATCATTATTGAAAGTGATAGAATTGCCGTTGTTAAAAACAAGAAAAGTACCTATTACATAGATTGTTACGGGAATGAAATCTTTGTTCTAAAAAATAAAAATGGCGTAGGATTTCCTTTCCATGATGGTTCGGCTATTATTGGAATAAAGAATAAAGATGGCTCCTTGCTATATGGTGCAATAAATGATTCCGGTAATTATTTCATGCCTGCTGAATTTGCCGTATTACCTGAATATTTTGGGCAAATAGTTGCGGCAAAAAAATACGCCGGAGATCTATACTCTTCACTTTATCATCCTACTAGCGGCTTTATAGTTGCTGATGTTGACTCCATCTACTTCATGGGAAATTTGTTGTTCGCAGATGCTAAAAAGAATATCACACATTCCTCAACCCGCAAGAAACTATTTAGTCATAAAACAAAGACATACACTTATACTGATTCTTATGAAACCATTCATGTAATTGATCCTCAAAAAGGAAATTTACTGGTTGAATTTGCTACAGATGTAGTCGAATATGAAAATTACACGGTTATTACAGATTTCGAAAGACATAAGTATTTGTTTGACAAAGAGCAGCAATTAGTATTCGAGCAAACATTTAGCGATTATCTCATTATGGATCATTTCGTCTATTGTCTTGGTGACTCAACCAATGGAGCTTACGAATTGACCTTATTTGATCCAAATACAGGATTAATAGAAACGGATATTGAATACGTAGGTCAAATAGATGAAGGAAGATACGTTTTTGCAAAAGACAGTCTTCAATATATTGGAAAAGAGGATCTTTCTGCTTTGAGCCCAAGTTTCATGGGCTTTGGTCCAGTTCATGATGGTTGGAGAATCATTTATGATGATTACAAATATGGTTACATGAATGATTCAACCTATTACGTTCGACCATTCAGATTCCCTATAATTGCTTCTATTTCTACCAAAACGCATGGTGGTGGAACAAATCCTATTGGCTGGTTCGCTAATAAAGTGAGGAACTTCGGAACCCATGTTGGAAACTTTGGAAGAGCTTTAATTGGCAAATCTCCCCACCCTACTTATACCTACACCGGCTCACCTTCTTATACTACCACTGAACTTTATTATTACTATGCCGGATTTCCATTTGTGAATAATTACGCCAAGATTAGAGTTGTTCCTGAAGTATTTGTGCCCGAACACGATTATGTATGGTTAGATAAAATAGAACTTAGCAAAACATATTATTCATTCATAGATACGAATGGACATTTAATTTCAAGTGAAAAATATGGAAGGGTTAATGATTTTGTTGAAGGAAGAGCTTTGGTTCAAAAAGAAGGTTCTTATAATTGGACGATAATAGATGAGTCAGGAAAGAATGCTATTCCGTATACTATATACAGTTTATATGATGCACCAAAAGGACATCATATCTTCACGAGTAAGTTTTATGATAATTATGGGTTAATGGATAGTTCCCTAAACGTCATTTTAAAGCCTAAATACAAAGAATTGTATTTTAGTAATGATACTTGCTATGAAAAGATCAGGTACGGTCAACCTGGTAAGCTCAGATATGTTATTCCTAATTAGAATTCTAAAAATGAAAGGAATAATATTATTTGCACTCTTATTTCCTGTTATAGGTAATGCTCAATTCTCATTAACTGAGAAAAAAGGTCGCGTTGGTGTGAATTATGGAGACATAGTATTGATCACTCCAAAGGCAGATTCCATTTGCCTTTCTGACTCTGTTGCTACAGTTTTTAAAAAGAAAAAAGTCTCCTATTTGAATACCCTGGGAGATAAGATTTACAAAAGCACCATTGAAAAAGGTCATCCTTTTCATAATGGCTTTGCGATCATTCAAAATAAGAAGGGCTTATATGGAGCAATCAACGCACAAGGTGAGGAGGTAGTTCCATTTACCAGTCTGAGACCAGGAATTTATTACGGCAACATGCTTTTGGTAAAACGATACCTAAAAAGGGAACATGATTTTGTTCTTTACGAACCGTATAGATCAGTACTGGCAAATATTGACTCTGTAATCTGGCTCCATGACTGGATAATAGTTCACCGAACTGAATCAGAGAAATTTGAATATGTTAAAAAACGTTTGCTAAGACAAGATGAAGTAAAAACAGAATATAAATACGTACAGTATTCTACCGTTTATGACCCCTTCAATTATGAAAAAGTTGACCAGTCTGGTGGATATAAGGATTTTGGAGATTACGTTTTTTTTAACGATCCCACCGGAAAGAAGAACTTGAGATCCGTAGACAAGTCAATAAAAATTGAAGGTATTAATCATGTGCAAGAATTGAACGAAAATTATCTTCAATTCGAACAGAATGATAATTTGGTATTATTTAACCGAAAACTTAAAAGATCATTAATATCCGGGAACTATTATGAATATCAATTTAATGAGAATTCCATTTACGCCTGGAAAGATACGAACGGTAGTTTCAAAAGTGTTGCTATTTATGACCTAGAAGGAATCTTATTACGAGACGACCTGGCATATGTGCGGCATATTGATGATAATCGAATAGTTTTCATGTTGGATTCCATGCAGGTGATCGGCACAGAAAAAGGAGAGATACTTACTGACAGATTTTATGCATTTGGTGAATCACACAACGGTTTCAGAATCGTCTATTTAGGTGCATCATATGGTTATATTGATGAATCAGATTATCATTTATTACCAATCGAATACCCTTTGATCATGAAACATTACTCAGGTGGTGGTGGCAAAAAACCAGGTGGGATATTCAGGGCATTTGCTCAAATGATTGGAAATTTTGGGAGGATGATGACCTTCCAGAAACCGAAAAACTTTGACAATACGCTACCAACTTATGATTATACCTCTTTATCGGAAGCCGGACATCCGTTTCATGAAGGATATGCAAAGGTTTGCCTGTATGGTTTGAATAAAGATCAACAGTATGATTCGCTATTGATAGTGGAGCAACATGAGCCACTTCATTACAACTTTGTGGATATCAATGGCCGTCTCCTTAACAGCAAGAAATACACTGATGCAGGTAATTTCAATGGCGGAAGAACCTGGGTGAAGGAAGGGAAAAATTACTATATCATTGATAAAACAGGCAAAAAGGTATCTAATAGAAACTATTACCGCTTTGAAGCCATGAAAGATGGTTATTATCACGCAACTAGTAATTCGATAGACTACATATATAATTCAAATTTTGAAGAAGTAGCTAAATGTGATTGCTGGAGATTTCATCAGGATGAATCCGGGATCTATCAGATCAAATACACAGATACTTTAGCCGTTTATCTTTATCCGTCAAATTAATTTTTCTCAACTATAATAATTGTTGCACCGATTTTAAACGCGCGGCTTTTCGCAATTAATTTTTCCTAACTTTGATGGACTTATTAAAATCCTTTAAGAATGGAAACATCAACTTTAAAAAACACTGCCTTAACTCATGTACACGAAGCTTTAGGCGCTAAAATGGTCCCTTTTGCCGGTTACAATATGCCTGTTCAATATACTGGTGTAATTGCTGAGCACGAATGTGTTAGAAAAGCAGTTGGTGTTTTTGATGTATCTCACATGGGTGAGTTCATTTTAAAAGGTGATAAAGCTTTAGACCTAATTCAAAAGATATCTTCCAATGATGCTTCAAAAATGGTAAATAATCAGGCACAGTACTCATGCATGCCTAATGCAAAGGGTGGTATTGTTGACGATTTGATCATTTACAAAAAGAATGATCTTGAGTATATGTTGGTTGTAAACGCTTCTAACATTGAGAAAGACTGGAACTGGATCCAATCACACAATGACATGGGTGTTGAAATGATCAACATGTCAGATGAGTATTCTTTATTAGCTATTCAAGGGCCTAAAGCGGCAGAAGCAATGCAATCATTGACCAATCTTGACCTTGCCAATATGAAGTATTATACTTTTGATGAAGGTACATTTGCAGGACGTCCAAATGTGATCGTTTCGGCTACAGGTTATACTGGTTCTGGAGGATTTGAAGTGTACATCAAGAATGAAGATGCAGAAGCTGTTTGGAATGCTGTTTTCGAAGCTGGAAAAAGCTACGGTATCCAACCAATTGGTTTAGCTGCTAGAGATACCTTAAGACTTGAAATGGGATATTGCCTTTACGGTAATGACATTGATGATACTACTTCTCCATTGGAAGCTGGTTTAGGATGGGTAACCAAATTCACTAAAGACTTTGTTAACTCTGCTGCCCTTGCAAAACAAAAAGAAGAAGGTGTAAAAAGAAAACTAGTAGGTTTCGAATTAGTTGATAAAGGTGTTGCGAGACATGACTACCCTATTGTTGATGCATCTGGTAACGTGATTGGTAAAGTAACTTCTGGAACAATGGCTCCGTCTACGGGTAAAGCAATTGGCTTAGGTTATGTTCCAACTGAATTGAGTTCAGAAGGATCAGAGATCTACGTTCAGGTTAGAAACAAGAACTTAAAGGCTAAAGTGGTAAAACCACCATTCTATAAAGCTTAAGCTTTAAGCCCAACTTTCTTAAGATATTCATTTAGCTGTTGCTGGTCATAACCATCAGCAATATAAGCTATGTAATTATCAGGTCGTACCAGGATGATTAGTTCATTGGTTACACCTAAAGAATTCCATTTTTCAATAATTGGATCCTCTACTAAGATTAAATCTCCTGTAAAGGTTTCCTTAAATCCATTCCAATCTGCTTCAGAAAGAGGATTTGTACCGATATGTACCAAATGAAATGCCGGTTCTGTTAACTTTAAATACAAATTGTCTTGAATGAAATAAGGAAAACGATCACCTGCATAAAACTCAAGCTCAGGTGTACTTGTATCTTCAGCTATACTATGTTCATTGTAGCTCCATCCAATTTGAGATACGGTCTTGAAGGCTAACTTTCTGATTTTCTCTCTTTTCATTAGGATTCCCGCCATGGGTAAACCAAACAACTTCCTGAACACGCGAATGAAGATGTTCCTGCTACTCATGAAGGTAAAGCCACGATCTGTGAACTTCAGCAGCCATTTAGCAAAAGGCATTCGTTCTTCATTGTAAGTGCGTAAGAGTCTTTCTGGTGCCTGACCTTTCAGCACCATGGCTAACTTCCAGCAAAGATTATAGGCATCCTGTAAACCTGTGTTCATACCCTGACCACCGGCAGGTGAGTGAATGTGTGCACTATCTCCAGCTAAAAACACTCTTCCTTCACTAAAATGATCAACCGCACGGTGATGAAGCTTATAAATAGAGAACCAGTTCACTTCTTTGAAATCAATTTGCAAATTCAACGTCTTCTTAACCGTTTCTTTAATGTCGTTAAAAGTCACATCATCCTTTTTATTGAATTTCGAAGGCAAGGTCCCTAGAACTCTGTAGGTATGAGCATTCGTTTCAGGCATTAAGGCCACAAAATTTTCTTTTCCCGGTGAAACGATCAATTTGTCTGATCCAATTTCAGCTTCCATAACTGTATCAGCAACAAAGAACTTTTGCTCATATGTTCCTCCTCTGAAGCTAAAATCAAGTTCATGTCTGATAGGACTTTTAGCACCTTCGCATCCTATTATGTATTTAGCCTCGATCACAAACTCCTCACCCTGATGCCTGACCATTGCCGTGACCTTATTCTCGTATTCCAGCATCTTCAAATATTCATGTTCCCACAACACTGATTTACCGAGATTATCCAACCGCTCGGAAAGTAATTTTTCATTCTTGAATTGCTCAAAGGCTAGCAAATAGCTGAATTCAGATTGTTCTTTACCCAATTCGCCAATCTGCACTTCTCCCCTTACCTTTCCGTTTGTAAATAAATTAAAGGAAGTCACCTTTTTACCATTGTTAACTACCTGATCAGATAGCCCCATTTGTTGGTAGATCTCAATGCTTCTGGAGGTAACGAGTATAGCTCTGGATTCAACTGTAGGACCTGATTTAGAATCAATAATGATAAAATCAATTCCAAATCTTTCTAATTGATTTGCCGCCATAAGCCCGGTGGGACCGGCACCTACGATTAGGACATCTGTATTCATAGAGAGGTTTTACTCCTTCTAATCTACAAAAACAAACAGACAATGTCCATTTAAAGTATAGAGGATGAGATTATTGAGGACAGACAGGACTCTCGTCTTCGATCACATAAGGATAGCTTGGATCCTCATCTACTAATTGCTTGATATCTGCCCAATCTAATTTTTCATTTTCCTGGTATTCTGTCTCCACTGAATCATATGATTCATATTCCACAAAGTAGTTACCCGGAATAACCGTTGGCGCTTCAAGAGGCTCACCAATTCCTTCTAAAGTTGTTTTAGTATCAAATGAAATCTCAATTACTTCACCATTTAAATGCCATTTTCCATAGTAAAACGTCATGCCGTCTTCATTTCTCCAATAGCTTCCGTCTTCACAGAAATAATGGATAATATTTGAACTTGCATACAATTCACTGATCACTTTACCTGAAGGAGAACTCATATCATTTCCTGCAATTTCTTCAACCTCTAAAGAATCAACTTCAACTTCATTCTCCCCATTTGATTCTTCTTCAGTAGTTTCATTAGAAGAACATGATACAAAATTCAACACAAGGATCATTAAGATCGAATTCATCAATATTTTAAAGGTGTTTTTAGTCGACATAGCCTTTAGTTTTTAATTTTAATCTTCTTCAATTTTCGTTGATCTGGTTCCAGCTTTCCATCTAAAGAAAGAAATTAAAGTAAGAGCCGCGAGTAACCAAACTGTTATTGGAACCCACATTGGAATAGGAATTGGATCACCTTGCGCATAGGAATGTAGTCCGCTTAAATAGAAATTAACTCCAAAGAAGGTCATAATAATAGATCCAAAAGCCCATAATGAGGCTACATTGAATGCAAACTGACTTTTCAATCCGGGTACAAATCTTAAATGAACCACCACCGCATAGATCAATACTGAAGCTAATGCCCAGGTTTCTTTAGCATCCCATCCCCAGTATCTTCCCCAACTTTCGTTAGCCCAAACTCCACCTAGAAATGTTCCAATGGTCAACATGAATAAACCAATGGTAATGGTCATTTCTGTAACATAAGTCAATTCTTTAGACGTAAGCACAATTCTTTTTTTGTTACTCTCTTTGAAAAACAAATACATGATCAAATTGATCAAACTTAAAATGGCGCCTAGGCCAAGGAATCCATAACTACCGGTTATAATAGCCACATGGATCATCAACCAATATGATTTCAATACCGGTACCAATTGTGTGATCTCCGGATCCATTTGATTCATGTGTGCCACGAATAACAGTAACCACACAAGAATACCCGTAGCTCCCAAAACGATCTTGTTTTGTCTGCTAAAGAATAACCCCGCTAGGACAGTTACAAATGAAATGAATACCACTGCCTCATATCCATCACTCCAAGGAGCATGACCCGAAAGGTACCAACGCAACAGGAGTCCGAATAAATGAAAAGCACCCAACCCTGCAAATAACCATGTTCCTATTCTAAGAGGCCATTTTAGATTGAATTTAGGATAGAAGATCTGAAAGAATTGAAGGATCAACAACAAAAGACCAAAGGTGATATAGAAGGTCATTAAACGCTTAAAGATCTTCATGTTGTTATACCATATTTCCCAATTAATTTGTGTTTCTGAAAGCAATACCTCTTTACCCACCTTATGCTGATAAGTGTTGATCAGATCAACCACCTGATTGGCCTCCCTCCAATTCCCTGTTTGATAACCATTGGCAACTCCGTTCAGGTAAAGTTTCATAACTCCTGAGATAAACATAGAATCTTCAGCAGCAAACTGACCATTTAATTCGTAAGGTGAGAACCATCTATTTTCAGGATCATTTGGTTTAGGAAAAATGCGCAGGTAGGAATAATTGAAAACTCCGAACATTACATTAACGCGTTCATCTGTTTTCATGACGTCTTTGTCATATTCATTTCTTTCAGCTGGCTTTTTTCGTCTGGCAATTTCTGCCTCTTCCTGCAATAAATAAACCATTTGCTGTCCCTGAAAAAAGATAAAATCAGACAATGCTGCATACTTACCATCCAAATTAAGGTCTTTCCTGATCTTACTTCCCGAAACATAAATGATAGGTTCCTGATACCATCCCGGATAAGTTTGGATACCCAAAAACACCTGCATTGGATTCAGATCATTGTAAGATGTTCCTCTATGTACTTTTCTAAGAACTTCATCTGCCAATGTATGTACAGGCTGGAATCTACCATTAAAGTTTTGGACTACTAATCGGGAAAACTTATCAGCATGTTCTTTATTCACTACCGGCAATTCTGTCTCCTTTTCAGTAGCTAATACAGATGTTGAAATACCTAAACCAATTAATAATGCAACGAGAGTAGCGCCATAAGACTCTCTTTTTTCTCTGATCTTTCTAGATTTCCCAATAAGCATTCTAAATCTGGAATGTTTCGAAAACAAATTGAAAAAGAAGCCCAACCCTAGCAATAAGTAGCCTATGTAAGTTACAGCCGTACCCGGACGGTCGTGATTCACACTTAATATGGTACCCAATTCGTCAGGATCATAAGACGACTGGAAAAAACGGTATCCTCCATAATCTAAGACATTGTTCATGAAAATGCGGTGATCTTCTTGTACTCCGTTCTCCTGATCTACAAGTGTTACTTCACTAGCATAAGATGAAGGATTCATGGTACCGGGATATCTATCCAATTGAAAGTCTCTTAAATATAGAGCGAAGGGAAGTTCTACGATCCTTGATCCAAATCCAACTGAAAAGTTAAGGTCATTCAAAGCAAAATACTCCTTCTGAGCTCTGTTGCCCTTCATTCCTTTCACCAGAATGTCTTTTGATTCATTGTCAGATCTAAAATTGATCAATAATCCAACTCTTCCCTGTCCTCCCCGTCCTTCAACTGTTTCAATTCTTGCACCTATATAATAATCTTTGAAGGTAAATTGAGTTCCCTGAACCATATATAAACGTTTAGGAACGAAATGCTGTAAGCTGTCTCTTACAATAATTCCTTGAGACATATCAGCCATTTGGAGATATTCAATATCAAACGGAGACTGCACAAAAAGACCTGAATCCGTTTCCATTACGCGAATGGCATCCGTATAAGAATTTTCATTGAAAGCGATCTTCAATCCACTTTCAGTTTGAAATACTGTTCCTGTTTTTATATAGTTGGATTGCATACCAGCCGTGACAATGTCAAGATATGCTTCCCCTTCTGCATCCGGTATAATAGAATCAACCGGGTTTCTCAATACATCTATTAGTTTTAGTTCAACATCCTTTCCTTTGAAGCTGAATGAATGTTCAAAATAATTATTGTGATCAAAGAATAGATTTTTGATCCAAACCAGTGGATTACCGTCCCCTTTAATACCTTCATGAACATAGGCCACACTATTCGTGTCGATCATCACAGGAATATCGGCCACATATTGATCTACATTGTCATGAACCTTTAATTGAACAAAAGTTTGTGCTGTAATGATCTCGTTAGATGCCTCCCCTTCCCGTATGGTCATTACGCCTTCAAAACCAATGTACCTGGTTATTCCAGCCCCTAAAATGATTATTAGAAAAGATAAGTGAAATAAGAGAGTACTGATCTTTTCTTTTCGGATCAGTTTATATCTAAAGATGTTATATATGAGCGATATTGAAAGGTAGATCAATACTAAAGTGAACCAGTTTGCCTGATATACCCACTTATAAGCTACATCTCTTCCAAAATCATTCTCAACGAAAGTAGCAGCACCAATAGAAACAAAGAAGATAAACAGGAAAATTACCATTACAGGCATTGACAATATGTTTCCAATACTTTGTTTCATTCGAAAGGTGGTGTTTAAAAATTTGGTTAGCAAAGGTAAGGTGAATTTGTTTATTCTAGATTTTAGAGTAAAGATATTAGAGCATAGATATCCATTTTATGAACAAAGGATACTAAAAATTGAATCTAAAATCTAAGCTCTACTATCTGACACCACAAAACAAATTAATCCTTTATTAATATCCCAGAAATAGATTGGTAAATTAGAATTGATATTCTATATTTGCACCCGTTCAAAAAAGTACATTTTAAAAAATGAGAAACAAAGGATTTTTTTGGTTCATCACGATTGCACTGGCTTTAGCGTGTATCTACCAGCTATCATTTACTTGGGCAACTTATAAAGTTGAACAATCTGCTGAAGAATATGCTAACGACAAGCTGGATTCTCTTCGTAGTTTCAATATTCCTGAAGTAGTACTTGACCGAGATACTCTAAGCACTCTAGAAGAGGCTGGCAACAGAGATATCGACAAGATCATTAACTACTACGTGGATGAATACTTGAGAGATCAAGCAAATGAGGTAGTTCATTTAGGCTACACTTATTCAGAATGCCAGCAACAAGAGATCAATCTTGGATTGGACCTTCAAGGTGGAATGAGTGTTACATTAGAGATCTCAGTTCCGGAATTAGTAGCAGAATTAGCAGGAAACACACGTAACCCGGCATTTAAAACCGCATATGCTTCCGCATTGCAGCAAACAAATGAAGGAGAAGGTGATTTCATTGACCTATTTGTATCTGAATGGGAAGCAAACAATCCGAATGAGCCATTGGCTAAGATCTTCCACATTAGAAACTCAGAAGAGTTAAAGAGCAACTCAACCAATGAAGAAGTAAAAAGCTTCTTAAACAAGCAAGCAAACAGTGCTTTGGATGGAGTTGAGATCATTATTGAAAAAAGGGTAAACACTTTTGGTGTTGCGCAGCCTACTATTCAAAAATTACCAGGGTCAAACAGAATTTTCGTGGAACTTCCTGGTGTTAAGGATAGAGAATCCGTTAGACGTAAATTACAGTCTACGGCTAACCTTGAGTTCTATGAAGTTTATGATAACGCTGGAACGGGTATCGGAGATGGAATTGGATCAATCTTGTTCTCGTCAGAAACTGAGCAAGAGTTGTCTAAAGCATTATACAGTGCTGAGGAGATTCTTGAAGATACTGCAGTGGTTTTAACTGACTCAACTGTTACTGATTCTTCAGCTTCATTATTAGACACTCCTGAAGATCTTCTTTCAGATGTTTCTTCAGATGAATCTGGTTTGTTGGATGAAGCAGAAGGAACTGATTCAGCTGCAACAGAAGGAATGACGAGAGAAGAGCAATTGAAAAAATATCCGCTTTCTTCTTTCTTACAACCTTCTTATTTCCAGGATGAAAATGGTCAAACTTATTTGCGTCAGGGACCAATTGTTGGTTATGCGCATGTATCTGACACTTCAATGGCTATGACAAGACTTACTCACAGAGCAGTGCGTCAAAAAATGCCAGAAGATCTAGTTTTCATGTGGGGTGCTAAAGAATTGGAAGATGAAAATGGAATTCCAAATGGATTCTTCGAATTATATGCCATTAAAGTTCCACACAACGGACCAAGAGTAAGCGGTGATGATATTGATAATTCATTCCACAGAGCCTCTCAAAGAATGATTGGTCAATTTGAAGTTGTATTGAATTTTACTTCAAGAGGTGCTGACAAATGGGAAGAAATGACTTCAGACAATTTGGATAAACCAGTTGCCATTACTATGGATAACTATGTATTCTCTGCGCCTACTGTAAATGAGGTAATGAATACATCTTCTCAAATTACTGGAGGATTTGACCTTTATGAAGCAAAAGACCTTGCAGGTTTATTGAACGCAGGTGCATTACCAGCTCCTGTAAAGATTGTTGACGAAACGGTTGTTGGACCATCTTTAGGACAAGCTAACATTACTTCTGGACTTTGGTCATTCGTATTTGCTTTGGCTTTAGTATTGGTTTATATGATCTTCTATTACAGTAAAGCTGGTGCTTTTGCTGATCTAGCTTTGATCATTAACGTATTCTTCTTAGTTGGAGCACTTGCTTCAATGAAAGCGATCTTAACACTTCCTGGTATTGCGGGTATCGTATTGACCATTGGTATGTCGGTGGATGCTAACGTACTTATCTTCGAACGTATTCGTGAGGAGTTGAGAAACGGAAAAGGGAAGAAAGGTGCTGTTAAAGACGGATTCAAGAAAGCCCTTGCTGCAATTTTGGATGCGAACATCACTACTTTGTTGACAGGTATCGTATTGGCAACATTTGGTACCGGACCAATCAAAGGATTCGCTACAACATTGATCATTGGTATCTTCACTTCATTCTTTGCTGCTGTTGTTATTACCAGATTGATCGTTACTTCATTATTAGATAGAGATAAAGATGTTCAATTCTCTACTAAAATTACAGATAACTGGTTTACAAACACTGCAATTCCTTTTGTTAGAAAAAGAAAGCTATTCTATCTGATCTCAGGAGCAGTTGTTCTTATTGGTTTGATATCGATCTTCACTAAAGGAATGGACTTTGGTGTTGACTTCACAGGAGGTAGACAATATGTGGTTCAATTTGAAGAACCAGCTAATTATGAGAAGATCAGATCAAATCTAACTACTCAATTTGAAGGTCAGGCTCCAACCGTTAAAATGGTTGAAGATAAATACACTGCCATGATCACTACGAAATATAAGATCACTGAAATGGCAGATACTGCTTCTCAGCATCTTGTACAATCTAAATTGGATAGTGGTTTGAGCGAGTTTGGAAATTACGAGATCATTTCTAGTAACGTGATCGCACCTACCATTTCAAAAGATTTGAAGAACAACTCCATCTATGCGGTGAGTTTCTCATTGATCATCATTTTCTTATATATCGTTTTCCGATTCAGAAGATGGCAATTTGGTTTAGGAGCATTGATCGCCATGGCACATGACGTATTAATCGTATTGTCATTGTTCTCGATCTTCTATGGTATACTTCCATTCTCAATGGAGATCGACCAGGCATTTATTGCAGCTATTCTTACTGTTGTAGGATACTCAATAAACGATACCGTGGTTGTATTTGACCGTATCAGAGAGTATTTGAAAGAACACCATAAGAAAGATCAAAAAGAAGTGATCAACATGGCATTGAACTCAACTTTGAGTAGAACGATCAATACTTCGGTTTCAACCTTTATCGTATTGTTGATCATCTTCATCTTTGGTGGAGATGCGATCAAGGGATTCACTTTTGCCTTGATGATCGGAATTGTCGTTGGTACTTATTCTTCACTATTCATTGCAACTCCTGCTGTAATTGATTTTACTAAAAAAGATAGCAGCAAAGAAGCAAAAGAAGTGGAGTAACCTAATATTTCAGTAAATTTATAGCCCTGATGTTTTAAACGTCAGGGCTTTTTTTTAATCAGATGACGCTTTTATTCCTTAATAGCCTTGGTACTGGAGAAGTTCTATTGATCCTGTTCGTGGTTTTGATCCTCTTTGGCTCAAAAGGAATTCCGGATTTTGCTAAAAATCTTGGAAAGGGAATGAAAGAGATCCGAAATGCATCCAATGAGATCAAAAGAGATATTCAAAAATCGGCCTTGGAAATGCGTAAAGATCTGAATATGCCTGATACAATGCAAGACATCACAAAAATCCCTGAAGATCTTGGTAAAGGATTCATGGGGATTGAAAACAAAGAAGGATCAACTGAAAAGAAAGATTCTGAAGATCAAGAACAAAAAGACATTCCGGCATGATGTATTTCTGGTTGATATTAGGTTTGGCTACATTGATCTTTGGTGGAGAGATCCTGGTTAGAGGTGCTGTTGGAATTGCTAAAAAAGCGCACATTTCTACGCTGGTGATTGGAATGACCGTTATTTCTTTCGGAACATCTGCTCCTGAGCTTTTTGTGAGTATTGACGCCGCAATTGACGGCAAACCAGATATTGCTATTGGAAATGTAATAGGTTCAAATATTGCCAACCTGGCTCTTGTTCTTGGGATTACTGTATTGATCTTCCCGGTAATGGCCGGTAGAAATTCAAAAAGGATTGATTGGCCAATGATGATGTTGGCTACCCTGTTGTTCTATGTTTTTGCCTTGGATAATGTTCTCGTATTTTGGGAAGGTGCTGTATTGTTCACCATTCTCATTGGTTTTACCTTCTATTTGATCCGCAATTCAAGACGAACTATTAAAAAGGAAAAAGATCAGGAGACAGGCGAGTTTGATGAAATAGCAGAGATCAAAGATAACATTTGGATCTCACTGGGATTAACGTTGGCAGGACTTGTGGCCTTGTATTTTGGTGCAGGTTGGCTAGTGGATGGTGCCGTACAAATCGCTGAATCATTTGGCATGGAAGAGCGAATTATTGGTGTGACCGTAGTTGCATTTGGTACTTCAGTTCCTGAATTAGTTACTTCAGCTGTGGCCGCTTTTAAGAAAGAATCAGATATTTCCATTGGAAACCTTATCGGATCCAACATCTTCAATATCATGGCTGTACTCGGAATAACGGCTATGGTTCATCCTATTCATGTGGCACCTGCAGCTATGTCTTTTGACATGTGGTGGATGATCGGAATTGCGGCAGCTTTACTTCCTATTATGCTGATCGGTAAAAAAGTAGGTCGAATTCATGGAGCTATCTTATTTGCTACCTATGTGATCTATATTGCCCTGTTGATCGCAGCAATGAAATAATGAAAGCTTTTTTTCTTTTTACGGGATTGCTTACTTTGAATCTATGTCAGGGTCAACTTGCATTACTCCATTTTTCGATCGTTGAAACGGATTCACTTCACATTTATCCCAGTAAATATTTATTAGACACTCCAATCACTAAGAATGGAAAGTCAGGTCTTTTTACCGGTAAGGAGATTCATGCAATCTCAATTAAACATTTGGGAATCGATACGCTTTATCCAAATAATCGATATTGGGCTAATGAACAGATCTATTTGAATAGCAACAAAACAATCATTGCCGCAACAATTGTCATTGGTAGAAAAGATCCTAAAGACTCTATTTTGTTAATCGTTATTTATAACATAAAAACAGAAGAAAGACTTTTAGTAATCGAAGGAGCCAGTCATCAGAAAATTGAAGGTGCAATGAAACAAACGGTTAATTCATGGATAATGGACCTGGATAATGATGGAGATCTTGATATCGCAATTATGAAAGATCTGGTAGATTATGAACTACCGAATGAATATTCAGATAACATTTCAGGAGTAGAAGGCTTCGGCTATTATCTGAAGGATGATAAAATGGAATTTGATTACTTGAGTCAGGAGAATTATTCAACGTTTCAGATCAAAAAATAATCACCCAACCGCACCAACCAGCCCTATTTTGTAGCCCGAATCGTCTTTACGATCTAAAATGCTCCAGCTTGCACGGTTTTTTGTTCCATCCGATTTAACTACCCAAAAATCAACCCATTGATTGTTCAACCAGAAATATGAAACGATAAAATCAAGTCGTTTTATCTCATCCCTCGGCATCCCAAAAAACTCGTTCAAAAATTGATCAGTTCGTCCCTCTAAAAAATTGTCATGCTGTTCTTTGACATAATTAGGATGGATCATCTGCATTACTTTATCCCAATTATGCGTCTCAGTAGCCTGTTCAAATTCGTTAAAATAGTTGATCATTACCGGATCTGGCTTCATATAAACAGCATCCGAATGAAGTAATAATGGGGCACACGAGGTTATAAACCCAAGGAATAAAATACCCACCAAATATTTTCCTGTTTTAGAGAACATCATCCAATAATTCATCATTTGTGACTACTACCTTTTCTTCCTTCAGATACTTTCTCTTCAATACTACAAGTAAGATCAATGGCCAAATCAATGCTATAAGCGTACTGCAAAGTAGCCAAATAACAACTTCACCTAGTCCGCATAGAAATCCGTGACAATCCAATGAAGGCATGACTATGATCAACCAAAGAA
This sequence comes from Crocinitomicaceae bacterium, assembly GCA_020635955.1. GTDB lineage: Bacteria > Bacteroidota > Bacteroidia > Flavobacteriales_D > Crocinitomicaceae > Paracrocinitomix. The sequence continues at coordinate 105,153 of JACJYW010000004.1, forward strand.
CGAAAATAACGGCGATTGCAGAAAACAGGTGCATAAAGTAGTAACCCAATCCTTTAGAATCACCATATTTATATGCCCTTGCAGCAGCAAAGATCCAGCTGAATAAAAATGCCGGCTACAACGAGAAATCCAATTGCTCCTCCGATAACTTTTGGTGTTTAGTCAACAACAACAACCAGGAATTTGGAAACTTTCCAGAACGTTTTTGGATCGTTGATCTTGATCACGTGCTTGCTTCCATTGGAGATCACATCATAAGATGATGAAGGGTGGTCAGTGATGAATTTCACCTTTTCACCAGTGATCTCTATACTCTTTTCTCTGGTAATATCAACTTGAGTAAAATATTGCTCATTGAAATCATCTTTCAAATAGGTTTTTTTATTCAAGCCAAGGAAATTTCCTTTTCTCTCGATAACACCTGCAGCTTCTAATTCTTTTGAAGTTCCATAAGCATAATAAGCTTTATTCAATTCTCTCAAGGTTTCTGCTGTGATCTCAGTTTGTTCCTGATATGCTTCTAATAATTCAACGTATTCTCTGTCCAGATCAGCCAATTCTACACGTAACATTTCAATTTCTTCTTCCTGAACCTGGATCTTATCCATCAAATTGGTGATCATATCCTGGAACTCCTTAATTTGAAGATTCTTGTTTTTCAAGGCAACATTCAACTCGTCCACCTTCTTAGCATTCTCTTCACGTAAATAGTTGATATTTTGAATTTCCTGTATGATCCACTGTTTACCATCTTCTTCCAACTCAATATCGTTAGATCTGAATCTGATCTCATCTTCTTTCAAATTGATCATAGCCAGGTTTTGTTCGATCTCGTTGAATAACATGATCGACTCATTAATAACAGAATCTTTTTCCGTCAACTGATTTTCAAGATCCTTGATCTCTGACTTTAATCTAGCCAGTTCTTCACTGTCAACACCATCCGTACCGGTTGAACCCTCATCCCCTTTACATCCGACTAATAAGATTGAAAATAATGTAAGTGCTAAGAAATTTTTCATCATTTGTTTGATTTTACGGCTATTCCAAAGGCCTCTGTTCATGACAAATCTAACCAATATTTAATTCAAATGTTTACTTTTGAATCAAAATCAGGCAAAATGAACAAACACTTTTTTTTACTGCTAGCATCCCTCTATTTTTCGATCCAATCATTTGCGATCCATATTGACTACAAATTGAGCATGTCAAAACCTAACTCACATTATTTTGATGTTGAAATGAATGTGAGCGACCTTAAAGCCAAGGAATTGGTTATTAAAATGCCAGTTTGGGCTCCGGGTTCATACCTGGTTAGAGAGTTTTCAAAAGCAGTAGATATCGTTACAGCTACTGATGAAAACGGTAACGCATTAGATGTTGTAAAATCTTCAAAAAACACCTGGGTCATTCAAACCAAGAAAATCAGCAAAGTAAAGATCAATTACCATGTTTACGCTTTTGAACTATCCGTAAGAACTAGTTTTTTGGATGATTCCCATGGTTATCTGAACGGATCATCCGTGTTCATGTATGTAGATGGACAAAAAGAAACAGCAGGTAAGCTTGAAATTATACCCCATTCTTCCTTCAAAAAGATCTCAACCATCCTTACCAACGAAGGAGGTAATACATTTAGTTTTAAGAACTATGATGAATTGGTTGATTCTCCCATAGAGATCGGTAATCACAAAGAATTTTCTTTCACTGCGGCTAACACGAATCATAGAGTTGCTATGTATGGTGAAGGAAACTATGACGAAGAGCAATTGAAAAAAGACATGGCTAAAGTGATTGAAGCTGAAACCAAGATCTTTAATGTTAATCCTAACAAAGAATATTTATTTATCATCCATAACGTTACTGATCCTGCCGGAGGATTAGAGCACAAAGCCTCTACAACGCTTCAAGTGAACAGATGGACATACGGAGACGATTATATCGGCTTCTTGAGTCTGGTAGCTCATGAATATTTCCACTTGTGGAATGTTAAACGCATTCGTCCAAAAGAATTAGGACCATTTGATTATGATCATGAGAATTACACAGACCTGTTGTGGGTGATGGAAGGATTTACATCTTACTATGATGAACTGATACTGAGAAGATGTGGTTATTATACTGAGGATGATTATGTAAATAAGATCATGGGTGTGATTGGCTATGTAGAAAATCAGCCAGGAAATAAAGTACAGCCGGTAGCACATTCAAGTTTTGATGCATGGATCAAGGCTTATCAACCAAACGAAAATTCGGTAAACACCGGTATTTCTTATTATTCAAAAGGTCAAATACTTGCTTGTATGCTGGATCTTTATATCATCAACAAATTCAAAGCCGAAAAAAGTTTGGATGATTTCATGCTTAAATTGTTCAATGATTTCTACATCATGAAAGATGTTGGATTTACTGAAGAAGAATTTCAATCAACTTTAGAATCGTTCCTTGGTGAAGATATGGACTGGTTCTTTAATGATTACGTGTATGGAACAAAAACAATTGATTACACTAAATTCTTTGCCGGAGTTGGACTGGATGTAAGGCTTAACAAGACAAAAGCGCCTGCAAAACCATATTTAGGAATCAGAACATCAGACCAGGGCGGACGCTTGATCGTTACTACTGTAATGGCTGGTAGTGCTGCTGAGGAGCAAGGAATTAGTGTAAATGATGAGATCATTGCAATTAACGGATACAGAATGGATGGCAATGAGTTCACCAATATGACAAAAGACATGAAACCTGGAGATCAATTTGAAGTAATGCTGTCACGTGATAACTTAATTAAGAACTATACGATCACTATGGGGGCTCAAGAAAGAGATTATTACACCCATGAGTCGGTATTTACTCCAGAGCAAAAGAAAAACTTTGATTACTGGTTACGCATCACCGTGAAATAGGTAATGAATCGCATACCTGTATATCTGAAGAAATTCGTTTTGAAAATGGGCATTTTAATGCTCATTTTCACTTTATGCAGGATTGCTTTCTTCGCCTTCAATAGCAACTATTTCCCCAACGTTGGTATTGGAGATTTTTTCGTTGGTATGTGGTTCGATCTGATCACCACTTGCCTACTCTTCTATCCTTTGATCGTCATTGAGCTATTTCCTAATCGAAATCGAGACAGAAAATGGTTCAGAATAGTCGTGAACACCTTTACATTTCTTGCATTCTTCTTCGGGATCTTCATGAACCTGGTGGATATCGAATACTTTCATCACACCACAACACGTTCAAACTACGGTTTATTTACCATGTTGAGTTATGGTGATGACCTTATGAACCAGATCCCTTCATTTTTAAGAGATTACTGGTACATTTTGTTGCTTTTCGTCATTCTATTAGTGGTTTCATTCTGGATCATTAGAAAGATCAATAGAAAACAAGACGATAGCTTAAATTGGAAGACCTGGCAACAAACAGTGATCTACATTTTATTCATTGGACTATTCATATTTATAGGAAGAGGAGGATTTGTTTCAAAACCAATAAGGCCAACACAAGCAGCTAAATATACAGATGTTTCGAATGTGCAATTCGTATTGAACACCGCCTTTACTGTGATCAACAGTTGGGGGACGGTTTCGCTGGAAGAAAAGGAATATTTTAATGAAGAAACGCTTGAAAAGATCTATCCAACCACTTTTCATAATATGGAAACAGGGCAATATGAAGGTCAGAATGTGGTGATCATTATCATGGAAAGCTTTTCAGTGGAATACATTGGTGCTTTGAATGAATCAGGCAGTACTTACACTCCTTTTCTTGACGATCTGATCTCTCATTCATTGAGTTTTACAAATGCTTATGCGAATGGTAAAAAGTCATTGGATGCAGTGCCCGCTATTTTAGCTTCAGTCCCTAAGCTTATGGAGGATGAATATTTGTTATCCAACTACTCTGTAAATCAGCTTCACGCTTTGCCGGAGATCATGAATGAAATGGGATATTCTTCTTCTTTCTTTCACGGAGCAACAAATGGCTCAATGAACTTTGATTCTTTTTGTGAAATGATAGGCTTCCAAAACTATTATGGACGAACAGAATATAACAATGAAGCAGACTATGATGGCACCTGGGGTATTTATGACGAAGAATTTCTAGACTGGACAAAACAAAAAATGAATTCACAAAAGCAACCATTTTTTGACGTCATTTTCACGATTTCCAACCATCCTCCTTATGATATCCCTAAAAAGTATGAAGACAAATTCAAGAATGCCCCTTCAAAAAAGCACAGGGCAGTAATGTATGCTGATTATGCGCTAGAAACTTTCTTTGAGAAGATCAAAAATGAGAGTTGGTTCAACAATACATTATTTGTTTTAACAGCTGATCACACGCCCGGGACAGATGATCCTCTTTATTCTACAGATCTGGGTAAAGTTCATATCCCTCTACTTTTTTATCATGCTAACGATTCCGGTTTAACAGGCACAAAAGATCGTGTGATAGGCCAGATCGACATCATGCCGACCATTCTGGATTTAGTTGGCTATAAAAAACCTTACTTTTCTTTTGGTCACTCCGCTTTTCATTATCAAAGAGGATACACCTCCATGTTAATTGCCGATAAATATTTACATTTTGGAGACTTTCATGGCGAACCATGGATGATCAGCTTTCAAAATGAATCTATCGTGCAGCTTTCAAAAATCAATAATACTGTAATAGAGTCGGTTGATATACAAAACCATCAGGATGTAGCCTTAAAACTGGAACAACAATTAAAAGCAATGATCCAGGCATACAATCATGCTTTACTCACCAATTCAATGACCGTTGAGCAGTAAAAAGAACATATTGTTTTTGATCAATCCAATTTCGGGCATTGGTAAAAAAGGAGATATTCCGGATCTGATCAAAACTCATATTGGATCAGAACATAACACAGAGATCCAGTATACTGAACGCGTTGGTCATGGAAAAGAGATCACTGCCTCAAGACATCAAGAGTTTGATGCAATCATTGCCATAGGTGGAGACGGAACAGTGAATGAAGTTGCAAGCCAGTTGATCAAGACGAATTGTGCCTTAGGGGTCATTCCGGCTGGTTCGGGCAATGGATTGGCAAGGCATTTAAAAATTCCATTGACTGCTAAATCGGCATTGGAACGGATTGCTTCATTTAAACCAGAGCAATATGACACGGGCACTGTGAATGGCGATTTTTTTGTAGGAACCTGTGGATTCGGATTTGATGGCTATATCGCTTACCTGTTCGATCATTATCACAAAAGGGGATTTATTAGCTATGCTAAATTAATTGCGAGAGAATACATGAATTTTGAACCGATTGAATTCGAAGTTTCGGTGGATGGTGAACTCTCTACACATAAAGCGTTGGTTTGTGCGGTGGGAAATTCAAGTCAATTTGGCAACGGATTTACCATTTCTCCAGATTCCAATATGCAAGACGGAGTAATGGAATTAATACTGATCGATAAATTTCCATTGATTGATACGCCTGCGATTGGAACACGATTCTTCACGCAAACCATTCATAACTCAAAGTATTTCCATAGGCTTCAATTCAAACAAGAAGCCAGAATTTCGGTTAAAAACTATCCTGAGGGATATTATCATTTGGATGGTGAACCAAGGTCAGGCATGACCGATTTTACAGTAAATTGTTTTGCAAGGAATTTGTTGATCCTTTAATTGGCGGATTATTCCCTATCTTTAATCTGTGGGATTTTTATTTGCGCAAATATTGGTATTCACCTGCGGCATTTTAGCCATTCTATTTTCAGTTATATCCTGGAGATTAAAAAGTGATGTATTCTTCTATTTAGGTGCTGCATTTACCCTAATACTGGTTATTTACATGGGATTCAATTATGAATTCTTGCTGGACCAGATCAATAGTGGAAACATGTTGTTTGTGCTATTCAACGCAGCAATAGTGGGTATTCCAATCTATTTTTTGATCCAATCAAAACTCAAATCTTCCAATCAAAGTTTTGATGAGGCAAGCAACAGCGGTCCCGTAACACAAGAATATCTTGATGAGATCATCAATGCTCCCGAAGAGGAGATCAACTTTGAAGATGATTTGAATTTGAAGTGAGGAAACCTGGATTAACCTGCTACCTCAGTATCTTTCCCTTTTCTCAGAAATTTAATCTTTCTGAACATCAGGAATAAACCGATCAATACAAGTGGTATACTCAAATATTGCCCCATGTTCAATCCGGTTAAGCCCTGGTCTAATCCCTCTTGATTTTCTTTAATGAATTCTACGAGGAAGCGTACACCAAATACTGTCACAAAAAAGAATCCAACTAAAAACCCCTGTATTTTGGCTGCATTGGTTTTCCAGTATAGAAAGAAGATAAATCCAAAAATGATGAAGTAACAAATTGCTTCATAAAGCTGCGCAGGATATCTATTTGGTACTGATGCTAACCAATCTGCATATCTTGGATCATGCGCTATCAGGTCATAAGCCTCACCTAATTTATCGTAAGATTTACCTGTGATCTGCATGGCCATTGAGCCTGGTATATCGTGACGTAAGAACTTGAATCCATAATCAGAACCGGTAGCAATACCCACGATCTCATGATTGAATAAATTACCCATTCTGATCAATCCACCTGCTAAAGTGGTAGGAACAACCAGTCTATCTAACACCCAAAGAATATTTGTTTTAGTAACCTTTCTAGCCAACAACCAGGCAGCAATTATAATTCCTACTGCACCACCATGACTGGCTAATCCGCCTTCCCAAATTTTTAGGATCTGAATAGGATCTTTGAGGTAAATATCTGGCTGGTAAAAAAGACAGTGGCCCAATCTTGCTCCTAAAACCCCTCCGATCAATACATAGATAAAAGTTTTATCCATCCACGCATCAGGCACTTTTTCTGATTTGTACATTCTATTCAGAATAATGAATCCTAAATAGAATCCAAGAGCCCACATGATACCATACCAGGCTGGCATTTTCCACGCTGGAATAACACGTGGCTCAAAATTCCATACGATCTCTAAAATTGTCACTGATTGTGTTTTTTTGTAAAATTAATTAAAGCTTGAAGAAAGAAGCTAGAAGCTAGAAGTTTTATTGAAATTAACTCCTAAAATCCAGCTTCCAACTTCCAGCTCTTAGCTTCCAGCTTCAATTGTTGAAAAAGATGGAAACTTTAAGCCCTTAAAATACCTTCAATTATCTAAAATCCTATTCCTTTGCAGTAGACAACCCTAATAAACTGATCGTTATGTCTAAAAAACACAATTTTGGTGCAGGTCCCTGCATCTTACCCCAAGAAGTATTTCAACAAGCATCTGCTGCAGTTTTAGATTTCAATGGACTTTCCATTTTAGAGATCTCTCACAGAAGTTCGGAATTCATTGATGTTATGGAAGAAGCCAGAGATCTTGTAAAAAAAGCATTGAACGTTCCGGATGGATACACAGTTCTGTTTTTACAAGGTGGTGCCAGCTTAGGATTCCTGATCTCTGCCATGAACATGTCTGGAAAAAACAAAAAGGCAGCTTATGTGAACACAGGAGAATGGGCAAGAAAAGCCGTTAAAGAAGGAAAAAATGCAGGTTTAGCTGTTGATGTTATTGCCAGTTCTGAAGACAAGAACTATAGCTACATCCCTAAAGGCTATAGCATTGCCTCAGATTATGATTATCTGCATTTGACTTCGAACAACACCATTTTCGGAACTCAATTCAAGTCATTCCCAAATAGTCCGGTACCTGTAGTTTGCGATATGTCATCTGACATTTTCTCGAGACGGGTAAACGTGGCTGATTTTGACATTATCTATGCCGGAGCTCAAAAGAATCTTGGGCCAGCCGGAACAACTGTATATATTGTAAAGGAGAACATTTTAGGCAACTCTACTCATCCTGCTATTCCTACATATTTGGATCTTAAAGTGCATCATGAAAAAGATTCAATGTTCAATACTCCTCCCGTTTTCCCTGTATATGTCTCTATGTTAAACTTGAGACACCTGATCGCAAATGGCGGAGTTCCTGCTATGGAAAAAAGAAATCAGGCGAAAGCTGACCTTATTTACAACGAAATAGATTCAAATCCATTGTTTAAAGGAACAGCTGTAAAAGAGGACAGATCAAATATGAATGTCACTTTTGTTTTGGAAGATGAAGCATTAGCAGGTGATTTCACTAAAATGTGGACAGATGCTGGTGTTATCGGTTTAAAAGGACACAGATCAGTAGGAGGTTTCAGAGCCTCAATGTATAATGCCATGGACCTGGATAGCGTACAGGTTTTGGTTGATGTAATGAAAGAATTCGCTCTAAAAAAAGCATAAGATGAAAATTTTAGCAAACGACGGAATTTCTCCAGAAGGAGTTGAAGCTTTGGAAAAAGCTGGTTTTACAGTATCTACTACCAATATACCTCAAGATCAATTGGCTGCTGCAATAAATGCAGAAGGAATTGTAGGATTATTAGTGAGATCAGCTACCACTGTTCGCAAAGATCTTATTGATGCCTGCCCAGGATTAAAATTGATTGGAAGAGGTGGTGTTGGAATGGATAATATTGATGTAGAATATGCAAGATCAATAGGATTAAGCGTTATCAATACACCTGGTGCTTCATCACAATCTGTAGCAGAATTGGTGATGGGAGAATTATTCTCTATGTCAAGAGATCTGTTTCATTCACATAGAATGATGCCTACGACAGGAGCTACAGATTTTGGAAAGCTAAAAAAGAGATACGGAAAAGGTCAGGAATTGAGAGGAAAAACCATTGGGATTGTTGGATTTGGAAGAATTGGGCAGTCACTAGCTTCATATGCTCTTGGTGTAGGAATGAAAGTAAAGGCGGTAGACCTTTTTGTAGATAAAGCTTCTATTGGCGTTTATATTGAAGGTCATGGTGAAGTAGCTGTAGGGATCGATCCGGTGAAAGATTTGAATGAGATCATTGGAGAATTAGACTACATTTCACTTCATGTTCCAAAACAAGCCAATGGAGCTGCGGTTATTGGAAAAGCAGAATTTGCAAAAATGAAAGATGGTGTTATTCTGGTAAATGCTGCTCGTGGTGGTGTTATTGATGAGGATGCATTGATCGAAGCTTTGAACTCTGGAAAAGTTAGAGCAACAGCATTAGATGTTTTCGAAAATGAACCTAATCCAAGAGCGGATCTATTACAGCATGAAAAAATTGGTTCGACACCTCATATCGGTGCTGCTACAGAAGAAGCTCAAGACAGAATTGGATTAGAATTAGCAGAACAGATTATAAATCTACTTTCATAATAGTAATGACCATGACCCTTCGACAAGCTCAGGATGACATGGTCATATTATCAAATCTCGCGTCATGCTGAGCTTGTCGAAGCATTGCGATTTAAGAAAAAAACATGCCTATAATCTCACCTTCATTATTATCATGTGACTTTGCGAATATTCAAAGCGAAGTTGAAATGATCAATGCTTCAGATGCAGATTGGTTTCATGTGGATGTAATGGATGGTTCATTTGTCCCTAACCTATCATTTGGATTACCTACGGTTAAAGCGGTATCAAAACACGCTAAAAAGCCTTTAGATGTTCATTTAATGATCGTTGAACCTGATAAGTACATCACTCATTTTGCAGACGCCGGAGCTAATTATCTAACGGTTCATTATGAAGCATGCAATCATTTGCATAGAACAATTCAAGCAATCAAGGATGCCGGAATGAAGGCTGGTGTTGCTTTAAATCCTCATACCCCAGTTTCAGTCCTTTCAGAGATCTTAGCTGATCTTGATCTGGTACTGATCATGTCAGTGAACCCGGGTTTTGGTGGACAAACGTTCATCAAAGCGGCTATCGAAAAAGTAAGTCGATTGAAAAAACTGATCCAGGATAAAGGTTCCAATGCTCTAATTGAAGTAGATGGAGGTGTTAATTTGCAAACTGGTGCTGAATTGCTAGCCGCCGGTGCAGATGCTTTAGTAGCCGGTAGCTTTGTTTTCAAAGCAGATGATCCTAAAAAGACAATAAAGGATCTGAAAGCTCTTTAATTTATGCGTCATCTACTAAGCATTCGTAAATTTTGACAATGCAGTGAGCGTAAAAGCTCCGGTCGATTTTCCAACACCAGAATATGGGCGATCGTTGGAAAATATTTGGAGCTTAGTGAACGAATTGATCAAAATAGAATGTGTGTAGCGGACGCTAGCCTTTTTTTGTTCTTTTTTGTGCAATGGCAAAAAAGTACGACATGAATGGACCTACTAAAAGTTAAAATTCTGTTATAGGCTAGTTAAAGAGTTGTTAAAGCTTGATTTTCAAGCAGCCTAAAAATTTCATGATCCGTTTTTCGGGAAATCAAACATCCAATATCATGAAATCAATAATGCCTCTAATCCTTGGGATTTCCATCCCTACTCTATCAGTTTGTCAGGATACGAATTCAACGAAAGAACCTTCTGTAACAACTGAAATCACTACGCAACCTAACAACTTTTTAAGTATAAAAGATTGCACTGCCTTCTTCCCTTTCCCAATAGATATTCCGGGTTGTATCATTCCAATGCCTCCTCCTCAGATTATTTTTCCATGGGAAGAATGGATCATAGGTTCCATATATGTCCAATATATGCCCATTCAAAGGGCTGCAGAACCCGTAGAATCATGTTTCGGTTATTGCGAAGCATCTAATTTTTGTTACGAAACCATTCAAACGGATAACATGATCATCATCAATCTTCTCGCGTATGAAGATGTCACCATTGAAATGAAATTGAATCGATTGAATGACAAATCGAAACAAATTGTTGCTTATCCTCTCATTTCTTCACCATTAAAATTCAAAGCAGGATACTATAGTTTAGAACAACAATTGAAACATATTCCTGATGCCACTTTTGTACTTAAAATGAAAGTGAACGGAGAGTTGATCACCTCAAGAATACAATCAAGATCCGAAGATAAATTATGGAAAGTTGATAAAACCTGCATCTCTAAAATGAACCTTTTGGACCCAGTGTTGTAATCCAATAAAAACAATGAGCTATGATTAATATTCCAGATCCATGTCAAGAAGACTTCAGCAAAATGACTCCTACAGAGAGAGGAGCTTTTTGTCAAAAATGTGAAACAGATACTTTTGATTTTAGACATCTCAGCAATGATGAGATCAATAGGATCATACTAAAACATAAAGGGCAGCACATTTGTGGGCGCATCAACCAAAGTCAATTGGAAGAATTGAATGCAGGTTTTTTACAATGGAAAAATCAGACTAATCATACCTTTCAAAGCAAATTTTTATTGGCCTGTGTTATTGCATTTGGATTAACACTCTTTAGTTGTTCAACAGAAGAAAAACCTGTTATACAGCAAATGAATCAAATTGAAATGACAAAGAATATCCATCCGCAATTGAACTTTATCAATAAAGATTTTCAAATTGAAAATATTGATCTTTTGGATTATGTGATAGAAGAGCTCACTCCATTTACCTGCAACTTTGGCAATGTGGAACTGGCTGGAGATATAGCTATTGATCAGGAATATCAAGAATACACTGAAACGCATTATATGACCGCAGGTATGATCGCATATGACCCTAATTATGTAAACTATGTTGAAGAGATTCAAGTAGACACTACTGATGAATCAATTCTTGCACCTCCTATTACAATTGATCCGCGAGTTTTTGAAGCTAAAGCGTATCCTAATCCTACCCAATCTCAAAGCACAGTTGCTTTAGACATTGAAAAGGAAGGGCAATTTGATATTAAACTCTACAACATAAATGGTCAGCTGGTTAGAAATATACATTCAGGAGTTTTAACGTCCGGCAGGCAACAATTTGAAATTGATATGTATGACCTGAACTCAGGAATGTACTTTGTCAAGATCATCTCTCAAGGACAAAATGAAACCTTGAAAATTCAAAAAGTAAATTAGGCAATACAACCGTCAAGTTGTTTTTTCATGAATAGGAAGACCTTTTACCATTTGGTGGAAGGTCTTTTTTGTACTTTTATTTTCATGGGACACGATCATCATCACCATCACCATGCTTCAAAAAACTTAAGAACTGCTTTCTTATTGAATTTAGCGTTCACTGTTTTTGAGATCATTGGCGGATTATATGTTAATTCTGTGGCCATAGTATCAGATGCTGTTCACGACCTTGGTGATAGTCTTTCTTTAGGAACGGCGTGGTATCTTCAAAAGAGATCAAACAAAGAGGCAACACATGATTTTTCATACGGCTACAAAAGACTTTCACTCCTGGCAGCTCTGATCAATAGTGTTGTTCTAATAGCTGGTAGCATCTACGTGATCACAGAAGCTATAGATCGATTGATCCATCCTGAATCTTCAAACGCAACCGGAATGCTAATTTTCGCCTTAGTTGGAGTGGCGGTGAACGGTATAGCTGCATGGAAAATGCGTTTAGGCAAAACCATGAATGAACGTGTGATGATGTGGCATTTATTGGAAGATGTTCTTGGCTGGATCGCCATTCTAATTGTGTCCATCATCTTACAGTTTAAGGATATTCAATACCTTGATCCTGCATTATCACTCGTGATCACCTTGTACATATTCTGGAACGTGATCAAGCGACTTAAAGAAACACTCTTTATTTTCTTGCAAGGGCATCCCAGAGATATTGATCAGCTTCAGTTAGAATCAGAACTTGTTGCTATTACTGGAATAAATTCAATTCATCATGTACATATTTGGTCTTTAGATGGAGAACATCATGTTTTCACTGCTCATTTTATTGTAGAATCCGGTCTAACCATTGAAGATCTTGTCAGGATAAAATCAGACATTAAACATGTACTGGTGAATCATCCATTTGACCATTATACCATAGAATTAGAATTTGAGAAGGAGCATTGCGGATTACAGGATGAATTATGAGAGAATTAGTTGGAGATTTGATACAATTAGCGCTCGAAGGCGAGTTTGACCTCATCATTCATGGATGCAACTGTTTTCGTAGTATGGAAGCTGGAATAGCAAAAGCAATTAAAACGCAATTTCCTGAAGCTTTTGAAGCTGATCTTAAAACCGTTTCTGGTGATTTAGAAAAACTTGGAACGATAAGCTGGGCGAAATGTCATGGATATAAAGGTGAATTAATTGTTGTCAATGCTTACACTCAATATCAATTTGCCGGTCCGGCTCCTTTAGTAGATTATGATGCCATTCGCCAATCTTTTCGCATGATCAAAGAACATTTTTCAGGACTAAAGATTGGCTATCCTAAAATTGGCGCAGGGCTTGGAGGGGGAGATTGGAAGATCATTTCTAAGATTATTGATGAGGAGTTAATAGGTGAAGATCATACTTTGATCATCTATGGTGGACAATAAAAGCCTTACAAAAATACATCCCACAATCTCCTATTTAGTTTGACTAAAGGTGAAAAACTGATTACTTATCGATTTTTTCAGGTAAGCTTTGGTTTTATTCCTCACCTTAGATGCAGAGTGACGCTACCAAATTGATGTTCGAACTAATCAATCAAAAAATAAAACTATGTCTTTTTGCTATGATTGTGCTTATAAGCTGCAACAAGCAAGAAGTAATAGATCTTGATGAAAATAAAGATCCAAATGTCGATTTGGCATTAGAAAAAGGCTATGAAATAAATCAGTTTTCAGGCTTACCAGTTAATTTGATCATTAGTCCAAAAGGAGATACTGTTCCAACCGGAATACCATATAAAATTGTCCCTACTTTGTTATCAAATGATAGCATTAAAGCTCCCACTATTCTTAAAGCTGGGGAAGGAGAGAAAAACATTAATGAATTCAGATTATACTACTATCCTGAAAAGATTGATACGACATCAGTTTTGCTTGATTCTATAGTAAAAATACCTCTAGGCCAGGGAAATTCAGAATTTATTAAAGTTACTTCCTATGGGGATACTATTCAAACAGGTATACCTCTGATCTTAGAACCAAAAGTGTTCGAATCTAAAGCGCCAGTGGTGATCAAGGCTATGCCGCCATATTATATGGAGAATTGTTATTCAGATATTCAATCAATTGATGTTGCTCAAGGTTTAAAGTCTGCCTATATAAATGATTTTCATGAAGATGCTAATGGCAATTTGTGGTTTGTGACAGCTGGCGAAGGATTAGGCAAATATGACGGATTACATTTCTACTTCTACTCCATAGAACAGGGATTAACCACTGGAGAAGTTCGCCAAATAACAAGTGATACTGAAGGTAGTTTGTGGATGTATTCAGATGATGGTTTGATCAAATTTGATGGTCAAAAATTTTATCAATATTCTGAAGAGGAAGGTTTTTTTGATGATCAGGGAAACTTTATAGAAAGAGATTCTTCTGGTAACATTTGGGCCGGTACCAACAATGGTGGATTAGCCAAATATGATGGGGAGTATTTTACCTTTTACACCCCCAAAGAAGGTCTATTATCCTCAGCAGTACAGGGAATATCTATTGCTCCTGATGGAAGTCTTTGGTTTTGTGGAAGAGGTTTGACACGTTTTGATGGATCAGAATTCACCTATTATTTACCCAAATGTGGTGTAAGTCGTCCTACTGTTACCAGCATGTTTTGCGCATCTGATGGAAGAGTCTGGTATGCCACCAGTGACGGACTCATTGAATGTCTGGACAATGATAAGATCATCAAATATGGTAAACTGGATAATCTACCATTAACCAGCTCTTTATTCAAGAAACTATACGAAGACAGTAAAGGCAATTTATGGATTGGTACTGATATTGGCGCCTGTGTTTTTGATGGAGAAAAGATCCAGCGTTTTACCACTCAAGAAGGACAGCACTGGCGTTCTATTTCAAGCATTCATGAAGATAAATCAGGTAACATTTGGTTGGGTACCTACGGTAGTGGCATGCACAGATTCAAAGAAAATAGCTTCTCTATGCTTACCCAATATCATGGATTAATTGAAGATGTGAATTTTGCCATTTCCGGTGATCATGAAGGAAATATTTGGTTTGGATCAAGAGAAAGAGGTGTTGGTAAATTTGATGGTAAAACATTTACGAATTATACTGAGAAGGACGGTTTAGCTGGTGACCGAGTTCGCTGGATCATGGAAGATTCAAAAAACAATATTTGGTTTGGAACTAATCATGATGGCGTTAGCAAATTTGATGGGGATTTCTTCACCAACTACAATGAAGAAAGTGGTTTAAGTCATGATATCGTTAAATGTATCTTCGAAGATAAAAATGGAGAGATCTGGTTTGCGACATTCAACGGTTTAACCAGGTTTGATGGTCAAAACTTCTATCAGTATACCTCAAAAGAAGGATTCCCTGTTCAGCAGATCTGGAGCATTGAACAGGATGAGAAAGGAAATCTTTGGTTTGCATCCAATAACTCAGGACTAGTTAAATATGATGGAAATTCATTCATTACCTACACTGAAAAAGAAGGACTCAGCACAAATCAATTGCGATCATTATTGGTTGATGATTATGGCAATCTATGGATTGGCACCAATGATAAAGGAGTAGTAAGGTTTGACGGTGAGCAATTCGAATATGTTTCTGAGGCTCAAGGATTATGCAACAACAAAGTCATGTCCGTCATTAAGGATGATCAAAATAACATTTGGGTGGGTACGGATCATGGATTGAGTGTGATAGAAAATGAACAGAAGGATCCAGAACGAAGAAACATCCGAAATTTCTCTTATGTGGACGGTCTGAAGGCTTTAGATTTCAATACCACAAGCGCCTATCATGATAATGAAAATAGAATGTGGTTGGCCACCGGTAAAGGCGTTACTGTTATTAAGGCGGACTACGTTAACTTTCAATATAACAAGCCTCAAATACAACTTAACTATTTGAATATTGATGATGAGTATCTGAATTACCGAAATGATCGTGTAAAGCTGAAGTACAAAGTTGAATATGATTCAGTAGCTTCATTTTATAATTATCCCATTAATCCCACATTTGATCATACATTACAACATATTTCATTTCATTTCTCAGCCGTAGATTGGTCAGCACCACACAGAATTCAATACAGTTATAAATTAGAAGGCTTATATGATAACTGGAGTAATCCAACGCCAGATGATCGTGTTGATTTCAGAAATCTTGCACCTGGAAATTATGTCTTTAAGGTTAAAGCAAAAGGAGATCGTGGAGACTGGTGCGAACCATTTGTTTACCCTTTTACTATTTCAACGCCCTGGTGGCAAACTAATGTTGCTTACGCTTTATACCTTGTTGCTTTCATTTTATTAGTATTCCTGATAATTAGATGGAGAACTCATAATCTATCCGTTAAAAAGGAACTATTAGAAAAGAGAGTAGAATTTGCAACTCAACAATTGCGTGAACAATTTCATGAATTACAGGATAAGAATAAAGAAATTGCTGAACAAAAAGAGGAAGTTGAGAAACAAAAAGAGATCATAGAACACAACCACCAGCAGATCAAAGACAGTATTCAATATTCTCAGAAGATACAACATTCCTTGTTGTTATCTGCTGATGGAATTCGAATGAATTACAATAACTTCTTCTTGTTATTTGAGCCAAAGGATATCGTCAGTGGTGATTTTTATTTCTTCAGGCAATTTGGTGATGTAGATTATATCTCATGTGTTGACTGTACGGGCCATGGAGTTCCGGGAGGATTCATGAGTACTCTCAGCTATTTACTAATGGATAAGATCATTCAGGATGATTCTAAAAGTCCGGGAGAGATCATGACTGAATTGAGTGAAGAGCTCATAGCTACTTTACACCAACAAGATCCAGATAGTATCCAGGATGGAATGGATATGTCTTTGTGTAAAATAGATCGAAAAAGGCGTACAGTAGAATTTGCAGGTGCCAGAAATGGAATGTTGATAGCTGACAGTAACCAGATCAAACACTATTCGCCTGATTATCTTCCTGTTGGAGGTAATTACATTAAAAATGGTAAACCTATTGAACGAAATTTCCAGACGCAAACTTTTAACATTGAAGAGGGTTCATGGGTGATTCTATACACTGACGGATATGTTGAACAATTAGGAGGAAAAGATGGTTTACCAATGCGTTCAAGAGAATATGAATCGTTGATCCATCAAGCTATTCAATTAGATGACCATAATAAGATCAAGGCATTTTTATCCGAAGAATTAGAAAAATGGCAGGGAGATCAGGAGCGAATAGATGACATTTGCCTGATTGGATTCAGACTTTAATAAGGAACATAATTAAATTCCATATTCAACATACTCTCTAACTCTGCTCCCCTGAATTTAAGGATATCGTGATCTTCTGGATGCTTCCAATTTACCTTACATTTTAAAGATGAATCATCAAGCGTCATTAACATCTTAAGGATTTGTTTGGCAGATGTTGAATTGAAATAAACAAAATCAAATTCAAGCTCGATCTGTTCATTCCCCTCATTAATATAACCATCAACCCACTCATGAATCCTGTCATAAAATTCAATGGCATTTTCCATCATTGACTTCCCAGAAAAAATAACCTTTCCTTCAGCCAATAATGCCACCTGTGGTGAAGTGGTTGTACTATCTATCTCCATTCTATTCATCAAATCGTAATATTAACGCCCAGCATTATATAGGTTCCTTTTTCACTTTCCAAATATTCAAGGGAAATTGGGTTTCCTGAGGTTCTTCGTATATCAATCAAACCCACACCAGCATTATTAACATTTGTTGAAAGACTTTCTTTTAGAGCAATTTTATATAAAGCATTCAATTCATCAATGCTTTTGTCATTCAGTTCTTTCACTTGCTCCTTCAATTTTATTGCGTCAACATCAGCATAATTTCCACTACAAATGTAATATCCATTTGTAGATTTCTTAATAATGAATAAACCAGATCTTTGATCGTGATCATTCTTAACCGCATGTCTTCCTATATTCTGCATTAGTTCTACAGCAATATGGAAAACAGAATAACCTGAAATTCCTAAAACCGAAGCATTTGTTTCCAGAACAGGAATTATTGGCTGCAGCACATCATCTCCAAACTCACCATTATAAACGAATAAAATGTCTTCTTTTAAGATCAGGTCATTAAGCTCAGAATTTTCATGAATTGGGATGATTGGCTCTGTGATCTCATTTGTTTCTACCTTTTCAAAATCAACCTGCATATTAAACGCAAATACGTCTTTTGTTTCTGGTAAAAATTCGAACTGGATTGGATTGTTTGATTTTCTGGCCATTTCTATTAATCCCAATCCAGCCCCTCCTTTTTCAGACAACTGAGCTTTATGTAGAATTTGCAGATATGCGGCCTTCAACTCATCTTTGTCAAAGGCATTTATATTTTTAAGATTGGTGTTCAGAACTTCTTTCACTTCACTGCCAACCAGATTTGATGAAAAAATATGCATCCATTGCTCGCTTACCCTTACACCAAATGAATTGCTGTTATTCGTATCTATTTCTTCATCCTTGTGTCGAATAATATTTTGAAAACTTTCTGCAAGCACAAAGGCCATTCTTCCCTGAACTCTTCGTTTATTATCTACCGCTACGAGCGAAATAAACTTGTCGGTAAATTCATCATCAAAAATACCGTGATAGAATAAGCTTATAGAGTCATTTCTCAAAAACTTCCTAAACTTTATCATTAAATCCAGATCCGACATTCAAGGCATTTCAATTACACCTTTAAGTTAATGATTAATTGATTGGAGTCCTTGAAATATCAGCTATTTCCGATAGATGGAGTAAATATTCATTTGGATGAAGGATTTTAATCTATCAAATGAAAAATTGGATCATATCGAATCCTTGAACCTTTGACCCTTTCCTATCTTTGAAAAAGCTGATTAAATTAGTACTTCTAATTACAAGCTATGAATTCTAAAGTAGATACTTACCTTCAAGACGGTTGTGGTCGTTGTTCATTATACAAGACACCTAAATGCAAAGTCCACCGTTGGTCCGCAGAACTTCAAGAACTTCGTAGAATTCTGAATGATTCACCTTTAGTTGAAGATCTCAAATGGAGTCAACCTTGCTACACTTTCGAAAAGGGAAATGTATTGATCATGTCCGCATTTAAAGATTTTGCTACACTAGCTTTCTTTAAAGGTTCCTTGATGAAAGATAGTAAAGGGATAATGTCTGCACCCGGCGAAAATTCGCAAGCATCCAGAAGATTGAATTTCACCAGTGTTCAGGAAATTATGGATAATGAAAAATTGATACGAGAATACATCCAGGAAGCCATTGAATTAGAAAAATCAGGAGCAAAAGTTGAATTTAAATTATCTAAAGCACTTGATATCCCTGAAGAACTTGAGTTGAAATTCAAGGAAAGTCCTGCTTTAAAAATGGCCTTTGAAGCCCTTACCCCAGGAAGACAAAGAGGATATGTTCTTTACTTTAATGGTGCCAAGCAATCTGCCACGAGAACTTCCCGCATTGAAAAATATATTGATCATATCCTTGTTGGCAAAGGCTTTCATGATAAATAACACATAACTCAACGTAATTATCACTATAAATCAAGCTGATTACAATCTTTTTCACTAAAATCAGTTAACATTCCGTTAACATAGATATGCAGTTATAAAAAATTGCGGAAATTTGATGAATTCTGTAAATGAAATCAATAAGATGAAGCTTGTTTCGTCTACTTCCTTTCTAAAGATTTTGCTGACCTGCCTTTGGTTAGGCACATTGGCTCCAGCATTTTGCCAAAAAGAAAAGCACAGGTTTCAAACCACTAAACACGAAGAATCTGAGATCTTTCTGTACCAAAATATTGAGAGTCTTAATAATTTCAAGACGATTTTCTCTAGTGTTTTTGAGATTGATCTGGATAGGTCAACCATTTCTCATAGGAGAGGTTCTTATCTGGTTGAAAAGAAACCATGGGTGGATGTGACATTTGAACTGAACGTTGATGAAATGAACATTATCAATGGATATATTGAAAAAGTCAAAGACACTGAGAATTGTAACAAATACTTTGATAGTGTTCGATTCAGACCAATTAATACCATCTATTTTGTGACCCCAGCCTGCGAGGTATTTATTCAATGGGAAGGGCCAAATCCACCAAACAAGAAGATCATACATCAGTTACTGAAGCTTCATGATCAATTATTGAATTTCGTCAATAATAAACGTACCGTTTGATCATTTTTTGAACCTATTTGAATCATAGCTGTATTTCATTTTACAAACAATTGAAACCGCTATGAAAAATATTCATATTCCAGAGCCATGTCACGAAAACTGGGCTGATTTTACCCCAACACAAAAAGGAGCTTTTTGTCATTCCTGTAAAATTGATGTTGTTGACTTTTCAGATAAATCACCTGAACAGGTTAAACAGATCCTGAAAGAAAATGCAGGAAAACACATGTGCGGAAGATTTAAAAAATCTCAATTGGACGAATTGAATGAAGATTTTTATGCCTGGGAAAACCAATCAGTTAAGAGTTTGCAAAGTAAATTCCTATATGCCTGCCTGATCGTATTTGGAATGAGTCTATTCACTTCGTGTAATTTGAATGAGAAGCACGTACTGGGTGAAATAGCTATGGAATGGAACACGAATAAAGAGAACGCACAATTGGATCCTTTCACTCCAGCAGCCGTGAAACCTGTCGAAAAGGACACCACAAAGAAGATGGTTGAAAATGAGCTTATCAAAGGAAAAGTAAAATATACACCTGTTGAGGAAGAAACAAATAATTGCACTCCAACTTCATGGGTATTCAAAGACACTATTCCAACAGAAGAACGACATGTAAAAGGTGAAATAGCATTCATCCCAGAAGAAGAAATGCTTGGGAATTTTATCGCACCATACGAATCGGATGATACTTTGACGAATATCATATCGGTTGATACCCTGTTTGATGATGTGATGATAGACGGTGAAATCTCCTGGACACCTGAATTTGATCAATTCATAGAAGATACTCTTGTATCCAGAACTCCTGAAGATCAAAGTACAATTGAAAAACACTCTATTCTCACTATTGAAAACGAAGAGATTTTGTCTCATTTCCAATCATCCATTTTTCCGAATCCAGCAAAAGATCAATCCACTATTGTATTACAGGTAAGTGAAGAGCAAATCTTTAATATTTATCTCTATGCCATTAATGGTAAGTTGGTCAAGACCATTTATAATGGATTTTTATCAACAGGTAGGCAAGAGTTTGTCATTGATCTTACTCCTTATAAAGCAGGTAGTTATCTGATCATGATCCAAACAAATGAACAAAAAGCATCATTGCAAATGGAAAAACTATTATAAAAACCAATCTTTTTAAGATTTCACACGTATATACTTGTAGTTAAATTTGCAGTAATATGCGATTACCTTTCAAAAATGCACCTAGGTGGATAGTTTTTGCCGTGGATGTGATCATTGCCGTGATGGCATTGGTGGTTGCGTATTTGGTGCGTTTTGATACTACCAATCTTCCATTTGATGAAGAGTATCATATTTTTGTAAGAGGATTACCCTATTTTATTTTAGCCAGAAGTATTACGTTCTTCGCATTCAGAATTTATAAAGGAATGCTACGTCATACCGCTTCAGCAGATGTTAAAAGGGTGATATTTGCTACAACATCAGGTACTTTTCTTCTGATCTTAATGTCATTTGTTAAGTATCGATTTTTTGACGGATTTTTCTTGTTCCCAAGTTCAGTTATCCTGGTAGAGTATTTCGTTTGTATTTCTTTCTTACTGGTATTTCGATTCGCAGTTAAACTGCTATACATGGAAGGTGTTAAAAGAACAAAAGACCAAATACCAACCGTAATTTATGGAGCCGGAACATATGGCTTGATCACTAAACATACTATAGATAAAGAAGTTGGACTTGAAGGTAAGATCGTATGTTTCATTGATGATGACAATAAGAAGCTTGGGAAATCTTTGGAAGGTTTAAAGATCTTTCACTCCAACTCACTTGAACAGGTTATTAAATCGAATAACATTGAGAGACTTATCATGGCCATTAAAAATCCGGATAAGACAAATAAGCGTAAAGTTATTGAAACCTGTTTAGCGAATGATGTTGAGATCCTTAATGTCCCCTCTCCGACTGAATGGATCAATGGAGAATTCACGACAGGGCAAATCAAACCTGTTAAAATTGAAGATCTATTAGGTAGAGCTTCTATTAAGTTAGATACCGATAAATTACGTGATGAATTTGATCACAAAGTTATCCTGGTAACTGGTGCCGCAGGTAGTATTGGGTCAGAGATTGTGCGACAGCTCGTAGAATATAATCCGAAAATGGTGATCATGTTAGATCAGGCTGAATCGGCATTATATAATTTGGAGATGGAACTGAAAGAAAAACGTTCGCTTCATTTGACAGAATCAGTGATTGGTGATATCCGAAATTATGAACGCTTAGAGAATCTATTCAATACTTTCAAACCACAGATCGTTTTTCATGCAGCTGCGTACAAGCACGTTCCTTTGATGGAGAATAATCCATCAGAAGCCATTTTGACCAATGTTCAGGGTTCAAAAAACCTGGTTGATCTTTCAATGCAATACAAAGCAGAGAAGTTTGTACTGATCTCAACGGATAAAGCCGTGAATCCTACAAACGTAATGGGATGTTCAAAGCGTATAGCTGAGATCTATGCACAATCAGCAAGTAGAGAGTCTAAAACTAAATTCATTACAACAAGATTTGGAAATGTACTCGGATCAAACGGATCAGTTATTCCATTATTCAAAAAACAAATAGAGGCAGGTGGACCATTAACAGTAACCCATAAAGATATCACGAGATACTTTATGACTATCCCAGAAGCCGTGGCTCTTGTATTGGAAGCTGAAGCAATGGGAAAAGGAAGTGAGATCTTTGTTTTTGATATGGGTGAATCAGTAAGGATCTATGATCTGGCTAAAAAAATGATCAAATTAAGTGGTTTGGAACTTGGTAAAGACATTGAGATCAAAATAACAGGGTTACGTCCAGGAGAAAAGCTTTACGAAGAATTGTTGACCAATGAAGAGAACACAGTCAAAACACATCATCCACAGATAATGATCGCTAAAGTGCGAGAATATGATTTTGAGGAGATCTCTCAACATATATCTGACCTGACATCTATGTTCCAGGATCAAAACAATGAAGAGATCGTAAAAATGATGAAATGGATTGTTCCTGAATTCAGAAGCAACAATTCAGAATTCGAAAAACTAGATAAATGATCTCCACTCCTATTCAAGTAAGATTTGCAGATTGTGATATGGCAGGTCACATCCATAATGGTGCTTATTTGCATTATTTTGAGACTGGTAGGATCATGTTCTTTGTCAATGAACTCGGAAAAAATTGGGATTGGCGTAAACAAGGATTGATCATTAAAAAAAATACACTAGTCTATCACCGTCCAGGACATTTAGAAGATCAAATTTCAATTACAGTTGGATGCTGTCATATTGGTAACAAATCATTCACCCTAACTTATAAGGTTAATGATGCGCAAAACAATCTGATCTGTGAAGGAGAATCAGTTGTGGTTTGCATGGATTATTCAATTGGAAAAACGATTGAGATTCCATTAAATATCAAAACAGTTTTAGAAAAACATCCTTCAGATCCGGTTGAGGCATAAAATTTGAGGTAATATTACTACCTTAATGCACCAAACTGATCGACATGAAACTTGTTACCGTTTTCCTTTCCACCATTTGTTCAGGGATGATATTTGCTCAAATAGGTCAACCTATAGATCCTGATCAACAAACTGAGCAAACCACATCAGACGTTCATAAATGTCGTGATGCTCAATATAGAATGATTCCTGATTGTAATGGTACGGTTTACTTTGATGAAGATCAAAAAGCAGTAATGCATGCTAAATCTGGAAAAGCCTTTACAGGTTCTTGTAAGGTTTGTCACATGAATGGTAATCTTGAAATGTTTCTGACCTATCAGGGAGGAAAACCTATTGGACAGGATACGGTTTATTTTGAAAATGGTCAAATACAATTGATCCGTTCACATGATGTTCAGGGAACTGGAAAAGAAGATGGATCTTGGAAATTATATTTTGAAACCGGTGGTGTTAAATGGGAGAAAAATTACGTCATGGGAGCTGAAGATGGAGAGTCACGATATTATTATCCGGATTCAAGTCTGTGGAAGATCGAGACCTGGAGTTTAGGCCAAATGAGTGGTATCAAACAAGAATACTATAAGAACAATACACTTAAGAAGGAGATCATGTATCAAAATGGTGAGTGGAACGGAAAGTATATCACCTATTTTGAGAGTGGTCTGGTTGAATCAGAGCAAGAATATAAAATGGGTAAAAAAGTAGGCCTATCAAGGTATTACTATGACAATGGACAATTATTCTATGAAGAAAATCATGAAAACGGCTGTCGAGATGGAGAATTTAAACGATTCTATCCAAAAGAAAACATGAGATGGACCATTGAGAATTATCAAAATGACGTAAGACATGGGCTATTTGAAGAATACTATGATAATGATAAGAACACCATTAAATACCGAGCTACTTATAGAAAAGGAATGTTAATGGAAGAGCATTTCTTTGATGAGTTTGGTGATGAAACGGCGGTACCTGAGAAGAAAGATGGAATGACCATTAAAAAAGAAGAAGGAGAAGTAGATGTATCAGGATGGCCTGAGAATCCTTCAGAAGAGTTTTTGAAAGAACATCAGTTCAAGTCAATGAAAGATTACCAAAAGGCCAGAAAGAATTATATCTGGTATCATGAGCAAAAGATCAAGGAACAAGAGAAACAAGCTAAAGAGGCAGGTAAAGGATGTTAATATAACTTTCTATACCACTCAATGGTTTGCTTGATACCTTCCTGAAAGTCATATCCAGGTTCGTATCCGAGATATTTTTTTGCTTTTGAGATATCTGCTAAACTTGAAAGAATATCTCCGATTCTCTTTTCTTTATGAATTGGTTTTAATCCTGATCCAATATTGTCTTCTATCTTATTGTATAATTCATTCAGGGATATCTGGTCTCCCATAGCTACATTGAAAACAGGATTTTCTAACTCAATCTTAGCCCAGGCTGCCAAAATATTCGCTTCTACTACATTCTGAACAAAAGTAAAATCTCTGGATATAGTTCCATCTCCATTAATATTACAAGTTTCACCTTTTAAAAGGTTTGTTATAAAAATAGGAATGACAGCCGCGTAAGGACCATTAATATTCTGTTTTGGTCCAAATACATTGAAATATCTTAATCCAATAATGTCCATGCCATAGACATCCCTAAAAACCTTAGCGTAAAGTTCATTTGAACGTTTGGAAACTGCGTAGGGTGATAGTGGATTACCTATTTTCTCTTCTACTTTTGGAATGGTATTATCATCTCCGTAAATAGAAGAAGAGGAAGAATAAACAACTTTTTTTACGCCAGCATCCTTTGCCGCAACAAGCACATTCAAGAATCCATCTACGTTTACATTGTTTGTTTTAACCGGATTATCTATCGACCTGGGTACAGATCCTAAGGCGGCTAATTGGAAAACAATATCAATTCTATCAAATGTACTTCTAATTGCATCCAATTCAGTAATAGACGCATTTACGAATTCAACTCGATCGGCATTAAAGTATCCTTCAATATTTCCAAGATCCCCCGTTGACAAGTCATCTAACACCACAATTCTTTTGGCTCCACAAGACACCAGCTTTTCTACCAAATTAGCTCCAATAAACCCTGCTCCGCCCGTTACCAAACAGGAAGAATTTTGAATAAATTGAATATGATCTACTTTCAGCATTGACTTATTCATATGGTTAAAATTAGCAGAAATAGACGAGTCTATCACTTAACATTATTAAATCTCTATTATTTAAAGAAACGTTTCTTTAACCTGTAAAAAGTACCATTGATATCTTCTGAAAGATTCAATTTCACAACGAGCAGCCAGTAAATCAAGGTTATAAGTGATGCATTAATTGCAATTTTTAATAATGGGTGAGCTGAATAGTCCAGAAAAGAAAAAACCGTGATGAAAATAGCAACGATCAACACAGTCAGATACAATTTTGCACTAAATGGCCATAGGTTAAAAGCACGCTTAAGCAAAACAGCTCTGAAAAAATTCACAATTAGCATAGCTAAAAACGTTGCAAATGCAGCTCCTACTATTCCATAGTATTGTATAAAAATGAAATTGAACAGAATAACTAATACTGCAAGCAACAAGTTGAAATAAGCAATGTATTTATATTTAGATGAAGCTTCAATGATTTCCATGTTTACTCCCGTTCCTAATTCAATCACCTTTGCCAATCCCAAAAAGAAAAACGCAAATTTACCAATTCGATATTCAGGGAGATATTCAAATACGGGATCAATACAAGCCCAACCGATAATAAAGAGAAATGATCCTATAATAAGTAAGTTCAGGGCACTTTTTTGGTAAATCTCCTGAATATTATCTATGTCATTTTCTTTCCATGACTCAGAGATAATTACAGCTGATATTCGATTGATATTCCTTTGTGGTATGCTGATCAAAACTGCTGCAAACATCATAAGGTAATAAATACCAATATAGGAAGTCGCATCATTTGGCAACATTTTGTAGATCATAAAGGTATCAACATACTGAATAATTGAAGAAGATGAACCCGCCAAAAGTCCGAAGAGTATATATGACCCTAATCGATTTTCAGACTTAAAAATATCACGATCAGGAAAAGTAATTTTCTTGGTGATCTTAAAGGCATATAATGTAATGAGAAATCCAGGTGCTGATAAAACAATACAATAAAGTAAAATAAAAGAGTCGAACTCTAAGGCAGATAAATAAAGAGCAATTATTAAGAGTAAGAAAATTACTTTGGTTAGCAATCCATCAAGAAACGTTCCTATGACAGTTTTAAAGAGCATTCTTGCGTAGCCATCTATGTTAAGATAAAGTATCTTGAAAATAATGAGAACAGGTATCGCATAAACGAAAGGCCTTACAATGTCTTGATTTTCACTTCTATTTGTAATTATCTGTTCTTCTAACAAAAAGAATATGGTGAGGCCAATAGCAATTCCTACTATGGATAATAATAAACCAAAAACTAAAAAACCATGATGCCCCTTATCCTCATCTCGATATGAAGGGAAGATCTTTTTCATTATAAGATTATACCCCAAACTAAAAATGATTGCAAATACACCGTTAATGGAATCTATAAAGGATAATATCCCTATCTGAGAAGAAGACATTACAAATGGTTGGATCAATCTGGAAATTGCACCAAAACCAATTCCTACGAAATTGATAATCGTAGATTGCAATGCTTGCTTTTTTATTATTCCCAAAAGAATTTGCTTTAGTTAGATAACGTATAATTCAACATGGTGGAATTAAACACCTTGAATTTATTTCATTCAAAAATATTCATTTGAAATTCAAAAATTGTAAAAACCTAAAAGATAAAAACTTAAATAATCTTAACTAAAATAGGCTATCGAAATCTACTCTATCAAATTCCTCTAATTTACCCCCTGCAGTAGCATTGAAGATCTTTCGTCCATCTTCTTCGAACATCTTTTTATGCAATTTGTAGCTCTGGAGAACATTATGCAACTTTGGATCATGCCATTTCTTTCCTTTCCCAAAATAATCTGGATGAAAATGATTCACATCATCCTCCGTACTTTCGATTACCGCACCTTTGATTTTTTTGACACTATCCGGAATGGTATAATTAAAATCCATTCCAATAAGATACACTTCAGAAAACCCAAGGTAATAGGCCAATTGGAGGTTAATAAAGGTCACAGATTGACCACAAAAAATAACTTCAGAGGCATCTTTTGAAAAGCGACTTTTTTCGAAGTGTTTACTCCCTTCAACATAGAATCCAACATCCATATTGAAGAGATATACATTTTTGAAATTGGTGATTTGCTTTTTGTAAGCAGAAGGAAAAAACTTGTAATCACAATCATATTTATTGATCTCATCAATATTGTCTGCCATTACATGTCTGTCTTCTACTACATAAAAAGTTGGCTTATACCCCATCTCCCATGTTTTATAGAAGATTCCATTCACAGCAAAACTGTACTCCTCCTTTAATTTAGACAAATCCAATAGGTTTAAAGAGGGACCATTACCTACAATAAAGCATCTCTCCCCCTTAAATTTGTCTTTTAATGCGGCAATGTTTTCCTTGTCCCAACCAAATCTAAATCCAGGTTGCTCTAAAAATTTGTTAGGAATGAGCTTTTTAGCTATTTTTTTAATCATTTTCAATTAATTCGATCATATGTAATTCTTCGGTAAACAGAAAGGCACACCGCTTATTATTAAAAGCTTCAGAAACAAATGAAGTAATTATCCTTAAACCTTTTTCTTCCAAATTAGCTAAAGATCTTTCGAAATCATTAACGAAATATCCCATATGATAATAAGATTGCCTTTTCTTGAGAAGTTTTCCTACGGCAGACTCTTTATCCAGCGGCTCTACTAATTCTAAATAATTGCCCGGAGCAACTTCAACAAAGCATACTTTTACCTTTTGACTAGAAATATGATAAACTTCAGAAATATTGGTAAATCCTAAGGTATCACGATAAGTATTTAACGATTCTTCTATACTCTCTACGACACAGCCTACATGATGAGCCCTTAGACCTAGATCCATTACTTTAAATTAATGCAGTTGATAATATCTCCAACCTTCTTGAAACCGTGAATTTCAGATGCAGTAAACTTAATACCAAAGTGTTTTTCAATCGCAACTAATAATTGGATGTGTGTAATTGAATCCCAATCATCTATATCTTCAGCAGTTGTTGAATCGTTAATTTCAATTTCCTCATCATCAAAGAGATCTCTGAAAATGTCTTGTACTTGTATTAAAATATCTGACATGTTGTAATTAGTTTTTAACTTTTAAAAATGCTCCGTACATCAGGGTAATCTTCAATTCTTCTGCGATTTCCTTTGGCACATCCTCAACGAATTTAGTTATTTCATGTACTATTTCAAAACCTCCCTCTTTTAGTACATCTCTAATTTCCTGAGCATTTCTAAATAAATAAATATGATCTATTGCAGGAGCATTCGCCGGAGTTGTTAGAAATAAACATCCATCAGGCGCAAGCATTGAGCGAATAGCCATTAAAAGTTCTACCGGTTGTTCAACATGTTCAATTACTTCTCCAAGCGTTATGAAATCATATTTTTGATCCGGCTGATAATCATAAATATCTGAAAGGACATAATTAACCTGATCACTTTTAATAAAGTTCTTAGAAAGCTCAATGGAAGTTGGACTTATATCCACTACATCATATGTCACCTTTGGACCAAATACCTTCATTGCTTCTGAAATGTACATTCCATGGCCCGCACCAATTTCCAGATATCTTTCAACATTCCCATTATAGTCAGGCAGATACTTTTGAAAGAAGAGAACAATATCATTATGGTGCACCCATAGTACCTGAGACAATAGCAAACCATGCATGTAATATTCCATGACATCAGGGTTATTATATACTCTTCTATTCGCATCTTCAAACGACTTAGTAGTATATTCACCTGAATTCATAAAACTTACATATTCCTGGGTAAAATCTGATAGCATCCTGAGATAACATTCAACTCCAAACTCGAGATCTTTACCTAGACGAGATGCAAAATCTACATACTCCTCTAAAAAATCATTAGCTTTTCGTAAATAAGCCTCTTCTTGTTTTCCAAGGTTCTTTCTCAACTTTTTTGCATGGATTGGATTTGCTTCTGCAATCTGTTCCATTATTTGATCTAATGCTTTCATTTTACTTTATCCGTTTCAGATATAAATGTCTTCTTCGTTTCAAACTTATCAGCAGATAATTCCCACACCATGTTTACTTCAACAAATCCCAAAGATTCATATAATTCTTTGACCAGGATATTTTTCTTAGTTGGCAGATATTCCCCTACAATTTTGGACGCTCTTTCATCTTCCTTCACCAAATTTTCCAAATAATTGATCACAAAATTCTCAAGTCCCCTATTCAATACACGACAACTCATTACCCATGTATCAATAAAATAACTATCATCTTTAATTTCAACAATTAAAATACTTACCAATCCGTAATCACCATATTTATCACTCAGACTAACTGAAAAACAAACATGATTATCAGAAGTTTTTAGTTTTCTCAATTCCTCCTCTGAGTATCTAATTGTTCTCAAATTGAATTGATTAGATCTTTGAATCAGCTGTGCTATCCTTGGCAAATTGAATTCATTAAATTCACTAACATCTGCCTTCATTTGCAGATCTTTTAAAAAGTCATCCTGACTTGAATATTTTACTTCATCTTTCTTTCTTTCACTTTCCTCCTGATACTGCTTTGTTCTCTGGGTATCGTTCTGAACAAAAGTGGCAGTTTCAAATAGGTTCAAGTGTTTTAGATAGTTCACGTATTCTGCCGGATCTTCAGGGAGATCTGGCACTGTAATTTGTGGGATATTTTGTTTGACCAATTCCCTTTCAAATTTATTATCATCAAGAAAAACCATTGAATCAAAGCCAATATTCAACACATTTTGAATATACTTTATGTTATCCGCCTTATTATCCCAGTTAGCCACAAAAACGGAGACATCCTCTAATTTTAACACCATTTCAGGGTGATTCTCAAAAACATTCTTAGCCACCTCTTCATAATTCTTTGAACAAATGGCTAATATGATCCCCCTTTCCTTTAATTCCTTTGCCCACTTTTGAAGAGCGGTAAACGCTTTTCCAATACCTAAATTCCCAATCTGAATATTTTCTATTCCATCATCTCCAATTACCCCTCCCCACATTGTATTATCCAGATCCAGGATCAAGCATTTCTTGAACACGCCCAATTGAGCAGCAATAATATCAACACAATATTTACTGGCATAAGGCAAAACATCCAATGATAATGTCATTGAATTATTGATATAAGATTGTGGTGAGAATGCTTTTTCATCCCCTATTCGTTGATGAATTAGTTTGTAATCCATTATTTGAAATGCCGTATGCTCAACAGCAAATTGAGTCAATAAAAAGTTCAGCTTTCTAACCTGATAAAGGAATGAAAATTCAGTTTTATTGGCAAAATTTCCAAACATCCCATCATCTTCTTCTTGAAAATTAAAATATATGATGGCTTTTGGTGACTTCAGTGAATCCAATTGATTGAAAATATCTTTAATTCTATTCAATTGTTTGTCAGCAAAATAAGGTCTTTCTTCTAAAGACTGATCATAGAATTTCTTAAGTAATTTTTGTTGAGTTTCAGCTATGATCACGAAATCACTGGGATGATCATACAAATCGGAATGAGAATTGAAGATCTGAAGATCAATTTGATCAAAATCAGCTTCACAAATTTCGAAGTTATACCCCAACTCGTATGCATATCCCTTGATTGCAATATTCAACATTTGTGTTGATGCATCTCCCAAAAGGTCAATAGATACCTTTTGAAGACCAGTCATGTCTTTTTTGGTGTTCTTTACAAGCTGGTTGAAATTGATCATTTATTATCTCTCGTTGTTATCTATGATCCGATTAGCAACTTCAATAGAAAATTTCACTGCTGAAGATTTGATAAAGTGATTACCATCACTATAGTTGTACTTTTTCGAATCACTTACAAAGTTAAAATAATCAACATCAAATTCTACCGAAAGTTCTTCCATTAGTTGATCAAATTCAGGCATCATTTCTTTCTCAAATGATATTATCTCTTCATGAACCGGAAATCTGACCAAATATACTTTACCATGTTCCTTTAATTTTCGGATCGTTTTTTTAAGATAATCATATCGAAGGGATGAATATTTGTAACAATGATTGATCTCACGCTTTTTATATGCTTCAATTTTTTTCATCATTGACTCAGCAATTTCTGTTGAATCACTTAACATACTCTTCACTTCCAACCAGCCATCTTCATGAACATAGGCCCAAGCCCCACCTTTTAATTTCGAACTTTTGGCCAGGTATTCAAACATTCCATTTTCCAATTTCTTCAAAAGAATATTTCCCCAACCATAATCGTATGAACTAAGGAGATAATCATAATTAGGTGAACCATTGAAAAAATGCATTTTACCAAGAGCCAATTTGTTTTCTCTGAACTTGGATTCATCATTAGGATCAAAGGAATCTAATTCACTGCTGTCTTTTGCCAAAGAAGAAATATTCCAAGGATGTACAGAAAGAATAAATATACCGTTCCCAGATCTAGATTTGATCTTATTTTTAATGGCATTAAGATAAACTGCACCATAAGGCGAATCAGAATTGGTAAAAGCAAAATTGAATAATTTAGTAGTCGAACCATTTGCGGTAAAAACCGAATCCATTACAGAGGGAATTAACCCTTCTGAAGCACGTGACCCTCCTAGTATAAGAGACTCTTGCCGGTTGCTAGATAATTTTTCAAAATATGGATCGGTTGACCCATCTGCCAGCTGAGCAAGAAGAAAATGCAACATCAAAATGATGAACACTAAAACTCCACTTTTTAATAGAAACTTCTTCATGTTAGAATTGGAAATAAATGAAGTCGTTAGCATTAAATCTTGCAAACACAATGATCAAGCATATGATCGTTGAGTAGATGAACCATCTTTTAATGGCAGATAGGTTCTCTATTTGCAAAACATGTTCCTTATCCTTTCTTCGCCATTCAATAATAATAAATACCAAAATAAAAATCAGCACATACATCATGCGAAACATTGGAGATATGATGGATGGAATAGTGAAAAGTGATTTCGAAAAAATACCTGAAAAATAGGCCATTGCATCACTTAAAGATTCTGATCTAAAAAACACTAGTGAAGCTACAAAGAATATGAAAGTAGATATAATCCCAATCCACTTATATAAATTCTTGTTCATCTTCTTCTTTATCTTTTTTCGTTGATTTCTAGTAAGCAGTTCATAGGAAATAATGAAACCCTGCAAAAATCCAAATACAACAAATGTCCAATTTGCCCCATGCCAAAATCCGATTAGAACAAAAGACACCATAGTAGCGAATAGAATTGATTTTGTACCCCAATCTCTGGTTCTAATGGCAATAGGTGTATACAAATAATCTCTCAACCATGAAGAGAGTGAAATGTGCCAACGCCTCCAGAAATCAGTTACATTTTCTGAAAAATATGGGAATCTGAAATTCTCCCTAATATCAAAGCCAAAGATCTTAGCGGTACCAATAGCTATATCAGAATACCCTGAAAAATCACAGTACAGTTGAAATGCAAAAATAAACATACCCAATACCAGGGTGCTTCCTGCATAATCCGGGTAGCTCTCAAAGATCTTATTGACAAATACTGCACAATTATCGGCAATGACGACTTTTTTAAAGAATCCCCATAAAACTCTCCTAAGCCCATCTACTGCATAATCATATGAAAATTCCCTCTTCTTTATAAACTGTGGGATCAAATGTGATGCACGTTCTATTGGTCCTGCCACTAACTGAGGAAAAAAACTGATATATGCTAAAAACACAGGCAAGTCTTTCGTTGGTTGAATATCTTTCCTGTAAACATCAATAGTATAACTCATTGATTGGAAAGTATAAAATGAAATACCCACCGGTAAGATCACATTTAACGACCCAGCATCTAGATGATATCCTATCGAATCAAATAATCTAATAAAATTATCTACAAAGAAGTTATAATACTTGAAGACAAAAAGGGTTCCAAGATTTATCAGGACAGATAGAGCTAACAGCCTATATCGTTTCTTTTGAGCTTCATTTTTCCCTATTTGAATTGATATCAAATAATCAGAAATTGAACTAAAAAATATCAGTACAAGAAAACGCCAATCCCACCAACCATAGAAAAAATAACTCGCCAGAATCAATAATAAATTTTGATTCCGAACACTCTTGTTCACTGCGAACCAATACAATAAAAATACTGTTGGTAAGAAAAAAGCAAACGCCAGTGAATTAAATAACATTCAGATCTCAAAATTTTAGTTCGGTAAATTTAGGGGTAATCCTTTGAAAGCAAAGAATTGAAAGCAAGAATTCTACAACTTGAGCTTTAAATGATTAATGGCAGACATCCCCATAGCATAAACCGCTTCCTTGGCATTTCCACCAATATGTGGCGTACAGATCAAATTAGGTAAAGCGAGAAACTCCAGGTCTGTTGGAGGTTCAACTTCATATACATCCAATGCTGCTCCTCCTATTTTTTGATGCTTTAATGCTTCAAATAAATCATTCTCATTCACTATTCCACCACGCGCAGAATTGATTACTATGGCATGAGGTTTCATCAATAACAGGGAATTCTTATTGATCAGATCTCTGGTGTCAGCAGTTAAAGGGGTGTGAATTGTAATGACATCAGCCTGCTCAAAGATCTCTTTTTTAGAAGATTCAATGGCTTCAACTGATCTGTAATAATCTTTCTGATCAATTATATCATTAACCAAAATACGGCAGTTAAAAGGCTTTAACAATCTGATCACCTCTTTACCAATATGCCCTACTCCTATAATACCAACAGTTTTGTTAGACAGTTGTTGTCCTCCATTCTTCACCCATTCACCTTTGGATAATAAATTGGAAGTCACATATAAATTCCTCATCAATGAAAGGGCATTTCCCAACACCATTTCAGCCACAGATAGCTTGTTTACACCACCAGTCCAACCAATTTTAACTCCTTTTACAGCACAGTAATCTAGATCAATATTATTTAATCCAACCCCATACTTTGAGATGATCTTTAATTCAGGTAATGCATCAATCACCTCTTTGGTGATCTCATCTAATCCAATTATCGCGGCATCATAGCCCTTCAAATAGTCAATCAGTTCTGCTTGTGAAAATCGTTTTCCCTCAGTATTCAATTTGAAATCTGAAAAAGATGATCTCATCTCTGCAACCAGATCAGGGTGAGTAGAAAAAGAAGGAGATGTGACAGCTATTCTCATTTGCTACAGATTTTGTATCAGCTGCTCTAAATTAGTTAGATCTTTGGTTTTGATCACTGATATATCTTGAAACTGTTTTTCATTTTCATCATGCTCTCTCAAAATAAAGTAAAAACTAAAATGTATAGCCGCTTTATAATCTGTACTCGCGTCACCAATGAAAAGCACCTCATTTGATTGATATCCATACTGATCCAAAATTTCTTGAGAAAGCGTGATCTTATCTTTGGGAGAACCCAGAATACCTTTGAAATATTGAGAGATATTGAGTGAATTAGTAATTAGTTCTATTTCATTTTGCGGTGTACCTGTCACAATGAACTGATCACACTTTTCGCTTAAACGTTGAATGGATTCCAATGCTCCCTTTACATAATTTGATTGAATTACCTGATCCAATACGATTGCTGAGAATTGGTCAGCTAACTCATTGATCTGCTCTTCATTCAAATCAATACCTAAATAGTTTTTATGGTACAGTTTAAACTTCTCGAAACGGGAAATACCACCATGAGATATATGATGCTGAACTACTTTTTCAGCCACATCTGTTCCGTAAGGAGCATAAAGCTTCTCAAAAGCAATGGTTTTGATCTCAGTAGACTCTTTGATCACACCATCAAAATCATATAAAATGGCTTTAATTCTCATCAATATCTGCTAAAATAGTGCAGGGAGCTCCATCTGCCTGATCCATATATAGTGGTGAAACAATAAGCTGTTTGAATTTCGTTTGATCATCCACTTCTCTTAGATCCACTTCTTCAATGATCAATATATTTTGCTCTGTCAAATAGGCTTTGTGCGCCTCTCTTCCGTGTTCACGTTGCTGATATGAATTCAATGAGATAAGATCAAAAGCAATGGCTCGTAAATTCGGAAAATGTTGTTTTAAGAAAGGTGCTGTTTCCTTATGGAATCCATAGCCTTTCTCCCAATACTCTGATGAATTTCTTTTATTGCAGAATCCTGTTTTCACCAGCAGTAGATCAATTTCTGATGAAATATTATCTAGGTTTAGATCCTTATTTTGAATTAAATAATCGTTGATCTCCAATCCTGAAATATCGATAACCCCCACTTTATCGAATACAAAATCTCCAGCAGTGTAATCGGTCGATCTTTTACCGGAATCTGAAAAATGAAACGGAAAGTCAATATGAGTACCATAGTGCGTTGGCATAGTAAAAACAGAGTTATTACTGGTATCACCACAACACATGGAACGAACAAATTTCAATTCAAAACGGTCACCATCACCATAGCCGAATGCCTTACCATCTAACGGATATGATAAAAACTTCCACATTACTTTTCGTGTGCTTTTTTGATACAATTCAAGATACCCTGGCCCATATCAATATAAGGGTTAGGGATAAGCTTTTGGCTCTCTTCAGGACTAAAACTGTATGGCGTGAATTTGTAGTGATTAGAATATCCGTCATTTTTTAAATTGATCTTGATCTTTCCACCCATAATCTCATTGATCAGATGAAAAAGTTCAATTCTCTTCATTCTCTCTACACCTGTTAAAATGATATGCTTCCCTCTGTAGGCTTCACTTTCTATGACATCTACAGATAGTTTAGCAGCATCTTCGGCATGAATGTACTCTCTGATCTCTTCACCATCTCCTCCATGATTGATCTCTCCTGTATCCACGCATCTTTTGACCAAATTGTAGATGTAATTATTCTCAAAATCCTGATCACTGTACAAAGATCCGTACCTAAGAATTGTAAAAGGGAAATTATACTTCTTCTCGTATTCCTCTATTACTTTTTCTGAAGACAATTTTGACAAACCATAAAATGCACCTTTGTCACTCATGGCGTATGCACTGCTGGCATAAACAAATCGATCAACATTATGTTTTCTACTTGCCTCAAGGATATACATATTCCCCATCACATTCAGTTGAAATGTTTCAACAGGAAACTCTATCGCTTTATCTAGATTGGCAAAACCAGCAAGATTATATACAATATCAAATTGGTATTTATCAAAAGCCTGATCTATCTGATCTCTATTCAAAATATCCAATTGAATAAAAGTAGCTTTTGAATCATTTTGTGACTGAACAAGGTCAAGCGCATAAACCTCATAATCACGTTCTATCAACTCATCTACCAGATAAGTTCCTAAAAATCCTGACCCTCCAAATACTGCTACTTTCTTCATGATCTTAGTTTATTCATTTCTTCCCTGGCTTTATCTCCCAAAAAGAAAAAATCCAGTGAAAATGCCAGAAAAGTATAACCTACATCCATCTTGGCTTTAGTTTCTGATGCGTTAGACGAAATAACATGTGCACCCATTGGCTTATTCAACTTTTTGCACATCTGATCATATTTCTCTATTGCCGCTTTCACTTCAGGTAAATGATACTGCCCTGGTTTTCCCATTGATGCTGAAAGATCATAAGGACCGATCAGTGTACAGTCTATTTCATCCACCGAAAGGATATCTTCAATTTCATTTATGGCATTGATGTGCTCAATTTGAGCAATAATACAAATCTCTTTTTCCAGTCTTTCCTGATAAGCTTCAAAGCCAATTCCAAAATTTTGAGCCCTTGAAAGTCCTACTCCTCGCCTACCTTTTGGTGGATAATAAACACTTTCAACCAATTTGATCGCCTCTGCTTTTGATTTGATCATAGGAACAATAACACCATCTGCACCAGCATCCAACACGCGTTTAATGATCACCTCATCATTGTCATAAACACGAACAAAGGCTTTCATTTGATGTCCCTGAATGGTTGAGATCAATAGCTGTACTTTCTCAAGATTAATAGCTGAGTGCTCTATATCTATCGTTAACCAGTCAAATCCAGCAGTAGCCATGATTTCAACTATTGATGGATGAGGAATGGTTACCCAGCTCCCCAGGGTTAATTCACCTTTACGTATTTTTTGTTTTAAATTCATTTATCTATTGATTGCAGAATATTCAGTTTTTGTAATGCCTCAGCTATCAGAAAGTCATTCTCATCATCAATATCCACTGCCTCTATTTTATTCACTTCAAACATTTTCGGATGTAATCCAATGCGTTTATTACCCGCTTTTTTGAATGATTCCCTTGAGAAAATGAAGAAATTCGAATTCTCTTCAAAAACCGGAGGAAGATCCTGCGTTCTGATCAATTCCTGTGGATTATGATTGATTGGACTTCCATCTTCCCAAAACAAACGGGTTTGATGTCTGGTCACTGAAAACAAGCTGTCAAAATGAGAAGGCAAGTTCTCATAAGCTTCAATAGCATTATCAATCGTTGATACTCTCAACAAAGGATTAGTACTATGTGTTTGCAGATAATGCATCCCATCAGAGTTGTCAATATCATAATTGATCACATCATTCATGGAAACGAAATCGCCACAAATTTCTTGTGGTCGTTTATGGATCTTTACTTTGGATGAATGAGCAAGAGCCATTTCAGCAAATTGATCACTATCTGTATTGATGATGATCTGATCTATATAATTGGATGCAGTTAACGTTCCAAGAACATGAAAAAACAACGGTTTTCCGTTGAAATCTCTAATATTCTTACCAGGAACTCTTTCGGAATTCCCTTTCATTGGAAGTAATGCAATTACCTTCATAAGGTATTTTTGTTTGATAGCCTTGCTACTTCTACGGATTTGGAAGAGAATCGTTGTATTTTTCCCCAACTAATTTCTCTGAGTATACATTCATGGCTTTGTATTTCCCTCTAATGACGTCTTTTTTATTCTTCAATTTAGAGAATTTATAGACGATTGGCGCCACCCAGTTAACCAGTTTAAAAGCATAAGGTACCACCTCTGGATGTTTGGTTGAATGCACAGCATGATCATTCTCATATAACGATCGATCTCTTAGTGTTGGAGGATACATGGGAGTTAATTCATTGGCTGGGTCTTTAACAATAATGTTAACGCCATCCCACCATCCTTTCTTGTGTTCAGCTCTTGCTGATTCTTCAAGGTTCAGTGGATGTACACTTGTATATGCTTCAAACACCATTTTAAATTCAGGGTGCATCACTAAAAAGTCTCTATTGGCTTGTCTAACATGTCTGTAATTGCTATCGTCTACAAGGATTACCGCATTATCGGCCAAAAAAGGTTTGATCAATGCTAAACACATTAATTGACTTCTGTAGTCATGAGGACCGTCAATAAAATAAACTCCTACCTTTTTACCGTTCAGCTCTTTATCCAGATTTTCAAGTGCATCTTCATAATCTTTATTGATAATGAAAGCATTCGTCAATCCTAACTTTTCGATCCTTTCTTTAACTATACCAAAGTTCTTTCCCTCTCTATCAAAGAAGGCGAAATTGTCTATTCCATAAGCCTTTCGTTCACCAATCTCTTTTGCCACAGATAGCAATGTAAACCCCTGATATACACCAACCTCAAGATAAACCGTATCTTCTGTCAACGTATTTTTTGCAAGACGTTGAAGTGTCCCAACTAATTTTTCTCCCGAAAGGCCAGTTAATACTCCGGTTTCCTCAGATAGCAAACCATCTTGAATTGATTCCAGGATAGATCTTTTGATTGTTGTTAAGTAGCTCATTGTTTCGTTTAATGCTGTAAAGTTATCTATTTGAAATTAAGTCATCTCAACTTTTAATATTTGCAGACCAATTTCTGCAAAACACGAAAAAGATCAGATGTTCTTTTTTCTGGACCAAAGTCCCTGACTCACCCAGAACCTAAATCTTACTATCATTTTTCCTTTCGCGGCTTGACCTTTAATAAGAAAAACGAAGTATAGGATAAAACTTGCAAGCCATTTAAATAGCTCTATGGCTGATCTGTTCAGGGTAGATAACAGTCCTTTATTCTTAACCCTTATTCTTTCACCACTTCCCGTTCCAAGGGCTTGTTTTTTAATAAATTCTGTTGTGGTTCTCTCTATTGGAACGCAATGATAAACTATGGCATCTGGAACATAAATTACTTGAATTCCACCAAGAGCATAGATCCTTTTAAACATGTCTTTCTCTTCACTACCCACCAGGTTCATTCCCTTTCTACCCAGTTCAACATTGAATGCACCAACCTTGTCAAAAACTTCCATCCTGAAGCTCATATTAGAACCTCTTGGATAATTTTTTTTATTGAATACTAATCTTTGATCTCCCAGGTTGAAATAACCCAATAATGAATTCAAATACTTGTTCTCCCAATCGGGAATAACATCTTCATAATGCAGGAGAATTTTACTACCTATAGCACCAATGGTAGGATCACTTTCGAAATAATGGTAAATCTTCTCAAGGTAATCCTCTGCTGGAAAAGCATCATCATCAATAAAGGTAATATACTTTCCTTTAGCTTCCTTTATACCTCTATTTCTGCCATAGGACAATCCCTGATTCGTCTCTAGATGGTAAGTAACATTCAGTTGAGGATTTGAACGAATAAAATCATCCGCAATCTCTTTGGTGTTTCCAGGAGAATTGTTGT
Source organism: Crocinitomicaceae bacterium (assembly GCA_020635955.1). Lineage (GTDB taxonomy): Bacteria > Bacteroidota > Bacteroidia > Flavobacteriales_D > Crocinitomicaceae > Paracrocinitomix. The sequence continues at coordinate 145,568 of JACJYW010000004.1, forward strand.
CAACTAAAACGATCTCGAATAACTCAGGAGAAATTGACTGATTTTTCAAAGACTCGAGTACCTGAGGTAAATATCGCTCACGATTATATGTACTAATCGTTGCTGTGATCATAGAAGGACTATTTCGCTATTTCAATTCTTTTTCTGAGTCTTCCTTTTGATCTTCTTCACTTCCTTCTCCACCTTTATTCTTCATTCCAAAGTAGAAGCCCCCAACGAATAACAATAACACAATGGCATTACCTATATACGCATACGTAGCCGATTTTGAATAAGACTCAGATTCATAAACAAACTCAACCTTGTGATCTCCCGCCGGAATCTCAATTGCTCTCAACATGTAGTTAACACGTGATATTGGAGTTTCATTACCATCAACAAAGGCTTTCCAGTTAATTGGAAAATATAATTCAGAAAATACTGCTAATTGTTTATCATCAGATGAAAACGAATAAACCATATTTTCAGGATTATAGGATACCATCTGGATATTACCTTTACCTGAATAGTTTTCTTGCGAAACATTTGATTTGAACTGCTCAGTGATCACCGTTTCATTTCTTGGATCCCATCCTTCTCTTCCTCCTCCGGAAACGATCAATATCTTAGTAAAGGTTGAATCCAAAAGATCATTATACGCCCACGTTAACTGCCCATCTTTAGGGATTAAGGCCAGATCTAATTCAGCTACCGCCTGAAAAGGAATACCCGCATCTAAAGTATCAATTTGGATTTGACCATCTGGTCCCGGCTGCATTATTGTAAATTCGATCTTATCTCTTTGAGACACCTTTGCAGGACCCTCAATAACGTTTCCATTTACCAGAACAGAATAGAGCGGAGAAACTGATTCAACTGAAACTGCTTCTGCCGCGTTTAGCGCCAGGATCTCCTCATCAGAATCTTTAACAACCTTAACATTTTTAGTTAACCAGGCATTTCCCATTGCCGTTGGATTCTCTTTCACCAACTGTGAATTCATGGTGCCACCTGGCCCAGGTTGAGAAGCAATTTGATAACGCATGTTCAACATATCCAAAACAGAAGGATTATTTTTACCAAGCTGGAATTCTATTAACTCCTGATATCTTCCCAATTTTGCACCATGATAACCTCCAATTGATTTATGGAAATAGGATGCGTATGAAGAATTGAATGGATTATTCAGATCTAATACACGGTAATTTGTAATTCTATTCAATACTCTGAATTTTACCCAATCCAAAGCACGGCTTTTTTCCACCGCATCCATATTAGGGTTTTCAGACAGAAGTACTTTCTGGGCAGAGTCTACAGAAAATAAAATATTACCATCCTTCTGAAGTTCTCTATTATAAATTTCTAGATCACCATTACCTGCATTATATGGATAGTCTTTTTTCCATTGTTCAGTCCATTGAACATAGTTTTTACCCGTTTTTTCAGTGGCCAGGTAACGTTTATCAACCATTACCATATCAAATAGAATAAGAAGACCCAGAGCTCCGGCAACTACATATTTTGAAAGTATTCCTCGTATGTAAGCAAATACTGCACCGAAAGCCAGCAGGAAAAATGCAAATGAACGCATAACATCTTTTCTAAAAATACTGATCCTTGCATTTTCTAATTCTTTAAACACTGATGTATAGTATTCATAAGTAGCAGGATCCTGAATACCAGCTAACGCTTCCTGCTCACCATTGCTTAAGAAGCTATTGAATAATCCCGGCATTAACAGGAAACCAAGGAATAGGGCTCCTAATATTCCGGATGCAATAAAAAACGGTTTAATATTCGCCTTGATCTCGTCTCGAGATTTGATCAATCTGTGAAGGAACATAGCCCCTAACAACGGAACACAAATCTCAGCTACAACTAAAATGATCGTTACTGCACGGAACTTATTATAACCTGGTAAATATTCAATGAATACATTCGTCAAGCCCATAAAGTTCTTACCCCAGCTCAACATTACCGTTAGAATTGTAACTACCAATAAAGCCCATCTTAAGCGATCCTTAGAATAAATGAGTCCTAACAATGCAAGGAAGACTACAATCACCCCAAGATAAACCGGACCAGAGGTAAAAGGCTGATCTCCCCAGTATTGGTTTTGATCTTTTACTATGCCTTTGAATTGTCCTTTAACACCTTTGATCACGGATTCATTAGCCTCATTATCCTTGATCCTCATGGTTTCACCACCTTTGAAATTTGGAACCAGGAATGTAAAAGTTTCTCCTTTCCCATAACTCCATGCGGTTATATATTCCTTATCCAAACCTGAAGTTTTGATATCATCATTTTCAGAACCATCTGCTTTAATTGTCAGTTCTGTACCACCTCTCGTGCTGTATTTCCCATATTCAAGTGTCCCAAGTAAAACTCCACTATTGATCAAAAAGGCTGCAAAATATGCTACAAGTAACCCAGCCGATAATTTCACAAAATGAAGCAATTTCTTACCCTCCTTTATATATCTGATCAATTCAACAATACCTACTCCCACTAAAATAAATCCTACATAATAAGTGATCTGAACGTGATTAGCCATAAGTTCCAAAGTCATGAACAAGGCAGAAAGTGCTATTCCTAAAACCCAATTCTTATGCCTGTAAGTGAGAATCATTCCGGCGATAACCAGAGGTGCTATACCACTTGCAAAAGCCTTAGTGTTGTGACCAGCTTCTATAATAATGATCAATGAAGATGAAAGCCCATACCCAAGTGAAGACACAATACCAATCAATGGATTGAATCGTAAGCTTAAAGTAAGTATGTAAAAACCAATGAAATAAAGAAATAAATAACTGATTGGATCTGGCATCCACAATACCAGGGCATTACGAACAAGTTTGGCGGGTTTGGTCCCTTCATACAACTGTCCAATTTGCGTTGAAGGCATTCCTGAGAACATTGAATTTGTCCACTCGATTTCCTGATCTAAAGATCGATAATCTTTGATCTCCTGAGCTGCGCCTACCCAGTTCGTATAATCGCCTTGTTTTACGCTATATCCTTGAAGGGCCGGATAGAAGTAGATCATTGCAACTAACAAAAAAGTTGCAACTGCGGCAACATGCCATAAATTCTTCTTTTGAAGTAGTTTCTCTTTAAGTTTGTTCATAGATTAGGTATTGCGAATCAAATGAGCGTTATGTTCAAGTTTAGCTTCATAAATAAAATAGAAGTCCTGATTCATGCTAAAAATATCATTTTTTTGAATAGGTATTGGGCTAGTATACTTCAATTTGAAGATATAATAACCTTTGCTCTCTAAATAATCGACCACGTACTTCCTATTCTTTTCACCCAATAATTCAATTTGTAACAGTAGATGAAATTTGTTTATTCTATGGTCAAGTAAAGGACTAACAAAATGCTCATATCTCTTTACATCATATTTAATGAGCTGAAGGATCTTAACTAATATTTCACTAGCTAACTTCATTATTCAATTTCTTCATAATCAGCATACTCAGTATCACTGATCTGATTCTTATCGATCTTACTAATAGTAGTTTTACCGTAATTTTGCTTGGCATCATTGGCCATCTTTTGGGAGGCTTGATGTTCACGTTTCATCTGCTCCTGATCAGCAATATTTCTTCTTGCCTGAGCCATTTTACCCAGTATCTGTAATAAAAACAACACTCCTAATATAATTAGGAGTGTTCGTATTAATCCGGTTAAACTAAGTATGATCATCTATTTACTCAAATACAGATTTCGTTCACTGTAGATCTTTTGGAATAGAGGATCTCTCAGGTTATCAATAAATTCTATAGCTTCACCTGTTGACTTCATCTCAGGCCCCAACTCTTTATTCACATTCGGAAATTTATCAAAAGAGAATACTGGCACTTTTATGGCATAACCTTTCTGAATCGGTTGGAATTTAAAATCAGTTACCTTATTCTCTCCCAACATCACCTTAGCGGCATAATTTACATATGGTTCCTGGTATGCTTTTGCAATGAACGGAACGGTTCTGGATGCCCTTGGATTTGCTTCAATCACATAAACCTTATCATCCTTAATTGCAAACTGAATATTGATCAATCCAACAGTTCTTAAAGCAATTGCGATCTTCTTTGTGATATCTTCAATTTGGTGCATCACCAGATCTCCAAGGTTGTAAGGAGGTAAAACCGCGTAAGAATCACCGGAATGTATACCAGCTGGCTCAATATGCTGCATTATACCAATGATGTATACATTTTCACCATCACAGATAGCATCCGCTTCAGCTTCAATTGCTCCTCCCAGAAAGTGATCTAACAAGATCTGATTTTCCGGCATTTCATTTAATATATCAACTACGTGATGTTCCAGATCATGATCATTGATCACAATTTTCATTTTTTGTCCCCCGAGAACATAAGAAGGTCTAACCAATAGTGGATATCCCAATTCTTTCGCTAGATCTAAGGCTTGTTCAGCACTTTCCACTACACCAAATTTTGGATACGGGATACTAAGATCTTTTAATAAAGTTGAGAATCGACCTCTATCTTCAGCCAGATCCAGTGCTTCAAAAGAAGTTCCCATGATCTTGATACCGTATCGTTCCAATTTTTCAGCCAACTTTAAAGCAGTTTGACCTCCTAACTGTACTATAACTCCTTCTGGATTTTCATGTTTAATGATATCATAGATATGCTCCCAGAATACCGGCTCAAAATATAGTTTATCAGCCGTATCAAAATCTGTAGATACCGTCTCCGGATTACAGTTGATCATGATGGTTTCATAACCGCATTCCTTTGCTGCCAGAACCCCATGTACACAAGAATAATCGAATTCAATTCCCTGTCCAATTCGGTTTGGTCCTGACCCTAAGACTACTATCTTTTTCTTTGGAGTAACAACAGATTCATTTTCCTCTTCAAAAGTAGAATAGTAATAAGGTGTATGAGCTTCGAATTCAGCTGCACAAGTATCAACCAGTTTGTAGACACGCTTGATTCCCATCTCCTCTCTCTTACTGTATACTTCAGACTCTAGACATCTTAGTAAATGGGCAACCTGACGGTCTGCATAGCCTTTTTGCTTGGCTTCAAACATCAATTCTTTAGGAATATCGTTGATGTTATGTTTTTCAATTAATCTCTCAAGCTTAACAAGCTCCTCAATTTGTCTCAAGAACCAATCATCAATTTTGGTTTTCTCTTTGATGGTTTTAAAAGGAATCCCTAGTTTAATTGCATCATAGATATGAAACAATCTTTTGTCTGACGGGTTTTCAAGGCTATATAGGATCTTATCCTGATTTTTCTCTTCTTTTCCATCTGCGCCTAAACCATTTCTACCAATTTCTAGTGACTGACAGGCTTTTTGTAATGCTTCTTGGAAAGATCTTCCAATACCCATTACCTCTCCTACCGATTTCATTTGAAGACCAATTCTATCATCTGCACCTTCAAATTTGGAGAAGTTCCATCTTGGTATTTTAACGATCACATAATCCAAAGTAGGCTCAAAAAGCGCAGAAGTTGTTTGTGTGATCTGATTTTTTAATTCATCAAGGTTATAACCGATTGCCAATTTAGCGGCAATCTTAGCAATTGGATATCCCGTAGCTTTAGATGCTAAAGCAGATGATCTTGATACTCTTGGATTGATCTCAATCGCAATGATATCTTCTCTTTCATCATTAGAAACAGAAAACTGAACATTACATCCTCCCGCAAAATTCCCAATGGCTCTCATCATTTTGATGGCCATATCTCTCATGCGTTGGAAGGTTGTATCTGATAGAGTCATTGCAGGAGCAACCGTGATAGAGTCACCTGTGTGAATACCCATTGGATCAAAGTTCTCAATTGAACAAATGATCACAACATTATCATTGTTATCTCTTAAAAGCTCTAATTCATATTCTTTCCATCCCATCACGGCTTTATCGATCATTACCTCATGGATAGGAGAAATGTGTAATCCTCTCTCTAATAATCTGTCAAAGTCAGATTCATTGTAAACAATTGCTGCACCTGCCCCACCTAGCGTGTAAGATGCTCTGACACATAAAGGGAAACCGTATTTCTGAGCAATCTCCTTACCTTCAAGGAAGGATTTTGCTGCTGCCTGAGGAGCCATTGGAACACCAATTTTCTCCATCAAGTCTCTAAAAGCTTCACGATTTTCTGTGATCTCAATAGCATCAATATCGACACCTACCATTCGAACACCATACTCTTCCCACAACCCTAATTCTTCGCATTTAATAGCAAGGTTAAGAGCTGTTTGACCTCCCATAGTTGGAAGTACGGCGTCAATTTTATGTTTTTTAAGAATTTCTTCGATCGACTGATAAGTCAAGGGTTTCAGATAGATATTATCTGCTACCACTGGATCGGTCATGATCGTAGCAGGATTTGAATTGATCAATGTCACTTCAATACCTTCATCTCTAAGTGATTTTGCTGCTTGTGAACCTGAGTAATCAAACTCACACGCCTGACCGATAACTATTGGTCCGCTTCCTATGATCAGAACGGATTTAATCGAGTTGTCTCTTGGCATAAGGGAGGAATGTTGCAATTAAATTGCCTGCAAATTTACTTCAAAAAAGCTATGATGCTATCAACAATATTCAAAGTTATCCACATCTCAATCGGTTTCCAATGATCAATATGCTATCGAATCTATGTTTGATAAAGAATAAAAGTGCAACGGTTTTTTTGTACTTTCGTCAATATTTTTCCACAAATGCAAGAAAGACATTCAGACCGATCACAATACTTTAATGAACAGACAACAACTGTAAAAGATTTTATTTTCCCAATGATTTCAAAATATAAGAACATTGATAGCTCTATCAGTGTTTTAGAGGTTGGTTGTGGTTATGGTGGAAATTTAGTACCGTTTATTGAAGCTGGTTGTCAGGTAACAGGGATTGATCTATTAGAAGACAGTATTGAAACGGCCAAAATTGAATTGGATGAGGCCAATACGCCTAATCTCACTTTGATTGCCAGCGATATCTATAAGGTAACGGGAATGGAAAATAAGTTTGATGTCATCTTCATGAAAGACACGTTAGAACACATTCCGAACCAGGAAAAACTTATTCCTTTTTTAAAAACATTTCTTAAGGATGATGGAATCATGTTTCAAGGATTTCCTCCCTGGCGAAATCCATTTGGGGGTCATCAACAAATGAGCAAAAGTAAATTCTTAAGTCGTTTACCCTGGTTTCATGTTTCACCTAGATTCATGTTCAAAGGAATTTTAAAGATGTTTGGTGAAACCCCTCAAAAGATCGAAGGTTTTATGGAAGGGGTATATGATACAAGAATATCAATCCAACGATTCAGAAGGATAATACGAAAGAATGGCTTTGTGATCAAGGAGCGAACTCATTACTTTATTAATCCTAATTACCAAATAAAGTTCGGCCTGAAACCACGAGTTCTATGGAAAGTTTTAGATATTCCCTGGTTTAGAGATTGGTGGACAACAACTTGTTATTACGTTTTAGCGAAAAAATAATTTTTGCAATGAAGGAGGTAGTTCTTAATAAAGAGCAAATTGCATTGAAGACAGAAAGGATAGCGTTTGAGATCCTTGAAAATACTTTTGAAGAAGCAAAGATCTATGTTGGAGGAATTGAAGGGAATGGATATTTGTTTGCTGAACGTATTGTTGAAGAATTATCTAAAAATACAGATCAAGAGATAAGGCTCTTTAAAATTGAGATCAACAAAGATGCGCCCCTTCAGAAAGAAATCTGTTTTTCCATTCCAGAAGATGAGTTAAATGACCAATCTGTAGTTCTGGTTGATGATGTGATCAATTCTGGCAGAACAATGATCTATGCGGTTAGAACACTACTTGGGAATAAATTGAAGCAGTTAAAAGTAGCCACATTGGTTAACCGAACACACCGTAAATTTCCAGTTCAAGCTGATTTTGTAGGTATGAACATTTCTACTACCATTATGGATAATATTCAGGTAGATCTTGGAAAAGAAGATGTAGCTTATTTAGTGAATTAATACTTAAAGAACTGCTCTTCTATTTGATCCATTATAACAGGGTTTTGAATAGCGGCTGGTTCTTCTTCAAGAATTATTGGGTCAAAAACATATTTCAATCTTTCTTTCCAGGCCTTATTTAGCTCTTTTCTATCTTCTAATGCTAAATTTTTGTTGTGCTGCCAACGAATTTTCTTTCCATTTAAATACTGGTGAAATGAAAGTAGAATATAGGTTTTCATTGCATATGGATAATAGATTCCCCTGTTATGAAAAAAGTTCACAAAAGGAGAATACCCATCCAGGCAAAACTCCTTTCTCAGCCGAAAACCTTTGCTGAACATTCCCTGAACAATCACTTCTTGTTCAGATCTTTTTGAGAAAACACTCAATTGTTCATCTCCACATGTAGCTAAAATCTTGAAACAATGCAGGAGATTTTCAGGAACGTATTTTGCCGTGTATTTATAAAATCGATAATCATCTCCTTCATAAACTATGGGAGGATAAAATGGATGCTTACATAGTGTGTCAGCTGCGAACAATCTAACACTATTGATCATCAATATGAAAAATGTAATTCTCATTACACCTATAATTCATTAAAAAAAGGATGTTACATTCTTGATCGAACTTAAAAGAAAAAGCACGTATCTTCACTGAAATATGGACGACCATAAATTGCATAACACCTTTGGTAGGAAGACCGGATTCTTAGAGAAATATCTGGGCGAATTTGTCTACGGAGGAATTGATGGCTGTGTCACTACATTTGCGGTAGTAGCTGGTTCTGTTGGCGCAGGATTAGATAGCGCGATAATTATCATCCTTGGATTTGCCAACTTATTTGCAGATGGTTTTTCAATGTCTGTAGGTGCATACTTGTCTGCAAAATCAGCCAAGGACAACTACAGAAAGCATAAGAAGATCGAATATTGGGAAATAGAAAACCTGCGTGAAACTGAAGTTGAAGAAGTAAGAGAGATCTACAGATTGAAAGGATTTGAGGGAGAACTTCTTGAACAAATCGTTGATAAGATCACTGAAGATAAAGACAGATGGGTGGACGTTATGATGAAAGACGAGCTTGAAATGATCCATGACGATAAATCTCCCATTGGAATTGGAACCGTTACTTATCTGGCTTTTTTATCGGTAGGATTAATTCCACTAAGCATATACTTATGGGATTTTATCACTCCTTTGGAATTGAATCTATTTCTGGTTGCGTCTATTTTAACAGCCATTGGCTTCATTGTAATTGGTTTTTTCAAGAGTAAGGTGAATAAAACCAATATGATCAGAGGCGTTTTGGAAACATTGTTATTAGGTGCACTTGCTGCCGTTGTAGCGTATTTTGTTGGAGACTTTTTGGAGTATCTGGTTACAAAATAATATTTCAATAATGTATTGTGCTTATATTCAACTGATCAAAAGTATCATATGAGTTACTGCAAGTTTGTTGCAACAATTGAAAATGCGAATCCTCACAAGTATTATCATGATCATGAATATGGATTTCCTATTCATGACGATAATGAATTATTTGGAAGATTGATTCTAGAGATCAACCAGGCCGGACTCTCATGGTCCACTATTCTCAATAAAAGAGAAAATTTTGTTAGGGCTTACGATCAATTCGATATTAAGAAGGTTGCGAATTACAAGGAAAAAGATATTACGCGACTATTGAATGATCAGGGAATAATTCGCAATAAACTTAAAGTGAATGCTGCTATTCATAATGCACAACAGATCAGACAACTTCAGGTAGATCACGGCTCTTTCAAAGCATGGCTAGATACACACCACCCTAAAACCAAAGAAGAATGGGTAAAACTATTCAAGAAAACATTCAAGTTTACTGGTGGCGAGATAACGAATGAATTTTTAATGAGTACAGGGTATCTAAAGGGTGCTCATGATGAAAACTGTCCCACCCACAAAAAAGTATTGGAGACAGCACCTATGTGGAATAAATAATTTGAACCTCAAGTAATATGAAAAAGAAAATTGGAATTATTGGCTCAGGAGTAGTAGCCAAAATACTAGGAACAGGATTTTTAAAGCATGGCTATGATGTTATGTTGGGAAGTAGAGACCTTTCCAAATTGGATGAATGGAAAAGTGCCAATGCCGGAGCTAAAACCGGATCATTTTCAGATGCAGCGAATTTTGGTGAGATAGTAGTTTTAGCCGTTTCAGGAAGACATGCCTCATCCGCTTTGAAATTGATTGGAGCTGACAATTTGAATGGTAAAACCATCATTGATACAACTAATCCAATATCAGAAGAAGCTCCTGAAAATGGTGTTTTAAGATTCTTTACAAATCTAGATCAATCATTGATGGAAATTCTACAAAAAGAAGTTCCAGGAGCTGACTTTGTTAAGGCATTTAATTCAGTGGGAAGTGCATATATGGTAGACCCTAAATTTGAGATCACTCCAAGCATGTTCATTTGCGGAAATAATGCAGATGCCAAAAAAGATGTTAGAAGCATCTTAGAAGATTTTGGCTGGGAAGTTGAAGATATGGGAATGGCTGAATCCGCCAGATCAATTGAACCTCTTTGCATGCTGTGGTGCATACCTGGTTTTTTAGAGGGACGCTGGAGTCATGCCTTCAAATTATTAAAAGCTTAAGGGTATAAAAAACAAAGAGGTCTACCGCAATGGCAGACCTCTTTGAAAATTAACCTATGTCAAACTTAATATCTTGAATGGTTTGCTCCATACGTTTTAATAAATGGATTAGGAGCAACAAATCTCAACGAGAATTCTATTCCCCCTCTTGTATAAGTTGCCTGTTGCAAACTTGAAATATTGATGTCATAACTGATTCCAAATCCCCATCCTGCGTATTCATAAAGGATCTTGGCAGATACTGCATCCCTTGTTCTTAAATATGCCCCCATATACAAGGCAGAACCGTACTTAAATCCGGTAAACTTTGAATCCTGAGATAATAAGTATCTAAACAATGTACCCACATAGATCTCTTGTGCAGGACCCTGTCTGTAATACATAAAACCGGGAACTATGGCCATTTTTGTATCACTTATACTGATCACTCCATTTCCATGAACCACTACCTTCATAGGCAGACGTTCATCTGTTCCAATGAATGAATATTTTGGACGATTGACATGTTGCAAAGCGACACCAAAATTAAAATTAAGGTCATGATTATCTGTAACATTGATATCTCCATCTTTATTATTATACACCCAAACCAATCCAGTACTCATATCAAATTTGGTAAAAGCAGTTTGTCCAGTCATTCCTGCTTGCATTGAAGGGTTATAAGCTATCCCATCAAACTGAGACGCCCATTGTAATCCTGTAAAATCTATTTTACGTTGGAAATACCCTGCCTGTAATCCTCCTCCCAGTCTATTGTGTTCATTAAGTTTTACCAAATAATTCAATGAAAACGTTGCCTTTGTAGTCATCATTTGAGAATCACCTGCTTTGTCAGAATACACATTCAACCCTCCGGCAAGGAATCCTTTCTGAGTGCGTTTTTTTTCAAATCTCATATGATATCCAAGAGCAAAAGTCTTATAAGGATTTCCAACTGCTCTCCACTGATCTTTGTAAAGAATATTCGCCTCCATACCATATACAGCACCAGCCATGGCAGGATTCTGCTGCAAAGGATTCATGTAGAATTGAGAAAAGTGAATATCCTGTGCGTTAGATATAAAAGGCATAATCACCCCAACAAATGCTATTGCTAAAAATCTTTTCATAGTTTTCATTTTAAACTGCTTTTAGCTTATCGAACCAAACTTATATTACCTTTTGTATGAATCTCTTCACCTGTTATGAGCGTGGCATCCAGCAAGTAGACAAACACCGCAGTACTCATAGGTTTTCCGTTTCTCATGTGAGTACCATCCCAACAAACATCCGGATCTGAAGTTTCAAACACTAATTCACCCCAACGATCATATATTCTGAAACTTAATTGAGTGATACATGCCCCACCCATTACGCATTCAAGAGCATTGATATCCCCGCTTAAAGGAGTGAACACATTTGGCACATACAATTGACCACATTCATATTCAATATTGATTGTTACACAGGCTGTATCAAAACATCCTGAATCAACAACAGATACACAATAAGTAGTTGTCACTTCTGGGCTTGCAACTGGCTCTGGGCAATCATCACATGAAAGTCCTTCTGAAGGCGTCCAGCTATAGACACTTCCACCTGACGCTGTTAGGACAGTGAATGAACCATAATTTATTGTCAAACTTGGAGTTACAGTAGCAACAGGTGCAGTATAAACTGAAATATTGATTGTATCAGCACCACCACATAGTCCACCTAAAGTATAAATGATCTGGTGTGTTCCAGGGCCCGCAGTATTCGGGTCAAATTTCCCGGTTAAAGAATCAATTATTCCATTTCCTGACCAGATACCTCCAGGAGTTGATGCTATAAGTGTCACAGTTGGATTGTATTCACAGAAAGGACCTGCAGGTGTTATATTAGCACTTGCAGCTGTATTAATAGTAATTGTAGCTGTAGCCGAAGCAGGACACGCACCTGAAGTAGTGTAAGTCACAGTGAATGTACCTGCACCAGAAGCCTGTAGATCTATTTCTCCGGTAGTTGGATTAATTGATCCTCCAGCACTAATAGTAAATGTGCCCCCTGCTGTTCCAGTTACTGTTGGAACAGGATTTACATCAGACAAACAATACGAAGTTGAAGCATATGAGAAAGTAGCTACATCTACAGGATTAACCGTAATGTCTATGCTATTTGTAGACCCACAAGCTCCGCCGATAGTATAAGTTATTGTCCAGGTACCTGGTCCTGCTGTCGCAGGATCAAATGTTCCTGTTGAAGCATTGGTAATTCCCGTACCTGACCACGTTCCTCCAGCATCTACAGCTGAAAGAGTTACCGCGGCATCTGATGCACAGAATGGACCTGCTGCCGTGATCGTTGCATCCAGTGCCGTTGTAATAGTCACTGAAACAGTTGAGGTCGCCGGACAAGGTCCTGCAGTAGTATAAGTCACAGTATAAGTACCCTGACCTGAAGCATCAAGATCAATTGCACCTGTTGATGAGTTGATCACACCTCCGTTATTAATGGTAAATGTTCCTCCAGAAGTACCTGTGATCGTTGCAGATGGATCTGGATCAGACATACAATATGAAGCTGCAGAATAGCTGAATGTAGCATCATCCGTTGCGTTTACAATTATATCCTCAGTATCAGTATCACCACAAGTACCTGCAATAGTATATGTTATTGTCCATGTACCTGCACCAGCAACTGAAGGGTCGAATGTGCCAGTAGTGGCATTAGTAATACCAGTTCCTGACCAGGTTCCTCCAGCATCTACAGCAGACAATGTTAACGCCGCATCTGAATCACAGAATGGCCCTGCTGCTGTAATTGTCGCATCTGCACCTGAAGTAAGTGTTACTGCGAACGTTGTAGATGTTGGACAAGGTCCATTTGTTGTATAAGTTACTGTGTACGATCCTGCTCCAGATGCTCCTATGTCAATTTGACCAGTTGAAGCATTAATTGAACCTCCATTGTCAATTGAGAATGTTCCTCCAGCCAATCCGGTTACTGATGGCGTTGGATTTGGATCCGTCAAACAATATGAACCTTGTGCAAATGAGAAAGAAGGATCATCTGTAGCATTTACTACAATATCTTCTGTATCTGTATCACCACATGAACCAGTAATTGTATATGTTATTGTCCATGTTCCTGGTCCCGCAGTTGCAGGATCAAAAGTACCTGTTGTACCATTTGTTATACCTGTACCTGACCATGTTCCTCCAGCATCTACTGCAGATAATGTTACCGCAGCATCCGTTTCACAGAATGGACCTGCAGCTGTAATTGTAGCATCAGCTCCAGAAGTTAATGTTACCGTGAATGTTTGAGAATCCGGACATGTTCCTCCCGTTGTATATGTCACCGTATAAGTACCAGCTCCAGAAGCTACAATATCAATTTGACCGCTTGATGCATTGATCGAACCACCATTATCAATTGTAAATGTACCTCCAGATGTTCCAGTTATTGTCGGTGTTGGATTTGGATCTGTCAAACAATACGAAGTTGCCGAATAATTGAAAGTTGCATCATCATCAGGATTAACAACAATATCCTCAGTATCAGTAGCACCACAAGTACCTGAAATGGTATAAGTAATTGTCCAGGTTCCAGGTCCGGCAGTTGCAGGATCAAAAGTACCTGTTGTTCCATTTGTGATACCTGTACCCATCCACGTTCCTCCTGCATCAACAGCTGACAAAGTAACAGCAGCATCTGATTCACAGAAAGGTCCCGCAGCTGTTATCGTTGCATTAGCACCAGTTGTTAATGTTACAGAGAATGTAGCAGATGTAGGACAAGGCCCGTTAGTTGTGTAAGTAACCGTGTATGAACCGGCTCCTGAAGCCCCTATATCAATCTGACCTGAAGACGCATTGATCGTTCCTCCATTATTAATCGTAAATGTACCTCCAGCAAGTCCAGTTATCGTAGGTGTCGGATTTGGATCTGTTAAACAATATGAACCCTGTGCATAAGAGAACGAAGCATTATCTGTAGCGTTCACTACAATATCCTCTGTATCTGTTGCACCACAAGAACCTGCAATTGTATAAGTAATTGTCCAGGTTCCCGGACCGGCAGTTGCAGGATCAAAAGTTCCGGTTGATGCATTGGTAATACCAGTTCCTGACCATGTTCCTCCGGCTGTTGCAGCAGTTAGGTTTACCGCAGCATCTGTTTGACAGAATGGTCCTGCAGCCGTAATTGTTGCATCCGCACTGTTAGTTATTGTTATTGCAAATGTTGAAGATGTTGGACAAGAACCATTCGTGGTATATGTAACTGTGAATGAACCTACACCAGAAGCTGATAAGTCTATAACACCAGTAGAAGAGTTAATTGAACCTCCATTATTAATTGTAAAAGTACCTCCAGATAAACCAGTAATTGTTGGCGTTGGATCAGCATCCGTTAAACAATAAGCTCCTGCAGGATAAGTGAAAGAGGCGTTATCTGTTGCATTCACCACAATATTCTCAGTATCGGTTGCTCCACATGAACCCGCAATCGTATATGTAATTGTCCAGGTTCCAGGACCAGCTGTAGCCGGATCGAAAGTACCGGTAGAAGTATTGGTAATACCCGTTCCTGACCATGTACCTCCAGCTGTTGCAGCAGATAAGTTAACCGCCGCATCTGTTTCACAGAATGGACCTGCAGCTGTAATTGTAGCATCCGCATTATTGGTAATTGTAATTGCAAAAGTTGAAGAAGTTGGACAAGCACCATTGGTAGTATATGTAACTGTAAAGGACCCTACACCAGATGCTGATAAGTCAATAACACCTGTAGAAGAGTTAATTGAACCTCCATTATTAATGGTAAAAGTACCACCAGATAAACCAGTAATGGTTGGAGTTGGATCAGCATCAGTCAAACAATATGCACCTGATGGGTAAGTGAATGACGCGTTATCCGTAGCCGTCACGGTAATAGTTTCAGTATCTGTGTCCCCACAAGTTAAAGTATATGTTATTGTCCATGTTCCAGGCCCTGCCACGGAAGGATCAAATGTTCCTGTTGAAGCATTGGTAATACCGGTACCAGACCATGTTCCACCGGTCTGAGCAGCCGATAATGTTACTGCAGCAGCTGTTTGACAGAATGGTCCGGCAGGTGTTATAGTTGCATCACATGGAGTTGCAGTACACGCTGGCAAGTTATTTGGATCAGTTATTATAACTGTTGCACCTGCACCATCAGTAATTTGAATTGGGTAGCTTGGTGGTGTTTGCGTCACACCAGTACCAAATTGCACCCAATTGGTAACTGTTTGATTTGATTTAGGACTGAATAAAGTACCACATGTATTACAAAGTAAACCTGAACAAGTTAAGCAGTTTGTAGTTGTAACTTCATTTTCCCATGTAAATACTGGTGTTCCATTAGTCACAGTAACACTTCCATTAGTTTCTAAACAAGCATCAAGTGTTAAACAAGGGTCTACCACTACATTGATCTGATCAGATCCGCATAATTGAGTATAGGTAATAGTGAATACTCCCGGTCCTGAAGTTCCAGGATCAAAAGTACCTGCTGTACCATTTGTAATACCTGTTCCACTGAATGTACCACCACCTGTTGTTGTTACTAAATTGACAGGTAGATCTGTTTGACAAAGCGTATCCTGTGGACAGATATTTGCATCACAACAAACCAAAGCATATTGAGCACAAGCACCAAAATTCAAAGAAGCAATATGTCCTACTCTGTTTACTGAACCATTGTTTGATTCAGCTCCAACTGCTAAAACTTCACCATTTGAATTTACACTTACATCATAAACTGCGAAAGTGGTTGCAATCTCAGAAATGTAATTTAGGTTGGCATCATATTTTACAACTCTATCTTTAGAACCTACATAAACATTACCACAGTTATCTACAGCCAAACCACTACAATGAACAACAATGTCGCCTAAGGAAACTGTATTGTTTCCACCAGGAATAGTGGCAGAACCAACCAGGGTTCCGTTTATCAAGTTTCTTTGGAAAACGGTTTTACCATTGTGTGTATAGAAAAACTGGTCATTTGCAACTAATGCTTTTAATCCTCCACCATTCTGTGTTTGAGGCAGGTAATTCTCGCATTTATATCCTAAGTGATGACCGTTATCTAATTCGAAGTAAGGTGCATCTGTTGGACAAGCACCAATATTTTGATTAATTGCACCAACCTGATCATGCGTCAGATAAATGTATTTTGCATTTTTAGAAGATGATATTGAACGGACTTCAACAGGAGTAAATCCAGCCTGAACCCCAACTTCCTGACTTGTTATAACTGAACCGTTATTAATATTAATATCATAGATCATTGCTTTGAAGTTGAACAAACCACCTCCGGTTCCTCCAACGATCAATTTAGTTTTATCACAGTTAAAAGTAATGGACCAATACTCAGTGGATAACCCAGTTCCATTTGTGTGGTACTGCATTGCACCTGCATTGTTCACCTTTTCAATTTCAGGAGAAGTACCAGAAGTAATATAAGAGTTACCAGCATCATCTGTAGCTAAGGTTCCTAACCAAACTGAGTTGGTATCCCATGGCGTTACATAGATCCATTGTTGTGTACCTGCTGCATTGTATTTTCTCAATTGCATTGGTGTTTCTCCACCAATCACATACGAGTTACCAGCACCATCATTTTCCACTTCCCAAACCGCTGTTGAAGAATTGAAATTTGGAGAAAGTACCCATGGATCGATCACCACGGTTTGAGAAGGATCATAATTATCCAGATCAAATGAAAGAATATTGTTTTCGAACTTGTATTTAGAATTGATCGAAACACCAGATCCCTTAACATAAGTATAGGGAGCGTGTTCAATTACGTTCCCTAGTGATGTGTTAATTTCAATCTGACCCTTTTCATTTAATTTAAGGTCTATGTGTTCATTCAAGGTATTGGTGTGACCCGTTTTATACTCCAGTTGAATCTGACTTGGGTCCGCACCGGGATGAAGGATTATCGAATATTTGATACCTCCTTCTGGATGGATAATATATTCAACGTCTATATTATCATAAAGATTTTTGTAGGTTATTTTTTGATAGGCAGGAATGTCTGATATATTATCCACCTCTTTAGTAGGCCATTTTCGAACAGCATAAGAATAGTAGAAGTCTACTTTATCTTCAGCAACGATCTCAACATTTTCATTCGAACCAATCCAAGTAGCATGGATCAATTCTGAAATGTTAATTCGTTTAGGAATGTTTACAATCTCTGCTTCATGACCATCACCCTCTTCGATCAATTCATGATCATGTTCATCCTCTGCATATTTTTTAAGTTCTGGATTTTTGATGATCTTATCAAAACGATAAGTCAATCCTTTTTCTGTAAAGAATACATAGAATGGGTTTTGATCATATCCATAAACAATTTGATTCGATTGCCAGTTTCGACCATCAAATTGTCCCTGGTTATGAATGAAGGTTCTTTCTTCATTCAGTTTAAAATCATTTAGAGAGTTTTGACTAAAAGGAATTAGTGTGAAAAAAGTAATGCTTAGTAATGCAATTGCAATTTTTCTCATGACTTTGGTTCTTTTTGGTTAAGTCAAAATTATGCATGCATTAATATGGTGTAAAGAGGGGTTCCCCCTCAATTGAGAAAATATGTCAATATTTTAACATTATGCTTACCAACTGTATCAAAAAAAACCATCCACACTTAGAATTAAGCATGGATGATTCATTTACGCTATGAAAAGACTCAACCTTAGAAGGTATTTTTGATCATATTGATCATCATTTCTCTACTTACTTCGTTAATAGTGATAGGATTAATGTCTTTTTGTCCCAATTTGTATTCCTGAATATTGAAGTATTGTTGATCACCTAACTTTCCGGAAACCATCACAAACACTTTTTCATTTCTGGGCATAGGAACCTTGTCTTCATATTCACCATGAGTAAAACTCCAATTCCCATTTGATAATTTAAATCCGGGAATCATTGAATTAACTCGGGGAATTATAAGATTCATACTTAACTCCTGATATTGTTCACTGTTTGGTAAGTCAATATTGAATCTTGTTTTTTGAGTATTCTTCAAATGTGCCAGGCAATCTACATTTGCCCATCCCATCCTATTCATTTGAAAAATATTTGCCATTTCAGGATCCGATAAATTGTATCTCCATATCATCCCATCCCATTTTCTAGCGAAGCCAAATAGGCCTGGGAATCTGTAACAGGTATTGATCCATATTCTTTTGTGTAAATCCCTTTCTTCAAACTTATTCGTCCTGAACCAATGTTTGATCATTCGGACAATTTTGTAATGTAAGCGGGTATTCGACACTGCATGATCTTCAACATCTTCTCTGGTAACAAGCTGATCTCTTTCCCAGTGATGGATCTTTATCGCAACTAAACTATCTCCTTCATAAACCGGATCTGCATATCTTATTTTTTCAAATCGTGCTCCAATTAGCTTTGCTGAGCGTTCGTTAATTCCTACCGTTGCTAATTGATTGGTCACAGGTACAGGATCATTCCATTTTAATCCTTCTTCAGATTCTTCTCCATTATAATAGCTGTATCCTTCTTCATATTTGGTTGGAATTACAACTGTCAGGGATTTATTATCTCTTAAACCTAGTTGATGTCTACCCTTTGTTGCCCGAATTTCGATCATCCCCTTTGACATTAGAACCTGATTATCAGATGTCATGGTGTGCAAGCCTCCAAACACGATATCTTCAAGGGTAATGGCCTCTTTTAAACTTATGGTCACTTTAGAATTAATAATATTCCCCTCCTTATCTTCAAAAGCATTTTCAGGGATAATCACCATGGTACCATTTTTTCCTTTGACTACATTCTGTTGGTTTGGATCTATCTTGAATACCTGTCTATGTAATTGATCATGTCCAATGACGGATTGAAATTCAGGAACCAAACCTGTCATTTCTTTGGTGAATTCAATAACGAAGCCATGAAATAGTTGCTTTGCGCATTCATCCGTAGAACAACCAGACTGCACAGCTGTTTCCCATTCAATATCAGCATTACCCAATTGTGGAAAAGCTGATATTAAATTGATATATCTTTTATTGCTTAGATCATTTTGCTCAAAGGTTGGATTAATATTATTCTTTGAATAATAATAAGTGACTTTCTCGACTTTTCTATTTTCCCAATTGAACGTTTCCGGAAAGGATAGATCTGCCTTTGCAAAGGGAGATTCAATCACCAATTGATCATCCTTATATACCTGATCAAATTTATCTATGTAGCTTATCTGATCATAGATTGGAAATTCTTCCTGACCAAAAGTCAACGATACTAGCAGTGTCAGGATGATGGTTAATCTTAGTTTCATACTTCCTCATTTTTCGATTCAACTATTTTATGTCTGAATGAAAAATAGGTAACCAGGAAGTTAAGTGAACCAAGCACAAAAAAGCCCTGAATCCCATGAAAACATGGAAAACAGGGCCTATTATTTTAATTTAAGTCTTATGCTAATTCAAAGAAATTCTTCTTCTCTCTAACCATTCTTCTCAAAAGTACTGAAGGTCTGTATCTATCTTCACCATACTCATGATGTAAGGTTTCCAGATCAGCCAGCACTTTTTCTAATCCAATTTCATCCGCCCATTTCAAAAGACCTTTAGGATAATTCACACCTTTAGTCATAGCTAGATCCACATCTTCTGGGGATGCAATATTCAGGAAAACAGCATCAACTGCCTCGTTGATCAGCATAACCAATATTCTATTCAGGATTTTATGTCCTAACACCTCATCTTTATTTGGTTCTGGCAGCACAGCACCTTCTGCATAGTTATAATATCCTCTACCTGATTTACGCCCATACCATCCTGCTTCTGAATGCCTCTTTTGAGTAAACGAAGGTTTATATCTTGGATCATAATAAAAGGCTGCAAATACTGATTCAGTAACGGTGTAATTAACATCATTACCGATATAATCCATCAAGGTAAAAGGTCCCATTCTGAACTCACCTAATTCGGTCATAGCCCAATCAATGGTAGCAAAATCTGCTACTCCTTCTTCATAGATCCTAAGTGCTTCACCATAAAAAGGTCGAGCAACTCTATTGACAATAAATCCGGGTGTATCTTTTGCCAGTACGGTTACTTTACCCCATGAATCAATTAGATCTCGAGATATCTTAGTTGTTTCTGCTGACGTCTGAACAGCAGGAATGATCTCTACCAGCGGCATTAAGGGTGCAGGATTAAAGAAATGGATCCCAATCACTCTATCCGCCTTTTTACAAGCAGCAGCAATAGAGGCTACAGATAGTGAAGACGTATTCGTAGCCAATATACAATCATCATGAACGATTGACTCAAATTGTTCAAATACCTGCTTTTTGATATCCAGATTTTCAACAATGGCTTCAATGACCAATCCTGATCCTTCAAAATCATTAATATCAATTGAATAGTTGATCCTATTTTGGATCGTTTTAGCTTCTTCAGCAGTCATCTTGCCTTTTTCAACCAACTTACCCATTATCTTTTCAAGGCTCGACTTAGCCTTTTCCAACTGATCTTGCTTTGTATCAGCCAAAACTACCTGATGCCCTGATTGAGCCGCTACCTGTGCGATTCCAGACCCCATAGATCCGGCACCTAATATTGAAATTTTCATCATTTTTTATTCGCCTTTGAATTCTGGTTTTCTTTTTTCTAAGAAGGCAGCCACACCTTCATTGTAATCATAAGTTGAACCAGCAATTGTTTGCAATTCTTCTTCCGTTTTTAATTGAGTGGCCAAGTCAGATATCATGGATAAATTCAATGCTCTCTTGGTTAAACCTATTCCTCTGGTTGGCATTTTTGAAAGCGTAATAGCAATATTCATTGATTCTTCAAGAAAATCTTCTCCTCTAAAGGATTTATAGATCATCCCCATTTCTTCTGCATCATTAGCAGATACTTTCTCCCCTAACATCATAAGGGCTGACGCTCTTTGCATTCCAATTAAACGAGGAAGGGTAAATGTTCCTCCTGAATCAGGAATCAATCCTATTTTACTAAACGCCTGGATAAAGCTGGCAGACTCTGTCGCCACACAAATATCACAAGCCAATGCAATGTTGGCTCCTGCACCTGCTGCTACACCGTTAACGGCTGCTACTATAGGTTTTTCGATATTTCTAATTCTATCTATTATTGGATTATAGTGATCTCTTACGATTGAAGTCAGTTCAGGACCATTTGGATCAGTCACTTCCTGAAGATCCTGACCAGCACAAAATGCTTTGCCCTCTCCTATGATATAAATGGCGCGAATAGCATCATTATCTTCACATTCATCCAAACGATTTTGAAAAGCCAAAGCCATTTCCTTGTTGAAACTATTGAACACTTCAGGACGATTCAATTTAATAACCGCCACAGATCCCTGTATCTCAAATAAAATAGAACTCATTCTTAAAAATTTTGATTTAAAAGTAATTATTCTGTCGGTTTCTTTCCCCAATATTTTCTAGATTTATCTGAGATCTTATATCAATCGTTCATAACTTATTCTAAGATGAAAAACACGATCAAAAAAGTACTTATCACTGGAGCAACATCAGGATTTGGACAGGCGGCTGCTGAGATATTTGCAGAAAATGGACATGACCTTATCATTACTGGTAGACGTGAAAAAAGACTTTTAGATCTACAAAAAAGACTGGAAGTTGAATTTAAAATATCCGTGCTTCCATTAGTGTTTGATGTACGTGATGAAAAAGAGGTAAAAAAGGTCATAAAGAACCTACCTAAAAAATGGCAAAAAATTGATATTCTCGTTAATAATGCTGGTTTAGCAAGTGGCTTAGATCCAATTCAAACTGGAGATCTTGAGGATTGGAACAAGATGATCGACACGAATGTTAAAGGTTTACTTTATGTATCAAGAGCTGTTATGCCGTTGATGATAGAAAGAGGAAAAGGTCATATCATTAACATTGGTTCAACTGCTGGAAAAGAAGTTTATCCTAATGGAAATGTCTATTGTGCTTCAAAACATGCCGTTGATGCCATTACCAAGGGAATGCGAATAGACCTGTTACCTCATGGAATTAAAGTAACTCAAATCGCTCCAGGAGCGGCTGACACCGAATTCTCTACGGTTCGTTTTCATGGAGATAAGAAGAAAGCAAAAGATGTATACAAAGGATATCAACCAATGAGAGCTGAAGATGTTGCTCAATTGATCTATTACTCAACAACTCTTCCTGCCCATCTTTGTATCAATGATATGGTTGTTACCTCATTAGACCAGGCGAATAGTTATGTCTTCCATAAAGTATAGTTCAGTATTTGAAACCCCTTTGGGTTGGTTTAAAGCAGTGATTATCAAAGATGAACTGACTGAACTGGTATTTACAGATCTCAAATCAGAAGAATCAGATGATCATCCCTTGTTGAAAGAAGTGACATTTCAATTAAATGCCTATGCGAAAGGTGAACTCAAGAAATTCAGCATCCCGTTAAACCCAGAAGGCACAACTTTTCAAAAACGCGTCTGGGCAAAGCTTAGAAATGTTCCTTATGGTGCACGAATTAGCTACTTGGAACTGGCAGAAATGTATGGTGACAGAAAGGCTATTAGGGCCGTAGCGGCAGCTAATGGACAAAATCCAATAGCGATCATTATTCCATGTCACCGAATTATTGGTAAAGGAGGAGAATTGACCGGTTACGCATGGGGTTTGGACACAAAAAAAGAGCTCTTACAGCTTGAGATGGAGAACTCTCCTCAGTTTGATCTTTTTGGGTAAGAATCAAATTAACCTCTTCCCAGATCGCAGCTTTGGTAACACGGACGACCTCCACTGCGATCCAGGAATCAGTTTCCTAGGTTATTTATAAAGCTCCTTTGCTGCCGCCACAAGGTGAATGAATTCTTCTCTATATCCATTCTTATCTGAACCCTGATTGTTTTTAGCTAGTTCTCTTGCGTGGTCAAAGGTTGCAGTTCCTTTGTGTGGTGAATCGATCAGTAACATTCCAAATTCAGCCACTGCAGCAGAGAAATTAAAATCTCTTGACAATTTGTTATTAGGAGTGATCTTGTTTTCAAGAATTCTGTCCAACAAAATACTCTTGTCTCCATCCGGTTTTTTATATCTGAATTTCACCGTTAACATTTCGTGACCGTAAGTACCTCTAGCCTCTGTTGTTTGATACTTCAAAGGATCAACACTTGTTGAAGAAGTTCCATCACCCTGACCTTTCAATACCACTTCATATAAAGCTGTCACGGAATGACCTGCTCCTATTTCACCAGCATCTTTCGTATCATCATTGAAATCTTCGTTGTTCAATAATCTGTTCTCATATCCTACCAGTCTGTATGATTCAACTACTTCCGGATTAAACTCCACTTGAATCTTCACATCTTTAGCCAAAGTGATCAAAGTAGCTCCGATCTCAGTAACTAATACTTTTTTAGCTTCTAACAAATTATCGATATATGCATAGTTCCCATTTCCTTTATCGGCAAGGATCTCCATTTTAGAATCTTTGTAGTTTCCTGTTCCAAAACCCAGACAGGTCAAGAAAATCCCAGTTTTTCTTTTCTCCTCAATCAACTCTTGCATAGCAGCATCAGAGCTCATTCCGATATTGAAATCGCCATCAGTAGCCAGAATAACTCTGTTATTTCCACCTTCGATAAAATTCTCTTGCGCCACCTGATAAGCCAATGCAATTCCTGCTCCTCCAGCGGTTGAACCACCGGCTTTCAAATTATTTAGAGCCTCAAGAATAGCTGTACTATTATCAGCAGCTGTAGGTTTTAACACCAATCCAGCAGCCCCTGCATATACCACCATTGAAATTCTATCCTTTGGTCCCAATTCATCTACTAATAATCTGAATGACTTTTTAAGCAAAGGCAGCTTGTTTGGGGCATCCATTGAACCAGAAACATCCAGTAAGAAAACTAAATTTGAAGGTGGCAAGTCTTTCTTTTCTATACGTTTTCCCTGCAATCCAATGTGTACCAATTTATTTTTGCTCCACGGACAATCACCTACCTCAGTAGTGATAGAAAATGGGTGTTCATCTGTTGGATCCGGATAATCATAATTGAAATAATTGATCATCTCTTCAACCCTCACCGCACCTTTTTCAGGTTTTTGCCCTGCTAAAATGAATCTTCTTGTATTTGAATAAGACGCCGCATCCACATCTACAGAAAAAGTAGACAATGGCTCATCTTTAGATGATCTGAATCCATTTTCATTTATTGCAGCATAAGATTCAGTGTTATGATTAGGATCGACTTCTCCACCACCATTATTGCCTATGTAATAACCCGGGCTTGTAGATGAAGGAGCATATGTTCTATAAGTCTTGGTCTTTTTGCTACCACTAGAATTGTAAGATTTATCTTCAACGGGAGACAAATCGTATGCTTTTTCGCTATCTACTGATTCAAGCACTTGAATTGGCTCCTCTTTGACAGCTTGTCTTAGTAACGCTACATTTTCAGTAGTTACTTTTCCGGCTTCTACTTTGATACCCGGTTTACGAAATTTCTCATATCCATTAAACGTTACTGACAAAGCGTAGCTACCAACCGGAACGTCTTTGATGTGGTATGTTCCATCAGGATTGGTTTTTACCGATTTGATATACTTTTTGTCTTTTTCATTAATGATCTTTACCAATGCTCCTGCAAGCGTTGATTTGGAAGTTTTTTCAGTTACGAGCCCTTTTACAGAACCAACATTTTGTTGCGCATTACCTGCTACAAGAAACATAAAGGTTAGAAGAGTGAACCCTAATTGGAGGAGAATATTTTTAGTTTTCATAATTACCGATTTTGATACTCAGTAAAACCAATTTGAAAAAAGGTTCAAAAAAAATTAAAAACCTACCAAAACACTAGTGCTTTAATCCTAACTTTAACATCTGAGATGAGTAAATTGGATAACATAGCAAGACCAATAATTATTTCCGGTCCCTGCAGTGCGGAAACTGAAGAACAGGTAATGCAAACGGCCAAAGCTTTGAAGGCAACAGGCAAGATCAATATGTTGCGCGCCGGAATCTGGAAACCGAGAACCCGTCCTAATTCATTTGAAGGGATTGGAGAAATTGGTTTGAAATGGTTAGTTAACGCAGGTAAAGAAACGGATCTACCAGTGATCACAGAGGTAGCTAATCCAACACATGTTGAACAGGCTTTAAAGGCTGGGTTTACTCATTTATGGATTGGAGCGAGAACAACCGTGAACCCGTTCACTGTACAGGATATTGCAGATAGTTTGGCAGGCACAGATACTATGGTTTTCGTTAAAAATCCGGTTAATCCAGATCTTAATCTTTGGATTGGAGCCATGGAGCGTTTTTTTAACGCAGGATTGACTGAAGTTCATGCCATTCACAGAGGATTTTCAGCATTCAAAAGTGATCAATACAGAAATGAACCCATGTGGGAAATTCCGATCAGTTTAAAAGCGGCCTTTCCTGATAGTAAACTGATCTGTGATCCAAGCCATATTTGCGGGAGAAGGGATATTTTGGAAGAGGTATCTCAGAAGGCGATTGACCTTGCTTTTGATGGTTTAATGATAGAATCTCATTTAACACCAGATGATGCCTGGAGTGATGCACAACAGCAGATCACACCTGAAGTTTTAGATCAACTATTGAATAATCTGATCATACGTTCAGTGAAGATAGATGATGTAGCTTTTTCACAATCATTAGAATCTTTGAGAAAGAAGATCAATGAATTAGATCAGGAATTGATCGAATTGATTGCTAAACGAATGGAAGTAGCTGAAGAAATTGGCACTTTCAAGAAAATGCACAACATCACTATCCTCCAACCCGAGCGTTGGGAAGAGATCAAGAAATTGCAAATCGCAGCTGCTGAAGAGCATAAGCTTTCACGTAAATTTATCATCAAATATTTGGAAGCGATCCATCAGGAATCCATTCGACACCAAACTTCAATAATGAATAAGAAATGATAAAGGAGATCCCTCATAATTTCAAAGTGGATTCTATTCAGGCTCCTGCATCTAAAAGTTACGCTCAACGTGCAATTCTTGCTGCTACTTTATGCCAGGGCACTTCAACAATACTGAACGTTGGTCAAAGCAATGATGTCAACCAAATCATTGAAGTTTCAAGACATTTAGGTGCTGAGATCAGAGGTGATCAAAACAAGCTAACCGTAATGGGTAAAAAATACCCACCTAAAATGACTTTAAATTGCGGTGAATCAGGATTAGGTATAAGACTGACTGCTTCGGTTGCCGCAGCTATTGGCGGTGAATTTGAACTCATAGGATCAGGAAGTCTACTGAGCCGCACCATGGATGGGTTTATTGAATTTTTACCAAAATTAGGTGTGGAATTTCAGTCCAAAGGCTCTTTTCCTCCGCTTCATATTAATGGAAAATTACAGGGTGGAATTGTGCAAATAGACGGTTCCATATCTTCCCAATATTTGTCTGGACTGTTGATGGCTTTACCCACCGCAGGGCAAAATTCGATCATTGAAGTAGACGAATTGAAAAGTATCCCTTACGTTCAAATGACCCTTGATCTTCTAAAAGATTTTGGTGTTCAAGTCCAACATGAAGAATTTAAAAGATTCATCATCAATGGAAATCAATCATACACTCCAATAACCTATACCGTTGAAGGTGACTGGAGCGGAGCTGCTTTGTGGATCATTTATGGTGTTCTAAAGCAAAGAGTCACCATAAAGGGATTGAATAAAGACTCTTTACAAGCCGACAGAGCTATTTTAAAGGTTCTTGAACTAGCAGGAGCTGCTTACAAGTGGGAAAGCAATGACCTTTTAATTGAACCCTCTGCGCTGGTTCCTTTTGAATTTGATGCCACACATTGTCCAGACCTTTTTCCTGCTTTGGTAGTTTTAGCCGCTGGAATTGAAGGAGAAAGCAAGATTATTGGATCAGACAGATTAAAAAACAAAGAAAGTGACAGGGCCATTGTCTTGCAAGAAGAATTTAATAAATTGGGATTGAAAATCAATTTGTTAAACAACGAAATGATCATTCAGGGCAAAGGAAAATTATTATCAGGAACATTGTCGTCTCACAATGACCACCGTATTGCAATGGCCGGCGCAATTGCATCTATATTAACACCGAATGGCGTGATGATAAAGGGGGCTGATGCAGTGAATAAAAGTTATCCTTCATTCTGGAATGATCTGGGAATAAATTGATGAATTTGACGAAGCAAAAACTTCATATCATCAAAAAATCCCCTCATGTTGATCGTGTAAAATTTGAGTTAACACGAAATCTTTTCACTTTCCTAGCCATTCTATTGGGTGTTCTAGGGATAATCAATCTCATACAGAATGATATCAATATGTATCCACTATTGGCAGGAAGCCTGCTCTGTGGATTGATCTTGTTATTACTTATCAAAACTAAAAATCACAAAATTGCTGCCAAGGTTGCAGTGGCCCTAATCTTTTTAATGACCATTTACAACATGATGGTCACTTCGAATTTCGGTCATTTTGTTGACTTCTTTTGGATCGTTTGTATCGTAGTTTATATCTTCTTTGTCTTAGACATCTACTGGGGTACTGTCAGTTTGTTTCTCAACATTGGCGTAGTGGTTACCATCCAATTGCTTGATCAGTATCACATGATCGATCGGGTGGATAAAGAATTCACATCTTTTTCTCAGATCAACTACATTATAAATATTGTGGTTTCAGGTATAGTTTTCACCTACGTGATCTATAAAGTACTAACGGCATTAAGAAAAACGGAAGAAGATTATCTATCTGCAAATAAGGAGTTGGTCAAATCAAACGAAGAAAAGACGATCATGCTCAAGGAGATCCATCATAGGGTTAAGAATAATCTTCAGGTGATCACTAGTTTATTGCGTTTGCAATTACATGAAATAGAGGATGAAAAATCTCGTCACCATTTTATAGATTCTATCAACCGGGTAGCAGCTATGGCTATTATTCATGAGAAAATGTATCAGACAGAGTCATTATCCAAGATCGATCTGGCCTCATACCTTCAAACGTTGATAGACGACCTTATTTCTTCCTATGCCAGATTAACTGAAATAGAAACCAGGATCACTTCAAACGTGAATCACATGGAACCAGAATCAATTGTTCCTTTGGCACTGATCTTTAATGAATTGATATCGAATACACTTGAACATGGATTTGCAAATATGGCCCATGGAATTATTAATATTGATGTTCAGAAAAATTCAAATGGCATTACAGTAATTCATTATTCTGATAATGGTAAATGGAAAGATCCTGTAAAGGAGTATAGTTTTGGCATAGAATTGATTGATTCTTTCACAGAACAGTTAGATGGCATCTGCAGAAGGGAATCACT
Organism: Crocinitomicaceae bacterium; assembly: GCA_020635955.1. GTDB lineage: Bacteria > Bacteroidota > Bacteroidia > Flavobacteriales_D > Crocinitomicaceae > Paracrocinitomix. The sequence goes on from JACJYW010000004.1 coordinate 174,498, forward strand.
GCCAACCGGCACGCATTACCATTTTGAATTCACGAGGGAATTATAGCTTCATGCGTTGCGCATGAACAGAAGTCTTTTCAGGATTCCATGGATCTTTATAAGAACGCTTGAAGAAGAATTCCTGAATATAAGCGATCGTTCTTACCACCCTTAAGTAATAACCGAAGTAGAATACCATGCAAGGAATATAGATAAGAAAATAAGTGTAGGAGGCATTTGTTCTAGCTCGATACAAACTATAAACCACAAATTTCATGAAGTTCGTGAAGGTGTAGAGCAAAATATTGGTTATGATGATGTTGATCAATTGGGAAGGATAATTGGCCATCATATCTATCAAATAGATGTACCACTTAAAATTTAAGATCAGGTTGTAGGTAATATTCTCTAAGAAAGCAAAGAAGTTAAGAAAACTAAAAGCCTGATTTGGGATCAATACATCCTTATGTTTTCTTACCCTGAATCGGATCAAAGATTTATCCCATCTTAGGCGTTGTTTGGTCAATTTTTTAACAGTATTCGGCACTGAAGTCAAACAAACGGCCTCTTGCTCAAATTTGATCTTATACCCTAATTTTCTTAGCTTAACAGTAATATCTCCGTCTAATCCCGGACCAATATCCCAACCTTTCACCTGTTCAAGCGCATCTGCTCTAAACGCTCCAAATGCACCGGAAATGATACGATAGATCCCCAAATAAGAAGTAACTACACGACCAATGCTAATGGTATCATAGTACTCAATGGCCTGTAAAGAGGTGACCAATGATTCTTTGTAATTACGAACCATCACATTCCCTCCTACTCCGGCAACATCCTTGTCCATATAAAAAGGGATAATGATCTTCTCCATTGCATCTCTGTCATAAGAGCAATCTGCATCTAAATGGACAATGTATTTTCCTTTTGTGAATCGCAATGCCGTATTGGCACCAGAGGCTTTACCTCCTCTAACTTCATTGCGAATAAAATGATCGATCAATCCGGCCTTTTCCAGGTCTCTACCAATGATCTCTGTATCATCATCTGAACCATCATCCACCACAATGATCTCCAAATTCCTGTACGTTTGCTCATTGAGTGATCTGATCAGTTTATAAAGGTGTTTACCTTCATTTTTACCAGGAATAATGATAGATATGAGCGGATATTCAAACCAGAAATCCTTCTTAGCCTTTTCATACTTGCCACGATTGAAAAACTTGCTTAATTTCCAAAGATTCAAAACAGCAAATTCCAGGATGAAATAGCGCAGAAATTCGAAGAATATATAAAACCAAAACAGTCGAATAAAATGTTCGACTGTCAGACTCTCAAGGAATCGCAAATAGTTATCTAATATATCATCAAACATTAACCAAAGTTCTTGGTAAGCTGTTGTATATGCAGTTGAGGAGACAGTTTATAATCCAACTTGACTACTTCCATCTCAAATTCAACACTAATATCTTTAAATGATGTGGCAATTAATCGTTTCAACATCTCAACGATCTCTGTAAGGATCTTATTCGCAATTCTCGTTGGTATCTCGTTCATTGAAAGCACAATGGTAGAAGAACTTTGGAACGAAATAATGTCAGAAGTACGAATATTCGAACGAATCACTTTAACCAAATCCTTTAAGAGTACCTTTTGTACCTCTGATCCCATTTTTGAATACAATTGAGAAGGATTTGATAAGTGAATGGCACATATATTCGACGCCCCTTCCGTTTGCTTCAAACGCTCGATCTCATATTTCAACATGGTCAGGAAGGTATCAAACTTCACGGTACCGATAATTTCTTCAATATCTTTTGATGTAGAAACAAAGCCGTTTATTGCTGCGATCTGTCCTTTTTTAGTCAAACTATATTTACGGATCTCTCTACCCTTTAATTGCTCAACCAAACTATCCTGCCCACAAGCCAGACACTTTGCCTTCACATTAAAATCCTGGAATTTATGATCACAAGCCTTGCATTCATGAAGAACAGACGGTTTATCATAATCCACTCCAATATGACGTAAACGCTTATTACATTTTGGACAATCTAGCTGATCATCAATTTCATTGGTAAAATCACTTAATGGCCCAACATAGGCGCAAGGAAAGTGATGTATAATATCTTCAGTGGTAGAATGTGAACTTCCACATTTTGGACAAACTTCTCTGTATGACAATTGCCCGTTTTGACAACCAGAACACAAATAAACTTTATCTACGTAGCTCGAATCAAACACTCCTTCACGCTCAGCAATTTCCAAAATATCCAATGCCATGTGCTCATCTTTGTGATTGAAGTTCACTGAAAGGATTGGATAGTAATAATTATTGGCTGAATAGATGTAAGGAATTGGATCCAGATCTTGAATTTCACAGGTGAACATGTATGAAATGACCTTTTCGATCATTTGTGCCTCAAAACTCAATGAATTCGTAAAATGAAGCTCTCCTGTTTTAGTAAGAATACGCTCAACTTCAGGAATGATCAACTCAATTTGCTCCAAACTAAAAAGGGTCCCGTCCACCAATTTGTTCACCATAGGGTCAATAATATTGATCCCTTTGAGGATGAACACCGGTTTCAAATAGATATCCGGGCTGTTATGAGAACGAATTCTTCTAACGATCTGACGAATGAATGAACGATCGTGACCATCAATGATCACAGCTGAATGGAATCCAACTTTCTCGACATCCAAATTCAGATCTGTAAGTAGCAAGAAACTAAATCCTGCATACTCAACCGTTGACTCTTCTTTATTTACCTTTAATTCAGGCATTAAAACGTTCTTTTTGTGATTCTTACACTCAATTTATAATACTTTTTCCAGCGTTGAAGATCAGCAGGATTCAATGGTAAAATATCTGCTGCCAATGTTCTGGTAGTAGGCTCAAACTTCTTCTGGAATTCTTCAGGTAATTTGTATGTTGCCGCATAAAAACGATCAACGTAACCCTGGCTTTCGGTTCCGTCAGCAAATTCAATATTCACTATATCACCTTCACTTAAGTAACGAAGATCTTCCTGATCAAAGAATCCTTTGATGTGAACATTATTCGGCTGGTGAATGGATAAAATGGTCTCCGTTTTCAAAGCTACCTCAAATGCCATTTTTTCAATATTGGTAATACTTCCGTCAATTGGACTGGTGAAGATCTTATAACCATCCAGGTTCTCAACACCGGCTAACATCACGAAATCATCCGTTTCGAATTCTTTACCATTATCTCCTCCACCCGAGCCTCCGGCATATTGCGATTTTTGATCTATGTTAATCTTCTTAGGATCCATATTCTCTTTTTCAAGTAGATCCAGTAAATAGCCAATTTGCTTGCGATAGATTCTGATCTGTTCATCCAACAAGTTGATCTCAGCTTCCAATTTATTGATCTGATACTCCAAATTTTCAAGATTCGTATGAGAAACAGCATCAAGGATCACTTCATTTCTTACCCTTTCAAGATCCTGATAATAGATATCCAGCAACTTTTTGTTATCCGCCACCTGTACCTTGTTCAAATCAACATTTTTACGCAAGGTGTAGATCTCTCGCTCGATCCATGAATTACCTGATCCTCCATCAGAAATATTTACTCTATTGCCTCCGAAACCTCCGGCTTCTCCAAAGACATCTTCATCCAGAAAATAGGTAAACAGGGTATCTCCAATGGATACATCATCTCCTTCCTTGACATGGAATTTGAGAATTCGAATGTCATCTGTATGACGAATATCCACACTTTCAAAAAGCACCTGACCATTTCCTTCTATGTAGAAATAGGAGTTAATGATAAATCTACCGGTAAAGAACAGGAAGATGGCTAAAAGCACGAGATAAACGAAACGATCCCAATTGAATGGGCGTTTTTGTTTACGGGCACTCTGCTCTTCAAAGTACCGTAAATAACTCTCTTCTTTTCGTTTAAAATTTACACTCTTCACTTACTTCTCAATATTAACTCGATCAAAGGTGATTAACCTGCGTAGATCATGATACGCAAAAGCATCTATAGAGGTTAGGGCCTCTACTTCTTTGATCTTGTCTTCCATTTCTATACGGTTATTAAAATCTTCGGTTCTAAAAGCCAGTACTATTTGGTCTTTTCCATTGTCTATATACGGAGTGATCTTTTTATCGATATAGTCCGTTTTTGTATTTTCATAACACATGAAATAAACATAATCACAAGCTTCAAGTAGCTGATCTACAACCTCTTCACCGTAGTGCAAAGGTATAGAAACTGAAAATTCTAAATTGTTATCCTTGCAATAAGTCTTGGCCTTACCGATCATTTCAAGATACATCTTGATCAATTTTGGTTTCTCGGTTGCCCAATCTTCAAAGGTGTGTGGTTCTACATCCAAATGGATTCCCTTCGGTTCAAACTTCCCATATTCCTTGATGATCGCTCCTAAATAACCGTGAATATCGTCTTCATAGATCATATTGTTATCACCGATCATGTAGTGAACCTCTGCATTTTGTGAAGCATATTCAAAGAATTTCTTCTTTTCGTCTAGTGTATCTCCTTTGCTCACTGCCACAAATACTTTTTCAAATTCATTATAGATCACATATTCAGCAAGGAAATCTGCATTGAATTCTTCAAATGTTTTAGACCACACATAGATGGATCGTTCTTTATCGTCCACATATTCATTGATCTCTTCAGTGGTTTGAAACTTCACCACATCTCGAATAGAAGCATGTGGTATTCTTGAATGGATCTTCAAAGCTTTCAGATACATGTTTTGAAGCAGATCCACCAATTCAATATCAATTTGTAAAAGATCATCATATAATTCAAGCCCCTGAAGCGGATCAATATTATTATCATGCAATCTCACCTTTACTTTCTCAACCCTTAGCCGCTCCATAAAAAGTTTTCTTTTTTGATAAAAGGCAATGAATTGTTTCAGTTTGTATCTGAATTCATATCCGGTGCTTAAGATCTCTTCATGAAGATTAGCTCTATCCTGTATCAATCTTGAATTATCATATTTATAACGCTCAGATTCCACCTGATTTTTCAATTTGTGATTGAAAGGAATAGGAATACTAAAGCTTACTCCTGTAGAAATGAATGATCTGTATCCCTGATCGATAAGGCTGTAGTAATTATATCGGGCAAAGGCTTTAAGCGATATCTCATTGTACCAGTGGTAATAATCTTTATAATCTCTGGTAGCTAATAGACTATCCGTTTGTTTCCCTAATAGGCTGAATATTTTGGCATAATCGAGATCGATTAATGGTAGGTTGTAAGCATCAAACTCAAGATCTTCTGATTCAGGATTCAGATACAGATTGTAACTGAGGTAAACATTGATCAAACTTTCAACTTCAGACAATCTTGTTTCAATTTGGATCAATTCCTCTTTCTTCAACTTTTTCAAATGAACCAGATCAGCAATCACCTTGTACTGCTTTTCCAATTGTGCTTTTCGCTCGTATAACAAGCGAATTTTAACAGTATTGAAGGTATAAATGGTTCTATCGAATCTTCTCAAGTAATTATAACTTTCCTTAGAAGCATCAAGGTTCATTTGCTCGCGTAGAATTCTATCCTCCAGGATCCTTGCTTTGACCTTATTTTCAAAAAATCCACCATGAAGAACATTCCACTCAGCTCCAACAACGAACTTTCGTCTATAGGTTAGATTATCTTCCAGGTCACCAATTGAAGGATTAACGATCTCAGTGTATCCTCCATCCAGACTTAACCCATAATCACGTTCAGTAAGTGCTAATTGATATTCAAGATAATTTGATCGAGAAACATCATCATTAGTTCTCTGAAGTAAGGAAATTCGCTCTATCACCTGTAATGAAGTATCTTCAAAAGTGATTGGGCGGTAATTAGTTTCATCAAAAAGAGATTGGAGTTTCTTGACCCGGTCAAAGAAAATAGTATCATTTTGCGCAGGAGCGTAAGATACCCAAAGGGTCAATAATATTATCCAGAGTTTTTGCGTCACGTACGTTCAAAAGGCTTACAAAGGTAAACCACTTTCATATAATTAATTACGGACTTAGTTGAACGAAATTGTTGCTAAATAGTTACGTCAATGGTATTGCCGCATTTAAAATGCCCTTTTGGACACTCTTTTTTGCCATGTAATCCACATGGTCTACAGTCCAATTTTTCTGATGTTTCAACGATTCTACGTGAGGTTGACAGTGGCCCAAAACCAAATCCCGGAATGGTAGAACAAAAGAATGCTGTTACAGGAGCATCCATGGCAGATGCTAAATGAAGAGGAGCAGAATCATTTACATAGGTCATTTTAGCTGCGGATATTAAGGCTGCAGACTCCAGTAAATCCAACTCTCCGGATAAATTAATGGCCTTTTCAGAACCAGAACCTTTGATCACTTCATCCAATAAAGTTTTATCTCCTTTTCCGCCAATTAAATAGATAGTAAAGGCTGGATCCTGATACCGGATCAATTCCATCCATTTCTCCTTTGGTAGTTGTTTTGTGTACCAAACAGATGCTGGTGCCATTACCAAATAAGGCTTATTATCTGCAATAGCGTCCACTTTATCAAAAGCTTCATTGGAAGGATATAATTGCGGACGTTCTAATTCGAAACCCGAATCAATAGCTTTTAAGAGATCAAAATTGCGCTCAATTTCATGCTTATCGCCATCAATGACATGATGCACTTTATAATCGTAACAAAATGCAAAAGGATTCTTATCAAAACCTACTTTCAGCTTTGCCTTGCTTCTCCACGTAATGTATCCTGAAGATGCAAATCGTTGCAGGTTAATCACAAGATCATAGTTGGATTCCCTTACCTCTTTGGCGATCTTTCTGAGATTTGAATATTTCCCTGATCTCTTATCCCATACGATCACCTCATTCACGTTTGGATTTCCTTTCAGAAGCCCTTCGTTTCCCTTTCGCAGCAGGAAATCTACCTTGGCTAGCGGATATTTCTTTTTAACAGATTCCAACAAACCTGTTGCCAGGATGACATCCCCAATAAAGGCCGTTTGTATGATCAGAATTCTGTTCAAGATTTGATCTGTTGTTGAAGTTTTTCTCTTACATGTGGATCAATAGGAATAGCATGGCCACTTTCATCAATTCGAACAAAGATGAAGATCGTTGAACAAACCAATCGCTCTTCTCCGGTATAGAAATTATTTGCACGTGCCTCAGTATACACGGTAATGGAAGATGAACCTACATATTTTACTTCACCGTAAATATTTACCTGATTCCCCACTTTAACAGGACGTTCAAAATTAGTTTCATCAATTTTTACGGTGACCATATTTGGGTTTTGACAGATACTACAAGCCCAGGTTGCAGCTGTTTCATCCAGCCATGATAACATGATCCCACCAAAAAGATTACCATGTACCCCAATGTCTTTTTGCATGCAAAGTTTGATCGCTAATTTTTCCATTCTTCTGCTATTGATATTACTATGTTAGCCCACATTTTATTTGTAAATGACATCCCAAGCTTATGACTTTTCTCTCCTAATTCGATCAGTTCTTTTTCAGATAACTGCATAATGCGCTTCATTACCTTTTTTATCTCATCCACACTACCCGACTCAAAATCAAATCCATTATCCTTTAAGTAGGTCCATTTTGCGCCTACTTCTTTGCTGATCAATAAAGGAAAACCAGAAATGGCAAATTCCTGTACACTCACTCCCCAGGGCTCAAATTTACTCGGTAAGATGTAAACGCCTGTTTGTTGGATATATTCTTTCAATTGAGTGGGTTGAACAAAACCGAAATGCTTGATCTTATCATGTTCTATCCTATTCTCCCATTCATCTCCTGTTCCTATGCACCACAGTTCCCAATCATTGGGTTCTTCTTCCTGCAATTGAACAAAGGCTTTCCACATTTCAAAGATACCTTTGTGTTCAACATACCTTGCTACATAAAGGAATCGTTTAGGATAGCTGCTCTTTTTTGATGGAAAAGTCTCCTGAAAAACCTGATCGAATAGCGCAGAATCTGCACAATAATAATTGGTCTTCAATCTATTTCCCTTAAACCCAAGTTTAGATGCGAATTCGGCCTGTGGCTTTCCTGGAACCCAGGCATGAGTGAATTTATTTTTCAGGATAAAAGGAGACAAAATAGCTGCCAATCTTTGTTTCAAAGAACCATTCCAATGATTATCCAGCGCCAATACAACCGGTATCTTCTTTTTAAATGATCTGGCTGCTTTCACATATCCTTTATCCATCCAGCCACTGCACACCAATACATCAGGATTGAATTCATGCAGTTTTTGCTCAAGTTCCTCTTGTGAGAATTCACTTCGATCACACACATTAAGGTGCCCGAATTTTTCAAGATCAAAAGGAGCTTCGGCATTTACGGGCCAACGAAATATGAGCACCTCGGCATCTTTAGCCAATTCGGCTGCACAGGACATAAAATATCCGGCTACTTCTGAATATAAAAATGCTACTTTTACGCCAGCCATTGAGTTGGTTTGAGGCAAAAATACACTTTTCCACATGTCTACTGAGAAACATACTTTTTTTTGTGAAGATCTGAATTTTGGAATCCTTGATGAGGATGAGTCGGGTCATGCTGTACGTGTGTTAAGGCTAACAGAAGGAAATCTCATTACTGTGATTGATGGTAAAGGCCGATCTGTTATTGCTAAGATCACATCTGCCTCTAAGCGAGAGGTGGGTTTTGACATAGTAGAGGAACATCCAAATACTGAGCAACCACTTCGTGTACACATAGGAATTGCTCCCACCAAGAACATTGATCGCTTTACATTCTTTCTGGAAAAAGTAACTGAAATGGGTATTATGGAAATGACGCCCATCCTATCAGCTAATTCTGAGCGCAAGGTCATTAAGATCGACAAATTGGAAAAGGGACTCATTTCGGCCATCAAACAGTCAGGAAACTTGTTTCTTCCTCAATTGAATGAATTAACCGACTTGAAAACTTTTATCCTTCAAGATCACGGAAATGCTCAAAAATTTATTGCGCATTGTGCTGAAGATACTGAGAAAGTAGAGTTTAAAGATGTCATTAACACTCAACAAAATATTGTAATTTTAATAGGTCCTGAGGGTGATTTTACTCCTGAAGAAGTTAAATTAGCTCAAGAAAATGGATTTTTGTCCGTTTCTTTAGGTAAATCAAGATTAAGAACAGAAACCGCGGGTATTTTAGCATGCCATACCGTTTATTTAGCATCATATTGATCATTTTCACAAGCTTTAATGGGTTTACCCAGGCTTCGTATCAAATTGCTGTATTAAAATATAGTGGTGGTGGAGATTGGTATGCTAACCCTACAGCATTGCCAAATTTGGTAAAGTTCTGCAATAGCAATCTGGGGACACAGATCTCTTCAGATGTGGAAACCGTTGCTGCGGGTGACCCTTCTATATTCAATTACCCGTTTGTTCACATGACCGGACATGGTAATGTTGTATTTTCAAATGATGATGCTGAAAATCTTCGAAATTACATGATGGGTGGTGGTTTCCTTCACATTGATGACAACTACGGGATGGATAAATACATTCGAACAGAGATCAAAAAAGTATTTCCAAATAATGAGCTGGTAGAGCTTCCGTACAATCATCCCATTTTCCATCAGAAATATGATTTTAAAAATGGATTACCCAAGATCCATGAACATGACGACAAAAGACCACAAGCCTTTGGTATTCTGTATGAAGGAAGGTTGGTTTGCTTATACACCTATGAATGTGACCTGGGAGACGGATGGGAAGATCAGCAAGTACATGGGGATAAGCAGGATAAAAGAATGGAAGCGTTAAAAATGGGGGCAAATATTATTCAATATGCATTTACGGCTGCTCATTAAAAGCATACTGATCTTATTTCCAATCCTGTTCACTACTCAGGTCCGTGCACAAAAGGATACCATTGAATACATACATTCATTGTATCGAAATGAGTATACGCCGTACTTTAAGTTGCATACTTTCAAAAGAGGTTTTTCAAATGACTCATTGAAACTGGCCCTCGATTCACTCGAAGCCAGACCACGCAATTCATGGTCAAGGCATGATAGTTTAAGGTTTGCACAAATTTCCCTGAGAACGGGTAATAAAGCACTTTCTCAATATTATTTTGATCAGTTAAATACTGATTTTGGCAAAGAAGAAGAGTTCTGGTATGATGAACTAATGATCTATTATCTGAATGATGATTTTAAAGGAGGACTCAAAAAGATCAAAGAGGACAGCCCAATGATCATGGAACATTCCACCATCTTCTTCATGAAAAAGATCTTTCAGGCCAAATTAGAACAACAAAAGAATAATAAATGGTACAAGACCAATAGAGTACTCAATTGGGATGTAGATTCAAGCTACAATTCCCTTGATAAAGAGAGTCCTGAGTTTTATGAAGCTGTGATCCATCCACTTGAAAATTTGGAATTTGCTCTTCAAAAGATCATCTCTTATAAATATGAGGACGACCCCATCATTGCAAACAGCTGTGCTGAAATGGGACATATTATAGAAGGACACCTATCTATGACACAGGCATACATAGCTTACAGTTTAGGCAGACACTACAACAAATGGGACAAGCACATCCTTGAAGATCTGAAAAGTGTCAAAGCTAAAATGACCAAGAAAAAGTATAAGATCCCGAATTTCAGAAAGTATTTCCCTAGAATTGAATATTGGAGATTTGATTACAAAATGCTCAAAGAACAGATCATGGAAGCCAGAGCGGATACGAATGTTTACGTTCAGCCAACTACCATGAAACCTAAAGAAGAACCTTTATTAAAATTCCCTCACCAGTATATTGTTTTGGGAGGACTTCTACTATTCATTATCCTTATTGCACTGTTTCTAAAGAGCCGGAAACATTAAAGTTTATGATGAGAATATTTTTGCTTTTTTCATTAATCACACTGGTTGCTTGTCATTTTACTAAAGAATTGTCTTCAAAATCTGAAAATTGCTACCCTGCAGTAAACGCATCTGAGCTGGATGTATCAAATATTGACAGTACCAATAACAACTGCAATTTCAGCTTACTAGAGAATTCCAATAATCGCTTACAGCTTATCTTAAACTATAGCGGTGGATGTGAAAATCATGAGTTCCATCTGGTTCGATCACATAATGGATCAGAAGATGGCTTACATGTGTTTGATCTTGTACACAACACAAAAGGAGATGGATGCAGAGAATGGATCACAGACACCATTTGTTTTGATCTTTCCAGTATGAAAATGAAAAAGGGTGATCGATTTAAGATGAAAGGCTTGGAAAGTGAACAGATCGTGGATTAAAATCCGCGCTTATACAATTCAGCAAAATCTTTAGCAAAATAGGTCAGGATTGAATCAGCCCCTGCTCTTTTCATACTCAGAAGCATTTCAGGCATAGCTTTTTCATAATCCAACCATCCATTCATACAGGCAGCTTTCAACATGGCGTATTCTCCACTTACATTGTAAGCAGCAATTGGTAACATACTATTTTCTTTCAGCAAATGGATCACATCCAAATAAGCTAAAGCGGGCTTAACCATTAGAAAATCTGCCCCTTCAGCTTCATCCAGTTCAGCTTCTCTAAGCGCCTCTTTTTTATTTGCCGGATTCATCTGATAAGTTTTCTTATCACCTGACTTTGGTGCAGAATCTAAAGCATCTCTGAAAGGACCATAAAAAGCACTGGCATACTTGGCAGTATAAGCCATGATCGAAACATGTTCAAAGCCATTATCATCAAGTGCTTCACGGATATACCCTACTCTTCCATCCATCATATCAGATGGTCCAATAATATCAATACCGGCTTGTGCCTGAGCAACTGACATTTTTCCCAAAACAGGAAGCGTTTCGTCATTCAGGATCACCCCATTTTTAACGATACCGTCATGTCCATCACTGTTATAGGGATCCAAAGCCACATCACTCATTAAAATAATGCCCGGAAACTGTTCTTTCAACGATCGAATGGCCTTCAGATAAAAATTATCCTCCACATAGCTGTAAGTTGCTGTTTTATCCTTTAATTCTTCAGGAATTACGGGAAAAAGAACGAATGTTCTCAAGCCCAGTTCAACACAGATCTCTATCTCCCGTTTTATTCCATCCAAATTCAAACGATACAGATCAGGCAACGAAGAAATAGCCTCTCTTTCCACTGAGGTATTCGATAAGAATAATGGATAGATGAGATTGGACGGTCTTAGAACCGTTTCTTCAACCATGGCTCTGATGGCTGGATGTTTTCTATTTCTTCTGGGCCGATTTAACATATTTACAATACAAAATTAAAGAATATTACTCATTTCATTTGCATTGGTTTCAAAGTAGTCCGATAAGCCTGTAAATTTGGGTTTAAATAATTTTTATTGATGGCTGAATTCCGTACGAGAATTCAATTATTTTTATAGCTTTGAACCAAATGTCTGCAAATATGAATTTTACGCCTAAAGCTTTATACTTACTTTTTATAAGTGCGTTAGTTGTTTCATGCGGTGGAGAGGGAATTGAAGTTGATTCTGATGAGCATAACGACAATGAAGTAAATACAATTGATTCGGGATTAGATTCTGCCATGGCTATGAATACAGCTATCGGTGGAAAGATGTTTAGTATCCCTTCTCCTATCCAAATGGTCACTATGATCAAGTCAACAGATGCTACATTCAATGAAACATTGTTGACCGATCCTGAAAGTGTTGCGAACTATACAACGGAATATAAAAGAGCTATAAACATGGGTGTTTATGGTGCTGATCTGGGTTACGCTACCATTTATGAAAACAACACCAAAGCTGTTTCTTACTTGTCATCTATCGAGAAATTGTCAGATGAATTAGGAATTGCAGGAGCCTTTGATCAGGATCTATTGGAGCGTTTTATTGAGAATGGAAACAACCAGGATTCAATGTTGGTGATCATGTCTGAAGGTTACCGTGAAGGTGATAAATTCCTGAAAGACAATGAAGAGCATGATGTAGCTACTTTGATCCTTACAGGTGGATGGATTGAAGGAATGTACTTCGCAGCCATCAGTTATGAAGAAACTAAGAATCAGGAAATTGCTAATCGTATTGGTGAGCAAAAAACAGGTTTAAAAACCATCATAGATCTACTTGAAGATTACAATACAGATGATTTTTACACTACCCTTATCAACGACCTGAAAGATCTTAAAACTGAATTTGACAAGATCGAATTCAACTACACCTATGTTGAGCCAATCCATGATGAGGCTATCAAACAAACCACGATCAAAAGTAAGTCATCAGTGATCATTGATGCGCCAGTACTTAAAAGTATCATAGCAAAAGTTAAGACAATCAGAAACGGATTAATCGGATAATATGAAAAAAGGAATTTTATTACTAGCAATCGCATTGATCTCGTTTGTAGCTAAAAGTCAGGAGTGTGACTCATTAGTGAACCTTTGCTACCAGTATTTGGCAAAAGATTCGAAAAAAGGAAAAGTATTCATCTCTGACGGGCAGGTTTATCAGGCATTTGTTGATGCTGAACAATCAGCTGAGTTCAAAGTAACATTCTATGGTGGTTCTTTATACAGAATTGCCACTACTGCAGGGAAAAAAGACAATTATGTGATCTTCAATGTCTATGACGAAGAGAGAAACCTGTTGTTCTCTAATGCAGACTATGACAATCAACCCTACTGGGATTTTAAAATTGATAACACATTAGATGTTTATGTAGAGGCTTATTTGGATATCGATAAAAAAGTATCCGGATGTTTAGTCGTACTTATTGGTTTCAACAAATAGACCAATTACACTGCTTATTAAATGAGTGAAAGAATATTAAAAGCCTTGATGCAACTCTTTGCAATTATTGCAAGGGTTGATGAGGAAATAGATAGCCAGGAACCCACCACTTCGGGTGAAGGTAGAAAGATCGTTGAATCCTTTCTTAGTCAGGAGCTAAGTTCAGCTGCTGTACATGAATACCTTGATCTTTTTGATGAATTCCTTATCTCTTTCCAGGGAGGTTCTAAAAAGAAAGACGGAAAACGTAAGAAAACGTCTGTTCACTCTGTAAAAGTTCTTCGTATTTGTACTCAGATCAATGAAGAACTTGCTCAAAGACAAAAGATCATTGTACTTGTTCGAATTCTTGAGTTTATCAACGCTAATGAGATCGTTGATGAACAAGAACTTGAATTTGCTCAAACCGTGGCAGACACCTTTAACGTGTCCATGGATGAGTACAACATCATTAAAGAATTTGTTGAGGCTCCTCTTAGTAAGATCCTTGACAACGAAGACATGTTGTATGTTACCGCTAATAAAACGGAGAACTTTCAGCATGCAAAACACATCTATTCTGAAGGAATTGAAGGTCAGATCAGGGTATTAAAGATCCCTAGTGTAAACTTTCATTTCTTTAAATATCTGGGAACAGCTGAGTTGAACCTTAATGGTCAGCCATTGCTGCAAGGTAGACACGTGATCCTGAACCAGGGAAGTTCCATTCGATCTTCAAGGGTTCAACCGATCTACTATTCAGATATCATTGGTGCGTTCCTATCTGACCACACGGCAACTAAGATCGTTTTCAAAACTGAACATGTAGTATACAAGTTCAAAGGTGGAAAAATTGGTCTTCACGACTTCAACTTTGCAGAGGAGTCTGGTTCCCTGTTAGGGATCATGGGAGGTTCAGGTGCAGGTAAATCTACCTTGTTGAACGTATTGAACGGTAACTACACTCCTGCTGAAGGCAAAGTAACCATCAATGGGATAGATATCCACCATGACAAAGGAAAAATTGAAGGGGTTATTGGATATGTATCTCAGGATGACCTTTTAATTGAAGAACTTACAGTATTCCAAAATCTATTCTACAATGCAAAATTATGCTTCGGTGGAATGGATGATAAGCAAATTGCAAAACGCGTATTAAAAACATTATCATCTTTAGGTCTTTATGAAACAAAGGACCTGAAAGTTGGTTCTCCATTGGAAAAAACCATTTCAGGGGGTCAAAGAAAGCGTTTGAACATTGCTTTGGAGTTGATCCGTGAGCCATCTGTTTTATTTGTGGATGAGCCAACATCAGGATTATCTTCCAGAGACTCAGAGAACATCATGGACCTTTTGAAGGAATTGGCTTTGAAAGGGAAATTAGTATTCGTTGTAATTCACCAGCCATCATCTGACATCTTTAAGATGTTCGATAAACTATTGATCCTGGATGTTGGAGGTTACCCTATTTACAACGGTAACCCTGTTGATGGGGTGATGTACTTTAAAAAGTGTATTCACCACGTTAAATCAGATGAAAGTGAATGTCCTGTTTGTGGTAACGTAAACCCTGAACAGATCTTTAACATCATTGAATCTAAGGTTGTTGACGAATACGGTAATCAGACGCAACATAGAAAGATCAGTCCTAAAGAGTGGAATGATTCTTACAGAGAATTGTTGGAGCCAACTATTGCCAAAATAGATGACGCCAATGAAATTCCGGAAAGCACATTCAAAAAACCGGGATGGATCAAGCAATTCAGAGTTTATTTTATCAGAGATGTATTGTCTAAATTAACTAACAGACAATACATGATGATCAACTTGCTGGAAGCACCTGCTTTGGCATTTATATTGGCATTCTTTGTTAAGTTCTACAACTTGCAGGACGGTGTTGAATATACGTTCAGAGAAAATCAGAACATCCCTCCATTCATCTTTATTGCGGTGATCGTGGCCTTGTTTATTGGTTTGACGGTTGCGGCCGAAGAGATCATCAAAGATCAAAAGATCTTAAAAAGAGAATCATTCCTGAACCTGAGCAAAGGTTCATACCTGGCTTCTAAGATCACCATCATGTTCATCATTTCAACGGTACAGATGTGGTTGTTCGTATTGGTTGGAAACTTTATTCTTGAAATTCAGGGTATGTGGTGGCAATACTGGATGGTATTGTTCTCTCTATCATGTTTTGCGAACTTGTTAGGTTTGAACATTTCTGCCAGCTTCAACTCAGTAAAGGTTATTTACATCTTGATTCCTATTCTGATCATTCCTCAGTTATTGTTCAGTGGTGTGATCGTTAAGTTCGATAAACTGAATCCATTATTTGGAGATGAAAGTGCTGTACCATTGATCGGTAACGTAATGGCCTCCAGATGGGCGTATGAAGCAATGGCAGTTACTCAATTCAAGGATAACGAATACAGTGAGATCTTCTTTGAATATGAGAAGAAGAAGAGTTTTGCTACCTGGAAGAAAGATTACTGGTTGCAGGAACTAAATAATCGCCTTGATTTCATTAAGATCAATCAGGATGATCCTGAAAAGAAAGCCGAAACGGAACAAGCTTTATTGGTGATCAAAAATGAAGTAGAACGTGAAGAGAACTTCATTCAAAATCTTGTTTGTAAAGATTGTAAAGAGAATTTGACCATTGATAAGTTCTCTGAAGAGACTTACGGAAATGTAAAGGATTACTTAACCATCCTTAAAACGCATTACAAATCTATTGTTGATACCAATAGAGTAAGGATTGACAAGAAAAATAATGAGATCATAGATAAATATGGTAAGGAAAAGTACCTGGAATTGGTGAATAATAACACCAATGAAGCCTTAGAACAATTCGCAACCAATAAAACCGAATTGACCAAGGTGGTAGAATCTAATGGATACCTGATCCAAAAATCAGATCCTATCTATTTAGATCCTTACGATAAATACTTCTGGCATGCACATTTCTATGCTCCTAGAAAGAAGATCAAGATGTTAGGAATATATGTTCCAACCTATTGGGCAAACATTGCTGTAATATGGATCATGTCATTATTCCTGATCGTTACCTTGTATTTTGATGCTTTGAAAAAGCTACTGGATGGTATGGAAAAACTGTTCGCTAGATTGAAATTCAAAAAATCATAGTCCAAAGGGGATTATCTTTCAAAAAAAAAGGTTTAAATTTGCCCACTCAAATCTAAAAAATGGTCTTAGGACGCTAGATTTGTAGACATGGTGGTTGTAGCTCAGTTGGTTAGAGCGCCTGATTGTGGTTCAGGAGGTCGTCGGTTCGAACCCGATCTTCCACCCTTATAAAGCTTCACGTTAAACGTGGGGCTTTTTTTTTGACCACAATCAGGCGCTCGCCAGCACGCTCCTTCGCTTTTTTATCCGCTTTTCGCGGATACGCTCAGTCTTCGTCATGCTGTCGCATGCCTCTTAGTTCAGGAGGTCGTCGGTTCGAACCCGATCTTCCACCCTTAGAAGCTTCACGTTAAACGTGAGGCTTTTTTTTTGACCACAATCAGGCGCTCGCCTACCCTCTTTTCAATACGGAAAATACGTTTATATCTATCTACAAACGTCTATACCCGTTTAATAGTGAATTTTATTCCCGATATTTAGGTGAATAAAGTTAACAGTGACTTTATTTGTTAGTTATGGGTAATTGCCCAATAACAGCTCTCTAATGGTCGGAATCTTCATATTCCTCTTTCCGAACAACATTACCCATTTCGTCATAAACAACTAATTTCTTCAATTTTCCACTTGGATAATAGCTGTAAGAATTACCGACAGTTGTTTCGTCTCTTTTTGTGATTTGCAATTGAACATTGCCAGTTGGAAAGAAGTAGTATACTGAATCGACCTTGTCATCATTTATGAATTCAGTTCCGGAATCATAATATACTATCTTTTTAGAATAACTTCCATCCTCATTAAATTCTGAATAGACCCCAACTTCTTCATTTTGTTTTACAAAAAACTCAACTTTTAGCTTTCCTGATGGGTAGTAATAACGGACTGTATCAACTCTGCTCGAATCATTTGATTGAGCAGCTACTTGAAAGGGAATCATTAACAGCAACAATATCACTTGTCGGATCATACCATAATGTATGAAAAGTAATTCACCAGAGCAAAAAACTACCCATAACATAATAGCTAAAGCCAACGTCCGACCCTTGGCCGGCACGCTTTTCGCCCATTACGTGTCCATAATCCGGGCGGCCATCTCGGTCGGACAGCCAGAGTCCGGGATTTTTTGCCTACACACTTCGCACGCAATAAATTGCTAGCTTTAGCCTAACGTTGTGTGTAATTGACTATAGGACTGAATAATAGAGAATTTTCAGTTAACGCTTCAATTGAATTATTGATGGAACTTAATGATTGGAAAAATAGAGATGCATTTCAAAAAGCGATAGGTCACTTCTCTATTGAATTTTCACGGCTTGAATTAGGTGTTACTGAATTAGCATCTTTTTCGATTGACGACATTCGCTATTGGCAGGTAGAATTTAAAAATGTATTTGGTCTGAGTCTGGAAGTTAAAAGAGATCTTGTTAAAAAGTTTATCAAAAAGGAGATTCCAGATATCTATCCGACATGGAAGAGCATTAATGAACAAATTGGGCTATTAAATCATGAGAGAAGGCATTTAATTCATGGGACTGGTGAATCTTATCTTTTCCACACCAAAATGACTACTACCATAAAAAATAATGGTATAGTAGAATCCAAAACCTATACTATTTCCGACATAAAGAGCATTACCAACCGAGTTGCACATGTAAATACTGGTGAACATGGAATTCTTGGTTCATTCAATACGGAATTTAAAACAGCGGCGATCAATTGGTATAATCAAAATGCAGCTAGGCATGAACGCATTGTTTATAAGGTTAATAATGATATCGTGACTGATTGGAAAGGATAAATTTATTTATCGTATTCAAAACCGATATACATTATTTATCGGCTCCTGAAACGATATCCTGTATTTATCGTATTATAAACCGATAATTATTTATACTTTTAAACAATGAAAGCATCAGTAATATCCGGTGATATAATTGCTTCAACGCACTTAACTCTCAATGATAGAGAAATAATAGAAAAGAGTCTAAGAGGATATTTTAGACATTTAACTGAAAATTATAATTGTTACTGTCGCCTAATAAAAGGTGATTATATTGAAATTATAGTACCTGAACCAAGTCAAGGTCTTAGAATAGCACTTGCCTTAAAAGCATATATCAAATCCATAAAAATTTCGAAAATTACTTTGGCAAGAAGAGACAGAATGGTTGACCTTTATAAAAAACATGGAATTCGAGTTGCCTTAGGGTATGGGGAACTAACAACAATAAATCGAGAGAAAGGAATTATTGATGGTGAGGCCATCTATTTAACAGGTAGAAGATTAAGTGAACAATCTACTCATGGATATCATGAAAGAATTGTTGTCAAAGAAACACTTTTCTTTGACTCAAATCACCAAGAATTAAATATTCACATGCAGCCAATAATAAGTCTTCTAGATGTTCTTCTCTACAAAGCTACTCCCAAACAATCTCAAGTACTACATTACAAGCTGATGAATAATTCAGAAAAAGATATTTCTAAAAAGCTTAGGGTAGTACAATCCGTTATCAATCAACACTCAACAAGTGTAGGCTGGAATGCAATAGAAAGTACCGTTGAGTATTATGAATGGTTATTAAGAAACATGAAATTATGAGTTTTTATACATTTTTAATTTTACAATTTGCAGCTCACCTTTTGACAGATTATATCTTTCAAACGAATGACAAAGCTCAAGAAAAAAACGAACTTGGTTTCAAGAGTCCATTTTTGAAATACCATGTTCTTATTGCGTTCTTGACATCATGGATATTATCTTTTCAAATAAACTTTGTTCTTGTTTCATTTGTGATTGCAGTTACTCACGGTTTAATTGATGGTTTAAAAGTTCTACTCACAAAAAACGAAAAGGCTAATAGATATGCATTTTTTATCGATCAAATTGCACATTTAGTTATAATAATAGTTACGGTCAAAATTTTCACTGAATATAGATCCATTGACCCACTCATTTCATTTAATGGCCATGAGCATCTAATACTACTTTCAACACTATTCTTAGTTTGTCTAAAACCTTCTAACATATTCGTTAAGGAACTGTTTAGGGCATTTAAAGTCGAATTCAAAGCAGAAGCTGAAACAGATGATAAAAAACCTGAGACGAAAACAAATGATCTTAAGAACGCAGGAAAGCTTATTGGAATTCTAGAACGTGTTCTTGTCCTTACACTAATCATTTCAAATCAATTTGAAGCCGTAGGTTTCTTGATAGCAGCTAAATCTATCCTCCGATTTAAAGAAATGGAAACTGGTAAAACAGAATATGTACTAATCGGTACAATGGCAAGTTTTGGAATAGCAGTTGCTGCCGGAATCCTCTACACAAAGCTGATCGCTACGGGAATTATACCCATACCCACTTGAGAAAAACTACACACAACATAATAAGTAAAGTTTACCGCTTGCGCGGTTCGTGCTCAAGCACTAACTTTACTCAGACGTTGTGCCTAATTGCAAGATCACTTAACCCAAAACATGTCAGAAATTCTTAAAATAACAAAGCCAAAAGATAACTCTCATATATTTTGGAGTCATGCTATTAAATCCGTTTTAGCCTTTTCCGGAACATTTGCAATTCTGTTTTTTGTACCATTAATTCTCGGCGCATCTTCAAGCCGTCATTCTCAAATAAACGAAGAAACAAATTGGAGTATAAGATTTATCGGCTTCATGATGGAACATCCAATCATTCAATTTTCACTGTGCTTTGCAGTAGTTGTTTTAACCAACCTGTTTCTCCTTGCTTCTAATTTGAGAATGAGATATATTGTTTCAATAATAAACATTGGTTCTTCCATTCGTATAGGTAAATCCAATTTGTATTTAAAAAATTTAGAGTACACCGAAATTCCGAAGGACAACCTTTTAATTGAAGTAAAAAATAAAAGTGCGGAAGGAGACAAATGGACTACCATTGTCTTTTTCGATAAATACGAGAACCAAACAATTGGTATAATAAATCCAGATAATGTCGTCTGGCTCGATCAGAAACCACAAGTAAAATCTGCCCTCAAACAACTTTCGGAGCTAGGCATTGAGGGAAGGACAATACGCAAAGATTACGGCTCTGTAATTGGCAACCTTTTTAGCAGATAAAACTAAGCACAGCATAATATCTAAAGCTAAGGTCCAACCCTTGGATAGCGCAGTAGTTCTACTGATAAATTGCTAGATTTAGACAAACGTTAGGTGCAATTACTATTTGATCCAAATGAAATCTGTAATTATTCATGGTCTATTTTTTTTATTCATAGTTTCCTGCATACCAGTTACTGATGATTCCTTACCATTTCCAGAGGAAAAAATAGAGTACAACTTAAATCCAGAGCCAAACCCATTGCGAGATAAAAAAGTTGAAATCTTGTGGTACGTGCCAATTTTCGATTCTGTTTATAAGGATTCTACTGTTGAATTAGTTTTAAATGAAGATGAGATATATTCTCTTTCAAATCCAGAAAGAGCAGCAATAGGTTACATTTCTACTTTCTATGGAACTGAATGCGACTGGGACGGAAAGGCAAATGACGAATGGACAAATCTAAAATGTAAACTCACAAACAAACTAGGTCTTGGCTATCAGTGCTCAGATCAACATCTTAACTTTTTAAAATCTTGGTTCAAAGATGAGGATTCAGTTCTATTGAAACTTGAGGAATGTCCACTAGTTCCATACACAGCTACGTCCCAAAATGCAATTAAAAAACTCTCTCTTGAAGTGACAAATGACACCATAATCATTCAATCTGATATTACTGGAGCAAATCTTCGGGAGCTGACTTTTTGGAGTTACTCGAAAATTGACTCATTCAAAGTTCATCTTAGAGATCTCTCAATAATTTCTGAATCTACATCTGAGGTAACATATAATTATGTTGACCCAGAGTAGAAAACAGCACCTAACATAGTAGCTAAGGCATACCTCCGACACTTGGCCAGCGCACTTTCGCACGTAATTTGCATTTGCTGCGCAAACAACAAATCACTAGCTTTAGCCAAACGTTAGCTGTAATTAAATGAGAATCTTAAAAGCTATATCAATACTTATGATTTGCTATCAATTAATATCATGTAACGCAGACCATGAAGATGTCGCTTGTTGTGATGAAGAAATTGATCTAATTGCAGTTGATGATGAAGACGACTGGTCCTATCCTGATGATATAATTTTAGTTGATATTCTTAATGTCGAAGGAAAAATTTCGACAAAAATTCTATCTCCGGAACACAACTTGTATAGAAGAGTAAATATTCCCCAATTATCCTTCGATACTCTATGCTGGATTTTTGATTATTCACTCTGGAATTATCCTGACAGTACAGTTATCACTGATTCGAAATATCAATATGAAATAAAAATTGCATTCTCCGATATTGATACGAATAATTTTAATATATCCATGTCAGACAGCTTAATTTGGATTCAAATTAACGGATTGGATACCAACAAAGCTACATGGAGTAAATACATGAAACAAAATGATTATTGGGATCAACTTTGGTCTGTTAAATCAACCTCAATAAGCTTCCCATATCTTTCGTCATTAGTTCTAATTAAAGATAATTATTCATCATACCATATGTATCTACCAGAAGAATATGGTGGAGTTAGAGCTGATTACTGTACATCAGATCTAGACTCAATACAAAGTTGGAAAATTGCAAATTCTGCAATAGAAATAATCAAAAGGTGTGTTTATTTACGTGGAGAAAAACCACAGTAAAAAACTACAGCTCAACATAATAGCTAAAGCTAATCTCCAACCCTTGGCCCACACATCCGTCTGTGGACGGACAAGCTTTCGCACGCAATAAATTGCTAGCTTTAGACAAACGTTGTGCAATTAACGATATGACCTACCCAAAACTTATCACTGTTGTGCTCTTTGTTGCAATTCTATTCAAAGGTACATCACAAGACGATTTTGTAGATACAGCAGTCTTTTCTAAACTTGAACTGCAAGAAGATCTAAATTTCTGGAAAAACAAATTACAAGGGAATCACCCTATTCTCTATCAGTACAATTCTAAAGAATCATTCGAAAAGTATTTCGATAGCTTAAATGCAGAGATTAAAGAATCTATGACTCGTGCAGAATTTTTTCGACTGATTGCTCCGTCATCATATTTTGTGAAATGCTCACATTCACAAATAATGGCAACGCAAAATATGAAAACACAAATTGTGGGCGCATCTAATATGCTTCCAGTAGATATTAGGTGGTACTCCGGTATGGCTTATATCAGCTATAATTACAGTGGAAATGAAAAACTAGTAGAAGGAACAAATGTAAAATCTATTAATGGAGTAAGCACCGAAGAAATGTACATTAAAGCACTTTCGCTACTTCCACGGGATGGAAATAGTACGCAATATCCCAAATACTGGGTCAATCGTATCTTCTATTACTATTATCATCTATGGTATGACCTATACGACACCTATGATATTGAAACCTATTCTGGAAACAAAATTTCAGTTTCTGGTATGAGTGTACAAGAGATGGATTCAGTAAAAGCTAATCGCCCAAAAATAGGACTCGAAAAACCAGAGATGATTCGATTGCAAATTTTAGATTCGATCAACACTGCATATCTTCAAATTGGATCTTTCACAGACGCGGACATTAAAAACAATAATGGAAAAAGTTGGAAGAAAATGCTCGACTCATGTTTCTCCGAGATTAAAAATTCTTCATCTGAATTTTTGATTATTGATTTACAGGAAAACGGAGGTGGTAACCCAACTTATGCATGGTATTTATGCCGATATTTCATGAATACTGAATTTGTATTCAAGAAGGAATTCCGCAAAATAAAAGACCCCTCCAAATCCGATTATGAAGAACGTACAAAAAGAACATTGCTAAAGGACAAAACTGTTGGTCCAACTAAACCTCATAAAAACAGCTTCAAAGGTGACCTTTTCCTATTGGTAGATGGAGGTACATGCTCGGCAAGTGCGGAGGTGACAAGTGTGGTTGAGAGGTACAAAAGAGGAGTTATCATTGGTGAGGAAGTTGGCGGTAGCTCTTGGCTAATATCAAGCAGATGGTTTTTTACAAAGCCACTTCAACTTCCAAACACAGAACTGATATATCTGGCCCCTAGAAGGACAAGTGTTATGGGTGATTACAAAAATGATACAGGTTATGGTACCATTCCAGACATTCAGGTTCAACCCAGTATTGAATCGTACCTCAAGGGAGAAGACATTGCTCTTACAAAAGCCTTAGAATTGATCCACTTAAAACTGTACACAATAAAATAGGTAAAGTTCATGTCCGACACTCATTCACGCGTTCTCGCCCATAAGATGTACATTATCCTTATTGCATGTCTCACATACAGCAATTTCTTCGGCTCAAAATTCGAAAAACGGAAAAAAGCATCTCAAATTCTTTATATGGAATTATTTTAAATAACTACGTATTCTTGTAAAAACCTAAAACAATGAAACTGTTTTTTTTCCTAACCACATTTTTAATCCAAATTTCAGTCCTTTGCCAAGAATGGCAATGGGCTTACCTTATAAATGGAAGTAGTATTAATAATTCTATTGATGTAGAAATTGATACTGCTGGAAACATTTGGCATATTGGCAGATTTCATTCAACAATTGATGCTGACCCAGGACCATTTACCCATTATTTAACAAGTATAGACCCGGATTCGTACATAATTAAGCTCGATACTAATATGAATTACATTTGGTCAGGAAATATCACAGGTATAGATAATGATTTATATACAGATATATATGTTCATGACAACGGGGATATGTTTTTGACTGGTTCTTTCAGAAACAATGTAGATCTAGATCCGGGACCTGGTTCTCTAATTTTCAATTCATTAGATGAAGAAGATGGATTTTTGGTAAAAATGGATCTTTCTGGCAATGTGGTTTGGGCCAAAATAATTGAAGGTTACGGAGAGCAACGAGCCACAAGTTTAACTGTGAACTCAGTGGGTGAAATAATATTACTTGGCTTATTTGCTGATTCAGCTGATTTCGACCCAGGACCAGGTATATTTCAAATGAACAGTACAAATGCAGGTACACTTGACATTTTTCTCGAAAAACTTGATGCCTCTGGAAATTTTATCTGGGCAAAGTCATTTGGAGGTACATGGTCAGCTGGAGCGACCCAAGTTATTGTAGATAACAATGACAATATTATTATAACAGGTTCAGTATCTGGTCAAACGGACCTTGACCCAGGGGCAGGTATAGACTTTTATTCCAGTGCAGATGCTAATGACTTTTTCGTTTCAAAATTTGATAGTGCTGGGAATTATTTATGGGGGCATGCAACAGGCGGAAGTTCGGTTGATTACGGTGAAGGAATTGCAATTGATTCTGAAAATAATATTTATTGTGCAGTACGATATCAACATCAATTTGATGCCAAACCTGGTCCCGATTCTTTGATGATTATTAATCAAGGAAGTATGGATGGGCTCATTCTCAAACTAAATGAAAATGGTAATTTTATTTGGGTTTATGAAATTGCTGGTTCTGGTTGGGACAGCTGTGAAAAAATAATTATAGACGGAAATGATCAGATTTTTGTGGCAGGGGAATACGGGGATTCTGTGGATTTTGATCCAACCCTTGTAGAAAATTGGTCATCTGCTGCTTTAGGTTTCCAAGACAATTTTGTTTTAAAAATGGATACAAGCAAAAACCTATGTTGGGTAAATACTTATGGAAGTATTAGTCAAGACTATTCATGGGGATTTGATGTCACAAATGACGGATTTATTGCAGCATGTGGTCATTTGAGTGCTTCGTGTGATTTTGATACTGGCCCGGGAAATTACATACTCACCAATTCCGGAGTTTATCAAAATTCTTTTTTAACAACATTCCGAGATTTAAATTATTGCAACATCAATAATGGGATAACATTCTCAAATAATACACTAACAGCAGAAGAAACAGGGGCGACATATCAATGGATAAATTGCACGGATGAGAGTTTAATAGTAGGCGAAACGAGTAAAAATTATGTTGTTACCGCACCTGGCATTTATGCCGCAATAATCTACAAAGGGTGTTGTATCGATACCACTGCTTGTGTTTCTGTTTGTCCTACCAGTTCTGGTATAGATTATCAAACCGCCTGTAAAACTTATAGCTGGTTAGATGGAAACACCTATACAAGTAGTAATAATACCGCCATTTTCAATCTAGTAGGGGGAGCAATGAATGGCTGTGATTCGATCATTTACCTTAATTTAACTATAAACAATGTCTCTGATTTAAATACGTCAATAAACGGAATGTCTATTACAGCAAATAATAATTTTGCAACTTCATTTCAGTGGCTAGATTGCGATAACAATTTTGCACAAATAATAGGAGAACAAAATCAAACATTTATTGCAACATCTAGTGGTAATTATGCTGTTGAAATAACTGAAAACGAATGCATTGATACATCAGCATGTGTTTCTCTACAATTTACTGGCATCATTCAAAACGAATTTGGACAACAGTTTCAAGTCTATCCTAATCCAACAAGAGGAACTTTTTCAATAGAATTAGGAGATTTTCCATCTAAATATGATGCAATAGTAACTGACCTTAATGGAAATATTATATTAACAAAGGTAATTAAGGGAAGCAAAACTGAAACTGTAGATCTTAATGTGTCACCTGGAGAATACATTCTGATAATCAAATCAAAAGAAAAACAAGCAATTGTACGTCTATTGGTAACGGGTTAGTTAAGATTACCTTTAATATTTTCATATTGTTTGAAGCCAAATTCCAAGCTTTGAAATAGCTCTTTCGCTCACTAATTGTTAAAAGTCCGGTCGGTCCGACTTAGTCGGATCTGACAGTCCGCCATAGGCGGAGATTTTTGCCCACACACCCGTCTGTGGACGGACAAGCTTTCGCATGCAATAAATTGCTATTTTTACCCAAACATCATAACACATTCAAAGCCAATTTTTGTAAATTACATGTACCCAAAACTGGCAGAATGAAATATTTCCTTTCTATATTTTTCGTTTTAGCGTTACGCAGTACTGGAATAAGTCAGAATTATAGAGCATTTCCTGACTCAAATTCGGTTTGGGTTAATGTATATGAGGATTTGATTACAACTCCATTCTTCCATTGTGAATTTTCATATAGCCGAAATATATGCATGGGAGCCGAAGATACTTTGATCAATAGCCTCCAGTATTCAAAACTTGACACTTGTGTAACTGGAGGTTACATTGGTGCGGTAAGAGACAATGGCGGGCAAGTGTTTTTTGTCCCCAGAGATTCACTTAATGAGTCACTTCTGTTTGACTTCACTCTGTCAGCTGGAGATTCGGTTTACCAAGTCTATAATAAAGGATGGTACGAGAATTTCTATGTAGAATCTATTGATTCAATTTTAATTTATGGTGATTACAGAACAACAATTCATTTTTCAACCGGAGGTTTCTGGATTGAAGGAATTGGTAACCACTTAGGAATGTTAGAGTCTACCTATGAATTTCTTTCAAATTCTTGCTTCTATTTAAATTGCATGAATCAAAATGATACAATTTTCTACCCTAATCAGTCTTTCGGAAATTGTCAAACAGATCTCGGGATTGTGTCAAATGATTTTGATTTCGACTTATTCCCGAATCCAAGTTCAGATGGAACTTTCAAAATTCAGTCTGGTTCGCCAATTGAAAAATTGACCTATAAAATCTTTACACCAAATGGAAAGATTGTCCAAGAGGGAAAATTGGAATCCAATCAAATTGATTTAAAATCTGATTCAGGTCTTTATTTCATTCAAGTATCAGATGGAAAGGGAATAGTAACGCGTAGAATTATTGTGAATTAGGAGTAGAAAACGTGTTATAACACAACACCTAAAGCTAACATCCTCCAATACCATATAGACCATAGGATTTCGCAAATCTTCACCATAACCTCTCCCCTTCAACGAAACTTTTGAACCTTATTGCGTTATCATTGTACCTTTATACAGTTAACCTCTGACCAATGAACGCTTTAGATCATATACTTATAGCTGCTTTGTTGTCGATTTGTTTTCATTCGAATGCTCAAACCTTTGATTGGAAACAAGACGGTTATCTCGATCATTCAACCGGAGGCGTTTTTAAAAATATTGATGGTAGCGGCATTAATCTCACCATAAAGGGATTAGTCAATGATATTGCACATGGTACCTACGTTAAGACAGGCAAGAACGACCAGCAGGAACAGCATCAATTCCATAGCTACACCTTCACCTTTTCAGAAAGTGTTGATGTAGAGTTTACCATTTCTGAGATTAATCTGGATACCATCAAAAACTGTTTTGATGACGAATTGATATTGTCTGGTAACCCAATGATCATTGAATCCAACAGAGTGAAAATAATTGGCGATACCCTTAGACCAAATCAAGTAGTGCACGATTTTGAGCAGGGGCATGTAAAAGTGAGTTACCATAATATCAATCAATTCACCATTCGACATGGCTCTGGCAAAACATGCAATCCGGGATACATCATGTTCTCTCCCATTCAATTTCAAAAAACACAGAGACTGGTTCAATTTGGAGAAGATACTTTACATTATACAGACATACAATTTGAACTGGAACAAAAAAACCTGATCGAAGAATATCATGAAAAGCTGGATAGCCTTATCCTTTTGATGCAGAAAGATGAAAACAAGAGCGTTATACTCCTTGGTTTCGCAGATGATGAAGATAGTCAGGAGAAGAACTCGAAATTGTCGCGCAAAAGGGTCAATGCTGTACTAACTTATCTTTTGTTGAACGGAGCGGATCGATCAAGGATCCATGCTCAATATTTTGGTGATAACATCTCGGAGATCTCTCATTTGCACCATTACGGACATGGCCAAAATAAGCGTGTTGAGCTTTACATTGTCAATTAAAGGCATTCATTCGTTTAATAAATTGCTAGTTTTAGACCAATGTTACTCCTTTCACAGCTTGAGTCCTTATGAAACCACAAATCATCTTTGCTGCACTTATTTTATTGTTCAGTTCAAACTTAATAAGCGTATTTGCCCAGCCAACTGATTCGAATGATGAGGACATACCCGAACTAATTTTCAAACATGGAAGGGCATTAGTGGTGCCTGAATTCAGTTCTGAAAGTAATTGGATTCGCGAAGAACTTTGGGTTGAAACCACATTCGACTCAGATAAAGACGGACAACTTGATAGAATGCACGTTTTTGTCACCCGGCCGGGTCAAACAGCCACTGGCAAACTCAAACTTCCTGTAATTTACCAAACCAGTCCTTATTATGGATTGAAAGTATCTACCCTGATCCGAACAAATATTAAACCATTCTCAAAAAATCTCTTCTGGAATGTAAAACATGAGCTTGGAGAAACTCCCAAAAAGCACAGGCATCCGAATTTTAATACCAGAAAGAAAAGACCTTTAATGTCTTCATATACGGATAGACTTTGGGTGCCAAGAGGATATATCACGGTTTATTCTTCTTCACCTGGCACGGGTTTATCAGATGGCGTGGCCACTATCGGCGGAGAAAATGAATCCTTAGCTCCAAAAGCAGTAATTGATTGGCTTTGTGGACGCGCTAAAGCTTATAAAACAAGAGATGGAAATGAAGAAATAACCGCGTATTGGTGTTCCGGAAAAGTAGGCATGACGGGAACCTCTTATGATGGAACTTTGTGTTTGGCAGCGGCTACAACAGGCGTTGAAGGATTGGAAGCTATCATTCCAATTGCTCCCATTTCTTCTTATTATCTGTATTACAGATCAAATGGATTAGTGCGTTCTCCTGAAGGTTATTTAGGGGAAGATATGGACGTTCTCTATGATTTTATCAATACTGGAGATAAGTCAAAACGCAAGCGCAATAATAAAACGATCAGGGACAGTTTGTTGGTTCCGAATGAAGACAGGATTACCGGTGATTACAATGATTTTTGGGCAGGCAGGGATTACCTGGATCATATTGACAAAATGCATGCGGCTATGATCATGGCGCACGGCTTTAATGATTGGAACGTTATGCCAATACAGAGTTACCGATTTTATAAAGCTGCCGAAGCAAAAGGTTTACCTGTACAGCTCTATTACCATGAAGTAGGACATGGTGGTGACCCTCCGTTTAACATGATGAATAAATGGTTTACAAGATTCCTTCACGGCATTGAAAATGATGTTGAGAGTGACCCTAAATTTTGGATAGAGAGAGATAATGATGATTCTCCTAAATCTTATAACAGTTTCCCTGATTCAAATGCATCTGACGTAGCCTTTTATCTTCAATCTGCTAATAATGGTAAAGGCTCATTAGCGACAGAAAAACCAGGTAATCAAAATGCAGATACCATTTATGACAAATATTCAATAGACTACAGCTCACTGCACGACAGTAAATATGCACAACACCGATTGTTATTTTTATCCCCTGTTTTGCAAAAAGATATCCGCATTTCAGGCATTCCCAAAGTTACTATTCGATTGGCAAGCAATAAACCAGCAGCTAACCTTTCTGTCTATTTGATCACATTACCCTGGGAAGAAGACAAAAAACTTCCTTCATACCATAACGTCATAAACAGAGGATGGGCTGATCCTCAAAATCATAGTTCACTGCGAAATGGAGAAGCACTTGTGCCCGGTAAATTTGTTGATCTAAGCTTTGATCTAATGCCGGATGATCAAATAATACCAAAAGGCAAGCAAATTGGATTGATGATATTCTCGAGCGATCAAAAATTCACGATCTGTCCAAAACCTGGCACTCAACTTACTATCGACCCTAATGCTACCAGGATCTCCATTCCAATAGTTGGAGGGATAGAGGAATATATAAAGGCTACACAGAGGAATTAACGAGGGTATTATATCAATTGGATGCTGATCAATCCTCAGGTTTAAAGATCTTCATACGATCTTTTCGCTTATTGTCAATGTCATCTTTTAAGCGTTGTAACATTCTGTCTGCGATATCTGATAGAATGGCATTAAGTTGTTTATCTACTTCCTTTTCGGGTTGTAACTCCTCTTCTTCCTTTAGTAATGCATCAATAGAGGTATTGAGGATATTCTCAAGCAGTTGTGCTATCTCCTCTGAAGCCAATTTGCTTGTTAAACTGTCCGCTAGTTGAACCGATACGTCACTCACCAATTTCTCAACCCTATCTGCAATTTTATTTCCTATTAGTGGCAGATTCTCCAGTTTCTCGATCTCTTTACTGTTCTCAAAACCATCTCGAATGACATCCTGAATTTGTTGACGCATATCATCTCTATGCAATGTATAATTACTATCAATGACCTCATGGATCTTAGTAGTCAAAGCCAACGCCAATTCAGCCTGAACAGGTTTGACACTATACGTTAACAAATCGCCACTGCTTTCGTTCTTCACTTCCCTTTGCAATGATTCTATGAGCTCCATTAGTGCCCTATCAGAAGCATCATGAACGAAGATCTCATAAACACCATAGAATTGTCTGTATATCACCGATTTTTTAAGATCGATCACCCCTCTCTTATGTAGGCGATAAGTCATGGTAAAAATCCTGAAGAACCTCAGCCATACAAAATACCCCAGAGGAATACATCCCAACACGTCATACCAATGCACTACCGGATAAAGCCACCATTTTACATATCGTTTCAAGAAAATGCTTATGATCCACTGAACGATCACTTCAACAAGAAAAATGGAGACAAAAAATGATTCGTAGTAAACAAAATTTGGATGGATCTCATCCCGATAATTGAGGTAAAAGCTCTCTGAAACACCTTTCACCAGATCCTGAAAAATGGCAAAACTAAAGCTCCAGTCAAAGATCAAATAAACAATATTGACAATTACCACGATTAGCATCAGAATGTCTATGATCAACCTCAATGTTAACACCCTGATCCTTAATTCAATATCTTGATTCGCTGTATTATTCATGTTCTAGTATTTAAACGGTAGGGAATTATCTCAATGATATTTGAAGATAATGCATTTAAATTAATCCCTTAGAATAAAGGAATCTAAGAAGGAAGGTTCGTGTCCAACAAGTGCTATGGTTCAGGCAAATATGAGTATACGTTCCTCTTTGTTCATCCTTTTGCGGAAAACACTTTATTCATTGGTGCAACAATCCCAAACCGTTGAATGAATCAATTTTATTTCGGATATTTATATTGATTGGATCTAAACAGAACGTATTCGTTATGAGGAACTTTAGAGCATATATATTCAAATCAATCTTCTTTGTGGTTTTTGTAATTGGCCTGCAATCTTGCAGAAAGAAAGATGAAAAATATGACGGCACCTATATTGGCACTGAAAGAATTGTGCGTGCTGATTCAGGCGGAACGTACTTTGATTCATCCTATAATCAAACTGTCACTGTTGAATATCAGTCCGGAAAATACACGATTACACGGTTTTTTAATAATCCGGATGGCAATACCTATATTGATACTAGAAAATCGATCAAAACTGGTGAAGGTGCGGTAGGTTTTGGTGATTGTACAGATGATGCTCAAGGAAATTATAGCTGTAGTTCCAGCTGGAGATACTTCATTGAACCAGATAGCCTGGTCATTTCTTCTGGTGGGAGTAGCGGAGACACAGCTGTATTCAACTCTGAATCCATCATTTTCCGCGGTAAAAAAATTGACCTCTAAACCTATATTTTAAAATGAAAGTAAGCCCCGAACAAAATGAACGAATCGCAAAAATGACCTTTGGTTCTGTTTATCCTCATTATGTTACGAAAGTTGAGAAAAAAGGGAGAACCAAAGATGAATTGCATCAGGTAATAGAATGGTTAACCGGTTATAAAGAAGCCGAAATCCAATCTTTAGTTGACAATAAGATCACTTTTGAGAAGTTCTTTCAGGATGCCAAATTGAATTCGAATGCCAGTGAGATCAAGGGTGTAATATGCGGCTACAGAATTGAAGAGATCGAATTTCCTTTAACCAGAAATGTACGTTATCTCGACAAGTTGGTGGATGAGCTGGCTAAGGGCAAAAAAATGGAAAAGATCCTGCGTTAGTGCATCCAGGCTTCATAAATATTCTTATTTCTTCCAAATTCCATTTAATCTCTACCTTTGTTCGATCGTAATCGCATTTTCAAAATTGAATGGAGCAAAGAGACCTGATAAAGGAGCAAATTGAACAATTGGGCAGAGTACTCGGAAAAATTCTTTCGGATTTTCTTAACCTGAAATCAGAAGGCAAAACGAGCCAGGGCATAGAAGTTTCAAATGAACGATTTAAAGAAGAATTAGACATTGATATTGATGTCTTAAGAAACCTTGGAAAAGACGAACTCAAAAATTATTTCCTGAATAAAAAGTTCACTGCTGAGCATATTGAAAAATTAGCTGATTATTTCTTTGAATTGGGTACCACGGAAGAAAATGTAAAAGAGCATTTGAGCAGTCAATATTTATTACGATCAATTGATTTCTTAGACCTGGCAGATTCTGTATCAAACACCTTCTCTTTTGAGCGTATGAATAAGAAAGATCGAATTAAAAAGATCATCAAACACAAAGGTCAATAATCCAATTTTTACAAGACTAAAAAGTTCAAAGAGGTTACCTTTTATTTCTTGCAACATACACTGTGTACACAAACGCTATTGTTATGAAACACAGTATATCTCTTTTAATTTCCCTTTTTATTGTTCAATTCACCTATGGTCAGCAGGACAAACAGTTGACCCATTACATTTTTGACAAGATGTCCTTTAATCCTGCGGCTACCGGTTTTAAAGGATACTGCGGAACAATGATCTATCGTAATCAATGGGATAGAGTGCAAGATGCTCCCAATACAACCCTGTTGAATCTGCAGGCTAATTTTCCCAAGCAAAATTTAGGTATTGGGGCCTCTTTCACCAATGATGCTATAGGTTACCAACGAAATAATACCCTTACAGTAAATGGAGCTTTTCACTTTAAAACGAATGCGGGTATTTTGAGTGGTGGTTTGGGAATTGGAATAATCAATGTAGGATTTTCGCCTACCTGGATTCCTCCGCAAACTTATTATGATCCCGGCTTACCAATGGCTACTGCAGGTACCAGTTTTGATATCAATGCAGGTTTGTATTGGCATGGTACGAATCTCCCTTACTATGTGGGGATATCATCTACACATCTCGCCCCTCCTACTTTGAAAAACATTAACTTCTCTATTGCAAGACACTACTACGCGCTAGCTGGATACAATTTTAAAATACCAGCCAGCCGACAGATCAACTTAAAACCCAGCGTCCTGATCAAAGCTGATAGAGCAAGTATGATCTTTGATATCAATGTAATGGCCGATATCTGGTTGAATAACTCCTCTTATTTATGGGGTGGATTATCCTATCGAATGCAGGATGCCGTAGCTATAAATGTTGGCTATGCCTTCTCTCCTACCGCCATTGCCAGTGATAACATGATCAAAATTGGGTATTCTTTTGACATCATGACAAATCCGTTGAATAAATACGGGAAAGGAACGCATGAATTGATGGTGAGTTTCTGTGTTTTTCCTCCTCCTCCAAAAATTGGCAAGCATGGTTGTCCAATTATTTTGCAATAGCAATTGACTTTATAGATCAGTCCAAAACATAATAGCTTTGGACTGATTTAATTATAACAAAGCATTACTTTTGCCCAAATTCTACTTATGAAATTCTTAGTTGTAATTGCTTTGTTTGCTCTGCCTATATTGGCCTTTTCACAGCCATATCCTGAAAAATACAAGGATTATCCAAATGATCGATTTGGATTAGCTTATCAATTCTATGATGAGATCAGAGGGAGCTATTATGACACGATCACTCCACCCATATACAAAGACATTATCGAATTAAATGGTCAATTCCTTCTGATCAAAGATGAAATTCAAAAAGTAGGTAAAGAAACCTATTCTAAAAATGGTCAAGTGGTTAAAGTGAAGGATAAAACCATCACTCCTGTTAAGACTTTTCAACTCTACCAGTACAATTATCATGATCACCTCATCACTGAGAAAAAAGGAGATACTTACGCGCTTTATGACCCAAAAGCTGAAAAATATCTGATTGAAAAATTCAATAGTTTAAAGAGATTTCATCAATGTACTGGTTGTGAAAGTTTATATAGTGCCATCATAGATAACCGAACCGTGGTTTACAATCGCCGTGGAGAGGAAATGTTCAGTTCAACTATTATCGGACATTTTGATTATGATGCCAGTCTAAAACTGTTCTCACAGGGTGAAAAACTAAAAACTTATTTTGATGAGAAGGGCAATATTGTTTTCAAGGATATTACTGCTGTAGAGAACCTTTGTCCCAGAGTAACTGAAGTAAGGTATTATCAGCTTACTAAAAAAGATAAAACAACTCATCTGTATTCTGATGGCAAGGTGATCATCAAAGATTTCAAGGGGTCTTTCGTAGGTGATATGCTAAACATGAATCGCATTATTGCTAAAACTGCTGAAGGATATATAGTTTTTGATGCAACAGGCAAACGTATTAACAATGAAGTTTATGAATCTCTGCAACCTGCTGTTAAAAATGAATCGGGCAAAGATGTGAATCTGGTAAAAAAAGCGGGAAGTTGGTTCTTTGTTGACGAAAACTATAAGCCTATTGAAGATATATCTTATTTCAACGCAATGGTTGTGGGTGAACTGCGGTGGTCAAATAATTACTATGCCGTTCAAAGTACTAAAGCTCAAAAAGGTTTTAATATTTATAACAGTGAAGGGAAGCCAATATCCACTGACCTTTATGAAGAAGCCTATTTTGCCGATTACTATCAGGATGCACTTATTCTCAAAAAAGACGGTTTGTTGGCGATTTGTACAGAAGGAAAACCAGGAGAATTTAAATACCAAAGCGTTGAAAATCTTGAAGAATTCCTATCAGAGGGATACTATATCTGTCAGCTTCCTGGAAAACCATCTTACTATGTTTTGTATGATTACTATTCTCAAACAGAATATTTTACTGATTGGAAATTAAGCAGGATCAGCACTATTGCTGAACAAGATGATGACAAATGGATCATTCTGATCTATGATGAAAATGATAAATTTCAGCTAGTGAATATGTATGCTACCCGCAAAGATCAGATCGTTAAATCCGGGTCATTTGAGTTTGATAACTATTATTTTGATCAGGAGCGCGGGTATGATGAGCCCATCTTATTTGTACAAAAAAATGGTCTTTGGGGTATTTACAGAACAGATACTTTATATGCCGAGATTCCTTGCCAATATGATAAGATCTACTGGAATGACTATGAATTTTTAGATTATTATCTGCTAAAAACAGAGAAAAATGGAAAGCAGGGATTGCTTAAAACCGTTAGAGGTAAGTATGAGGAGATCCTGGCGCCAACTTATGATGAAATAGTGATCATGGATGAAGTATTGATCACCCAATCAGATAAAAAATATGGTGTGATCGACTCACAAACTGGTTCAGTAATGGCCCCACCTGTTTTTATCAAAAAACCTACCTATGATGCCCTTTTCAATGATGATTTGGGATATCGACAAGCGGCCCTGGTTAACAACGTTCAAAAAGAGTGTATTCTTAAAGGGGCATATAGTCAAAACCCTCAATTCATGTGTTTCGAAAATCTCACAAGCATTCCAGGAAATGACGATATGATGACCTTTGATCATAATGGAAAGAAAGGTGTGATAAGTGTTTCTTTAGACACCGTTTTGGTTCCATTATTTGACCATGTAGAGCAAAACGCAGATTTCGATTACTGGTTAACCAGCATTGATGGAAAAAAAGGAATGAGAACCTGGCAAGGGGAGATCATCCTGAAAGAAGAGTTTGAAGAATTGATCACAGATAAAGAATTCTACACGAATATTATTTTACTTAAAAAAGAAGGCAAATGGGCTGCCTATTTGAGAGAAGATCTCAAAACGCCTTTTGACTACGAGACGCTTGAATTGAGGGATGATTTCATCTTTGCTAAAAAAGACGGTAAATGGGGATTATTGACCCATACTTTTGAAACCTATATTGAGTTCAAATACTCTACTAAAGAAGAAGTTTTAAAGGCAATTTCAGAAGAATAGATCTAATAAGAATCGATCCTTTCAACATTATCATGACCCAGGGCATGATAAACCACACTTACTAAATGTAGGGTTTGGTCACGTCCTTTTTTTTGGCCTGATTTGGCGATTACGTACACACCAAGGATCATTACTGCGGTCACAGGGAAACACCATATCCAGGGTGTATGGATTCCGGTAGATAATTGAGCCAATCCGTACATACCACCAAATAAACTTACCATTCCCAAAAAGGTATAGATGAAAACAAACATCACCCAAACGGTGTATTGTGGCCCCACCATTACTCTTACAATCGTATCGTCATGATCAGCATACTCATCTTTTTCGGCTGAAACACGAAGTTCAGGGGACCAAAAATGCCTGTCACGGTGTGGAATATCCACATAATACATGTTGTGCACCTCTTTTCCGGTAACCGTTTCATCTGTTTTGATGAAGGCTTCCAATTTTGAGAATATTTCTTCTTCTGACAAAGCAGTTTGCAGCTTGAATCGTGGACGGATCTCGCCAGGATTATGATGATCTTTCCTATTAAAAGGCATGTTTTATAGTTTTGCAAGAGGTAAAGTACAAAATCCACTCATAGGGCAACATGACAAAAATCAGCTCCGTATTTTCACCTGTTTGTATCTTAAATCACCTTCTCAAATATGGAAATTCATACCTTTGCTTTGTGAAGGCAATGTTGTCACATATTTCAATCTTATTTATCCTATTGATTGCTATAGGGTTGAGTTGGCAAACCTTCACCATTGTTCATTTCTATTCTAATCAAGATGAAATTGAGGCAGAATATTGTATCAATAAGGATAAACCCGAAATGAACTGTCATGCTCAATGTCACTTGAGTAAACAATTAAAGCCTACGATCATTGATAGAACAGAATCCGGAAGATCCATTCAATTCAACGGAATTCTTGCTTTTCAACTATTTGAAGATGTTCAAACCATCAATTTTGCTTCAATAGAAGGAAAAACTATTTCAATTTTTCAAAATTCCTTTCAACTGAAAGATGGCCACCTTTTGGGGCAATTGGATCCTCCTGAAATTGGTTAATGTGCATTACTGACCATTAACTAATTATCATTAAATGAAAACAAAAACATTATTCATGTTTCTGTTCTTGTTTTCTCTGCGAGTGTTAAGCTGCGATAATTGTAATGTCTATTTTAATCTGAATCCTAATGACGGAAAGCATAACATTGGTTTTTATTATAGAACCAGGGTCATGCAGGGTCTTTATAACGGAATTGGATTACAAACCATGACAAAACATGCATCTCACGGAAATGATCCGGCATTTTGGGGAAATCAGGTTCAGGAAACATACAGAACATATGAATTAAGAGGAGAATTCCT
Organism: Crocinitomicaceae bacterium; assembly: GCA_020635955.1. Lineage (GTDB taxonomy): Bacteria > Bacteroidota > Bacteroidia > Flavobacteriales_D > Crocinitomicaceae > Paracrocinitomix. Next base: position 212,825 of record JACJYW010000004.1, read on the forward strand.
GATAAAGAACAGATGGAGAACCTACGTGATCTTACCCTTTGTTCAAAATAGCCAGTATATTGATGACAATAAAAGATATACGGTATCAGGAATAGGTGATCCTATATTGATGGAGAGCTTCCAGATCATTGACCCAACGCGTTTATCTAAGAACGAAAATGTAACGCAACGCTTAGAGCTGGGTGCTGGAGTAAAAGCACCACTAGGTAAGGTCAATATCAGAGTAGAAAATGAAACACCTAATCTTGACCTTCAACCTGGATCAGGAAGCTGGAATTTTCTCGCCTTCATCAAATACAGCCTAAAGATCAAAAATGGAGGCCTAATGGTAAATACTAATTTCAAGCGCAGTACGTTCAACTCAGATGGATATAGATATGGAAACGTGTTAAACTGTAGCGGAAATTACTTTTACCAAACGAAGATCAAATCACTAACGTTAATTCCTTCAGTAGGAGTCAATGCTGAATATGCCAGACATGACTTTACTACAGAAGAACAATTTGACACAGGTGGTGTTGCCATTTTTGCGAATGGAGGATTGCAAATGTTCTGGAAAAAGTTCCGACTATTCGGAGAATTCCAAAAAGCGGTATTCAACAAAATGAATGGATACACACAATTAATAAATAAGTATAAATTTAATGTAGGATTTTCCTACTACTTTTAGATAAGATTATGAAAACAAGATCAATATTATTCGGATTATTAGCCGTTAGCACTTTAACTGTTCAATCATGTAAGAAAAAAGGTTGTACAGATGAAACTGCCACAAATTATTCATCAGAAGCTGAAAAAGATGACGGAAGCTGCGAATACCTACAAGAAGCGGGAATTACCCTTTATTTCACTCAAAATGTAAATGGTAGCAACATTACGGTATCAAATTTTGATCAGTTGAATTACACGAATGCAGATGGTAACGTTTGGAGCATCACTAAAATGCAATATTTGATCTCAGATGTGAGATTCTATAAAGCTAATGGTGATAGTCTTGTTATTGACGGTTATCATTTGATCGATATGGAGGATGCCTCTTCATTGTATTACACTTTACCGTCTAACGTTCCTACAAATCCTTATGTAGGAATAGGATTTAACTTCGGATTTGATGCTACAGACAATATTTCAGGGCAATACAGTGATTTGAATTCAGCTAGCTGGGCATCTCCTGAAATGCTGGGAGGTGGATATCACCAAATGAAGTTTGAAGGACGTTTCATTAAACAAGCTGGTGACACTTCAACTTTCCAGTATCACAGTTTAAGTGAGATCAGAGAGATCACACAAACAGACACGATCTTCCATCACAATTATGTGCATTTAGCCTTTACCCAATCATTCAACTTCACAGCTGATGATACGATTCAGGTAAAAATGAATGTGAACAACTGGTTTGCTAATCCGCATACCTGGGATCTTGATACTTTAAGCAGTATGTTAATGCCAAACTATGCTGCACAGGTTATGATGACCGACAACATAGTAGACGTCTTTTCAATACAGTATTAAATGAAAAAGCCCCGCAAATTGCGGGGCTTTTTTTTTTATTTCTTAAAATGTATATCTGATTCCGAGTGCTCCTCCATACCAATAAGTATAGTTCGTGTACAATAGGTCCCACATTGGTCTCACGTCCAAACTCAACAAAAGCGGAACATCATGATGGTTAAAATCATACTCTAATCCAATTTGCCCACCTATTCCTAATCCGGCTCCTCTATAGTATCCATTGTTACCTCTATTGTTCCAGAATCCAATCTGCGCTCCAGGTCCTATATACCAGTTCAAGCCGGCAGTTAAATTCCAATCCCAGTGAAAGATAGCAGCCAAGCCTAAATAAGACCAGTATTTATGGTTTCTGGCTCCAAGATCTATTTCCAATCTGTTCTTATCTCCGAATCCATGCTGATAAGATATTTCTCCTCCGTAATATCCATAATGAGATCCTCCAAGTCTTAATCCAATAGCATGAGGGTTAACTTGTGCATTAGAATTAAATGAACAGGAAATAAAGAATAGAGCAATGAGTATAATTTGTTTCATAGGGTAAAGGTTTTTGTTTAAATCTAATGTAACAGTTGAATTTGAAAATTAAAAATGTTTTCGACCGATACAGTTCTTCAGCAGACAAATTTTTATGACAAAAATCTCCTTTTAAAGTGATTCATGTTACAACATCTATTTTTTTGCTTACCTAATTTTAGGTATGAAAAATAAACAATTGCTGAAGCTGGTTTTAGTGTGTATCACTTGCATCACCATCATAACGGCAATTGTATTAATAATAGAATCAAACACTTAAGTTATGAAAAAGAACATGGGAAACGTTGACAGAGTTGTCAGAGTAATATTAGCTGCGGTATTAGCAGGACTTTATTTTGGTGGTGTTGTAACCGGAACTCTCGGAATTGTATTGGTAGTATTAGGAGGTGTATTTCTTGCTACAGCGGCAATGGGATTTTGCCCATTGTACTTACCATTTGGATTGAGCACCTGTAAAAAATAAATTTGATTAGGATAGCCCTTTTTTAAGGGCTATTTTTTCAATACACTTCATGCCATCAATGGCGGCTGATATAATGCCGCCCGCGTAGCCTGCGCCCTCACCACATGGATACAAACCGACAGCTTGAGGATGTTCAAGACTTTCATCATCTCGTGGAATTTGAACAGGAGATGATGTTCGGGATTCTGGTGCATGTAACACTGCTTCATTGGTAAGATATCCTTTCATCTTATTCCCAAAATCCTGAAAAGCTACCTTCAATCTGCTGGCAATCATTGGAGGAAGTACTTTATTGAGGTCAACAGATACTAATCCCGGTTGATAAGATGTTTCAGGCAGATCTTTGGAAACCTTGCCCTGAATAAAATCAACCATACGTTGAGCCGGTACCTTTTGGGTTTTACCGGCGGCTTCCCAACAATCCTTCTCTACCTTTTTCTGGAAATTCAAACACACAAAAGGATCATCATTACCCGGATCTATGTCATCAGGACCTATCTGAACAACAATGCCCGAATTGGAATATGGATTATTTCGTTTTGATGGCGACCAACCATTCGTAACCACTTCACCTGGTTCTGTGGCACAAGGCGCAACAATTCCTCCAGGGCACATACAAAAACTATAAACCCCCATACCTTTGACCTGCGTTACCAGGGAATAAGAAGCCGGTGGCAGATCATCTCCACTCAGGTTTCCATGATATTGGATGTTGTCGATCAGATTTTGACTATGCTCAATTCTTACTCCAAGTGCAAATGGTTTGGCACTCAATTCAAGTCCTTTGTTTTTTAGTAATTCAAAAATATCTCTGGCTGAATGACCCGTTGCCAGGATGAGATCATCAAATTTTCTTTCTTCTGCCCCATTGATCACCACTCCTTTCAATTGACCTTTTTCTATGATCAGATCGGTCAATTTAGAATTAAAATGCACTTCACCTCCTTGTTCTATAATGGTTTCACGCATCTCTTGAATGATCTTAGGAAGTTTATTTGTACCAATATGCGGGTGAGCATCTACTAAAATATCCTTATCTGCCCCAAAATGAACAAACCATTCCAATGCCTTTTGAACGTTCCCTCTTTTCTTTGACCTGGTGTACAACTTACCATCTGAAAAGGTTCCGGCACCACCTTCACCAAAGCAATAGTTCGATTCAGGGTTTACAATATGATCCTGATGAATGGCTTTTAGATCTCGTCTTCTGGTTCTAACATCTTTACCTCTCTCAAAAACTACAGGTTTTAAGCCAATTTCAAGCGCATATAATGCGGCAAACAATCCCGCAGGTCCCGACCCTATAATTCCAACTTCTGGTTTATCAGCTACATTTTGAGGGAAAAAGAATTTGGTTTGAGGTTTAAAATCCTCATGAATGTAAACGGCCACTTTCAAATTGTATTTAATGGCCGACTTACGCGCGTCTATGGATCTTTTTAAAACCTCTACATGGGAAATATCATCAACACGAATACCCAATTGACGACAGATCTGTTCATTGATATAATCCTCATTATGGATAAACTCGGGTGATATTCTTAACTGTAATTCTTTCAAACTAATGTGCTAATTTGCTAATGTAGTTAATATGCTAATTTGTTAATGTGAGAATGCAAATTAGATATGATCAATCAGCAGTGAACTGCCCCATTGCAGGTGCTTAGCTTTATGCTTGTGAAGCGTTGTGAAATTAGCATTAAAAAGGCGACAAAACAAAGCCCTTTTTGATGCTAAATGAAGCAGCTGAACTTGCATAAACTATAAACCGAAAATGGAAATGGCAGCCAGATAAGAACCTATACAATACTTCTCTACTATCTAATCTCTACTCTCTACCCTCTAAAATCCAATCTCTACACTCCATCCTCCATCCTCCAACCTCTACTCTCTATACTCCAGCCTCCAAAATTACCCTTCAAAGGTAAGTGAGAACCACCAAACTTTAGTTCTTAAAGAGCCTAAAGGATCCATAAAGAAGCTATTATCCTGAATTGCAACGTTTTTGATGCCGTTAGAAATTTTGAGTTCAATGCCGAATTTGAAATAAGGAAGCCAGAAATCGAATCCTCCTCCGGCTTGATATTGCCAGTCATGTTTCTTGATCTTTACTATTGGATCTCCAAGGCTTTGATCAACATCTTCTTGAGAAGCAAGATCCAGGCTATATTGAATACCACCCAGGGCGTACGCCGCAAAGTTGTTGATTCTTTTCGTTCTCAGTTTCAGCATTAATGGGAAATCAAGATAGGTGGATTCCAGGCGATTGTCTTTCACTTTTACCTCACCTTTTTCCCAGTACGAATACGTAAACAGTCTTTCCTGAAAAGATAAAGAAGGAACAAAACGTAAGTGTACTGTTTCGTGGATATCCCATGAACTTACAATTCCTAAATTAAAACCGGGTTGTTTCCTTATATCAATATTGGTAATTGAATCTGCATAGGAAGAATCTGCATTTAAGGTGTATCTAAAATCAGATGTATTAAAGCCTAAAGTAAAGCCAAAATGAATCTTTTTACGGTCAAACGTTGGATAGTTTTTACCATATTTTTGAGCCGATCCAAGCAATGAGATCAACAAAAATGTCAGCAGTATGACCGTTCTTTTTTTCAAGCTGTCTGCAAATCTATGAAAACGATTTAGCGTAAAGGTCGTGGAATAGAGTGTAATTTATTTCTTAAAGAATAACGTAAAAAAGAAGATGTTGTTACTTCTCACCAACATAAATTGTTGCAATTCCTCCAGAAACCAATTTTGAACGGATATTTTTAAAGCCGATCTTCTCCATGATATCTGTGAATTCCTTTCCCTCAGGAAATGCTGCAACTGACTCAGGCAGATAAGTGTAAGCGGCCTCATCTTTTGAAATTGACTTTCCAATTTTAGGGATGATGTACTTTGAATAGAAATTGAAAGATTGTTTGACCGGAAATTTCTTTGGCTTTGAAAATTCCAGAATAATAGCAGGAGAACCATCTCTTAACACCCTGTGCATTTCAGACAATCCTTTTTCCAAATTCTCAAAATTTCGAACACCAAATCCAACAGTGATAGCATCAAAATGAGCATCTTCAAAAGGTAAATTCTCTGAATCACCCTGGATCATTTCTACTTTATCATCCAGACCTTTCTTTTTCATTTTCTTTCTGCCCACTTCAAGCATGCCTTCAGAAAGATCCAAACCAACCACTTTTGCAGGCTTTATGCGCATAGATGAAATGGCAAAATCACCTGTTCCGGTAGCTATATCTAAAATGATCTGTGGTTTGTATTCTTTCAAGATCTTAACGGCTTTTTTACGCCAGATCTTGTCTATACCCATGGAAAGAAAGTGATTTAGAAAATCGTAACGCTTTGAAATGTTATCAAACATCTCTGCTACTTCCTCTTTCTTTGACGCCTCTTCCTTATTATATGGTTTTACTGCTGTTCCCAATTTATCCTAATACTTCTTTTGCTTCTTTAATGAGATCATCTTTATTAACAGATACCACCCCAACTTGTTCACACACTAAGCCACCTGCTAAATTGGCCAGAATGGCAATGGTCTTTGGATCAAGATTGGCCACTAAAGCTAATGTGGCCACACTGATCACTGTATCTCCCGCTCCAGAAACATCTGCAATAGACCTTGGATGCGCAGGGATGAAATGATTTTTCTTCTCTTCGTTTATATAAACCCCATACTCTGAAAGGGTAACGAAAGTATACTTTGGCTGCAATTTGTCATTCAATACCTTTACGGCATCCAGAAAGGTTTGCTTCTCAGCCAGGTTCACTGGTAATCCTGTTCCCTCCACCAATTCTTTTAGATTTGGCTTAAACAAAGTGACCTTTTGATATTCAAAGAAATTCGCTTTTTTAGGATCCACTGTAGTAACGATCCCCTTTTCATTCGCATACTCGATCACTTGTTTGATCAATTCGGCAGTTAATACACCCTTGTTGTAATCCTGGAAGATTATTGCTTCTACGCCATCTCTATCGCAAAATTCTCTAATCTTATTCAATAGAGCAAATTCTGCAGATGAAGAGATAGGATCAGTTCGTTCTCTATCAACACGCACCAATTGCTGGTTGTTGCCTATTACCCTTGTCTTTACAGTAGTGATCCTATCGTCAAAACTGATGATTCCTTTAGGACTCAATTGAGATTCGTTCACCAACCGTAAGAAAAGATCAGCCTCTTCATCCTTACCAATAATGGTACAAATAATAGGATCTGCTCCCAATGCTTTTAAGTTCAACGCCACGTTTGCGGCACCACCTAATCTGCTTGATCTGCTCTTAAAGTTTACTACAGGAACAGGTGCTTCTGGAGAAATACGGCTAACACTACCTTCAATGTAGGTATCCACCATGACATCCCCTAAAACAATGATCTTCTTTCCCTGAAAGCTTTTGAATATGTTATTAACTGTAGGCACTAACTTAATTTCTCCAATGCAGTTTTAATTCTGGCAATTGCTTCTAATAGAACGTCTTCAGAAGCAGCATATGATAAACGAACACAATTAGCATCTCCAAATGCTTCTCCTGTCACTAATGCTACTTTAGCTTCATCCAACAAGTACATTGAAAAATCGGTTGCTGAATTAATGGTATGTGAACCGTATGACTTACCAAAGAAGTTCGTCACATCAGGAAAAACATAAAATGCACCTTCCGGAACATTCAACTTCAATCCTTTGATCTCCCCTAATTTTTCTAATACCAGGTCTCTTCTTTTTTTGAAAGCATCCACCATGTATTGGATCTTTGAAGGATCTGCATTCATTGCAGCTATAGCGGCTCTTTGCGCAATTGAACATGTACCTGAAGTAAATTGCCCCTGAATTTTCTCACAAGCTTTAGCAATTTCAACAGGAGCTCCTATGTATCCAATACGCCAGCCCGTCATAGCAAATGCCTTAGACAATCCATTCACCGTTATTGTTTGGTTATAGACATTGTCAAAAGCAGCTAAACTTTGATTTTTTCCAACAAAGTTGATATGTTCATAGATCTCATCAGAGATCACAAAAAAGTCAGATTTTGTAGCGATCACTTCCGCCAATGCTTTCAATTCATCCTTAGAATATGCAGTTCCTGTTGGATTGCAAGGATTTGAAAAGATCATCAACTTAGTTTTGCCAGTCATAGCCGATCTCAATTGACCAGGTGTGATCTTGAAATCATTATCAATAGAAGTTTCGATTACTACCGGAATACCACCAAATAACGCTACTTGTTCATAGTAAGTAACCCAGTAGGGTGCTGGAATGATCACTTCATCTCCCTCATTCACCAAAGACATGATCACATTGATTATACTTTGTTTAGCTCCAGTGGATACCACTATTTGATTAGCGGTATAGTTTAATCCATTGTCTCTTTTGAATTTACCGGCAATAGCCTCACGTAGATCCTGATATCCCGGAACTGGCATATAATGAGAATAGTTCTGATCAATACCCTCTTTTGCTGCATCTTTAATGAAATCAGGCGTCATGAAATCAGGCTCACCTAAACTCAAAGAAATGATATCTATCCCCTGAGCTTTTAGCTCCCTACTTTTAGCAGCCATGGCAAGTGTAGCCGACTCTGCCATATTTTTAACTCTTTCCGAAATATGAGACATGGAATTATTTTTTAGCAAAACTAATTAAAATTGCTTGGTAGCGTTATGTTTAAAGGTCAAAATCAAAGGCTGTCATTCCGCTTTTTTGATACGGATAAGCATTAAAGGTACCTGTTGCAATAGCAACCTGCTCTCCTGTAGCTTCATTTACGATCTCACCCTGAGCAATGATTATTCTTTTTCCCTTTGAGATCACCTGACCGTTTCCAATTAGGACTTCACCTTTTCGAACAGGTTTTAAATAATTGATCTTGAATTCAACTGTTGAAACTAAACATCCATTTTCTGACGAAGCATGTAGAGCAGCAACACCAAGAATTCCATCCATGTATGCTGATAAAACACCTCCATGAGCCGTAGTAGGAGTTGCCAGATGTTTATCTTTTATTTCAAGTCGATAGGTAATGCCATCTTCTTCAAATTTTTGCAATTCTGTTCCTAAAAGATGTCCAAATTGATTAGTTTGTGAATATACTTTTATCAGTAGATCTCTAATGTTTTCCATTGTAAGATTGATTGGGGAGTGCAAATTTAGTTTATTCCTGAAACCTTTTGGATCATAAAAAGTAAATTTGAATATATTTGTACCGTCCTAGTACACCAATCAGGACTTTAAATTAAGCGGGAGTAGCTTACCGATTAAGTTTCGCAACAAGCATGGCTTGGCTCAACTAGATCGGCACAGGCAACTTCGCTACAAAAAAATAATCGGAAACGGTTAATTAAGCGGGAGTAGCTCAGTTGGTAGAGCGTCAGCCTTCCAAGCTGAGGGTCGCGAGTTCGAGTCTCGTCTCCCGCTCAAGAACTAAGCACTGATCTTTTTTAGATTGGTGCTTTTTTTAGTTTAAAAATATGGAAATTAAAACCCAATGGACTGCCCAAAGTAACGGCAAACATTACAGGATAAATATTTCAATCCAGAGAGGAACTATCACCATTGCGAAACATAGCGGTGATCCTAAATCTGAAACTGGAGGTTCCTGGGATCTAGACGACTTCAAAACTGGTGAATATGATGAATATGTATTCGAGGGCTTTGATGAAGATGTTTTGGATGAGATCTATGATGCTATCAAAGAGATCAAGAACGGCAGTGTCTAAAATCTTGCTCCGATAGTCAATAAAACCTGAGAATTGCGATTGTAGAATGTTGCATGACTCCCGTTAATAGTAGGGTCATAAGCATAATACTCTTCTTTTCTTGACATCAGGACATAAGCCATATCAATATATAGGGTACCGAAATTATAGCCAGCCCCTCCAGTTATGAATAACATTGGATCCTGACTATTACCAGAGGCCGCTTTATATGGCGTTCCATAATAAGCAAAGCCACCTCTTGCATACAACTGTTTATTGATCCTACCTTCAATACCAAATTTGATATTTACGCATGACTTATAAATATTGTCGATCTGCGTGTTCTCTGCTGCAAAACTGTACGGAGAATCAGAGAATTTCTTGGACATGATCTTAGCCATTCTGTAATCAATATACTCTACTTCTACCCCAACGGAACCCAGATCGTTCACGACCGCAGCTGCTGACACATTGGCTTTAAAGGGAGTTCTGATCTTATAATCATAGGCACCAGTTGGCACATACTCAGCAAGCACATATTTTTCACCATCTTTCGTTTGGGACGTCATATTGTTTGTCCAATAATCATTCATCCAAAGGGCTGTTGGTGTTTCCACTGCTAATCCAAACCTCAATTGCTCAGTTGGCATATAGATAGCGCCCAAACGCAAATTCAATCCTCTTCCTTTAATATCTAACTGACCCGTGTACTCTATCTCATTCAACCAAAGAGAAGTATCCTGATAAGTTTCTTTATGTCTAAATGTCTCACTATATTTAGCATATACAAAATTAACGGATCCCCCTAACAATAATTTATTTGCATAATTACCACTAAGAGTCAACAAACTAAACTCGGTAATACCACCTTTTCTCTTTAATCTTCTTTCATGAAAAGCAGTACCATTGCTAAACTGCGTAGTATAGGTATTATCCGGTAATGGATCTATAGCGTATGTATCGTATGCCAATCCTGCGGTGAAAGGCAAGGCATCATAGATGAAGGTGGTTGAGATACCATTCGCTTCTCTAATGAAAGAATGCAGAATAGATGAATCTGCAATTCCTGAATATGTTATGGAATCGTTGTAACTCCTTTTTCTATTCATTCCCAGCCCCATTTGAAGACTTCTCCAACCATTGAACTTGTCCGGATCAAGCGTATAAGCTTTTACATATGAAATATTGCTCAAATTATAAGTGACTCTGAAATCAGAGTTTGCTGACCCATAAAAATTTGTTGTAGCGTAAGGAATCTCCAAATTTTGGGTAAAAGAGAAATTACTTTTTGTGAGTCGTCCTAGTCCAGCTGGATTTTGAGACGCATTAGCAAAGTCACCTCCCAATGCTGTTAATCCACCTGCAGTAGCTGAATTCCTAGCAGTTCCACCAAAGAATGAAAGGGAATACCTCAAAGCATCATCTTCATTTTGTGAAAAAACAGCCCCAAAGGATAGCAAAAACGATCCTACAAGAAATAACTTAACTCTCATGAATTATCTTCTTCTTGAACTACTTGTTCCTCCTGAACTTGATGAGCTACTTGAACCTGAACTTCCTGAACTGCTTGAGCGATTTCCGTAGTTACCAGAACTATTTGTTGATCTGGTTCCGCTATTGTATGTATTATTAGTTGTCCCGGAGCTATTTGTTCTTCTACTATCCCCTGTATTATTTCCACTTCCTGAGTTATAGACTGTCCCAGGTTTATTATCCTGATAGGTTGGATTAGACTGGTTTCCATATTTATTCGGATTGTCATACGTTTTCTGGGTAGAATAACTTGAATAACTTCCTCCTTTTACAACACTACCAGAGTTAACCGTATTAGAGTTGTTAACCGTTGAACCACTGGAAAATTGATTTTGAGCTGGTTTCCCTATTTTTAAAGTTGTTTGGTTATTAGTGGTTTTTGGACCATTTGAATTCACGTTATTCACAACGTTATTAGTTCCCGGAGAAATTCCATTTACATTATTTCCCGATTGAACATTTCCATTCTGTATATTTCCATTATTAGCATTAGTGAATACAGGTTTTTCATATACCTGAGTTGAACTACCTGAAGAATTAACAGGCTTAGTATTATAAGTATCATGTGATACATTATTTACTTGTCCATTTGTTAAGGGTTTAGACTCAAAAACATTTGTTGCTACCTGATGCTCTTCAAATGTTGTGTATTGTGGAAATGGTGAGTTTGAAGCCTGTAGTTCCTGAGATTTTACCGTATGTTCATAATTGGTATTGTTTTGAGAATAAGATCCGGTATTGGTTCCTCCTCTATGTCCATAATGGTGGTTAGACGAAGTTCCTGATGACGGTTCTCCCCAATTAGACCAAGATGATGATCCGGAATTGTTATTGAATGAGCTGTTGTAGATACCATATCCCCAAATAGGACTGTATCCTCCATATCCCCACCATGGATTATTCCATCCATTTCCATAATAACCGTAGTAAGGATTCCCATACATACCATTCCATCCTCCACCATAATATCCGTAGCTGTTGTAACCACCATATCCATAATAATTGGAACCATAATAGTTGCTACCACCATAGTAATTGTTGAAATATGGTGTACCATAATAGTTATTGTACCCGCCACATCCGTAAAGTGGGTCTCCATACATGTAACCAGAAGGATAATAGCCTGAATATCCCCAATACCAGTTTGGACTATTTCTCAAAGACATATATCCCCATCCACGAGGAAAAGGACCGTATCTTTCTATGATATGAGTACATCTGATACCATCAAAGAATGCAGCACATTGATACGGGCATACATCCCATCCTAATTGATCATTATGATTATGACCTAGATTATTCGTCTGGTTATAATTTCTTGGATATCCATCATCTTCAGAAGCATTATACTGATTCGGATCTGAATTATCGTATTGTATAGATCTGTTTGTTGTATTGTAATACGAAGGATTCAAGCCTGATCTGTGTGTATTTCCTGAATCTACGACTACTCTGTAATTTGACTCTTCATTTTTAATGTAGTCAGCATACCCATCTTCATCATTAGATTTAACAACAGTTTTTGACTCTGTTCCGTTATATGCATCATCAAATATTTCAGCTGATGTAGTACAGGACCAGAGAAAAGCCAAAGGCGCAATCAATAATATTGACTTTTTCATAGTGGATCGGTTTATAATGAGGAAATAATTTATTCCTACATTTGTTTTCACTGGAATAAGTTACAAATATTATACCAAAATTTGTAAAAAATTAACATTTAATCGGTAAATGGTTTTAGATATAAGTTCAACAACTAAACCATTTAGCTCAAATATAGGCAAGAAATAGCAATTTTATGGCAGAACAGATCACAAAACGTGAAGAAGATTACTCAAAATGGTACAACGATATAATTAAAATTGCCGAACTGGCAGAGCATTCTGACGTTCGTGGATGTATGGTTATAAAACCCTATGGATTTGCCATTTGGGAAAAGATAAAAGATCAACTGGATAAAATGTTCAAAGAAACAGGACATCAAAATGCGTATTTCCCCTTGTTCGTGCCTAAAAGCTTGTTTGAAGCAGAAGAAAAAAATGCCGAAGGATTTGCCAAAGAATGTGCAGTAGTTACCCATTACAGATTAAAAGCAGATCCGAATGAAAAGGGTAAACTGATTGTTGATCCAGAAGCGCGATTAGAAGAAGAACTGGTTGTAAGACCAACTTCTGAAGCTATTATTTGGAACACCTATAAAAAATGGATCCAATCATATCGTGACCTGCCAATTCTTATCAATCAATGGGCGAATGTTGTTCGTTGGGAGATGAGAACTCGTTTGTTTTTGAGAACAGCCGAATTTTTATGGCAAGAAGGACATACAGCACACGCTTCAAAAGCAGAAGCTATTGAGGAAACTGAAAAGATGTTAGACGTTTATGCTGAGTTCGCAGAGAACTTCATGGCTATGCCGGTTATTAAAGGATTAAAATCTGAGAGTGAGCGCTTTGCCGGTGCTGAAGAAACTTATTGTATCGAAGCAATGATGCAGGATGGTAAAGCACTTCAAGCAGGAACTTCTCACTTTTTAGGACAAAATTTTGCCAAAGCATTTGACGTTAAATTCTCTGATCAAGAAGGGAAATTAGACTTTGTTTGGGCTACGTCATGGGGAGTTTCTACCCGTTTAATGGGGGCTTTGATCATGACTCATTCAGATGACCATGGATTGGTATTGCCACCAAAATTAGCTCCAATTCACGTAGCAATCGTACCTATATTTAAAGGAGACGATCAATTGATGGAGATCAAAGACAAACTGCAACCTTACATTAATGAATTAACTGCTAGTGGTGTAACAGTTAAATTTGATAGTGACGACAAAAAACGTCCGGGATGGAAATTTGCTGAATATGAAGCAAAGGGCGTTCCGGTTAGATTAGCCATTGGTCCACGTGATCTTGAAAATGGAAATATAGAAGTTGCCAGAAGAGATACTCAGGAAAAATCAGTGATCGAACTAAAAAATGTCGTAGCTCACGTTAAAGATCTTTTGGATGAAATTCAGAATAATCTGTTCAACAAGGCACTGAAGTATCGCAACGAGAATATGGAAACGGTTGATTCTTATGAAGAATTTAAACAAAAGGTAGATAAAGGCGGTTTTTATCTAGCGCATTGGGATGGTACAGCAGAGACGGAAGAAAAAATTAAAAATGACACAAAAGCTACTATTCGTTGTATACCTTTAGAAGGAAATGAAGAAAGTGGAGTTTGTATGGTGAGCGGCAAGCCATCTAATAAGCGTGTTGTCATTGCTAAAGCATACTAATTATGAGTACAGCAGACGGAAGAAAAGTTTTACTTGAAACACTTAAAAGAAAATCTGGCCACAAGCAGGATGTATTTCAAAACACGAAAGAATGGTTCTACATTTTGAAAAAAGTGTTGCAGGAATGTATTGATGAATTGTCAGGTCAATTGGGTGATGATAGAATTAGATTTAGGGTTGAAGATCAAGGATTGGGTGAGGCCAGATTGTATCTTGGATCAGATGTTCTGGTTTTTCACATGCATTCCAATGTCTTTAAACTTCCTCCTACGGATTATGCCACCCAAACTTCTTACGTTAAGAACAAACCTGAGAATGCTTATTGCGGAATAATAAATGTTTATGATTTCCTGGCAGATTCTTATGAGCAAAACAGACCGAATGACCTAGGTTATTTGATCTGCAGGATCTTTGTAAACAAAGAAGATCATTTTAAGGTTGAAGGAAAGGGACCTTTGGGTATTGCCTATCAAAATTATATGAATCAGGTTTTAACAGAGGAGATCTTGCATGAATTGATCCTTAGAATTGGTATTTACGCGCTTGATTTCGACCTTCTAACTCCTCCTTATCAAGCAGTTAGTACGGTATCCGTCGAAGAGCTGCAAACATTGAGCAGTCATTCAAAATTAAGAACAGGAAAACGTCTTGGATTCAGATTTCATTCAGACAATAAAATTCAGGGATAATTTTTCTTGAAATTTTCAACTTTTTCCTTGCTATAAAATTTTAAAGCAGTATATTTGCACTCCTTTTTGGCGAGAAATTTTTAAGATTTCGGACTGAAACGGCCCATTCGTCTAGTGGTTAGGACGCAAGGTTTTCATCCTTGAAACAGGAGTTCGATTCTCCTATGGGCTACCAAAATAACTTTCGAAGAGTCGAAAGCGTAGAACAGAAAGAATTGAATAAATGGCCCATTCGTCTAGTGGTTAGGACGCAAGGTTTTCATCCTTGAAACAGGAGTTCGATTCTCCTATGGGCTACAATGAAGTGTGAGATTGAGAGTTAGATTGAGGAGAGAGATAATAATTTGGAAAGAAGAATATAATTTAGATTATGGCAAATCATAAATCAGCATTAAAGAGAATCAGATCTAATGATGCTAAAAGATTAAGAAACAAGTATCAGCATAAAACTACACGTAATGCTGTTGCTACGCTTAGAGAAACTACTGACAAAAAAGAAGCAACTACATTGCTTCCTAAAGTAGTTGCTATGCTTGACAAGTTGGCTAAAAACAATGTGATCCACAAAAACAAAGCAGCTAACTTGAAATCAAGCCTTACAAAAAAAGTTAACGACTTAAAATAAGCTTGCCTTAAAGATATTTTAAGCCTGTTCGTCTTTTGACGGATAGGCTTTTTTTGTTTAATCCCGTCAGATGGAAGTCCAAATAGAATCAAGCTGGAAAAAAGCATTAGAAGAAGAGTTTGAAAAGCCCTATTTCATCTCATTGGTGGCCAAAGTAAAAGAAGCTTATCAAAAAGGGGATGTTTGGCCCAAAGGACAGCAGATATTTAATGCCTTTGATCACTGTCCGCTGGAAAATGTAAAAGTGGTTATTCTGGGGCAGGACCCCTATCCCACTCCCGGACATGCACATGGCCTTTGTTTTTCGGTTCAGGAACATGTTAAACCATTTCCTAAATCACTCATTAATATCTTCAAAGAGATTCAGGATGATCTTGGAACACCCTATCCTGAGAACGGGAGTTTGATCCGTTGGGCAGATCAGGGAGTATTTCTGTTAAATACAGTACTCACAGTCAATGCAAATCAACCCAATTCACATAAGTCTTTTGGCTGGGAAACCTTTACGGATGCTGTAATCCATAAGATCAGTACCGAATTGAATAATGTGGTATTCATGTTATGGGGATCACAAGCTCAACAAAAGATCCATTTGATCGATCAGAGTAAACATCACATACTTCAAACCGTTCATCCTTCACCGCTTTCAGCTTATAGAGGATTTTTCGGCTGTAAACACTTCAGCAAAGCCAACGAATTATTAATTTCGCACGGTCATCAACCTATAAACTGGTAAAATTATGAGTCAATACCAAAACGATCTGATCTTAAGAATGATCAATGGAGAAAAAACTGAACGTTATCCTGTTTGGTTGATGAGACAAGCTGGAAGAATTCTTCCTGAATACAGAGCTGTTCGCGCAAGTTTAAGTGGATTCAAAGAATTGGTGGAGACACCTGAAAGAGCAGCCGAAGTCACCATTCAACCCGTTGATCTTTTGGGCGTAGATGCTGCTATTATATTTTCAGACATACTTGTTGTGCCGGAAGCAATGGGCCTTCCCTATCAAATGATCGAAGCAAAGGGTCCATGGTTCGAGAATACCATTAAAAGTGAAGCTGATGTTTCAATGATCTCAGCAGATATTGATGTTGCTGATCGATTAGGATATGTAATTGACGCTATAAAGGTCACTAAAAAAGAATTGAATGGACGAGTGCCACTCATTGGATTTTGTGGAGCCCCATGGACAATTTTTTGTTACATGACGGAAGGACAGGGATCAAAAACTTTTTCAAAGCCAAAACGACTACTTTTTCAAGATCCGCAAATGGCTCACAAGGTTTTAGATATGATAACGGACGTGACCATAAAGTACCTAAAGCTCCAAATAGAGGCAGGTGCAGACATAGTTCAGATCTTTGATTCATGGTCAGGAATCCTTGGACCAAAAGAATATTCAGAGTTTGGAACGAAATATGTAAGAAGGATATGTGACGCGATAACAGAAGTTCCTGTAACCGTTTTCGCAAAAGGTGCGTATTACGCTAGGAAGGAGTTAGGGGAATTGAGTTGTCAAACGATTGGATTGGATTGGAATATGGACATTGCGGAGAGTAGAGCACTTGTTGGTCCAAATAAAACTTTACAAGGAAATCTAGACCCATGTGTGCTTTATGCAGATTTCAAAACGATCGAAGAAAAAACTAAAAACTTGCTAAATTCTTTTGGTAATCAAAGGCATATAGCTAATTTAGGCCACGGTGTTTATCCGGATACAGACCCTGAAAAAGTTAAATGCTTTATTGAAACCGTAAAAGGATTTGCGACAAACTAAAATTTAGAAAAATGAAAAAAATTGCGATTTCGTTATTGACGTTGAGTGTTGGAATCTTCTCTGTTGCTCAGGATGACCAGAATATGGTTGAAAATCCTGGATTTGAGCAAATTGAAGGAAAGATCAAAAGAGAAGGAGCTATCAATGTTGCCATTGGTTGGATGTCTCCAACGAAAGCAGCTGCAGATCTATATGCAGGAAAAATCAAAGGAGATCTTGGAACTCCTCAAAACTTTGTAGGATATGAAGAACCACATGGTGGTCAAAACTATGCTGGTATAAGAGTTTTCTCATACAATGATAAAGAACCAAGACAATACATCTCAACTAAATTGAAACTTCCGTTGAGAAAAGATGCTACTTATTGCGTAAAATTCTATGTAAACCTTGCTGAAGGTTCTAAGTACGCTTCAAACAACATTGGCGTTAACTTCTCCAAAAAACAATATAATATTGATGAGAATAAAAGCATCATGACTACTACTGAAGTAATGCATAAAGACAATCCTGTTTTTAACGGTTACTTTGGATGGGAAGAGATCTGTGGAACTTACGTTGCTGAAGGTGGAGAAAAATTCTTAACGATAGGAAACTTTTTCTCGAATGGAGAAACTGGTAATCAACGTTTGAAAAAAGTAAAAGATTTTACCGGAACTTCTGTAATGTCTGCTTACTATTACATTGATGATATCTCTGTTGTCATGTTAGATGATGGTGAAGAGTGTGATTGTCAAATTAACGAACATAAAGTAAAAACTGAGTATATCTATGAAGTTTCTCCGGTTAACCCTGAAGGAATGAAAGATGATCAGATTGTGAAGTATACAGAGCTTTACTTTGGATATGGGAAATCTGACTTTACTAAATCTGATTTTGAACACCTAAAGAATATTGAGACTGTTATGAACGCTAATGCTAACTACAAACTAACCATCAACTCTCACATGGATTCAGATGAGGCAGATGATGAAGATTGCATTGGACTTGACAAAACAAGAGCTGAGGAAGTTAAAAAACACTTAGTTTCAAAAGGTATTGCAGCAGATAGGATCTTTGTTAAAACCTATGGTGCTGAACAACCTTTGGATTCATCTGGTTCAGAGATTGGACAAGCGAAAAACAGACGCATTACCTTTGTCTTAGGGCAATAGTAAACTGAAGAATATTAAGAAGCCAGTCATTGAAAATCAATGACTGGTTTTTTTTTACCATATTTGACAAACCTTGAAAGTATGATCCAAAAAGGAGATAAAAAAATATGGAGAGCCTGGACTTTTTATGATTGGGCCAATTCAGTATATCCCCTTGTTATTTCAACCGCAATCTTTCCGGTTTTTTACTCTAAGCAAACGAGCATTGTTAATGAGGAAACATGTGAAATAGTTAATGATAAAGTTTTATTCTTTGGAGCTGAAGTATCGAATACAGTGTTGTATTCCTGGATCGTAGCAGCTTCATTTATTGCAGTGATCATTCTTTCACCCATACTCTCAGGAGTTGCTGATTATTCGGGGAGTAAAAAGAAATTCCTCAAGTTCTTTTGTTATTTAGGTGCGATATCAACTGCAACCCTGTTTTTCTTTAATCCCGAGCGATTAGAATTAAGCATGCTTAGCCTTTTCTTTGCAAGTTTGGGATTCTGGAATAGTTTGGTATTCTACAATGCGTATTTACCTGAAATTGCTGAACCAAAAGATCATGATAAGCTAAGTGCAAAAGGGTTCTCCATGGGTTACATTGGAAGCGTTATCCTCTTAGTAACTTGTTTGGTACTGATCATGGTATTTAAGGTACCAGCTACCTATTGTTTCGTACTTACTGGTATTTGGTGGATAGGCTTTGCTCAAATTACCTATAGAAGTTTACCCAACCCGACCAGCAGTAACAAAATTACCAGAAAGATCCTGGGAGATGGATTCAGGGAATTGAAAAAGGCCTGGAAATTCATCCGTTCAACTGTAAGGTTAAAAAGATATCTATTGGCATTTTTCTTACTTAGTATGGGTGTTCAAACTGTTATGTTGATGGCAGTATTGTTTGCGGAGAAGGTAGTTTTCAAATGCGGAGATTCTGCAGGACTGATCATAGCTGTTCTTTTGATTCAGCTAGTGGCTGTTTTAGGCGCTTTCCTTTTCAGTCGATCTTCTAAAAAATTCGGAAATATTAAAACATTAGGTGGCGCTCTTGTGATTTGGGTTGCCTGTTGTGCAGGTGCATACAGAATTGTGGACACTCCGATAGAATTTTATGTCTTAGCAGGTGTTGTGGGATTAGTTATGGGTGGTACTCAAGCATTAAGTAGATCTACTTATTCAAAATTCCTGCCTGAAACGACAGAGACTGCTTCATTCTTTAGCTTTTATGACATTACGGAGAAAATAGGAATAGTCATTGGAATGATCATTTTTGGTGCTTCTGAAATTATTTTCGGAGATATTAGATCATCTGTTCTTTCTCTGGTAATATTCTTTGGATTAGGAATTATAGCGTTAATGTTTGTTCCCAAGAAAGAGAACCATACCATTCCGGAATCAGATCAACATTAATTATTGGGCACATTTAACACAGTACCTACTCTGCGGTATTAATATAATCCTTTGGATAGGAATCTGACTGTTACATTTTGCGCACTTACCAAAATCCGGATCATTTACATTTGACAAAGCAAATTGCAGATTTTTAAGTTTAGTCTCTGCCTTTCTCAATGCGGCTTCATTAATAGCCTTATTATTGATCGCATCCATTCTGGACACCCTACCGATAGCACAATCAGGCTCAATAGGCTGAGTAGATTCCTTTAATTCCCGAATGTGTTCAGATGTTTTTTTGATTTCAGCTTTCAATAACACCTCAATATCAACTTCCACTTTACTCATGATACTTTAAATCTACCAAGGAAATATGAATTTTCCTACATCACCAGAAGATTTGCAAGAATGAGGATCTTGATCAATACATACAATAGGTCAACACTTTTCATAGCTCGTTCTTTTAAAGACATAAAAGAACATGGAGTATAGGCTTAACCCTTTGACTAAAAGATTTAGGAATGGTTTAATCTCGATCTGATCTTTTTAATGATCCAGCGAATGAAAACAAATGTTAACGCTCCGAATAATACTCCCCACCAAAAAGACCAACTGAGTAAAGTATTTTTAATGTGCAAGGGAAGAAGCCTCCAATTGAATGGTTTCCTGCCCACATTATCCTGCCAAAACTGAACATTATAAGTTGGCAATGGAGCTAAATCCTGCCCAGTTAAACTATGCGTTGTAAAATTTACTTGTCCGTCATTTACAGAAACTTGCAACATGGCATCTCTTTTCAATCCCCTGATGGCTGTAGCAATGTAGGTCACATTGGCATCCTCATGATAGAAAAATGAAGCTGGTGCTTCTCCTAACGAACCTGAGAACCAAAACACTGAACTCTTCTTTGCTATTTTCTCGATTAAAGGATAGACCTCTGATTCAAAATTATTAGTCAAAATAGATTGGGTATTATCTTCAAAGATCCCATCCATTTCCGCATACATTCCTTTCCAGATAGTTCTGTGCGTATAGATAAAAACATTATCATAATTATTCTCCGTTGCTTTCAATAGAAAATCCAATTGATCTTCATCCAAATCACCATCATTCATCTCTGTATCAAATACAATGTGGAGATCGTTCCCTAATTCAAAATAGAAATTCGTTTCACCAAAATGGTCCTGATAAATGTTATCCGTTAGATCATGATTTCCAACTGCATTTACTAACGGAATTTCAAGATCTTTGAATAGCGATTCCTCATAATTGGGAATGTCATTCGTAACATCCAGAAAAAGATCCCCTAATGACACTAACATCACCCCTCCTTCGTCATTTATCCAATCTAAGTGAGCTAAAAGAGTGTTTACGGGATAGCCCGTGGTGTTTGAAGACTGACCATGAAAATGTCCGCTAACCGTGAAGGAATAATCTCCGGTACTATCAGTTACCACCTCTTTTTGATTGAAAGGTGAGACATACTGGCCTAAACACAAAGTTTGAGCTGCAACTATGAATCCTATTATAAATGAGGCTACTCTCAAGTCTTTACTAAATTATTAACCTTCATCTCTGATTTGTACAATTGATAAGATGATGATCCCGGTAAGGCCGTATTCAAATCTACTTTAAAACCTAATTTTGAATTCGTAATTACAGAGCTAATAAATTTCATCTCAGACGAATTATTTAACTCAATTACTGTTTCAAGTTTATCAATACTCCCATTCCAACACAATAGCTGTGAAATACGATCCAGGTTGGCAAATTCATCAAATCCATTCACTTTACAAGTTCGAATCTTAATATCAGACCCAACACTAAATAGTAAGGTGTCACCGTGATTTGCAGTAAGGTCTTCTATGTAAACCATAGATCGCTCAAACTTACCCAATGAATGCAATGAGCCACCATTAAAATTGTTAACCACCACATCACCTTTATAAGAATGAATTACGTAGTCATTTATATCGGCGAATGTTGAATTGAGAAGCTTACAAGTTCCGCCAAATACATCAATCACCCTATTTGCCTTATCCATAAAAAGATGATTCACCTTAAGGACGCCGGTTTCCTGAACTATAATTACAGATTCAGGTTGATCAGTTTGTAGGACTATTGGGAAATCCACATCTCCGTAAAAATCTAGTTCTCCTTCAACGATAATTCTGCCATTTTTCACAAAACTAACTTCCTGACCATGTGTAAACTGTAATTTTGAATTTACTGGAATGGAAATAACCTTGTCAATACACACCTGATCCGTATTGAAATAAAACGAATTTTCATCTTTATTAAAAGTTACACCATGCACATCTCCAATTGAAGTTTGGTCTTTCTGTTCTACATGCTGAATTTCTCCCTTATATGAGGGATATTGATTTACTTCTACTTTGAATTTGTTGGCAGAGCCAGGAATTCTACAAAACAACTCTAGCTTTTTCACTTCTCCATATTTATTCGAAATAGCTAAAGGATAGTATTTTGCAAAGGTATTTCTTTGTTTAGCTGGCAGATAAACGTTCTTCATCTTAAGCTTTTCCTTGTCATTAATTTCCAGCTTATAGATCTCAATTGGAAAATCCGAAACAGGTGCTAAACTCAAATAAATGGAATCTTCAGTGATATTATTAACGAAAGCATGCAATGGTTTGGGAAGTTGCAGATTATGTCGAATTAACTCAATGTTTTCAAAATAGGGATCAAATGAGAATTTCCGATAAGGCCACTCTATTGCCAGGATGGCCAATTTCTGATCAAGTTCAGGTTGAATTTCATCCATGAAACTTCTGAAATATTCTTCTGAAGCAATACGCTCAAGATGTTCGATATAAAGACTAAAAAATTCCATATCTGAGAAGATTTTATCATGATAATCCATAACATCAGATGCATTAGGAATACGTTGACCAGCTATAAATTCAGATTTTCTAACTGAGAAACTTTCATAGCCCACCGGTTCTACTCTTTCAGTTCTTGAATTATAGTAGAATTTTATATCGCTCCAATCCAGTGAGTGATAACCACCAACTAAATCTATAATGGCGTGAAAACGAGCTAATTTATCCAGATCAAATACCTGTGATGCCGACAATGAATCTCTTCTGAATGCTTCAAGCAAAGAGGCTCCTTTAATATATGTATCAACCAAATAAGGATCTTCTTTCACTACTCCCTGATCGTAAGGTTCAGGAAAAGAGGTACTATAATCGGAGTATTCTTCATCCAGGTAGATTCTTTTGAGCTCATCAATTCTGTTCTCCCAATAAAGTTCAGGATTCCATCTTAAAATTGCCCCTTTAGGTCGATCGTTATGCGCCAATACATGTTGACCAAAATGTTCTTCAATCGCATATATTCCCTTCGTCTCATTATTAATAGACAGATCAATAAAATCATAATTCAGATGAATGACCTCCTCTTTCTTCAATAGTTGATGATACACCCATTCGTAAGCATAGTTTCTCGTTCCGGGATGCTGAAGTGAAAACCTATACATTCCAAGAATCGGTTCATCTGATTTAACTCGATAAGACCATTTATCACCTTCAAGATGATCAGTCATATGTCCTTTTAGTCGAATTTGACCTTTCGATTGAAAATCATTTTGTTCAATGGCACAATCAACATAATTATCTCCAATATTAATTTGTACTCCTCTTTCAAGAGCTTCCTCTCTCTTCCCTTTTAAAAATTCAAAATCAGCATCAGAAATATTAATGTTTATCGCAACCGGATCAGCATTCTTTTTTCTATCCAAATTATTCCAGTAATTCGAGACAAAATCGCCTGCATTCTCGTATCCATAGTTTTTTATTTGGCGGTTGAAGAAATAGATGGCAACGGATAAAACAACTAACACCAACAGCACTAGTCTTAACGAAAGTTTTTTGAAATCTATCCTTTTAAACATATGACACCTCTATTTCTGACGAACTATCCTCAACCTTTGCTTCTTCCTCTACTTCTTCACTAACATAATTTTGAGCCACGATAGTAAAGATGATGAGCAAAATTATTGTAAATGGATTCAATGATGCAACTAGCCACGATTCGTAAATAATATTAAAGAAAATTGATACCATTATTGCGAGAGCGATCCTATTTTTCTTAAATCCATCAATCATTAATTTCACTAATGCTCCAAAATAAGCAACAACGCCTATTATACCCGTATCAAACCACATGGACAAATAGGAATTGTGCACCCCACCATCATGTCCTTCCATTTGCAACCAGTAGTAATTTGGACGCATCACATTCTCATCATTACCAAATCCACCACCTATGAAGAAATAATCTTGTATTTGATCCCAGGCAAAAACCCAGGCTATGACTCTTCCCGAGCCTTCTTCTAATGTGTCAATTCTAAAATATTCCTCCATTCCAAAAAAGGCTACGGTCTCAATTAGGAATACTGTCACAAACTCATTAAAACTAATGAAAGCTACCACTACAATTACTCCAATGAACCAATTGATCTTTATAGCTCGATAGGTTAAATAAAATAACAGGATTGACATCATTCCATTTCTAGATCCTGACCATATTACAGATATTAGGATTATGGATAATACGTACCAACGTTCCTTTTTAGTTAGTTGAATCAAGCCTTTCTCTTCTAACAATATCCACAATATGAATGTTAAGTTTAAAAATATACCAACCCCATTAGGGTTTCCAAATATTCCTTTAAATCGAGTTGTACTCTCCAAAATTCCAATTTGAGGTATTGCAAATCCCAATACAACCCCAATGGATAACATCCCGATTATGTACGTAAAGAGTGACATCCAAAATAATTGTCCCTGCTCTTTAGCTAATAAATTGACATACAATGGAATCGTTATGTACATCAGAACAAATGAGATGGTTTTCTGAATTCCAACTTGTAGATTTAAAGAATAGTTCAATGCAATTATAGCAATGAGAAAAAAGGGAATAAAATAGATCAGGAACTTAGGAAAAGGCTTAAATCTTTCTCTATACATGAGAAAAAAACCAAACATGAAAAGAGGTACTAATGGTTTTAGATCTTTTGCAAATTGAAGATCTGCATAGGTCGCATTTTTAACCGGAATGTAATCTGACAAAATAAGGATCCAGATAGCAGAAATTAAAAGCTCAAAAAACCTTTGCTTAAGGCCAAACATTAATAACACAACAGGGAATATCACATAAATAGTAGGATCTACCCAAACCCCCATGACATACATGAAGATCAGGATCATGATAAATTGTGAATGCTCTTTGTACGCCTCTATCATGTTACAATTCTTCTATTTGCTTTAGATACACTACTTTTCTATCTAAAAGATACTTCAGATTTTTCTGACAATTCGTTTCCCAAATTTCTTTCGATTCAATTGACCGCCACCTATCGATCTCATTTTGAATTTTCAATTCATAGGTTAATTTCAATTTTTCATACTCGTTTAAAACTCTTGATTCATTTAAGAACTTTTCTACATTTTTTCTTGCCCTATCTTTAAATTTCTCTTTAAAATCTTCGCTTTTCATCATTAGCTGAAACAACTTCCCAAAATTGGAAGCAGAGTTATCTAACTTTTTAAATGCGTTAAATTCAATATTCGATTCACCCGGATAAGCTAATGAATAATCAAGGTCATTTAGAGCAAAATACCATTGGTCATTCTTAATATGATACATGGTCACATTATTCAACGGCCAATCATTATTTCCAAAATAGGTTTCGAAAAACAAATAATCCATGAAGGACTTAAGACTAATTTCATTCTTTATCTCTTCATACATTTCATTATTAACTTCTTCTGATTTTGACCATCCAGAAATGTTATCGATCAATTCTTTCTGTTTTTTCTCACCTCCTGATTTTAGCTCAAAATTTCCGCCATCTACTATGGTTACATCCTCTCTTTTACATTTATGATAACCGGCTATATAATTGCGGTCAATTCTCTCTCTCAAATTATATTCTCCCCAATAATTACCGTTCAGGAATACCGTAACTGGTTCCCCTTTTTGGACCAAAACTTTTGATCCTTCCGCTAAATTCTGCATCAGTAGATCTGCAAACATGGTCTCGGTATTATCATTTCCTGAATGACGAATTACGAGTGATTCATATTTCTTCAAGCCTTTTTCACCAAAAAATCTGAATTTGAACTGACCTGCTCCGTATTGATTCCTGGCGTAGATCCTAAATGATTTTTGAGGAAACCCTCTTGTGGCATTTCCACTAATTCGAATACCACAATTCTGATCAAATTCAATTTTACCATTTCGCTCTAATTGTATATTCACCTCACGTTCCCATTCTATTCCTCTTTCCATATAATTGGCATTTCTATAGTACCAACTCTTATAAAATCCCTGGTCATTCCAGGATGATTTTCCATCTACAAGTAAACCTTCAACTTCATCAAAAAACCCCTGCTGTGATCCAGAAATATATAACGCACTTCCTTCTTTTAGAATAGGGTCAACAATAAATGTCTGATTTTCGGATTTAACCTTTTTATTTGGATCAATAACGAATATCATTACCGATTTAACCTCCTTAACATTTGCGGCTGAAGGTCTCCACCTTACTGAAGAAGGGATGTTTTTTACATTGTTGCTTCTAATAGTACTTGTTGGAAGTGAATTTCCTGCTTCCACAAAATGATCTCCTCCATCTACAGAATAATAAATAAAGTTTGAAGGATTATAGGTAGAAAATGAACTGATCTCCTGGTCTCTATATTCAATTTTCAGGTTATTTTCTAAAACTAATTCTTGAGGAAATTTTTCCGGATGTTCTTCGCTAAAACTGACTAATCCAGCATGCCATGAAACCAGGAGTAAGGTAATACTCAAGGTAAAAAACAATAATAGTCTATCGACCTTAAGTTTTTTAAGCATCCTTTTTTAATGGTAAAAATATAATGGTGGTAAATAAAATTATTGCTCCCAAAAAGGTTAAGAATACACTCCCTACACCGCATCCAATAGAGATCATAGCCACCAAAAACAATCCTGTCAACTGATCTTTTCCTCTCTCTCTTGAAACACCAAGTAATATGATGGCTGCTGCTGCCAAAACACTAAAGGGCAATGAGTACTTTGTTATTGCAACTAAAACGGTTAAACCAATTGCCAACACAGGTGCTTTATCCAGAATCTCTTCTTTGAATTTTCTGTTAAGTAATTTTTGAAGCGCGTATGACAACAAACCAGCTACCAATAGTTGAAGTAGAAAAAATGGAATGAATTTCGGTGAAAAACCATTCAAACTATCGATTAATAAATTCTTGATTGTTTCCATATTTTAAAATGCCAAATTCTTATTATCCAATATTTTCAACAGGTATTCACCATACTGATTTTTTGCCAATGGCTCAGCCAACTTTTTCAGTTGTGCCGCATCAATGAATCCTCTTCGGTATGCAATTTCTTCAAGACAAGACACCTTTAACCCTTGTCTTTGCTCAATAGAAGCAATAAAATTAGATGCCTGTATCAAAGATTCATGTGTACCTGTATCTAACCAGGCCATTCCCCTACCCAATAATTCTGTTTGCAAAGTTCCTTCTTCCAGATACAACCTGTTCAAATCAGTAATTTCCAATTCACCACGGGCCGAAGGCTTCAACGACTTTGCTTTTTCCACTACCGTATTATCATAATAATACAAACCAGTAACCGCATAATTCGATTTTGGATTTGAAGGTTTTTCTTCTAATCCTATAGCCTTTTTATTTTCATCAAACTCAACAACACCATACCTTTCAGGATCATTGACATAATATCCAAATACTACTGCCCCTTTTTCAATTTCAGCTGACTTCTGTAAGATCTTGGATAATCCGTATCCATAAAAAATATTATCCCCTAAAACCAGGCATGCCGTATCATTTCCTATAAACTCCTCTCCTAACAAGAATGCTTGTGCTAAACCATCAGGTGAAGGCTGAACTTTATATTGAATAGATAATCCTAGATGACTGCCATCTCCAAACAATTCCTGAAAAGCAACAATATCTCTCGGTGTAGAGATAATAAGGATTTCACGAATGTTCGATAGCATCAGAACTGACATGGGATAATAGATCATTGGCTTATCATATATCGGCAATATTTGCTTTGATACAGCCTTCGTTAAAGGATACAATCTAGTTCCTGAGCCTCCAGCCAAAATGATACCTTTCATAATGCAATTGAATGTTATATTCCTATAGGTACGAAGTTACCCCAAAACAGTTACTAATTCTAGTGATTTTGTCATTTTTTAAGAATTCAAATTCTATTAACTTTAGCCTAACCAAATTTTAAGAACAAAATCAATTCCTACATGCGATTTATTCTATTCCTAATATTCTTATTCAACTGCACAATAGCATTTCTTCAGTGTGATTCAACTGAACACGAAGTTTACGGTAATTTGAAATACAATACCATTGATAATGTGCGCATTATCCTAGATCCTACTGTTCCGATTCCTGAAACTGGAACGATAGCAGAAATGCATAAATATTTCGAAACCAAACTTTTTGGTTTTACAACTGAGGGTTGGCTGACCATAGCAACGGTTGAAGCACAAACGTATTTTCCGGCAAGTAATGTTCTGCAGGTTAAAGTCATCAAAGAACATTCAGAAATAACGGTTAATGATCAGAAAAAGAATCATTTTGAAGCGGGTAATAGAGTCAAATTAACCTGGAAAACAGCTGCCGAGTTAATTCCTTTTATCAAAGTAGAAGATGATGACACAATTGTGATGGGTAACCTGCTTTGTGGAGAAAGAGAAGGATTTTGGAATTACTACTATAAGAACGGGAAACTGCAAGAAAGAGACTTTTACGTAAACGGAAAAGCTCATGGAAAATACACTTCGTATTATGACAATGGCATGATCATGGAAGAAGGCGAATATGATATGGGTGAACGCATTGGTTTACTTCGAACGTTTCATGCCAACGGAAACCCAAAACGAGTGATAAACTATGAAAATGGTAAGAAGAACGGCACCTATTTGAGATACAATGAAAAAGGGGATCTTGATTATCAGGTAACCTATATTAATGACTCTATAACAGGGCCTTTCATCACCTATTACGATAACGGTTGTACAAAAGAAGAAGGTAATCATGTGAATGGAAAGATCACCGGCGAATTAAAAGGATATTATGAGAACGGCTCATTGTTCTTTATCTCAGGATTTGACAATGACATGAAAAATGGCAAGTATTTAGGTTACTATGAAACAGGTGAGCTTTTGAAAGAGGCAAATTTTGTCAATGACCTTAAAGAGGGAGCTTATCTGGAATATTACCAAAATGGTAAAAAAGCAATATCCTGTTCTTTTAAAGAGGATAAGTTGGACGACTCTTTTGAATCCTGGTATGAAAATGGTAAGTTGAAGGCAAAAGGAGATTACCATTTGGACGTGAAAATCGGATTTTGGGAAACCTATTATGAAAATGGAGATCCTATGTCAAAAGGAAGTTATTCTCCAACTGGACAAAAGATTGGCAAATGGTATGAATGGAAAGAAGATGGATCGAAAACCAAAACAAAATATTAAGCCATTAATTGAAAGGTATAAATTTTAGTACTTTAGCTTGCGAAATGAAAATGAGAGAGATGAGAAATTTTTTAACAATTATCGGACTATGTTTTATCGGGCAAATTGGATTTGCTCAATGTGATACGAGTGAGTTTAAAGAATCTTATAAAAATGGTTCTTATGTTAAAGGATGGCTAGTTTGTGAAAAGAAAAGTGGTGAGTGGAATTATTATGATAAGGATAATAAGCTGATCAAAAAAGTCAATTATCTGGAAGGTCAATTAAATGGAGAAAGATCTATTTGGTATCCTAATGGACAAGAAAAATCTCTTGAATTTTGGGTTGGAGGCAAATTAAACGGAACGGCGAAGTATTGGAATGAGGATGGTACTTTAGTTCAGGAATCAGAATATGAAAATGGGGAATTACAGGGCGCTTCACGTGAATGGTTCGACAATGGAAAGCAAAAAAGCCTAACCACTTATATTGATGGAAAGAAATCAGGCGAATACGAGATGTATTACGAAAATGGAAATCTTAAAGAAAAAGGCAAATTCCTTGAAGGTGAGCTAGATGGCGACATCAAACATTACTTTGAAAATGGAAATATCAGTTCTGAGATCTTTTATGACAAAGGTGTACATAATGGTAAATACAGCACTTTTCACGAAGATGGATCAATGAGTGTGCAAGGAGAGTATGAAGCAGGAAACCAAATAGGTTTATGGAAAATGTTCCATGTAAATGGTCAACTTGTTTCTCAAGGTTATTACAATGCAGGAAGTAAGGATGGTGAATGGGAAGAATGGTTCATGACCGGAAAACCAAAATCAAAAGGAATTTACAGCAACGGAGAAAAGATCGAGATCTGGACAGAATGGGATGAGTCTGGTAAGAAGACGAAGACTAAATACTAGACTTGAGTAATTTTCTTAAGGCACTCGGACCTGGAATCCTATTTGCATCAACTGCAATAGGTGTTTCACATCTCGTACAGTCAACACAAGCGGGAGCCAATTTCGGATTCACTCTTTTATGGGCTATCCTACTTGCCAATTTGTTCAAGTATCCCTTCTTTGAGTTCGGAAGTCGATATGCAAACGCTACAGGTAAAAGTATCATATCAGGCTATAAGTTGCTAGGCAAAGGAGCGCTTTGGACCTACTTTGGCATCACCTTCATTTCAATGTTCCTGGTTACTTCTGCTGTGCTATTTGTAACCTCTGGCTTCATGCAACAGTTATTTGGATTGACGGATACTATTATTACCGTCATTATCGTATTTCTGATTTGCATTGCCTTGTTGATCTCTGACAACTTCAAGTTTCTGGATGGAATGATCAAGGTAATAGGTATTCTACTTTTAGTATCTACCTTAACGGCCTTTGTTATGGTTCTATTAAAGGGCCCAATTGCCAAAGAGGGATTTTTTGACTATGATTCAGTTGATCAAAATGCATATTGGTTATTTCTAATCCCATTAATGGGATGGATGCCAACAGCTGTTGATCTCTCTGCATGGAATAGTTTGTGGACAGTTGAAAGGATCAAACAAACCGGTTATCATCCTAAATTGAAAGAGACTTTGTTTGATTTTAATTTGGGTTATATTATCTCTGCGCTATTAGCCATTTGTTTTTTGACCTTGGGCGCCTTCATTATGTTCAATACCGGCAAAACTTTTTCAGCCTCAGGAGTAAAATTCAGTGGTGAGGTAATATCGCTTTATACTGAAACATTTGGAAGCTGGGCCTACCCGATTATTGCGATTTCAGCATTTTCAATCATGTTTGGTACTTGTGTAGCTGTTTTTGACGGCTACAGCCGAGCTATGACGGCAACAATTCAACACTTAAAAGGTGCTGAAGAATCCACCAAAACAGACAAAAAAACGAAAAGCTTATATAGGCTTGTTCTACTGATCATTACAGCCGGATCCTTTACCCTGATCTATGTTTTTCATAAGAACCCTGACGGATTCAAAGAATTGGTCAACCTTGCAACCTCCATTTCCTTCGTCATGGCTCCAGTTATTGCCATCTTCAATCTTATACTGGTTAAGAAAAAATATGTTGGAGAAGCTTTTGTTCCTCCGGTTTGGATTAGAATAATAGCCTGGTTAGGAATAGTTTTTCTTACCGTTTTCACTATTTTCTACATCTTTAAGGATCAAATCCTTTCCTAATGGCTAGAGTACATGCTTTCGAATTTGAAGATCTGAGTTGGTTTCCCAAGAGAATTAGAGATTATGGCACCGATTTCCTTCAATTTGTCACGAACAAGTTTGATTTCTATAAAGGGATCGCTCCTCTTTTATCAGAAGCCTTGAATAAGACTGGTCAAAATGAGATTATTGATCTTGCAAGTGGTGGAGGCGGCGGTTGGAAGAGTCTTGCCAGGCATTTAAAGGAAGAAAATCCTTCTCTCAAGATTACTTTGACCGACTATTATCCGAATCTTAACGCATTCAACAATGCAAAAGAAGAGGATCCTGAACTGTACAGTTTTGTTGAAGAATCTGTTGATGCCAGAAATGTGCCGGTGCATTTGAATGGGTTTAGAACTCAATTTTTATCTTTTCATCATTTTAAACCTGAAGACGCACTTAAGATCTTGCAAAATGCTGTGGATAACAATGCTGGAATTGGAATTTTTGAAGGACAAAAAAGAGATGTACCACATTTCATTAAAAATCTTCTTTCTCCCGTTTCTATAATAATAGCAACCCCCTTCATCAGACCATTTAAAGCGGGAAGAATACTTTTCACTTATATACTACCCATTGTACCATTGTTCGTTTTGTGGGATGGGGTTATCTCTGTACTGCGAACCTACTCAGTTAAAGAAATGGAAGATCTAGTGCAAAAAGTCAACGGATCAGAATCCTATGAATGGAAAATCGGATTAAACAAAACCAAAGGAATAACAGTTCCATACCTTATTGGCTATCCTAAATCCTAAAAACTTTGTAGATTCGAAGCGTCAAACAGAAACCAAAAGAATGCCTATAAAGGTTCTGGCCATTAGTGATTATCGCGAATTTCATTCAGTACGTCCTGAAGCTGAGATATTTATCGGACTTAAGAAAGAAGGACTTGACGTACATGTCATGACCTATGGTGACTCTGAATATGCAAAGAGATTCAGAGATGCTGGGATTAAAGTATTCGATTTTCACCCTGACTCCAAATTTGATAAAGAAGAACAAAAATTCATCAGAGATCTCCTTGTAAAAGAAGATTATGATATCATTCACCTCTTCAATAGCAGAGCCATTTTGCATGGCTTAAAAGCTACTAAAGGTCTTAAAGCGAAGATTGTTCTGTATAGAGGATATAGTGGAAACATTCATTGGTATGACCCTACCGCTTATGCAAAATTCCTTAACCCTAGAGTTGATGCAATAATGTGTAATTCAAAAGGTGTTGAGGAAATCATACGCAATCAAAAGATCCTGAATAAGCAAAAAGCTGTCACCATCAATAAAGGCCATAGAACCGCATGGTATTCTGATGTTGAACCTTCCAATATACGCAATGAATTCAACATTCCTGAGGATGCATTTTTACTGATTAATGTGGCCAACAACAGGAAAATGAAGGGGATTCCATATTTGTTGCAAGCAATGAATACATTGCCAGCCGACCTTAATATTCATTTGATCCTATTAGGCAAGGGAATGGATGATAAGGATAATATGGACTTGATAAACAATAGTGCTTACAGAGATAAAATTCACCTTCCAGGATTTAGACCTGATGCCTTAAGTGTGGTGGCTTCATCAGATGTATTCGTTCTGCCTTCCATCATGGGAGAATCGATAACAAAATCCGTTATTGAAGCTATGTCATTGGAAAAAACGCCAATTATAACGGATATAGCCGGTAATCAAGAATTAGTTGAAGACGGGATTAGCGGAATCGTTGTTCCTAAAAAGAACCCGAAGGCTTTGGCAGATGCAATTCTACATCTATATAATAATCGCGAATTGTGTACTAAAATGGCTAAAAAAGCGAAGGAACGAATTGATACAGAATTGAGCACTGAGGTAACGGTACAAAAGGTCAAACAACTATATGAAGAGTTGTTGAACACCAAATAATCTAAATTTTCAAATCAGATTGACCTCCTAACACTCATTCTTTTCTATTTTTGCAAAAAAAAATCACATGAGCATAGTAAATCTTTTTGAACACGGAGAGAGAAAACAAGACAAAGGACATTTTAGAAACCTTGTTATGATAGCTAACTCTGACGGTAATCTTTCGGCATCTGAAGAAAGATTGTTAGATGTTATTGGACAAGAATTAGGATTAACTGCTGAACAAGTTGAAGATATTAAAGAGAGTCCTGAAGACTATGCAGTGCATCCACCTAGCGATAGAACAGAAAGATTTGAGCAAATGGTCAACCTAATCCAAATGGTACAGGTTGATGGAAAAGTAGAAGAAGATGAAATGAAGATCTTGAAAAAAATAGCTGTTGCAATTGGCTATAATGATCTTGATGATGTAGATGTTGAAAGCATAGTTGCATTAATTGTAAGAGGAGAAGATGTTGATGTGATCATAGATGAACTGCTTTAAAAATATTAGCATATGTACAAAGCCGGTTTTGACCGGCTTTTTTTTATCCTTACAATCCTATCTATTTAAGGTTCTCATTTAATTACATGTTGCAACATAAAAAATAAATGCAGTATTTTTGCACCAAACAAATAAATGAGATCACTCACACTCATATTATTATTTAGCTGTCTTCCAATATTTGGACAATCTCCGAATGGAAGATCTGATGTCAAAGGAGAGATCTTTGGTAATATTATAGATTCCGTAAGTAATCAAGCTGTTGGATATGCCACAGTTGTTGCTCTTTCTCAACCGGAAGGAAAAGTGGCAGGCGGTGCTGTTACACAAGAAGACGGATCATTCTCTTTGAGTAACCTGCCATTGGGTAAGTATACCTTAAAGATCTCATTTGTAGGTTATAATCAAAAGTTCATAGAAGGCATTGAATTGACCGAATCTAATACCACGCATTTATTGAAAGATCATCCATTATCACCTTCCATGTTACAAACAGTTGAAGTTTATGGAGATACACCGATTATAACTTATGAAATTGACAAAAAGGTGGTAAATGTTGAAGATCAACAAAACGTTGATGGTCAAACCGCATTGGAGGTATTAGCAAATGTTCCTTCAGTAACCGTTAGTGCAGATGGTACGGTTAGTTTAAGAGGGAGTTCAAGTTTTACATTACTGATTAACGGAATTCCTACTGTTATGGATCCTAATGATGCGCTAGCCATGATTCCAGCCAGCACCATCAAAGATATCGAGATCATCACTAATCCGTCGGCTAAGTTTGATGCAGAAGGTAATGTTGGTGTAATCAATATTATTACCAAAAAGAGTGTTTTGGAAGGAATCAGCTCATTGATGAATTTTACCGCAGCAAGATTCAATAACCATACGGCAGATGCTTCTCTTAATGTTAAAAAGGAAAAGATTGCATTTGATCTTTCAGGAAATTTCGGAATCAGAAGTCGACCGCAAGATGAAATAAATGAACGAATAACAACATATGACAGTCTGGTTAATCGGCTATACAGTGAAGGTTTATCAGATCACAAAAGAACAAGCTGGAATGGAACAGTAGGTTTCCAATGGA
The DNA here is from genome assembly GCA_020635955.1 of Crocinitomicaceae bacterium. GTDB lineage: Bacteria > Bacteroidota > Bacteroidia > Flavobacteriales_D > Crocinitomicaceae > Paracrocinitomix. The sequence continues at coordinate 247,669 of JACJYW010000004.1, forward strand.
ACCCAAATAACTCACACAATTTAGTATTGAATTCAAGCTACGGATCAACAGTAATGCGCTTTATCAATGATAAGGTATTTGAAAGCTATGACAATGATTCTTTGGTAAGTAAATTCAGAACTGATGCACATGACTTTATTCCAATCAGAAATATTTCAAACAGTCTCTTTTATCAGTATAATATCAAGCGGAACAAAAATCATTACGTTTCCTTTAAAGCCATTGCCAACTTAAAATACGTAACACAAAACGATTCCACTTTATCATATGACGAAGCTGATCAATTGATCTATGGTAATGTTTACACTGAGATCGGACCTTCAAATATGTATCGATTCAATGCAGACTATCGCTTACCAGTTAAAGAGGATTTCAAATATGAAGGAGGATTACAGGCTCAGTTTGGCCAGAGCTATGACATAAGCAGAAACTATCAATATGTAGACAGTACTCAAACCTATGATCTCAATGCTTTATATAGTTCAGATGTGGATTATGTGAGAGATGTCTTCGCAGCTTATTCAATGTTTGGCGGAACCAAAGGCAATTTTGGATTTCAAGGAGGATTGAGAGCCGAATACACCTACCGATTGATCAACTCAACTGCCTTTACCAATTTCACTCAAATTAAGCGATTAGACTGGTTTCCATCAGCTCATTTTTCTTATGGATTCAAAAACAAGTCACAGATCTTATGGAGCTATTCCAGAAGAATAGAACGGCCTAGAAGCTGGTTCTTTGAACCATTTATCACATGGAATAGCCCGTATGAAGTAAGATCAGGTAATCCCAATCTTTTGCCTACTTACATTAATAATTTTGAAGTGAGCTTCATGCAGCCTTTGAAAAAGAAAGGATTTGTTAGTATTGATGCTTATTATCGATTGAACACTAATGTTGAAGAGTGGATCTCGTCCGTTTATACTGAAGGAATTTTATTAAGAAGTCCTTATAACATTGGAACTTCACAATCAACAGGTATTGGATCTACAATTGATTACAGGGCAAATGACTGGTATAAGCTCAACTTTGGATTTAACACTTACTACTATTCACTAGATGGTTCATTAGAAGGTGTGGATTATAGCCGTACCTCATTCAATTATGACTTCAATATGCGCCATACTTTTGATATAAAGGGATGGATGTTACAACTCAATGGCAGATATAACTCAGGATCAGTTACGGCTCAAGGTTCGAGTATAGGTCAATACACAGCTGATGTATCATTAAGAAAGAGCTTTTATAAAAATAAGCTTGCTTTTAATTTGCAGGGAAGAAATATCTTAATGTCCGGAACAAGAGGAAGTACTTCTTATGTAGATAATGTTCAACTAACATCAACCAGCGTTCCAAGAGCGCCTCAGGTTAGCTTAACGGTTTCAATCAAATTGAATAACTACGAAAAGCTGTACGAAAAGGATGAAAACCTGGACGATTTCTAACTGATGAAACATTGGACTCCATATTTGTTCCTGGTAGCTGCAGTGATTGCTTTATGTTTCTTATTGTATTCTTTGCATAACAGAGAAAGATTGGGTATTGGTATTACGCACCCAAGAATATTGGTTGAAGGAGTTTTGTTCGTAGTTTTTATGGCAATCGCTATATCAATGATCTTGAAAAGGATCTAATTATCGAGCTGTTTGAAATGCTTGAAAATTATTTTAAGGTCCATCAACAATGAATGATTTTTAGCATAGATCAAATTCATTCGAGCAATAGCATCCTTATCCACATTTAGCTTGTCTACCATCATAACTGAATTCAAAATACCTCTTTTCAAATGTGGTAGATTTAAATTCGAAGCGTGGTCAATTCTTGCATATCCAACCAAAGATATCTTTCCAAAGATCAAACCTATACTGTTTCTTAAGTACTGGCCTTTATTCTTAAATATCCAAACTAGCAATGGAGAAAGGATCAGCATTAATAGTCCAAAAACCGCATCTAATAATCGTTTATTCCTTCTGTTCGCCGGTTTATTGATACGATTGATATCCATTACATATAGATCACCTTGCGTATCTATTGAGTTACTACCAATTAAAAATGACGTTTCTGGTTGGGCTATCTTGAAATCAATATCATACTTTTCTAATTCAAGCATTTTATTGATGATATCAGCCGATCTGATATTCTTGGCACAAAAGATCACTTCATCAATATTATGAATATCGATCACCTGATCTAACTGATTCATTGTGCCCACATATTTATCATCTGTACGTTCATCTCCCGGAGAAATGAAGGCCACTGAAAGTATTTTAATATTCGTTTGCTCAAGGATCTGATTAACACGAACAGCCTCTTCAAGATCACCAACAATAGCAAATCGCTTATTTTTTGCACCACCTATTCTGTATCCTTCACCAACCAAAAAGTGTAGGATCGTTCTTGAAATCAGGTAATAGAGCATCACCCAGGCACCTCCTAACAATATGATCAGTCTAGAGAATTGAACGTCTTTACTCAATAATGCATATACCATCAAGATAAGCCCTGTGCCCACAACTGCCCCACCAATATTCTTTATCAGACGAATTGGTTTATCATAACCACCTACAAAAACCTGACTCAAGAACCAAACACCAGTATATATGGGCAACATAACAAACAATAACTCTTCAGGGATCAAAATATGCTCGATCATTTGATATCGTTCAGAAATAATGAACAACCCCAACAGAACGAAAGTTATATCCACCAGAGGAATGAAAGCTTTCTTTATAAAACGACTTAAAATGGCTAATCCTGCTCTAAAATATATGGCCAGATTGATCAGGAAAGAATATAATCTGGCATTTTTTACAGAGAAATGCTTTCGTGCAAAAATGATCATGGCATTATAAAACACGAATACATAATTTACGCTACTCTTTTTAGTGCTTTCTCCTTTATAATGGATAATTCTAGTCTCTGGAAAGTAATAGTTTTTATATCCGCCTAATATGATACGATAGCTCAAATCTATATCCTCACCATACATGAAGAAATCTTCATCCAGCAATCCCACCTTGTCTAAAGCATCTTTTCGCATCAACATAAAGGCTCCGGATAGAATTTCTACCTCATGGGTTTCATCCATATTTAGATAAGACAAATGGTATTTACCAAATCGCTTAGATCTGGGAAATAATCTTGATAAACCAAATATCTTGTAGAATGCCACTTTAGGAGTTGGCAATCCGCGTTTAGATTCTGGCAAAAAATTACCTTTCCCATCAATCATTTTCACACCCAATCCACCCGCATCCGGATGTTCATCCATAAATCTCACCACCTTTTGAAAGGTATCTTCTTCAACTATGGTATCTGGATTGAGCAGTAGCTGATATTGTCCTTTGGCAATTCGAAGCGCTTGATTATTGGCACGTGAAAAACCAACATTTTCCTTATTCTCAATTAGATGAACCTGTGGGAATTTGGATTTCACCATTTCAACAGAGCCATCTATAGAATTATTATCCACTACATAAGCCTCTCCTTCAACATACTTTAAAGCAGTATACACTGAATTCAGGCATTGTTCGAGAAAGAACTCTACATTGTAATTAACTATGACAACAGATAGTTGCATGAATGGTTTTTATTCCTTTGGCAGATCTTTATGTTCGATCAAAGCCGTATGTAAACTGATCTGTCCAAAATGTAAACGTGTCCAGATAGGTCTTATTACGCCATTGTGAGCAGATATGTTCGTATAATCCCCAAAAAAGATCTTAGGATTAGGTTTGAATGGAGATTCACTAATCTTTACATCAACAAAAGTTTCACCTCCATCTGTAGAATAACTAAGGTAAACATCCGTATCTCTATCATTCTCGTGTTTGCGGCGATCATAATACACGCAATAGAGATATCCGGTGGTTTGATCAATGGTCAACCATGTTAAGAATTGATGCCCTTTTGAAGTGTATTCATTGTTCACTGCTTTTACTTCTGACCAGGTTTTTCCTCCGTCCTTAGATTTGATCAACCAAATATCTGTATCATCAATTCCGTTCCTTTGATCTGCCCAGTTAACGTAAATAGTTCCATGATTTGGACCATTACTCAGATCACATATAGTTACCGGCAATCCATTACAACGATAGATTCCGGGAATGTCAAACACCCATCCGCCTGGTTGAGTAACCACAAAAGTTTCTCTATCCAGCCAGGTTTTACCATCATCTATTGAATAATTGAACCAGATCGAATCATTTCGAGACCAGGAAACATAGATCTCTCCATTGGGACCAATAGTAGGTACAGCACCCTCAGCAGTAAGGTCATTATCTCTACAATCTCCAGGAATTGCAGAAATATCAACAGGATCTGACCAGGTTAAGCCACCGTCTTCTGTTTTAGAAAATAAGATATTACTGAAATCTTTTGGATCCTCTGAATCATACGCATCAAATTGCGTCCAGGTCATATAAACATGATTGTTTTTTTGATTCAATGCCACCCAATGTTTGTCATGAAACTTGCCATTCGCTATTGTGTGTCCCTGATATTTGAATTTACCATTGATACTTTTAGAATGTTGCGATACTATTCCTCCAACCAAAGGCATTCCCTTAATGTTAGATAAGTGGAAGTAATAATACCTTTCAAGCGTATCGATCAACATCACCGGATCACCGTTCACTCCCCACTTACTATAAATTGATTTAGACACCCAACTTTTACCGCCATCTGTGGAATAATAATAATCGTTCATCACTGATCCGGCTATTACTTCATTTGTGTTTTTTGGATTGATATAAATAGACGGTTCAACCTGTGAAAAAGGGTATGCAGCTTTTTTAGGTAAAGGCAAAGTAATATTGTCATATTGAGCATGAAGCATCCCTACAACACTGAGGAAGAAAACCAATATTAATTTTTTCATAAGCCTAGAATGGATATCCAATACCAAAGTTAAAATTCAGTGGATGCGGTCGTATGTAATCCACCAGTTTACTCGGATCATCCGGATCAGTTTGGAAATAACTTTTGTACTCGCCTTTTCCGGTTGTCCACCATTTTTCACCATCAGGCAAATATGGGTTATGCAATGACCATGCAAAATCAAGTCGTACGATCAAATAAGTAAAATCAGCTCTCAGTCCAAAACCTGTTCCAATTGCCGTATATCGCCAAAAATCATTGATCTTGAAAACGCCTCTGTTATCAGCCAGTGTTGTTGGATCATCTATCAATTTCCAAATATTACCAGCATCTATGAACAAAGCTCCCTGCATGATACTTGAAAACTTAACACGCCATTCAACATTCAACTCCAATTTCATGTCACCGATTTGTGTTTGCGTTGCATTCGGATCCAAATATGTTTGAATTCCTCCTGGAGCCATGGTTCTGGCATCAAATGCTCGTATATCATTTGATCCACCAGCCACAAAACTTTGCGTATACGGCAAGGAAATACTGTTTCCATAAACATCACCAATACCAGCTATGAATCGATAGACCATTCTATTGCCTTTATTGATGTGTTGATTGAATGTAAACGTATTTTCTATTCGAATGAATTGCGCAAAAGGAACAGCAAAAACTTCTTTACCATTTTGATTGAAAGAGGCATTAAATGACTGTGATTTATCAAACATGGCATAAATAGAGTTCAAAACCAAACCTGCTGCGGTAAGCTCTATAACGTTATTGATATTATGAGATGTTTTACGTTTCACCTTTGGTTTCTTCATATTGTTATACTCATGAGCAATATTCAATACACCTAGCGAGAAGAAATCACTATACGAATTAATGAGATACTGGTCACCAGTTGCAATTAGGTCATTCGCAAAACTTGTATCCTTATTGATAAAAACATAGTTAAAGATCAATGGAGTAACTGTATAGATTTGCGTTGGATCTGCTGGTGAAAACTGCCATTTATAGGCTAACTCGGCAATATGTCTTCTAAACTCGGGTCGTTTTTGATAATTGTAAAGCAATTCAATATCTGTTGAAGGAAAGGCACGTTTAGAGATGGTTTCCTGCATTTTTTTTGTCATAGGATAGAACCTAGGGATACGATAAGTAATCGTAGGCCCCCATTCAAAGGTGTTGAGTTCTCTAATTTCAAATATTTTACCTCCATCTGATCCATTACCTACGATCAAAGGTTGAGATTGTGCCCCACCCTCAAGCTTTACTTTTAATTGATTTGCCGACTTGAACATATTCTTATTCGAATATGATATCATACCAGAGACCCCAAGTATACTTGATGTGTTGGTAGCTCTTGGCTCAATGGTAAATTGCTGTTTTCTTTGCGGTGTCAGATCATAAGTTACATCTACCAGATTCCCTAAAGGTTTGGATGGTGTAATTTCCATTTTAGGCGTGATCCTTGAGAATACATCAAGTCTTAGAAAAGACTGAAAAGTACGATCAACATAATAATCCTTAGCATAATGCGGATAATCTGGTTCAGTATGTTCTAGAAAGTTCTGCTTATCTAATATATCCGGAGTAAGAAATGGCTCTTCATTGTAGATAAAATAACCCTTATAATTAATAGTGGTATCCACGTATTTTTGAAAGATCTTTAGATTGTGATCTTTTCTACGATCACTATTGAAATTGAGGTGATAGACTGTAATAGTTGTATCTATAACGAACAATGTATCTAATAATGTAAACTGACCTTTAACTGAGTATGGTAGTCCAAGTGAATCGCATCTTTCTTTGAACCTATTATAATCCTTAAACGAAATAGAATCAGGGTTATGCAATTTATAGGTCACATCATTAACTTGATAAGAATAGTGATTAATAACAACGGTGGTATCCGGATTATTTGGATTAGGAACAGTTTTTTCCTTTATGTAAATAACAACATCAGCCTTGAAGTCCCCAACAGTAGTATCCACAACAAAGTTGATATAATTCTTAGTGAATCCAAAAAAAGCATTGTCTTTTAAGAATTTGGTATAATGATCCCTTTCTTCATCTAGTTTATCCTCATCTAAAAGGTCGCCTACCTTAATAGCCGTACCTTCCTTTCTTACCATCTTATCATACAAGAATCGAATTCCCGCATTTCGTTTTGCATCATCAAACGTAATTGAATTGATAACATAGGGTTTACCGGGAGTTACTTTATAGGTAACCCAAGCTTTTTGACGTTTTTCATTAAATACAATGGTATCGGAAATGGTAGCGTTTTTGAATCCTCTTTTTGATAGGTAAATATCCATCTGCTGCTTACTCTTTGATACCTTAGAAGTATCTAATAGCACAGGTGCTTCTCCCCAATGTTCAACAACCCAATTACGCCATCCTAAACGAACTTCTTTAGGTTCTTTTACTTTCTTTTTGTAGTGAGTTTTACCTTTATCACGGGCTTTTCTGATTCTTTTTTCATTCTTTTTATCAGCTTTTGCCTGCCTTTTTTCATTCTTTACTTGAAATTTCTCTCTTTTATGCGTGATCTGCTTTTGATATCTGGCTGAATCAATTCGGTTGTAAACGAATAACTTGAATTTTGAATTGGGCTCCGGTCTAACCAGCTCTAATATTTCCCCTTCATTTAATTGATCATACTCATCAACCCACTCATGTTTACCTTCATCTGCTTTAAATACAACTGCATTCTCTTTCAATAGATAATAATCATCAGGCACATACTTAGCCTGTCTACAGCTCACAATACTAATTGCAAGAACTATAAACAACAGGTATTTAGGGATAATCAGATTCATTAATAAACCTATCTTTGTTAGGTCGATTTGCTAGCAAACACTACAAAAATAAACGAATAAGGAATGTCTCTTTCAAAAAACGAAATAAAATTCGTTCGCAGTATGCAACAGAAGAAATTCAGGGATTCTGAGGGTCTTTTTGTTGTTGAAGGAGTGAAAATGGTTTCGGAATTAATTTCTCAGGATCAATATAAAGTTAAAAGCCTTTATTTCACTGAAGATTGTGGTCTAGATATCCCAAAAAATATTGAAGCTAATTCAATCTCAAAGTCAGATCTTGAAAGAATTTCCGGATTCAAACAACCTAACCAAATTCTTGCATTGGTGGAAATGGGGTCAAAAGTTCAGGCAAATTTTAATGAAGACGGGATGATCCTTTGTTTGGATGAAGTGAAAGACCCTGGGAATTTGGGCACTATCATTCGCACTGCAGATTGGTTTGGTATGAAACAGATCATTTGTTCCCTGAACACCGTTGATCATTTCAATCCAAAAGTGATCCAGGCATCCATGGGATCTATTTTCAGAATAAATATAATTTATGAGGATCTATTCAAATTGGCTGGTAGATTAAAAGATGAAGGTTTTGCATGTCTAGGTGCAGATCTGAACGGAGAAAACGCCTTTACTTACGATTACCCTGTTAAAACCGCATTGTTCATGGGATCTGAATCTCACGGGCTTTCCAAGGAATTAGGTAATATGATAACAAGAATCAGTATACCAAAATTTGGTAAAGCAGAATCATTGAATGTTGGAATGGCCGCAGGAATCATCATTGCCCAATACAAAAGATCCTCAACGCTTTAATATCCAGGCAGAATAACCCGTTTGATCCTTCACGTCTATTACTCCCTTCTCTGCTTCTTCTCTTGAATTATAACAATTGGCAGATACATAGTTCAATTGACCATTGATCACTGAAGCCGGATAGCCTTTATCCATCAGTTCTTTTTGGCGTTTATTTGCATTTTCTAACACTGAAAATGATCCAGCAATGACATGATATTTGCAACCTGCAGTTGGTTGTTGAATTACTTTTTTGAATTCTTTTTTTACAAGCCAGTTTTGCTGTTCTTTTTGAATTAGAATGTTCATTGGTTTCACCTCTATCTCTTCCGCTACCTCAACTTCTATTGAATCTTCTATAGTAGCCTCAACCAAAGTCTCCTCATCTTTTTCTTCTCTATCTCCATTCCGGATCACCTGATGATTAGTTGCCCAAAAAGAAGAAAGATCAAAACCAAAAAGTGAAGTGCCATTTTCCAATGAATCTAAATGAAAATCTTTGAACACCTCTATTTTACCTGAATAGCACGCTACCCATATTTCAGAATCGTCCCAATTTCCGCAAATCCCGATTGGATGTTCTCCTGTGTTGATCTTCTCAACCACCTCCATTTTTCGAGTATCGATCTTTGAAAAAGCATTATCAAAATAGTTGACCACATAGAGATAATCTCCTGATGGTGAAAGACACATACTTCTTGGTCCACTGCTAGTTTTGCAGGTAGAACGTTCTTTCGTATGTCGGTTATACTTGAGCACCGAATTACCGGAATTTAAAGACACATACATGACGGAATCATTATTCCCCAGTATCAAATGACGAGGAGATCTACCCACGTTTTCAATGTAATTCACATCATAGGTTGACAAATCTATCTCAGCAATTTTGGTAGACCCCATAACCGTTACAAAAGCCTTTTTTGAATCTGAAGTAATATCAATGCCACGGGGATGAGCACCAACTTTAACCGTCTTTACTTGCTTTTCTGTTTTAAGATCAACAACAGATATATCTCCACTGCTCCAGTTAGATACCAACAACTTAGATTGATCGTCCGAGATAGCTAAAAATTTGGGCACGGCACCTACGGCTACAACATTTTCTATTTCAAATGAACTGGTATTGATCTTATAAAGGAAACCCGGATCATATTGAGAACCATTACAAGCATCACAACCAGGATGATCAAAACCATCTCCCTCCATGGTATAATTAGAAACCCAAAGATATTTACCATCCTTAGTGAAAGCTGCTTCAACCGGACCTCCCAGATAGTTTTGATCTTCGTAATTGGTATATCCGTATGAATTGAGATTTACGGCATCCTTGATCTTTGCCACCCTTTTACCATCTGAATTGTAAACCGTAATGGTATGTCTGTACATCATGTTCTGAGCAGAGAACAGTCCGGTTCCTGAAGATACGATAGATTTTGGTGAGATCCCATCTTTGATCTCAAGCTTCTTAATGATGCGGGATTGAGCTTGAAGCTGAAACGATAAAAAAAAGATTATGACTCCAAAATAAGTTGAAGTTCTTTGATACCATCTACCTTTTCTACTTCCCCATTCTTTTGGTAAGCATAAGTAAGATTGGTCAACATTCTTTTCAATATGTCCGTATTTGAACACGGCTCGAAATAGTTCTTTTGTAAAGGCAGATTTAAACTGCGCAAGTAATTTTCAATTTCGTTGTGATCGAAGATCCTTCCTTTACTAAATGGATTGATGTAGAACAAAATATTTCTATCATCATGCATACCCAACATTTTCAAGGTTTGAAACTCATCTACAAATCCCAACACGAAATGATTAGGCAAATTTACGCCATAAATTGGTATTTGTAAACGTTGAGCAATAACCGAGTAAAGAATTGATAAGGAAAGAGGGTTCCCTTTCTTTGAGCTGATCACCTGATTGATATATGAATTCTCAGCTGCGTAAAAATCACTTTTGCTTGATTGAAAACCACAGATATCAAAGATCACATGATTAAATATCTTAACGATCTCAAACGCAGTATTCTCTTCATTGATCTCTAACCAAACCTTTTGTTTGATTGCTTCCAGTTCTCTATCCACCTTTTTCTCATCTATGTCTGGAAACTGGAATCTGGAAATAATGATAGAACCTTTTAAAAGATCTCTGGTTGATGACTCACGCCATTTTAAAAGATCATGTTTTACTTCATTGAATTGGATCTCTTTTAAGATCGTTTGAAGGCGATCTTCATGGCCATCATTGAAACGCAATTGTTGCGACCACTGATCAAGAGTATTTTCTATAGTTGGAACAACCTCAGTACCCAGTTGCACCAGACGATCCTTCACATGCCCATAGACATTTGGATCAGGGTCTTCAACCAGCCTTATCAAGGCCGTTATCTGACTTGTATCGGTTTTCATTGTTTCCACCTCCACAAATGTACGGTGGTACTTCCCGGCTTCAGTTTACATGATTTAAATGTTTTTCACGTTGAAATGTTAGTTTACCTCAACTAAAACAAGAGTAGACTTAGTCTAATAAATTGATTTACAGATGTTTAATTATGGTTAATTTTGCGCACCACTTAAGCGATCAAGTACGGTTTTGATCAATTCTTTCATCTGTTCGTGATAATCCGGCATGAATTTATTGGAATATCTATTTGCCAAAACAAGGCAGCATGTAACGGCGTTATGTCCTAAAGCAGAAGAAAGCGCATATAACGCAGATGTTTCCATTTCTAAATTAGTAGCTCTTACACCATTCCATTTGAATTTTCTAAGATTTTCTTTGAAATCAGGAATACTTAAGGGAATTCGAATTGCTCTACCCTGAGGGCCATAGAAACCATTTGCAGTTGTTGTAATTCCTGCTTCCATTCCTTCTGCCAGAAGATTGGTAAGTCTATCGCTACTTTTTTTGATATAGGGATAGTTGAGTTTATCACCCCAACTAGCTTCCTTTATGAAGGAATTAATAGCATGCTTCTCATCCTCTGAATAAGGGATCTGATAAAAGTTAGCTACACCATCCAAGCCGATTGCGTATCTGGAAAGCACGTATGAACCCGGCTCAATATCTTCCTGCAAGGCTCCACAAGTTCCAATTCTTATAAAATCCAGAGAAACCTTTTCATCTTTTTCCTTTCTGTTTTCCAGATCTATATTCACCACTGCATCTATCTCATTCAGCACAATATCCACATTATCTGTTCCAATACCTGTTGAAACCACGGACATTGGCATACCATTATATACACCAGTCAATGAATAGAATTCTCGGTTATTCTTTCTGAAATTAACTTCCTGAAAAAAAGATCCTACAAGTTCAACCCTGTTCTGATCTCCAACCAGAATGATAGTTTGAGCCAGATCGCCCGGACCAATACCCAAATGATAGATTTTTCCGTCTTTATCCAGCGTTAATTCAGATGCTTCAAATGCCATGATCTATATTTCTATTGTTCTAATGAAAGGAGTATTATCTGCTTTCAAGTTAGACAGAATTTTTTGTATAAAATCGGCATCACGAATGATATACAACAAAAAGTTCTCATAACGCTCTTGAAAACTACCCTCCGGAAAGAAAGCATCTCTTAATTTCACCAACTGCTGTTGGGTTTTTTCGTGCTTTAATTTTTCACTCTTTATCAGTCTAGCCTCAATCTTTTCAATGGTTTTATTCATTTTAGCAAACTCTGCTTCTACCATAGAATGTAAACCCGGATCAATTTGGGCTACTTTATCCAGAATGGAGTCTTTCGCCTTTATCATAAATGCATTTGCATCCTCTAAATGAAGTTCGGCTTCAGCTTGATTAATTGCAATATCTTTTATCAATTGATCCACTCCAATTCGTAGATCCAATAGATCGACATCCAGGTTATCCAACAATTCCTTTTGCTTTTGCGTGTACAGAAGCACTGAATCTCTAACTCTGAGCAATGGCATTTGCAATTCTACCATATTGAATAGCTCACCCAATTGTAACCAGTACCCTATCTCACCTCCTCCACCAACATAAGCTAAATTAGGCAGGATGGTTTCTTGATATAAGGGTCTAAACAATGCATTTGGCGAAAAAGAACCAGGTTGATCCGCTATCATTTCGCTCAGGTCTTCAGCTGAATAGATCTCGTCACCTATTGACAATCCTCCATCTTCTTTAGCAACCCTAACTCTTTGACCATTTTCTTTTATTTGAAAAAGATTGCAACCTCTAACAAAAACCTGCTGATGAAAGCCATTGTTCTCCAGATACTCATTTGTTTTCATCACGCACTCGTATCCAATCTCTTCCTCTACCTCTCTTTGCATTATTCTTGTAAAATGAGATTTAAGAGCAGGATCATCTCCATCCAAAATGACTAAACCGTAGCTTCCAAAAAGATCATTGTATAACGCTCTAGTGGCAGCTGCCAAATCACCATTTTCCTTGTAAAAGGATGTTAATTTTTTAATTACCTGTTGTGCAGCAGGATCATGAAACTTATCTTCTACTAAGGACAGGAATTCTGACATGGAATCAGTTTTTAATCTTCCAACAATCACATCATTTTGATCATCCTTATTCCAACTTATTTTTTCTTTAAAGAGATTGATATGATTGATCTCTTCAAAATCATGATCTTCGGTAGCTAACCAAAATACCGGAACAAAATCATACTCTGTAAATCGATCATTCAATTCATTGGTTAAACTAACAACCTCTAGTATTTTGTAAATGGTATAAAGCGGACCTGTTAGCAAGTTCAATTGGTGCCCGGTAGTGATCGTAAATGTATTTTCATTTGCTAAAAGATCTATATTTCTTTTCGAAGCATCAGACAATTTTATTTCCTGATTTTGCAATCTTAAGGCACTTACCAGATCTTTTCTAATCTCTGAACTATATTCCTTACTACGAATGATAGTTTCGATCTTAGCAAGATCAAAGAATTCAGTCACCAAAGGTTCTACTGTATTTTTCTCTTCAATAAGATCTCTGATCAATTGAGAGGAGAACTTCAATTCTTCAAATGAATAATTGGATTTTAGCATGATGCGAAATTACGATTTAAACAAAAAATGGACGATATAAATCGTCCATCCTTGCAAATATTTTAGCGTATGTTATGTGTTTAGTTTTTTCAAATTCATTCCAAATCCAGCAATGAACAAAACAGAGATCAAGCCACAAACTGCTCCCTGAACCGTTTCACCAAGGATCCAGTAGATCAAATAAGCCCAGATAAGATTGGTAATTGCGTAAAAATAAAATCCACGTTTCTTACCTCTATGCATCAGCAACGCTCCTATGAAATTAATTACACAAACAATAAAGATCCCCAATGAAACCAGCATTACGTTCCTCATTAATTGGTCAGATGATAAGGTTGCTGACTCAATCCTATTAACAAATAATCCCCCAAGTGAATTTACCATTAATCCAACGGCCAAAAACAAAAGACCCCAAATGGCATTTCCTATGTACGAAATTACGGCTAAGGTCTTAACAATACCTGGAACGCCCTTTGGTTGAGCTGATTCTTCCAATACTTCATCAAATGAATCTGTCATAGTTAAGGTTTTATTTCACGAATTAAGCGAAATAATGTCAGATTAAGAAAGGAAAAACCGAATATTTATCCACCGAATTTGTAATCTTGTATTTCCAAATTATTAAACAATGAAAGCAACGATAAAAACCAACAAAGGAACTATGGTAGCTGAACTTTATGCTAACGAAACTCCTATTACAGTTCAGAATTTTGCCAAACTAGCTAAGGAAGGATTTTATGACGGTTTAAAATGGCACCGAGTAATTCCTGATTTCGTTATCCAGGGAGGATGTCCTGATGGGACAGGCGCTGGAGGACCGGGATATACAATTAAATGTGAAGTAACTGCCGATAAACAATATCATGATAAAGGCGCTTTATCTATGGCTCATAGAGGAAGAGATACTGGAGGTTCTCAATTCTTTATTTGTCACAACAGAGATAATACAGCACACTTAGATGGTAACCACACTGTTTTTGGGATGCTAACTGAAGGTTTAGACGTATTGGATGATATCCGTGAAGGGGATACCATTGATAGTATTACAATAGAAGATTAATTTCTATTCAGCATCAGAGATCTGTCCGGCAATATCCGGGCATTTCTCTTCTAAAGCTAAACTCCATCCTTCATCTGCAAATGTTTCAGGCTTGTATTTCTCCATGACCTGAACATCACACTCATAGAAATTGATGTCAAAATCACCGAATTGATCTTTTTCCATGCAATCACAAAATTCATTGGCAGCTTTTTCCTGATCTTCAGTATATCCTCCGCATGAAGCTAATAACAATCCAATCGATAAATAGGCAAAAAATCTTTTCATAATAAAGGTGATTTAGTGGCAACTAAAATACAAAAATGATCGAATCTTCTTAGGCTAAATAAATATCATCAATTATATCGTAGCCAGAAAGCGCATTGACCTTTCTAATGATCTCAGTTCGTTTATACATTAGCTCATCCCTCATTACTGAAGAATTTAACTCAATATAAAGGACCCTGTCTTTGATGTATTTTTTCTCTGTTCGTTTATCTACAGCATCACCCATCAATTCCCCCCATTGAGCCAACACTGAAGCTTCATGCATTTTTTGATCGATACCCAAAGCTTTCAAATAGCTTTGCATAGCATCTTTCATTGACTGACCATCCTTATAACGTGATTCGCTCAACGGTTCCTCCTTCTACTTTAAATACGAACTTCTCGATATCGATACTTTTAAATACTTTCTCTATCCGATCAATATCAGTATCTGTAATAAAAACCTGTCCAAAAGCGTGATCTGAAACCAACTTCATCAGGTGTTCTACCCTCAGATGATCCAATTTATCGAAAATATCATCTAAAAGCAAGATGGGTTTCATATCCAACAATTTTGAGATCAATTCAAATTGCGCCAGTTTTAATGCTATTAGGAAAGATTTTTGTTGACCCTGCGAACCATATTTTTTAATGGGATGTTCATGGATCTGAAATATAAGATCATCCTTGTGGATTCCAACTGAAGTATGTCCTGCATAAGAATCCTTTCTTCTGGCATCTTCCAATTGTTGGGCAAAATTCCCGTCAGATAACTGTGATTCATAAGAAATAGAGATCAACTCCGCCTTATCTGAGATCAGATCAAAATACTTCTGAAAGATGGGTATGAAATCCAATAGGAACTCTGATCGCTTCTTAAAGATCTTCAATCCCAGATCGATCAATTGAGCATCCCACACCTCTATATTCTCCTGGTCAAAAATGCGAAGCTCCTGAAATTGCTTGAGTAAAGCATTTCTTTGCTGCAGTACCTTGTTATATCTGATCAGCATATCCAGATACAAAGGATCATACTGAGAAATAATACTATCAATGAACTTACGGCGTGTTTCACTTCCCTCAATAATGAGATTGGTATCGTAAGGAGAGATCATTACAGCAGGAAATTGACCAATATGTTCAGCCAATTTTTCATACTCTTTCTTGTTCCTCTTTACTTTTTTCTTTTGACCCTGCTGAACCGAAACGGTAATATTGATCTTCTTTTCCTCTTTGAAATATTCACCACTGAGTAAAAAGAACTTCTCGTCAATCTTAATGTTTTGACGATCTATAGGGTTTAGGAATGATTTACAAAAGGACAAATAGTAAATAGCATCTAACAAATTCGTTTTGCCTTGCCCATTATTTCCAACAAATACATTGATCTCCGGACTTAATGTTAATCCGGCCTCAGTATAGTTTTTGAAATTAACTAATGAGAGGAGCTTTAGGTGCATGAGACAAATTTAGTGTTCAGATTTTAGAACACAGAACACCGAGCTCAGACTTTTTCAACATAAATAATAAGTTGAGTTAGAAAATGGTCTGTGTTCTGTTCTCTGTTCTCTGTTATCTCACTAAATTTACCTCATGTACCCACCGCTAAACTTACCACCGGCTAACCTAAAAATTCAGGGCACTTATATTTGGGACCCGTTGCGCAAAAAGTACTTAAAGAATACTCCGGAAGAATGGGTAAGACAGCATTTCATAGCCTATTTACTTGATCATTTGAATTATCCTGCAGGAAGAATGGTGAGCGAATATACTGTGGATTATGACGGAATGAAAAAACGTTGTGATATCGCTATTTTCAATAGTGAACTTAAGGTAGATGTGATCGTTGAATGCAAAGCTCCACACATTGAACTTAACGAGGATACTTTTTATCAAATAGCTAAATACAGTAGAGTTCTACAAGCCTCATTGCTTATTTTGACGAACGGAATGAATCACTATTGTGCTTTTATAGACAAAAAAGGTAACGAATTGAAGTACTTACGGGAGATTCCTACTTCAGAAGAATTGATCGTTCTTCTATCTAATTAGAGATCCGATATTTTCCAGATCCTATTCCATTTATGAAATCTGCCCAAGCTGAAGGATTGAGCAAATTGTTCTGTGGACCTTGTCCTCTGGTATATTGTTGCTGATAAAATTGTTGTTGATATGCTGAGTATGAAGACAATCCATCCGATTGCATCAAGGCTCCAACAAACGCCATTTCTTGAGGTGTCAACCTCTTTCTAGCTCTTTTAAGATCACTATTTGGCGACTCCATGTTCACAAATGCATCCGCAAAAGCTTCTTTTGAAGGCCAAGGGTAAACATTAACAGGATCAGCCATGATGGTATCAAACTTCAATATCTGAACCAAACTAAATGAACCTAAACTTGTAGTGTCCGCAATTACGTATGTTTTCTTTTTATAACCCAGACATGAAAACTGAATTGTATCACCAGGGTGAACAACTAAAGCAAAATATCCAAAGTAATCGGCAATCACTCCCCTTCTGGTAGATAGATCCACCACTTTAGTAAATGGAATACGCTCCATACTATCAGAGATAACTATACCCGTCATTTGGATATACTTCAAAGAATCATTTTTTGATTGGTCATTAGCGGATTGAGAATAGGCTGCGCCACCAACCATCACCACCAGGAAAACTGTAATTAACTTGAACATACAATATTGTGCTTAGCAAATATCCCTATTAAATAGGTGAAGACAAAACTATTTAACAAAATTTAATTTGACACTGATTTTTATCGGTTCATCCACTGAGGAGAATCAAATTCCTTTTTATTAACTTTGCGGGAATTTATTTACGAATATAAATTCATTCTCTATGGCAATCTCGGATCTAAACAACGTTAAAGAAGGTTTAACTTATGATGATGTTCTTTTAGTTCCACGTTATTCTGAGGTATTACCTTATCAGGTTGAACTGAAGACTAAATTTTCCCGAAACATCACTTTGAATGCACCAATAGTATCTGCTGCCATGGATACTGTTACTGAAGCTGACCTGGCCATTGCAATTGCCCAGCAAGGTGGAATTGGGGTTATCCATAAGAACATGTCTATTCAAGATCAGGCATTGGAAGTTCGAAAAGTAAAACGATCTGAAAGTGGGATGATCCTTGATCCTTTAACACTTAGCACTGATGCTTTAGTAGAAGATGCTTTGAGATTGATGGAAGAAAATAGCATTGGAGGAATTCCTATTGTAGATAAAGACAATAATCTGGTTGGTATTGTAACCAATAGAGATCTTAGATTCGAAAAAGAGATCAAGCGACCTATCGTGGAGGTAATGACTTCAAAAGAAATTATTACTACTAAAGAGGGTACAACATTGAAAGATGCTGAAGCTATGCTTCAAAGACATAGAATAGAAAAACTTCCAGTAGTTGACAGTAATAACAAGCTGGTTGGATTGATCACATTCAGAGATATTATCAAAGTTAAAGAACACCCAACTTCATGTAAGGATAGTTACGGCAGATTGCGCGTTGCTGCAGCCGTTGGTGTTACACCAGACGCTTTGGAAAGAGTTAATGCTTTGGTTGCAGCTGGAGTTGATGCTGTTGTCATAGACACTGCACATGGTCACACGCAAGGTGTAGTAAGCAAATTAAAAGAGATCAAAGAACATCACAAGAATATTGATGTGGTGGTTGGTAACATTGCCACTCCTGAAGCAGCTAAATTCCTTGCAGATGCAGGAGCTGATGCCGTAAAAGTTGGAATTGGTCCAGGATCGATCTGTACAACAAGAGTAATTGCCGGTGTTGGAGTTCCTCAATTATCTGCAGTAAATAATGTAGCCATTGCTTTAGAAGGAACAGGAGTTCCGGTTATCGCAGATGGAGGGGTAAGATACACAGGTGATTTTGTAAAAGCGATTGCTGCCGGAGCAGATTCTATCATGGTTGGTTCAATGTTTGCAGGTGTTAAAGAAAGTCCAGGTGAAACCATCATCTTAGAAGGTAGAAAATTTAAAACCTATAGAGGAATGGGATCTGTTGAAGCCATGCAAAAAGGATCAAAAGACAGATACTTTCAGGCTGGAGAAATTGACGATAAAAAATTAGTTCCTGAAGGTATTTCAGGACGCGTACCTTATAAAGGAAATCTGGTTGAAGTTATGCACCAGATCATTGGAGGAATTAGAGCAGGGATGGGATATTGTGGAGCAGCAGATATTGAAAATCTTAAAGGAGCACCTTTTGTACGAATCTCAGCAGCAGGCGTACACGAAAGTCATCCTCATGACGTTACTATTACTCGAGAAGCACCAAACTACAGTAAAAAATAAAATTTAGAAATGAAGAAATTATTTGTCTTACTAACAGGACTTTTACTTACTACACTCAATTATGCACAGGATAATGATCCTGTGGTTTTAAAGATAAACGGAGAGAACATTTATGGTTCTGAATTCTGGTATATCTATTCAAAAAACAACCCAAATCCTTCAACCAAACCGGCTGATCTTGATGCCTACATGGAATTATTCATCAATTATAAATTGAAAGTTAGGGAAGCGGAAGCATTAGGATATGACACTATTCCAAAACTTAAAAAGGAACTATTTTCATATCGCAAGCAATTAGCCATGCCTTATTTGATCGATAAAGACAAGAATGAAGCTCTGATAAAAGAGGCTTATGATCGTATAAAAAATGAAGTACGCGCAAGTCATATATTGGTGCGTGTTAATCCAGGATCTACTCCTGAAGACACACTTAAAGCCTACCAAAGAGCAATGGACCTGAGAGCAAGGATCATTGGTGGAGAAGATTTTAGTACAGTTGCAAAAGGAATTGGGGGATCAGATGATCCATCTGCCAAGCAAAATGGCGGAGACCTTGGTTATTTTACAGCATTGCAAATGGTATATCCTTTTGAAGATGCCGCATTTAAATTAAATGTTGGAGAAGTTTCAATGCCAGTGCGAACTAGATTTGGTTACCACATCATTCAGGTTAATGATAAAAGACCTTCAAAGGGTAGAATCAAAGTAGCACACATCATGGTGATCTCAAATGATAAAATGTCTAGTGATGATCAAGAAGCTAATCAGAAAAAGATCAATGAAATTTACGAGTTGGTTGAAAAAGGTGAGGATTTCGGAGAACTGGCAAAAAAATACTCAGATGATAAATCATCTGCTATGACTGGCGGAATATTACCTGAATTTGGTGCAGGTTCTAAACAACGAATGGTTCCGCAATTTGAGGACGCAGCTTTTACCCTGACGAAAGATGGTGATTTTACAAAGCCAATTAAAACCGTTTTTGGTTATCACATCATCAAGAGAATAGAACTCAACCCAGTTCCTCCTTATGAAGAAATGTACCGTGAACTGAAATTAAAAGTTGAAAAAGATGTTCGTGCTCAGAGTACGAAGGAAGCATTCATAAACAAACTAAAGAAAGACTATAATTTTGTTGACAATGGCGGGCAATACCTTACGACTTTTGCTGAGTCAATGGGAGAAAATTTTGATCCAACTAAATGGAGAGGATTAGAAGGTAAACTAGATCCTAATGCAGTCATGTTCAGTTTCGCAGACCAACAGCACACAGTTGCTGATATTGAAAACTACATTAAAAATATAGCGGGAACAGGTACAGGAATTGAAACCATTGTATTTCTGAAGGAGAACTACAACATACATGTTAATGCAGTGATCATGGATTATGAAGACAGTAAATTAGAATCAAAATATCCTGAATTCAATTCACTGGTAAAAGAATATAGAGACGGAATTCTAGTATTCGAGATCATGCAGGATGAAGTATGGAGAAAAGCCTCAGAAGATACTACCGGAATTAAAAAATACTATGAAGATCATAAGTCAGAATTCACTTATCCTGTTCGTTATAATGGTGAGCTTTATAAATGTAAAGACCAATCGACAGCCAAACAAGTGTACAACATGGTTAAATCTGATACTTTGTCTTACGGAAAGATCCAGGAGATCGTTAATGAAAATTCTGCGCTAAATGTTGTTGTAAAGACACAAACATTTAATTCAGAAACAACAGAGGCTTTCAAGAAAGGTAAAAAGATCAGAAAATTCAAAACGGGATTAAATAAGGTCTTTGCTTACAATGGAGAATATTATGTTTTCAAGGTTAAAGAAGTTCAACCTCCTCGTGAAAGAGAGTTCACTGAAGCAAAAGGTTTGGTAACTGCAGCTTATCAAAATTTGCTTGAAGAGAATTGGATAAAAAGCTTAAGATCGAAATACAAAATTGAGATCATGAAAGATGCGCTCTACTCTATAGGGCAATAATCTAATAATTGTTAAATGAAATAAAAGCCAATCCTAAGTTTGACGGATTGGCTTTTTTAATTGATATTTTTGCCCGGTGAGCTGGAAGAATTTCATACCTGTTCTTATTCTAATCATTACATCTTGCTCTGGAGATGATAATAAGGGAAAGTTATTGGCATCTGTCAATGATGCAGAGTTGTATGAAATTGAACTAAAGTCATATTTGAAAGAACAGGATTATAACCCTGAAGATAGTGCAGATCTCGCATCAGATTTCGTCGATCAATGGGTGAAAGATCAAATTCTTGTGCAAGAAGCTCAAAACAACGAGAACGTTGACAACGATAAAGTTGAGCACAAAGTTGAAGCCTTTCGTAACGACTTGTACATACTTGAATTAGAACAAGAATTAGTGAATGAACGTCTGGACACGAACATTACAGATGAAGAAATCCAACAGTATTATGAAAGTCATCCGCAGGATTTTCAATTGAATGATTATTTGGTTAAAGTACTTTACCTTAAAATTCCGGTAGATGCGCCTGATATTGAAAAGATCAGTTATAAGTATAAATTGTACAAAGAGACAGATATTAATGAAATTGAACTTTACGCTAAGATCTATGCCACTAACTATTATTATGATGAGAACAACTGGATCTATTTTGATGATCTATTAAAAGAAATACCTTTGCAGGATATTAATAAAGACAGATTTATAATGAAACGTTCTAAAACGCGTTTTGAAGAGAACGGTTATCACTATTTTCTGAACATTATTGATTACAAATTAAAAAACACCACTTCTCCGCTTAGTTTCGAGAAGAACAATATTAAAGAACGAATCATTAATATTCGGATCAAAGATCTGAGAGACCAGGTAAAAAATGAAATTATTTCAAAAGCATATAATGACGGAAATGTTAAGATCTATTAGTCTGATCTTTCTTTTGACTTTATCACATGCTTCTCTTGCGCAAGGAGGAAGTGTAATAGATAAGATCGTAGCAAAGATCGGTGATGAATACATTCTGTTATCAGATATTCAAAATCAAAAGCTGAACATGATCCAAAATGGTGCTGAGCCTGGAAGCATTTCAGAATGTGATCTTTTGGAAAACCTGATGTATGAAAAGCTGTTAGTTAACCAGGCCGTGATTGACAGTATTGAAGTTGGGGATGAGATCGTAAACCAGGAAATGGAAAGCCGATTACAGGTAATAGCCAATCAAATAGGTAGTATTGAACGATTGGAGCAGTTCTACGGGAAATCAGTGGCGCAGATCAAAGCTGAGTTCTTTGAAGTGATCAAAAAAAGAATGCAGGCTGAACGTATGAAAGAATCGATCACTGAAGGTGTAGATATTACACCGAGAGAAGTAAAAGAGTTCTACAATAATCTGCACAGAGATAGTATTCCTTATATCAACTCAAAGATAACCGTTGCACAAATAGTTTTATACCCTAAGCTAACACAGGCTGATAAGGACAAAGCATTGAAAACAATCACTGAAGCAAGAGAAAGAGTAATGAGCGGTGAAATGTCGTTCAGTACTGAAGCCGTTCTTACTTCAGATGACCCGGGTTCTAAACTTGAAGGTGGAGACCTTGGATGGCAAACCAGAGGAACAATGGTTCCTGAATTTGAAGCTGAGTTATTCAGATTAGGTAAAAACGAGATCTCTCCTGTTTTTGAAACTCAATACGGCTATCACTTCATTGAAATGTTAGATAGAAAAGGAGATAATTATCATGTAAGACACATTTTAGTATCTCCTAAAGTGGATAAAAGAGCCCTGGTGAATACAAAAACAAGGATTGACTCTATTTACGCAGCCATCCAAAAAAAGAACATCACATTTGAAGATGCGGCCTTAAGATTTAGTGATGATGAGCAATCAAAGAATAATGGAGGTAAGATCATCAACCCATATTCGGGAGATTATAAATGGGATCTTCAAAATATCAATGATATTGACCCTCAAATGTCTCGTATCGTTGAGCGTTTAGAAATTGGCGATTATTCTCAACCAGGATTATATGATAACTATTACGAACAAAAACAAGGAGTTCGTATTGTCAAATTATTAGGAAAAACAAAACCACATTTAGCAAATTTACAAGACGATTACCAGCTTATTCAAATGGCAGCATTGAACGAAAAGAAGCAGGAAATTATTAATGAATGGGTAAAAAGTAAAGTTCAAAGTAACTACATCTGGATCTCAGAAGAATATGCTACTAAATGCAACTTCAGGTTTGAGTGGGTAAAAAAGGGTAGTTAATCCGATAGGGATCAATTAATTTATTGCGTTTTATATTCTCCTTTCTTAAATTTTTTAGCAGCTAAAAACATCCCGTTGGTCGAAATATTCAGTCTTGACTTTAGAAGATTTTTACCTTTATTATAAAGGGTCCATTAATGTGATCTGCAAGATGCAGTCATCAGAAATAGAAATATTGAAATCAAAGAAAACAACTCATGGTTTAATTGAGTTGAGATCTGACAATATTCTGGTTTTCCGACCGGACCTGAGGACTTTTAAGCAGTATGATCTACAGGTATTACAAGATCTCAAACAGGATTTTATTGAACTGACAGAAGGTGTTCCACGTCCGTACATGTGTGATAATCGACATGTTTCAATTCTTGTTAACAGTGAAGAAAAGGCATATATAAATGAAAATTTCACTGAATTTGCAACGCATTTAGCCATGATAACTCAATCTCCATTAATGAATATCATGATGAATAGCTTTAATAGAGTTTTCAAACCAAAATTCGATTTCAAATTGTTCAAATCTGAAGAAGATGCTATTGTCTGGCTTTTGCAGAAATCCGGCAAAGAATAGATCGTATCTCACACAGTCCCAGCTTCGAAGTAGTTCATTACAAGCAATTCGTTTATATTTGAGGCAGGATGTATTCCTTTCTCAAAATATTAGTACAGATCTCTCTGAGGGTTTACTTTAGAAAGGTTCAGGTTAAGGGCAAAGAAAATATTGAAGATCCCGGCCCTTATATCTTTATTGCCAATCACCCCTCAGCTTTCATGGATCCAATTGTTATTGCCACTTCAATAAAACCTGCTATCTATTTTTTAGCTGCCGGAGAATACATGGGGAAAGGATTCAAATACTGGTTCATGAATAAATTCCTGCACATGATCCCTGTTTATCGTCCTGAAACTATGCCAGGTGAAACTTTTAAAAATGATAAAGTTTTTGATAAGTGTATTGAACATTTACAATCCGGCAGAACAATACTGGTTTTCCCTGAAGGAGCGAGTAACACTGAAAAAAAGATCAGTCCGCTTAAAACAGGTGTAGCGAGAATTGTGAGAGCAACAGAAATTGCATCCAATATGGAAGCTCACGTTAAGATCGTTCCTATTGGACTTAATTACTCCAATCCACATAAATTCAGGTCAGATCTGCTGGTTAATATCGGTGAACCCATTCTTGCAGCCAATTACTTTAGTTTACATCAGGAATCAGAACATGAAGAGGTTAGAGCCTTAACAGATCATATGGAAGAACAATTGATCAATACCGTTCTCCATGTGGAAAATCATGAATTAGAGGAATTACTTGACAAGATCAATCAAACGTATTCAAGAGACCTGAAGAAAAAATTAGGCGTTGGTTTTGAAAACCTCAACCGGGAATTTGAATTGAATAAATTGACCATTTCTGCGATCAATTATTTCAAGGAGCATGATCCTGAAGAATACAATAGCATGACAACTGCTATAGATGAATATCTGACAGAGCTAGAAAAATATGGTGCTTCAGATAAAGAAGTTCGCAAAGTAGATGAGAAAACCAATTTTACCGAAAGACTTTTTCTTATTTGGGGTAGCATTCCCTTTTTGATTGGATTTATTGGAAATATTCTGCCTTATGAACTGGCAATTCTCATTCAGAAAAAACTGGATGTTAAGGGTTCTTTCAGAGGATCGATCATCTTAGCCGTTGGGATGTTCATCTTCCTTGTGTGGTATGTTGGAATAATGGTGACCGTTTGGCTAACTACTCCCCTTTCCTATTTCTCTCTCCTGATTCCTCCGGTTCTTTATTTTATGGGAATGCATGCACTGGTTTTCTCAACCGCCTATCAATATCTGACACATAGAAAAAGGGTAAGACAATTCCTTGCAAAAAATCCGGATGTCAGTAATGGATTGCTGGAAATGAGGCAACTTTTAATGAATAGATTTGAGCGATTACGAGCCAAATTTGATAACCGGGCTGAAGTTAATGCATCTTAACACGTAATTTTTTCCGACTCACCATAGCATTGATCATCATTACCTTAAAGAATAGTATTCCTGAAACAGCTATCATAGCTCCGGTAATACTTACATTCATCCAATTTGCCAAATAAAAGCCTACAAGAACCGCAATTATGCCAAATCCACAAGCCGTAAAGATCATTGGGATCAATCTTTTCGTTATTAGCTGTGCTGTGGCAGCAGGAATGATCAAGAAACCAATCACCAGGACGGCTCCTACCACTTCAAAGGAAACCACCGTAACAAGAGAAACCAAGCCCATCATTAAATAATGCCAGAAATTCATGTTGATCCCTAGAGCTAATCCATAGTCTTCATCAAAACTCAGCAATTTAAATCCTCTGAATCCTAAGATCACAAATAAGAAAATGATTAAACCGGCAACCAACTCTACATAAAATGCTCGCGGTCCTAAATACAGATTTTGGTCAACAATGATCTTGTCCAGATTGATCATAGCGATATCGCCATATAACACACAATCCAGATCAATATCTACATTCCCCTTAAACCAACCAGAGATCATGATCATACCAACGGCAAAAAGTAGTGTATAGGTGATTCCAATTGAAGCATCTCCCTGAATTTTCACTTTTTTGGCCAACCAATCGATCAAAAAAGCTGTGATCAAACCCGTTAATGCTGCTCCTAACAGCATAAGTGGTGAGGTTCTGTCTCCTGAAAAATAATACGCTACAACGATTCCTGGCAACACTGCGTGAGAGATGGCATCTCCCATCATGGACATCTTGCGCAAAACCAAAAACACACCAAGCACTGATGCGTTGATCGCAACTAATGAAGCTGTTAATATGATCCAAAAATCGTTCATTAATAATCTTCTTCCGGTATTCCGGTAATTCCTAATTCTTTTACTAGTTCCTTTTCCAATTCTGGTGTAATAATGTGTTCAATTGCTTCCGCTCCAGAGTGAACGTGATCAGAATCAATGGTTGTTTTCTTCAACAGGTATTGTTCCCATAAACGGTGAAGTCGTACTATCCTTTTGCTTTCTTTTTTGCCAGAATCAGTGAGTGAAATAGATTTTCCTTGCTTTGCCAGATAACCTTTATGCGTTAAATAACGCAAACCTGAAGTTAGATCATCTGTATCAAACCTTCTGGTTTCCATAATATCCGTTACGGTCATTTGCAGAGAAAGACTTTTATCCATCATCTTCTCATGATACACATAGATGGATTTTAGGATGTTCTCTCTGAGGATCTTCAACCTGTTTTCTCTCGACTTTTTGTAGCGTGCAATGATTCCTTTTTTAGGTGAGAACAAAATGGAAAAACCAACTATTGCTGATAATAGAAGTACTACCCAGGGCCCTGTTGGCATTTGAGCAGATGAATAAGAAACAAACGCTCCTCCAATACCGGATATGATTGAAAATACAACCGCTAGCAGAATGATCTTGGGTAATTGATCTGACCATAATCTTCCAACAGCTGCTGGTGTGATCACTAATGCTGACATGAGAATAACGCCCAGGGCCTGTATTCCTGCAGCAATAGATAATACTGTTAATGTCGTAATGAGAAATTCATAAGCCTTCACTTTCACCCCTAGCGTGATGGCATATTCACGATTAAAAGTTACCAATACAAATGTTCGATAAAAAGCAATAATAGCAACGAGTACAACTAGTAATACCACTAAAAAAATGATCACATCCTGACGACTAATAGCTGCTGCTTGCCCAAAAAGAAAAGTTTCTAATCCGGCTTGCTGACCTGAAGCATGGTTTTGTATGTAGGTTAATAGTACTATCCCTATGGCAAAAAAGGTTGATAATACAATTCCGATTGCTGCATCCTGCTTTACTTTAGATCTATTCACTATGATATCTACAGCAAAAGTGGAAAGCCATCCAGTAATGACTGCACCAAACATTAAGAAGATCAAATTTTTCTCACCTGCAGCCAAAAAGCCTAAACATACTCCCGGGAGTAATGAATGGGCTATGGCATCTCCAATAAGTGCTCTTTTCCTCAATAATGCAAAAGTTCCTATCAGTGCAGAGGCAGCATTAATGAATACCACACCTAACACCACATAGATCACATTAGGATCCTTAAACGATATGAAGTCTAAGAATGTATCCATTAGAGATCTACATCTTTTTCTCGTATTGGGAAATCTGTTGCTTTGATGATCTCAACCACTTTAGAAAGTAAGGTCAGCTGACCACCATAGGCGTTGGAAAGATTCTCTTTTGTAAAAACTTCCTGTAAATTTCCTTTAGCGATCAATCGTGTATTCAACAAAACCAGGTATTCAAAATGTTCCAAAACAGTTTGTAGGTCATGGTGGATGATGAGCACCGTTTTACCTTCATTTCTCATCTCTTCAAGAATAGAGATAATGGAACTTTCAGTAGCAGCATCCACCCCTGCAAAAGGCTCATCCAACAAATAAATATCAGCCTTTTGCGCCAGCGCTCTTGCAATGAACACTCTTTGCTGTTGGCCACCCGAAAGTTGAGAGATCTGTCTATCTCTAAAATCTGATAAACCCACCTTTTGAATGCTCTGTTCAACAATTTCAACATCTGCATTATTTGGTCGTCTGATAAGATTCCTTTTGCCATATCTCCCCATCATGACCACATCATATACAGATGCGGGAAAATCCCAGTCAACCGAAGTTCTCTGTGGCACATAGGCAATTTTATCTCGCACCTCATTTAAGGATTTATTCTGGATCTTAACATAACCACTGGATGGCTCAAGTAATCCCATAATGGTCTTGAGCAAGGTAGTTTTACCTGATCCGTTAGGACCAATGACTCCTATGATCTTGCCTGTAGGTAATTCAAAATCCACATCCCACAATACAGGACCTGCACCATAGGAAACAGTAAGATTATGGACTTCTATGGAAATTTGATCTTTCATTTTAATCCCTCAACAATAGCCATAACATTGGCCTTTAACATTCCTAAATAATTACCGCCATCTGAATCCGGCTCACCTAATGCATCTGAATATAGCGGTCCGGCTAATTCAACTGAATATTTTTTTGCTTTACATCCATCAATGATAGATCTAGCCGTTTTATCAGATGTAGATGTTTCAATGAAAATAGATTTGATCTTTTTCTCCACCACAAAATCTACCATATCTGCAATCTCTTTCAGTCCAACTTCAGACAATGTGGAAATGCCTTGAATTCCTTTTACTTCCAGATTATATCTTCTACCAAAATAAGAGAAAGCATCATGAGAAGTAACCAGAACTTTACCACTGTGATCAATGCTATCCAAATGAGCCTTTGCCCATTGATCCACCTCATCAACTTCTTTCTGATAGGCTTCAAAGTTGTCCATGTAATAATCTTTGGAAGATGTATCTAGTTTCCCTAATTCTCTGGCAATGTGCCACAATCCATCCATCCAAATTTTCGTATCGAACCAAATGTGAGGATCTTTAGCATCAGCAAAATCAGCTGATTTGATAATCTCTTTTTCATCAATACCATCTGCTATGATAAGAACAGGTTTCTCTTCAGCATACTGATCCAACATTTCGGCCATTTTCCCTTCAAGATGTAATCCATTAGCCACGATAATATCTGCTTCATCCAATAATTCAATATCAGCCGGAGTTGGTTTATAAGTATGTGGATCAGTTCCGGGTCCCATAATTGCCGAAACCTCAGCACTATCTCCCACAATGTGATTCAAACAATCTTCAATGATCCCGGTTGTTGCAACAATATGTAAAGGCCCTCTTTTTTCTGAAGCTCCTTCCTCATCTAAGCGACAAGAGAACAAACTCAATCCTAAGAATAGATATATAACTTTTTTCATTGTTTAAATTTTTGATTTGAACCGAACACCAATGCTATCGGCTACTTTTTTGGAAATATTCATTTTGTTACCACCCGCTATTTGAACTTCCATGGATTCATCAAAAGATATTCTGTTGTGAATAGTGAGAATAGTACCTATGCTTATTTTGATCTCATCCAGGTATTTTAAAAGTGCCATTGAATCTTCATCAACACTCACCACTTCTACTTTAGATTTAACGGCCGTTTCGCTCAAACTGATCTTAGATTCCATGTAATTGATATTCCCATCCTTATCCGGAATTGGATCACCATGCGGATCGTACTTTGGAAAATTCAAAAGCTCATCAATACTGTTAATCAATTTAACCGAGCGAATGTGCTCCAATTGTTCAGCTACATCATGAACTTCATCCCAACCAAAATTGAGTTTATTCACCAAAAAGGTCTCCCATAAACGGTGTTTACGAATGATGTAGATGGCTATTTGTTCTCCCTTTTGGGTCAATGAACAGCCTTTATACTTTTGATATGAAACCAGTTTCTTCTCACCCAGTTTCTTTAACATATCAGTAATGGAAGATGCTTTAGCATTCAAGCGCTCAGCCAGGGCATTGGTAGACACCTTCTCATGCAGCTCACCGGATAAGTGAAAGATCTCCTTGAGATAATTTTCTTCACTATGACTGAGTTTCTTTTCCATTAATAAGGGAATCTATAAGTAACACCAATAGACTGATAATTCATTCTTTCATGCACACCGGCACCAAATGAATAATCCAGCATGAAATTATCTTTCACATAATAAGTAAACCCGGCATCAAAGTTCGTTTGAAATGAGTTGAGATCTGTGAACTGACCAAAATTCTCTAAGTAGCAGCCTAACTTATCTGATATAGCAAAACCCATAGCCAGTGTATAGATCAGATCACCCTTCCCACTTCCAAAATACTGGTGACCTATGTTATAACCAATCGATATTTTATCAGACAGATCATGAGAAACCAATAATTTATTCACCGTACCAAAGGCCTTATTACCATCACTACCGGTAGGAACAACTACATGTGACAAGAATGCCATTTGCATCCACTTTACATTTTCACCAGTTAATTGCCATTTAAATCCAGTTTCAATATCATCTATTCCTATGTTTCTCTCTAAATGTCCTGCAGATCTAACTCCAGAGAACCTTAAGGTATTCACAACTCTCCATTCAAATCGATTGCAAAGGGCTATTCTAAAAAGCGTGGTAGGTAATGTAAAATGATTTTCAGTGGTTAGATCATGAGGATTTGGTCCTGCATAAATTTTCACATTCTGAAATCCCAAACCAGACTCAATCTGAAATGAACCCTTAGGGATAGTGGAACTCGCTTCTGTTTGATCAGGTCTATCAGCCTCCAATTGCTGACAAAGAGCTGCACTACATAGCCCACAAACAGCAACTATTGAAGATATCCATTTCATTTATCTAACATTATTTTTACAAATATATAATTTTATTTTTAGACACGCCTAAAAATTAAACAAATAGTTAAGATTGTGCGAGATTCCAATAGAGTCACTATCTTTGCGCCGAAATAATAATTGAAAAAGTAGGAAATGGCTGGAAATAGAACATTTACAATGATCAAACCTGAGGCAGTTGCTGCAGGACATGCTGGAAAAATCATAGATATGATCATTCAGGCAGGATTTGAGATCAAAGCGCTAAAATTGACAAAATTAACCGCAGAACAAGCTGGGAAATTTTATGAAGTTCATAAAGAACGTCCTTTCTATCAAGAATTGGTAGACTATATGTCTAGCGGACCTATCTATGCAGCTATTTTAGAAAAAGATAACGCAGTTGCAGATTTCAGAAAATTAGTTGGAGCAACTGACCCTGCTGAGGCTGAAGAAGGAACTATCCGTAAAAGATTTGCAAAATCTAAAGGTGAGAACGCTGTTCACGGTTCTGACTCTGATGAAAATGCTGAAATTGAAAGCAATTTTCATTTTGCACAAGAAGAAGTTTTAGCTTAATAAAAACTAAAATATTATGAAAATAGTCGCTCTTTGGGCGGCTATTTTTGTTTTAGGCAATATCCTTACATTTAGGACCATGATCACCAGAGTTTATTCTGTCATATTTTTTCTTGCATTGTGTCTGAATTCGTTTGGGCAAGATGATATCTATGCAAAGCATGGTGTGATAGATCTATCCGATTGGGACATTCAAAAATCGCCTTATCTACGTTTGCAAGGAGATTTTGAATTCTATTGGAATGAACTTATCCGGCCCGGGGAGTATACTTCTGAAGATAGTGCTCAACTTGAATATCAAAGTGGTTCAAATAATTGGAATCATTATAATAAGGGTCAATATCCTGCCATTGGTTATGTTACCTATCGTCTACATGTACAAAATCTTCCTGAGGGAGAAATGAACCTAATGACAAGGTCAGTCACCTGTGCTTCCGCCGTTTATGTAGATGATATTTTAATCGGAGAATCAGGTAAAGTTGGAACTTCCAAAGATGATGAGCAGCCTCATTACGAAGATAAAGTCATTCCCATTCCGCCTGGAAAAAGAAATTTTACACTAACCATTCTACTTTCTAATCATCAACATAGAAATGGCGGATTTAATGATCCATGGTACTTAGGAACAGAGGAATCGCTTTACAATTTGAGCAGAAAACACATCATGCTGAATGGAATAGAATCAAGTAGTTTTTTATTCGCTGGATTATTCTTTTTCACTCTTTATATATTCAGAAGAAAAGATAAAGCCCTACTCTATTTCAGCTTATATGCACTAACGTTTTCCATCAGGCCATTGGTATCATTCAATTACATGATCATCACTGTTTGGCCGGATATGAACTGGCATTTATTAGTTCATATTGAATACCTCTCATTATTCTTACCGGGAGGTTTTATGCTACTTTTTATTCGAGAGCGATTCAAAGAGCAGGCTCCTCAAAAATTACTGCTAATTCTAACCTTACTGACCTTTGCAGAGGCTTTGATCACCATTATTTTTCCTCCAAAGGTTTTCACCCAATTACCTTTACTTCATCAATTGATCTCTTTCGTAAGCTTTGGTGTTTTAATATATGTTGTTGTCCGTGCTATGAAAGAAAGAGTAAGTGGAGCAGCATTTGCCGGTATCGCCATCATCTGTTTGATCACCAGCTCAACGTACACCATATTTCTATACCTGGATATCATTCCGCCTGCGCCTTACAGTTATACCGCTTTGCAGATGGCATTTTTACTTTCCATGACCATGATCCTTGGATCTAAATTTGCTTCTCAATTTAGAAAGGCAGAATATCTTCAGGAAGAAACAGAGAAGCAGAAAATAGAGATTGAAGAACAACATCAGGTGCTGGAGTTAAAAAATGAGGAGATCACGTCAAGTATTACTTATGCCAGGAGAATCCAATCCGCTATACTTCCTCCTAAACGCACATTGAGTAGCAAGTTTTCAGAATCATTCATTCTTTATAAACCGAAAGACATTGTAGCAGGTGATTTCTATTGGGTTGAACAATTAGATGACACAATGTTCATTGCAGCAGCAGATTGCACCGGACATGGTGTTCCTGGAGCAATGGTAAGTGTAGTTTGTAATTCTGCCCTGAACAGATGCATTAGAGAATTTAATTTGACCGACCCTGGACAAATTCTGGATAAAACGCGTGAATTGGTTATTGAAACATTCGATCAAAGTGAAGAAGAAGTGAAAGACGGAATGGACATTGCGTTAATCAGCCTGAACACCAAAACACTTGAACTAAAATTCGCAGGTGCCAATAACCCGTTATGGATCGTCAAACATGAAAAAAATGAAACCCTTATTGATTCTGAAGATGCTAAGGTCTTTGAAGAGAATGGATATGAATTAATAGAATTCAAGGGGGATAAACAGCCTATTGGTGTTCATTTTAACCCTAAACCCTTTCATTCGATCAGCCTTAAGCTTACTAAGGGTGAAACCATTTACCTGTTCTCTGATGGATATGCCGATCAGTTTGGAGGTGATAAAGGCAAAAAATTCATGTATAAATCAATGAAAAAACTGGTACTAGCCATGCAAAGGGAAAGTGTTTTAACCCAACACCGAATAATGGATGAGCAATTTGAAAATTGGCGTGGCGGAATTGAGCAAACAGATGATGTTTGTGTAATAGCCATCAAGGTCTAATTTCCTCTTTCCAGTTCCTTTTTTCGCTTCAGGAACTTTACCGAAAATCGATAACCCAGTTTGACATTAAAATGTGGATATAAGATCCAACCGGATTTGACATCATCTAACACCCAATCAAAAGGCTTCCAATCATCATAATCGTGGATATAAGAAACTCCAACATCAAAACCTAGATTTAGTTTTTCTTTAAAAAAGTGCGTCATACCGACACCAAAAGAATGAAAAATGATATTTGCACTTATCGGATAAAAAATTGAATTACGAAAGTTGATCTTAAATCTGCTTTCTTCTCTTTTTACAGCCCAGGGATAATAGTCAAATCCAAATCCAGCAGACCAATATCCTACTCCTGCTTCTAATCTCCAATGTGACCCCAGAAAATAATCATAAGTAATACCACCAAAGCCTGTTACTCCTCCTAAATTGACAGATACTGCACTTTTAAAAATACCTCCAAACTGATATGTATTGAGTTTCTCAGTGGTAGCACTGTCTATTTGCCCAAAGCAATTCAAAGCTATAAGTAGAGATATGACAGCACTTAATTTGATCACAATTCAGGAATCTCGTTATACTTTGCTTTAATGACAAACTTCTCTCCAGTCCATTCCAGTTCCATGATAGGAAATTCAATTTGATTTCGATCCATTGAGATCTGTACCTGAACTAAGCCTTGCCCATGTGGTAAGATAAATTTATACTGAGCGTTTTCATCTTGTAAAGGCTTTTTAGAAAGCAATTTACCTTTCATTTTAGCCAATTGCTTTTCCATTTTCTTTACAGGGAAGATCTTTGGAGTAATATCTTTTATAGTATCCTGCGTACATTCAAAGAAACTACATTCATAAGTACATAGCGCTTCACAATTATCATGTGTAACACCTAGCAGATCATTACCATTATCCATTTTCCAAAGAGATAGATAATAATCACCAGAGTATCCACCGGCAACATGTACATATTGCCCCGGAATATCTTTTTCTACGTAGTAGTAGAGTCTTCCCTGTCTCAGATCAACATCTTCCTTTTTCTCAACTATGGCAGAACGCAGCATCTGCTCTGCATAAAAGTGAATCGAAGCATACGGCTTTCGGGAATAATCCTGAGCATTTGCGTTAAGCGAAAAAAGGATCGCTATAAGGATATTACTTGTACATAATATTTTCAGCATCTTCAAATGTTTCTTCAACATTGAACATCTCTTTATCCCAGCTCAGTTTAAGTAGATGTGTTCTAATTTCCTCTTCTCCCAGTTCAAGATCTACATACATAGTTGTTCCTTTTTGAGGAAGCATGTAACGCACCTGAGCGTAAGTATCTTCCGGAACATCTGAATAATTTGATAAAATTTTATTGAGTACAATTTCTCTTTGATTCATGATGTCTCCCAACGGTAGAACCAGATCAGAAGCGTCCCTCTCGATCATTTCACCATCTTTAAGTATTGAGAAAGAATAGGAATAATCGCAAACCGGTCCACATCCTGCTGTCATTTTGGCCACCAGATCACTACCATCTTTCATGCGCCAAAGGACTACTTCGCTCCATCCTTCATAAGCCCCAGTCACACTAGCAAATCCTCCTTGTAAATCCAATTTTTCGAACCAATTCGCAGTCAATCTCTCCTCTTCAGGAACTTGATCTGAAGATCCATAGACCTTAGAACCTAGCATGATCTCTGCATAATCATCAATTTGCCATTTACCATCCTTGTTTTCAGGTATGTAATCTTTAGTGTATTGCTCCAGAATAGTGGCTTCATCCAAAGTAACAGGTTCAGTAGTCTCAATATTGTTTTCTTGATTCTCAGACATCTCCTCTTCGGCTCCGCCGCAGGAGATCAAAATCGCAGGAAATATGAAATAATAAATTCTTTTCATTTTATAAATATTATGCAATCAATTCTGTGCTCCAGGCCTCAGGTTTATCTGCAAACCATTCTTTTACCGTTGGCCAAACCTTTCCAAATAATTCAGTTTTTCTGTAGGCATCAATTGAGGCCTGATCCTTCCAAACACTGTAAGTGAAAAAAATACCAGACGTAGAATCCTGATCTCTCAGCAATTTGACACCTTCACAACCTGGTTGCGCTTCAATTTGTACTTTAATTTTACTAAAAAAATCCTGAAAAGCATCACACTTATCAGCTGTAAAAGTCATCTTAACAATTCGTTGGATAGCCATTATTCTTGTGGAAATAGTGCTTCAATATTATCTTTTGATCCCTTAGGATGAAATTCAATTCTTATGGTATCTTTTGAGTGTAGCCCCAATAAAGAAGATGCTCCACCTCCGGCTCCCTGCACTCCTTTATTTATTGCTATCTCTAAAAACCCGTCATCATTAAAAATCGCCAGTTTTTCTCCTGTTGGAACATCATGGTAATTGCTACTAATGTTTTCAATGAAGTACTGAGAATTCTTGAAATAAATAGTGAACGGATTTCCTGCGCCCACTTCATTGAAGAGTTTTTCAGAAATATTTACAATTACATTACCGTATTTATCCTCATGAATAACGGTACCCTTGATCAGATCTTTTTCAACAATGGGTTGGGTGGTGAACGCTTTACGAATATTGGTAACTTCTTCGCCCAGTTCATTCAGATCTATACCTTTTGACAAAGCAATAACCGTAGGAATATAAATATTTCGAGTCGGAAATCTCAAGGCTTGTTTAGCACTGAAATCATCTATCCTGACAATCTTCTCAGCTTGTTCAAAATTTTTGATCAATGAGAAAATTCCATTATCACATCCCACAAAAAACTGATCCTTAAGCTTCATTACCAAGGGATACAAATTATTGTCATCACCAATTGAAATGTGAGGTAAATGATCCACCCCAATAAAATGGACTGTACCAGCCGGAAAATCTTCAAAAACATTGTTGATATAGTATGCCGCCTCAGCCAAATTAAAAGGTTGAACTTCATGCGAAATATCCACAATTTGACTTGCAGGCAATTGAGACAGCAACTGAGCTTTAATAGCAGCCACGTAGTGATCTTTGAGACCCAGGTCGGTTGTCAGGGTTATGATGCTCATCTTCTGTTTCAGTAGATCCGGATTAACACACAATATTCAACTATAATGGTGCGTTCAACACAGAAAAACTTTAATTTTATCCAAAATTAGTTTTAATTTTTACTCTTAAAATTGAAACCAAAATAATTAATTAACATTTTGCAGGAAAAAATCATTGAAATTGTCGGTATAGACCCCGTGCTAATTCTGGGAGTTAACGAACAAAAGCTCAAACTAATACGCAAGTATTTCCCTAAACTCAAAGTAATATCTAGAGGTAACACTCTTAAAGTGATGGGAGAACCAGATGTTATTGAACTTTTTGAAAAGAAGTTCGAATTGCTGGTGAAGCATGTTAATCGATATAACGCTTTAACTGAGAATAACATTGAGAATTTAATGTTACAAGATGAAGAGCAGATCCCTTTCAAAGATCATGGCGAAACAATTGTACATGGAAATGGTGGCATGCTTATTAAAGCCAGAACTGCTAACCAAAGAAAACTTGTAAAAGCCACGCTAGAAAATGATATGGTTTTTGCCGTTGGTCCTGCAGGTACAGGAAAAACATATACAGCTGTCGCCCTTGCAGTTAGAGCACTTAAAAATAAAGAAGTACGTAGGATCATCTTAACAAGACCTGCAGTTGAAGCAGGAGAAAATCTCGGATTCCTTCCCGGCGATCTAAAAGAAAAGCTTGATCCATACATGCAACCACTTTATGATGGATTAAGAGATATGATCCCTGCAGAGAAATTGGCAGAGTATATTGAAAATGGAATCATCCAAATTGCACCTTTGGCTTTTATGAGAGGGCGTACATTGGATAACGCCTTTGTTATTTTGGATGAATCTCAAAATACTACCACTTCGCAGATGAAAATGTTCCTAACGAGAATGGGACAATCAGCAAAATTCATTATTACGGGAGATACTACACAGATCGACCTTCCAAGAAATCAACGTTCCGGCCTATTAATGGCCATGAATAAATTGCAGAATATTGAAGGCATTGGCTTTGTTGAATTGAACCAAAATGATGTGATTAGACATCAATTGGTGAAACACATCATCAGGGCATTGGAAGAGAATCCGTAAAATGGTATGAATAATTTCATGCTTTTGTGAATAAATCCGCGTTTAATGAAAGAGCATTGTGGCTAATTTTGTTTTTTCAATTTTCAGCCCATGAATGCTATCAAATCAACCACTTTTACTTTTCCTGGACAAACACAGGTGTACAATGGTAAGGTTCGTGACGTTTATACTATTGATAACGATCTATTGGTTATCGTAGCCTCAGACAGAATCTCTGCTTTTGATCACATTTTACATGAAGCAATTCCATATAAGGGGCAAGTGCTAAATCAAATTGCAACCTATTTCCTAAATGCTACTTCAGATATTGTTCCCAACTGGTTGATAGATACTCCTGACCCAATGGTAGCTGTTGGTCATAAGTGTCAACCTTTTAGGGTTGAGATGGTTATTAGAGGCTATTTGGCGGGGCATTCTGCCAGAGAATATAAAGCCGGAAAGCGAATACTATGCGGGGTTGAATTGCCTGAAGGATTGAAAGAGAATGATAAATTCCCTAAACCCATCATTACACCCGCAACCAAAGCAGATGAAGGGCATGATGAAGATATTTCCAGAGAAGAGATCATTGCTCAGGGGATTGTATCAGAAGAAGACTACAAACAGTTAGAAGCCTATACGTACGCTCTATTTGAAAGAGGCACTCAAATGGCTGCTGAAAAAGGGTTGATCCTTGTTGATACCAAATATGAATTTGGAAAAAAAGACGGAAAGATCTATTTGATTGATGAAATTCACACACCTGATTCTTCCCGTTATTTCTATGCTGATGGATATGCAGAACGTCAGGCAAATGGAGAACGTCAAAAACAGCTTTCCAAAGAATTCGTTCGGGAATGGTTAATTGAGCACGGTTTTCAAGGATTGGATGGTCAGATATTGCCGCACATGCCTGAAGAATTCGTAAATTCAGTAACTGCCCGATACATTGAACTTTATGAAAAGATCACCGGAAAAGAATTCATCAAAGCGGATAATTCAGATATTGAAAACCGAATCAAAGCTAACGTTCTTGATTTTTTGAAAAAAGTACATTAGTGAGATCATCACTTGCTATATTGATCTTTCTCTTCAATTATTCTTGTCAAAACAACCCAGAAGTAGAGAATGTGAATGAATCCATAAACGATTCGATTTCAATCGAAAATGAACAGGATATGGCATTGACTCAAACGGTTTCTGAGAACATTAAATTTCAAAATAGCACCTTCGAATGGTACTTGAACGAACGGGAACAAAATGACGGCGTTTTAGTCACAGACATTGCATTAGAAGCCCAGGTGAATGAGTTCAATTCTCCAGATACTGTATTTTTCTTCACAGCCAGAGGCAAATGGGAAATTATTAATGATCCTGAATCTATTTTTCAAAACTTTCCAAAGGGTACAGAACAAACTGTTTATTCTCAAACTGAATCCTGTTTCTTTTCCATAGTTCAAAATGATGATACCACTTATGAGGTGCTGTTTGGCGGAATTGAACAAGGTAAGGCATTTGCAATTGTAGAACAAGGTCATATTTGGGTTGAAAATTCGCACATTGCCTTTGAGATCTTCTTGCCTGAGGAGGTTGAAACATATATTGAATACGGAAATGATCTGTAGTGTGTATAGTTGTTTGTTCTGAATTTCACTCCTCTAAGAATGATCAGTTACATTTCAATTAGATTGGAGCATCTTTTATATCCATAATAAATCCGGGTAACATTCATACTCAATATTAAACTCTTCAAAAGTCTCGTTTTTGTGAATAATTGTACATTTAACTAAAATCGATTTCAAATGAAGTACCCCCAATACCTCTTTGTATTAATGTTATTTTCTCTATTTCTATCTTCATGTGGTGGAAACGAAGGAAATGAAGATGCGGACAACCATGACTCAACTGTTGTAGATGAACCACGTGGAAAAGATAATTTAGCCTATAAATGGGCAAAAGTAGCATTGGATGCAACAGCAAATGATACGGAGTGGTTCAGACCAAGACCAACCATTTCTTCTCGTTTTTTAAGCCTGATCTTTGTATCCATCTTTGATGCCTGGAGCTGTTATGATGACAAGGCTATTCCGGTTTATTTAAATGCGGAAAGAAGACCGGAAGAAGAGCGAACTTTAGAGAATAAAGAAAAAGCAATTTCATATGCCGCCTATACTTCAATGATGGAGTATTACTATTCAGACAGTGTTATGTTGACCAATTTCATGAACGAATTAGGTTTTGATCCCAATGATCATTCAATGGATCCTGCAACGCCTCAAGGAATAGGAAATCTAGCTGCAGTTGCAGCAATTGAATCTGGAAAAAATGATGGATCAAATCAATATGCTACTATGGAAGGGTCGGATGGAATGCCTTATTATGATTACACACAATATTCTCCAGTAAATCCAGTAGAAAGAAACAACGACATCAACCGTTGGCAGCCTAAATACTTTGTTAAAGAAACGGGTGAGAAATATGCGCCCTCATGTTTAACTCCTCATTGGTATTTAGTTAAAACAATTGGACTCGACTCAGCTTCTCAATTCAGACCAGGTCCACCACCAATGGTTGGATCAGAGCAATTAGAAAGAGAAGTGCAGGAAGTAGTAGATCTTCAAGCAAATTTGACTCCTGAGGAAATGGCTTTGGTTGAATTCATGCGAGATGGACCTAAATCAGTTCAACAAGCAGGGCATTGGCTGATCTTTGCGCAGCAAATTTCAGTGCGAGACAACCATACCCTTGATGAAGATGTGAAAATGTATTTTTTGAATCAGGTGGTAGCCAGAGATGCTTTCATAGCTTCGTGGGACTCAAAAATGTATTATGATTTTGCTCGTCCCTTTGCTTTAGTTCATTACTATTATAAAGGCAAAACCATTAAAGGTTGGAGAGGTCCTGAAGAGGGCTGGGGCGAACTAAAGGGAGAAGATTGGCGTCCATATTCTCCTGAATCATTCTTATGTCCTCCTTTTCCTAGCTATACTTCTGGACATAGTACCGTTAGTGGGGCATGCAGTAAAGCCCTTGAACTATACACCGGCACTGATGAATTTGGTCATTCAGTAAAATTGGTTCCGGGAGCTTTAACTCACCCTAATGATCTAAGAGATACCGTCACATTAGAGTTCAATACCTTAAGTGAAACGGCTGAAATGGCTGGTCAATCAAGGGTATTAGGTGGATATCACATCCAAGCGGATAATCAGGCAGGATTACAATTAGGAAGGGATGTAGCTAC
Source organism: Crocinitomicaceae bacterium (assembly GCA_020635955.1). Classification (GTDB taxonomy): domain Bacteria; phylum Bacteroidota; class Bacteroidia; order Flavobacteriales_D; family Crocinitomicaceae; genus Paracrocinitomix. The sequence goes on from JACJYW010000004.1 coordinate 288,422, forward strand.
ATACATATATAACAATTTTTACCTTAAACATATTGGCGAAAAATAATGCAACCGAACAACTTTATAAGAACTAATAATATCATCTTCTTCGCAATGATGATGGGTATGATCGTCTTTACAATAATTGCTTTTGTGGTAATAAAAGATAATGCAGAGTTTGCAATTCCGGGAATGGAAGACCCTTTCTTTATTATTGCCCCGGTTGTGCTCGTTATTGGCATGGGTATGGGAAATTTTCTATTTCAAAAATTGATCACTCCAGCTCAGGAAGAATCAAAATCGTTGCATCAAAAAACATCCATATATTTTTCTGCAACTATTATTAGATATGGTTTAACAGAAGGACCAGTACTTGTTGCCGTAGTAGCATTACTCCAGTCAACCAACATTTTCTATCTAATTTTCGTTGGTATAGGTATACTCTATTTCTTAACGTTGAAACCACGTCCAGAAAAAATAGCAAAAGACTTAAATCTGGATTATGATCAACGAGATGAAATGGGAATCAAATAACAGCTTATACTATGCGTCCTTATCTTTTCGTCTTTATTCTTTTGAGCTCAGTTTCTTGTAAAAAGAATCAAAATGAGTGTAGTACTACCAACACAGTAAATTTAGATCTACTACCTAGTTCTATCGATCATACCACAGATGGATTCAATACGGTATATTCGGAAAATTTAACCTCCGTCTCAAGAGAGATCACAACTGATCAAATACCTGATCACAATTACGGTGTTACTGGCATGAATGCCTTCACCAAAACCTTTGAAATGACCTTATACCCTACTCAAAATAGCACTCCCACTCCAATTGCCGATAACACTGGAATTAATTGGATTTTCGGAATTGCTTTGAATGGTGTTACACTGTCACCTGGCGTTCCTATGCCTTATACAAATACTGCGAATGGGTCAACGAACTGGAATTGGACATTAGAAGGAACTTTCAATACAAAAACACTTGGTTTAGATGACAATTATGCTCATATGAAAGATTCAACAGGAGGTTATCATTATCATGGTGATTTCATCAATTATGCTTCCGCACTGGGAGCTGATGGTTCATCTATGGTTCTTTGTGGTTGGGCAGCTGATGGGTTTCCTATTTATTATCGATATGCCTATTCTAATGCTGACAACATTGCAAGTCCGGTTGAAGAAATGACCTCTAGTTACCTACAAAAAACTGGCGTTAGACCTGGAGATGGTGAATCAGCTCCATGCAATAAGTACAATGGCGTATTTACACAGGACTTTGAATATATCGAAGGGCAAGGCGATCTTGATGAATGTAACGGACGATATGGCAAAACACCGGAGTTCCCTGGTGGCACCTATTACTACGTCATTACAAGAGATTTTCCAATGATCCCAAGGATGTTTAAAGGTACTCCGAATATATCCTTTTCCTACTAAAACGATTTATTATTATCTTGTTGAAGTTTAAAACTTTACATTTTGAGAATATTTGAATTTGCAATATTATTTCTTACCAGTATCTCTGGTCTTGTTTCATTTTCTCAATGTGCACCCGTAGTCAATCAACAATTTTGGAGCTTTGATACAGGTGGATCCAATAGTGATCATCAGCAAACTTTCCAGGTATCTGCTGCAGGTGAATTAAGTAGAATTGGAATACAAGTCAATGGAGGACTAACTGGAACATTCACCTTAAGTGTTTACGAAGGATCAGGGATTACTGGAACTTTGTTATACTCCGGTTCTCATTCGTATAGTGGATTAACAGGAACCCAGTATGAAGTAGCTTTTAATATCCCATGTGATCAGATGCCCATGCTTGCTGTTGGAACAGTGTATACATTCCGAATCCAAGGTGGGCTTCCAATCGTTTACCATAGTGTTGGAAGCTATTCAAGCGGTACTTACCTCACTTATGGAGACCCTAGAGACATGAATTTCAAGATTTATTTATCGGATCCCAATAAGCCTGCTATTACTACAACATTTAGCAATCCTACTTGTTTTGGTTACTCTGATGGTTTAGCTACTTCAACTGTTACTGGCGGAACAACACCCTATAGTTATAATTGGAATACAGGCCCAACAACTAGTACAATAACTGGCTTAACAGCTGGAACTTATGTATTGAATGTAACAGATATTTCAGGATGTAATGCTTGCCCAGATACAGTTATCTTAATTGATCCACCTCAAGTTACAGCCAATGCAGGGGTCAATGTTTCAATTTGTCAAGGCATGAATCACAATATGACAGCTACAGCTCCGAACGCTACTACTTACTCCTGGAGCCCAACTACTGGTCTTTCTAACCCCCTCATCTTAAACCCCATTGCTTCACCTTCAACTGCTACAACATATACTTTAACAGCTTCTAATGCTAATGGTTGTTCAGCAACAGATGATATTTTCGTCAATGTCTACCCTACGCCTGTTGTTAGTGCCGGAGCTGATCAAACTGTATGTGAAAGTAGTCCAACCATATCATTAAGTGGCTCAACAACAAATTCTATTGGAGATCTATGGACCACATCTGGGTCTGGAACCTTTGGTAATCCAACTGCATTAAACACAACCTATACACCTTCAGCTTCTGACATTTTAGCCGGATCAGTAGTCATTACATTAACAGGAGATGCTAGCGGACCATGTCCATCCATTACGGACAACCTGACTTTAACTATAAATCCTGCACCGACTATAAATGCAGGAGCAGATCAAACCATTTGTGCTGAGTCTCCAACAGTAGTATTGGGTGGCACAGTAACTGGCGCTACGGGCGGAACATGGACTTCAACAGGAACAGGAACTTTTGTTAATCCAAATTCACTCAACACAAATTATATCTGTTCTGCTTCAGATATTCTCGCAGGAACTGTAACGCTTACGTTGACTACCACCGGAAATGGAGCATGTGCCGCAGTACAGGACCAAATGACTATAACGATTAATCCTACACCAACCATAACAGCCGGAACGGATCAAACAGTTTGTGACGGTACTTCCGTAACGCTTACTGCTATAAATAGTCCGGGTACTTTAACTTGGAATAATGGAGTAAGTGATGGTGTTCCTTTTACACCTTCAGTTGGAACGGTCACTTATATTGCAAGCATTGTAGACGTTAATAGCTGCACTGCTACAGATCAGGTCATAGTTACAGTTAATCCTTTACCTTTTATATCATTGTCATGTTCAGATGCAGATCAGATCATATGCAGTGGCGAGTTAGTAACTTTCAGTGCTACTGCAGGATACTCATCCTATACATTTTTTATAGATGGGTCACCGGCACAAGGTCCGGGTTCTGCAAATACATTTACTACTACTACTTTAACTAATGGTCAAACCATCACAGTTGAAACAACATCACTAGGTTGTACCTCAACAGCACCAGAAAGCTATACCATGGTTGTAAATGTAACTCCGGTTGCCACTTTCAATACAATTCCAGGTATTTGCGAAAATGCGCCTCCTTATACTTTGATAGAAGGAGCACCTGCAGGCGGAAATTATAGTGGTCCGGGGGTCTTTTCAGGTATTTTTTATCCGGACACTGTGGGTATTGGAAGCTACACACTGACTTATGTTGCTGTGAATGGCAGTTGTACTGACACTGCTTTTCAAATTGTAAATGTCGTTCCTCCTCCTTTGGTTAATGCTGGTCCGGATCAGGTAATTTGTGAAGGACAAATGGTGACCTTATCAGGTTCTGGTGCCACAACTTATACATGGAATAACGGAATAACGAATGGCGTTGCTTTTGCTCCGCCAATAGGCACAAATGTTTACGTAGTTGATGGTGTAAACACAGGTGGTTGCGGAAGTTTAGATACAGTTATAGTGTCTGTAAATCCAACCCCCGTTTTAATTGTTTCTTCAGACCAAACTTTTTGTACAGGTGACACGATTCTCCTATTTGCGTCAGGAGCTCAAACATATGATTGGGATTCAGGAGCTTCAACTACAAGTACTTATAGCTTGACACCTAATGCTTCGGTCATAATAACTGTTACTGGAGGCAATACATTTGGTTGTTCTTCTACTGATTCGGTTGAACTTACATTTGACGATCCGTCAGTTATTGATGCAGGTGCAGATCAAATTATATGTAATGGCTTTACCGTATATTTGTCCGCGTCAGGTGGTGACAGCTATATTTGGAACGGTCCGGGGATCGTTGATCAAAACAGTCAGGATATTAATTTCGCAGTAGACACCACTGCTTATTACATAGTTTATGTTACAACTAATAATGGTTGTGTTTATCCTGATTCTGTGTTGGTTACTTTAAATGATGATCCGTCTTGCTCCATTGAAACGGTAACGTCAATTACACCTAACGCAGATGGTGTTAACGATTTTTGGAAGATTGAAGGAATCGAAGGATTTCCTGACAACACTGTTACCATATATAATCGTTGGGGAGATGTGATCTTTAGTGAACAAGGGTACGACAACGATAATATAAAATGGGAAGGTAAAATTCAATCAGGTGATATTGCTCCAAGTGGAACTTACTATTATCTGATCAAAATTGAAAATGGACCATCAACAACAGGTTGGATCCAATTGATGAAATGATGAAGAAAGGCTTATTCTTAATATCTATAATGGTACTATGCATGACCGCTAATGCTCAGCAAGATGCATTGTTTAGCCAATATATGTTTAATCCTTTTGCCATTAATCCTGCCTATGCTGGCTCCAGAAGTTCCATCTCAGCCGTAATGCTTCATAGAAGTCAATGGGTTGGTCTTGATGGTGCACCGAATACACAAACATTGTCCATCCATTCAAAGGTTAAAGAAACAGGTTTAGCATTAGGAGGGAATCTTGCACATGACAAAATTGGACCAAGTAGAAATTTCTTTGGTGCATTTACAGCAGGATATCATGTAAAAATGCCAATCGGTCATTTATCTTTTGCTTTAAGAGGCGGAGTATTCAATTCTATTTTAGATAGAGATCTGATCACATTTGATAATCCTAACGATCAATTCAATACTGCCGGAAAAGTCAGTGCCTTTGCGCCTTCTTTTGATTTTGGAACATATTATTACAGTAATCGATTTTTTATAGGCGCCAGTGTTAATCACATTACTAAACATGAATTGAATTTTGCTGATTATCCTGATAACGCTTCCATATTCTTAAAAAGACATTACATGTTAAACACCGGTGCTGTGTTTTTGGTAAAAGAGAATCTGGCTCTTAAACCTTCAGTTCTTTTACGATATGCTGAGGGTGCTCCTCCAAGCATTGACTTCAATTTCAGTATGCTCGTTAAACAATTTTGGTGGATTGGTCTATCGTTAAGAAACTTCAATAGTGCTGTCTTAATTACTGAATTTAATATCAAAGATTACTTACGACTTGGTTATTCATTTGATCTTTCATTAAATGAACTGAGAAAATACAATTTTGGATCACATGAGCTATTCATAGGGTTTGATTTCGTTGCAGGTAAGAACAAAAACATTTCGCCAAGGTATTTATAGGATGAGACATCACATATTACTTTTCCTTTTCATTGGTATTTCAAACCTTGCATACAACCAAACTTATAAGGTTGAAGAGATCACGTATGAATTCGTCGTTAAAGAAATTAGCGGCGTTAATTCCAAGTACAATGATTTCTCTCCGGTAATCTATGATGGTCAGCTTCTCCTTACTTCAGGTCGTGAATCTAATTTGGTGCTGCAAGGTGAGAACAACTGGAGTAAAACCGGTTTTCTTAATGTATTTGCCGCTTCATATAAAGGTGATCTAACAGCCGAAACAAAATTCAATCCCCCTATTCTATTTTCAAAGGACATTGCCAATAACAATCACTCAGGCCCCATCTGTTTTAGTGTTACCGGAGATACGATTTTTTATACGCAATTAGAAGAGATCAAGCGCAGACAAAAGAAAGAGCGCCGTCCGCAATTATATATGGCTGTGAAAGATGGTAATAGTTGGACCAATCCGCAAAAACTCCCTTTCTGTCAGGAAGATTATTCATACGGACATCCAAGCTGGGATAAAAATAGATTAGAACTTTACTTCGCATCTGACATGCCAGGCGGAAAAGGAGGAAAAGATCTTTATAAAGTACGATTGTCATCAAACGGTTGGGATCAACCCTTTAATTTAGCCGAGTTCAATACGCCAAATGATGAACTTTTTCCTTTTATCATTGAAAATGACTTATTCTATTCGTCAGACAAACCGGGAGGAAAAGGAGGTTTAGACATCTATTGGAAGGTATTGGGGCATGAACAAAAATTGTTGCCAGCTGATTTTAATTCGGATGATGATGATCATGGTATATTTATCCTTCCGGGACAATCAAAAGGGTTTTACAGCAAGAGATCAGAGGGAATAGATAACATCTATTTTTTGGAGATCACAAGATCCGTGCTAATAACAAACGAATTAGCCGGACAGTTCACTTATCGTAATTTGGATCAGACCTATGCATCTGACCTTGACATTCAATTGATCCATGAGGATGATATCGTCATGCAAATGAATACAGATTCAACCGGGAAATTTGCATTTAGAAACCTTCCTTATGAGAATTACACCATAAAATTAGTAGGTGAAGAGGATGTAGAACTAGCCATATTTGATAAAAATGGGAAAGTTGTGACCAACTTATTGCAAGATGCGAATGGATTGTTCCAATATAAAAAGATCAACAATACCGAAGCAGGTACCCTAACTATGCTGGAAGACATGAACGAAGGCAAATGGCTTGATTACACAGATATTAGCGGTCAATTCGTTTATGAAAAGATCCAGGGACAATATGGAGATAGTCTTACAGTAATGTTGATTGATGAAGATGGGAACATCATTTTCACTGAAGTCAGTGACAACAGAGGTAATTTTACTTTTAAAAATATTCCTACAGATCAAAACTATACGATAGCAACAGAAGTAATTGAAGATGATCTTTTCCTATTTATCTATGATCAAAATGGGAATGTTTATACTCAGTTAAAAGCCAATCAAAAAGGAGAATTCGTCTACAAAAAGATCAAACCTGATTACGCCAACAATTTGCAGTATTTGGCAGAAAATGATGATGTATTTGAGTTAGAGACAATGACCATTACCGGTAATTTCAATTACAAAAAATTAGAGGGTCAGTTTAACGAAGGATTAACCGTGTATTTGTACAGTGAAGATGGTATTTTATTGGACAGTGCCGTGACAGATCAATTTGGGCATTTTAGATTCAGTAGCCTGGATCCTGATCAATCTTATTTATTCAAAATGAAAGAAGATGACCCCAATTTTGTAATGGATGAATTCAACTTACACGTTGAGGACAGATTTGGTAATGTTCTGGCTGACTTGTACCGAGCTGAAGATGGATTTTTTAAATTCAAACAAATTGAAACCTTGGCCAACAAAGATCTTGCACATAAGGATGAAAAAGATGAGGATTTTAATTTCACCCAGAATCAGGTTACCAATAACAATCAAACCACTAACAATAATCAAACTACAAACTATACGGGAGGAGATAGCTTCAGCATTTACTTTGACCTCAATTCATCCTATACCAATTTTAAAGACAATGCTCAATTGAATCAATTGATATCAGATCTAAGATCCAATGGTAAAAAGATACAGATCAATGCCTTTGCGGATAGTCGTTCAACAGATCAATACAATATGTGGCTATCTGAACGCAGAGGATTAAGAGTTAAAGAATACCTGATGACAAAAGGAATTGCTGAATCCAGAATAGAAATCTCAGCTTTTGGTGAAAGCCAATCGGTTAACAATTGTGGTGATGGCAATAGCTGCTCTGATGAGGAATATGCCAAAAACAGAAGGGTTGACCTTAAGATTGAAAAATGACATTAACTTTGAGGGAAATATCCCCCAAAAATGAGTGTAAAACAATCCCTACAAGACAGAAGCGGCAATCAATGTGAGCTTTGCGGCTCAACAGAAAATCTGGACGTTCATACCGTTGCTCCAAATATTGATGAAACCGTTGACAACTGTGCTTTACTTTGCACAACATGTATTTCACAGATCAATGATCCTGAATCAGCAGATCCAAATCACTGGAGATGTTTGAATGATTCTATGTGGAATGAGAACTCTCCTGTCAAAGTTCTAGCCTATAGAATGTTGTATAACCTGAGAAAAGAAGGTTGGCCTCAAGATCTTTTGGATATGATCTATCTGGAAGATGAAGATCTGAAATGGGCAAAAGAAACCTTGTTGGCTGATGGTGAAACAGCAGTTATTCACAAAGACAGTAACGGTGCAAAATTAGAAGCAGGTGATACTGTTGTGCTAATTAAAGATCTTGATGTTAAAGGTGGTGGGTTCACGGCTAAACGTGGAACAGCAGTTCGTGGAATCACATTAGTTGCAGATAATCCTGAACATATTGAGGGAAAAGTGAATGGTCAACAGATCGTCATCCTTACCAAATATGTGAAGAAGTCTTAGTATTTTGGATTCACAGTAGTCTTTCGATCTGTGAAACAAACCGCTTCAAATAGACATGAAAATAAATCGTCCAAACAAAGGATATTAGAAACTTTGTTAGGACTTGTTCTGGCATTGATCGTTTATTTATTAGTGCCGGGTGATCAATACCCTAAGGCACCTTTAATGGCTGCCATTGTAGTATTAATGGCCGTTTGGTGGGTATTAGAAGTGGTTCCAATTGCTATTACCTCTTTGATACCAATCATCTGTTTTCCTTTATTTGGAATAGGATCACTTGAAGATGTTACGCCCTTATATTTCAAATCTATCCTTCTTTTATTCCTGGGAGGCTTTTTATTAGCAATGGGACTGCAAGAATCAGGTATTCATAAGCGAATTGCACTGAAAGTTGTTCTAATTGTAGGAACAACACCAAGAAGATTGGTGCTGGGATTTATGGTAGCCACCGGATTTCTTTCCATGTGGATCGCTAATACTGCCTCTGTTCTTGTCATGTTGCCTATTGCTCTTTCCATCATGGACGGAGTGAAACAAAACACCAGGGATGATAAATTGATCAAAGCCTTTGGAATTAGTTTGATGTTGGGCATTGCCTATGCGGCAGATATTGGTGGGATGGCAACTTTAATAGGCACTCCTCCTAATATGATATTTGTAGAAATGTACGGTCAGCTTTTTCCGGATGCTGCAGAAATTGGTTTCATGGAATGGTTCATTATTTGTTCTCCTTTGAGCGTGATCTTTATTTACACTGGATGGCTCATGCTAACCAGGTTTATCCACAAATTACCAAAAGAGAATATTTATGAAGACAAAAAACAGGTTGAAATGAAACTCAAACAACTAGGGCCGTTAAAACGTGACGAAAAAGTTACTGGAATCATCTTTCTTTCAGCTGCACTACTCTGGATGACCGGATCAGACATCAATATCAGTGAAGACTTTGTAATACATGGATGGAGATATTGGTTGAATCTCCCGGAAATTACAGATCCAATAGTAGCAATTGGAACAGCATTTTTACTTTTCCTGGTTCCCTCTAAACAAAAGAAAGGAAAAGCCATTCTATCTTATAAAGATGTAAGGATCATTCCATGGAGCATTTTACTCCTTTTTGGCGGTGGTTTTGCCATTGCTGGTGGATTTGAACTTACCGGATTAGATCATTTGATCGAGCAGGTATTTGAGCACTTTCCGGTAATGAGTCCTTTACTTATCCTGGGGATTATTGCCCTGTTCGTAACGTTCTTTACTGAATTGACTTCCAATACCGCAGTGACGAATTTGATTCTTCCTATTCTAGCTACTGCAGCAATAGTCATGCATATTGACCCTAAATTATTAATGATCCCTGCTACCCTATCTGCCAGTTGTGCTTTTATGATGCCTATAGCTTCACCAACTCAAGCCATAGTCTATGGATCAGGTTATGTTTCAATTAAAGAAATGATGAAAACGGGTGTATGGTTTAACCTGCTAGGTGTAATTCTGATCCTGATCTTATTCAGCTTTATCTCCCAATTCTTTTGGACTTGATTTTTGCCTTGGATATTTAAGATCCAGCATAACGATCACCGCAGTGAATCCCCATACGGGAATAGTTGCTTTATCAGTATCCAGATAATTGTTCAATATTCCATGAGCAAAATAGGTTACCAAGCCCAGGAACATACACATTAACATTACTCTGGTATCGCCCACCGGCATCCTGATATAAAGCGTAATAGCCGTATAGCAGATATAAATAACCAGAATGATCATCAATATCATACCGGGTAATCCTTGCTCTGATAAAGGACCTAAATACTCAGAATGCGCGTTACCCCTATTACCTGAACTAGTAGAGATAATGGTCATTCCTGAAGATAACTGATACGGTCCGTAAACCATGGCATAGGTTCCTGGCCCCCATCCAAAAAGAGGACGTTCCTGCCATAATCTTATAGCACTACCCCATCTATTCAAACGTTCCAGGTTTGAAGCATCTGTGGTAATATTTGACATGGATTCCAATCGCTCGTTCATATCCTCTGTGGCATGTTCTGAACGGTTCTTTTCCATACTGTGCATGATATCTGTCCAGTTAATGGCTACATACAGCACTCCAACAGAAGCTAACACGGCCAGATACTTGAATTTGACCTTGAATTTAATGAGCAGGTAAACCAGTAAGGCACCAATCAATGAGATCCAGGCAGCTCTGGTATAAGACATGATGATGGCGAAACCAAATAAGAGTATTAATCCTACCAAAATGATCTTCACCTGCCCTGATTGTTTCATGCTGAATAGCATACCAAAAAACAAAGGATAAACCAAAGCCAGAATTGCCCCGTAAGACGTATGGTCCTTAAAGAACGGGAACATTACCCAGTGCCCTGTTTCCTCATCAAACCCATTAATAGCATGATTTGTTAAGGTATAAAGCACAACTATGGTCAAAGCTCCTATATAAAGCCACACAAACCAATTAATTCGTTTTTCCTTTTTAAAGAAGTGAACACCATAGAAATAGATTGGAATGATGAACCAGAGTTTGGTTAACAAAAACTTTAATGAGACTTCAGGTAATTCTGAAGTTATGGTTGTCAGAACTATCCACAACAATTGTAGAATAAAAATGATGGTAATGGGATGCTTGAGAAAAGCTTTGTCAAATTGATTGCTCTTTAATTGATTGAAAGTTATCAAAAGAAGCATACCGAATAAAAGGGGCTCGGTTGGTAAAAACAATCCAATACTTCCATCCCCAACAAACTCTTCAATATTGATAGATAGTGGCGTAAAGAATACCACAAACAGGAACAATTTATCAAAATGATAAAATGCCGTGTAGACCATTAACAGCCCCAGGGGAATAGCATTTAAATAATACTCGCCTTTGAATGTCAAATACATATTGACCAACAGAAATAAAGCTGTTGCCAGATATACTCCCCTGGAATTCAAAAGCGTCTTCATGCTTTACGCAGATTGTGCCTTTAATTCTTTGATTCGTTCAATGGCTAGGAGCACGAATACCGCAAATAAGAAAGCTGAAAGCGTAGAGAAAATAACAATGATGGCTCTTTTAGGTTTTGCCTTTTTGTCCGGAACTTCTGCCATAGAATGACGAATAGTTTGTTGGATATTGGTATTGGCATACTGCACAGCCTGGTCATTCACGTCCAGAATATTAGAGTACCTCAAACTAAAGAATTCAGACAGATTCGTGTAAAGATCATAGTCAGCTCCATATTTTGAAGATGCCTTCTTTTCCTTTTCAAGTTCCATCACCAATGCCTTATCTCCTGCTCTTTTAGCTTCAAGAATATCAGAATTCAAATTGGCTCTCGCATCAACCCCTACAACCCCAGAATCACTTAAAGATTTGATACGATCTGAATAATCACTCATCTCTGTTTTGATCAGTTCTACTTCACCCTGAACGGCCCACATTGGAGCTTTTGAACGTTCACGTATCATTCTGTTCAAAACAGTGTCCACCAATCTCACAATGTCATTCGCCATATCAGCAGCAATGATCGGATCTTTATCATAAACATCAATAGTGATAGAGTTGTAACGGGTTCTGTTGAATTTCACATTCCCCTCATAAGCCTTTTGAAATTTCGCTCTGGCTTGAGATTCTGATGAATCAATATCATAATGACCATAGAGGTTGTATTTTGTTGTCAGACTATCTCTAATTTCAGGTGAAATAAGAACCTGCAATAAACGCTCTGCATCTGACTCATCTCCAAATTCAACCACAGAATTTCTTGCAGTCCCTTGAAAATCAACTGAATTTGAGCTTGTTGGGAATACGACGGCCTGTGCCTTATAATAAGGTGTCATCAACAATGATACAACTACTGAAATGACAGCTGCCGAAGATGTAATGATCACTAACAGCTTCCTTTTCTTCCATAAAAAGGATAACAATTCACCCGAGTTAAAATTTGGTTCTTGACTCATGCTTAGATTTTAGGTCAACAAAAGTAATGAAATCACAACGTCAGGACTCCAATCCTTTGAGTATTTACGAAAACGTTGCAAGTTGCTTTTTCGTATTTTTATTGAAAATAAAACGAATGAAAAAGGTATTTCTTTTCCTTACTGCTGGTACTGCACTTGTTTTGACCGCAATATATGCGCCAATTTCGAAGGATTCTGACAAAGAAACTTCAAATCCATTCAAATATCCAGCTCCTACCACGATCCACCAACATATGGAAAATGAGAAGGAAATGAATGATTGGAGAGCAGGTTATTGGGAATATATTCATTCGCACGGTGAAGAAACAGTTGATTGGATGGCTATAAATGAAGCCAATTTCTCTATCTGGATGGAAAGGCGTCAGCAATTAACGAATTCAAAAACGGTTGAAAGTTATGCCAACAATTTCCTGCAAGCTGAATGGATTGAAAGAGGAAGTAATGATCAGGCAGGAAACGTAAGAGCAACTGCATTCGATAAAGTTTCTGAATCAATTTATGCCATTGGTGATGGTGGAATATTATTCAAGAGTGATATCAACGGAAGTAACTGGCAATCGCTCAATGATCATTTCGTATTGAGTAGAGATATTTTGCTTTCTATTCGAAAACCGGATAACGCGGTGCGCTTGATAAGCACGAAAGGTCATGGCGTTTATTATTCAGATGACGAGGGATTGAATTGGACCGCCTCAACAGGCTTTGGACCAAGTACGATCTATGGAAACGGAATTGATCTGGTTCAATTGAATGATGCTGACAGTACACTCGTTTATGTCTACACATTTGCAGATGGTTTTAATGCACCGAAAAATAAAATTGCCTATTCAAAAGATCATGGGAGTTCATTCACCTATTTAACAGACTTGCTTTCAGATAATGACGAATACGCTTCAATGAGCTGGATAGATGGATTCTCTGTTTCTTACATATTTGATGAAAATGATGTATTGTATCAATTTGAAGACGATCACATCAACACCATTAGCTCTGGTCTCAGTTTAGGAGGATCTAATACCAGTCAGCTTGAACTATCTTGTGATGGAACCGACACTGTCCTCTATGTGTTAATGGATGACATGTCTTTATATCGCTCGAATGATGCCGGATCAAACTTCAACTACGTATCTGACCTTCCGACCCCGGCATGGAGCTGTGGTATAGGCGTTTCATTTGATAACCCGGATGCCATTTATTATGGTGAAATGGAGTTATACAGATCAGATGATGGAGGTGCGAATTTCACTAAAGTGAATGAATGGTATGATTACTATGATGATGTGACCATTTATATTCACGCCGATATCATGAATATCGAAACATATAAAAAATCAAATGGTACAGAATTTACCCTTATTCCAAATCATGGCGGATTGAACATTAGTTATGATGAATTGTCAACCGTACCAAACATTGGTCTCATGGATCTTAATGTAGGACAGTTTTATGATGTAGCCACTTCTCCGGTTAACTCTGCTTACATTTTTGGTGGCACGCAAGACCAGGGATTCTTGAGAACAGGACAAGGAACAGTAGCTGGTTCTGTAGGTTTTGAACAGGTTATTTCAGGCGACTATGGTCATCAACAATTTACAAATAGCGGGCTTTCCATCTGGACCCAATATCCGGGAGGAGAATTCTCTTATTATGGTGATGCCATAGGAGCATCCTGGGCTGATTACTGGGAATCTATTGATGGTTTAGATCTGCCAAATTATGGATGGATCGTTCCTACGGCACCGGCCCCAGATCCTGCTGATGATTACATTCTAATTGGTGGTGGAGATCTAAATGGAGGCTCAGGATCATACCTGATCGTCATGGAAAATAATGGTGGAGCTGCCAATACATGGCAATTTCCGCAAGATTTTAGTTCCCTATCTTCCGGTGGATTGATCTCAGCTATTGAAACTACACCTCTAGATGAAAATGCATGGTATTTGGCAACCGAAAATGGTAAATTCTTTTATTCCACAGATGCCGGGGTAAACTGGACCATGTCTGCCCCATTCACAGGGCCTCAAAACTATTGGATCTATAGTACCGACATTTATGCTTCACGATTAACTCCTGGTTTGGTTTTTTATGGCGGAAGAACGTATAGTGGATCAGCCGTGTATAAATCAGAAGATGGTGGGGCAACATTCACTGCCATAAACAATGGTTTACCTACTACTATGGTTCATGAAATGTGTATGGATCCAGGAGAGAATTACCTGTATGCTGCAACTGATGCTGGTCCCTATGTTTACAGTGTTTATCAAAATCAATGGTTTCCAATAAGCGGTACAGATGCTCCTATACAGGAATATATCAGCTGCGAATTCGTAGCAGCCGATAATCTGGTTCGATTTGCTACTTATGGTAGAGGAATCTGGGATTTTAAGATCGTTGAAGATATCAGTGGTACTATGGAATTACCACAGTCAGAAAAATTCAATATCTATCCAAATCCTTCTGATGGTCACACTACTATCTATTCTCCTCTTTTTGCAAAGGTGAAGATCTTTAATTTGCAAGGACAGGAAGTATTGAATATGTCTCTTTTACCAGGAAATAACAATTTGAACATCAGCTTCCTTAAGAGCGGACAGTACTTTTTAGTAGGAATGGATGAAGGCGGAAAAGTGATCAAAGAGCAGCTTATCATCAGAAAGTAATTCTATCTTTAGGAAACCCAAAACGGTGAATCCATGCAAGAGAAAAGAAGTATAATTTCTGAATTAATTGAATTAAGCAAAGTTGATGGCGAAGTTTCTGAAGTAGAGATCCAGTTGATCAAAACCATGGGAAATATGATTGGTTTAAGTGATGCTGAAATCCTGGACTGCTTCAAGAATCCTGCTCCTTTTGATCCTGAAACCTCTCCTTTTGATCGCATTGTCCAATTTCACAGATTGGTTTTGTTAATGAATATTGACGGGGTGGTAAGCGCTTCAGAATTAAATCATTTGCGTTTGGTTGGAGTAAAAATGGGATTGAATTCAAATGCCATAGACGAAGTATTGACTCGTATGTATGATTTTCCGAATAATCTTATCCCACCTGATGTTCTTATTGCCATCTATCAGAAGTACATGAATTAAGTGAAGATCATTGCACAACATCAGGTTCCAGCTGACATTGCAGCCATTCGTGTGTATGATTATTGTAACGGACTATTTGAAGCTATTCCTTCCAGAAAAGGTTTAAAAAAATCCATAGATGGAGGATTAATACTGGTTAATGATCAGGTTGTTAAAACCGGGTATTGGCTGAAAGGTGGAGAGAACATAAAGTTGATCGAAAAGGAAATTAAACCTCCCGGAACTTATTTCAAAGATCTTGATATCCACTTTGAAGATGATCATTTGGCCATCATTTACAAACCTGCAGGATTACTAGTTAGTGGAAATCAATTCAAAACGGTAGTAAATGCCTTACAACATAATTTAAAGCCCTGTGAGTTGCCAGATGCCCTTCCCTGGCCAAGACCAGTTCACCGGTTAGATAAGGCCACTTCTGGACTTTTGATCATAGCAAAATCTAAAAGGGCTGTTATGAAACTCAGCCAAATGTTTGAAGAAGGTGAAATCAGTAAAACTTACCATGCAATAGTACTGGGTAAATTGGAAGGTGAAGGTGAAATCAACACTACAATAGATGGAAAAAATGCGCAAACATTCTACAAATCCATTGGCATCTATCACTCTCTGAGATCAACTTTTCTTACCCTAGTAGAACTCCATCCTAAAACAGGTAGAACACATCAATTGCGAATTCATTTATCTGAACTGGGACACGCCATTTTAGGAGACCCTTTGTACAGTCCTGAACATCTCAAATTAAAACACAAAGGGCTTTTCTTAACTGCTGACTTGCTGGAATTTACACATCCAGTTAATTATGAGCGCATAAAAATAGCAGTAGATCTACCCAAAAAATTTGCTAAACGATTAGAATCTGAATCAAAAAGGTGGAAATCAGCTTATTTAGAATAAATCTACATAGGAGTATATCCAATGTTAATCCTTGATTATGTTAAGTTTATCTAAAAAATGATTTTTATGTAATATTTGTTACAACTAATCGTCTTTAAGTATGTTAATATTGTATAGATAAAAGTAATGTTATGGCACGCAAAAAGTCGAATGAAAAAGTAGAGAAGATTATAAATGAAATTAAAAGCTCTAAGCCAACTTTCAAAGTACAGTTGGACAGTAAGACCATCATTACTTTGAAAACTAAGGAACAGCTTAAAAAGTGGATGGATATGTATCCAAAAGCAGAAATAATTTCATAAAATAACTCTTAATTAATTTTTATCCCGGTTTACCCTAAGTGAACCGGGATTTTTTTGTCCTTATAAGTCCGGATGAAGAATCACATCTATCCTTAAAAAACAACTACCTTCGCAATATGGTCGAGATCGGTAAAACTAATACACTAAAAATTGTCAAAGAGGTTGACTTTGGATTATACCTGGATGGTGATGATCTTGGAGAAATTCTTTTACCTAAAAGATTTGTTCCGGAAGATGCCGAAATTGACCATTATTTAGATGTGTTCATTTACATTGACTCTGAAGATAGAGTAATTGCAACGACTCAGGTGCCGTATGCTGAAGTGGGAGATTTTGCCGTTCTCAAAGCAGTGGCTGTTAACAAGGTTGGAGCATTTCTGGATTGGGGATTGATGAAGGATCTTCTAGTTCCGTATAAGGAACAAAAAGAGGAAATGCAGGAAGGCAGATCATACCTTGTGCACGTTTATCTGGATGACGAAACTGAAAGAGTGGTAGCTTCTTCAAAGTTGAACAAATTCCTCAACAACATTCCGGCTGAATATGAAGAAGGACAGGAAGTAGATCTGATAGTAGCTGACAAAACCGATCTGGGAATGAATGTGATCATCAACAAACAACATTCTGGCCTGATCTATCAAAACGAGATCTTTCAACCCATTAAACCGGGTCAAAAGATTAAAGGATTCATAAAAAAACTCAGAGAGGATGAGAAAATTGATGTTTCTCTTCAAAAAGCGGGTTACGAAAGAATTCCTGGTGTAGCCGGAGATATTTTAGAAAAACTTCGTCAAAGTGGTGGATTTGTTGAAGCCAACGATAAAACATCCCCTGAAAGCATCAAACATATGTTTGGCGTATCTAAAAAAGCCTTTAAAAAAGCAATTGGGTCTCTTTACAAAGATCGGTTGATCATCATTGAAGAAAACGGGATCAGATTGAAAGGTTAATCCTCCTTGTCGCTGATATCTTTCAAGAATGTATAGGCAATCGTAAATTGTCCACTTGGCAAGATTGGGAAATAAATGTCATACGAATTATTTGAGGATTGCAACTCAAACTTATCATGATAAACTGTGGCACCAATCCCTAACGAAACACTTATAGAAAGTGATCTCAATATATTAAAATCTCTTCCCATTCTTGCATTGAATATCACATCATGGCTTTCTATAAAATCTGTCCTGTAAAAAAGGTATGTCCCTCCCCATGACATGTACCATGGCGGTTGAGGAGTTAGATCAGTTTTCCACTTGTTGCCAAAATGGTGGGCATAGTTTGCCGATACAGAAAACCGGTTCTGCTCTGGCCATCCGCCTAAAGAAAAATCATAGTGTGCCCTTGAAATGTTGAATCGTATGCCGCCATGCAATAGTTCAGGTAATCCAATACCTGCCCGGACATCTACGTCCATATATCTTTTTTGGCTAAAACCGGAATAACTAATGAGGAATGCTATGACAAGCAGTGAGGTTTTCATTATTCACAAAAACAATATCCACCGGGCTTTCCGCCTTTTTCAATGAGCTCACCTTTTTCATTGAATTTATAAGATACTTCAGCTTTTTGAAATTCAACGTAGTATCCTTCGGGGGCAAAATAACTCAAGCCACACAGACATTCATAGCTCGGTGTTATGATCGTTTCACCAGTAGTTTGAATTAAACCGTATAATCCATTTTTCACAACGATATAACACTTAAAGTCATTGTTGCCCTTAATTCTTGGACCGTCCATAATTGACGAATATTGATGTTGAATGATCACTTTATTATCCAGCCCCATTATACCCCATTTTCCATCTCGTTTGTAGAAATAAACATCTCCTTTACGCTCATATGCCTCATATTTGGGACCGATCTGTTGCAATTTTTTATCAATGAAATAGATATGCTTTTCAGTAGCTACCATATTTGAATCGGCCAATTCTCTTGGGAGTTTATCATAGATAAAAGGTAATGTAGTTTGCCCCTTTATGTTAATGTATCCTCTCTTCAGATATTCATTCATCACATAAATATGCTCTTCATCTTCTATTAGGTATGAGATCAATTTCCATTTAAATGGTATTATGGTTTGCCCTTTATAATCAACCGCTCCAAACCTACTGTCTGGCATATTTTCACGAATAGACAAATACCCTTTTGAGCTGAATTGAAATTGTTCTCCTTCGTGGTGAGCACCAATGTATTTGAAAGGCAAAATCTCCTTCATTTTAGAATCCAGCAGCCCCCAACTGATGTTGTCTTCAGAAGCCAGGAAAGATCCTTTATATACATCCTCCACAAAATATTTTGAATAGGCTTTACCAGTGCTGTCCAATAGTTCAATTTCAGCACCTTCATTGGCCGTCCATTGGTAGTTCTCAACTTTGAAATTCTTTAGAATTGCTCTACCTTTTCCCGTATAGAGTGTTGGATTGGAAGAAATAAAATCCTGAACTACATTTCCTTCTTTGTCAATGGCTCCCCAAAGACCGTTCTTTTGAACTGGCAAAGGATAAACAATTGGAGTTAATTTGGTAGCGTTTCCTAAAGAATCAAACGCAGAAGGATAACACCAACAATTTTCACCTCCCCCAGGTACTAACTGCCCGAAAGAAAAAGAGGATAATAAGATGAATATGAAACTTAATCTGAACATCCTTAATTTATACCCTTTCCAGCTTATTTTGTTTCAAGGAAAGATTGCAAAATGATCGTTGCACTGATCTCATCTACCAAAGCCTTGTTTTGTCTTCGTTTCTTTTTCAAACCTGAATCAATCATTGTTTGAAATGCCATTTTAGATGTGAATCGTTCATCAACCATGAATACAGGACGGGCAAAAGTTGTGCCTAATTTTTCTTTCAGTTTTCTGACGTCTTCTGAACTGTGTGTATCTGTACCATCTAATCGTTTAGGTTCACCCAGAATAATGGCGTCCACTTGATTTTCATTGAAATACTTCTCAAGAAATGAAAAAAGGGATGGTGTTTCTACAGTAGTTAATCCAGAAGCAATGATCTGTAGATCATCAGTAACAGCTATACCGGTTCTTTTTTTTCCGTAATCTAATGCGATCAACTTCCCCACTACTCTACTTTTTTGCCTATGAATTCAATTATGAGAACGAGAGCTCCCATAGAAAGGATGAAAGAGAATATCGCCGGTAAACCAAGAGCTGAAGGAATAGTTCCTAAAACTACAGAAACGGCTCCTACTGTTAAAGCATAAGGAATTTGAGTTCTAACGTGATCTATATGATTACATCCACTTGCCAAAGATGATAGTATTGTTGTGTCAGAGATTGGCGAGCAGTGATCTCCCAAAACAGATCCAGCAAGCACTGCACTAACCGTATTATAAAAGATTGCCATTGAATCTGCCGTGGCCATGCCGTCACCCGTACAAATCTGCCAAGCTGCAGGAAGAATGATGGGATAAACCAGTGCCATAGTAGACCATGAAGAACCCGTTGAAAACGCCACAAATCCTGAAAGAACGAAAGTTATTGCCGGAATTAACCAATATGGAATATTACCTTCCATAATATCCGTCAGAAAATCTGCTGTATGCATTTCTTCTGTCACCATTGCCAATGACCAGGCAAGGATCAGGATCAATAAAGCCGGAACCATTGTTTTGAAACCAGCAATGGTTGTTTCAACAGTATCTTTTAGGTTCAATATCTTTTGACCAATTGTTAGCATCATAGCTACAAACAAGGCTAACAGAGATGACCATAACAGGGAAATATACGAATCAGCCGCTCCAATTAGCGTTCCTAATCTTCTGGTGAAAGAATCGATATTAGGATCTAACAAATGCAGATTGCTCCATGTTTGACCCCAAGAATCAGCTTTAATTCCACTGGCCATCATATCTGCAGATAAGGTATCAAATCCAGTAATTACCAATCCCACAAGCGTTCCAAAAACAATAATTGAAACCGGAATAACAGCATTAAAGGCTCGATACTTAATTCCTTTAACAGGCGCAACATCTTCCAATTCAGTTAAATCTCCAGAATTCACCTCTGGATTCACCACTCCTCCACTTCTCGCCCTGCGCTCAGCTTTTAACATAGACCCGAAATCTCTTCCTCTGTAAACCAAATAGAAGATGAAGAACAAAGTAAGAATTGGATAGAAGGAATAAGCCAAACTGTTTAAGAAGATAGAATATACCCCTTCCTGAATAACTGTTCCATCTGCATTGATATTATCTAACCCTTTGCTGATATATCCCAACTCTGCTCCAATCCAGGTAGTAACAAATGCAATAGCAGAAACGGGGGCAGCTGTGGAATCAACAATGTATGAAAGCTTCTCACGTGAGATCTTCAGCTTATCTGTAATTGCACGCATAGTGTTCCCAACAACCAGTGTATTGGCATAATCATCAAAGAAAATAGCGATCCCTAAAAACCAGGTGGCCAACTGTCCATTTCTTGCATTATTAGCAAATCGGACAATAGAATTCACGATTCCCTGCATTCCACCATTTTTGGAAATTAGCGCTACGATACCTCCGATAATGGTAGAGAATACGATTACACTTAGATGCCCAGAATCATTCAATGCACCAATAATATAGGTATCTATTATTTTAAAGAATCCTGTGAAAATCCCGGTGAATCCTTCGGCATAAAATCCTAAGATGGCACCACCAAGGAAAATACCACTCACCAGGGAGAATACCACTTCTTTGAACACTAAAGCGAGAATGATAGCTAATAGCGGAGGTAAAATGGACATCCACAGAGGGATCAATGAAGGTTGTTCATTCGAAATAATGTGATATCCTTTGATATCTAAATCACTTTTAGAAGAAAAACTGGCAGAAAAAGTAGCACCATCATCTGTTTTTTCAACAAATGCAGTATCCCCTTCTATTATAAAATAATCAGGTAAAACCGAACTCTCAGGATGGATCTGAATATCTGTTGAAATGCCTTCAAAAGCGATATCAGGATAAGACAGATAAAGCGTGTCTTCAGCCTTCAACCAATTTGACATCAACAATAATAGAAGAAGTGTGATCTTTTTCATGTTGAAGCAAATGTAATGAATTGAAAAACCAAATTACAAATCGCCTATTCCAAAATACAAGTATTCAATTGTTGATAGCGACCTGTTTTAATGTCCTGCATTAAAGGCTGGAAGGAAAATAGCGTTCACAGAATCCTTCATTTCTGGCTTTACAAAGTGGTTATTGATCTCTTCTACATCAACAGGTTCGTATTTATCCCCCTGCCAAACATGTTTAATTGCCACCAGTCCAATATCCGGATCATCATAACCAATCAAAAGATCACTATAACCAATAAAACTGGTACGAATTTCCATTAATTTACCCAGGTATTGGTTAACTATCAAATATTTACCCAGATGTTGACGTATCACTACAATTTGATGTACCGGTGATCCATATAAGCCCGGGATCATTTCAACAATAAAACCTTCTTCCCACTCTTTGTTTGGGCGATAATCAAAAACCCTGAAAAATTTATTGGTACAAGGTGGGATGTCTAAAACAGTATCTGATAAAGTACAGATCTGAAGCTGTTCCATGATCTTAATGCACTCTTCATTCAACGGCGGATAAGCATCCGTGATATACGTTGTTTCTGAAACAAAATCCTCACGATCTGTTCCATTGGAACTTCCCGAACATGCAGTTAAAATAATAAGAATAAATGCTAAGAACAGGGTTCTTGTCATTTGCTTTCAAGTTTTTCGATATTTCCTGCTATAACGGTTTTTTGTTGAACGTTACTTGATTCGTTTTCACCGTCATATTTATATTTTATCGTTCCTCCAGTATTCACTTTAAGATCCATTTTTTTTGAACCCCAGCAAGAAATATCTCCTCCGGTTGAAACTTTAGCAATAACCTCATCAGCATGAAGATCAACAGCAGAGATAAAACCTCCAGTACTCACCTTTAAATTAGCAATACCTACTTTACCTCTTAATCTAATATCTTTTCCTGTGATAATGGAAGCATTTACTTTGTCACATGAAAGTTCAGCTGAAATAATACCGTCAGTTCTTACACTCAAGTCTATTTCATCCCCTTCTAATGGAGACTCGCATTTGATCCATGCTCCACCACTTGCATCAATATTCAAGACCTTTTCATACGTAATGTAGATCTTCAATTCCAGCTTTTTAAACGTATTTCCTTTGATCTTAACATCAAGATTACCACCCTGCACGGTAATTTCAACCTGATCATCTGTGATCTCCGGCTCATTATTTTCAACTTTGACATGATGTTTGTCCCCTTTTGTTAAGAATAACTTGAAGTTTCCATTGGCTTTTACGGTTGTAAAGGCATCAAGGTCTTTTTCAAATTCACCAGCAAATACCTGGGTTGATAATACTAATAGAGCTAAGGTTAAAATGTTTTTCATATTTAATTATTTAGGAAATACTTCAGCTGCCATTTCCATGGCAATACTGAATTCGTTTTGGTCAATATTTGTGCCAATTTTATTTTCGTTGAAATATGCCATCATTCCTTCAGTTGGCATATTCCCAGTAAGATCATCTTTAGCCATTGGACAGCCACCAAAACCTTTGATTGCGCCATCAAACCTTCTGCATCCTGCTTCATATGCAGCAGAAACTTTTTCATGAACTGACGTTGGGGTTGAATGCAAGTGAGCTCCAATTTCCACATTTGGCAGTTCTCGCATCAGATCAGTGAACATCTTAGTTATATTATCACGATTAGATACACCAATAGTATCACCAAGAGCTAAAATATTCACTCCCAATTCGTTGTGAAGCCTTGCTCCCCAATGTGCGGCTATTTCAGTATCCCAAGGATCTCCATAAGGATTACCGAAAGCCATTGAAAGATAAACGACTAATTGTTTCCCATTGCTTACACAGATATCCTGGATGTCTTTTACTCTATCAAAGGATTCTTCAATAGTAGAATTGGTATTTCGAATCTGGAAAGTTTGTGAGATAGAGAAAGGAAATCCGAAATAGGCTATTTCTTCAAATTGTGCAGCATCTTCAGCCCCTCTTTTATTCACTACAATAGAGAGCAATTTTGAAATGGTGGTATCTAACTCCAATTTAGAAAGAACTTCAGCCGTATCTCTCATTTGAGGAATTGCCTTTGGAGATACGAAACTTCCAAAATCGATCGTATCAAAACCAACTTTCAAGAGCTGATTAATATAATTAGCCTTCATCTCCGTTGGAATGAAATCATGCAAACCTTGCATAGCATCTCGGGGACATTCGATCAATTTAAGCATTTCTATACCGTAACAATATTGCTTTGTTAATTTCCTTTACCAATATAGGACCTTCGTAGATAAATCCGGTATAAATCTGAATTAAATCTGCGCCAGCTTCTAATTTTTCTATGGCATCATCCGCCGAATGGATTCCTCCAACACCAATGATAGGAAATGCCTTATTTGATTTTTGAGCTAAATAACGTATCACTTCCGTAGATCGATCTTTCAATGGTTTACCACTCAACCCTCCATTTCCTATAGCTTTTACCTTCTCCGGATCGGTGGACAGATTATCTCTTGTAATGGTTGTATTAGTTGCTATTACACCATCAATTTTACTTTGAGCAACAATTTCGATCACTTCATCTAATTGCCCATCATTTAAATCAGGGGCAATTTTCAATAAAATAGGTTTTTGATGTTGATATTCTTTATTCAATTGAACCAATTCACCTAAGAGATCAACCAGAAAATCCTGATCCTGCAACTTTTTCACATCACCAATATTTGGGCAGCTGACGTTCACCACAAAGTAATCAACCTGATCATGCAATGCCTTAAAATTATATATATAATCAGCCTTTGCATTGGTATTATCAGTAGCCGTATTCTTTCCTATATTTCCACCAACAATGATCTTTGTATTTCTCTTTTTCAATCTGGCAGCAATAGCATCTACTCCATCATTATTGAACCCCATTCGATTGATAATTCCCTTATCCTTTTTTAACCTGAACAACCTAGGCTTAGGGTTTCCTGATTGCGGCTTGGGAGTTGCGGTTCCAATTTCAATGAAACCAAATCCAAAATTTTCTAACTCATTGATAAGCAATGCATTTTTATCAAATCCTGCTGCTATTCCCACTGGATTTTTGAACTTCAATCCAAAAAGTTCTTTTTCCAATTTAGGATCTTTCACCACATAGATAGATCTTCTTATTGCAGAAACAAAAGGAATTTTACTTGAAATTTTAATGGCTTTGAATGTAAAATGATGTACAGCTTCCGGATCGAAAAGAAATAAAAACGGTCGCAAAAGGAGTTTATACATTCAGGATATTGCTTTGATAACAAAAATAAGAACTCTTGCGAGATATTATGTTGACCCAAGAAAATTTAACGAAAAAATTAATTGAATATAAACTTAGAATCTCGCTCTATATTTCCATTTCAATTTGTTGGAGCCTTTTTGCTGCAAATTCTTGATCAATGAGACATTGAACCAGAAGTAAGCATCCTTTTGTTTATCATCCCCTCTTCTTTCACCTGGATAGGTCCAACCGGCAAAAGCTCCATCTGATTTATCTGCATAAGCTACAGCATTAGAACCATATGCATTTCCCAACGCAACTGGATCATAGTAAACCGTTGAAACATCATCAATATAATCTGTAAAAGTCTTTGTATAAGTCAGTTCAAATGAAATCCTCCAAACCTGATCTAAACCAATCTTTGTACCCATTCCAAATGGGATTCCCCAGTTGAATAAGCCATAAGGCTTAGGGCCATTTGCCAATCCCTGACCTTCAGTATGCAATGGTCTCAAATTTGTTCCATCTAATGCCTTGGGTATATACATAAAACCGGTGATACCTGAAAATAAATAGACCAGAGTATTCTTGTTCTTCATCCCCTTTAAGCCACTGATCGAATGTCGCTTTCCGTAATGTTCATTATTAAATATGACCAATTCTAAATGTTGAGCCAACTCTACCAAATGACATTTAAAATCAAGATTTCGGTTTCGTCTGAAAGGTTCAGTAGTCAGGTTATCAGCACCTCTGAAAACCCCGTATTGTAGAATTGTTTTGGTAAGAATCCATGGACGCAATCTGTAGCGATACCCTAAATGTCCTGAAACTCTGGTAGTAGACCACTCAAGATCCATAAATGAATAATCAGTACCAATTCGATTTAATCCACCAAGATCACCTAAGAAATTTGTTGCACCAATACCAAAGAAGAACTCTTTTCGTTGGCCTTTCCAATAATCACTTGTGGTAAAGTTAGTATTGCGCCATTGCGCAGTGGCATGACCGGTCCATAACAAAACAATAAATATTAATAACGAGAGGTTCTTCACGGTACGTTTTTAACACCATTATGTGCAAAAATAGGAAACGTCACTTTTATATCCAATAACTAAATGTTAACAAATAGCTATTTGAGGGGGAACCATTACTTAAAAGTAATTCGGATAATGAAAAATCAATAAAACTGATTAATTCATCAAGACATATCTCAAAGGATTAAGCCTGACAATATCTCCTTTGTCATTTTTACCTTTGATATTCTCAAAATAAATGGTCTCTCCAGAATTGATTTTTTTCAGAGCAGCTTTCATTTCTTCATTTAGCTGATTGCTTTCTTCTTCAAAAACTTTTCCTCCTAACCCATCAATCAGGTGTAATTCAAAGTGAATAACATTAACATCTGACTCAGTAGTAATCCCTTTATTATCGAATAATTCCTCTTTAGATATTGAACCATTCACCTTTCCACTAATTCTAGGATGCAAATTCATTATTTCATTTGTCCCTTGATGTATGTCATTATGAGCTAATTCGGTGGTATTAAGATCAGCTTCTATGCGATCATTTTGATCGTTTTCGATTGTTTGCCCGGAATTATTTTCGTTTTCTAAAGTAGAGTTATTACCATCTAAGTTATTTGAGTTATTAATGAAATCAGCATATGCAAAAGTTTCTTTGACCAGATCTTCGGTGGATGATTTCGGATCCATTTGAATGATCTGATTATCAGGTACGGTCATTTCTGGTGGAGCTTCAATATTTGTGACCATTTGCTTATCAAGATTAGCCGTGTCATTGTCACTGAAAATGGCAATTCCTCCAACAACTAAACCAATTGACGCTAGCCCTGTTGTCCCCATAAACCAGGTAGATTTATAAAATGGTTTGGACATGATTGCGTGGTTCTTCATCAAGCCGTCAAAATCTTTTCTGGCTTGAATCGATTTGGCATCAACCTGAGGTCTATCCAAATTAATTTTGATGTTTTTCATTAGTCAACGTTTATTTTCAATCTGCCTAATGGAATCTTAGATTGTTAAAATAACTTGTTCATTATCGATTCAAATTATTTCAAAAATATAGATCACATTAACTTGCTTTTGTTGGTAATTCATTTTTTTAATTGCGGCAACAACCACTGTTTGAACAGTGATTGAAGCCACAAAATATTCTATTTATAGTCATCAAATAACTTTCTCATTTTCTTGATCACCCTGTGCGCTTTAACTTTCGCATTATTTTCTGTGATCTCCAAAATATCTCCTATCTCTTTAAATGATCGCTTTTCAAAGAAACGCATCTCCACCATCTGGATGTCTTCCTCATTTAATTTCGAGATAGCAGTTAACAGCAACTGTCTGTTCTCATCTGTTTTATCTTCTTCCCATTCCTCGATCATTTCAAAGAGATGCATGCTTTCAACATTAACTGTTCTTTCTGCTCTTTTATCTCTAAATGATTGATATAACTCAGATTTTGCAATACGGTACAACCATGATGCAAAGGGAACACCTCTGTATTCATACTTATGAATATTATTTAGCGCCTTTAAAAAAACCTGGCTGGTAACATCATAAGCTGTTTCTTTGTCGTCCATTCGTTGATAGATGTACCTGAAAATCTGTTCGTAATACTTGTTGTAAAGTGGCTCAAAACCCTTGGGATCTTCCTTCGCGTACTTTACCCACTTAAGCTCCTGCATGAGCTTATCCTCAGTGTGATGATAAATAGGGTTAACTGGCATAGGTCTTGTGATTGGTTTTATTTTCTTTGCAATTGTTATAACTGATCAATTCAGTTTGGTTACAGTAGTAATTTGTTTTTTTTCTTTTCCTATTGGCTTAATGCATTTTCTGTGCCATACTTTATGTACGCATAAATAATCTATCTATTGCGTAGATTATTCAAATAATATTGGATACGGGTCGGATAAAAATTAAGGTTCAACCTTCTTACAATTTAAGAAAATTATGTCTCAAATAAAAATAAAATTTGAGGTATGAGATTGATTTACAAATATTACGACCTGCCCATTTTGCTTTTAGTTATCGTTATTTCATTTAACCAATGGATCATTATCAGATCTGATAAATACCTCTATGATGAACTGGAGAGTATACCATTTAAAAAGACCGCATTGGTTTTGGGTGCCGCAAAAAATGGCAGATATGGAGGCATCAATCCTTATTTCAAATACCGAATGGAAGCGGCTGCCGAACTTTACCTGGCCGGAAAAGTTGAAAATATATTGGTATCCGGGGATAACCATTCTGTTACCTATGATGAACCAACGGACATGGCTAATTACCTCGTTGAACTAGGCGTCCCTAGAGAAAAGATCATTCTTGATTATGCCGGTTTTAGAACTATCGACTCTGTAATTCGCGCTAAAAAAGTTTTCCACTGTCAACAATTGATAATTGTCAGTCAAAAATTTCATAATCAAAGGGCTGTTTATGCTGCCAGACATTTAGGAATTGATGCCGTAGGCTATAATGCACGGGATGTTCAGAGCAAAAACAATTTTACCCATTACAGAGAGATCGTTTCAAAATTCGTAATGGTTCTGGACCTTCACTTATTAAAAACCAAACCTAAATTTCTATGATGACGTTTAGATATTTAGAAACTAGTTTCCTAATTTTACTGAAAATATCATTGAATGAGGTTAACACTCAGTTTAGTTTTATTGATTGCTTTCATTGCAGCTTCCTGTTCAAAAGATCCTGAAGCTTGTATTGAAGTGGATAAAAATTCAGTTACTGTTGGAGAAAGCATCCAATTAACATCTTGTTCGAAAAGAGCACTTAGTTTCATATGGTCGTTTAGTGGGCCCGAAGGCGCAACTGCAAATAGTATTCAACGATCAGAAGAATCTTTTTCATTCTCATTTGATACGGCTGGTTCGTACACAGTTAAATTACAGGCATTTTACAGATATTCATGGTTAGGCGCTTGGGACACCACTAATACGGTGATCACAGTTAATTAATTAGTGAAACTCATAACAACCGGCATCCGGATATGATCGACCTGCACCTTCCAGATCAGTTGCTAATGAAGATGTTGTACAATAATTGATCAATGGCGACCCCGAAACTAAATGAAAGTCATTGTTGTTAGGATCTATAAATTGAGGTACCGATAAAGTTGAATCCCATAGTATATTAGTATACCCCGCATAATCATATATTTCATTTCTCCTGATCACATTATGGTCAAATGACATATTAAATGTTCCAAACTGTAACGTATCCACCTCTAGCTCTTTATCAATAGTTCCCCAAATCACACTGTTATTGATCTCGGAATTAATCACATCTCGGATGTAAACTGTTCCTTCATTCTCAAAATAATTTTGAATTGCAAGTGCAGGTCCTCCCCTACTTCCGTTCCAGTAATTCACAAAATCACAATGATCAAAATGATATTCTCCACCCGCAAATAAAAATGCTGAACAGATTCCAGCCGATCCAAACAAACTATTCACTACCGTTACATTAGCACCAGCATTTACATTCAAGCTGAAAAAATCATTGTTGTACACGAGTGTATTACTAATGGTTAACGTTTGAGCCGACTGAGTAGAATCTACCTGAATTCCCACAGAGCCATTTTTAATGATAGCATAATTAATACTGGACGTATTTGCCTCCACCAAACGAATACCATACCACTGACCAGATACATCATCATAAAAGCTTTCTAACCTATCTCCCTGGAATTTCACCTCATTACCATAAGTACCTTGAATATCCAGTGATGATTTATAAACGATTAGAGCTGCATTCTTATGACAATAAATATCTGCACCAGCAGGAATAGTCAAGTTCAAGTTAGAATCCAGTCCCGGATATCCAACAGCAGCTAAACCATATATAACGTGCGGTTTATCAGTTGCCCAAGTCCCCTGTACTAATTCATACACATGAAAGTATGCATCCTGTCCCCATACATCCAGATTCACATATTGATTGACTCCATTGGTCAAAAACCTTATTGAATCAGAAATAACCAATGGATTTGTTGTATTGTTTACTTCTAAAGTAACTTCTACGAAAACAAACAAAGAATCATTCGCCGGAATCTCTACATCCTCAATGTAGTCCGTTGGGATACCATCCACATTTATTCTGAAAGGAGAATTTGCCCCTCCCATTAATTCTATTTCTTCAATGTTAATAGGCTGATGATTGTAATTATAGATCTTAAATCTCTTGGTAGTAGACCCTACTGTTGTAAATACAGTATCAAAGAGCAAAGTATCCACAGAAAAATCCAAATGGTCTTTCGTGAAATCCTTGTTCTTTTTACAAGAACCAAGCAGGATTAAAGTCAATCCTAAAATGATAAAAATTAACCTCATTTATACAACACAATGCGTGGCAAATGTAAGTACGTAAAATCAATTTATTTATTTTGTACAGATTTAATTCTGAAGAACAAAAAAATATTTATAACTTTGCACTCCATTTTCCAAAGTGAGAATGGTTTATTACGTAAGCGATAACAAAAAATTTATACAATGAAAAAGGGAATTCATCCAGAAGATTACAGATTGGTTATTTTCAGAGATATGTCCAATGGATATTCATTTTTGTGCAACTCTTGTGCTTCTTCAAAGGAAACGGATACATGGGAAGATGGAAACGAATACCCTGTGGTGAAATTGGATATTACTTCTGAATCTCATCCATTCTTTACTGGTAAAATGCAATTTGTTGATACTGCAGGAAGAATTGACAAATTCAAAAACAGATACGGAGATAGAAAAAAAGCTTAATCCGTTGATAAAAAATTACAGAAACCCTGACCCAAGCGTCAGGGTTTTTTATTTTTACCATATAATATAAATTTATTGGTGTGAACATCATTCTGGACGACAACGGACATCATTACAAACTTGCTCCACTTACTTTAACTAGACCTGTAGCAGCTTTGCGAATTGGAATTGAAACTATAGCAGAAAGCTGGGAGCGTTTACTCAAACAACATATTGAGATCAAATCTGTTGAATACAGAACAGAAGATTATCTGAATGCAAAGTTCCCAGAAGAAACTCATCTGGGACTGATCATAGCTGGTAACATCAAACCTACTCCAGCTGTTGCAAAATTAGTAGCTGAACTTCCTCAAGGAGATGAATTGTTCATCAATGGTAAATGGGTGGCTGATCATGGCATTGCTGCAAGACACAAAGTTGAGACTACTCTTCCTGAAGAGGAGTTTATCTACATAGAAAACCCCTGGGATCTTTTTCAGCAGAATCACAATGCCATTTTGCACGATTTTAATCTCATCACTTCCGGAAGAACCACCCAGCATCTAAGTTCCTCAAATCAGGTAATAGGGTCACATCCCATTTTTCTTGAAGAAGGGGCAAAAGTAGAATGCTGCATATTAAATGCCGAAAGTGGACCGATCTATATTGGTAAGGATGCTGAGATTATGGAAGGCAGCATTATAAGAGGTCCTTTCGTACTTTGCGAACATTCAACTATTAAAATGGGGGCAAAAATGTATGGTGACACTACCATTGGGCCCTATTGTAAAGTTGGTGGTGAAGTAACCAATTCCATTTTTCAAGCTTATTCGAATAAAGGCCATGATGGATTCGTTGGGAATTCAGTAATTGGCGAATGGTGTAACTTAGGAGCAGATACAAATACATCCAATCTAAAGAACAATTACTCCAATGTTCGTGTTTATTCATATGAGACGCGAACTATGATTGAAACAGATGTTATGTTTTGTGGAGTAATAATGGGTGATCATGCCAAAACTGGCATCAATACCATGTTAAACACTGCTACTTCAGTGGGAATTTGCGCTAATATATTCGGTGGAGGATTCCCTTCTAAATATGTTGCCCCTTTCACTTGGGGTGGAGTTTTATCCAACGATAAGTTTGAATTGGATAAATGTTATGAAGTGGCAGAGAACATGATGAAAAGAAGAGGAATTACGCTCACAGAAGATGACAAATTCATTCTAAAGTATCTCCATGATGAATTGGCATAAGGTTTGACCTTTTATTGCTGATAACCCCAGTGAAATTAACCTTTACAGGGTTTTGAATTAATTTTTATAGTCACTATTCAGTTAAGATTGATCTGCTGAAATGACAAAGTGACGGAAAAACTGCACATATGTCTGACATATTCGATAACGAATTTATTGACCTAACACAAATTATTGATCAGGAGTCTGAATTCATCCCTCTAATTTCAGAAGAAGAAGAGGATAATATGAACCGTGAAGAGGTTCCTGAAGTATTAAATATATTGCCTTTAAGAAATAACGTCCTATTCCCTGGTGTTGTTATTCCCATTACTGTTGGTAGAGATAAATCAATTAAATTAATTGAGGAAGCGTACAATAGTGACCGCACGATAGGCGTGGTTTCTCAAAAGAAAGCTACCATTGAAGATCCGGTACCTTCTGACTTTAATAAGATTGGTACTGTAGCCCATATCATCAAGCGATTAAAAATGCCGGATGGTTCTACAACGGTGATCATTCAGGGAAAAAGAAGATTTGAAGTGATCGATTTCATTCAAACTGAACCTTATTTCAAAGCTAAGGTCCTTGGTTTGAAAGATGCCAAAATTGATGTAAGCAAAGATACCAATCAAGCATTGATCTCTTCAATGAAGGATATGGCCATGAAGATCATTAAAGAGAATCCTAACATTCCATCTGAAGCTTCATTTGCCATTAAAAACATAGAAAGTCCTACGTTTCTAGTAAACTTCATTGCTTCCAATCTTGGTTCTGAAGTTGAGAAAAAGCAGGAGTTGCTTGAAAAAAACACAATTTCAGAGCGCATTCATGAAGTGCTTGAACTGCTTTCATTTGAGATCAAAATGTTGAGCATGAAAAATGAGATCAATTCCAAGGTTAAGTTGGATATGGATCGTCAACAAAGAGAGTATTTTCTGAATCAGCAAATGCGAACCATTCAAGATGAATTGGGTGGAAATCCAACTGAACAGGAAATCTCTGATTTTAAGAAAAGAGCTAATAAAAAACAATGGTCAGCTGAAGTAAAGAAGGCCTTTGACAAAGAGCTGAGCAAGTTAAGTCGGATGAATCCGCAAGCTGCTGAATACTCTGTTCAACTCAATTATATCGACCTTATTCTTGAATTACCATGGGCTTTTTATTCTAAGGATAACTTTGACCTAAAACGTGCTCAAAAGATCCTGGATCGCGACCATTTTGGCTTAGAAAAAGTAAAGGAGCGTATTCTTGAATATCTAGCCGTATTGAAATTGAAAGGAGATATGAAGTCTCCTATCCTTTGTCTATACGGACCTCCGGGAGTAGGTAAAACTTCTTTAGGTAAGTCAATTGCAGAAGCACTTGATCGTAAATATGTGCGCATGTCTTTAGGCGGATTACATGATGAATCTGAGATCAGAGGTCACAGAAGAACTTACATTGGTGCTATGCCTGGGAGAATTATCCAAAATGTTAAAAAAGCGGGTACATCAAATCCTGTTTTTGTTTTGGATGAGATCGATAAGATTGGCAGAAGCCACCAGGGAGATCCATCTTCTGCCTTACTAGAAGTTCTTGATCCGGAACAAAACAATCATTTCAATGACAATTTTGTTGAATTGGATTATGACCTTTCAAATGTACTTTTCATTGCAACTGCCAATAACCTCTCTACTATTCAGGCTCCATTGAGAGATCGTATGGAGATCATTGAAGTGAATGGATATACTGTAGAAGAAAAGATCGAGATAGCTAAAAGACATTTGATCCCTAAGCTGGTAAAGGAGCATGGAATTACAAAAAAAGACATCACTATATCTGACGATTTACTTGAGAAAGTTATTGAGGAATACACGGCAGAATCTGGGGTAAGAGGATTGGAAAAAAGAATTGCAAAACTAGTTCGTAACAGAGCCAAAGAAATTGCAATGAAAGAAAAATACACCGTCAAAATTAACGGTGGTCAACTCTTAAAGATCCTTGGACCGGCACATGCAAAAGATAAATACATTGGTAATGACTTTGCGGGAGTTGTGACAGGATTAGCCTGGACACAAATAGGAGGAGACATCTTAAATATTGAAACCAGTTTAACCAAAGGTAAAGGTAAATTGACCTTAACCGGTAGTCTGGGAGATGTCATGAAGGAATCTGCAGTACTTGCACTGCAATACCTTAAAGCCAATTCTGAAGAATACGGATTAAAGCCTGAATTATTTGACAGATGGGATGTTCATTTACATGTGCCTGAAGGTGCTACCCCAAAAGATGGTCCGTCTGCCGGAATTACTATGCTTACTGCTCTTGCATCAGCATTTACCCAACGTAAAGTGAAGAAAAATCTAGCTATGACTGGTGAGATCACTTTAAGGGGGGCCGTTCTTCCTGTTGGTGGTATTAAAGAAAAGATCCTGGCAGCAAAACGAGCTAATATTACCGATATCATTCTTAGTAGAAAGAATGAAAAAGATATCCTTGATATTTCACCAAAATATCTGGATGGATTGAAGTTCTATTACGTGGATAGAATGGATGAAGTATTGAAGATTGCTTTGACCAAACAAAAAGTGTCAAACGCTAAAGCCATCAAATAATGAGCGAGATAAAAGAATATCCTAAAGAAGACATTAAGGTTGTTTGGGAAAGTTCAAAATGTATCCATGCTGCCAATTGTGCCAAAGGATTGCCTTCTGTTTTTAAACCGAGAGAAAAACCCTGGGTACAAACTGATGGCGCTTCAAAAGAAGAGATCATTGAACAGGTCGGTAAATGTCCTTCTGGAGCTTTAAGCATCAGGTAGCTTAAGACAATATTGCCTGCACTTCGATCTCGATCTTCATTCTTGGGTCTAATAGTTCCGCCTGCCACATTGTTGCAGCAGGTCGAATATCCCCTAGATAATCTCTTAATATTGGCCAACAACTTTCAAAATCATTCTTATTTGGCAGGATGTAGTTGACTTTTACAATATCATTAAGCGTGGCACCTGCTTCTCCTAATGCTTTTTTGATATTCTCGAAACATTGTGCAGTTTGTTCCGCAACATTTTCAGAGATTTCCATGGTGGAATAATCGAATCCTGTTGTACCAGATACAAAAATGAATTTATCAACCACAACAGCACGAGAATAGGCTGCTTTTTTCTCAAAATCTGAACCAGATGAGATCAATTTCCTAGTCATGATGGATAAAGATAAAATTCTGTTTATCGGTAATATTTTCTGTATACAACACCAATCCTTTTTCAGTTGTAACATAAGCTTTATATCCAAGATTCAACAGAAAATCAAAACAATTATCTCGGTTCTCATTCTTCCAGAGCTCAAGATATACAACCGGCTTATCACGTAACAATAACTCCTGTGCTCCTTTCAAGGCAAAGAACTCGTAATTTTCAATGTCCATTTTAATACCTGCGATTTTACGGCCAATACACAGCTGATCAAGGGTATCAGACATCACGGTATATTCTTCTCCTTCATTCCATTCTGTTATAGACTCATGCTTAACATGAGCTAATCCCTGCATTTTTACCTTACCCTTTTTGGGAAGGATCATTTTTATTTCCTGATCTTCCTGATCACCAACGGCCATAGGGATCATCTCCACATTACTGAGATCATATTTTTGAATGATCTTCATAAGTACCTCTATATTGGAGGGCATTGGCTCAATAGCCATGGTGGTTTTTCTAGGAAATCGCTTGCTCATATGGTAGGTCATGATACCAATATTTGCACCCACGTCTAATAGATCTCCCTCTCCTTTAACAGCATCCAGAAAGGCAAAGAAATCTTTTTCCTTTTTATCCGTTTTAAGATTTCTGATCTTGTATTTAGCAAATACAAACAAATAGGTCTCATAACCTAAAAGTGTTTGCAATATTGTTTTGATCAGATTTTTCATATGCCCCGTAAATTTAGTAAGAATATTGTGAGATTGAATTGCAACTTTAGGTTCTGTTGAAGGCCTTTTTTATATTTTTGAGCTGATGAGAATTGCCATCAATACAAGGTTTCTTTTGTCTTCCAAAATGGAAGGATTTGGGTGGTTCACCTATGAAACCGTTAAACGCATGGTTGAAGATCATCCGGATGTGGAATTCATTTTCTTTTTCGATAGACCATATCATCAACGATTTATTTTCGGACCGAACGTTACGCCGGTAGTTTTACATCCACAAGCAAGACACCCTATTTTATTTCGCATTTGGTTCAATTTATCAGTTCACAGGGCGCTTAAAAAATATAAGGCAGATCTTTTCTTTTCACCGGATGGATACTTATCCCTCCCCTCTTCAATCCCTCAAATTGGAGTGATACATGACCTTAACTTTGAACATTATCCCCAAGATATTCCACCATCTTCTAGAAAGTATCTATTGAAATACTTTCCCTTATTTGCAAAAAAAGCAACACACATTATTACGGTTTCTCAGTTTTCTAAAGAGGATATCATCAAAAGCTATAATATCCCTGACAACAAGATCACTGTAGCTCACAATGGAGGTAGTGAAGCATTTCATCCTCTTGCGGATCAAGAGAAATTAGATTCCCGAGAAAACTTTGCAGATGGGAATGAATATTTTGTATTCGTTGGCGCTTTACACCCAAGAAAGAATCTCAATAAATTATTTGAAGCATTTGAGGCTTTCAAGAAAGAAACATCTTCCCCTACCCAATTGGTAATTGTTGGTGAAAAGCTATGGAAAGACAGCAGCATTGAAGAGCTTTATAATTCACTTGAATGCAAACATGACATTCAATTTACAGGCCATCTGGCTTTAGAAGACCTGACCAAAGCTGTAGGCGGAGCAAAAGCACTTGTTTTTCCTTCTTATTTTGAAGGATTTGGAATTCCGCTTGTTGAAGCCATGAAAGCTGGTGTTCCGGTTACCTGCGGAAATTTAACCGCATTACCTGAAGTAGCCGGAGATGCTGCTTTATTTTTTGATCCTTTCAATATTAATGATATAGCCGATTGTCTAAAAAAACTAGATACTGATGCGAATCTATGTGAGCAATTGAGTAAAGTAGGATTGGAAAGATCCAAAGAATTTAGCTGGGACAAGACTGCCGATATCATATGGAATGTACTTGAATCAACCTTGAGCGAGAAGTCGAACTGATTTCTATCACTCTAAAGATTGATAAATTCAAGCATTTTAGTAACTTCATCCTACTAATTTTATTCTGAATTAAAATCTTGGTAATGGATACACTTAAAATATCTGACGATAAGCAATTGAAAGAGATCAAAGAAATGTTCAATAAGAAATTCCCTCATTTAAAAATTGAATTTTTCTCTGAAGACCATAAAGAAGGGGAAGCTAGCGCATACAAAAGTATGTATGATGATGAATTGTATTTGAAAGACATTCGATCAGTGCATAATTCAGGTGAATTGAGCATTGATGGTCATCTTAAAACCTCAACTTTAGAAGGTAATTTCAAAGATCATTACGGCGTTAACGTTCAGGTTTGGAGAAAGTCAGGAAACATGTGGTTACAAACTACTACAACAGATGACTGGACTTTGTCTCAACAAGAAGCAAAAGGGGTTGAATACGATCCAAACGCTCAATAATATTTAGCTCTTCATAGCACGCTCCATGTCACGCTTTGTGTCCTTTGTCTTAAGGTCTTGACGCTTGTCATGGAGCTTTTTACCTCTCGCCAGGTGGATCTTCAATTTTGCAAGATTCTTTTCATTGATGAACAACTTAGAAGCGATTACGGTAAGTCCTTTATCCTTTAACTTTCTCTCCAACTTATTCAACTCTGTTCTATTCAACAGCAGAATTCTATCTCTTTTAGGTTCGTGATTATAATAAGAACCGGCTTCATATTCCGCGATATACATATTTCGTATAAGCAGAACACCATTCTTCAGCACACAAAATGCCTCAGTAATACTGGCCTTCCCATTGCGGATTGATTTGATCTCTGTTCCTGTCAATACAATACCAGCTACGAAATCATCCAGAAATTCGTACTCAAAACTTGCTCTCTTATTTTTTATATCTGAGTTAGACATGCATTACAAAGTTGCAAAATCTTATAGAACCTACAGTGCTTCTCTTCATTTTCTGATGCAAAATGGTTATCTTTAAGTCAATGATCGATCTGAATGTATATAACAAACTAGCGCCCAAAAAAGGTAGATTGTTGATCACAGAACCTTTTTTGGAGAGTGAACACTTCAAACGTGCTGTTATTCTACTTTGTGAGCACAACGAAGAAGGCACATTCGGATTTGTATTAAATAAATATGTGGATGTAAAACTGGATGAATTTGAAGGAATTCCTGAGTTTGACACCCGTATTTCCATGGGTGGACCAGTAAGTACAAAGAATCTGTATTACATACATACTTTAGGTGATAAATTACCGGGAAGCATTCAGGTTTACGGGAATTTGTATG
The DNA here is from genome assembly GCA_020635955.1 of Crocinitomicaceae bacterium. Taxonomy (GTDB): domain Bacteria; phylum Bacteroidota; class Bacteroidia; order Flavobacteriales_D; family Crocinitomicaceae; genus Paracrocinitomix. Next base: position 326,836 of record JACJYW010000004.1, read on the forward strand.
CCGGAGGTGATTTTGAGATCCTGAAAGAATTAATGGCTTCAAATCAGGTAGCACATAATCAGATCAGATTCTTTCTGGGGTACTCGGGATGGGTAAACAAACAATTGGAAGGCGAATTGAAGCACAATTCTTGGTTGGTTGCGAATATTAGCAGCATTGATGATATCATGAATGTAGATTACATCAATATTTGGAATGATTACATGGAAAGTCAGGGAGGAAAATACAAAGCCTTCGCTCATTTCCCTGAAGATGCTTCACTCAATTAGCGATCTGCTTTAACGATCAGATACTTCTCCACATAATCCATTGACTTTTTGCGATTCTCTTCAAACGACATATAGTGTTTGAATTGTGGATATATATCAATGTGGAACATAGAAATAAAAATGTAGGGCTCGAGATATCCCTCTTCTTTCATTTTCAAAGCAAACCGTAATCCCGGAGACAGATCATTATCAGCATTTTCATCCAGCATTTTTCTGAATGAATATACTTCCAGATACTGGTCTTTAGTAATCGAATTCTCTCCAATTATTCCATCTTCATTACAAAATGATCTCACATCTTTCATAGCACTTCTATAATCCGCCCATGGACCAACCAGATCAGTTTGTTGTTTGGCTTTCATGTTATTCGGATAAAATCCTCTTGGAAAACGCATATCATTTAGCCACTTGTTCTCCACATCCAGAATATCCTGCATTTTAATTTTCATTTCAAATCCAGGATATATACACAATGCCTCCAAACATTCTTTTTTTGCTCTATAGAACAATCCCTGATCGATCAAGGCATCAATAATATATTTCCGCGGCTCCATCAAACCCGGCTGCATCTCTCTAGCCAATTCATAGTAATAGATAGCCGAATCAGGTTGTTTTCTGATCCAAAATGAATCCCCAATATAAAGCGTGGCTTTATAGAACCCCGGATCTGTTTCTAATGCTTTTCGGTAATAATCTTCTGCCTCATCATACTTCTTATTGACAAACTTTTTCTCTCCTTTATTAAAGTATTCAAGTCCTTTTTCAGAAATGGTTGAATCCGGATTGATATCTACCAGTAAAATACGCAAATACAGATCTCCTGTATAAGAGAATGATTGAATGGTGCTTTCCCTACAAACATCAATGAAATGTTCAAGTTTCACAGATTTGAATCCCTCAATGAATGCATTGGCGAGGCTATCATTATTGGTTCCGTCATCCCCTTCTACTGTAATACTTACATTATCCCAAATAGACATGGACTGCTCATAATCCATATACTCCATTTTTACCAATACTTCGTAAGCGGCTAAAGAAGGATAATCCGCCTTATCCATATATTTACGAAGCTTTGCAATTCCTTTATCGTAATCCTTATAGAAAACCTTGGTTGCTTTCTCTATCTGTTTGCTGCTTTGACCAAAAGAAAACATCTGACACAAGACCAGAAATGAAGAAATGATAAAGGATGTAAAAATGTTCATTGTGATCTATTTCTATGGTCTCGCCCATTTGGCATTTAAAAGTCGCACAAACTTTTTAGCGATCTCGTTCTTATATTGTTTAGTTCGGTATGATTCTACCCAAATAACACCATTGATGGCATTGGTTAAAAACACCTCATCAGCAACAAGTAGATTTTGAGGAGAGATATTACACTCATATACCTTTACTTCATTTTCAAGAGCCAAATTTATGATCTGCATACGCATGGTACCGCCTAAAGGTCCCTGATCTAATCCCGGTGTGTAGAGCACACCATTGCTCACAACAAATAGATTCGCACTAGCCCCTTCAATGATCCCCATTTTATAATTCTGAATTAATAGATCATCTAAGCCTTTTTCCTGGGCACTCAATTTAGCCATGATATAGATCAATCCGTTTTTGGTTTTGTATGCCGATAAAGGACTGATATCCTTTTTAATATCTTCATATAAATTGATCTTCCAACCCTTTTCATTCAGCTCAAAGTTGTTCTGTTTAATAGGATAGGCTTCAATGTAAAAATCTACATGGTTGTTATCAGGCAAAAATGCTCCTCCCGGTTTACGATCAACACTTAACCGCACTCTTCCTCCTTGTGTGATGCCATTTAATTTAACGAGCTTCGCAATCTCCTCCTCAAAAAATGATGTACAATAATAAGCCGGCACATTTAACTTTAACGCTTCTATCCCCTCTTGCAAGCGCAAACAATGATTTTCAAGATTAATTGCTTTACCATTGATCACACGGATAGACTCAAACAAACCATCTCCGTAGAGATAAGCTCTATTTCCTGCCATGATCGAATATTGATCAGCAGGCAACATCATTCCGTTAAAGTTTACAAATCCACTCATGTTCCAATTTTTGAAAAGAAATCAAGAAGTAGGTGATAATCAACAACTATCATAAATATAATACCGAAAACCGCTCCAGCAAAATGGGCGTCATGTGCAATACCTGTTCCACCACGTTTAGACATGTAGTATTCTATAGCCAATATCAACGGTGCCATAATGTAAGCGGATACTGGAATTGGGATAAAGATCATCATCAATTTGGCATTAGGCATCATCATTACGAAACCAAAAAGAACTGCCATAACTGCACCAGACGCTCCAAGGGAATTATAATGTATATTATCCTTATTTCTTCTCAGTGATAACAATGTTGAGAACAAGATCCCTCCCACATATAAGCACGAAAAATATAGATATGCTTTTGGCCCATAGCTGTGCCTCATCAAATCTTCTAAAGGTTTACCAAAGCTGTAAAGGACGAACATATTAAAGATCAAATGTGTCCAGTCAGCATGGATGAAAGCATGGGTAAAAGAACGGTACCATTCATTATTGTGTACCACATTGTATGGATTGTACATCAACTTCCATTTTAAGGCATCATTATTGAATGCCATTACGGAAATCAGAATAGTTACTGCTAATAATAAATAGGTGATGTACATTTAATTATTTCTTATATTCGTCTGCTTCCTAATTACTTACCTTGCCAGCATTATGAAAAACTACTTTAAAAGTATACTCCCATGCCTCGTTTTGGTTTCAATAATGGGATGTTCTGGCAAATCAAGGGAGCTCACAGAAGAGGAGATCCAGATCAGTGAAGAACTGCGTTCACGCTTTGAAACACGTGATCAATTGGTATATAATGGTGACACATTATTAGCCTCAAAAGAAGTACTCGATTATTATAGCAATAATGATTTCACTCCTATTTGGATTGGTAAAACAAGCCTTACAGATGAAGGGAATAAAATGTTAGAATTGATCGAGAATTCTAAAGATCATGGTTTGTTACCTGAAATGTATCATTACCAGCTCATTGATCAGATGAAAGACACCTCTTTGCTGGATGCAGAAATGATGTTGACCAATGCATTTTTCTTAATGACCACTCATGTAGATGTGGGATGCGTTGACCCAGTAACGTACCAATATGTCTGGAAAAAAGACTCACTTGATTATGATCTTGCGGCTGAATTAGACAAAGTAAAAGATGGTTCACCTGTAGATGAAGTCATTTTTAGCCATGAGCCTGTTTTTTGGGATTACCATCAGTTACAGGCAGGTTTGGAGAAATTTTTAGATGAATATCCGCTAGATACGAACCATTATAAAATACCTGCTTTTAAAGAAGATTCGGTGAAATGTTATCATGCTGCTCATGAAGCTTTGATCGGTCATGCTTTTATGGATGGTTCAATAGGTTTGCAAGATTCTGTTTTCATAGAAGAATTGAAGAAATTTCAGAAAACAAATGGTTTAAAAGATGATGCCATTGTGGGTAAATGGACCGGTTATTCGCTAGAGCATAGTAATCTTGATCGTTTTTATCATGCTGCATTAAGCCTTGAGAAATGGAGATGGAAAAAGAAATATCCAGAAAAATACATCCGTGTTAATATACCTGAATACACCTTATATTTTGTAGATAGTAATCAGGTAAAGCGTAAACACAGAGTAGTAGTTGGGGCATATGCAACACAAACGCCAGAGTTTCATGCAAAAATGGAAAGAATGGTGACTATGCCTTTCTGGCATGTACCCTACTCTATTGCATCTACTGAAATATTGGCCGGCGCAAGAAAAGACACGAATTATTTTGACAAAAGAGGATACAAGGTTTTTGCAGGTGGACAACAAATAGATCCTACATCAGTTGACTGGTCATCAGTTAAACAATCTTCGTTCACCTATCGTGTGCGCCAGGACGGAGGCGGAGGAAACTCACTTGGAAAGATCAAATTCCTATTTCCAAATGAACATTCAGTTTTCTTACATGATACGCCTTCAAAAGGATTATTTCAAAATGATGTTCGTGCCTATTCACACGGATGTGTAAGATTGCATGAGCCTTTTGATCTGGCTAAATCAATATTGCTTTCTGAGAATAACAGAATTGTACCGGATACGCTAGATAGTTTAATTGCTAGAAAAACACAACGTGTGATCGAGCTGGACAGACCATTTGAAGTATTTATTGAGTACATTACAGTAACCGGAGATAGTAGCGGAAATGCTATCTTTTATCCGGATATTTACGGAAGAGATGTCAAATACATTGAAAACACTTATAAACAATTCGGCATTCCAAAATTTAAGGCCACCAGTAGCCAGGAAGGAACCGAAGTCGCTTCAAATTCATAACTATACCCGAATTGATGATTACTTCTGGATGAATGATAGAGAGGATCCTGAAGTAATTCTTTATCTCAATGAAGAGAACACTTATACAAAGGCAGTGCTGGATGACTGTGGTGTTTCTCAAGAGAGTTTGTTCAAAGAAATGAAGGCAAGGATCAAAGAAGATGACTCCTCTCCTCCTTATTTCAAGAATGGATACTGGTATTACAGTCGATATGAAATTGGTCAGGAACATCCCATTCATTGTAGAAAAAAAGGTTCCTTAGATGCACCAGAAGAGATATTGCTGGATGAAAATCTGGAAGCCGAACATTATCCTTATTACGAAATGGTATCCTTTGCTATTACCAGAGATAACAAGACAATGGCATTTGCAGAGGACATCAATGGACGCCGACTTTACCGTATACGTTTCAAAGATCTGGAAACAGGAGCAATTTCAGATCAATTAATTGAAAATACAGGTAGTGATCTGGCCTGGCATAATGATAATCAGCAATTGTATTATTCGGTAAAGGATAAAAAGACCTTACGTCCTTATCGTATCTACAAATACCACCTTAACCAACGAAAAACGGATTTGATCTTTGAAGAGAAAGATGACACCTACACTTGTGCCGTTGCCATCAATAAAGATTTTGGACATTTGTTAATTGGATCATACAGCACATTAACTACTGAATATCAGATCAAATCTGCTAATGATGATTCACCTTTTGAACTCTTTTTAGCGCGAGAAGAAGATCATGAATATTACATTGAATTGGATGGCGAAACAGCAGTGATCAAAACCAATAAAGATGCCGAGAACTTCAAAATCATGAAGTGTCACATTAAAGATCGAGCCTACGATTCATGGCAATTGATCCAGGGCACTTCAGATGCAATTTATATTGAAGATTTTGAAGTTTTTGCCAACCATTACGTTGTACAGGAAAAAGAAAACGGATTAACCCAATTGCGAGTTTATGATCTACGCAAAGACACTGTAAAAGTCATTCCTCCCATTGAAGAAACATTCATGATGTACATTGAAACTAATCCTGAATTAGAGCAGGATCATGTCCGTATTGCATATAGTTCAATGACCACTCCTTACAGCATATATGACGTGGATCTGGAAACCTTTGAAAGAACCTTACAAAAGCAAACGGAAGTTTTGGGAGATTTCAGATCTGAAAACTATAGATCAGAACGTGTTTGGGCTACCGCCAGAGACGGAGTTAAAGTGGCTGTCTCTTTGGTATATAGAATCGATCAATTCAAAAAAGACGGTACAAACCCGTTGCTTTTATATGCATACGGAAGTTATGGTTCAACTGTGGATCCTTATTTTTCTTCCATCAGATTATCGCTTTTAAACAGAGGATTTGTATTTGCCATTGCACATATTAGAGGAGGTGAATATTTAGGTAGACATTGGTATGAAGAAGGCAAACTGCTCAAAAAGAAAAATACCTTTTACGATTTTATAGATGCCGCAGAGTACTTGATTCAGGAAAAGTATGCAGCTAAAGACAAAGTATTTGCCATGGGCGGATCTGCGGGGGGATTATTAATGGGAGCTGTAGCCAATTATCGACCAGACCTTTGGACTGGAATTGTATCTCAAGTTCCTTTTGTTGATGTCGTTTCCACCATGTTGGATGATTCAATTCCTTTAACCACAGGAGAATATGACGAATGGGGTAACCCAAATGATGAAACGTATTATAAGTATATGTTATCGTATTCGCCTTACGATAACATTGAATCCAAAAACTATCCTCCAATGCTGATTACCAGCGGATTGCATGATTCGCAGGTTCAATATTGGGAACCCACGAAATATGTAGCAAAGATCCGCGAATTAAAGACCGATAATAACCCTGTCCTTCTATATACAAACATGGAAGCAGGACATGGCGGCGCTAGTGGAAGATTTGAAGCCATTAAAGAAATTGCCCTGGAATATGCATTTATCTTATGGTTAAATGGAGATAAAGTAAAATAAATTAATATTTTTAACACAGGATTTACCGTAGAAGATTTGTAATTAGAAAGTCTATATTGCAAACGATTTAATAATTAAACAGAAATATGAGAAAACTTAAAAAAAACCTTTTGGCCGTTGGGATGTTGTTTTTAATGGGAACCTATTCATTCGCTGGGGAAACATATACGAATGAAGACGCAAAATTTAAAATTACTTTCCCTTCATCTTATGATGTATCTTCTGATCAACAAGATGGAGTTACCGTACTTTCATTGAGTGCAACTTATCAATCAATGATCCTATTGGTAAGTGTTTTCGTTTATGAAGAAGTTGTACCTGAAGATGAATATGCTGTTAAAGTGGCTGAAGGTATTATCACTACTGCTGATGCATTCAACTCTAAATTTAATGAGAAAAAATGTGTTAGATGGAATGGTGGCGGTTCAAACCCTGGTTTGAAAAATGCTATTAAAGGAAAAGTATCAAATGGTTCAGGTGGATCATTTAACTTCTTCGGTAATATCTACATTACTATGGCTTATGGAATTGAGTATAGAATCTCAGCTCTATCTACCAGCAAAAAAGGATTTGATGCAGGAATTGAATCTGCATTCGTAAATTCGTTCAAACTTTTATAAGATTTAGATCTAATAGATATGAAAGCTCTGCTCTCCAAATGGGGAGCTTTTTTTTATTCTAAAGCGCAATCAAACACCTTAAGATCTTCTATTTTATTGATGAATTCATTATCAACGCTTACTTTGAAAGAGCGTGAAGGCATCTTGATCTGAGCACTTGACTTATGATCACGTATGATAAACTTTAGTTGACAACTACCTGAATGATCTTGCACCAATTGGAAAAGATCGTCCATTACCGGCTCAGAAATATCTGCAGATTCAACCGAAACCAGTAAAGTTCTGGCTTTTTTCTCTCTCAGTTCTGATAACAACTCCATATTGGTCACCTTAAATTCCAGACCATCTCCAAACTTCTTGGTTTGAACCCTACCCGCCATAAAAACAAAGGTTCCTATGTTCATGAGGTGCTTGAATTTCAGATAATCCTCTCCAAAAATGAAGATTCGTTCAGTATCTGAGTAATCTTCAATATCAAAGGTTCCAAAAGGTTTACCGTGTTTGGTGGTTCTATGTTGAGCATCTGTTATGATCCCTGCAATCTTCAATTCTTTATTGGCGAATTTCTCGAGTTCTTTAATATTACTCACACTTGCATTACAGAAACTTCTGATATCTCTACTGAAATCATCTAAGGGATGACCGGATATATAAATACCAACAACTTCTTTTTCTTTTCTAAGTTTAACAAGACCTGGCCAAGGCTCTGTACGAGGAGGTTGTGGCTGAGGAACATCTTCTTTGGCAACATCTCCAAACATTGATACCTGTGAAGAGTCTTCATTTTCCTGAACCCTTCCTCCAAATTTCAGCACATTTTCAAGGAAAGGACGCTTATTTTGATCTTCTGCAAAATATTGCGCTCTATGAATATCTCCAAAAGAATCGAATCCACCTGCAAGTATCAAACTTTCAAAAACACGTTTGTTACAGGCTCTTAAACTCACACGTGAAGCCATATCGAAAATAGAACTGAATAGCCCATTCTCAGTACGCTCCTGAATGATCTCTTCTACCGGTTTCGACCCCACTCCTTTAATGGCTCCTAATCCAAAACGGATGGCACCATCCTTATTTACGGTAAACTTATATTGTGATTCATTGACATCAGGGCCAAGCACTGGTATTCCACCACGCTTACACTCTTCCATAAAGAACGTAACCTGCTTGATGTCATTCATATTATTACTCAACACAGAAGCCATGTATTCAGCTGGATAATGCGCTTTTAGATAGGCCGTTTGATAGGCGATCCATGCATAACAGGTTGAATGGGATTTGTTGAAGGCATAAGATGCAAATGCTTCCCAGTCTACCCAGATCTTTTCCAGGGTCTTGCGATCATGTCCATTAGCCTCTCCCTGATCAAGGAACTTGGGTTTCATCTTAGCAAGAAGGTCGAATTTCTTTTTCCCCATTGCTTTTCTCAAGGTATCAGCTTCACCTTTTGAAAATCCTGCCAATTTCTGAGAAAGAAGCATTACCTGCTCCTGATAAACTGTAATACCGTACGTTTCTTCCAGATACTCTTTGGTAGCATCAAGATCATAAACGATCTCTTCAATTCCATGTTTCCGTTTAATGAAAGACGGTATATACTCCAATGGACCTGGACGATACAATGCGTTCATGGCTATCAGATCGGCAAAAACCGTAGGCTTTAGCTCACGGAGATACTTTTGCATTCCGGCAGATTCGTATTGGAAAATACCAACTGTTTCACCACGTTGGAATAAAGCATACGTCTCTTCGTCATCAATCGGAAAATTATCCGGATCAAGCTCTATGCCGTGTCTTTCTTTGACAATCTTAACTGCATCTTTGATGAGTGTCAATGTCTTTAGCCCCAGGAAGTCCATCTTTAACAATCCCGCATCTTCTGCTACAGAGTTGTCAAATTGGGTACAGTACATATCTGAATCCTTCGCCAAAGCAACCGGAACAAAATTCGTAATATCATCAGGAGTTATGATCACCCCACAGGCATGAATACCTGTATTTCTCATTGAACCCTCAAGTAGAACGGCCTGATTGACCACCTCAGCCTGAAGATCTTTTCCTTTGGATAAAGATTTGAGCATATTCGCTTTCTCAATATCCTCCTGATTGTTTTTTAACTTATCAGCCAGCTCAACATCATCCAGATTAAAGATCTTATTCAATTTCAGATCTGGTACCAATTTAGCGAGACGATCAGCTTCATGCAGAGGTAGATCAAGTACTCTTGCCGCATCTCTTATTGACGATTTAGCCGCCATGGTACCATAAGTAATGATCTGCGCTACTTGATTTGATCCATATTTTTCAATTACCCAATCAATTACCCTTTGACGACCTTCATCATCAAAGTCAATATCAATATCGGGCATGGATACACGCTCAGGATTTAGGAAACGCTCAAATAGAAGATCATATTCAATTGGATCGACATTTGTAATTCCGGTACAATAAGCCACAGCTGAACCTGCCGCAGAACCACGTCCAGGACCTACGGAAACACCCATATCCCTGGCTGCCTGACAAAAATCCTGAACAATCAAAAAGTACCCCGGATATCCAGTATTGGCAATAGTTTCCAATTCAAAATCCAGGCGCTCTCGAATGTCATCAGTAATATTCTCCTCTCCCCATCTCTTCTTAGCTCCTTCGTAAGTTAAATGTCTTAGATAATTGTTCTCGCCTCTTTTACCACCATCTTCCTGATCTTGCGGATCCTGGAATTCTTCAGGTATATCAAAGGCAGGCAGCAAGATCTCTCTTGCGAGAACGTAAGATTCACATTTAGCAACAATTTCATTCGTGTTCTCAATGGCTTCAGGAATATCTGAGAACAATTTTTTCATTTCATCAGGAGACTTGAAATAATAATCCTGATTACTCAAACCATATCTAAAACCCCTTCCTCTTCCTACAGGTGTAGACTTCAACTCACCATCCTTAATACAAAGTAGAATATCATGTGCATCTGCATCAGCTTTGTTCAAATAATGCGTACTGTTAGTGGCAACTAGTTTAACCTCATGTTTCGTTCCAAAAGCTTTCAAGCTTTCGTTTACACGCTCCTCCTCTGGCAATCCATGTCTGATCAATTCTATATATAGATCTTCACCAAACTGTTCTTTCCACCAAATCAAAGCCTCTTCAGCCTGCACTTCTCCAACATTCAAGATCAAATTAGAAACTTCTCCGTTCAAACCGCCTGTCAGGACAATGATATCTTCTTTGTATTGTTCAACTAGCTCCTTGTCAATTCTCGGAACATAGTAGAAGCCTTCAGTAAAAGCCAATGAAGATAACTTGGCCAAATTGTGATATCCCTTTTTGTTCTTGGCCAGAAACACCACTTGATAACCATTATCCTTGTTGGACTTGTCATGCATATTACGGCAGACATTGAATTCACATCCAACAATAGGGATCAATGGTTTTTTATCAAAAGCTTCTCCCTTTTCTTCAGCTTCCTTTCGTTGAGCCTCAATGTTATCATTGTAATTCTTGACATCACTCACAAAGTGGAAGGCTGCCATCATATTACCTGAATCGGTAAGCGCAACAGCAGGACAACCATACTCTCCAGCTCTATTCACCAGATTTTTGATCTTGGTAGTAGATTGAAGTATTGAGAATTGCGAATAATTATGCAAATGGGAATAAGGAACATCCTTTAATCTGGAAATATTTCCAGAGATATCTACAATAGGTGCATCCTCTGAAGTTTGAGCCTTTCGAATTTTCTCAGACTCGGCTTTTAGATTTAAATGCTTTAAACCTGCAGTTGCAAACTTGGAAGGATGTTGACGTAGAAAATCCTGAATGTAATTATCAGATGCCTGTAACTCCTGATTTGAAAAGTTACCAGTACGAATTAATTCGAAAAAACATCTGGTAGTGGCTTCAACGTCAGCCGTGGCATTGTGTGCTTCTTGAAAGGGTTCACCAAAAAGGAATTCATGAAGCTCAGTTAATGTAGGTAATTTGAATTTCCCCCCTCTACCACCTGGTAATTGACAAAGCTCAGCCGTTTTTTCAGTACAGGTATCTAAAATCGGCATGGTGGTCATTGGTGTTTCTACCGCATAACGGTAAAATTCACATCCCATGACATTAATATCAAATCCAATATTTTGACCTACAACGAATTTTGCTTTCCCAAGAGCTACATTGAATTCGTCCAGCACTTTCTGGATCTCAACTCCATCTTGTTCTGCTAGTTCAGTAGATATCCCATGAATTTGTTCTGACTCGAATGGAATATTATAACCATCTGGTTTGATCAAATAGTCTTTGTGCTCTAGCAAGGCTCCATTCTCATCATGCAATTGCCAGGCGATCTGTACCACACGTGGCCAGTTATCGGTATCTGTTATAGGAGCATTCCAGTTTTTGGGAAGTCCCGTGGTTTCCGTATCAAAAATGATATACATGAATCGCTTGGCTTGTTGCCCACCTGAGGTGGACCGATAATTATCAAGCAATAAAGATACGGATTATAGAGGGGGTAAAAAAGCGTTGTTGAGAACTCAAAAAGTTTGTGCAAAAAAAATCCCCTCAGCAAGAAGCAGAGGGGATCCTATAATAGAATGTGTTATTCTTATTTTTGCTCCAAAGTCATGGTATTAGAACCAGTGTAAGTGCTTGAAGTTGTAGTAGTTGTTGATCCGTAAGTGTTAGAGTTTGAATCATTACCGTCATAAGACTCCATCCAAACCATTTCTTTACCTTTCAACATATCGATATCATAAACCATAACATCTTGACCGTGTGCTTCAACATCAGTGCTAGAGTTAGAAGAAGTTTGAGTATCAACTACGTTTCCTGTACCATCATTTTTAGTAGTAGAAGTAACGTTATCAGTCCAAGTAAAGTTAAGAGTGTTCAACAATACTCTTTCTTTTCCTTTGTAAGCATCTTTTTCTTTACCTACAAAGCTCCAAGAACCTGAAGAAGTAATTGTTACACTGTGTGCATCAGTAGTAGTGTAACCAGGCCATGACCAATCATCATCCTCTGAATAAGTGTAAGCTTGAGACATTGACCAAGTACCATCTTTCTCAATAGTGATTGAATAATCTGAGAAAGTATAAGTATAAGTGTTTGATACTGTAGTTCCACCTGAAGTATTTGAGCTAACTACAGTTCTTGTAGTTCCGTCAAAAGTAGCAGTTTGAGACCAAGAATCTCCGTCACTGTCAAGATCAGTATAAGTAGAGCTGATATTAGTAACTACCCATTCGTTAGAAATTCTAGCTTTTCTTGAAGAAAGGCTTAAGAAAGGGTCATTTTCACCTTTTTTACATGAAGGTGTTGCAAGCAATAAAGCTGCTGCAGCAAACATTAAAATCGTCTTTTTCATTAGTTTATTTTTAAATATTCGATTTAGTAAACGCGAATATATAAAAAAGGTTTGGTTCTAAAAAGGTGTTTAAAAAAAAATAACCGTTAAACAATTGATGTTCAACGGTTAAATTAAATATGATCTTTATCAGTTAGTGTTTTGCCAAATAATCAGCTACACCTTCATGTGATGCTTTCATACCTTCATCACCAGCTTGCCAGTTTGCAGGACAAACTTCACCATACTCTTCATTGAAAGCCAATGCGTCCACCATTCTGATTGCTTCATCAACATTTCTTCCAAGAGGTAGATCATTAACGATCTGATGTCTAACAACTCCTTCTTTATCAATCAAGAACAAACCTCTATATGCAATCATAGTGTTTGTTGCAATCAACTCGCCATCAGCCGTGTAATCATATTCTCCTAAAAGAACGTCATATGCATCAGAGATCGTTTTGTTTGTATCTGCAATGATAGGATATTTAACTCCTTTAATACCTCCAGCAGCTTTATCCATTTGCAACCAACCCCAGTGAGTTTCTTCTGTATCTGTTGAACAAGCAACAACTTTGGTTCCTCTCTTTTCGAACTCATCCAATTTAGCCTGAAAAGCATGCAATTCAGACGGACAAACGAATGTGAAATCTTTTGGATAAAAGAAAAGGATCACATAATTTTTTCCTAAATATTGATCTAATGAAAAATCTTTCACCACTTCTCCACCATTCACTACTGCTGGTGCCGAAAAAGAAGGGGCTTTTTTTCCTACTAATACTCCCATTTTTATTTTTGTTTTAAATAGTTATCAATTCACAACAAATTTAAACAGAATTTAAAGACGTCTGATTCAAATTTTTCTATGATAAAATAAAGATAATCTATAACTCTTAGCCTATTAACATACCGGCCAGAAATCCGAATAGAATTGCCAGTAGTTTCATGAAATTTAACTTATGACCTTCACTGGATTCAAAAATTATAGTAGTTGAAATATGCAAGAACATACCTACTGCAATAGCAAGAATATATACTGGATCGATCTTCATTACCTGCAGTAAAGGTTCTCCTATTAACAAGCCCAGAGGAGCCATTAATGAGAATACTATTAAGTAAACCCATGATTGCATTCGACCATAGCCAGCAGCTCTAAAAATAGTAAGTAATGCGACGGCTACAGGAATTTTGTGTAAAATAATTCCCAGTACCAAATTCTGTCCATGTTCATGTCCGTGATCATCCAAGGGAATAGCTTCTATAAATGCATGAATAGATAAACTTATAAAAATGGCTAAAGGAAAAGATCTGTGCTCATGATCATGCTCATGAGAATGCAAGTGAGTATGCCCATGCTCTACACCTTTTGAAAAATACTCAAGGACCAGTTGAAGTAAGAATCCAGCTAAAATGAAATAGCCAATTACTTTACCATCATGCACATAAGATTCTGGAAGAATGTGTGTAAAAATGATGGTTAATAAGAATCCACCCGAAAAAGAAAGCAATAGTTTTAAGCGTGAAGCTTTTTTGAATATCTCAACAAGTATCCCACCGGCTAACACCGACAAAATCAATCCTGCAATTTTCATCCAAAACTCCATAAATTAATTCCTTGCTAAAATGATCAATCTATCTGATGTTTGTTCATCAAATGGCTGAAGTAGGTAATCCCCAAAAACTTTTTCAACCTTATACCCTTCTTCAGCTAACAAATTTAATAGTTCATCTTTAGTAAACGCCTGTACTTTTTCTTCAAAGGTCAAATTCTTTTCGCCGTCCAGGACCTGTATATTTTTCCTGATGAAACGTCCATCATAGAACCTACTCAAATTGAACGTAATATTTTGAATGGACTTAGATTCATGCTGAACCAAATTATCAATCACTTTTTTTGAATTCATAAAGTCAATTACCAACAATCCATCTGACTTCAAATAAGACTTGACTGATCTTAAAACCTTACTATTGTCATCCACTTTTTCAAAATAACCGAAGCTGGTAAAAAGGTTAACAACGACATCTACAGAAATGCTTTCAATAGGTTCACGCATGTCATGAACTAAAAAATGCAACGATTCATTTTCCAATGATTTTGCTTCATGAATACTACGGGCTGAAAGGTCTAAACCCAACACTTTAAACCCAAGATCATTAAACATTTTAGAATGCCTTCCTTTGCCGCACGCCAGATCAACAATTGTAGAGCCTGTTGGTAGACTTAATTCACTTTTTAAATTTGAAACGAATTTAAGTGCTTCATTATCATCTCTGTGCTTATAGAGAATGTGATAATAAGCCGTATCAAACCATTCCATGTACCATTCAGCCATCCCTGAAAATTTACAGCAAAAGTAATAGAGTTTTTATCGTAAGAAAAATTAAAAGCTGAATCTAAGGTTAGATAACTTAATTTTATATATTTGCCTTGCACGTGTATAGAGTGGATAAGGTTTATCAAATATATAAGCAACTAGAAGAGAAGAATGTTCTTTTGTCTTTCAAAGGAATGATCACCTCTGAATTGTTAACCACGATTTTGCAGATAATGGAGTCTAAGATGGACCACATTGAAGAAAAACCGAAGGTTAAGAAGAAGGTATTCAACATATTAGTTGAGTGCTTACAAAATCTTTATCACCACATTGATCAGGATGATACAGTACACATGCCGCTTGAAGATAAGTCAGCATTATTGATGATTGCCAAAGGAAACGAGATCTATGAGATCACTACTGGTAATTATATGAAAACATCAGATGTTGAGCCTCTTAGAGAAAAACTTGAGCTTGTCAATAGTATGGACAAAGACGAGTTAAAAGCTTATTATAAACAAGTGTTAAGTGAAGGAACTTTATCCAGCAAAGGTACTGCCGGATTAGGTATGATTGATATTGCAAGAAAGTCCGGGGAGAAGTTAGAGTATGACTTCCACCCAATTAATGATACAACAACTTTTTTTAGTTTAGCTGTTAAAATAGCAGAGTAATTACATAAATAACTTATGGAAAATTTAATTTTAGAAGGATCGGCAAAAACACCAACGGTAAATTTTGATGGTGAGAACGGTGTATTAGAATTGAAAGGAAGATCAATTCCTGAAAACTCTATCGAGTTCTACAAACCATTGAATGATTGGATTGATGCCTATGCAGGTTCTCCGAAACCAAACACTATTGTTGATGTTAAATTGGAGTATTTCAATACATCATCTTCAAAGTGTATTCTTGACCTTTTCAAGCAATTGGAAAAATTGAATCAAGGAAACACGAACGTTAGTGTTAACTGGTATTTTGAGGAGGATGATGAGGATATGGAAGAGGCTGGTGAAGATTACCAGGCGATCATTGATCTTCCATTCAAAATGATCGAAGTAGAAGAGATTTAAGATCAACGCCCCAGGCGTCATGACTAAAAATATATCAGTCGGGATAACCGGTGGTATCGGTTCTGGTAAAACGTATGTTTGCAGGACCCTTAATACCATGGGTTATCCCGTTTTTTATTCTGATGAACAAGCAAAACAATTGTTGATTGATGATACCGAAGCTATAGCCGCAATAAAGAGCCTATTTGGGGATGAAGCTTATCTATATGGTCAATTAAACAGAAGTTTTCTAGCCGAAAAAATATTTGCAGATCTCTCTTTAAGGGAAAAAATGAACAACATTGTTCACCCGTTGGTTAGAAAACGATTTAATCAATGGGCATTAAGAAGTGAATCTCCTATCGTATTCAATGAAGCAGCCATTCTATTTGAGACAGGGGCTTTTAAGAATTTTGATTACACCATTTTAGTTACTGCTCCAGTTGACATCAAGATCAAACGAACCATGCAGAGAGATGGCGTATCCAAAGAAGAAGTAATAGCAAGAATGAATGCTCAATGGCCGGATGAACAAAAAATACCTTTAGCTTCATTCGTTATAATTAATGACGAAACTACACCACTACTTCCTCAAATTGTAAAAATCCTTGACCAGATCAAATGAGTTTAAATGTTTATAGTGCGGAGCAAATGCAAAAATGGGACAAATACACCATTGAACACGAACCAATTGCCTCTATTGATCTAATGGAGCGTGCCGCAACACTGGCTGCCAAATCAATTTTGGGGAGAAATGTTTTTTCATCAGCAGGCATCTTTTGTGGGCCCGGCAATAATGGTGGAGACGGTTTAGTTATTGCAAGATTATTAGCTGAATCAGGCAAGGTCGTTAATCTTTTTGTATTACAATTTGGTGATCAAACTGAGGATTTTAGATCGAATTTTAAGAGACTGCCCAAAGCGGTTATAATTCATGTATTAACGGATAAAGAACATGACTTCGATTGCAAAAATGATCTGATCATTGATGCTATTTTTGGTTCAGGTTTGAGCCGCCCCATTGAAGGTTGGATGGGTGAAGTCATTCAAAAGATCAACCAATTAAAGATCAAAACTATAGCTATTGACATTCCTTCAGGATTGTTTGCATTAGACAATAGTGATAATGATGGTTTAGCCAATATCATACAGGCAGATGAAACTCTTACTTTCATGTGCCCAAAAATGGCTTTCTTTTATGAACGTTACTATCAATATGTTGGCAATTTCAGAATTATCGACATTGGTTTATCACCTGATTTTCAATCTCAACCATTTGCAAAATTCATGACAGAAGATGATGTTCATATTGAACGTAGACACCGATTCGATCATAAAGGAACTTCAGGTTGCATGTTACTTGTCGCGGGATTTGAACAAATGAGTGGTGCAGCAATAATTGCATCAAAAGCTGCAATGAAAGCCGGAGCAAGATATCTTTACACTTCATGCGGCGAAGAAGGGAAAACAGCCCTGAACATTGCTCTGCCTGAAGCCATCTGGCATACTACTTCCTCGTTTGTAGTACCTGCCAAAGTGAAAGCTATCGCAATTGGTCCTGGATTGGGAAAATCTGAAGAAGCAGTAAAAATTTTAGACCAGGTGCTGCAAAATTCATTGCCATTAATCCTGGATGCAGATGCCATTAATTGTATTGCAGAAAATGCAGTTTTGTTAGGTAAACTACCTGAAAACTCAATTCTTACGCCACATATAGGAGAATTAGAGAGACTTATTGGAGCACAAGACTCACCAGAATCTTTATTAAAGGCACAGCTAAATTTCTCAAAGGAACATAAAGTGTATATCATCCAAAAAGGTCCGTTTAGTAAGTTAACTACGCCTCAAGGCAATGTATATATAAACAGTTCTGGAAATCCGGGAATGTCAACTGCCGGTATGGGAGATGCTTTGACAGGCATTATTGGGGCATTATTATCTCAAGGGTACGAACCAGAGAATGCGGCCATTATTGGCATGTTCGTGCACGGTTATGCTGCAGATGAACGCGTAAAGGACAAAGGGGAAATAGGACTTTTAGCAAGCGAAGTAATTGATCAGCTGCCACATGTCTTAAATAAGTTTGCTACTTAAAATCTTAGGGTTAATCCAGCATTTAGACCAATTCCATACATTCTGTGATACACAGGCTTTTGCGAATTATAGGTATTGAACAGGTGCTGACGATATTCTGGATAAAAAGTGATTCCTATCCAATCCATGTTATAAGTAAAACCTACTCCTACATTTGTCATCAAATTAAATTGGGACAATTTTTCTTTATGCTTCTCCACAGGCAACTCTATCAAAGTACCTAAAGCTGTTGTATAATTGGATATATAGCGAACGTTAAGTATGTTAACAGGAGTTACTCCTGCAAATCCGAAAATTTGGAACTTATCTCCATAAGCATATCTTAACTTAAGAGGCATTCCCAATTGGATATATGACTGTGTGTATGAAAAGGTAGAATCTGAATTAGGATCGTCATACGTGTATTGTTCTTTATGACCAAAGAATGTAACACCCAAATCAAGCATTAAATTACCTGATACAGGTAAAAAAACACCACCAGTAACACCATTAGAAAAATCAGGTTTCTGCTCCTCCCACTCTGCATAGGCATTATAGGGACTATTATCTTCAAATTTTCTACTTCCCCAATTGTATAAATACGTTAGATAAAAAGTAGTGCCACTGAGAGAATCGCGGTTCATTTTGTCCTTTGAATTTTCGTCTTTCTCTTCTTCTATCTCTCCACCAACAATCTGAGAAAATGAAGTATTGGAAACAGTAATTGAAGCCAATAAAAGGAGTAACAATTTCCCTTTCAACGATAGATTAAACTTATATTTGATAGTCATACATGCAAAAATAGGAATATTCATCCGTTATGAAGCTAACCTTTAATTCACCTGTAGTTCTCATCTTCTCATTTATATGTGCTGCTGTGTATATTATGAGTACAATGAATATCGGCAATAATTATTTCGTGGTTTTTCCTGAGTGGGATTTCAGTAATCCTGCATGGTATTTTAGAGTTGTTTCACATACAATGGGACATGCAAGCACCGAACATTTAATGGGAAATATGGCCTTCTTTTTATTACTGGGACCAATTGTTGAAGAAAAATATGGTAGCAAGCATTTATTATTGATGATGATAACCACGGCTGTCATAACAGGACTCATCCAAATTACTTTTTTCAATGTTCCACTTTTAGGGGCAAGTGGCATTGTTTTTATGCTGATCTTACTGGTTTCTTTAGTAAACTTTAAGAATAAAGAAATCCCTCTGACATTTGTTCTAATTGTCATAATATACATTGGCAAAGAAATTTGGGGCACCTTTGAACAGGACAACATTTCACATTCCACTCACATCATAGGAGGTATAGTGGGTGCAGGCTTTGGATTTGCATTAGGAGGTAAAAAAGCAAAAAGTAGTGAACCAACTTCCAACTCAGTTTTATAATCTTCTGATTATATTTACGTTTCTCAGTTATGAATATGCAACAACTATCAGATAAAGAAGGAGTAGATCTACTCGTAAAAAAATATAACGAACTAAAGTCAGAAATTCACAAGGTAATTGTCGGACAAGATGAAGTAGTGCAGCAAGTTTTAATGTCTATTTTTTCAAACGGACACAGCTTATTGGTTGGTGTACCGGGATTAGCCAAGACTTTGTTGATCCAAACTATTTCAGACTCTCTGGGATTAAGTTTCAAAAGAATTCAGTTTACGCCAGATCTTATGCCTTCAGATATTGTTGGTTCTGAGATCCTTGATGAATCGCGAAATTTTAAGTTTATAAAGGGACCTATTTTTGCCAATATCATTTTGGCGGATGAGATCAACCGTACACCACCAAAAACGCAAGCTGCTTTACTTGAAGCCATGCAGGAGAAAAATGTGACGGCAGCCGGCACCAAATATGAGTTAGATAAACCATTTTTCGTTTTAGCTACCCAAAACCCAATTGAACAAGAAGGTACATATCCTCTTCCAGAGGCCCAATTAGACCGTTTTATGTTCAACATTTGGGTTGATTATCCAACTTACGAAGAAGAGATCAGTATTGTAAAAAATACAACCTCAGACACAAAAGTCGAGCTAAAACCTATTCTACATACCGAAGAGATCATCTACTTCCAACAATTGATTCGAAGAATACCGGTTCCGGATGCAGTTTATGATTATGCTGTTAAATTGGTTGCTAAAACCAGAATGACTGGGGGTTATACTCATCCTCTCACTGAAAAATATTTAGATTGGGGGGCAGGACCAAGGGCCTCACAATATTTGATCATTGGCGCAAAATGTTATGCTGCTATCAAAGGCAAGTATTCTCCTGATATTGAGGATGTAAAAGCCGTAGCTTTCCCAATTCTTCGTCATAGAATCGTTAGAAATTATAGAGCTGAAGCCGAAGGTTTCACTATTGAGAAGATCATTACCGAGTTGATGAACAGTTAATGCTGTTTCACTTTGGTCAACAAGTATTGAATACTTATCTTTGCGCTTTCTTATACATGCCGGAATATGAATGAATTGATGGCCATTTCTCCTGTTGATGGGAGATACAGATCCAAAGTAGATAATTTAGCAGAATATTTTTCTGAATATGCCCTAATAAAATACAGAATCCTTGTTGAGATCGAGTATTTCATTGCTCTTACCAAAGTAGATATTAAAGGGTTAAAAGATTTTCCCTCAGATAAGGAAAATTCACTTAGAGAGATATATAAGCAATTCACTGAGGAGGATGCTGCTGCCATTAAAGACATTGAACGCACCACCAATCATGATGTTAAAGCGGTAGAATACTTCATCAAGCAGAAACTAGAAAAACTAGGTCTTTCTAAATATGAAGAATTCGTTCATTTTGGATTGACTTCACAAGACATTAATAACACCGCAATTCCTTTATCTTTAAAGGATGCAGTATATAATGAATATATTCCATTGTTGGACGATCTAATTCTTACATTGAATGAATTTGCTCAGGAATGGAAAAATATTCCCATGTTGGCCAGAACACATGGTCAACCAGCCTCTCCTACTCGATTAGGTAAAGAAATGTTTGTGTTCGTTGAAAGATTAGATGTTCAGAAACAACAATTGTTATCAGTACCATTTTCGGCAAAATTTGGTGGAGCAACTGGAAACATGAACGCTCACTATGTTGCCTTTCCAACCATCAATTGGGTGAACTTTGCCAATGAATTTGTTAATGGAACATTAGAAATAGATAGAAGTCAAACAACTACTCAGATCGAGCATTATGATAATGCGGCTGCACTTTTTGATGCCATGAAAAGGATAAATTCAATTATCCTGGATCTTGACAGAGATATGTGGACCTATATTTCTATGGAATATTTCAAGCAAAAGATCAAAGAGGGTGAAATTGGTTCATCAGCAATGCCACATAAAGTAAATCCTATTGACTTTGAAAATTCAGAGGGAAATATTGGTATCGCCAATGCCATGTTTGAACATTTAGCAGCAAAACTCCCTGTTTCCAGACTGCAAAGAGACCTAACAGATTCAACAGTTTTAAGAAATGTTGGTGTTCCATTGGCACACACGATTATAGCGTTTAAATCTACTTTGAAAGGATTAAATAAGTTATTGCTGAATGAAGCAAAACTTCAAAATGATCTTGAGGATAACTGGGCCGTTGTGGCAGAAGCTATTCAAACTGTTTTAAGAAGAGAGGGGTATCCAAAACCTTATGAAGCATTGAAGGGATTAACAAGAACAAATGCTTCGATCACAAAATCGAGTATTCAGGCATTCATTGACACGCTTGATGTTTCAGAAGAAATTAAAGCGGAGTTAAAGGCTATTAATCCTCAGAATTTCACTGGAATTAACATGGTGGATTAAGAAATCTGGTTTGCCAGATGATCCTTCATTTTTGACTTTTCATCATCTGAAATACATTTATCAGTATGACCATTTCCGGCCATCTTGATCACTTTTGAAAGTACCTGATCATCTTCATGATAGCATTTGCATACCTTACAAACATAAAGATGGATACGTAGCTTACGCTTACCCCACCAGCTCAACTTTTCAAAGTGTTGCTGTTCCATCATTTGGCCTGCCTTATTACATTTCATGATCATGAATTAAACCATTTGTTTTTTAAGCATTCTCTCAGTTGCACCTTGGCTCTGTGAACAATAACCCACAGGTTTGACGCAGTAATATCATGCTCCTTACATACTTCTTCAGTCTCCTTTTCCTCAACCAGCTTATCTATCACTATACCTTTCCATTTTTCAGGTAATTCCTGAATACATCCCATAATTGCTTCACGCAGCTCTCTGTTTTCAATATCTACCTCAATTTCAGAAATACGATTATCTGCGGCTCTGTCTATGATACGCTCTTCAGCACTTACCGTTTCAACACCTAAAGAGGACATGGATTTTGTTTGCCGAGACTCTTGTTTACGCCAGTGATCAATGATCTTTCTTTTAAGAATTGAAAACAACCAGGTTTTCAAAGTGCTTTTTCCCTCAAAATTCTCTACGCTTTTTAAAGCCGATACAAAGGTGTCCTGCACAAGATCTAAAGCCAGATCATGTTCATTTACCCTTGTAATGGCAAAATTATAGAGCATATCTGAATACTCATCTACCCATTTAGAGCTATCAATAATATGTGCCGAATCAGACATAATTCAAGTTTAAGGAATTATTCAGCATGAAATACACCTTTTCAAAAATGATATAACCGATTTGTGTTTATAAACAAAAAAGCCCGATCTCTCGGGCTTTCTATTTTATTGATTCAGAGCATCTGAAAAACAGTACTCATTTTTGTCGATAAGTGTTTGAGCGATTTGCTGACGAGCATTTCTAGTATTGAATGCCTCCACTTTTGTGAATCGTTTCAATCCCATCATCATCATTCTTAATTCATCTTCTTCAACAAACGCCATCAATGCATCTTTCCCTTGTTTGTTGATAGAATCAGCAGCATCAAAAATGTAAGTTTTAGCTATCGCGATATAATCTTTACAAGCCTCTTCACCTTTACTGTGAACCATTTTCTCTACTCTCAACAAGGTAGATTCAGCAACGTAAGTATAATTGATCATGTTCGCAACATTCATCAAGATCTCCTGTTGTTTTGATAACTCCATCATCAATTTTTGAACTGCAGCTCCGGCAACCATTAAAATGGCTTTCTTGAAATTCTCAATGTATTTCTTTTCTTCAGTAAACAATTCACCCGAAGGATCAGCAAAATCAGGAATACTCATCAATTCACCTGCAACAGCCTGAGCAGGACCCATCAGATCTAACTCACCTTTCATTGCTTTTTTAAGGATCATATCCACGGTCAACATTCTGTTGATCTCATTGGTACCTTCAAAAATTCTATTGATACGAGAGTCACGATAAGCTCTTTCTACCGGAGATTCAGCTGAATAGCCCATACCTCCATAGATCTGTACTCCTTCATCTACCACGTAATCCAACGCTTCAGATCCAACAACTTTAAGAATAGCGCATTCTGCTGCATATTCACGAATACCTTGAAGGGTTGCATCTCTTTTAGACATTCCTCCGTTCATTTGTGCATGGATCTCGTCATCAATCGCCTGAGCAGCTCTGTAAGTAGCAGATTCAACAGCAAAAGTTCTTATTACTTGCTCCGCTAATTTGTGACGAATTGCTCCATATTTTGAAATTGGTCTGGCAAATTGCTCTCTTTCATTAGCATATTTCACTGAATAATTGATCACTTCTTTACATCCACCCAATGTTC
The DNA here is from genome assembly GCA_020635955.1 of Crocinitomicaceae bacterium. Classification (GTDB taxonomy): domain Bacteria; phylum Bacteroidota; class Bacteroidia; order Flavobacteriales_D; family Crocinitomicaceae; genus Paracrocinitomix. The sequence goes on from JACJYW010000004.1 coordinate 350,581, forward strand.
CGGCAGCTAATTTGATGCGTCCAATATTCAGAATGTTTACCGCTATTTTAAATCCTCCCTGTCTTTCACCTAGAAGATTCTCAGCAGGCACTTTCACATTATTGAAGAAAACTTGTCTTGTAGAAGATCCTTTAATACCCATTTTCTTCTCTTCAGGGTTCAATGAAACACCTTCAGCATGAGCATCAACGATAAACGCACTTAAGTTCTCATCATTATCGATCTTAGCAAAAACAGTCATGATATCTGCGAAACCACCATTGGTGATCCACATTTTTTGACCGTTTAAAACATAATGTGATCCATCAGCAGATAGAATTGCTTTTGTTTTTCCTGAGTTAGCATCAGAACCTGAACTTGGCTCCGTTAAACAATAAGCGGCTTTCCACTCACCAGAAGCTAATTTTGGAATATATTTTTGTTTTTGATCTTCAGTACCGAAATAAAGGATTGGTAATGTACCAATACCGGTATGTGCACCAAAGGCCACTGAAAAAGAATGTCCTCTTCCTAAATATTCAGTGGAAAGCATAGATGTAACTGTATCAACACCCATTCCTCCTAATTCTTCAGGAACAGATAATCCTAGCATCCCTAGTTCACCTGCTTTATCTAGTTTGCTTTGCATCAAACCTTCTTCCATTGAATCTAATCGATCAAGGTGTAGTACAATTTCTTGTTCCACAAAATCTTTGCAGGTTTGAGCGATCATTCTTTGCTCCTCATTGTAATCTTCAGGAGTAAATACTTCATCCGGAGTTGAAACTCTAATCAGGAATTCTCCTCCTTTAATTGGCTTTTTTTCTTCCATTTCAGTAAATCTTTATAATATTTCTAATACTCCAGCAGCACCTTGTCCTGTACCTACGCACATGGTAACTACTCCATATTTTTCTTTTCTTCTTTTTGCTTCATTAATTACCTGAACAGATAGTTTAGCTCCGGTACATCCAAGAGGGTGTCCTAATGCGATTGCACCACCATTCACGTTTACGATATCCGGATTTAATCCTGTCTCTTTAATAACAGCTACTGATTGAGATGCAAATGCTTCATTCAATTCGAATAATCCTATATCACTCAATTTTAAACCTGCCATTTCAACTGCACCAGGAATTGCATCTACCGGACCAATACCCATAATTCTTGGCTCTACACCCACAACTTTATAAGATACTAGTCTTGCAATTGGTTCAAGATTCAATTTCTTCACCATTTCTTCAGACATCATCAGTACGAATGCTGCCCCATCTGACATTTGAGATGAATTCCCAGCTGTAACAGTTCCTCCATTCATGAAAACAGGAGCAAGTTTTGACAATCCTTCAACCGTTGTACCTACTCTCGGACCTTCATCCACTGCCACAACATTGATCTTTTCTTGTCTTTTTTCTTTGGCATCCAGATAAACTTCCGAAACATTGATCGGAACAATATCATCTACGAATTTGCCATCTTTAATAGCCGCTAAAGCTTTCATGTGAGATTTGTAGGCAAATTCATCTTGCATTTCTCTGGTAATGCCATATTTTTCAGCTACTGCTTCTGCAGTATTACCCATTCCCCAATACCAGTCAGCATGTTCTTTGGCTACTTTTGAGTTAGGAACAACTCTCCAACCACCCATTGCAATTGCGGACATTGATTCTGTTCCACCGGCAATGATCACGTCTGCCATTCCTGTCTCGATCTTTGCTTTAGCAATTGCCATAGTTTCCAAACCTGAAGAACAGTATCTGTTCACGGTCATACCCGGTACTTTATTGGTATCTAATCCCATCAATGAAATGAATCTACCGACGTTTAACCCTTGCTCTGCTTCAGGCATGGCGTTACCTACGATCACATCATCAATTTGATCTTTATCCAGATTAGGAACTTCGCTTAGCATATGTCGAATCACATCTGCAGCTAGATCATCCGGACGAGAAAATCGGAAACCACCTTTGTTGGCTTTTCCAACGGCTGTTCTATAAGCCTTTACTATATATGCTGTTTTACTCATATCTACACTTGTAAGATTTTAGTATCAAGTAGCAAGTACATTTCGATCTATCGACTGTTTCAAAGAATAGATCATTTTTTGCACCTCCTTCACCTGACTAGTTAAATTTTCTGTTTCTATTTCAAATAATCTTTCAATCAAAATCAATTGCGTTTCTAGTTCAAATGAAGATCCATTTGCAATATCCAAGAACCTTTTGAATTCAACTGGAGTAGTTCTTCCAGCTCCTTCAGCAATATTGCTTGGAATTGATAACGCACAACGAGTTATTTGACTACTGAAATTAAATTTCTCGTCAGCGGGCAAATTAGATTGGATTTTGTAAGTTTCCTCAACCACATCCATAGCTTTTTGCCAAACTTTCAACTCTTTATAATTATGCATAAAATGATCAACTCTTTGTACTTGATACTTGCTACTTAATTTAATTTCTTAAAATTTTACCTGTCGTTAAAATCGACTGAATTCTTTCTAATGTTTTCTTTTTGGTGCACAGATCAAGGAATGCCTTTCTTTCTAGATCAAGAAGATATTGCTCATCTACATGTGTAAGTTCAGAAAGATCTCCTCCTGCTAATACATATCCTAATTGCTCAGAGATATATGCATCATGTTCAGAGATATATTTTCCATGCTCCATTGAATCAGCTCCAACATAAACTAATCCTAAAGCTTCTGAACCTAAAACTGTAATGTTCTTTTGTTTTACAGGTTGCGTGTAACCGGCATTGTACATAGCCAAACAAGCTTCTTTAGCCCTTGTTAATTGATAATCTCTATCAACCACTACCTCATCTATTCCTTTTCTCAAATAGCCAAGGTCAAATGCCTCATATGCAGATGTTGAAACCTGAGCCTGACCAATTGTCAAGAATTTCTCTCTGAATCTGTTCACACGAACATCACCCTCTCTCAGATCATCTGAAAGTCGTTTTGCGAATTCCTTCGTTCCACCCCCACCAGGGATCAAACCTACTCCAAACTCAACAAGCCCCATATATAACTCAGCATGTGCCACAACTTTATCAGCATGCATTGACATCTCACAACCTCCACCGAGCGCCATGTTATGAGGTGCAACAACCACCGGACAAGCTGAATGTCTGATGCGCATCATGGTATCCTGGAATTGTTTGATCGCAAAATTTAATTCATCATACTCCTGCTCTACTGCCATCATAAAGATCAATCCCACATTGGCACCGGCAGAGAAATTTTGACCGGTATTTGAAATAACCAAACCTTTGTATTCATTTTCGGCCATTTCAATACCTTTTTGAATTCCCTGAAGAACTCCTCCACCAATCGTATTCATTTTCGTATGGAATTCCAAATTCAGGATTCCATCTCCAAGATCGATCAAATGACAATCGTTGTTTTGCCAAACAGTATTTGTATCTCTAAGGTTATCAATGAAGATAAGATCTTCAGTTCCAGGTATTACTTTGTAATCACCAGATGCCTGATCATAGTATTTCTTCACCCCGTTCTCAATTTGATAGAATGATTTTTTACCGTCAGCTACCATTTTAGTCACCCAGGCTGCAGGTTGTTTACCATTGGCCTTCATCATCTCAATTCCTTTCTCAACACCGATCAGGTTCCACGTTTCAAATGGCCCTAATTCCCATCCAAATCCAGCTTTTAAAGCATCATCTACTTTGTAAAGGTCATCAGTGATCTCAGGAAGTCTATTTGAAACATAAGCAAACAAACCTGAGAATGTTTTTCTGTAAAATTCTCCCGCTCTATCTTGAGCTGCAAATAACATTTTAGTTCTGGTATTCAGATCATCCACTGTTTTAGTTTGCGCCAATACTGGGAAGTTTACTTTCGCTTTTTCACGGTATTCTAATGTTTTAAGATCTAAGGATAGAATATCTTTCTTTCCGTCTTTCTCCGCTTTCTTATAGAAACCTTGCTTGGTTTTAGAACCCAGCATATTGTTCTCTACCATTTTTGCCACATATCCAGGAAGAACAAATTGTTCCTTCTCTTCATCATTTGGACAGTTCTCAACTAATCCATTCGCAACGTGAACCAAAGTATCAAGTCCTACAACATCACAAGTTCTGAATGTAGCTGATTTTGGTCTACCCAATACCGGACCAGTTAATTTATCTACCTCTTCAATGGTCAGATCCATTTCTTCTACCGTATGGAACAAAGACATGATCGAATAAACACCCACTCTATTAGCAATAAACGCAGGCGTATCTTTACACAATACCGTTTTCTTTCCTAAGAAACGTGCACCATAATGCATGAAGAATTCAACAACTGAAGGATCAGTCTTAGGTGTTGGAATGATCTCTAACAACCTTAAATATCTTGGCGGATTAAAGAAGTGTGTACCACAAAAATGCTTTTGAAAATCATCACTTCTACCATCCAACATCATATGAATTGGAATACCTGATGTATTAGAAGAAACCAATGTTCCAGGTTTTCTGTATTTATCTACCTTTTCAAAAATGATCTTTTTGATATCTAAGCGTTCAACTACTACTTCAATTACCCAATCACATTGAGAGATCTTTTCAAAATCATCATCAAAATTCCCTGTTGTGATCCTTGAAGCGAACTCCTTTTTATAAATTGGAGATGGTTTTGATTTTAATGAACTGCTTAAAAAATCATTTACCAGCCTGTTTCGTACCACTTTATCCTCTAACGTCAACCCTTTTGCTTTTTCAGCATCATTAAGTTCACGCGGAACCATATCAAGGAGCAAAACATCTATCCCAACATTCGCTAAGTGACATGCTATTCCAGAACCCATGATCCCGGATCCTAAAACAGCTACTTTGTTAATGTGTCGATTCATTTATTTTCTTCTAATAATGTGTTTAAATATTCATCTATCTTCAAGGAAACCTCAAAAAAGGCTTTAACCTTGGTTTTTGGTATCTTCTTGTACAAGGCTTCATTGAAATCCAAAACTACCTGACGAGCCATTCTTCTTTTCTCTACTCCCTCTTTTGTAAGAAACACCAATGATTTTCTTTTGTCATCATTGCAGGATTCCCTGTAGATCAACCCGCGATCTTCCATGTTTTTTAAGGTTCTTGACAATGAAGTTGGTTCCATTCCCATTCGTGGCCCCAGAGAAGTACTTGGTGTTCCTTCTTTTTCAACTGCTAATAAAATAAATCCCCAGGAAAAGCTCATGTCATATTGAGAAGCAATCTGGTTATAGTATCGAGACATTTTAAACCAGTTATTTCTCACATAGAAATCAAATAGTTGTTCTTTATTCATTTCAAATAAGTATCTTAGTGTAAAGTTAGAAAGATTTTCTTATGCACGCATAATTATTGAAAAAATTTTTCTTATCATCTCTCCACTATTGATTTTCTTGGATTTCTGAAATGGCAAAACTTATTATTTCCAGTACTTTATTGATAATCTCAATCTTATCAAACAGTTATTTATTTAGTCAATCTAGCGCACTAAAACTCGAAGAGATCATGACCGGAAATGACTTTATCGGTCATCAACCGGAGAATATTCAATGGGCTCCAGATAGCAAAAGCTTTTATTTTACCTGGGACAAGGAGAACACGGGAATCACCACATATTATGAATACACTTTAAAATCAGGTGAATTAAAGAAACTGGAACCAGGTAATACAACTGCATTACCAGTTGATGGTCATTTTAGATCTGAAAATTGGCAAAAAATATTTTATAGGAAGGATCAAACTCTTTATGAACTTCAGGAAAATAGACTGGTATTAGTTTTTAATTATCTAAAATATTATAGCGTATATAAGGTAGATAATGATGGCAACGTGATCGTTCAAATAGAAGACAATTTATACAGATTAGATAGAAAACTGGGGCAATACAATCAGATCACAAATTTCATTAAAGGGTCTAAATCGACAGATGTACCTAAATCATACCTTGAAGATCAACAAGAAGAACTTTTTGATTACGTCAAACAACAAAATAAAAAAACGGAGATAAGAAAGAAAGAACGAGAACTCTATCACAAAGACTATTATCAATCCATATATCTAAATGATAGAAGCCTGGACTGGGTTGAATATGCCAACGGAGGAACGAAAGTTATATATGAAAGTTCTAATTATCCTAAGGATGAGACCACTGATTATATGTCATACGTGAACTCATCTGGTCATGCAACAGCAAGAAAAGCAAGATCTAAAGTGGGTAAAAAAGATCCGGATCATATGCTTTACATACACCATACTTTCAATGATTCATCCCAATTAGTTGACATCTCTTTATTAGAAGGCATTTACAACAAACCATTGTATTTAAAGGAATATGGGGATACCGTTTCCAAATTGTCTCAACCAAAAAACGTAATCTACCACTCACATGGCTTCAATTCAGATCATTCCTATTTGCTCATAGAAATAAAATCTTATGACAATAAAGATCGTTGGATCACCATTTTAGACATGGAAGGAAACCTTCATCAAATTGATCACCAGCATGATGAGGCCTGGATTGGCGGACCTGGAATTAGTGGATGGAATATGGTGCCTGGAAATTGCGGATGGATCAATAATACGAACTTATTCTATCAATCTGAAGAAAGTGGATATTCACATTTGTACAGTTTTAATACTTCGAATCAAAAGAAAGATCAATTAACCAATGGTCAATTTGAAATTCATGAAGCCTGGTTATCAAAAGACAAATCCAGGTTCTTTATTTCTGCTAATAAAAATCATCCTGGAAACAGAGAGTTCTATACACTGGAAATAGCTTCAAAAAAACTAACATCTATACTAACTACAGAAGGGAATCATGAGGTATCTGTATCTCCTGATGAAAAGTATTTAGCTGTTCGATATTCCTATAAAAATAAACCGTGGGAAATATATACCTGTCCTTTAAAAGAAAATACTGTATTGAAGCAAGTGACAGATTCCCGTTCTGAAAAGTTTAAATCTCACAATTGGATAGATCCTCAAGTTATTTCATACAAGGCATCAGATGGAGTAGATGTTCATGCAAGATTATATACCCCGAATAATGAATTAAAAAATGGTGCTGCTGTTATTTTCGTTCATGGAGCAGGATATCTTCAGAATGCGCACAATTGGTGGAGTGATTATTACCGCGAATACATGTTCAACAATCTATTAGCTGAAAAAGGATTTACGGTTTTGGATATAGATTACCGAGCCAGCAAAGGATACGGAAGAGATTTCAGAACCGGAATTTATAGATTCATGGGAGGAAAAGATCTTTCAGATCACCTTGATGGCAGACAACTATTAATTGATCAGTATAACATTGACCCAGAACGAATTGGTATTTACGGCGGTTCTTATGGCGGATTTATAACTTTGATGGCATTGCTCACTGAACCGGGTAAATTCAAATGTGGAGCTGCTTTAAGATCGGTGACAGATTGGGCACATTACAACCATGAATACACTTCCAATATTCTAAACACACCTGAAACGGATTCTATTGCTTTCAGAAAAAGTTCTCCTATCTATTATGCTGAAAATCTTCAAGATAGACTAATCATGCTACACGGAATCGTTGATGATAATGTTCAATATCAAGATGTAGTTCGCTTAAGTCAAAGATTTATAGAATTGGGCAAAAAGAACTGGGATTTAACCGGATATCCGGTGGAAGCTCATGGCTTTAGGGAGTCAAGTAGTTGGACAGATGAATACAGGAGAATTTTAGAACTATTCGAAACAGAATTATTAAAAAACTGATCGATATCAGACCCTAATAAAATATAAAGTTCAACCTTTACCTGAGTTTTACCGTTTAGGTACATGTGAATACTTTAGGAATAAAAACTTAGAAAGAATTACTATTAATTTCTTGATTTGAGTAGATTTGCTAAAGTAGATGAATAAGAACTACTTGCGCCCAAGAATGAACGCTGAATATATTAGTCGCAAAATCAGGTTAGTTACTGGATTTAAGATCATTAGCTTGTTCTTATTGCTGAATTCGTACACTTCTTCGAATGCACAGCAAGATACTATTTTCTGGTTTGCAGCTCCTGAAATTTCTTCGGCCGTTGGTGACAACCCAATTCATTTAAGACTTACCACTTACTCACAGGCTGCGACAGTTACGATAAGCCAACCTGCTAATGGAGGATTTACCCCAATAGTCGTAAACATTCCAGCGAATAGTGTTCAAAGCGTTGATCTTTCTTCTTTTTTGGCAGATATAGAAAGCCCTTCAGCAAACGCCATTAATAGTAATGGTTTAAAGATTGTATCAACTGAGATCATTTCTGCATACTATGAACTTTCTGCTCCATCAAACAAAGAAATTTTCTCTTTAAAAGGTAATAAGGCATTGGGAATGAATTTTTACACGCCATTTCAAAAACAATGGAATAATGCCAGCATATCTCCTTCAACATTCTCTTCTATTGAGATCGTAGCCACTCAAAACAACACAACAGTAGTTATTACTCCAAAAACAAACATTGTTGGACATACGGTTGGGTCAACTTTTAACATCACTCTTGATGAAGGTGAGACATATAGTGCAAGAGATGTTAATTTAAGTGCCACTACTTCATTGGCGGGTTCTATTGTTGCATCTGACAAGCCTGTAGCTGTGACCCTTTTCTCCGGAGCGTTAATGAATGGAGGATGTACTTCTTCCATGGGAGATCAAATAACTCCTACTGAGTATTTGGGAACTGATTTTATCATCCATAAAGGAACTTCTTCAGATGATAGATTTTACATTTTAGCAACTCAAAATTCGACTTCTATAACCATTGAAAACATGTCAACCACTACTTCGCTCATTAACTGGAGTGAAACTTATGAGTACGACATGACAGATACTTACAACTACGTTCATACCTCTAAGCCCGTTTATTTATGGCATGCATCAGGTTATGGATGTAATCTATCCGGAGCGCAACTACCTCCGGTATTTTGTGCAGGTAAGTACGAACAAACATTCACAAGATCCTCTTCTGATTCCCTTGGTGTTATTCTTTACACAAGAGCAGGATTTGAAGGTGATTTTGAATTGAATGGAAATCCTTCTCTTATCACTGCGGGTGGATTTACTGTTGTTCCCGGAACTAGTGGGGAATTTGTTATGGGTACGTTTTACTTTAACACAACTGATGTACCGGTAGGTAGCTATAACATTGTAACCAATTCTGGAGATATTTTCGGATTAGGTATATTGAATGGTCAAAGTACAGCTGGTTCTGGTTATGCATACTTGTCTGAATTCGCTTCTTATCCATTTGTTGATGCAGGGTTGGATGCTACAATCTGTCAAAATGTTCCTTTTGATCTGAACGGAATTGTTGGAGGTGGTACAGTCACAGGAACCTGGTCAGGAACTGGGTTTGGATCTTTCAGCTTACCATTTGACTCACTGAATAATACCTACAATGCAAGTGTTGTTGACACAATTATTAGCCCTATAAATCTTATCCTCACTTCGACAGGACCTTGTCCGGTTCAAAAAGACACATTAGTATTAACCGTTACTCCTGCCCCAATAGTTAATGCAGGTGCTGATCAAATAGTATGCGGAAATAATGCAACTGTTACTTTAAATGGAAATGTTACTGGTGGAACAACCACCGGAATGTGGTCATCTTTAGGTACAGGGACTTTTTCTCCTTCCAATACTGACCTGAATGCTGCTTATATTCCGTCAAATGCCGATACCGCTGCAGGAGTTGTTTATTTGGTTTTAGCGTCTACAGGTTCTGCTTCTTGCAATGCAAATACAGATACTATGAAGGTTGTCATTACTGACGCTCCATTTGTTGACGCTGGAGCCCCTTCTCTTTCGGTTTGTTCAAATAACCCAAATTTCAGCTTAAACGGAACAGTGTATGGTGGCACAACTACCGGTAAATGGACAACAAGCGGCAATGGGTTGTTCTCACCAGATAACCTTACTTTGAATTGCTCATATCAACCAAGTCCAACTGACGTTAGCGGTGGTTCTATCTGGATCTATTTAACGAGTACGAATAACGGACTTTGTTATAGTGCTAAAGATAGCGTTCAGGTATTCTTCACTTCGCCTCCAATAGTTGATGCTGGAGGGAATATGTATGCTTGTACTAACGAACCTGCCATAGATCTTTCAGGATCAGTTAGTGGTCCTACAACAACAGGAACCTGGTCAGGCGGTGCAGGTACTTTTACACCTGATAACAATACGCTTACTGCTGGATATGTTCCAACGGCAAGTGAAATTTTATCTGGTTCAGTTAACCTCATTTTAACTTCAACAAACAATGGTAATTGTTTAGCAGTGAATGATCAGGTGACACTAACTTTTGTTGCACCTCCTACTGCTAACTTTAGTTATACTGATGCTTGTGAAAATGACACCATCTTTTTAAATGATTTCTCACTTAATGGATTTGGCTCGATCGTTTCATGGCATTATGACCTAGCAGATGGTGATTCTGCCATTACGCCAAATGCATCTCATATTTATTCAACCAATGGAACATATGATGTGATCCTGACTATTGAAAGCAGTGCCGGATGCGTTGATAAAGACACCAATACTGTGACAGTATTTGATAATCCAATATCTTCATTTTCCTATACCAGCTCGTGTGACAATGATCTGGTTGTGATCAGTTTCACAGACCAATCAACAGTTGGTAATGGAACAATAAATTATTGGTATTATGACTTTGGAGGTATGGGCAGCCAGGCTGTTCAGAATCCGTCACATTTGTTCACGGGATATGGAAATTTCACTATTACACAAATCGTAAAAACAACTGATGGATGTTCGGATACCAGTATTCAAATATTACCTATACCACCTAGCCCAGAGGCCGGTTTCTTTTGGAGTTCAAATAATGGATTAAACGTAGGAGCTGAATTTACATTTATTGACACATCCAACAATGCCGTTTCGTGGTACTGGGATCTTGGAAATGGTTCCACTTCTACTGACTCAATTCCTGAAACTGTCTACTTCGCCAACGGAGATTATGATGTAACACTTTGGGCCACCAGCTCAATTGGTTGTGTTGATTCAATTACTAGAACAATTACGATCAGCACAGTAACAAATGAAATAACTCAATTGATACCGAATGCTATATCTCCAAATGGTGATGGAAAAAATGATTGGTGGAAATTAGATTTTATTCCTTTGGCCTATCCGGATGCACAAGTTGTGATCGTGAACAGGTGGGGACAAACTATTTATGAATCTATTGGATATTCTAACCCTTGGGATGGAACATTTAACGGAGAATTAGTACCAGAAGGAAACTACTATTATATTATTAAACTAAGTGAGGATGAGATCTATCAGGGAGCATTGCTGGTATTGATCTCAAATGATTAATGAAAAAAATAATATTCATATCGTTATTGTTCCTTAGTGCATTCAATTTGAATGCCCAACAGCAGTTCCTGTTCAACAATTTCTTAATGAACGATTACTATTACAATCCGGCTGTCGCAGGAAGTAAAGATGTTCATTATGCCAATCTTGGATTCAGAAGTCAATGGGCCGGATTCAATGAAGCACCTGTTTCAATGTATGCAAACTTCTATGGTTCATATAAAAATCAAATGAAACATGGATATGGAGCTTCCATTGTAAACGATAGAAGTGGGCTTGTTTCAAACACAGGTTTCCTTTTAAACTATGCATATCATGTTAGATTAGGTGATAACCTGAAATTAGGATTAGGGGTTAAGCCTGGCTTTGTTCAGTATAGAATCAAGCTTTATGATGCTCAGGTAGCTGATGCAGGTGATGATGTACTGACCGGAACTACACTTTCTGCAGGTGCTTTCGATCTCTCAAGTGGAATTCACTTATATACTAAGCGTTTCTTCTTTATGGCTAGTATGCGACACATGCTGGGACAAAAGATCACATTTACTGATTTTAATGATGGTTTATCTAAGCATTATACGGGTATTGTAGGATACAACTGGTTGGTGAAGAAAAAGAGTCAAACCAAAGAAACTTCAGATGGTGAAAAAACTGAAACATCTGGTGAAACTCCAGGACAAGGAGAAGATGGAAAACCTGCCGTGAAGAAAAAGAAAGATCTGGAGATCATGCCGGCTGTGATGGTAAAATATGTAAGACCTATTGAACCACAAATAAGTGGGATGATCAAATTCACATATGACCATAAAATGTGGCTTGGATTGACTGTTAGGTCACAAGATGCGGTGGGTGTGAACTTAGGATTTACAATTAAGAAGAGATTACAAATTGGATATGGTTTTGACTATTCATTAGGACAAGTTAAATCATACAATTATGGTTCTCATGAAATAATGCTAACGTTCCAAACAACATCTAAGAAACCAAGCCTGGATGAACAAGATGAGGAATTGAACAACAGTATTTTTGAGGATAATAAATCCGATAAAAAAGACAAAAAATAGGAATAACAACGAGCGAATGAAATGGCTTAAATACATAATTATTACTGTTGGCCTTTGGTCTACAGTTGGCTCTCAAGAAGCTAAAGCTCAGATCGACACCACGTTTTGGTTTGCTGCTCCTTGGGTTACGCCTGATCACTGGTGGAGAGATCCGATCGCTTTCCATTTTTCTACCTTCAATAATGCAACGACAATTCACTTATTTCAACCTGCGGGTACATATGATACAACTTTCACGGTTGGTGCCAATACCCTTTTTACAAAATATGTGACGCATCTAATGGTGTCTGGTGATCTAGAAAGTAAACCGGCTGATGTAGTACTTAATACAGGTTTTAAGATAGAATCGGACTTTCCGATTACAGTTGTATATGATGAAATTACACGGGCGACTCAATTTTATAATCCCGAAACATATTCACTCAAAGGCCAAAATGGAATGGGGTTTGAGTTTGTATGCCCTTTTCAAACAAGATGGCGAAATCAAAATTTAGGTGGTGACCTCAATGGTGATGGATTTGTAACTCAACCAAAGCAGCAGATTCAGATTGTCGCAACAGAAGATAATACAACTGTATATATCACTCCAAAATGTAATGTGGTTGGACATCCTGCAAACATCACTTATTCGGTCAATCTGCCAGTCAAAGGTAATAGCTATACTGTTGAAAATGTTACTCAAATAACAAATGTATATGGAAGTAATCTTGCAGGTACAGTTGTGGTTTCCAATAAAGCAGTTGCAGTTACTGTAACTGATGACTCGGTAAATCCACAAGGAGGAGGGGGATGTTACGACCTTATGGGTGATCAAATCGTTCCTACTGATGTTATAGGGAAAGACTACATTATCAATAAAGGATTCTTAAATACCGGATCCGAAGAATCTTTCTTTGTATTGGCAACTGAGAATTTCACAACAGTTGACATAAATGATGGTGTTTCAACTGTTTCTGTGATTTTGAATCAGGGAGATACTTATCAGCATGTGATCAATACAGCCGGGCAACAATTAAGTTATGTTAGTGCGGATAAGAATGTTTACTTGTTACACATGTCTGGTTATGGTTGTGAATTAGGAGAAGCTATTTTGCCTCCGCTTAACTGTGCTGGTTCAGATCAGGTATCCTTTTCAAGAAACAATAATCAAAGCTTTTTATTAGATATTGTTTGTCCTTCAGGTTCAGAAGGAAATTTTCTATTGAATGGTAGTGCAGCATTGGTACCAGCCGGAGCATTTACTGTAGTTCCTGGAACTGGAGGAGCATGGATGGGTGCACAAATTGCCTATAACACCACTGATGTTCCAGTTAACTCAGCCAATTTAATTACTAATTCAACTGATTATTTCTCAGTTGGTGTCATTAATGGAGGAGCATCAACCGGATGTTTGTATCACTATTTATCTTCGTTCATTAGAAGAGTTTATGTAGATGCTGGAAGTGACGTTACATTATGTTCTGCAAACCCTACCGTTGATCTAATAGGTAGTGTTAGCGGAGGAACCACAACAGGTATCTGGAGCGTTTTGAATGGTTCTGGAACCTTGAATAACCCTACGAACTTAACCACAACTTACGATCCGGTTCAAAGTGATATCGATCAGGGAAGTGTAACATTCGTATTGCAATCTACCGGTAACTGTGAACCTAAGTTTGACACGTTGGTAGTTACCTATGTACAGTCTCCTACTATATCTGCAGGTTTAGATGATACTTATTGTAAAAATAATGTAGGAGCTATTCCTATTTCTGGAACCCTATTGTATGCACTTGCATCAACCTGGTCTGGAGGTGTAGGTGGATCATTCGGAAGTGTGGCTGATCTAAATACTACCTATACTCCTTCTCCAACTGATCTAGCAAACGATTCCGTAGCATTATTTATTGAATCTAGTGGAAGCTTCTTTTCTTGTCCTGACGATAAAGATACACTGGTAATATACTTCACTGATGCCCCTACTGTGTTTGCAGGAGCAGACATTGTTACGTGTTCATCTGATCCTGATGTAGCTCTTAATGGATTAGTAGGTGGACCTACTACAACCGGTGTATGGACCACATCAGGTTCAGGAGCTTTTAGCCCTTCTGAATTCAATTTGAGCAATGATTATCTTATTAGTTCCGCAGATACTGCGTCTGGGTCCGTTACGTTTGTTTTAACTTCAACCAATAATGGAAATTGTTTAGCAGTAGCAGATAGCTTAACTCTAACTATCCTAGACAAACCAGTAGTAACCATTCTAACGGAAGATTCATTATGTGCCAATGTACCAACACTGAATCTTGATGGAGCTGTAACGACAGGTTATCCAACACTTTGGACCATTCCAACTGGTGGTGGAACTATTTCAAGCCCAACATCTTTAAATACTACTTACAATATAGTTCCAGCGGATACTATAGGAGGAACAATGTGGATATATCTAGAAACTACCGGAGGAATCTGTCCTACAGAAACGGATTCACTTGAAATACAATTTGTTGCTCCTCCAGTTGTGGATGCGGGAGTTGATCAATCTTTCTGTGCCAATGAACCTGCAGCTTTGGTTGGTGTAATCACGGGTACCGCTTCAAGTGCGACATGGTCATCATTAGGTACAGGTACATTTAGTCCAAGTCCTAACCTGCTAAATACATTCTATTATCCTTCAAGTAATGACATTACCAATGGATCGGTTAATCTAATTTTAACCTCTTCAGCGGATTTTGGATGTCTGGCCGACAAGGATACCATCACAATTACTTACTTAGAAGTACCAGTTGCAAATTATAGTGCAACTCCGGTATGTCTGGGAGAAAACACGAATTTTACTGATCTTTCAACAGTTGGATCTGGTACGATAACTGGATGGTCTTGGGATTTTGGAGATTCCCAAACTTCTATCGCTCAAAACCCAATTCACAATTATAGTGCTTCAGGGACATTCTTTGCCTCCATGATCGTTACTTCATCAAATGGTTGTATGGATACGATCACACGAAGTATTTATATCAATCCTTCTCCAATTGCCATCTTCACTAACAATTACGCCTGTGAAAACGAAGCAGTTGACTTCATTGATAATTCATTTATTGCTTCAGGATCAATAGTTTCCTGGAGTTGGAACTTCAATAATGGTCAGGGAAATAGTATACTTCAAAACCCGTCGTTCATCTTTGGTAATGAAGGATCTTATCCCGTTCTATTAACCATTACATCTGATTCTGGTTGTGTTGATACTTTAACACATTATGTTTCAGTTCTGGGTGGACCAGATGCTGCATTTACGAGCGCTCCTAATCCAGCAGTGGCTGAGGAAACAGTTACTTTCACTGATCAATCTACAAATGGGCCTATCGTATCATGGTTTTGGAATTATGATGATGGTAATTATGGTTATAACAATCCCGCAACCCATGAGTATACCGGTGGTGGATATTACACTGTTATACTAGAAGTTACAGATACAGCCGGTTGTACAGATACGACTTCAAGAGTGATCCAGATCTTCTTAGAGCCAGCTTTACCAACTGCATTTACCCCAAATGGAGATGGTGAAAATGATTTCTATTTGGTAAGAGGTGGGCCTTTTGAATCAATTGACTTCAAGATATTTAACAACTGGGGGCAACTTGTATACTCCACTGACGATATCAACCATACAGGTTGGGATGGAACTTTTAACGGAACAGATGCTCCTCTTGGAGTTTATACCTGGACCTATACGGTTATTATGTCCGGTGGACGACAATTTATTGAAGAAGGTGATGTCACCCTTATGAGATGATGCAGTTAATAAGAAAATTCATATTAATACTTTGTTTATCCTCTTCATTAATAGGACGCTCACAGGATTGGCATCTATCTATGTATGATGCAGCTCCGGTATATCTGAATCCAGCAATGACAGGAGTGGTAGAAGGTGAATGGAGAGTTCATGCTCATTACAGAAATCAATGGAATTCTGTAAACTTCAAGG
Source organism: Crocinitomicaceae bacterium (assembly GCA_020635955.1). Classification (GTDB taxonomy): domain Bacteria; phylum Bacteroidota; class Bacteroidia; order Flavobacteriales_D; family Crocinitomicaceae; genus Paracrocinitomix. The sequence goes on from JACJYW010000004.1 coordinate 366,941, forward strand.
CCTATAATACCGCTTTAATAAGTTTTGATATGCCTTTCAAACGCTGGGGATTTGGAGGACAGATCATTAATTATAGAGCAGGTATTGGAAATTATAATCACTTGCAAGGATTAGCCTCTGCAGCCTACACTATTCCTTTGAATAGAAAACAAACACATTTGCTATCATTTGGTGTTCAGGGAGGTGTGTCACAAAAATCAGTGGAGTATCAGTTGCACACTTTTAATTATCAATACAATGCAGCTGCAGGTGGTATCTTTGATAATGGTTTACCAAATGGTGAATCATTCACAAGTCAATCATTCATTATCCCAGAATTAAATGCCGGAATCCTTTATTACTACGCTAAACAACAAAGCAAACTAAATCCATTTTTTGGAGTGTCTGCTTTTAACTTGTTGACTCCTACTGAATCCTGGTATGATGCCCAAAACAAACTTCCAATGCGTTTTTATGCGCATGCCGGAATGCGAATCAATATTTTGGAAACCTTCTATCTGATCCCAAAAGTCTTATACATGTATCAGGAACCATTCACAGAAATGACCTTTGCCTGTGATGCAGGACTTTTCCTAAAGGGAAGTGAGGTTTATCTATTGGCTGGTTTAACCTATAGAAGTTTAGATGCCTTTATTGTTTCATTGGGAGCAAAGAAATCTAATTATATAGCGAAGGTAAGTTATGACACTAACCTTTCTAAATTGTCTGATGCATCTTCATATAGGGGAGGATTTGAATTATCCTTTACTTATATGCATCAGAAAAAGGATAAGAAAACTGTTAAAATCTGCCCTAGACTATAATGGAAGTATTTAAAAGACTTTTGATTGTACTTGTGATGTTTTGTGCATCATCTACAGCTTTCACTCAATCTAAAAAAGTGTGGTTGTTTCAGGCAGATTACTATTTTGAAAAAAATAATTTCCCAACTGCTCTGAGGTTATACAAGATGGTATTGGATGACTCACTAGGTTTATCATCTCGAGTGATACCTTATGAAGCTGTAATTTCTAATCAAAAATTAAAAGAGCCTAAATCATCTGACGATTCTACCAGAACAGTAAGTACTGAAGATTATTCTTATCACCAAATTGCAATGTGTTATAGAAAGTCTCAGGATTATGAAAGAGCGTATGATGCATTTGTCGTTTCAGCTGATAGAGGAGCATATCCTGAAGATTATTACTATGTAGCCAATTCATTAATGAACTTAGGCAAATATGAAGAGGCTATAAAGGCATATGAGAAGTACATTGGAATGGAAACAGCTTCAGATGAGCTGATGAAACGTTCACTGGAAGATATGTCAGGTATCAATAATGCCATAAAAGCTACAGACAAAAAAGATGTGTATGTAACTGTTAGTGATACAGCCGTTTTCAATAAAGGAACAAGTTCATTTGCAGTATCTTATTGGGGTAAAGAATATGATAAAGTGGTTTTCTCCAGTGCTAGAGAAGGCAATGTGATTTTGGATCCGGAAACACAAGATGCTACTTATTTATTAGATCTTTATTGGTCTGAAAAAAATGGCGATAGCTGGGATACTCCGCATAACTTTGGTAGACCACTTAATTCATCCAGACATGATGCTTCAGGATGCTTTGATCAGGGACATGCAATCTTCTTCACACGTTGGGGAGATGATAATCAAAGAGAGCGCTACATCTATGTTGCCAGAGAGATAGGAATGCGATTTTTTGAATCCCAAAAGCTTGATTCTGTCGTTAACTATCCTGGATTTGAATCGATAAATCCTTTTGTCACTGATGATGGTAAATGGCTTTACTATTCGTCAAACAGACCAGGTGGTGAAGGTGGTTTTGATATCTGGAGAATTAAATTGGGTGAAAACGGACAAGTTGAAGGATTTCCTGAAAATCTTGGAAAACCCGTAAATTCTGAGTTTGATGAGAGAGCACCTTTCTATCATACCGGATCTAAAACCTTGTTCTTTAGTTCAGACGGACATAAATCCTTTGGAGGATTGGATATCTTCAAAAGCCATTATCATGTTGATGCAGAATCATTCGGGGTTGTTAAAAACATGGGGAAACCTATTAATAGCTCCAGTGATGACAGTTATTTTGTTGCTGATCCTGATTTAACAACTGGCTTTATCTCATCAACCAGAGGAGAATGCTCTACATGTGATTCAAGTTTTTCAAGTTTGTGTTCCTATTGCTATAAGATCTTTGATGTGAAATTACCACCACTTGAGTTTAAGATCAGTGGTTATGTCTATGATATGGCAACGGATGAGATCTTGCCTAATTCAACCATAGAGTTCAAAGATATCTCTTATCAATGGGAGCATTTTGAAGTTAAAACAGATGAGAACGGATATTATGAGCATGAATTGATTCCTAATTTGGAGTTATTCCTTAGAGCTGGTCACAAAGGCTATTTTGCAGATAAAGCTATCGTATTTACTAAAGGAGAAACTGATTCAAGAAATTATGTGCAGGATTTCTTCCTGGAGAAAATACCTGAGGGAGAGATTACCATTGAAGGAATTGAATACGATTTTGATAAAGCAACACTTAGACCTGAATCAAAAGAGATTTTAGATAGACTAATTGAATTTCTTGAGTTGAATAACAACTTAAAAATAGAGATTCGTTCACATACTGACGAACGTGGAAGCGACACTTATAATCAGAAGCTTTCGCAAGCTAGAGCCCAATCAGTTGTTGATTATCTAGTTGAACATGGTATTCCATTAGAAAGACTAGTTCCAAAAGGGTATGGCGAATCTATGCCCGCAGAGGTACCTGATCACGAAGGAAATGTCGTTACTTTAACGCCTGCATATATTCATTCCTTACAAGATGAAGAACTTCAGGAGGAGTATCATCAACGTAACAGGAGAACAGCCTTCTTTGTTCTTGAAGAGCATTAGGAATCTCCCTAGCTACTCTTTGGAGCGGAATAATGGGTTTTATTTGCTTGTTGTGTGTTATTACAATTTGACTCAATCATAGATGTAACTTATTACACCTGAAAATTGTTTTAGCCTAAAAGACCCAAATGAAAAAGGCAGTTTCCATCTTTTCCATTCTTATAATCTTGGCTTCTTGTTCGAAAGACAAAGACCCAGTTTACGAAGAGACTGTCCTATTCTCAGAAGAATTCACAACAGTAGGAAATTGGATCCCAACTCCTGAACAAGCGAATTATACTCCCGGAACAAATTGCTATCGAATTGAAGACGGAATGCTGAAGTTGACCTTCGATCATTCACTGAATGACTGCGGTTGTGGATGGGTTGGTGCGAAAATGAACACCACTGTTTCAAATCATCCGAATAAGAAAAATATTGGAGTAAGAATTAAATTAAATCAGGGCTTATTTCAAGAAGTTCTTTTGGGAATTCCATCTCAAAGTGGAAGCGCTTACTCAAATGAAATCGACTCGAAATTCCAACTTGAATTGGGAGGATTTAATTTAACAATCCCAAGTAGTGATTACGGAAAAGTGCCTCAAGGAAATACCGTAAACCCTTGGCTGAACCGCTATCCGGGAAAAAGTTTTGAAGTGATTCATGAAAATAATGGGAACGTCACTTTCACTATTGATGGAGAAGAATTTTCAAAAAAGTACATCAATTGCTATTTCTTTGACTCCGAAAGCAGCAATCTAGAAATGGAATTTCGACTGGGGCACCAACCAGAATTTGCACCTAGAACGGATCAACTTTGGGTTGAAAAAATAGAAATTTACACGTGGGACGGACCAAGACCTGAATAATTAGTCTTTGTTAGTAGAGAACTACACCTAACACTGTACGTAAAGTTCATGTCCGACACTCTGTCCACGCTTTTCCCTCCCATTACGTGTCCATAATCCGGGCGGCCATCACGGTCGGACAGCCAGAGTCCGGGATTTTTTGCCCTCGCACTTCGCACGCAATAAATTGCTAGCTTTAGCCAAACGTTATGCTTTATTGAGTTTTACAAATCAATAATTCACCCAAAACTTAAGAATGAATGTTAGGTCTATTTAAGAAAAAGAAAAACGATACCGATTTCCCCTCGAATGATTTTGAACATTCAATTTTAGATGCTGCCACGAATTCCAGGACTTATGATCAATTCTACACCAAATTATTATGGGCAGATTTAATTGTATTAACAGATGGATCGACCCCTAAAGAAGAAGGAGAAAACGCAACAGTTAACTTCATTGCATTAGAATCAGGTCATATCCCAATTTTCAGTTCAATTAATCGCATTCATGATAAAGGAATCATAAAAAAAGAAGTTCCATTTATCACCCTGAAAGGACATGATTTACTAGAAATCACAAAAGGTGCTTCTTTAGTTTTAAACCCTTATTCCGACTACCCAAAAGAACTTGTGCCGGAAGAAATTAATGATCTTTTAGAAGGAACCATATATGGTAAGCTGGAGGAGATGAATAAAGGACTATCCGTTCAAGAACTGAATGAACTAGACGAACTATTTAAACAGGCGTTCAAAAGGCTGAACAAGTTGATTTATTTAGATGGTTTTAGGCCAAGGTCTTTGGATTTAGTTAATGAAAAAAAATTGCGTCAATCGATAGCGGAATTTGAACAAATTTTGGAAAAAGTTCCGGATCATTGGCAAAGCATTTTTGGCATGGCCAAAGCTTATCAAAGAATAGGTGAACATTCAAAATCATTAGAATTGTTAGAATCGGCTCTGGAATTAGAGAAGACTGATCATTCAATTGCCTTGGAGGCATCAATTGAAGCAGTTAACCTAAGAAATCTAGAAAAAGCCTTACTCTATTCTGAGGAAGCAATTAAAAGATCTCCTAATAACCATGTACTACTTGGGAATTACGCCATGAACTTGCTAGTTGCGGGTAGAGAGACAGAAGCTAAGGAAACAATTGAAAAAGCTTTCATTTTAAATGATTCGGATCAAATTAACGCGAATATCAGTAGAATGATTAATGACGTCATTAACGGCAAGAAAAAAAGGCCAACATTTGATGATTTACTTAATTATTAGAACTGAATGGGTGAAAAACGCCACACAACATATTAGCTAAAGCTAACGTCCTTCCAAATCCAACAACAGGATTAGATGAAACCAGCATCCATTTTAAACCACTTCAACAAAACGACTTATTATCAAATAAAAGACCCCGATAAAATTCATTCTATCGGGGTCTTTCATTTTTGCGATTAGACTAGTGCTTCACAATTCTTTTATTGACAATTTTATCCTCTTTTACCAACTGGATCATATAAACTCCTCCAGGCAAATCAGATAGATCTAACGTTTGTATTCCTTCTGTCAACTGACGTTGTGTTTGAACAACTTGTCCATTCATTGTCACCACCAATAACAGGTCTATTGAAGTACCCAACTCCAAATTAAGTATCCCTTGTGTTGGATTCGGATACAAATTAACTACAAATGCTTCATCTTCCTCAATTCCGGCTGTCGTAATCTCAATAATATTGTTCACAAGAGAGAAAGTGGAACATCCATTTTGGTCAGTATAAAGAAGGGTGTAATAACCATTTTGATTTTGTGCTACCCAGTCCAAAGAGTCATTCGTTTCTCCTGTCACAGCAGCTCCTTCAAAATACCATTGGTTTCCACTTGTTTGATTAGAGATTAGCCATTGACCATCTAAAGTAATAACAGGCGCACTTGGATTAGGATTAATGGTAATGTGTATAGAATCTTCACCGTGGCATCCATTAACATCCCATCCGTCTATATAATATGTTTTGTTTACCATTGTAGTTGACAATGGATCTGCTATTAAGTTATTTGATAAGGTAGCATCATTTGTCCAAATATAAGTCACCCCACCCGTAGCCATAAGTTGCAATGTATCTCCTAAACACATTGAAGTATCGGCACCTGCATCAATACTTGGCAATGGATTTATGCCAATAGTAACTTGTGCAGTATTTTCACAACCCGTAGTAGTATTCGTTCCAGTTACTGTGTAAGTAGTAGGCACAACTGGCTTAACCCATGGATTAGAAATATTCGTTGGTGACAAAAAAGTTGGATGTGAATCCCACTGATATGTGCTCGCTCCAGAGGCTGTTAAATTTGCTGAGTCACCTAAGCAAATACTCACATTCGCTCCAGCAGATACATTTGGTAATGCATCAACAGTGATAAGAACTGAATCTGTTTTTGTACAACCGTTTACATCTGTTCCTGAAACATAATACCAGGTATTTACAACAGGATCTACCCATGGGTTAGAAATTGTTGTATTAGAAATAGTTGGATCTGCTTGCCATTGCCAGGTTAATGCACCCGTAGCAAATATTTGAGAAGAATCACCTAAACAATGAGAATTTGTTGGCCCTGCGTCAACCCCTGGTAAAGATAAAGTTGAAATGATCACCTGATCTTGATCTGTACATCCATTAGCATCAGTTCCTGTTACTGTAAATGTGGTTTGAGCAACAGGAAATGCGTAAGGGTTTGAAACATTTAAAGCAGAAAGATAAGGAGACGTATTCCATACATATGAAACAGCTCCCGAAGCCCCTAACAATATTGAATCTCCAACGCAAACCTGACCATCAACACCTGCGTTAACAACTGGCGGCGTGTACAAAGAAACAGTAACTGAATCTTTATTTTTGCATCCGTTACCATCTGTACCTGTTACATAATATTTAGTAACAGCAGTTGGTGTTGCCGTTGGATTAGATACGTTCAAAGGAGTTAAAGTAGAGTTGAATGTCCATAAATAGGTTGAAGCTCCACTTGCATTTAATGTACCAGACGTTCCTGGACAAACCGAAAAGTTAGTACCTGCATCAACTGTTGGCAAACTAAATGCGGTTACACTTGCATTTGCCGAATTTTGACACCCGTTCACATCAGTAATAGTCACGGTATATGTCCCTGTTGAGTAAACGGTTGTAAAACTATCTGTTGAAGAAGTACTCCATGAGTAAGTTGAATATGAATCAGTATACAGGGTTACTGAATCACCAGTACAAAAACTTAAAGGAGTATCATTATAAATGGTAGGAGTTGGAATTGGATTAATTGTTACTGTAACAGTGTCATAATCTATACATCCTGAGGCACTTTCACTACTTACAATGTAAACCGAAGTTGTATTCGGCGTTGCTACTGTTGTTGCACATGAAGTACATGACAAGCTAGACATGTCTCCTGAAAGTACTGCCCAGGTGATATTAAAACCACCAGAAGCCGTTAAACTTACATTTTGACCTAGACATAAAGCAGTATCTGGTGAAGCTACAGTTGTCAATTGACAATATTTAATGGTGCTATAATCCAAATTAGTCACACCACCATGACTTGCTCCGGTTACGAAAATGTTCTCTGAAGCATCAAGCTGCATTTTAACTGCCTGATCACTTAATCCTGATGGGCCATCAAATTTGGTATCCCAAATCAAGTTACCACTAACGTCATATTTAACAGTAGTATAATCATTGTTCGATCCGGAATTATATGTATAGCCCGTTAAGTAAACGAAACCGGTACCTGATAATTGAATATCAGTTGCTTCATCAAAACCTGCCCCTGAACTTGTATACCTGTGGTTCCATAGCTCTGTACCACTTGTATTATAGGCAATGGTATAATAATCTTCACTTGATGCTAATGATTTAGATCTACCTGTAACAAATACATTACCTGACAACTGATCAACATCAATTGCATTGATCCTATCCAAAGCTTCAGCATCTCCTGAATAAGTTCTAGTCCATTGGTGAACGCAACTGTTATTGAATTTCATCAAAACATAATCTTCTTCTTCTAATGGTGCATTAAAACCTTGACCTCCAACAAAAATATTACCGGAAGCATCTAATTTCATTGCATGAGGTGTATCCAAACCATTAAACCCAGCATCCTGAGTACTATTGTTCAACACAGCACCAGCGGCACTCAACTTCACAACTCTGAAATCAAAATAAGTCGTTCCGGATGAAAATTGTGAATGGCCTGCCATATAGATGTTATTTGATGCATCCGTAGCAACTACTTTTCCCGCATCACTGTTAGATGTTCCTCCACCTTGAAACCATTGAAATGTCCCCGAAGAATTATATTCAACAACGATCCAATCAATATCAGTTCCACTGAAATAATATGATCCGGTGATAATTACATTGTTTAAACCATCAGTGGTCACATCAAAAGATTGATCGAAATTGCTTGAACCGGAATAGATTTGGCTCCACATTTCGGCTCCTGTTGAACCATTATATTTTACAACTGCAATATCCCAGTCACTCCCTGAAACAAATCTTGTTCCTGTCACCACAATGTCACCATTACTATCCATTGCAAGAGCAGATGCTTCATCCAAACCAGATCCTCCGTATGTCATGTTCCATAGTTCATTTCCATTCGGATCATACTTGATCGTTACCCAGTCATAATTCGACCCGTTAAATGAAGAACCTGTGACATAAGTATTCCCTGAAGCATCTAATTCCAGATCAACTGCTTTATCAATAAAATTAGCAGGATGCTCAAATCGAGTTTCCCATTGGATATTGATCTGAGATAAAGTAGTGTTCAAGAAAAACAGTGATACAGCAAGTAGTAGTAGCCTTGACATACGTGCGTTTTTACATTTCAAACCGCTAAAGTACATAAAATGTGTATTGAAACAAAAAAAATAAAGGGATGAACGCCAAAATAATTTAGACAAACTAATACTTCAGTAAGATAAAAAATAGAAAAGTTTGCTTTAAAAGTTTAATATTAATAATTTCGCTCTTTTAAAACTACGCTCAAACTGGGGTTAAAGATGAAAAAATTACTACTACTTCTCCTTCTTCTTATCTCTGGGCACTCAATGGCTACGCACGTGGTGGGTGGTGAAATTGTGTACCAGCATATAGGAGGATCCTCATATATCTTAACGGTAAAATTGTATCGAGATTGTGATCCTGCTTCCGTTGATTTCCCAAACAGTACTGCGGTGCATTGTGATAGAGGTAATGGAACTTCTTATACCACATTTACTTTACCCAGACTTGGTAGAGACACATTAAATCCAGAACTGGATACCTGTGCTTTTGACCCCGGTATTTGTGTGGAAGAGGCTATTTATTCATCTGTAGTCTCTCTTCCCCCTGGAACACAAGGTTATCATTTGTATTATACATTATGTTGTCGAAATGGTAGTATTGACAACATTAATAATCCATTAAATGCCCAAGAAACTTTTTATGCCTATGTTCCTGATAACAACATTTATTTGACCAACTCAAGTCCGGTGATCACTGGTTTCCCCCCTGTATATGTTTGCCAGGGATATGATCTAGATCTGGATTTTGGTGCAACTGATGCAAACGGAGATTCTTTGGCATATTCTTTTTACACACCTTATGATGGTGTCAATGGTTCAGGTATTACTTACAATGCTGCTACTCCACCAAATAACTTTCAAAGTAGTACAGTTACTTGGTTAGCTGGCTTTGGGACTACTGATCCTCTTGATCCATCTCCGGGACTTTTACCTGGTTTAACTATTGATCAGAACGGTATTATCAATGGTATTCCTACAACTCCAGGTCAATATGTAGTGGGTGTAAGGGTAGATGAATACCGAGGAGGAGTATTGATTGGTAGAATCACACGAGATTTTCAATTTAACGTAGTTAACTGCCCTCCTCCTCAAGATGCAGGTATTGGTGTTAATGACGCATGTAATGGTACAAATATTACGTTCCAAAATAATTCAGGGGCCGGAGCAAATGGTTTCTGGTGGGATTTTGGAACAGGTAACCCTGCGGATACCTCAGTGGCCTTCGAACCAACATTCAATTATGGATCTATCGGGACATATACTGTAACCCTTATTGCTCAAAAAGGTACTTTATGTGCTGATACTGCTACATACAACCTGACTATTTCTGGATTAACAGGAGATTATACATATACAGATACGGTTTGCGTTGGTGAATCTAATCCTTTCGCAGACATTTCAGTTTCTGCTCCTAACGGTGTTGTAAATGATTGGGATTGGGATTTTGCTGATGGTAATTCATCAACTACTCAAAACCCTTCACATTCCTGGAATAACCCAGGTGATTATTCAGTGGAATTAATTGTAGGTACAAATGTGGGATGCTATGATACCGTTACTTACGATATTCATGTTAAAACTCCTCCACAAGCTGCCATTACGCCTTTGCCCGGCTGTAATGATCTGGCCATTAACTTCACGAATGCATCTGATGCGAACGCAAATGGATTTTGGTGGAATTTTGGTACTGGAAATCCAGCGGATACCAGTATTGTAAATAATCCATCCTTTAATTATGGATCTTATGGAGTTTATACGGTAACATTAGTTGCACAAAAAGGAACGGCTTGTGCGGATACAGCTACCTACTCATTGACTCTTTCTACTATAACAGCAGATTTTGTGGCTGAAGACACTACTTGTACGAATGTTCTTGTTCCTTACACAGATGCATCTTACACTACTGGTGGAGGTGTTGTAGATGTTTGGCAATGGGATTTTGACGGAGCAGGTTCATCCACTCAACAAAATCCTTCAATTGGATTCACAGTTCCAGGAGATTATGATGTTGAATTGAAAGTTACTTCTGATCTTGGATGTGTTGACTCTATAACAATCCCAATACATATTATTGATGCTCCAATTGCACAGATAGGACCTACGAATTCATGCGCAGGATTAACAGTTAATTTTAATAATACTTCGCAACCAGGGGCTAATGGTTTTTGGTGGGATTTTGGTACAGGAAACCCTGCAGACACAAGTATTTTACAGAATCCGACCTTTACTTACCCTGGATATGGTGCATATACAGTTACATTAATTGCCCAAAAAGGAACGGCTTGTCAAACGAGTACAACTTTGGCTATTCAAGTATCAGATATCACTGCTAATTTTGTTTCGGCTGATACAATTTGTGAAGGTTCTGTAATCAATTTTACAGATGCTTCTGTAACGCAAGTTGGAACGACAATAACGGATTGGGATTGGGACTTCGGTGATTTGAGCGTTTCAACTGCACAAAACCCATCTCATCAATATAACGGAACATCAGGAACCATTCCTGTTCAATTGATCGTGGAATCAAATATTGGATGTAAGGACACAATAGTTAAAGACATTGTTGTTTTGGCGAAACCTACCGTCAATGCTGGATTAGATACTGCTGTATGCGTATCAAATCCTAGTTTACAATTAAATGGAATTGTTACAAATACAACCGGTGGAACCTGGACAGGTGCGGGTGGAGTATTCACACCTTCATCAGCTGTTTTAAACGCTACTTATTATCCATCTGTTGGTGAATTAACTGCTGGATCAACGTACTTAATTCTCACTGCTAACGCAACTGCTTATTGTGCTGCAGTAAAAGACACTATCCACATCCAATATTTAAGCACTCCTACAATAGAAGCAGGATTGCCTATTGAAGTTTGTATTGACACTACTTATATCCAGTTAGATGCCACCGTTCAATTTTCTACCAACACTGTTTGGACAACAAATGGTGCAGGTTCATTTGATGATGTAAGTTTATTAGATGCAACTTATACCTTTGATCCAGGAGAGATCGTGGCAGGTGACTCTATCTTGTTCCACATTGAAACATTCAATTTCTCAGGATGTCCTGATGACCAGGATTCAGTTTGGTTATACTTCAATTCACCTCCAACAATGAGCTCAGTATTTGATGACACTGTTTGTGCTGGATTCCCAATTCCTTTGAATTCTAATTCAACAACTGGTAATGGATTATGGACAACCTCAGGAGACGGAACATTTAACCCGGATTCATCAGATGCAACCCTTTATAATCATGGTTCCATTGACGAAACTAATGGACAGGTAACAATTTACTTTGAATCATTGGATAATGGTGGTTGTCCTACTTTGTATGATACTTTAGACATAGTAATTGTTCCATCACCAGATCCAGGATTCACTTTCATTGAAGATTGTTTTGGTAATGCTACTGTATTTGACGATACATCTACTTCAATTGATCCTATTGTAAGCTGGGCATGGACATTTGAAACCGGTCAAACCTCATCTGTTGAAGATCCTTCATATACCTTTTCAACACCAGGAATTCATCCGGTACAATTGATCGTAACTTCAGTAAATGGGTGTGAAGACACATTAGTACTGGATGTTAATGCACATTATATTCCTGTTGTGAATTTTGTGATTCCTGCCCCATGTTTATTCCCATCTAGCCAGTTCTATGACTCTTCATATGTTACCAATGACACGATCGTTGCCTGGTTATGGAATTTTGGAGATGGTAATACAAGTACCCAACAGGATCCAGCTAATGTATATTCAACCGCTGGTACTTATAGCGTGAACTTGGCGGTTACTTCTGGTTTTGGCTGTACAAATGACACTACAATTTCGATCACAATTTATCAAGGACCAACTGCTAATTTTACTGCTCCTGATTACGGTCATGTTGGTGACCTACTCTATTTCCAGGACAGTTCAATTGCAAATCCTAATCCAATTATTTCATGGACTTATGATTTTAGTGATGGAGGTTTTGAGTATGCCGCAAATGTTCAACATGTTTTTGATCCAGAAGGAGAATATGCCGTATCATTGATCGTGGTTGATGACCAGGGATGCTCAGATACAATAACTAAAATTGTTCCAGTTTATCATGGACCTGCGATTCCATCTGCCTTCACTCCTAACGGTGATGGACATAATGACTTTTTAATGGTTCTAGGTGGTAATTTTGATCCGAATGATTTCAATTTCAAAGTATACAATAACTGGGGTCAAGTAATATTTGAAGCCACTGACCCAAATGTTCAAGGTTGGGATGGAACCTACAAAGGAATTGATCAACCAATTGGTGTATATGTCTACACAGCTGTTGTGCACACGTATGATGGTGAAGAGCACATATTAAAAGGAGATGTATCACTAATTAGATAGATGGAAATGAAGAGACTATTTTTACTACTTAGCTTAGGATTCTTCTCCATTGAAGCAAGTGCTCAGGATTTTCACCTGTCGCAATATGATGCGGCTGCTTTGAATGCAAATCCGGGTATGACTGGTGCTTTTAAAGGGGATTATAGAATTCATGGACATTTTAGAACACAGTGGGCAGCAATTGCAACCCGACCGTTCACAACAGGATTGTTGTCATTTGATGCCAATAAAGGAAAATGGGGTTGGGGAATTCAGGCAGCTGATTTCAGAGCAGGTACTGGAGGATATAATGTTGTTAGCATTTTACCTTCTTTTGCATGGAAATTTCCATTAGGTGAACAAAAACATCACTTCATCTCTGTAGGAGTTCAAGCCGGTGTATTTCAAAAGTCAATTAAGATCTCTTCATTGAATTTTGCTGATGAATATTCACCTTATAATGGCGGACAATTTGCAAATCCTACACAAGAAACTTTTGGTGATGCAAATCAGATAAATCTGGATGCGAATGCAGGGATCATGTATTACTATTCTAAACCTGGGGTCCGTGTCAATCCTTTTGGTGGATTCACTATGTATCATGTCAACAGGCCAACTGAATCATTTTTAATGGATAAAACAAATAAATTACCATTCAGATATCAGGGGATAGTTGCCGCTCGTGTTGTTATCACAAATAAAATAGCCGTGATTCCAAAAGTTTTATGGCAATATCAAGAGAAGGCTAGTGAATTAACGTTTAGTGCACTGGGTCAATTCTACCTTGAATCATATGACTTATTCATATTGGGAGGTGGAACATATAGAAATAAAGATGCAGCTATAGCAGAAATAGGTTTAAAATATGGTCCTTGGGTAGGTAGATTCAGTTATGACATCAACACTTCTACCTTAAATAATGCTACAAATGGTAGAGGAGGAACAGAGTTATCTGTTACCTATATTATTAATAAACCAGACCCAAATCCGGTTCCAACTTGTCCTAAATTCTAATGAAAAAGCTAATTACATACGCCATCATGATGTTGTTTGTTGTTAGCTCAGCTATCGGACAAACAAATAAAGATTTGATGAAAATGGGTGATGCAGCAATGGTTACTGGCCATTACACAAATGCTGTTCACTATTATTCACTGATCCTTTTTAAAATTCAACAAGGAGAAGAAGCAGGATATTATCCTTTTGAGATCTCAAACACATATAAAGAACCCGAAAAAGATGAATCAGGGGCCATTGCTCCACCATCAAATCCGGATGATAAAGAAATCCGAGTGATCCACAAACTAGCTGATGCTTATAGATTGGCTGATGATTACAAACATGCCGAAAAATGGTATGCTGCTGCTCTTGAAAACCCTCGTGAGGAGTTTCCTTATGCCAAGTATTTCTATGGTGTTAGCATGATGTATAACAACAAGTTTGAGGAAGCTCAAAAAGTGTTGGAGGAATTTCAAAAAGAGAATGGTGATCCAGACAACAAATACTACAAGTTAGCAACGGATAAAATTGCAAGTTGTCAGTTTGCTATGAATCCTGAAAATACAAAGGAACAGATCACACTTACCAACATTGATTCTTTGATCAATATGGGAAGTACTAGTTTTGGTGTTCAATATATGTCTAACAATTATTTGTTGTTCTCATCAGCTCGTGAGGACAAGACACCTGATTCAATGAAAGTTAACCCGGATGATACACATCCTTTGGAATATTACATGTTGGATATTTACATGGTAAAAAGAAATTCTGACGGAACTTTTGAAGCTCCGGAGAAGTTCCCTTTTGAAATTAATTCTGCTGATTACCATGAAGGTTCTGCAATAATCTCATCAGATGGAAACTCTATGTTCTTCACCAGAATGGATCCTGAAAATAGAAATGAAACTAAGGTCTATGCGAGTAGAAAGTTCAACAATCAATGGATGAAACCTTTTCCACTTGATAAGAACATAAATTTAGATGGCTTCAGATCTATGACCCCTTACATTGCAGAGGATGGAACTACTTTGTATTTTTCTTCTAATCGTCCTGGAGGTGAGGGAGGAATGGATATCTGGATGACAACTATTGGTCCTAATGGAGAAACTACTGAACCACAAAACATTGGTAATCAAATCAACACTCCAGAAGATGAGATCTCTCCTTTCTTTCATGAAGTAACTAAGACACTTTACTTTGCTTCTGGTGGTCACATTGGTTTTGGCGGATTAGACATCTTCAGAAGTAAATGGGATGAAGACTCAGAATGGTTTGGGGCATCTGCTAACGCCGGAGCGCCAATCAACTCTTCAAGAGATGACAGTTATTTCATTATTGATGGGCCTCAACAAAGCGGTTTCGTTACTTCAAACAGAGATGCATGTTATGAATGTGATTCGATCTATAATCTTAGTGTACACTGTAACAAGATCTATCAAATCACTAAACCTGAAATGAAATTTTATATCTCTGGTTATGTCTATGATGTAGCTACAAATGAGGTATTACCAGGTGCAAAAATCGAATTCAAAGACGTTTCATATAAATGGGAACATTTTGAGATGATCGCAGATGAGAACGGATATTATGAACATGAGTTAGCTCCAAACCTAGAGTTATTCATGAGAGCTTCACAAACTGATTACTTTGCTGACAAAGCTTTGGTTTTCACGCAAGGTGAAACTGAATCAAAAAACTACCAGCAAGATTTCTATTTGGAGAAAATACCTAAAGGTGAGATTACCATTGAAGGTATTGAGTATGACTTTGATTCCGCTAATCTACGTCCTGAATCGAAAAAAATATTGGATAACCTAATCGAGTTTCTTGAATTGAATAGTAACTTAAAAATAGAGATTCGATCTCATACGGATGAACGTGGAAATGATCAGTACAACATGATCCTTTCTGATGCCCGTGCGAAGTCAGTGGTTGATTATCTTGTTCAGAATGGTATACCAAGAGAAAGATTAGTTCCTAAGGGTTATGGAGAGACCATGCCAGCTGAAGTACCAGATGTGGATGGAAATATGGTAACATTAACTCCTGAATACATTTACTCTTTAAGAGATAAAAACAAGCAAGAGGAATATCACCAAAGAAATAGACGTACTGCTTTCTTCGTATTAGAGCAGAACTAAAAACATAAAAGTTCATAAAAGCCGTCAGACAATTAGCTGACGGCTTTTTTTTGTTCGTATCTTTGAATGCACACAAAATTTTTAAGATGAGTATTATTCGTGATGAAGCTAGCTACGGCGTTGGTATGAGCATTGGACAAAGTTTGGCTGATCAAAATCTTGATGAGATCAACCTTGAGGAATTTTTAAAGGGAATTGAAGCTGTTTTCAGTGGTTCAACTCCAAAAATAACACCTCAAGAGGCCAATCAAAAGATCCAACAATATCTTACCGCGATAAACGAAACTAAATACGAACAATACCTTAAGGATGGTGAAGCTTTTCTTTATGAGAATGAGAAAAAAGAAGGTGTTACTACAACATCTTCAGGACTTCAATATGAGGTTATTGAAGAAGGAAATGGAAAGAAACCTGGACCTACATCTCAAGTTACAGTACATTACCATGGCACTCTTATAAATGGAGAAGTTTTTGACAGTTCTATTAGCAGAGGAGCTCCGGCTACTTTTGGTGTCAATCAGGTGATCAGAGGTTGGACTGAAGCTTTACAACTGATGAATGAAGGTGCTAAATACCGTCTTTATATCCCTCAAGAATTAGCATATGGTGCTAATCCACATCCAGGCGGGCCAATCAAACCTTATATGGCATTGATATTTGATGTTGAATTGATCAGTGTCAATTAATGAGTAGATCATTTTATATTCTATTCTTACTGTTTTTGGTATCATGTGGAGGATCTAAGCCAGATCCAATTCAGTTACATGATGATAAAGAACCAGAATTGATCTTTGATAATTACGATCAAAAGATAAGTTATTGTATTGGACTGGATCATGCAAGAGGATGCTTCAATGCTTATAGTAATCCGCAAATATCTGAGCATTTTGATATGGCTCAAATTGAAGCGGGTATGATCGATTATATTGCAGGTAATGAATTAAGAATAGATTTCATGTCAATTGATAGTATCCTGGACCTTTATTTGGTTGAAGATGGTTCTATTGATAATTCAAAAGTGAATAAAAGTGATGCCAGTTATGCTATTGGATTGGATGAAGCTTTCAATTTAGTAAGTGCTTTGGTGGGAAGACAAATTGATCAGGATGTTGATGTTGAATTCATGATCATTGGTATCCAACAGGCCATGGACAATGCAGAACATCCTTCAATAGCATACATGGATGCAAAAAGAGAAGTCATCAATTATTACGGAGACGTTAATAAGAAAAATGGTGAAGCATTTTTGAAAGAAAATATAATGTATCAGGGCGTCCAGGTAACAGAAAGCGGTTTACAATATGAGATCATCAAAGAAGGAAACGGTATTCAACCATATATGACTGATTCAGTGATCATTCATTACACAGGTAGATTTATTGATGGCCGCGTATTTGAATCAACAATTCCTTCTAATATACCATTTAAAGGTTCTTTAATGTCTGTAATTCCAGGTTGGCAAGAAGGAGTTTGTCTAATGAAAGAAGGTGGTCAAACAAGATTATATATTCCTTATGAATTGGCTTACGGAGCTGAAGGTAAGGGTGTGGTTGAACCCTACTCCACTCTTATATTTGATATTGAATTGATCAAAGTAATGAGATTTAAGTAGTTTTTACTGATCTCCTTCTTTTGAATAAACTTTTGATCCTCTCAATGTGTTGATCATCCAGAAACAAGAGATACATCACCACCATTATCAATCCAAAATTAAAGATCCCCATCCCAAAAGCGATCATTAAGTGAAAAGCCACGCCATAGATCAAAAAAGGAATCTTGATCTTTTTGATCCAAACTGCTATAGCAAAAGTAATCTGATATAAAACCACTGTATAGGTTGCAATGGCTGATAAAATATAGGATTTTTCAAATGGAACGGTCATCCAGGAAGAGAAGATTTCCAATTTTGAGACATACATTACCGCATAACCCTGCATCCAATATGGATCAAATAATTTGAATAATCCAGAAAAAAAATAAAGTACACATATTTGAATTAGCAATATCCAGTAAAAAGTGTTATTCAAGATATTCTGTAATTCAGCTAACCAACCTTTTGTTTTTGATATCTGAATGAACATCAGATAAAACAGGACCAAATTCACCAAATTCTCCCCACCTGTGAAGGCTGACCCTCCCTTTAAAAAAAGATTTACCGTACAGATATAAACAGCAATAGAAGATAGAATTGGAAGAACACGTAACAATCCTGTAATAAGAAAGGTTATCTGACCAATAAGTACAATAACATAAACCCAGTTGCGATCAGATGTTGCTGGATGACTCAAAAGTGTAGTTATACCTTTTGAGCCCTGCATCCAAATAGGAAAATTAGTGTTCCATGCTCCATGACCTGTCAATCCGTAATAAGCGAACATATCATGAGCTATTGGTAAAAGCGTTAATGTATTGAATAGCAACAAAAGATAAAGTGCCCTTCTGAAAAACTCAATTTTGTCCATGTACCTGAACTCACGAGTAAATATGTCAGCTATTTTCTCTTTCATTTGTTCCAGGTATATGGTGGAAACACTAATTCACCACGCGTATCATTGATTACTTCATGTAGTTCACATATTACATCAACCCTAATTGGGTCTTCTCCTTTTCTCTTAACGGCTATGGCTTTGGCATAATTTTTCACCATTCGATAAGACCCTTTTTGCCTGAAATCTTCAATGTTTTGCGTTTTAAGTTCGCCAATTTCCCAACCCAGATCATGGATGTCCCTAATAACATAAAAAGCCATATTGGATTCCAGTAAGGTTAGTTCTCCATGATGTGAAAAACGGAGAATCTTATACCATTTATAATCCTCTTTCGTTGGATAGACCCATCCTGTAGTATCATCTTCAAAATAAAATTTCATTTTAAATTTTCCTTCAGCAACTGGACACGGATAGAACATACTCCATCTTTGTGTAAACAAAGGTTCCAAATATGGTGAAACCGTCATTTTTGCTGAATCAGGCATAATTTGCTCCGGGCAGGTAACAATCGATATCATAACCGTATAGGAGACTACAAAGAGGAAGGCAATCCAACCAGCAAGTATTTTATAATTCTGCTTCACAGCTAAATTCTGAAAACTCTTAAATTTGTTACAAAGTAAGCATTAAAATTAGTAGCAATGTCAAGTAAAATTAGCAATTCAGCCAAATCATGGATCAATGTAGAAACGAACTCAGATTTTCCGATCCAGAATCTACCTTTCGGAATTTTTAAAACTGCATCAAAGTCTGCACGAGTTGGGATTGCTATTGGAAATCAAATTGTAGATGTTAAAGCGCTATTTGACCTTGGATATCTTCATGGATTGAATATCAAATCATCTGATTTGGAGAACTGCTACCTGAATGACCTTATGTCTAACGGCAAGATAGTGTGCAGTCAATTGCGTCATCATGTTTATGACTTACTTGAAGAAAGCAATGATAGCTTAAAGAATAATAAAGAGCATTTAGCCAAAGTAATTGTTTCACAAAATGAAGCTACTATGTTGCTACCCGTAAAAGTTGGTGATTACACTGATTTTTATTCGAGTAGAGAACATGCAACCAATGTTGGAACTATGTTTAGAGATCCGAACAATGCTTTACTTCCGAACTGGCTACATATACCTGTTGGATATCACGGTAGAGCAAGTTCAATTATTCTATCCGGAGAACCTATATACCGTCCAAAAGGTCAATCAAAACCTGATCCAGAGGCTCCTCCTGTTTATGGACCTTCTGCCAGATTGGATTTTGAATTGGAAATGGCCTTTGTTACCTTTGAAGGAAAGCCTCTAGGGGATTCTATCTCAACTGCAGAGGCAGATGATTATATTTTTGGGATGTGCTTGTTCAATGATTGGTCAGCCAGAGATATTCAAAGCTGGGAGTATGTTCCACTAGGACCATTTTTGGCAAAGAATTTTGCTTCATCAATGTCTCCTTGGATAGTAACTCTTGAAGCTCTTGAACAATTTAGAATTCCTGGCCCTGTACAAAATCCAAAAGTACTTCCTTATCTTGAGTACTCAGGAAATAAGCATATTGACATCAAACTACAGGTATTAATAGAACCTGAAAATGGTAATGAAAATCTGATCTGCCAGTCTAACTACAAACACATGTACTGGAACATGAACCAACAATTAGCCCATCATACAATTAATGGATGTAATATTAAATGTGGTGACATGATGGCTTCAGGAACAATCTCAGGACCTACTGAAGATTCTTTTGGTTCAATGCTTGAACTGGCATGGAAAGGAACCAAGCCCTTAAAAATGGATGATGGTTCTGAACGCAAATTTATTAATGATGGTGATACCGTTATCATGAGAGGATACTGTGAAAAAGATGGAATTCGCGTTGGGTTTGGTGAAGTATCAAGTAAAGTTTTACCTGCTAAATAACATTCTATGAAAAATTTAATATTATTATTCTTAATTGCCTTTACCACTGGGACTTTTGCTCAAAAGCACCTTGAATACTATGAAAATGGCAATAAAAAAGAGGAAGGAAAATACAAAAATGGTGACCCTGTTGGAACATGGACCTATTATTTCATCAATGGGCAAATAGAATCTCAGGGAAAATTCAAAAAAGGTGTTCGTGAAGGTGAATGGATATACTATTGGGAGAATGGGACCATTTATGAACAAGGCACATGGAGTGAAGGAAAAGAAATTGGAGAGTGGAAAGGTTTCCATGAAGATGGTAAACTACGCTATCAGGGAACTTATTTGGATGGTTTAGCAACAGGTAAATGGGTATTTTATCATAGAAATGGTCAGATAGAGCAGGAAGGTGAAATGGTTGTAGGTTTAAATGACGGATTGTGGACCTATTATCATTCAAATGGGCAGATCAGTCAAAAAGGAAACTGGATTCAAGGTAATAAAGACGGTGTTTGGAACCACTTCAATGAAGATGGATCAAATTTCAAATCAGGTTCATTTGTAAAGGGTGTTCAAACCGGTATCTGGACTTATTATGATGATTATGGCCACATGAAGGAAAAAGGAATGTGGACAGATGGTGTACAACATGGAAAATGGGAATATTTCTATCCAAATGGCCAATTAAAAGAAATTGGTGAATGGAATGGCGGTAAACAATTCGGTGAGTGGACCTATTATTATGAAAATGGTCAATTACAGGACAAAGGGTCCTGGGAGAATGGAGACCAAATTGGCGAATGGGTTTACTATTATGAAAGCGGTAAACTTAAAATGAAAGGTGATTGGAAAGATGGACATGCCATTGATGAATGGATCTACTATTATGATAATGGAAACCTTGAAAAGAAAGGAAAATGGTTAGATGGACATCAGGTGGGTTATTGGGAATATTTTTATAAAAACGGCATCAAGGAACAAGAGGGCGAGTACACTCAAACCGGGGAACAAACCGGAACATGGATCTATTACTATGAGAATGGTCGCTTGCATAAAAAAGGGAAATGGGCACGTGGTGAAAATCATGGCGAGTGGATCTCCTACTATCAAAATGGTCAAATAGAAAAGATCGGTAACTGGGATTACGGTGTTCAAAATGGAATTTGGACGTACTACAATGAAGGAGGACAGACCATTGATAAAGGAGAATGGGTTCAAGGAGAACAACACGGTTTATGGGTTTATTATTATCCATCAGGTCGTAAACAAAAAGAAGGATACTGGAAACATGGTGTACAGGAAGGTGAATGGATCTATTATCGTGAAACCGGTAAAATGGAAGAAAAAGGACCCTGGAAAAATGCACAACAACATGGTGTCTGGACCTATTATCATCCAAATGGTAAAATGCAGTGGCAAGGTGAATGGTTTAATGGAGAGAAAAGAGGCATCTGGAACAATTATGATGAAAGTGGCAGATTCGTTTATTCTGTAACTCACTAGTTATATGGCAGACATATCGGAAATAGATCTTGAACAGGAACGAAAGGAGATCCTTAACGCTTATAAAGGATTACTTAGGGCCAGTAGAAATTACCGTGATCGGGAAGATACCAAGATCATTCGTAAAGCCTTTGACATTGCCATGGAAGCGCATAGTGATATGCGAAGAAAATCAGGTGAACCGTACATTTATCACCCCATTTCAGTAGCAAGGATATGTTGTGAGGAGATGGGATTGGGAACCACTTCTATCGTTGCGGCCTTATTACATGATACCGTAGAAGACACGCACATCACATTGAATGACATTGAAGAACAATTTGGTGTTAAGGTTCGAGACATTATTGACGGATTGACCAAAATCCCTGAAGTTTTTGATGATAACATTTCATTACAAGCAGAGAATTTCAGAAAACTGATCCTTACCATTTCTGATGACCTTAGGGTAACATTTATCAAAATGGCCGATCGTTTGCACAACATGCGAACGCTGGAATCTATGCGTCCGGATAAGAGACTAAAGATCTGTTCTGAAACTGAATTTTTATATGCTCCCCTGGCCCACCGTTTAGGGTTCAATTCCATTAAAACTGAATTTGAAGACATTATCTTCAAGTACAAAGAGCCAGTGATCTACCAACAGATCGAACAAAAACTGGAGAAAACAAAAGAGGTGCGTAATAGATTTATTCGCCACTTCACCAATCCGATAAGAATACGTCTGGAAAATGAAAACATTGATTTTTCAATTAAAGCCAGAACGAAGAGTATTCCTTCGATCTTTAAAAAGATCCAAAACAAGCATGTCACTTTTGACGAGATCTATGACATTTTCGCTATTCGAATTATTGTAGATGTGCCAATTGAAGATGAAAAACCGGCTTGCTGGAAGATCTACTCTATCGTTACCGATTTTTACCAACCCAATCCTGACCGTTTAAGAGACTGGATCTCTATACCAAAGGCCAATGGATATGAATCGTTACATACTACTGTAATGAGTCCGTCTGGAAAATGGGTAGAAGTTCAGATCAGAACAAAACGGATGGACGAAGTTGCAGAAATGGGATATGCGGCTCACTGGAAATACAAGGAAAACTCTCCTCAGGACAATACTTTTGATCGTTGGGTAGGCGAAGTTCGAGACCTCCTTGAAAATTCAGAATCAAATGCCCTTGATTTTATTGATGAATTCAAACTGAACCTGTTCAGTGACGAGATCTTTATTTTTACTCCAACCGGTGATCTTCGAGTACTTCCTAAAGGATCAACAACACTTGACTTTGCGTTTGATATTCATACTGATATTGGATTGTCTTGTATAGGTGCTAAAGTGAATGGTAAACTAATGCCTCTAAGCCATGAATTGCAATCAGGTGATCAGGTGGATATCATTCGATCAAAACAACAAAAACCTAAAGAAGACTGGTTAAAGTTCGTTGCTACTGCCAGAGCAAAAGCTAAGATCAAAGCAGCTTTAAAAGAAGAGCTTAAAGCCATAGCTTCAGATGGTAAAGAGATCTTGCAACGTAAATTGCGCCAGGTAAAGGTGGACTGGACGAGTGAGAATATTCAGATCCTTGAAAAATTCTATGGTGTTCCGGGAGCAACTGATTTCTATTATCAAATTGCAAAGGGAAAAATAGATCTTTCTAAGATCAGGCAATTGGAAATTGAGAATCACCATTTCTTACCTTATAAGAAATCCGCACCAAAAGAGCATCAAAAAACATTGATGCAGGATATCATTACTCAAGTTGACAGTAAAAAGGATACGATCATTATAGGTGAGGATTTTAAGGAATTCGAATATAAACTAGCCAACTGCTGTTCACCTATTCCGGGGGACGAAGTGTTTGGATTTATTACTGCTACGGATGGGATCAAGATCCACCGTACCAATTGTCCTAATGCTACGCAGTTAATGTCCAACTATGCCTATCGGATTTTAAAAGCTACCTGGCAAAGTTCTAGAGTTAAGGAACGTTTAACAGCTTTGGTGATCTCTGGTATAGACGATATCGGTATTGTAAACAATATTACCAAGGTCATTACAGAAGTGCATGGGGTGAATATGAAATCTATTTCATTCGAAACAGAAGATGGTTTGTTTACAGGTAAAATTGAATTGTACGTTTTCGACACAGAACAATTGGAATCATTAATTTTGAAATTCGAGCAAATTGAAGGTGTTAGACAGGTGACTAGGATTTAATACGACTCCGAATTCTTCAAACAGCAATCATCATACTTTTTCCCACTTCCGCAAGGACAAGGGTCATATTTGCTAGTGTATTTGTATTGTTCGATCAACTCCTTTGGTGGATTGAAAAAACTATCCAGAGCATTGTAAAGAGCAGGATGTTCAGTTTTCATAGCATCAGGTTTCTCAAAGAAGTACTCCCCTACCACGGCCAGGAATTCTGCTTCATTCACGCCACCATATTCTCTAATATCTGAATCTCCCAAATTGATCTCATCCATTTTAGTTTTGATCAGATAAAGCCAGGGTTCTATATCATTTTCCTTCATCAGGGTTTCCAAAACACCATCTACTTCACCGTCTCCTTTGTCCAACAAATGCAAAAACTCATGGATTCCTACATTTTTTCCATCCGTATGGTCTTCAAATCCATGATGCAAGGCCTTTCTAGACAACATAACCTTCCCATGCATTTCACCCCATCCCACAAGTCCATGCGCCATGTGATCACTGTTAGGAATTGGAAATTTATCAGGATGCAGATGTACTTCCCTCAACCCTGAATAGTGCCATTGTTTGAATCGAAAAATAGGAATGATTGCACTTGCCGCAATCAATACCTGATCATCATGCGAAACCTGAGTTTGAATTCCAACAATGCGGACGTTTAAAAGAAAAACGTGCACTTTATATTCAAACAACTTGCGCTCTTCCCTGTTTAACTTCTTATAGAATTCAACTTTTTGCTCAAGAATACTGCGCCATTGATACGGAAAATCACGGTCAGGCTTTCGAAGTGGAGATGATATTTTTCCGTATTTACTTTTAAAGTAGACAAATACGATTCCCAGCATTATTCCGGCGACAATTAAAATGATTAATTGTTGTTCATCCATGATCACAATATAGGGTTATTAGAATGATTAAATTATAATTTGCTGAATGTCTTCCCTATAATCATTCTAAATAAAGTAGTTGCAGTTTAAAAACTTCGTATCTTTGGGCATCCAATACGCTATGGAAAAAGAGGAATTGCAGCAAACGGTCAGAGACATCTTTTCTAATTTCTTAGAAAAGAATGGACACCGTAAAACACCTGAAAGGTTCGCTATTCTTGCAGAAATTTATGCACAGAAAGGGCATTTTGATATTGAATCCCTGTATGTGAATATGAAAAACAAGAATTATCGTGTAAGTAGAGCTACACTCTATAACACCATGGAACTTTTGCTGGCGTCAAACCTTGTTCGTAAACACCAGTTTGACAATATTTCTCAGTTTGAAAAAGCTTATGGATTCAGACAGCACGATCATGTGATCTGTACCAACTCTGGAGATGTGATCGAATTTTGTGACCCTAGAATTGAGAAGATCAAAGCTACAGTTGAAGAACTATTCAACGTAAAGATCCATACACATTCACTTTATTTCTACGGAGAAAAGATCCAGGAACCGACTAATTCAAAAAAATGAGTTTAACGGTTACTACACATCATCATATAAACTGCAATGAATTGATCCTAAAGGGAAGTCCTTTATCTGATCTTGATTTTGAACCACTGATCAGCAAGGTTGACGAATTATTGGATCAAAAAGAGTTGAATGTGGTGATCAACCTTGAAAACATAAAACTTTTGAACAGTTTGGGCATTAAGTCATTGATCAAAGTCTTTACTAAATGCAGAAACCATGGTGGTGACCTCTATATTGTTAATATCTCTGAGAAAATTAACCAGGTTTTACTGCTCACTAAACTAAATACAGTTCTTAATATTGCACCTTCGCTAAATGAAGCTATAAATCAATTTGCAAAAGAGAATGAAAGTTGATGTTTTACTAGGATTACAGTGGGGAGATGAAGGAAAAGGAAAGATCGTTGATGTAGTTACACCTGACTACGATATTATTGCCAGATTTCAAGGTGGACCAAATGCTGGTCACACACTAATTTTTGAAGGACAAAAGCAAGTGCTTCATACCATCCCTTCTGGTATATTTAGAAAAAACACTATGAATGTTATCGGTAACGGTGTTGTGATCGATCCGGTAACCTTAAAGGCTGAAATTGAAAAGATCGAAGCCAGAGGAGTAGACGTTTCTAAAAACCTGCTCATTTCAAGAAAAGCACATCTCATTTTGCCTACTCATAAGATCCTGGATAAATTCTCTGAAGAAGCAAAAGGAAAGAAAAAGATTGGATCTACATTAAAAGGTATTGGTCCAACTTATATGGACAAAACGGGAAGAAACGGTATCAGAATTGGCGATACTGAACATCCTAAGTTCAAAAAGAAATACAAGGCCCTGGTTGATAAACACAAAGGAATCCTAGGAGATTACAAATACAAAAAGTTGCTAAAAGAAAGTGAAGAAACCTGGTTTGAGGCAATTGAGTATTTGAAAAGAATTCCGTTGATCGATAGTGAACATTATTTGAATAATGCTTTGCAAGTTGGTAAAAAGATATTGGCTGAAGGTGCACAGGGAACAATGTTAGATATTGATTTTGGAACCTATCCTTTTGTTACGTCATCAAATACGGTAACTGCCGGAACATGTACTGGTTTAGGTATTGCACCAAACAAAGTAGGAGAAGTAATTGGTATTTTCAAAGCCTATTGTACACGTGTTGGTAGCGGACCATTCCCTACTGAATTAGATAATAAGATTGGTCAAAAAATCCGTGAAATAGGTCATGAATATGGCGCTACCACAGGAAGAGACAGAAGATGTGGATGGATTGATCTACCGGCATTGAAATATGCCTGCATGATCAACGGAGCTACTCAATTGTCTATGATGAAGGCTGATGTTTTAGACACATTTGAAACTATAAAAGTGTGTACACATTATGAAGTGAATGGCCAAAAAGTTGATTATCTTCCTTATGACATCAATGATCTAGAGATCATCCCGGTATATAAAGAAGTAAAAGGATGGAATACTTCACTATCAGATTTGAAAGATCTATCTAAAGCTCCTCAGGAATTTTTAGACTACATCACATACTTAGAATCAGAATTAAACGTTCCTATAACTATCGTTTCTGTAGGTCCTGACAGAGAACAGACGATTATTAAAAAATAGTTGCAACGACAATTTAAAATATTGATCGCGGCACTTTTTATAAGTGCCGTTTTTTTACCATGGAATTCCCTTGCACAGGAAGACGTGGTGAAGCTCGTATTTGCTGAAACTGTAAAGGATGTGGAAGGCAAGAAAAATGTCACAGAGGCTGTTGGTAATGTTCACTTTGAACACAATAGAACCCATTTATATTGTGATTCTGCCCTATTCTATCGCGATATTGAAGTAGTCTATGCCTACAGTCATGTGCATATAAATCAAGGGGATACCATCAACCTTTTTTGCGATTCATTGATCTATGATGGAAAAACGGAGATCTCTAAATTACAGGGGCATGTAAGGATGAGGGACAATAAATACAAACTGGTAACCGATTCATTAGAGTATGACGGAAATAAATCTATTGGATTCTATAAGAATCACGCAGTTATAACCAGTATTGATGAAGAAGAATTGAAGCTAACTTCCGTGAAAGGATATTATTATGCAACTAACAAGGCTTTTTTCTTTAAAGACAGTGTTCGGGTTGAAGGAGAATCTTACGAATTAGTTGCAGATACACTTGAGTTCAGAACTGAAACCTCCAGCGCACATTTTCACGGCCCAACCCAAATAATCATGGATTCATCCTATGTGGACTGTACCAGGGGAATTTATTACACTCAATCCGGGCTTGCTCAACTCTGGAATGGTGCGTGGCTTTACGAGAAGGAGAGAACCCTTTTTGCCGATAGTTTGATCTATAATGAGAAATCAGATATTGGTGAGGGATACTGCAATGTAAACCTTTATGATTCCACAGAAAATATTCAGTTTTTAGCCGATTATCTTTGGAAATCTGAAGGTAATGATACTCTGATCCTGGAAAATGATGCTAAGATCATTCAATTCTCATCAAAAGATACACTCGTATTAATGGCAGATAGTATTTTTCACTATGAAGACACATCAGGAGAATACAAGACCTCAATAGCTCAAACAAATGTAGGTATCATCAATGGTGACCTGACAATTAGATGCGACTCAGCTTATTTCTCAGATAGAGACTCGATCATTAAATTCCATTTCGTTCCTGTTATGTGGAGCCAGGAAACTCAGCTCACTGCAGATTCAATATTTGCCACTTATTATGATGACGATTTTCATGAAATGTATCTTTACAATAATGCCTTTATTGCAACAGAACATGATAGCGTTCATTATGATCAGATAAAGGGTAAAATGATGACCGCCTGGATTGATTCAAGTAAGATCCAAAAGGTGTATATTGAATCAAATGCTGAAACGCTCTACTACCTCACTGAAGATGAAAAAGATACACTTGGAAATGACGTGAAAGCAGTAAATGGCATGAACCGAATTGACTGCAATAAGATCTACATTTATTTCAAAAATTCAGAGATAGAGAACATTGCTTTTATTGAACAACCAACAGGTACGTATTATTCCACCGATCTCATTCCAAAGAGTGATCTTTTTTTGAAGGGATTTTTATGGCAAATAGGCCTCAAACCGAAATCTCCGTTCGGGGAATAATTCTATCTTTATCCCATGAAATTTTTGCTCCCTTTCATACTGATCCTCATGGGAATTGGCTCTTATGGTCAAAACAACTATAAGTACGGGCAATTCAACATGGTAAGATTTACCAGAGATCAGTACGGTGGAGGTGTACAAAGCTGGGATATTGTTGAAGCCAATGACCATTCTATTTACGTAGCCAATAACGGTGGTATCCTAGAATTTAACGGAGAAAAATGGACCAAGTTTGAAATGGAAAATTTCGAACATCCCCGTTCTTTAGCAAAAAATGATGCAGGTCAAATTTTCATTGGTGGTCAAAATGAATTCGGTGTGGTTGCCCATGATGAAATGGGAAGAACATATGCTGATAAGATCTCAGATGCGGTAGATTCCATCAATTTTAATGATATCTGGAAGATCAATTGTATTGGAGATGTCACCTACTTCATGGCTCGCGAATATATATTCAGATATGAAAATGGCGATATTGAAGCAGTTCAGGTTCCCAATCATCTGATCATTGTAACCTCAACTATAATCAATGGAGAGCTGATCATGACCATGCGTTCTCAAGAAGATTATAAAAGCATTTACATACTTAAGGATGGGGCGTTTCAAACTGTAAAGAATTCTGAAGGAATTAGAGTCTACAAAACCGTCATGATCAATAATGATGAATATATTATTTCTGAAGATGGTAAATTCTACGGTTTAGAGTCAGTTGGAGACAATTATATGGTGGTAGATATTGCCAGTAGAAAACTGGATCTAAAACCCGATTTTAATATTAAATCAATTGCCATCAGTAATGATATGATCGTTGCAGGATCTAAAGGTCAGGGAGTAGAGATCTTTGACTATCAAGGTAGATTGATACGAACTTTTGGTTACAAGGATGGACTGGAAGACATGATCACGCATAGTTGCATGTTTGACCACTATAACAACTTGTGGCTATGCAATGATGACGCGATCGTATTTATTGAAATGTCATCCGCCATAACAACATTCAATGACAATTTAGGTGTACCTAGTGGTGTAACAGAAGACCTGGCTTTTGTTGATGATCAGATTTGTTTGGCTACACATGCAGATCTTCAGGTGAGCGAGCACCTTAGAGGGATCATGCAATTTAAAACTCAAAGTGTAGCAGGTTATGAGATCTACCAGATCAGAGATTTTACTTTTTCTGATGGCAAAGAATACTTAATGATCATTGGAAATGATGGAATATTTGCCGTTGACAAAAAATTTCAAGGTGGAATGGTGGCCAAATTTGTTTATGCCTGGGACCTATTTCAATCTCCTAAAGATCCTGACCTTATTCTTGTTGGTTTAGATGGAAATGGTATTGGATCTATTCGATATGACAAAGGACAATTCAACTTTAATGGATCTTTCAAAAATACTGAAGGGGATGTACGATCCATCATCTCATATCATGATCAGATCTATTATTCTGTTCGTAATAAGGGAATTCATTTACTTGATACGACCAAACAACAATCAGAAAATCTACTCACCGGATTGATAGAATATGAGGATGAAACCTCCAATTATGAACAATTCATGCTTACTACTTTCAAGGATAAGATCTATGCCGGAACAGCACACGGACTGTATGAAGTGGAAGGAGACCATTTGATCCCATCCTCATTATTAGATGGCAAATTCAATGAAGAGAAATTATTGGTTCATAGGTTGATCAACGATAATGACGAGAAACTTTGGTTGATCATGTTCCATATGTCTGATACTGATCAGGAAGAAGCAGAAGTAGGTTATTTAACCGTAGAAAATGGCGAATACAAATGGGTTTCAGCTGAATTCAGTCAATTGGAAGATGACGTGATCTTCACTATAAAGAAAGATAAAGAAGGTATTTATTGGATGGGAGGTATTAATAATGTTTATGCCTATAATGAGCGTTTTAATACCGAATATGATAAACCTTTTAGTGCTAGAGTTTATGCCGTATACTTAAATGAAGATCAGGAATACCTATTCAATCCTGATTATGTAACAAGCAAGGATCATAATATAGATTATGTGAATAACACCATCAAATTTGAGTTTACAACTGATGCTTATTTGGGTGGATTCCAAAATGAGTACAGCTATTACCTTGAAGGCGAAGAAAGCGGTTGGAGCAAATGGAAGACAACCAATTATGTAGAGTTCCAGCGTTTATCTGAAGGAGATTATACATTCCACCTTAAAGCTCGAAATTTCTACGGATATGAAAGTGAGGAAACTACTTTCTCATTTAGCATCCTTCCTCCATGGTACAGAACCTGGTGGGCATTCCTCATATATGCTATCCTGGTTATCTTATTGATCTATGTCATCATTCGATTAAGTATCCGCCGTGTTAAAGCACAAAATGAACGATTAGAGCAAATTGTTGAAGAGAGAACGGCTGAGATTGCAGATCAAAACAAACAATTAGAACACCAAAAAGCAGAGATCGAGGAGAAAACAAATGATATTTTGGACAGTATTAAGTATGCTGAAAGAATTCAAACCGCTATTCTTCCTACTGATGAATCCTTGAA
Source organism: Crocinitomicaceae bacterium (assembly GCA_020635955.1). Lineage (GTDB taxonomy): Bacteria > Bacteroidota > Bacteroidia > Flavobacteriales_D > Crocinitomicaceae > Paracrocinitomix. Next base: position 398,255 of record JACJYW010000004.1, read on the forward strand.
TAAGGTTTTTGATGGTGATCATTTTGTATTGTACAAACCAAAAGATATCGTTTCTGGAGACTTCTATTGGGCAGACAGATTTGACTCAGAGGCTATTTTTGCTGCAGTAGACTGCACAGGACATGGTGTACCTGGTGCATTCGTTAGTATCGTTGGATTTAATGGTCTGAACAGAACCGTCAATGAATTTAATCTTAGAAAACCAGGTGAGATTCTTGATAAGCTTGCTGAACTAGTGATTGGAACTTTTGCGAAAAGTGAGTCTCAGATCAAAGATGGAATGGACATTGCCTTGTGTAATATCAATTATGCAACGCAGAAACTAACCTTCGCTGGTGCTAATAATCCTTTGGTGATTGTCAGAAACGGTGAGATCCTGGAATTCAAAGCTAACAAACAGCCTATTGGAGAGTTCCAAAATCGTGTACCTTTCAATACACACGAAATTGACCTTCAAAAAGGAGATTTGATCTATGTTTTCTCTGATGGTTATGCTGATCAGTTTGGTGGAGATAAAGGAAAGAAATTTAAAGGGAAGGCATTAAAAGAATTATTACTTGAGATTAGTAAATTTGAAATGAAAGAACAACACAGAAAACTGAACGAAGCTTTTGAATCCTGGAAAGGTGGTTTCGAGCAATTGGATGATGTTTGTTTGTTTGGAGTTAAAATTTGATGAATAAACTTGTGTCATACAATTGCGAGAAGTTTATCCTGAGCGTAGTCGAAGGGAGCAATTGGATGATGAGAGCTAGCATTGCTAGCGAAGGAACGAGCGCTTTCTGATAAGAAAGAAGAAGCGAGTCCGTTGTTTGTTTGGAGTTAAAATTTGATGAATATTAAGAACATCATAGGAATCATTACCATTGTGTTGGCAGTTAGTATGCTGACGCTTACCTTCATGTTGGTATCACAGGGGATAATGTTCAAGGCTGCCTATTTAAAAATGGCCATGGCAAATTTATATTTGCTTATCGTTTTTAGTGGTCTTTATTTAGTTGAGACATTCTCTAATGCTCAAAAAGGGATGAGCAGAGCTATTCAGCTGCTTGGAATAATGGTGATGTTTTTTGGTGTAATGGTAAGTTTCAATTGGCTTGATTTTAAAACCATGTGGAACATTCCACTCATCATGGGTGTTGTTTATATCACCTTAATTGAGCTTCAGTTATTGAAATGGGAAAAAAGTAAACATCTCTTAAAGATCCTGGGGTTATTGACAATTGTTTCTAATACTTACATATTTGCTTTTTTCCTTTTCAAATTGTCCATGATCAAAATGGGATTCGTGTTTGACATTGCTATCATCACCTCTGTATTCTCTTTTTTAATTGGGCTAATGCTCTCAAATCCACTGAAAAAGAAAGATCGATCTGGGCAAAACATAGCCTAGCCTTTAACATTTTCTTATTGATAAGTTCCTATATACGTACTCATAACACGTCCTGAATCGCCGTAATTTCACTTTGGAATATTCTATTTAGATGAAATTTAAGACTGCTACCACGCTTAGTGAGCTTGCTGAGTTCCTTGGACATCCATTCAAAGGAGATGCTAATCTGGTTATAACAGGTATCAATGAGATCCATAAAGTTGAACCAGGTGATATTGTGTTTGTGGATCATCCCAAATACTATCAAAAGGCGCTCAATTCTAAGGCTGATGTGATACTCATTGATAAAGACGTTGAATTCCCTGAAGGGAAAGGTATAATCATTTGTGAAAAACCATTTGATGAATTTAACAAGATTACCAAACATCATAATCCATACAGAGCCTGGAATGCCGCAATAGGCGATAATTTTAGTATTGGGACAAATACAATAATTCACCCTAATGCAGTTATCGGACATAATGTTTCAATTGGCGATAATTGTATTATTCATGCTGGCGCTATTATATGTGATCATACTGAGATCGGTAATGAAGTGATCATAGGACCAAACACAGTTATTGGTCATGACGCATTTTACTACAAAAAAAAATCAGATGGATACGATCGTTTACATAGTTGTGGTAAAACCGTCATTTGTGACAGGGTTGAAATTGGAGCACTATCTACCATAGACAAAGGAGTTTCGGGAGATACCATTATTGGTGAAGGAACTAAGATCGATAACCAGGTCCACATTGGTCATGACACTGTTATTGGCAAACATTGTTTATTTGCTGCAAATGTTGGTATAGCAGGATGCGTCACTATTAAAAACAATGTGATTCTTTGGGGTCAGGTTGGTGTGGTCAGTGACGTTGTTATTGAGGATGGATGTGTTGTGTACGGACAATCTGGAGTAGGAAAAAATCTGGAAGCCGGAAAAACTTATTTGGGATCGCCTTGTGATGAAGCAAGAACTAAATTCAAGGAGATCGCCGCTATACGAAAACTACCTTCAATTATTGAAGATTTATGACATACGTATCAGAGAAGGTATTAGAGGAATTAGAGAATAGATTAAGATCGAAAGATTTTAAACTCAATTCTCTATTGGAGATCACGAAAGCGATCAATTCCAACGTACCTGTATCTGACATACTACACATCTATAATTATGTCTTAACCGAACAACTCGGTATCAAGAAATTCATACTTTTCAACTTCCAAAATTCATGGAGCGTACTGGATAAATTTGGGATCAAAGGAAAGATCAAGGATATTAAGGTAGAAGAAGATTTTCTCCGTTTTACTGATATCACCGTAATTGAATCTTCCTACAAAAAGTCATTGGATAAATTTGACGTGGTCATACCAGTTTATCACAGAGATAAGCCACTTGCCTTTTTGATCATGGGTGGAATTAAGGATCAGTTATTAAGTAATGATAAGAGATCTTTTGCTAACCTGAATTTTATTCAAACACTCACTAACATTATTGTTGTAGCCATAGAAAACAAAAGAATGGCACAGGAGAGCATTGTTCAGGAAAGTGTTAAAAAAGAGCTGGAAATTGCATCTGAAATGCAACGATTGCTGTTTCCTGAAGAACTGCCATCTAACAATCAGATAGATATTTCAGCTAAATACCTTTCTCACAGCAAGGTCTCTGGTGATTACTATGATTACATCCGTTTGAATGAAAATGAGTTTATTATTTGCATTGCAGACGTATCAGGTAAAGGACTTGCTGCTGCCATGTTGATGGCAAACTTTCAAGCCACTGTTCGAACACTTTATACATATAAGCGTTTCAAGTTGGAAGATCTGGTCACGGAATTGAACCGTAAAGTATTTGAAAGTGCAAAAGGAGAAAAATTCGTTACTTTTTTCATTGCAGAATATAATTCGAAAACCAGAAGATTAAAATACATAAATGCCGGTCATAACTGGCCCATTCTTATTCAAGGCGGAACATCAAGTTTTCTGAATAAAGGCTCTATTGGACTGGGAATGTTACGAGAACTTCCTTTTTTAGAAAGTGATGTATTGAAGATCAAGAACAACACAACGCTTTTACTCTACACAGACGGAGTAGTAGAATTGGAGAATAAAGAAGAAGAACAATTTCAGACTGACAGGCTTACCAAGATCGTTCAGAATTTCTATCCATTATCTATGGAAGACCTTAATTCCATCATCTTTTCTAAACTGGATGAATGGAGAGGAAAATGTAAATACGTGGATGATACGGCGATCCTAAGCTGCAGGATATTTTAGATACATAATTTAATGGAAATACTCGATCAAGCCCAAAATAATTTCCAGCGAGACCTTAAGTCAATGATGAGAATTGGTATTACCGGAATTTTCGTCTATATGGGAACTTCTACTATATCTAGTGTAGCCTTACAGTGCTCTCAAGATCTTTTGATTGCAGATGATATCTCACCACAGGCAACCTTTAAATCAGCTCATCTGATTGGATTTCTGATTTTCGTCTTTACTGCTTTTTTAATGGCTGACTGGATGAAGAGGCACATAATAAAGAGACAAAATCTGCTAAAAAAAATGATGTATTTATCAATTCTGTTCTTTATACTAATGCAGGTTGTTGTAATATGTTATGCCGCTTTACAGGACGTTTTATATACAATCGATTCTTTGCCTAAATTTTATCGATATATGGATTTCACAAAATCATCTGCTATTGCACAGATTGTTCCAGTAATAATTCCTGTTTTAGAAATGGTAATTCTTTGTTTATTCATGATTCGTGAACCCAAAATTGTAACCAAAACTGACGAAATCCAAAACTGAATCCTTTACAACCAATTGAACCTAGAAGTGGATTAAGAAGAAGAATATCATTGAACTTAAAGTTCAAAATCGTATTCAGTCAAATTATCTCCCCAAAGTTTTTTAGCGTGATCTAGAAACGCAGCAGGTGCATTATCAAATGCCTTATCAATTTCATAGGTTCCACCATCTCCCATTACCTGGGTTATTCCTCTTAATGCATATTTATCTCCATTTTCGAGCATCATTAATTTCTGATCTGAAGGACTAACATCTGATGTACAGTTCAGACGGTAGATAAAAGTAATCTCCCCTATTTGATCTTCATCAAGGTCAGTAACCGTTAATGCATCAAGCTCATGCCCCATATTGAGATCAAACTCGCAATTCTCAACATAATCCTTTATCTCTCTTGAAAGTGTCACATTGCCCTTTGCATCTTCAATAAAATGATAGGCATATAACCACTGTGTATGAGCCTCCATATCAGAATACTGTGCCTCCCCTTCCATCACTTCACCAATTGTTCTGATAATATAATTGGTTCCATTCAAATCTTTCCAGGTATAAGCATCCACCACACTACCTTCAAACTTACAGGCATGTGGAATATTATCACAAAGCGTTAAATGGATATCGATCTCTGCTTCAGGAATGATCTCAGAAATGGTATCATTGTTTCCCTCGTGTGCATCAGTATTATCTTCAGTAGATCCTGAACAAGAAATGAATAGAAAAGCTGGTAAGAGCAAATAAAAAGAGGTTCTCATAAAATTGATTTATGAAGGAAAAATAATAAGAATTAGATAAACTCCAAAGTAATCTGGTTCCTATTCAGGTCTTAAAGACAGATAATTCAAAAACTCTTGCTTTACCAAAGGATCTTTAAATTTCCCACCGAACTCACCTGTAACCGTGGAACTTTGAATATCTCTTATACCCCTTGAATTTACACAAAGATGTTTTGCATCAATTACACAAGCTACATCCTCAGTTCCAAGGAATTTTTGTAGATGCTGAACCACCTGAATTGTCATTCTTTCCTGTACTTGTGGTCGTTTTGCATAATAGTCTACAATACGATTCATTTTGGAAAGACCAATTACTTTACCATTTGAAAAATAAGCTACGTGAGCCTTTCCTACTATGGGTAAAAAGTGGTGCTCGCACGTTGAATAAACTGTGATGTCTTTTTCAACCAACATCTCAGTATAATTGTACGAATTGTCAAAATTTGAATTCTTAGGTGCCTTTTCAGGATTTAATCCACCGAAAACTTCCTTCACATACATTTTTGCCACCCTTTTTGGTGTTCCCTTTAAACTGTCATCTGTTAGATCCAACCCAAGTGCATGCATGATCTCTGTAAATTTTTCTTCGATCAAAGCAATCTTTTCCTCATCACTTTTATCAAAAGCGTCAGGTCTCATAGGCGTTTCTGCCGAAGAAAAAAGGTGAAAGTCTCCAATCTGCTCCAAATCCATCTCTGAAAGGTCTTTTACTGTTTTATTTTTCATTCTGTGTCTTTAATCACTGTCTTCCTCAGGTTTCCAGCTACTGAAGGAATCAAAGTGGATAACAAAGGTACTAATTATGTTATTTATAACCGTTCTAAAGTGAAATTGTTTGTTACAACGTATAAAATCTAGGTTAAAAGACGAGGGGTAGTGAATTAAATTACAGTGCATTTACTTATTTTTGCGGCAAGATGAACACAAAGGAAAAGCTGTATCAGCTTTGCAAGGAAATCGTTGATCAACGATTGGATGAAATCAGTAAGGATATTGAGGACGTCCAGCATTCAGTGAATACTGAAACCAAAAATACCACTGGCGATAAGCATGATACTTCTCGTGCTATGATGCAATTAGAGGTGGAGCAAAAATCCAAACATCTTGTTGAGTCCATGAAGCTCAAAGAAACCCTTGGAAGGTTTAGCCCTAAAACATCTTCAACCACAGCTGGACTGGGAAGTATCGTAGAAACTTCTACCGCTAAATATTTCATTTCAGTGAGTGTCGGCAAACTGGTGATAGATGAAGGTATGTACTTCGCAATTTCAACGGCTAGCCCTATTGGAGAATTGTTAATGGGTAAAAAAGCAGGGGATGAATTTGAGTTCAATGGTCAAAAAATGAAGATCGTTTCAGTGAAGTAGATCTATAAAAAATTCGCTTTCAGTTGTTTTGCTAATTTGTCGGTAAATTACAGAATATACCAATAGTATACATTCTTTTTTCATTGATAATGGAGGGGTTTTGAACTAAACCAAAAGTATAACCAAAAGTTAAACCCAACATAAAATTATCACTTAGTTGAACTTGTAATCCACCTACTAATTTAGGTCCATATCCACTGATTCGATTGGATTTATATCCTACTTGATAACAGGAAAAACCACCACCAAAAATAAAGCTAGTATTATCTATTCCCCCAAGGTAAAATTCAGTCGTCAAAGGAAACTCCATACCTGTTTGAAAGTTTCCGCTTAATTTATTCCTGGAAAGGCCAAAATACGGACAAGATTTAATGGTCCAACTTACTCTTGGTTTAAGTTGAAAAGCTAAAATTGCATTATACCTAATTCCAACTACTCCCAATTCAGTTGTAGTAGTTGAGAAAAAAGTATTGTTAACAAATGTCTCTGCTTGTTTAGCATTTAAATACCCAAATTGTAATGAATGCCTATAATCTTGACCTTTAGAAACTGTACTAAAAGAATAAATGATACACGATATTAAAATAATCCTTAGAAACATACTATTTGCTATCATAAAAAATTCGCCTTCAATCGCTCAGCTTGCTCTTTTACGAACTCTTTGATGTCTGAATCGGCCATTGGAATCTTTCCCAGGCATTTCAATCCGGTATAACTCAAAATGATCTCTTCTGTTTCAGGATTTGGATCTCCATTGAAAATAATTCCCATAACGGGTATGTTACGTTGCTTTAATAACTCTGCACTCATCAATGTGTGGTTGATACTTCCCAGATAATTCATGGAAACCAAAACAACAGTGTCAGCTAGTTTAGGAATAAGATCGATCATCATATCCCCTTCATCATTAAGCGGTACCATGAGTCCACCAGCTCCTTCAATTACAAGCGTATTATCTGTTTTAGGTGTTTTGAAATCGTCCAGTGAGATCTTAATTCCATCTAAACGAGCTGCCGCATGCGGTGACAAAGGCTCGGATAATAAGAACTTTTCTGTATGGAATTCAGAAACGTCATTCGAAATAAAATCTCTTACCCAAAGAGAATCCAGATCATCCAATTCGCCTGCCTGTAGTGGCTTCCAATAATCCGCCAATAACGCTTCACATATCACCGCAGAAACAAATGTTTTACCAATCTCGGTACCAATTCCGGTTACAAAAATTCGTTTAGACATGGATCAATTTTGAAAGCTCTTTTATCTCATTTTCAGTGTTATACGAATGTAAGCAAAATCTAATTCGCTCCTTACCATTTGGTACAGTAGGTGATAAAATAGCTTTTACTGCAAACCCAGATTTCAATATTCGTTCAGCCATCTTTTTGGCATCATCATTTCCTTTCACCAAAAGACATTGAATAGGAGAATCACTTTGAATTAATTCCACATTTGATCTTGAAAGCAGATCCTTAAAACATCTAATATTTTCAAATAACTGTTTCCTTTCCTCATGCATATCCGCCGCTTTCAGCACGACCTCTAAAATGCGTTCCTGTGCATGGGGGGATAATGCTGTTGTATAGATCAATGAACGTGCGAAATTCACCAGATAATCCTTGAGTTCATTATGTCCAAATACGATTGCTCCATGGCTGCCATAAGCTTTACCAAAGGTGATCACTTTAGCAAAAACCTGATCATCCAGCTTTAAATCTGAAACAAGTCCGGTTCCTTTTTCACCAAAGACTCCCCCTGAATGTGCTTCATCAACTATCAAGAAAGCTCCTTTTTCATTACATATCTGTGCAATTTCTGCTAAAGGAGAAGCATCACCATCCATTGAGTAAATGGCCTCAACTGCCACATAAACATGACCATTAGCTCGATCTACCTTGTCCTTTATATCCTTTATATCGTTGTGCTTGAAGGAAAATGAAGAAGCCAATCCTATTCGAATGCCATCACGAATAGATGCATGGATCAATTCATCATAAATAACAGTATCTCCTTTTTGAGGTACGCTTGAAAATAATCCCAAATTGGCATCATAACCTGAATTAAAGAGCAAACCAGCCTCCTGATGAAAAAATTGAGCTAATTGAGCTTCTATCTCCTCAGTTCTTTTTCGATTCCCTGAAATTAACCGAGAGCCTGTTGAACCCATATTGAAATGAGATTCAGAACTCCATTTGGCGATTCCTAAATAATCATTTGAAAAAAAGTCAGTGAGATGATCAGCATCCATTAAGACTCTGAAAGCATTAGCATGCTTCCTTTCATCCAGTTTTTGCTTGATCTTGGAAGGAAGCTCTTTCATCCTGAACTATTCTACAGTCACCTTACGTGGTTCGAAATCCTGCGCTTTAGTTTGTTTGCGCTCTTCTTTCTCTTTACGAACTTTTTTAGCTGCTTCAACCTTATCGTCTACTTTCGTTTCAGGTTGATCACCATCCTGAAAAGGTGCCTTAGGTGTCAATCCTAAAATATCGAACAAAGCTTTATCCTCATTATATTCAGGATTTGGAGTAGTTAATAATTTATCTCCAGCAAAAATGGAAGATGCTCCTGCTAAAAAGCAAAGTGCTTGTGATTCCTGGGACATTTGTGTACGTCCTGCAGAGAGTCTGATGATCGATTTAGGGAACAAGATTCTTGAAGTAGCAATCATTCTGATCATTTCCCAAATGGCTACCGGTTTTTGATCTTCTAAAGGCGTACCCTCAACGGCTACTAAAGCATTGATTGGAATAGATTCAGGTGGTTGCTCCATATGTACATAGGTCATCAACATCCCAATTCTATCCTCAGCAGTTTCACCCATTCCAATGATTCCTCCTGAACATACTGAAATTCCAGCCTTTTGCACATTTGAAATGGTATCTATTCTATTTTGATATTCTCTAGTAGAGATAATGTCTTTGTAAAATTCTTCTGAAGAATCAAGGTTATGGTTGTAAGCGTAAAGCCCTGCATTTTTCAAGCGTTCAGCCTGATCTTCGTTCAACATACCCAAAGTGGCGCAAACTTCCATCCCCATTTGGTTGATCTCCTGCACCATTTCTACTACTTTATCGAAATCCCGGTTATCTCTTACTTCTCTCCAGGCTGCCCCCATACAAACACGAGATGACCCATTAGCTTTGGCATTTTTCGCTAATCCAACCACTTCATCTACACCCATCATTGCATGTACATCCAACTCCGTGTTGTACTTTGCTGATTGAGGACAATAACCACAATCTTCAGGACAACCACCCGTTTTAATAGAGATCAATGAACTCATTTGAACCTCATTTGGATTATGATATTCTCTATGCACTGTAGCTGCCTGATAGATCAAATCCATCAATGGACCATTGTATAGTTCTAATGCCTTTTCTTTTGTTGCGTATGCTGTGTTTATCTTCATAGATAATAAGTATCTAGATGTTAGTATTTAGTATTGAGAGAGTTTATTTCGAAGCTCTTTTGTAGAGAATGAATCATTTTCTGAACTTCTTCCAATCCAATTAAAATATCATGTGTATTTATGTCAAATAATTTCTGAATTAATAATAATTGTGTTTCTAATTCAAAGGAAGATCCAACTGCAATATTTAGAAATCTTGAAAAATCCTTTTTCGTTCCTCTTCCTGCGCCCTCGGCAATGTTACTAGGGATCGATAAAGCTGATCTGGTAATTTGACTTGAGAAATTAAATTTTTCTGCCTCAGGTAAAAGTTTAGAAACCTCATAGGTAGATTCAACAATCTCCATTGCCTTTTGCCATACTTTTAATTCTTTATATTGATGCATAAATCTCTCTATACTCAGTACTAAATACTTCTACCTAACTTCTTCAGCCTCAATCCACAACCTTACCTTCTTTGTAAATGATTCGGGTATCCACGGTTCCATCTTCATTATAATATACGAACTCTCCCTCCTCTTTTCCGTTCAAATAAGTACCGGCAACCTTCAGTTGACCAGAAGGATACCAATAATTCACCTGACCACTTTCTTTTCCGTAAAGATAGTGCCCTTCATACTTTTTTTTGCCATTTTCAAAGAAAGTTGTTGACACACTATCCAATTTACCATAATTCCACTTCGAAATTTGTTGTGGTGTTCCGTCTTCAAAATAGTACTTCCACAGCCCATTTTGTAAACCTTCAATAAACGAACCTTCCGTTTTCACCTGACCGGTTTCATACCATTCTTTGATCTCACCGTGAGGCAGTGAATCATTGAACATATTTAGTGCTTTTTTCTCTCCAGATGGATACCAAAATTCCCACAATCCGTGCTTTCTGTTCTTGAAATAATGGCCTTTTGCATCTAGTTTCCCACGTTCATCATAGAAAATCCATTCACCAGAACGCTTATCCATTTCAAATTGCCCAATATATTCAGGATGTCCATTATCGTAATATCTGGCAATAGGTCCATCTACTAATCCTTCTGTCCAGGATGAGATCTCTTCCAAAGTATCATTCAAATGATAAAAGGTCCATTCTCCAACCGCCAGATCGTTTTCAAACTGTCCTTCAGATTCAAGATGGTCATCTTCTGTATAAAATGACCATTTCCCTTCACGTTTTCCATCTTTCATTTCACCAATACCATATCCACCTCCGATAACAGATTGCTTGTTATTTTCTTTGCAAGCATATAGACCTGCAAACAGGAATATGAAGATTAAATAACGCATGATGAGATACGAAAATACTAAATTTCCTTGTGGAGTTCATTCCAGATCATATCCTTCAACTCAACCAAACCGGTTTGAGCAACAGAAGAGATGAAGACGTAAGGTATATTTGGTAGATCCCTTTTAATTTCTGACTTCAATTCATCATCCAGCATATCTGATTTTGATATGGCTAGTAACCTTGGTTTATCAATCAGATCTGGATTGTATTGTTTCAATTCGTTCACGAGAATATCATATTCTTTACGGATGTCGTCAGAATCAGCAGGAACCATGAAAAGTAAAACCGAATTTCTTTCAATATGCCGAAGAAATCTCAATCCCAAACCTTTTCCTTCGTGAGCTCCTTCAATGATTCCCGGAATATCTGCCATTACGAATGAACGGTAATCTCGATAGGCCACCATTCCAAGATTCGGAGTCAAGGTAGTAAAAGGATAATCTCCAATTTCAGGTTTCGCAGCAGAAATTACTGATAGTAGGGTTGATTTACCAGCATTTGGAAATCCAACTAAACCGACATCTGCCAACACTTTTAATTCCAGAATGATCCATCCTTCTTTCTCTGGAATACCAGGTTGAGCGTATCTAGGGGTTTGATTTGTAGATGATTTAAAGTGTACATTACCTCTTCCTCCTTTACCACCTTCCATGACAATGATCTCTTGCCCGTGTTCAGTGATCTCTCCTAACTCTTCAAAAGTCTCCCCGTCTTTGATAACCGTACCAATGGGAACTTCAAGGTATTCATCCGCACCATCTGCACCATGACACTGATTTTTACCACCAGGTTCGCCATGAGATGCCATTACGTGTTTTCTGTATTTGAGTGGAAGAAGTGTCCACAATTGTTCGTTACCTTTCACGATAACGTGTCCGCCTCTACCTCCATCTCCACCGGCAGGTCCACCTTTGGGAATAAATTTTTCCCTTCTCATGTAATGAGAGCCCGGACCTCCTTTTCCAGAGCGGCAGTGTATTTTGACATAGTCAATAAAATTACTCATGACACTCTGTAATTAAGTAATTAAGCAAGAATTGAATCAATAGAATCAAATAGTCGCTCAGTAACATCTGAGATCTCGCCAATTCCATCTATGATAGCCGCCTTTCCTTGATTTTTATAGAAATTGATCACAGGAAGCGTTTCATTCTTATAAACATTGATCCTGTTTTGAATTACAGCAGGATCTGCATCATCAGGTCTGTTTTCAAGAAGTGCTCTGCTTTTCAAACGCTCTCTCAATTCATTTTCCTCTACATCAAGTGCTAAACACATGCTAATTGATGTTCCTTTTTCATTAAGGATCTTATCCAGCGCTTCTGCCTGAACAACTGTTCTAGGGAAACCGTCAAAAATATAACCTTCAGCAGGATTCTTTTCAATAGTGTCAACCAGCATATTGATCGTTACTTCATCCGGCACCAATTGTCCTTTTGAAATGAAACTTTTAGCCAACATACCCAACTCAGTTTCATTCTTCATGTTATATCTGAAAACGTCTCCCGTTGAAATATGAAACAGACTGTATTTCTCAACCAATTTAACGGCTTGAGTTCCTTTTCCTGCCCCCGGAGGGCCAAATAATACAATGTTTATCATCTTGCTCATTTGATCTCACTTACTATTAGTGAGGTAATCCCTTACCATGCCTTATTTGGATTATCCAGATAGCTTCATGGTGAAGCTGCAAATTTATTGCTTATAATTCGCATTCCGCTAAAGGAAACAGCACTTTTTATTCACCAGTTGTTAAAACGTCAGTTCTTTTGATAAAAATCAGCAAATCTGTCAGTTGAAACTGATAAAAACCGTCATTTTTTCAGGTAAATTCCATGAAATTTGAATTGGACCCTAATTTGAGTATGGTATTTCGTTAAAAACTACAAAAATGAATTTTGATAAACTGACAACAAAATCGCAAGAAGTACTAAGACAAGCTCAAACCATCACAGAGGGTCTTGGTCAGCAAGCTATCGAACCGGGACATATGCTAAAAGCTATGATCTCTGAAGATAATAACGTTTTGCCGTTTCTTTTTAAAGAAGCTGGATTAGATCTTAATACAGTAAGCAGAACAGTAGATAGCATTGTTGAAGGATACCCTAAAGTGAGTGGTGGTCAGGTTTATCTTGGAAACAATACAAACAAATTATTTACAGAAGCCAATAAGATCGCTCAGGAATTCAAAGATGAATTTATATCAGTTGATGTGCTCTTCCTGGCATTGCTTGAAGTCAATGATTCAATAGGTAAACTATTGAAGGATGTTGGTTTCAACGCGAAACAATTAAAAGAGGCTATTATGAAATTAAGAAATGGAGATTCAGTAAGCTCTCAAGGTCAGGAAGAAACCTATCAGGCTCTTTCTAAATACGCCAAGAACCTAAATGAAATGGCGGCTAATGGAAAACTTGATCCTGTAATTGGACGTGATGATGAGATTAGACGTGTTCTTCAGATATTATCTCGTAGAACAAAGAATAACCCAATTCTAATTGGTGAACCAGGTGTTGGTAAAACAGCCATTGCAGAAGGTATTGCCCATAGAATTGTAGCAGGTGACGTTCCTGATAATTTGAAAACCAGAAAAGTATTCTCATTAGACATGGGAGCTTTGGTTGCCGGCGCTAAATACAAAGGGGAATTCGAAGAGAGATTAAAATCTGTGGTACAGGAAGTGATCAAATCAGATGGAGAGATCATTCTTTTCATTGATGAGATCCACACGCTTGTTGGTGCCGGAGGTGGAGGTGAAGGAGCAATGGATGCAGCTAACATACTTAAACCTGCATTGGCAAGAGGTGAGTTGAGAGCTGTTGGTGCAACTACTTTGAACGAGTATCAGAAGTATTTTGAGAAAGACAAGGCACTGGTAAGACGATTCCAAACCGTTTTAATTGATGAACCATCTAGAGAAGATGCTATATCCATCTTAAGAGGGATCAAAGATAAATACGAGACTTACCATAAAGTGTTGATCAAAGATGAAGCGATCATTGCGGCTGTTGAACTTTCACAACGATATATCACTGAAAGACAGTTGCCGGATAAAGCAATTGACCTGATTGACGAAGCCGCATCTAAACTGAGAATGGAAATGAATTCCAAACCGGTGGAGTTGGATGAGATCGACAGACGTATCATGCAATTAGAGATTGAGCGTGAAGCCATTAAACGTGAAAAGGATCAGAAGAAACTGGATTCCATTGAGTCTGAATTGGCTGAATTGAATGAGAAACGTACAGATTACATGGCCAAATGGCAAGCTGAAAAAGATGTGATCGAAGGTATTCAAAAAGCCAATGAAGAGATTGAAAACCTAAAATTGGAAGCTGAAAGAGCCGAGAGAGAGGGTAACTACGAAAAAGTAGCAGAGATTAGATACGGCAGATTGAAAGAACTTGAAGACAAGATCGTGCACCTGAAATCTGAATTGGTAGAAGTTCAAAAGAACTCTAAGACCATAAAAGAAGAAGTGGATGCCGAAGAAATTGCTGAAGTTGTGTCAAAATGGACGGGGATTCCTGTTTCTAAAATGGTGGAAAGTGAAAGAGAGAAGTTATTAAAACTTGAAGAGGAACTTGGAAAACGAGTGGTTGGACAAAAAGATGCAGTTATTGCTGTGTCTGATGCCATCAGACGTTCAAGAGCTGGATTACAGGATGAGAAAAAACCGATTGGTTCATTCATATTCCTTGGGACTACCGGTGTAGGTAAAACTGAGTTGGCTAAAGCCTTAGCAGATTATCTGTTTAATGACGAGAATGCCATGACCCGAATTGATATGAGTGAATATCAGGAGAAACATTCAGTTTCCAGATTAGTGGGAGCTCCTCCGGGATATGTTGGATATGATGAAGGGGGTCAATTAACCGAAGCGGTGAGAAGAAGACCTTACTCCATTGTTTTGATGGATGAGATCGAGAAAGCGCATCCGGATGTATTTAACATCTTGCTGCAAGTGTTGGATGATGGACGTTTGACTGATAATAAAGGAAGAACGGTAAACTTCAAGAACACCATAATCATAATGACCTCAAACCTTGGTTCTGGAATTATCCAAGAACGCTTTGAGCATCTCACAGACAAAAATAAGGATGAGATCATTGAACAAACCAAGAAAGAAGTGTTTGATATGTTGAGAAAAACCATCAGACCAGAGTTTTTGAACAGAATTGATGAAACGATCATGTTCCAGCCATTAACGAGAGAAGATGTGTTGAATATTGTGAAGATCCAATTCAGTATTCTGAAGAAACGATTGGCTGAAAAGGATATCAGTATTGAAGCAACGGATGAAGCATTAGAATGGTTAGCGTTGGAAGGATACGATCCACAATTTGGTGCAAGACCTGTTAAGCGTGTAATGCAAAGAGATCTATTGAATAAATTATCGAAAGAACTGCTTGCAGGTACCATTGGTGCTGATAGTCATATTCTACTCGACTTGAAGGATGGAGAACTTGCTTTCAAGAACAATGGAGCAAAAGTTGCTGATCCAACATTGAATTAATTAAAGTGCAGGATTACCAAAAAAGAGAAAGCCTTCTGAAAATTCAGAAGGCTTTCTTTTTGTATTTAGATCTTTGATTATCGTTTTGATTGAACCAAAGCTTTTACTAGTTCTACTTTCTTATTATGATCAGCTTTATACTTAGTATAATCTGACTTATTATAAGCGTCACAAACGCCATGTCCACAACTTGTCATCCCTAATGCGAATACCCCTAGTATTCCAGCCAACATTACCTTTTTCATTTTTCGAGTTTTTATTCCCCGAAAATAACGGGGCGAGTTTTATAAAGTTTTTGCATTTCAAAAAGCACAATTACCTTGCCAACTTTTTGAGTACAACAAAATAGAGAATAAACTTAAACGAGTCAAGAGTGGGGATACAGAAAAACAAAAAACCCTTCCAGCAAGCTGAAAGGGTTTTTACCTGATCTTTTACAGATCTTATTTTTGTGCTTCAATCAATGATTGAACCAATTCAATCTTTTTGTTGTGATCAGCTTTGTATTTTGTGTAATCAGCTGATCTGTACGCATCACACGTATGTCCAGCACCACAACTACCCATTCCAAGGGCAAAAATTCCGAATAATCCTGCAAACAATAATTTTCTCATCTTAAAGGTCTTTTTTGGTTTTATAATCTTTGTCTTTGGCGTTGACAAAGATTGCCCTGTCAACATAACAGTCACGAAAATAGGGAAAAAATATTGTGCTGTCAAATCAAATGTGCCTGAAAATCAACAGAAAGATTTTAACAATTACCTCTTAACTCAGGTTTTTAGTGGTATAGAGCTGTGAATTTCTCGAGTAAAACTTTACTCAATTTATAGTAAGATTCTTTAGTCCAACCACCAACATGAGGCGATAAAATGACTTTTTTTGATTCTAAAAGCTTAGAAAAAACATCCGGCATGTCTCCATCAAACATATTTTCGAAGCTCGATTTTTCAAATTCAAGAACATCCAGACAAGCTCCAAGAACTTTACCAGAATCAATTCCAACCAATAGATCTTCCGTTTTAACGATCTTCCCTCTTGACAAATTGATCAAATAAAAAGGTTGAACAACATTATTGATAAACGCCTGATCAACCATCCACATAGTTTCTTCATTTTGAGGAATATGCAAACTGATCACATCAGATCTATCCATTAATGTACGAAGATCAACTTCTTGTACACCGTCATTGCCAAAGCCACTTTTATATTTATCATAGGCCAGCACTTCAACGTCAAATCCCTTTAACTTTTTAGCAAAAGCCGATCCGTTATTACCGTAGCCAATAATACCGACAACTTTTCCGTCCAGTTCAACTCCCCTATTCCCTTCTCTATCCCATTTTCCTGATCTTACTTCAGCATCAGCAGTATGTAAATGATTAAATAGAGATAAAAGCATTCCCAGTGCATGCTCTGCCACTGCATTTCTATTTCCTTCAGGCGCATTGATCAATTCAATTCCTCTTGATTCACAATAAGGAACATCAATATTCTCCATTCCTGCACCTGAACGACAAATGAATTTAAGGGCGGTAGCTTTAGAAAGAAATCCCTCATTCATAGGAAAGCGTGAACGTACCACAACCCCTTCAAAATCCTTAATACGCTCTTTGATCTCAGATTCTGGCGTTTGGATGAGATCAACACACTCATGACCTAAAGAAGTCATTCCTTCTTCCAGCACTTCATGAACTGTATCTAAAAAAGCTATTTTCATTTGTGTGTCAATTACACACAAAATTGCGCTTTATTTCTTAATAAACTGGTAGTGCGTATAATATTTACCGTTGAACAAACGCAAGATATATTGGCCCTTAGCAAGATCTTCAACAGACAATTCAGTTGTATAAGATCCTTCTTCTAATTTTTCAGATTGCGTGTCTTTAACTTGCTTACCACTTGAATCTAAGATCACCATAGTCACTTCAGCAAATTCCGGTACATAATATTCTACCGATATCTTGTCTTTGGCTGGGTTTGGATAAACTCTCTCACTGAATACTTCCTTATCACCTACAAGTATTTCTGTTGAACCGGCAATTGATTTATTGATGAATACTTTAAAGATCACATTGCTGGCAAAACTTTGCGAACCATCATTGACAAAGAAGATATTTTCACCAGAACTTTCAATTCCACCATATATATAACCAATCAATGTTTTCTCGTTAGGAATTGAATTTAAATCTATGATGTCTTCATCTATCAAATACTCGCCTGTTGGAATAAATTCAGCTCCGGGTCCCACCAAAGCAGGCATTTCAATGTAATCCAACGCCACCTCTTGCATTGAACCATCTGAAAGTCGGGTAACTTTACTGATCGTCTTCACAAAAGGAACCTCAGTATCCTCTATTAATGTTCCGGTTTGATCAAAATGAAATTGGCTTAATCCACCAAAGAACATAGTGTGTTGACACATAGCCAAACTATCATAAAGAGGCACTTTTGCAGAGTGATATTGACTCAATAATTGATTGAAGGTGTTGTTTACAGCATATGTAGACCCAGTGATATCCACTGTATTCAAATAAGGCATATCATTGTAATCGAACACCCCTGAAAAAGCAGTAAATCCTATATCACCATTTGGAAAGATCTGTTTGGCCATATTATAATCTCTTCTGTGAAGATTAATGGTATCAACTACTTCATTATAATCAGTTACTGACATATTCACCCCATCATCTGCAATTTTGAAAGTGGCAATGGCACTTGCATACACTTGTGTAAATCCAGGTCCATGGTCAGGTCCTTGTGGATTATAAGCTCCATCAAACAATTGACCGCCCACCAGGTAGAAAGTATCACCAATTGTCCCCAATTGGCCACCTGTATTTTTAAGATTTGTATCGGTGATCTGTCTGAAAAAAGGAGTGATATCTGCACTATTGATCACAGCATCTGCCAGACCATTCAGATCTATGGCAGCTAGATTAGGATAAGTGATATGATCTGCAGCTATGGAACTATATCCATAACCTCCAATTATGTACAAGGTAGTATCCACCTGCCTGAAGTTTTGATTGGTAGATTGGATTTGCTCGTAAAGATTTGTACTTAAAACTGAAATGGAAGATGACCAGACTTGTCCTGCCACCGGATCGATCACAAATACATTCTTATTGTTGTCTTGTTCAAGGAATGCTGCAAATGGCTGCCTTTGATGTAAACCATCAACACGCCCACCAAGGATCACCCATTTTCCATCTGAGGTTTTACCCCATGAGAAAGAATGAACACCCGGAGCATTGGTAATTTCCATAGGTTCCAATTCAATTGCAAAATTCTCAGGATCTGATTGAGCAACACCTGCAAACAGGCTGCTTGCAAAAATTGTTGTAAGTAGTAAACGCATGAGTATAATATTTTCACGCAATTTACTTTGTTAGCTGATAACAAAAGGTGACGAAGGTCACAAATACATAAAATAAGCTACCATGAAGTAAATGGTCAAACCTATGATATCATTGGCTGTAGTAATAAAAGGACCTGTTGCCAGGGCCGGATCAATATTGACTTTATCTAACAACAGGGGTACCAATGCACCTAGAATAGCCGCACAAATAACAACCACAAATAGCGAAATAGAGATGGTTAGGCCTAATAAATACTCTCCTCCAACAGCCAAATTGATCCCAAAGATCACCACAGAACAGATCAAACCGATCAACATCCCAACTAAAGTTTCTTTACCTATTTGTTTGAATATACCCGAGAATTGAAAATTCTTTGAAGCCAAACCCTGCACAATAATGGCCGAAGACTGAACCCCAACATTACCTGCCGTTGCTACTATAAGTGGAATAAAAAATGCCAAAGAAGGATTAACATCAATCTGACCCTCATATCCTCTAATGATCTGAGAAGCTGCAACTCCACCAGCCAATCCAATCAGAATCCATGGTAAACGAGATCGGGTATTCTTTAAAACCCCCGAAGTGGATTCAACATTTTCAGAGATACCGGATGCCATTTGAAAATCCTTCTCCGCCTCTTCCTTGATCACATCCACTACGTCGTCAATGGTGATACGACCTACTAGTTTTTCTTGTCTATCTACTACAGGAATAGAAACAAGGTCATACTTCTCCATCATTTCAGCAACTTCCTCAGCTTTCTCATGTGTTTTAACAAAATGAAGTTTCTCTTTATTATAGAGTTCCTCAATTTTTGTTTTCGGCTCTGCAAAAAGCAAACTTTTTAATGAAAGTATCCCCAGTAATCGATCATCTTTATCTACCACATAAATGGAATAAACACGCTCAACATCCTCTGCCTGCCTTCTCAATTCAATAACACATCTATCTACAGCCCAATGTGCTTTAGCCTTGATGTATTCTTTGTGCATCAAACCTCCGGCAGTATCTTCATCATACTTTAAGAGATCGGTAATTTCAGATGCGTGCTCCTGGTCTTCTAATTTGGAAATGATCTCATCTTTCTCCTCCTCTTCCATTTCCCCCAAAAGATCCGCCGCGTCATCTGTCTCAAGATTATCAACCTGCTCAACAATTTCCTCAGTAGAAAGGAGTTTCATGAACCTGTCCCGATAATCTTCATCAAAATTCATCAGCACTTCTGCCGACACTTCTTTATCTAACAAGTCAAAAATGAATTTTGATTCGTTTGGAACCAATGCCTCTAGAATATCAGAAATATCGGCCGGATGAAGATCTTGCAATTCTTCCATAATGGCCATAGAATCGCCACTCTCCACCATTAGCTGGAGTCTGTCTGCAAATTCTTTGGTTAATTCCATTTTCATGATTGAAGAATCTTTAAATCAAATCTGGCACAAAGATAGCCTCTTTTTGTTACCTGAATGTTATACGACAAATGAAGTGATTGGTTGTACAATCAACCATTTTCAGTACCTTACGTTTATAATTCAAAAAGAATTAAAACTTTTTTTATTCAAATAGTCATTTAACGGCATTCTAATACCATGAAACAGTTGTTGCTTCTATCGATACTACTATCTAGCGTAATAAGTAATTCTCAAACGACACATCAGGTTTGCGTTGAAGATCCTCCTTCTACAACCTGCCCAGGCAAAACGGGTACTTTTACACCTGGAAATCTTGTTATTCAACAAGGTGACATGATCGAATTTACAACAACAACAGTACTTTTAGGTGGTTACACAGGTACTTATCATAATATTGAATTCACTGGCTCATCTGCAAATAACGTGGATCTGTTTGTTTCGAGTACTGTATTTCCTCCTTCTGCTCAAGTAACTTCTATTACTACGCCTCCTTTTAATACCCCTGGGGTGTTTCCTATGGAATGCACCAATTTTGCCCATTGTTTGTTATCTGAGTACCCATGTACAGGATATACTGTGACAGTTTTGGCATCATGTACTGTTAATGCTGATTTCACTGCTTCTGCTACTGATATATGTAGTGGAACGACTGTCAATTTCACGAATACTTCTACAGGAGCAGTTTCTTATACCTGGAAGATCAATGAATTTCCGTTTTCAACCAGTACCAATGCCGTTCAAAATTTTGGAGCTTCAGGATCATTTGATATCGAGCTAATTGCCAATGATGGTGCAGGATGTCTTGATTCTACCACTGTAACGATAAACGTTACTCAGGCTGCCAATGCTGGTACGGATGAATCTAACACATTTTGTAATGTCAATGATTCAATCAATTTAAACACTATGGTAACGGGTGATGCAGGTGGTAGTTGGAATGAAACAACATCTTCAGGTCAATTCAATAACACCACAGGGTATTTCAATTATACCGGATTAACTGCCGGAGATTATGACTTTGATCATGTAATTCTGGGAACAGGCGTTTGTCCTAATGACACTGCAACCATGACTATTACAGTGAATCAAGAACCAGGATTAACATTGAATGTGACCAATACGAACCTTGCAACTTCTGACTCGGCTTATATTGACTTTACACCAAATGGAGTTTTACCAGGAGCTAATTGGTTGTGGAATTTCTGTGATGGCAATTTTGATAACCCTCAAACACCTTTTTACTATTCATGGGGTTCAGGAGGAGATTTTTGTGTTTGCGTAGAGATCAATAACTACAACGGATGTACGCAAGTATTTTGTGATAGCTCAATCACCGTTTGGGATGATGCCGGAACAAATGAATTAAATGCATTGGAATTCAATATTTATCCAAATCCAGCTGATGGGGCGTTCACCATTGATCTAACCAAAATTACAGGAAAGGTGGAGATTAAAATGTACGACATGGCTCAACGTTTGGTGTATACTGAAACAACGTCAGGAGGAGGCAATGTATTTGTAGACGCCAAGGAAATGGCTACAGGAAGATATTTCATTGAGATCACAGCAATGGATCAACGCAACACTATTCCGGTGGTGCTTAAATAAATCCGTTGGCCATAAACAACTGGATCTTTTGATTGTTGTTACCCACAACAATTCCCAGTTTACCTTGTTTACCCAATTTGATCAACTTCAGTGATTTGGCATTGTGTGGAGCAAAGAAACCTGATGTTGTTGGTTGAATATATTCAAAACTACCATCCTCTTTTTGAATCATCATGATCCCGCAATTCGCATCATAACGAGTAGTTTCAACCTCTGCATTGAATCTGTTACCCACAGCTAAAATGTCCAGTTTACCATCCTGATTGATATCATAGGTCACAATATCATTAATGAAAGAAAATTGTGCCTCATCCGGAAAGGGTTCAAATTGGAAACCTTGCTTGCCATGATTATACAGAATACCACTTCTAAACTCTGTCGCCGTATAATGAAGCGCTTTATCTAACTTTTCTTTCGGATAGATATCCTCTAGATCAGAGTGAGCAAATTCAAAGTAGGTAGGGAATTTATCATTGATAAAAGGCATTTGTCCACTGCTACACTCTTTTCCTCTAACCGGTTTGTGGTGACCTTGTTTTGTAAAAGCCAGAACAATATCCAACGTTCCATTGCCATCAAAATCATTCGCATATATATCTAGTGGACGGTATTTAGAAGCATTGAACTTATTGTTCATTCCAGCATTTCCAAGCAGGTAATCATCATCACCATCTCCATCAATATCAACAGCATCTATGCATGACCACCATCCCGGATAATCCAGTGAAGTTGGCATTTTAATAAAACCTCCACCTTTATTTTCGAAGACGGTAATATTCATCCACTCCCCTACTAAAATAATGTCCAGATCCCCATCCATATCAACATCTGTGAAAGCTCCGTCATTCACCATTCCTGTATACTCCATTTGAGGCGCTAATTCTTTTGTTTTATCTCTGAAGAACCCTTTTTCATTCACATAGAGTTTGGTTTTACCTCCATAAGGATATTTCATAGGATGAGCGTCTCCGCATACGATAAAATCAAGATCACCATCCTTATCAAAATCACCTGGGATCAATTCGCCTGAGTTGATCTTATCTGATGGCATGGCATTATTCACCAAACCAAACATTCCTAAGCCATTTCCTATATAGAATCGGTTTTCAAGCGCAGTATCACCTTCTTCAAACTGATATCCACCCGAAGACATCATCACATCCAATTTCTTGTCACCATTTACATCAAAAAGTTCAATATCCCCTTCTTCAGAAGTTTGGTGATTATAGAATGATGGAGACACCATCTTTTTAAAGGTACCATTCGCATTTTGCAACATGATGATTGGAATATTCATGAAAGCTGATGAAACAATAAAATCTTCAAAGCCATTATTATCGATATCCCCTACAGCAATTTTAGGGCCTTTTGTGCTCATCATATGAGGTAATAAGCTCTCTTTTTCAAAATCATTGAACTTATTATCGACATAAGCTATATCTAATTTGAATTGATCGGTCACTTCTTTGAAATAGGCCATTGGAGGAGCAATTCTTTCATGCACTTCTTCAAATATTCCAAATGTTGAATCAAGTCCTAATGAAATACTAGCAACCATTTGGCTGGGCATAGAATCAAATGTTTTTATGAAAGTTCTCCCGTCCTGAGTTTTGATTTTAAGTGATCGGAAAGAGTCGTTTGCCGGAGCATAAAAAATGATCTTTTTCTCCATGGTAGATTGGTAACCACGAACAAAATAAGCTTCTTTGGTTTGAACTACGTTACTGGAATGAGCCTCAAAGATCAACCCAGCTAATTGGGCCTGCGGCATTTTATTTAATCCAATTTTTAACACCTGCCCCTCTGGCTTACCCGTGTTTTCGTAAATAGAAGCCAGGGTATCCACATTGTTTAGAATCAGGTCAAGGTCTCCATCTCCATCAAGATCAGCATAAGCAGCTCCATTTGAATTCAACTTCTCATCTACTCCCCACTCGGCTCTTTTGTCTTCAAATTTCAAATGGCCGGTATTTCTGAAAAAGAAGTTCTCTATTTTAACAGATGGAATGAGATCCAGAAATTCCTGAATACTTAACTCACCCTTCTTTTCTTTAGCATCTTCAAGCATTTTACCAATGTCATTGTTCTTGGTATCTCGCTTGTAGCCATTGGTAATGAAGAGATCCTGAAAACCATCCATATCCATATCCAAAAACAATGGCGCCCAACTCCAATCTGTTTTAGCCACTCCCGCAAATTGAGCTATTTCCTGAAAAGTACCCATACCTGTATTCAGATGCAACATGTTATGCATGTACTGATATCCCCATCCCAACTGAACTCTGGCAAAGAATTTTTCAGGATTCATAGAAGCCATGTTCATTTTTGAGCGCTCATGTTGTTCAAAGGCCATGTCTACCGAGATGTAATCCATCAAACCATCATTATTAAAGTCACCCACGTCATTCCCCATGGAGTAATTTGTGGTGTGCTTGAAATAATTCAGGTTCTCATCTTTAAAGGTGTTGTTTTGCTGGTTCACGAATAAATGATCTGGTTCATCAAAGTCGTTACAAACTATGATATCCGGATAATGATCACCATTGATATCAGTAATGGCCAAGCCTAATCCATATCCATATTCAACGATATTGGCCTGACGTGTAATATCCACATATTTTCCTCCAACATTTTCAAGTAAGATATCACTCTCCACCTGCCCTGACTGAATTTCACGGATAGCATCCTGAAAACTTACTTTGTGCTTAAATTTTCCCGGATGCCCCATTACATAAAGATCAAGATCACCATCTAAGTCTATATCCAAAGGTGCCGCCTGAGTGTGATGTCCGGATAGATCCAAGCCATACAAAGCAGCTTGTTCTTTAAAAGTTCCATCCTTTTGATTGACATACAAAACATTCTTTAATTCAATAGCATTCTGTGATGGTCCGGATCGACAAACATAAATATCATCCCAACCATCTGCATTGACATCAAAAACACAAACTCCTGTACTCCAACCTTGTTTATTTATTCCGGCATCTATTGAAACGTTCTTGAATTTAAGCTCTCCCTGATTAAAATAGAGTTGATCATCCACTTGATTCCCCGCGAAAAAAATATCAGGCAAATTGTCATGATTGAAATCCCCTATCCCAATACCTGCACCATTATATAAATAATCATATTTAAGGATATTGACCTCTTTATTTTCAGTGATCGTATTTTGAAATTTAACATTGGACTGATCACTATCAATAGCAAAATAGAGGCTCTGTTGACTCAATAAACAAAGAGACATCCATAGCATTGTCGATAAAAGAATGTGTTTCATATACTATCCTTTCAAGTGAAGATACTACTTTTGAAGAAGATTCATGGGCATGATGAAATTTGTCGATCTTCCTCAAAAGCTATCCTGGAAAACTATTCTTCCAAAAATCGAACCGAATATTTGCTGTTTGTTATTGAGAGATGATGAGCATTATTTAATTGGATGGGGGGTTAAGGATCATTACAATGCATCTGACCACAGTTTTACATTAAAGGATTTTCAAGACTTCATTTCAAAACATAAGCAAGAGTACAAATTGGGTTATTTTGGATATGATCTTAAGAATGTTGTTGAACCACAACTTTCATCCCAAAACAGAGATCAACTTGGTTTTCCAGACACCTTTTGGTTTATTCCCGAGAACATTTTGATCTGTTCTGGCGGAAATTGCATGTATTCAGGTAAAGAAGATCTAAATGAGATATTGAATGCGGGAATTCCAAATTCCAATTTCCAACATCACCAAATTGATCTGGAACCATTCACGAATAAGGAGAATTATTTGAAACATGTAGATCAGATCCTTCAACATATACAAAGAGGAGATATCTATGAAGTGAACTATTGTGTGAATTTTTCATCCCCTGGAGAAATCGATCCGGTTCAAACCTTCATTAAGCTCAACGAAAATGCACAGGCTCCGTTTTCTTCTTTTTTTGGTTTTGAAGGGAAACATATTTTATCTGCCTCCCCTGAGAGATTTATTCAAAAAACAGGAGATCAACTGATCTCTCAGCCTATTAAAGGAACGGCCAGACGTGACAGTGATCCGCTAACAGATCAGCATTTGGCCAATCAATTGCAACTTGACAAAAAGGAGCGTTCAGAAAACGTGATGATCGTTGATCTCGTGCGGAATGATCTCTCTAAATTGGCCAAAAAGAATTCAGTTGAAGTGCCGGAATTGTTTACAGTACATACATTCAAAACCGTGCATCAACTTATTTCTACGGTGCAATGTGAAGTGAAAGAAGGTACAACTGAAGCAGATATTTTGAATGCTCTTTTTCCTATGGGTTCAATGACGGGAGCTCCAAAATTTTCAGCAATGACAATAGCTGAAGAACAGGAAGATTTTAAAAGAGGAGTTTATTCAGGTGCCATTGGTGTTTTTCATCCGAATGGAAATTTCGATCTTAACGTTGTGATAAGATCAATTTTGTATAATAGCGTTGAAAAGGTAATTTCAGCTTCTGTTGGAGGTGCGATTACCATTAATTCTGACCCTTTAAGTGAATACAAAGAATGCCTGATCAAATTGGAAGCCTTACAAAAAGCACTATGCTAGATCGATTCAAAGAAATTCTCAGAACCGACTATCCGGAAATTGAATCATATGACCTTTATCTGGCGGTAAGTGGTGGTAAAGATTCAATGGTTCTTTCACATCTCTTATTAAGAAGTGGTTTAGATCACACATTACTACACTGTAATTTCAAATTAAGAGGTAAAGAATCAGATGAAGATGAAGCTTTCATGAGACGTTATGCTGAAAAAAGTGGCCTGTCAATTGAAGTTAGGACTTTTGATACTTACGGATATGTAGAAGAGTCTGGAAAAACAATTCAGGAAGCCGCTCGAGAACTGCGTTATGATTGGTTTCACACTTTTGCTGAAAATGAAAGATCACTGATCCTAACTGCACATCATTTAGACGATTCTATTGAAACCTTTTTTATCAATTTATTAAGAGGGACAGGTTATAAAGGAGTGAGAGGTATTCCAAAATTCAATCATCCTTTCTATCGTCCATTATCATCTTTTAAAGCAGATGATATCTACCGGTATATAGATGAAAACCATATCGATTATAGAGAGGATTCATCCAACAAAGAGACGAAATATTTGAGGAATAAACTTAGACATGAAATTGTACCTGGCTTCAATGAAATCGAACCCAAATTCAGATCAAAAATGGGTGCTTTCTTTGAAGAAATGAATAACCTTGAAAGCTTTGTTCATCAGCAAGTAGAAGAACTTCAGGATAGAATACTTTTTCACAAGGACAATATCATTTCTGCACCTATTGAAGAATTGAATAAATTGAATTCTACTGCATTGCATTTTGTATTTAGAGAATTTGGGATCAGACGTTCTAATGTGAAAGCCTTTATCAAATTCCTACAAAGTCACACTGGTTCTAAGTTCTTTTCAGAAACGCATGAGTTTCTATTAGATCGGGAGTTTCTATTACTGAAAAAATTAGATATATCTTTTGTGGAACTAACTGTAGAGATCAATGAATTTCCCACTGAACTACATATAGCGAGCAAAGCCCTTCGATTTGAGATTCAATCATTTCACGGAATCGAAAAAACAAACAACCCTCTTCAATTAGATCTTGCAAAAATTGATCTTCCAATAACGATCAGAAACTGGAAACATGGAGACAAGATCCAACCTTTGGGTATGAGTGGTCAAAAATTGATCTCTGATGTGTTGATCGACCACAAGATCTCACAATTCGAAAAAGAAAAAACCCTGATTATTGAGGATGCACATGGAAAGATCATTGCCATCCCAAATTTGATGATCTCAGAAATGGTAAAATCAGATGATCTCACAAAAGACATCCTGCTCGTAATAGAAGAATAAAAAAACCCTTGTTTGTCGAAACAAACAAGGGCCTGGGTTAACCTGGATTAAATGAATAGATTGCAATCTCTAGTCCAATCATTTTAATCTACCACCTAGAAAACCCCTCTCCATAACATGTTTTTAATTACAAGGTGTTGGATATGCTCCCGGTAATTCCCCATATACATAGGACTTACCGTAAGAACCTTTGACATAGTCTTGTCTTACCAAAAATTCCTGCCATTGGCAACCACCATTTTGGGTCATGATCACTGCACATTTTAATTCACGTCCAACCACTCTTCCATTTGAGGTAATGTCGCTCCAATTTGAAGAAACGATATAAGAACTTACAACTGTTTGAGTCCATTTCTTAGCCACAGACCAATCTTTGATCAAACTATTTACCTCAGTATTTAATGCTGTATCATCCATTCCTGCTGACGGTTTCTCGTGTTTTCCGGCAATTTCTCCATTAGCAAGCTGACACCTGTTCAATACAGCAGTTGCAATTAACTCCTGATATTCTTCAGGATGCTCACACAAATACTTAATTCTCTCTTTGTCTTTACCAAGAATGAATTCTCTAACTAATGGCTCCACTGGATAAACTTTGCCTCCTTTTGAAGGTGCATTAGATTTTGTAGGTCTTTTCATATCACCACAAGTTGTATTCACTGTTGTTGCGGGCTCAACTACAAATATTCCTGGTTCAATTTGAAGCAAAGTTGCTGTTGTTAAACAACGAGGACCTACATTGCTCATTTTAAAGAAAACCAATTTGCCGTCCTTTACAGCCTGACCAGTATACTGGGTTGGGGTCCCAGTCATAGGTCTTTCGTTTTTATCATACAATAGAGAAATGGATTGATCACCTGAATTGTAAGTAATGTCTACACTTTCGAAGGTTCTTTTCCATGGATGCTCCAAACTGGCATCATAATTAGGTTCACCTACATAGTACGTTCCACTGATCTCTTCAGCCAAAACTACATTGGCACTGAACAATCCTAGAATTAATAAACTGAATATTGGTTTCATTTTCTTGATCTTTTAAGTGTTTTATTTTTTGTATTTCATTGCAGTTGCGCAATCAACCGGCACAATTACAGTTGTTTCATTTGAGAAATAGGTCGCGCCGTATTTAGCACCATCATAATCCTGTTTTACATAAACTTCTTCCCATTTGCATGTCCCATCTTTTTCTTTCATGATGGCAATGCACCAAATTCCTCTTGCCAGAATTACACCTGTTACCTGATGTCTATGAATATTCCAGTCTTTACCGTGAACAAATACATATTGTAATTCCTGAGCCCATCTTGCCTGTGCCCATTTTAAAGTAACTGCCGTTGCATCTTTGCTCAATTGTGGAGTATTCATTGAGCTTGGAGTTGGCATTGGTTTTTCCGCAGCCTCTAATGCATCTGACTGGGCACATTCAGCTCTAATGTTCTCAATAGAAAGTTTCTTGATCTCATCAGGATTGCTCATCAATTGCTCAATTCTTTCCTTGTTTTTACCAAGCAAGATGTACTCACCTTCTGTTTTATTACCTGCCCAAACAACATCTGTACAACCATTTGAAGTTCTGTACCATCCACCTTTATTGACTAAATACAATCCTTCTTCTAAATAAGTGATTGAGATGTCTTTGAAAAGCAGGATCTTATTCATATTGTCTCCCTTGAATCTGTAAACGGGCTTCAAGCCACCTTCTTTAAAGGCTTTGAACGCTCTTGTACCGTCAAAATAGAATTTGTCATAACCTGTTTGACTGTAATAAGCTTTATAGATGTATTTATCTTCTTTATCCAGGTACATATAAACTGCTTGAGTGTATTTCCCGTGAGCTTCATCAGAATTTGAATAAGTGTTGAATCCAGATAGTTCAGACATATAATACAATCCACTTAATCCCCATTCATCAGTCAAAGACAATTCCGGAGTCGGTAAAATGTTGGCTAACATTTCCGCTCTTTTAGCTTCTTCTATTCCTTTTTTAATCAAATCATCAAAATTTGACAATACTGATTGGAATTCTGCATTCATTGACTCAGATGTGACCTCTTTTGCTTGCTTTTTATCCAGATGACCGCCAACCTGAATTTCATATTTACCATCCTTGAATGTAAAAAGACCCATACGATCATCTGATGTAATTATCACACCAATTTTATCATTGGTATTCCAAAATGCATTAGATCCATTTGCAAGATTGATTTGAATACAGGAATATTCTCTGGAACAGTTTAAACTAGCATATTTTATCCTGGTGCCTTTATCATCTTTGACAATATCGATCTTCTTGGTAATATCCGTTAAAGGATTTCCACCACTACATCCAACTGTTAATCCTTTGGATAGTGTATAGGTTTGTGCATTTGCTGTGAATGTCATAATTCCTATGGCAAAAAAGAACATTCTAAGGGCAAAGGATAGCTTGAGGTTTGTTCGAGATTTGATTTTCATTTTAAGTTCAGATTAGGAAAAATTATTTCGCAATTATTTTAACCCAAATCTAGACTATACAAGTTTGAGATACCTGCCGTTCTTCCGAAAGAGAGTTTATTTCTTCTAAAGGGTATTTTTCTTCTTCTGAATGATTTTTTTATCCATTCATTGCGCGTATTTTTACCGGGATTATGAGACAGTTATTTTCTTTCGTTTTTCTATTCATATTGCCTTTGGTTTCAATAGGGCAATTTGAGCCTTCTTACAGACAGATAACTGTAGCTGACGGATTACCCACCAATACTATTTATGATATCATTCAAGGGCCGAGTGGTGAGATCGTAATTGGTCATCAGTATGGTCTAAGCCGATTCAATGGTTTGGATATTATTGAAATGCCGGCCAGGGAACAACCTCCTGCATTATCTAATTTGGTAATGATTGGTACATCAAGATACTTGTGCAGAAGTTTTAATGATGAGATCTATTTAGTCAGTGGAAATAAACTCCATGCCATTGATTCTTTATCTAATAAACGTGTCGGATACAGTACATTTTTCAGATATGCCTGCCACATGTATCGTTCAAAGGCCAATAGAATTTCAATTGTATGTGATGGAATGAAGCCTCAGGATATTACCATTTTTCAATTGCCTGAAGATGCCAAATTCCATAGTGTCACTGAAAAAAATGGACACGTTTATGCCATAGCAAGAGATTCACTCTATGAGGTCAATCTCAACACAGCTCAACTGGTTAAGAAAATGGCCATTGGAAGTGGAATTCATCAATTCACATATGCTTTGGGAGATTCCATATTACTTTTTAAGCCGCAAGAAAATAGACTTCATTACGTCACAAATTCAGGATTATCAGAACCCTTCATCTTTCCCGGGTACAATACAAATCATAAAGTCAATTTTATTAGAGAAATTGGAGATGGATTAACAGCTATCGGCACATTCGGGGGATTATACCTTTATGATCGCTCATTTCAGCTGATCGGAAATTACTATACCAACATGCAGATATCATGCATGACAATAGACAAAGAAAAAAACTTATGGTTAGGCACTTTACAGGATGGTATACTAATCATCCCTTCAACTGAGATCAGAAGTGTAAAATCGAACCGATTATTTGGAGAAGCTACTACAACATCCAAATTATATACGATTAATGATTCGCTCATTGCGTTGGGATCATTCAACGGTAAGCTATCCATAGTTAATGAGGATGGTTTTATACAGAAAAAAATAGATTTTGATAGAATGGATGAAATTCAATCCATTTTTTACAATAAAGATAAAAACGAGCTATTGTTGTTTTGTAAACAATTGCTAGTAATGGACTATAATTCCGGGAAGATCAAGAATGAAATTCCAATTCCGCCAGCTAAAACCATCTACGTTTCAGGTGATACAATCTACTGTGGTACCTCAACTGGATTATATGTGCTGATCAATAATCAAATTGTTCTTAATTCAGATGGAGAGTTGTGGATCAGAAATCTACTTCCTTATAAAAATGGCCTAATCCTGGAGACTCCTTCAGGCATTCATTATTTTGATAATACGGAGTTAAAAACAATGGAGCTAGACGAATTCAAAGCCATCAATGAATTGCCAAAACCTGCCAATTTTATAGCATCTAATGACACCATATACTTTACATCTAATGCTTCTGTACATTATCTATTTCAGGATAAAGTAGAAACATTATATCGCACTACCTCAAACAAATTAAGGTCATTGACATCTGTGAACGGAAAGATTTATGCAGCTGATAATAAGAATATTTACTTGTTGGACGGTTCAGTGATCGATCAAACAAAAGGATTAGAGCTTAATGAGATCAAGGGATTGACGAATTTAAATAGTTCCTTGCTAGTTTACAACACGGAGAGAATCCAGGTATTTAAACAATTCATTGGTAAAAATGAAAATCCTCCTCGTTTGTTTATTAAGGAAATTACCGGAAGTTTTGATCGAAAATTAATCTCTGACTTTAGCGAAAACCTTCTACAGATCTCATTTGAGATCCTGCCTAATATCTCAGCTTTGGGAAATAGCAAACTGGCTTACGAACTATCCGGGGAAATCAATGTATCAGATACCCTGACAGTTGCTGAGCAAGAACAAATTTCATTTGAACGTTTGCCATATGGAGAATACGTTCTCACACTAACGGCTATCAATGAAGACGGAGCCACTTCGAAGCCAAAAAAATTCAATTTAACGGTTAACCGACCTTATTATGCGACCTGGTGGTTCAGACTATCCATATTGACAGCAGCAGTGCTGATCACGCTTTTAATAATGCGATTAAGAATTAAAGTTTTGCAACGAAAAAACATTGAAAAACTCGAGAAAGAAAGATTAAAAACACACGCACTTATAGCAGAACTTAAGGCGATTCGATCACAAATGGATCCCCACTTTATTTTCAATTGTTTGAGTTCAATACAGTCAAGTATTTTGAACAATGAATCAGAACAAGCTTATGAAAACCTTACAGTTTTTACGAAATTACTGAGAGAAGCTCTCTTATTCACCTCAAGAGAATTCATCTCTCTGGAAGAGGAGGTTGGATTTATTGAGAAATATGTTCACCTGGAGCAAATGAGAAGCAGTTCTCCTTTTGATTTTGAGCTAAAGCTTGATCAGGAGCTGGATATTTCCAATGCAAGGATACCATCTTTGATCACTCAGCCTTTTGTAGAAAATGCCATTCGACATGGATTGATGCATAAAGAGTCAGATAAAAAACTTGTATTCATTGTGTCAAAAGTTGATGGCGGCTTTGAGGTAATGATCAAGGATAATGGTGTGGGTATTGAACGTTCAAAATCTATCAATGCTGAGATAAGAAAAAATCATCAATCCACCGGAGTAAAGGCTATCCATGACCGCATTGAACTGCTGAATAAAAGGGGGCATCTCATAAAGTTAAAAACCATAACCAGTGACGCTGGAACCGAAGTTGTTTTCACTTTTTATCATAAAAAATGAGTCGATCAGGTACATTAGACATTATTATAGTGGATGACGAACAGCATGCTATTCAGCTTTTGAAGAAAGTGCTGGAATTGTTTCCAAATAATGTCAGGATAGTTGGAGAAGCTAATAATCTGCCTGAAGCCATTCAGCTGATCAACCAAACCAATCCGCATGCGGTTTTCATGGACATTAACATGCCCAAATATTCAGGTTTACAGGTAAACGACTTTTTTGATGAAAACCGGGTTTTTAAGTTGGTTTACGTTACAGCCCACAGTCAACATGCCATTGAAGCCCTAAGAATTCAAGCTTTTGACTACATCCTAAAACCGGTTGAAAAAATACAATTATCTAAATGTATAGACCGATTGAATAAGCACTTTGATCAACAAAGGATTCAAGAAGAAGCGGCTATTAATATAGAACAGGATAGAAAAATTGCCATCAACAGTCATCAGGGCATTCAATACATCAATTTGGATGATATTATCTTTATTGAAGCTTCAAGCATGTATTCAGTGGTACACACTGCTGACAACCAGATCATAGTTTCTAAACCACTGAAAGAATTCGATTATTTAACAAAGAATGGTTTTTACCGCGTTCACAGATCATATTTGATCAATACGAAAAAAGTAAAGCGTTACAGTAAAGTAGATGTCTATGAAATAGAAATGCTCAGTGGTGAAAGAGTTCCTGTATCCAGAAACAAGAAAGAAGATTTCGTGAAATTTATGCGAGAAGTTTACGGTGTCTAATCGGCACTTTCAGGTAATTGATAAGCTTCAACTTCCAAAATCCATCCATGGGCCTCTTCACGTGTTGAAAATTCACGCATTGGGTATTGCACTGACCGAAACTTGCGATAAAACCTGAAGATGTTTCTATGTAAAAAACTACCAATCACAAAAGCCTCTGCACCTGCCGGCTTCTCTCGATTAGACGCAAATGATCTAGCCTCACTGGAAACAGAAGTTCCTTTCGGAAACACGTGTAGGACTTTTCACAACGCTCCCTCATGATGATCATCATAGTTCTGAACTACTATTTCAATGTCCTCTTTCTGAAGTGTTACTCCATCTTTCCATTCCACGGTAAAAATGCCGTGTTCATCCAAATAAACGCTAGAGTTTTCGTTCTCAATTCTTTCCATAAGCAAGCTATTGCTTTAAAGTTAATGTAAAACTCAATAAATCATAGATTCCATTTTAACATTTTAAAAATTAATGGGAAACAGCCATCTCGTTCTCTAACACCTAAAACCTATCACCTAACACCTATAACCTTTCACCTAAAACCTAAAAAACTAACACCTAACAACTACTACGCTAGTCCCAAAATAATTATCTTCGTGCCCCTTAAAACTTACCATGAACATAATTGACCTACTATCCAGAGAGCTTAATATTGCTGATAAATCTGTAAAAAAATCATTGGAGTTGTTCGCAGAAGGAGCAACAGTTCCCTTTATCGCCAGATACCGAAAAGAAGCTACCGGAAATTTAGATGAAGTTCAATTAATTGCTATCAGAGACCGTCACGCTTATTGGACAGAATTTGAAAAAAGAAAAGAAACAGTTCTCAAAACTATCGAAGAGCAAGGTCAATTGACTGATCATCTGCGAAACCGAATTGAAAATTGTAAGGACCTCAACGAATTGGAAGATCTTTACTTACCCTACAAACCAAAAAAACAATCAAAAGGGCAAAAAGCGATCAAAGCCGGATTAAAACCACTCGCATTGCTCATTCAGCAAGAACCTTTTGATTTTAGAATAGAACAGGAATTACCCAGATTCATCAAAGGGGAGATCAAATCTGAAAAAGAAGCCATTGCTGGCGCATTGAGCATTTTAGCAGAATGGATCTCTGAAAATGATAAAGTAAGAGAACGTCTGCGTGAGCAGTTTAACCGATATGCAGTTTTCTCTGCGTCAGTGAAGAAAGGAAAAGATGAAGAAGGAGCCAATTATAAGGATTACTTCAATTATTCAGAACGATTTGAACGCGTAGCCGCTCATAGAGCCTTAGCTATTTTCAGAGCTGAGAAAGAAGGTATCTTATCTATTAGCATTGATGTAGAACAGGACAGGGCCATTGAGAACATAGAACGTTCTGTTGGTAGAAAATATGCAGAAAATTCTTACGCCCCTAAGGCGTTTGAAGAAGCCTACAAAAGAGTACTTCAACCTCAATTTGAATCTGAATTAAAGAAAGAACTGAAGGAAAAAGCAGATGAAGAATCCATTAAAGTTTTTGCTGAGAACCTACGTCAACTGCTCCTGCAATCTCCTTTAGGCGGTAAAAGAACATTGGCCATTGATCCGGGATACAGAACGGGATGCAAGGTGGTTGTGCTGAATGAGAATGGTGAATACAAAGAGAACCGCACCATCTATCCTCATCCTCCACAAAAACAGATGAAGGAGGCCGTAGGAATATTGAACACACTGATCAAAGCTCATAGAATTGAAGCCATTGCAGTAGGAAATGGAACGGCAGGTTTGGAAACCGAAAAGATGTGTAGAAGTAACTTTGGTACTACTGGTATCAAAATATTCTCTATCAATGAAGCAGGTGCAAGTATTTATTCTGCTTCCGAAATTGCCAGAGAGGAATTTCCTCAATTGGATGTAACTGTTCGTGGAGCAATTTCCATTGGCAGAAGATTAATGGATCCTTTAGCAGAAATGGTAAAGATCGATCCAAAATCCATTGGAGTTGGGCAATATCAACATGATGTCAACCAACCTTTACTCAAACAAAAATTGGATGAAGTGGTTGAATTATGTGTGAATCACGTGGGGGTTGAGTTGAATACGGCTTCTTATCCAATTCTTTCACATGTATCAGGATTAGGACCAGCTTTGGCTAAGAACATTATTGATTATCGTGAAGAAATTGGTGGATTCAAAGAGCGTAAGCAATTGCTAAAAGTGCCTAAAATGGGTAAGAAAACCTATGAACAGGCTGCAGGGTTCTTGAGAATTGAAAACGGAAGCAATGCACTGGATAATACTATTATACACCCAGAATCCTATGATCTTGTTAAAGAAATTGCTTTGTTGCATGGCACTTCTGTTGATGCCATTTTAAATAAGGAAGTGGTTCTGGATGAATCTAAATTGAATGGATTGGATCAAAGTTATGATGCCTATACTCTGGAATATGTTGCCAATGAATTGCAAAAACCAACACGTGATCCACGGGAACCTTTGAAGGAGGCTCGATATAATGACATTGCTTCCATTGATGATCTAATACCGGGAATGGAATTAAATGGTACAGTGAACAACATTACCAACTTTGGCGCTTTCGTAGATATAGGTTTAAAGGAATCCGGTCTGGTTCACATCTCTGAATTAGCAGATGAATTTGTATCAGACGTTCAGGCTTTTGTGAGTTTAAATCAGCAAGTGAAAGTGAAGGTTAAATCAGTGGATCTTGAAAGAAAAAGGATTGCTTTGAGCATGAAAGGGTTGAATTGATCATTTACTTTTTTGCCCCCTTCGTCCACCTCAAACGGTGGCCTATCCTGCTATCCGCTATAGTCACTTCGCTAATCGCTACGTGAGCTGTCGCTTCTATCAGGGGTGGATATCCCGGATTGCTTTATATCCTCATCCCTCATCTTTGATCTTCCTTCTTATTGTTAACAATCCTTAAAAGAGTT
Source organism: Crocinitomicaceae bacterium (assembly GCA_020635955.1). Taxonomy (GTDB): domain Bacteria; phylum Bacteroidota; class Bacteroidia; order Flavobacteriales_D; family Crocinitomicaceae; genus Paracrocinitomix. The sequence continues at coordinate 435,150 of JACJYW010000004.1, forward strand.
GACTGAAGTTCCATTGGAAAGTATCTTCACTCAAAACACTTTTCATGAAAGTACTTCAGACTATTGTCTTTCTCCTAGCTGTTTCGATAATAGGATCAGCATTCATTAACCGTATTGAGGATTTAAGTCAGAAAGTTGAGAAAGAAGAACCTTTGAAAGATATCGATCTGTCAAAAATGACAAAGGTTAATGATGAACCTGTGGCCATGCTGCCTATGATCGCACTTTTGTGTAAAATGCCTTCTGAAGAAGAGATCAAAAGCTGGGAAGATACTCATCCTCACGACAGTCATTATATCAATGTTTATGTCAATGATAAAGGCAAAGTACAAATGACTGAAAAATTGAATCCCGTTTTTCCTGAAGGAACCGTAATTGTTAAAGAGAAGTTTCCGTTAGATCTCATGAAGGCTGATTCATTACAGGATAAGAAAGTAGACTTATATACCGTCATGATCAAACGTCATAAAGGATACAATCCAATTTGCGGCGACTGGGAATTTGCTGCGGTAAGTGGAGACCTTCAAAAAGTGGAAAAAGGCAAGTTGGCCAATTGCATGAATTGTCATGTCAACTATACTGAAACTGATTATGTTTTCAGAAAGAACTATTTGTCTAAAGAGGTGTTGGATAGAATGAAGTAAATGAAATATAATCATTGATTTATTTCCAATAGTCTTTATATTCGTCCCGAACCAAAATTTATAAATAATGAAAAAGTTACTTCTACTTAGTGGACTTTGTCTACTATCATCCCTGTCATTTGCTCAAAAATCAGATAAAACTGATTGTGGATTTATCCAGTTCATTCAACCGCCCATGGATTACACATTAGCGAGTAATAAAACCTATTATCGATTGGTAACAGTGCCCTCTAATGAAATGAAAATTCAATCGGCGTTAGAAGGAGAGATCTCATTAGACGGATTCGAAAAGATTAGTGTCAGAGATCAGGCTGATTTTACTGTTATGGTAACAGTTAATCAACTCATTTATGAATCACCTGTTGTTAAAACGGTGCCGAAAGAAAAAGAGGAAAATGGAGTTAAGACAAACTACAACATGTATAAAGCAACCGCTCCCTACAAGATGACTGTTTCAACTTCAATTGTTTTAAAAGACGGATCTGTTGTTCATGAAGATGTAGTGAATGAAAATGGAACGCTCGAAACTGCAGAGCAGAAATCAGTAGAAATGGCAAAGCAGTTTTTTCAAAGCGATATGGATTCACACAAAAGAAAAATTACGACTAACGCCGTGAAGCTCATGAACACAACAATTTTGAATAAATTTTGTCATTTGACCGTGAAAAAATCATTCGAATTGGTGAAAGTGAAACCTAAAAAATTCGATTACGATAATTTCAACAAAGGGGTTGATGTTTGTGCTAAAGCAGTTCCACTATATACTGCCGGTTTCCAAACCACTGATGAGATCAAATCAATCTGTATTGAAGCCATAGATCTTTGGAAAAAAGAATTGGCAGAATCTAATCTTGAAGATAATAAGGCTAGGATCAACAAAAATTTGACTGCGGCTTTGTATTTCAATATTGGAATGGCTTATTTCTTAATGGAAGAATATGACCTTGCTGTTACAAATTTGGAAAAAGGGCATGAGGTTGATGGATACTCAATTGCCTTGCACAGTTATTGGATCGAACAGGCAAAATCAATTTCAATTCGAAAAGCGAACAAAGGATAGGATTACAATTAATATTGAAGAAGGGGGCTCTGCTCCCTTTTTTTTATGAGCAGTTACTAAAAAGGCAACTTCTCCAGATCTACATTCCCACCGGAAATGATGATACCCACTTTCTTACCTTTGAAAACCTCCTTATTTCTCAATACGGCAGCAAATGCAACGGCAGAACTAGGTTCACAGACGATCTTTAATCTTGTCCAGATCAATTTCATGGCTTCAAGGATCTCTTGTTCTGACACCAGAAATATGTCGGTAACATAAGATTGTATAAGCGGAAAATTGTATTCACCTAGCATGGTCTTCAGCCCATCTGCGATAGTATTTGCCGATTCATTTGATTCGATCACTCCACTATTCAGAGATCTTTTAGCATCATCACATGCCTCTGGTTCTCCGGCATAAACTTCTACATTATTCCCAAATAAGTGAGCAGCCAGAGCGGTACCTCCTAATAATCCACCACCTCCAACAGGCGTTACAACAGCCTGTATATCCGGATATTCTTCCAGTAATTCAATGGTCGCCGTTCCTTGTCCATGGATCACATCCAGATCGTCTGAGGGATGAATGAAAGTTGCCCCTTTTTCAGCAACAATTCTATTTGCCGATTCCTCTCTGTCTTTCAAGGTTGATGGACACATGATCACTTCTCCTCCATATCCCTTAACCGCATCAATTTTAACTTGCGGTGCTGAATCTGGCATCACGATATAGGCCTTAACTCCTAATCCTCTTGAAGCCAAAGAAAGTGCCTGAGCAAAATTTCCGGACGAATGGGTAACAACACCTTTCATTCGTTGGTCATCTGATAAATTCAAAATAGCATTGGTTGCCCCTCTCATTTTGAATGCCCCCATTTTCTGGAAATTCTCACATTTAAAGAATAACTCACATCCGGCAATTTCATTTAACAAATGAGAGGTCATTACCGGCGTATGATGGATATAAGGTTTGATCTTTTCGTGAATCCCTTTGTACTCTGATCTGGTCATAATCATATTAAACGGCTGATGTTCCAAATATACAACCCTTTGTTTGTTAATTTAATGCAACAACAACTATCTTCACAGTCAATTAAACTTACTCAACCCCATTCGTAAATGAGCAAACATTTCATCTTTTTCATCTATTTACTCTTTTTGAATTCAAGCTTTGGACAATTGACTCATCAGGACACCCTGAAAATAGATTCTCTTCAATTGGTCATTAAAAATGCTCAGCACGATTCAACTATTATTAAGGCATGGAGAACATGGGATTCAATGATTGATAGGTATGATCAAGAATTGGATATACAACTTATTTCAAAAATGGATAGCCTTACTGACCTTAACCTATCCAAAGATCTCAATAAATCAGAGAAATTGTTTTTTCAAACCACGAAAGGCAATTTGAATTACGACTTCGGTGTAATGTATAACAAACAAAGGAATATGGATTCTGCTCTGTTCTATTTCAATAGTGCCTTAGCTTTACTTGAATTTACTGAAAATTATAAAAAGCAATCTGATGCCTTGGAATATATAGCAGATATCTACGATTATTTGGGTAAATATGATACAGCCATAGTAATTTACAACCGAAGCCTGGATATCAATAAAAGCATAAACGATTCGTCTGGAATCGCTTATGATCTGGTGGGAATTGGACTTTTATACCAACGATTCTCTGATTATGATCGGGCAATGCAGTATTATCAGGAAGGTTTAAAAATAAGACTGGCATTAGGTGATCCAAGTTGGATTGCAGGTGCATATAACAACATTGGTGTTCTCTACTATTATCTGGGGGAATACGGAAAATCCGCGGATTATTTCATTCAGGCTCTGGAAATTAGAATAAAAAAGGGTGATGATCCTAGAGGTTTGAGTAATGTTTATGGGAACATTGGTGCAGTTCTTCTGCAACAAGGAGATAATGAAAATGCGATCATTTATATGACCAAAAGTCTTGAAATTGAAAAGGAACGAGATGACAAAAGAGGCTTAGCTTATATATATTCTTCATTAGGTATGGCAAAATTTCAAATGAATGAGTATGAAACATCCGAAAAATTTCTTCAACGTAGTATTGAATTGTACACTGAAATAGAAGATATAAAAGGACTTAAAGATGTCTATAACAACTTAGCAACATATTATCGGCGAACGAAGCTATACGATAAGGCAAGTGAGTCAGTATCAAAGGCTTTAAAACTCTCTGAAGAAATAGGTTCAAAAAGTGGAGCAATTAACGCCCGTAGGACGATCGGTTTAATGGAAATGGATAAAAACAATTTCACTAAGGCTGTTGAAGAATTTAATATCGCACTGCAACAAAGTAGATCTATAAATTTTGCAAGTGCAATCACATCAATATTATCTCATTTGAGTATCTGTATGTTAGCTACGGATTCTACTGATCAAGCTAGAAAATATGCATTAGAGTTGATCGAGCTGCGAAACAAAGATATTGCGACCAATTTTCCAGTTCTATCAGAATTTCAGAAAGAGAAATACTTCAATACGCTAAGAAGTGATTATGACCTTTTTTATGATTATGCCTTAATTCAAGGGAACAATGACCCCATACTTTACGACATTGCCTATAACAATACTTTAATGTTAAAAGGATTACTACTCAAGTCTTCTACCGCAATGAAAAGGAGTATTCTTAATTCCAACAACAAAGAACTAATTGATCAATATTATGACTGGATCAGCTTAAAAAGAAGGATCGCAAAAGCATATTCTACAGGTAAAGATGTTTCTGAAATGGAAAAAGAGGCCGAAGAACTAGAAAAAAATTTGGTCAAAGGGTCAAATGCTTTTAGCGACATAAAAGCTGTACAAAACCTTTCATGGAAAGACGTTCAGGCAAATTTAAAAAAAGGTGAAGCGGCTATTGAATTTGTAAAGTTCAGCCATATCATGAACTACAAAAAACAAGATGAAAAAAGTAATGTATATGCTGCTTTAATAATAGATAAAGAGTGCGAACATCCTACTATGCTCAAATTATTTGAGGAACAGGAGCTCGAAGAGATTATTGGAACCTTTCCCGGAAACAACTACTCCTATATCAACGGAATCTATGGATCGAAAAAACAAAACAGAATTAAATTATATGAATTAATATGGAAACCAATGGAACACAGGCTGAAGGATATTACGAATGTATATATTTCAGCTGATGGTCTCCTTCATAAAATAGCATTTGCTGCCTTAGCAAAAGAACAAGATGTCTACTTGTGTGATCTATATAATATCGAAACGAAATCATCCACAGGAAAACTGGCTTCTATTTCAAATAATGAGGCTTCAGCTTCAATTACTAACGTCTCATTATTTGGCGGTATCAATTATAATACTGATTCCTCTCAAACCAGGATCTGGAGTTACCTGGAAGGTTCTTTAAATGAAACAGAAAAAATTGAAAAGATCCTTAAAAAGAATAGATCCACCTATAACTATTATACTTCATCTGAAGCCACTGAAGATCAATTCAAAAGAATAGCCCCTGAGTCAAATATCTTACACATTGCTACACATGGTTATTTCTATGCAGATCCGGATGAAATAGAAAAAGAGTTGACTGTGGAAGAAGAAACTGAAGAAGAACTGGTTTTTAGAGGAAACACTAAAAGTCTTGGAGTATCTGCTTTTGTAAACTCAAAAAATCCTCTTATGAGATCAGGTTTGGCCTTTGCAAATGCAAATGATGTATGGAATAAAACCAATTTTGATGGAGAAGATGGCGTCCTGACTGCAGCTGAAGTTTCTACTTTAGACTTGAGAGGAACAGAATTAGTGGTATTATCTGCCTGCGAAACAGGACTTGGTGATATTAAAGGCTCTGAAGGTGTATATGGTTTGCAACGCTCATTCAAAATGGCAGGAGTGAATTATATCATTATGAGTTTATGGCAGGTACCTGATAAGGAAACTGCTGAATTCATGAGTGAATTTTATACGAATCTCACAAAACTCAAAGACGTTTCAAAGGCATTTATTACAACCCAGAAGAAAATGAGAACTAAGTATGATCCTTACTTTTGGGCTGCATTTATACTTATTCAATAATGGTGAACTTAAAACCGGAGTTCTATGAATGAACGGTTTTATTCTTTCATACAGTTTTATGTACTCTCTTCTGTCAAATTTTCACACCTATCACGCAAACGTCATCTAATTGTTCCAACTCTCCTTTCCAAATCTCAAACGCATTATTGATCTCAATTTTTTGTTCGTCCATTGATAAATGAGCAATGGACAAAAGCATTTTTTTGAAATTAGCTGCTTTTAATTTTTTGCCCTTCTCACCTCCAAACTGATCTGAATAACCATCTGAAAAAATGTAGATCTGATCATTCTTTTTTAATTCAACAGTATGTGAGGTAAAAGGAAACTCCTTTTCAAATCGGCCAATAGGTTGTTTGTCTGCCTTGATCTCCTCTATTTCACTTGATCCTTGTCGTATTATCCATAGTGGATTGTGAGCACCTGCATATTTGAGTGAGGTCCCTGAGGCACTCGAAGGGCTGAGCGAAACGAGAGCTATATCCATTCCATCCTTCAACTGCTCTTCTGCTTTATTGAACTCCTCTACTACCAATTCACGCGTTTTATTCAGAATATCAGCCGGATCAACACATCCATGTTGCCGAACAGATCGATTTAGTCCATTATTACACACCACTGAAACCATTGCTCCCGGAACACCATGACCGGTGCAATCTGCCGCAGCAAAAAGAATGCTATCTGAAGTTTGTTCAAGCCAATAAAAATCTCCCGCAACCACGTCCTTCGGTTTATAGAAAATAAAAGAATCAGGTAATAGTTTTTTGAATTGGCTGTCTCTGGGTAGAATCGCGGATTGAATGCGTTTGGCATAGACAATAGAATCCATGATCTCCTGACTTCGAACTTCTATCTGTTCTTTCTGTAGGGCGATCAATTCCTTGTCCTTTTGCTGATCTTTATATCGTTTATAAAAATACAGGGCATTAAAAATGAGAAGAATACCAATGACTATAAAAACGATCATTCTGGTTCTTGAAGCTTTTTGGATCAGCTCACTTTCCTTTTGTGCAAATTCCTTTTCCTCTTTTTCCTTTTGAAGTAAGATCTCCTTTTTTTCGGTTTCATACTTGGTCGCAATATCCTTAGCTGCAGTGGTTTTTTCTAGATTATATACGGAATCTTTCATGACAATGTAATTTGACATGGCATCCATTGCCTTCATTGGCATATTTGCCCCCTTATAGGCTCTTGAGAGTAATTCATATCCTCTGGTAAGATCTTTCCACGATTGTTCTGATTCCCAAAAATCAACGGCTTCTTCCATTAAAGGTACTGCTTGAACATACCGTTTCTCTTTTAGGTACATTTCACCCTTAATGAATTTAGCATAATACACTCCCCAATCCTCATTAAAGGAATCAGCAATGGCAATAGATCGATCGACCATAGCATATGCCTTTTCATGTTCTCCCAACTCATAATAGAGTTCTGCACTGTTATTCAATGAAATGGGTAAACTTTGGATTGACCCAACATCTTCTTTAATTTTTATTGCCTTCAAATGATATTGAAGTGCTTCATTTAATTTTCCCGGCAAATTTTGCAATACAACACCAACTGCCATTAGATTATTTGCTTTACCTAATGGATCGGCCGTAGAAGGATAGTAATCCGCAGAGCTACGCATATAGGTTTCTGCTTGTTCAAATTCTGTTTTATAGAAAAAATGAACCCCTAAAGCATAATTAATATGACTCATTGACATGGAATCACCTTCAGCTTCAACCTGCTTCAACTCATCCATCATGATCTGCATACCTTTTGCGTCATCTTGCTGATCAAAATACCGCCTGCCTTCCATTACTTTGAGACGGGTACGTGCGAAGGATTTATCCAGTTTTTTGGCTAAAAGCAGGGATTGCTTTTGATAACTATAGAATTCCTCTAATGTCGGAGAACTCTCCGTAACTATCATCAGATTTCTCAAACGATCTTCATCAGAAAGATCTGTGGTGAGTGTTGTCTTTATCGAATCTCTGTAAGCATTTTGACCCCAGCCATTTGACCAGATGATCAGAAACATAATAACAGACAACATTTTCATCTGCTAAAGATAGCAAAGTTGGTTGCTGTAAAATGATCTAATTCTTAAATCTACCCTTGAAAGGTAAAAATCTACCAACCTGTTTTTGATACTCTTTGTATTTAGGATATTTTTCAACAGTAATGGATTCTGAAAAATCTGAACTCCCTTTGAAAAGTAGAACGATCAATAAACAACCTGCAATGGACCAATTTATAATATGTCCTGTTGCAATGATCGAAAAAAGGTAAAATACGATCCATACAGCTTGCTCGGCCATATAATTAGGATGCCTCATGTATGCCCATAATCCGGTATGAGTGAACCCCACAGCAAACTTGCCTTCCAATACCTCACCTTTTCTTTTCCTTTCCCATTTAGCTTCTTGATAATCATATTGTTGCTGATCAGCAATGAACTCTATCACCACGAATGAAATAAATACGAATGCTATTAAATAGTCTAACCAACCTAATGGCTCGGAACTCCCCATAGCTTTTATGGCAGGCAAGGTCATCAGTAAGATCAATCCCATTTGATATGCCGATATAAAAAAGAAATTGAATAAGATCCATTTCCATTCTTGTTCAAAGCCGGGTTTTGCCTTTAAAATGGCCCAACGATAATCCTCTTCTCCTGTCCAGAACTTCCATGAATATCCTCCTCTTCGAGCAAAGTTGAACGTCAATCTGGCTCCCCAGATGGTTACTAAAACTGCCATCAAAACAATTCTATCTTCATAACCGGCATAATGTGCCATAACCCAGACGTATGCTATTGGAATAGTGCTCCATAATTTATCAACCTGGCTGTAGTTCTTTGTAATGGTACTTATGAGAAAAGCTAGAAAAGCTGTGCTGCCATAAATGACAAAAAGTACTTTTAACGTCTTCCATTGCAGCTCATTTAAAGGTTCATCATATTGAAATGTTATAACAGGAACCGCAATAAGCGTAAAGATCAGAAATAAGGCTATTCTCCACATAGTACCAATTTAAAACAATAACTCATTCATGCAGGAATTGTTCATTGAATTCGTCCTTTATCGTTTCACTGACTTCACTAATCGAATAAAAACCCCCCATTTATAAAATGATATGTAAATTGAAAGGAGATTATCATTCTATGAAGTATTACATTGAAAATAAGAACTCAACTGTTTCAGTAAATGAAGAGGGAATTTTCATTATTCAATGGAAAGCCAATGAAAGATTAGAAATTGATGATTTCAAAACGGTTGTGGACATTTTCGCAGAATGGAGTCAGGGAGAGCCTTGGAAAGTTTTACATGTTTTTCCTAAAGGGGCATCTGCCAGTGGAGAAGCACGAAATTATGGTGCCACACGAGAGAAGAAAACCAGTGCAGAAGCATTCGTGATTGAAAATGTCATCCACCGAAATCTGTTCAGATTATATCAACGTTTTCGTTCAAAACTATACCCAATTAGAGCATTTTCTGATTTAGAAGATGCAAAAGAATGGTTGCTGGAAGTAGAGATAGTTCAGGAAGAAGCTTAGCTTCTATTTGATCAGCTTTAAATCAGTAATGCTGGGCTGTAATCCAATAGTACTATTGTATTCCCCATCACAGCAAGGATACGCAGAGATCTTAAACTCCCAACTCAATTCAAACCACTTGTTTAAGTACTTGGGATTGTCTTCAAAAGTATCCTCATCATACAATTCCAATCCGCTGAAATCATTATCACCAAATCCAAAATCATATACCTCTTTCAACGAATCTTCAAACATTAAATGAAAGTAATCACCAAACTCATTTCCAACGTATCTGACATTGATGGTATTCGGATAGTCTTTCCAATGCCCAATGGTGTATTCTTGTTCCACAGATATCGGATGTTGAGCAAACCATTCCCAGGGTTGTTGTTCCTGATTAGCCAATCGCCAATCCAAAAAAGCTGACTGATCTTTTTTAGAAGATAACATCACCAAATATTCTTTTGAGGAATCAATCAACGCAACCTCCACTTCCGGCATTGAGTCTTGACCGGGAACTTCTTCGATTGTAATCTCTTCAATAGTCTCATCTACGGTATCACTCTCTTGCTCGCCGCATGAAGAAATCATTACCACAGAAATCAGACTCAGTGAGAATATGAATAATCGTCTTTTCATCCTTTCAAAAATAAGTAATAACTAAAAATCTAATTGACCATCTTAACCCCTACAGTTAAATCACCGATACAGAAATAGTCATTTAATAATTCGTTTTATCTCGCGTCCATCTATTGAGTATTTGTGAATATAAAAACACTTTCTTCGCTATCGCCGCGACTGGTCAAACGAAGCCAAAACTTCGTCCATCTTGACTGCTTTCGTTAAATCACCGATATAGAAATCGTTATTTAGCAATTCGTTTTATCTCGCGTCCATCTATGAAGTGTTCGTAATTTTTCACCCGCAAAAATCGTTAAAAAGCCGACCCGATTTTTCAACCCCAGGATATTGGGAGTCGTTGAAAAATATTAAGGCTTTAGATTTTGAGGAGTTGAAAAATAGAATACAAATAGCGGGACGCTAGCCTTTTTGGTACTTTTTGCGCAATGGGAAAAAGTACTACTCAATAAGTATAAGATTATAGTAAAAAGAACTCACAACTTCAATTTCTTCACCGCCATAGCCATTACCTCAGCATGATCAAATGCCAATTCAGGAAGATCATCAATTGAAAACCATGACAAATTGGAGGCATCATCTGCGGCATGCACCTCAACATTTGGATCATTTAAGAGTTTCCAATGCACTACTGAAACAATACGCTTTCTAGGATCTCGGTCGGGACGACCAAATGTGTGTAACTGCTCAAGGGAATCTACCACCAATCCTGTTTCTTCTTCCAATTCGCGAATGGCAGCAGCTTCTAGATCTTCACCTTCATCTACAAACCCGCCTGGTATAGCCCAACAACCTGCAAAAGGTTCATGTTTACGTTGGATCAATAAAACTTGTGTAATGTCTTTCAGTTTCCTGAAGATGACAGCATCAACCGTTACATCAATTCGGTGATATTCAGTCATGATTAGTTCTCATTCACCTCAACAAGCACTAACTCTGCTCCTTTATCTGCCCAAATATCAACCTCCTCTTCATCATCTATAATGATCAGATCTCCTGCTCTAACTTCTAGTTCTCCACACAAAATCGCGCCTGAGTAAACGTAAATAAAGTGATATTCTTCTGTAAAATCCAGGTGTACTTCTTCTTCAGCATCAACCGATAGATGTTTTACATTTCCGCTAAATCCATCTCCGCACATCAAATTAAAATCCAGACATTGACCTTTTGATTTGGTTTTCCATCCTCCATCAAAACGATCCACTTTGAAGGGAGTTAAAGCAATTTGATGATGTCCTTCATGTTGTAATTCAAGACTACCTTTTAATAACATCAGTGTACGTTGAATACCTGGTAATGAAGTAAACACTGACTCATCAACAAGAACCGTAGCTGTTGAAATCCTGAAATCAAAATTCTTCTTAGCATATGATGATCCATCAGGCCAGATAAACAGTTCAGTGGTTGTTCCACCATCCCATTTAGAAGTCGTATGTGCAAATGCTTGTATATGTTTCACAGGTATTGTTATTTGATTTCAAAGAACAATATTAATAACTGCTTTCTAAATATCCAGCATAAGCCAAAAATTATTCGAAAAAAGATTTTTTTTGGCCTCAGCTACAGAATCAAAAATAAACGATCTTTGCACAAAAATCAAGTATTTGACCGAGCTATTGACATATCTTGAGCGTCCAATTGCCTTTGCGGCTAGCTTGCTCATTTTTAGCGGTCAATTGACCTATTTCATCAGTACATTAAAGAAAAGAGTGACTCCTTCAGTACTCTCCTGGTATGGTTGGGCTTTTTTGATGACCACTCTTTTGGTGGCACAGATCGCAGAAGTAGGTTGGGAATGGAACTTATTGAGTATTGCCGCTTGTACGGTAGGATGCATAGCCATTGGAACCGTGGCTTTAGCTAAAAAGAATTACAGCATTCACAAAAGAGATTGGCTTTTTTTAGGACTGGGAATTGTTTGTACCATCTTATACATCATTTCAAAAGATCCCTGGATCACTACCATTTATGCAGTATTGGCAGATCTGATCATTGGAATTCCTACACTCATAAAAGCCTGGGTTGACCCTAAATCTGAACGATCAGCCGCCTGGATCATTTCATTGCTTACCTGGTCATTAACCCTGTTGATCAGCTTTAATCATGACCTGCTATATGCGCTCTTCCCCATTTATTTATGGATCTATTGCGCCTTTATGGTGTGGTTTGTTTTTGGGAGGAAGATGCCAAACCATTGATACAAACATCTACCTCCTGCTAAATACTCTCTCCTATCTCCCATCTACTCATTACTCTCTAATCTCTACTCTCCACAACCTAACACCTAACACCTAACACCTAACACCTAACACCTAACACCTAACACCTAACAAATCTAATCTTCCGCAAAAACAATGATCTTATCCCCCGGACTAAACGTAACCTTATTCGTTTTCACCGGATTCAATACAATACCATAACTTGAATTCTTATCGTACTGCTTTGACATAATTCTATATCCAACAGCTGTTTGACCCTGTCTTTTAGCACTTTCCAATACAGTAAAGAAATCCATCTCAACGCCGGTTTTCACATAATTACTGATAGGTTTCAAATAGACCTCAGAACCATCTGCATCAAACATATCATTGAATACATTCACTAATTCCTTGGTCTCACTCACTTGAGATACCAATTGAGAGATCAATTTATCACTAACCACGAAATCATCTGCTTTAGTCACGCTGGCAAGCTCTCTGTTTCTAACATCCATGATCTCACTAACAATTCTCACTTGAGTACCTGCAATATCAATCAGGTCTCTTAAATGAAGTAAAGTCATCAAGGTTTGAGAATCTGCTTCTTGCACATTTAATCTGCGCGTATTGCTCAATACAATAATTTGCGTGAATTCATGAACATTCAGGCTTTCCAATACCTCTCTATCGGTAGTATCTGCAACCCTAACATCTATTTTCATGTTGTTGGAGATCTCCATTTTCTTGTACTCCTGTTCCACGTTCTCATGACCCGAAACGATCAAAAGTTCTGAACCTGCTGGCACATAAGCACTCATTTCACGCACAATAGCCGGACCTTTATTGTTCCAGCTTAACACCAATGTACGCTCAATTGAAGGTTTTTCTTCTTCAACAAATACTATAGCATCCTCATTGATGGTAGCAGCAGGAGCATTGATGATCAATGTATCATCATCTTCTGTTAAGGCCACCAATTTTCCTCCTTTTTCCAAAACTGCATCCATTGGCGGATTCAATTTGATGGTGCCATCCGGATACTCTAATCCTATAACAGAACTATCGTTGTATTTGAAAATGATCTCACCAAATGTTTTACCTATCATTTGGGACTCTTCTATAATATAGATCTCATCTCCATCAAACCCTGTAATTTCAGTATAAACCACGCTCAATCCTGACTGACGGCAAGTTTGAACCATGATCCTTGAAACCAGATCATCTGTCAGCATCAATTCCACTTCATCCTTCCCTACTATTTTTCCAGCCAAAATATTCTTTTGCTGTCTCATTTGAGCTACCACATGAAAAGGCTGGGTTCCGCGTTCAGGATGATTAATGATGGCCAGTAATACCTTAATGGTCTGCGCATCTGCATCAGGCGCCGTTTCTGAAGAAAGTACTACAATACTTTTTGTCTCATTCAAATTGACAATGTTAAGATCATTGATGTCATTAGGATCTCCGCTTCTACAAATAACTTTTGTGTTTCTTAGGTTTTCACATTTCTCACGAATGGCATCTTCCATCATGGTTTTATCCTCTCTGGCCATGACTACTATGCGCGGTTTCTTCTGATTTTCATTAGCCGCCGCCAACTCATCTATGATCGTAAACACCTTAGAATTCCATCCAAGGATCAATTGATGATTCTTTTCAACTACAAAACTTCTTCCTTTTCTAAGCTCTTCTAATTTTTCATCAATACCTGAACTCAGGATACCAATTAAAGTTGATAGAATAAAGATTCCGCCTAATGTTACAATGAACATGATCAACCTGAATCCCCATCCAGAATCTCCAGCTACCGTACCGGCATCCATTGCCCTCATCAAGGTTTGCCACAAGGTCTCTCCCACTCCCATTGAAGAATCTTCTCCATCAGGGAATATGCTGAATATTAAAACTACAACCGTAGTTATGACGATCATCACACCGGTTAAAATGGCTAACCATAAGATCAAGGCTCCCGGACCTCTGCTCATGGTGTTATCAAATCGGTACCTCAGCTTTTGCGACAATTTTACTTTAGACATAGGATCAGTTTATTATAAGCCTAAATTTAATTTTTAATTGTAATAAAGATGCCTTTATCGGCCATTTAGGTGCAAATTTTATCAAAATGAATAACTGTATGGAATACTCAACATTGTATATGTCGCTTCATTGGGGCTTACCTCTCTATGGTTTCGAGAGCCTCAACCGCCGTTCGGTCGGTCTCTGGTGAGTCGCTTTCAAATGGTCACTGATCCGTCAACTGACGGACGAAGTGCCATTTGAAGAGCTCCAACAATCACCTCCGCCCTAAGCCAGGTGATCAAAATGTTAATTCTATCTGCCCGTTTGAAAAGGACTTCCTTTTTCAGCAATTTGTCCTTAAATTTGTGCCAAATAAAAACATTATGAAAAAACTTCTACTTGCTTTAATTTGTTTGAGTAGCATTTCTTTTGCTCAGAATATCGTGATCACTGAGATCATGTACAATCCGGCTGAATCAGGTACAGATTCAACAGAGTTCATAGAATTCTATAATAACACTTCTAATTCTATTGATCTAACAGGATACACAACCATTGGTGTTACTTATACTTTCCCCAGCGTAAGTTTAGCACCAGGTGCATATTATGTGATTTCGGTTAACCCTTCTGCTCATTTCAATACGTATGGCGTAAATGCTGATGGTCAATTTGCTGGTGCATTAGCTAACGGCGGTGAACCTGTTGCCCTTTATGACAATTTGGGTACTTTGGTTGATTCAGTTAACTATGATGATATTGCTCCGTGGCCAGTTGGTTTTAGTGCAGGTGAGCCTGATGGAGGTGGTGCCTCATTGGTGATCTGTAATTATACATTAGATAATAATGATGGGGCAAATTGGAGCGCAAGCACAACTTCAACAGGTCTAATCGTGAATGGACTTGAAGTATTAGCCAGCCCCGGTGCTGCTAATGACTGCTGCTCTATCGCTTATGGAACAGATGTTCAAACAGCATGCGGATCTTATCAGTGGATTGACGGTAATACCTATACAGCTAATAATAATACCGCAACACACACCATTAATAATGGCTCAGTAAGTGGATGTGATTCAATTGTGACCTTAGACCTAACAATCAATCCAGTTGCTTCCGGAACTGATGTTCAAACGGCTTGTTTAAGTTATACATGGATTGACGGGAACACATATACAGCAAGTAACAATACAGCTACTCATACTATTGTGAATGGTGCAGCTAACGGTTGTGATTCTATCGTAACATTGGATCTAACCATCAATACGGTTGATGTAACAGTTTCAACTTCCTCACCTACTATTACGGCCAATGCCTCAGGTGCAACTTATCAGTGGTTAGATTGTGGTTCAATGACCCAGATCAATGGTGAAACCAATCAATCATATACAGCAACAGCAGGAGGTTCTTATGCAGTGATCGTAAATGATGGAACCTGTCAGGACACATCTGATTGTCAGGTGATCACCTTTGTTGGAATTGAAGATTTAAATGCTCAATTGATAGTAGTGAGCCCTAATCCATCAAATGGAATATTCCAGTTAAAAGGAACCGGAAAATATGCATATTCCGTAGCTGATATCAGTGGAAAAACCATCTTGACTGGAAATATGGTTGAAAACACATTGATTGACCTATCCGCATTTGAATCAGGTATCTATTTACTAACGCTGCAACAAGAAAGCAGAATAGAAACCATCAAACTCATACGAGAATAAAAAATTCTAAAATAGATTTAAAAGAGCTGCTTCAACGAAGTGGCTCTTTTTTCTTTTATCCATCATCTACAATCTCTACTATCTAATTCATACTCTCCACTATCTACTCTCTACTCTCTACTATCTATTCTCTACTATCTATTCTCTACTATCCACAATCTACACTCCACAATCTACACTCAACTCAATTCACCACCACCTAAAACCTAACACCTAAATTTCATGGCACATAGCTTGTAAATAGATGTTTAAAGATCAATATATTTAGACTGATGAAAAGTTACCAGGCCCGCATACTACTGATCCTGATGTTGATTGGATCAATGATTCCCTTGAGTTCAAAAGCTCAAATTCTATATGATGAGCAAAAAATGGTGGCTTCTGACAGAAATAAAGAAGATAATTTCGGTGGCCATGTTCGCATTTATGAAGATTTTGCTTTTGTTCAGGCTTATGATGCGGGTCCAAAAAACTCCGGTAGGGTATATGTTTACGTGAAAGATGCCAATGGCAATTGGGTACAGGATCAAATTCTCGAAAGTGCAATTAACTATAAAGGAGACAATTTCGGATCCAACATTGAGCGTTCAGGTAACACAATAATTATTGGAGCAAATAGCTATGGAACAAGCCATAAAGGTGCCGCCTTCTTTTTTGAATTAGATGAAACTGGAAAATGGATAGAAAAGCAATCGGTTTCCTCTTATCGTCCTTATGACACAGGTTTCGGAGTTGACGTAGCCATTTCAGGTGATTATGCAATAGTTGGAGCTTATGCTCAAAATGATGGTACTAAAAATGATCCCAACTTGAAACATGCCGGAGCAGCATACATTTATAAAAAAGGAACGGATGGGAAGTGGACCTTACATCAGGAAATCTATGCAAACAATAGAGAGGCTGAAGCTTTCTTTGGCCACACTGTATTTATGGAAGGAAACGTTGCCTCAGTTGGTGCTATTTATGATAATTATGACGCTTGTAAAAACGACAGCATCAATCAGGCAGGTGCTGTTTTTATGTATGAATTAGAAGAAACGGGGTATTGGAAATTTAAACAAGAGATCTCTCCATCTGATCGCAGACCAAGAGATTTCTTTGGCTATGAGATCTTCATGCAAAAAGACGAAATGTTCGTAACGGCAAATCGGCACAGTCCGGTAGATGGATTAGACACCAAAGGAGTGATCTACTACTACAAAAAGAATGCGCAAAATGGTTTGTGGTGTGAAAAACAAAAGATCCTGTCACCAACAGCTCAAAAAAAGGACTATTTCGGTCATTCAATCGCTTCTAATGGTAATGTGATGGTTTCGGGCTCAGCCTGGTGGATGCAGGACAAAAAAGGGGAAGTTCTGGTATTCGTTAAAAATAATTGTGGAGAGTGGGTGTTCACTCAATCAATTACCGCATCTGATGGCAAAACCGGTGATCGTTATGGAAGATACGTTGGCATCTCAGGCAGCTCCGTTATTATTGGAAGTTCTGATAATGATTTTGCTGAACCCAATTCAACCATGATCAATAATGGTGGTGCAGCTTATTTCTATAAAATTTCAAGGTTTGATGTAAACCCCTTGCCTTGTAAAAGTAAAAATGAAAATGATGCTCTTTGTTCACCTTGTCAGGCGCAAACCAATGTAGTTGAAGGCTCTTATGATATTCCTTTAGATACTACCGCCACTTCTGAAAATGAAACGGTAGACACAAACGTTATAGATAACAATGAACCCGTAACTGTGGTAGATATTACGGTAACCATCTCCATTTTGAATTGTAAAACTGTTTTAACGGCAAATGAAGAAAATGCCAGCTATCAGTGGATAGATTGTGACTCAGGTTTACCTATTCAGGGAGAAACCAATCGTTCATTCATCCCTACTAAAGATGGTAGCTATGCCGTTGATCTTAAAAACGAAAACTCTGAAGGAACATCACATTGTTTTGAGATCAAGGTAAAATCCGCGCAGGTGCAGCCACCGAATGAAAAACCGCAGTTTACCGTATCTCCAAATCCTAATTATGGCCAATTTGAAGTCACCATATTGGGTGAAGTAAGCGGAATCTATCATATTGTTATCAAAAGCCCATTCGGTATGGTTATAAAAGAGTTAAAAACCACTGAAAAGCTTACCAATATTGATCTGGGACGAGTTACAGCAGGCACCTATCTCGTAAAGGTCACCAGAAATGGACTGAGTTCCACTATTCCCATTATTGTTAAATCCCAGGCAACGGATACAAATGGGCGAAATTAGAGCGTATTTTATTCATTAGGGGCTTCCCTCACTATGGTTTCGAGAACCTCAACCGCCGTTCGGTCGGTCTGCGGTGAGTCGCTTTTCCTTTCCCCCCTTCGGGGAAGGACAAGAGCTCCAACAATCACCTACGCCCTAAGCCATAAATCCAATAATAATTCAATCTCCGTCCATCTTGACTGCTTTCGTTAAATCACCGATACAGAAATCGTCATTTAGCGACCCGTCGAACGCAGTGAGACAATTGAGCTAAATAGATTTCGAAGAGAGTGATTTAGAAACAGTTGAGCGGGACTTGATCTTTTTCGTTCTTTTTGGATCAAGCCAAAAAGGACATAACACCCTTACAATATCTCCTTCATTCTTAAAACAAACTGGCCATCAGCTGCGCTTTCCTGCCTACCGTCAGGCAGGCGTCAAAATTCATCCGCAAGGAGCCGTATTGTTTGCGACTCATCTAACAAAACATCACCTCCGTCCATCTTGACTGCTTTCGTTAAATCACCGATACAGAAATCGTCATTTAGCGACCCGTCGAACGCAGTGAGACAATTGAGCTAAATAGATTTCGAAGAGAGTGATTTAGAAACAGTTGAGCGGGACTTGATCTTTTTCGTTCTTTTTGGATCAAGCCAAAAAGGACATAATCATCAAGGAAAAAAGAACAAGTTAATTAAGAAAGACTTGCTTCCAACCCTCATTTTCCTTACCTTAAAAGAAACCTTTCCCCATGAAAACCTCATTCCTCCTTTTCTTCATACTACCATTTACCCTCAATGCCCAAATCGTTGACACAATTGTTTATCTTGATCCAAATCCACCCTATGACACTGCTACTTACATAGACATGCAATTCGGCAATGCCAGAATAGACAATGACATGTATGCCTCAGAATTCATTGGTCAAAACCAAGTCAAATTCGTTGGCTACAGCCGGCAGGAATTATCCGGCTTTCAATTCATAAGAGGAACTCTTAGAGATCCTGAAACCGGAAAAACGGGTGACATATTTAAAGGAGGCGAAATCTCTGAAGAAATGAACAGCATGCTCGTTAACGCCAATAACACTATTTTCTATCTGGAAATTGAATTCATTTTACCTGATGGAGAATATCGCCGCAGAAAATCCAAGTTCCTGGTAAAAAAAGATCCAGAGAAATAAAAAAGGCACCCGATTCATTCGAATGCCTTTTAAATAGATTGTCATGCTGAGCGGAGTCGAAGCATTAATGATTAAAAATGTGAAACTATTCCTTCAAAAACTTCTGAGTACTTATCCCCTCTTCCGTCTCACACTCTATCAAATACATTCCCACTTCTAAAGCCGCTACATCCAATTGAAAATACATAGCGGATACATTGTTCACAATTATCACCAATCTCCCAGCCTGATCAAAAATATTAACGTTTTTCAATTCAGCACTTGTTTGAATATTGATAAAGTCTGTTGATGGATTTGGGAAGATCATCAATGTACTAAATACATTTACATCTTCAATTCCTGCACCCGATATTGGCATCATATAAACATGAGAAGTATCGATCATTTGATATCCCTCATTTGTTCCTACGTACAAACCTGAATTATATATTTCCATAGAAATAGGGTAACCACTTCCAAGTGCAGGAAAACCAAGATCATTCCAATTGTTACCATCCCAATAAACAACTCCTGTTGTCGAAACACCTCCAATCTCATTAAAATCACCACAAACATAAAGTCTGTTGTTATACACCATCATATCTTGAACCCCTAGTGTCCCTGTTCCAGTAACAGATCCACCAACGTCACTCCAGCTTGATCCATTCCATTTGGCTATGTATTTTGCAGCAGTACCTCCTGCATTTTGAAATACGCCACCTACATACAAATCACTTCCCATTGTTTCAATGGCATAAACAGTACTATCCACGCCTGATCCAAAAGGTTGCCAGTTAGCACCATCATAGTAGCAAATATTTTCAATAGATATTGAATTTGCTGTAACCATATCTCCTCCAATTACAATATTGTTATTGAATTTGTTAATGTCCCAAATCTGGTCCTGAGTGCTATCAGTTGAAGCTAGATCAGTCCATGCTGAAGTGCCTGATTTTTTGATTACTCTGCCATTGAATCCTCCAAAATAAAGATCAGTACCATCTACATATGAACCTTCCCAGCCAACGTAATAAGTACCACCTCCATCTTGCCATGTCGTCCCATCCCAATAACCTATACCCCAATTACTTCCCAAAGTGTAGTCACAGCTCATCCATAATGTACCATTGAAATTTGCCATGGTAAAAATACCTTGTGAGCTCCCCGGATTCGAAGGATAAGAGGTAACATTTACACCATCATATTTTGCAAAGTGATAACAGCTTGTTCCATTCGTTTTAGTGAAATGCCCACCAATATATAAGGTATCTCCAACTGCTCTCAGTTCCTTAACATAGTTAGTATGAAAAGTAATCTCAGTCCACTGAGCATTAGAAATTGTCGGAAATAAAAGAATAGCCGCAGCTACAAGAAGTAATACTTGTTTCATAAGTTCAAAAGGTTAGAATTATTGGCTACCAAATTAATATAAATGATTTTTATTACCCAAAAATATCAGATGAGTTTTCAACCATAAACCCTGGAAATCAGTAATTAAGTATAAACACCTAGAGACTCACATTAATTTTTTACCTCCCAAAATATTTTCATATTTTCGTCCCGAACTTTAATCCATAATAGACATGAAAAAGATCTCTTTTTTGCTTTTCTTTTTATTCTTGATAATTGAAAATTCTTACTTATTAGCTCAACCACAAGAGATTGATTGGCAAGACATGAATGGAGATTGGGGCAATGATACAGTAAGCAGAATTGTATACAGCCCTAATGGTTTTTTTTGGGTGGTATCGAATGAAGGAACAGACCCTGGTAGTTCAAGAATTGTTTTGTATAAATATACACCTGAAGGGGTCACCAATGGCTATCACACATTCCCATGTAATTATCCTGGAGATCAACTTGCACGAGCCGCATGCATTTCATCAGATAGTCTTCTTTTAATTGGAGCAGGAACTGACCAACAAGCAGGTTGCGTCCAAACAGAAAACCCGGTATTTGGTCTATCTGACCCTTGGATTCTGGGTAAAGATGACAACTACAATAATATATTTGATAATGTCTTTCAAGGCAATGGTCATGACATAATAATGGATATCTTAAATGTAGATGGTGGGGGTACAATAGCATTTGCCACTTCAAACAGTACTTACTCCAATTTGTTCACAATACTAGAATTTGATGCACCTCATATAGGTGATTATGATTTATGGATATTCGAATCAAGTAGTAATGGGACATTGCTTTGGCAACAAGGTTTTGGTAGTACAGGTAGAGATGAACCCATTGATGCCGAATATACAAATGATGGAGGTTACGTGGTTGCTCTTCGATCAAATGGTCCAGCGGACGGTGATAAAACGGAAAATAATATTGGTTTTGATGATTATTGGATTATCAAATTTGATGGATTAGGAAATATTGCTTGGCAAAATACCATTGGCGGCACTGGTATTGATAACGTTACTTCTATTGTAACTACTTCTGATGGATATCTAGTTGGAGGTTTTTCTAATTCACCTGCAGGATTCGATAAGACAGAAAATTCACTTGGTGATTTTGACTTTTGGGTGGTCAAATTAGATTTGAATGGAAATGTTGTTTGGGATAAAGTTTATGGTGGATCAGGATTTGACAAATTGGCTAAAATAGTACCATCTTCAGAAGGAGGTTATCTTCTTTGTGGTACCTCAGATTCTCCAAGCTCTGCACAAAAAGCGGAAAATTCAATGGGTTTCACTGATTATTGGGTTGTTAAAATTAATGACAGTGGTTCCATTATTTGGGACAATACGATTGGTGGTGCAGGCAAAGATGTGTTAACTGATGCCGTTCAAGACACAATTGGGCGTTATTTACTAGGAGGTTATTCGAATTCGCCAGTATCAGGGGATGTAACAGAAAGCAGTAATCTATATAATGGTCTCACATTTGTTAGTGATAGTAACAATATTTGGATGGTTATGCTTCAACCAATTTTACCATCTCCTTGCATGTTGGTGTTCCCCTCAGTAGAATGTGGCCAGAGTGTTCCATTTAGTGGAGTATGTTCCTC
This sequence comes from Crocinitomicaceae bacterium, assembly GCA_020635955.1. Lineage (GTDB taxonomy): Bacteria > Bacteroidota > Bacteroidia > Flavobacteriales_D > Crocinitomicaceae > Paracrocinitomix. The sequence continues at coordinate 457,415 of JACJYW010000004.1, forward strand.
TCATAATGATCCAAATAAAAGTATCGTACTTTTCGAATGGGACTATGAAAATGATGGGATTTATGATTTTTCGGGACCTTCGGGCTCAATTGTTTATCCCACAACAGGGACCTATTCACTTAAACTGCGTGTAACCGATAATGTAGGAAAATCAGATTCATTAATATCTACAGTAACCATTGTGGACACTCAAACCCCTACCGCAACGGCACCTTTACCAGTAACTTTATTGTGTATTGAAACTTATCCACCGGATGTATCTATTATCACTGATGAGGCTGATAACTGCACAAATACACCAACTGTTCAATTCGTATCTGATGTAAGTAACGGTTCTTGCCCTGAAATTATTACCCGTACTTATAGCGTAACAGATGATGAAGGAAACACAATCAGCTTAACACAAACGATTACTGTTAACGATACGCTTGCACCCAATCCAAACAGTGGTACTCCTCAGACAGTTAATGCAATATGTGAAGCTAATCCAAGCACATTACTTTCCACGGATCCTTGTACATTTACCACTATTACAGGTGTTCCAGACGTTAGTTTCCCAATTACAACTATCGGGACAACCGTAATAACTTGGACCTACACAGATGCTTGTGGTAATGACACTTCTCAAACACAAACTGTGATTGTTAATGCTGTCGATAATACGGTGAACAATAATGGCATCAGTTTAACGGCTAATCAACCAAATGCAAATTACCAATGGCTGGATTGCAATAATTCAAATGCACCTATTAATGGTGAAACGAATCAAACCTTTTACCCAACTTCTAATGGAAATTATGCCGTTGAAATAACTGTTGGTAGTTGTGTAGAAACATCAAATTGTGAATCCATTTCTACAATAGGGTATAGCGAATTAGGTACATGGAGTATCACTACCTACCCCAACCCAACCTCCAATCAAATCCACGTCTTATCAACTATACCCTTAAACAGAATTGAATTATTTGATGTGCTGGGTAAATTGATCTTATCTAAAACTCTTTCAGCTATAAATACTGCAGATATGGACTTAACAAATTACGAATCTGGGACTTACTTCTTACATGTGTATGCTAATGATCAAAATGAAGTGATTAAAATTATTAAGGAGTAATGAATAAACTCCTCTGCGAGACACTGAAAATAATATATAAAGGAGGGACTTGATCTTTTAAGTTCTTTTGGAATTTATTTTGAGCTTATCGAAGGATGAAGAAAAAAAGAATATGGTAATCAAGCAACTGCCACTCCACTCTTCTTGACTGCTTTCCTGCCTACCGGCAGGCATGCGTTAAATCACCGATACAGAAATCATCATTATAATCCCAATTAGCAGCCACTGGCCATCTCCTGTAATTTCGTAATAAATACAGCCGCAAAAATCGTCAGCTTTGCGACCCGTCGAACTGTCATCCTGAGCGGAGTCGAAGGAGTGAGACAATTTAGCAAAGTAGGTTTTGAGGACTTGTATTTTAGAAATGAAGGAGCGGGCCTTGATTTTTTTGGTTCCTTTTTTCATCAAGGAAAAAAGAACATAAAGCCAAAAAGAACAAAAACATCAAACCTGATCCTATTCGTTAATTAGATCTACAGCGGATAATTAATATCCGCATTGATATAAACGGTGCTACTAAACAATACCCAACTCGCATCACAAAGAACAATATTCCAGTTGTTAGTGCCTGTTTTATTAACATAAACCGTATTGCCCGCATCAACATATTCAATTACACTTCCAACAGTCACTTTAATTCTAACTTGAGAACTTGACGGTGTATTGGTGGTGGTTGTATATTCGAAAGTACTTGGTGCAGTAGCAAATTGAAATTCAAGATCAACATTTGAAGCTTCTGCACTGAATGTCACATTTGCAGGTGAAGTCACATATGAAACAGTTTTCTCTCCCCATCCATCACCAATGTCTATTGTATTAGTAGTTGGAGTACATGGAGCATTAACTTCAGGATGTACCAGACTATCAATTTTAATGATACTTCCGTAGGAATAAGTTGATTCATTTGCTGCCCAAACTCTAAAATAAAATGGACCTACAGCTGCTGGATTAACATTTGGATATTCAACAGAAAAATACTGTCCATCAAAGGCTGCATTCATCTGCTGATTGTCCAACATATCAGGGTTACCCTCTGTATTAAAACATCCTCCCAAATAATACAATTCAGTTGTCCCTTCTGATAAAACCTCACCAATAATAACAAGTGTGTTGTTGTTATTTACATAAACATCAACCGTTTCAACTTTAGGCAAAATATCTTCCGGATTTTTCACCGCTTTTCTGCACCCTACAAGAACTACAGAACTAAGAATAATGATCAATAAATTTCTTACCATAAGTTTAATCTTGTTCCTAATCCATAACTGTTATATCCTTGCGGACCTACACCTCTGACAGTGTAAAAATTTCGACTCACCTGTGTAAATAAAACGACCTTATCCGTGAGATGATATTCCAGACCTATCCTTGGTCTTACTCCATAGTGAAGTAGATTTCCCATATCACTCCCCATAGCAAGGTTAGCCGTGAAAAAATCTAATATGTAACGAATGTATCCAAAAGAAAGGTCAGCTCCAATGTACGGATTGATCTTATCGTGTTCAAAAAATCGAAGATCACCTCCAAGAGCTACGGTAAAGTTTCTGTATGCTCTGTATACCTCCCATCCCGGAAGAACTGTTACCCCACCGTCATACATTACGCCATAAGTTGGTATTGTATCCAATCTTGTTTTTAAAAAAACAGCATTAATTCCTGCTCTCCAACGAAACAATCCGTCAAAATCCTTTGCGTAAAAAATTTCAAAACTAGCCGTTGGTTTCATGATATCCCCCATATCGCCGGTTGGACGATAATGATTCACTTCCAATCCTATTTGTGCTAAAGAGCTGGAAATAAAGAATATCTGAAAAAAGGCTATAAGGAATAGCTTTCTCATAAGTTTAGGTTTGCCGCAAAGATAAAAGGATATCCATTTTTTTCAACTAAAATCAATTTCAATTTTACCCCAGTTGTTGCACGCTAATTCATCAACAAAGAATTCGTTATTTTAATCCCAATTAGTAGCCCCTGACCATCAACTGCGCTTTCCTGCCTACCGTCAGGCAGGCGTTAAATCACCGATACAGAAATCATCATTATAATCCCAATTTCCAGCCACCGGCCATCTCCTGTAATTTCGTAACAAATACAGCCGCAAAAATCGTCAGCTTTGCGACCCGTCGAACTGTCATCCTGAGCGGAGTCGAAGGAGTGAGACAATTTAGCAAAGTAGATTTTGAGGTCTTGTATTTTAGAAATGAAGGAGCGGGCCTTGATTTTTTTGGTTCCTTTTTTCATCAAGGAAAAAAGAACATTATCATCAATCCGAACCTCAATTCCGTCAGATTTTACCGCACTCAATAAAACACCGATACAGAAATCGTCATTATAATCCCAATTTGCAGCCACCGGCCATCTCCTGCAATTTCCTGCCTACAGTCAGGCAGGCGTAATAAATACAGCCGCAAAAATCGTCAGCTTTGCGACCCGTCGAACACAGTGAGACAATTGAGCAAAGTAGATTTTGAGGACTAGTATTTTAGAAATGAAGGAGCGGGCCTTGATTTTTTTGGTTCCTTTTTTCATCAAGGAAAAAAGAACATTATCATCAATCCGAACCTCAATTCCGTCAGATTTTACCGCACTCAATAAAACACCGATACAGAAATCGTCATTATAATCCCAATTTGCAGCCACCGGCCATCTCCTGCAATTTCCTGCCTACAGTCAGGCAGGCGTAATAAATACAGCCGCAAAAATCGTCAGCTTTGCGACCCGTCGAACACAGTGAGACAATTGAGCAAAGTAGATTTTGAGGACTAGTATTTTAGAAATGAAGGAGCGGGCCTTGATTTTTTTGGTTCCTTTTTTCATCAAGGAAAAAAGAACATAACACCCTAATAAAATCTCCGTCTTTCTTAAAACAGACTGGCCATCAGCTGCGCTTTCGTCAAAATTCATCCGCAAGGAGCCGTATTGTTTGCGACCCGTCATACAAAACCTCAATTCCGTCCATCTTGACTGCATTCGTTAAATCACCGATACAGAAATCGTCATTTAGCACCTAATTTTATCCAGCGTCCATCTATGAAGTATTCGTGATTTTTCACCCGCAAAAATCGTTAAAAAGCCGACCCGATTTTTCAACCCCAGGATAATGGGAGTCGTTGAAAAATATTAAGGCTTTAGATTTTGAGGAGTTAAAAAATAGAATACAAATAGCGGGACGCTAGCCTTTTTGGTACTTCGGCGCCTGTCCTGAGCTTGTCGAAGGGCGCAATGGGAAAAAGTACTGCCCATATAAAAACGGATCAAGCTAAAAAGGACATAATCATCAAACCAAAAAGAACACCCCCTACCACTCCATCACCCCCCTCTCACAATAAAACCCACCACTAGAAATCCCCTCAGCAGTCGCTAACCAAACAGCCGTATCAGCCCCTTCCTCAACAGAAAGCGGAGCACTCTCCCCTCCCATATCCGTCTTCACCCAGCCCGGATGCATACAATTCACTTTGAAATTCGGCAAAGCATCCGCCAATTGCAAAGTCAATCCATTCAAAGTATATTTTGATAAGCGGTAAGCCGAATGATCTGCCGTCTGAGCATACCTCTGCCCCATTTGAGAACTTATATTAATAATGCGTGGATCATCTGACTCCTGCATGAAAGGAGCAAAAGCTTGTGTCATTTGAAGTGGTCCAAGTACATTGGTCTCCATCACTCTTCTTTGTTCCTCAGCACTTACTTCCAACACATTATCTTGACTCATCACCCCGGCGTTATTGATCAACACATCAATGGGGCCGAAAAGCTCAGTGGTTTCCTTTGCAATTTTAATGGCATCTTCTTTATTCGTAACGTCCAACTTCTTTGGAATTACTACACCATTAATAGAATCAGCTACTTGCTTTCCTTTTTCTTCATCACGGCAGCCCATGATCACTATATGACCTTTTGCTGCCAGTTGTTTGCAGATTTCTAAACCTATTCCTCTGTTACCGCCGGTAACCACAATGATCTTTTGCATGAGCTAAAGATAGGAAAGAAAAAAGGCCTTTTGTATTGCATTAATTGTTATCATGAATAATTTCTAGCTGCGGAAACCACTCATTTTAAACTCCTTGTCTTTCTCCCTTACTTAAGATTGCTTATCTTGAAGCTTCCCTTTTGAAGCTCTTTGGTTATATTTAGTACACTTTTAATCAAAGACAATGGAAATAACAGCAGATGTAAAAAAGATTGATGACATAAGTAGTTACTTCTTCGAAGTCCCTGACTATCAAAGAGAATATGTTTGGCAACCAGATGATCAAGTTGAGCAATTCATAATAGATATAGACAACGAGTACACTGAAATACATGCTAATCAAAAGAGTTATTTCCTAGGTTCTATGATCATTGTTGAAAATTCAAAAACAGGCAGATATGATGTTATTGACGGACAACAAAGATTAACAACTATAATTCTAGCGCTTTGTGCATTCAGAAATATTTTAGATGAATACAGACAATCAAATCCACTAAATGAAGTTGCCACTGAATACTTTAAAAGGGTTAAGGAATTGTTGTATGAGTTTAATATGGAAAATAATTCTCGTCAAACAAGATTGGAGCTTCAGTATGATGATAGTAAAACTTTCTTGAATGATTTAATTGAGTCGCGACTTTATGCAGGCGATAAAACTTCATCCATTAATAAAATGAATGGAGCATATTCCAAGTTAAAAAATCATTTTTCCGGATACCTCAACGAAAGTATCGATAAACTGACCGAGTACCTTAGGTATTTCTTATTAAAAATTGAGTTGGTTATTATAGAGTCCGAAGATTTGGGTAGCGCACTAAAAATTTTTGAAACAATTAATCAAAGAGGATCAGGTTTGAATGCTATGGATCTAGTTAAAAACTTGATTTTTTCATATACAGATGAAGCAAACTTCGAACTAGTAAAAAATATTTGGAAGGACCTTAACGAATATTTGGAGGAATGTAATGAACAAAAACCTTTAAGATTCTTGAGATATTTCTTAATGGCCCGTTATCATGACGGAATTATTAGAGAGGATGAGATATATAAATGGATAATCTCAGAAGGAAGAAATCAAATCGGTTATGAGCAAAACCCTGTCCAATTTGCAAAAGAATTAAAAAACTCTGCGAAGCGATATTCTGATCTAGTTATTGCTACAGAATCTTACACGAATGGAAGTCAAATGTTTCCGCATGTTTGCAATATTGGATTCATTAATAAATTTAAATCAAGGCAACACCTTGTTCTTTTATTAGCACCAAATGATCAAACATCTAATGCAGATATAGATTACCTGGCAAAGCAAATTGAAAGTTTCTATTTATTTGCCGTAATGCAAAGATTGCAGGCTAAATATTTGGAAGGAACATTTGCCAATTGGGCTTCCAAGCTAAGAAATACTTCTTCAAGATCAGAAATTGAAAATGTTGTTAATGCTACCATTAAAGAACGTCTTTCTAGAGATTATGGAGTCATAAGAAGTAACTTCAATTCGAGATTAGACACTGAAATTGCTCCACTCTATCATGTGCGATTCATCTTAGGTAAAATCGAAAACTACCTAAGGGAAAAAGCTAATTTACCTACGGAATCTATATCCTTTTTTGATCAGATGCAGGTAGAACATATTTTACCTCAATCTCCCTTAGATGGCGAATTAACTGAAGAATTTAACGATTGGGATGACTATTGGTACACTGTGCATTCTATTGGGAATATTACCTTGGTTGAAAGTCAAATTAATCAGGCTATCAACAGTTATAACGACCTTAACGGTTCCTGGTATGAAGATAAATACAGTGAGTACATAAACTCTAATATTTTTATGACTAAAATGCTAAATCCTAATTTTGGTATTGGAAATCAAACTGGAGTGAATAGATTGATTCAATCATCTGGTTATCAATTTGTGGATTGGAATAAAATGAGTATAAAGAAGAGATCTACTATTCTTTTTGATCTGGCTAAAAAGATTTGGACCATTAATGATCATGTACTTGAACCTCATGAAGAACCTGTAAACGAAGAGGAATAAAATTATGGCCAAGAAACAATCAGCCAAAGCCGACATAGATTTCGAAAACGAACTCTGGAAAGCCGCCAACGAATTGCGCGGAGCCGTTGCGGAGAACCAATACAAAGACTACGTACTCTCGTTGATCTTCTTAAAACACATGTCTGAACGCTATGAAGCCAGGCGTGATGAATTGAAGCAGCAATTAGAAGACAAGAAATCTGAATACTATACCCAATCAGAAGAAGAAAGACAATTCGTTTTGGAAGACCCGGACGAATACATTTCAAAGAATACCTACATCTTACCTAAAGAAGCTACCTGGGAATACCTAAAAGAAAATGCAGAGCAAGATGACATTAAAGTAAAAGTAGATGACGCTTTTGATTTGATGGATGATGCAATTGCGCAGTACAGAGATGACTTGAAAGGAATATTGCCAAGAATATTTGTAAAAAGCCAGTTGACGGCAGTTCAGGTAAGAGGATTGATCAATTTATTCTCACACAAAAAGTTCTCTGAAAGAGAAAACCCTGAGAGTGACATTTTAGGACGTATTTACGAATACTACATTGGACGTTTTGCCATTGCAGAAGGTTCAGGTGCCGGACAGTTCTTTACACCGGGCAGTATTGTGCGCTTATTGGTAGAGATGTTAGAACCTTATGAAGGAAAGATCTTTGATGCTGCATGTGGTTCTGGTGGAATGTTTGTGCAATCATTAAAGTTCTTAGAATCTCATGGCGGAGACAAAAAGAACATTTCCATTTATGGGCAAGAACGTTATGACGGTACTTTGCGATTGTGTAAAATGAACCTGGCTTTGCGTGATCTTTCATTTGATGTGCGCATTGGAGACTCTTTGTTGAATGACCGATTCCCAGATTTAAAAGCAGATTTCATTTTGGCCAATCCTCCTTTTAATGTGGACTCTTGGCACCCTGAAGAATTATCGGATAACGACCCGCGTTTGTTTGGACCCAAAGAAGAATTCACCACAGATGGCAACGCCAATTATATGTGGATGCAGACCTTTTGGAGCCATTTAAGTGATAAAGGAACGGCCGGAATTGTAATGGCCAATGGCGCCATGACCTCCAATAACAAAGGAGAGAAAAATGTGCGCCAACACATGGTTGACAATAATATGATTGACTGCATTGTGCGTTTACCAGACAAGCTCTTTTTAACCACAGGTATACCCGCTTGTATTTTCTTTTTGAGTAAAAACCGTGATGGAAAAGATGGCCTGCACCGTAAACGGATGAATGAGATCTTGTTCATTGATGCCTCTAAAATGGGTGAAATGGCCAGCCGAAAATTGCGCGTGTTCAATGATGATACCATTGAAAAGATAACGGATACCTATCACAATTGGCGAAACCTCCCATCTAGTGAGCCTCCTTCTGAGGGTCACACTGAGCCTGTCGAAGTGCCGAAAGAAGGACAAACGAACGGAACCTACGAAAACGAACTAGGCTTCTGCTACTCAGCTTCATTAGAAGAAGTGCAAAAACAAGATTACAAACTCACTCCGGGTATTTATGTAGGGACAGAAGCTGAAGAAGATGACGGTATCCCATTTGAAGAAAAAATGGCGGATTTGAAAGCAACTTTATCGGAGCAGTTTGAGAAATCAAATGAATTACAAAAAGTGATTGAAGCGAATTTTGAGAAGATTTGAAAAGGAAATTTGAATTCATAAAAAAAGAAATTGAATCTAACCGTATTGGATTTATAAGTGGATTGCTTATTGCCGGATTGTATTTTGTTGCACCCGGGGTCTTAAATTATTTTGTCCAATGGTTCGATAATATATTCTTGTCACATTTGATCTCAGGATCGAGACTAGATTGGGTTTGCTATCTTTCATTATTTGTTATTGCAGCATGGACATTAAGATCAATCTACACAGCAAAAGATGTTTCACTAACAGTTTTTTTTCATCTGACGTTATTGTATTTCTTGTATTTAATAGATGAAAATTATTTTCATCACTGGGATTACCATGAAAATTATCTGCAGCATAAATTCTATGGTAAATATGCACATCCGCTGGATTTTACTGTTTTTCCATTAGTCCTAGGATTTCTATTTATCAAGTTGGTTAATGGTTTCCCTCATGAAAAAGAGACAGATTCGGAAAAGGGATTCATATTAGATAAATTTGAAAGAGATAAGGATAAAGATCTAGTTGACAGTGAAAAAATAATAGTTAAAGTAGAAGAAAAAATTAAAGAAACTTCTTTATCAGAGAGTGCTTTTATTCTCGGGTTGGAAGGTGCATGGGGGAATGGTAAATCAACACACTTGGATCTCCTATATGATAAGTTTGATGAGAATGAATGGATAAAGATTAGGTTTGATTCATGGTATTCTGAAAGTGCTGAACAAATTGTATTTGAGTATTTTAAAGAATTCAGAAATGGTATTAGAAAATATAATCGAAAATTATCAAGGCAACTGCTTTTCTATAGTCAAGACCTTTTAAAATTTTATAAGAACAATAAGATTTTAGGACCTTTACAATTATCAATTGATTTATTCAAGTCATCCCCAACTTATCATAAATATTACGATTCAATAAATCAGCAGATTAGCAAATTAGATAGAAAAATCATCATTTTAGTTGATGATCTAGACAGGTTAGATCCAAAGCAAATTTGGGAAGTACTCAGATTAGTGAAGGTCACGGGGTCTTTTAGTAATACTGTATTTGTGTTAGCGTATGACAAAGAATATATTGGTAATGCTATTTCACAAATAAACACTCATGAATCCTATCGTTTTATTGAGAAAATTGTTTCATACGAGCATCATCTGGTACCAATTCCAAACAACATTCTCATTTCATATTTATTAGAGCTTGTAAGTCAGCAAACACAGTTAAAGAATGAACATCTAGATCAAATTAGAACACTTTTAGAAGCTAAACAAAATTTGATAGCGCCATTCATCAAGAATTTTAGAGATGTGAAAAGATTTGTTAATTCTTTTCAAACTAGTCTTAGCTATGCTCCTTTTAAAGAGCTTGATATAAGAGATTATTTTGTTATTGAGTTGGTTAGATATAAATACTTCCCTGTTTATGAGATGCTTTATAAAAGAAGGTATGAATTATTCAAAGACGGAAGCGGTCCATTTACAGATTTAAAAACAACAAAAGATGACTGACGAAATTGATATTGATGAAACCGAAAAATATGAAACCTTACTCCAAGAGTATTTGGATTTACCAGAGTTTCAGTTTATAGGTCACGAGGATAAGACAAATTTATATGTTGTACTTAAAGAGTTGTTTGCAGAAAAGAAAGACATTGATATTGAATCTTTAATTTTTGAAACCGGAAATTTACCGGATCCTAAGTCCATCAGAAATAAAAATAATTGGTATAAATATTTTTTGCATGTAATAGATGAAAAGGACATTAGCTACAGTGATTTTTCAGATTTATTGAATAAAGGAACGAAAATAAAAACACCAATTAGAAAGCTCATCAAGGAAGGAAAGAAGGGTAGATTGATTTCAATATCTGGTGAATTTATTCCTGAAACTTTGACCGAGTCTAAAGCCTTGTTCACAATTTATCTAACTATTTTACGAGATAACAAAGAATACTACAATGAACTTGCTGAAGTAAGGAAAAGATTGATTTCAATTATTCGAAGCGCCGCAAATGAAACAGAAAATCTAAGGATTCTAATTGATCTCACTGTACAAATAGGAAAAAACCTACACGACATAGAAGTTAGTTTGTCACTACTTCATTCATTATCAGAAAACATAAGATCAATTTCGAATAATTCGGAAGTATTAGGTCTCCTTGTTTCCAGTTCAAAATTGCTAAGAAACAAATGCTTACTAAATCATGCAGATAACTTTATGTATGTATTTTGGACTTATCGAATGGTGAATGGAATAATAGATAATGTTCATAAAATAGATAGGCTTTCAGATGAAGAGAAAGATGAAAATGACAATTTCATTAGAACATATATTGAGAATGATAACTTAACCAAATTTGTTGAATATTGTATAATACGGTCAGGTTATAATAGCTTATTTACATTAACTACATGGGGTGAAAATTTATATGGAAATTATTCCACGATTGCTGAAATGTTAGCTTCGGATAATTCCTCAAAAGGAAAAGAAGCAAAAGCTTTTCTCAATGAAATGTCCTTTTACAATTATTCAAATGATGAATCAATACCATTCAATTTTAATCATTTATATATGTCCTCTTGGGATGATGTCAAAATTGATCCAGAATCTAAAAATATTAAATCCGTTATTCTAAAATGTATTGATTTAGAGATAAAGTCGATTCTTATTACTGGAATGAATTTTCAGTCTCATCCATGGGGATTTAAGCCAGTAATTCAAAAGGATGAAAATATGTTCAGAGTTGGTGAAACAATTAAAAATCCACTCGAAAAATTTGTGCAAAATTTAGCTAATGCCTCTCATGAAGTTTTGCAAAAGCGATTAAACAAACCATTAGAACTTAAATTTGATGACAATAAATTAGGATTTAAAATTATTGATCCTAATGATAGCGCCGTTATTGTAGAATCAGTTTCAACTTTACCAAATTAATGCCACAAAACTGGAAAACATATAAACTTGGTGAAATTGCAGAGCTATCGACAGGCTTTGCTTTCAAAAGTAAAGAATACTCAAACTCCGGTGATTTAAGAGTTATTCGTGGTAAGAATGTTACAGAAGGGGTTCTACGGTGGGGAGAAGATGCACGATTTTGGGACCATGAACTTGTACAAACACTAGAAAAATATAGGATAAACCTTGGGGATATAGTGATAGGAATGGATGGTTCCAAGGTTGGTAAAAATAGAGCTCAAGTTAGAGAACATGATTTGCCTGCTATTCTAGCTCAACGAGTTGCAAGGGTAAATTCTATTGAGGGTGTTTCAGATCAAGATTTTCTATGGCAGATTATCAATGGCAAACCATTCGAGAATTACGTTGATAATATTAGAACAGGAACTAGTATCCCGCATATTAGTCTCGGTCAAATTGGAGATTGGGAGTTAACACTCCCCCCACTCCCCGAACAAAAAGCCATTGCCGGCATCCTCTCTGCACTAGACGACAAGATTGAACTCAACCTACAAATGAATAAAACATTAGAGGAAATGGCCATGACCCTCTACAAGCATTGGTTTGTTGATTTTGGCCCTTTTCAAAATGGAAAATTCGTTGAATCTGAATTGGGTATGATTCCTGAAGGGTGGGAGGTGAAAAAGATGATTGATTTAGCTACGGTTACAGACTATGTAGCAAATGGTAGTTTTAAATCACTCAAGGAGAATGTAACAACTTATGACGAGCCTGAATACGCACTTTACATAAGACTTGTTGATTTTAATAATGGATTTTCAGATTTGAAATATGTTGATGAAAGTTCATCTAATTTTCTAAAGAAATCTAAAATTAATGGACCTGAAGTCATAATATCTAATGTTGGCGCAAATGCTGGAACTGTCTTTAGAGCACCTACTTGGTTGAATCAACCCATGACTCTGGGTAGTAATTCTATAATGATTCTTGAAAATGATTATAATGAAATTCTGTATCAATATTTTTTGAGTTACTATGGTCAAGATGCTCTACAAAACATAATGACAGGTAGTGCACAACCTAAATTCAATAAAACGGATTTTCGAAATCTAGATATATTATTACCACCTACTGAAAAGGCGAAAGAGATAAATAATCTATTTAAGGAAAATCAAAAAATGATTGTTGCAAATAATGGTGAGAACCACACCCTAACCAAAACCCGCGACACTCTCCTACCAAAACTCATTTCAGGAGAAGTCCGTGTCAAACAAGCAGAACAAATTGTAAAAGATACCCTCTAGATGCTGAAAGAACTCAACATAGAAAATGCAGCCATAGATTGGTTAAAAGGCTTGGGGTATACCTACCAACACGGCAATGAAATTGAACGCGATATTAAAAAGGTGGTCTTAGAAGATCAATTGGCCAACTTCATTACCAAACAATATCCGCACATGCCGGCTTTGGCGCAAAAAGAAGCAGTGGATGAGTTCATTTCTAATGAGGGTACAGATGTGAATTACCGCAATCGTGATTTTCACCTCAAACTTTCTAAAGGCATTGATATCTCCTGGAAAGATTCAAACGATAAAGAGGCCGCTGAGCATGTTTATGCCATAGATTATGAACATCCTGAAAACAACCACTTTTTAGCCGTTAACCAATTGGTGATTCAGGGCAAAAACAAACGCATACCTGATCTCATCATTTTCATCAACGGTTTGCCATTGGTCGTGTTTGAGTTCAAGAACTGGTTTTCTGAAGATGCCACCATTGAAAATGCCCACAACCAAATTCAGCATTACATTCAAGATATTCCGGCTTTGTTTGAGTACAATGCACTCACCGTTATTTCAGATGCAGATATTACGGAACATGGTATGTTCTCATCCGGCATGGAGTGGTTCGCTCCCTGGAAATCAATTGATGGTAAACATACAGTTGAAGGAGATTTGCAATTGGAAACCATGCTGAAAGGATTGTTCCCTAAAGAGCGGTTACTGAATTACTTCAAGCATTTCATTTTTCATGAAGATCACAACGGAGATCTCATTAAAAAAGGAGCCAAATACCATCAGTATTTCGGTATCAATTTAGCTGTTGAGGCGGCTAAAAAAGCCATTAAACCTATAGGTGATGGTCGCATTGGTGTCATCTGGCATACACAAGGTTCAGGTAAAAGTATTTCCATGGCCATTTATACAGGGATATTGCGTCAAATTCCTGAATTGAAGAACCCTACCATTGTTGTTCAGGTAGATCGTAATGATTTAGATGAGCAGTTGTTTGGCAATTTTGTGTTGGCAAAAGATTTAGTGGGAGATGTGCAACATGCTACTTCAACTGATGAATTGCGTCAGTTGCTTTCAGCAGATTCAGGTGGTGTAATTTTTACCACCATTGAGAAATTCCGCTTAAAAGGAGGTGATCTGGATACTTCAGAAAAGGAGCATCCTATTTTGAGTGACAGAGAGAACATCATTGTCATGGCAGATGAGGCGCACCGTACACAGTATGGTTTGTTAGATGGATATGCCGCCAATTTGCGTAAAGCTTTACCCAATGCTTCATTTATAGGATTTACAGGTACACCGGTAGATTCAAAAGATGCAGATACCATTGAAGTTTTCGGAGATGTCATTCACACCTATGATATCAAACAAGCTGTGGCAGATAAAGCTACTGTTGAGATATTTTATGAACCCCGTTTGGCCAAATTGCATTTAGAGAATCAGGCCATTGATGAAGAGGTGGATGAGATCACAGAAGGCAATGAGGATTCAGGATCATTAAAGTGGGCCGCCATTGAAGATGCTGCCGGAGCTGAAGATCGTGTCAATAAAATAGCCAAAGACATTCTGGAGCATTTCAAAAACCGTACTGAAACTTTGGATGGAAAAGCCATGGTGGTGTGCATGTCTAGACGTAATTGCGTAAAGATGTACAATGCCTTAACCGCTTTAGAAGGATGTCCTGAAGTGGCGGTTATTATGACAGGAAATATTTCAAAAGATCCTGTAGATTGGAATGAACATATCCGTACCAAAGATGCGCAAGAAGCCATTAAAAAGCGTTTCAAAAAACCGGATGATCCATTGCAGATTGTCATTGTCCGTGATATGTGGTTAACGGGATTTGATGCCCCTTGTGTGCATACAATGTATGTAGATAAGGTGATGAAAGGACACAATTTGATGCAAGCCATCACACGTACCAACCGTGTCTTTAAAGATAAAAATGCAGGCGTCATTGTAGATTATATTGGAATTGGAGATAGATTGAAGAACGCCACAGACAAATACACAGCCGGCGGAGGTCATGGAAAACCAACCATTGATATTCAGCAAGCATTAGAGATGTTTTATGATCAGGTAAGAGTCTGCAAAGATTTTCTTCCGCCTACTTTGAATTATTCAGATTGGCGTGTTTTAGGAGATGGCGATAAAATGAAATTGGTCAAACAAGCCTGTAACGAATTGGTCAAGTTAGATGATGTGGCCAAAAGCTTCATGACAGAAGAAAAGAAACTGACCGGATTAGTCGCTATTGTCAAGAACCAACGCACAGAAATTGCAGATTACGCCGCAGATGTACGATTCATTCAACATACAGGCAGAGCAGTTCGCAAGATCAAGTCAGTCAAATCAGAACGCAACAAGCAAAAAGATCAGATCAAAGAAATCATTTCTCGCAGCATAGAGTCAGAAGACATCATAGATGTTTACGCCATGGCAGGAATTGAAAAACCGGATATTTCCATTTTGGATGATCAGTTCTTATTAGGTGCCAAACAAGACAAATCCGGAGACGCCATCAAAATTGAAATGCTCCGCAACATCTTGAAAGACGAAATCAAATTGCGTTTGCGAAAGAACATCAAATACTACACTTCACTCAAAGAAGAAATTGAAAAAGTAATTGACGCCTATCACAACAACGCCATGGATTCTTACACCACCATTCTGGAGTTGATCAATCGCGCCAAAGAAATGCAAAACGCAGATGTCCGCACACAAGAACTCGGCTTAACAGATGAAGAATTGGCCTTCTATGACATCCTCCACGCCAAAGAAGACATCATCAACGAACCAGGTAAAATTCAGGACATTGTACACGCAGTTGTCAAGGCAGTTAAATCCAACCTTCAATTAGATTGGACCAAAAAAGAAAACGCCAAAGCAGCAATTCGCCTGGCCGTCAAAAAAGAATTAAAAGGAAAAGTAACAATTTCAGAACTCAATAAAATCCTTGCAGAAATCATGGACCAAGCTGAGGGGCAATATTCTCAATGGCCGGCTGTGGGGTAAATAAATTATGGGATGGTTTTTAAATAAAGATGAACTTATTTCTGAGCTCTATAATATCTTACGCAAAGCCAAAAGAGAACTTGTTATTGTATCTCCTTACTTTAAATTATCAACTGATTTAAAACATGAATTAGATAATCTCAAGAGTATAGAGAAATTAAAAATTAAAATTCTTTTTGGTAAAAATTCTGAAGAAAAAACGAAATCCATGAGTAAGGAGGACTTCCAATATCTAAAAGATCATAATTCTATTGAAATTAGATATGATGAGCGACTTCATGCTAAGTATTATGCTAATGAAAAAAAAGGTATAGTAACTTCCTTAAATTTTCATGAATTCTCAATCCAGAATAATGTGGAGGTTGGTGCACTGTACGAGTATAGCAGATATAAAGATTTTTTAGACAAAATCTTTGGCGATACAGTCTTTACGTATAATTCTTATGCCGATAATAGAGGTAAACACTTTTTTAATGATCAATTTGACCGCTCAAGAAGAGTTTTTAAAAAGGAAAATGGTAAAGTAGAATTTGATTACTCTGAAGAATTTTTCAATCCAAAAACGGATAAAAAAAACATTGATCAAAAAGTAATTAAGGAACATATACAAAACAACTCTACAGACGAAACCAACACAAAAAAGAATTTGAATAATTCAGGCTTAATCAACAATAAAAAGAGATTTAACAATGCCGGTGCACCATGGACAGAAGAATTAGATCAGCAGTTAGAAATGCTTTTTTGTGAAGGAAAATCAATCAAAGAAATGATGGAACATTTTGAGAGAAGTAATGGTGCCATTCGATCAAGAATTGAGAAATTAGAATTAGAAGAGAAATATCCGAAGTAAAAATTAGAATCAAACTAGCTCAAACAGACATAGTTTTCCTGAAACATCCTTTAGTGCAATTCGATTAAATGAAGGATGTATAGTCACTATTTGGCCTAAATTCATTTTTTCTAATTCAAATAGAATCTCAATTTCTTTAGTTGAAATATTCACTCTTCCA
The DNA here is from genome assembly GCA_020635955.1 of Crocinitomicaceae bacterium. Lineage (GTDB taxonomy): Bacteria > Bacteroidota > Bacteroidia > Flavobacteriales_D > Crocinitomicaceae > Paracrocinitomix. The sequence continues at coordinate 474,421 of JACJYW010000004.1, forward strand.
ACGCTATCAATAGATCTTGAGTAGAAGTATATATAGTCGTTGTATAAGACTCTCGGACCATTAAATACTAAGCCATTTATTGATTTAGCTATTAGATGTTCTTCGACTAGATTTTCTTTTAGGTCGATAATGGTTAATCTGTCATTCAACAATTGAACAATTTTACCTTGATTCTTTGAGAATTCAAGTATATCAGCAAACTGTCGATAAAAATCTCCTTGATCTAAATTTCTTTCATTGTATATTGTTTTTATTATCTCACCATTTTCAAGCGATAAGACAAGAACAAGACTATTCGAAAGGAGGCAGTATATAAACCCGTTAAATTCCCCTAACAGTTTCACTATTTTGAGATTTTCATTTGGGTAAGAGGTATTCAGTTTCAATTCCCACAATAATTCTCCACTTTGTATATCAAATCGTTGTAAAATTGAATCATCTAAGTATTTTGAATTCAACAATAGTCCATCTTCAAACAGTAAAAATTTTCCTCTTTTCCGATTTATTTTCCATAGTACGTTTTTAAAATCTCGGATTAAACATAAATCTCTTGATTCTTCAGATTTTATGGTAGCTAATTGAAACTTTGATATTACACTTTCGATTTTAAAGTCTAAGACAACTTCTTGATTCTTCCTAATTTCATAAAGTATAGAAGAAAAACCTTGATTCATCACAAATGTTGAATCATCTATTTTTTCAAGTTTTTGAAAATCACCCTCAATTTGGGTTGCTTGACTCGAATCAATTTCAAGAATAAAACAGTTACCCTCTTTATTCAGATATATTAGAAAATTCTCTAGTAGTAGAAATGAATGTCCACAATTATCTATAGATAACAATTCTTTGTATTGCATTTGCTAATACAGTTTAATGAATGAATACGCATTTCCGTCAAGATTTGGCACCACATCCTCTATAAAATCTTGTACATTATCCACACCAAAAAGATCAATAAATTTTTGCTCACCTAATAGATTGTACATATCTGAAGCCTTGTTTTCATATAAATTCCTAAAGCCGTTTTTAATCACATCTATGTCAGATATCTTGCTAATGTTAAAAACATATTCAAAGCTATTCATATTATTCGCGTCTGCCAAATAGGCAAAAAATTGATTTTGGAATTTTTGTGCACCACTACCATTACCACCAATTCCATTAATTGTTGATGTCGAATAACTTTTAAACTCTATTTTCTTACCAGAAGTTAAAAGAACATCAAATTGACATCCCGTACAAATATCATCCAAATTATCAACATCCATTAAACCATCAACAATGTTCCCTTCAAATTCTGTAATACTCCCAGCAGTCAAATTCTTAATTTTGGTAAGCATATGGTTCAACCCATCTTGTACTTTTGAGTTATTGTTGGTCATTGCATTGACTAAAGAAGTATTAGGAGGTGGTGAAAAACCCTGGACATCACCAAATTTAACTGTACAGTCTAGAACATCATCTAAATGAGCTTTTAAAGATTTGACACCACTAAAACCATTTTTATGTGCACTGCAAATATTCTCTATGACGGTTATATAATCATTACCAAATACTTGTTGGATTTTTACATTAGTTGTTAATTCACTAACTTTCTCAAGTGTTAGGGCATCAATTCTCAATGTAGGTCTATTTGCATTATTCAATATTTTCCAAGAAATAATATTCTGGGGATTCTGGTTAAAAATTTGTTTTAAGCCCTGATTATCTGCAAGATCTTGATTTAATTTCCCAACAATATTTTGATCATTCGGAAGGTCATCCAATTTTGTTAAGATGCTATTATCACCAATCTCATCCAACCAATCCAATATATGTTGATAACCACTGAATTTTTGTTTTAAAGCACTTAATAGACTTGTATTTACAGGAGGCAAATCAAAATTTTCATAAAAAGGGTCTGTTGGATCCAGATAGGCTCTTAACATGTTGATAAAAGAAACACTTTTAGCCCCTAACGCTTTTATCCTATTAACCAGAATTTGAATAATGTTTCCAGAACTAGAGGCAATCATTGAAACCATTGCATTAAACAAACATTGTTCAGATTGAGAAGTACCATTATTTTGAGCCTCTTGCATACCAACAAGACACGTACCCATTGCTTGAAACAATGACATATCTAGATCCGGCATATCAATAAATGCTGCTAAACCATCTGTTGTTCCCTGTAAAATTGCTGCGCCTTGATCAACAGCCAACAAAGCAGATTGAATATCCGGTTCCAAATCCATCACGTAACGGAGTGTTGCATCTATTAATACATAGGCAACATAGGACTTTATACCTGCAATAATTGCGGATCTAGCTCTTTTTGTAACATATTGTCGAATCAAGTTCGAAATTATTGGAGCTAAGGCTCTTGCAAATTGTACCACTTCCGTTAATGCTGCACTTATACTAACTTCTGCAAATAAGGCAACTACTTCGTAACCTGCATACGCGATAAAAACAGGACCCATTGTTTCTACAAATGCTTCCATCAAAGCAAAAGCAGCCGAATTGGTACCGTATTTCGCTACATATTGATCATATCCATTTTGCAAATAAATGGCCTCTCCAAATCCTTCTGATTCATTATGCAAAATTCCTGTCCAAATTACACTACCTTCTATTCTATAAGCATCTCTATATACTAAATCTTTAAATGAATAATGATAGAGACTTTGTTGCCCCGTTGATTTAAGCAAGACGTAGTCCTTGGTGTATTGATTGTATTTTTGTTTGTCAACTCCGCTCCATAAATCAACTTTTGAGAAAATTAAATCTACATCAGAGGCTCCAGAAGAAATAGACTCACCAAATTCTTCTTTAAATTTTGCCAAAGTATTAATTTCATGATGTACCAGGAAGCTAGCTAATCCCGTATTAGATGCATCAATTTTATCCGAAATAGGTGAGGTAAAATGGCTGTTTCCAATTCCATCCTCCTTTGGTGAATAAAAAGCAAATTTCTTACCTTGAGGTATTTTTGAATTAATGTAGGTTGCAATGTCAATAATAGCCTGCTGATCTTCAAACTTCTTTGACAATTGTGTAATCAATCCATCTGCAGGGCCTGAAACATAATTTGAAAGGTCAATACATACTCCTTCGCAATTGTTATAAGCAATTTCACCTTCTCTTTCTATTGAATAATCAATTAACCATATATATCCAAGATTATTCACATAAGTAGAAGCACTCGTTCGTTCATGTGCTTTCCAGGTTTGTTCACAATTACAATCGGTATATGCCCCACCAAAAATTTTTGGAAATACTCCATATACTTCATTACCAATTTCTACACTTTGATAATTGGCATATCTATGAGATTTAAGAAACTCCCAATCAAAATCCATACTAGAACTCATACCTGCTCTATGAAGATCAAGATCTGATTGGGACAAATAACCATAGCTAACATAATCATTAGTTGCTGCGACTCCAGCTATATAAACTACTCCATTGGCTTCAAATTTGAATACCTTCCCGTAAATATCGAAGATTGCCTTAGTAAGTCCAGGTATTTTTACAAACGTTCCATCCAACAATGTAACAGCATGATTTGCAGGTACATTTTTCCAAACAAGAGAATCATGATAAAATTTGTGTATTTCAGTGTAGCTATCAACCTCCATAGCACCGTCCATAGCATTATCCAAGAAACTCCAGGTTGGTGTAAAATGCTGCACCGTATACCACTGCTCATGCGTCATATGCGTACCACCCGCATAATCCAATATATTATCACTACCTCTTAACGGAACTTCAGGGAAAGTGTGTTCTAAACCAAAGGCACCATGGCCCAACTCATGAGCATATGTTCTGGCAGGCTGTCCGTTTTCAATAAAACCTATGATCTTGCCTCGTACCATATACCCTTTCAAGTCTCCCGCTATTTCTGGAACAACAAACAGGTAAAGTTTATTCTCTTTTGCAGTTGAATCAAAATAAACCCTTCTGATGGTCTTCATCTCTTCAGAGTACAAGCTCAAGGTAGAATCTGAAGCACCATCCAAACCATTATTGTTCAAATCATAATTCACTTCAAAATTGGGGGCAACAGTGATATCAAATGAAGCAGAGGCTTGCTTAAAAATGGCATTGATCTCATTTTCTAAAGCACTTTCAGCCGGAACTGTGGCTCCATTTACCGGCACCACCACTACTTCATTGAACTTATTCTCATAAACAGATAGGTTCAGTTTACCCAATTTCTTACCTGTATTATCATACCCATAAATGAACTGAGCAGTGGCAAAATTGTCTACCGTTACTTCATAAAGGGTATCATTCACCTTGGTGGAACTCAATTCTACACCTGAGGCAGTAGTGAAGGTGGGTGTAAAAGGTGTCTGAGCTTTAATAACTGCATAGAACTTATCTTGCTGTTGTACTCTCAATGATTTGTACGGCACAAAATACTTACTGCCATCATCTAAACTAATGCACGGATAATGTACCGTCCAGGCCTCATAGGTTAAGCGGTCAAATCCATAAGTTTGGTTAGGGTGCTCAATAAAATAGATTTGATAATTGGCAGTAGCATCTAAATGGTCATTGTCGGCCGTAGTAGCCACAGTGATCACCACATTTCCATTTTCATCAATGGTATAAATGTGTCCGCTATCATCAACAATAGTGGTAGTTTGTCCCGGAGGCGGCCAATCAAAGGTCAGGGAATCTCCATTATCCAAATAAATGATCACCTTTGAATCAGCTGCGTTGGATTGATAGTTCGTTATCACCCCATCCACATAGATATTGTCGTAGCTATTGATCCAATCCTGAACATTCTCCGTCATCACATCAATACGCCCATCAAAATGGATCAGGTTCTCATCTACCAGAATATCCTCAAACTCAACATTGGCCGTAGCTAAAAACGTAATCGGAATTCGTCCTGTACCTCTAAAATGTCCCGGTTGACCAGATGTAGCGGGCTCGGCTAATACTACCTCCATAACAAATTGCCCGGTTTGAACTTTCATTCCCGGCATAAGGTTTTGCAAAGGCTTAATATTAGCCGGCTTACCAGGAAGATTCGTTGAACCACATTCATAATTACGCTCTGGCAAAGTGGTAAACACTGCGGTGTTACTCCAATCTGTTTCTGCTGTCCCTGCAATACCTTTTACCCTGCACTCATACTCAGTTTCAGGCTCCAGCATGTATATTTTTTCTTTGTCCTTTGAAGTGTTGATTGGGAACCAATTATTGTTTTGATTTCCCGTTTTTCGAACCTCAAGTACATAACTTTCGCAAACAGAGATCTTATCCCAGTCTGCCGTTCCAACAGTTTGTCCTGTTCCCTGTGCTGTCAAATTAATTTGAACCCCATCCAACAGTGAAGCAGCAACATTTCCGTAAGTGAATACACAAGGTGCAGAATAGCCATCATTAGTAAATAATGCCCTACCCGATCCATCAAAGGCTTTTACTCTCCATACATAAGATTGTCCAACGGTTAGAGGAAATGATCCCGCCTCACTGATTCCGTAATTAAAGAAGGTATTTGTAGTAGGATCAGATACAAGTTTAGGGGTAAATACACTCTGAAACACATAATTAGGATCATCTCCTTCAAGTATGGGACACATTTCCAGTACATATTGCGTTTGACCATTCGTTGGGGCAGCCATATGCAAAGGAGTCCAGGAGAACATGATTTGGGGTGGATCTGTTGGCAATAACTCCTGACCACAAAACGGAGTAGCCAATAAAGGCGGGTTGTATTTCGCAAACCAGGTAGACGCACAAGCCGGATTATTCAAAACCGCGTTGTTTGGGTTGCTGACATTGATAACTTCAACACAAATCGTAGCTGGTCCTTCAGGCAATATCTGAGATTGGATGTATTCATTTTTATTCAACCCTGAAAAAAGAAGATTATCAGAGTTTAAATAAGGCGCCAAACCAGATCCGGACACTTCAACCGGAACTCCAGGAGACAATGTAATTGCCGGAATACCCGTCATGTTATTTATATCCGCAGATTGAATACTATACCCCTGTCCCTCAATTTTAAACCTCAATTTAACTTGTAAAGAAGGTGCATTATAATCCAATGAGGTCAACAATACCTTCATCTGATTATTGAACGGATCAGCATAATCTGGCAAATAAGAAGAATAAGGAGGTGTTATAGTCACAAATGCCTGCACCGGATACGTTTGAGAACGCCCAACCAAACTTGTCAAAACAAGCAGCAAACAAATGATATATTTTATTTTATTCTTCATATTCTTTACTCAATCCTAATCTTTCTAAGAACTACATCTGTGCTCCGTGTTCCGTGTTCTGTGCTCCAAACTCCATACTCCTTGCTCCATAATCCATGCTCCATGCTCCGTGTTCCGTGTTCTGTGCTCCAAACTCTATGCTCCGTGTTCCCATCCTTGCATCTTACCTCTTGCCTCTCGTCCAATCTCCAATCTCCATGATCCATGCTCCATGCTCCGTGTTCCCATCCTTACCTCTTGCCTCTAATCAAAAACTATAACTCAAATTCACAAACAAATTCAACTGATGAACATCCTTCTCCATACTCTCAATCGCAAATCGTTGCATTAAATTCGCATTCGCCGAAATTCCAAATGAACCCGCTTTCTCATTCTTCATCTTCGGATTCCAATTGAACGACAATCGGTGATTCAAAATATTACTGGTAACATCCGTATTTCTATACTGTCGATTATAAGTTGTACCAACTGCCATACTCGCTTTTTTCTTCAATAATGATTTCGAAAAATTCACGGTAGGTCCAAAAAAGGTGGAGTTTTGATCTATGATAAAAGTTTGATTCACATTGGCCGCCAGAGTCAAATTAGCCTCAATTCTTGTAAACTGTGCTGTATAGGCCAAATTACCCATATGCACTTTAGTTGGTACGCCAACCAGATTAGTCTGAAGACCAACGCCAAATGCCCCCGCATTATTAATATTACCGGATAAATTGGTCGATTCCTGATAGTTATAGATCAATTGAATGACACTTTTCAAATCACCCTTGCCTATGTTATAAGAAACCATGGCTGCAGCATTTTGAGTTAATTGAAAAAAGTTTAGGGTATCTGCTGGCTGATAATAAAATGGATCAGATATAGGTCTGTTTCGCGTGAAAGTGCTAAAGTTCGAATATGTTCCATTCAACACCCATGATTTAGAGGGAACAAAAGTAGCATTGATAGATCCTATCCAACGATTAGTGGTTGAAGCTTCATTTGAAGATAGATTGTTGCGTTGAAATCCGGTATTCAAGGCCAAATTCAATTTCTTCTTAAATAAGCTGAATGAGGGTGCAAAGGTGTAATTCTGTAGATCGTTATTGAAGTAATATCCACCTAAGGTTTTATAACCCGGATCAACATGTTCAAACTTCACAGCTAAATTCATGAATTTCAAAGTGTAATTGACAGATGCATTAACGGCATTGAAATAGGATGTGGTGGTATTTCCATGTATAAGCTTGTGCAAGAATCTAGATTGATCAGCAGCCAATTCTGTAATATCGAGCGTATTTTGAGTCAAGGCACTAAAGGCATATTCGGCTTGAACATTCAGATCTTTAGTGATCTTCGCCTGCCCCTTTACACTCATCACCAAATTATCTTGAGGCTTTACAGTAGTATTCAAAGGGATAAAAGGCAACGAATTGAGATCATCATTGGCTTTAAATAGGATCAGCTCTCCGCTATATCCTTTGTCTTTGTATCCAACGTCCACCCCATATCCCCATCTTCTGTATGCTATATCATTGGTGTTATCTTCAAGGGCATCATATTCAACAGGTTTAACTAACCTACCACCCATAGCTTTGATCGTCCATTTACCAGGAGTCAATTCTACGCCACCTCCTAAAAACAAATGTCCGGTAAGGGTATAAGGTGAAAAATTCATATTGGTCAATCCTATGTGAGAATTGATCCATTTCCATTTAGGATGGATAGCGGTTCTGTTAAAGGGTTGAGTGAACTTACCTCCAATATTTGAATAGGTATAGGTAAAGGGCAAGGCAACATCAAGAATTGAAATATTCACATTCCCGGATGCATACCAGGTGAAAGGATCTCTGCTAGGCACTACCACACCTGATTCCAAATAAGTAATGGTATTGAACGCAATGCCCCCGCTAACTTTCACGGCATCCTTTTTTCCAATTTTTTCCAGATTTTGTCCAAAAGAAACAAAAGGGAAAAGAAGCAAAAGAGTAATATAAAAAGAGGTTCTGTTCAAGGGTTACTTATTGAGGATAAAGGTGATGTACGCACTGTCAAATTCGGCGGCTATATAAATTACATAGGTACCGTTTTGAGCGTTTAGGTCCATCTGGAAATCATGGGAATAGATCAATGCATTCTGTTCAGTCACTTGTTCATACACGTATCCTGACATATCAGACAGGTTCAGGATGATATTCTGCTCTTTGTACAATTCAACTTCAACGGTGAAATTTCCATTGGTTGGATTTGGATATAGAGAAACAGATTTGATCCCGTTTTCATTGTATAAAGTAGCAACAGTCGTATCGAATTCTGTTACATGAATTACTTTGGTTTTACTTCCAATGCAAGCGCCGTAATAGCCTTCCATAGTAACCACAAATTCGCCCGTATCCGGCAAGATCACAAGGGGAAGCGTATCATTATCATCAATTATTATAAAAGATGTAGGGAATATCCAATTCACGCTATCAGGCATTGGATTGCTGACATTCACAATGGCAATAGTATCAGATTCGTAGTTATAAGTCGATAATAGAAAATCTGGTGTTGGAGGCGCAGCATCATCTGATAATGTTGCTGGAAAATCATAGATACATCCCAACGAATCCTTCATGGTTATGGTATAATTTCCTGAACTTAATCCTGCTAAAGTTGATGAGCTTTGGAAAGTTGTTCCACCGTCAATGGAATATTCAAAAGGAGCCCAACCAGATAATGGAGTAACTACCAAATAACCTGAATTTGGCGTGCCACAAGGTGCATATCCTTGAACACTAATGGCCGGAAGAGGTGGAATACTAATTTTCACAGTATCTGTTCCATAACATCCTCCATTCCCACTGATCTCAATAATTGCCAGAGAATCTGAACCTGCAGTATAGCTGGTAGATGCAGAAGTTGCTCCATTACTCCAACTATAAGTAATACCTGAGATATTCCCTACATAAGAAGCAGACACATCTATTTGATCCTGGTTACAGCCAACTGTATCATTAGAGGTATTGATATCAATCGAATTATTTTGAACAACTAAAACAGAATCTTTATTCGTACAGCCATTGCTATTCTTGGTAACATTAAATGTATAATAGCCTGGTGACGTCACATAAAGCGGATTATTGCTCGGTGAGATGGAAGTTCCTGTCCATATTAATGTTGTGTCATTCGTAAAGGTAGAACCGTTTAACAAAATAGAATCATTGGAGCAATTGAGATCCGTAATGGGTTGATCGATCATTAGTGTGGCAAAAGAAGAATCTACTCCAATCTGTAACCAGGCATAGTCAATACAATTGTTGTCGTTGTTAATGGATTGTATCAAATAGAGTCCTGATGCCGCAATTAATTTAGTGTCTCCTTGAGGATTCGTAGAATCGTTATCCATCCAATTAACGGTTGAATTCGTAGTATTTGAATACGTCTGTAAATTCAATGAGGGAATGGCACAGGTAATTACATCCAGGTATCCTGAAATAGGTATTGAGGCATATCCATTGATCTGTATATCAGCAACAGTATCATTTTTTTCTACTATTATACTCGTATAACTGATACACCCATTACCAATAAATTTGGTATAGAAATCATAGCTGCCAATACTATAAGGTCCATTATCTGAACATTGCAATGGATTAGGTATCGAATCACTAGTACCAAAAGGATTCCACCAGCATATGGTATCAATTCCATTATTTGGTACACCTGTGACATATATGGTATCATCACATCCCAAAATGTCCGGAATTATTGGATTGAAGGTGGGTTTTATAGTATCCATATCAACAAATACAGTATCAAAATTCAAACAACCATTGGGTGCCTTAACTTTAAGAACATACCAGTCAGAATCATGAGCGGTATAGTTGATACCAATAGAATCCGGAAAGAAAGGATTCAAAATTTGATTCCAACGATACTCTACAATAACAGAATCGGAATATCCATTCAAGGTTACTTGTTCATTATTATAACAGTTCAAAACAGTATCTGCTCCAGCAATAGCATTTGGCAATGGATTTAATCCTATAGTAATAGAAATGGGATCTGAGTAAACTTTAGATGAATTCATTGTATGCCCATTACAGGTTGAATAGGGTGTAACTGTTAAAACTCCTCCCGTAAAGGTTTCTAAAAACTCAATATCTATCGTAACTGTATCATCTATCGTTGACTGTTCTCCTGATTGACCCATATTCAAATCTGCTCCCCCTCCAGAAAATGACCAATCGTATCCATCTGCAAACTTTGCAGCAGGAATGGTATAGGTAACAATATCACCTTGACAAACAGTAGTATCAAAAGCAGTGAAGTTTTGAGCATCATCAGGCTCTAAGCAATAAATAGCAATTCCTGTTCTAGATGGTCCACCTCCTAGTCCTCCAAATGATAAGTCAAACGTGACTGGAGCAGTAACAAATAATAAATTATCATTTACAAAGAGATGCTCGTAATCGATATCCAAAAAGTCATAAGTCATATTTGGGGCCGCCCAATTTATTCCTCCCTCATCATAAGAAAACACATTTGAGAATTCAGCTGGTGCAGCTCCACCTCCATTATAAACCAAACTTCTAGCAAAGAACATTTGATCCTTATAACCAGCAACATCCGTATAATCTATTATATATGATCCCGGCGGTGGTGGAGTGTAAGCAACACCATTCCCTCCAGTGCCAGTCTGAGGTAATAAACTTAAAGGTGGGCCATAATATGTTGTATCAGTAATTGACCATAGTGATCCATCTAATGCTAGATATTGATAAGTTCCTGCATAGTTCGTATCTGCTGATATAGCTACGTCATATCCACCTGTTGAATATCCTGGACCTGTCTGTGTTGAAACAGCAGGACTAAAATCTGAATCGTAACAACCGGTATAATCAAATCTTACAAAAGAGTCCCATGGATTCATTCCAGAAAATTCTCCAGATACCAGAATCCTATGTTTCGCCAATTCAATTCCCCTGGTAACGTCACTTGATATTGTTGAATTACATACTTGTCCAACGTGAAACATATTAAGATCCGCTCCAGACGAAGCGTTGAAAGCTGCTATTTTCGCTGGTCTTAGATCATAAGGGTATGAAGCACCGTAATTGACATCAAAAAAATCTCCAGCAACATACAAAGTGTCATTTCGTTTTTCTATATCATATACAGTTGCTGGATTAGCAGAAAATTGTGGATCCCAACCATGTAAAGCAAAAGTCGATATATCGGTCGAAATACTAGCATTTAAGTAAAATCTTGCAATCCCATTTCGAGTTTGACCATTGACCATTGTGAAATCCCCACCTATATATAAATAATAAAGGTGTTGAAAAAAAGGAGGGCCGTAGTAGTAATGAATTTTAGCAGTTCGAATCGGTCCATCTATTGATGTTATAATATTTGCTGAAGAAGCTGAATAATACATGTCGTATCCATTCTTGCCAAAGAATGCAATGTTGTGTAATACATCTGATTGTCCTGATACTGTACTAAAATCACCAACAGCAATGTAATATCCTAATTCACTAAAATCCTCAACATCATAAACATCTCCTATTATCCCCATTTCATTTTGCTCAAGCAATACCTGCCCAAAAGAAATTTGAGAAGAAAAAAAGATGAAAAAGAGGCAATTAAAACCTTTTATTATATTTGGCACAAGTTGTAGAGTTAAATGACGCCCAAAATTAAAAATTCAACCTTTTTTACCAAGAAAAAGTTGAACTTTCTACTGCTTTTAGGTGTTTATACCTACTTCAGTTTCAATACATTAGCACAAAACTCAGTAGATAATACGAATTCTCTTTACGAAACTGTCATGTCCAAAACGCAGGCGGTTGATGATCCCGATAAACAGGTTGGAACTTTTGATCCAAATAATGCACCTAGTTTGCCTATTGGATTGGTAAAAACCATTGGAGATAAAAAATATATCATCTGTATTGATAGCGCCTATTTCTTACCGGAAGGTGCCTATTTTTCTGCCTATATGGCCCTAGAATTTGCTGGGGGTGATAAAAAAATAGCTTTTGCCGCTAAGGATATAAAGTTCAATCCAGAAGGAATTATAGGAGGAGAACAGTCTAAATTAATGTTGGTAAGCGAACATTTTATTGGGTTGGGAAAAAATACACAACTCCACCTACCAGCAGACGGAAGTAATTATGTAAGTTGGGATTGTAACGGTTTTCAATCTGTCTCCCTTAAAGGCGAGTTCATTTTTAGTAGAGACATTCTCGAACCGGTAGATAACCAACAAAATGTAACGGCTGGATTTCAGGTAACCGTGCAGGATTTGCACAACATGCTGGCCATGGTTGAATTTTCACCATTTACAGTAAAAGGTATGCAGGACTTTGAATTCACCGTTTCTGAGGCTACAGTGGATATGAGTGATTATCAAAATCCAAATGCCGCTTTACCACAATGCTATCATGAAATTTATGGTAATGATATTAACCTTTGGAGAGGATTCCATTTGAAATACCTACAGGTTCAATTACCTGAGAAACTCTCCAAACATGATGATCCTACTCAAATCTATGCACAGAATATGTTCATTGATGAGGCAGGTGTTACAGGTGAATTTGGAGCCAATAATGTCCTTTCAACCAATGACGGTGATGCTAATGGCTGGGGATTTTCAGTAGATAATATTCAGGTGGGATTAACTGTCAATCAATTGACTTCAGGAGGAATGGCCGGTGAAATCAAAATTCCGATCATGAATAATAATGCTCTCGATTATTCTGCTTTGATCACCAAAAATGAAACTACCGGGAAACCAGATTATTTTTTCACAGCTAGCCCTGATAAACCAATGGAGATGAGTGCATTGAACTCCACCCTAACTGTTGATCCATCTTCAACTTTTATGATGTCTATTAAAGAGGATAAGTTCGATCCCTCACTGGTATTAAGCGGAGATTGGAAACTAAATAATCCCAAGGCAAAATTCCAGGGTATTCAATATCAAAACATTACACTGGTAACCCAATTTCCTTATATAACTAATGGTCAGTTTGGTTTGGTGGCACCCGTTCAAGCAGAATTGGCTGCTTTTAAGGTTTCTCTAAATCAAATTAATTTGGGAGTTCAAAATGGTGAGGTGGGCTTAGCCACAAATATTGGTCTGAATTTGGGAGATACTAGTTCTAACATTTCTGTTCAAAGTGGATTTCAAATCTTTTCAAAGGTCCAACAAGAAAATGGTAAACCCAAATTAGTGTATGATCGCTTTAACGTGAATTCCGTAATGGTTGATCTGGCTACTAATGCAATAAACCTTCATGGCGTTATTAATTTTAAACAAGGAGATGCTGTTTGGGGTGATGGTTTCCAAGGAGCCATTGGAATTAAGATCCCTAAAGTATTAAAAGACTCGGAAATCGCAATGTTTGCCGCTTTTGGCAAAGTCAATAATTCCAGATATTGGGCGATTGATGTTACTGCTCCCCTACCTGGTAACGGTATAAAAATAGGTACGTCTTTATCCCTAACGCAGATTATGGGTGGATTATCATATCACATGGATAATACGAGATCTGTTCAATCGATCATGGATGCTATTAAATCTCCTGTTACAGCTTCAACCGCTATGTCGTCTGATTACGTACCTGATGCCTCAAAAGGTATTTCATTTTCCGCAGGTGTGGGATTCAGATATGCGCCGGCCTCAGTTTCTGCAGATAAAGCTGAAAAATTGTTAAATGGGGAGGTGATTTTTCAAATTGAATTCAATTCAAATGGAGGTTTGTCAAATATTCTATTGGCTGGAAACGCGTATATGCTTGCTTCTAAACAAGAAATACTTGCTCAAACTGCCCCTAGTTATGCTAAAGGAACTTTAGCAGTTGGGTATGATTGCGATAATCAAATATTCGATATGCAATTAACAGCTGCGGCTAACTTCGAAGATGCTTTAACTGCTCAGATTTGGTCCCAACTTTATATTTCACCTAACCTCTGGTATTTCCATCTAGGAAGACCAAGTGCGCGTTGTTACGTGAATGCATTGAACTTTGCAAACCTGGATGCCTATTTCATGGTGGGTCAACAACTTGATCCAATGCCCGCACCACCACCACAAGTTAGCTCAGTACTAGGTGGAATGTCTAATAGCAGAGATAATAATGCCATTGTAAACGGTAGTGGGTTTGCTACTGGGGCAAGTCTTTATGTGAATGTTGGCGGAGGCTATCTACCGGTTTGGGGAAAATGGCATGCTTATGCCAATGCATATTTTGGAACTGGCTTTGATTTAACCATGGTAAAATATGCGCCTGGCACCCATTGTTCAGGTTCTTCAGAAGAAATCGGTGCTAATTTATGGTATATGCAAGGTCAGGTCTATGCTTATGGTGGAATGAGTGCAGGTGCGGCTAAATTAGAAGAGACAGAAGATGGAATTGAGGTAGTTAATAATTTCACTGTGATAAGCGCTTCTATGGCAATGCTTTTACAAGGTAGATTCCCTCATCCTTCTTATGTTTATGGGGGAGTAAATTTACAAGCTAAGGTCTTCAATCTATTCAATTTAAACGTAACCATGGATTTTGATTATGGTGATGATTGTCAAATAGTGAATTAGTGAAACTACTTCCGTTAATTGCCATATTATTCTATTGTATTTCCTATGGTCAGGAAGCAATCGTTCTGAAAACTTTTGTCAAAGAAGAAGGCTTAATTCAATTAAGATGGGCACCAACTATGCCATCAATATTTCAGGATGGTTTAAATAAAGGATATGTCATAACCAGGTCTGGAAGTGATGGGATCAAAGAAATTGTAATAGCTCCATTAAAAGATAGAAAGGATGATCTAAAAAAAATAGATGATCCATCAATTAATGATTGGATTGAGTTTGCTGAAGGTGTAAGTCAAACAAAGGATGAAAATATGTTGAGTCAAAGTTTTGGAATGCTCACACTTGCTGGGTCTGCAAACAAATCAATGGCAAAAGTTCTGGGATTTTACTTTGAGGATAAAGATTTATCTGGTTCTTACACTTATCAGGTGAAGATAAAAGGTTCATCAGAAACTTCAAATGAAGTTAAGATCAATTCAAAAAAATTGGATAAAAACCCTGATTGTTCCGAACTCAAGGGATATTCAAGAATTGACTTAAAAGAGGCTTACATGGAATGGGAGGCTGCAAACTTAAATCCGGATTATGGTGGATATTGGATTTTAAAATCAGAAAACAAAAAGGATTTTGTAAAAATGAATGAAACTCCTTTATTTCATTTCACATCTCAATATGAACCTGATAAAACCACAATTAACTATGTGGATACTACTGTTCTTGAAGGACACACGTACTATTATAAGGTACAACCTATAAACCATTTCGGAGATCCAGGAATCGAATCAAATATTATTGAAGTCTACATCCAAAAAAGACTTACCGGACTTTGTATTATTGATACTGTTGAAGCAAATGAGTATGACCGCAAAATAGTTGGTTTCTATCAGGGAAAACCTGAAGATGAAGTTCAAAAATTTGTTTTATTAAGATCACAAAAAGTTGACTCTGTTTACAACGTTCTTGAAGAAACAAACGGAACTTCCAAAAAATTCAACTTCAATTTCAAAGCTGATCTCTTATCCGGTGACAGACACTATTTTAAAGTAGCTGCCATTTCGCCTGATGGTGATACAGCATTTTCCTACCCTTATTATCACTTCTCTTTAGATCAGGAACCTCCAGGAATCCCAAATTCATTGGAAGGTATCGTTGATTCTAATGGAATTGCAAGATTAAAATGGGTTGCTCCGGAAGATAAAGACCTCATGGGTTATCGTGTATTCAGATCAAATTCCCTGAAAGAAGAATTTGTTGAGTTAACCACTAGGTTAGATCTATCCACAAATTATACAGATACACTTAACCTAAACAATCTTACCTCTGAAGTTTATTATTTCGTTCGTGCAGTTGACCAGAATTATAATAATGGTAAGAATACTGAGCCAATTCTGCTCATGAAACCAGATACAATCCCCCCAGTGCCAGGAGCAATTAAATTTTATAAAGTATCTGTTGATGGTGTACTTATTAAATGGGCGAATTCACCTAGCACCGATCTCGCAAACCAATATTTAATAAGAACTTATGAGAACCGCCCTGATACTATTCTTTCTTTTCAAACTGAAAATGATAGCATACTAGATCAAACTGGTAGATTAGGTCTTTCTTATAGATATTACTTGCTTGCAGTAGATAAATCTGGAAATCAGTCGCAATCTCAACAAATACCTATTACTTATGAAATTGGCTATCGAAATGCCCCTAAAATTGAGGATGCAACTGCAAATCTTGAAGATAGAAACATCACTTTGACATGGAGTCCAATCATGGAACCAATTTATTCTATTCAAATTTACCGTGCTAAAAATGATGGCAGTTATAGACTTTATGAAACCATAAGAGAAAACATCTCAGAATTTATTGATAAAGATCTTTCCATCAATAATATTTACCACTATAAGATCAAAGTCAACTACGACTCAGGCATCTCCTCCAAAATGAGTGATTCCATAGAGGTAATGTACTAAAATCGTGCTCTAATCTTTATTAACACTAAGAAAGTCTGTTCTCTGTTCTCTGTTCTCCGTGCTCCGTGCTCTGTGTTCTATTTCTTACCTACTTACTTCTCTCATCATAAATCTTTCTTCTCACCTCTCGCTACTTGCCTCTTCTCTCACCTAAAACCTAACAACTAAAAGCTAAATACCTATGCCCCCTTCGGCCACATTAGGTGTCCTATCCTGCTATCCGCTGTAGTCACTTCGTGAGCTGCCGCTTCTATCAGGGGTGGAAAACCCGAGTATTTCCTTTAACTTTCCTCCTTGTTCTTTACTCTGTGTTCTGTGATCTATGCTCCGTGATCCAATTCTTTCCTCTTTCCTCTTGCCTCTTGCCTCTTTCATATTGCCTCTCACATCTTACTGCCTTCGCAACAGGGCATAAAAAAAGCCTTGCTCAACTAAATGAACAAGGC
>JACJYW010000005.1 GCA_020635955.1 Crocinitomicaceae bacterium
TCAAAGGCTCTTTCACCGGTAGATGCAGCACCAACAACATTATAGCCAAGTTTTTTAAGACTATGTTGAATATCTTTAGAAACAATGCTCTCATCCTCGACTACGAGTACGTTGGTTTTTGCCATAGCTAAATTTCTTGCTTGTCAAAGATAATTAAAAATTCTGTTCCGCTATCTGTTTTAAGGATTAACTCCCCGTCAATCTGGTCAATAAGTGTATCTACCAAACTTAATCCAAGTGACTCACTTTCATCTATTTTGAAGCCAGGAGGTAGGCCAACTCCATAGTCTTTCACTTTTAAAAACACTTTGCCTACTTCTTCCCAAACGGCAATTGTGATCTTACCTTTTTTCTCTCCCGGATAGGCATATTTTAATGCATTTGTAATTAATTCATTAAGGATCAATCCACAAGGAATGGCCTGGTCTAATGCCAAATTTACCTGATCAACTTCCAGATCAAGCGTGGTTCGTTCATTTGAAACATCATATGAATGCACCAGATTTTGAACCAGGTTGGTGATATAGTCATAAAAATTAATAGATGAAAAATCCTTTGTTTGATAAAGACTTTCATGTATGTAAGACATGGAACGTATTCTATTCTGGCTTTCTATTATGATCTGAAGTGTTTCTTCGTCCTTAACATAAGATGACTGCAAATTCAGAATACTATTGATCACTTGTAGGTTGTTTTTTACCCTGTGATGCACCTCTTTTAACAAAACCTCTTTTTCCTTTACCGACTCTATCAACTTTTGTTCGTACTCTACGGTATCCGTTACGTTACGCGAAATGATCAATACCTCATCCTCGTTGATCTTTACATATCGATTTTCATAGTGCACCTTAGCGTCTGCCTGTTTTTCATAAGAAATGCTGAAATTCTGAGTGATCACTTTTTCAATTTTCAAGGCTTCCTTAATATGCTCCTTTATCTCGCTGGCCACTATTTTATCCGAGAGGATTTCCGTTATATTCTTACCAATAATGTCTTCTGTATTGATCAAACGCTCAAAGGCCTCTTTGTTTGATTCACTCGACGGACGGTAATCTGTAAAAACACCCTTTTTGTTCACTTTAAATATTAGATCGGGAACAGCTTTTAAAATAGCCCTATTATTCTCTTCACTATCCAGTATTTTTCGTCTATTCAATACCTGTTCAGTGATGTCATGTGAAATGAAGGAGATCTCTTTTATTTCTTCTCCAGGAATAATAATTGGACTTAGGAATGACTCCATCCAGACCTCACCAAAATTTGAATCAAAGTGAGAAATTAAGTTGGTAGGGGTTCCTTCAAAAACCTCTTGAAATTTTGTTTCTATTTTTCCATAAGCAAAATCCTGAATTGGAAAAATATCAAGGAAGTTGTCTCCTAATTCCACCTCTTTATTCAGATAATCACTAGTAAGCGCAGCAAATTTATCATTGAAAGAAACCAGGTTATAATTTCTGTCAATAGACAACATGTAAAGGTTAGAGGTCGTTTGAAAAAGCGCTCTTAAACGAGACGTTGACTCTTCTAAGGATTTTTGTGTTTTCTTGTGCCTCTTGATCTCTTCTTGAAGCAAAATGTTCGTTTCTTCAGCTATTTCAGCTCTCAATTTCTGAGAATTATATTCAGTTTGAAGAGAGATATCCGATAAAATGAATAAATACGAAGATTTTCCAAGATAATTTGTTTTAACCACGGTAATACTGAACCTCTTTTTCTCTTCTTCTGAACTTAATTCAATTTCAGTGTAAGAACTTATTTCATTTTCGGCTTCTCTGGTTAGGTCTTTAATTAAAGTATGAAGGCTTTCAGGAAAGATCTTATACAATTGACCACTGGTGGATTTTAAATGCGTTTTTAAAAGCTTTTCTGCTTTCGGGTTTACAAAGACCAGTTCATCATTAGTAAACAGAAAAATACTTGCTGGAGAGTGGTCAATGATATTCTTAAAACTACTTCTACTTTCAAGGATCTCCCTTTCAAATTGATATTGTTCTGTAATATCGATCATTGTACCTAAAATGATCTGGTCTTCTGCTTTTTCACTAGTTATAAGTGCAACGTTGTTACTAACAATAACCTCCTGGCCTTTTCTATCCTTTAATCTGATGATGTAATTGTTCAGCTCTTTTTCGCTCTCCAGTTTTTCTATATACTCGATCCTGTCATCAATGTTAAAATAAATATCCTTAACGTTGAGTTGCTTCACTTCTTCTGCCGAACTATAGCCCAGTATCTTTGCAAAGGCCGGATTACAATCAAGGATCTTTCCATTGATATTGGTTCTATATACTCCCGCCAAAGTGGAATTAAATATTTGTCGATATCTGAATTCAGATTCTCTGAGTTGCTCTTCAGAAACAACCTCATCCGTAACATCTTTTATCAGCCCTAATAGAGAGGCCGTTAATCCATCATCCGATCTACGAACGATCAGTTTCTCCTCTATCCATCTCCACTCATCTCGGATGAACATTCTATACCTCCAGGCGTCTTTACCTCCCTTTAACAGCAAATTTTCAAACTTGTCATTAATATTGTCCACATCATCAGGATGTACATCTTTGTATAGTTTGTCTGATTTAACCAGGGAAATATATTCATCTACACTGTACCCGAAAATTTCTTCAACCTTGGTAGACACAAAGTTTACCTGATGCTTGAATCGATCTTTAATATCATATGAAATATTGAATACGAAGGAGCTAATATTTTCAAGGATCTGCGTTACATTATCCTTGTGATCCAGTAGTTCTTTCTTCTCAATATTAAACCTGACATCCATTACGAAGGCATCTCTATTGAAATACTTTGTCTTTTTTATTGAAAACTCCTTGGGAACATAATTTGTCGATCCTACAATTGAGCAATTAGCATAAAAATGTGCGTTGCCCAATCGCTCACATTCTTCTATCGCTTCATTAAAACTGAGTTTACAATCGTTTGTTTCAGCAATAAATACTTCTTGAAATTTCTTATTGATGGGCTCATTGACTCCGTTTTCTTGCAGATATAGTTCTGCTGTTCTACTAAGATCAAGGATCTCAAACTCTTTAGTTAAAACATACTTCTGAGAATCTGAAGAATCGAAAAAATCCTGATATGTTCGTCTGGCATTTTGCAATGAAACCAGCAAAACATATCTCCATCTGTTAAACAATGAAACTATAAGAGCTGAACAAAGACCTAAAAAGAATAATTTCAACTCAAAACCATCATTAAATATTCCAATTGCCAGATACAATGTCAAACTAACAATAAAGAAAATCATGGTGGGCAATGGCCTAACCAAAACAATACCTATCAGGTTTAATGCGATTAAAAAGTTGAGATTGAAATCATATCCCGGATCAAAATAGAACCAGATCAAATTAATCAACATCACGCCAAAAAGCAATACATGGTGCGCCCATTCAATATATTTTCTCTTGACCTTTAATGCAATTATGCCGTAAATCGCCAATAAAACAATTAGAATGTATAAGAGCAAAAGTCGGTGAACATAGAAAATCTCATAATATCCCAAACTCTCAAAAACCAGAAATAAAGCATTAATAGGTACGATAAACAGTATCACCTTTTTATAAATAGATGACAATTCTCCGAAGAGGTCAAAGCGACTTATCGTTCTCTTTATCTTTTGCTCCATTATTCTTCTGGCTCTACTTCATTTACTCTAAAGCCATTGATTTTATAGATCTCACCCCTTTTATAAGTGATGGTTTCAATCTCCTCACCGTTTTTATCAAAGGTTCGCCAAATACCATTTTTCATGCCTCCGCTATATTTTCCTATCACTTTTTTTATTCCATTTTTATGATAATAAACGTGTTTACCTTTAGGTTCTCCTTCAGAAAATTCTCCTGTGAAGGCAATTTTTCCGTTTAAATAATAATGATTCCAAATACCATCAGGTTCACCATGCGTGAATGATCCAACTTCTTTAAAATCTCCAACATGATAAAACCATGACCCCTCTCTTTCTCCATTATAATATTCACCCCTGGCAAGTTCATTACCTAAAGAATCATATTCCAGTTGTTCACCCTCTAAAAGTCCTTTTGAATTGAAATACTCTTGTTTCCTTATTTGACCATTTTGATAATACCACGTCCATTGACCATACAGCACATCATTTTTAAAACTCCCTTCCTGCTCCTTTTTTCCATCCGTGAAATAATAAACCCACTTACCATTCTTCTTTCCTTCTATATAAGTGCCTTTAGATTTCATTTTTCCATCCGGATAATAAGTGACCCATTCCCCATCAAAAATTCCACCGGCCAGTATCATACCTTCTGACAGCAAGGTATCACGTTGATAAACATAACCCTGGATCATGTTTCCTTCCATATCATACTCACGAAAGATCCCGGATTTCATTCCTTTGTTCAAGCCCCCAACTAATTTTACCTCTCCATTGGGATGATATTCTTTATATAGATCAATGATTACAACACCTCCAGGATCTGAGGCTATTGTATCCCCTCTCATTGTTGTGATATCAACAAGTTTTCCGTTTTTATCATATTCCTTCGTAATTCCATCTTTCTTGCCGTCCTTATAGCTTACCTCACTTTTCAATGTTCCATTGTCATGATAGTCTCTCCACACACCTGTTTTGTTGCCCTTCTCATCTAGTCTATTAAACTCCTCTTTCCTTCTCAAATAACCATTACTATACTCTTCTTCAGTTATTACCTGACCTTCTTCATTAAATTCTAAAGCAACACCATCTACCTCGCCATCAGTGAATAATAATTTCTTTTTAATCTTACCATCATCAAAAAACCATAATTCTTCCCCTTGCTTTATGTCATCAATATAAAACGATTCCTGTATCACATTTTCCAATGAATCAAACTGCTGTGCGCAGCCATTTTTTTTGTCATTCTGATAGGTGTACAACCATGTTAATAAACCATCTTCATTGAAGAATTTCCACAAGCTGTCCGATTGGCCTTCCAGTTTGTATCCAATAGATTTTGTTTTTCCATTTTTATAGTAGGCTTTCCAAAGTCCATCCGGCAGACCATTTTTAAAATGTCCTTCTGATGCCTTTTCACCGGTAGAATAATAAAATACATTGTAGCCATTCGGATCAATTTCTTCTTGCGCCCAAATTGATCCCACCCAAAACGTAAATAATAAACAAGAATAAATTCCTTTTAGAAAAGAGAGCTTATGTTTTATATTATTAGGGCTGTTCATTTGTTAATAATTACTGGCTGTCTGGAATGGTAATTAATGATTTGAATAGTTATTCATAATTAACCAACAATGTTGACAGTTTATAATCCCTTTGTTTACAGTAAATTTAATACCTTTTCAACAAATGGTTATACTTATGTCTGTGTGAATTAATTTATTCTTTTGTCAGTCTATTTTTCTGTCAATAAATCGACCAAAAATTAAATGGATTTTCACACTGATATTTTGAAAATCTGTATAGCTCGAATTATTTTTTTCAATTCAAAATTTATTTGGGGTTTTTAATAAAATTCAATTCACTCTTTCTTAACAACAAGTTAATAGGGTTTGTTAATAATTGGAGTACCATCAAAGTCTCAGTTTTATTGGGGATTTTAAATATTTAAAAAAGATGTTAATAATTATAAACATTGAACAATTTCATCCCCAGCTCCTTTATTTACATTTGTTCATATCATCATTAATTATAGAATAATGAGCAATAATGTTATTCCAATTGGTTGCGATCATGCAGGTTTTGAATTGAAATTAAAGATCATGGATCACTTGCAGAAGAAAGGTTTTGAGATCAAAGATTTTGGAACTTATTCGGCTGATAGTATTGATTATCCTGATTATGGACATCCTGTAGCAGAAATGGTTGAGGCTAATAATGGAATGTTGGGAATAGTAATTTGTGGCAGTGGAAATGGAATAAATATGACCGTGAATAAACATCAGGGCATAAGATCAGCTTTATGTTGGACGGTTGAAATTGCTCAATTAGCAAGAGAGCACAATGATGCAAATATTATAGCTTTACCTGCCAGATTTATCTCTGAAGAGCTGGCCATACAAATGGTAGATGTGTTTTTAACAACAGCTTTTGAAGGCGGGCGTCACGCTAACCGTGTAGCAAAGATTCCTTGTTAATTATTCGTTGATCAGTTGATCAATAAAATCATCAGTTGATTGAACAAATTGTTCATAGTACTTACCTGTACCTGGTCCATTAAATCCGGTATGTACTTTTCTTATTTCACCGGTTTTATCAATAAAGATCAATGTTGGGAATGACATGATGTGATTTAGTGTAGGAAAAACATCAGATGCGCAAGATTTACATGCATCCCCTCCTATTAGAAAAGTGTAGTTAAGTCCCAGGTTTACACGATAAGAATTCACTTTTTTCATTTTAGCTTCTAATCCTTTTTGAGTTTCAAAAGTGATGGCAATTATGTTCAGATCTAGACCATATTTTTCTGACAGAGATTTGAGGTACATGCTTTCATCAAGGCAATTTGGACACCAGGTACCCATAATTTGAAGCAAGGTTACTTTTCCTTTTGATGCATCATTTGGATAATTATATAGTTCACCATCAACATTAGGTAAACTAAAAGCCAGAGGAATGTTTTTATCCGCTATTGTCAATGAATCAGGATGTCTGAGTTCGAATTTAGGATTTCGAATTGCGTACCAATTGGTTTGATAATGTTTACCTGAAAGAAATTCGCCCCATAAGGTATCAGATCTTAATTGTGCTTTAAATAGAAAAGCGTGTGATCCATCAAAAGTAGAGAGGTATAAGCTATCTTGAATGGTTGCGCCCTCTAAAAATCTGTAATCTCCCGTTTCAGTCAAAAATGTACCGGTGATACGGTTACCTATTTCATTGCCGTCTTTGGTTTTCTTTTCAGATGAGAATAAACCGACTGCTTTTTCTGGTTCAATATTATAATCAAAAGTCACTTCCCATCTGCCTGAAACATCTATAATTGGAGTCTCGATAGGATACTTAGTGGAATGATCATATTTCGACCAAAAAGGCAGATAATAATTTCCTTTTTTAGCATGGTTGTACCAATTTCCGGATATATGTGTCTTAGAGTGAATTTTACCCCTCAATTCAGACGCAAAGGCTGGAAACTTAATGAAAATAGAATCTGATGAGTACTGAAGATCATCTAGAATTATACGTTCAGATCCATTGATGATACAGAATTTATACTGTTTATTTTCTTTACTGATCTCAACGATAACAGGTAATTCATCTTTATCGGTTAATTTAAAAGAAGTATACCACATGCCGCTCTTTATTTTAATAGGTGCACTATATGAAACACCTATAAACAGGGAGAATAAAAATAGTAAGCAGTGCTTTTTTAACATGGGTTGAAATACTGTTTTTTCAAGGTGCTTAGGGCGTATCAAATATAGAAATTTAAAAATATTCAAACCTGATGCAACTTTTATTTGGTTACTTTAGTCTACCTAAATGAAAGAGTAATTATGACGGATGAACAACTGGTTAAGGAGTGTGTTTCAGGAAGTGCAGTTGCTCAAAAAAAGTTCTATGATTTATTTGCAAGGAAGATGATGGGGGTTTGTCTCCGTTATACCAATGATTTTGAAGAGGCGCAGGATGTTTTGCAAGAAGGTTTTATAAAGATCTTCAATAAACTACCTGATTTTGAAAGTAAAGGTTCTTTAGAAGGATGGGTACGACGGATCATGGTAAACACAGCATTGGATGCATACAGAAGAAGCAAAAAACATCATAATGATGTAGATGTGGATTCAGTGGGCTATATGTTAGATTCTCACGATTTTATTGTTGAATCTATTAATGCTGAAGACCTTTTAAAGATCATACAGACTATTCCCGAGGGATATCGTGTGGTTTTTAACCTGTTTGCCATTGAAGGTTATTCGCATAAAGAAATTGCGGATCATCTAGGTGTAACAGAGAGCACATCCAAATCTCAATATTCCAGAGCAAAGAAAATGCTTAGAAAACTACTTATAGAAAAAGATTTTATAGAAGAAGGTGAAAGAGAAGACTAACATAGAAGACCTGTTCAGGGAAAAGTTTGAAAACTTTGAAGCGAATGTTGATCCTTCATTGTGGGCAAATATTTCTCAGAGCATAAATGCTACTGGAGCAACCGGAGCTGGGGCTTCAGCCGCTGGTTTGTCTGGTTTAGCCAAGGTAGCTATTATCACTGCTGCTGTAGCTGTTACTTCGGTTAGTGTGTGGTATTTAACTAAAGATGCTGAGCACACAGAAACTGCAGTTCAAGAAAACACAATTACTCCTGATAATGGAAATGAAGATGTTTCTATTGTTTCAATTAACAACGAGAATATACAGGTAAATGATACTAATGATCCTGTGATCAGAGATAATAGAAACGAAATTCAGGAAGACCTTTCAACGGTTCAGATTTCAACGGAGCATTTTGATGATGAATTGATAGATATTTTGAGAGAAAATCAGAATACTGTTAGCAATTCCAATGATCAAAAAGAAACCAACAACAATAATAGTGTTACTGTTCAGAATGGAACAACTACAACTGATCAGAGCACAATTGTTGATAACAACGGAACTACGCAAAACACAGAAACACCTGTTCAGGAGGCTAAAAAAATAAAAACTGATCTCCAATATCAAGTGGATGGATCTACGCTAACCTTTAATTCAGGTGCTAAGAATCACATTTCAGTGGAATGGAATTTCGGAGATGAAACAAAAATGGTGTGCGACAAGGGAACACATACTTATAAGCGACCAGGAAGTTATATTGGTACCATGAAAGTTGTTGGAGAGAACAATACAAAAGTGGTTGAGTTTCCGGTTGAAATAGAAGGTACTTCTGAAATATCTGAAATTCCGAATGTTATAACTCCAAATAATGATGGGGCAAATGATTATTTCTTTATCAAATCTAAAGATATTGAAGAGTTCTCCATCACAATTTACAACATGAATGGAGATGCGATCTTTACCTCAGAAGACCCTGACTTCAGATGGTATGGAGATGGTCCTGACGGTGAAGTTAAAGCAGGAACATATTTGTTTAAGATTCTAGCTGTAGGAAAAGACGGAGCCATTTATAAAGAAGCTAAAATGCTAAACGTGGCAAAATAATCAAAGTTTAATTATAATGAAGAGGCGTCTTATATAGGCGCCTTTTTTATTTGAGGATCCATTGTTGATCCTTATAAATGTATTCAGGCACATTTACATTTTCGTCTCCAAACAATTTTCTGGAATCATCAATGAATAATTTCATCTGATTGAAACTTTCCATACTATCAAAGAAAGAAGTGTCCTTTTCATATTGAGCAGCAGGTAATACATAGTATTTTTTCTTACCATCTTCAATGGGTGTATATACCCAGGTTAGAAAATAACCACATTCTTTAACAGAGGTTGTTTGCCCTTCTTTTTTAAGCACTAATTTGAACATAGCACCGCCGTTAGTATATCTTTTACGTTGGTTAGAAACATAGTTACCAAGAGAGTAAGCAATCACCTTTTCTTTATTATCGGCAGTAGTAGTTTTCTCCCAAACCATCTTTTCTAATACATGCGGATGCGCACCTATTATAATGTCTGCTCCGTTTTCGAATAAGAATTTGCCATTCTCAATTTGATATTCCACGGGCTGAAGTTTGTATTCACTTCCCCAATGCGTTACAACAATGATCTTGTCTACATTTTTGGATTTAGCTAATTCAAGATCTGCTTTGATTTGTTCTTTTTCATCCAATAAATTGACAATGGTAGGTTCCGGAAAAGGCAGGCCATTGGTGCCATATGTATAATTTAAAATGGCAATTCGCATACAATCGTTCTCAATGATCAATGGGTACCTTTCATTTCTGTCAGCTTTATCTTTAAAGGTACCTGTATGCATGATGTTCAAAGAATCCAATACCTCTACCGTTCTGATAATTCCTTGTCCTCCTCTATCACAGCTATGATTGTTAGAAGTTACCAGTATATCCATTCCTGCATCCTGACAAGCTACGGCTAATTCATCAGGCGAACTGAACTGTGGATAACCTTTGAATGGGGGCCCGGCTAGCGTTACCTCTAAATTTCCAACTGCGATATCCGGCTCGCTTATAATTCCCTTTACGTATTTAAAACAACTCGTATAATCATAATTTTTAGAGTCCAGATCGTATGCAGATGTAATTTGAGGTCCGTGACCCATAATATCTCCCATAAAGATGAGGCTCAACTCCTGATTCACAGAGTCTTTAGGTTGAGCTATCAATAGTTGTGTTAAAGAGCACAGAATTACAGAAAAAATGAATTTCATGAGAATGATTTTATAATGGTACTACGAATTTGGTACCAAATAGTTAAATAGAAAACCGCTTTTTATTATTCGACAGTTTTAGTTGTTTTCGCGAGATAATAAGCATTGATGATAATAATAGCCACATTGGTTCCAATGATTGGCCAGGAAATTTGCGGTAGTATAAATCCATAGGCCACAAAAAGTGAGCATCCTACAGTATTTATTATTCGCAACATGCGGATATTCTTCATTAAGAAAGAGCTCAGCACCGCGGCTGAGGCCAAGTATCCCACCCACTCAAATGCAGGGATTCCAAAGATGAGGTTTTCCATGATGTGGTGAAATTATATAAAATTTGAATGACGGCTCAAATAATCACTAACAAAGCGCAAAGAATAAAATCGTTACACGGAATTAGATAAATACGGGATGTTCGTTTATTTTTGGAATTAAATGAAGCGGCTTTTAGTCATATTATTCATCTTAGTTTGTTTAGTTGTTGAAGGACAAGAACAATGGCAATTGAATTTTGACCCCATTGGAGGCGTATATGAAGAACCAACTACGGTTAAACTTGATGCAGGTGAAGGAGCCACCATTTATTATACCACTGACGGAACAAGACCTCATACTGGATCTCGAAAGTACAGCACCCCTATTCTTGTCAATAATGTCTCGATCATAAGGGCGTTTGCAATAAAAAATGGCAATAGAACTGAGCTAAAAACATATACTTATGTATGTGATAGAAAATATGACTTGCCTGTTATTTCGATTACAACAGATTCCGCAAATCTTTGGAATCCTGCCACAGGTATTTATGTGAAAGGATGTTGCGCAGATACGGTTGAACCTTATTTGGGAGCAAACTATTGGCAAAGCTGGGAAAGAACTGCAAATATTGAAATGTATGATGCTGAAGGGCAATTGTGTTTTAATCAGCAAGCAGGGATCTCTATTTTTGGAGGATTTTCAAGATGGCTTCCACAAAAATCAATTGCTGTTATTGCCCGATCAAAGTATGGTGACAGTAAGTTCAGATATCCCATTTTTCCCAATAGAGAACACAAGTCATATAAAAGCTTTATCCTTCGCAATTCCGGTGGAGATTTTCAACGTACTCATTTGAGAGATGCTTTTATGACTCAGATGGCTAAACCAACCGGATTGGCAATTCAGGAATATCAACCAGCTGTTGTTTTTATTAATGGTGAATATTGGGGTATTCAGAACATCAGAGAAAAGATCAGTGAGCACTATTTAGAGCAGAACTATGGCGTGGATAAAGATAACGTGGATATCCTAAGACAAAATGGAGTTAAAAGGCATGGTTCTTCAGCTAATTATAAGAAGTTGTTAGCGTATTTGAATACCCATGACCTTTCCAATGACAAGAATGTTGATGAGCTTAGAAAATTTATGGATGTTGATGACTTCATCAGATACAATATTGCTGAGGTTTATAGTGACAATAGAGATGCTGGAGGTAATATCAGATATTGGAGAGAGCGAACAGACACTTCGAAATGGCGTTGGGTATACTACGATATTGATCAGGGATTAGGAAATAATGCGCCCAGAGGGTATGAGCGAAACACATTGTTAAAGTTTACTTCTGTTAACAACGAGAGCTGGCCTGATCCGCCCTGGTCAACTCTCATTATTAGGAAACTTTTAGAGAATAAAAAATTAGAACAACAATATATCAACACCTTTGCGGATCATCTCAATGTGTATTATCATCCTGACACAGCGAATAAATTATTGGATAGCATGGTCAATTTGATAGACTACGAAATTGGTTTTCATCAAAAACGTTGGGGCTCTAGTTATGAAAACTGGAAACATCAATTAGGGATTTTAAGGAAGTTCATTGATAAGAGACCATACTTCTGTCGTCAGCATTTAATGCAGAAATTCAATTTGAAGGACACTGTTGACGTAGAGATTATTCACCCGGGTGATGAAATGTGTGAT
The DNA here is from genome assembly GCA_020635955.1 of Crocinitomicaceae bacterium. GTDB lineage: Bacteria > Bacteroidota > Bacteroidia > Flavobacteriales_D > Crocinitomicaceae > Paracrocinitomix. The sequence continues at coordinate 12,264 of JACJYW010000005.1, forward strand.
ATTCTATTTAATTCTCTTCAATTAAAACAGAATTTTAAAGGCGTTTATTTTGAAGGTGTTCCGGTGACTATTACAGTCATTGTACTTCATGATTATGAGTTTGTGGGCTGGGAAGATACAGAGGATAGATCGCCAACAAGAACTATAACTCCTGATGGGAATATCAGCCTTAAGCCGATTGTCCAACCAAAACGAAAAAGTCATTTTGCTAACCAGGTTATATTCAATGAAATTGTTTGTTATCAATTGGATGGCGATAGTTGTGGTGACTGGGTAGAATTATTTAATAGATCTGATAAGGAAATAGACCTTTCGGGATGGACATTCACAGAACGAGGATATAAAAATGGATGGGAATTACCACAAGACACCAGGCTACCTGCAAGCGGCTATTTAGTTCTGACAGAGAACCGTGATAATTTTAAATCATATTATAGCGCAGATTCAGTGGTGGCTATTGGAAATTTTGAATTTGGTCTTTCCAGTCAGGGAGAAGGCATTAAGCTGTATGACGCGGAGGGTTATATCGTGGATTCATTGACGTATTCAGTATCGTTAATGGAGCCGCTGGACAGCAATTTTGCAATTGCCTTAAAACATCCGGATTCTACAGGGTTTTGGTCATCCTGGATCTATGAAAGGCCGAGCCCTTCTTATATGAATGATTCCTATCGGAGTCATCTACAACATGAAGCAGATAAACGTTATTGGACAAAGGTATTCTACATAGGGGGTGGCAGCTTTTTTTTTATCTTGGTCGGTGGAGTATTATTTATCCGATCTTATAGGAAAAAACATTTGAACGTGCAGTAAAGGGTTTGGGTCGCTTTCATATTGTAATAATATCTATTTAAAGAGAAATAGCTTCATTTCGTAGATTTTAAGTCTAAATACCTAACGCTAGTTGTTAATTTTACGTTAGTACAGATAGAATTTCTGTCTTTTGGAAATGAAGAACTTTCTTTTGTTAATATTAGTGATAGGGCTGGGAATTACTCATGCTTTTTCGATAACAACAACAGCTGTTACATCTGGTGATTGGACGGACGGAGGGAATTGGGATAATGGAGCTCCTGGTTGTTTTGATAGTATTGTTATTCCTGCTGGAATTCAGATAGATATGACAGGGAACGAGAATCTAACTGCGTGTAGCCCTATTGTTGTTTATGTTGCTGGAGTACTGTATTTTAACCAGGGAACTCAATTGAACTTATCTTGTGGGTCTTATGTATACATTGAGTCTGGAGGGTCCATTCAGGCGAATAATTATTCTAATAATGGTAAAAAGATTGATATATGTGGTGACAACTATTGGAAAGGAAAGGATGGGCAAGTGAGTGGCCCAACCGTATTAGGACCTTCGGGATTATCAATTGAGTTGTTGAATTTTACCGCAAATTTAAGACAAAATGAAAGGGTAGTTGATCTGAATTGGGTAACTGTATCTGAAGCAGATAATGATTATTTCACCGTTGAACGAAGTGCTGATGGTTTGAATTGGGAGGCTATTTCGACAGTTGATGGAGCAGGAACAAGCTCTGTTGAATTGCTTTACGCAGATATTGATCCAAATCCTCAATTTGGTGTTTCCTATTATCGATTGAAACAAACTGATTTTAATGGCAATTACACGTATTCTCCCATTGTGAGCATAGAAATGTATGCGGAGAATCAGATCCTGATCTATCCTAATCCGGCTGAAAATGGAACAACGATCAACCTTAAGTATGTAGTGGTTAACTTTCCTGAAGGATTCAGTGGAGACACAGATGTTTCTATCTTTTCTGTAGACGGCAAACTAATCCATAAGGAATGGATCAATGTGACCGAAACCAAACAATCTTTGATCAAGTTAGACGAAAAATTTTCTAGTGGATTCTATACCATTCACACAAAATTCGCAAATACGAAGCTTGTAGTGAAGTAGTTCGTAAAGATTTAATTATCTTTAATCCTATACGAACAAAGAAAATTTTAAAATCATGATTCCATTATTAGTTGTAGGAGGTATTTTGCTTTTGTTGATCATATGGTTTATTTCCATCTACAATAAACTCGTTCATTTAAGAAACAATAGAGAAAATGCTTTCGCGGATATTGATGTTCAATTGAAACAGAGACATGATCTTATTCCTCAATTAGTGGCGACAGTTAAAGGTTATGCTAAACATGAGGATAGCGTACTAACTAAGGTAACTGAGGCAAGAAACGCAGCTATGAAAGCTGGTACGGTCAATGAAAAAATTGCTGCAGAAGCTGCCCTTGCCGGAGCAATGTCACAATTCACTATGCAAATGGAGGCATACCCAGATTTAAAAGCAAATACAAACTTTATGCATTTGCAACAAGAAATGGGTGATATAGAAAACAAATTAGCTGCTGTTAGAAGATTCTTCAACTCTGCAACAAAAGAATTGAACAATGGAGTTCAAAAATTTCCTAGCAATATTATTGCTGGCATGTTCAAATTTGGCCAGGAACCATATTTTGATCTTGGCGTTGTACAAAGAGAAGAGTTAGATAAAGCACCTACTGTAGAATTCTAATATGCCTACTTACAAAGGTCTTCATGGCCAGATCCGAAGTAACAATTTTAGATCTGCTCTTTTGCTGATCGGTTTTCCTACCATCATTATTGCTGCTATTTGGGCTGTAATGATCGGAATGAACAATGGCGTTTGGGATGAGTACGTTCAACGTGATTTCTTGAGGGTACTTCCTATTGCCCTTGGAGCTGTGGGCATATGGTTCCTAATTGCCTTTTTATTTCATTCGCAGATGATTCAGTACTCTGTTCATTCCAAACCATTGGAAAGAAAAGAGAACATGCGTGTTTATAATTTAGTGGAGAATCTGTGTATGTCCGTTGGGATGAAAACCCCAAAGATCTACATCATGGAAACGGACGCTTTAAATGCATTCGCTTCAGGATTAAATGATAAAACTTACGCAGTTACTCTTACAAGAGGCATCATTAATACATTGAATGATGAAGAGCTTGAAGGTGTTATTGCTCATGAGCTGGCACATATCAGAAACAAGGATGTTAAGTTGTTGATCATTTCTATCATTTTCGTTGGTATTGTCGGATTCATAATGCAAGTGGCCTTTAGATCAGTTTTATATGGAGGACACAACCGTAGAAACAATAAGCAGGATGGCAGGTTAATGCTGATCATTTTAGTGGTTAGTGCTATCGCCTATTTATTGACCATATTGTTCCGCTTTGCGCTCTCTCGTAAACGTGAATATATGGCAGATGCCGGTGCTGTTGAAATGACTAAAAGACCAGACGCCTTGGCTTCTGCTTTGCGTAAGATCTCAGGTCACTCGGTAGTAGAGGATGTTAGAAGTGATGATGTCAAAGGCATGTTCATTGAAAACAATCCAAAAGAGACTCAGTCAGCTTTATCTGGGTTAAGTGGTCTTTTCGCAACACATCCGCCTATTCAAAAGAGAATTGCCTTTTTAGAGCAAGTTTAATTAGATGGATCAAAAGTTTACTATTGCTTTTTACTGTAGTTCTGTGAGCTGGGGTGGTTTAGAAATGAACATCTTCAAAAGAGCTTTATGGATGAAAGAAAGAGGGCATCAGGTTTTCCTTTATTGTGTTAAAGACAGTTCGCTTCATAAAGAAGCCATTGATCAACTTGAAATTCAATTAATAAATCGAAATAAAAAGGGACTTGATCTTAAGAATGCGAGAGTATTAAAGAAAAGTTTTGTTTCTAAGAATATACAGTTTGTTTGGTGTACCGATAAGCGGGATATATCCGTGTTGGGATCTGCCAAAAAGATGTCTTCAAATGCATTTAAACTGGTGTATCAACAGCAAATGCAATTTGGTATCCCTAAAAAAGATTGGTGGCATACCCGAATTTTTAGAAGAATTGACATTTGGATAGCTCCTCTCAATTATTTAAAAGATCAGGTAAAGGAACAAACCAAATTTCCAATTGATCGCGTTCATGTGATTCCATTAACCATGGATATTGATCAATTTATCAATGCATTACCTACAAGAATAGAAGCAAGAGAGTACTTTAATTTAAAGGAAAGTGATGTTGTTGTAGGTATGATGGGCAGGATAGATTATGCCAAATCACAACAGTTTGTAAAAGATGTTGTATCAGAAATAATGCCTTCATATTCCAATTTGAAAATGGTAATGGTTGGGAATAAAACTGAAGGTGAATGGGCAGATTATTACGACCACTTATTAAAAGATATTCAGGAGAATCATGCTGATGGGTCAATACAGATCTATCCGTTTATGAAGAAGATTGGGTTATTTTATCAGGCGATTGACATCTTCGTGATGGCTTCAAAGAATGAGACGTTTGGAATGGTCACGGTTGAAGCTATGCTGGCGGGGAAAAAAATTGCGGGTACTAATGCAGCAGGAACAAAAGAGTTGCTTCATGAGGGAATGTATGGTTATTACTTTAACTGGATAGATGCGCCTTCTCTCAAGAAAGCATTGATAGAAATCCTTGATCATCCAAATGAAGCCAATAAAAAAGCTGAAACTGCAAGGGTTTATGCGGCTTCAGCTTTTTCTCATATTTCAGAATGTGAGAAGATCGAAGAGATCTTTACCCATTCTTCATAGGGTTTGGTATTTGAAAAAATTTTACGGTTGTGAAGCTATTTACAAAATGTGTTCCATCTTTGAATTATTCGATAACCAACATTCATATTCAGATGAATGAACGCTCATTTAATTAGTGATGTCGAACAAACGAAAAGAGAAGAAAAAGGGTTTTTGGACTAAATATGCCGAGCAACAGATAAAGAAGAATCGGCAAATTCAGGTTGATGCGGAGTTATTTCTTTTATCCGAAAAGGAGATACAAATCCTCAGATCTATCCGAATTAAGACATTTGTAAAGGCAGGAATAGCTGGAACACTAGGGGTTTTGTTATTATATGTTCCTTATCATCTATTTGGTGAAGCATTGTTTCCTATGAATCATATTTGGATTCCTGGTTACGAGGAGTATGTAGATCTTGAAGTGTTATTTTTGATCTATTCAACCGTTCTGGTTTTCATTGAAATATGGTATTTAACCTTCATTAATGTTAAAGCGGTTTCTTCTATTGCAGATGTTTGTGGACATCCAAACCCCATAGATGAGAATTATGATCATAATGTGAATGCATTGATTGCTGTTGGGTTAGAAAAGAAGCAAAAGGAATTAAAAGCAATTGGTATAGATCCTTATGAAGGATTGTCTAAAGTTGGGGTAGTTATATTTCAATTTTTATTGAAGCTTAAAGCCACAGCTAGCAATATGTTGTTTAGGGTATTAGTAAAAAAGGTTCTAGGTAGATATGCGCTACGTTTGGTTCTAGATCTGGCTGGAATACCCGTATATGCCTTTTGGAACATTCTGGGGGCACGTAAAGTGATGAATGAGGCGAGAGTTAGGGTTATGGCTCCCCCACTTATTAAACGTTGCTCAGAGGTCTTATTTGAAGAACAAAAGGATAATCCTGAGTTCATCAAGCACATTTATGATACTTTACAATTGATCTCTGAATCAAAACGATCATTTCATTACAATCATTTTTTATTGAGTATAACTATGCTCAACAAGTTTGGAATTGAGGTCAAGGAGGAACCGGTTTATAATGAAGATTTTTTAGAAGAGATCCCTACACTGAGCGCTAAAACACGGGATGGAATTGAAAAGCTTTTCATTTTTGGTATTATGATAGATGGCCGATTGTCTTATCGTGAACGCAAAGCCATTCGATATCTCAAGGAAAAGAATGTATTGGAATACAAAGAAGAAGACATTGTAGTTTGGTCTAGAGACTATTTCAACGGAAGGGGTATTGAAGCCTTTTTTGCAGCTTAAATTTTAATTCCCATTACCCTTCGACAAGCTCGGGACAGGCTGCTTATGGGAATAATTATATTTTAATTCCCATTACGCAAACATCATCCAGCTGTTCAAGATCACCTTTCCAAATTTCAAATTCTTCATCAATGATCTCTTTTTGTTTAGAGATTGGCAACATAGAAATATCTGCCAGCTTTTCGCGGAATGATTTGTACTTATACTTCTTTCCTTTTGGTCCTCCAAATTGATCAGCATATCCATCTGAGAACATATAGATCACATCTCCCTTTGAAAGTTCGAAAGTTTGATCTGTGAAAGGTTGCTCTCCTGTTGGGACATATCCAATAGGTTGTTTTTCACCTTTGAGTTGAATGAATTCGCCATTTCTAAAGATGTACAATGGTAAGTTCGCTCCACAAAAAGTGAGTGTATTTCCTTCAACCGTGCAGAAACACATGTCCATCCCGTCTTTTCTCTGGTCTCCTTTTAATGAACGTTTAACCTGTTCTCGCAAACTGTTCATAATGTCAGCAGGTGTTTCTATTTTCTTTTCAATGACGATTTCATTTAGGAAGGCTGTGCCCAACATGCTCATCATAGCTCCCGGTACACCATGACCCGTACAATCTCCAATGGCAATCAGTTTTTTTCCTGATTCCGCCTCATAAGCCCAGTAAAAATCACCAGACACGATATCTCGGGGTTGATAAAAGACAAAGAAATCCGGGAACATTTTAGAGATATACTCCTCTGATGTAATGATTGCTTTTTGAATGGAGCTGGCGTAAACCATTGAATCAATAATATCCTTATTCTTCGCATCCACCAGATCCTTTTGAAATTCCATTTCAGACTTTTGCTCAGAGATGATGAGCTTTTGTTTTTGGGATTCCCGATATTTTATAAACACAAATACACCGAGTAATAGAACAATGAATCCGCCAACCATGAAGATCTTTTTGATGAAGGATTGAGTCTCTGCTTCTTCTTTGGCAAGTAGATTTTCTTTTTTAGCTAATTCATTGTCTTTTGCCAATATGGCCAATTGGGCCTTTTGCTTTTCATCATTGTACTTCACTTCCATTTCAAGAATCGCATCTTGATGTTCCTGATTGCGGGAAGAATCTCTGTAAGCGAACATTAGTTTTTGATAATCCACAGCCTCTTTATATCGACCTTGTTCATACCTTAAATTGAAATATGCGCCATACAGGGTCCAATATCTGATCTGCTGTTTAATGCCTGTTTTGGCGGCTAATTCTTCTGCTCTCTTGAGATTTTTCTCTGCCAGTGCAAATTTTCCAAGATCTATAAGCATTAAAGCGTAGTCACTCAATGTCGCACCCAGTAGACTTATTTCACCCTCTTTTTCATAAGTTTCTATAGCTTTTTCGTAATAATACATGGCGCTATCTTCCATGTCAAGTTTGAGATAGTCTTCAGCTAAATAGGTTAGCGTAATGCCCATTGACATTCCTTTGTTTAACTCTTGATAAATACGAAGACACTCAAGATCTATTTTTAATAACTCGTATGGGTCTTCAATACACAGGCCACTCAACGAGAGCCCTTCAACTTCTACTAATTTTAAATTATGTTTTCTACCATATTCAATCTCTTGTTCATAGTACTCACAGGCCATTTCGTAATCATCTTGACGCTTGAAAACCGACCCGATAAAGTGTAATAAATAGCCATAATCTTCATGTACTATGTCGTTCTCTTCGTATAGCTTTTTGGCGTCCATATAGTATACCATGGCAGAATCATACACTCCCATTTCGTAATAAGTTCTTCCCAAAAGTTGACAAGATCGGGCCATCAGATAAGGCTTGACATGGGCTTTTTCATACAGATCTCTGGTTAGGAGTTGTGTATTCAGCATTCCCTTCATGTCTTCTTTTTGTCGATATGCAAAGGATAAACGTTCCAGCGTTTTGCCTTTGAGTTCTAAACTATCTGGAGGGATTATTCCAATTGCTTTTCTATATTCAAATATGGAAGTATCAGTAGATCGTAAACTATAATAGGCATCTGCAATTTTAATTTGGATGTAGACCCTTTCCATAGGGTTTTCAGAGTAATCATAAGCGATTCTTAGTGAATCTATTTTATGACGATTCTGGGCATAAGAGAGCTGTTGACCAAATGTCAAAACCAGAAGGACCACAATAGTGTTCCAGGTTCTTTTAAGATTGAAAACCCTCATTCAAATTGTTAAGATGGTTAAATATACGGAGGCTGAATGAAAAGGATACGATTGAAAATTCTTTAAAATAGAAAACCCAGCAATCGTAATTACTGGGTTTTCCTTGAGGTCCCGAGCGGATTCGAACCGCTGTACAAGGTTTTGCAGACCTCTGCCTAGCCGCTCGGCCACAGGACCTTGAAAGGTTGACTGCCTACCCGCCTCAGGCGGGCACAGGACCTTTGTAAGGTTTACTGTCTCCCCCATTTAGGGGATTACAGGACCTTTTGTTCCGCCAATGGCGGAGGGCAAAGATATATAATTTAAGGAAAACACAAAAGACAATATTCGCAATTAAATTGACTTTGTTCTTGAGTTATTCAACTTAGATATTTTAACCCTCTATTGTAATCGCAACTTCTTTTACAGTTCCTTCAATAGGAGGATTCAATTTTCTTACCTTGATCTTGAAAGTATTTGGACCAGTAAATGAGTTTTTAAAACGATTTAAAATTCTATAACCCACATGTTCAATGAGCTTTGATCTAATAGCCATTTCTTCAATCACAATCTTTCTAACTGCCACGTAGTCAATGGTATCTATTAAATGATCAGTCTCTCCGGATTTTGAGAAATCGGTATTTATGGCAATATCAACAATGTATTTACCACCTAGCCTAGCCTCTTCTTCCATGCAACCGTGATAAGCGTAAACTTCGATTCCTTCAACCTCTACAATATTGATCATTATGCTGTGGCTTTTAGTTGGTTAACTATGTCAATTCCTTTTTTCATTCGCTCAAGTACTTTTTCTTTTCCAAGAGTTGCGCAGATATCGAACATGGATGGACCCATTCCGCTTCCCGTTACTAACAATCTAAATCCAGGACCTACATTTCCAAACCCATAACCCTTTTTCTCAAGATATGCCGAGAATACTTTTTCTATGTTTTCAGTAGTAAAGTCAGAAATAGCTTCTAATTCGGATATTAATTCTTCCATAATTGTCGGAGTATCCTCTTTCCACTTTTTCTTTACAGTACCATCATCATAAGATGTAACTTCTGAGAAGAAATATTGGCCGTCATTTACAATATCTGAAATGAAAGTTGCTCTTTCTTTCATTAGTTCACATACTTTGGCAATGTAGGGTATACTGAAGTCGCCATTGATCATTGGTTTAACCATTTCAGCTAATTCCTCATTGGCCGTAGATCTCAAATATTGTTGATTGAACCATTTTGTTTTTTCAGGATCGAATCTTGCACCTGATTTACCTACTCTTTCTAATGAGAATTTATCTACCATTTCATCAAGAGTAAATATTTCTTCATTATTACCAGGATTCCAACCCAATAGACAAAGCATATTAATGAAGGCTCCCGGGAAATAACCGGCTTCTTTGTATCCGCTATAAAGCTCACCTTCTGAAGTCGTCCAATTCAACGGGAATACTGGGAAACCTAATCGATCACCATCTCTTTTGCTCAATTTGCCATTTCCATCAGGTCTTAAGATCAGTGGTAAATGTGCAAACTGTGGTCTTTCCCATCCAAAAGCATCATATAGTAATACATGTAATGGAGCGGATGGCAACCATTCTTCACCTCTGATAACATGGGTGATCTGCATTAAATGATCATCAACAATATTCGCTAAATGATAAGTAGGCATTCCGCCAGGTTTCAAAAGGATCTTGTCGTCAAGGTTGTTCGTGTTAACGGATACCCAGCCACGGATAATATCTTCAAATTTGATCTCTTCATTCCTTGGCATTTTCATTCTTATGGTATACTCATCACCTGCCGCTATTCTTTTCTCTACTTCTTCTTTCGAAAGAGAAATGGAGTTTTTCATAGAAGAGCGGGTAACGCTGTTATATTGCCAGTTAGGAAGACCCATTTCTTTAGCTTGATCGCGCATTTTATCTAGCTCTTCAGCTGTATCAAACGCTATGTAAGCATGACCGCTATCAACCAGTTGTTGAGCATAGGGCTGATACATTGTTTTTCGCTCTGACTGTACATATGGACCCAGTTCTCCACCATATCCTGCTCCCTCGTTTGGTTCAATACCGCACCATTTTAGTGAATCAATGATGTATTGTTGTGCCCCTTCCACAAAGCGTTTTTCATCAGTGTCCTCAATTCGTAAAAGGAAATCTCCACCGTGCTTTTTGGCAAATAGATAATTGTATAAGGCAGTTCTAACACCACCCATATGCAAAGGTCCTGTTGGACTGGGAGCAAATCTAACTCTTACTTTTTCGGCCATATATTTATTTGAAAATGCGGCACAAAGATATTAGAAATGAAACATATAGCCCAAGAGTAAACTATATGCATTTTTTATACGTTATAAATGAACGTTTTAGCATGATTATTGTACATGCTGTTAGATTGTCGTATCTTAGTATGCTATCATAATTTAAGGCCTTGAGTAAGTTTAGTCATTTAATAGAACAAATAGAGAAGTTCATCACCAAGTATTATAAGAACGAAATGGTGAAGGGAGGAATTCTATTTCTTTCTGTATTGTTGGTGTCTTATGGTTTGGTAACTGGACTTGAATACATAGGAAGATTCGGTTCTTCGGTGAGGCTATTTATGTTACTGTCATTTACAGGTGTGAATTTGTTCTTATTGATCAGATTCTTGTTGATACCAGTATTGAAGTTGTACAAAGTGGGAAAGCATTTGACGTTGAATGATGCTTCTTTAATGATTGGTTCTATCTTTCCTGAGGTTGGTGATAAATTGGCGAATACACTTATGTTAAGCAATAGCCGTTCAGATCAGTCACTTAATTTAGAATTAGTACAGGCAAGTATAGAACAAAGATCCAGTCAATTATCGGTTATTCCTTTTGCAACAGCTATTGACCTCAAAGAGAATAAAAAGTATCTGAGATTCCTGCTGCCTATTTTATTTACTTTCTTGACTGTAGTAGCTGTTAATCCTGATTTGTTTTTAGACGGATCTGAACGTATTGTGAATTTTAATACTGAGTATGTTGAACCAGCTCCTTTTCAATTTGAATTAGCTAGTGAAGTTCAATCGAAGGAAGGAGAAGATTATACGGTTCAAATTAAGTTGGTTGGTGATGAAATACCAAATGAAGTCACCCTGTTTTCAAATTTGGGAGAGTATAATTTGATTAAAAAATCTCAAGTGTTGTTTGAATATACTTTCAATAATTTGAGTGATGATTTAAATTTTCATTGTGAAGCGAATGGGTTTAAGTCTGAGGTTTTTGACATTAGAAACTTAAAGAAGCCTTCAGTTAATGAAATGTTTGTTGAGGCAATTTATCCTAAACATACTGGAAAAGGGAAAGAGCTTTTTGAGAATACAGGGGATCTTACTGTGCCTGAAGGAACTTTGCTAAAGTGGAATATCACTGCAAACAACTTGGAGCAAATGGAGGTTTTGTTTAAGGATACCGTTTTTAGTCTAAATACTTCTATATCAAATGGATATAGTTTTTCAAATTCTTTTTTGAATTCTGAAAACTATTCTATATTATTGAGTTCCAAAGACTTAAAGAGAGCAGATTCACTTTCTTATAATATAAATGTTATTAAAGATAGGTTCCCGACTATTTCAATTGAGGAAACTATAGATTCTACCGATACGCTAAAGAGATTTGTTGAAGGTAAGATTTCAGATGATTATGGTTTTAGAGGACTTTCAGCTTCGCTTAAAATGGTGGGTGAAGATACTTCTTATACGGTGAGTAAGCCAATTAAAATTGATCGTACGGCAACAACTCAATTATTTTCGTTTTATGTTGATCTGTCAGTCTTTGATCTGGGACCTGGTGATAGGATCGAATACACTTTTATGGTAACGGATAATGATGAGATAAATGGGTTTAAGTCCACTTCATCTGAAAAGAATGTGTTTAAGGTTCCAGAGATGAATGAATTGGATGATGTGCTATCTGATCAGTCTGATAAGTTAAAGGAGAACATGGATCAAGCGCTTCAAGATTCCAAAGAATTGAAGAATAAGATCAAGAACATGAAAAATTCTTTAATGAATAAACAGAATCCAGATTGGAAGGATCGTCAAAGTCTTGAGAATTTATTGGACATGCAATTACAATTGCAGCAAAAGGTTGATAATCTAAAAAATGATTTTGAGAAGAATAAAAATGATAATGAAAATTTCCTGGAGCCTGATGAGGAGTTTTTAGAAATGCAGGAAAAGCTTCAAGAGTTATTGGATCAGCTGATGGATGAGGAACTCCTGGAATTATTCAAGGAACTACAGGAGATGATGGATGAGATGAATAAGGAAAAGCTTCTGGAGAATCTTGAGAAGATGGAGAATGAAACGGAGAGCATGAAAGAGAAGATGGATAGAACCTTAGAGTTGTTTAAGAATATGGAACTGGATCAAAAGTTGGAGAACCTTGAAGAACAATTAAAGGATCTTAAGAAACAACAAGATGATCTAAAAGAGATGACTGAAAACAAAGAAATGTCTTCAGAAGAATTAGCTAAGGAGCAGAAGGAGATCAATGAAAAGTTTGATGATATACAAAAGGATATTGAAGAGATCAAAGAAAAAAATGATGAATTGGAGAAGCCTAGAGATTTGGAATTTGATAAGGAATTGGAGGATCAGTTAGATCAGGAATTAAATGATTCAAAGGAAAATCTCGAGCAAGGTAAGGAAAGTAAATCTCAAAAGAATCAGGAAAATGCTTCTGACATGATGCAAAAAATGGCTGATAGTGTAGCTGCAATGCAATCACGATCACAACAGCAACAACAATCAGAAGACATGGATGCGTTGAGGTATTTATTAGAAAATGTAGTGGCTTTGTCGAAAGATGAAGAGGCGCTAATGAATGAGTATAATGAGACGCAAACTTCGGATCCCTATTATTTAGAATTGAATAGAAAGCAATTAGATATTGATAAGGCAACTGATGTTGTTAGAGATTCTTTATTAGCATTAAGTAAAAGAGTTTATCAGCTATCAAGTTTTATTAATGATGAATTGGCTGAGTTAAATTACAATCTTGATAAGAGTTTGGTTTATGGTGAGGAGAGAAAGACAAATGAGCTTTTAAAGTATCAGCAATCTGCTATGACAGATTATAATGATCTTGCTCTTATGTTGAGTGAGGTTTTAGATCAAATGCAACAACAGGCGCAATCAATGATGCCGGGTTCAGGAGCATGTTCTAAACCCGGAGGTAGCGGTCAGGGCAAAGGAAATACTCCTATGAATATGCAGCAAATGAAGGATGCCATGAAGGATCAGATTGGTAAGATGAAGGGTGGTAAAACCCCCGGGTCAAATGATGGTAATGGAAATTCCGGTCAGCCTGGTGAAAAGATGGGGGGCTCAATTCCTGGTTTGAGTACAAAGGAGCAAGTAAAAATGGCTGCTCAGCAAGCTGAAATTCGGGAGTCGTTAAAGAAAATGAGAGAAGAATTAAATAAAGATGGAAGTGGCTTTGGAAATTCTTTAAATGATATTATTAAGGACCTTGACGATTTGGAAAATGATTTGTTGAATGGTAATGTGGGTAACAATTATCTAAAAAGGCAAGAAGACATTCTTACTCGTTTATTGGAGAGTGAAAAGGCAATGCGTGAAAGAGGTTTCTCTGAAGATAGAGAATCAAATGAAGGAAAAAATTTCGAAGAAGGTAACCAAATTAAATTTACAGAGTATAATAAAAAGAAGTCTGCGGAAGTTGAGTTTTTACGCTCAATGCCTTTAAGTCTTCAGGTCTATTATAAGACATTGGTGAATGAATATTTTAACTCTGTAAATAATTAGGTTAATGCATAGTATTGAGATCGGGTCAGATTTAAATAATATCCCACAAGTGGAGTCATTGATTGATAAAGTTTGTGAGGACCTAAGTTTAAACGAAGACTATTACGGAAACATCCTTATCGCTGTAACTGAAGCCGTTAACAATGCTATTATTCATGGTAATAAAAATCAGGCGTCTAAACTTGTTAAAGTAAATGTTGAAGAGTCCAATAAAGGAATAATCTTCTCTGTATTTGACGAGGGAGATGGCTTTGATTTTACAAATTTGCCAGATCCAACCGCTCCGGAAAATATTGAAAAGCCGGATGGAAGAGGTATATTTCTAATGAAGAATCTAAGTGATGACGTTTCGTTTGACATGAATGGTTCAAAAGTTAGTATTACCTTTGCGGTGAATGGATAATATTTCATACAACTTTATTGATATAGAAATTCCGGGTTTTGATCCGGAATTTTTTGATTTATGGATTTCGAATGTGGTGAATTCATATGATAGAGAGTTGGGCGAATTATCATTTGTTTTTTCTTCTGATGATTATTTATTGGATATAAATAAGAAGCATTTGGATCATGATTTTTATACTGACATTATAACTTTTGATTATTGTGTTGATGATGTGTTGAATGGTGATTTATTCATTAGTTATGATCGTGTGAAGGAAAACGCGGTAGACTATGGTAATCAAAATGTTTTTGATGAACTTTGTAGAGTAATGATTCACGGAGTGCTTCATTTAATCGGATTTAAAGATAAGTCCGAGGAGGATGAGGGTCAAATGAGGATTGAAGAAATTAAGTCTTTAAGTTTAAGAAATGTTTCACGTGAAACATGAGTAATAAAATTGTGTTGTGTGAACTTGTTTCACGTGAAACATTTTAAAAGGAATTTCGAATGTTGCCAAAATATGACATTATTGTAGTTGGAGGAGGACATGCCGGATGTGAGGCGGCCTATGCGGCGGCCAAAATGGGCTCGCAGGTTTTGTTGGTCACAATGAACTTGCAGAACATTGCACAGATGTCTTGTAATCCTGCCATGGGTGGGGTGGCAAAAGGTCAAATTGTTCGAGAGATTGATGCGCTGGGTGGTGGCTCAGGAAAAGTAACTGATCGATCTGCCATTCAATTCAAGATGTTGAATCTTTCGAAAGGACCTGCCATGTGGTCACCGAGAACTCAGAATGACAGAATGCGTTTTGCTGAGGAATGGAGATTGCAATTAGAGCGAACAGACAATGTTCATTTTTGGCAAGATATGGTGAACGGTTTGATTGTTGAAGAAGGAAAATTAAAAGGGGTAAAAACAGTAATGGGTCAGGAAATTTTTTCTGATGCCGTTGTTCTAACGAATGGAACTTTTTTGAATGGTTTGATTCATCTGGGTGAGAAAAATTTTAAAGGAGGAAGATCTGGTGAGGGAGCAAGTTATGGAATTACGGAGCAATTAATTGAGCTCGGTTTCGAAGCAGGTAGAATGAAAACCGGAACCCCTCCAAGAGTTGATGGTAGATCTTTGGATTATTCAAAAATGGAGGAGCAGCCCGGTGATGAAAATCCCTCTAAGTTTTCTTATTCAAATGACACCTCCTCTTTAGCAGAGCAAAGAAGTTGTTATATCACATATACAAATGATCTGACTCATGAAATATTGAGATCAGGTTTCGATCGTTCTCCAATGTTCAATGGTGCAATTAAAAGTGTTGGGCCAAGATATTGTCCTTCAATTGAAGATAAGATAAATCGTTTTGCCGAAAGAAATCGTCATCAAATTTTTGTTGAGCCTGAAGGTTGGAATACGGTTGAAGTTTATGTTAATGGGTTTTCTACTTCGTTGCCGGAAGAGGTACAGTATGAAGCATTAAAAACTATTCCTGGTTTTGAGAACGTGAAAATGTTCAGGCCTGGATATGCAATCGAATATGATTATTTTCCACCAACTCAATTGAAGCATTCCTTGGAAACCAAATTGGTTGATAATTTATTTTTTGCAGGGCAAATTAACGGAACAACCGGTTATGAAGAAGCGGCTTCACAAGGTTTAATGGCGGGAATAAATGCTCATTTGAAATTGGTTGGTAAGAAACCTTTTGTCTTAAGCAGGTCAGATGCATATATTGGTGTGTTAATAGATGATTTGATTACAAAAGGAACAAAGGAGCCTTATAGAATGTTTACCTCTAGAGCAGAGTTCCGTATTCTATTAAGACAAGATAATGCAGATCTTAGATTGACTAAGTTGGGTCATGATATTGGATTGGCCTCAGATGATCAATTGAAAAAAGTAGAAGACAAAATAAGAGTGACGAATTCTATAAAGGATCTTTTGAAAAAAGTGAGTTTATCTCCTGAAGAAGTAAACCCTTTATTAGAAGAGAGGAGGTCAGCTTTGATCAAACAGAAGCAAAAGGCAAATTCTATTTTGCTAAGACCCCATATTACCCTGGATGATATTCGTAGTGTTTCTGAATTTTTAAATGCGAAGCTTACGGAGATTGATGAAGGAAATGCTGATGCATTAATTCAAGCTGAGATCCAGATTAAATATGATGGATATATAAGTCGTGAACAAGAAAATGCGTTAAAGTTAAATCGATTGGAAGAAGTTAAAATTCCTCCTTATACTGATTACAGTTCGTTGTCTTCTTTGTCGGCTGAAGCTGTAGAGAAACTTACTAAGATCCAACCGACAACTATTGGGCAGGCAAGCAGAATTTCTGGTGTGTCTCCTTCTGATGTTTCCATATTGCTAGTCTATCTTGGTAGATAGGATATTTTCTTAGTTATTATTGTTTAAAATGAGACGATTTCTGCATTAGAGGCCTTGTGTTTGATTAATATTTTCAAATGGGGTTGGTCTATCAAAATTATTCAAAAACGCCTTAAACAGCTTTATTTAAGCCCGGGTTGTTTATACATCTAAAGTGTTGTAAATGAACAAGATATATTGAAAAAATGTGTTTTTAGGACACAAGAACGTAATAGACTACGTTTTGCTATCGTCTTTCTTCTTCTTCGCCCTCCAAAATTTCTTTTTCCTGTTCGGATGAATTTTTATCTGAATTATTTTTCTTGAAAATACTTTTATATAATTCAATGGGATTAATGCTTAATCCGAAACCATAAAATGCAGTTCTAAATGCACGTTTAATTTCCGGTTGTGTATTAAATGCAATACGATATCCTCCAGAGACTCTAAAGGCTAACCAGGTTAATGGATAGAATTTAACTTGCACTGAAGGTAATAATGCACTAAACCCTTGTGAAACGAATTGTGGATAGGCGCCCAGAGTGTCCTTGTAAGTTCCTGTAATGCTACCACCACCAAGGTGAACGGGAAAGGAAACATCCCACCATCTGGTTTTAAAGAATACACGCTCATAGAAAATTGAGCTATAACCAAGGGAAAATCGTATTTCCTTATCTACCAGGTCTTGATCAGCTTTGCCCACAACAACATCATGGAAAACAAGGTTTTTATTTAATTGATAAAAGCCAATGCCAAAGCGGTGTACTCCTTTGTATATGGCCCCTATTTTAATTCCTCCTATTTTAATTTTAGTTCCGGCGAAGTAGGATCTTCGAGCATCTAGGCCGATCAATAGATTCCATTTTTTATCTCCATATGATTTAGGGAAAAGCTCTAATTTTTTGGTGGATTTAAGTGAATCCTGTCCAAAAGATTGAAATGAAGTGACCGTGATGAATAATAATATGGTCGTAAGTACTTTGAGCATTATTCCTCAAGTTCTATGTTGAAATCGGGAGTGAAAACCAGTTTTCCGTTCTTTTTCGTCTCTGATCCGGGAATGACAAAACCTTTTATTAGGGTTGTTTTGCCCTTTGAAACAAGATCAGTTAACTGTTTGTCAGTCAGTTTTTTACCCAAAAACGAAAATGGTATTAAAAAATTGCATCCATTGCTGTGTCTTGAGCAACCATAAGCAGATTTACCTTTAATGATCGTTCCCTCTTTGCATTTTGGACATTCCTGATCTTCAATGCCTTCTGAAACGACTTTTTTAGTTTTATCTGGGACAACGGCAATGGTTTTATCGTCATCTAACTTTACCTGATTGGTAATGTCTACCACCATTTCGATTAGCTCTTGTTTGAATTGATCAACTTGATACTCTCCCTTTTCTATTTGCCGTAGTTTATATTCCCATTGACCCGTTAATTCTGGAGATTTTAGAAGATCTGATTTAATGGTGTCAATCAGTTGTATACCTGTAATTGTGGCATGTATGTTCTTCTTTTTCTTCTCTATATACCTGCGTCTAAAAAGAGTTTCAATGATTGCTGCTCGTGTTGAAGGTCGGCCGATTCCGTTCTCTTTCATTGCATCTCTCAACTCATCATCATCTACATTTTTACCGGCAGTTTCCATTGCTCTTAGTAAAGTAGCTTCAGTGAAATACTTTGGAGGACGGGTTTCTTTTTCCTGAATTTCTGGTTCATGAGGACCCTTTTCTCCCTCAGTGAATTCAGGCATAATGTTCTCCTCATTGTTGTCCGTTTCTTCTTTTTGTTCACCTGTGTAGACAACTCTCCATCCGGGTTCAATGATCTGTTTACCTGTTGCTTTAAATTCTACCTGATCAACTTTTCCGAGTACCGTTGTATTCGACACCAAACAATCATCATAGAACACCGAAATAAAGCGTTTGGATACAGTATTGTAGATCTTTTGTTCATCAGGAGTGATTCCGGATGGAACTATTCCTGTTGGTATTATTGCATGGTGATCGGTAACCTTTTTGTCATCAAATACTTTCTTCGATTTTCTTATGGGTTCTTTTAATAGAGGCTCGGTTAATCCTGAAAAGTATTTAAGTCCCTGTAAAATTTTCGGCACTTTTGGGTAGATATCTTCAGAAAGATAAGTGGTATCAACCCTTGGATAGGTCACCAATTTCTTCTCGTAAAGGCTCTGAATTAACTTTAAAGTCTGATCAGCTGAGAAAGCAAATTTGTTATTGGCTTCAACTTGCAAAGAAGTCAGATCGAACAATCTAGGAGGCTGTTCCTTCCCTTCTTTTTGCTCATAGGAGGCAATTTCAAATTCCTTACCCTTAACATATTCAATGGCCGCCTGGGCTTTTTCTAGTGACTTTAAACGACCTACAGTAGCAGAGAACAGTACTTCTCTATAGATCGTCTTTAATTCCCAATATTTTTCAGGTTTAAAATGATCGATTTCTTTTTGACGCTCTACGATCATTGCCAAGGTAGGCGTTTGTACCCTCCCAATAGAAAGAACCTGTCGTTCTTGTCCATATTTTAGTGTGTACAAACGTGTGGCGTTCATTCCTAACAACCAATCTCCAATGGCTCTTGAACTGCCCGCCGCGTAAAGGTTGTTAAAGTCTTTGCCATCTCTTAAATGATCAAAGCCTTCTTTTATTGCCTCTTCTGTAAGTGAGGAGATCCACAGGCGTTTTACAGGCTTGTCATTTTTGGCTTTTAATAGTACCCATTGCTGTATTAATTCTCCTTCCTGGCCAGCATCACCACAGTTTATGACCTCTTCACATCTTCCAACTAAATTTTCAATAGTTCTGAATTGTTTTTGGACACCTTGATCTTCCATTACTTTGATGCTGAATTTGGAGGGGATCATAGGTAATGTAGCTAGATTCCACCACTTCCAAACACTGGTGTAATCATGTGGTTCCTTCAACGTACACAAATGTCCAAAGGTCCATGAAACCCAATAACCATTACCTTCAAAATAGCCATCCTTCTTGGTGTTCGCACCTAGAATTACGGCAATTTCCTTAGCAACACTTGGTTTCTCTGCTATGCAAAGTTTCATGTGATAAAAAACTATTTTTTAGTGTACTTCCACACTTTAAAAGAATGTGGATTTTTTTCATCTGTTGGATGATCCATGATCATTTCGCTGGTCCAACCTGATTCATCAAATTCGGGAAAAAAGGTGTCCGCGTCAAAAGAGGCGTCAATTTTTGTAATGTACATTTGGTCAATGAGATCGTGATCCAATGCGTATTTATAGATTTGACCTCCTCCAATTATGTAGGTGTCGCGGGGATCATTTTTATAAGCCGAAATAGCTTCTTCTATTGTATTATAGGCCACACAGCCTTCATCAGTAAAGGAAGTGTCACGTGAAACAACCACGTTTAATCTGTCAGACAATGGACGATATTTATCTGGTATTGAATTCCAGTTTCTGCGTCCCATGATCACAATATTACCTTTAGTTGTTTCAGTAAAAAAGCACATGTCTGCTGGTAGATGCCAAATCAGATCATTGTCTTTACCAATGGCTCTATTGGACGCTATTGCAACAATTAATTTTACCATTTTTTATACCGCAACCTCTCCTTTAATGTGTGGATGAAATTCATATCCAACTAATTCGAAATCTTCGAAATCAAAATCATAAATGTTTTTAATGGCTGGATTCATTTTCATGACTGGAAGAGGCTTAGGGTCTCTACTCAATTGAAGATCAACTTGTTCCGTGTGGTTACTGTACATGTGAACATCTCCAAAGGTATGTACAAAATCACCTGCCTCAAGATCACAAACTTGTGCTACCATCATGGTTAGCAAAGCATAAGAAGCGATATTAAATGGCACCCCTAAAAACACGTCTGCACTGCGTTGATATAGCTGACAAGATAGTTTTCCGTTAGCCACATAAAACTGAAAAAAGGCGTGACACGGAGGTAAAGCAGCTTTACCATTTGCCACATTCTCAGCAAATGAAACAGAAGTGTTAGGCATCACAGAAGGGTTCCAGGCTGAAACCATTAATCTTCTACTGTCAGGATTTCTTTTGATCTGTTCAATAACATCAGTCAATTGATCAATTCCTTCACCGTTCCAGTTGCGCCATTGAGCGCCATAAACCGGACCCAGATCTCCATTTTCATTCGCCCACTCGTTCCAAATTCGAACGCCATTATCATTCAAATATTGAATGTTTGTGTCACCCTTTATAAACCAAAGTAGTTCATAAACAATAGATTTCAAATGCAGTTTCTTGGTCGTTACCATTGGAAATCCCTTAGATAGATCAAAACGCATCTGATAACCAAAGACGCTTTTGGTTCCAGTTCCGGTACGGTCCTCTTTAACCGCCCCATTTTCTTTTATATGCTTAAGAAGGTCAAGGTATTGTTGCATGTAAGAAATTTTAACTCATAAAATTAAGGAAATGAGGGCTCAATTTCTTTAACACTTTTGTATAAGATTTAAAATTTTTTCAACACTAGCTTGGAGTTGTGTTTATGAAATCTTACTTTAGCTCACCTTAAATCCCTGAGAACCATGAAAAAAGCACTAGTTGTTTTTGGATTATTATTATCCCTAAAAGGTTTAACCTTTGATTTCCCTGAAAAATTTCTTGGTGAATACAATGCTGAGATCGAATCGTATAAATTCGAATATTCTGATAATTACCATAGAGCTTCTTCTCATTCCATTCGAATAATCTTACAAGAAGATATGGTTTGGTATCAAAGTGGTAAAGTTACGCTTGAAGGTTCTTACAAGAATGTAAAGAAAGCCGGGGACAATTATACCTTTGATATCAATGTTAATAATAACAGATCGATAGACTTTGATTTTAATATTGATATCAATAAAAAAACGGGAATCATTATTCTTTCAGGTTTGAATGGTGTACCATCAACCAGAATGATAAAAAAGTTAGACAAGCCTACTAAAAATAAAGGATTCGGAAGACTTTAATCTTTGTATTCGTCTCGTTTTAATCTTTCCTTGATCTCTTCAATATTGGCCATTTTTTTAGCTTGACGGCTCTTTATGGCGCTTTCTGTGAAGTAGGTGTGTTGTTCCAGGAATTTTATTTGTATTTCATCCCATAAACGATCACTGTTCAATTTTCCATGCTCTCTTAATTCTCTTCTTAAAAGATCGGCGATAACATGAAAATCGTCTCTACCAAGATAATCCAAATCGGCATCACACATGATCTGTTGTAAATGCGATTGAGGACTTTGAGGTATTTCGGTGGATTTTATAAGCCCGTCAATGACGTCAATTTGTTCGTCAGTGTAACCATAACGAGGAAGGATCTCTCTTGCTAAACGCATTCCAATCGCCTCGTTATTCTCATATTTTTCAATGAATCCAGCATCATGATAAGTAGCGGCAGATTTTAATAAGAACAGGTCCTCATCTGTAATGCCTTCCATGATGGCTAAGCGCTCAACGGCTTTAGTAACATCTATGGTATGATTAATACTGTGATACAATAATTTTGGGGACAATTGCGTTTCAAGGATCTTCATTATGTGACGTTCAGCTTTCATATAGTTGATAGAACTATACAAATGAAGGTCAACGATCTTCCAGAATTTCTTGTTTGGGATTAATCCATTGTCGTCTTCAGAAAGCTCTGGTTTAATGCCTTTAACGCTATACATGTCCAACATCCCTTTGTGCTTGGTTTGGATCTTACCTCTATATGTGCACTCAAAATAAGGAGCTATGTAATCATAGGTGTTTCCTGAAACATTTACAATGCCTGGTTGTCCGTGCATCTCCATACGCTGAGCCTGGTTTACAGATGCCCCCCAAATGTCATACGCGAATCGCTTTAAACCGATAACACCCGCAATTACTTCACCTGTATTAATTCCAATTCTAATGTTCCATGAAGTAGGGTCTTCTTCGGCACGTATGCGCATGAATTCCTTGATCTCTAAAGCGGCTAACGTTACTTCTATAGCATTACTTTTATTTCGAATGGGAACACCACCAGCACACATATAAGAATCACCAATGGTTTTGATCTTCTCCAGGTCATATTTTTCTATGATCTCGTCAAACTTTGAGAAATAACCATCTAACTGGTGAACAAGATCCTGTGGCTTCATGTCCTCAGCAATTTTAGAGAACCCAACAAAGTCAGTGAACATTACGGATACATTTCTGTAGTAACGGGCTTTAGATCTACCTTTATTCTTTAATTCTTCAGCTGTTCCTTCAGGAAGGATATTCAATAATAATTGCTCCACCTTTTCCTTTTCCTTCTCAAGCAACTCATTTTGATGCTCGATCTTAGCGGCTTGAATTTCGGCTCTTTTAGCTTGTTCCTGGATTTTTTTGTTCTGTTCAGTGATCTGTCTGGTACGTTTTACTACTTCTATTTCAAGACGCACTTTTTGTCTCCTGATCTTATCTACTCTTCTTCTGTAAATGACGAATCCTAGCAATGTCAACATTAATATTGCAATGATCCTGAACCACCAGGTAAGCCAAAAGGGAGGAGTTATGACGAGTTTGATGACGGTTGGTTTGTTAGACCAAACCCCATCTGCACTTTGTGCGAGTACCTTTAATTCATAAGTTCCGTGAGGTATGTTCAGGAAGTTTACTTTGTTTTCGCCCTCCAGTAATGTGTAATCTTTTTCGTGGCCTTCAAGGATATATTTGAATTTGTTCTTAGTGGGGTTAGAGTAGCTTGTTGCCGCAAATTCAAAGGATAGATCATTCTGAAAATACTCCAGTTGGATTTCTTCGTAATCGGTTATGTTCTCGGCCACAATTTCTTTCTTTTTTGTGCCTTTTGGAGATAGTACAACAGAAGAAATAATCACTTTAGGTGCATTCGGATTAATGTTGATCTCAGATGGATCGAAAATGTTATATCCGTTAATACCACCATAATAAAGAAGCCCCTTACTTGATTTGAAATAGGCTCCTGAGTTAAATTCGTTCGATTGCAGCCCGTCTTTAACCGTATAGGTAGTAAAGGTTTCCGTTTGAGGATCAAATTTGGACAATCCTTTGTTGGTACTCATCCAAATAAACCCATTGTTATCCTGCAGCAAGCCGTAAATTACATTGTTAGACAAGCCATCTGCTTCTGTCCAGGTTGCGGCTTCATTTGTTTTTAAATTCAGTCGTTTTAATCCCTCACCGTAGGTTCCTAACCACATATATCCCGGGTCGGTTTGTAAAATTGTAGTGATCTGTCCATTATCCAGGCTGTAGTTATTTATAGGATAATGCTTGAATTTATAGGTGCTGTCTGACTTCTCAATAACATTGTAGAGACCCGTGTTACTCGTAACAACCCAAAGTTTATCTGATAGATCTCTGTAAACTGTTTTAACTGAACCGTCACCCAAACTACCTGACTCGCCAGTGTTTTCATAGAACTGAAATTCCCTGGTTTTCATGTTGAGTATACTTAAGCCTGATCTGGATCCTATCCAAAGTCTGTCTTCATCAGCTCTGATTATGCTATAAACGCGCACGTTTGATGAGTGCTCATAATTCAGGAATTTAACTCTTTCAAAGGTGTAACTATCGGCTTCTAATGAATTGATCTTAAGTAGATAAAGGCCATCATCATAACCCAGCCAAATTTCGGATGGGCTAATTACATAGATGCTCAGTAAGTAATGTTGTTCAAAGTCTGGTCTTAATACATGATAGAATTTGTGCGCTTTTTGACTATAAATCGTGAGGTCTTTCTTCGTCCCGATATAGATGTTGTTTTCAGAATCTTCTGCGAATGACCAGGCATTATAATCTATCAACCCCTTATCAGGATTGTTATTTAAGGATATGGTTGTAAACCCTTGTTTGAATTTGTCAAATTTGGATAAGCCTTTTTCAGTCCCTACCCAAATTACACCGGTTTTGTCCTCGAAGATCTCACCTACGGCGTCATCTTTGATGCTAGAATTGTCATATGGGTTTTTAGAATAATGATATACAAAATCATCTCCATTGTCATCAAAGTGAATGAAGAACAATCCGTCTTCTGATGAACCTAACCAAATGTTTTGTCGATCTTCTGGGTAAATACAAAACATCTTATGATAACGAAGTTTACCGCCATTACTAAGGGTCTCTAATTCTGTTTTGTTTTTGATCTTGAATGGTCCGGTCTCAGCTGCGACTATAATGAAACCATCCTCTACTTCTTGAAATTCATTTATCTGACCCAGAGAACCTAATTCTGGGTTAGCTACTTCAATAAATTCGTCATAAGGAGGGGCAGAATAAAAGATCTGTCCAAGTTTAGTACCAATCCAAATGTTAAAATCTGAGTCGTTATAAATACATGAAAATGCGGAGGTGTGATGCACCGTACTAATGATTTTAACTTTATGATTCTGCGTGTTGATCCTATTAATACCATGCTTTTCCGATAGGGCCCATAGTTCTCCATACCTGTCAAATGCAAGATGTGTAAAGATGTACCCCTTTAAATCAGGATAAGTGTTCCTGTTAATTCTTGTGATTTCTTCATTAGTAGGGTCTAATATTCCTATTCCACGATTAGTTCCAAACCAAATGGAGCCCTTGGGGTCCTTAAGTAAGCAATGAATGTAGTTATTGGGAATAGTTGATTCGTTTAGCGGATCATTCTTCAGTACTTTGAAGTTGAAACCATCAAATCTGTTTAATCCATCTTGAGTAGCTATCCAGATATAACCGGAATTATCCTGAGTAATACCTGTAACCTGGCTTTGTGATAATCCATCTTCAATGGTATAGCTGTCAAACTTTATACTTTTTTGTTGTCCTAATCCAGCAAAGGCCAGGAAGAAGAAAAGTGAAGTAAAAGCGTAAGCTGCTCTCATTAATTTTAAATTCGGATTCCAATCACGAGGATGTCATCTACCTGAGCATAATCCCCCTGCCATTCTACGATAGTTTCGTTTAAAGCGTTACGTTGAGCTTCAGGTTCCATTTTATGAATTCGAAGCAGTTCTTCTCTGAATGTTTTATAGAGGAATTTTTTGCCTTTGTTTCCACCAAATTGATCGGCGTATCCATCAGAGAAAAGGTAGATTTGATCACCTTTCTCAAGTTTAAATTTCTGATTACTGAAGGTTTTCGTACCGGGTTCAAATGATCCAATGGCAAATTTATCAGCTTTAAGAATGATAAACTCTTCGTTTCTTACTATGTAAAGAGGGTTGTAGGCTCCTGCAAATTCTATCTCAAGTTTTTGATAATCTATGGCGATAAGAGAAAGATCCATTCCATCTCTAACATCATTATCATCACTAGCCTTGTTTAGGGATTCACTAACAAATGAATTTAGTTCATCCATGATCTTGCCTGGTTGTGCCGTGTGATGCTCCCTTACGGCCGCATTTAAACCGTTAGCACCAACTAAACTCATGAATGCACCTGGCACACCATGACCGGTACAATCTACTGCTGCAACATACGATTTGCCGCCTAATTGATCAAACCAGTAAAAGTCCCCTGATACAATGTCCTTAGGTTTAAAAAGAACAAATGAATTTGGACAAATATTTGTGATTCTCTCTGATGGAGGAAGTATAGAGTATTGAAGTCTTTTTGCGTATCGGATACTGTCCGTTACGTCTTTATACAGCTCTTCTAAACGTTGGTTCTGAGTTTCGATCTC
The DNA here is from genome assembly GCA_020635955.1 of Crocinitomicaceae bacterium. Classification (GTDB taxonomy): domain Bacteria; phylum Bacteroidota; class Bacteroidia; order Flavobacteriales_D; family Crocinitomicaceae; genus Paracrocinitomix. The sequence goes on from JACJYW010000005.1 coordinate 38,499, forward strand.
ATCCTTTTGTTTAACCACCTCTTCAGTTCGTTCTTTTACCTTTTGTTCAAGAATACGCTCTGTTTCGGCCAACTCGTCTTTCATTTTTAACAAGGCATGTCCAAGAACGTCTTCATCACTCAATGGTTGGTAAGGATAATTGAAATTACTTTGTCCTACATTTTCAGCAAAAGTGGTAGTCTTTTTCAAGCCATCTACCAGTTCGATCATAGCTGAAGACATGTCACCGATCTCGTCATTTCTAACTTTGATCATGGTGTCAGGGAAAATCCCTTTACCAAGTGATAATAGAATGCTTCTAAGCGATTGAACTGGCTTTACAATAGAATTTGTAGTGAAAATGGCAATTAGTATCGCAAAGATGATCAAACAGCCTCCTAATAACCAGTAATAGGTTAATTGTTGGAAATTTTCTTTTGCTTGCTCTGAAGATGTTTTTACCAACTCAAGGGCATTTGCTTCTTTCTTTTCAAGGCTATTTTGTAGGGTAAGGAGATTTTGATCGATCTTACCGGCCAGCACTGGCACATCACCGTCTTGAGCAACAATGAATCTGGCAGATAAGGAAGCAAATGGATCATCATAACTTGCCACATCAGGAAGCAACATCATGATCTCTTCATAAGAATAGAACAAGGTGTCTATTTTACCTAAGGCCATGTCAAAGATTGACTTGTCCCCATCATCTGTCCATTTAGCCGAAAGTTCTTCTATTTCTGCGGTTGTACCCGGAATGTTTTGTTCCATCAGTGTTTTTAATCTGATCTTGTCCGGAACATCATTTCGGCCCTGATGATCTACCCATTGAATAGCGAGTAGTTTTGATTCATTTATTAGAATTCGAAGCTTGGTAACTTTCTCTTTTGAAGGTGTTAAAACCTCAATTAGATTTGAAGTTGTATTGTCATTTTCCTGGAAAGTCGAAATTCCATTATTTACCGCCAGGAAAGTAGCTCCGAACACTACTATAATAAACACAATAAGGACGCCAAAGCCCGTCCCTATCTTTTTTCCTATGGTAAATCTGAAACTCATGGATTGAAGATCAATCTTCAAGTTTATTTAAAATCTCACTGTACTTTTTGTACTGTGCTTCATCCTTTAAAGTTGTCGAATATATTCTAATTAGTTCTTTTAACACCGTTTTATTTTCCGGATCTGCAGAAATTTTTTCAAGTAATCCAGGCAAATTCCTTTCGTCAAGCATGGTTTGATACTTAATATAATCTTCATTTTCTGACCCCCATAATCCATAGTAACAACCCGTTATTGCTTCGATTACATCAGTTCTACTTGGATCAAGTTTGTTTGCATGTTGCAGATATGGCAATGCTTTTTGGAATCCTTCCTGAGCTCTGGCTTCAATAGCCGGCACATCCTCAATAGGAGTCAATGGATCCATGTTCATGATCAGATCTGCTCCTTGATTGTAATACATAATACCAACATTAAAGTTAGGCATGAACTGGTTAGGGTCATATTCCAATACGATCTCATAGTAATGAACTCCTTTAGCCACCATTTTTGCTTTTTCCTCTCCTGTCAACTCTGCGACCATTTTTAAATAGTTACCACCTAGAGCATTATAATATTCAATGTCATTTGTTTTGAAATCGAATCCGGCGTCAATGTATTTTTTGTATTTGTTTTTATAAGCAGAATAGGCCAATTCACTACCATCAAGGTCGCCTTCATTCATAGAGGTCACAGCATCATTGTAATAACGAATGATCGTATTGTACAGGTATCCGTCTATTTTTTCTTTGTACTTATCAGTTGAATCAACATTTCTAGCCTGAACAAAAGATTCTATGGAAATATCGCGGTAAGTGCTGTTCTCAGGAGATTCAAGTTTTCTATACACCAACCCTCTCAATTGCCAGGTTTGAGAATTAAACCTTTCATTTGAAACAACAGCAGAATCAAGCCATACTTTGGCACTGTCAAACTGTTGAGCCTGATAGAACTCGTATGCTTTAGCAGTATACTGTTGTCCATATCCGGTATAAGCCAGAGTGACCAGAACGATTAATGCTATGTTTTTTAATCCTTTCATTCAACCACTTTCGAAGCCAGTTTTAACAGGCGGTCAGCAATCACCAACTTATGTTTTTCTGCATTCGATTTACTTATTTCAAATTTTTGACTCGTACCACTCAACACAAAATTTATTGCAGCTCCCTTATTCAGGTAACCATCTTTTTCAGTCACCAATAAGGTGCTTTTGCCTTTAACTTTTGTGGACAATGAACTAATGGATGAGCTTTCTGAAGGTGTCACATACAATATGTGTGCCTTATCGAATTGAGTAACAGAAGAGAAACTTCTGACTACAATTTCCTGACTTCCTATTGCTTTACCTTCGTACTTTGATTTTAGATTCTCATAAACACCTTCTTTGTCTCCTAAAACAGCGATAACAAATTCGCCTTTTCTATAGTCTGAAGGCCAATCTATTAAGGTTGCAAAATTGTATAAATACAAAGCTTTTACCGGAGAACGCGTGTCCTTCATCTGCGTAACTTCAGGAGGCATCATGCTCCAGCTACACAAGATCAATGCGGTAATTACTATGTAAAGCTTTTTACTCAAAAGGTTTAAATATGGTTTCCTAATGTACTAAAAGTATGCCAAACTATGCAGTTGGTGTATTAGCAACTGAATCAGCTTGTATGTTTGCAAGGTCTCTGTCGAACAGATAAAGCCCCCCCTTATCGTTGTCTATTAATTTTAATTTGTCTAAAACATTTCTGGCCAAAGCTTCTTCTTCAAGTTGCTCCGTTACATACCATTGCATAAATGCATGTGTGGTATAGTCTTTTTCCTCAAGACATCTGAACACCACTTCATTAATAGAATTTGTTACACCCATTTCATGCTCCAGTAATTTTTCAAATACTGCTTTTAAAGAGCTGAAAGATACTTTACCAACACTCAGATTGGGAATAATGGCTTTGCCTCCTCTTTCATTAACGAACTTTACCAGTTTCAACATGTGCATTCTTTCCTCATCTGAATGTCTATACAAGAAATTAGCTGTTCCGCCATATCCGTTGCACTCAGCCCAACAGGCCATAGCAAGGTATAAGTGAGAAGAATTTGCTTCCAGTTCGATCTGCTTATTCAGCATTTTTTCAACTTTAGTGTTCAAAGCGTTAATTTTTGCGGTTAATAATAGGTGTCCAAAATATACGAAATTACGTATTTGTTGCTGAATAGGAGGGAAATAATTGATATTTTTGAGAGATACAACAAAACCAATGGGTAACAAAAAAAAGAAGCAAAAGAATAAGCTTAGTCATTACTTGAAAGATGAGATCCTTAAGGTCTTTTCTGACAATCCAAATAAACTATTCAATTATAAACAGATCGCAAGTTTGCTCGAAATTTCTGATTCGGAAATTAGAAAACTGATCTATACAATACTGAATGGGTTAGCTGAAGAGGGCGCGATCAAAGAGGTGCAACGAGGTAAATTCAAAGGAACTGGTAGTCGCCAGGGGGCACTGGAAGGAGTGCTGGATATGGCGAAGAAAGGATTTGGATTCGTTCGAGTTGAAGGTTCGCAAGAAGATATTTTTATTGACTCATCTAATCTGGGAAGGGCTTTACATGGCGATAAAGTGAGCGTCCAAATTCTAAATAAGAAAGGCCGAAAGTTAGAAGGGAAAGTGGTAAGTGTACTGGATAGAAAGGACAGATTAATTGTAGGTACCCTTGATGTTCAGGACCATTTTTCTTTTTTAATTCCTGATGACCCAAAGATCAACGTGGATGTTTTCATTCCAAAAGGAGATCTTCAGGGAGGAGAAACGGGGTATAAGGCCATTGCTCAAATTACTGATTGGCCTGAAACAGCTAAGAGTCCCTTTGGTAAAGTAGTGGAATTACTGGGAAGGCCGGGCACGAATGAGGCAGAGATGAAGGGTATATTGGCCATTAACGGCATTAACTTTACATTTCCTGATGAGGTGTTGGCAGAGGCAGACAGAATTTCAATGACACTGGATGAAAATGAGATTGCCAACCGTAAAGATTTCAGAGATGTTTTGACAATTACGATCGATCCTATAGATGCCAAAGATTTTGATGATGCCTTGTCAATTGAATTTCTAGATAACGGACTTACACGTGTTGGTGTGCATATTGCGGATGTTGGACATTACGTAATAGAAGGCACGGCTTTGGATAAAGAGGCCAGAGAAAGAGGTAATTCTGTATACCTGGTAGATCGTGTAATTCCTATGTTGCCTGAACACCTTTCGAATGGGGTATGTTCTTTAAGACCTAATGAAGACAAGTTTGCTTTTTCTGCTGTGTTTGATCTTACGGATGATGGAGAAGTAAAAAAGGAATGGTTTGGAAAAACAGTGATCAATTCTAACAGGAGATTTGCCTACGAAGATGCACAGGAAATTATAGAGAATGGAAAAGGAGAACTTGCCGTTGAGATACTAAAGTTAGATGAAATTGCTAAAAACCTTAGAGCAGATCGAATGCGTCATGGCGGACTAGAGATCAATGCTTCTGAGCTTAGATTTCAATTGGATGACAAGGGGAAACCCGTTGAGGTTTTCAAGAAGATCCAAAAGGACGCCAACAAATTGATTGAGGAATTTATGTTGCTTGCCAATAGGTCGGTTGGTCGGTTTTTAGGAGATGTTAAGCAAAAATATCCTGAAGAGTTGATCTTTAGGGTTCATGATAAGCCAGATGTGGAAAAGGTTCAACAGTTTGCCATATTCGTTTCAAAATTTGGTAAATCATTCACCTTTAAACATGATAGGGATATAGCAAAGAACATGAATTTGCTATTTGATGAAATGAGAGATGAGGCGGAGTTTAATATGATCCAATCCATGGCCATTAAATCCATGGCCAAAGCAGAATATGACACAGAGAACATAGGGCATTACGGTCTGGGATTTGAATACTATGCCCATTTCACTTCACCCATTAGAAGATATGCAGATTTGACCGTTCATAGAGTGCTTCTCAATAAACTAAACGGCTCAAAACAACGAATAGCCGGCTTAAAAGATACGGCCGAACACATTTCTCAAACGGAAAGAAAGGCCACCGAAGCAGAACGAGCCTCAAAAAAATACTTTCAGGCACTTTACCTTGAGGATAAGCAGGGTGAGATCTTTAGAGGATTCATTACCGGACTTACAGAATGGGGTATTTATGTAGAACTGGAAGAGAATTTTTGCGAAGGGATGATACCACTTAAGTCATTGGTAGGAGATCACTATTATTTTGATGAGAATGACTTTGTCGTATACGGTAAACGTTCTGGAGAAGAGTTCAATCTTGGTGATAGGCTAGTGGTAAAGATCAAAGAAGTTTCCCTTGAAAAGAAACAGATCGATCTTGAATTGGTGGACTAATTCTTGTTGTCTGAATTTTTATTCTTCTTCGGTAATTTGAATGAGTAATTGTATTGGATACAATAGATGTGATTATGATTATCACTTGCCCGGTATTCATTCTCATAAATATAGTAGAGTTTAAATCCGTGTCTTTTTGGAAGATCCAGATTTATTCCTGCTTTGATTCGGTACGTGTCAATGAATGAATATTGATTTTTAGGCTGAATAGCATGGAATAATTCAAAACCTGCAAAAGGTTGAACTCGCTTGAAATCTTTGTGCTTATAACTGGTTTTAAATGATAATCGAAGCGTGTTTGCCGTTGACGGTAAAATGTAATTGACCTCGGTTAATCGATCGAATGAATGTTGAAAGCGCAACCTGGTTGAGAAATCTAGACCAAATTCAGTTTTATATTTATGTACTACATCAATGCAGAATCGGTTGTCGTTGTAGTAATAATCACCATTGAATTTGCGGCTATATCGATAAGCCAGACCGGTCTTGAACCCGTACATCAGGTCATGAGCGGCGCCTAGTTCTCCATAGATTTGATTGAATTGACTCATGTTTTCTTTGAAACGAGCCTGACCCTCAAATTCAAGACTTATTTTCTTTGTTAAGTCCAAATCTGCACCAACACCGGTCCATAAAAGAGCATCCTTATCCTGAGAAAAGGAACTACAACTAATTAATAGTATTAAAAAAGAGAGTTGTTTCATTTATAAACGATCAGGTCATCTAACACATAATCCTTCTTTTTCTCGGTGATTTCAATTGTAACAGAAACAACGGTGTCACCACTTAAACAAGCATCACAACGAGAATAGCTAAATATGGTGTATTTACCAAGATTTAAATGAGTGAATTCAAAACTCCCATCATAGGATGTAGAGAATTTGTCATCATAGGTTTTATCGTCTTCACCATAAATAATGAAAACGTCTTTACCTGCATCATAATACTCACTTAGTACCTGACCAAGACTATTGATCTCCTTTTTATATACTTTGCCTCTAATTGAAGAGGTGCCACCGGGCCCTGGTTCTTTGTTACATCCTACCAGAATGATAACGAAGATGAAATAGAATAGATTCTTCACGTGAATACTAAGATAAGAAATTCACATAATATTCAATTTACATTAAATTAACACTGAATAAATAAATAGAATAGGTCGAGTCTTTGATTTTTGCTGCAAAAGGCCATATCTTTAGGGAATGCAGCCTCGTTGGAAAGAGATTAAATGCAACTTTTTTCTAACGAATTCGGTCTTGAATGTTATGAAATCTATACTTGCTCTTTTTTTTCTATTGATCATACATGTGAGCTATGGCCAGGTGGTGATCAATGAATATTCATGTTCTAATAGTAACGGTATTTTAGATGCTTTTGGTGATCGGTCTGATTGGATAGAATTACACAATATTGGAGCTTCGGCAGTAGATATTTCTGGTTTTTTCTTGTCAGATAATGCTTCAAATCTTTCCAAGTGGGAAATTCCTGCTGGTGTTAGTGTTCCCGCAGGTGGTTATCAAATGGTATTTTGTTCAAAAAGGGATCAATTGATCGCTGGAGAATTGCATACTAGCTTTGGTTTAACGCAAACCCTGAATGAGTGGATCATACTTTCTACGGCTGGTGGTTCTATCGTAGATAGCTTAAAGATCACTCATCTTACACAAAAGGATCATTCCTATGGTAGAACAACAAATGGTGCACTTACCTGGAGTATATTTACTACACCAACTCCCAATGCAGCCAATTCGGGAGGAGTTAACTACTATACAGCAAAACCAACTATGAATGTTGCTGCCGGGTTTTATTCCGGTTCGCAAACAGTTTCGTTGGCAACTACTGACGCTTCGGCTACTATATATTATACTACTGATGGTACCACGCCCACAACTGCATCCACCGTATATAGCGCCCCGATAAATATTTCTTCCACTTCAGTATTGAGAGCAAAATCATTTTCTTCTACACCTAATGTTCCTCCAAGTTTTGTGGAAACGAATACTTACTTTATTGGAGTAAACCATACGCTTCCAGTTCTATCCGTATGTGGAGATCAGGTAACAGATTTTCTCAATGATGTAGCCCCCGGAGCATTTTCAAACAATTTTGATGGCGCATTTGAGCTTTTTGAAGATAATGGAACCTTAGTTAGTGAAGGAGAAGGATATTACAACAAACATGGAAATGATTCATGGGCCTATGATCAAAGAGGTTTTGATATGGTCGTTAAAGATGAATACGGTTATACAAATGCAGTTCGTCATCCAGTTTTTCCGGCTAAGAATAGGGATGAATATCAAAAGTTAATTGTAAAAGCTGCGGCTAACGATAATTATCCCTTTTCAAATGGTGGAGCACATATCCGTGATGCCATGGTACATACCTTATCGCAATTGGCTGATCTAAGAATGGATGAAAGAACTTCAAGATTCGGTGTTGTTTATGTGGATGGTGAATACTGGGGCGTTTATGACATTAGAGAAAAAGTGGATGATGCTGATTTTACGGATCATTACTACAATCAAGACAAGTTCAATATTGCATTTTTAAAAACATGGGGAGCTACCTGGGCTGAATATGGTGGGGCTCCTGCCATAAATGAGTGGGATACCTTGAAGAATTACATTGTAAACGGTGACATGACCGACCCTGTTCAATATAACAATGTCAAGGCAGTTTATAATACGGGCAGCTTGATTGATTACGTTGTTCTTAACTCTTATGTGGTAACTTCTGACTGGTTGAACTGGAATACAGGTTGGTGGCATGGGCATATACCTCCACCTCAAGCTGATAAACAAAAATGGCGATATATTCTTTGGGATAATGATGCAAGTTGGGGTCACTATATCAATTATACGGGTATTCCAAGTACCAATCCGGATGCAGATCCTTGTAATCCTGAAGCTCTTCCCGACCCTGGAGGGCAGGGTCATATTCCTATCCTGAACAAGCTTTTCTTAAATGCTGAATTTCAGCAGGAGTACATTACAAGATATGCTGATCTCATGAATACCTATTTTTCATGTGATTATATGAATCATTTGTTGGATAGTATGGTGGGCGTTATTCAACCTGAAATGCCGGACCAAATTGCTAAATGGGGAGGGAATATAAGTACCTGGCAACAGAACGTTCAGGATCTAAGAGATTTTATTGATCAAAGATGCCTTGCCATGACTCAGGGAATGGTTGATTGTTATAATCTAACCGGACCATTTGATCTTACTGTAAAAGTAGAGCCTCCGGGATCAGGAGAAATTAAACTCAATTCACTTTGGACGCCTTATTATCCATGGACTGGACAGTTTTATGGAAATATCAATACCTTGTTCAAAGCAAGTGCAAATACCGGATTTGTTTTTGACCATTGGGAATCTGTCAATCACGTTTTCTTAAATCCCACCAGTACTGAAGATACTTTAAACCTGCTAATGGCAGATACGGTAATAGCATACTTTGTTGACACAACTACTACAGTTGTAAATCCACCACCGCCACCACCAGGACCTAATCCGCAAAATCCTGCAGGATTTGTAGGATTCCATATACCTAATGCCTTTTCGCCTAATGCTGACAACAGCAATGATCTGTTTGAATTTTTTGTGGGTTGGGATATTACCAGCTTCAACATAAAACTATTTGATCGTTGGGGAAATGTCGTTTTTGAAACAGAGACAATTGGAGATTTTTGGGATGGATATTATAAAGGCAAACTCGTAAACACGGGCGTTTATACTTATGTGCTTGTCTATGAGTCTTCTGAAACTGGAAGTACTAAAAAGACGGGTAACGTTACGGTATTAAGGTAATGATCAAAAGACTATTCATACCATTTTTGTTACTAGGAGTCTATTCATCCGCTCAGGACATTCATTATACTCAACTTCAGCAAACACCCATGTTGGTGAATCCGGCTTATACGGGTATTTTTCAGGGGTGGGAAAGAATAGGAGTTAATCACAAAAGCCAATGGGTGAATGCCGGAACTAAATTTCACACAACATCCGTTGCGGTTGACATGAATTTTTTTAAACCCAAAAGAGGTAAATCTGCTTATATGGGCGCCGGTTTGTTGCTATATAATGATATTGGTGGGGACAGTAAATTTGGCACCAAACAGTTATTGGTAAATCTTTCAGGAATTGTTCCCATTGGAGAGAACCAAAGCGTTTCTGCAGGTTTGCAATTTGGTTTTGGCCAACGGTCAGGTGACTTAACAGGATTAACTTTTTCAAGTCAATTTAATGGAACAGAAATAGACCCTTCATTGCCTTCTTCGGAAATTAACACTTTAGTGACCTTTGTTTATCCAGATATGGGATTTGGCGCATCATATAGATACGGAAATCATAAAATTGGCTTTGCAAGGGATGATGCTTTTGACTTTAAAGTGGGTGTATCCTATTTTCATTTGAATAAGCCGGAGTTAAAATACAGATTAGGTTATACTGAAAAATTGTACGGAAAACTAGGTGTTAATATCTCTGTACTAAAAGATTTTCCTGGTTCAAGATCAGGAATGGAGTTGATGTTCAATCAATTTGTACAAGGCCCACACAATGAATCTCTTTTAAGCGCATTGTATAGGTATAGAATTTCCAGTGGATCAAAAACAACTGGTTTAACTCGAGATTCATACTTGAGTGCAGGATTGAGCTTTAGACTGAAAGATGCTATTTCTCCTGTCGTGTTCGTAGAGATGTATGGTTTTAAATTCGGTTTGAGCTATGATGTTACTTTGTCAAAGCTGAGTCAGGTTACAAGAGCTGGTGGTATCGAGTTTTCTTTGATATTCACCAATATGGATTTTGCTCTATTTAAAAATAGAAGAAATTAAAAAAACCCGCCTTTTTAAAACGGGTTTCACTTATTTATTTCTTAACGACAATTTTTACCCTTAATTCTTCAGGATCATTGCCTCCGCCTTTTACCCTGCTGAGCACTTCAAGTAAAAGAGTATCTGCATTTCTTTGCAAGATAGACTGAAATTTTGGATCATTATCTTCTCCCCATTTAAGCTTATTCTTGGTTATTTCACCACCAGTCTTTTCAACAACCGCAACTACGCTTCCTGTAATTCTGTTAGTAAAACAGTCGCATGCCATTTTGTTAATGATGCTCTCAATCGTGTCATTAGTGTCAATCGTTCCTTCCCTGTGGGTGTTTACATCAAAATCCAGTTCCATAATTAAAATTTAATAAGGTTATGTAATTATTTTAACCGAAAATTCTTTCCATTTATCGGTTTCAAAGGGAATGTAGTCATTTTAATTATTATTTTGTTTTAAGAGAATGAGAAATTATTGGCCCCTAATATTACTTTACGTCTTAAATACGAGCTGTTTAGGTGTTTATGCGCAAGATGCTGTGGAAGACAGTCTTACGTCTGCTGTTTTTAACGCCAAAACGAAACATGAGAAGATCATGAAAATGGGGGATCTTGCTTTATATCACAATGAAACAAATCCTCAGAAGGCGTTGGAGATCGTTGAACAGGCCTGTAATCTGGCAGAGATTGAACATGACCGAATGTTTGTGATCAATCTCAAGGGGGTTGTATTTTACGAGATAGAACAATATGACTCGGCGCTCTTCTACTTTCAGGAAGTAAACAACATAGCAACTGAAAGTGGTGACTCGCTTTATATCTCAAAGTCACTTAATAATATTGCTGCCATCCAGATGATCTCCGGAAATTATCAGGAGGGTCTTGCCATGATGAATCAGGCCGCTATTATTGATTTGAAGAAGGGAGATCTGAAGGAAGCAATGGTCTCGTTTGGCAATCTTGGAGCAATCCATTTTCAATTAAGGAATTACAATAATTCTAAGGATTTCTGCTTGCAGTCGATCGATCTTGCAAGAAAGATAGGTGAAAAGGATCATGAAGCAGATGTTTGCGGTACACTAGGAGGTGTAGAATTCAGATTGGGTAATCAGGAAGCAGGCAAAGAATGGTATAGTAGGGCTATGGAACTACATGCAGAGACCGGCAATCTTCAGGGAGTTCAAAGAGACTATTTTAATTTGGCAACCATCTACAGGCAAGAGGGGAAAAATAAGATTGCTGAGGTTTATTATCTAAAATCATTAGAGTTTGCTGAAAGGATAGACTCTCCTAACTCTATGAAAGAACTTTACTATGGCTTGGCCAGCAATAATGAAGAAATGGGAAAAGAAGGGATGGCGTTATCCTACTATAAGGTATACATGGATTGGAATGATTCTGTCATTAACAGAGAAAATGCTCAGGTAATAATCGAAATGCAGGAGAAGTTCAGTTCGCAGCAAACCAAAAAAGAAAATGAATTGCTTATTCAAGATAATAAGATTAAGGATTTAGAAAATCAAAAGAATAAAGCGAAATTGGGTCAGTCCAGAATAATGGTGTTTGGATCAGCCATAGGGCTTGCAATGTTAATTATCATTGCTCTTGTTCTTTTTAACAGAAACAGAATCAAGCAAAGGGCTAATAGAGAACTTCAACAGGCACATGATATTATCAGAGAGAAAAATGATGATATTACCTCAAGCATTGAATATGCCAGTAAAATACAAGAGGCGCTTTTGCCAACCAAGGAAAATGTTGGATTGTTTAAAGATTCATTCTTTATTCTTATGCCAAAGGATATCGTTTCAGGAGATTTTTTGTGGTATTCACAACTTGGTGATAAAGTAGTTTTTGCTGCGGCTGATTGCACTGGTCATGGTGTTCCTGGTGCTTTTATGAGTATGATAGGGAATTCATTTTTACATCAAATCATAGTAGAGAAGAAGATGTTTCAACCTTCCATGATCCTGGATCAATTGAGGGAAATGATCATTGTTGCTTTAAATCAGCAAAAGGGAGAGAACGCAAGGAAAGACGGAATGGATATAGCTATCTGTGTTCTGGATAAAAAAACAGGTGAATTAGAATATGCTGGAGCAAATAATCCTTTGTATTATGTGACAGGGGGTGAAATATTTGAAATAAAAGCGGATAAACAACCGGTTGGATATATGCCTGAAAGAAATGAGCCATTTACAAATCACCGCATCAAATTAATGGAAGGAGATGCTCTATACATTTTTTCTGATGGTTTTGCAGATCAATTTGGAGGACCAAAAGGCAAGAAGTTCAAGTACAAACAAATGAGGGATCTGTTGCATAACAATTTTGATAAGCCCATGATGTTCCAAAAAGAACTCATGCTTAAGGTCTTTCAGGAGTGGAAGGGTGATCTTGAGCAGATAGATGATGTTTGTATGATAGGTGTGCGTGTATAATGAGCCAGAGAGAAGAAAATCACCTTGATCTTAAGAAATTCCAAAAGCACAAACGTAAGTTTCCATGGGGATTGATTGGCAAAATTGCAATGGCGATTATAATTATTGGATTATTGCTTTATCTCAATAAATCACTGTCAAATAAAAAAGCAGAATTGCCCAAGGAAGTTGAAATCGAAATCGATACTAATAGTGTACCTGAAGTGTCTCCTGATCAGTAAAAGTGGTGCCTCCTGAATTTGTAACTTCTACATATACATAGTAAACACCAGAGCTTACCTTAACCCCAGCGTGGGTGTATCCATCCCAACTTCCGTTTTCACCAAAGTATTTGTATACAACTTCACCGTAGCGATTGTAGATGCTTACTTTAATGTCTTCAAATCCGGCTGCACTAATGCGAAACACATCATTTACGCCATCACCATCAGGGGTAAAAATGTTAGGAATGTGCACAATATTCTGAGAATCTTGTGAATATCCGTTGAAGGCTAACAAGGAACAAAAGGTGAGTATGCTTGTAAGTAGTCTCATTTAAACGGTTAAATTATGAAAATTTAGTCAATTTGTCAATCTTCAAAATATTATTTTTCTAATTCATATCCAGTCTCTATCCCTTTATCTACGGCTGGCAGACCATTTTTCATCCATGAAGGCATAGGAGCCCCCTTTAAATAATGATCAAAAAATTGACGCATTCTTATGCTGAGATCCCTTTTATTTGGGAGCTTCCGAAGATTATGTTCGTCATCATTATAGTTCAATAACCAAACATCTTTGTCGAGTCTTCTTAATCCCATATACATTTCAATTCCCTGATACCAAGGAACTGCCCCGTCATTATCATTATGCATAATGAGCAATGGAGTTTCTACTTTAGGTAATCCAAATATTGGAGAATTCTCTATGTATAGATCAGGACGTTCCCAAATGGTGGCCCCAATTCTACTTTGATAACGTTCATACTGAAACATTCTCGATAATCCACTTCCCCAACGAATACCTCCATAAGCTGAGAACATATTACTTACCGGAGCTCCGGCCATTGCTGCCCTATATTTGGTTGTCATAGTTACCAGTTGAGCGGTTTGATAACCTCCCCAGCTTTGACCTTGTAAACCTAATTTGGTGGAATCTATCCAGGAATATTTGTCTACCAAATAGTGCGTCCCACTGACAATGCAATTGTAAGCTCCTTTAGCCGGATGCCCTGGTTCATATCTAACATCCGGTATAAAAATGATGTATCCATTACTGACGTATTCAGTTGGGTAAACAATGGATGCAGTTGGTCTTGGAGAGTAGTAACGGTGAATGTTGTCCTGGTAAAGTTCATAGAAATAAACGATCATAGGATATTTCTTGTTTGGGTCAAAATCTTCAGGCTTATAAAGAAGCCCTCTGAGTGATGTGCTATCATAAGCCCTCCATTCTACAAATTCTACAGTTCCCCAATTGTATTCTGATTGCTGTGGATTAGTGGAGGAGATGATCTTCGTGTCTTTTAAAGACAGATCTGAAATTTCGATCTCAGGATAGGTTTGGAAATTGGATCTTCTGAAAAATACGGCATCACTTTCTTTCGCTTTTTGAAAGTCAACAAACATATGATTAGAACCTATCAATTGGGTCAGTTCTCCTTTTCCATCAACCAGGGTGATCTTGTAAATGGCTTCATCTTTCGTTTTGTCATCAATTCCTCTTATTAAACAATTTTCAAGAGAAATGTATGTGCTATCATGCTCCAATCGCATTAAGTGATATTTGATCTCTTTATTACGCCCGTCTTTATTGGTTAGACAAATTGATTTAGAAGTGTTGTAGGGATGAAGTAGCCAAACATCATAATAATCTCTTACCACGGCGTATTCATCTTCTCCAATTTTAATCCATCCGCTATTGGTTTCGGCTTCCGGAATAAATGGCATTCCATTATTATCTCTTGCAAATTCAACATCAAGATGACCGGATATATTCTTTTCTTCTAAACTGATCATGTCCTTGCTCATCCAGGTTGAATCTTCACCCTGGTACCAAACAAAGTATTTACCTGATGGAGATATTTGAACAGCATGGCCGAGTTCTTTCTTAATCAATGCTCTTTTGCCTGATTTCAAATCAACCCAGTAATAGTCTGATCTCCATGGATACTCCCAGGTTCTGGCCCTGTCATATGATCTGGAATCCATGCCTAGAGCGAATGCTGCATTTCCGTGATCGATTAGCTGTACTGACTCTAATTCGGGTCTTTCCAGTTGTATAAATTTTTGATCGGAAATGAAATAAACACCCATGTATGATTTGAACTTATCTTGTTTTGCTGTCAATAACTGCTCTGGTTGTAATTCCAGGTCTTGGCTAGACCAAATGTCTACGTGTGCTTTTTCAACGTCTAAAAGAGTGTCTTTTGGCTCTGGATATTGAATTTTTGTGGTGCCAAAAAATATCCTTGAGCCATCCTTTGAAAATCGGGCAGATGCTTTTGAAGAAGGGGTAAATTTTAATGGCATTCCTTTGGTGGTTGAATCAACAACTGTTTTACCATTAGCTTGTCCATCTTTCCAGTACGATAATTCAAAATTTTTGATTTTATTGGTGTCTTTGCTCGTAAAGAATAATAACTGCTCACCACCATGATCAAAAGTGATTCGCTCAATGCTTAGAGCTTTTTCGTACAAGGTGGTAATGCTAAAATCAGAGGTTCTAATTACGTGAATGCTCAATGAATCTGATTCATTCTTTTCACTCGTGGTATATGCTAACATTGTACCGGTTCTATTAAAGGTATAATCTTTAACTCGGTGAATGTTTTTGGTAGAATTGGTGATAGGATTGTATAAAACCAGCGTGTGTCCTGTTGTCTCGGGTTGATCAGCAATTCCTTTTTTCTTTTTCTTTTTCTTCTTTTTAGGTTGAGGTCTAAGATCTTTTGTTGAAAGATAGGCCATCCAGTCTCCTTCAGCAGATATCTTAAATGATTCAACTTCTGGCAATAAAACAAGACTATCTTTTTCAATAAATAGTAATCCCAATGTGTCTTTTGGATATTTCTCCTTCTTTACATTATCCAGTTTTAACTGATGAATGGAATCAAATTGTGGGGGTAAAATAAAAGCGCAATAAGCCTCACCAAAATGAATACCTAAAGCTTTTCCTCTTTGAATAGTTCTGTTGATCGAACCATTTTTTGCGTAAACGTGTAGTTCACTATCTCCCTCCAGGTGGTTTGCTTCCCATCCAATGATGTTACCTTTTGAAGACTGTTGAATAGACTCGATTGTTTTCCATTCATCATAAGTGTCTGCAGAAATTTGTTTTTTCTGAGAATAAACAGGTAAAGAAATTAATAAAGAATACGATAGTATTCCAAAAGAGCTTAATAGTTTGTTTAACTGCATAATAGCAAATATACGTAAGGGATAAGTTTTGTTTATCCCTTTTCGGCTAAAACATGAACAGTTAATAGGGGATAAACTATTCCATTAGAATGATCTGGATCTTATTGTCAATGTGATTTTTAAACCCAAGGTCATAGATCATGGTGTATTTTTCACCTACGGGACTGTTATGAATATGTGTGAAGTACTTCTTGTTATAGCCATAAGCCTCAGCGACATCCATGGATATTGGCGAGCTTCTGTAGACATCATATAGTTTGTGCAATGTGATCCAGTTTTTGTGAAGGATCTTGTTGATCTCAACTACCGTAGATTCCTTTTCTCGATTTCGGTAATTATGAAACTTATTCTTACAGGAAATAGAACAAAATTTACGGTTAGATCTTCCGTCAAATTCTTTTTTACATTCTATACAAGTGCTCATTTATTAGGGTTTAAAAACTGTTTTTTAAACGTATTTAAAAGAGCAAAGGTTACATTAATTTTCCGGAGGATCCTTTTTTCCACCCACTTTAAATTCTATCTTATAGTAGAATAATGGTAAAAATCCTAATTGATACCGTTCAGTATAAGAGGGTTTAGAAGGATCATCACTTGGAGTATAGGTCAAACCAAGAATATTTTTTTGGAAGGTAGTATTGACGAGATCTAATCCAAATTCATGCGTGATCTTTTTTGTGTTTAGGGTGTAATTAACCTTTAGATCTAATCTGAAATAGTTGTTGAATCTTCTTGTGTTATAACCAGAGTCTAACCATACAATTTCCTTCAAAGAATCAGTCATGATCTCATTGACGTAACCATATCTCTTTCCACCCGCATAAGTCACCTTCATTCCAAGTGCTATGGCATGTTTGTCATTTTCCCCGAATTTGAATTCTTTACCGGCCAAAGCATTAGCTATGTAATTACCATTGAAATCAGTATTTCGCTCAATGCCATCACTACCAATGTATTTTGAGTCATAGAGAGATAGAGTTGTCATGAAGAAAAAGTCATTATCAAAGAACTTTTGTAAAGTAAATTCAATTCCATAGTTAACTCCGGTCCCAGTATTTTGTAAGCTGTCAGGGAAGAAACGAGCAAAACCGCTACCTTGATTTAAAATGGAGAATGATGACGGAGCAACAGTTACTGGAACTTCGTATAAATACTGATAATAAGCTTCAGTTTTGAATTTCATGGATTTGCTGAAAGCCGTTGAATAACTGATTACAGAATGGATACTTCTTGTAAAGCCCATATTCATGTTATGATAAACTTTGTTACTCCCCAATAGCTGATGATAAGTATATATATACAATGGCTGATGTTGAGAGTGCATACCAGCACCAATGGCCAGGGTATTTTTTTCGTTCACATCTATTTTAAGACCTAATCTTGGTTCTACGGCCGATATGGAATTACTCAAGGTAAAATATTGGCTGTGAAGTCCTGCGTTTAACGTAAGACGACTATTGATCTTATATTTCCATTGAATGAATGCTTGAAGCAAAAAGTTAGGTTCTGTGGACTTGTAGTCCCAACGTTTATAAAAAGCTGAGGTAGAATCTGAGATGTCATATCGTATAGAATCTTCCATATTCATTAAGTACATGTCGGCATTTAAACCATATTTAATAACATGTTTGCTGTTGAGTTTGTGGTTCATACTTGCATATGCGGACGAAGTATTGATCATGTAACGGTAGCCCATCATATCGAAAGGTGGCGCATCATAAACCCAGGTATTGCTGGTAGAGTCTAAATGCCTTAATATGTATAAATGCCTGGTTGTTTGTTGTTGCCATGAATGGGCAAAAGACATTTTGAAATAGGTGTTTTTATTAATTGGTTTTTTATAAGTGACGCCACCTATAGCCATGTCAGTTCCAAAAAGTTGGTCTCTGTCTTGTTCACCAAAAGCGTCTTGTGAAGGCTCTGTTTGGTCTGAGATCAAAATATCAATGCTGGAAGTTCCGGCAACCCCCCATATAGATAAGTTTCCACCTTTTTTGAAAGGAAAGTTGAATTTGAAAGCGCCATCTCCATAAAGAGGAACCGCGTCAGTGCCGTATTTTAAACCTATTTGATCAAATAATTTAAGGGTAGAATAACGGCCCATTACTAAATAACTTGCACCACTTTTTTTCGATAATGGTCCTTCAAAGAGCGCTTCAGTTCCAAGAAATCCAAATTGACCTGAAAATTCATGTAGATTATTGTTCCCACTTCGTATTCTCAAGTCAAATATACCAGCTGTACTGTTTCCATACTCAGCCGGAAATGCACTCATAAAGAAGTCTGAGTTATCCAGGAATTTATTGTTCAAAATTGATACTGGTCCTCCAGTTGAGCCGGAAATGGCAAAGTGATTTGGATTTGGAATACTAACCCCCTCAATACGATATATAATACCCAAAGGAGAGTTTCCTCTGATTACAAGATCGTTTCTAGAATCATCAGTTCCCTGAGCTCCTGCATAATTTGACATCATTCTGGCAGGATCTCCTCTACTACCTGCATATCTATTGGTTTCTTCTACTGAAAAGCTTGTTGCACTGACGGTGGCCATTTCGTTTATAACCTCACCTTTTTTTCTTCCGGTTACTACTACCTCTTCACCTATAATGGAGGATTCTTCAAGGTAAATGTTGATTATAGTTTCTTTTCCGGAATTTACAATAACCGTAGTTGTTTTTGTATTATAGCCGATAGAACTAATTTCAAGCGTGTGTTTACCGATTGGCACGTTTGAAATTGTAAAATTACCTTTATCATCACAAATTCCTCCTAATACAGGGTCCACGTCAGTCACTTTGACTTTCGTTCCAACTAAAGGAAATTTAGATTCACTGTCTACAACGGTTCCACGAATATTCTGCTTAATTTCCTGAGCATAGGAAAAAAGGCTTAATCCTAGTAATAGACAAAGAAGAGAGTAGATCTTCATGCCGAATGGGTTTGGTCGGGATGAAGATAAGAAATTATTCTAATGACGGCTTATCAATTGGTTGAGGATCAGTTTTACCAAACTTAACTCCTAGCATTATTTCATGCGTGCCTCTCGTATAGCTTTTTAATTTGGTTAAGGTTATGTCGTAAGCATATCCAATAGTTACCATATCACGGTATTTGTAGCCCACCCAAGTGGTAAGCGCATCTTGTGTACGCATTCCAAATCCTAACCAAACTGTTTCTTTGTAGATACCGCGAACTCCTAGATCAAACTTTACCGGTGCAGGTAGGCCCATTTTTAACAACATTGTTGGTTCAATGCCCCAATCTTCTCCAATTCTGAATTTATATCCTCCAGTAAAATAGAAATGATCTTCCATGTAGCTTTCAGAGTTAGTCTGAGTAGCTAAGAAAGATAGCTTGTTGTGGAACAATTGACCGAGAGAAGCACCAAAGTACCAGTCAGGATGATATAACCAAATTCCAAACTTGGCATCTGGATCGAAAGATTTTAAAAGGCCATTTGAAAAATAGAAATCATCCGGGTGATAGGTAGTGATCTTATCGGCATCCAATAACCATTCATTAAATCCACCTGATAAGCCAAATGACATTTTCATGTTTTCTGTAAGCCTAATATGATAGGTAAATGATGCTTGAAAACCAATTCTACGAGTTGGGCCTACAATATCCGTATAAACATATCCACCAAGCCCAATGTTCTCATTTTTTAAAGGACCATGAGCTGATAACGTAAATGTTCTAGGTGCATCTACAATACCACCTACCCATTGATATCTGTTCATAGATGTTCCTTCCCAGTATTTATTAACCCCAGCATATGCTGGATTAAATGCGTACTGATTGAACATATACTGAGTGTATTGCGGTAATTGTTGTGCTTTTACAACAAACGCAAACAAAATGATCGGTATTAATACTAATTTCTTCATCTCTTTACGTTTTACCACATGATTGTTATTGGTCCGGTAAATGGTTCAGGGAAATCCGGATGGTCTACTACAATTGTGTAGTAGTATGTGCCAGCCGGCAGTCGTTTACCATTTTTAGTGGTTCCACCCCAGTCGTCCTGATATCCTTCATCTGTAGCAAATAGAGGCTCACCCCATCTGTTGTAAACGTGAATCTCAATATCTACGCCAGGATACAGATCTATAAAGTCAAGTATCCATGTGTCATTTTTACCATCTCCATCTGGTGAAATACCATTAGGTATGATAATATCTGGTCTTAGTTCTAGATACATTGAATCAATAGCAGTACAGCCATTAGTGTCTGTAGCGGTTACAAAATAGTAACCTGAGGCCTGCGGTTTCACAATGGAAGGATTGGCAGCAGTTGAATCATCCAGATACGTAGATGGTATCCAGGCATAAGTATGGTAGGTTGCGTCATTCGAAGTTGGACTACCACCTATAATCTCTGTTTGATTTGAGAACATTTCAACATCTGGTCCAGCATCAACAACAATTTGAGCTGCTGTAAAAACTGCGACCGTATCCTGGTGTGAACAGCCATTGTAAGTTACATCTAAAATGTAATATTCAACGCCTGCTGCATTAGAAACGGGAACAAAGCTGGTGTCACTTAGCACAGTGTTGGTTGTATCATACCAGGTGTATACTACTCCTGCAGGACCAACATTTGCAGATCCCAATAGAACCGTTCCCTGACCATTACATAATACGGTGTCAAGTCCGGCGTTAGCCAATACAATAAGCAACGTATCGACAACAACAGTGTCCATAAATGTACAACCATTAGTGTCTGTAACTGTTAAATAATAGCTCATAGGAAGCAGACCGGTAGGATCTTCTGTTGTTGAAGTATCGGTTAATGTTTGAGAAACCCATTGATATGTATAACCTGGTGTTCCTCCACTTGCTGTGATATATATCTCACCATCTGCAGAATTTAAGCAGGTTGCTGCTATGGTGCTGTCAACTAAAGCTGATACCGAAGTAGGCTCGATAACAGTTCCTGATTGATTTGCACCACATCCATTGGTGTCTGTGATGATTAAGTTGTATGATCCATCACATAGGCTATCTGCGGTAATGGTTGTTTGAGCATCCGGATCATCCCACAAATAAGTAAATGGTATTGTTCCTCCAAAAGGATTTGCAATGAGCTGACCATCACATAGTCCATTACAAGTAGGATTTATAGCGAAAAGTGGATTTAACAATATAGTATCTGGTTCTGTAATTGTTGTAATTGCGAATGAAATACATCCAGATGCATCTGTTACCTCAAGCATATAGTCACCCGCACAAAGACCAGTGATTAGAGGAGTAGTGATTCCTAAAGCATTGGCTGATCCATCATACCAATTGTATGTATAAACAGGAGTGCCACCAGTTACTGAAAGTGTGTCTGATTGCCCATCACAAAGGCTATGACAAGAAACATCAGATGTTGTTAGTTGTGCTACTGGTGCGTCTGAGTTATTTAAGCCATAAATAAAGTCCATTGTACATCCTGTGGCATCTGTTACAGTTAAAGTGTAAACACCTGCTGCTAAATTGGAGATCAAAGGTGTTATGGCGGCAGTGTTCCATAGATATGTGTGAGGAAGCACACCACCTGAAGTTGATACATTAATAATTCCATCATTATTACCACACGCAGGATTTGTAATAGTTGCTACTGCATCTATGGCATTTGGGTCTGTCATTTCAACTTCCATTGAATATGTACAACCAATAGCATCTGTAATTTCGACGAAATAGGAGTTTGCACATAGATTATTCAGGTTACTAACCGTAGATCCGTCATGAAGCCATTCATATGTATAAGGTGCTGTTCCGCCAACTCCTGTAACCGTAACCGATCCGTCACATGATCCAGCACAAGTAATGGCGTTGATTAATTGATCTCCAGTTAATCCTCCATTGTTTGGAACATCAACTTGTTCAATGGCAACACATCCATTCTGATCGGTCACCTGTGCTTCATACATTGAAGCGCACAAGCCAGTTAAAGATGTACCCGACATTCCGTTATTCCATAGTGCGGTTAGAGCGCCTGTTCCTCCTGAAACAACAACATCAATTCCACCATTGCACAATCCGCAGTCAGACGCCGTTGATGAAGATGTAACGGTAATTTCAGTTGGTTCAACCAAAGTAGTGTCATAGAAATTAATACAGCCCACATTATCTGTAATTTGAACTGTCCAAACTCCTGCGGATAGACCTGTAGGATCTTCAGCAATTAATCCACCCGGATTCCATGAGTAAGAGAATGGAGGGCTAGCTCCTGAGGCAGTTATTGCCAGACTACCATCTGTTGAACCAAAGCAACTTGGATGAACCACAGCATCCCAGGTAAGTGAAATGGCGTTAAGGTTACTTACATTCGCTGTAAACGTCTCAGTACAACCACTTGCATCAGTTACATCTACGTAAAATGTTCCAGCCCCAATATTAAGCAATGTGCTATTTGTTTCACCCGCTAAAGGAGCCATAAGATTATCGTACCATTGATATGTGAATGGAGGGTTACCACCATTTGCGAAAACATTGGCAGAACCATCATTTACACCGCAGGTTGCGTCATTCGTGAAAACATTACCTGTGATTTGTGGAAACTCATTGATTACAACAGGTTGTTGTCCTATTGTACAACCATTGGCATCTGTTACTTCAATTGTATAATTTCCAGCACACAAGTTTGATACGGAAGAATTTAATCCACCAACAACTGGTGTTCCTGATATATCAAGCCATTCGTATGTATAAACTGGAGTTCCGCCTGCCATAATTATATCGGCGTCTCCATCACATACTCCAAAACAGCTAGCGTCATTTGAATTAAGTGTAAAAGTTAATTCGGCCGGTTCAATTACAGAAATTACGTTGGTCTGGAAATTACATCCGTTAGCATCAGTAATGATAGCATAATAATCTTCTGGACAAAGGTTAGTTGCATTTGTACCAGATTGTCCTATGAGTAATCCGGTTGTATTATTGTACCAATTGATCGTATAGGGTGCAAATCCACCGCCGGGGTTCACCGTCCCTGTACCGGTGCAGTCCCCAAAGCATAATACATTGGTTCCAACTATTGGTCCCGTTACGGCAGATGGTTCTGATAATGTTATAAGCTGAGTTTGTATACATCCTCCCGCATCCGTAACCTCAATAGTTGTATTTCCAGCGCATAATCCACTGATTAGAGCATTTGTTTCACCAATAATTGGTAATCCTCCACCGTCATACCACTGATAGGTAAATCCTCCATATCCTCCAGCTACCGCAACAGAGATTATTCCGTTACAGTCTCCATTACATGAAGGGTCTTGAGCGCTTGGAGTTATTGTCATTGCATTTGGTTCAGTAATATCATAACAATAGCTTTGAATACAACCTGTGTTGTCCTGAATGTCTACACACCATGTTCCAACGGATAAATTCAATGCTTGATTGGTTCCTTGACCATTTGGAGGAACAGGGTTCCAACTATAAGAATATCCTGCGCCGGATCCGCCTGATGGCGCTAATGTTATGGTACCATCATTAGCACCATTACAAGTTACTAAAGTGATAACTTCATTAGCTATAATCTGTGTAGGACTATTAATCGTTGTTAACCCAACTGATATACAACCGGATGCATTTGTAACCTCTACATAATAGTCTCCCGCGCATTGATTGGAAATTGTTGTTCCTGTTTCACCAGCAATTGGCAAACCAGTTCCGCCATCATACCATTGATTTGTACACCCGGGGTCGCCACAAATATATATTACTTCAGCTCCGCCATTACACAATCCAAAACAGCTGACATTTGTACTGTCCATGGTCAATACTTCAGCATTAACATCCGATATAGCAAATATTTCTGTTAGAACACATCCATTTGCATCTGTGACATCTACTGATGTTATACCTGCACAGAGTCCTGTAACATTATTAGTGCCTTGTCCGGCCCCAGGAGCAGGGGACCAGTTATATGAATATCCTGGTACACCTCCGATTACGTTAATTGTTGCACTACCATTACAAACACCGCAGCTTGAGTTGTTCGCGAAGACAGAATTTGCTATTATTTCAGTTGGTTCAGTGATATTAATAATTGTATCTATAAAACATCCTGAATTATCAGTAATAGTGGCAGTTATTGGCCCCATGCATAAACTGAAAGCAGTATCTCCAACTTGAAGATCAGACCAGGTTACTGTATAAGGCGCATTGCCACCAGTTGGTGATACATCAATTTGTCCAGTGCAGTCACCAAAGCATAATACATTGGATATGTTGGCGTTGGCAATAATTTGATTTGCATCAAGGATGGTTACAGTAATTGTTGTATCACAAATACTTGCATCTGAGATCGTACAATTATAAGTACCTGGGCACAAATTAATGGCGGTAGAAGTTGTTTGAGTTAATGGATCATCCCACAAGTATGTATATGGTGGAGTATTTCCACTAATGACTGTTACTGTAGCTGTACCATCACAACTTCCAGAACATGTTACGTCAGTGGTGCTTGATGTTACGTTCCATGGGAAGGTTGGGTCAGTTAGGTCAACAGGACCAAAAGTTTGAGAACAACCATTAAAATCGGTGACTTCAATGTTATAGATTCCCTGACAAGCATTGTTAATCGTATCATTGGTTTGACCAGCAATGTCTACGAGGAATTCATCCTGCCATTGATAGAAATATGGTGCGGTTCCACCTGAAATTTCAATATCGATCATACCGTCGCAATAGCCAAAACATCCAACGGGCTGAATATTTATAGTTTCCGTCATACCTGCAGGCTCAACCACTGGTAAACAACCACTGGTTGCAGTACAACCATTCGCATCAGTTATGATCACTTTATAATCACCCTCTGGTAAATTCGTGGCGGACTGTGTTGATTGTCCAATCGGCAATCCTGAATTACAATCGATCCAACTGTAAGAAAAGGGAGCGGTTCCTCCATTATGTATAATCGTTGCTGTACCATCAGTTAATCCAAAACAGCTAATGTCTGTTGAAGTTTCGGTAACTATCTGCAATAAATTAGGCTGTGTTATTGTATATGGGAAATTGACATTACAACCATTTGCATCTGTAACGGTAACATCCCAGTTTCCTGCACATAAGCCTATTGCATTTGGTGTGCCCTGTCCTCCACCCGGCAGGGGATTCCATGTATACGTTAAGGCACCAGTACCACCTGAAGCAACAATGGACGCAGTACCGTCACAATTACCATTACAAGTTACATTTGTTTTGGATTGAATTCCAACGATTTCAGCAGGTTCATGAACCGTTACTGTATCAGAAAACACACATCCACCAGCATTAGTTACTACGGCCAAATATGTTCCGGCACATAGGGCAGTTGCAGTTGAAGTTGTGATCGCACCCGGCCCATCAGTTTGACCTATTGGAATTCCAGTGCCGTTATCATACCAAACTACGGTGTATGGTGGCAATAATGAATTCCAGGTTATAGTTGCAGTTCCGTCACAAACACCAAAGCAATTTAGATCCGTTGAATCCATTGTAGTAACCTCCAATGAAACACTATTAATGTTTATCCCAAGATTTTGGGTACAACCTGCAACGTCAGTTGCAACTACATTATACGCACCTGCACAAAGACCAGAAACAATTGGTGTTCCCTGACCTCCTCCTGGAGCAGGATTCCATACATATGTAAATCCACCGGCTCCGCCAACAGCAGAAACCTCGGCAGTTCCATCACATATTCCGCAAGATGCATCAGTTTTATTTACCAAAGACAATACGATCTGCGGTAATTCGGTAATAGTAACTACGTCTGAAAGAATGGTACATCCATTCCCATCTGTTACTGAGGCGTAATAATCTCCGGGGCATAAATTTGAAATTGAATCATTATTAACACCTAAAGGAATTCCGGTTCCCGCGTCAAACCATTCAAATGTATAAAGACCTGTTCCACCAACGACTGTTATATATGCTGCCCCAGTACAGCTACCAAAACAAGTAGAGTTGATCAAATTCGTGTCAATAATTATCTCTGCAGGTTCAATAATTGTAAAAGATATTAAGGAGTCACATAAGTTTTGATCAGTAACTGTCACAGTGTAATTTCCTGCACATAGGTTAATAGCACAAGGTGTGGTCTGTAATAGAGGATCGTCCCATTGATAATTGTAAGGAGGTGAGCCACCGCTATTCATAGAAACACAAGCTTGTCCATTGCAGTCACCAAAACATAAGTTATCTACCTGAGAAGTTGATAGATCAAATTGCGCCGGTTCGTTAATTGTAATGTTATCATTATCTGTACATCCGTTACCATCAACCACATCAACGGTATAGTTTCCCTGACATAGGTTAGAGGCAATTGATCCATTTTGACCTCCGGGGTTCCAGGTTATCGTATAGGGCAATACACCTCCTGCAACAACAACCTGCGCAGAACCATTACAATCACCAAAGCAGCTTACGTGTGATATTACACTGGCGTTGGCAGATAGAGGAGTTGGTTCGGTAATGGTAAAGCAAAGTGTGGTATCACAGGCCATGTTATCACTAATGGTTACGCACCACATTCCAGCCGTCAAGCCAGAAACGTTAGCAGTACCTTGCCCAACGGGAGGATTGGGAGCCCATGTATAAGTATATCCTGCTCCTGAACCACCACTGTTAATAATCACATCAATAGTTCCGTTTGCATCTCCGGCACAAACCAGGTTTGTTTGGGAGGCACTAATATCATATGTTGGAGGTGAGTTCAATGTTACTTGATCAACGAGGTTACAACCCGCATTATCAGTTAATGTCAAATCATAGGTTCCTGCGCACATGCTTGATGGATTGGCGGTGCCTTGTCCAACTCCTGGTGCTGGTGACCAACTATAAGAGTATCCGGGAGTTCCACCACCAGCAACTGCAATAGTTGAACCATCACACAGATCATAACATGATGGATCCGTTCCGGTTATTGTCAATGTCAATTGAGGCGGTTCAATAACTTCAACTGTGTCTGGAGATGAATTACATCCATTGTTATCAGTAACAGTAGCTTCATAGATACCCGCACATAAACCGGATAAGCTGTCTGTGGCTCCAACACCAAATCCAGGAGGGTTAGGCAACGATATCCACGAATAAGTATATGGTGGAGTTCCGCCAACTGCATCTACATCAACTGCACCGTCGCAAACACCAAAACAAGATATTTGGTAAACTTGTGCCGTTGCATCTATCTCTGTTGGTTCGTCAATTGTTATACATCCACTTTGTGCTTGACATCCCGCGCCATTATTATCGGTTACAATAACGTAATAATCTCCAGCACATAAAGTATTTGGATTTTGAGCAGTAACTCCCGTTGTGACACCTGGCTGAGGGCAGGTGAACCACTCATAAGTATAACCTGGCACTCCTCCTGCAGGTGTAGCTGATGCTTGACCATCACACACTCCGAAACATGAAGCGTCTGCGACAAATCCTGACACCACTGATAATGGAAGTGGGTCTACTATATCAAAGGTTGTATCCTGTTGACAACCATCCTGATCAAAAATTGAAAGTGTTATTGAGCCAGAACAAAAGCCTATTCCGGGATTGGTTCCTTGCCCAGAGGTTGGAATGACATTCCAACTGTATGTATAAGCAGGTCCATTTCCACCTGCAGGGACAACATCAACTTCAGCGTCACAATCACCAAAACAAGTTGGATCAGTAATATTTAAGGTTGCTGTGATATCTGGAGGAGTAGCGATATTAAAAGTAGTATCAGTAGAACATCCATTGGCATCAACAAGAACAGCTATATTTGGCCCTGGACAAAGCGCTACGGGATTAGGCGTTACTTCACCGCTTGTAGCCCATGTTACCGTATAGCCAGGAGTTCCCCCTTGAGGTGAAGTAAATGCTTTACCATCACAAGACCCGGGACATGTAGAAGTGAATGAACCGATCAAATCTAACTGTAAAACGGGGGGCTGTGTAATGTCTTCCGAAACGGTGCATTGATAGAAGATACCTGACCCTGGAACTAATTCATTAGATGAGTCACGTACTGTAATCAAATAGTTATTTGGACAAAGATCAGAAAAGAATGTTTGAGAAGAGAAAGGCTGCGTGTTGAATTTGTAAGCATATGGCCCAGCCGTACCGGAAGCAGAGATTGACAATTCACCGTTACATGAGTCGTTACAGCTAACATTCCATCCTCCATTATAATCAAGTGTTACAATGTCGATTGTAAGGTTTCCGTCAGAGCAAAGTGTAGTTTGATCCCTGGTAAAAGTTGAACCTGATGCTGCAAAAGAACCTTTTTCATTGTTGTTTATTTCAGGGCCGCTATAGTAGAAGTTGGCTGGACCACCTGTATTATTGGAACTACTTAGATCCATTTGATCTACAGCATAGACTACTGAACCGCTAAGATTCAGGTTGAATTGGTTTTGATTTGAAACTATGGTCTCTGCAAAAATTGTATGCCCATTAGAAATAACTTCACCTTGTTGGAATGTTATTGAGTGACTTATTGTGGTTTTAAGACTATTTAGCAGTTCCCATTTACCACTAACAAAAACAATGTTTGCATCAAAGTCGCTGTTCTTTGAATCAATAGATTGAAGAACACCTGCTGGGCCTTGAAATTTGATGGTTTTAGTGCTAATGT
Source organism: Crocinitomicaceae bacterium (assembly GCA_020635955.1). GTDB lineage: Bacteria > Bacteroidota > Bacteroidia > Flavobacteriales_D > Crocinitomicaceae > Paracrocinitomix. The sequence goes on from JACJYW010000005.1 coordinate 67,147, forward strand.
AGAATTGATGATTTGCACTGATTCCCCCTGTGACTGTTAGCGTGTTATTTCCACCAAAAATTTGTGCTGGAATGTTGCTGTTGAAGAAAATGTGATGAACAGTAGATGAGTTATTTAACTGTACAACCGGATAGGATTCGTTGATAAATGAATTTCCGTCAAAAATCACGTTATCATTTGCTCCGGGTGTAGAGCCAGAGATCATCCCGCCACTTGATTGAGACCAATGCGAAGCGTCATTCCAATTACCTGATCCATTGATCCAATAGAAATCAGAGGCATATGAATAAACGTTGAGGGTGAAAGCAATAAGTACTACAACTGGCTTCAAAAGTGTGCAATTGAAATTTTTCATAGTTTGTAGCATTAAAAGTACCAATGTTCTGTGTAGTATTTAAATCGTTATCAACAACTTATTAACCATACTTTAGTGATAAACGCATGAGGTGTTCGAAAGGTTGTTTCTATTCAAAAGACGGGCAGTCCGTTGTGCTGGAATTCCCATAATTTGAACATGAATTAAACCCTCCGGTTATCTCATGTGTATACCACATATTTCCGGCTAGTTTGGAAATTACAAAATCAAATGAATAACCTAAAGAGATCCAGTTAAAGAATTTTACTCTAACCTGAGCTGTTATGGCATCCGTTCTTCTAAGTCCTATTCCAAATGAAAATTTGTTATCAAGGTCAACAAGGGCACTAAGATGGAAATCAATAGGGGTTGTTTTTGTCCATAGGAAGAAAAATGAAGGTATCAAAGACCATTTTTTTTCAAGCATAAAACTCCTTCCTCCGGTAATATAAACATGTCTTTGAAGTTTTGCTTCATCTCCAATTTTAGGCAATTTGTTGCCGAATAAATGATGAACAGATAAACCGAAGTAGGTCTTTTTATCGTTAAGCCAGATACCTGCAATACCATCCGGAAAAACGATAAATGATTGGTCCTGTGATGGGACACTCGGATCATTTAATTCGGTGGTCAAGAAACTAGCTTGAAACCCTGTTTGTTTAAATCCTAATGAGGCACCAAACGATAGGTTCCATGTTCTACTAATAGGTAAATGAAAGGCATATGCAACTTGCAATCCCAAGTTGGAGTAAGGTCCAAACGCATCCCTTTTGATCTGCCCACCAATCCCGTGTTTTGGTCCAAATGCATTCCTTTTTTTCTTGCCGAATCTCAAAGGCGCATGAGCGTTGATGAATCCTGTTTGGGGGGCACCATCAATCCCCGCCCATTGAAATCTATATCCGGTTCTGATATCAATGCAAGATTTCGTACCTGCCACAGCTGGGTTAAAGGCGAACTGATTAAAGGCGTATTGAGTATAGTGCTCAAGTTGCTGACTAGAGCTTAAAAATGTTGTACAGACGAATATTAGTGCAAAATACTTTCTCATACCTAGCGCATAATATTAACGGTGCCCTTGAAAATCCCATTGTCTCCCCCCTCTTTAATGTCAATCACATAAAAGTATGTGCTTACAGGTAGAGGTTTACCATTCTTATTCGTTCCGTCCCACCATTTATCAGAAGTGGAATAACCTGTTGTTTGAAACACCTTTTGTCCAGACCTATCATAAACCGTTACTTCCATATTTGGATACTGGTTACTGTTTTTAATGATCCACTTATCATTGATGTTATCATTATTGGGAGAAAACGCTGAATAAATCGTAATAACTTCACCAACGAATACATTCACACTATCTGTTGCTACACAACTCCCATTTGTAACAGTTAAAAAATATGTTGTAGTATTCGAAGGATTGGCAGTTGGAGTGAAATTGGTGGTTGAGGTCAAAGTATTGCCTGGAGTCCATGATGGATAACCCATTCCATCACCGTCAAGTGTGACAACATCACCGTCTTGTATAAATTTATCTGGTCCGGCATTTGCACTTATGGGGGTTACACTGAAGTAAATGCTATCTGTTGTGTCGGAATATACACAATACGAGCCACAATTGATCACCAATTTCAAATATCCCGAATCGGCTAAAACTGTGGTTGAAAATGTATCTATTGAGGAGCTTTGTAATAATACGTTGTTGTAATACCAGTCAAATGAGGCAGTATCTGAACAATTCGAAATGATAGTTTCTACAGAAACGTCATCCCCCTGACACAAAATGGTGTCCAGAGCGGATATTGATGCGGTAGGAAAAGTAGCATCTACAGCTGCTCCAGAGATCGAAACCGTAAAATCACATTCAGCAGCATTGGTAACACCAACACCGTTTGCTGAACCATTTACCATTAAATAGTAAGTTGTGTTTGGTGAAAGCGCTATAGATGGGCTATACGAAAAATCTGTTCCGCCGCTTGCACATGAAGCATTGGTTGGTGTATAAGTATTTGGATTCGTGCATGGATTTCCATTTACATTATAGATCATGGCTTCAATAACCTGTCCATAAGTGGGATCTACATTAAAGGCAAGTCCAGTAAAGTCAATTGTAACTGCCCCACCTGTAGCATTTGTAGTGAATTTGTACCAAACTGTAGCAGCATTGGGAATAATACAAAAAGTGCCATCTTCACTTGCTGAAGTGGTTGCTCCTGTTGTAGTACCAGAGAGAGATTGTCCGGCACATAACTGTATCGCCCCTGAACAATTGTCATTGTTGGGTTGAGCATTACTTATTACAGTAAATAATAGCAAAGAAGAAACAAGTAGTAAGTGTTTCATTTATAGGTAAATTGTATTGCCCAATGCTAAGATAATTAAATCTAATGTTTAGCAAGGAAAGACTCGATAAATTACGTGTTTTACGGGACGTTTATTGTAGGAAAATTGACGGACGACAAAAATAGAAGGGACAAAACATTTGTATTCGGCACTTATGGCCCACCCAAAAACCTTAAAAATGATGGATTTATTGCTTTAAAGATCAAACTCGAACACCTATTATGCAGACATCATCTAATTGTTCAAATTCACCTTTCCAATCTTTGAAAGTTTTGTCAAGGATGCTGCATTGCTCGGTCATTGATTTATCAGAAATGTCAAACAATAATTTTTTTAGGGTTTTGTATTTGAATTTCTTGCCCCTTGGTCCACCGAACTGATCAGCATATCCATCAGAGAAGAAATAGATAACATCTCCCTCGTTTAGTTGAATGCTGTGATTAGTGAATGGCTTTCGCATGTCAAAATCTCCAATGGGTTGTTTATCTGCCTTTATTTCATCAAGGTCATCTGCTCCTTTTCTCATCAACCATAATGGATTGTTTGCTCCGGCGTATTCTACGACTCTATTTTGAAGATCTATAGAACACAAAACACCATCCATTCCATCCTTTACTTTGTCTTCGCCAGACTCAAAAGTTTCCTTTACCAGATCTGTGAGTTTATCTAAAATTGCTGCTGGTTGAGTTAGGTTGAATTCTTTAACACATCTGTTCAAACCGTTGGCTCCTACCACACTTACCATTGCGCCAGGAACGCCATGGCCTGTGCAATCCACCGCGCCGACCAGAACTTTACCCTCAATCTCATTCATCCAATAAAAATCCCCTGATACAATATCTTTAGGCTTGAACAACACGAAGGAATCCGGCAAAGCTGACTTGATCTTGCTTTCGGTTGGAATGATTGCTCTTTGAAGTCTCAGAGCATAGTTGATTGAGTCAACAATTTCACGGTTTTTTTCTTCAACCATTTCTTTTTGACTCTGCAATTCTTGAGTTCGCTCTTTTACTTTATCCTCCAGATTATGAACAAGGTCCTTAATGTTGTGCTGCATATGGCTGAACGTTTTCGCCAACGTTCCGATTTCGTCATTACTGTCTGAAGTTATTTCAACATCAAGATTACCGCCTGCAAGTTCTTCTGCCTTATTTGTTAAGACTTTAATGGGCTTAGATATTTTTTTAGATATGATGAATGAAGCAAATACAATGGATATGAGCAAACCAAAGAATACGATCACAATGTTTCTTCTCAGGTCATAAACATGAGCGAATGCCTCATCCCTATCTATTTCACTCATAATAACCCAATGCATATCATCAATTTGCAATGGCTTATATGATGACAGTACAGGAACGCCCCTGTAATCATTAAAAATCTCGGCGTCTGTTTTTCCATTTAAGGCGTTGATTGTCCCTTCCGTTTTAACGGTTTGTAATCCAACAGTGCTCTCAAAATTTCTAATTTGAGTTATTGTTGTCTCAGGTAAACCAATTTCCTGAACCATTTTGAAATAGTTCTCTTGATCTTCAATAAAAAATCTCGATTGATTTCTAAGGGTAAAATCTTCAGCAACAATATAAGTTTCGCCACTTTCTCCTAATCCAACATCAGCCCATTCATGTCGATTGGTCATGATATTATTGATCTTTTGTATTGGCATTTGGAAGATAAGTACACCCACTTTATTCTCCCCTTCAAAAATAGGTGATGCAATGAATGAAGCAGGTGCATTATATGAAGGATGATAAGACTCAAAGTCGACCAGTTTAACGTAGTCCTTGTCATCCGCATCCCGCACTTCTCTGAATGCTTTGCCAATATTGGAATTAGCGTATGGTCCATCAATTAGAGATGTTCCGTAATCTACCTCCTTATATACTGAATAAACTATTTGTCCACTTTCATCATCTACAAGGAAAATATCATAGAACTCAAATTTCTCGAGATAAGACCTGATGAGTGGGTGGAATTTAGCATGAGCCTTGCTGTAAGATGAACTGTCTGCCGCATCACACAGGTAATGTTTGTGTCCAACTTCATTTGGATTATTTGCAATATACAGGTCTTGTAATATAACTGCCGAAGGATGCTTTGGATAGTGGTCTTCTAAATCGGCTTGATGCTGAACGTTCTCATTCAGTCGTGGTAAAAATTCATCCTGATAATATTTCTTCAACCTATCTTCAGCCCATCTTAATTGATCTTCACTGTATTGTAGTTCTTTGGTAATAGTATCGAAGCCATGTTTTAATTCATGCATGGCTTCAATAATTGTATGGTCTTCAGAAAAGGTGATGATCTGATTTCGAATGTCATTGAAATAGTCTTCAATTTGAGTGGCTTTCATCTCCCTTACTGCCGTTAGACGATTAAAGGATTCTTCTTCCAGGGATCGCTTTCCTTTGAAGTAAGCAAGAAACCCAATTATCACAATAGACATGAAGGCGATTATAAAAAACGCAACCGTTAGTTTAATGTTGATATTCAGATTATTGAAACGCCTTAAAATGCCCACAATTCGAAATTTTGGGCAAGATAATGAAATTGCAGAAATTGAATATCTTTATCCACATGCAACCACCTGAAGAAGGTTTTCATGAATTGGACTGCTATTATACCTGGCTAGGAGAAGATGGTATTGCCAGAACATTAGTCAGAGATGGAGCGGTTATCGGTATTGAGGATGCAATGCTTAATTCAAGAGCAGTTAATTCTTTAAGAAAGAATGCAGTCTATCCCCTGATCGTTGATACAACTAAAATTAAGTCAATTACGAAAGAAGCAAGGGATTACCTCTCTATAAAAGACCGGGAAACGAATGTTAATGCCATTGCAATAGTTAGAAAATCCATTATTGGAAATATGGTTGCCAATTTTTTTATAGGATTAAATAAACCATCAGTGCCAACAAAGCTTTTTAATTCAGAAGAAGAAGCGGTTGAATGGTGCAAGAACTTTAAATCATGATCAATGCCACTGTCCGATAGTAGAATTCACGACATCATGGAGCTTTTAATGGCTTATGCGCGCTTAGATTTTGATAAACACATTGAGATCGATAACAGTGATGATGAAATTACTGCCATTACTGCCGGTGTTAATATGTTGGGCGAAGAGTTAAAAGCAAATGCTATCTCGTTAAGGGAAAAGGAAAGGTTGCTCAAGGAATTACATCACAGGGTTAAGAACAATATGCAAATCATTATTTCATTGATGAGATTACAGACCATCAATGAAAAGGACCCCAAGATACTTGGTTTTGTTAGAGACAGCAAGGCAAGAATTGATTCAATGGCGTTGGTTCATGAGATGTTGTACAGTTCTGAAGGATTTGAATTCACAAAATTGAGTGAGTATATCGATTTTCTGCAACGGTCAATATTTATGTCCTATGCTCCACCAAAGCATCAGATAGATTTTTCTATGGATGTGACAGATGACTGTGTATTTAAAATTGACAGAATGATTCCGATAGGCCTGGTGCTGAACGAATTGTTAACCAATTCTTTAAAACATGCTTTCCCTGAAAACAAAGGTGAAATAAAGATTACAGGATCTAAAGATGGATCGGGGAAATTTCATTTGCTTTATGAAGATGATGGCGTTGGCATGCCAATTGAATTTGATCTTGAGCAATCGGAAACTTTGGGAATGCAATTGATAGACATGCTTGTTGATCAATTAGATGGCACGTATAAAATATCGTCTGTAGATTCATTAAAAGAGCGCAAAGGAATGCGTGTCAATCTTATTTTTTAATTGAGAGGAATTCTTCCATTATCCTGCTATACAACAACTTGTGTATTAGTGTCAGGAGGGTATCAAACAAAGAGATAATGATTCGTTAAGATTTAAATAATTCTTAGTAAAAATTAATATTGCATTTCGTAACACAATTAAAAAACAATCATATATTTGTGTCAGAGTTTTTTCATGGTTTTCTGTGAGTAGAGAAAAACGTTTTTTGAAAGCAGTATGTAATTCCAAAGTAAGTAGTGTGCAAGGCCCAACATTCGTTGGGCTTTGTTATTTTTAGGTTATGAAGAAATTAATTACCCTTATGGCTTTGCTGTTCAGTTTGCAATATGCAACTGCTCAAACGGCAATTGATGAGTTAAAAAATTCAATGGAGCGTGCAGATGGTGGATCAGGCGCAAAGGTTGAATATCTCGTGCACCTAACACCCACAAATGTAAAGGCCTATTATGGGAAGGATTTTGATTCCGGTGTATTAGTAATTTCCGGTGATAAACCCCTATACTTTGAATTGATCAAGAAAAAGGGAGAAGAAAAAAATTCGATTATCATCAGTGTAGAAAAGTCATCACTTATTGAATTCGAGATCTATTATGAAAGAGGAGAATGTCATTATAAGTTTGACTTCTATTATTGATCATCTTTCTGTATCCCCGTACAATTATATCCAAGCCCGTTTATTGTTGATTGAATTTTCAGAGGTGAAAGTTCATGGCCCTGAATGCGCATGATACTCTTTTTATTGTTGATCTCAAAATCAACAGATTTGACCTTAAAGTAATGCTTTAGCAAATTCTCAATGATGTGAGTTGCTTTATCTTTATATATGTTGGTTAGGAACAGATAATAATCCATAATACATCATTTAAGACGGATGATCAATGACGAAATTTTATATTTCTATAATAATTCCTTTCTCAAGTTCCGTTACATTTGACAAAACAATTAACAATGCTGGGATTAAAATTACCGACAGACCCTAGGTGGGTAAATATTGTTGAAAGTAATATCGAAGAGATTCTCACTGATCATGCGTGGTGCGAGCAAAAGGCCGCTTCGAATGCCATATCCATCATTACCCAAAATCCAGATAAAACGGAATTGGTAAGTACATTGTTAGAAATTGCCGCAGAAGAATTGGATCATTTCAAACAAGTTCATCAAATTATTCTAGACAGAGGATTGGTGTTTGGTCCTGAACGTAAAGACGATTATGTTAATCAATTATACAAATTCAGAAGAAAAGGGGGTTCTAGAGAGGAAGCATTGGTAGATAGACTATTATTTGCTGCAATGGTAGAAGCTAGAAGTTGTGAAAGGTTTAAAGTTTTGTCAGAAAATATTTCGGATGAGGAATTGGCAACTTTCTATCGGGAATTAATGATCTCTGAAGCGGGACACTATACTACGTTTATCAAATTTGCTAAAATGTATGGTAATGAAGTGGATGTGGATAAAAGATGGAAAGAATGGTTGACCTTTGAAGGTGAATTGATCCGTTCTTATGGAAAATCAGAAACAGTGCACGGATAGTTGATTTTCTAACACGCTTTCCATATATTTGATTGAACTTTAAACCCCTAGACATGAAAGCGTTAATCCCCTCCTTATTTGTATTTCCCCTCCTATTTAGTTGTGGCAGCGGTGAAGAAGAAGTCGAAACCGAATCTTTTAACCAAACTGAAGAAACTGTAAACACTGAAGAAGTTGTAGTAACAGAAGTAGAGAATAAAATCTTACTTGGTTCTGAAGTATGCGGAAATTTTATAATTGGTAAAACCGTGCCAGACTTGCCAAAAGGCTTAAAAATTAGACATTTTACAAAGGAACTTAATAACGGGTCTGGAAGCGCAATGGAAGAAACCCATAACGTTATTTTCAGTCAATTAGAAGATGTCGTTGAATTGATCATGGACCAGGGTAGTAATGAACATCATGATGACAGACTGATAAAAGAAATGATCGTACTTTCAAACTATTATCATACAGATGATAGTATTGCAGTTGGGTCAACTATTGAAGACTTGAAATATACTTATGCTGATCATTCGTTCTTCTATTCTGGAACTGAGAATAAGTATTACGCAGAGTCTCCTTTGATTCCTAAAGTTGAATTCATTTTTAGTGAGGATGATGTGAAAAAGAAGGTGAACTCCACTGCCGAAAAAACTCAGATTAGTGCTTCAGCTTTTAAGGATGGAGCTAAGATCACTAAAATTCGTATTTACTAGATCTACAGATTAATAATATGTTATTTTTTTATTGATCGATCGGGCAAATTTTGTTCGATCGATTTTTTGTTGTATTATTGACCCAAGTTTCTGGCGATCTCCTTGAGAACAGGTTTTAAAATCCTGTATCGAAACCGTTAGAAACCTAATTCGATCGTATGTTGAATGTTAGGTAGAAATACATCTTTTATCACTTATTCTCGTTCAGGGAATGTTTGTGATTTACCTTTTTTATCTTTTTCCTTGCTTAATTACTCTGATCGAGTTAGTCGTCTAACTATTGTGTCAATTCCATTGACCGATACTTCTGTTACACTCTAACAGAAGAAATTACGGATCATACATATGTTATTTCTGGCTCCAATAGTTAGCAATTGCGCTTTTTTCTGCGCGGAATTTTCAGTTGTAAAACTCTAATCTATATACATAGCGCACGCCTTGTCGCGCTACTTACTGTGGAAATACAGGGTCTCCCGAAAGGGAGGCCCAATATTTTCCCGTATTTTTCTATCTGATTCTTTATCAGTGATTTTGCTTCGATAAAGGTTTGTTTTTCCAGAGAACCAACATAAGAATTAAACTGAATGTCTAACTTAGAGGCTCTTAAAAACATCCTATGAAAATTGATAGTTATTCGCACTCCGTAGAATCAAGACTTGTAAAATATGTTCAGGTAGATACTGAAGCTGATCCTAATTCAGATTCTTTTCCATCAAGCATGAAACAAAAGGATCTGGGTAAGATCCTGGTTGAGGAATTGAAAAGCCTTGGCATTTCAGATGCTGAAATGGACGAGTGGGGATATGTTTATGCAACAATTCCAGCAAATTCTAAAAAGGATGTTCCAACCATTTGTTTTTGTGCGCACATGGATACTGCTCCTGATTGCTCTGGAAAAGATGTTAAACCTATTATTCATAGAAATTATAATGGTTCGCCTATTACATTGCCAGATGACAATTCACAGGTGATCACAACAGAAAAGCATCCTTACTTAAAGGAGAAAATCGGAGATGATATCATTACTGCAAGTGGCTTGACCTTGCTTGGTGCTGATGATAAAGCCGGAATTGCATGTATAATGGATTTTGCAGCTTTTATGATGAGTGACCCCGGTTTTGAGCATGGAAAGATTCGAATTCTTTTTACTCCGGATGAAGAAGTTGGTAGAGGAGTGGATCATGTGGACATGAATAGATTGGCTGCCGATTATGGTTATACCCTGGATGGTGGAGTTTTAGGTTCAATTGAGGATGAAAGTTTTTCAGCTGATGCCGTTGAGATCAATATTCATGGTGTTTCTGCACATCCGGGATATGCTAAAAATAAAATGGTGAACGCTATAAAAGTAGCAAGTGAGTTCATAGATACTTTGCCAAAAGATGCATGGTCCCCTGAAACTACACAAGAACGAGAAGGTTTTGTACATCCAACATCATTCAGTGGAGTTATGGAAAAGGCTACGGTTAAATTCATCATCCGTGATCATATAACAGATAAGTTGAAAGAATACGAAACACGATTAGAAGAGATGGTTAAATCAGTTGTTTCTAAATATGCGTCAAAAGGCGTAACGTATGACTTTAAAGTAACTGAGCAATACAGAAACATGAAGGAAGTAATTAAAGAAGTGCCTTTTGTTACTGATTATGCTATTGAAGCAATGAAAAGGGCAAATGTTGCTCCAAAGCCAGTAATCATTCGTGGAGGAACGGATGGATCAAGATTGTCCTTTATGGGCTTACCTTGCCCTAATATATTTACCGGAGAAATGGCCATTCATTCTAAACATGAATACGTAAGTGTCCAGGACATGGAAAAAGCTGTTAAAACAATGGTAAATCTTATTCAGATCTGGGAAGAGAACGCTTAGTTCTAGTTTTTTTCATCAGTTCAAACCCAAGATAAAATCCCAGGGCATTGAGGAAAACATCATCAATGTCTGCTGATCCTGCTTGAAGTAAAAACTGAAATAATTCAATGGCTATTGGAGTTAAAATTACCAGTAGCCATTTTTTATACCCCTTTGTGTATAGATCAAAAAAGTAGGGTATAAGAACCAAAAGAAACAGATTACCAAAGAATCCAACACAAAGAAAAAAAATGAACTCCCAGGATGAGCCATGAATGAAAACATAATAAAGATCCTTACTAATACTTTTAAAGGGAACAAGATTTACGGCAGTTGAGGTGTCTGATCTGAACGGGGCAAAATACAAAAGGTAGACGAACAAGGTTACGTAACAAATTCCTATGATACCCTTCGTACTCTTCGACATGCTATTCAATAAGATTTTCTCTCTTTTTAATATCGCGTAGGGCATTGATCAAAATTTCAATCTCTTCAACACCATTATAAGCTTGGAAGGATATGCGCAAAAATCTTCTTCCATCCGGATTAGCAAATACAGGGATCTCTATTTTGTATTTATCATAAAGTAGCTGTTTAAGTTCTATCGGATTTTTTACTTTAATTGGTATACTGCAGATCTGCCCAAGGTATTGATCATTAACCGGACAAATAGGATTGGTGTCTAGCTCCTTTGCAACAATTGGGTAATAATCCTGCAATTGAGATCTACATAACCCTTTACGTTCTTCCCAGTTATTTTCCTGTAAGAACGTTAAACAAGCGGGTGTTGTCAAAAAAGCCGAGAAGTCTCTGGTGCCCTGATATTGGTGGTAATCCTGAAACTGAGAATCAGAAGGAAATTCTGCTTCATATCCCCAGCTTACTATCAAAGGATCCATTGATCTCTGCAGATCTTTGTTAACATATAAAAACGTACTTCCTTTAGGGGCCAATAACCATTTGTGACATGCTCCGGTATAGGCATCCGCCTTAATGTCTGATAAATCCAGAGGGATATGATTGGGAACATGCGCTCCGTCTACAATTGTGATCAGTCCCAGCTCTTTCGCTTTCTCGCAAATTTCTTTAACAGGAAAAATGAGGGATGTTGAACTAGTGAGATGAGAAATGAAAACCACTTTAGTTTTAGGAGAATAACCCTTCCAAAATTCCTCAATAAATTGATCATGTGATTTTAAAGGGATAGGGATATGCTGTCGAACATATTTGGCACCTGTTTTCTTGCAATAGAAATTCCAGGTTCGGTCTAATGCCCCATATTCATGATCGGTTGATAATATTTCATCACCCGGCTGAAGATCCAGATTACTAATAACTATGTTTAATGATGTTGTTGGATTTGTAACATATACAAGATCATTCTTATCACAATTAAGATAATTGGCTAAAGCAAGTTTTGATGTATCTAAGAATTCAGGACCGGTTTTAGTGATGAATTGTATTGGTTCAGCTTCCAATAAACGCTGGAAATTCTGGTATTCTTCAAAAACAGGTTTCGGGCATGCACCAAATGAACCGTGGTTCAAAAAAGTGATATCCGGACGAAGTAAAAATTGATCTTTTATTCCCATAACCCTTCGCAATCTTCAGACACTTCTTCATAATGAGATCTGTTTTTTTCAGACACGAAGAATGGATAAGAAAAATCCAATCCATGAAATTCACAGAACATTTCATCTTTATTCCAAACAAAGTTCACCTCTTTCTTTTGGCTATCTCCCATACCACTGTAAACATCAAACGAACCAACAACTACTGTTGCTAATTCCTCTTCGATTTGCTCAGCTTCAAAGTTCTCCATGGATCCAACCCAACCATCTTGCCCATAGCCAACATTTAAGGTATACGATTCTCCTTTTTCTGCCACAAATGAGATATAGGGAGTTTCAGCCTCACAATAATGATAGATGATCCTGTTTTCTGACTCAGAATATTCATCATTCAATTGGATCCATTTTTTAGGAAAATCATCAATGTAAAATGGAATGGGTTCAGCCGGTATATCTTCAACCTCTTCAACATTCTGGTCAACGACTGATAATTCTTCTTGAATGGATTGGTTTTCGGTTTGCGTATCTTCTTCTGCATTGCCCTTGCAAGAGATCAATGCCAGAAATAGAATAAAGCCTAAATATTTCATGTCTATCGTATTGGTGATTTTAAATTTAATAACAGTTCTTTATTATTACCTTTAATGAACCAAATTCTTCATAGAATGGTTATTAAGAAAAAGTATCATGAAAAAAATATTATTACTCACCGCATTAATTTCTACAATTACAATGGCTCAGAAAAGCATTCACGAATTTAGTTTCGAAACCATAGATGGCAAAACACAATCATTTGCTGATTTTAAGGGAAAGAAGATATTGATATTTAATGCTGCATCAAAATGTGGCTATACCCCTCAGTATGATGAGCTTCAAAAACTACACGACCAATATAAGGACAAGGTGGTTGTGATCGGATTTCCTGCAAATGATTTTGGAAAACAAGAACCGGGCAGCAATGAAGAGATCGCTTCTTTTTGCCAAAAGAATTATGGAGTGACTTTTCTAATGGCTTCAAAGGTTACTGTGGAAGGGGATGAGATACATCCGCTTTTTAAATGGTTGATCGATCAGGACAATCCTGATTTTACCGGAAAGATCAAATGGAATTTTGAAAAATTCCTTTTAAATGAAGAGGGTCAATTGATTCATAGATACCGTTCAGGAGTAAAGCCATTGTCAGATGAGATCACTTCAAATCTTTGATATCTGGAAGAACTGAAAAAAGGTATAGTGATTCTGCCTTTTGTGCTTATATTTTTGATAAATTTATCGCCCATTTGAATTTAAGAGCATTCTACTCAAATGGGCGTTTTGTTCATTGTAACATTCTCGCAAATTAATTAATTAAAGTTCAGGCTATTAGCCTGTAAGCAATAGAAATAAAGACGTATGAAATTATTGGTTTGTATCTCTAAAGCTCCGGACACCACTAGTAAAATTGATTTTACTGACAACAACACAAAGTTTAATGAGGCCGGAGTTCAATACATTGTAAATCCATATGATGAGTGGTATGCTTTAGTAAGAGCATTGGAGTTAAAAGAAACCTTAGGTGGTTCAGTAACAACAATTACTGTTGGTAATGCTGGTGATGATGCTATCATCCGTAAAGCATTAGCAATTGGTGCAGATGATGCTGTAAGAATTAATGCTGAAGCAAATGATGCTTATTACACTGCTTTCCAAATTGCAGAATATGCTAAAGCTGGTGGATTTGATATCGTATTTACAGGTAAAGAAACGATTAACTATAATGGTTCACAAGTTGGTGGGATGATTGCTGAGATCATGGGTCTACCATACATCTCTTTGGCTGAAAAATTAGACATGAATGGTTCTACCGCTACCATCAATAGAGAAATGAAGGGTGGTATTGAAGTGGTTGAAGTGAATACACCATTTGTGATTAGTGCAGCTAAAGGTATGGCTGAGCAAAGAATTCCAAATATGAGAGGAATTATGGCTGCAAGAACAAAACCTCTTCAAGTGGTTGAGCCCGTAGCATGTGATGAATTAACTACGTTCACATCTTATTCTTTGCCTCCTGCAAAATCAGCTTGTAAATATGTTGATGCAGATAATGTGGCAGAATTAGTAAACCTTCTTCACACAGAAGCTAAGGTGATTTAATCATCCTCAAAAAAAATTGAAATGTCAGTATTAGTTTATATAGATACATTAGGCGGCAACATTGCAAAGAATGCAATGGAGGCTGTGACTTACGGAAGTAAAATTGGTTCAACAACTGTTGTAACTAATGGGCCAATCTCAAATGATGCATTAGCCTCTTTAGGTAATTATGGTGCGTCAAAAGTTTTAGTGGACAGATCGATCACTGTAAATGATTCTTCTCAAATTACCAATTTGATAGCAACAGCTGTTGAGTCTACGGGTGCAGATACAGTTATTATTTCATTAGATCTAACTGGGAGAGCAGTAGCTTCAAGAGTTTCAGCTAGATTAAAAGCAGGTTTGGCCGTTGGTGCAATTGCATTACCTGAAGGAGACGGACATATAAAAGTGAACGTATTTTCTGGTAAGGCATATGGTCATGTAAAGATCAACACAGCAAAAAAGATCATTGCTTTAACACCAAATTCAATTCCTGTTGAAACAACAGGTGGGTCTGCTGCGGTAGAAGATTTTAACGGAAATGCAGGAGCTAGCACAGTTATCGTTAAAGAAGTGAAAAAGCAAGAAGGAGATGTATTATTGCCAGAAGCTGAATTAGTGGTTTCAGGTGGTAGAGGTTTGAAAGGGCCTGAAAACTGGGGAATGGTTGAAGACCTGGCAAAAGTACTTGGAGCAGCCACAGCTTGTTCTAGACCAGTTGCTGATATTGGATGGAGACCTCACCACGAACACGTGGGTCAAACGGGAGTGGCGATTAGACCTAACCTTTATATTGCTGCAGGAATTTCAGGTGCAATCCAACATTTGGCTGGGGTAAATGGTTCTAAAGTGATCGTTGTGATCAACACTGATCCTGAAGCACCATTCTTTAAAGCAGCTGATTATGGTATCGTTGGAGATGCATTTGACGTGTTGCCAAAATTAAAGGCTGAAATCGAAAAATTTAAAGCACAAAATTAGTACATTAGAATGTGCGGTTGGGGATTCCGCTAAAGGCGGGATCCACCTTATTTGATGGACAAAATAGAACTAAAAATAATCGGACTCTCATATAGCCAGACTCAGTCTGGAGCGTATGCGTTGGTGCTTTCTGAAAAGGAAGGTGCTAGAAGATTACCGATAATCATAGGTGGATTTGAGGCTCAGTCAATAGCCATTGAGTTGGAAAACATGAAGCCTTCAAGACCGTTAACACACGATCTTTTCAAATCATTTGCAGAATCTTTTAGCATACTGATCAAAGAAGTAGTGATCTATAACCTGATTGAAGGGGTGTTTTACTCCAAATTGGTATGTGATAAAGATGGTGAAGAGGTTGAAATTGATGCAAGAACGTCTGATGCTATCGCTATTGGAATTCGTTGTGATTGCCCAGTCTACACTTACGAGCATATTTTAAGTTCAGCCGGAATTCAGTTAGAAGAAGAAATGGATGAAGCAAAGTCTGTAGAATCTTCTGAAGAAGAAGAGGAAACAGGTGAAGAAGCTGAAGTATTAAAAGATGAGATAAGCGCCATGTCAACAGAAGACCTTAACAAAATGCTTCAAGATGCCCTGGATAATGAGGATTACGAAAGGGCCTCTGAAATTAGGGACGAGTTGAACAAAAGAAATTGATCCTTGAATCGCAAGTTCCTAATATTGTTCCTGGGTGTTCTGGCTCTATTCACTTCTTGCTCAGAAGATAAACAGGACCCTCTTTTAGGAAAATGGAACAAGCTCAATTCAGAGCAGGAGCAAACCGATCAATTCATTTTATTTACAACCAATGATCTGGGTCAGGAATTTGTCGAATATGGCTGGTTTAACGATACTATCAGAGGGGATTGGCAGCAGATCAATGATACACTGAAGTTTACCTTTAATTCACCGGCCACTTATCAGGTTGATTCAATCGTGATCGAGAATGAGGTTTCAGGTGAGATCACCACAAATTATTTTCATGAAGATGAGTTGGTAGCCTACGAAGTGGGTGGAGAAAGTCATACTATTCAAACAGAAAAGGTAGCCTTTATTAATCTAAATGAGTCAAACATGGCCTTTACTTTGGATGGGCAAAGAATGGATTATCGCAAAGAATCTTCTGTGGGTGAATCCATCTCATTTATGTCCATATTAAGAGGGATGATTGGAATGGCTTTTCTAATAGCTTTGACGTATTTGTTTTCAGGAAATAAAAAGAAGATTGATTGGAGTCTGGTCATCAAAGGTGTGGCTTTACAAGTGATCATAGCCTTATTGGTATTGAAAGTGCCTTTTGTGGAAAGTGGATTTAAAGTAGTGAGTGATAAGTTTGTTCAATTGATCTCATTTACGGATGACGGTGTGAATTTCCTCTTTGGTCAAATGGGTTTACCAAAGCAAGTTGTTCAAGCCCCATTAATTACTTTTGCTGTTAAAGTTCTTCCTACAATTATATTCTTCTCAGCTTTGATGAGTATTTTCTATTATTTAGGCATCATCCAAAAAGTGGTATTCGCTTTTGCCTGGGTTATGAAGAAGTTCATGAGAATGTCTGGTGCAGAATCATTAGCTGCTGCCGGTAACGTTTTTTTAGGCCAAACAGAATCGCCTTTATTGGTTAAACCGTATTTATCGGGAATGACCAAATCTGAAATGATGTGTCTGATGACTGGAGGGATGGCCACAATTGCAGGAGGAGTGCTAGCGGCTTACGTTATGTTCCTTGGAGGAGATGATCCTGTTGAAAGAGCATTCTTTGCGAAGCATTTATTAACGGCTTCCATAATTTCAGCTCCTGCAGCAGTTGTTGCAGCTAAAATTTTAGTTCCAGAAACAGAAGAGATCAATAAGGATCTTACCATTAATAAAGAAAAGATTGGAACAAACTTATTAGAAGCAATTTCTAATGGTACTACGGATGGTTTAAAGTTGGCTGTGAATGTTGGTGCTATGTTATTAGTGTTCATAGCCCTAATGGCATTAGGAAATGGTATTCTTGATTGGGTAGGTGATGTATCAGGGTTAAATGCTACCATAGCTTCCAATACTCCCTATACTGGTCTATCGTTCCAATTTATTTTAGGATACATTGGTGCACCAGTAGTTTGGTTAATTGGTGTTGACTCCGTTGACATGGTGTTAGTGGGTGAATTATTAGGTCAAAAGACCATTCTGAATGAGTTCATTGCTTACCCAAGGTTGGGTGAATTAAAATCTTCCGGAGCGATCAGTCAAAAATCTGTCATAATAAGCACGTACATGCTTTGCGGATTTGCCAATTTTGCTTCTATAGGTATTCAAATTGGTGGAATTGGCTCACTAGTTCCGAGTAGAAAAGGCTTGTTATCCAAATTGGGTATGAGGGCATTATTGGGTGGAACAATTGCCTGCCTAATGACCGCAGCTATCGTTGGAATGCTCTATTAATAAAAAAGCCTCCCCATTTCTGAGAAGGCTTATATAATTTGATATTCTCTTATACTTTTAAGTAAAGATTGTTTGATATGCGTTAGTAGCATCAATAGGATTCACGATCAAAACCGGAATACCAGCCTCATTAGTGATCATATATTGCTCATGGTTTGATCCAAATAAACCTAGTAATTGATTTTTTTGAAGGTTCATGATTGCAATAAGATCTGCATTCACTTTTACCGCATGTTTAACCACTTCTTTGTCAAACCCTGAAGAAGGAGCCAATGTGGTAGTAACATCAATGCCTCTTTCATTAAAGAATTTATTAGCGAAAACGATATTCGCTTTCACGGTATGTTTCAAAAATTCATCAGATTCATCAGGAATTACAACGTGAACTCTTGAACTGAAATACTGTGCAATATTTGCAACAAGTGTAAGCTTTTGTTTGGTTTCTTTATGTAGATCCAATGGAACAACTATATCATTGTATCCTTCTGAATCAATCTCAGTATCTTGGGTAATAACGAAAGGTGCCGGAGAACTAGTAACCACCTTTAATGCATGGCTACCTGTAATATGTTGCCAACCTGTAGCGCCATGTGTTCCCATGAAGATCAACTCTGCACCTATTTCTACAGCAAAATCAGCAATATCATCAAAGATATTCCCTACTCTCACATGACAAACTAGATCCACTTCTTTAGCGGCTGAACTATTCTTAGCATCAGCAGTAGCCTTTTCAAGTTTTTCTCTTGCGTCTTTGATTTCATCTTTCTTGCTCACAACGTGAAGAGCGTGAACTTCTGCATGAACCACTTTTCCAGTAACTAATGCGTGTCTTAATGCACAATCTGCTACTTCAGTGAAATCGTAAGGAACGATTAATTTCTTCTTCATAGTAGAAATGGTTTAGGTTTTAATTTTTTGCAAATCTATTCTTTTTTAGGGGATAGACCCTGTAATGTACGAATAAATTCGGCCTTTATTATGATTGTGCGAAATTTTGCAAACGGGCCTTTTTTTTCTTTGCTCTTTTCTTAATAAAGGCATTTGTAAAGATGGAAGCAATGATGATCAAAGTGCCTAAATAAAACCCTCCGGACATCTCTTCCTTGTGAGTTCCCGAATAAAGATCGATTCCAAGAGCGATTAATATCGTGTATATAGGCTCCATATTTACTGACATAGAAACGGTAAATGGAGTAACGAATTTCATCACCCAAACAGATACCATAAAAGCCACAGTAGTGCACACTATTCCAAGAATGATAATGTTGATCCAACCTGATAATGGCATGATAAAGGTTGAAGGTTGAATTTTGCCTCCAACGAGAAGGAATATGAACAAGACTGTAAATCCTCCGAGCATCTCATATTTAGTAATTTGAAATGAGGATATATGTGAAATATAACGGCCATTAAGAACGGTAAACAAGGCTGCAAGAAAGGCAGCAGTTAATCCACTCAGAATGCCAATGTAAAAATGACTTTCAAATCCGAAGATGATCAATATCCCACCAATGATAGCCAAACTTAATATCAATTCGCTTAGCATGAATTTTCGCTTAAAGGCTATAGGCTCAATAATAGAAGTAAATAAAGTTGAGCTGGACATACAAACCACACCAATTGATACATTACTCACTTTGATCGCATAGAAAAACGAGAACCAGTGTAATCCCACAATTCCTCCCGTAAGTAAAAGTTGAGTGATCTGTTTACTGTTCAATTTTTGTTTATCAGATATGAAAAATCCTAACAGGATCAAGGATAAAAATGATACTCCTGTTCTCAGAAAAGTAATAACATCTGCACTAACCGGAATGCGATCTCCGAGAATACCTGTGAAGCCCCAGATCAATACGATCAGGTGAAGGATGAGATAGTATTTCAATTTTCCGCCCATAAAAAACCCCCTCCAAAAATGGAGAGGGTAAATGTATTTTTATTTTTCAGGATATTATTTGATCCCTTCTTTTTTCTTGATTACCTCGTTCAAGACTCCTTCTTGTGTTTTGATCTCCTCTTTTTTAGTTTCCTGATCCTTTTTACTTTGTTCAATTGCTTTTTCGTTTTCTTCAATACGTTTCTTATAATCTTCTATCTCCTCTTCTTTTTTCTTTTGATCTTTTTCAAGGTCTTCTAGTTCTTTCTTTTTATCATCCAACACTTTTTCTTCTTGTCTTTCCATGTCTTCAACATAGATAGTAGCTGTTTTGATCCCCCAGATCTTCAATTCCTGCTCCATTACTTTGAACTGGTTCGAATGATCTTTAGAATTTAAATAGGCCCCTCCTAGATCAATAGCAACTAAAGCTTTTGAACCTTTGTCACCGTCTTGAACTACGGTTCCGTAGACATCAAAAGTGTTTTCGCCCATGTCTTTGTCCTTACAGTCATCTGCCTTCATCACATCTTTTTTCTCAGAGAAACTTCCCTTCCAGCTTTTGAAAAGATCTTTAAGTTCTTTTTCTACGGTTTTCTTGTCGGCATAAGGAATTTCGATCTCAAATCCATTTTTTGCTCCTTCAATGTTGACATTTGTTTCTTTAATCAATACTTGAGAAAATGAAGCAAGTGAAAAGCAGCACAATACGAGGGTAAATAATTTTTTCATCTTTTTAGTTTTTATAAATTGATTGGCCAAATAGGGCGAATCTTAAAAATAAGAATTTTGCTATAACTGGCAAATTTCATACCATATTAACTACCTTTATTCCGTGCTATTCAAGGAAGTTTTAGGTCATAAGAATTTAAAAGAGCAGTTGATTGCCCAGGTAACCTCAAATAGGGTTAGTCATGCGCAATTACTGTTAGGTCCTGAGGGATCAGGTAAACTTCCGTTGGCTATTTCATTTGCTCAGTATTTATTGTGTGATAACCCAACGGACACTGATTCTTGTGGTGAATGTCAACACTGCACCAAGGTGAAAAGTTTGACACATCCCGATCTTCATTTTTCATTTCCGGTAGTGGTTTCCAAGACAGATGGTGTCAGTACAAGTGATGATCTGCGATCAGAATGGAATCAGTTAGTTTCGCAGCAACCATATTTTAGCTTGAACAGTTGGCTAAAATATCTTGATGATATGGGTAAAAATCCAATTATCAATGTTGAGGGGAGTAGCCACATTCTGAGAAAATTGTCATTGAAATCGTATAGTGATAAGTATAAGATCATGATCATTTGGATGGCAGAGCAAATGAACACGCAAGCGGCTAATAAATTACTTAAACTTATTGAAGAGCCACCAGAGCAAACTATTTTTCTCCTCATTGCTGATAATGCTGAAACGATTTTACCAACCATTATATCGAGAACGCAAATAATAAATGTGCCAGGATATAGCACTGATGAAGTTGCTTCATTTCTTGAAACAAGATATCAGATTGAGGCTGGTGCCGCTCAAACTGTTGCAGGACTGAGTCAGGGAAATGTGGTTGATGCCATTGAAACAGTACAGGGAGACTCAGCACAGAGCATTTATTTTGAGCTGTTTGTGAAATTGATGCGATCTGCTTATGCGGCCAATCCCAATGAACTTATAGAGGTTGCTGAAGAGATCTCTTTGCTTGAACGTGAAAGCCAGAAGAACTTTATCCGTTACGGACTGCACATTTTTCGTGAAAGCATAATCATGAACTACTTGAAAGACAAAACCCTTTCACTGCGTGACGAAGAACTTAATTTCCTAAACAAGTTCGCCCGTTTTATTAATAATCAGAACATCACGGAGATATCAGAGGAGTTCAATTTGGCTTACTATCACATTGAAAGAAATGCAAACCCAAAAATCCTTTTTACAGATCTGGTAATTAAATTGACAAAACTCATTCGCAAGGGTGTGTAACCTTTGGTCCGGATTTTGGGTAATCTAGCTTATTGATCAATGCATAGACTCTTGGCTATTATATGCATGATGCAGATTTCTATTTTGCATCTGAATGCCCAATTGTTATCTGATAACGAATTGGCTGGACAACGTGTGTTCAGGTCTTTAACAGAAGCTTTCCGAAATCCAGAAGAAGTAATTGTTCTTGATCTTTCAAGTAAAGACCTTAAAAGTTTACCTGAGGAGATTGCCAGCTTTAAAAATTTACAATACCTGGATGTGTCTAAAAATGATCTAATAGATCTACCCGAGGGGATTACTTCTCTTTCTTCCTTGCAAGTATTATTAGTGAATGACAATGCAATTAACAGGTTACCAACGAGTATTGGTAAATTGAAAAATTTACGCAGATTCGATCTTCACAAGAATAAACTCACCAGGTTGCCTGAAAGCTTTTGTCAGCTAACCGAATTGAAAACATTGGACCTCTATGTGAACAATATTTCGGTCTTACCTGATTCTATTGGTAATCTCAAGAACCTGGTCACGGCAGATCTTTATGTTAATGAACTCAGCTCATTGCCTGATTCTTTTACTGAATTAACTGAGCTTGCATCTTTTTATGGCGGGAGTAATAAGTTTAAAAAATTTCCAAAAGAACTTCTGGAACTTACAGGATTGAAAATTATTGATCTTAGTCGAAATCACTTGAAGAAGATCCCCTTCGGAATTTCTCAACTTACTACGCTTGAACAATTAATCCTATATGAAAACAGGCTAAAAAAGCTACCGGATGATTTAGGTAAATTGAAGGAATTAAAGGAACTCGATCTGTCAGACAATGCGTTGAAAGTTGATCTGCCTGATCTTTCTGAGCTCAGCAAACTTTCGTATCTCAACCTGGACTATAACAAGTTGTCTAATTTTCCTTCATCCATCCTCGCATTGACTGAATTAAAGACAGTTCGCCTTTCTTATAATAGAATACTTTCTTTACCTGAGGATATTGGAAAAATGCAAAGTATTATGACATTGACATTGGATGAAAATCCCATCACTGTTTTACCGGAGTCTTTCTACAAATTGAGATCATTAAGATCTCTTGATCTATCAGGCACATCTATCTATTCTATTTCAGCTCTCATTGGCGATCTTGATAAATTGGAATATTTGAATCTGGGTGATCTTGGCCTTAATTCTGAGCAAAAAAAGATCATAAATGCATATCTAAATCACAACAAGGGTGTTAATATTATTTACTGAGGGAATTTCTTAGCCGTCAAAAAATCGTAACTTTGATCATTAAAACTTTACAATGGGTTGCACAAATTGCAGTAGTAATAATGGTGTGCCTAAGGGTTGTAAAAGTAATGGTGCCTGTGGCACTGGCGGATGTGATAAATTAGCAGTATACGATTGGTTGGCAGATATAGAATTGCCAAACGGTTTAAGTACTTACGATATAATTGAAGTCAGATTTAAAAATTCTCGAAAGGGATTTTACAGAAATGTAAAAGGTGAAAATCTGCAAGTAGGGGACATTGTGGTAGTAGAAGCAAGTCCGGGACATGACGTAGGTGTTGTGTCAGTCGTAGGAGAACTAGCTAGGATCCAGGTCAGAAAAAAGGCGCCAAACTTGAAAGCCCATGAGGCAAGGCAAGTCTTGAGAAAGGCGAATGCTGAGGATATTGAAAAATGGAAAGATGCCCGAGAAAAGGAGAAGGGTACCATGTATAAATCCCGTGAATTAGCTTCACAATTAGCTTTAGATATGAAGATCTCTGATATTGAATATCAGGGAGATGGAAAGAAAGCTACTTTCTTTTATACGGCGGAAGATCGAATAGATTTTAGACAGCTGATTAAAGATCTTGCAGACGAATTCAAGGTTCGTGTGGAAATGAAGCAAATTGGGGTTCGTCAGGAAGCAGCACGTTTAGGAGGAATCGGATCTTGTGGTAGGGAATTATGTTGTGCAACCTGGTTGACTGATTTTAGATCTGTTTCTACGGCATCTGCGCGTTATCAGCAATTATCTCTAAATCCCCAAAAATTAGCAGGGCAATGTGGTAAGTTAAAGTGCTGTTTGAATTATGAGTTGGATGCCTATGTTGAGGCGTTGAAAAAATTCCCAAGTTCGGATGTGAAACTCCAAACACAAAAAGGAACGGCTTTCCACGTTAAAACGGATGTATTCAAAGAGCAAATGTGGTACATTCAAGAGGATGCTGAGTCCAATTTACCGGGTGCGTTCGTACCATTATCTCCTGAACGCGTTAAAGAGATAATTGAAATGAACAAGAATGGCAAAAAGCCAGCTGATCTTAAAGATTTCATTGTTGAGATAGAAGTGGAGGAACCTGATTATACTAATGTTGTTGGTCAGGATAGCCTGAATAGGTTTGAGCATGTTTTCACTCGTAAAAAGAAAAAGAAGAAGAAAAAAGGAGGAGGAAATAAAGACGGGCAACAGGCACAGCATTCAAATCAGCAGCAGAAGCCTAAGGCACAAAATAATGATCAGAAAAAACCGCATCAACAGCAACAAAAGAGTGCTAATGGTGGTGCCAAGAAGCCAAATCAAAATAATAACAAGCCTACTGGTAATAATAACAACCGAAATAGAAATCGTAATAGGAATAAAAAGAAAAATAATGGCGGCAACAATGAGAAATAGTGTTCTGATATTGCTCTTTATATCTATGTTCTTTACGTCTTGTGATAGTAACAAGATCTATGAAGAGAACTTTGCTGTTGCCGATAATGGATGGAAAGCGGATGATATTAAAACATTCGAAATAGAAATAGAAGACACCATAAGTGCGTTGAATCTTTATATAAATCTCAGAACTTCAACCGACTATCCCTATTCCAATATTTATTTGTTTTTATACAGTGAGTATCCTGACGGTTATTCTGATAAAGACACGCTTGAGATAATTCTGGCAGAACCTAGCGGTAAATGGTTTGGAGAAAGTTCTGGCACTGTTGTAGAAAACAGAATTCTTATTTCACAAGGTGGCAGATTCGCTACAAAAGGAAAATATGTCTTCAAATTAGAGCACGGTATGCGAGAAGAAGTGCTGCCTGAAATAATTGATGTGGGTATGCGCGTAGAACTAATGCAGTAGTTCCAGTTACAATAATTCGTCCAACTTTTTGTGTTGATTAAAGTGGTTCACCACTTCTTGACTTGATCCATCAAAATAATTATCTAACAACCACTTAGATAGGTAATTGCGATAATTTTCTCTGGAGATCTTAGGGGCATAAACATAACCTCTTCCTTTCTTCTTGTGCTTAATGTATCCTTTCTTTTCCAGGATTCTGACAATAGTTGAAGTGGTATTATATGCAGGTTTTGGGACAGGATAAAAATTAATAATATCCTGAACTGTTGCTTCTTGCAACCCCCATAATCTTAACATCACTTGTTCCTCGGCTGGTGTGAGTCGTTGCATAATTGAGTTCACGTAGATTCGTTCCATACAAAGATAAGGATTATTAATTCCTAAGCCAAGAAAAATGTTTAATGGATAACAAAAAAAGGAATTGAGTGTTAAAAAATTATCAATAAGCGTAAATGCTTGATTACGGATAATACCTTAGAATATTGTAAGTTGGGATCACTACTTTTGTAAAAACGAACATATGAGGACGATATCAATTCTCTCTTTATTTTTCACTTTTTCACTTTTAGCCCAAAAGCAAACTGACTATTATTTGGTGATAAACCCAAATGGTCATAAGAGTCTCATATATGACATGGCGATTGACGCAAAGGGTAAGATCATAACTGGGAGCTTTGATAAGAACACGATCGTGTGGAATCCTGAAACAGGTCAAATTGACGATATCTATTACGGCAATATTGGTCCCGGTAGTGAGGGTATGGTTTATACGGTGGATGTATCGCCTGACAACCATTATTTAGCCGTAGCAGGTTGGATGGGTAAAGAGGATGAATCTGAAGACCTGGGCGATATTCGAATCTACAATTACCAAACCGGGAAACTTAGAAAGAGATTGAAATATCATGACAATGTCGTGATGGACCTTGAATTTTCTCCTGACGGGAGATGGCTAATATCAGGAGATGCCAATGGATCGATCTGTAAATGGGATATGTTCAATATGAACCCTGTGATCTATTTTCTTAGCCCGAATGAAGGATTCAAAAATGTTTCAGCTACTCAGGATGGTTTTTATACTTCGCATGATGATGGGATGGTTTACAAATGGGATTATGATAATGCAAAGCCTGTTAAGAAGATCAATATGTTTGAAAAAATTGATGATCTGAATGTTTCTTCAGTAGTTAGAACCTCACCGGATGGTGAAACAGTCGTTGTTGGCGGAAAAGAAATTGGGATGATATTGGTGTTGAACAACAAACTAGCCCTAAAACAATACTTTTTTACAGGAGATAACTCTATTGTCAATCTAGCTGTGGCTCCATCTGGTAATAGACTAGCAGCATCAATTGATCAAAAAGGAAATAACTCTATTCGTATCTATGATTTTAATGGCAAAAAATGGGATGAGGTTTGTTCGTACAAAGGGGATGACCTAATGATCGGTCTTGAGTTTACAGATGAAAATAATGTGATCTGTGCCGGTGAGAAAGGAAATTATATCAATCTGTTGAAAATCAAGAACGGAGAATTTGTTGTAGAGAAAAGAATGGGTGGCGTAGGTACGAATTACTATTCCGCCGCTATGAACGGGAATGAATTGGCATTTTCAAATTTACCTACCAAGGCGTATGGCAATTCAGAATACACAAAGATCTTCGATCTATTTACGAGGAAGGTTAAAACCCGGGATATAAATTTTCATGATTTCAATTATCCTGAAAGAAGCCATGAAGGATGGAGCCTAAGAGACTATGATTATTTAAGAAAAGACCAATATGATCCTTCAGCCATATTGCTGATTGAAAATGATAAGGGAAATATCAATGATTCTATTCAGGTTTATCCCTGGTCTGGAAATGCATTTTTTTCTTATTCATTCGTGCATGGTGAATATATAGTAGCCGCATGTTCATATGGAGTATTACAAGCCTATGATAAAAAAGGAAAATTATTAACCAGGTTTGTAGGTCATGAAGGCGGCATAAGAAGTGTTACGGTTTCTTCAAATGGCAAATTTTTAGTTTCGTCTGGTATTGATATGACTGTAAGGTTTTGGCCATTGGAGAATATCGGCAAAATGAATGGTGAAGAACCGAATGTAATACATCCAAAAGCATCTATGTTTATCTCTCAGGACAATGAGTGGGTACTTTGGAATCAGGAGGGTTACTTTACCTCTTCAAAAAAAGGTGCCAGATATGTAGGATACCATGTCAATTATGGAAAAGATAGTGAAGCTAAATTTTATCCATTCGATCAATTTGACCTAAAATACAATCGCCCGGATATTTTAATGAAAGACCTTGAGGTTGCAGATGCCGGAATTATTGAATTATATCGAATGGCGTATTTAAAAAGGCTAGAGAGAATGGGATTAAAAGAAGAAGATCTAGCCGGTGACATCCATACCCCTGAGATCAAAAGTATGTACACACGCCGTAAAGATGATCAGCTAACTGTGAAAGTGGAAGCTGTTGATAGCAAATATCCTTTAACGCACATGAACGTTTATGTGAATGATGTTCCAATTCACGGTAGAACTGGCTTGCCAATTGAAGCAACTCAGGAACATAAATCCGAATTCGTACTTGACCTGATTGATGGGATCAATAAAATTGAGATAAGCTTCAGAAATGAGGTTGGTGTAGAGTCATTGCGTGAAACACAGTTCATTGATAATTCGGCTATGGAAAAAGGTGAATTGTACGTTGTTGCAGTCGGTGTTTCTAACTATAAGGATGATAAGTATAATCTCAATTATGCAGCTAAAGATGCTAAGGATGTGGTGGAATTATTTGCAGAGCAACAGGCCTACAGTAAGGTTCACACAAAACTCTTAACGGATATGGATGTGACCAAGGAGAACATTTTTGCGATCAAGGATTTCTTGAAATCAGCCAGAACAAAAGATGTTGTAATGATGTTCATTGCCGGACACGGTGTATTGGATGATAAGTTGGATTATTACTATTGTACGCATGACATGGACTTTAATAATCCAGCCAAAAAAGGTGTGAGTTATAATGAACTTGAAGTTCTGTTTGATGGTATTAGGGCCATTCGAAAATTATTGATCATGGATACCTGTCACAGTGGTGAATTGTTTAAAGATGAAGTTGAAGAGGTGGCAATAACTGAAGAGGAGGGCACTGATGATATTGTGTTCAGATCGAATCAGGGGACAACTACAGTGAGAGAAAGACAAGGTCTTCAAAAAACAAATGAGGCCGTTAAAGAAATGTTCAATGATCTAAATCGTGGTACTGGAACAACAGTTATTTCTTCAGCTGGTGGAGTTGAATATGCTATGGAAAGTGATGAATGGAAAAATGGACTATTTACTTTTTGTTTATTGGAAGGCATAGAGAGTAATAATGCTGATCTCAATAAGGATGGCAAGATCTTTTTAGCTGAACTTCAGCAGTATATACAATCTAAAGTTTATGATCTATCTAGAGGTAAACAGCAACCTACTTCGCGGTTTGAGAACATAAGTTTGGATTACCAGATCTGGTAATTAGATCATTCCCAATACTCTTTTTCGACAGGCACTACTCCTGTATGGGTCTATCAATTCTGTGACTCCTTTCTTTGCAAATTGACGAAAAAGAATGGTGTGCGAATTCCTCAATTTATAATCTATCTCAGTTTGGAATATGGGGATTATGGCCAAAGGCTGAAATCCTAGTTTATCTTTAATAGGATCAAATTCTTCTTGAAGATATATTGGGGATGAAATGATAAAATGATTGGCTTTGAAATCATCATCCATTTCTTGAGCCGGATTACCAGCAGGCATTGAATCACCAATACCAAACCAGGTTTTATTCTTTTGTGGAACCTGAGCTATTCTTTCTAACCAGTAGATTGGCCATGATTTGACCTCCAAATCCCAGTAATCAGGTAAACAGCAATATAATTCTATATTCTTTAGACCTGCATTCTTCTCATTGACCAGTTGATCATTAGATCTGAGCCCATCTGTTATGATCAATTGATAATTTCCTTCTTTTGGGAGAAGATGAACAATATTGAAATGATATTCTTCATTGGTTTTGAGAACCTTGCTCTCAGCCAAAGGCAGAATTTCCTGAATTTGATCGGCTAACATAGGATGGCAAAAATAAAGACAAATTGTATGCAAATAAAAAACCCATCCGCAAAAACGAATGGGCTCCTTATTTCATTTTAATAAAGTTACGGTTGAATGATCACCGTTTCTTCATTGATCTCTTCTTCTACGATCTTGATGATCCCTTCACCATAAAGTGAATCTCCACTTCTTACCTCGATATCAAGTACTGTAAATCCAGCTTGACCCAGGTTAAATTTATCAGTGTAATCAAAGATCGTCCAACCATCCGCGTCTGAATAAAGCGTATCGTCAATAACAATAGCGTTGTGATTATTCACTGTTGGGGTTGGATATAATCTCACCATAGCACCAGCGAAAGCTGCACCTGATGTGTCCACCACTCTGATCTTTGCCAAAGTATCTGCTTCTTTTCTACAAGACGAAAAAGTAGTTAATCCTACTACTGCTGCAGCGATTGCAAAGATTCCCAGTTTCGTATATTTATTATTCATTTCTAAATGTTTTAATCTACGGTGTATAGCAAAAGTACGACAATTATATAAAAAAGTTCTCGTATCTACCTACACATACGTATTTTGATACCATAAAGTTGGCCTTACAACTTTCGAATTTATTAATTTTGCAGTTGCTTTGCCTATTCGGTAGTAAAACAATTCTACCACACTAAAAGTTACACCACAGATGGAATTGAAGGATCAGATCAAAGATTATCAAGCAGAAATTTCTGCTGCTGAAATTAAAGACGCCACAGAATTGGAAGCTTTCAGAGTTAAATTCCTGGGGAGCAAGAATATTTTAAAGGATCTTTATAAGGAGTTGAAAGATGCTCCAAATGAGATAAAAAAAGACCTTGGGCAAGCAATTAATGCCTTAAAGCTTTCAGCTGAAGAAAAATTTTCAAAAGGAGCAAAAAAGAAAGATTTTATTCAATTAGGGGCAAAGAAGTTGGATTATAGCCGTCCTGCTGAAGAAGTTGCACTTGGCTCAAGACATCCGCTTTCTATCATTAGAAATGAGATCATTGAAATATTTTCAAGAATTGGTTATACGGTTTCAGAAGGTCCTGAAATTGAAGATGATTGGCACAATTTCTCGGCATTGAATTTTCCACCTGAACATCCAGCTAGAGATATGCAGGATACCTTTTTCATTAAAAAGGGAGATAACGAAATCGCTTTAAGGACTCACACTTCATCAGTTCAGGTAAGAGTAATGGAATCTCAAGAGCCTCCAATTAGGACGATCTCTCCGGGAAGAGTATATAGAAATGAGGCCATTTCAGCCAGAGCACATTGCTTTTTTCATCAGGTTGAAGGACTATACATAGACAAGAATGTTTCATTCGCAGATCTTAAACAGACACTGTTGTATTTTGCGCGTGAAATGTTTGGTGAAAAAGCACAGATCAGATTAAGACCTTCTTATTTTCCATTCACCGAGCCAAGTGCTGAGGTAGATGTTTCTTGTACTATTTGTAATTCAGAAGGGTGCAACGTTTGTAAGTATACAGGTTGGTTGGAAATTCTGGGTTGCGGCATGGTTGATCCAAATGTTTTGGAAGCATCTGGAATCGATTCTCAGAAATATTCTGGATTTGCATTTGGGATGGGTATCGAACGAATTGCTCAATTGAAATTCCGTGTAAACGATCTTAGAATGTACTCAGAGAATGACATTCGTTTTCTTGATCAATTTAAATCCGCCTATTAATGGGCTTGTTTTCAAAAAGCAACACTTTGGCTGAAGCCAGGATCAATTGGGTCCAACTTGAGGATAGAGATAAGTTGAATTACCTGATCAGCCAGTCAGAATATATGCCGGTTCTGTTGTTTAAACACAGCACGCGTTGTTCCATCAGTATCATGGCTAAATCTAGACTAGAAAGTGATTGGGATCTAACTAATGAGCAAATTATTCCTGTATATTTAGATTTGTTGATGCACAGATCAATTTCCAATGAAATTGCAGATATTTTTGGAGTAAAGCACGAATCTCCCCAGGTATTGTTGATCAAAGATGGAATATGTGTTTATGATGCATCACACAGCCAAATATCTGTAAAGGATTTAAAAGAACATTTATGATTAGAGCGGTTATTATTGATGATATTCCTGAAGCAATTTCAGTGTTGAAGTCTGATCTTGAGAACTATTGTGTAAATATAGAAGTGGTAGGTAGCGCAGAGGGCGTGGTGAGTGGTGCCAAAGTGATCAAGGAATTAAAGCCTGATCTGGTTTTTTTAGATATTCAGATGCAGGACGGTTCTGGATTTGATCTTTTGGAGATCTTGCCGGATACTAATTTCAAACTCATCTTTACTACTGCTTCTGATGAATATGCTGTAAAGGCGTTCAAGTTTTCAGCTGTTGATTACTTACTTAAACCCATTGATCCTGATGAATTGATGGATGCGGTTAGTAAAATTGAAGGTCAGAACAAAGCAGCTGATCGTATTGATCTCTTGAAGGAAAATTTCAATCAACCTAAGCGAATTGCCCTAAATACACTGGATAAAATTCACATAGTAAATGTTGAAGAGATATTGAGATGTGAGTCAAACATCAATTATACCATGTTCTATTTTACAGATGGAACTAAATTATTAGTAACAAAAACGCTTAAGGAGTTTGATAAATTGCTTGGAGACCACGCATTTATTAGAGTTCATCAGTCACACTTGATCAACACCGGGTTTATTAAAGAGTTTATAAAATCGGATGGTTATATCATTATGAAGGATGGCACCAAGGTTCCAGTTTCTACCAGAAAGAAGCAAGTGTTAATGGATATGATAGCCAATTTCTAGGCAGATGAAGAATAAAAAGATCATAGTTTTACTTCTGGTCGCTATCCTAATAGCATTGCCCTTGTTGAATAATTGTAAGGGAGATGTGGAAGATCCGGTAACAAATGACCCTGTTATTGATGTACAATTGCTTTCACCATCTAATGAGCAGCAATTCAATGTTGGCGAAAAAATTTCAGTTTCTATAAAGGTCAATGATCCAAAGGTTTCTGATTTGAAACTGTACGTAGAGGACACTATTTATCAGGATGGTATTCCTTCCTCAGACAATACAATTTCCATTGATTCAAAGAACAGTAAAGTAGGACAGGTTAGAATTCGACTTTCTTATATCAATGCTGATGGTGAGTTGAAAGGAGACAGCAGAATGATTGTTTTATTTTCTGATGTTCAACCACTTTATAAATCGGCTAAAATTGTAAAGATTCATCCTCATGATCCAACATCATATACGCAGGGATTAGAATTTTATAAAGGAAATCTATTTGAAGGAACAGGGCAAAGAGGTCAGTCAATATTAGGTGAAGTAAGCCTTGAAACAGGGGAGCATAAACGTAAGCAAGAGCTTGAGCCTCGATTTTTTGGAGAAGGCATTACTATTCTGAACGATACTATTTATCAGTTAACCTATCAGGCTGGTGTTTGCAAAGTATATGATCTTAAGTTTAATGAGATAAACGAATTTACGTATACTGGCGAGGGATGGGGCTTATGTAATAATGGTAGTGATATTCTTATGAGCAACGGCTCATCTGAAATAGTATGGAGAGACCCTAGAACTTTTACAATTAAAAAAAGATTGCAGGTGTTTGATCCAAGAAAAGAGATTGTTAATTTGAATGAGCTTGAATTAATTGATGGACATTTGTTTGCGAACATATATACGGATAAGCAAATCGTTGAAATTGATACAGCTAATGGTAAGATCCTTTCATACATAGATTGTAGTGCTCTTGTTGAAGATGCTACTGGTCCAGGAACTGATGTTTTGAATGGTATAGCGTATAATTCGATCACAAAAAAGTTGTACCTCACGGGTAAACTGTGGCCTAAACTTTACGAAGTAACAATAGAGTAATGGGTAAACTTTACGTTGTACCAACACCAATTGGAAATCTTGAAGATATAACCTATCGAGCGGTTAGAATTCTTCAGGAGGTGGATGCTATTCTAGCGGAGGACACACGAACTTCTAAAAAGCTATTACAGCATTACAACATAGATAATAAACTCTTTCCTTATCACCTTAATAATGAACATAAAGTGGTAGATGGTTTAGTTGAAGAGATGAAGAACGGAACCGTTTACGCCCTGGTATCAGATGCAGGTACACCTGCCATTTCTGACCCCGGATTTTTGATCGTTCGAGCATGTATTCAAAATGAAATTGATGTGGAGTGCCTGCCTGGAGCTACAGCTTTTGTTCCTGCATTAGTAAATTCCGGATTTCCTTGCGAAAAATTCGTTTATGAAGGTTTTTTACCGCATAAAAAGGGACGTCAAACACGCATTCAAAAAATAACGGAAGAAGAAAGAACGGTGGTACTTTATGAATCACCTCACCGCTTGTTAAAAGCACTGCAACAATTCAATGAAGCCTTTGGTGATGAAAGACGAGTAGCAGTATGCAGAGAGATCTCTAAAAAATTTGAAGAAACTATAATTGGCACTTCAAATGAATTAATTCAACACTTTGAATCACATCCTATTAAAGGAGAGTTTGTGATCGTAATTGAGGCAAAGAAATGATGAGAGCTGCATTCCTAGTAAGAGAGGGTAATAGCGATCAGGCATTTGAAATTCGTAATACTTCTATTCCCGAAATTAATGATGACGAAGTACTCATTAAAGTAGAGAGCTTTGGATTGAACTTTGCAGATGTAATGTCGAGAAGAGGATTATATGGGGATGCTCCAAAATTGCCTGGTATTCTTGGTTATGAGGTGGTTGGAACAGTTGCAAAAACAAATTCAAATAGTACCCAATTGTTGGGTAAAAGAGTTGTTGCATTTACCCGATTTGGCGGCTATGCTGAGTTCGTTAAAACTCCGGTATTTGCCGTTTCTGAAATTGGTGATATGGATGCAGGAGTTGCAGCCTCATTGGCTGTTCAATTTGCAACGGCATATTACATGGCCGTTGACCATATGAATTTATTTCCAGGAGATAAAGTACTGATCCATGCAGCTGCTGGTGGTGTGGGAACAATATTGGTACAATTATGTAAATGGAAAGGTTGTGAGGTGTATGCCACTGCTAGTTCAAATGATAAATTGGATTACCTGAAAAGTATCGGTGCAGATCATGTAATTAATCACCAAACTGAAGATTACGAGAAACAAATAAGGCTGCTCTTAAGCGGTAAAAAACTGAAGGCTACCTTTAATCCTATTGGGGGCACTACTTTTAAGAAGGATTTAAGATTAGTTGGGGCGGGCGGGTCTGTTATAAGTTTTGGTGGATCTGAACGAACAGGTAAGAAGTGGGGTATTTTGTCCACATTGAATTTTGTCCGTCAAATGGGATTAATGATTCCTATTAAACTTGTGATGACGTCAAAGTCGGTAGTTGGGGTTAACATGTTGAAGATTGCTGATCAAGATCCTGAGACTATGAAAAGATGCCTTCTAGCTTCAACAAAACTAATAGATCAGAATATTGTAAAACCGCATGTAGGTGGCAGGTTTCATATAGATGAGTTAGCAAAAGCGCATGATTTTCTTGAATCTCGAAATTCTATGGGGAAGATTATTGTGAACTGGTAATTATACCTGTATACCTATTACACCTTCAGACTCGCTTTTTCTTTCTTATCAGAAAGCGCTCGTTCCTTCGTCCCGAATTGTCGGGACTCTCATCATCCAATTGCTCCCTTCGGCGGGCTCAGGATAAACTTCTCGCAATTGCAATTATATCTTTATTCCTATTACACAAACGTCATCCAATTGCTCGAAATCGCTTTTCCATTCTTCAAACATGTGATTGATCAAAGCACCTTGTTCTTCGATTGTTTGACCCTGTACTCTTATGAGTAATCTTTTGAAATTTGCTGTTTTAAGTTTCTTGCCTTTGTCTCCTCCAAATTGGTCAGAGAATCCATCAGTGAATATATAAAAGCAATCACCTTTATTAATTTCAATCTCATGCTTTGTAAAAGGTCGTGCTCTTTCAAACTTACCAATAGGTTGTTTATCTGCTTTGATCTCCTGCAAAGTAAAACCATCTTCCTGTTCAGCATCTTCCCTGACGATCCATAATGGATTGTGAGCCCCGGCATACTCAAGTTTATATTTGTCTTTTTTACCTTTTATTGGAGATAATTTGCAAAGGGCTATGTCCATTCCGTCATTCACGCCTTCTTCTGATTGACCAAATTCTTCCAGCACAATATCTCTGGTAGTATCTAATATTTTAGCAGGATCGTCTAGTTTGTGCAATCTAACAGATCTATTTAGAGCGTTATTACAAATAACTGAAACCATAGCGCCCGGAACCCCATGACCCGTACAATCGGCAACGGCAAAGAATACACTTTCACCAGATGGCTCAACCCAATAGAAATCTCCAGCAACTATATCTTTAGGTTTATAGATGATGAAACTGTTTGGCAATTTTTCGTGCACCAGCTTTTCAGATGGTAAAATGGCAGACTGAATGCGTTTTGCATAATTAATGGAATCCAGCACCTCCTGATTCTTGATATTCAATTCATTATGTGCCTTTTCGATCTCACTTTTTTGACGTTCTGCCTGTTCCTTTTGAGCAGTAATTTTAATGGTAGCTCTGGCCACTTCCATTTCTAATTCTTGCTGACGCTTACGCAAAGCTGCAGTACGCCTTTTAATGATAAGAAAAACGGATCCTCCCAGGATTAATACATATAGAATTCGAGCCCACCAGGTGTGCCACCATGGTCTCATGATCCTGAATGAATAGGTCAGTTCTTCGCTTTCTTTTCCATCTCGGGATATTGATTTTAAATGGAAAGTATAATCACCATAGGATAGATTGGTATAATCAGCAATATTCTCTTTGCGGCTTTTGTTCCACTTACCTTCATATCCTTCCAGGTAATATTGCATCTCCAACATGTTAGGGTCTTTCCAGTTTAATCCTGAGAATTCAAAAGTGATATGATTTAAATAGTGAGGCAACTCAAGATCTTCAGGACAGTTCCAAAAAGGCGAAACATTGCTTAGCCTGATATTTTTAGAATTTTCAAGATTATTTACAGAACCATTTTCTTTTAAATGTTTGAAATCAACAGATCTTCCATTAAGATTAATTCCATTGAGCATGGCTGTTGGAACTGTTTCGTCAAACTTGATATTATTCAGATCTAGAGAAAGTAATCCATCCCTGGTACCAATTCTCAAGACATTCCTGCTATCTACATGTATGGCATCAGAACTAAAAGAAGAAACGACAAGACCATTCGATTTATCAAATGTGAAAATATTGAAATCTTCCAGTTGAAAAATGTCTTTTATCGGGACGCGTGGAACAAGAACTGCCAATCCTGTATTCGAAGCAATCCAATAGCGATCATTGTGGTCCTGTACCATTCCCTTTACATTTCCGGACAATACATTATTCGTAGTTTTTAAAGTTTTAAGCTCATTTGATTCATAATAATTCAAACCGTTTTCAGTTCCTATCCATACCCTTCCTAATCTGTCTTCACTGAGATCATTGACCAAAGAGCTGTTTAAATTATCTTGTGTTGTGTAATACGTTATGCTGTCGCCTTCTATTTTGGACACTCCTGAGTGCGAACTGCAAAACCAGAAAACATCATCATCAGTGATCAACATGTCTTCTGCTTGTTGTGTGAGGAAATTATTTCCCATTGAAAATGCTCTAAAAACAGAGTCTCCATCTATTTGTAATAGATCTGCATTCATTCCAACGATCCATACATCTCCATTTGATGTAGTGTCAATGGAAGTTGGGTTATATGGTCCGCCATAGTTTGCAAATCTTGCACCTGTTAGGTCTTTTCGAACCAATGTTGGGCCTCCATTTTGTGAACTGAACCACAGTGTTCCACGGCTATCCACTAAAACGTCTGTTGGGTTGTTTTTCGCGTAATCATATAGTGTTATACCGGAGGAATCTTGTCGAACAACACCGTTACCAGTACCATAGTACATGTCACCATTTGATGCCTCATAAATGTCTAGTACAAGATCAAAATCAAATCCATTGTCATGGTTATCTCGTTTGAATGATTTGGGTTTTATATAACACAAGCCTGCTTGCTCAACACCTACCCAAACACCTTCTTGATCATCCACTTCAATAGCACCAACGAATGGATTGCTCATTCCCTGCTCTTGTCCAAAACGCGTAATAATATCTGTCTTTCTATCCCAGCAAAAGAGACCATCTCCATAACCGCTTATCCAGATATTTCCGTCTCCATCTTCGGCAACATTTGTGATTAGAAGAGGGTTACCCACCTTAGTAAAATTGTACCCATAAGCTGTGTCCTTTGACAATACTGTGAAAACTCCCGACCAACTGCTCCAGATCAGATCTCCATCCTTAGTATTATACACATGATTTAACCAGTTGCTTCTTAAGTCACAGTTTACTTTGCCGGTTACTCTTCTCAACACACCATCACTAGAAACCTGGTATGCACCATGTTCAAAATTGGAGACCCAAACATTGTTTTCTTTATCAACCGTTATTCCGGTGGTAGGTCTATGTTCAACTACTCCTTGTTTCTTTTGATAAATATGAAATTTTTCTCCGTCGAACTTGGCGAAACCTCCAAATTGAATGGCACACCATAGATCATTATTTTGATCAAAAGCAATATCTCTGATCACTCTTTTTGGTGCTATGGAATCTGTATCGTAATTATAAAAATAAGTTCCATCAAATTTAACAAGGCCTTGAGTTCGTGTTCCAAACCACATGTTTCCTTCTTTATCCTCTTCAATGCATTGGATGTAGTTTTCAGGAAGGCCATGTTGAACTGTAAATGTGGTTATAAATCGTCCATCAAAAATGGAGATTCCTTGATCAGAAGCTAACCATAAATAACCCCTGCTATCAAATTCAATGTCTTGATATTCATTAGAGGGCAAACCCTGATCGGTGCTTAAACAACGAATGTCATAATGAGCATTGTCTTTATAAACTGGACTACTTACTGATTTTCTTGCGGGTTGAATAGCCAGTTTTTTCGTTGGTTCAACATAAAGGATTCGTGGTGGTTTGATCGCTGTATCCAAATCAGGTGAAATAATACGTGCAGAGTCAATATAGTGGGGCAACTTGAAATTTTGTTCAATTTTCCCCGAATTTGTATCCAATTTAAAAGGCTTGGTTGGGATTTCACCTCCGGCACCAGCAAGTAATATCGTACTGTGCGCAATTCTTCTTCCATTCCAGTCAAATGGCAACGGCACTCCTGTTTGAATAGTATCGTGATTGACATCTGTAATTACTAACGCTTCTTTTTCTACTTCGTACAGTGATGCATTGTCAGATTCAGAATTATCTGACGGAGGACTACACCCTAAAAGAAGGAGGTCAGCTAATAAAATGAAAATTAATCTTTTCAAAGTGAATGATTTCTGGGCTAAATATATCCAATTTTGCCTTTTCAAACTCTTTTTTGGCTGTGCTAGAGGCATTTAAACTGTGAGAAGTTTAACAATTGGCAAGGTTGTTGCTCACTGGGGCTATACTCATCAATATTATTATATTTAAATTATAATTAAAGCCTATGAAAAGATCAGTACTTACATTATTTGTTGGAATTGGTTTGTTTAGTTTCGGTCAAAACGTAACTGAAAACAAAGTTTCTTTCAATTTCATTCAATTACCAACAAACCCAATTGCAAAGGAATACAGCACTTTTACTGTATTGGTAGAGAGGAAATATGAGCAAGCTAATCAGGATAGTTTGAATGCTTATCAATTAAAATTGGATGCAGCGACAAATCAATATCAAGCAGAACTAGCAGCCTGGAAACAGCAAAAAATAGCAATACAAAGAGATTATTTGCAAAAAATGGCAGCCTGGCAAAAATCATCCAATGCGGGTACCCTTACGCCACAACCTGTAGTTCCGGTTTATCCAGTTCAACCGGTCATGGCTGATGTTGAATATCCTAAAATGCATTCAGATATTACGGATGGAGAAGTTCAAAATGCTGTTAGTTTGGCTGGTTACAGTCGTGCGGATGGCGGGGCGTATATTACAGTGGGCATATTGCCACTTTCTGATCTTGCTGTAAATATGAAAACCAGTGGAGAGGGTGCATCACTGAAATATAATTACAGTGCGAATTACAAATTGCCATTAGAGTTAAAGGTAGAAACACCTTCACAGGGAGTGATCTTGCAAACTATTGTATTGAATAATGTTAGCAGTTATAACATGAACTCATACGCTTCACAGTATGAGTTTGATCTTTGGTGGTTAGACAATAAAGATCAGTTTTGGTTAGATCTTGAGAAATATGCAAGAGCAAATGCATTCAAGGTATTGAACGAGCATGTTAATGATAAATGTGGTTTTCCTGTTAAATCTTCTACTATTGAAGTTTTTACGATTAAAAAGCACAAAAAACACACCTATGATGATCTGACAAATGCCTATACAATTGCCAGTCAGGGTTATCAGATGATTGCCCAGTCAAAAGACAGATCTAAGGCAAAGGGAAAATTGAATGAAGCAATTACTATTTGGAAAAAGGCATTAACAGAAAGTAATGTTAATGACAATGATGCCCGTATCAACGATAAAGGTACTGCAATGCTACAATGTAATATTGCCATGGCCTATATTTGGCTAAGTGAATTTGATAATGCTGAAATGTTCATCAACCAGGCGTTAAATTCAACAGTTGGTAAGTTCAAACGTGTGGCTGAAGATTATAGAGGATATCTGAACGAACGAAAGATCAGATGGAATACTAATTTCTAGAATTGACCAAAACAAAGAAAAGAACCAAAATAATAAAGCTAGTTTTCGGACTAGCTTTATTATTATTTATAGCTTGGAAAATAGCTAGTTCACTTAAACAGACTGATCTTGATGCTTTGCAATTTTCACCAACTTCAAGTTGGATGTTCTTAATTGCATTGGTGCTTATGCCGGTTAATTGGTTGTTGGAATCTCTGAAATGGCATTTATTGGTTAAAGACATAGAGAAAACCTCTTTTACAAATTCTATCGTTTCGGTTCTTGCTGGAATCAGTACTGGTTTGCTCACACCAAATAGAATAGGAAACTTTATTGGCCGAACCATGAGTATGGAGAAGGTGAACAGAACAAAAGGTATTTTGGCCACCATTCATTCAAATTTAGCTCAGTTCAGTGCAAGCGTGCTGTTTGGTGTGATGAGCTTATTGTTTTTGGGTCTCGACATTGAATATCTGGATCAATCTTCTGTGAATGTTTCAGCAATCTTGATTTTGATAGTTGCGTTGAGCCTTTACTATTTCCCCAGGCTGATAGATTTTAATCCAATATCAAAGCTTTATTCAAATCAAATGCAGCTGGCATTAGAACACCTACAGAGGGAATCATTTTTGCTAAAAACTACAGTTCTATTTGTTAGTATAACAAGGTATTTAGTGTTTCTTGCACAATTCTATTTACTGCTGAATTGTTTTCCGATTAATGTAGCATCTGACACATTGATCTTGGCTATTGCACTGGTTTATTTGATCACCACCATTATACCGTCTTTCTTGTTTGGAAAGTTATTTATTCGGGAAGCTTCTGCATTATTTGTATTGGAGGGTTTTGGCATTGAGAGTTCAATCATTCTGGTCACGGCATTCTTACTTTGGTTCATTAATTTGGCTATTCCATCATTGGCAGGTGCAGTTATTTTATTTAAAAGTGAACCTAAAGTGTAAAATCACGACATTTGTATTTACATGAGCTTGCTTTCAATTCTTGTTGTTTTGGTCTCCATGTATTTTGTTCAACATGTACTTGGAGTGATCGTTCTACTTGGTTATTTTGATCAAAAGCAAATTCGGGCTGAGCAAGGTATATATGATGTCAGTGTGATCATTCCTTTTCGGGATGAAGCATTAAGAATAGAGCCTTTGCTGGAATCAATTGATCAACTGGAAATACCCGCCAGTTTAGAAGTAGAATTTATTTTTGTTGACGATCATTCTTCAGATCATTCCGCTCAAATTGTCAGAAACAAACTAAAAACTACGTTTAGAATAGTTCAGGCCAAATCTAAAGGTAAGAAGGCTGCGATAAAGCTTGGAGTAGAAGAAGCATCACATTCTTATATCATTACCTGGGACGCAGATGTTGTGATACCAAATAAATATTTTGTTCAATTGATTCAGTATCCCTCTGCCGATATGTTGATTCTTCCTGTAAAAATGGAAAGCAATAATCTTATGGGTGGGTTGGCTTCAATTGAATTCTATTGGTTACAGATGTTGACTTATGCCAGTGCTAAATGGCAATCTCCACTTCTGTGTAATGGAGCAAATCTAGTCTTTAAGAAAAAGACATTTGATCATGTTATGCCGTTCAGAAAAGATGAAGATCAGGTGTCCGGTGATGATATTTTTTTAATGAATGCCATTCTAAAAGACAATGGTTATGTGAGGGCATATTGTTCTAAGAATGTCCAGGTAAATACGTTGGCGCCCT
The DNA here is from genome assembly GCA_020635955.1 of Crocinitomicaceae bacterium. Taxonomy (GTDB): domain Bacteria; phylum Bacteroidota; class Bacteroidia; order Flavobacteriales_D; family Crocinitomicaceae; genus Paracrocinitomix. The sequence continues at coordinate 108,305 of JACJYW010000005.1, forward strand.
CTAGTTTTAAGGAATTAATTGCTCAAAGAAAAAGGTGGGCCGGTAAAATGAAATCTTTACTTGATATTCGATCAATTCTGCTGGGTTTGTTGATGATATGTTTATCGTTCGGGACGTTAGTTTCATTGATGTTGCTGCCCTTTGAATGGTTGTTTATCATTCCATTGGGGATGAAATTGTTCAATGAATTATTGGTATTGCTAATATATACTAAGGGACGACAGGCGTTAAAGCAAATCTTTTTTGTGATTATTCATCAGGTTTGGCATCCCCTATACTTATTGGTGTTGTTTTTCTCGAGACCAAAGGACGTTAAATGGCGTCTAGAATAAAATGAGACCCGCTAAAAAGATGAATGTGCCAGCAAGGAATTGCAACAATGTATAGGGTAAAATGTCCTTTGCTTTAAGTCCGGTAATACCCAATAATGGTAAGGCCCAAAAAGGCTGGATCATATTTGTTAATTGATCACCATATGCCAAAGCCATTATTGCCTTTGGATAAGATACACCCAATTCTTGAGCAGATGCTATAATAATTGGACCTTGAACGGCCCATTGACCACCACCGCTTGGAACGAATACGTTCACCAATCCTGCTGAGAAAAAGGAGTATATAGGAAAGCTACTTTCATTGCTGATTGAAACGAACCAATCAGATATTTGTCCAATTAAACCAGACCCCACCATTAACCCTAAAATTCCAAAGTATAGAGGAAACTGAATTAAAATTCCTGTTGCTCCTGATATAGCCTCATCTGCTGCTTTTACAAAATTATTGATACTCTTATGAAGTATGAGACCGGATCCTAATAAAAAGAAATTGATGAAATTAGGGGTTAGGAATTTAAGATTGAATTGACCTTGACTCAGAAAAGCTTTGTAGAAGGCGTATGCTAGAATAACGGTGCCAATAAGGTATACGAATATCTTACTTTGATCAATTCGCTCGGCCCCTTCTGCTTTAACCACATCATGATCTTGTATCTTCGTGGGTTTTGGAAGATGTTGATATGATCTTTCTTTTTTTCCAAAGTAATACATCATTGCCGGCAATAGAACAATCAACAGAATCGACACAACTATATTCATAGTGGAAAAAATGGTTTCACCCAGATCTATACTTGAAGGTACATGTTGAGTGTTAAGGTTCATTCCGCTGACCATGTCGTGCAGATTGTTTTGTTCTGCAGCTTTAATTGGTGCAGAACCAGATAATCCTCCATGCCAAACCATTAACCCTGAATATGCCGCAGCTCCTATCAGTGGATAATTCAAAGGTTTGTTTTCCTGATGGAATTTTTCACCGATCTTTCGCGCTAAAATAGCTCCGAAAATTAACCCGAGTCCCCAATTGAAAAGGCTTACCAATATTGTACTTAAAGTAACAATTAGAGCGGTGTTGGCAGTATTGGTGCAAGGTTGTGTAAGTGTGTTGATCAAATTGCTCACGGGTTTCGATAGTGCCATGATATGACCTAATACCAGCATCAACATCATTTGAAACGTGAAGTATAATCCACCGTTACCTTCTTTCCATAAACCTTCTTCCCAGCTTCCTAAAAGATCAATGCTGTAAGAACTATAAGAAATGTCAACTGGTTTAGTAAAGAATAAGGCCAGAACATACGTCAGAAAAGTCAATAAAATGGCTATGCTCAAAGGACTTGGCAAAAGCTGTTTATATGTCTTCGCAAATTTTTCTGAAAATGACATTACTTCATTTTTTTCAATTCGGCTGTTTGAAATACGAGGGTTTTATAAGAAGTAACAAGTGGTATTTTTTCGCCTTCATGAATTTTGTCTCCAGTATTGTGAGATTTCTTAGATGATGTTAATTCGAAACTGATTCCTTTTTTAGTTCTTACATAAGAGATATGTAGAAATGCTCCTTCTATCTCAAATACAGATGTAAGACGATTAAATCCATAACTCATATCCAGCAATATTCCATTTTGCTCATCCATGATGAAATGGTTAATTCCACTATTAAATAACCGATAAGCTCTTACCTGTTTGGTGCTGTCTTCACCATAGATTATATTGAACGTGTAAGAAGTGTCTGTCAAAATTCCTATTTCCAATTCCATGTGATAGGTCATTTGAAATCCATTGATATCGGTAGAATTAAGTTCTCCTGAATATTTTCCTAACCAGTTGGCTGATAGCTGGGCGGATGAGATAAGTGAAACAGTACAAATCAGAACAATTAAAACTCTCCTCATAATATTGATGTTGTCAGTTCAAATATAAATGTAAGAATCTTCAACATTTATTTTGAAAGTGCTCAACTCAATGTGAAATATGAAAAAGTTTAAAGTCTATAGTTTTATTCCTTTACCAGCTCGCAATAAAATTCAATACGTACAATATTTCCTACGCCTGATTCTTCAGCTTGTCCGTATTCAGTGCGATCAAATTCAAAAGCTCCCTGAAAAGCTTCGAAAGGTATATCTGATCCGCCACTTCCAAGATGCAGAAATGGTACTTGAAGACTCTTTGTTGTTCCGTTCAAAGTTAGTTCACCATCAGCTACATAGGAAGTGTCTCCTAATGATATGTGGGAAGCCACGTATTCTATGGTAGGATATTTTTCTGCAAAGAAAAACTCATCTACCAGGTGTTCATCACGCATCTCATTGCCCGTGTTGATACTGGCAGTTTTTATAATGACTTCTAAGGTTGAATTCGTAAAGTCATTGTCTATGGCAAATTGAATGTCAAAGGCCGTGAACCCGCCTTTAGTTGTTTTTAATCCATCCGTATGAAATAAGATCTCTGCCGTTTCGCCGGCTGAAACTGAATAGAATCCTTCTAATGCATCTAAAGAAGGAGTTTCGTTTATAGTAGAATCTGAATTGTATTCTATTGTTTCGTTTAATTCCGATTTATCCAATTCACTTTCATATTCTCCCCATGGGATTAAAAAAAGAATTCCTACTGTTAGAACAGCAATAATAAGGCCGGCAATTATAATTTTCTTTAACATCTTAAAAATATATGTTTAAACAAATATATGGCATTAACTTGAACCTTAGTGTTAAATAAATCATAAAAAAACCCGCCACAAAGAATTGAGGCGGGTCTATAACTTGAGTAAGTTGTTTTAAAATGGTAGATCATCATCTCCTTCAGCAATCCTTCGTCAGGCTCAAGACAGGCTTCTCAGAGATGTCTAATGAAAAAATAACTTCTAATCCTGATCTAATTAGAACGGTAGATCATCATCTCCTTCAGCAACGAAGGTTTCTGCGTTATCAGCAGTAGTTGGTGCTTCTGATGAACCAGACCCTAGTGGATCTATTTTCCAGGCGTCCAGTGAATTGAAGTAACGCACGGTTCCATCCTTCGGATTCGTCCATTCTCTTCCTCTTAAGAAGAAAGTTACTTCAACATTATCTCCCACTTTGAAATTATCAAGTAGCTCACAACGATCTTGCACCAACTGAAATAAAATAGTTTGTGCATATTGTCCTGAAGCATCCAAAACAACAAATTCTCTTTTTTTGAATGAATCAGAAATTTGTTGTGTGTTCTCAATAACTTTCAATTCTCCCTTTAGCGTGTACATACTTTGGTTTGTTTAGTTGTTAAACGAAAGCAAGGTCATCCAGGCTTCCTCTAATTTATTTTCTTTCAGCAATTCTTTTGCCTTTAAATGCAATTCTTTTTCCAGTGTTGGCTGGTCATCTTCCAAAGAAACAAATAAATCGCTTAATTCCATTAATTTGTAATCATTGACATCTGTTTCATTAGGAAGTTCTTCTATACCGGCTAATTGTCCAAGATCATTTCCGGTAAGAACATCTGATTTAAGGATATCCTCTGGTATTTGATCAAATCCAATTCCTTTGGTAACCAAAGGTTTGGTAATCTCAAACATAGAATTTTTATCAGCTCTGCAATACCAATTTCCACCCATACGTGATACTAGATCGATCTTGTGTTGATCAATTTTACCATCTTCTCCAAGGACAGCTTCGTTGATATGAATACGAGTTACCTCACAGATTACCAGATTACCTGCACCACCGCCATCTCCCAATTCGATCACATCATTTACCTTACATTCAAACTGAACCGGTGATTCAGCCACTCTAAAAGGCTTAATGGTTTCTGATTTCACTTTAGTAAATCCTGCTTTTTCAAACTCATCAACACCCGGTTCATAAGGTGAACTAGCCAAAGACATTTGATGTACTATATTATAATTTACCACATTGATCACAACTTCAGGCACCTCTTTCACATTATTGTATGTGTCTTTAGTTGTATTAGTTCTGCCGCTTCTAGCAGGTGAGAAGATCATGATCGGTGGATTAGCCGAGAACACGTTAAAAAAGCTAAATGGGGCCAGGTTAGCATTCCCCTGCGCATCAATCGTGCTCGCAAAAGCGATAGGACGTGGTCCGATTGCTCCTAACAAATAGGCGTGCAATTGTGGAACAGGAAGATCTTTAGGGTCAAGGCTTAACATAGGGTGCAAAGGTAATAATTCTATGTCTCGGCACCTATTTTTCTTTCAAGATGTAAACATCTTCTTTTAGTTTATCCCCATCATTTTTTATTGATAAGCTTACCCCCGCAACAGTAGAATTGCCTTTTGATTTGACAAAGGTGAAATACTGGTTGAAATCACACGGTTTGCTCCAACTGATGCCGAAATTTGTACTTTTAGAAACATTGTGATCCTGATCAAGAACATACACAGATCCGTTTTCATTCACTGAAAGGCTAGTAACTGACTTTTCTAAAATAGGGTTCCAGTTAAAACCTCCGTCTGTCGTTCCCCACACTTTATCTCCTGCAATTGCGCCAAGATTATCATTTGCCATTTCGAAGTAATTAAAAGAATTGTTGTTGTTTGAAAACAATGTGTCCCAGTTATTACCGCCATCTAATGTTACAATAAAGTGTGTAGATGTAATAAACCACCCTCGGTCTTCATTTATAAATTGTACTGCCTTTATTTCGTCATTGCCCCAATAAAGGGTGTCCCAATCGAATCCACCATTTGAGGTTTTAATTATCCAACTTATTAATGAAAAAGGTTCTGACATTCCAATATATCCTATGCTATCTGAAGGGAATGAACATTTATTCATTAATTCATTATCATATGAGGTAAATGGAATATTGCTTGTCGTTTCTGATTCCGGATTGAACTTAATTATTTTTCCACCACTTAAATCACTGGAATATATAGAAAACACAGAACCAGAAGAACTGAGACAGATATCATCTATCATTGTATCATTAAAGCTTCCTCCACCTATTGCTGTTTTCTTCCAGGTTTTACCATTGTCTGGGCTGTAATAGAGATTGTTGTAGTATTCATAAAAGGAAGAGTGGAGTAATAAAAATATACGGTCAGAATCAGTAATAATTTTTTGAGTGGAGAATCCCTTAAGATTATCACTTTTTTCAAATACGGTTATCTTTTCCCATTGAGGTTTTCGATTTTCTTTGTTACAAGAAAGAAAAAATAACAATAATGAATAAAAAAAGAATTGGGTTAATCTCATAACAAATACAACGATAGATAAAATAAATTAGTTGGATATAGAAAATTAATTTAAGCACTGGTGTAACTTTTGATGTAACCATTGCGTCCCACCATAGAATCCGATAAATCCCATGAGATTGGATGACAAAAGAAGAGTACAATAAAGCTGTAGATACATATGCCGATAATATTTATCGGTTTGTATTAAAACATCTAAAGAACATTGATGTTTCTAAGGATGTTGTGCAGGATACTTTTGCCAAAGTATGGGAAAAAAGAGACACCATTTCTTATGAAAAAGTGAGATCATATCTTTTCACTACTGCTCATCATACGCTCATTGATGTGTTACGTAAAGAAAAATATAAGGATAGTGATGAGGTGATCGATCTTCACATGCATAACAAACCAGAGGCAAATTTTGACCTGCAAGCGATTTTGCATGAAGCCCTGGATCAATTACCGGAAATACAAAAAACGGTTGTACTGTTGAGGGATTATGAAGGGTATAGTTATGAGGAAATTGGTGGTATTACAGGCTTGCAGGAAAGCCAGGTGAAAGTTTACATCTTCAGGGCTAGAAAAAAATTGAAGGATTATTTGGTGAGCATTGAAGCAGTGATAGATTAATGGAAAAGATCAACTTAAATAACTATGAAGCATTCTTTCTGGATTACCTGGAAGGGAATCTTTCTGCTCAACAGGAATTTGAGTTGTTAGACTTTTTAGAAAAGCATCCTGACCTGAAAGCCGAACTAGATATGGATCTTGATGAGGTGAAACTGGATCCGGTTTCAATTTCAATGGGAGCTGCTTCACTGAAAAAGAAGGGAATTCAACCTGAAGAAGTGGACGGCTTAATGATTGCTTCAGTTGAAGGATTACTTTCATCTACTGAAGAAATGGCTCTATCAACTTACGTTGTTGCCAATGGACTCGAATCGGAAATCAAATATTACCATAATACAGTTTTGCATGCTGATCTTACAGAGGTTTATGGAGATAAAAAGGATCTGAAAAAGAGAAACAGGATTGCACCTATTCTTTTTCCAGTAATTGGTGCAGCAGCTATTGCCATAACTGTTTGGATTTCCAATTCAGAGAATGAGGACAAAACTACAATAAGCAACAACTCAATTGATAACCAGGTAGCAATGGAAATCGAGCCAAAGTTCTTTTCTCATCAAATGGAGGATAAACATTTTGATGCCGTTGAACACAACACCAGATCTGTTCATGAGATCACTCAACAAACTGGATATGTTGTAACAGATAAAATAGTTAAGGACCCGAAAAATGTTAAAGAAGTAATTGAAGGATCAACTCCTTTACAGGCTGAAACAATCAAAACGATAATTCCGGGCGAGTCCAATATTAAAGACGAAAAACTGGATCAGAAATCTGACCAGAAGTTGGATGATAAAGATCTTAAAAAGACCGAAGAGAAGATCCTAGATCGTCCATCCTATGAGGAGAAGAAGAATAACAAGAATAAGGGAGGTATCATTACAGAAGAACCTATTAAACCCTTGACGGATGTTGCCGGAAATTTGTTTAACAAGGATATTTCGTATCAGAGAAATAAAAACACTTCTTCCAACGAATATGTTTCGCATCACGTGAAAATTGGAAATTTTGAATTTCAGAGAAAAAAAGATTAATTTGAAATTTAATCTTTAGTTAATCGTTCTAAGTATTACAGGTAAAATCTTCAAATTTTCTTTGCGATATGAAATCCCTTTTAGCAACATCTATTTTTTTGATCACTACGATCATTTCGTTTTCTGCAGACTGGAGCCTTGAAAAGAACAAGGACGGCATTAAAGTTTACACCAGAGAAGTAGCGGGCTCTGACATCAAAGAATATAAAGCATTCGCAACGATCAATGCAGATCGAATAGAAATTGCCAAAGTACTGACTCGTGTGGGTGATTTTCAGAATTGGATGCCCAATGTGGAAAAATCCAGAATGGTTAGAAAAGTAAGTTCAACCAGTTTGATCGCTCATTATACTGTTGATCTTCCATGGCCGGCGGATAATAGAGATATCGTTTTGAATCTTGATTTGGAAACAGACAATGAAAAAGGAGTGTCCATAGTAAGGTTAAAAGAAAACCTTTCAGAAGTACCTGAAGATCCTGACTACATCAGAATGAAAAAAGCCAGTGGTTACTGGAAACTTACTTCTAATGGAAGTCAAACTGATATCATTTATCAATTCCATGCTGATCCAGGAGGAAGCTTACCGACATCATTGATCAACTTCTTTATCGTTGACGGACCATATGATGCGATCCAGGCTTTGAAGAAAAAAGTTGAGTAGTAAACCTTTAATCGTTCCCGGCTATTGTCACTGCACCTTGAAGAGGTGGCAAATATTCAGGGTCAGATTCAGGGATCTTTAGATCCAAAATATAAAAATAGGTGCCATCCGGTAATTGCTTCCCTTTGTATTCTCCTCCCCAATTATTATTATATGGAGCAGATGCATATACGATCTGTCCATAAATATTGAATACAGTTACTTCTGCTTCAGGAAAACCTTCTAAATTCTTGATCTGCCAATGGTCATTATAACCATCCCCATTAGGTGTGATCAAATTTGGGATGGATAACAAAGAAATATCAGGGACTACCGTAACGGTTACATCTGCAGTGTCTTTACATCCATCAAGATCGGTGATCTGAACAAAATAGGTAATCGTGAATTCCGGTTCAACATTTGGGTCTGAAGATGATGGGTCATTCATAAAATCATCTGGCCACCATGAGAATCCAGTTGCCCCGTTTGCAGAGGCATGCAATTGAATGTTGTCACCTTGTGTAATGGTAGTATCTGGCGTGATCTGAACATTCACTGGTTTTACCGTGATCATATGAGGTGTTGTAAATTCTGAAGGACAGTTTCCATATTTAATTTCAGCAGAAAACCAGGTAGATGAGGTTAACCCTATGAAATTATAGATTGAATCTCCTGATCCAAGGATAGATGGTGTCCATGTAGCACCACTGTCAATTGAATACCACCACTGAACTACATCTCCGTAGTTTCCTGTGCTTACAATTTCTCCTTCATTGTTCCAGTTACATGCTAGCGTTGGCCCGGATAAAGTGCCCGCTTGTGTTCCAGGTATGTAAGTTAAGTTCAATACATTAGAAGTATCAATAGGGCAGGTTCCGTTTATTGCGGATACCATAACCTGAACATCTCCCGTAAAATTCAAATAGGAAATAGTATCATAAGGATGACCTTGATTCTGCCAGGTTGTTCCTCCGTCAAAGGAATAAAGCCAATCAACTATTTGACTTGTAAATCCTGTTGTTTGAAGAATTCCGGCATTGCCGTTATCACAAATATCAAAGTCAGCTGGCAAAATTCCAGCATATGATAACTGATCAAGAGCAATGTGGTGCCAGGCTGTGGTATCATTTGGACAATATCCCCATTGAGATTCTACAATGATGCGAACATCCACTTCATTCGTAATGTTATTTATAGGTAGGGTAGCGTTTGAAGTTGAAATCGATCCCCAGGATACACCTCCATCTGTGGATGTTTCCCAGGCATTGATATTTCCGACATATCCCGCCAATTCTAATGTATCTTGATTGTTTCCAAAGCAAAGTGTATCGGGTCCTGTGATCCAACCAACAACCGGAGCACAATCAGAGATCACCGTAACATTAATGGTGTCATTAATGTGATTAGGGTCGTTAACGTCATAAACCCAAGCAACCAGATCATGCTCCTGACAAGCTGAGAAGTCATCTGGAATGGGAAAGGTATAATCATAAGTAGCACCAGAACCCATGAAAACCGATATCGTTTCAATTACTGGGGTCCCGGAATTAAGTATATATCCGACTTGAATGGTGCCAGAATAAGGAAAAGTGTTGGTATTGATTATGTAAAACTCTACATCCTCGGTGCTGGATAAATAACAGCCATTAAGAGGTGAAAGAATCGTAGGATTTATTGTAAGATCATTTTGAGCATTACCAATAATAGCAAACAAAAGGCTCGCGAATAGGGTTATCGTTTTCATACATTTCGGGTTAAAAGAGCTTTTGTTATAAGAAGTAAATAACATATCACTCGTTCAATATCTAACACGTTTATTATTTTGAAAAGGTTGGGGTTGTGTTGATTTTCAATGTAATAGGATATTCTCTTTATTGAAAGTCAATTATTTTTTATCCTGCTGTAACATATTAATGAGTATTGCGTCCCACAACAAACGAACATGATATTTACTGACCAGGCCTTCAGTGAATAGAATAGAAAAGAGAAATTATGAAGAAGATTATTACACTTTTAACAGTTTGCTTCTTAGCTAACATTGGTTTAGCTCAAGAAGAAGGACAACAGGGCCCAGATACCACAAGATTTAAAATTGGAAATACTGAGTTTATTATCATTAATAATGATACACTGAGAGTAGATTCAGAAGATCCAGATCAGGAAGATCCGGATGATGAAAAGAAAGTAAACAAAGATAAATTGACCTACTGGTCAGGTTTTGAAGTAGGGATCAATGTGTTGATGAATAATCAATTTGAACCGAATTTCGCTCAGAAACATCTACAAATTGACCCGGCTAGTTCTTTCGTTTACAATTTCAATCTCATGGAATTCAGGGTGCCATTTGGAACAGATCATGTCGGTTTAGTAACCGGTATTGGTTTTACTAATTCCAGGTTTGGATTTAAGGACACGTATCTCAGGCTGGATGCAAATGCTGATTCCACCTTTGGATATGCTGATTCATCATTGGTAAGTGGCTTTTCTAAGAATCAGTTGCGCGTGAATTATTTCAATATTCCATTATTGTTGCAATTCAACACATCAAAAAATCCAAAGAAGAATTTTCACGTAGCGATTGGTGCAATAGGTGGTGTGAGAATTGGATCAAATGTGAAATACAAATATGACGTCTACGGTGGTGAAGCTAAAGACAAGATAAAGGGAAGGTATAATTTGAATCCTTTCCATGCTTCTTTGACCGCACGAATTGGATACAGAAACTTTGGCTTGTTTGCCAATTATGACATGTTACCTTTATTTGAGAACGGAAAATCAAGGGTGGCTAAGCCCTTAACTTTTGGAGCTAGTTTCCACTTTTAAATAGTCTAAAACAAAGTAAGATCCTGTTCTGATTTATTCAGGACGGGATTTTTTTATGATATAGATCTGGCTTGAGAATGATTCATTCGTTGCCTTCATATTTGATCTTAATCCTGTCCAGAAACCTTTCCAAATATTTCCCAGGGACAATTTATCTGATCCTTTTTTGTATTGCTCGCTCAACATGCTTACATAAAAGCTATCAAACTTCATTGGCAACACCTCTTTTACCTCCATGCCGTGTTCCCTCATCAACTTACGAATATCATTCGGGGTGAAATGGTACAAATGGATTGGGAGATCGTATGCCGCCCAGAATTTGCCGTAATGCTGAGCATCAAAGGAACCCCTGTTGGGTACAGCTACAAAAAGCAATCCGTCGTCTTTCAATAATCGTTTGATCTGAGAGAGGTCTTCATTAAGATTGTAGACATGCTCAAGTACGTGCCAAAGGGTGATTCGGTCAAAGGTATTCTCAGGTAATCGATATAAATCTGATGAATGAGAAACGTCAAGCCCTTTTTTCACGGCCAATTCTCTGGCATCATCTGAAGGTTCTAACCCTTTTGTGCGCCATTGTTTTTCGTGCACGTAATTCAAGAAGTCTCCGGTACCACAACCAATATCCAATAATTGACCTTTGTTTGCTCCCTTTGAAACCAGTTTGAATTTTTTCTTGATGGCTCTTTTTCTTACAATGTGATACAATCGTTCAAAAAGTCCCTTTTTAGACGAAGTATGGGATATATAATTTTCGCTTTTATAGTATTCACCAATTTGTTCTAGATCAGGGATTGGATTAGTGAACCAAAATTTACATGAATGACACTCAACAATATTGAATTCTTCTTTGGTATAGCCATAATCAACACCTTCCATCACAATTTTGTGATCAGTTGAATGGCATATTGGACATTGTTTCAGTTGGTTCATGTGATAAAAACAAGCATCAAATTTAGGAAAATAATCCGGGCTCTATTTTAGCAAAGTGGTATCCACTCATTTTCATCTGCTGAATAAGCTCTGGCAACTCATGTTGCAGGGTTTTGGCTGCCTTGTCACTGTCGTGAAAAACATAAATAGAACCTGGCTCACAGTAGGACATCATGGTTTCTATAAACTCGTCTGTAGCCAGCTTTTGGTCAAAATCATAAGATAATACTGACCAAAATATAGTTTGATATCCCATTTTCTTCAGTGCCCTGAATTGTGATGGTTTTATTTTGCCATAAGGAGGACGAAACAATTTTCCGGGAATGAATTGAGATGCTGATACAACGTCTTGCACATATTCATGCTTAGTAGTATGTAATCCCTTTGGGTGGTTCATAGAATGATTACCAACTTCATGCCCATTTTGAATGATCATCTCAAACAATTCAGGATAATTCTGAACGTTCTTGCCCAGGCAAAAGAAGGTGGCCTTTATTTGATGCTGATCTAACAATTCCAAGAGATAAGGAGTGGTAGAGGGATTGGGGCCATCATCAAAAGTGAGGAAGATGGAATTTGAACGAAAAGAAAAATCCCAAATAGCTCCTGGATAAAATCGCTTGAGCCATTTGGGAATTCTGTAATGTTTCATGTCAATTCTTATGCGTTGATCTGCATGAAGAAGTTGTCAAATGTTTGCTGAATCATCTTAGCAGATGATGGACTTACTTTTCTGATCGGGTTCAATCCCATTTGGATCTTAGCCGTAACATCAAAGAAAGAGTTAGCTATTTTGTCTTTATATGCAGGGTCAGTATCATAGATCTGAGTTGCCTGATACAATGAGAAAACGCCTCTGTATGAATCAAACATATCTTGTACCATCAATGCTGTAAATTCAGGATCGATCTCTAAATAATAATCAATATCTTCTCTGAAGATCTCTAGCATTCTATCTGTATAAATTCTTGCTTTTTCTTCATTTCCAACTGCATAGTAAGAAGAAATGTATGAAGGGATCACTCTACCAAAAGGAACATTTTGTTCAGGCATGATCTTGTCACTCATATCAAGCAATTCTGTTACATAAGTAGCATTCGCATCAATAATGGCTTGCGATTTTGTCATTTCCTGATCAACATCACTTCTTAAGTAATCACCAAGTGGGGTTTTAACCACCTGGTCAGCAGGACCCTCCTGGTTTTTGATCTGTTTAAACATTTCCATTTTTTGTTTCTCCAATTCCAATTCTTCTACATAAGCATCAGCCAATACTGCGAATTGAACGCGGTAATTGTTGGTCAATCTTCTGGTGTAGTAATCGATCAATACACCTTCTTTTTCCATATTACCCCATTTGAAAACATTCATTAGGTTGTCATACATTTTTGTTTTGTTCACCTCACCTAATGAATTTGGATTTCTGTTGGCGTCTACTTCAATAGGAACCAGTTTATAAACCAAACCTTCAGCATAGAAATATTTGGTCAATCCAAGATAAGTTGAAGGACTAGCAGAGCTAGCAAAATAGATTGATCTATCCCAGTCAAAATGAGAAACCATATCAAGGATCATCAAATCTGCTTTGAAAATAGTTTGTTTTCCAATTTTCCATCTGAGCACGTCAACCATTCTATCAGCATCTTTTTCTTCTACAATGCCATTAGCTAACGCTTTTTCCTTGTTAACATCTACTTTCAAACCTTTTGCTGGTAAGATGAATAGACCTCTATCTTCAAGGTTAGCATCATCTGCTAGATAAGCCATGGCATCTTTACCATTCATATAGTCAAAGGCGTCATTGAAATTTAACATGATGCTTTGGATAGATTGAAGCGCTTGTTCAGGAACTCCAAATTGATCTCCTTTCATTAGTAGATTGAATACTAAATTTCTAAACTCATAATAAGTTTTTGTTGAATCGAAACCAGGAAGTTCGGCATAGATCTCCGGCGCTTTTTCTGGAAATTGAGTACTTGACAAGATAGCATATAGATTCTGCTCAGCTGATTTATATGCTTCTTTATAAAGATCAGGGTTTGTTGCGATCTTTAAGTCAATAACCTTCTTCCATTTTTCAGGAATTTCAGCATTACCCATGGTCAACTCGTTGGTACCAAGCACATATAAGTAATCACGGTAACCGTTTTGACGATATTGTTCCTCTGTAAATGAGATAGGAAGCGGTTCAGAATCGTAGGCTTTACGCGTCATTTGCTCAGTATACCAATCTGTATTCAATAATGACAGGTTACAAACACGAACACTTGTTTTAACTCCTTCCACCTCTTGTAAATACCACAATGGGAAAGTATCGTTATCTCCATTTGTATAAACAATTGAGTTATCATCACAGCTGATCAGGTAATTGTAAGCCAATGCCTGAGCAGTGTATCTGTTACTTCTGTCATGATCATCCCATCCCTGCATTCCCATGATAATAGGTACAGGTAGCATAATTATGGTGGCAAGCATTGAAACCTGACCTTCTTTTTTAAGGGATTTTCGTAATGCAACGAACAGTGCATAAAGTCCAGTAATGACAACACCCATGTAGATCATAGATACGGCAGCTGTTGTATCTGAGATCGAGAAGATAATTCCTAATCCAATGACAATAGCAGCAATGTACATTACCTCTTTCCATACAATATTCTTAAAGGCGTCAAATAAGGCCATTACTGCCAATCCGATCCAAATAGAGAAAGCATAGAAAGATGCTGCATAAGCATAATCTCTTTCTCTTGGCTCGTAAGGCTTTTGGTTAAGATAAATGATTACTGCCAATCCAGTTAACAAGAACAACAGCATTACAATCCACCACATTCTTGTTGATTTGGTGATGGTGAAAATGAATCCGATCAATCCAAGGATCAAAGGGAACATGTAGAATTTGTTGTGTGAAGGATTTTCAGTAATGAATCCGGGAGCATTGGTTTGATCACCTACATGGTGTTTATCAATAAAATTCAAACCTGAGATCCAGTTTCCATCACGCGGGTTACCATGTCCCTGTTCATCTGACTGACGACCCGAGAAGTTCCACATGAAATATCTCCAATACATCCAATCAACCTGATAGCTAGCAAAATATTTCAGGTTCTCAGCCATAGTTGGCGCCTGATTTCCTGTGTGACCTGACCAGTTTTTATAACCAGAAACGTGTCTACCTTCTGAACTGTACATTCTAGGGAAGAAAGTACAATGATTGGGTTCATATTTAGGCTTACCATTAGTTCCGTCATATGTTTTGAAATACTTCTCATCAACATCTCCGCCTACTTGCGCAGCATAAGCCTTCGCCTCTTCTTCAGTTTTGAATCCTTTCAGCTCTTTCCCTGTTTTTGAAGAAACAACAAATCTTCTCAGGTAAACATCATTTCTGTCATACCAATCTTTTCTATCTTTTACAGGTTCAGCAGTAAAGTATTGTCCGTAAAGAATCGGCCAATCACCATATTGTTCACGTTGCAAGTAGGCTTGCAGAGAAACCAGGTTTTCAGGGTCGTTCTCATCCAAAGGCGTATTGGCATTTGAACGAATTACGATCATGGCGAAACATGAATATCCTATGAAGATCATTGATGTTGACCAAACAATGGTATTCAATAATGTTCTACCCGATTTTCTTGAATAATATAAAAGTCCAACTATAAAAGCGGTCATTAACAAGAAGAAAAAGATTGTTCCTGAATTGAAAGGCATTCCCATTTTGTTCACGAACATTCTCTCCATTGCACCTGCGATCTCTACAGATTTAGGGATCAGTACCGCCTGGATGATTCCAAGTACTGCAACACCAATTACACCAGTAGCAATGAAACCACCAATGGTAATGTTTTTATATTTTCTGAAATAGATAACATAAGCGATAGCAGGAATACAAAGTAGATTCAATAAATGGACCCCAATAGAAAGTCCTACCATAAAGAAAATAAAGATCAACCAACGGTTAGCATTGTGGCTTTGAATTTCTTCATTATCAGGATGATCAGCTTGTTTTTGCAATTCATCATCCCATTTAAAAATAGCCCAGAATACGATAGCTGTAAAGAAAGATGACATGGCATATACTTCACCCTCAACAGCTGAGAACCAGAATGAATCAGTAAAAGTGTAAGCCAGGGCTCCAATCAAACCTGAACCTAAAATAGCCCATTTGTATCCCTCAGTCATTTCGCGTTTCTCCACCTTGTTATTGATGGCATTATCATCAACCTTCTTGCGATCGAAAAGAGAAACTTCAGGATTAAGAGCAATTTTCTTAGCGATCATTGTGATCGTCCAGAAAAGGAATAAAATAGTAAATGCACTACTCAAAGCTGACATACCATTGATCATCATGGCAGCATTTTCAGCTGAGGTAAACATAGAGAAAAGTCTTCCCAGCATCATAAATAGAGGTGCTCCAGGAGGGTGACCAACTTCTAATTTATAAGCGGTTGTGATGTACTCCCCACAGTCCCAAAGGGATGTAGTAGGTTCTAGTGTCATGAAATAAACGATACACGCAATCAAGAAAACACCCCAACCTAAGTAATTATTCAGTTTTTTGTAGTCCATAACTTTTAATTAAGCTTTGCGAATTTAAAAATATATTCTGTCCAATTTCTTTAAAAAACCCTAAAAGGCTTTTCAAGGTTGTTTGGGAAAATGAGAATTAAGATTTTTTAGCAAATTTTTGATGATTAAAAAAATTGAATTAAATTTGCACCCCGTTCTTTTTGAGAGAATATTTTGAAAATATTGATTGTCTCATGGTGTAACTGGCAACACGTCTGGTTTTGGTCCAGAAGAGTCTAGGTTCGAGCCCTAGTGAGACAACATAAAAAACCCTCAGCATTTGCTGGGGGTTTTTTTGTTTGTGTCAGTTGGCGAGAAGTTTATCCGCCTCAGGCGTGAGCCCTAGTGAAACAACGAGAGAAGCAATCCAGCAATGGAGGGCTTTTTTTGTATATTTAGTTTTAAATCTGTTCTTATGAAAAACATCTTCTTTCTTGGTTTTATGTTGATCATTAATAGTGCTCATGCCTCCAACAAATGGACGTATGGCTCCTGGAGCGGAACAGGTGAACAAGTGGATAATGCCAGTTGGGAAATTAAATTGGAGGTTACGAAAGAGGAAGTATTTACAGTGAATTATCCGGATTTGTTTTGTGGAGGGCATTGGAAGTTGATTGGTAAAGGAGTAGAGACCAATGTTAAAAGATCTGGTGCTCATATGAAAAAGAGCAAATACAAAAAATTAATTTTTAGGGAAACAATTGAGACAGGAGCAGATAAATGTGATCAGGGAGCCGAAATTCATTTAATACAATCTGATTTTGATGATGTGATTATTGCTCATTTTTATATTCGTACTTATGACGCAAATAAACCCATTGCCAGGGCAGTGTTAAAAAGAGGGTAAGATCTGTTTTTGTGTCTATTTTAAACATCCAACGATATCCACAGGCAAGTGACCCTTCTTTAAAGGCCTGGAATGCTGCAGATGAACTCATGATTCATGTGAGCAGGGAATATGAATTAGATAATATCATTATTATCCATGACCTGTTTGGATATTTGAGTTGTCAATTGAATGATCATCAACCGCAAACCGTCATTACTTTTGCCAGTCAGCAAAATGCGGTTCAGAAAAATGCAGAACATAACCATCTAATGAACATCAAGCAACAAATGTTGTTAGATGATTTGGATACAGCCAAATGTGCACTTTTAAAGATCCCAAAATCCTTAGATCTGTTTCGTCTTTATTTGTCCATTCTTTCAAGATCAATTGATAAAAATGGAACGTTATTCTGTGGTTTTATGACCCGGAATTTTACTAATGGCTGGATTAAGATCGCAGAGGAGTATTTTTCTGAGATCAATCAAAGCAAAGCACATAAGAAAGCTAGAATAATGATCCTGAAAGGGCCCAAACTGAAAGTTGAAAATTTGGTTCAGGAGTATAATGATGAAAACAGTCAGCTTTGGAAACAATATTTAGGGGTGTTTTCAGCTGGTAGAATTGATTATGCCAGTCAGTTTTTAATGGATAATATTATTCTTCCAGAAGGCAAATTTGTTGCAGTTGATGTTGGATCTGGTAATGGCGTGTTGGGAAAGTTCATACATAATAATGCCCCAGAGGCTGAGGTACATTTAACAGATGATAATTTACTAGCGGTTCGATCATGTGAAATGAATGTATTTGGATCAAATGTGAAACATCATTTTTCAAGGAATCTGGATTTTCTAAGTGATGGGCCCTGTGATTTAGTGGTAAGCAATCCTCCTTTTCACTTTGAGTATGAGATCAACATGGATGTGGCATTTCAAATCTTTGAGGATGCTTTTCGTGTGTTGAAAAAGGGAGGTGATCTTTGGGTTGTGGCTAATAATAATCTGCCATATAAACCTGAATTGTTAAAGCACTTTCATAAATGTGAAGTGTTTGCCCAAAACAACAAGTTCATCATATATCGTTGTAGAAAATTGAACTAATCGTATAAAAAGGGCTCATCTCCTTCAGCCATTTTTCGAATATTCTCCAACACTTGTTTCATGTATTTTTTCCAGAATAGTTTGGCAAAGAGCCAGTTAAAAGGAGCGAGTAGAACACCCTTTGAATGAAGTGTATAAGTATAGATGATCTCAATTTTATTGGGTTCCAACTCTTTTGTTGTCCATTCACCTACAAATTTAGTGAAACCCAACATCCAGCTTTGAAAATCTGACACTTCTATTTTCCAGTATTCATTTTCTCTTCGCTCTAAAACCCGGTCCATGGATGCAAAACCACCTTTTTGTGTGAGAGATTTAGCTACAAATACTTTCTTGCTTGATCCTACCTTACCCCAATCTTCGTCATCTGTGCAATGGGTAACTTTTGGCATCACCCATAATCCCGTGTGCACTATAGAAACATCACAAAGCATTGGTGTTTTAAAGGCACGTTCCAGAGAGCAATGGTAGATGGTTTTTACTGTTATTTGATAGGTCATGAGCTAAATGTATATCATTTGTAATGTGATGGCACTCAGTAAATATCATAAAAATCTATATTGAGATAAAAATTATCGATTTTCATTATTGAAGGGTTCTCTGTAATTTCACACCACTAAGTTGAATTAAAACCTACAAAATGAAACAAATATTTCTTACTGTTTTTACTGCTGTTGGTATGTTGTCTTTTGGACAAGATATGTCCGGTTCAGAAGGAAAATGTCCTTTTGGTCATGACAGCAAAAAGTTAGATGAAGACACATCTAAAGTGTCAACTAACAGTGGTCATCAGCTTATGATGAAAAAGGATCCTCAAACATTGCAAGAATGGTGGCCTAATAGATTGGACTTGAGTCCGCTTAGATTGCATTCTGAGTTAACTGACCCAATGGGCGAATCTTTTGATTATGCAAAGGAATTCAATAGTCTGGATTATGAAGGGGTAAAGAAGGATATTCGAGAAGTGCTTCATACATCTCAAGATTGGTGGCCTGCAGACTGGGGTCATTATGGAGGATTATTTATTCGAATGGCATGGCATAGTGCTGGGACCTATAGAACAGGAGATGGTCGTGGTGGATCTAGAGATGGGATGCAGCGTTTTGCTCCTTTGAACAGCTGGCCCGATAATGCTAATCTGGATAAGGCAAGAAGATTACTTTGGCCGGTAAAACAAAAATATGGTAGAAAAATTTCATGGGCTGACCTAATGGTCTTAGCAGGAAATGTTGCGTTGGAAGATATGGGATTTGAAACAATCGGATTTGCCGGAGGTCGTGAGGATGTTTATGAACCCAATACAAATGTTTACTGGGGGCCTGAATCTACCTGGTTAGGAGATGAAAGATATAAAGGTGAGAGAGACCTTGAAAATCCTTTGGCAGCCGTTCAGATGGGATTGATCTATGTAAACCCTGAAGGTCCAAATGGAAATCCTGATCCGGTTCTAGCTGCGAAGGACATTCGTGAAACTTTTGGAAGAATGGGTATGAATGATGAAGAAACCGTTGCACTTATTGCTGGAGGACACACTTTAGGGAAAACTCATGGTGCTAATTCAGCTGATAAAATGGGACCTGCACCTGAAGGAGCGCCTATCGAAGAGCAAGGTTTTGGATGGAAGAATGGAAACGGAACGGGAATGGGATCAGATGCTAATACTTCAGGTTTAGAAGTGATTTGGACAAAAACGCCAACGGAGTGGAGCCATGGATTTTTTAAAGCTTTATTCGGTCATGAGTGGGAGCTGACAAAAAGTCCTGCAGGTGCTCACCAATGGGTAGCGAAAGATGCAGATGCTGTAGTTCCGGATCCTTTTGATTCAACCAAATTCCATAAACCAACCATGTTAACAACGGATCTTTCATTGAGATTTGATCCCGTTTATGAAAAGATCTCCAGAAACTTTCTTGAACATCCTGAAGAATTTGACAAGGCATTTGCAAGAGCATGGTTCAAATTAACACATAGAGACATGGGGCCTAAGTCTACTTATTTGGGACCAGAGATTCCAAAAGATGAGTTCATTTGGCAAGACCCGATCCCCGCATTGAATCATGATTTGGTGGATGCAACAGATATCAAAAGCCTTAAAGTAAAAATTGCCGAATCAGGATTAACTGTATCTGAATTGGTTTCAACAGCATGGGCATCTGCTTCAACGTATCGTCATACGGACAGAAGAGGAGGAGCGAATGGAGCAAGAATTTCTTTGGCACCAATGAAAGATTGGGAGGTTAATAATCCAAATCAGTTGAGCAAAGTGTTAAAAGTTTATGAAAAGATCCAGAAAGATTTCAATGCAAAGGGTGGTAAAAAGAAGATCTCTATGGCTGATCTGATCGTTCTTGGAGGTAATGTTGGAGTTGAGAAAGCAGCTAAAGCGGCAGGGTTTGAAGTTGAGGTTCCATTTACACCTGGTAGAATGGATGCAACACAAGAACAAACAGACGTTCAATCAATGATGTTGTTAGAGCCAATGGCTGATGGATTCAGAAATTATCAAAAAACCAGATACACTCTTTCTCCTGAGCAATTATTGGTAGACAAAGCTCAAATGTTGAGACTAACAGTTCCAGAAATGGCTGTTTTAGTTGGAGGAATGAGAGTTTTGGGTGCGAATTATGATAATTCTAAAACAGGTGTTTTCACAGATAAACTTGGAGTATTGACTAATGATTTCTTTGTGAATTTATTAGATATGAAATACAGATGGGAACCAACTTCTGAAACGAGAGAAGAATTTAAAGGATTTGATCGTGGAACCGGTGAGTTAAAATGGACCGCGACAAGAACGGATCTGATCTTTGGTTCAAATTCCGAGTTGAGAGCAGTGGCTGAAGTTTATGCTGCAGATGATTCCAAAGAGAAATTTGTGAATGATTTCGTAGCGGCGTGGAATAAAGTAATGATGCTGGATCGTTTTGATCTGAAATAATGTTGACTTAATAATTGGAAAAGGCTCAGCTGACATTGTTGGATGAGCCTTTTTGTTTTTTATTGCCTAATTTCAAACAGAGTAAAATATCGATATGAATTATAGAAAACTGGGAAGAACTGATCTACAATTATCAGAAATAACATTTGGTGCCTGGGCCATTGGTGGATGGATGTGGGGTGGTACTGATTGGAATGAGGCAGTAAAGGCAATTAAAGCAGGATATGATAATGGAATGACTTCAATTGATACTGCACCAATTTACGGTCATGGAATAAGTGAGGAAATAGTTGGAACGGTAATCAAAGACCTACCCAGAGATAAAGTTCAGATCCTAACTAAGTTTGGTTTACGTTGGGACACAAAAAAGGGGGAATATTATTTTTCTACCACAGAGAAATCTGGTGAAACGCTTGATTTTTACAAATTTTCAGGGAAGGAAGGAATAATTGAAGAATGTGAGAGAAGCTTAAAAAGGTTGGGAACGGATTATATAGATCTCTATCAGGTTCACTGGTATGATTCAACCACTCCTATATCAGAAAGCTTTGAAGCAGTTGAAAGATTGATCGAGCAAGGGAAGGTTAGATTTGCTGGTGTTTGCAATTATACAGCTGATCAAACAGCCATAGCAAATGAATCCGTCATTATCGCTTCTAATCAGGTGCCTTACAGTATGGTCAATCGTGGTATCGAAGAGGATGTAGTACCTTATTGTATTAATAATAACATGGGTATTTTGGCATATAGTCCTCTTCAAAGAGGATTGTTAACCGGAAAATTCAATGAAAATTCCCATTTTAATGAAGGAGATCACAGGGCTACCAACAAATTCTTTGAACCTGAATTCATTAAAAGGACTAATACATTTCTTGAAAGAATAAAACCGCTTGCGAATGATAAGGAGGTAACACTTGGTCAATTGGTTTTGAAATGGACCGTTCTTCAACCAGGAATTACTATAGCATTGGCTGGTGCAAGAAATGCTGAACAGGCGAAGCAAAATGCTGGTGCATCATCTTTAGTATTGACTGAAGAAGAACTAAGGTTTATAAATAAGGAGCTTGAACAATTATAGCTTTTCCTTGCTTTTCTTTTGATAAACCCTGACATAGTCATAGACAGCTTTATCCGGAAAGGTCGAATTTGAAGGGTCTCCGCTCCAGTTATTCATTTCAACGCTTAAAATGATGTATTGTGGTGCCTGTGAAACGGATTTTTTGGTTTTCCAACTCACTTTACCGTCAACATAAAAGATGTATTGTTTTGGTGTCCACTCCAGACCAAAGGTATGAAAACCTTCTTCTATTCCTTTGTGGATTGGACTATTACCGTGTTGTTGATGATCTGTTCCATATCCGTCCCAATGTATGGTATGATGAATTTCATTTGTGCGGTATTTTCTTCGATATTCCAAAATATCAATCTCAGTTCCTGACCTGCCCGGATCGCCAATATGTTTACCGTAGGTCAATGATTGTAACCAAAATGCTGTTGAAGGCCCTACGACTTTATTAAGTTGAACACTACTTTCAAAATAACCATAGGTGAATTCGTGCTTAAAGAATGTGGCTATTTGGCCAATAAAATAAGTTGAGTCAACCTTTGTAGCCTCAATTATCAAATGACCCTCACCATCCAAAAAAGTGTTTTCCCTTCGTACAATTCCAACACCTCTTTTTACACCTACTTCCCTTCCCAACCATTTAGAAGTGTCCAAAGAGTTACCCTCAAACTCATCCTGCCAAATTAATTCATAATCCTCAAGTATACGTTTGGGTGTCTGTGCATAATTATAGCTGACCAAAAGGATGATTAATACCGAGCTGAAAAACTTCATAGTTAGTTTCAATTAATTATGAAAGATATGAATTCCAGTCAATTTTTATTGGAATCACAATAGAATAAAAAAGGCCGAACTATATAGCCCGACCTTTTTTAATATTCTAAACAGATTACGCTCTTATATATCATATGTTGCCGTACAGCTTCCAGCACCACCAATAACCGGGGTTGTGTTATCATAATCGTAACTGATAACGATCTGGTTCATTGCAGCATTCATATAACCAGTTCCTGAGAATGTTATATCTCCGAATTGAATATTAATTGTTTGAGTTGGAACGGTAATGTTTAATCCATCTACTGTTGCATTTGCAGTTCCGCCTATTAGGTTAAAGAAATTGTCAATAACAATTGAATTGCTGGTGGTTCCAGCAGAAATGGTCGGATCAGTTGCCAGTGGAAATTGTGTTGCACTGCAGTCCGTAGTACAGGTCCATGAACCTACATATGCTCCAGGTCCTACATATACGTTAACTGTTCTGTTCGTAGAAACAGATCCATGTTCATTTGTGGCCGTGTATGTAATAACGTAAGATCCAATGGAATCAACATTCAAAGCTGAATTATCAATAGTCACAGCCACCGCAGATCCATCAATGTTAGTTGCCGTTGCTCCAGGATCAGTGTAAGCATTTCCTAATTCAACTGAATCGGGATTCACTCCGTTCAATGTGATGGTAGGCTTGTAATTACAAACCCCTTCTTTTTTGGCGTCTTGATCATAATTGACTGCCGACGGATCCATACATCCTTCTTTTTTACAAGAGATAAGTGCTAATCCAAAAACGGATATAAAAATTAATGTCTTTTTCATTTTCATTTTGTTTCGTGGTGAATGCTAATGTAAGCAAATCCTTAAAACGCAGCAATTTTTAGATTATTACAAAAAAAGGGGTCGATTTTGTCGACCCCTTTTTAATTTATGTTATTCTTTGTTTACACGGGCATTCTATTGAACCAAAAGAAATAGGTTCTGGCACTTCTGATCATTGCAACAATAAGCATCAGGGCTAAAATACTTGATAGAACAATTATTTTCAGACCAAAATTTGGTTTTATCGTTTCATCTGGTAAAACAGGAATCACGAAATTCTTTTTGTTATTCTCATCAATTTCGTACAAGATCTTTTTGTCTTCGATCTTATCGTAGTATTCCTTTACATAATCTGCATATTGAGATGTATTCCAAGATGTTAGATCTTTAAGTGTTTCTAATTCATTGGCTCTGTTCTTTACCAGATTAGCACAATATTTTTGGCCATCATCACATGAAAGATCTCCTGTAGCCGGGTTCGTTAAAATGTATCTTGCCTGAAAATGTTCCTTGTTTGGCGTAACATGAAATAAAAGATCTTGAGGATGTGTATCCCTTGAATACCTCACATGTAATCTCGTGAAGAATACATCTGATGCTGCTTGATTATTTTGATTGATTGCCCAATCTACACCGGCTTGCTGAAAGTCTGAATAGATAGGTGGTGGACCAACACAAGGATCGCATTTAACTCCTGGAAATGTAGGTGCAATATTCCATGCATATTCTAAGAAAATGGCCTCTTTATCTTCTCTCATATGTGCCTTTTCGAAAAGATCAACGTAAAACTTTCCGAACTTCTCACGAACAAATAGTGGAACGTTCTTATCAGTTGGTATTTTTGTCGTTCTGTAGTTGGTGCATTCTACTCTTCCTTCTCTAGTGAAGGCATAAACGATCATATCCTGATCTCCATTTGCATTGGCCATACCCAATCTTATGGGTAACATGAATTTTGGAGAAGTGTATGTTATTTGAAGTGGACGCAAGTTCTTCACTTTTTTTAATCCGGGATCATCAATATATTTATTGACATTACCCATTCCACTTATCTCATCCAATTTTTCAACATTCACTTTAACTACAAAGAATTTCATGTCATTCTTAATGTATGGTTCAAGTACTTCCTCTGCAGATACTGGGATTTGATACTCATTGTCAATCAACCATTCTTTCAATCCTGTTGATTCTTTTGCAGATAAAATGAGTATATCATACTCTTCGACACTGTATTGAGCTTCAATGGTAACTCCGTAATCTTTTCGGTTACTATTGTCAACGCTTGTGCTTTTATTCATCCTCGGAATTCTATCAGAACTAGCCGTTTCAATGATCATGTCATTGTAGTTGTAACAGGGATTCTGATCATAATATTCTACCAATCTCGGGCCTGAGTAGGCATCCAATTTGGTGAACAATGATCCCGGCACCACGCGAATGTCCTCTCTTTTAAGTACAGATGGCACGGGCACCACCATGGCAAAATCCTTTACTTCTCCACTGAAATCATTGGACATGGTAACGGTAGTTTTATCACCGTCTCGTACCAGGATGACTTGTGAGGTTTTGTTAAATAACTTGGCATCTGCTTTGGCAACATAGAATCCGCAAAAGGAGAAACCAGTTATTGAAATGCTGCTGATGAGCAACGCTACTAATACTTTACGTAGTTTCATAGTAATTAGAATTAATTATTAATACTTATCTGGTTATTAGGTGATTCTTTTTCTTTGATCCATTCAAATTTTTTGGCCGGATAAATTTTATCTAGTAATACTGTTAATGGTGCCATAAAGAATAACACCCAAATTGGAGCAGTATATAATTGAATCCAGTTACTTAGGAAAAATGTCAGTCCCGCCAGTACTATGGACCATATGATTCTGGATCTTCTGGAATTTGGTGTTGTCATTGGATCAGTGATCATAAAAAAGGAGAACAACAGTAGTGTTCCACTTGAAAATTTGTGCATTAATACATCCATTTCCCAACCCTGATAGGCTACTGTACGCAAATATTCAAGGGCGAAGAGAGTTCCCAGAAAAACCAATCCGGTTTCTAAACGATTGACTTTAAATAGAATAAACCCTCCTAGAATTGAAATGCCAAATAGGAACATGGCGTCACTTCCCCATTGTCCGGGTGAGATCCATGCGTCCTGAAAGATTAAGATGGAAATGATAATCCCGAAATTGTTGGGATTGAAAAGGTGCTTGTTCTTTATTTTTATTAGGAATTTGCTTGAAATTGAAATTACTGCCGCAACAGAAAGTGTTAGTATTGAATCAGAATGAAGGATCAAACAAATGCCCAAACCTGTAATAAGTGCACTTTTTAATCCACTCATTTTTCCACCCGTTATTTTGAGCCAGATAAATTGAGTGAGAACACTGGTGCTTAAAATGATAAAGATCTCAATGGGCAATATCTCCCAGTTTAATTTCATGATTCCATATCCAAGAAACAGTGATAAATAGGCAATTTGGAAATGACGGGCGTCTTGAGTTACTTTCTTGAATCCTTCAACAATACTTCCTATTATTGAGGAATCTGTGGTGGCTACCTGACTCATAATTTAATTTTTATGCATTGCTTTTTTGCAATCGCAACAACAAGTACAGATGTTCGTCAAAAAGGTTCAAATTTTTTATTTAAGTCTTCCCCAGATGCTGTTTTCTGTATAATATTTAACAATTCCTTACCTTTGCTTATGAATAGACGTCTACTTAAAAAACTTACTCTATCATAAAGAGATTGAAATACATATTTCTTTTAGCAACATTTTTATTCGTTGGTCAGTTAGATGCGCAAGTATACACTGTGATGAATACGAATGATGCTGGTGCAGGATCTTTGCGTTGGGGTATTGAATCCGCGGTGCCTGGTACTACGATCTATTTTGATCCTGGAATTGCTGGTCAAACAATTACGTTACTGAGTGAGATCGCTCCAACGGCCTCGGTTTTTATTTATGGTCAAAATAATGATATGACCATCTCAGGCGGAGGAACTACGCGTATGTTTAATATTACCGGAACGTATGATTTTAAAATATTCAACGTCACATTAGAAAATGGATTCAGTAGTAATGGAGCTGCTATATATGGTGCAACCGGAGCTGTAATTCACGCAGAAGATGTGTTATTCATTAATAATCAAGCGACAAATGATGGAGGAGCAATACGTGGTTTATCAGCTACGTTTACTTTTAAAAATTGTGCCTTCGTTGCAAATGAAGCGGGATCTTTTGGTGGAGGTCACTCTCAGGTTTTTGGTAACTGCACAATGGAAAATGTGTTGTTTTCAGGTAACAAGGCAGGATATGGAGGAGGGATGTATTTGAGATGTAACTCAACTCTGATCAATTTAACCATCTCAGGAAATTTTGCGAATACTTTTGGCGGCGCTATTTATATGTATAGCAATACCGCCGTTGATATATACAATAGTATTAGTTTCAATAATGCAACATCCTCAAATCCTCCGGGAATGCCTGCATCTTTTTTCGAATTGGAAAACGGATCTGTGATCAATATTGGCGTTCAAAACTGTCTGATCCAGGGATCGGGAGGAAGTGGAAGTTGGAATTCTGCTTTTGGTTTTGATCTGGGAGGTAATATCGATACCAATCCATTGTTCGTTAATCCGGTTCCTCCAAGTTCAGCACCATCAAACACAGGAGATTATCATACAAATGTAGGGTCAACTGCTCAAAATAGTGGGTTGAATGCCATGTCAACCTTGCCAGTTGATCTTGATGGTCATCCTAGAATTGTAAATGGAGTGATTGATATGGGAGCATTTGAATATTGCAATACTTTTTCAAGTGGTGTGGTCAATGTGTGTTATAGTTATAATTCGCCGGGAGGCAATGTTTATAATGCATCCGGCACTTATCAGGATACTATAGCTAATATGATGGGTTGTGATTCCATTATCACCACAATTCTTAATGTGAATTCGACCTATAATACCTTAACTGAAACTCATTGTGAATCTCTGACTAGTCCTAGCGGATTATATACCTGGACAACCAGTGGAGTATATCAGGATACTATTCCAAATATGGTAAGCTGTGATAGTGTGCTGACCTACAACCTGACGATCTTAAATAATTCTTTTATTACAATCTCGCCAACGGCGTGTAATAGCTATTTTGTCCCGAGTGGATCATATACAATAACTACTTCAGGCACATACAATGATACTATTCCAAATGTTGCCGGTTGTGATTCGGTCATTACAATAAACGCTACCATTAATTATCAATCAACAGGATCAATTGTAACAACAGAGTGTACTTCATACACATCTCCAAGTGGCAATTATACTTGGACGTCAACCGGGACGTATAATGATACAATTCCAAATATGGCCGGATGTGATTCATTGATAGTGGTTCAACTCACCATAATTGGCCCGGTATATAATTATCTTTCAGATACGGCATGTGAGTCTTATACAAGCGCAAGTGGGAATTATGTTTGGACGACATCTGGAATTCATACGGATACAATTCCAAGTTTTAACGGATGCGATAGTATAATTGTAGTGAATTTGATCATCAATAATCCAACCTATTCGAACATTAATGCTTTTGATTGTTCTAGCTATACTTCACCTAGCGGAAATTATACCTGGAACTCTTCAGGAGTTTATTCTGACACAATAGTTAATGCTGCAGGATGTGATAGTATCATCACTATTAACCTTAATATTCCCGGTGGGATGGGAACAGTGGACACATTGATCTGTTCGCCATACACCTCGCCTTCTGGCAATTATAGTTGGGATCAAAATGGAACGTATTATGATACGTTGAGCACTACATGGGGCTGTGATTCCATCATACAGATCAACATTCAGGCATTTGATGCGGACAATTATGTGTTCTTTGATGGCAGTGAATTGTCAACGAATTTTTCATCCGGTAATTTTAGCTGGATATGGTGTGATTCTGCTGTGATTTTAACAGATATTTCGACTTATACCCCTGATCAAGCGGGTGATTATGCACTTATAGTTGACAATGGCAATTGCATTGATACTTCAAACTGTATAGGAGTTAATAAAGATTATAGTACACTTACTGGATTTTCTCCAAATGGTGATGGAGTGAATGATGTACTGAAATTACCCGTTGCTGACGAGAATAATTCCGTAACAATCTTTAACCGTTGGGGTGATGAGATCATTACTATTGATGGGTATAATAATCTAGATGTGGTATGGGATGGAACAGATAAAGGTGGCAATATTATAGCCGGTACGTACTACTACGTGATTACAGGTTCCACAACGAAAGCAGGCTGGGTACAATTATTAAAGTAGAGTGTCTATTTCTCTGTATAAGAGCAAGTCACCATGCCATCATAGATCTGTAGGTTTCCTATTTCTCCTTTAAGTACAACAATACTCAATGATGTGCCGGCTGGCAGAATAATAGGAAATTGTATGGTTTGTTCTGGATGAATCGAACTATAAAGTTTAGGCCCAAATTGTTTATTGGAGATATCCGTTAAGGTTTTTCCATTCAATGTTTTCATGAACACGTGAATTTCTTCAGTCACAACATTTCCTAAAGAATCTGTACTAATGGATGAGGTATAGTCACCTATCATTTGATTAATGATCAACATTTTGCCTTCTGGCGCTTTAAGCATTGCTCGATCATTGGTCATGGCCATTAATTTTGCAGTTCCAACGGATTGACGTTGACGTAAACCGGCATTTTGCGTTCGACAATTATCAAGGGCAATATTGAAATCGGAGATACTCTTTAAGTATTTCTCCTCATCAGCAACATAGATCTGAATGGATCTATCCCGATTCTCAATGATATTCTCCATATTGGAAATCACTGCTTTCAAACTGTCAATCGTTTTTTGTTGTTGGATGATCTTGTCCTCCAATTCTTTTTTTGCTTGTGCAAATGTCCCAGCGGCTGCTAATAAAAAGACAAATCCTATTTTGATCTTTAATCTCATATTGACTTATTCATTAGTAACTTCAAATAAACTCATGAACCCTGATCCATTGAATTCTTTACATTTTCCAGGATCACCTGATACGATCACCAAACTAAATTTGGTGCCTTCAGGTAATGTAATTGGGTAGGAAACCACCCCGGCTTTATTGTTAGATTGAAAGACCTGTGGGCCAAAACGATTTCCCTGCCAATCCGTTTTAATATTTCCATTAATGGTTTTTATAAAGATTCTTACCGGTGTTGAACTAGTTGTCCCGTCTGGATTAGAAATCAATTCTCCAATTGAATTGGAAAATATACTTTCAATCACCCAGGTTTTTCCTGCAGGAACTTCGAAATTGGCAGTAAAGTTGTTAAACTCAACGAGCTTACCTTCTTTCTTTTGTGAAAAAGTTAATGATGGGGCAACAACCAGCATGGTCATTAGTAAGATGTTTTTTAGCGTCTCCATAAAACGAAAATTGGTCTACCTAAAGGTAAACCAATTCCGTGCCATGATTAAAAAGTATTTTTAGAGTTATCCTTATTTCAATGTGAAGAAGTAACTTAATTCTTGATGAGTCTCTTGGCAATGATCTCATCATCTATTTTTATTCTCAGGATATAAGCCCCTGGAGTAAATCCATCAAGATCCAATTGATAGATCTGTTGACCATATATTTGACCTGAACTCAATAAAAGTTTGCCTGAAACATCATACACTTCCATTGAAGCATTAGAAGGCAATTCAATATTGAAAATATCAGATGATGGGTTTGGATAAACATGAATGTAGGTTAGGCTTTTTTCTTCCATTCCAACAGTGCAGTTAGGCAATACATACATACATATTGTAGTATCACATCCGTTTGCATCTGTTGCAGTTAAACAAGCCTGATATGTTCCATATGAACTATAAACATGATTTGGATAGACAGCTGAACTGTATGTGCCGTCACCAAAATCCCAGAAATAAGTGTAAGGTTGCGAACCACCGTATACTGAACTGGCAAAATAAACGCCGCAATTCGTGGTATCTGGCACATAGGTGATCACAGCACCAATTGAACAGTTTCCGCAATTCACCATTACTGGAACAGTATAGGAATCTGAACACATTATGTTGCTATCAATAATAGTTAACACAGCTAAATATGTTCCGTTTGCCGCATATTGATGCGAAGGATAAGTAGCCGTTGATGTTGTTCCATCTCCGAAATTCCAGTAATGTGTTATACCAGTTCCTACAGTATTTGGTACAAACCAAATAGAATCACACGTAATTTGAGCATAAGAGAACATGGCATTACAAGCCGGTGGATAACAGTACGCATAGACAACATTACAAATGGTAGTGTCACATCCATTGGCATCAGTAATAGTTACACATGGGGTATAAACTCCATATGAATATTGATGCATTGGATGAGCAAGGGTGCTCGTAGTTCCGTCTCCAAAATTCCAGAAATAGGTATAAGGTGCTGTCCCACCAAATGCTGTACTTGTGAAATAAGTCATACAATTAACAGAGTCAACAACTGAAGCGAAAGCTCCATTTACTCCGCATGGTGTAAAACCACAGTTAACGTTTATTAGCATTGTATATGCGCTAGAACACCCGGCTAAAGAATCAATAATATATAGTACAACGGGATAGGTTCCATTAGAAGCATATTGATGAGCAGGAGTAGGTAAGGTACTTGAAGACCCATCACCAAATGTCCAGTAGTAATAATATTGGTTACCCAGTGCAGTTGGGATGAACCAAACTGAGTCGCAAGCTACATATGAATAGGTAAATTGCGCATTACATGAAGATCCGGTACATTGAGAATATACAACACCACAAATGGTAGTGTCACATCCATTAGCATCAGTAATGGTTAAACAAGGTGTGAATGTTGTGTTGTTGGGATATGAATGTGTTGGATGTTGTTGAGTGCTGTATGATCCATCTCCAAAATCCCAGTAATAGGTATAAGGTGCAGTACCACCAAAGGCAGTGCTCACGAATTGAATATTGCAGCTCACAGAATCAGAATACCAGGTGAAAGCACCATCAACATTGCAATTTGTGTTACAGTTGATGTTTACAATTACCAATGAACTGTCATAGCATCCGGTTAAAGAATCCCACATTTCAAGTACAACGTAATAAGTTCCGTTCGCACCGTATTGGTGAGCCGGAGATGGAGAATTACTCATATATCCATCATCAAAATACCAGGTATATGAAGCGGTTTGACTATAAATATCAGGAGTAAACCAGATTGAATCACAGGTAATTGGCGTATAGCTGAAATCACCGTTACATGATTGTGGATTACAATTGACGTAGATCGGTTGACAGAATGACGTATCACAACCATTAACATCCGTAATGGTCAGGCAAGGAGTCCATACACCATTTGTTGGATAACCATGGGATGGATTTGCTTGGTTGCTAGTGGATCCATCTCCAAAAACCCAGTAGTAATTATAAGGTGCTGAACCTCCCCAGGCGGTTGAAATAAATTGAACGTCACAGGTATTACTGTCAACAGAATAGGCAAATCCTCCATCCACATTACAGGTTCCACAGTCTATCATAATGGTATAATAATAACTGTCACTACACATGGATAATGAGTCGATCACTGTCAAAGAGATCACATAAATACCGTTAGATCCATATACATGAGTGGGCGAAGGCAAGGTAGAATAAGTACCATCACCAAAACTCCAGAAATAATCGTATTGCATTCCATAGCTTGCAGGATAGAACCAAACCGAATCACAACCAATATTTGCTACTGTGAACAAAGCATCACATGAAGCAGGGGCACAATTAGGCATGATCGTATCGCAAATTACAGTGTCACATCCATTTGCATCTGTGATGGTCAGACATGTCCACCACCATCCTGGGTTTGTATTGATTGGAAATTGATGTGTTGGATGAGCATTAGTACTTGTGTTACCGTCTCCAAAATCCCAATAGAAACTATAAGGTGCTGTACCTCCCCAGGCCGTAGATACGAATTGAACGTTGCAATTAATGGAATCAACATTCCAGGCAAAGGCGCCATTAATATTGCAATTAGCGCCACAATCTACCGTCACTAATCCGGTGTAAATAGCATTGCATCCACTTATGGTGTCAAATAGTTGCAAGACTACACCATATGTGCCGTCGGCTGAATATTGATGAGACGGATACATAGCGTTACTGTAGGTTCCGTCTCCAAAACTCCAATTATAAAAATATTGTGCTCCTTGAGAAACTGGTACAAACCAGATAGAATCACAGCTAGCATAAACTTGTGTGAATTGAGCATCACACGAAGTTGGATTACATGTAACGGCAACCGTATCGCAGTAAGTAGCTGTACAACCATTGGCATCTGTAACGGTTAAACACGGAAAATACCACGCGTTGTTACCATATTGATGAGAAGGATGCGCGACATTGCTGGTGGTTCCATCACCAAAATCCCAGTAATAGGTAAAAGGAGGATTGGAACTCAACACTGTACTTGTAAATTGGGTATTGCAGTTACCTGAATTTACGGTATGCGCCCATGCGGTGGATATAGAACAAGGAGTGCCACATGTAATATTTACCATCATGGTCAGTATATCAGTACATCCAGCAACAGTGTCGGATAAAATTAGATAGACCGGATATGATCCGTCGGCAGCATAAACATGTACAGGGTGAGAGCTAGTACTTACACCTCCATCACCAAAATTCCATTGATAAGTGTATTGAGGTCCAGTTGAGTTTGGAACAAACCAGATAGAATCACAATCAACGTAGGTGTATGTAAAAGTAGCATTACATTGCGCTTCACTGCTGAAGGTTATGGCAAGAATTGCCATTAAGGAAAGAAGTAATTTTTTCATTGTCAAGAGAATAAGGGTTCAATAGTTTTCTCTCAGACGCTATCTTATTTTTAAAAGTTGCTACAAAATTTCAAAGAATAACAAAAAGCGAAAAAACCGTTATTTTTTATTTCCCCACTCATCCATCTTCTTTTGCATATACTCAGCCCAATCTTTTTTCTCAGCATTTATCGCCATTTTTTTCGCCTCTTCACCTAGTTTGTTAGCTTCTTTCAGATTTCCCTGAGCAGCTAAAATTTGAGCTTTAACAAAAAGATTCGAATATGTTTTTTCAATTTCAATTGACTGGTCAATGTGTTCCATGGCTCTATCAAGATCCTTAAGATCTTTCATGTTTTTCAGGAAATAGCTTGCGGCTTTATAGTGAACTTTATCAAGTTCTTCTCCCTTTTTAACTGCAGCCGCAATCATGTCATCAATCTGTTTGTCAGTATCCACAATAAACGGAAGAGTTACTTTTGTTTGTTCCCATTTAAAAACTATGTTGGCACTGTAATTCGTGATATCTTCAATAGAAATATTGAATGTTTCAGTTGTGAAACAATCAGAAATAGTTGCGTCGGCATCTACTTGTAGTACATTTTTGTTTTCGTCATAAGCATTGGATCCCCATTGAGAATAATCAGAATTGAAAATGATCTCCCAGAATTCACCTGAACCTGGAATTGCAAAAAGAGCATATGTGCCAGTATCCAATTGATTGCTACCGAACATGATTGGTTGGTCTATAGTGAATTTAGTACATTCATTGGCTCCTAATCTCCAAACTTCCTCATAGGGCACAAGGTCTCCAAATATCTTTCTTCCTTTTACACTAGGTCTGGAATATTCAATAGTTATTGTACAAAGTCCAACCTTTTGTTCAATTTTAGCTGTTGGGCTGAGCTTAGGAAAAGTCTGAGCAAAAGTCAATTGACCAATCAATAGAAGAGGTAGGATAAAATGTAGTTTCATGTTTGAATTAAATTTGGATGTAAGGTATAAATTTTCTTTCTGGTCCCGGTTACCTTTTATCATGTTAAACATAAACAAGTGAGAATTCAATTCGTTCGATCTGTCTAACACAAATACCATTTAACGTCAGATCTGTCAGGATATAATTCTCAATTACAAAGCACCCCTTGCTGGAAGAGTTAAATTAGGGTAAGTTTGTTATTTGCAAGGGGTGCTTTAATTCATATTTAACACAACCATAATATATAAGGGCTTGATTTGTAGACTTGAGTGGTTTAATTTTACAGCAAACTCTGTGTTGTTCTCCTTGAGAATGAAATGATTCATATCGAAACCGACATAGGGTAAAACCTCCTTTCTATGAAATGTTAGTTCACTTCCTCAACAGAACTCACCAATCTTTAGGATTGGATAAGGCATCCTTCATGTCTTTTTCACGTCATAGAATCTTAAAAGGCTACGCAAGCAAACATGATAAAACTGGTAAATGGGGCAATTAAAAAAGCTCTGATAACCATATTGTTTTTTATACTGCTCACTCCAAATATATTTGGTCAATCTATTATTATCAATGAAGTTTCTCAGGGTGGTACCGGAAATCAAGAATATGTTGAATTCTTGGTAATAGGTCCTGATCTGGTAAATTGTGATGACACACCACCTTGCATAGATCTTAGGTTGTGGGTTTTTGATGATAATAACGGAAATTTAAATACGGGAGGACCACAGGCAGGTGTTGGTATTGCCGCGGGTGCTTGCCGTTTTGCCAATGATCCTTTTTGGGCATGCATTCCAGCTGGGACTTTAATTGTCATTTATAATGATTCTGATCCTAATCCTGCGTTACCGGCCAATGATTTGAATATGTCGGATGGGAACTGTGCCCTGGTAGTGCCAATTTCATCAAACTTATTTGAAAAACATACAACTTTGCCTACTTCTGCCGATAACACTTATGCCACTACTGGTTGGGTAAGTGGTGGAGGCTGGACACAAATTTCTATGGCAAATGGAGGAGATGGGTTTCAAATCTATGATCCTGCCAATCTAACAACTCCCGTTCATTCTGTTGGATGGGATGAGGATGATCTGGCCCAGATATATTTTACGAATACATCCATGACGGCTTCAGTGTGTTATGCTACAGACTGCAACTATTTTTCGCAAGCTAGCTGGACTGTTGGTTCCACAGGTACAGATCAAACACCTGGCGCACCTAATAATGCAGTTCAGGCCGATTGTATTGGAAATATGAATGCTAATTGTGATCCTCCAACCGTTGTCATTAATGTGACTCCTGAATCATGTTTAGGTGCTTGTGATGGAACGGCAACGGCAACGATTACAGGTGGAACGGGTCCTTTTGTATTAACCTGGTCAGCAGCACCTGGAGGAGGGCAAGGAACTACAAATGCCACTGGAATGTGTCCCGGAATATATAACCTTGAACTGATAGATGATAATGGTACGGGTTGTACGTTGAATGCGCCTGCTACTATTGCAGCTGGACCTGTTTGTGCATCTTGTTTCATGACAAATTTGACGGCAAATATTGGAGCTTGTAACACTGTTTCTGGTGATTATCAATCCACAGGTACTGTAGAGTTTACTGATCCGCCAACTACAGGTCAATTAATCATTGAAGATTGCAATGGAAATCAGGATGTATATAATGCGCCATTCACATCACCGGTGAATTATACTATAAATGGTCAAACAGCAGATGGCAATCCTTGTGATATTACCGCCTATTTTACGGATGATCTTGCATGTACCATTAATATTGGATACACGGCCCCTGTGTGTGTATGTAACCTTGACAATTTCACGGTCAATATTGGTGCTTGTAATCCTTTCACTGACGAATATGCTGTGGATGGAATAATTGAATTTACTTCTCCTCCAACAACCGGAACTTTAGTAGTAGAAGTCGATAATGGAATAACAGTCTATGACACCATCATAAATCTGCCGTTTACTTCTCCGCAATCATATAGTATTAGTGGAATTCCTTCTGATGGATCAAACACGGTTATTACGGTTTATTTTTCGGATAATGTGATTTGTTCGAATAATATAAATTATACCGCTCCAGCTACTTGTTTGTGTGAAGCTGAAGCGGGAACATATAATGACAACATTATTGGTTCAACAAATACACCCTACGAGTT
This sequence comes from Crocinitomicaceae bacterium, assembly GCA_020635955.1. GTDB lineage: Bacteria > Bacteroidota > Bacteroidia > Flavobacteriales_D > Crocinitomicaceae > Paracrocinitomix. The sequence continues at coordinate 144,932 of JACJYW010000005.1, forward strand.
ATGCTTTGGAGATCAGTTAGATATTACAGCAAATGGTGATTTCACACCTGCTCAGGATTTTGGTTTGGTTGGTGTGACTTACGACCCTGGAATTTGGTTGGCTCTGTATACTTGTGCTCCAACAGTGTTGCCTCCGGGTGACATTAATACCGATCCATGTTTCTTTGGAATTGCAAGTTCTAACAATGGTGCGTGGAGTATTCCTAATAACACTGGTGACGGATCAACTTTATACTATGTGCCCATTACCATGTATAGTATGGTTGATGGAGTTTATGCAATTGCTATTAATGGTGGTGACTGGTGTTATGACATGGGCCCAGTTTACGAAGTAACCTTATTACCTGAGATCACTTTTACTTTCGTGGATGATTGTATAGCCGGTACTGCAACGGTAACAGTTAATGGAGGTTTACCAGAACTGGATGGATCCAATTTTACGGCTTCTAACCTGCTTCCAGCAACTGCTAGTTTTAGTAATACAACATGTACAGATGGTGGAACCATTACAATCACTGGTTTACAAGGAGGAGATATGTGGTCATTTGATATCATTGATAATGATAACTGTCCGCTTTCTGTTTCTGGAGGCCCTTTCCCTCCTTTGGAAGATCCGGGATTTTCATATCCACAAAATAATTACTGTACGGCCAATGCACCTTCCAACCCTACAATAACAGGTATTGCTGGTGGAACCTTTACTTCTACGCCTGCTGGTCTAACAATTAATTCCTCAACAGGTCAAATAACACCTGCAACATCAACTCCAGGCACGTATGATATTACGTATACAACACCTGGAGCCTGCTTTAATGATTCAACGGTGACAATAGGTATCTTTGATGTGCCCGTGGCAAACGCAGGATCAGATGTTTCTTTTTGTCCAGGGGCTTCTGTTAATTTGAATGGTTCAGGAGCAGGTACTCCATCCTGGTCACCAACTACTGGATTATCAAATCCTAATATTTTGAATCCTGTAGCTAATCCGGCAGTTACAACAACTTATACGCTCACTTTAAACCTAAACGGATGTGTTGGTACAGATGACGTAGTGGTTACGCCATTGAACCCAACTCCAATAGCAGTTAGTCCCGATCAATCCATTTGTGAAGGAGACTGTGCTACAATTACAGTGAGTGGAGGTGATTTTTTTATTTGGGATCCGGATCCAGAGATTCTTGATTCTTCACTAACCTCTCAAACCGTATGTCCAATTATAACAACAACTTACTCGGTAACTTCATATACGCTTGGCAATGATTTGATCGTTAATGGGGATTTTAGTGCAGGTAATACCGGATTCACTTCAGATTATATTTTTACTTCTCCAACAAATACTGCTGCAAGTCAGTATACCGTAACTTCCAATCCTCCTGGCTTTAATGGAGCATTCTCACCTTGTGGAGACCATACTACAGGTGCAGGAAACATGTTGGTTGTTAATGGATCTACTACTGCGGGAACTTCAGTTTGGTGTCAAACCTTAAGTGTCACCCCTAATACGGATTATCAATTCTCAGCCTGGGTAGCCTCAGTTTATCCCGTGAATCCAGCCATTTTAGAGTTTTCAATAAATGGGGTGCCAATTGGAGCACCAATCACGCCTTCAGGTGTGACATGTACCTGGGAAGAGTTTTTTGTAACCTGGAATTCTGGCGCCAACACTAATGTTGATATTTGTTTGGTTAATCAAAATACAGCAAGCAGTGGAAATGATTTTGCCATAGATGATATAACGTTTACAACTATATGTGAGCAAACTGATCAGGTGACAATTACCGTGAACCCATATCCATCTGTTGGTGCCGGACCTGATCAAACAATTTGCGAAGGGGACCAGGCAACATTAACAGCAATTAATCCGGATGCTGCAACAATTACATGGGATAATGGTGTCACTGATGGATCAGCATTTACACCTGGTGTTGGAACCTTAACTTATATTGTTACTGCAGATCTGGCAGGTTGTATTTCAACGGATCAGGCTGATATTACGGTAAATCCAATCCCTGTGATTGGAGCAGGAGTTGACCAATCTATTTGTGTTGGAGATTTTGTTACACTCTCTGGAACTGGAGGCGTCAACTATGTTTGGGATAATGGGGTTACAAATGGCGTTGCATTTGCTCCTGCAGTAGGAACAGTAACCTATACAGTTACCGGATCGGATGCTGGTGGATGTCAAAACACAGATCAGGTAGATGTGACAGTTAATCCATTAGATGACCCTACTTTTTCTTATTCGGCTTCCACTTATTGTGTTACAGGCACAGATCCATCTGCCAACATAACGGGAATTGCCGGAGGTACATTCAGCTTTGTTGCCGTTTCAGGAGGTCCTAACTTATCGTTGGATCCTTCAACAGGAACAATAACGCTTTCAACATCAGACATTGGAATATATGATATATCCTACAATACAACTGGTGGTGTTGGGTCTATATGCCCTCAATCATCCACAGTCCAAATTGAGATCACTGATGCCCCACTTGCTGATTTTACATTTGGTACATATTGCGCAAATGATATTGATCCAATGCCAACCTTATTAAATGGAGGTGTTGCAGGAGTTTTCTCATCAAGTGCAGGTTTGGTTGTCAATACCAGCACTGGTGAAGTTGATCTGAGTGCAAGCACACCAGGTACTTATTCCGTGAATAATTATGTGGATATTACAGGCTGTGCGATTGCTTCTTTTGACGCTTTAATAACGATTAATCCTTTACCTGATGCAACAATATCAGGAGACACGATAATTTGTCCCTCATCTACACTTCCTGATCTAACATTTGATTTTGTTGCTGGTTCACCAGATTGGAGCATAACATATAACTATAATGGAAATTCCACAACAGTAACAAATATTTCAACTACACCATTTGTTATTTCAGGTGTGCCGGTAGGCACATATGATCTTGTTTCGGTATCTGACAATAACTGTTCTAACACATTAGTCGGTCAAGTAGTTATTGACACTTTCCCTACACCTACTATTTCGGTATTAAGCAACCAGGAGGTTTGTGATGGAGATCTAATGAATGTTCAATCATTTAACGGAACCCCAGCAGGGAATACATTTGATTGGACAGCTGATGTGAATCTCGGATTTGGTTTGTCCGGAACCGGAGATATTGGCTCTTTCAACGGAGTCAATGGTACTGGATCACCAATCTTATCAAATATTATTGTAACACCTACATCAAATAATGGATGTGTTGGACCTTCACAAAACTTTACTATCACTGTAAATCCTTTGCCAGAAGTTGATTTTACAGACATGGCCGTTGGATGTGAGCCATTGACAGCTGTTTTCACTAATACTACAATAGGAACAAGCACCAATTGTGTTTGGGATTTTGGGGATGGTACGACTTTAAATGATTGCGGACCGGTATCACACATTTATAGTGCAGGTGTTTATGACGTTTCACTTACCGTTACTTCAGATCTTGGATGTACGTCCTCAACTAACTATAGTAATTATGTTACTGTTTCACCTCAGCCGCATGCACATTTTACTTATACTCCGCTGGGTGAGATCACAGTTGAAGATCCGGTGGTAGAATTCACCAATATGTCTACTAATGCTGATTATTATGACTGGGATTTTAGTGACAATAGTGGTGTTTCTCATGATACTGACCCAACGCATGAGTTCCCGGGAGAGGAGCCAGGTGGTTATAATATTACCTTAACGGCCTATGATCAACTCAGCGGATGTTTTGATACTTATCAGGCTTATATCGTCATTAAAGACGTATTGATCTATTACGTACCTAACATATTTACACCTGATGGAGATAAGTTTAACGAGATTTTCCAGCCGATATTTACAAGTGGCTATGACCCGTATGATTATCATTTAATGATCTTTAATAGATGGGGAGAGCTATTGTTTGAATCATACAATTCAGCCATAGGATGGGACGGAACATATGGAACAGGTGGATTAGTTGAAGATGGGGTTTACGTCTGGGTAATAGAATTCAAAGAGAATATGTCTGATAATCACCACACCGTGCGCGGGCATGTAACCGTATTAAAATAATGGCAATAAAAAAAGTCCGGTAAATGCCGGACTTTTTTATTTACTATCTGAAGATTTAGTTTCGAATGAATTTCTCATGTTTATTGTCATAATTGACGTGATAAACACCTTTTTTAAGGTTTGAGCAATCCACCACTGAATTCATTCCTTTTTTAACTATGTTTCCGTAAGCGTCAAAGATCTCATATTTGGTAGAAACCAGTTTATCATTGACTGCGAATTCAATTTTATTACCGTTAGATTTTTTCATTTGAGGTTCAGCAACTCCTTCTGCTGTAAATTCTACATCAGGTGAAGCTTTCTTTTTACCACTTCCATCAACCTGTGATACTCTAATAGTATTTGTTCCAGAATGAGGAGAAACATTAAATGTATACTCATTTTTATTAGACAAACCTGTTCCATTAGTTTCTCCGATAACTACCCATTTGTTCCATTTGAATTGTTCGATCTGATAATTCAGTGCTCCAGACTCTCCGCTGGTGGTCCAATGTAACACACCTTCCGGTGAGCAGCTGATCTCTTCAATGTTAAAAGTACTTTTTGGTAAAAGAACTTCAGGATTCAACAATTTTGGCTTGCATCCTTCTTCGTGTTCAATAACGATCAATACCTCTTCACCCATTTTGATATTAAATTCAGCCATGTCAATTTGAAATGCACTGGCTTGAGGGCTGTGGGTACAAACTTCACCGTTCACGGTAACTTTGTTTATACAAAAACCAAATCCTTCATCACTTTCAGGGCTTTGTACATAAAGACTTTTTCCCTGATACAATCCTTCAATCGATAAGTTTGAATATGCTGCATTTGAAATCCCCATCAACACTGCAATCCCTAAAACTTTTGCGCAACTAATCATGTTCATTCTTATTTATTTTTTTGCGTCCTGACGACAAAATTAGGTCATTAATCCTTTCAACGCAAGTTAAAACGAAAATGACAGGCGATTTGTCGCAAAAAAGGCCGTTTTTGTCGAAATAAAACAACATTTGGGCCAATTGTGTAAAATCGAACAATTGCACGGCTCAATACGGCAAGAGTTGATATAAAAAAAACGCTATTTTTAGATACCATTAGATGAAAGAAACCACCTTCATAAAACAGAACAAGAAAAAGTGGGCTCGCTTTGAGAAATTATCCGGACAAAAAAACAATGATCCAGATGAGGTTGCTGAATTGTTCACCGAGATCACAGAGGACCTGTCTTATGCAAGGACATTTTATCCACGTAGATCTGTAAGGGTTTATTTGAATCAATTGGCCCAGGGAGTATTTACCAGTTTATATAAGCAGAGAAAACAGCCCATTGGTAATTTCCTGAAATTCTGGACGGTTACTTTACCCCTTGAGGTTTATAGGGCAAGACATAACCTGTTAACCGCTTTTTTGTTCTTTGCAGTGGCTATTGTCATAGGTGCCGTCTCACAACATTACAATCCTGATTTTGCCAAGCTGGTTCTGGGAGATTACTATGTTGAGGCAACTGAACAAAGAATATTAGAAGGTAATCCTATGGGAATCTATGGCGAATCTCAGCAGTCTGGGATGTTCGTTCAAATTACCCTTAACAACATTAGAGTCGCTTTTATAGCGTTTGTATCCGGAATTTTTCTGACGCTGGGAACATATGTGGTACTGTTGGGAAATGGTATCATGTTGGGCTGTTTTCAATGGTGGTTCAAAACAAAAGGATTGTTGTTAACATCCTTTTTAGCGATTTGGATCCATGGTGCTTTTGAGATCTCTTCTATTGTAATTGCCGGAGCCGCCGGAATCACATTGGGCAACGGTATATTATTTCCAAGATCTTATTCGAGAGTGCAATCATTGATCTTTTCCGCAAAACGCGGATTGACCATATTGTTGTCCCTTATCCCATTTTTCATAATTGCAGGGTTTTTAGAAAGCTATGTGACAAGACATTATCAAACCATGCCCGACGGAATGAAATGGTTGATCATCTTGTTTTCATTTGCTGTTATCATATTGTATTATGTTGTTTTTCCTTTTGTTGTAGCCAGAAAGCATCCTGATAAAATTGCAGTCAAAGAGATTCCTCGATTTATACCTGATAGAAAGATCGAATGGAATAGGATCAGAAAAGTAGCTGAGGTATTTACGGATACTTTTTACCTGTTCATCAAATATTCCAGAAATATTTCGCGCATATTTTTCACTTTGATCCTGCCACTGGCATTAGTGCTAACGGCAGTCATTTTTGCCATTGAATTCTATAAGTTCGATTATGATCTCACCATGATCGAAACTTTCAGAACACTATTTGGAACTGGTGTTTTCTTCACCTGGTACAAGTTTCTTGGTTGGAGTTTGATTCTGGCATTGTTGTTCCTTGATGTTTTTTATGTAATCCAGGCGGATGAGGATGCACCTCTTTTTAAGGGATATTTCAAGTTTCTTTTAAGGCATTTGGTTTGGATGTATCTCTTTGCTTTAGGAGCCTTTTCAATCTTTGTGTTCGCACCTTTTTATCTGTTATTATTGAGCATTCTTGTAGCACCATTCATAGGAATGATCCCAGCTATTATAGTACATGAAAGAAAAGACTTTTTCACCGCATTTGGAAATTCATTTTCATTAGGAAAAGGCGCTTATGGTGATTCTTTGGGGTCGTTTACCATTTTTATTCTCATTTATTTCATTTTTTCATTCATCCTGGAAAATCCTATTGGTGGAGGATTTGGAGAATTTGATATCATATCTTTAATAGATGGCGTGATCAAGGATCTAACCATTACTGTTTTTGACAGATATGCCGTAATCATTTCATTTGTCAATTGTCTTTTATTTCTACTGTTCTTGTTTTTAATGATCGGGATCTATGCACTATCATTTTCTTTATCTTATTATTCATCAAATGAGATTAAAACAGCTAAAGGAATGTATGATAAACTGGGTGATTTTGGGAAAAGGAACAAGCAATTTGAAACGGATCTAGATTATGATTAAGCGGTTGTTGGGCATATTGTTTTTAATTCTCCCTCTTTCTTCTTTTTTGCAGGAGGATGATGGTAATAAATTGTATGAACATCAATTAGATGAGGAAAAGTGGGAGAAAATTCGTGATGGCATTCGATATGAAGGCCATGAAAATGGTCCGGGAAGAAGATGGACCTATGAAAGTGACAAGGAATACAATGATGCGAAAAAAAGGTATGGTAGTGGAAGCGGCAATGGAAATGGCGGAGGAGGTAATGGATCAGGAGGAAGTGGTTCCGGAGCATCTTCGCCCAGATCAAATACACCACCACCGCGAACTTCAACCCCGCCAAGATTCAATCCGCCAAATATTGGAGGACTGGGGACATTCGGTTATGTTCTATTGATCATTTTTATAGCAGCAATCGCAGTTCTTATTTTCTACATGTTCCTAAAAGCACCAAGAGACGGAAAAAGTGTTGGTGCTCCAATCGAAATTGAAGATGTTAATCCTACAGAAATTCCTCTTTCTGAATTGCAAAGATTACTTCAGGAGGCCTTGTCAAAAGGTGATTACAGGGGAGCAATTCGTATCTATTTCATTTTCATTATCCGTGACCTTGCACAAAAGAGATGGATTAACTGGGAAAAAGAAAAGACAAATTTCCACTATTTGAGAGAGATGTCTGGTAAAGCTGAATTTGATGATTTCAATCGATCAGTGAGTTACTTTGAGATCATCTGGTATGGGAAAAGGGAAATTGATGCAGGTAAGTTTGAAGAAGTAAAGCCAAATTTCACCAGATTTTTGGATAAACTCGGGGTAAAATAGTTGAAGAACAAGTGGGTTAAAATATCGATCATTGGCGGTGTTGTTGTGCTATTCATTGTACTCCTTTATTACTTTGGAGGTAAATGGGGCAAAGATGAAGAAACATTTGTGACGGATGATTGGACAGAAACTTATTATCCAAATGACAAGGGGCCTTATGGAACTTACGTTCTCAAGGAATTATTAGATACAGCAGGCCTTTTTGGCAATTTTATTCAGCTTCAGGTGGATGTGAAGGAATCCCTTGAGGATGATCCTGATGTCAATGACATTTACTTTTTTGTGGGAAACACCAACTATTTGCCTGATTCTTCAGCAGAATATCTGATGGATTTTGTTGCAAAGGGAAACACTGCATTTATGTCTTGTCGCCAATTACCTGATTATTTAGTTGAAGAACTTTTTTTAAATGAGGATTATGTGTTCACCACTACATCTGACAGCATTCAATATCTCAAATTCACACATCCAGATCTAGAAGCCAAAAGACATAAATTCAAATACATATACAACAATGAAACAGCCAACAGAGAATGGCATTATTTTGATGAATATGAATTTGATCTGCCCAGAGATGCTGAGCCTGTTTTGTTAGGAACCAACACAAAAGATCAATGGAATTTTGTCAAGATCAGGTATGGTAGGGGTTACATTTTCTTACACTCTATGCCTTATTGCTTTACGAATATTTCTATGCTAAAAAGGGATGGATTTATTTATGCTGAACGGGTGATCGAGCACATCCCTCCGGGCAGAGTGCAATGGGACAGATACAATTTGAATTACCATTATTCTTCGAATGATGATGGCCAAAGTGAGAATGGTGGAGAGGAACGCAGAAGTATCCTTGAATTCATTCTGGCTCATCCACCTTTGGTTTGGTCACTATTGATCCTATTGATAGGTGCAATTCTATATGCTATTTTCAAAGGAAAACGTATGCAGGAAGTAATTCCGGCCGCGGAATTGAAGGAGAACACATCTTTACAGTATATTAATACACTTTCGTCACTGTATATGCAGCATGGATCTCATAGTAAACTGATCCATTTAAAGAGAAAGACGTTCCTCAATTTTATTGGAGAGAGATATTACATCATTGCCCAAAAACCAGATGATAAATTCATAGATAAGGTTGCTGTCAAATCACAAGTTGAACGCGAAAAGATCAAAGAGATCTTTTTATTGTTCGATCAATTAGACGGTGGATTACAAGTAACGGATGACGCTTTGATCGAGCTCCACCGCAAAATAGAATACTTTTATAAAAAATGTAGATAATGGAAGAACAAAACAACACAAATCCTGAAGAGGAAAAAAACGAAACTCAGGCACAGGGTTCATCTGGTGTGGATCCAATTCAGCCGGTGACGCCTCCAACAGGCATGTCATATACAACTGAAGCTAGTCAAATGTTCTCGTCCGGACTTAACCTTGGTTTTATTAATCAAAAAGTCACGGCTACGAGAGAAGAGATCGGTAAGTATGTAATTGGTCAACATGATATGGTAGACCTGCTGTTAATTAGCATTTTTTCCAATGGGCATGTATTATTGGAAGGTGTGCCCGGAGTTGCAAAGACGCTTACAGCTAAGGTTTTATCAAAGACGCTATCAGTAGATTTTGCCAGAATACAATTCACACCCGATCTAATGCCTTCTGATGTTATAGGTACATCTGTTTTTAACCTTCAAAGCTCAGAGTTTACCTTTAAAAAGGGTCCGGTTTTCTCAAACATAGTATTGATAGATGAGATAAACAGGGCTCCAGCTAAAACACAGGCAGCTCTTTTTGAGGTGATGGAAGAACGTCAAATTTCATATGATGGTAAGGTTTATAAAATGGAGTTTCCATTTTTAGTTTTAGCTACTCAAAATCCTGTGGAACAAGAAGGAACTTATAATTTGCCCGAAGCTCAGCTGGACAGATTCTTGTTCAAGATCAAGATAAACTATCCAACCATGTATGAAGAACAGGAGATACTAAAGCGTTACAAGAATGCTATTAAATTTCCTCCTTTGGATGATATTAAAGGAATCTTCACCCCTAAAGACCTTCAGGATGTTCAGGAAATTGTAGAAAAGGTAAGGGTGGAAGATCAAATTTTGAAATACATTGCTGAGATCACGGATAAGACGAGAAATCATGCAAAGCTATATTTGGGAGGATCACCAAGAGCATCTCTTTCAATGTTGAAATCAGCTAAAGCTTTTGCAGCAATTAGAGGTAGAGATTTTGTAATTCCTGATGATGTTCAATTTGTGGCACCCCATGTATTGAATCATAGATTGATCATGACCCCTGAAGCTGAAATGGAAGGAATTTCCGTGGAACAAATAATTCAAGAGATCATAGGAGAAGTAGAAGTACCAAGATAATATGCGTTTTTTAAGAGGTTTATACCTGTCATATGAATTCTTTATTGGTCTGCTAATACTAGCAGTCTTATTCGTGCTTGGATTCATTTATTCAGGTTTATTCCTGGTAGCACAAGGAGCATTTGCTGTGTTTTTTGCATTATTCTTCCTAGAGCTTTTTGTGCTGCATGTTAAACGCAAACCCATTTCCGGTCACCGTATTGTGATGAATCCACTCTCAGTGGGAGATGACAATACTGTTAGTATCAAGGTGGTGAATAGATATGGATTCCCTGTCAGAGCGGTGATCTATGATAATCCACCTAAACAACTTCAGTTAAGAGACAAGCATTTCAAAACCTTTATTGGTCCAAGCAAGGCTAAGGAATTTACTTACTTTGTTCATCCAACAGATAGAGGGGAATATAAGTTCCATGACGTTTATGTTTATGTTTCTGCACTTACCAATCTGGTTCAAAGAAAGTGCATTATCGAAGCCACAGAAACCATTGCCGCTTATCCTTCCATTTTGCAGATGAAACAATATGAGCTTAAAGTATTTGCTCAAACGGCTGCCACAGGAATTAAAAAGATAAGAAGGTTAGGACACAACAACGAGTTCGAGCAGATCAAAAATTACGTTCAGGGAGATGATATCAGAACCGTGAACTGGAAGGCTACCTCTCGCCGTAATGAATTAATGGTCAATCAATATCAGGATGAACGTGAGCAACAAGTTTATGCTATTATAGATAAAAGTCGTTCTATGCGTATGCCGTTCAATGACCTGACATTATTGGATTATGCTATCAATTCTACCCTGGCATTTTCAAATGTATGTTTAAGAAAAGGCGATAAGGCTGGCTTGATCACTTTTTCAGATAAATTGGGTTCTAAATTGGCGGCGGAGCGCACTAAGAATCAATTAAGCAGGATCATGGAGATCCTTTATAGACAAAAAACCAGATTCCTTGAAGCGAATTATGAGATCTTGTATCATGGTATTCGTAATCATGTTAAGGGTAGATCATTGATCATGCTTTACACTAACATTGAATCTGATTATGCTTTAAAGAGGATACTTCCACTATTACGTAGGATCAATCAGTTGCATGTATTAGTGGTGATCTTCTTTGAAAATACAGAGGTTGATAAGGCTGCACACATGGAACCTCAGCATGTTAGGGACATCTATCTCAAGACCTTCGCAGAGAAGTATAAAATGGATAAGAAAAAGGTGGCCATGGAGTTGCGTAAGAACGGAATTCAAACGGTACTAACAACACCTGAAAAACTTACCATTGATTCTATCAATAAGTATTTAGAGCTAAAGGCCAGGGGAGTTATTTGATTTTTTGCGATAAACGCAAAACACAATTCCTTCAAGCGGAATTCAATTCTTATTTGCGTTCATGTCCAACTAGATTTGCTTTAAGTAAATCAAAGGGTTATGAAAAAGATAGGAATACTTCTAATTGGCAGCTTGACAATATTTTTATTATCATGTGGTCATTCTAGAATGAACTTCACACATCAGAAATTCACGCAACTACATGCGTTGAAGCCAGTTTATTCTGAACAAGAAGATAAGAATCAAATCCAATTCGTTGAAATTCCATCTCAACGATTATCCAATCAGGATTTATATGACCAACCCGTTACCAATGAGGTTAAAGAGGCCATGGACAGGGGAGATCTTGTGTTATTGCACTACCAGGGTCAGGATTACATATTGCGTAATCCCCAATTTGATATTATTTATCAATCATTGAGCGGATATTTGGTTGTAGCTGATCCTAAAGAATATAAAACCAAACAAAGAATTGAGCTGACAATAAAAGAGCTGGAAGAAAATAAGAATGGTTCCAGAACACTTTATCTTAAAGAAGTTGATGATGTGAAAACAGTGAGTCAGGAAGAGATAGATAATGAATCCAGTTTATATGAAGATTCTAAGCCAATTAACGAAAAACCTGACTATAGCAAACCTGAAATAGAAGCGAATTCGCAACCAAAGTTTGATGTTGATAGATCAGAGGTTGAATTTATTCATCACTCAAGACATATTAAGCAAGCTGGTAAGTTAAGAGCGGCAAGCATTGTGTCATTCCTGGCCATAGCATTGTTCTTAGGGTTTTTCGTTTTTAGTTTCTGGTTTTTTGGAATCCTTGCATTAATGGCATGTATACTAACATTTTTCCTGATGGTTGGTGTCGTTGTTAATTATCGCAGATACAAAATTGAATGTGATAGATATGGAATTGAACAACTCCCAGAGCATAAAATTTGGAAAGGTATAACCTGGTTGGGGTTATTTGTTTTTAGCCTGCCTTTATTGGGAATTCCTATGTTGATACCGATATTGTCAGTGGCATTTCAATCGAGAAAATAGAGAAGTTGGGGGAGCATTAAACTCCCCCATTAAATTAAATTTTTAGTCCCACCACACAAACATCATCTATTTGGTCGTATTTACCTTTCCAGTTCTCAAACGAAAGTTCTAATTCTTCCCGTTGATCATCCATTCTCATTTCTTCTAATGAAAGAAGGAGGTTTCGGAAACGTTGGCGGTTGAACTTCTTGATATTTTCTCCACCAAACTGATCGGTATACCCATCAGAGAATAAGTAGAACTGATCGCCCTCCATTAATTCGAATTCTAATGACTGAAAATCCTTCTCAACTATATCATTGTACCCTACTGATGAATTACCTTTTTTAAATTCGATCAATTCATTATTTCTCACCAAAACCGAAGGGCGACCTGCCCCACAAAACGAACCTTTTTTCGTTTTGAGATTGAATTTACATAACGCGATATCCATCCCATCATAAGTTTGACCAACAGTGAGGTTGTCATTGAATAGTGCTACTAATTCTCTATCAAGTAATGAAATAACAGTTGCAGGATCAGACACTCCTTTTCTTCTGATGATCTGTTTTAGAATGGTATTACCTGCAATATTGACCATAGCACCCGGAACGCCATGACCTGTACAATCACCAACGGCAAAATAAACGTCATCACCAAAAGTGGCGATCCAGTAAAAATCTCCACTTACAATGTCTTTGGGTTGAAACATGACAAAGGCATCTGAAAATGCTTCTTTGAATAATCTTTCGTTTGGAAGAATAGAGCGTTGTAAACTCCCTGCATAACGAATGCTTTCTTCCATTTCTTTTGCCCGAGATTCCAAATAGTTGATTCGGCTCTCTGAAACTGTTTTCAAAACATCACTTGTTGCTATCGTTTCCATAGCACATAATTTTGGATTAGAAATTAAAAATTGATTTTCCGATTTTAGAGATCGGTAACTCTTTAGTGCTGATTACCCAATATGGTGACAAATTGGATAGACAATAAACGTCCTGTTGGTGTTACAGAAACACCAATGCATTGGATAGATATTTGGACGCGTTACGCACATTACGGCGGTAAAATTAGGAGAAAACTTATTACAAATGATCAACTATTGCTGATATTTTTCTTTGTAAAAATCCTGATAGGCTTTTAAGTCCTTCAATTCGAATAGTTTAGCAAAGTTTTTCGAATTGATCAGGAAGCTTTCGAACTTGGTAGGGATTTGTCCAAGTGTTGGGCGGGCAGTTGTTGAATTGAAAGCCATTTTATAATTATTTGCCTGATCAAGATCCGGGAAAACTCGAATAACTAGCAATTGGGTATTTGGATCCAATTGCGTATCCGTGATCGTTAATTGTTTGCTTCTAAAGAATTCTTTGTTGAAGTTGGCGATCTTTATCTTGGTTGCATTTGAATTTCCTTCAGAGATAGGAAAAACAACTATAAAGTAATGTTCCAATTTATCATCAAAAATGTAAGGCGACTGAACCTGATTGTTTACGTTCGTAGAATCTGATTGTACGATTGGTTGTCCTTTATCCAGTTTTGATAAATACATTTTAGCTTCCAAACCTTCTTCTGAATCAGGTGATGATTTATACAATTCTTCCAACGGAGATCGAATAGCATTTGAGTTTCCGGGTTGCGTTTTGCCAATTGAAAATGCCTTTAATAGATAGTATTTATTGATGAATTCATTCGCGCTATCTGTCGCAATTATTTCGTTGCATTTTGCAATTACATTTTGATAACGGTGATATCTGTAATCTTCCAGCGTTTGAGAATATTCATTTAGATCCTCTTTATCTTTTTCCTGTTTTTTGACCAAATATTCCGGGTCTTTCAAGATCATTGCTATTTCGCTATCGCCATAGTCATTCAGAATTTTAGATTTATATTCTTCAGCTTTTGAAGATCCTTTCTTCTTGAAAAGTAGGTAAAGCTGATAATAAGCTGGTAACACTTTTGGGTGGTCTATGTTGTGTTCTGTAATTCTTGTAAAGTATTTAATGGCCTCGTTTTCTTCATGAAGCTGTTCTTTATATATGATTCCTAACATATACAATGAATTTATAAGCCTGTTATTGGAAGAATCAAGCGCCGATTGAGTGAGTGGTAAACTATTGCGTAGAACATCAACAGTCAAAGAATCTACAGTTTCTGTAACTACGGCTACAGAATCCGGGTTGTCCTGATTATCCGGATCATCTGAAGAGTAAGATGTTTTATTGGACCTACGCCAGTTGTCTTCGAGCACTCGTTGGCCCCACAACGCCCTAAATTCATTAAATCCATTGGAGGATACCTTTTGATTATAGAAATACCATTTAGAACCACTTCCCGCAGTTGTATTCGAATTTTTAAGTCTGTTCTGCTGATCTACTAATCTCCTTTGTTCTTCTTCTTTTCTGCGTTTTTCATCCTCTTTGATCTGTTTCAACGTTTTTTCAAGATATTTTTCTCTTTCAGATTCAGACATGGCAGCAATGTGTTGCACGCTATCTTCATAGACATAGGTTTCATAATGAAATACCAGATCAGATAATCCATCTGCTTTTCCCTTTACCTGATCATAACCTTCATATTCTTCAGGCAAAACCTGTACACAGCTGTCGTAATATTTTTGGGCTTTTAGATAATCCAGATCGTTGAAATAAATATCTCCCAATTTCATATAGCTAATTCCCTTTTGTCTGTCATTCTTTACAGAGTAAAAAGCTGATAAAGAATAATATTGGATAGCCTGCTCTTTGTTTCCTGCTTTGAATTCCATCTCAGCAAGTGCATAGTAGATTTGATCTTTGAATTCTTCATTCTTAGGGTCTTTGAGCATTTTGGTTAATTCCTTTCTGATGGTTTCACCTCCTGAAGTAGCATTCAATGCTTTATTGATCTGAGCCTGAAAACGCATGTCATATTTAGCGTTGGAATGTACAACTCTATTAAAGTAATATGCAGCTTGGTCACCATTTCCAGTTATCTGATAGAGTTGTGCAAGCACGAATTCATATCTGGCTTTGCGTTTTTTCTTCTTTACCAAAAGAATGGCTTTTTCAAGATGTTCAATGGCCTTTTTATAATCCTTCTGAGCTATCCAGAATTCTGCCATGGTCAACTCATAATCATCTTTCAATTCTTTAGGGAAAGGAGCTTTCTTCTTTACGCCATTTTTCTTATCCTTTTTATCCTGTTTTTTCTGACGTTCTTTTTCGCGTTGGCTTAGTTTAACTTTGTTTTTACCTGTATTCGACTCGGCTGCCTGCATATCTGATTCTACGAATGACAGATATCTCTTTGCTTCTGGGAAATTACCCATTGCAATGTAAGTTTTGGCTAACCATATACGAGCTTCATGCACTCTTTCCTGATCAATATATAAGTGTGTTTCCTGTACGAATTTTAGAACTTCCTCAGCCTTTAAATAATCCTGACGTATATAGTGTATAACACCTATCACAAACCAGTTGTCATCAATCCATCTACAGTTTTCCTCGTCTTTGTTCTTTGTGGCAGAACTAGGCATACTGTGTCTGAAGATCACTTTTTCACACTTTTCCAATGCTGTTTCATACTTCTCCTGGATCATTGGAATATCCTCCTTTGTAGGATATAGATCTACAGGCAGTATATGGGTGTAATCTTCGTTGGCTGCCGCACGATAAGATTCTAATGACTCTTCCATGATCACTCGAGCATTAAAGTAACCGTTGTATCTGGCAGTCATATTATGATACCCAACGTTCAAAGCAGCATCTTTCTCTGTGGAACACGAGGGCAATAAAAGTAGTGTTCCAATCAGGATCAATAGTGAAATATGTCCGAAAGATCTTGGCATGAGTATCGGTTCGCAGCATATTAACTGCAAAAGCACAAAAATATTATTAATTTCTTGATTTAATGGCCTTTTTTATAGCGGTCAACAATGCTTCTGGTGCTTCCCACATGCTCATATGACCACAATTGGGTAAAACGATCACTTCTGGTGGCTGCTCTAATAATGCAAGTTCTTCCCTGAGTTTCTGATCACTTATAATGGGATCGTGTTCGCCTTGAATGATCACCAGGCCATTATTTTCAGCTATTTCAGCATTATTTGATCGGTCTCTCATACCAGCCGTTGCTGCTGCAATTTCTCTTGAAGGGAGTTCTTGAGCACTTTTGATCAGTGACGCTATGTCAGCAACACATTTTGCCTTATTCTCTTCTGCAAATAGTCCGGGAATGGATTCAGAGATGAAATGATCTTTCTTTTGCTGAACAAGTTCGATCACTCTGTTTCTGTCTTTTTTCTTTTCTTCAGGATCATCCCAAAAATTAGAATGAAGGAGGATGAGGTCAATATTACGGATCTTAGCTAACTCTAATCCAACATATCCGCCCATTGAATGACCTATGACAATCGGCTCACTTAAATTTAAATGGTGGAGGAGTTGATCTACTAGCGTTGACATGAGAATCATGGAGCAATTGTCTCCATTAAACCTGCTCTTTCCATGACATGGCAGATCTATAACAATTACTTCAAAAGATTTCGAAAACGTTTTTGAAACATTACTCCAGATGCTCGAATCTTCCATGAATCCGTGCAGTAAAACCAATGGTCTTCCCTGACCTAATGTATCATAATGAATTAAATGACCTTCGTACTGATATTCAATCATTTAATATTCATTAAGTCTTCAATTTCTTCAACTTCGATCGGAATATTTTTCATTAAATTAAATGGGTCACCAGATTTTTGAACAACAAGATCATCCTCAATTCTAATTCCCAGATTTTCTTCAGGGATATAAATACCCGGCTCACAAGTAAAGACCATACCAGCTTTAATTGGCCCGGTCCATAATCCCACATCATGCGTGTCAAGACCAAGAAAATGAGAGGTACCGTGCATAAAGTATTTTTTATATGCAGGCCAATCCGGGTTTTGATTTTTGATGTCTGTTTGATCGATCAGACCTAATCCAAGCAACTCTGATTCCATTAATTTTCCTACTTCTTTATGATATTCGTGCATGAGAGTTCCTTCCACCAACATCTTTTCAGCACCTTTCTTAACACGCAAAACGGCATTGTAAACGGCTTTCTGTCTATCAGTAAATTTTCCGTTAACCGGAATACATCTGGTAAGATCAGAAGCATAATTGGCATATTCTGCTCCAAAATCCATTAGAATAACATCTCCATCCTTGCAGATCTTATTGTTTTCTATGTAGTGCAGAACACAAGCACTTGCACCGGAGGCAATAATAGGGGTGTAGGCAAATCCTGAAGATCGGTTGATCAGGAATTCGTGCATGATCTCAGCCTCTATTTCATATTCCATAACACCTGGCTTAGTAAAAGCCAATATTCTTCTAACTCCTTTTTCTGTGATATCACAAGCTCTTTGCATCAAATCAATTTCAATTTGCTCTTTTATAGAGCGAATTTTGTGCATTATGGGTGCACTTTTTCTGTATTGATGAGCCGGATATTCAGCCTGTAATTTTTTTATGAATCGATCTTCTCTCGTTTCAACTTCTGTATTAGCCCTTGTATGTTCGTTCGTATTGATGTAGATCTTATCTGCCTGTGCGAGTACGACTTTCAATATACTCTCCATCTGGTCAAGCCAGAATACCGTTTTAATACCTGAAGTTTCAAATGCACTCTCTTTTGTCAGTTTTTCACCTTCCCAAATGGCAATTAGTTCTGAAGTTTCTTTAAGAAAAAGCATTTCTCTGTGTTTTTCTTCAAAGGCGTCAGGAAAGATCACCAATACACTTTCTTCCTGATCAACACCTGATAAATAGAAAATATCCCTGTGTTGTCTAAATGGAAAAGTGCTGTCGGCACTGACAGGATAAATATCGTTGGAATTAAAGATGGCCACTGACTTGGGTTCCATCTGGCTAATGAATTTTTGTCTGTTTTTGATAAATAACGAACTGTCAATTCTTTCGTATTTCATGAGCTGTGATTTTTAATTCTGCGTAAGCATTTCATAGGAGCAGAAAGGTAAAAATATCACTTTTCGCTAAATCGTTTGAATCAAGACGCAATTTTTCAAATAATAATTCTGGCTGTATGTGCTGGTTTTTACATATTTGTGGCTATCTTTGCACCTCCAAAAACTTGGATAATGTCAATTGGAATTAAAATATTTGCCGGGCGCGCTACAAAACAACTTGCAGAGAAGATTGCAATGGAGTATGGTGTGGACCTTGGAAATGTTACTGTTAGTGAGTTTAGTGATGGTGAATTCCAACCTTCATTTGAAGAGACAGTGCGTGGCCAGGATGTATTCCTGATCCAATCAACAATGCCACCAGTTGATAATCTGTTCGAGTTATTGTTGATGATAGATGCTGCTAAAAGAGCATCTGCTCACCGAGTGATCGCAGTTATCCCATACTTTGGATTTGCAAGACAAGATAGAAAGGATAAACCAAGAGTAGCTATCGGATCTAAGATGGTGGCTCTGATGTTGGAGTCTGCTGGTGCTGATAGAATCATGACTATGGATCTACATGCAGATCAAATTCAGGGATTCTTCGAAATACCGGTTGATCACCTTTATGCATCAACCATATTTTTACCTTACATCAAACAAATTGACACTGGTAATTTGATCATGGCCGCACCTGATGCTGGAGGAGCAAAAAGAGCTAATTCATATTCAAAGAAATTAGATCTGGGATTGGCAATGTGTCACAAACAGAGAAAAGTAGCGAATGAAGTTGCTGAAATGACTGTGATTGGAGATGTAAGTGGCAAGGATGTTATTTTGGTAGATGATATGGTAGATACAGCTGGAACTTTAGCAAAAGCAGCTGACCTGTTTATTGAAAATGGAGCCACATCTGTGAGAGCGTGTTGTACGCATGCGGTGTTGAGCGGTCCTGCCATAGAAAGAATTGAAAATTCAAGCTTGACTGAATTGGTCGTAACTGATTCTATTCCTTTGAAGCAAAATAGTAGTAAAATAAAAGTATTGAGTGTTGCGTCTTTGTATGCATCTGTTATTCATAGCATGATGGATCATAAGTCAATTAGCACTCATTTTTAATAACCGGCTCTGGCCTTAAAATGAGATAACCAGAGCATTAAACTTAAATAAATGAAAGAAGTATCATTGAGCGGTTCTCTTAGAGAGAACGTAGGGAAAAAAGATGCTACAGCAGTAAGAAACGCAGGTCGCGTTCCTTGTGTAGTTTACGGAACTGGAGTTCAAACTCACTTCAGTGTAAGAGATGTAGATATGGACAAATTGGTTTACACGCCAGAGGTTTATATCGTAAACATTGACATTGATGGTAAGAAAGTAAAAACCATCATTCAGGATGTACAACACCATCCAGTAACTGATAAAGTTCACCATGTTGATTTTATTGAGTTGCAAGACAACAAAAAAGTTAAAGTTGAAATCCCAATCAGATTAACAGGAAGATCAATGGGTGTTATGAACGGAGGTAAATTGTCTCAAGTTTTTAGAAAACTGAGAGTTTATGCTGTTCCAGGTGCTCTACCAGATATTATCGAAGTGGACATCACTAACTTAAGAATTGGTCAATCGATCAGAGTTCGTGATATCGCGGCTAAAACTGGTTTGGATATTTTGAATGCTCCATCTGCGGTTATCTGTTCAGTTAAAATGGCAAGAGGTGCTGTTGCTAACGAAGAAGAAGAAGGAGGAGCTGAAGAAGAAGCTGCACCTGCTGAAGCTGCACCTGCTGAAGAAGCTGGGGAATAGTCTAAATTTCGACCCACTCAGTTTAACTGGGAAGTTGGTCGATATGTATAAATTAAAGAAAGGTTGTTACATTCGTAGCAACCTTTTCTTTTTATCCGAAAATGAAATATTTGATCGTTGGTTTAGGCAATCCGGGAGTGAAATATGAGAACACTCGTCATAATATTGGATTTAAAGTTCTGGACCACTTTTTAAAAGATCTTGAAGACCCCTGGAGGGTGGATAAATTGGGTGATGTATCCACTATAAAATTCAAAGGGCGAACACTTGTTTTTCTTAAGCCTTCAACATTTATGAATCTGAGCGGCAAGGCCGTAAATTACTGGATGCAAAAGGAAAAGATAGGAATTGATAATGTGCTTGTGATAACGGATGATATTGCCTTACCCTTTGGTAAGTTGCGTTTAAAAGGAAAAGGAAGTGACGGTGGTCACAACGGTTTGAAAGACATTATCGCTACCCTTAATTCCCAAAATTTTGCAAGACTTCGTTTTGGAGTGGGAAGTGAATTTAGTAAAGGAAGACAGGTGGACTATGTGCTGGGAGAATGGTCTGTCGAAGAAAATGAAACGATTAAAGAACGCATGGACGTTTGCTGTGAGATCATAAAAGGTTTCTCTACCATTGGATTACAACAAACTATGAATAATTGGAACAATAAGTAATGATTGCTTCAGAACTTATTGATCATCTGTTTAAAAATGCTGATCATAGCAGATTGGCCGGTGGAGATATAAATGATGTTTTTCTCGTAAATTCTAATAACTCTGATCTTGTAGTTAAGATCAATTCAAAGAGTGATTATCCCAATATGTTTGAAGTAGAAGCCAAAGGTTTGGAACTGCTTAAACAGGCCATAAAAACACCTGATGTTCAATATTTTGGAGAAGAAGGCTCACTTCAATATTTAATCCTTGAGCATATTGTGCAAGGACCTAAAACAAAGAATTTTTGGCTTTCATTTGGTCAGGATCTTGCAGCTCTTCACAAAAGGACAGATTCACAATTTGGTTTGGATCACCATAACTATATTGGATCACTGCACCAATCAAATACACAACATGAGAATTGGATTGATTTTTTGGTTACTGAGAGGTTAGAAGTTATGATAAAGCTGGCAGTTGACCAAGGAGAAATTGGATGGGAAGAGGCCAAATTAATGAATCGCTTTTATGTAAAACTGGATGCTTTTTACCCTCATGAGGCTCCTTCATTAATTCATGGAGATCTTTGGGGAGGAAATTATTTATGTTCGAATGAACAAGCTGTATTAATTGATCCAGCGGTCTATTTTGGTCATAGAGAAATGGATATTGGAATGATGCATCTGTTTGGTGGATTTGATCCTTTGTTATTCAATGCCTATAATGAGGTTTATCCATTAGAAAAAGGTTGGGAAGAAAGAATTCCGTTCCATCAGATCTATCCGTTAATGGTACATGTGAATTTATTCGGAGGCACTTATTGGAGACAGGTTTACAATATTCTGCGTCAATTTGCGTAATAGTAAGGTAGAATCTGACCTATGAAAATCTTTGTTGTTGCATTCCTTTTGATCTCAGTGTCCTGCTATTCACAAAATTACCCAGATGATTGTCTGGATTCGTTGATCATTCCAACAAGCTATTCGCCTGATGGAGACGGAATTGATGATGGAATACGAATAGATTTCCCATGCCCTCCGGAAAAGTTTGAATATGCTGTATACAACAGATGGGGCAGTCTCATTTTTAAAACAGATGACCCGCAATTCTATTGGCCCGGTTTAGATGAGGATGGAGATCCCGTTCAGGAAGGTGTTTATTTCTGGGTATTGAAATATACTTTCAATGGTTCAGATGTTTCCAAAACTGGAAGCTTAAATGTATTAAAATAGCTAGCCTATTCTTCTGATGTCTGCGCCTAAGTTATTCAAACGGACATCTATGTTTTCATAACCGCGATCTATCTGTTCGATATTGTGAATCGTACTTTTACCTTCGGCAGAAAGCGCAGCTATCAACAATGAAACTCCTGCTCTGATATCAGGCGAAGTCATAGTTGTTCCTCTTAATTGGTGTTCGTGGTTCATTCCAATCACAGCAGCTCTGTGCGGGTCACAAAGAATGATCTGAGCGCCCATGTCTATCAATTTATCGACGAAGAACAATCTTGATTCGAACATCTTTTGGTGTACCAGAACTGAACCTTTGGCTTGTGTGGCAGTAACAAGAATGATACTTAAAAGGTCTGGTGTAAATCCCGGCCATGGAGCATCTGCAATGGTTAAAATTGAACCATCAATAAAAGTATCAACCTTGTATGACTTTTGTTTTGGAATAAAAAGATCATCACCCTTTAATTCCATTTGAATTCCCAGTTTTCTGAAAACATCCGGGATAATTCCAAGGTCTGGAAAACTAACGTCTTTAATGGTGATCTCAGATTTGGTCATTGCTGCCAAGCCTATAAAAGAACCAATCTCGATCATATCAGGCAAAATGCGGTGGAAACAACCACCTAATTCTTTTACCCCTTTGATGGTAAGCATGTTTGATCCAATTCCAGAGATCTTAGCTCCCATTTTATTGAGCATTTTGCAGAGTTGTTGCAAGTAAGGCTCACAAGCGGCATTATAAATGACAGTTTCACCTTTAGCCAAAACAGCAGCCATTACTACGTTGGCTGTACCAGTAACTGAGGCCTCATCCAGGTGGATATAAGTTCCCGTAAGCTTTTTAGCTTGTACGGTATAATAATAGGTTTTAGGGTCGTATTCGAATGTAGCACCCAATTTTTCAAATCCTTCAAAATGGGTGTCTAATCTTCTCCTTCCAATTTTATCACCACCCGGCTTAGGCATATAGGCCTTACCAAATCTGGCCAAAAGTGGTCCTACGATCATGATAGATCCACGTAAAGATGATGCTCTATTCGTAAAGTCTTCTGAAAGCAAATAATTTAGATCTACATCCTTTGCTTTAAATGAATAGGTTCCTTTTTCTACTTTCTCCACTTTAACGCCCATGGCCTGGAGTAAGTTGATCAATTTGTTGACATCAACGATATCTGGAATATTGGAAATTGTGACTTTTTCTGAAGTAAGTAGAACAGCACAAATTACTTGTAGTGCCTCATTTTTGGCACCTTGAGGTACTAATTCACCTTTCAGTGATTTTCCTCCGTGAATCTCAAAAGCTCCCATAGTAAGTTAGTGTCTTTTGTTGCGGTTTTTATTGCGGTTTTTGTTTTTGTTGTTGTTATTGTTGTTTCTGTTTTTGCCAGGTTTTTGCTTAGGTGCGGCTACACCGGTTGATCTCAATATCTCATTAGTTGTTGGTAAGAAAGATGTGTCAAACAACTGGATCTTACCATCAGATAATTTAGAAAGGTGATCAATGATCATTTCATCTTCTACTGACTTTGTATTGAAAGTGATATAAAATCGTTTCATCAAAGCAGCAATGTACTTTTCTAATGCTGTTCTCTCTTCTCCTTTTGGCATTTCAATGGCCTTCTCGATCATTTTTTCAACGGTTTTTCCGTAATGACCAATTTTGATGCGGCTTTGAGGATAGTCAACTTTGTTTGGTTTACCAGCTAGTTTTTCCCTTTCTGGTTTAGGATATGGAGAGTCTACGTCTAATTTGAAATCAGACATGATGAACAAGTGTGTCCAAAGTTTAGGTTTATATTCTTCAACATCTCTAAGGTGTGGATTCAATTCCCCCATCACTTTAATGATGGCATCAGCCACCTTCTGTCTTTCGCTCTTATCCGGTAATGATACAGCATAATCGACCATCTTTTGTACGTTTCTTCCGTACTCAGGAATCAACATTTTTGGTCTATCTGTATTGTATGTTAATGAATTTGTATTTTGCATATACTTCAAAAATAGTGTTTTTAATGACAATCAAACGGATTGAAGGTCCTTAAATATCAACTGATCCATTAGAGTGATTTTCTATCGCAATTCTGCAAGAACTTTGATCATCTGAATCACGCACATGGATAGAAAATGGTTTCAAGAATTATCTCAATTGAGGAATAGCGTCTGAGACATTATCTACCGGCATTTTGCAACTCTTATTAACACAAACGTAAATGGTGGTTTCATTTGTGAATTTCCCCTGTAGTAATGGCAAATTGCCTTCTGTTCCACCCATTAAGATCTTATTTGGGATATAATATTCATTCAACTCTTTCACTTTTGATTCCCAGTCTTTCCCTGTTATTGCCACCTCAAAATATGGTTCTATCATATGCATGATCAATGTTGACCAATTGCTGTATGCCGGACCATAAGTATGAATATCAGCATAAACATTAGCAACCATTTGGATTGCTTTGTCCTTGTAATCCTGATTGTCGTAAAGAGTACCCAGTTTCCAAAGTGCAATGCCCATGACAGAATTAGAGGCTGGAATAACATTATCGGATAATTCCATTTTTCTTGCTACCAGATTTTTATCTCCATCAGTCGTGAAATAATACATCCCACTGTTTTGATCCAGAAAATGAAGATTCACATATTGCATGATCTTCTCAGCTGTGCTTAGATGAGATTCTTGAAAAGTCACTTCGTAAAGCTTTACGTACATGTTTAAAACATGAGCATAATCTTCAAGAAATCCGTCTATCTTGGCTTGTTTGTTCTTGTAGCTGTGATACATGGATCCATTGTCTTTGATCTGATATTTCTCCATCCATTTCAGGTTCTCTATGGCAGCATCCAGAAACTTTTGCTCTCCGAAAGATTGATAGGCATCCAGGTATCCAATGGTCATCATAGCGTTCCATGAGGTCAAAGATTTGTCATCCAGTCCCGGACGAATACGTTCATCTCGTTTATTCAGCAAGATCTTGTTTGCCTTTTCCACTTTGGTAAATAGATTATCAAGATCTAAATTATGTTCAGCAGCTATTGAAGAGTCAGTTTGGTGTCGTAACAAAATGTAGTTACCCTCCCACAGTCCTCTGCTATTGACATTGTAATAATCCTTGATCAGTTCATAATCTTCACCCAATAGTGACTTGAGCTCTTCCTTATCCCAAACATAATACTTCCCTTCTTCACCTTCAGAATCTGCATCCAGAGCTGAATAAAATGATCCTTCTTTGGAAGTCATTTCTCTCTCTACCCATTCCAGTGTTTGATAAACTATATGCTTGTATAACGGGTCTTTTTTGCGTTGATAGGCATGAGAATACAAACTCACCAATTGGGCATTATCATAAAGCATTTTTTCAAAGTGTGGAACTTTCCAATTGATATCAGTAGAATATCTCGCAAAGCCTCCACCTATTTGATCATAAATTCCCCCAAATGCCATTTTCTGGAGTGTAATATCCACGTGTTGCATTACAGATGTGTCATGATAGGTTTGTGCATAATGCATTAAAAAGTCATAATTATTGGGAAGGGGGAACTTTGGCGCACGATTTGGCCCGCCTGATAAATTGTCAAAATTACGTGACCAACTCACCACCATTTCATTTAGTTTCTCCTTGTTGAATGCTTTCTCTTCGGCTTTTACTGAGATCAGTTCATAATCATTTACGCCCTGTGTAAGATCATTGGCGTATTTGACCATCTCTTCCTTTTTATTCGTGTAGGCTTCATGTAAGCTATTCAATATCTCCACCCATTTGTTTTTAGGAAAATAAGTGCCACCGTAAATCGGTCTTCCATCCGGCAATGTGAAACAGTTTAACGGCCATCCTCCCTGACCGGTCATCAACTGCACGGCACTCATATAGATCTGGTCAACATCCGGACGTTCTTCACGATCTACCTTAATACAAACAAAATGTTCATTCATTAACTCAGCTACTCCTTCATCCTCAAAACTTTCATGTTCCATCACATGACACCAGTGACAAGAAGAATATCCAATGGATACCAGCACCAATTTATCTTCTAATTGTGCCTTATCAAAAGCTTCTTCTCCCCAGGGAACCCAGTTGACCGGGTTATGGGCATGTTGAAGCAGGTATGGGCTACTTTCATTTATAAGTGCGTTGGTGTATTTGTGATTTGGATCTTTCACTTTATCAGAATTGTTTTGACTGTTGGCGCATGAAGCAAACAGAAGCAAGGTGAGTATACTTAATATTTGATTTTTTGCGGTCATTGATAATTATGGCCATTGATGTAGTTAAGCACTACTATCTTGTAAATATAGCTATCTTTCGCCGTTAATGCGATAACGTTTATTCACGCAAAAGTAAACAACATGAAGAAGATCTTTTTATCAGTAATCTTGCTTGGAACTTCACTTTCATTTGGCCAGCAATATTTTCAACAAGAGGTCAATTATAAGATCAATGTAACGCTCAATGATCAGGACCACACTTTGTCAGCCTATGAAGAATTTGAGTATATCAATAACTCAAACACGGCATTGGATAAGATCTATATTCATTTATGGCCAAATGGTTATAAGAATACTGAAACAGCCTTAGCCAAACAGTTGTATGACATGAATAATATGACGCTTCAGTATGCATCTGAAGAGGACAGAGGATGGATTGACTCTTTGGCATTTAAGATAAACGGAGCAGATGCTAGATGGGAATATCATCCTGAACATATTGATATTGCTATTCTACATTTAAATTCAGTTTTAAAACCTGGAGATAGAATTACGGTTTCAACGCCATTTAAAGTAAAAGTGCCTTCAGGTGATATCTCAAGATTAGGCCATGTTGGTGAATCATATCAAATAACTCAATGGTACCCTAAACCAGCTGTATTTGATCAAAACGGATGGCATGAAATGCCTTATTTAACGCAAGGTGAGTTTTATTCTGAATATGGTTCATTTGATGTATCGATCACGCTTCCTGAGAATTATGTAGTTGGTGCTACCGGAGATCTTCAAACGGAAAGTGAAATTACTTTTTTAGAAGAAAGAGTTGCGGCAACAAAGCAGCACTATGAGTCGAATACTTTTGATAAAGGAAAGGATTTTCCTGAATCATCAACCACCATGAAAACGATCAGATACACTCAATCACGTGTGCATGATTTTGCCTGGTTTGCTGATAAAAGATTTGAGGTATTAAAAGGTGAAGTGGAATTACCTCATTCTGGAAGAAAAGTGAATACCTGGGCTATGTTTGTGCCTTATCATTCAGCAACCTGGGAGAATTCACTAGAATATATTCATGACGGAACATTCTATTATTCAAAATGGAATGGTGATTATCCTTACAATAATGTTACTGCTGTTGACGGTACAATTTCTGCCGGAGGTGGAATGGAATATCCAAACGTAACGGTTATTGGAAATGCAAGTTCACCAATGGAACTTGAAATTGTTATTGTGCACGAAGTAGGGCACAACTGGTTTTATGGTCAATTGGGTTCAAATGAAAGAGATCATCCCTGGATGGATGAAGGGTTGAATACCTTAAATGAGATCAGATATATAGCAACCAAATATCCTAAAAACGAAAATCTATCAGATATGATGATGGGTATGGCTAACAAGATCCATTTGGAGCATTTATCACATCATGACATGAATGATCTTTCTTATGGTGTGTCAGCTGAATATGGTATGGATCAGCCTATTGAATTAGGTTCAGCTGATTATACATCTATCAATTATGGTACGATCGTTTATTCAAAAACAGGACTAGTTTTCACTTATTTGAAGGATTATCTGGGAGATGAAGCTTTTGATAAGGGAATGCAATCCTATTATTCAGCCTGGGAGTTTAAACATCCTCAACCTGAAGATCTTCAAAAGGCATTGGAAAGTTCTACAGGTAAAGATCTGGGTTGGTTTTTTGGTGATGTTTTACAAACCACGAAACAGATCGATTATAAAATTGAATCAGTTAAAAGTGATGAAAAAGGGTTTACAGTTACCGTTAGAAATGTGGGTCAAATAGATTGTCCTGTTCGTGTAGATGCCTTCAGATATGGAAAGTTGACAGATACGAAATGGATTGAACCGGGTCAGGAATCTGTTCATTTTGATGGTGAAACCCTGGATCAGTTTGTGATTGATGAGGCCAAGAATATGCCGGATATGAACCGTAACAATAATTATTGGAAAGATAAAGGCTTGTTCAAACGAACAGAGAAAATGAAAATGGAATTCCTTGCCGGAGATAATGAAGCAGGAAGATGGAATGCCTGGTATACACCAATTATTGGGGGCAATAAATATGATAAATTCATGGTGGGGATGCTGTTCCATAACCAAACTGTCCCAAAGAATAAATTTGAGTATACCCTTGCTCCTATGTTCTCTGTTGGCAGAAGGAATTTTGCTGGTTACGCGGACTTAAATTATGCCTGGGTTCCTGCAAAGAACTTTAGAATGATTACGGCAGGAGTAATGGGAAAAACCTTTGGAAATGGCCTGGGAACACCTATTGATTCTACAGATAGGCCTGTTGGAACTTATTATGCCATCCAGCCATACATGAAGTTTCAAATTGGGAAACCAAAGGCTAAAAAGAGATACAAACAGACATTGAAATTACAAGGAGCTTATGTTAATGAGATCGGAAACATCTACGCCAACACCACTTACGGAGGTTTTGGTCAATATACATTCAGTTGGAGAAAACGAATTCAAACTTTTAGATCAGATGTGAGATTGGATTACTACAATTATGAAACTGAAAATGGTATCATTGTCCAAACAGGTGATCTATTAAATGGATCACTCACTTTGAATTACTCTATACAATATTGGCCAAAGAAAAAGAAAGCTATTGAATTGCGTGCCTATTTGGGACAGAACCTGTTTTATAATGGAACTAAGAACAATAGATATGGAATGTCATTGACGGGTCAATCTGGTACGCAGGATGTTCTTTATGAATATTGGATGTTAGGTAGAAATGAATCAACAGGCGTTTATGGATCCCAAAGATTAGAAAATCAAGGCGGTTTTAAATCGGTATCTGACTCCTTGATCTCAACAAAAATGATTGGTGCAACTAACCTGATCATTCAGTTACCATATTTGCCAGTTGTATTGTATGGAGATGTAGGAGTATTTGACAATGCCGGATCTATGGATTTGGGATACGATTTTGGAGCAGGAATCCGTTTCGGAGAGGCATTTGGTATTTATTTCCCTATTGTTGAATCAAGCAATATGTATGATCCAACAATGAAGTACTGGAGCCGTATCAGATTTACCTTGAACATGAATGGTTATCGTCCTGCGGATATTATTCAGTCTACACTGTAAATTAATTTTCTTATTTCTTTCTTGTCATTTCGACCGAAACAGATTTGACAGAATCTGTGTAGTGGAGAAATCTTTGGAATAGTGAGCACAAATGTCCACAGATATTACCATTTAGCTTCACTCGAAATAACAAATAGGATACAATTCTCCCTTCAGTCGAATTATTCGAAGAGATAGTAAAAATTGCTGCTTTTCAATAGGGTGTCAGTTCGAGTGGTCATCCGTCATATGCGGATGAGCCTATCGGGAACTATCTCATTTTCTTGCTGGCCACTTTTTTCCCTTTGTTCATTTGGGCCATGCGCAATTGATTAGCAGAAGTGGTTCTACCCATTTGCTTTTTCAATGATTTGATATACTCAGACATCAAGCCTTTTTTATCAAGCTTTTTAGCATCATTCAACAATGTTTCAGCTTCTTTTCTTCTACCTGTCTGCATACATACAGCAGCTATGTTGATCTTGGCCATAGCCTGATCATGCTCTTTTTTAAGTCCAATACTTAAAGCTTTACGAAACAAAGATTCAGTTTGAGACATTTTAATGTCTTGCTGACTAGCTAATGCCATTAAGTAGTAATAATAGGCACGTTGTCCTTTCACTAAGAACTGAGGCTGACGAATTCTGCTCAGGTTTTTTTGTGCCTTTTCAATGTTTTGCTGTCTTAGGTTCAAAGCAGCCATTATGATGTTTTGATTTCTGAAAATGAACAATCCAAAGAAGGCAGTAACGAGTACCATGAAAATACCCCATACCCATGAACCATCACCAAATAAATAAACGGTAAACGCTAATGAACCCAGCGTAAGGGCAAGTTTAATAATAAGACCTAACATAATTAATCAATTGTAGCAATACACTTTAACTCAATAGCAATAGGCGTTGGCAAACTGTTGATCTCAACAGTTGTGCGGCAAGGTTGATTATCCTTGAAATATTCAGCATATACTCTGTTGTATACATGGAAATCTCTTTTCATATTCACCAAAAAAACGGTCACATCAACCAGATTGTCCCAGGTTGAGCCTGAAGCTTCTAAAACCGCACGTACATTGTCAAACACTGATCTACATTGTGCTTCAAAATCAAATGATTTGAAATTACCGTTGTGATCTAATTCTAAACCAGGAACTTGAGAATCATTTGCATCTGATCCGGCTACTCTCGGTCCAACGCCTGAAAGAAACAACAAGTTTCCAACTCGTCTTGCATGAGGGTAAAGTCCAACCGGTTTTGGAGCATTAGCTGCACTGATCTTGTTTGACATAGCCTATGTTTTCTGCAAATATATCAATTGCATTTGGATATGTCGGTAAATCTAAGGCGTTCTGAGCCTATATTTGTATTATGAAGAAGTATCACATGATAGTTGCCGCTTTGGCATTTCTGGTTTGTCTGTTATCCGCCTATTTTGGGGTGAGAATTCATAATGCAAATGAGAATTTTTTATTGACTGACCTCAATGAATTTGATAAGATCTATCATGATGATATTTCGTTAGTTCCCGCTTTGAATAGATTAGCTGCCGTTGTTACGCTCCCATTCTTATTGGGTATTACCATTCTAGAAATTCTCATAATCAGGTCGGCCAATGTAAAGCAAGTGAAGAACATAGCATATGGCTTAACATTAACTGTGTTCATTATTCTTACCGTTGACCTGTTAACGATCTTTCATCCGGATTACTTTGATTTTAGTATGTGGGGATTCGTATGGGTGTGTCTGGGATTATTTCTTCTGGTAGGAAATGCACTTTCGTATTTTCTAGTGAGATTCGGTAAAAATTAGGAATCCTTTTAACAAAAAATTAACTTTTTATCCTTTATAAATAACTAATAACCAAATAGATACAAATTTGGCATAGCTCTTGTATTTTTCTTTGTGATTGTTTAACTAAAAATCAAAATTATGATCGCAAAAAAAAATAAGAAGGCCAATTTGGAAAGAAAACGATTCGCCTTTTTTCAAATCGGATTATTAGTTTCTGGCTCACTATGCCTTGCGGCATTTGAGTATTCAACTGTGGTACCTGATGAGTACCAGGTAAAATTGGAAGATGATAGCTGGGGTATGATAGAGCCTATCTATGAGGATCAGCTACCTGAAGATCGTCCAATTCAACAAACACCTCCAAAGGTGATCAATTATGAGAATGTAGATTCTTTCATTCAGGTGAAAGAACTAATTCTTGACCATAATACTTATGTGTCTAATAAAACAGACTTTATTGATATAGGTGATGCAATTGATCCATTCGGAGGAATCAATTTGGGTATACTTCCTGAGGATGATGATGTTTTAATTGATGTTCCAGATATAGAGCCATCTTTCGTAGGTGGAGAAACTGCAATGTTCAATTGGATCAAGAAGGAGGTTGTATATCCTGAAATGTGTGCCGAAGTTGGAATACAGGGGATGGTGTATGTACAATTTGAAGTTGCAACTTCTGGAGCAATATCAAATGTTAAAGTGGTGCAGTCTCCTCATGAGGATCTTTCAAAAGAAGCCATGAGAGTGGTAAGAAAGATGCCAAAATGGATTCCTGGTGAGCAAGCAGGTAAAAAGGTGAGAACTCGTTTTACATTACCTGTAAATTTTGTTCTGCACTAATATTATTAAGTAAAAAACCCGTTAAACAATCAGATCCTGCTTTGCTTTGCTAAGCAGGATTTTTTTATTGCATTTGATACTGCTCTGATTGACGTTTTCCTTCACCATTATCAAACACCTTAGGACATCCTTTTTTACGGAATAACCAGGCAAATTTTATGGTAAAGATCATAGGTTGATAACGGCTGTTGAACCAATTGTGACCCGGATTAAATCCTTCCCATGAAAGAGCTCTTAAAATTGGGGTTTGTACTGTAGGAACAATAAAGAATCCATCACGCACTTTTATTCCCCATCCCAAAGAATAATGCAAGTTCAAGATCATTTTACCTTGATTATTATACCCAGCAGGAGGAGTATAATCAGGGTCATCTTTACCGCCGTAGATCTGATAATCAAAATTTGCTCCTATGGATTGGTCAATAAAATTATATCTGGACAACTGCCAAACATTGTGAATTGCCGCTCTGGCAAAAATGCTTCCATAATTAAACTGCCCACGAGATACATCACCTGCAGCGGTTTTTGTTTTTTCCTGACCACCAAAGTGTTTTACACCAATTCCCCAATCAAAATAGTGAACGGCCTTACCATAATTCTTAAATAAGTGATCCATGCCGGCTTCAACATAATAGCCTGGTAAACCACTTGGTGTCAAATCATAAGCATCACTTTCATCTTGAGCAGAATTGCCTAACTCATAAGTAATTCCCGGATTAATATGCCATCCTAAATTTCTATAATGACTGGCATGTTCACTCCAAATGGCCTCTCCCCAATTCTTTTTTTCAGAGAATGGATTGTCACTTTTTCTTTTTCGATCTCTTTTTTCAATATCACTTATGATCTGAGCTTGTGAAGCTGAAGCGATAAAAAGCAAGCTAAGGATAAATGCAATTTTTCTCATTGCTATTGGTATAATTGGTTTGTTGTGAGGCAATTTACAAAAATTTAGGCGTCAATCATAGAGAGAATGGCTTCCTCCACTTCTTTTGAATCCCAAACTTGTTCAATATCGGGACGGTCCATCACCTTTTTCATAATAGCATCTTGCTTCATTCCTGTATTCCATGCGTCAGAATATCTTATGGATGAAAATGATACCTGACTGTATAACGGCATCCACTTGTCTGGGTACAGATCACTGAATCGTTTCTCTATTTTCTTTTGAAGCAGGAACATAGGATCCGCCACATAATCACGCATTACATGATAGTTATGTTTAGATAGATCCTGAACAGCATCACCATCTGGTTTTCTTAACTTTTCATATTCTTTGAAGATTACCGGCCAGTTCTCATTGTGTTTTTTCATCAATTCCCACATCACTGTACAATCTTCAAAGCCTGCATTCATGCCTTGTCCATAGAATGGAACTGTAGCATGAGCGGCATCTCCCATAAGGGCAACTTTACCATGTGTCCATGGGAAACATCTGATAATAGCCAGGGACGATAAAGGGTGACCATGCCATGAATCGATCAAACCAGGGAACATCTCATAAAAATCAGGGAATGTTTCTTTGAAGAATTTATCTACAGCTGCATCAGTCGTTAGATGTTCAAATGAATTTTCTCCCTCAAATGGCATAAATAGAGTACAGGTAAATGACCCATCTTCATTGGCAAGGGCTATTAGCATAAAACGACCTCTTGGCCAGATATGCAATGCGTTTTTATCCATTTGATATGAACCATCAGCATTAGCAGGAAGCAATAACTCACGATATCCATCATCTATATAATCCTGAGAATAATCGAAACGATCTAGTTTTTGCATTCCGTTATATCGAACTGCTGAGAATGCACCATCTGCCGCAAATACAACATCAGCCTGATCCTGAACATTTGCACCGGTTTCCTCATTATGTAAATGAACGATTCCTTTTTCTAGGTCAACGTCAACACATCTGTGACTATAATGGATCACTGCATTTCCGTGTTCTTCAGCAATGTCCATCATTTTGGCATTTAATCCTCCTCTTGAAACAGAGAATATAGCTTGTCCTTCAGCTCCATAAGGTTGAAAGGTTTGATGACCTTCCATGTCGTGCATAATACGGCCGTACATTGGAATTGCGATTGGTTCAATTTCCTTGTCTACACCAACCTCTTTCAAAGCCTTCCAGCCTCTTGTAGAAAGCGCAAGGTTAATCGATTTTCCAGCTGATATCTCAGCTTTACGAATGTCTGGTCTGCGCTCGTAAATAGTAACTTTATAGCCCGCCTTTGCTAAATAAACTGCCCATAGAGATCCCACCAATCCAGCACCAACAATGATCGCTTTTTTTTCCATTACCTTTTGTTTTGCCAATGTTTTTGAAATCTTGAATCCGCAAACATATTTTGTTTTCTAGTTCTGTTCTTTCTGCCAAAAACTGCTGAAATACGCCATAAAACTATGCCAATCACCAATATAGCGAACACCTGTGCCATAAGATTTACCATTGGTTTCATCTCAGAAGCGTGTCCACTTAAATGATCGGTTACAAATTGTGGGTCGTAAGAATCCAGCATGTCAATGATCAATTAATATTGAATGTTAAGAAATGGCATTTTCAAGATATTGTCCAAATCTATAAACATCTTCAAAAGAGTTATACAAAGGAACCGGTGCAATTCGAATTACATTTGGTTCTCTCCAATCAGCAATTACTCCCTGTTTGGTCAAAGCGTCAAACATTGCTTTGCCTTTTCCATGAGCAAGTATTGAAAGTTGTGCTCCTCTTTCTGATTGATCTTTAGGTGTGATGATTTCAAATTGGCATAAATGCCCTTTTCGTTGAGTGATGTCTTCTATAATTTCTTCAAGATAAG
The DNA here is from genome assembly GCA_020635955.1 of Crocinitomicaceae bacterium. Taxonomy (GTDB): domain Bacteria; phylum Bacteroidota; class Bacteroidia; order Flavobacteriales_D; family Crocinitomicaceae; genus Paracrocinitomix. Next base: position 179,834 of record JACJYW010000005.1, read on the forward strand.
CAGTTAGCTCGTCACTTTTTGATCTTAACTTATCCATTCCCACTTCATCAAAAATATCTAATGAAGCCAGATGTGCTGCCATTCCTAGAACAGGCGCATTACTTAATTGCCAACCTTCTGCACCTTTCATGGGTTTGAAACCAGGCTCCATCATAAACCTTGAGTCTTTATCATATCCCCACCATCCTGCAAATCTTGGTAATTCGGGTTTATTCTCATGATTTTGATGAACAAACATTCCGGATACTCCTCCAGGACTGGAATTTAAATATTTATAAGAACACCAGGCTGCAAAATCAACCTGCCAGTCGTGCAATTTTAATATGACATTTCCTGCAGCGTGAGCCAGATCGAAACCAACCATTGCTCCGACTTCATGCCCTGCTTTGGTGATTTCTTCCATATTGAATAGCTGACCGGAATAATAATTAACGCCACCGATCATTACCAAAGCAATTTCAGATCCATGTTCTTTGATCGCAGCAATGACATCTTCATGTCGGATGGTGTGCTCACCATCTCTTGGGCCAACTTCTATTAACGATTCTGAAGGGTCATAGCCGTGAAATCTCACCTGTGATTCTAAAGCATATTGATCCGAAGGGAAAGCTTTTTGTTCGCACAAAATTTTATATCGTTCTCCTTTAGGCTGATAGAATGAAACCATCAGCAAATGCAAATTAGTCGTTAAGCTGTGTGTAACGACCACTTCTGAATTCAAGGCGCCAACGATCTTAGCAATTTTAGGAGTTAGTAATTCGTGATATGAAAACCATGGATTCTTCGCGTCAAAATGTCCCTCAACCCCATATTTTGCCCAGTCATCTAACTCTTGCTGCAGATAATTGATAAGGTTTTTAGGTTGAAGACCAAGGGAATTTCCTGTGAAATAAACTGAATCCTGTCCATTGATCTTAGGGATGTAAAATCGATCACGATAGGATGATAATTCATCTTTAGCATCTAAGCTTTTGGCGTAGTCGATCGAATTCTTTTGTGCAATCATGGTCATCTTTGACTCCTTTTAATGGTAATGTACTTTACATTTTACAATAGTCAATTTGCAAAATGAATCTATTACCTTTGTGGCTTGATTGGTGATAAAGATACGAACTTAGTAGTAAAACCTATGATTACACGACAAAAATCTGGACAGTTATTCGACAAGGCCCTGACATTGTTTCCTGGAGGGGTAAATTCACCGGTTAGAGCTTTCAAATCAGTGGATGGTGTGCCTCTTTTTATCAAAAAAGGTGATGGATGCCACATTTGGGATGAAGACGGAAACAAATTCATAGATTTTTGCTGTAGTTGGGGTCCGCTTATTTTAGGACATAATGCTACTTCTGTTCGCGAAAAAATTGAACAAACTTTACAAAACGGAACTTCATTTGGAGCGCCAACGGCTTTGGAAAATGAATTAGGTGAACTGATCATTAAGAACAATCCATTCGTTGAAAAGATCAGATTTGTGAGCAGTGGAACAGAAGCGGTAATGTCAGCAATCAGGTTGGCGCGTGGATATACCAAAAGAGATAAAATCATCAAGTTTGATGGCTGTTATCATGGTCATGCTGATTCCTTATTGGTAAAAGCAGGTTCAGGACTAGCAACTTTAGGAACTTCTTCTTCAGCTGGTGTTCCCGAATCTTTTTCAAAAGAAACAATTGTACTTCCTCTAAATGATAGAGAAGCTGTATTAAAGACAGTGAAGGAGATGGGTGATCAGATTGCTTGTATTATCATTGAGCCTATCCCTGCAAATAACGGGTTATTGCTCCAAAAGAGAGACTATCTTGAATTCTTGAGAAGAGTATGTGATGAACACGGGATTCTATTGTTTTTTGATGAGGTTATTTCTGGTTTTAGAGTTGCATTTGCTGGTGCTGCTGAGTATTATGGTATTACTCCAGACATTGTTTCTTATGGTAAGATCATTGGAGGTGGATTACCTGTTGGAGCTTATGGTGCATCCAACGAAATAATGTCTCATATTAGTCCACTTGGAGATGTTTATCAAGCAGGAACATTATCGGGAAACCCTGTGGCTATGGCAGCCGGAATAGCACAACTTACTGAGTGTTTAAAGCCTGGTTTTTATGAAGATCAGGAAGATAGAACTAAAAACTTCGTAGATAAAATAAATGCGCATTCAAAAGCCAACGGCTATACTTTTGAGGTGTTCACAGTAGGATCAATTTTTTGGTTGGCTTTCTCAGATGCTGAGGTAATTAGAAGTTCTGCTGAGATAAGAGCTGAGTCTATGGAGGATTTCAAAAAGTTATATGCCATTTTACTTGATAAGGGAATATATCTTGGTCCATCAGGTTATGAAGTTGGCTTCGTTTCTAAGGCACACACTGCTGAAATACTGAATGAGGTAGCTGTTAAATTTTGCGCAGCCTTAGATGAACTTTTTCAATCTTAACCACTTGTTAAGGAAGTAGTTTGGTTTTTCTTATATTTAGAAGGTCTACGTATAAAGATGAAAAAGCTACTTCTTATAGTCTTGCTCTTTTCCGTTTCGGGATTCACTCAAAAGGTGGAACTCACGGTTCAAACGGGTCATTCTAGTTCAATTAATGACCTGGTATTCAGTCCATTTGATGATTTCATTGCTTCAGCTGGTTCAGATAATAAAATCGTTATTTGGGATGTAATATCCGGCAAACAATACAAGGTTCTTTTGGGCCATAAAGCGGCAATAACCTCAATAGCCTTTCACCCGGATAATGACTGGTTGGTAAGCGCATCTTTAGATAGTACCATAAAAGTTTGGGATTATCATAAGGGGAGTATAGTTAATGAAATTAAATTGCCTTATGCTGTACCTTCAATAGCCATGACTTCATCAGGAGATAAGTTTTATGCCGGGGGTGAAGAGCTTAGGGGTTATTGTATGCCTGATTGCCATGTTGAGAAAATTTCAATCCAGCCCAGGCATTCTTTTGATCTTGTTAAATTATCGTCTGACGATAAATACATGCTCCTGGGTGGCAAGGAGGAATATTTGGGGTTTTTGATAGATATGGATACAAGGCAACTGGCCAAAAGATTCACGTATCCTATTGTGTCTGGTGCGTTTGATCCTGACAATAAAACTGTGTATTTTGGGACTAATGCCGGAATGGCATTTTCATATAATACATCCAACGGTGACAAGAAAAGCCTAACTACTGACTGGATGCTGAATACCATTAATGATATTGAAGTAGACCAGAACTATTTTTATACCACTGATGATTACGGCTTTATCCGCGCAATGGAAAAGGAAAAGTGGTTTCAGGCCAACGTTTTTAAGGGTAAATTGAATAAGCTTAATGCTCTATGCCTTTCGCATGACGGAAGATATATTGCCAGTGGCGGAAATAACAAGAAAATCGTTGTTTGGGACCTTAAAACCCAAAAAGTTGCGAATGTTATGCGTGGTACCGTTAATCAGATCAATGATGTTCAGTTTTCAAAAGATGGAAAGTTTATCCTGATAGTCTATGAAGATGGCTCTATGCGATATACCGACCTGATTTCCAATCAAACGATAGTGAACAAATTAAAACTCGATTCTGATGTTTTGACTAAAGTGGGGAATTATTCAATCCAGCGAATTGTTTCTTTGCATGAGGATAGGGCGGTTATGCATGCTTTATATAAACAACTGAATTTGGATTATGAAGGTGTGTATGATAAGCTTGAGGAATATGAGGTAACATGGATGTTTCAGAATAATGAATTGCAAATTCAAAAAAAGCAGGAATTATCAGATGCGAATAAAAAGTACCTAAAGGATCTTAAAATTGGAATAACACATTCTACAGAATACTTTCAAGACACCACTTTAAGATATGATGAATCTGATTCATTCGGGATAAGTGTTTATGCAGATGCCAATTTTTTACAGATCAACACCCGGGATCTTCAAAGTGATTTCATGATACCAACGGGACATTCAGATATAATTACGGCAGTAGAGATCAATGAAGAATACGGTTTTATAGCCACCGCCAGCTGGGATGGAATGATTCGATTTTGGGATATAAAAGAACAAAAATTAATGACAGTTTTTGGTGCTTTTGGTGATGGACAGTTCGTTTATGTAAATCCTGATGGGTATTACTTCTCTTCAAAGAATGCGCTTGATTATATTGGCTTTTCAATGGATAATCAAATGTTTTCTTTTGAGCAATTTGACCTGAAGTATAACCGACCTGATATAGTCATTAAAGCGCTTCCTTATTTTGATGAGTTCTATGAAGAAGCCTTTAAAAAGGCGTATTTTAAAAGGCTGGATAAACTGGGGATCTCTGAAGAGGAAGTGGAAATTTCAAAGGAGATACCGGTTGTTGATCTGGTCAATGATCTGAGCACATCACTTCATGAAGATCAACTAACACTTAAGTTGAAGTGTTATGATAAGAAGAAGGATCTAAGCAAACTCCATTTATTTGTTAATGGTGTTCCGGAGTATGGTCGTTTCGGAAAAACCATTACTGGTAAAGAATATCATGAGGAGATAACTCTAACATTAAATCCCGGAACCAATTATTTACAGTGCTATGTCACAAATACAAGTAACACATCTTCACTCAAAAAATCATTCAAGGTGGAAGCTCCAAGAAATAATGACAAAGGTGATTTGTATCTGATTTCAATTGGGGTATCAAAATATGAACAGTCAAATTATAATTTGAATTATGCCGGTAAAGACGCCAGGGATATGACCGATTTCTTTACAGAGCATTTGAAATACGGAAAAATAAAGTCACAAATGTTATTAGACCATGCGGCTACAAAGGACAATATTCTTAGTATGAAGGGATTTTTAAGTGAAGCGAAAGAAAATGATCTGGTGATTTTATTCGTTGCTGGCCATGGTGTTTTAGACGATAACCTTGATTATTTCTTTGCTCCTCATAATATGGATTTTGTCAACCCTTCTAAAAATGGTGTTTCATTCGAAGTGTTTGATGAAATTCTTGATCAAACAAAATCCAGAAAAAAAATTATGTTTCTTGATGCTTGTCATAGTGGTGAAATTGACAAGGATGAGGTTACAAAAACATATGTAGCAGATGAGAATGAAAAGGGTGATTTGATATTCAGACATGTTGGAACGGCTATTAAGAATATTGATGAGATCAATTCATTTGAATTATCGAGAGCATTGTTCGCAGATATGAGAATAAACAACGGTTCTACAGTTGTGTCGAGTTCGGGTGGTGCCGAATATGCTATTGAAGGAGCTCAATGGAAGAATGGCGTCTTTACTTATTGTTTATTGAAGGGATTAAAAGAAAAAATGGCTGATCATAATAAAGATAGACGAGTCACTATTAGTGAATTGCAGATCTATGTTCAGAATGAAGTGAATCGATTGACGGGAGGTAAACAAACACCCACTTCAAGAGTAGAGAATTTAAATTATGACTTTGTTATACTATAGAGGTTTAATAGCCTTGTTGATCGTCTTGCTGCCCATTAACGTAATGGCGCAAAGTTTTGATTTTGGAATTGAGGTTCAACAGAATTATAATTCGGTAGAGAAATACGAAAGTCAGGATAAATATCATCCGGATAATTTGGCCTTGTCAATAGTGGATATCAATAATGATACTTCCAACATTTATTTGTCAAAGTTCAATATGGCAAATAATCTTGAAATTCCTTTGTACCTGAGGTTTAATTGGAGGAGACGTTGGTTTTTAGATATGAAAATGTCGCATTGCGCATACAATCTTTCTATGGAAGGTGTGGTGAATTATAATGATCAATACTACTATGATAATTATGGTACTTATGATGATTATATGACGGATGCTAATGCCAATGGATTTCCAAATGCAGATAGCACTGATTATACAAACTATATCAATGCCGCTAAGGATATAAACGAATCAGAGATTAGAACTACAGAACAATTCAGATTACTCAACTTAACCGCCAACGCCGGCGTTCGATTTTTGCCACATAAAAGTGTGAAGATGTTTGTTGGAATGGGATTTTCTGTAAAACAAAAGTTTAGAAAGAACCTGTATAATTACATTGATTTTTCAAATCCATATATACATGATGTCAGAATTGTCAATAGTGGCCTGGATTGGTATGCTGAAAGATCCACCTATTACAACATCATTGTTGGTGCTGAGTTTTATAGATTTCGTGCATCAGCCTATTTTCAAACAATGGTTTCATACACATTTCCACATGTGGTGCCATTTCAGGAAGTAGTGTATAAATCACCTTCAACCGCCTTTGATGTTTCCAGTTCCTATGGATTTTCTCTGAGTGCTAATTTGTTTTCTGTTGATGTCGGTAAAAGAGTAAAAAAGGATGATGTTTCTTCTGATGAGATTATAATATCCAATATTAGAAGAGAGAAGGATAAATTTGACCTGGGTTTCAGATATGATCGAAGGATATTAAACGACCTCACTTCATATTATGAATTGCCGGATCAGAAATTGACCATTTTAGATGTTGATACTGTTTTACTAAACGATAATGGTACTTTCTATGAGGCATTGGATATGGAAATGGTTAAGCTGGGCGCCATCAAAAGAATTGAATGGAATGGAAGATTTACTGGATTCCTGGATATCTATATAACTAAAAGATTAGGCGTAAGAGGAGGTATTTCTGGTTCCAAACTTACCTATGACATAAGCTCAACACAATTGAAAGCTATTGCTATTGATAAAGATTCCATGGGCTTACAATACATGTATGCTGAAAATACACCCAGGATCTCTTATGCCGTTTATAGAAAAAAAGTCAATGTAGTTGATATTACAGGTGATGTTACCTTTAAAGTGGTTGATAGAGATCTTTTCTCACTTTCTCTTTGGGCAGGGATTGGCATTACTGGATTTGCATATACAGACCTTAACAAAAAGGGCAATCCAAAAGGAATTAATGAGTTAGATATTTATAACAAATTTGATAATTGGTATATTGGATTTGATTCATTGGATTTCAAAATCCATCAGGGAGAACTAGACATGAATCTTACGGATAGCCCTTCAGAATTGATGGCCAAAGTAGATGCTCCCGGCAATGAATATGATCTTGATCCACAAGACAGAAGATTTATCTTTCCTTCCTTGAGATTTGGAATTGATGCGAATATTGAACGATTTGTTGTAGGATTTGGTATGGATATGAGTTTTGGGCAAATGGACAGATTCCTACTATCGAATTATTCATCTTTTTATATGTCCATAGGCTACAAATTGTGGAGTAGATAGTAAGATAAAGGCAATACAACCAAAAGCCCGTCTATAAAAAACGAATAATATAGTTCATTCCTATTCTTGTTTGACATTGAAATAAGTAATATCGTCAATGCAAATGCTGGAAAAAGGTATGGATTGAACATTAATGGATAGGTCAATAAAAAATAACTCGCAAAAATGCAAATGAAGGCCAGAACCTTTGAAATTTGTGTGCCAACGAGTTGTGGAATTGTCTTTTTGCTGAATTCATCCAATTCAATGTCCCTTATATCAAACGGAATCGTTATTCCCAAAATGTAAAGAAAGAAGGCTATAAATAGCTTTGTAATATTTATTTGGTGATCGGCACTTTCCAAATATGGTATCAATGCGCAACTGATGGCCCATACCAGAGATATTAAATAGATCTTGATGCCTGGAATGTCTCTCAAGTTAGATCTTCTATTCAGAATGTTGAATGCGAATACATAGAGAAAGGAAACCAATCCTCCTAAACTAAGAATGATGATACTTAACAGTTTAAATTGGAATATTAAGATCAATGAAGTTAAAGCTCCAATAAAAAGAAGGGCTTTCACTAATTTGATGTTGCTGGTCATCCAACGGATTCTTGGACTGGGTAATTTTTCGTTCTTAGCAATTCTCTCATAACGTTGAAAATTATAGGTTACTAGAGTAGAGCTAAATAGGAATAGTAAGAGCGGAATGTCCGGTTGCAATTCATTTAATTGGAAAAACAACCATCCAAAACCGAAAGCTCCTGCACTGATCCATATATTGGAGTAAACGATAAAGGATATTGCTTTGCGCAGCATCTAATTGAATGCATTGATGATAAGATGTGTTGTCCACCCTGTAGCAATACCAGCAAATCCGCCAAGCATTGAGCCTAGCATTCGTTTTTGTTTGGCAATTCTGTGATATCCTCGATAATAATTGACATTATTGAAGTAAGATTTATGGATCATCTTTTTTTCCTTCAATTTAAAGGATGGTAATGACCAACTTACTGAAGCTACAATAGGTACAAGAACTGGTAGTAGTGATAATCTGTCTTTGAATAATCCAGGAGTAGTATATCCATATGGATTCGTGTAATTTGCCTTATCCAATACCTTTTGACTCAGATAAGTGTCCATGACGGATACTCCTAATCCTAATGTATAGGTGGTCCAAAAAGGCACTGTTGGCTTGAAAGTTTGTCTGGCGTCATAGCTTCCAATTGTTACTTCTTTCGTTTCGTTTACACTTAGGTAATTACCCAGAAATTCATTTTGGCTATACATAATATTCTCCTGACCATTTTTGGTGTAAGAGAAAACCCTGTACAGGCTTAATTGATCAGTAACTTTTTCATTTTTCTTGTTCAAGGTATTGAAGTTCAGAACAGAATCACCTTCGATTTTCTCAATGCCGGTGACTTCACCGTAATAAACCTTCCCATTCAACAAGAGAATAGAGTCCTGCTCATTTTGACCAATGGATATTAAGGCCGTTAATAGGAATCCAATAATTAGAAATATTCGCATGACACAAATTTACCGATAAATTGAGAAGTTAATAAGAATAGAGCGATATTCAATGTTATAATTTTATTGTGTTTCACTGGCTTAATGAAATTCCTAACGTTTATGTGAAGAATATTTAATGTAGGAAAACAATGAGCCCGCAATGTGACTATATTTGCTATACCTCATTAATAATTAATATATGATTTTTGAAGACAGACATATCGGAACAGATGCCAACGAAAAGGCAGAAATGCTTAAAGCAGTTGATGTTTCGTCAATAGATGAATTGATCAACAAGACTGTTCCGCAACAGATCAGGTTAAAACAGCCATTAAACCTTGCGCCTGCTTTAACGGAGCATGAGTATTTGGATCATATCGCACAGTTAGCGGCTAAGAATAAAGTAAATACCAACTTTATCGGTCAGGGATATTATGGTACTTTGATACCACCTGTGAATTTGAGAAACATCTTTGAGAATCCGGGATGGTATACGGCCTATACGCCTTATCAGGCAGAGATTTCACAAGGAAGACTTGAAGCCCTATTGAATTTCCAGACCATGATCATGGACTTGACCAACATGGATCTTGCAAACGCTTCATTATTGGATGAGGGAACTGCAGCTTCTGAAGCTTTGATCATGTTCTTTAACTCAAGAACGAGAGATCAGAAGAAAGACAACGTCAGCAAATTCTTCCTTTCTGAAAATTGCTTCAGTCAAACAATTGATGTAGTTATTGGTAGAGCTGAAAATATTGGTGTTGAGGTAGTAGTTGGTTCTCCTGAATCATTTGTTCCTTCAGCTGAGTATTTTGGAGCTATTGTACAGTTCCCGGATAAATTTGGAAAGGTCACAGATCTTTCTGGTTTCATCTCTGCAGCACATGCTCATGAGGTAAAAGTAGGAGTTGCAGCTGATATTATGAGCTTGGTTCTTTTGAAAGGTCCAGGTCAATGGAATGCAGATGCTGTATTTGGTAATACACAAAGATTTGGTGTTCCTCTAGGATTTGGAGGTCCTCACGCGGCTTATTTTGCAACGAAAGATGAGTATAAAAGAACATTACCAGGTAGAATTATCGGAGTATCTGTAGATGCTGAAGGTAAATATGCTTTGAGAATGGCCTTACAAACACGTGAACAACACATTAAGCGAGATAAAGCAACTTCTAATATTTGTACAGCTCAAGCTTTGTTGGCTGTAATGGCCGGTATGTATGCTGTTTATCATGGACCTGCAGCTCTGCGTGGAATTGCAATGGATATCCATCAGAAAGCTTTATTCGTTGAAAGAAAATTAAAGGAATTAGGATTGAACTCTAAGAATGGACAATTCTTTGATACAGTTCATTTTGATCTACCTGCCGGAGATGTGAAAAAAGCAACTGAATCAAAAGGGATCAACCTGAATTATTTTGATGGATCATTCAGTATTTCATTAGACGAAACACATACGGCATCAGATATTGAGAACCTATTAAATGCCTTTGCTGAGTTGATGGGTAAATCACCGGTTAAAGTCAATAAAGGAGATTGGTCATCAGAAAAATGTCCATTGTCAAGTGCATTGCATAGATCAGATAAAATATTGAATCATGAAGTATTCAATTCGTATCATTCAGAGACGAAGATGATGCGTTATCAAAAGAGTCTAGAAAACAAAGATCTTTCTTTGGTTCATTCAATGATTTCACTTGGATCTTGTACCATGAAATTGAATGCAGCTGCTGAATTGATGCCGTTATCATGGCCAGAATTTGCTAATATTCATCCATTTGCTCCTAGAGATCAATGGCAGGGATATCAAACAATGTTAGATCAACTATCTGCAGATCTTTGTGAAGTTACTGGATTTGCAGGAATGTCTTTACAACCAAATTCGGGTGCTCAGGGTGAATATGCTGGTTTAATGGTAATTAAAGCATACCATGAATCAAGAGGAGATCATCATAGAAATATTTGTCTAATTCCTAGTTCAGCACATGGTACTAACCCTGCTTCTGCTGTAATGGCAGGAATGGAAGTGGTAGTTACTGCTTGTGATGACAATGGAAATATTGATGTAAACGATCTTAAAGCAAAAGCTGAACAATACAAAGATAATTTGTCGTGTTTGATGGTTACTTACCCTTCGACACATGGTGTATTTGAAGAAGCAATTATTGATATTACAACTATCATCCATAACAATGGAGGACAGGTATATATGGATGGTGCAAACATGAATGCTCAGGTAGGATTGACTAATCCGGGAAATATTGGAGCAGATGTTTGCCACTTGAACCTTCACAAAACATTTGCAATTCCTCACGGAGGCGGCGGACCTGGAATGGGACCAATTGGTGTAGCTAAACACCTTGTACCATTCCTTCCTGGAAATCCACATGTTGCTGGTGTTGGTGGAGAAAAGGCAATCAGAGCAATTTCTGCAGCACCTTATGGTTCTGGATTGATCCTGTTGATCTCTTATGCTTATATCAAGATGTTAGGGGCAGATGGGTTAACAAATGCAACTAAAAACGCGATCTTGAATGCCAATTATTTGCGTGTTAAATTGAAAGATCATTATCCGATCTTATATACAGGTGTTAACGGTACAGTAGCTCATGAGATGATCATGGATTGCCGTGAGTTCAAAAAGAATACGGGTGTTGAGGTAGCAGATATTGCTAAGCGATTGATCGATTATGGTTTCCATGCGCCAACAGTCTCTTTCCCAGTAGCCGGAACATTAATGATCGAGCCAACTGAAAGTGAGGATAAAGGTGAGTTGGATAGATTCGTTTCTGCTTTGATCAGTATAAGAAAGGAAATTTCTGATATCGAATCTAAAGGATTAGATCATGAGAACAACCTGCTTAAAAATGCTCCGCATACGGCAGATGTTGTTTCAGCTAATGATTGGAATCTTCCTTATACAAGAGAAGAAGCGGCCTATCCGGTAAGTTATTTGAGAAAATTCAAATACTGGGTGCCTGTAAGAAGAGTTGACAATGCATACGGTGACAGAAACCTGGTTTGTAGCTGTGCGCCTATTGAAGCATACATGGAAGAAACCATGTAGACATGTATAATTTTAAATAGCTGTAAGTCTGCCAAATGGCAGACTTTTGCTTTATTTTTTTTATTTTCGCTAATTATTAAAAAAACAATTATGAAAAAAATCTACGCTTTTGCTGGAGCTTTGTTATTATCTGGGATTGGATTTGCCCAATCTCCATTCAAAGTTAATCAGCATCAGTTTACTGCCTATGACAAGTACACACCGGGAGCAATTTCAGTTAAACCTAGCCGTACTGTAGTAAACAATGATAGAACAACTTATTACACTGAAAATTTTGACGGTGGATTAAATGGATGGATTGGTACCATTCAAACTGGTAGTGCCGGTTTTGGATTAACCAGTACAGGTCACCAAAATTCAGCTTCAAACTCTTTCCAAATCCCTGCTTTGGCTACCTCAACACCTACAAATTGGGTATTGTTGGATTCTGATGGAGATGGTACATCTTACACAGCTGCTGAGCAAGCAACATTTAATTCACCAAAGATCGATCTATCTGCAACAACAGGTGATTTCGTCGCTTTGCAATTTGACCAGTTCTTTGCTGAATGGGATATGGTTTTCCAAACCGGAACAAACGGTTCTCAATCTTCTGACCATTGTTATATAGCTGTTTCTGTTGATTCAACTAACTGGACTGAGATCGAGATCAATGATGGTGTTGATAGAGAGGCTCGTCCAAATCCTGAATTCATTACCTGGGATATTACTGACGCTATTGCTGGAAACCTTAGTACAGTTTGGTTCAGATTCCGTTGGGAAGGAGCATGGAACTATGGTTGGCAGTTTGATAATGTTAAAGTAAGTTCTATACCTGAGAAGGATCTTGAGGTTGTAGATATCTGGAGACCTATGTCAAATACCAGCGGTGGTGGATTGTATATGTATTCTCAAGTGCCATTTCTTCATGTAGATACTGTTATCTTTGGAGCGATTGTTAGAAATGTTGGACATGTTACGCAAACAAACGTTGACGTAGATTTCGAACTAAATACTCCTGGTGGTCCAATGGGTGGTACTAGCGGACTTGCTATTTCAAGTATGGCGCCAACTCCTAATGTAGATACAATTTTATTCGGTACTACATACGTTCCTGATGCTGTAGGTACTTATACTACGAAATTTAAAGTAGTTTCAACTGAAGGAGATGATTTTTCAGACAATGATTCAATTGTTGATGCATATTATGAAGTAACTGACTATACGTATGCAACAGATTACCCGGTTGGTGCTGAGTTAGGTTGTGATGTTTGGCCGTTATCTGGTAACAATCAGGCTTGGTATGGAAACGTATTTATCTTTAAAGTGGATGATATTATTTCTGGTATTGATTGTAAGATTGCAAATAACTCTAGTAACGTAGGTGAAGAAGTTGTTGCAGAGATCTTCTCTTTTGATGGAGTTAATGGTATTTGGGTATCTGAATGGAGCAATACTTCAAATGTTTATGTTTTAGGTGCTAGTGATATCGGAAACTGGATCACTATTCCTGTTCCTGGTGGTTTCGTAGCTACTCAAGCTCAAGAATCTTATCTTGTTACTGTTTCTCAATATGCTAATACTACAGATCCAGTATTTGCTAAACAAGGAGATGCTAAATTGAGCAGAGTTCAAGGATACGGTTTTAGCAATACTAGTGGTGACTACGGTGGACAAGCATTTTTTGACAGAATCAGTCCAATGGTTAGAGCTAGAGTAAATGCTGCTGAAGTAAGCATTGAAGAGAATGAGATCGTAGAATCTTTCTCAGTATATCCAAATCCTGCAAATGATCAAATCAATATTGCAATGACTTTGGATAACGCTCCGAACACTGTGATCAATGTTCTTGATATTACTGGTAAAGTGATCAAGAGAGTAGATCTTGGTTTGGTGAATGGAGATAAAACAATGAGCATTTCATTGGATAACGTTACAACTGGGGTTTATTTCATTGAAATGATCAACGATAACGGAAGAATGGTGAAGAAATTCACTAAGAAATAATTTGATCAATAAGATCAATAAAGAGGCCTCTCTGATTTTCAGAGGGGCTTTTTTTATGGTTGTTGATCCTGGCTTGTTGCTAAACGATTCACAGAATCCAAAGCAGCTTCGTAGATAAGGAACATGAGATCAATATCCGTGGCATAATAATCATAGCTCTCAATAAATTGTTCTCTTGTGGTTCCATGTTTTTCATACACGAAATAACTTGCAGAATCAAGTGCTTTCTTATAAACTTCAGGACGTTGGTATCTGAATTGATATTGTGATTCTAGAATCTGAAGATCAATGATCACATTCATCAATGTGGGTTCGGGTAATAGTTCTTCTGGAACTGCTCTATCCAACTCTTCTTGATCTGCTGAGCAAGATGCGAGAACCAATAGAGCTGACGATATGTATAACCTTATGCGCATAAATCGTTATCCATGAAACGTCATTCGCATTCCTGTATTGCCTTCTACTATCTTTCCTGCAGTATAAACGATCTTACCATTAACAAATGTCGTGTCAATGGAATGGTCGAAGGTAACACCTTCAAAAGGAGACCATCCACATTTATAAAGGATATTGGATTTAGTTACTTCATGCTTTCTATTTGGGTCAACAACGACCAGATCCGCAAAGTATCCTTCACGTATATATCCTCTATCATCAATATCAAAGCAATCTGCAACGGCGTGGGACATTTTTTCAACTGCGCGTTCTACAGTGATCTTTCCCTCTTTTGCTTTTTGTAAAATGGCTAATACTGCGTCCTGCACCAAAGGACCACCGGATGGAGCATTGAAATAACTATTTTCTTTCTCTTCAATGGTATGAGGTGCGTGATCAGTTGCCAATACATCAATTTTATTCTGGTTAACACCTTCCCAGATCCCTTCTCTGTCTTTGGCAGTTTTTACTGCAGGATTCCATTTAATATAAGTGCCTTTCTTATCATAGTCTTCATCTGAAAACCACAAATGGTGGACACAAGCCTCTGCCGTGATTCGTTTTTGTTTTAAAGGAGTATTTGCATCAAAAAGGGCTAATTCTTTTGCTGTGGATATATGAAGTATGTGAAGTCTTGTGTTGAATTTTTGAGCTAATTCAACAGCCATAGATGATGAAAGGTAACACGCCTCTTCACTTCTAATTTCAGGGTGATACTTTATGGGCATATTTTCACCATATTTTTCGCGATAGATCTCCGTATTTCTCCTAATGGTTGCTTCGTCT
The DNA here is from genome assembly GCA_020635955.1 of Crocinitomicaceae bacterium. Lineage (GTDB taxonomy): Bacteria > Bacteroidota > Bacteroidia > Flavobacteriales_D > Crocinitomicaceae > Paracrocinitomix. The sequence continues at coordinate 194,848 of JACJYW010000005.1, forward strand.
TCACAATGTGTGGCGATCAGCATATCACATTTAGAAAATATTCCCGTTAAGGTATCCTTATTATCAACTAGCATATTACCAGTAGAAGAACCCATAAAAACCTTAATACCACAAACATTCTTTGGATCTGTTCGCAAAACTTCCTCAATGTTGTCATTTGTTGCGCCCATATAGAAAGAGTAATTCGCAATGGATGACATCTTACCAAAGTCATATTTTTCATTTAATGCCAATTGAGTAACGGCGTTAGGCTTGGTATTGGGCATCTCCATAAAAGAAGTAATGCCGCCAGCTACCGCCGCTCTGGATTCAGTAAAAATATTGGCTTTATGTGTAAGGCCTGGTTCTCTGAAATGCACCTGATCATCAATCATTCCTGGTATCAACCATTTTCCTTTAAGATCGATTACTTGTGCATGCTCATCTGTTATATCACGTGCAATTTTTTCAATACGATCACCAGATATCAGTAGATCAGATTCAAAACGTTGTCCTTCATTAATGATCGTCGCATTTTTCAGAAGTATCTTGCTCATAACAGAATGGTTGGTGAGCAACAAAAGTAATAAGAAGTGATGGAGTTATAGGTCAAGACGTCTCATTTTCCAAACACCAAAAATGGCTTCTTTGAAAATACCAGTACTCATCTTAGATTGCCCGAATTCTCTATCCACAAAAGTAATGGGCACTTCAACCACCTTAAAACCGTGCTTGATAGCTGCATATTTCATACATATCTGAAAAGCATATCCCTTAAAAGTTACCGCATCAAAATTAATGGCCTCCAGCACTTTTCTATTGTAACACTTGAAACCAGCTGTAGTATCTTTAATTCTGATCCAAAGTATCATTCTAACATACCATGATGCAAAATATGAAAGCATTAACCTGGAAAGCGGCCAATTGGATACTTTTCCACCCTTTGTATATCTTGATCCAATTGAAAGATCAGCACCATTTTTACAGGCATCCAGCAACCTTATCAGATCATCTGGGTTATGTGAAAAATCACAATCCATTTCAAAGAGGTATTCATATCCTCTATCCAATCCCCAGTTAAAACCATGCAAATAAGCTGTGCCTAAGCCAAGTTTACCAGATCTTTCTTCCATGAACAATTGATCAGGAAATTCTTTTTGAAGCTCACGTACTATATTAGCAGTGCCATCCGGTGACCCATCATCAACAATTAATAAATGGAATTCTTCAGGCAGAGAAAACACCTTACGGATCATGTTCTCCACATTTTCCATTTCGTTATATGTTGGTATGATGACTAGTTTCTTCATCTAAGAAAGATGCGCTAAGATAAAGTAAATTTGACTAAATCGTTTAGTGCTATTGATGAATACGAACGCATTTAACGAAATTTAAGCTCAATTATAACGTTATGCATTCAATCCTAAGCAAAATGGCCATAACTTTGCGTAAATGCACTTTTTGAGAGGTTTAATTTCCATATTGATAATACTTTACTCTTTTCCAGGTATTAGCCAGGACGCAAAGAATGTGCTTTTATTGGATCATTGGATGGATACGAATCTCACCTTAGGCGTGGAAGATGCGCGTCTTTCAGATGTCTGGGGGTTCGATCAAAATGGAGGCTTGTATTGTGCAGTAGGGACCACTGAAGGAGTTTCTTTTTTTCAAATTGACCAGGGACAATTGAATTTGGTAGATGAGATGGCGGGTGCATTTCAGGGTTATACTGTAGTTCACCGTGATATGAAAACCTATAGAAATTACCTTTACGCCGTTGGTGATGAAGGGACGGCGACCTTACAAATTTTCGATCTTTCTTATTTACCTGATTCGGTTTCTAAAGTATATGACAGTAATGCTCTGTTTACGGTTTGTCATAATATCTATATAGATACCTTGAATGCCAAATTGTATGCCTGCGGATCAAATAATAATGGTATGAAGGTGATAGATATTTCAAATCCTGAGAACCCAACACTTATTTACAATTATACACAGGTTCCATATGTCCATGATTGTTACGTAAGAAATGATACCGCATTTTTAAATTGTGGCTATGATGGATTAAAGATCTACGATTTTTCTGGTGCAATACCTATTGAGTTGGGTCTGTTGGATTTTTATGCTGATCAGGGCTATAATCATTCAGGCTGGATGTCTCCAAATGGTAAGTTATATGCTTTTTGTGATGAGACACTGGGAGCAAAGATCAAGTTGTGCCAATTGAATGAATATTCTATGATCAAAGTTGATCAAACTTTTGGAACGGATGATTATCTGAATTATACGCCCCATAATATTTATTTAACCAATGAGTTGGCCTTTGTTGCTTATTACAATGAAGGATTGAGAGTTTTTGATCTTGCAAGATCACCCATAAAAGAAGTAGGTAAATATGATACTTTTCATCAGGAAACAGAGTATACATTGAATGGAGCATGGGGTATTTATGTGTTTGAAAAAGAAGAATTGATTCTGGTTAGTGATAGACAAAATGGATTATATCTTTTATCGTTTCCAATTGCCCTGTATGAAGCGAGTAACTCTCAAATATCGGTTTATAATACTCCATTTGTGGATGGTCAAAGCATCTTGCTTCCAAAGGACCTGTTTTTAGAGGATGATCTTACATTTACTATATCAGATATTGATGGGAAAGTAATTTATAAGCAGGCATCTTATGTTAATTGGGTCAATTTACCACAAACCCTCTCGGCAGGCTCCTATGTTTATGGAATCTATGATAAAGATGGCAAGCTGATCGATTCAGGAAAGTTTGTCAAAGCAAATTAGGGATCTGCTTTTAAAAAAGGGTTGTTCATAACTATCCCTTATCATTGGAAAACAGCTGTTTTTTCTTCTCAATTTTGTAGTTGAAGAGTTATGTTAAGATCAATTACATATCTAATGGTCACAATGGTAATTGTGGCTTGTGTTCCTGCTAAGAAATATCAGGAATTAGAAGCGAAGTACAATAAGTGTCAGTCAGAAAGTGCTGAGTTTAAAACCAAATCTATCGATTGTGAGAATCGAATGAAAGAGCTGGAATCTCAGTTGGATCTGATGAAGGCAGATTATGCTCAAATGAAAAAAGACACTACTGAGCTTGGAAACAAATACCGCATGCTTCAGGTGGAGTATGATAGAGTTAATGAAACCAACAAATCCCTAGAAGATAAATATGCCAAGATGATGAAGTCAGGATCATCTGAAACCGCTAAGTTGGTAAATGACCTGGAAGGAACAAGAATAGAACTTCAAAAGAAAGAAGATCGATTGAATCAGTTGGAGAAAGAATTGAATGCACGTGAGCTAGCGCTAAATCAAAAGGAGGCAAGGATCAACGAATTGGAAGGAATTATTGCCGCCCAGCAACAAGCTTTTAAGGAGCTTAAAGAAAAAATTACGAACGCACTAAGAGGATTTGAGGATAAAGGTATTTCTGTAGTGGAGAAAGATGGAAAAATTTATGTATCAATGGAAGCCAAGCTGCTCTTTGCTTCAGGTAGTACAGCTGTTGGAACTGAAGGTAAGGGTGTGTTAATAGATTTGGCCAAAGTTCTTGAATCTCAAAAAGATATAGATATTATTGTTGAGGGACATACAGATGCTGATCCAATGAAGAGCAGTGCGCATCCAAAAGACAATTGGGAACTAAGTGTATTACGCGCTACATCTGTGGTGAAGATCATGTTAGAGAACAGTGAAATGGACCCTAAGCAGATATCGGCTTCAGGTCGTTCAGAATATCATCCGGTTGATCCTAACGATAAGGCAAAGAACCGAAGAATTGAGATCATCATATCACCAGATCTGAGTGAATTATTTGATTTGATCTCCTCTTAAAAAAGCTACAACAACAAACCAAATACCTAAAGCCTCTCCACTGCTACCGGAGGGGCTTTTATTTTATATTTACGCTCGTTTTAAAATGAGGGGGATTATTCTATGATCCGGACAGGGTTATCCTTTGCAAATTTGACAGAATAGTTCACTGTGTTCACATCCTCGTGTTCATTCGCACAAGTTAAAGCAAGCTTTACTTTTGCTCATTCTCACTCTGATTCTCATTCTGTTAAATTTGCGGAGAGAGGGGGATTCGAACCCCCGTTACGTTTCCGTAAACACGCTTTCCAAGCGTGCGCGTTCAGCCACTCTGCCACCTCTCCGTATATATTTTGCACGCTTTTAATGAGGCCGTGCATTTCCCGAAGCTTCAGGACCACCTCTCCTTTGTGAGGGCACCAAAGGTAATCATTTGAAAGACAAAAGGAGACCTTTTTTGGGCCTCCTTTTCAATATTAATTTTGTAAGAATTAATCGTTTAATGCGTATCACTCAAATCATTCAACAGAAAGACTATAATCGGATCTACTGCTTAACCAATTTAATGTGTTCTGCTTTATCTTCTGCGCGAATGGTGATGATATAAACACCATTTTTAAAATTAGAAACATTGATTTCAGCCACTTGTTGACTTGCAATATCGGTGTAAATAAGCTGTCCAGCGAGTGTGTGTATACATATAGCTGATCCAACTGGAATTTGGGTGATCATTATCAAATTGTTGGCAGGATTAGGATATACAAAGGCTTGCCAATTCTTTGAATTTTCAATAATTCCAATATTGTTATATGGACCATCAAAAGGCGCATAAAAATCAAAATCCTGTCCACATGGAGTTAGGTTATTATAGAAATAAGATCTGGCAGAATCTGTATTGGCCATTAAAGCTTCATGACTTGTGTATCCACCTCCTGTGCTTTCCATACCTGTGATATAACAAATATCAAAGAAAATTGTATCACCTGATGCAAGATCAAAAGGGCCTGAACTACCAACCATTCTTCTATCATTAGGAACATTACTTTCTCCGGCTTCAGACCAATCAAATCCAGGATCTACTCCTCCCGTACCACCAAATAATGTATCATCTCCACCGGGAAAGGCGTAATCAGATTCTTGAGAAGAACTGTTATGCCCTGTACCACCGTAAGTCAGGTGAGTTCCATCATTCCAAATAGATTGTAACATATGATAGTTGTTCACAAGGGATGTTGGATCTCCTGTCACGCCTCCTGAATTGTTATAATACATGGAGTTTGTTAACCCTAATCTTTCATTATCGGCAATACCATCTCCATAACCAAATCCATTTACACTCTCTCCTGAACCAATGCCAAATGCATTATCTGCAGCATCAATGTTTTGTTTACTTCCTAAAATACTATAGCCCTGTTCAGGTCCTGTTAGACTGGCATTCATTCCATAAATTAATCCTCTTGAAGGATCAGTAGCTATATAATCATCATTGAAAACGAGAATATCAAAATCATTAAAATTCCCTATCCACGTGCTGTCAAAGTTCATTCCTGATTTATTAATGACTTCATAATAAACGAATAATGTATTTTGAAGACTTGAATCTTGTCCGCAATCAAAACCATAAACGTATTCGAATATTTGAGCATTAATTCTGTTGACATTGGCAATACAGTTTTCAGCAGTATCTATATTGACGTCATTGTAGATCGACAATACGCAATAATCACCTTTAATTAGTGGATACTCACCTTCTTCGGGATTGTATGTTCCATTATTGTTAATGTCTTTAAAACGCGCAAGATCTTGATCTTGACCTTTACTCATATCTCCGTGTGCCGGCCAGTTCATAATTACTTCTGGTATGGTATAATTGTTATCACCATTTTGAAACGCCATGATGTGCGCATCAATTTCGTCTCTCGTGATTTTCCAAACTCTTTCCCAATTATCTTTTTCGGCAGATGTATAATCGTTTTGATTCGTAATTGGTCCACTACGATAAAGATCAGTAAAGAATGAAGAGGTAGAATGAATTAGATCAGATTCATCTTGTGCCGCTATTAAAAGACTAGTGTTATAAATGGTACTTTCATTCGGCACCGTACCTCCAGTGCCTTGCACTTTATAGGCTGCATAATTATTGTATTCATGAAAATTTCTACTATTTGAAGAAATTCCTGCGTCAATATTATTAACCAACAGATGCATTACTGGGGATATAGCTTCTGTTTTTGGTGACTCATTGGAATTGAATAATAGAAATGCTGCCCCATTCTGATAATTGTCCGAACATTCCTGATATCCGTCGTAGTCTATACCACTTCCAAAAATATCATCCCCACTTGTTTCTATGTCTGTAATAGCGGTAGTTTTAAATTCGTATTCGTCTGTAATACTCGTACTTATTCTAGTAATTGCACCCGTTTTACTTCCAGAAATCTGTGCTCTGCCAGCAATTATGATCTCATTATTTAATAATTCTAGATCTGTATGAATATTGGCATATTGAACATTGAAAGTTTGATCAGAAATAACAGCTCCCGAAGTAGAGACTTCCATTAATCTGATTGGATTATCGACAGCAGAAAAAGCACCAAATTCTTTATTGATCAAGATTAGATAGTTATCGTTTTTAAGTTCAAAATCTGTCATTTTTCCATTTGGAGAATAGATCTTGAAATGTTCAGTTATAGATAGAGAAGCATCTAAAACGACAATGTTAATTGTGTCAGGTGAAGTGTTGTATGCGGTTATTATTGTAGATCCGTTCGTCTCTACGAAATGGTCATGATCAGGTGTATTTGCATAGAAAGTGTTATAGCCAATAGCTTGTTGATCAAGAATATTCAAATTTGGATCTAGTAAAATAAGTTGGATACTGTCATTCTCATCTTCATATATACTTAAGATATCACCAGTACTTGTAAAACTCATTTCATTTTGATATCTGTTGTTGTTGATGCTTCCATGACTGAATTCAACAGAATCGATTAAGGTTCCGTTAAGGTCAAATTGATAGATGATGGATTTGCAGCTAGCAGCAAAAAACAGATAGTCCTGAACATAGATTGAAGTGGCATTGACTAAAATGTCACATGTTGAAGAATATGTATTGGAATATTGTGAGTGAGCTACGGAGGTGTTCCAAACGGTATTACCAAATTCATCAATTTTAGTGACAATAGTAGTTGGGACTGAATTAATATAACGCATTTGAGTCGTGTAATAGTCTTCTGTCGCTATATCCTTGTGAACATATGTTCCTGTTCTCAAGGCCATATCACCCGTATAATGGTAACCTTTGGTAATTTGTGAAGATCCCACAAGAGGAATTAGAATTGTAAAAAGAAACAAAAGGGTATTTCTCATGATTTTTAATGTTTTGGATTAAGCTTCAAAGAAAAGCATTTCAATTGGAAATGAACATATTGAAAGAAAAAAGTTCACCTAATATTATATCGATCTATCCTAAGCTGACGCCAATATAATAGACTCAAAGTGATCTACTTAATAAACAAAAGAGCAAGGATCTAGCCTTGCTCTTTTTTTGTCTTTTCAAAATTGAATTATACCTTCTTCAATCCTAATTCTATCAATCGCTCAGTTAGGAATTCTCCGGCTGTGCAATCTTCATAATGTTTTGGATTTTCATCCGTGATGCAGGTCTCTAAACAAGTAAGATCCATATCAGATCTTGGATGTAAAAAGAATGGAGTTGAATATCTTGGAGTTAACCATGACTCTTCTCTAGGCGTGATCACTCTGTGTTGCGTAGATCTGAATCTATCATTCGTTAATCTCGCCAACATATCACCAATGTTGATCACGATCTCATCTTCAGCAGGACTTACGGGAATCCATTGCCCGTCCAATGTTTGGGCTTGTAAACCTTCAGCAGATCCACCCATTAATAAGGTGATCAGATTAATGTCTCCATGTGCTGCTGCTCTCACAGCTCCCGGAGGAATTTGTGATTTGTCTTTTACCGGATAATAATGCAACAATCGTAAGATGCTGTTTCCGTTATGGATCTTGTCATCAAAATAGTTTTCAGGTAGATCCAGATACAATGCAGTTGCTCTTAAAAGATTTCTTCCAGTACTCTCAAATGTTTGATAAACTTCTTGAGTTACCTTTTCAAAATCCTGGATCACATCATTTGATGGGAAAATATTGTCAGGATACTCTGATTTAATAGGATCGTTATCTGTTACTGTTTGTCCAACATGGTAGAATTCCTTGATGTCTGGAACAGTTTGACCTTTTGCACTTTCTTTGTTTTTGGAAATGTATCCTCTTTGTCCGTGATTAGCTTCGTCTTCAAAAGATTTTTTAACATCATCTGAAAGAGCAAAAAAGGCCTTAGAAACCTCAAAAAGTCTTGCTTTTAAAGCTTCACTTACACCGTGATTTCTAACAATGGCAAATCCCATATTTGAGAAAGAATCTCCAAAATCCTGGATGAATTGTGACCTTTTATTGAGGTCACCAGAGGTGTAGTCGTGGTAATCAACTACTGCGATCTTATTTTTATCCATAGTTACGCAATTTTCAGCTTGGCCAATTTTGATCTCTCAAATTTGGATTCAGCATATTCCAATGTAATTCTAAGTTCTGTAGTGTCTTTTTGTGAAGGGATATCAAACATAGCATCATTCAAGATCGCTTCACAGATCGATCTTAAACCTCTTGCTCCTAATTTATATTCCAGTGCTTTTTCAACAATAAAATCCAACACTTCTGCGTCAAATTTCAAGTTCACACCATCCAATTCAAAGAGCTGAGTGTATTGTTTGATCAATGCATTTTTTGGCTCAGATAATATCCTTCTTAATGCCTTTTCATCTAACGGATTCAAGTAGGTCAATACTGGCATCCTACCAATCAATTCAGGGATCAAGCCAAATTCTTTAATGTCAGATGGAATAACATATTGAAGTAAATTTTCTGTATCCAGCTTTTCTTCTTTAGAAGAGAAACCTATTAGGTTCGTGTTTACACGTCTACCAATGATCTTCTCGATACCGTCAAATGCTCCTCCGGCAATGAAGAGGATATTTTTAGTATCCACCTTGATCATTTTTTGCTCCGGATGTTTTCTACCTCCCTGTGGTGGAACATTTACCTCCGTTCCTTCCAATAACTTTAATAAGGCTTGTTGTACTCCCTCTCCTGAAACATCTCTGGTTATAGAAGGATTGTCAGATTTACGCGCAATTTTATCGATCTCATCAATAAAGACAATTCCTTTTTCGGCAGCCTCAACATTGTAATCGGCAGCCTGTAGCAAGCGAGATAGAATAGATTCTACATCTTCACCTACGTATCCGGCTTCTGTGAGTACAGTTGCATCTGCAATGCAAAAAGGTACATTAAGCGAACGCGCAATGGTTTTTGCAAGTAATGTTTTTCCCGTTCCGGTTCTTCCTACCAGGATAACATTTGATTTGTCAATCTCAATGTCCAAATTGCTCTCTGAAAGCGTTAGCCTTTTATAGTGGTTGTATACAGCCACTGAAAGCACTTTTTTGGCGTCATCCTGACCTATTACGTAATCATCTAACTGTTCTTTGATCTGATGTGGCGTAAGCAATTTGAAATCATGATTAACTTTTTGTTTATGATCATGTTTCTTTTGCTCTTCAATGATACCATGAGCCTGTTCAATACAAGATGAACAAATATGCCCGGTAAGTCCTGCAATCAGGATACCAGTATCAATTTTAGAGCGTCCACAAAAGGAACAATTTATGTTTTCTTCTTTCGCCATTTAATTATTTTCCAAGCACTTCGTCTACCATTCCGTAGGCTTTTGCCTCCTCAGCAATCATCCAATAGTCACGGTCACCATCTTTAAATACCTGATCGTAATCTTGTCCTGAATGATTTGCAATGATCTCGTATAATTCTTTTTTCAATTTAAGGATCTCTCTAGCTGTGATCTCAATATCAGAAGCTTGTCCAGAAGCCCCACCTAGTGGTTGATGGATCATTACTCTTGAATGAGGTAAAGCAGATCTTTTTCCTTTTGCTCCGGCACATAACAAAACAGCTCCCATTGAAGCAGCCATACCTGTACAAATTGTAGCTACATCAGGAGAAATATATTGCATAGTATCATAGATCCCCAAACCTGCATAAACTCCACCACCAGGAGAATTCAAATAGATCTGAATGTCTTTTTTAGGATCAACAGATTCTAAGAATAATAACTGTGCTGTGATAATGTTAGCTACCTGGTCATCAATACCAGTTCCCAAAAAGATGATTCGATCCATCATCAATCTTGAGAAAACGTCCATTTGAGCAACGTTTAATTGTCTTTCTTCAATAATATAGGGAGTCATGGAAGTTATATAGCCATCTACTGCAAGACTGCTGATACCATGATGCTTTACAGCATATTTTCTGAATTCGTCGTTTTTGAACATGTTTTACTTCGTTTTAGTACAAAAAAATAATACCTATAAAGATAGGTATTATTTTAAATTGGATTATATGGTCAATTACTTTGTTCCGTAGGCCTCTTCCACAAACTTTTCATAGGATAAAGCCTTCTCGTTCAGCTTTACTGTTTCCTTGAAAAAAGAAAGGATCTTGTTCATGTAAAGATTATCATAAATACGATTAGCCTCTTCTTGATTTGACAATACATTTCTTGCCTGATCATTTAGGACATTATCTTCCGGAGCAGGCATTCCATACTGTGCATATTGATTTGCCAAAAGTGCTTTAGTGTATTCAACGGCTTCCTGTGGTTCTACGTTCAATCCGTTTTCTTTGATGATCTTATTTTGGATCAATTGCCATTTAAGACTTTTTCTATAGCTATCAAATTCTGCTTCGATCTGATCTAAAGTGATCTCTTCTTTTGATGAAGCAAGGATCCATCTTTTCAAGAAATCTTCAGGTAGGTCTACTTTGGTATTTTCTACCAATTCATCCACTACTCTTTGATTAAAAAGACGATCTGAATCATTAGAGAACATATTTTCAAGATCTGACTTGATCTTATCTCTTAATTCAGTTTCTGATTTGATATTTCCTTCGCCAAATAATTTATCGAACAATTCCTGATCAATGGCATGTGGCTCCATTCTTTTGATCTCAGTGATCTTGAAATCAAATTTAGATTTGATGTTCCCAACTTCTTCAGCTGGCACACCTAACATGGCCGCCATATCAGAGTCACCTTTAGATACTTTTCTCGGATCTAAATTGATCACATCACCAATTTTAGCTCCGGATAAGCTCTTTTTAGCCGCCTTGTCTTCAACAAATTCCATTGAAATAGTAGAGTTATTTTTAATTTCTCCACCAACTTCAGTAAATTCACCAAGGATCATATCTCTGTCACCAACACTGTCAGCAGGAACCAGTTTACCATATCTTCTGGCAAGGTTCTCCACTTCTTTGTCCAACATCTCTTTATCTACATCTACTTTCAAGTAATCAAACTTGTTCTTTTTAGAAAGATTTAGATCAAATTCAGGTGAAATAGCAATCTCATAGGCAAATTCAAATTCTGCCGGATTGTCAAAATCTCCAACAACTTCTTCATCTTCTTTAGGTAGTGGATTACCCAGAACATTGATATTGTTTTTAGTGATAAAATCCTGTAATGATTGGCTAACTGCTTTATTCAATTCTTCAGCCAATACAGCTTTACCGTATTTCTTTTTGATAAGACTGATAGGTGTTTTTCCTGGTCTGAATCCAGGAAGATTAGCCTGTTTGCGATAATCATTTAAAGTGCTTTCCACTTTTGCCGCATAATCCTCTGGAGAGATCTTAATGCGTAGTACTGCATTAAGCGCATCAATTTTTTCCTCTACAACATTCATATTGAATCTGTTTTTATTAAAAAAAAATGGTTCCGAAACTCGGAACCATTATGTGCGGATGGAGGGACTCGAACCCACACACCTCGCGGCACTAGATCCTAAGTCTAGCGTGTCTACCAATTTCACCACATCCGCAATTTTTTACAACCGACAATTCGATCAACCTCTATCGAAGGGACGGCAAAGATAAATAGTTTTTTCTATTTGTCAAATACGTTTTTAAGGATTTCTCTTCGGAAAAATATAAGTGTACGAAATGTTGGGTACAGGAACAGGTACAAAGAAGTCACTTGTTGCAAACAAAGTACCTCCCAATTGAAAGCGGTGATTGGGTTTAGGACCAAATCTTGCTGCCACTGAACCTGCCGCTACAACAGTGTTAAAATTGCTTCCCCAGGCTTGAATTTGACCATATGCGGCAATAAAATCCATTACAATTGACATTCTATCGGTTAATTTCAACATAGATCCAAAGTTGAGAAAGGTGAAATGACTGTATTCCATTCCTCCGGTAAATGTTGGTTCAGTTCCCATGGGATCATCCCACATCCAGATCTCGTTGTATTGATGGATCAAAGCATATCCTGCTTTGAATGAAAAGTTTCGTTGTCGGTTCCCAAAAGTGAAGGTAAGTGAAGTATATCCTCCTCCGTTTCTTTGATCAACACCGAACCAGGTAGCAAACACCATTGAACCATAATTAATATCCCATCCTAAATAAGTTGAATCATTAATAGGGATACTGAATTTTGTCTTCAAACCAAAAGGAGCACCTAAATAAGTACCTATTGCTCCTGCAGACCAATTTTTAGTTATCGGGATCTGGGCTTCATATCCCATTGGCATAAACTTTATGAATGACTCACCTTTTCTTAAAGGGTATGCATTATCAGATTGAATGTATTTCGTGCTGGTATAATTTTGATATTCAGGTTTATCTTCTTCGAATTTCGTTTTCCAATCTTCATAACTGATCTCATTTTTCTCTTCTTCAGGATCTTTGGTTTCTTTAATTTCTTCCTGACTGGTTGTTGCTTCGTATACAGAAATACTTTTGATCAAATGTTTTGGAATATATAGTTTGCCAACAGATTCTGTCTCCATCAAGATCTCTCGTCCGTCATCAGATAAAATATATCCAACGTATTGGGCACCATCATTTTTGATGACCAACATTTTAGTGGGTTTCGTCTTGGTTGTATCTTCTTGTGCCAGTGAAGACACAGAAAAAAGAACCGAGATCAAAAGAAATATGGTGTAAAGCCCGTAACGCATTTTATTCTAAATATCGATAATTAGAACGTATTCTTTATTCGAAACGTGTGCTATTTCAATAAATAATTTCAGAAGGTCTGTTATTTTTGCTTTATGAGTAAGAAGCGAATTGCCATAATGGGATCTACCGGATCAATAGGAACACAGGCATTGGAAGTGATCCAAACTTATCCCGAGCAATTTGAGGTTTCGGTTCTTACTGCAAACAATAATGCTGATCTTCTTATCCAACAGGCATTACAATTCAAACCAAATGTGGTAGTTATTGCTAATGAAGAATTGTATGATAAGGTAGAAGAAGTACTTTGGAAAGAAGATATTAAAACGTATACCGGAACTACTGCTTTGGAAGAAGTGGTTCAAATGGATGAAATTGATTTGGTGTTAGCCGGAATAGTTGGTTTTGCCGGATTAAGATCTACTATTAAAGCTATAGAAAGCGGAAAGAACATTGCATTAGCCAATAAAGAAACATTGGTTGTTGCTGGTGAGATCATTACAAAGTTAGCCCTGGAAAAAGGGGTAAATATTTATCCGGTGGATTCGGAACATTCTGCCATCTTTCAATGTTTGGTTGGTGAATTCCATAATCCCATAGAGAAGATCATCTTAACGGCATCAGGTGGTCCATTTAACGGGATGAAAGCTGAAGATTTAAAAAACGTTACCAAGGAGATGGCTCTTCATCATCCTAAATGGGTGATGGGCGAAAAGATCACCATTGATTCTGCTTCAATGATGAATAAAGGACTTGAGGTAATTGAGGCTAAGTGGCTTTTTGGTGTTAAACCTGAACAAATTGAGGTGGTTATTCACCCCGAATCAATTGTTCATTCATTGGTTCAGTTTAAAGATGGTGCAGTGAAAGCACAATTAGGTTTACCAGATATGAAATTGCCTATTCAGTATGCCTTTACCTATCCAAACAGGCTTGAAACAAAATTGGAAAGGTTGAACCTTGCAGAATTGGGTCAATTAACCTTTCAAGCTCCAGATTTCGAACTGTTCAAAAATTTGCGTCTAGCCTATAAAGCTATTGAAAAAGGAGGGAATTTGCCTTGTGCTCTCAATGCCATTAATGAAGTTACAGTGGCGGCATTCTTAAATGGAAGTATTGGTTTTCTTGATATTGCTGAATTGAACGAAAGAGCAATGGACCTGGTTCAATGGAATTCAAATCCGTCCTTAAATGACTTAATTACCACAGACGGTGAAGCACGAGTTATCGCTAACAATTTGATTAACTGTTGATTTTCATTTATATTTGAGTAAATTCTTTCAGAATGAAAAAAATCTTACTTTCCCTTTTAATGGGCATTACTGCTATACAGGGTATTGCTCAACCAACCTGGTCAGATGATGTAGCTCAAGTGTTCTATGATAATTGTACTGCTTGTCATCATACCGGAGGTATAGGACCCATGTCCTTAACCACTTATGCGCAGGCTTCTGCTTATGGTGCATTGATCCAAAATTATGTTACCAATAATATAATGCCACCCTGGTTTGCGGATTCGAGCTATCAGCATTATGCCGGTGAGCGAATTTTGACCCAAAGTGAAAAGGACATTATCCTTGATTGGATTTCCGGAGGTTATTTGCCAGGGAATTTTAGTCAAATTCCTCCACCTCCAGTTTACACAAATGATCAGGTTTTGTCTGGCACTCCTGACTTGGTTGTAACTGCTCCACATTATATGAGCAAAGCTAATTTTGTAGATGATTATGTGTGTTTTGCAATTCCATCAGGATTGGCTTCAGGTAAAAAAGTGAAGGCAATTGAGGTGGTTCCCGGAAACAGAGAGATTGTTCATCATTGCCTTGTTTACTTTGATAATGCAGGTTTTTCTCAAACGGATACCTCAGGAGATTGTGCGGGACCAATTACAGCAACACTGATGGGAGGATATACTCCTGGGTCATCACCTATCATTTTCCCTTCAACGCAAAATTTCTCAGCAGGTATGCAAATTGGTGCAAACTGTAAGATCGTTTTGGCAATGCATTATCCTGCTGGAAGCTATGGACTGTGGGATGAAACAAAAATTAATTTCTATTTTTATGATGAGCCGGTTGCTAATTTTAGAGAAGTTTCTTGTAATCCGATCATTCAAGATTGGAATTCATCATTTGTGATTGATGCAAATCAATTTGATTCAACATTTATTGCAGAAGGACCAACAACAGGGGGCTCTTCAGTTCTTAGTGTTTTACCTCACATGCATTTATTGGGTCATTCTATACAATCATATGCAGTGACAGGAAGTAATGATACCATTCCTTTTGTGAGAATTCCTAATTGGAATTTTGATTGGCAGGATTTTTATTGGTTCAATTACATGAAGTATGTCCCTGCAGGATCTACAATTTATGGAAAAGGTGTTTGGAACAATACAGCAACCAATCCTCATAATCCTAACAGTCCGCCTCAGGATGTTCAGTACGGTTTAAATACTACGGATGAGATGTTCCTGATCTACTTCCATTATATGGACTATCAGGTGGGAGATGAGTATATTAATATCGATAGTATTTATACAGAGTTCTTGTCAACGCATACTGAGTTGAAGTCAGACCCAAAATTGAATGTATATCCAAATCCTTTTGAACATACCATTACTATTTCTTACGGATTAGATAAAGCTTCGTTTGTAAGTATTTATATCTATGATATGCAGGGGAGGGTAGTACGTAAACTATTAAGAGAAAACCAATCTTCAGGACAGCAAAGCGTTGAATGGAACGGAACGAATGGATTGAATGAACCTGTTGGTGCAGGTATTTATTTTTATTCGGTCATGATAGATGGAAATCATTACTCCGGAAAATTGATCCGGCAATAAATAAAAAGGCGATCATTTGATCGCCTTTTTTGTTTATCTACGTCTGTTACCACCACCTGGTTTTTTAGTCCCTCCTGGTCCAACTCCACTGTTACCTGGCCTTTTGGTTGTAGGATTTTTATGTGGATGATGGCTTGGATGATGTGGGTGTGTTTTTATAAGTACTGTAGTTCGGCGTCTTTTAACATAAACCACATGCGCACGATTACATCTTCTAACATGAACAACATGATAATAAGGATGATGATGTTTGTGTAAATTGTGATATGCTCTCCAGGTTAATGGTCTCCAGGGTTTCCACCAAACAGGATAAGCACCCCATCTGTAAGGTGACCTCCATCTTACATAAGTTGGTCCATATATGAATCGAACAATTGGCCAACCCCAAACATTGATGATGATCAGATCTGTCATCACTAATCTTTCGGTTATACCTTCATCTCCTTTTGGCTCGACAAAATAATCCTTACCATAAATGTCCTCATCTCCCACTATTTGAATAGCTGCTTCATCAGTACCTGTTTTCTCTAATTCTATGGCGGCAATATCCTGAGATTCATTTTCGTTCAGATCCACTCTTAGAATAAAAGCATGAGCATCACTATCATCTTCATCATACACCTGAATATAGTCCACTTCTCCATCTTCATTTAGATCAAGGTTGTTCAATTTACTGGCAGGATCATTCAGTGATCTCTCAAACTCTTCAAGCGAATTTGAATTCTTGAATAGATCCAATACGGCATACAGATCCAAATTATCACCTATAACGCCTAGAGAATCTTGCTCTTCCTGAGCAATAGAGTTAGCTCCTAATAGCATTGTTACAGCCATTAGTGTTTGTTTGAAGTTCATCAAAGTCATAGCAATAGTTTTGTCATTCAGTGGTTTGACTAAAGATAGGATGAAAGGTTTAATGCAGATCACGGAACACAGACCGCTTCGCTATCAGAACACAGTTTTTTTACTACACTCTGTGTTCTGTGTTCTGTGATCCGTATTCTATATAACAATATTCACAATCTTCCCTGGGACAACAATTACCTTCTTAGGATCTTTCCCCTCTAGCCACTTTTGAGATTGCTCTGCTGCTAGAACTTCTTTCTCTACATCCTCTTTAGAAAGGCTCGTTGGTAATTCTATTTTAAATCTCATTTTGCCATTAAATGAAACCGGATAAGCGTACTCGGCCTCTACCAAATAGCTTGCATCAAATGTTGGCCAGGTTGCTGTTGTCACACTTTCTTTCTCACCTAATCTTGACCATAACTCTTCTGCAATGTGAGGGGCGTAGGGAGAAACAAGAACCACCAATTCTTTCAGGATATTTCTGTTGTTGCACTTTTGATCAGTCAATTCATTTACTGCGATCATAAAGTTAGAAACGGCCGTGTTTAATGAGAACCTACCCAGGTCATCAGTGACCTTTTTTATGGTTTTGTGCAGGGTTTTTAATGATTGCTTATCTGCATCTCCGTCTGAAATGGATAGGTTGTTATTCTCATCATGGAACAAACGCCACATTTTTCGTAAGAAGTTGTGTACACCATTAATTCCTTGCGTATCCCATGGTTTAGCTTGTTCAAGCGGACCAAGGAACATTTCGTAACATCTTAAGGTGTCTGCTCCGAATTTTTCTACCAGTTCATCTGGAGTTTGAACGTTGTATTTGGATTTGGACATTTTTTCAACTTCGTGATCGCAAACAAAATCGCCGTTGAGTTCAGTAATAATTTCAGCTTTACCAAGGTTGTTATACTTCGGATCCTTCGAAGCGAGACTAAAATTGAGTTTGTCATTCTCAACATAGTTAATATCAATCCTCAAATTTGACCAAACTAGTCCGAAACTGATACCTTCAAGGATTTTTTGATAGTTTTCTTCAGATATCAAATTCCTAATATGTTCGAATATTTGTTCTTTGTTATCTATCAATTCAGGACTTCGCCCAATTTCCTCCAATATATTATGGGATATGAAAATTTCGTTTTTTTCTGAACCTATTTCAAGTCGAGCCATTATACTACTCCTTCCCAGGATCATTCCCTGATTGATCATTTTCTTGAAAGGTTCATGGAAGGTAATGTATCCCATGTCATACAAGAATTTGGTCCAGAACCTTGAATAAAGTAAATGACCTGTAGCATGCTCAGATCCTCCAATATATAGATCTACCTGGTTCCAGTAAGCCGCTTTTTCTTTTGAAACAAAAGCCTCTTCATTGTGAGGATCCATGTATCTCAAAAAGTACCAGGATGAACCTGCCCAACCCGGCATTGTGTTATATTCCATGTGATCTCCTTTGATCTTTCCAGGGTTGGCTTTTTCCCAATCCGCAGCAGACGCTCTCGCCAAAGGTGGTTCACCATCAGCTGTTGGAAGGTACTGATCAACTTCAGGTAATTCAATAGGCAGATCTTTATCTTCGATCAAATAAGGGATATCATTCTTATAATAAACCGGGAATGGTTCACCCCAATATCGTTGACGCGAGAATACTGCATCTCTCAATCTGTAATTAGTTCTTCCTTTACCAAACCCTTTCTTTTCGATTTCCTCAATAGCCTTTTTAATGGCCACTTTGCATTCCAATCCATTCAAAAAATCCGAATCAGTGATCACGGCATCTTTCTCAGCATAAGCTGCTTCAGAAATGTCAACGTCTTTGAAAATGTTCTTTATCTCAATCTTGAAGTGTGTTGCAAAATCCCAGTCTCTTTGATCACCACAAGGCACGGCCATTACAGCTCCGGTTCCATATCCAGCTAGCACGTAATCAGCAATCCAGATCTGTACTTTTTCTCCTGTGAATGGGTGAATGGCAAATGCTCCCGTATTTTGTCCGGTAACGTTTTTCACATCTGATTGACGATCTCTCTCTGTCTTTAAACTGGCTTGTTTTTTATACTCTGCAACAGCTGACGAAAATTCACCAGTAGTTATTTGATCCACTAATTCATGTTCAGGGGCCAAAACCATGAATGATACTCCAAAAATAGTATCCGGTCTTGTAGTAAATACTTCTATAGATCCCTCATGATCGGCTAGCTTGAAGTGCACAGATGCTCCTTCTGACTTTCCTATCCAGTTTCGTTGTTGTTCTTTGATAGAATCTGACCAATCAACTGTTTCTAAATCGTTTATTAAACGCTCAGCATAGGCAGTAATTCGCATACTCCACTGGCGCATTAGCTTTTGCTCAACGGGATGTCCGCCACGTTCAGAAACGCCATCTTTGATCTCATCATTGGCTAAAACGGTTCCCAAAGCCGGACACCAGTTCACCCATGAATCTGCCAAAAATGTAAGACGATAATTCATCAATATCTTTTGCTGTTCTGCTTCTGAAAAGGTTTTCCATTGATCAGCCGTGAACACCTCTGTTTGATCGTTGGGTGCATTTACAGATCCGTTACCTCTGGTTTCAAAGATCTTCACTAATGCATCAATACTTTCGGCTTTATCAGAATCACTGTTATACCAGGAGTTGAACAATTGTTTGAAGATCCATTGTGTCCATTTGTAGTACGAAGGATCAGAAGTTCTCACTTCACGGTCCCAGTCGAATGAAAAGCCAATTTTATCTAGCTGTTCTCGGTATCTTTTGATGTTTTGAGCAGTGGTCAAAGCGGGGTGTTGTCCGGTTTGAATGGCATATTGTTCTGCTGGCAGTCCAAATGAATCATATCCCATGGGATGCAATACATTGTAGCCTTGCAGTTTTTTATATCTGGCATAAATACATGATGCGATATAACCTAGTGGATGACCAACGTGTAATCCTGCTCCTGAAGGATATGGGAACATGGATAAACCATAATATTTTGGAAGGGTAGTATCATCTTTGGCAGCATAAGTTTTATGCTCAGCCCAGTATTTTTGCCATTTGGCTTCAATTTCTCGAAAATCGTATTCCATGAGAGATGCTAGATTTGACGAGCAAATTTAGTAATACTTCCAGTAAAATCGAGGGTATAAATTAGTTTTCAGGATATCCTTGTTCTATCCAGCACTTCATGGTTTGGATCTCATCTTCAGATAATGAGTCAATTGCCCATGCATTTGGAATTTCAGGCATGTCCTTTAACGAAAAGCATCTGTTTTGCCAACTTCCAATTGAAATGTAATTCTCAATAGGTGAATAATTATCAATCCAGGCATCATGACAGCCGGTTCCAGGTCCTGCTTGAGTTTTACATGAACTCTCAATTATCGGTCTGATGTCTAGTGAATAGGAAACTATTGTCGAACAAAGACCTGACGTAAGATCTGGCTTAGGTTCCAATGTTTTGTCCTTTAAACAGGAAAATAAAAAGAACACCACAAATAAAGATAGTAGCAGCTTATAATTCATTTCAGCTACTAAAATAAAAAAAAATACCTGCCTTTTAAAAGACAGGTATTATGATTTTGTTCAAATATGCTTAAAAACTACTTGTTTGCGGCATATCTGTTTGCTACTTCGTTCCAATTAATAACATTGAAAAAAGCTGCAATGTAATCAGGTCTTCTGTTTTGATACTTCAAATAATAGGCATGTTCCCAAACATCTAATCCTAAAATTGGCGTACCACCACAAGTGTCAATGTTCATTAATGGATTATCCTGATTAGGCGTTGAACAAACTTCAACTTTTCCTCCTTTATGAACACAAAGCCAAGCCCAACCAGAACCAAATCTAGTTGCAGCCGCTTTTGAAAATGCATCTTTAAATCCTTCAAAAGTTCCGTAAGCTGCGTTGATCGCATCTGCCAATTCTCCAGAAGGTTGACCGCCTCCATTAGGAGACATTACTTCCCAAAACAGGCAGTGATTGTAATATCCACCACCATTATTTCTCACTGCGGCATTGCTTGCACATCCTGCTAAGATATCTTCAATAGATTTTCCAGCAAGATCAGTTCCTTCAATAGCTGCGTTCAAATTATTTGTATATCCCGCATGGTGTTTTCCATGATGGATCTGCATAGTTAAAGTGTCAATATGTGGTTCCAAAGCATCATGTGCATATGGAAGGTTTGGTAATTCAAAAGCCATGTTTATCTTGATTAAAAGGTTAATAAAAATTCGTGTGAATCAAATTTAGCAAGTTTATCTAGAATCTTTCTAAACAACCGATAAATAGTTTCTATGCCATCATAGAATCAACTTATATTGGGAAAATTCTCATGTTCTAATGATTCTTTGAACAGGATTCAATACATTAGAAGTACAAATTTTTGAAAAAATGAAAAAGTTGTTTCTTTTAGCCGGAACTATTGGATTATTTAGTTTTTTAATGGCTTGTGGAGGTGAAGAGCCTAAGGAGCCGGAAATCAAAAAAAATCCACTCAATAACATGATGAATAATATGGTGAATGAGGTGGAGAATGAAATCCAACATCAGATCTCTGACCCTAATTCTGAGCTTTTAGAAGCTGTTGATACCATGAAAGAACTCCTTGACACCGTGAAGGATATTTTCCAGGATAAAGTGATCGAAGAGGTAAAACAAGGCGTTAACAAGGAGATAGAAAAACACAAGTAATCTTTTTGTCACCAACCTACTAACGCTTTGAGGTTGATAATATCTGTAACAAGCCGCTAATCCCTGTACTATATTGGCATAACTTCGTGTTTTATGAAGAAAGTGCTAAGGGTTTTGCGTAAGATCTTTTTTTGGATCTTTTTCGTTAGTCTGTTCATTGTTACCACATTGACAGTGCTCTTGCATATTTATGAAGATGATATTAAGCAATATGCAATAGATGAATTGAATGATCATCTCAAAACCAAAGTGGATGTGCAGGATATAGAATTATCCATATTTCACGATTTTCCGAATGCATCTATAGAGTTCAAGAAGGTCTTCATTCCTGATGCCTTTCCTGAAATTGAAAGTACCGATACCTTGTTCTATGCTGAGAAGATGTTCTTTAATTTCAACGTCAGGGATATTTTTTATGGGGATTATCACATTAAGAGGATCAGTGCTCATCATGGCCAGTTAGCTTTGAAAACATCTGCTGACGGTCAAACCAATTATGATATCATTAAAGAGGAAGATTCTACGAGCTCAAACGATAATTTTGAATTGGCTTTAGAGCTTGTAGAGTTGGAAAACATGGATTTTCACTATAAAAATCTAGCCTCTAGTCAATTTTATGATATCAAAGTTAAATCGGCCCTTACCAATGCAGCATTCACATCAGAACAGTATAACTTGGTTTCAGAGGCTGATCTGGAAATACAAAGACTGAAAAGTAATTCATTCACATTAGTGAGGAATCAAAAGGCAGATGTTCAGCTTGAAATGGACATCAACAATCTCAGTAGAACTTACACCTTTAAAAAGGGTGATCTGATGATTGAAAAAATGCCTTTTCATATTACAGGTTTTATTGATTCGTCTTCCCTGGATCTTAAAGTGGCCGGAGACAATGTTCAATTGCAAGACCTGGCCAATAGTTTAGTGGATGAAAGTGTGAAGGATGTTAAGACCTATCAGGGAGAAGGAACGATCAATTTTGTTTCGAGAATTTCAGGCCCGATCTCCAGAACGAAAATGCCATCTATTGTTGCCGATTTTGATATAAAAAACGGGGCATTGATCGAACCAGAAAGTAAGCTGGAAATTGATCAGGTAAGCTTTAAAGGGCATTATCAAAATGAACAATCCAATCGACAGGAAGAACTGCAGATGAAGGAGGTGTCCATGAAAATGCTGAGCAGTTATTTTAAAGGTGAAGCTACGATCACGGATTTTAAAGAACCCGTCATGAAAACGAAGATGGATGGTGATCTGAATCTGGCCCGTTTCCATCAATTTTTCAAATTTGAAAAGATCGAAAAATTGGCTGGAAACGTAAATTTTCACCTGGATGCTATTGTGAAATTCTTCGATCCGGAATTTAGAAAAGAACGTTTTGAAGTACTGGAATCAGATGGCACCTTTGCCCTGAAAGATGTGCTTTATAAAGGGATCAATGATGATATAACCTATCAGAAAATAGGAGGGGAAATCGTATTGATAGACAAAGATGCTGCCGCTAAACAGTTAAGCATTGCCACTGAGCGTTCAGACATCCTATTGAATGGAGCTATGAAGAATCTGATGCCATACATTGATGGTACAGGAAGCTTAGGCTTAATAGCAAGTATTGAATCTAACAATCTTGATCTCAATGAGTTCATGGTGAAAAGTGATCAGGTTGCTGATGGACCACTCACGGTATTTACGTTGCCTGAAAATCTGAATTTGAATATTGACCTGGATGTTGGAAACTTGAAGTGGACCTCACATGAATTTAAAGAAGTAAGCAGTAAGGTGCTAATGTCTAATAGAACAGTGGAGTTGAATGATTTGCAATTCAAAACAACAGAAGGTTCGGCCAATGGTAACATCACATTTAAAAATCTCCTGGAAAATGGAAACATCTTTGATGGTAGACTAACCTTTAGTGGCGTTAATATGAAGTCGCTCTTTACTGAATGGAATAACTTTGATCAAAAGAGCATTACTGCTGACCATATCACAGGTAAAGCAAATGGAACAATTGATTTTCTACTCTTCTTTAATCCTTACTTCTCATTAGTTGAAGATAAGCTCTATACCAAATGTGACCTCAAATTGTCACAGGGAGAATTAAACGAGCTGGAAACCATGAGATCAATTACTGATTACATGAGGTCTAATAAAGGTCTAAAACTTTTACTGAACAAACATATCGATCAATTTGAAGATAAATTGATGCACCTCAAATTCTCGGATATTCAAAATGAGATCACCATCCAGGATAGAAAAGTGAATATCCCTAAAATGCATATTGCTTCCAATGCTTTAGATATCGATCTGTTTGGATGGCATACTTTCGATAATCAAATAGAATATCATTTCAGCTTTAGGTTCAGGGAATTGAAATCTAAAGTTGAGGACACCGAATTTGGAGTGATTGAAGATGACGGTCTTGGAATAGTGATCTATTTAACCATGTTCGGCGACCTTGATAATCCTGAGTTTGAATTGGATAATGAAGAGCGAAGAAAAAATATTAAGGAAGATCTTGCCCAGGAAAAGCAGGATATAAAGTCCATTCTAAAATCTGAATTTGGTTTCTTCAAGAAGGATTCCACGGTACAGAATATGCAAGAAAGCAATAAAAAGGAAGTACAGTTCATCTTCTATGATGATGAGGAGGAAGAAGGACAGGATAGCACTCAAACTGAAAAGACCAAGAAGAATAAGCAACAATCTAATAAGCTGTTCCAGAAATGGAAAGAAGAAGCTGACAAGAAAAAGAAAGATGTGGAGTATGATTCGGATGAAGAGAATAATTAGTTTGAATATCCGTTATTAGAGTCTACCTTGCGCTATATGAACTTATACCATAAGAAACAACGTTGGAAAATTGCCTTGCTTGGTATTGCCATTATTTTGGTTGGGGCTTCACTTTGGTTCTCATTTAGTATTGTAGAGAAAGTTCAGCAAAGAGAAGTAGATCGTATTGAGCAATGGGCAGATGCTGTTAAACGTAAATCAGAACTTGTCAAATTAACCAACAATGCGTTTGAAGAGCTAAGTCAATCTATTGAGCAACTGAAAGAACGTGATTTCCAGAAAATGGAAATGTGGGCGCTTGCGATTAATGAAATCAGTAAACCATTGAATGATTATTCTTTTGTGATCGAGATATTGGAACGTACAAATTCAATTCCGGTAATTATCACTGATATGGAGGAGAATGTGGTGTCCAGCTATAATCTTTCCAATCTTGATACCTTGATCTTGAGAAAGATAAATGCAGACTTTCCTGAAGCTACAAAGAAATTTAAGGATTCAACCCTAAGATCTATGCGAACTGATAGCCTGGATGCTTATGTGAAATTCTGGCAAATTCAACATGCGCCTTTAGAGATTGATCTTTACTACGGTGAGAAACAAAAGGTCTTTTATTTTGATTCTATTTATTATAAAACTCAGAAGCTTGAGGCACTTGAGTTTAGTAGAGATTCTCTGATCAATGCTTTCAGTGATGAGTTGGTCACAAATGAATATTTGGTTCCGGTAATGTTCATTGATAAAGAGACGCGTGATGTTATATCAACCAACAGACCTGATTTTGATTCAACCAATGCGAATCAAATTATAGAAGCCCTTATAATTACAGGAGATTCAATTGAAGTGGAACTGGGGTCTGGTCATATTGGAGTGATCTATTATGAGCACTCTGAAGAAGTTACACAAATGAAGTTTTTCCCAATTGTACAATTCTTCATCATAGGTTTATTTGTTCTGATCGCCTACATTGCCTTCTCAACCTTTAGAAAAGCTGAACAAGATCAGGTATGGGCAGGAATGGCCAAAGAAACAGCACATCAATTAGGCACGCCAATTTCTTCGTTAATGGCCTGGAATCAGTTATTGGAATCTAAAGGCGTGGACGAATCCATAACATCAGAAATTAACAAGGATATTGATCGCTTAAATACGGTCACGAACAGATTTTCTAAAATAGGCTCTGAAGCTGTTCTGGAAGAAGGCAATATTGTGAACACAGTTCGATCAGTGGTCGATTACTTAAGGTTGAGGATCTCTTCTAAAATTGACCTTTTCTTTGAGTGTGAGCAAGAGAATATTCAGTTGCGTTATAATTCATCATTAATCGAATGGGCTATTGAGAACATAGCTAAAAATGCCGTGGATTCTATGGAAGGAGTAGGATCTATCATGATCTCTGTTCAACAAATTGAAGATGAGGTGATCATTGATATTACGGATACGGGAAAAGGTATTCCTGCCAATAAGATCAAATCTGTGTTCAGGCCTGGTTTTACTACCAAAAAGAGGGGTTGGGGACTTGGATTATCACTTGTAAAAAGGATCATTGAAGAATTTCACAAAGGGAAGGTATTCGTGCAAAAATCTGAAATTGATGTGGGTACAACCTTTAGAATTCAATTGCCGGTTTAACCTTTGTCCTGACATAATTCAACCAGAACACCATTTGTTGATTTAGGATGTAAAAAAGCAATTCTTTTATTGTCAGCTCCGTCTTTTGGGGTTTGATGTATCAACTGAAATCCCTCATTAGAAAGACGTTCTATTTCAGCATCAATATCTGTTACTTCAAAAGCTAAGTGATGAATTCCTTCACCCTTTTTTTCAATGAACTTGGCAATGGCACTATCCGGGTTTGTAGCTTCAAGTAATTCTATTTTGGATTCTCCTACTTGAAAAAAGGATGTTTTTACGCCCTCTGATTCTACTGCTTCGATCTTGTAATGAGGTTTATTGAATAAGGTTTCAAATAGTTTATTTGATGCTTCAATGTCTTTTACCGCAATACCAATGTGTTCTAATTTCATAATTGATTGTAAAAAAAAACCCGTACACAGAACTCAGTCGAAGTGTACGGGTTTAAATTTATAGATAAAACGAATTAGGTTTTGATGAACTTTTCGTTTTTGTTATCATAGTTAATATAGTAAGCTCCTTTTTTAAGGTTCTCACAGTTCACTTCTGATCCAACTCCTTTTTTCACAATGTTTCCGTATGCATCATAGATCTCATACTTCGTTTCAACAGGTACACCACCAGCTGTGAAGTTGATCTCTTTCTTCACCTTTTTAGGATTCAGTTCCGGTTCTTTGATGCTTGCATTAGAGAAAGTAACTGCTTTAGAAGGTTTCTTCTTTCCAGTGTGGTCAGTTTGTACAACTCTCACTTTATTTTCTCCAGAGTGAGGAGTTACTTGAAATTTGTAAGAATTTTGACTTGAAGTACCAATTCCATCAACTTCACCAACTGCAACCCATTTGTTCCATCTGTATTGCTCAACTACGAAAGGAAGTTTTCCAGATTCGCCTGTGGTTGTCCAGGTAAGAGAACCTTCAGGAGAACAAGAAATATCTCCAATTACGTAAGTACTTTTTGGAAGTAATACTTCTGGATTCAAAATTTTTGGTTTGCAACCAATTCCGTGTTCAAGAACGATAAATACTGGATCACCAATATTTACATTGAACTCAGCAAAGTTGATCTCAAATGCACTTGATTGAATTCCGTCAGAGATCGGATCTCCGTTTACGGTAGCTTTTGTAACACAAAAACCAAATCCGTCTTCATCCTCAGGATTTTGAACATATAAGTTTTTTCCCTGGTAATGCCCCTCTATTGATAGATCGGCGAAAGCTGAAAAGGTTCCTCCAACGAAGATGACAAGTAGTAAGATAGTGTTTTTCAACATCATATTAAATTAAAAACCTTTTTATACACCGTATAAGTAAGTGCAATATTAAAACTTCCCTCAAAGATAAACAAGATATTCAGATTTTTTTTTCAATCTCCAAAACTTTTAGCAATTTGATTATCAATCGGAAGATTCGTCATAAAATAAATTTAGTTTATATTTGAAAATACTTTAAACTTGCAAGTTTTAATTTTCAACACGCGTGTATGAATATGATGAATAGACTGTTTTTGTTGACTTTGGGTGTTGTTTTGTTCAGCTGCGGTGGTTCCACTGATGGTGATGAAAACAATGTCGCAGACGATTCGATCTATGGAGGCAATTTCGCAATGCCCATTGGTAGCTACTTTAGCTGTATTAGACCAATTGAATTGCAAAAACTGGAAACTGCTCAGGTTTATGACCAGGTTTTAGAAGGATTGGTAAAATACAATCCTAAAACATTGGAAATTGAACCTGCTCTAGCAACAGAATGGAGCATTTCTGAAGATGGTTTAACTTATACCTTTACTTTGAGAGAAGGAGTGAAATTCCATGATGATCCTTGTTTTTCTGGTGGAAAGGGAAGAGAAATGACAGCTGAAGACGTAGTGTTCTCTCTAACCAATATGTATAAAGATGAGCCAACCAACAGAGCTTATTACAATTTCAAAAATACAATTGCTGGTGGTGAAGAATATTATAACGGAACTGCTTCTAGTGTAAGCGGAATTACCACTTCAGGTAATAAGGTTATGATCCAGATCCTTGAGCCTTCTTCGGTTTTCTTGCAAAAATTAGCTACTGTTTTCGCAACAGTTGTGCCTAAAGAATCATTTGAAGGAGGAGATTATCATCCTGTTGGAACCGGACCATTTGTTTACGATAGAACATCTACTTCTGAATTTGTGAAATTATACAGAAACCCAAGTTTCTATATGAGTGATGCAGAAGGAAACCAGCTTCCATATTTGGATTCTGTGTTCTTTAGATTCTATGAGCACTCCGAAGATCAAATGGATCTTTTCTGGGATGGTGGATTATCTTATATTCCAAACGTACCGATCACAAGTGTAAACGAAGTATTGGAAGATAGGATCCAGGATTTTGAAAGCAATCCTCCAAAATATATGTTGATCTCTGAGCCTCAGTTGTCTACTACTTATTTGGAATTCAACATGAATACTCCGGTTTTCAAGAACAAAAAAGTTAGACAAGCATTGAACATGGCAATCAATCGTAAAAAACTGGTTGAGAAGATCATGAAAAATCAGGCTTACGAAATTGGTAAATTTGGAATAACACCTCCACTTCCTAAGATCTTTGGAGATTATGACTTCGAAGGAATTGAAGATGTTTCTTATGTGTACAATCCTGAAGAAGCTAAGAAATTGTTGGCTGAAGCTGGATATCCGGGTGGTAAGAATTTCCCTACACTATCTATGCAATTTAGATTAGGTAATGATCACTATTTGATCGCCTCTGAAATTCAAAATCAGTTAAGATCTGTATTGAACATTAATGTTGAGATCGAAGGAGTTGAGTTTAACCAGTTGATCGAGAATCAGGCAATGGGTACTGCTGATATTTTCAGATCTACCTGGTTTGGTGATTATCCAAACCCTGAGACATTCCTGGTTAACGCTTACGGTAAAATTGTTCCTGCTTCAAATGATGAGCCTTCATATATGAACAGTGCAAGATATATCAATCCTGCATTTGATGCGGCTTTCGAAAAAGGAAGTAAAACAGCTAATAAAGAAGAGTCTTTAGCTGCATTTGCTGAAGCTGAAAAGATCTTAATGGAAGATCCTCCGTTTATCATGTTATGGTATGGTGAGGATATGATGTTATTGCAGTCTAACGTTAGAAACCTTCAAACAAATGGTATGCGTTTCCTTGACATGAGAGATGTTTATTTCAAGGAAAGAGTTGCTGATGAAGGTAAAAACGGTGGTAACAAAGAAGGGAATTAAGGAGCTTAGTCTCTGATGGCCGGTATATATGTACATGTTCCTTATTGTAAGGTAAAGTGTCATTACTGTGACTTTCATTTCTCAACCAATCTAAATTCTGATAAACAGATGCTTGCTGCTATTTGCGGTGAGATAGAACTTAGATCTAATTACCTAGGTAATCAACTGGTTTCTACGATTTATTTCGGTGGCGGAACACCTTCGGTTGTTGGAGCTTCATATCTGAATAGGATCATTCAGGAAATTCGAAATCATTTTCATGTTTCAAATGATTGTGAGATCACTGTTGAATGTAATCCGGATGATCTGGATCGTCAATCTTTGCAAGATCTGGAGGATATTGGAGTGAATAGGTTGAGTATTGGAATTCAGTCCTTTGATGATGAGGTGCTTCAATCAATGAATAGGGCGCACTCAGCTAAGGAAGCAAAACAATCCATATCACTCGCTAAGGAAATTGGATTTGAGAATATCACTATTGATCTGATCTATGGTATTCCGGGAAAGGATCTGGATTATTGGAAACGCCAGTTAGATACTTTTTTAATGTATGACGTACCACATCTATCAGCCTATTGTCTTACCATTGAACCTAATACGGTTTTCAATCATTTGAATAAAAAGGGTGAATTGAAATTACCTTCAGATGAAACTTCATTAGCCCAATTCAAATTGATGGTTGAGGTGCTGAAGGAGAATGGATATCAGCACTATGAGATCTCTAATTTTGCAAAAGATGGTTTTATTTCAAGACATAATTCGGCCTACTGGCTAGGTCAGCATTATTTAGGAATAGGCCCTTCAGCACATTCTTATAATGGTAAAGAAAGGGGATGGAACATTAGCAATAATACCAGATACATTAAAGAATCAACAACATACGAGTCTGAAGAACTAACGGATAAGGATAAAGTAAATGATCACATTTTAACACGGTTGAGAACACATTGGGGAATTGATCTAAATGAAATTCAATTGCTGGCACAACACCTTTCTTTGGTTGAATTTGATCGCTATTTGAATTGGCATATTGAAGCTGGAAATCTTGTGAGGGATGATCATATCGTGAAACTCACTTCTTCAGGTAAATTCATTGCAGATAAAATTGCATCTGACCTTTTCGTTTAAAAACGTAATTTTGTGCTATTATGGCAGAAGACCTGCAAATATCAACGGGTTCTAAGATTGAACAGTATGAGTCACTATTACCTCAGATAAAAGCTTTAACTGAAGGTGAATCTGATTTTGTAGCGAATTGTGCCAATATTGCGGCAGCTTTAAGACAAACATTTGGATTCTTTTGGGTAGGATTCTATTTTGTGAAGAATCACGATCAACTGGTTCTTGGCCCATTCCAAGGAGATATCGCCTGTACAAGAATTAATTTGGGGAAAGGGGTGTGTGGAACATCCTGGCAGAAAAGTGAAACTATAATCGTTGATGATGTTGACCAGTTTCCTGGACATATTGCATGCAGCTCATCAAGTAGATCTGAGATCGTTGTTCCCATTTTCCGCAATGATATTGTAATTGGCGTGTTAGACGTTGATAGTGATCAATTAGCAGATTTTGATGAGACCGATAAAATATACCTTGAACGCCTTGCGTTAATGATCTCTGATCTCATAGATGCCTGATTTGAAGTATTTCGGTTTTTTCATATTGATCTTTTTATATGCCTGTGCGCAAATTACACCTTTAACAGGTGGGCCGGATGATATTTATGCTCCTGCAATAGATTCTGCAAAAACCTATCCTTTAAGCGGTCAAACCAATTTTACAGATAGTGAATTGAACTTGAAATTCAAGGAGTACATCAAACTCAAAAACCCAAATGATAATATTCTGATCATCCCACAGCAAACAAATACGCCAGAATACTATGTAAAAAACAAAAGGTTACGAATAACGCTTAAAGATGAGTTACTTGAAAACACTACCTACACGATAACATTCAACGGAGCAATTCAAGATATTACAGCAGGAAATGACTCGGTTTTTCAATATGTTTTCTCAACCGGAGATTACATTGATTCACTTGTGGTTAGAGGGACAGTTAAAGATGCCTTTTTAAATACACCTCAGAATCAGTTTCTGGTAGGTTTGTATCCTAAGTCGTTTGAAGCTCATTTTGATTCAATTCCTTTTAAGTTCAAACCCATGTATCTAACGCAATCTGATAAGCAAGGTAAGTTTGAGTTGAATTATTTGAAGGATGGAGTATACTACATTTTCGCCATTGAAGACAAGAATAAGAATCTCCTTTACGATCCGGGAGAAGCATTTGGTTTCATTGAAGAACAAAGTTTCTTGTTAAGTAGTGAGATGATACCGGATCTTGATATCAGAACTTTTAAAGAAGAATCAACTGAGTGTGAAATTGAAGATGTGCGTTTCAATTTTCCCGGTCAATTAGAGGTCATCCTATCTAATCCTACCGATTCGATTGAAATTACTTCTATTATGGGTCTGCTGCAAGAAGAAACCGGATCTAAAGATTCATTGATCTTCTGGCTGGAAAAGTCACCCCAAAAGAAAACCCAATTCTTTATTGATCTATTGGGAGAAAAGGACACTATCAAACCTATCTACCAGAATATTCCGGATAAGATCGAGTCTTTCAAAATGAAAACGTTAAATAATGTTGTGGGCGGAAAATTACTTCCGAATGAAGATCTTAAGATCACGTTTTCTGAGCCTGTAGGTGCTGTTAATAAAGAATTGATCAAGTTTTTTGATGTAGATTCAAATGAACTTGAAATGCCCGAATATTTGGTAGAGGTTCGCGATCTGGTCTTTAAAACGGCAGGTACAAAGGCACATGAAATAAGAGTTGATTCTGCAGCCATAACTTCTGTGTATGAAAGGGTGAATGAAGAGGAGATCAAGATTCTTTTTGATAATGAAACAGAGGATTATTATGGCACATTGATCGTATCCGTAGACACAGTTTTTTCTGTTCCGGTTATTGTTCATTTGTTGGATATAAAGGGGGAGGTTGTGGGTACCACTGAATTCTCTCGAAAAATGGAATTTCCTAAACTAATCCCCGGAGATTACCAACTTAGATTGATCTTTGACGTAGACAACAGTGGAGACTGGACAGCCGGTTCGTTAAAAGAAGGCAGAGAGGCAGAAAGGGTGATCTATAATTCAGAGATCATTAAAGTGAAATCTAAGTGGGAAAAAGAGGTTGATTGGAAGTTTAAAGACTAATGGGTTGGTTTAAAAACATATTAAAAAGTAAGTTCTATATCCTTAAAGTAAGGAATCGTTTTTCTGCTGAAGTACAGATCAGTCAACGACAGTTGTTCAATCAATATCAGGTCTGGAAAAAGGAAGGTAAATTGCCCGCTTTCAATGACGCAGGTTTTCGCGTTTTTTCCCAATATGAAGAAGATGGTAAGTTATTGTATATCCTTGCCATAATTGGAATGAAGAATAAAACCTTTGTAGAGATTGGTTCAGATGATGGTATCAATAGTAATTGTGCTAATCTGGCTTTCAATTTTGGATATCACGGTCTTTTTTTAGATGGGAATCCTGTAGCCATTAAAAGAGGTAGAAAATTCTATTCAAAATATCCTCATCCATGGATGTACGCACCAACATTTTCCTGCTCAAAGGTAACAGCAGAGAATATCAATAAATTGGTGGCAGATGCTAAATTATCGGGTGATATTGATGTGCTGTCAATAGATATTGATGGCAATGATTATTGGGTATGGAAGGCGCTTGACCAAGTATCACCTAATATTGTGATCATTGAAACCCACGTTGAATTTGGTATGAGAAATATTGTTGTTCCTTATGATCCAAATTATGTTTATCCAGGTAAGCATCCGGTTTACCATGGTGCATCTCCCATTGCCATGGTCAATCTGGCCAAACAAAAGGGATATCGTTTGGTCGGAGCAAATGAGCTGGGCTTTAACTTCATTTTTGTCAAGAATGGTCTTGGAGAAGAACAGCTGCCAGAAGTATCCGTTGAATCTGTACTAACTCACCCTTCTGTAGCCGAATCATGGAAAAGATTTGATCCTATTAAGGATTGGGAATTTTTGGAGGGATAATTAGATAACTCAGATCACAGAACACAGACCTGCTCTCAATCTGTGTTCTGAAAGGTCAGTATGATCGATCTGTATTCTGTGATCTCTTCAGTTCTCTTGGAAAAAAATCCCCGTTTGTTAATAATTCATCTCCATACCTCCTTAACCATTCCCTAACTTTGACCAAAATTTCGTTACATGAATGTATTGGTCTTAGGCTCAGGAGGAAGAGAGCACGCTCTTTGTTGGAAAATTGCTCAAAGCTCCCAAATTGACAAACTTTTTATCGCCCCGGGAAATGCCGGAACTAATCAGGTAGGCATCAATGTGGATATTCAGGTCAATGAGTTTGATAAGATTAGAAAATTCTGCATTGAAGAAAAAGTCGAATATCTGGTAGTCGGCCCTGAACAGCCATTGGTTGATGGAATTGCTGATTTTTTTGCGAATGACCCGGAATTAGCCAAGATCTCTGTGATTGGTCCAAATAAAAAAGGAGCTCAATTAGAAGGATCTAAAGATTTTTCGAAGCAGTTCATGTCCAAATACAACATCCCTACTGCCAAGTATCAATCATTTACAAAAGACAATTTAGAACAGGGATATGCTTTTCTTGATTCCCTGAAACCACCCTATGTTTTAAAAGCTGATGGTTTGGCATCCGGAAAAGGAGTATTGATTCTGAATGATCTGAATGAGGCCAAAGATGAATTAAGACAAATGGTTGAAGAAGGGAAATTCGGAGCAGCTTCAAATACAGTTGTAATAGAAGAGTTTCTGGATGGAATTGAACTTTCTGTTTTTGTAATTACAGATGGACAATCTTATAAGATATTGCCTGAAGCCAAGGACTACAAAAGAATTGGTGAGGGAGATACTGGATTAAATACCGGTGGTATGGGAGCTGTTTCACCTGTTCCTTTTGCAGATACAGCTTTTATGGATAAGATAGAAAATCAGATCATTATCCCTACCATTAAAGGATTACGAAATGAAGGGATCGATTACCGTGGCTTTATCTTTTTTGGATTGATCAGTGTAAAAAGGGACCCTTTTGTTATCGAGTACAATTGTCGTTTGGGTGATCCAGAGACTGAAGTTGTGATCCCTCGATTAAAATCTGATATCCTTGAATTATTCGAGGGTGTAGCTACACAAACGCTATCTGAAAGAGATGTGGTTTTTGATGAGAGAACGGCATCTTGCGTTATGATGGTTTCAGGTGGATATCCTGGTGATTATGAGAAGGAAAAGAATATTAATGGATTGAACGGTATCTATGATTCTATCGTTTTTCATGCCGCTACCAAGCAGGACGGACCTACTTATGTAACAGCAGGAGGTAGAGTACTTTGTGTTACCTCTTATGGTAGAAATCAGGAACGCGCCCTTGAAAAAACCTACGATAATTTGGAAAAGATCAGTTTCGAAAATGCTTACTATCGTAAGGATATCGGATTTGATTTGGTTGAAATGGAATAAAATCATTTGACCTATTGGGTGATTATTTCATATCTTCGCCATAACGATTAACATATGCCGGACGGACCCCAGGTTATCCTGATCATAATTATAATGCTCTCTTTCTCAGCCTTTTTTTCTGGCATGGAGATAGCCTTCGTCACAGCTAATCGTCTCAAAATTGAATTAGATCGCCAACAAGGAGCTTTCTCAGGGAGGATATTATCCTACTTTGTTAAGAACACACCAAGCTTTATTTCAGCTATGTTGCTTGGGAATAATGCTTCATTAGTGATCTATGGGATTTATATGGCTATCCTTTTACAGGGACCTTTAGAAATGATCTCTGAAAGTGATGCTTTTATTATCCCTGCTCAAACCGTGCTCTCTACATTATTAGTATTGATAACAGCTGAGTTTTTGCCTAAAGCCCTTTTCAGGATCAATCCGAACAGAACATTGAAAGTGGGTGCCGTACCATTATTCATTATTTACTGGGTATTCTATATTCCAACATTCATCACCATGTTCATCTCTAAATTATTCCTGAGATTAATGAAGGTGGATGTTTCAGCTTCAGAACAAGCATTCACAAAAGTGGATCTTGATCATTATGTGCGTGATATCAATGAGCGTATGGAAGAACAGGCTGAAATGGAAAATGAAATTCAGATCCTTCAAAATGCCCTGGAATTCAATTCTGTAAAAGCTAGAGATTGTATGATACCTAGAACGGATATCATTGCATTGAACATTGATGATTCGGTTGAGGTGCTAAATAATCTCTTCATCACCTCTGGTTTAAGTAAAGTGATCATTTATCGTGATAACATTGATAATATCATTGGATATATCCACATCCATGAAATGTTCTCTAAACCTGAAACAATAAAGCAAGTACTGCTACCCATTTTTATCATTCCTGAAGCAATGTTGGTGAAAGACCTATTGCAACAGTTTACCAAACAAAAAAGAAGCATGGCTGTGGTGGTAGACGAATTTGGAGGTACGTCTGGTATCATTACAGTTGAGGATATCATTGAAGAGATCTTCGGAGAAATTGAAGATGAACATGATGTAGAGGAAGATGTGGAGCAGAAAATAGACGAGAACACCTATTTGTTTTCTGGTAGGTTAGAGATAGATTATCTGAAAGAAGAATATCATATTCCACTGGTTGAAAGTTCAGAATATGATACACTGGCAGGCTTTGTCATCAATAAACTAGAGGAAATCCCTAAACTGAACACGGTTCTTGAAACAGATGACATGGTTCTTACCGTCATGGATGTATCTGATACTAAGATAGATTTGATCAAGATCAAGGTCAAAGATTAATTTTCACGAATAATAAATGAATGCCCTTTTTCACTTTGTAAGATATTACAGAGTTGGATTTAACGGCCTATTTTTGTACATTTGATAGGAATTAAAACCCAGATGTGATGCGTAAAGGATTAAAAAACAGAGAAGTTGGGCCCGTTGGTTCACCAGACAAATTGAACAGAATTGTTGATGGAACCAGCATAAAGGGTGATATCAATACTGATAGTAATTTCCGTCTTGATGGATATTTAAACGGCACACTAGAATCTTCTGGTAAGGTGGTAGTTGGTCCTTCTGGAAAGATTGAAGGAGAAGTGGTTTGCGCAAACGCAGATATAGAAGGAGAGATCATTGGCAACCTTAAGGTTGATGGTTTATTAATTCTCAAATCTACCGCAAAGGTTATAGGTAATATTACTGCCGGTAAGATCGGTATCGAAAATGGAGCCGAGTTCAACGGTAATTGTAATATGTCGGGTTTGCCGGTTCAATCTGAACAAATACCTATTGAGGCAAATGGAGCCGAAAGTGAATCAGAGCTGGTTTACTAGTGGCAACAAATTCTGAATCAAAAGATCCCGGATCAACAAGAAGAGTTAATCCTTTCATGCGGTATTCAGGTATGGCGCTCCAAATGATGATTCCCATAGCTCTGGGGGCATGGGCAGGTTCAGAGTTAGATAAATCTCAACAACTTGAAAAACCCATTTGGACGATCGTTTTATCATTAACGGGTGTTGGTATTTCTCTATATTTGGTGATCCGTTCTGTGAATCGCCTATCTGATGACCAATAATTCTCTCATTAAATTTTCTTTAATTCCCTTAGTGATCACAATATTGTTATTGCTGGTGATCCATTTCGTCATTATAACTAAAACCCAACCCGTTGAAATGGTAATTGATGATTGGTGGCTTATCCACCTTTTTATGGCAACCATCACGCTTTCTGGATTTTTCCTTATTTCAAATAGTGAACAAAAAAGCAATGATATAAGATCAGTTGGTAGAAGCTATCTTTTATATACTTCAGTTAAGGTTTTTTTGGCAATGGCTTTTTTATCACCCTGGCTAATTATGAAGGAAGAAGGAACTAAAATGTTCGTCATGCATTTTTTCGCAATATTTTTTCCTTATCTGTTGGTCGAAACTGTACTGCTTATCAGGTATTTAAATGCTCCAATGGTCGAAAAAACCAAATCTGACGAAAATCAATCGTGAAAATTTAGCCTGAATGGCTTTTTCTATATAACTTTGCGCCGAAATTTCTGACCGACCTTTTTTCAATAGAGTTTGAATGCAGGTCAAACAAGAAAAAATATGATGAATAGAATTTTCGGTTTATTGATGATTTTTGGGCTCTCTTTTGGAGCAAGTGCTTGTGCTGAAGATATTGATATTATTGAGGAGGAAGTAGGGCACACTGAAGAGGATTTTGATGCGGCAGAATATGCCATTCACCACGCCCTTGATGCTCATGATATTCACATTGCGGATGGTTTTGTAATTCCGCTTCCTGTCATTTTATATACAGATAATGGTTTGGTGACTTTTATGTCGTCTGAATTTCATCATGATGATGCAGGTCATCATATTGTTTCAAAAAATGGAATGAACTTCGTAAAGATCCACGAAAAGATCTATCAATTAGAAGAAGGAGCAACTGAGGTAGTATTCAATGAAGAGCACCATCCAGAAAATGCACATCAGGTAGCCATGGATCTTTCTATCACAAAAAATACGATCACCATGTTCCTGGTAGCTGGTTTATTGTTGTGGTTATTCATTGCTTCGGCTAGAAAATACAAAACAGGATCTGTTCCAAGAGGAATTGCTAAATGGACAGAGCCAGGTGTGATCTTCGTTCAGGAAATTGCGAAAGACAACATTGAAGGGGATAAATACAAAAGATATACACCGTTCTTATTGACATTATTCTTCTTTATTCTATTCGGAAACTTATTAGGATTGATCCCGTTCCTTGCTAACCCGAACATGACTGGTAGTATTTCAATGACATTGTTGTTAGCTACTATCACCTTCGTGGTTCAAATGGCAAGTTCTAAAGGACCTTTCTGGAAACACATTTTATTGCCGGATGCACCCGTTTGGTTGTATCCTATTTTAGTGCCAATTGAAATTGCAGGGATCTTCATTAAGCCAATCGCTTTGATGATTCGTTTGTTCGCAAACATTACTGCTGGGCACATAATTGTGATCTCATTGATCGGGATCATTTTTGTTAACCAACATGCTGGATGGGCAGGATTGTCAGTACCAATGACATTGTTCATTTCAACGTTGGAATTGTTGGTGGCTTTTCTTCAGGCTTACATCTTTACAATGCTTGCGGCATTGTATATAGGATCAGCCGTAGAAAGTGGTCATCACCATTAAATTGTAATTTTTTAATTAATACATATAGTATGGGAACTGGAATCGCAGCTATCGGAGCAGGACTTGCAGTAATTGGTGCCGGAGTAGGTATCGGTAAAATTGGTGGATCTGCTTTGGAAGCAATGGCTAGACAGCCTGAGCTTGCTAACAAACTACAAACTGTAATGATCATTGCAGCGGCTCTTGTAGAGGGTGCAGCCCTTTTCGGAATCGTTGTAGCTTTCTTACAAGGTTAGAAAAAGATTGGTGTCAGGGATTGCCTGACACCACTTTTGTCACCCTGAATGTCAACCTGAGCTTGTCGAAGGGCGAAGTTGAAGGGTGTATTAATTAAAAAGTAAAAATTAGAATATGCTATTAGAATTGCATCCATTAATTACACCAGCAATTGGTCAGATCTTCTGGGGAGGTTTAGTTTTCTTGACATTATTATTCTTGTTGAGAAAATTTGCCTGGAAACCAATGTTGAATGCGGTAAATGAGCGTGAAAAAGAGATCGCGGATTCTATCGCTTTGGCTACTAAAACACAAGCCGAAATGAAGCAGCTTCAGGCTCAAAATGAGAACTTGTTGAAAGAAGCAAGAGCTGAGCGTGATGCTATGATGAAAGATGCTTCAGAAACAAGTAAACAAATTGTTGCTGATGCTAAAGCAGCTGCTAAAGAAGAGGCGAACAAAATTATTGCTGATGCACAACGAGTAATTGAAAATGAAAAATTAGCGGCTATGTCTGAATTGAAGACTACAGTTGCTGCTCTTTCATTGGAAATTGCAGAGAAAGTAATTAAAGGTGAATTAGCTGAAGACGCTAAACAAAAGGCATTAGCTGAAAAATTAGCTGAAGATATCAGTGTAAACTAAGATTATGGCGGCAAGTAAAGCAGCAACGAGATACGCAACAGCACTTTTGGATCTTTCGATCGAAATGAATTTGCTTGAAAAAGTGAATGCTGATGTCATGATGTTACATGACTTGTGTAATTCAAATAAAGATCTTTTGGCCTTCTTCCATTCACCTATTATCCAAAAAAGAAGAAAGTATGAAGTTTATCAGGCTTTGTTCAATGGTAAAATGGATAAAATGACAATTGGTTTCTTGAATCTGATCACTAAGAACGGAAGAGAGAACATTGTACCGGAGATTGCGGAAAGCTTCATCCAACAATACAGAAAACATAAAGGCATTGTAGATGTATATGTAACTTCAGCTGTTGCATTGGAACCAAAAGTGAAGGATGCAATCGTTGCAAAGATCAAAACAAGCTTTAAAGGTGATGTTCAGTTACATGAGTCAATTGATCAAACATTGATCGGTGGATTTGTAGTGAACGTTGACGATAAACAAATAGACGCGTCAATTAAAAGTCAATTGACGAATTTGAAAAATATATTATTAAACTAAGAAAGGATCATAGTCTAAAATCTATGATCTAACATCTAAAATCTAGAATAATGGCAGATGTAAAACCAGCAGAAGTTTCTGCAATATTAAGAGAGCAACTTTCAGGAGTAAAATCTGAAGCTGAATTAGAAGAAGTAGGTACCATCCTTCAAGTAGGAGACGGTATTGCACGTATTTATGGACTCGGAGGAGTACAATACGGAGAGATGATCGAATTCCACAACGGATTGAGAGGAATCGTATTGAACCTTGAAGAAGATAACGTTGGTGCGGTATTGTTAGGGAAATCTGATGAGATCAAGGAAGGTGATACTGTAAAAAGACTAAAATTGATCGCTTCATTGAGAGTTGGTGAAGGAATTGTTGGTCGTGTTGTTGACACCATGGGTACTCCAATTGATGGAAAAGGAATTATCCAGGGAGAAACAATTGACATGCCATTGGAAAGAAAAGCTCCAGGGGTAATTTATCGTCAACCGGTAAACGAACCATTGCAAACTGGTATTAAAGCAATTGACTCTATGATTCCAATCGGAAGAGGACAAAGAGAGTTGATCATTGGTGACCGTCAAACTGGTAAAACTACAGTGGCGATCGACACCATCATTAATCAAAAAGAATTCTACGATAAAGGTGAACCAGTTTATTGTATCTATGTAGCAATCGGACAAAAAGCTTCTACCGTTGCAGGTATCGTTGCTAAATTAGAGGCTGCTGGTGCTATGGCTTATACTACTATCGTTGCGGCTAACGCATCTGACCCTGCTCCAATGCAGTTCTATGCTCCATTTGCAGGTGCTGCAATTGGTGAGTATTTCAGAGATACTGGTCGTCCTGCATTGATCATTTATGATGACCTTTCTAAGCAAGCTGTTGCTTATCGTGAGGTTTCATTGTTATTAAGAAGACCTCCGGGACGTGAGGCATATCCTGGTGACGTATTCTATCTTCACTCAAGATTGTTAGAAAGAGCAGCTAAAGTTATCGCAGATGATAAAATTGCGGCTGAAATGAATGACCTACCTGATAACTTGAAATCTAAAGTTAAAGGTGGTGGATCATTAACAGCTCTTCCGATCATTGAAACACAAGCTGGAGACGTTTCTGCGTATATCCCAACTAATGTAATTTCAATTACTGACGGACAGATCTTCTTGGAGTCTAACTTGTTTAACTCTGGTGTACGTCCAGCAATTAACGTAGGTATCTCTGTATCTCGTGTTGGAGGTTCTGCTCAGATCAAATCAATGAAAAAAGTATCTGGTACCTTGAAATTGGATCAGGCACAATATAGAGAGCTTGAAGCTTTCGCCAAATTTGGTTCTGACCTTGATGCTGCTACTAAAGCTGTATTGGATAAAGGTGCTAAGAACGTGGAGATCCTTAAACAAAGAGAAGGTGACCCGTTTAGAGTTGAGAATCAGGTTGCCATCATCTATGTAGGAACAAAAGGATTGTTATCTAAAGTTCCATTAAACAAAGTGAAAGCGTTCGAAAAAGAGTATATCGATTTCTTGAACATGAAACACAAAGATGTTATGGATCAATTGTCAGCAGGTAAATACTCAGATGAGATCACTGATGTATTAGAGAAAGTGGCTATTGAACTGGCAGATAAATACTAATTAGTTGTAAGATGTCAGATTTTAGGTTTTAGCTAAAACCTATCAACCTAACATCTAAAACCTATAAATGAGCCCATGGCTAATTTAAAAGAAATACGAAACAGGATCACCTCAGTTGAGTCAACAATGCAGATCACGTCTGCCATGAAAATGGTATCGGCGGCAAAGTTGAAAAGAGCTCAGGATGCGGTTACTCAAATGCGTCCGTATGCGGATAAATTGGGTGAGATCCTTGCAAATCTTTCGGCTTCAATTGATATGTCTGAGAATAAATATTCTTCTGACAGAGAGGCGAAAAACGTATTGTTGGTGGCTATTACATCAAACAGAGGTTTGTGTGGTGGATTCAACAACAACGTGATCAAAGAAACCTTGAGATTGATCAAAGAAGAGTATGCCGGTAAATCTGTAACTGTATTGTCAATCGGTAAAAAAGCAAATGATGCTTTCAAAAGAACTGATTACAACATTAAAGGAACTTATTTGCCTTCTCACATGGCTGAACTTTGGAATGACCTATCATTTGATAATGTTGCTCCGAAAGTGGAAAAGATCATGGGTGCTTTTGAGAACGGACACATTGATAAAGTTGTGATGGTTTACAATCACTTTAAAAATGTGGCTACTCAAGAAGTGAGAGTGGAGCAATTTTTGCCAATTGTTCCGGCATCTGGTGATGATTCAAATACAAATTTGGATTATATCTTTGAACCATCTAAAACAGAGATCGTTGAAGATTTGATCCCAAAATCATTGAAGATCCAAATGTATTCAGCTTTGTTGGATTCACATGCTGGTGAACACGGAGCACGTATGACTGCAATGCATAAGGCAACGGATAACGCGGGTGAGTTGAACAAACAATTGAAAATTGATTACAACAAAGCTCGTCAGGCAGCTATTACAAACGAGATCCTTGAGATCGTTGGTGGTGCTGAAGCCTTGAAAGGATAATCTACAAATGTTTATATAGAAAACCCCGGTGCGAAAGTATCGGGGTTTTTTGTTTGCGCTTTATTGTCAATTATATAGTTCTGATGAAATATTATATATTTTATTCTGAGTAAATCCCAAACTATGAAAAAGCAATTCCTTTTAATTTTTTTAATCTTAAGTGCATTTTTAATTCAGGCTCAAACGGTCTATCCGTATGTGAAATTGAAGAGCGGAGAGGTTATAAAGTATGATGAAGTTACCATCAAAGGAAAGGTGAAAGCAAGAAATGAAGGTGATCAAAAATGGGTGAAGTACAAAGGAAAGGATCTTAAATCTGCCGTTGGTGGAATGCGCACTACTTATTTAAGAAAACGCCATACACAAGTCATGTATTTCAAGATTGACCTGGATAATATTATCTCTGGCAAGGGCACCATTGTTGAAGGTAAAAAGGCTTACCAGGTAATCATTAGTAATGGTAACGAAATGATACTTTGCAATCAGATCTATTCTCCTAAATATACACAAGGTCCAACAACGGTTGCAGGAATGCCAAGTACAATGGGGTCAACTACTATGGGGGGCGGAAGTCAAACAGCATATTACTTTGTTGAAGGAAGTAACATCAGAAAGGTGACATTTGATTGGTACAAAAAGGATTTTATTGAAAGTCTAAAAACTACTTTTGGATCTGAATGCGATTGCGTAGATGCTGTAGTCGATCAATATCAGGAATCGAAACTTAAGTTCATCACTATTTATGAACTTATGGAAAATTTGAAGGATTGTTATTATTTAGGATGTTTTAAAGAACTGTAGCTCTTGTCAAATCCGAACACCTATCACACAAACATCATCCAGCTGTTCAATGCCGCCTTTCCACTCTTCAAAGGTCTCGTCAATCTTTTTCTTTTGCTCATCCATATCAAGTTGTTGAATAGACAATAAAAGTTCTTTAAAAGCCTTCGTTTTGAATTTCTTGCCCTGATTCCCTCCAAATTGATCTGAATATCCATCTGAGAAGATATAGATGCGATCATTTTCTTTCAATTTGATCGTATGTGAAGTGAATGAATTTGATTGATGTGAAATCCCAACGGGTTGCTTATCTGCTTTAATTTCAAATAGTTGCCATTGATCATTTCTTGTGATCAGTGATGCATCTTTTACATTTTCAAAATCGCCGTTTCTTATGATCCAAAGTGGATTATGTGCACCCGCATATTCCAGGTTCAGATCGTTCAATACACAAATGGCTATATCCATTCCATCTTTTACTTCTTCATCACTTTTTTGAAATTCAGTGACGATCAGTTCTCTGGTTTTATCGAGAATATCTGCCGGGTTAGATAAGTTGAATTCTTTAACACTTCTATTCAATGCATTATGGCAAACAACACTTACCAAAGCACCGGGAACCCCATGTCCGGTGCAATCTGCAGCCGCAAATATTGTTTTGCTTTCTACAGTTTGCATCCAGTAAAAATCACCGGCTACAATGTCTTTGGGTTTATAAAGGATAAAAGAGTTTTCTAAATTGGCTTTAACCACTTTATCAGGAGGGAGAATAGCGGACTGAATTCTCTTGGCATACTTAATGGAATCTACGATCTCATTTTTTTGCGTTTCTACTATTTCTTTTTGAGCAGCCAGTTCTGCGTTGTGCTTTTTTGTTCTTTTAAAAACCAGAAATAGTGCTCCACCTCCAATTAATAAGATTATGACGATTGCACCAGTAATGTACTTTTGGCGTTTCTGATCGGATAGTTCTTTTTGGTGAGAAAGGTCCTTCTCAAAATTGAGTTTGGCTTGATTCAAACTGTCTGCCAGGGCCAATTTGTTGGCTTCGTAATCTGCTAATTGCCTTTCTATATCAGCAATATCTTCAGCTCCCTTTAACTCATTTTGTAGCTCCAAATACTGCTCAAAATATTCATAAGCCTTTTTATATTGATGATTTTGGTAGTAAGCGCTATGTATTATTTCTAGATTATCGAGTTTTTCCTTAATGAGTTCGTTATCCAGAGCTATCTGTAAACCCTGTTCTGCCATTTGCACTGCTTTAGAAGGATTATTCAATTTCAAATAGGACTGACTGACAATAGCATAATTATAGCTGATCATCCGCTTGTCAGGCTGTTGCAGATTATATTCCAAAGATTCTAATAAAAGTGCATTCGCTTCTTCATATTTGCCCATAGCTTGCAACAAATCACTTTTAGGACTGCGACAAAAGTTGATCCACACAGGATTCCCTAATTCCTCAGCAAGATCCTCTGCTTCGTGAATAGAAACTTCTGCTTGATTCGTATCTCCAATTTCAAGATACATAGAGCATAATCTCGCCTTCAAATTGATGACCTCTGTTTTTTTACTTATGCTTTCAAATAGTCGGATTCCCTCTAATCCTGCCTCTATGGCTTTATCTGTATTTCCTGTAGTACCATGTATAAAACTCAAATTACGGTGGATCTTAGCAACCATATTGGTATCCTTGATCGCTTCATAAAATGGGATGCTTAAAATGAAATACTCAACAGATGTGTGATAGTCATCTACCAGCTGAGATTCGTAACCAATATAATACGACCAAAATGCCTTCTTCTTTATATTATTTTCCTTAACTGCTTTATTATATTCTCCTTGCAGAGTGGGAATATGATCGGTATCCGTTTTATAGGCGG
Source organism: Crocinitomicaceae bacterium (assembly GCA_020635955.1). Taxonomy (GTDB): domain Bacteria; phylum Bacteroidota; class Bacteroidia; order Flavobacteriales_D; family Crocinitomicaceae; genus Paracrocinitomix. The sequence continues at coordinate 239,682 of JACJYW010000005.1, forward strand.
TTAAACGAATTTGAAGAAATCTGGCTAAAAGGGATTGGTCCTCACTGATCTTATCAAGATATTTATCGGATAATAGCTCGGCCACAATTTCCAAGCCTTTATCTGTGTCAGTTTTCCCGTTTGACCAAGCATAATTAATTCCGGCACTTGCCCTTTCTTCTGCGGGTAGGCTATCATTATTCCAAATATCTAGATTGATGTTCTGTCCAAAAGAACTAATGGACATGAAAAAACATAGGATAAGTGTTTTATAAGCAAATTTCATACTGATTGCAGCTAAGATAAAATTATCTTCTTAGTTGAAGATTAAGAAATTGCACGAATTGTTATACCCTTACTCCTATGATACACACATCATCAAGCTGTTCAATATCTCCTTTCCATTCTTCAAAGGCTCGGTCTATTTCTTTTTTCTGCGCTTCCATGTCCAGATGCTGGATCGATAGTAGTAATTGCTTGAATGCTTTGGTTTTGAATTTCTTACCCTGGTCTCCACCAAATTGATCTGAAAATCCATCTGAGAATACAAATATTCTGTCATTCGTTTTCAATTGAACTGAATGTGCTGTGAATGACTTTGGTTCATGTGTGATCCCTATTGGTTGTTTATCAGCTTTTATTTCAAGAAGTTGCCATTCAGATCCTTCTTCTTTATGAACTCCTAAATTGCTGTCAAAATCACTGTTGCGTATGATCCAAAGTGGATTATGTGCTCCTGCATACTGAAGTTTCAGATCATCTAATACGCACAAAGCGATATCCATCCCATCTTTTACTTCTTCGTCACTTTTTTGGAATTCGGTAACAACTAATTCTCTTGTTTTATCAAGGATATCAGCCGGATCAATAAGATTGAATTCCTTTACACTTCTATTTAAGGCGTTGTGACAAACAACACTAACTAGTGCACCAGGAACGCCATGTCCTGTACAATCAGCAGCTGCAAAAATGATCTTGTTTCCTGTTGTTTGCATCCAGTAAAAATCACCAGCTACAATGTCTTTGGGTTTGTACAGAATAAAGGAGTTTTCAAGATTTGCCTTAACTACTTTATCCGGAGGTAGAATGGCAGATTGAATACGTTTTGCGTATCGAATTGAATCTATGATCTCATTTTTTTGTTCCTCAATGACTACCTTTTGTTTGTTTGTGATCTTGAATCTGTTAAATACAACTATACCAAAAATGATGGCTATTAATAAACCGCCGATCAAGAAGTAAGATTGTTGTTTTCTTTTTTGGTTTTCAGATTTTTCTGCTTTCAGCAATGCTGCCTGTATCTTACTTTCTTCAGCAGCCTTCACACTATCAGCAGCAGCCTTTTTCTCATACTCAAATTTGTATTCTTGATTAATGATCTCTTTTTGGTTAGACTCACCTTCCAGACTGTCACGGTACAAGATGAATTTTTCATAATATTCAAGTGCATTGGCCGTGTTTCCTTTTGCTTTATAGGCTTGATAAAGAATTTGTGAAGCTTCATTCATGTTAAACAACATCTCTAGTTCTTCTGCTATCTCCAGTGATTGCTTTGCATGAGTGATAGCAAGGTCCATTTTTCCTTGTTTTAAAAAAACATCTGCCAAATGAAAATTCGTGGTTGAAATTGCTTGTACATCATTAAGCTCTTTTCCTTTGGTTAAGGCATTATTAAAGTAATCCAATGCTAATCCATCATCTACTGTTCTGTAAGCTGATCCCATAGCAACATATGTATGAAGTAGCATAATTTCGTTGTTCATTGATTCTGCCAACACTTTGGTTTTTTCCAAATAGAGAATTGCTGAATCTGGAATTTCACGGTTGTTATAATTAACCCCTTGATTGTAATAATTGTAAATGGCTGCTTGTTTATCTCCGTATCCTTCATTAATAAGTGCTTCACCTTTTTTAAGATATTCCTGGGCCATTTTGAAATCTTTCTGATCAGAATACACCAAGGAGATATTAGTGTAGATCTGAAGCACACGATCGATCATTTCTAATGATTCATAGATCTTTCTGGCACTGTTATAATTAATAATAGCCTCTGCCAAATTGCCTTTCATCCTGAATACATTGCCAATATTCATGATAGAGGTAGCCTGATCTTCACTGTGTCCGGTTTGTTTGCTGACCATTTCACATTCCTTGAAATAATACATAGCACTGTCATAATCTCCGGTCAATGTTTTTATGACACCATAAGCATTGAGACTCACGATCATCATCTTGGCATTGTTATTCTTTTTGGCTAAATTTTTTAATTCATTGGTGAGAAGATAGGCACTGTCAGGATCTGAATACACATAACCTGCCCAGATAAGATTTGCCAAAGCAGGCATGCGAACACTATCCGGATGATTGGTGTCCTCCCATACTGTTCTAAGGCTGTCAACATAGCTAACTTGCGATACGGCAGTGAATGTCCGTATTGACAATGACAATATGAGAATATATGGAAGCTTTGATCTTAGCATATCAATTCAACAGAAAAATAATCATTTGTTGGAAACTATCTCATTTCAATTAAACAAAAACTAAATTTGTTCTATGATCATAGAAATTGGTGATAAATTAGTATCCACTGAACTTTTCGAAAAAGAGTTTGTATGCAATCTCAAGGCGTGCAAGGGAGTATGCTGTGTTGAAGGAGATGATGGTGCCCCTTTGACCATGGACGAAGTTGATCTGATCGAAGATCATATTGATGATATTAAGCCTTATATGACACCAGAAGGAATTGCTCAAATTGAGAAATCCGGAGTGTTTTATATGGATCAGGATAATGAACCAGTTACTTCATTGAATAAAGGAAGAGAATGTTCTTTCGTTACTAAAAATGAAGAAGGCATTTATATGTGTACCATTGAACAGGCTTACCGAGAAGGGAATATTAATTTTAATAAACCCATATCCTGTCATTTATATCCAATTAGGGTGAAGAAATACAGAACTTTTGAAAGCCTGAATTACGATAAATGGCCAATTTGTGATGATGCCTGTACTTTGGGTGAACAATTAAAAGTAAAAGTCTATCAATTCCTAAAAGAACCTTTAATTCGAGCGTATGGTGAATCGTTCTATGCTGAATTAGAAAAGGTGGATGAGGAATTGCAGAAAGCAAAATAATGGTGCAAACATTTCCGGCAGCTGAAAGAATTAAAAGTCGTACGGTACTGGAAACAGTGTATGAGAAAGGTGAGCAAATAATTGTTCATCCATTTCGTATACGTTTTATGCGTTACAATTTCGAAGAAGGTGCGGCAGTGAAATTTGCAGTTTCCGTACCTAAGAGAAATGTAAAAAAAGCAGTTCGAAGAAATCGACTGAAAAGACAAATTAAAGAAGCTTATAGATTGAATAAAAAGGGCCTTTTATCACAAATTAATGATCCATCTCAAGGATTGGCCTTATTTTTAATATACATTGGCAAAGACGATCAAACGTACCAGGCCTTAGAAGACAAAATGAAATTGCTTTTGGATAAACTGCAACAGAAATTATGATGAAATTGATCAAACATATCCTTATCCTTCCTTTCGTAGGATTATCAGTATTGGCTTTCTCTCAAAATGAAAAGCCTTCAGATTTTGAGATCTACAAGAATCTTGAACTTTTTGAACTGGTTTACAAAACCATTGATGTAGACTATGTGGATGAATCAGATCCAGGTCATTTGATGAGAGTGGCAATTGATGAAATGTTAAAAGAGCTTGATCCTTATACTACTTATATTCCCGAATCTCAAATTGAGGACTTTAAATTAATGACCACCGGACAATATGGTGGAATTGGTGCCTTGATCCAACAACAAGGTGATAAAGTTGTGGTTTCTGATCCGCACGAAGGATATCCTGCACAAAAATCGGGATTGTATGCCGGAGATATTTTCATAGAGATTAATGGTCAAAATGTACAATCGCTTTCATCTTCTGAGATCTCAGAAAAACTAAAAGGTAAACCGGGGAGTGAAGTGAAAGTAAAGGTAGATCGTAATGGTGAGATGATCTCAAAGACCCTGGTAAGAGAAGAAGTAAAATTGAGTCCGGTTCCATTTCATGATATGGTTTCAGAAGATATCGGATACATAAAACTGAATCAATTCACTCAAACGGCCGGTACAGATGTTTTAGCGGCATTTAGAGACCTTAAGGGAAAAAACATGAAGAAACTTATACTTGACTTGAGAGGTAACCCAGGAGGGCTTCTAATTGAGGCAGTGAAGATCGTAAACATGTTCGTTAAGAAAGGGGAAGTGATCGTTTGGATGAAAGGAAGAGATAATAGAAATGATGTTTCTTATTCCGCTTCACTCAAACCAGAAGATCTGGAAATGCCAATAACAGTGTTAGTTGATGGCAACTCTGCTTCGGCTTCTGAAATCGTTTCCGGAGCTTTGCAGGATCTTGATCGTGCAGTAGTAGTTGGTCAAACTTCTTATGGAAAGGGATTGGTTCAACGTCCGCTTGATCTGAAATACAATGCTAAGATCAAAGTGACCATTGCGAAATACTACACACCAAGCGGCAGATGTATCCAAAAATTAGATTATTCTAGCCGTGAAGCTGGAGACAAAGTGGAGGCCATCTCTGATTCTTTGATTACCAAATTCAAAACAAGAAATGGAAGAGAAGTGATTGATGGAAGAGGTATTGAACCGGATATTACCGTTGAAAGAGGGGTTTATAGCAGATTAACGGCTACGCTTGTTATCCGTAATGTCATCTTTGATTTTGCAACCAAATTCAGAGCCGAAAATGAGACCATTGCGGAGCCTCAGAAATTCAAAATTGATGACGCCATCTACCAGCAATTTGTAGATTTTACGTTAAAGCAGGATTTTGAGTATTCTACAGAATCTTCTGAGATCATGGATAAATTACAAAAAGCAGCTGAAGAGGAAAATTTCATGGAGGATGCTAAGGCTGAGTATGAAGCCCTAATGGAGAAACTTAAACCTTCAAAAGAACGTGATCTGATGAAATTCAAAGAAGAGATCATTGAAGTATTGGAGGATGAGATCATAGGTAGATATTACTATCAAACCGGACGAATCAAACACTCTTTGGACAAAGATCCATTTATTCTTGAGGCTATTAAAATATTAAACGATCCGGCGCGTTATAAGGAGATACTCAAGATCCAAGAATAGGCTGAATGTTTGACAAATGGCTTAAGCTACCAGCGCATTACTACTTAAGAATCACGGCCCTGGTTATTTTAACCTTGGGAGTTTGCCTGCACAATACTTTAATGAGTATCGGTGCTATCTGGATCGTATCCAACTGGCTGATTGAGGCCGATTTTATCAATTACTGGAAAAAATTCAAATCTTCCCCGACCATTTGGATGTTGCTGGGAATTCTATTTTTTGGTTTACTCTCATTAATGTGGTCGGATGATGTGGCTTATGGACAAAAGGATCTTGCACGTAAAATGCCGTTCTTTGCCATTCCCTTTGCTCTGGGATTAGGAAAACCGGTTGAACAAAAGATCGTCAATTTTCTCCTGTACATTTTCATAGGAATGATCTTGCTTACCTCAGGCATCAACTTCTACAGATACTACTATGTTATTGGTGATTCAGGGGATATCAGAGAAATGTCATATTTCATATCACACATACGATTTGGTATCGTAGTGGCATTGGGAATATTTGCAGGAATCTATCTTTTGTTGACCAAAAAAGGTCCCTGGTGGTTGTGGATGACAGCTGTGATTTGGATGTTGTTCTATACCTGGAAATCTCAAACAATTAATGGATATGTATTAACAGCTGTTCTAGGGATTTTTACCTGGATATATATGATCGTGAAATTCAGGTCAAAGGCTGTTAAGATTTCTTTATCGTTGGGATTATTGGCAATTCTAATAATATCTATTGTATATGTTTCAGATGCGCTTAGTTCTTTTGAAAAGGTGGAACAGGTGAATTTGGATGAATTGGAGATGTATACTCCAAGCGGCAGAGAGTACAAACATTTCCCTGAAGAAACGCTGAAAGAGAACGGACACTTGGTTTGGGTGTATGTGCAACACGAAGAGCTGGAACAGGAATGGCAAAAGAGATCTGAAATAGGCTATCGAGATTTGGATAAAAAAGGTCAACCCATGTATGGAACCTTGATCAGGTATATGACCTCAAAGAACATGCGCAAAGATTCAGTGGGGGTATCACATTTATCTGACGAGGAGATCAGAATGATTGAGAATGGATGTGCATCCATCAATATGAATGCCGGTTTTAAAGGAAAGATGCATGAGTTTTTATGGCAATATGAAAGCTATAAAAATGGGGGAGATCCCAATGGGCAATCATTGCTGCAGCGATTAGAGCATCTAAAAACGGCCTGGTCTATCATTCTGAAGAATGGATTATTTGGAGTTGGTATTGGTGATGTTCCGGCCATTTTTGATCAAGCGTATGATGAAAGAGGTTCATTATTGTTGGAAGAGAACCGGCACCGTTCACACAATCAGTTCCTTACCATGTGGATTGCTTTGGGCTTATTGGGCTTGATCATGTTAGTAGGCATGTTGATCATTCCTTTGTTTAAGCGAAAAGAGTTAGATTATTTTCATTGGGTGGTTTTCATCACCCTGTTCATCTCCTGTATGTTTCAGGATATGCTGGAAACCCAGGCAGGCGTAACCTTGTTCGGATTGTTTTATGGGATAACGGTTTATAAAGAAGTTCGTCAATCCAGGGAATCCTGATCAAAGGTCACTTCTTTTAAAGCATAGAATTGTAGTATTCGGTTCCAGTCGTTCTTTGCCAGAAACCAGGAATTCATCTTCAGCTTCTCTTTGTTCAAATAAATGCGTCCGTTTTTCAATTTCAGGTCTGATTTTTTGAAGGTATAATGATGCCGCTCACTTCCCCAAAAGGAATAGAGTATAATGTTTTGCGCATCAAATTTGGCGTACGGATTTTTCAATACGTTATTTCCAATGTAGATGATAGCGGCACTAGCCAACAAATTGAAATAGATCGTGAGATCATTCAGGATGATTCCGCCGACTACAAAAATGACGGAAAACAATATTCCCAGCAGAATATAGAGGCGCCCATAAACAGCATTGTATTTGACTTCTTGCATCAAAACGAAGATATAGAATTCGTTTATTATCCAATGTTAAGCAGGCATCAAAGCTGCTAAACTGCTGTTATTCAGTGTGCTTTATGTGTAGAAAAGACATTTTTTGTTGGTTTTATGAAAAAATTGGCTTAAATTGCTGTTAACATTACTTTTAAACAAGACAAACTATGGCAACGGTATTTGAAACTCGACTTATTGGCAACATAGGAAAAGATGCAGTAATTAAGACAATGGAAAAAGGAGTAGTAGCTGTGAATTTCCCAGTTGCTCACAATAAGAATTGGAAAGATAAAAGAACCGGAGAACAACGAACAAAAACTACCTGGGTGAATTGCACCATTTGGAAAAGAGATGGCGGTAATATGCGAATCCTTGACTTTTTAAAGAAAGGAACACTGGTAGAGATCGTAGGAACTCCGTTTGCTAAAGGTTATTTGCAGGAAGATCAGACGATAAAAACAGAGATCAGATTAAATGTTTCTAAAACAAACATCTTAAGACCTTCAAAAGCCGAGGATGAAAGATTTGCCTTCGAATATGATGAGATTGATAATGAGATAGAAAGCGGATACTCTGGTGAAGACGCAACTGCCAGAGTATTAGAAGAGTTAGAAGAAGATCTGTTCTAAAATCAAAAAAACTAAATGAAAAAGGGAGGAAATTTTTTCTCCCTTTTTTTGTTGTGTATTAAGAAACAGTTATATTTGCGTCCGCTTTGGAATTTTATAAAGCAAATTCCTCCTTAGCTCAGTTGGTTAGAGTCCCGAACATTCGGGATTAATCAGAGGAGAAAAGGTAAAAGCAAAAAGTATTATTCCTCCTTAGCTCAGTTGGTTAGAGCATCTGACTGTTAATCAGAGGGTCGCTGGTTCAAGTCCAGCAGGGGGAGCATTAAAAATAAAGGGATTACAGTAATGTAGTCCCTTTCTTGTTTTCAGATTGTAACACAATTGTAACATAGAACTCATTTAAGAGCTTATATCAACAACTATATTTTACTATAGTTTCTTAGAAAAAGCGATTCATTTTCACTAATTGTGAATCCTGTTTTAGTATTCTCGGCTGTAATTATACTTTCCGATTTGGATTTGTCAGTGTTATCGATAGCAATTACACGATACTTATCTTCGTTATTCTTGTATTGAAAAATATCTCCTATTTTAATATTCATAGTTTCTGTATTTATTAGCTTTCTGAAACAACTTTACAACAGTTCGTATGAATCCAATACCAGTCAAAACTTCCTGTTACTGATTGAGGATCTAAATTAATGTATGGGTCTTCCAATACTCCCTCAACTTTTATTTTCTGTCCTACTTCATAATTAACAAGTTCTTCATTTTTTTCAAAGTGAACATCTAAAAAAATAGTGGCTCCACCAACAATAGGATATTTAGTGCTTCCATACTCAAGACTTAAATAGGGTTTTGATTCTTTTGGTTTACCCCCTATTAATTGAATTTCAGAATTATGAATATCAGTTATTTCTGCTTCAAGACTAAAACTCATGCCAGCCCATTTTTCAAAATTTACACTCCATTTTGTTGGATTGAAATCTTGTCCTTTCTCCAATGCTTCATCACAAAGCATTATTAATGAATCTGAAATATCATGTTCAGGATTATATTCGCACAGAGGTATTACCTCAGCTTCTGGTTGTTCTGTTGATTGGTTCTCTTCTGAATTGCTCTCTTCTGATGTGCCTTCACAAGACATAAGAAATGAGAAAAATAAGGTTAAATAAGCTAATCTCTTCATAATTAATAGTTTTACGAAAGATAAGATGAATAATAAAAACCTTAAAAGACGAAAGCCAAAATTTTATAGGATAATAAGATTCTGGTTCAAATGTATTTGGTACTATGTCTTATTCCCCTGCTCCGCAGTAGTTGCACTGCTGCGGCTATTTATTTTTAACTACTTCACCGCTCCGCAGTAGTTGCACTGCTGCGGCACTCTCATAACAAGTTAACTAATTTTGCTATTTTAACTCTATCAAACAAGGAGTTAAACATACAATCAAGAATAACAGCTCTTACTTTCTAACATTAACAGTAGTTGATTGGATAGATGTGTTCACCAGAAAGAATCATAAAGATGCATTGATTGAGTCTTTGCGATATTGCATAAAACATAAAGGACTTAATGTGTATGCTTATTGTCTTATGACTAATCATTTACATCTAATCGTCAATTGTGATGAACCGTTTGAATTGAAAGACACTATTCGTGATTTTAAAAGGCATACTGTGAAACAATTGTTGTTTCAAATTCAAAATGATCCCGAATCAAGACGAGAATGGATGATAGAACTATTCAAACAAAATGGTGAAAATCATGCAAAAAGTGACAAATTAAAATTTTGGAAAACAGGAAATCATGCTATTGAATTATATACAGAAAAATTCGTTTGGGATAAGATCAATTACATTCATAATAATCCAGTTGAAGAAAAGTTTGTTACCAAACCTGAACATTGGATTTATTCTTCTGCTTCTAATTACATTTATGGAAATGGAATTTTAGAAGAAGTACATTGTTTACCTGGTGTGCTGATTGACATTAAGTAGTTACAATAGTTTAGACCGCAGCAGTGCAACTACTGCGGAGCGGGTGAGTGTTTTATTTTCTATAATTCATACAATTATTGTATATTTCTGAAAATGAGAGACATGAAAAATTGGACTAAAAAGCAGATTTTCATTACAAGTATTGGATACATTGGTCTTATTATTTTCGGATACGGATTCATAATTAATCAAGACAAACTGAAGGTGAGTTCAGAGAAGATAAAGGATCTGGAAAGTCTAGTAGAATCTGAAAAAGGCCGCTATAATGTGTTGGAATATGATTTTGTTGAAATGGCAACTGAACTAGATTCACTTTATTATGTCATAGATGCGGATGGCAGTATCCTAAAAGAGAGAACTAATTAATAAACAGAAGGATGAGAACAATATTTCCAGTACTGGTATTTACTTTATTAAGTCGGCATTCTTTAAGCCAGGATGATGTAAAAATCATTAACCACTATTTAGAAATCTATGCTGAGTCACTAGATACAACTGTACGTGTTCAAATGGCTGATACGGTAGATGCCCCAATTATACGTAATGCAACAAGGATTAACTATTTTTCTGAAAGCAGTAATGGAGAAATCGCAAAAGTTGATTTAATAAGTGCCATCATTAAAATTGAAGGTATCGAACAATATGGGGCTGTTAACAATGAAGGAAGAATTCTTGATGAAAATGATGGAGAGATTAATATCTTAAAGGAATATAGTCAGCTCATAAGAGGGAACATTACATTTTTAATGAGTTATGTTAGAAATGAAATCCAAATGAAAGGTGGATTAGTACTTTATATAAATTAAGATGTCTGCATAGCTCCGCAGGATTTTTGAAGAAGAATTGCTCCCCTGCTCCGCAGTAGTTGCACTGCTGCGGCTATTTATTTTTAACTACTTCCCCTCAAACTTATCCAGCAACCTGTTCGTCTGAGCCTGTAATTTCTTCTGAAAGAATCGTGTGCCTCCCAATAGCCATCCCTTGAAACCTAAAGCCTGTTTAGCCCAGGCGTGTAAGTTAAAATGATCAGTGTGTTTGGTGATCTTCCCATTTTGAATTTCAAATTGAGCTGAGATGATGTTATGCACCTTTCTACCTGTTTGAGAAAAGGTGTAATGGGCCTCCCAATGGGCACTGTTTTCAGTGACATGGCTGAATTCAACAACAAAGTCTTTGCCTTTTTGACTTTCTATCAGCATTCGCCACATATTTGCCGCCCTCTCGCCATTTAATCTCCCAAATGCCGGATCCTCAAAGATCACATTGTAAGAATAGAAGGATATCATCTTCTCAGCATCAAGGTCCTTGAAAGCCTGGTAAAATTCCGTGATAATTTGTTGTGGTTCGTGTTGCATGCTTCAAAGATAATCAAAGCTCAACACCTTCAAAACCATCCACTTGTTTAGCTTCACCTGGTGACAGATCGCCCAAATGTATGTCACCAATTCGAACCCTGATTAAGCGTAATACCGGAAAACCAACAGCTGCACACATTTTTCGCACTTGTCTGAATTTGCCCTCGCGGATAGTGATTGAAGCCCAACTTGTTGGTCCATGTCTGTCATCCCTAACCTTTCTTGATCGCTCCGGAAATCCCGGATCATCAATACATCTGGCTTTGGCCGGAAATGTCATATAACGCTTACCATGAATTCCTATTTCAACACCTTGCTCTAATTCAGCAATGGCTTCTTGGGTTATAAGGCCATCCACCTGCACATAATACTCTTTTTCAAACTTTGTGCTGGTAATAGCATTACTCACTTTACCATCCGTGGTTAAGAGTAAAAGGCCTTCTGATTTTTCATCTAGCCTACCAATGCTCATGGTACCTTCAGCAAAATCGAACAGTTCACCTAGAAATTTTTGCTTATGATTTTTTGGGGCATTGCTCACAAATTGAGATTGATAGCCAAAGGGTTTGTGAAGGATATAGTGTTTGTGTTGACTCATTTAGATCTTCTGTTCCAAACGTTCAAATATCTTCACCACAGCAGGGCAAATTTCCGTGTTCTTGATGCTGAGGTCAAGCACCTGATAAAATCGCTTGCGGTTGGTATGCGGATATTCTCTGCAAGCCAGTGGTCGGGATTCATAGATCATGCAGTAATTTTCATAATCCAGAAACGGGCATGGGGCTGATCTGAATACAAATTCACCATCACCGTCCATTTCCATGTATTGCTGAATGACATCACCCGGCTTCATTTTTAGATGTTTGGCAATTCGGTCAACATCTCGGTCATGCATTCCCGGACTGGTAGTTTTGCAGCAATTGGCACATTTCAGGCAATCTGTTTCTTCAAACACTTCATCATGAAGCGCATGAACAACGTTATCCAAATTTTTGGGTTTGCTTTTCTTTAATCGATTGGCCAGTTTCTTATTCGCCTCCAGCCTGTTTTGACCTTGTTGTAAGATCTTCTCAACATCCATGATCAGTATCCCAATTTATGGCGAACACGTTTTAAAACATCATCTGCCACTAGTTTTGCCTTTGCAGCACCTTCAGCCAATACCTTATCAAGTTCGCCCTTATTCTCCATGTAATAATTGAACTTCTCACGTTCTGTTTTAAAGTTCTCCAGTATAAGATCTAAAATGGCTTTCTTAGTATGTCCATATCCCCATCCTCCGGCTTGATAATTCTTACGCATTTCAGCTGTTTGGGCATCATTTGCCAATAAAGCATAGATTGCATAGGCATGACAGGTATCCGGATCTTTTGGTTCTTCCAGTTCCTTGCTATCTGTAACAATGCTATTCACCTGCTTTTTCAATTCCTTTTCCGGCAAAAAGATATTGATGAGATTCCCTCTTGATTTTGACATTTTTTCGCCATCCGTACCCGGAATTTTCATGGTGGTTTCATTGTGTTTAGCCTCAGGCATCACAAAGATCTCCCCCATTTCATTGTTCATTCTGCGGGCAACATCTCTGGTAAATTCAAGGTGTTGTTCCTGATCTTTACCAACCGGAACAAAATGGGCATCATACAAAAGAATATCAGCCGCCATGAGCATAGGGTAGCTGAATAAGCCGGCATTAACGTCCTCTAAACGATCTGCCTTATCCTTAAAAGAATGCGCCAATGTCAATCTTTGGTACGGGAAAAAACAAGATAAATACCAGGTAAGTTCAGCCGTTTCAGGACGATCAGATTGACGATAAAAAGTAGTTTTGTTGGTATCCAATCCACAAGCAAGCCAGGTAGCAGCAACACTATAGGTATTTTCTCTCATCTCATCCGCACTCTTTATCTGAGTGAGCGAATGAAGGTCTGCTATGAACAAAAAAGAATCATTCGAAGGGTCTTCAGCCATTTCAATTGCTGGTTTGATCGCCCCAAGAATATTTCCTAAATGTGGAACTCCTGTACTTTGTATGCCTGTTAAGATTCTAGCCATTGAACTATAAAAATTTGAGTATAAAAGTAGAAATAAATCAGCAGCTATAAGGATAATCCGGTCTTTCCTTTTGTGGGCGGTGGTATCTTCTCGATACGTCCCGAAACTTCGGGACACTCGAAGAAACCACTTATGAAAAATAAAAGTTCGATAAAATGGTTTGTTCGAGTGATACGACTGTAAGGAGTATTGTATCGAGAACAATTTACCTCTTTGGATCAAAACTTCTTTTTCGACAAGCCCGGAAGCTTTTCAAATTCATCATTTATTAATGCCAGCTTTTTAGCTTTAGACCACTTTTTGATCTTTTGTTCCATGTTCATAGCGAGTAGAGGATCAGTAAACTCTGCTTTAAATACAAGATGTATTGGTAATCTTCTTGCAGTATATGAAGTTGGATCTTTGGCCATTTGATGTTCGGTTAATCTTTTATTCATATCTGACGTCATTCCAACATAAAATGTTTTGTCTGAACATTCTAGAATGTATACGTAGTAAAGATTGGCCATTGGATGAAACTAATAAAAATATTCTTCTCGATACGTCCCGAAGTTTCGGGACACTCGAAGAAACCGTTTTAGAAATAAAAAAGTTCGAATATATGGTTTGTTCGAGTGATACGACTGTAAGGAGTATTGTATCGAGAACAACTATCTGCCAATTTATTACCTTTGAATTGATGCGCTATTTACTATTACCATTGATCATTCTGTACCGTTTGTACTTTGCGGTGGTATTCTTTACCGTATTAACCATTTTATATCCGGTTTTTTGGGTCATGTTGCTAAAGGATGCCAACTTTGAAAAGGTATTTAAGTTGAAAGTAGCCACCTCCAGAGTCATTCTATTTCTTGATTTTATTTACCTAAGACGATTGTCAGTTCCCAAGAACCTTCCTCCGGGGCCTTATGTGATTTGCGCCAACCATAGTAGTTATTTAGATATCATTTTGATGTATCCCATCCTACCCAAAACAAAGTTCATGTTTATTGGTAAATCTGAATTGTTGAGTTGGCCGGTACTCAACATCTTCTTCAAAAAAATGGATATAGGTGTCAACCGCGAAAAGCGTCATTCCGCTATGAGATCTATTATTAGGGCCAAGCAAGAAATAGCAAGGGGATGGTCAATCGTTATTTATCCTGAAGGAAAAATCCCGGCAGATACACCTAAGTTACATCCCTTCAAATCTGGTGCATTCAAAATGGCCGTGGAAGAGCAGGTACCTATTTTACCCATTACTTTGATTGATACCTGGAAGCTGTTTGCCACTGATCCTCCACTAACGGCCTGGGCACGTCCTGGAATTTGTCGTGTGGTAGTGCATGATCCCATCCCAACAAAAGGTTTGGAAAAGAAAGATTTAGTAAATTTGCGTCAGCAGACCTATGATGTCATTAACGCACCACTGCTTAAATACAACAAAAAGGTCATAGATAAATTTTAGCATGAAGATCACAGATGAAATGGTAGACCACATTGCTCACCTTGCCAGGTTAGAGTTTGAGGGTGATAAGAAAGAGGCTGTAAAGGCTGATCTTATTAAGATCATAGGGTTTGTTGATCAGCTAAGTCAGGTAGATACTGAAGGTGTTGAGCCGCTAATTTTTATGACAGAATCTATTAATGTGTTGCGTGAAGATGAGGTGAAAGAAACGATTACTCAGGCACAGGCATTGAAAAATGCACCTTTCCATGACTCTGATTATTTCAAGATCCACAAAGTATTGAAGAAATAGGGGCTTACCACGTCCACTTCGTCCTTCGACTCCGCTCAGGATGACACTCAGTGAACTTTGGTCGGGCTTTCATTAGTCGCCAAGCCTTTGGCGTGGGCTTCAACAGGCCATTCAATCCCTAAGCTAATTAATGCATAAAAAAACCGGAGCGTTTCTCGTTTGAAATCACTCCGGTTAAACCCAAAATCCACGAATCAATTAGTCTAATTCAATTACCCAAAATGCACGTACCGTGCCACAATATGACTTTTATCAGATATTAAGAAATATTTAACAAAATTCTATATCTTCCCCATTAATGAGATTACTTCTTGTTGTATTGATATCATTTTGGTGGACCAATTCATTCGGTCAAAACTGGGTAGATCTGGCAAATGTCTATTGGCGCACCTCACCTGCCAGTGATTTTGATAATATTGGAGATTATAAGCGCAACTTCAATATGTATGTGGTAGATGCCAAGGCTCCAGTTGTATTAGGGGATAATAACGTGCTCATTTTTGGATTAGAATATCAATACAACTCCATCACATCAAATACCCCTCTTTATAGTGATTATTATTTTACCTCTATCATGTTGCAGTTGGGTTGGGAACATAATTGGAATGATAAAAGCAAAATGCTTTTCATGGCCATTCCACGCCTGCAAACTGATTTTAATGATGTGGGCATCTCTCATTTTCAAATGGGAGGTATTGCGCTAGGAACAACAAAGAGAAGCGATAAATTTGACTGGAGATATGGTCTCTACTACAATGGAGAATTCTTTGGTCCTATGTTCGTGCCATTATTTGGTTTTAATTGGAAAATGAATGAGAAATGGCTATTGAGAGTAGTCGTGCCGTTAAACCTTGAACTTGCTTTTATGCCGGGCACAAAATTCAGAACTGGTTTACGCTTTGATGGGGTTAATGCTTCATATATGTATCAGTTCAATTCAGGTACTCCTTTTGCAACCAATAGGTATATTGATAAGGCAGATAACAATGTATGGTTGTTTGGAGAATTCACTCCTGGAGCCAATTTGTGGTTTCACTTTAAAGCCGGGCATTCAGTGCTCAGAAAATATCGCTTTTTTACTCCGGGAGATAAAATGGATGTCAAATTAGGGCCGGTTAACATTGGGGATGATCGTAATTTTGATGATCCTAAAGCCGTTCCTTTGCAATTGAAAAATGGCTGGTCTTTTGAAGCAAGAATGATCTATAGATTACCCCTTAAATAAAATCCTAAACCCCAAAAAAAGAAATTCCAAAACCCTAAAGTTGGATCTTGGAATTTGGTATTTGATATTTTGAATTATTATTAATGATGATGTCCACCAGGACCATGAACGTGTCCGTGTGAAATTTCTTCATCTGTAGCCGGTCTAACATCAACAACTGTTACGTCAAAATGCAAAACCATATCCGCTAGAGGATGGTTAAGATCTAACGTAACATCATCTCCTTCAATTTTAGAAATTATAGCAATAGCTGGTCCGTGCTCAGTTTGTAATTGAACCTGCATACCTTCATGCATCTCTTCGTCACCCTGAAATCCACTTTTAGAAACTAATTTTAAAAGATCATCTCTGCGGCTACCATACGCATCTTCAGGTTGAATAACAGCAATAACCTGATCTCCTTTTTGTTTGTCGTCCAACTCTTTTTCCAATCCCGGGATCAAGGCTCCAACGCCATGCAAATAAACAAGTGGTTGTCTTCCTTCTGATGTATCTAATAAAACTCCGTCGCTATCTTTTAAAGTGTAGTTAAGCGTTACTACCGTATGTGCTGCAATGTTCATCTTTCAATTATTTGTAACAAAGCTACGGTTATTATTAAGGTAAACAAGGCGAATACCGCTTTAATGGTATTTTTTTGAAAATGAGAGGTTTTACCCTTTTTGAGGTATTGAATGCAGGAGTAACTTGTTGTAACATTGTTGTTCATCAACAGCAAACGATATGATCTTTTTGAATCAACCTGAAAAATTCATCAAAGAACAAATTGAAAAACGATTTATAAACGAAAATATTTCTGATGATCTTTCTAGTCTGTTACAGGAATTCATGAGAGATCCTGAAAGCTTTGATAATGAGCGATTTGAGGTATTTAGTTTGGAAGAGATCTTTACCTATTTAAAGGCTAGTCATCACTATTATTTAGATCACTGGATCCCAAAGATCGAGAATACCTTATTGCAAATGCACAGTAAGTATGGTGGTGAATTCTGGTCAGTGAAGTTGTTGACCCTATTTATCCATTCCTATAAAAAGGAACTGGTTGAGCACATTCAGCAATAAGAACTGGTATTATTCAGCTTTGTAGAGAAACTTTTGAAAGGCAGACAATGTGATGGACATCAGGATCTGGTATTGAACCATTTTATTCATACGCATAATGACAATGTAGTGATCCAACTGGAAGCATTGCGCAAAGACATTCTGCTTTTTGATGAAGATCTGAAAGGAAATTTAATGTTTGAAGTGTTGTTTAATCAGCTCACTGTTTTTCAACGAGATTTAATGGTATACGGACTCATTGAAGATCACGTTTTTATAGAGAAACTTTTATTATATGTAAATAGTAAAGGATATTAATTTACAACCGTAAACCAATCATCACCACATCATCTACCTGTTCCAGATCTCCTTTCCATTGATGGAAAGCCTTTTTAACAGCTGATTGCTGTTCAGCCAAAGGAAGTGTTTTATTGTCAAGGATTATTTTTTTCAGGTTGGCCGCTTTCAGTTTCTTGCCTTTTTCTCCGCCAAATTGGTCTTGAATTCCATCTGAGAACATAAAGAGCTGATCTCCTTCAGATAAGGTTACTGAATGTGCAGTAAAAGGAACCGCATTTTCATAAGAACCAACGGGTTGTTTATCTGCTTTGATCTCTTCTATCTCTGTGCCTCCATTTTTTAAGATCCACAAAGGATTATTTGCACCTGAGTATTGTACCTCTCTGGTTTTTCTATTCACCTTGACCATGGCCACACCCATTCCATCTTTTCTGGAATTGTTCCCTTTGGTTTTAAGGATAGTTACAATTTGTTCTCTCACCTTGTCAAGGATCTTTCCTGTATCATACTCTTCTCCCTTTACCACCACTTCGTTAAGTGCATTACAGCAAATAACACTCATAATAGCACCCGGAACGCCATGGCCTGTGCAATCTGCGGCTACAATAAACACATCATCCAATAATTGACCTTCTTTATTTCTGATGCCATAAAACCAATAAAAATCACCACTTACAATATCTTTTGGCTCAAAGAATAAGAAAGACTCAGGAAAGTAATGCCCTAACACCTCTTTTGGTGGCAAATAAGCATCTTGTATGCGTTGAGCATAATTGATAGAATCAACTATTTCCTTGTTCTTTTCGGCTATTTCATCATTTTTCGAAGAAAGCAGATCCTGAAATCTGAAGTTGATATTCTTGAAATAATATACCTGGAAAAAGATAATAATTGAAACGATCAATTGAAAAATGAGCTGAAAATTCCTTCTGTCTTCCAGAGAAATGTCCATAAATGGTTCAATGGATGCCTGGGCAAAGCGTAATCCGATCATGATCACAATCGTAAAAACAGAAAGAAAAATAATAATACGAAGATCCTTGAATAACATGGCTGGCGCAATCAGCACCGCAAAAAGCGTAAGATCATTCCCTGTTCCTTCACCAACACCTATTCCAAGAAAACATATGAAGCTGATAACAACAAAATAGAAATAGAATTTAGCAATATTGAACCACTTTAGATAACTGAACAATAAAGTGATCATACACAATGTGAACATGATCAATTGATATGCAAGTAATTTGCTCTCATTCATAATGTAATCCACCGGAATTAAAGGGATGTAAAGTATACAGCCTACAAATACCAGTTTATTGAGCAGAATAACTTCCCTGTGAGAAAATTCCTGATCGTCTCTTAGCCCTAAGAAGGAGATCTTATGCCACAATTGTTTGATGTTCATTGTCATGCAATGTAAGAAAATATTCATTTCCCGGAGATGGGATTAGTCTTATCTGCCTACCGTAAGCAGGCTCACCACCGAACTTCGAGTGATACGGAAACGTGTTCTGAGATAAGCATTGATTAATGCTGATGTCAGAATTCGAATTCGGGTAGGACATGAACTTTACCTATTATGTTAGGCAAGTTCTTTTACCCCTTCATTTTCGATTTTAAGTCCATCATGCCATGCAGAATTCTGATGACTTCAATTTCAGACTTACTCAGTATGCGAAAAAAGATAATGTGGCGGTTTGCTCTGATGCCAAGCAGTCCTTTGTTGACTTCTTCGTATTGTTTTGCTAGGTTAGGGTTATCCGCAACTTCTTGACATGAGTCAAGTAAATAGTAGTAGTACTTGTCAGCTTGATCTTCTGACCATTCATCTTTTGTATAGAGCCAGATATCTGTTAGGTCTTCTACGGCTTTGTTAGTGAGAAAGTACTTGGCCATTCAGTTATTTCTTAGCTTTCAGAGACTTTAAATGCTCTTTTGGATCGAAATTCTCAACAATTCCGCTATCGATTCCTTCTTGAATGGCTGCTCGAAGCATTTTTACCTTATCCTCCTCATTTTCTAAAAGTCTCAGACCTGCTCGAATTACTTCACTCACGTTTTTGTAGCGTCCTGCTTGAATTTGAGTTTTAACGAATTCGTCAAAGTAATTTCCTAAAGATATTGAAGTGTTTTTACTCATAATAAATACTGTTACAACAAAAATACCAAAAATTGGTATTAATTCAAAATTAGAATTTAGGGGATTTGTGGTGAGTCCGTTTCCCGGAAATGGGATTGTTCTTACTCACCAACGAAGACGGAACGCAGTGCAGTCGGTCCGTGCAGTTGATCATGGAAGCATGTAATGGTCAAGTGTATGGGTCGATTTGCCCTAACGTTTGGCTAAAGCTGGTCCGTCCACTGACGGATGTGCTGGCAAAAAAAACTCCGCTAAGGCGGACCGCCCGGACTATGGACACGTAATGGGAGGGAAAAGATTGGCCAAGGGTTGGACGTTATTTAGCTATTGTGTTAAGTGGCGTTTTCGACATCTAATCAAAAATATCTTCTGGGCAAGGAATGGCAGTATATCTGCCTTGTTCTTTTAGAATTTTGGTGTTTTCCTCATTGTATAGTACCAAAACTGCTTTTTCTGAATTAAAAGAGGTCAATGAGTCTGCATAGTAACCCATGTATAGTTGTTCAAAATCTGATAGAGTGATTTCTATTCTTTCAAATGGATTAAGTTCGGTATACTCCAGCTTTTCTATTTTAAGTGTAAGTCCGTCATCAAAAATGAAAGTTGTTATATCATTATCTGAAAATGCACTCTTGAATTTATGATCCATTGCATCCTGTCCGCAAACGAAATCTATTCTATGGTTATCTAATTGTTCAAATCGAATAGTTGGAGGTGTACTTAAGCAAGCAGGCTCAATATACTTGCCTTCTTGATCTTTGGATGATCTGAAGAGTACGGTGTAGACCTTGTTCTCAAATGAAGATAAATCCGCATCAATAATTGTCTCTTCAATTGTAGAATCAACTGAAACGGTATCTATTTGATTATCTGAATTCTCCGAATTGAAATTTTGATTTTCATTATTTTGACATGCCAATAACACTGACAGTCCGATTAAAAAAAAGTAGTTCCGATTCATATTTGAATTACTCCTCACGTTTAGCTAAAAATAGCCAATTTTTCAAATTGGCGCGCGAAGTGTGCTGGCCAAATCCCGGACTCTCTACCGTCCGCCCG
This sequence comes from Crocinitomicaceae bacterium, assembly GCA_020635955.1. Lineage (GTDB taxonomy): Bacteria > Bacteroidota > Bacteroidia > Flavobacteriales_D > Crocinitomicaceae > Paracrocinitomix. The sequence goes on from JACJYW010000005.1 coordinate 260,245, forward strand.
TGCGTGACCGCCGAAGCTATTGCGTAGGCGGTTGGAAAAAACCACAACCCTGAACAAGCTACTGGGAGCAAGTGTGCTGGCAAAGAAGCGCGGACGTGATTTTTAGCTACTATGTTATAGGTAGTTTTAAACAACTATAACCAACAAATACTACCCGAATTAATATAAGTTAATTCAATATTTTCATCTTCATATTTTTCTTCTACCCAAACTGATTCTCGAAACACAAATGAAATATTGCTTCTTCCGATAAATTTTCTGTTCCTGATTATTTGCCTAGATTCATGAAGTATTCTAAAAGTATCACCTTCTTTCGGATTATATTCGAAATCAAAACAATCGGAACTGTTCAATTTGTCTAAGAATTTTTTTGAATCAATTCTTTGACTGTCTGAATCTAATAAAGCGGTAGTCGTAACTTGCTCCATCCAGCTATTTTCCTTGAGGCCTTTATATCGGTAAAGCCCCCAAAGCCATACGTCTTCAATGAGATTTGAGTTGTCTTTATTTCTTCGAGACTTCTTATTATGAATTATAGGTTTAGCAGTGGTCTCGACCTGATCTTGTTTAAATATAAAGCTATTAGATTCTGAATTCACCACCATGCTGAAATTTCAATGTGTTACGCCAATTACCTATAAGATTTGAATAAAACCCACCGGGTTTATTCCTTTATAGTTATTGTATAACTAAGATAGGGTTTTTAAAAGGTCAAGTAATTATTAATCAAAAGGCAACAATATATAACCAAGAGTTCCTGGTGTCTTAAATTTGATCAACAAATTCCTTGAATACCTTTTTGTGTAGCTCAAGGTCCATATTTGCTGATAAAGCAACACGTGCTATATAATCCTTATCACCTTCTTTGGTAGTTCCCTGTGTTGAGGTAGCGGGAATGGTCCAGTAACAACCTTTCAACTGTCCATAGCTCACACAGTATTTACTTTCGTTTGGAATTTCTGTGATCATCATGTTGATGAGTTTCAGATTCAAGGCTCTTTTATAAGCTTCTCTTTCTTCATCTGTATTTCCTTTGGTAGGAAGATCTAATGAGAAAACGGACGGTGTAAAACCTTGAGCAGCCAATTCTTCAGATACAAAGTTGATCTTGGCATCCGGCAATACTTCCTTGATATAATTGACAAATGCACGCGTGTTTTTATAGGCATCCGCAATACGTTGGATCATGGATGGTAATTGCTGCGTCAGAATTTCTAACTGAAGTGCTGTGGCCTCATTGTCGCATAATTTCAAATGTAAACTGATGTTGTCCATCAGGTTTTCTGCACGCTTGTTGGCAACACAATATCCTGCAGTGCACAATCCACCGCTTGGGAACTTAGATCCGCTAGCAAAAGAGATGGTTCTAACTGTTGAAAGGATATCATTATCACCCAAAAAGTGAACATTTGGACAAAAGGTTTGATCCAGAATAAAAACAGGGTCAATAGCTGCTGTTCCTGATGGGGTTTTACGATCATTACTTAAAGCAGCACGTAATTGATTAAGATCTGGAACTTCAACTCTTGGATTTGTTGGTATTTCTGCTATAATGTACGGTACAGCATCTTGCGCAGCAATCTCATCAAGGATGGTATTAATACTCTGAACCATATCATTGCCAGCATCTACGGGAAAGTCAACAATATCTACATTATCAAGACATGCCGCTACCCTTCTGGCCTGATCATTTGTACCTCCGTAACAATTGGGAGGAACAATAATTTTAATGGCTTTTCCTTTATATTTTTCTTCTGCAAAATGGATTAACCCCATTAAAATGGCATATTGAATGGATAATCCACTTGAGGCAACTAGCGCATTGGAATGGGTTCCTGTAATATTTTGAATGGAGGTGATGACGGCCTTTTTATCCGCAGTTATATCCTTAATTTGAGAAGTTGATGATTCGCCAGCCAACATTTGTAAGGCGGTCAAACAGTTGGCAGGTGTCATGGCAATTGATTCACGTCTTCTAACGTGCTGGATCTCTGAAATATAAACTTCATTTTTTGATCCGTTCACCAATATAACACTTCCTAAATGCGGGTAAAGCGCAACGTAAAAGTCAATTCCTGATTGCAGTTGAAAGGAGGTAAAATTGTCCTGCTCGCTAACGAAGATCGTGCTTCCATTAAATGCCGAAATATCGCTTATGCTATTGACTTGTTTCAGCTCAAATTGATATCCGTAAACTTCCTTTACGATCTTGGCATCAAAGTTCTTTGGTAAGGAGTCAGTGTAGCAGATCTGCGTATTTTTCTTGTCAAAGTGGTTCTTTCTCAAAATGGCCATGACGGGCATAATCTGAGAAGAAAAACTGATCACACTATTGGCGTTCAAACCATTTGAAGTGGCAATGGCCCACTCCAAAACACTTGATAATGGATGTCCTAATCGAATATAATCAAAGGCAGTTGGTAGGTTTTTAAGGGCTTCAGGATTGGCATTATTATCCTTATACAAGGACTCAAACTGTTCTAGAAATTCAGTTTTGGCAAGGCTTTCATTATAAATATCTAATCTATGAGTAGTTAAACGAAGCCAGTCATTAGGCATGTTTTCCAGTACATCTTTGATATAATCCTGCATTGTAGCTACCATCATACTTTTCAATTTGAATGATAAATAAAAAGCACCTATCCCGAATGTAGTCGGGACTAGATGCTTTGTGGAGATACCCGGGCTCGAACCGGGGACCTTTTGGCTGCCAGCCAAACGCTCTAGCCAACTGAGCTATACCCCCATTTTAAATTGTTGGTGGTATAGCGAAGTGCCTGTCCCGAGTTACTTGAATAGAACTTGTTCGCGATTCAAGTTATTCGGGAAGCTATACCCCCATTTTATTATTTAGTGGGTATAGCGAAGTGCCTGTCCCGAGTTACTTGAATAGAATTTGTTCGTGATTCAAGTTATTCGGGAAGCTATACCCCCAAGTGGGCATCAAAGATAAGAATATTGCCTGGTACTATACAGACCTGGTAAGATTTATTAATTCCTTTTGTTTCTCCGGATCCATATCTACAATGGGAAGTGAAAATACGGTAGGATCGTCCTGTATGAATCTTGCATTGATCTCTTCTGCTATTTGTTTGAAAAGCAGGGCTTTCGTTATTCCAATCGTTAAGAATGCGCTATGATTGGTTCCTGCACGTTTACTTCTTCTGGTAACTTCTTTCATGGTTACCACTTCGAAGATCAGTTCATTTTCAAATAGAAAGTCAATGATCTTATTGGCTGAATTTTCTGAATTGCTTAGAATATGAATGGCTACCATAGGTTGTTTTTTGAAATAATTCCTAATGCATAATAGGCTTTAAGCTCTGATTTCTTATTCTCGATCAGGTATTCTACTAATTCAATCCTGGAGCTGATATATGCTTTTTCTCGACTGTTTACCATAAAAAGTGAGCTTTCACCTATATCAAAAAGTACTTTTTCGCTTTCTAATAGTAGGTAGTAATTATTGACCACCCTCTCGTTGATGAGGATCTTCTGATAGCTATTGGACCAGCCATTCAGGGCTGATTCTATTTTATATTCCAATTGTTCAGTTTTGAAGGCCAGATCATATTCTAAACTCTCCAGTTTTAATTTATTGATCCTTAGGTCGCCTCTCTCTTTTCTCAGAAAGAGCGGAATTTTGACCTGAGCTCCCCAATTGTAATTGTTAACGCTATAGTTATCCATCAAATTACCATCATCTGAATAGGTTAGGGCGTTATACTTAAAATTGAGCTCAGGTAGAAGATTATTCTGACTGAGTTGTAGATCTACCTTTTTCTGATCGATCTTGTATTGAGTATTCAAGATCTCTGGATGGTATGTTTTAAGAGAATCAACTCGTAATGCCAGTTGAGGAACGATTGTTCGATAGCTTATGTTGTTCAATCCAGGGCAACTGATACTAGAGTCAATTTCAACCGGGACAAAGCCATCTTGCCATAAAAAGATCTCCATGTATGACTGCGTATTCATTTTCTCCAGTTCGGCATCCAATAACTTAATTAGCCTATTTTGTAATTGAATATAGGCTTCAAGAGTGTCGATAAAGGGTTTATCACCCAAAATGGCACTTTGCTTTACATTTTCAAATCGTTCCTGGGCGTTGTCTACAGCCTCTTCATAGATCACAACTTTTGTAGATGCTTTAAACCATTCCCAGTAGGCTATGGATGCATTTAGCTGAAGATCATTCAATAGTAGAATTTGTTCCTGAATACTGGCTTCCTGATAGATCTTTGCTTTCTTGTACTGAGCTCGGCGCTCATCAATGATCAAACCTTTTCCTAATGATACATTTATCCCTGCGTACCATAAACCATCATCCGGCAGATTGCGTTCAGGATTCAAATAAATCCCATTGTTGAGGTCATATCCTCCATGAAAAGATACTCCAAACCATGTAGGAATCTTCAGTTGACCATTCAGCATGCTATAATATTGCTGATCTTTAAAATACTTTTGGTTTGCACTACCGGATAAAGTTGGATCAAAGGCGCCCTGTGCTTTATTGAGGTATGCACCTGAGCTTTCAACTAAAATATTAGCTTGTCTTGCTACAGGATGATGCGTTTTAACAATGCGCATATATTCCTCATAGGTCAATACATTGTTTAGACTATCCTGGGCAAACCCTGTTAATCCAAAAAGGAACATCAATATGTAGATTATTAAGCTACGCATCACTACTTCTTTTTATCTGAATATGTTGGTTTTTCTGTATGGCTCTTATAATAGTTTGGTGGGAATCCGTTGATCTTTCTCCATAGCTCATACCAAATAGGAACATCTTCTAAAAGTACCATGGCATTCACGCCACCTCCATATCGTAAAGCTTCTGGCCAGGGGTGATCATTGGGGTCCTGTTCTACAAGAATTCTGTATTTGCCATTCTCTGATATATATTGGTCAATTGCATAGATCCTCCCACCATATGTTCCATAGCTGGCATTAGGCCATCCGGAAAACACTATCGCAGGCCATCCGTCAAATTGTAACCGCACGTGTTCACCCACCTTTAGAAGAGGTAAGTCAAGGGGGTCAACATAGATCTCTGCGGCCAATTGAAAGTTGGTTGGCATAATGGTTACTACCTCAGAACCTTCTTTAATTGTTTCTCCTATACCGTTGGCAATCAACTTAGTAACATAACAATCCTGAGGAGCGAGAATATAATAAAACGAAGACCTTAGTTCATAATTTGAATATTGATTTTCAAGCTTTGAAACCTCTCCCTGATAGGTTAGTTTATTGGATTGTGCTGAATACTTATCCGATAATGCCTTGGCAATGTCACTATCGTATTTCATTTGAATATTCGAAAGTTCAATGCGTGTAGCGATCAATTCTGATCTGCTGGCCAATAATTTGTTTTCAGCTTCTACCAAATAGCTATACGCCTGCTGCATCTTAACTTGTCTGTTTTCAAGATCTGTTTTAGATTTTAAACCATCCTTATACATTTCCTCTATTCGTTTGAATTGATCAGCTGAGGTTTGGTAATTAATAGAAGCTGCTTCAACTGAAATACTATCATTTGTCACCTTCAAATTGGCTTGTTGCAACTTAATTCGGCCCTGCTGTAATTTGAGGTCCAATTGTTCATGTAATATCCTGATTTGATTATCTAATGCCTCGATCTTTTCTTCGTAAGACATTACGGTCATCTTCTTTAATTCCGTTTGTTCACCGGTTCTATCCACTAGTAATGGATCGAAATACTCGGGTTTTATTTCTGAAATGAAGGCGATTGTATCACCCTTGGATACAAAATCTCCTTCTTTGACATACCATTTTTCAATTCGTCCTGCAATAACGGAATGAATGGTTTGTGGACGTTGATCTGGATGTAAAGTTGTGATGTCTCCATACGAACGGATGTTCTGTGTCCATGGTATGAACATTACGATCAAAAGAACAATGAAAGTTCCACCAATGAGGCGTAATAAAACCCTATTTGATGTTCTGTTTTCAACTTCTTCAAGTGTTTTGAATGCTTTCTTTCGAAGTTGAATTCCAATACTATTTTCTGAAATGTTCAACATCTTATGTCAATTTATTTTTCATGTAATCATAGCTACCAGATTCCGCTATTTTCCCATTTTCTAGTAATAGGATCTCGTCCACATTTTGTGCTAAGTATTCATTTGATGAAACCGCAACAAGGGTCCAGGGTTGGTCTTTTCTCAGTAAAAAATCAATGAATTGTTTCTTCTCATCATTACGAATGGATTGAAAGGCGTCCTTTATTAAGAGTAGTTTGGGCTTGTCTGCTATACTCCTCGCTAGTAATAATTTATCAATTACGCCTTTAGAAAACTTTCTGCCTTCTGGATCTATTACTGTATCAAATCCTTTTGGAAGTGATTTGATGAATTCCGATAACCCTAGATTTTCAACGGCCCATCTCACATTTTCAAAAGTTGCATTCTTACGGCCAATAGCGATATTTTCAAAAATGGTACCTTCAAACAATTGTTCTTCCATCAAACAATCACCTATAATGGATCTAAGATTTTGTGGGTTCAAATTCCCTTGAGGGTAATCATTGTAACTGATGAATCCTGATTTAGGTGCATATACACCTGCGATCAAGTGCAGGAGCGTTGATTTTCCGGAATTGTTTTCACCAGTGAGCAAGATGTTTTTTCCACTTTCTAACTTAAGACTTAAGCTGTCAAGAACCTTTTTATCTGAACCCGGGTAACTAAAGGATACGTTGTTCATTTCTACTTGTAATCCCTTATCATTGCAATGATCTGAAATGTTCAAGCCGGTTTCTTCTTCTATTTCTAGATCAGTTACTTGTGCAATTTTCTCGAGTGAGGTTAATACGTCATATATGGTTTCCAAACTGGTGATCAGTTTCTCAACTGCGCTAATGATCATCAGAATAATGATCTCTGATGCAACGAACTGACCAATATTCATTTGTTGCTCCATAACCAGTATACTACCAATGATCAGCAATCCCGCAGCTACCACGACTTTAAAGCCAACCATTAAGCTGAATTGGAGCATTAATACCTTAAAGTGCTTTTCTCTATATTCTATATAGCCTTCGGTTTCATCATCTGTTTTTTCTAAGGGAAGATCAGTTTCTCCGGCTAATTTGAAGGTAACGTTGTTTCTTGCCATTTCTTCTAACCAATGAACCACGCGGTATTTACTCTTAGATTCTTTTAAGCTGGTCGTTAATCCTCTTCGTGCAGTTAATTTGAATATCGCATAGATCAAAGCAAGTAGTATCAAGCTGAAGATGATGAAGAAAGGGTGATAAAATGATAGTAGTATCAATCCAAACATGATTTGGATACTGGCAGTACTGAATTCGATTAATATTTTGGATAACCCCTTTTGCACAGAAACAATGTCAAAGAATCTGTTCATTAATTCAGGAGCGTAATGTTTGTACAAGGCTTCTAATTTGATTCTGGGAATCCTGTAGGCGAATTCAAATGCCGCTCGGGTAAAGATCTTTTGTTGTAGATTTTCTACAATGCGCATTTGGCTTATGGTAAGAATTCCGTTGAACACTATACCGAGGATAACAAAGATCACAAGTACAATCCATGAAGTACTTACCTGTCCACCTTGAATTAAATTTATAATTGCCTGGATACCAATAGGTAAAGTCAGATAAACCAAACCATTGAATAAAGCATATAGATAGACATTCCTGATCTCCAATTTATCGGGTTTCAGGAGCATCCAAAAGCGCTTGATCGGTTGTCTTACATTTACTGATTCCATTTTATTTTTTTAATTGTCCCAAAGCCATGTTCTGATAAAACACAGTAATGGCGTCTTCTCCTTCAATAACATCTGTTAATCTTGGAAGATGCTCAGCAAAAAATCGTTGATGATGCGCCCCTTCAATAATGGTGGATACCAGCATGTGAGGGTATTTATATTCCGGATCGATCTCTATAATAATATCACTTACCCTTTGAACCAGGTTTTTGTAGGCATGAAAGAATCCGGCGGTATTTTCTTCATCCACCGTTTTGCAATGATAGATCTTGGAAGATTCGCTAATTACGATTCGGTTCAGTTTGATCTCGTTGACATGAGAGAAAGTAGAATCCTCTTCGATAACCTCGGTTAGGATCTTGATGGCCTTTTTCAATCTTTTTTCAGGAGAGGAAATGTTGGTTAAACCAAAAGCCAGTCTATATTCCATCCATCCCCAATACCACAAAGTAATGTATACCAATAAATGGTGCTTACTATCAAAATAGCGGTAAACTGATGCTTCGGTTGACCCAATATCTGCTGCGAGTTTCTTGAAGGTGAATTGTTCAAATCCAATTTCATCAATAAGATCAATACTTCCCCTAATTATTTTTTGGCCAAGTTCTGAGGAATCGGGATCTTTTAAGTAAACTTTTTCGTTGACCTGAATCTTAATATTTGATAGTAAATTTTCCATAAACAAAATTAATACTTGCAAATATAATAGTAATACTATCATAAAAACAAGTAAAACTTCTTTTTTGTTCGCGGGAGATTCAAAAAAATTTTTTGGCTTATAGGTCAGAACAGGCTGAAATACTCGAATCCGGCGTAGTAACCGTCTTCTCTCTTTTCTATAGGATAGATGTCTAGATATAGTCCTGCACCTCTTCCGTTCTTAAGATCAAAACCATAATGGTGCCATGGACAAATGATCTTACCATCTTCGCATGAAGCTTTTTCGAGTGTAATGCCCTGATGTGGACATTTGTTTTTGACCATGTGATATTCCCCTTCATTATTTACCAGCAGTACGGCTTTACCGTTTACTTTGATTGGAGAACATGTTCTACCCATGAATAGTTCCACTAAATGAGCATCATCATTGGCAAACTTTACCCATTTGATTTTGGTATCGAACATATTGCTAAATGTAAAGTCTCAAATTCCAAATCACAAATTCCGATACCATTATTTTCAGTCTTTTCTTAATTAAAATTTTAATAAAACATGTAACCAATTTTTGAATATCGTTATATAGTCGTGAGGAGAAGGGTTTGATTTTAGGGCCGAGACATGACCGCTTTCTAGAGATTGTCTCGGGCCTAGTCAGCTTCAAACCAACAATTTCCATTTAACTTTTTCGTATACTCCCTAATCGGCATATCTTTATGCTTAATAGTGCTATAACTTGTCTGGGATTAGGCGTCACATATTTTTGATCAGTATCTTCTGTATCAGCTTAAATGGTTTTGCTCAAACAAGACTGAACAAATCTTTTACCATAAGTGGAGATACGATCCAGATAGATACCGTATCTATTTACTTATCTGGTTTTGAAGTGAAAGCCGGTGATCAAAAACTCAACGAAAAACAATATTGGGTTGACCCAATTAAAGCTCGCCTGGTGATAACAGATCCTGCCGTTACGGGTCCAATTGAGGTTCAATATGAACCTACGCCAATATCGCTTAATAAAAATTACCAGCATAAGAATAAAGACCTGATCGTAACCAGTGAAGTGGAAAATATAGATCCTTTCAAGTATTCAGTCTCTTCTGAAAAATCAAATGATGATCTTTTTGGAACGAATACATTAAACAAACAGGGTTCAATTTCTAGAGGTGTTACCGTTGGGAATGCACAGAATTTGTCTTTACAATCAACATTAAACCTGCAGTTAGATGGTCAAATTGCGCCCAATCTTTTTATGACCGGTTCAATATCTGACAATAATATTCCTTTTCAACCCGAGGGGAATACTCAAAAGTTGCAGGAGTTTGATCAGGTAAGATTACGTGTCTACAATGATAATTTTGCCGTGACCGGTGGTGATTTTTGGCTGAAGAAACCAACAGGCTATTTTTTGAATTACACGAAGAGAATACAGGGTATTTCATTAGAAGGATATCATCCCATGGAAGTTGTAGGAATGAATGGAAAAGCTTCTCATCAATTAAGTGGTGCATTTTCAAGGGGTAAGTTTTCAAGAAACATTATTCAGGGAGTGGAAGGAAATCAAGGACCTTATCGATTGACCGGAGCCGACAAAGAACCTTTTATCGTTGTTTTAGCCGGAACAGAAAAGGTCTATATAGATGGTCAGCTCCTTCAAAGAGGGCAGGAATTTGATTATGTGATCGACTATAATACTTCTGAGATCACATTTACAGCTCGTCAATTGATCACAAAAGATAAGAGGATCATAGTTGAGTTCCAATATTCTGATCTGAACTACGCAAGATCGTTAGTGGCATATTCGGCAGATTTTGAAGGAGAACGGTACCATACCTGGCTCAATATTTATTCTGAGCAGGATGCCAGAAATCAAACCATCCAACAAACCTTAACCACTGAGAAAAGAGGGATTTTGGCAGCAGTGGGTGATAGTATTCAAGATGCCTTTGCAAATAGTATTGATAGTGTTGGTTATTATGACAACAGAGTGTTATACGCCTTAAGAGATTCTTTGGGATATGATTCAATATTAGTGTTTACTGTTAACCCAGACTCAGCCGTTTTTCAAGCTTCGTTCCAATATGTTGGTACCGGAAATGGAAACTATGTGTTTGATTCCTATACGGCCAATGGCAAGGTATATAGATGGATTCAGCCTGTTGCCGGAGTTCCTCAGGGTGATTATGAAGCCATTCAATTATTGGTAGCTCCTCAAAAGAAGCAAATGTACGTAATAGGTTCAGAGTTCAAATTGAATAAATCATTGAAGACCGGTGTAGAATTGGCTTATAGTAATCATGACATCAATACCTTCTCTCCGCTAGATGCCGGTGATAATTATGGAGCGGCAGTGAAATGGAATTTAAATTCAGATAGCAAGTTAGGCTCAAAGGAAGTTTGGCGACTTAAATCCAAGGCAAATTTTGAATACAATCAAAGCACTTTTAATCCCATACAATGGTTCAGATCTGCCGAGTTTGATAGAGATTGGAACGTAAGAAATCAACCCTATAAAGGGGATATTTACTTGTCAAATGTAGGACTTCAATTTATTGGTAAAGGGGTTGGTGCTATTGGTTATGACTTTGATAATTTCATTTGGGGATCAGATTATAAAGGGTATAGAAATCAGCTGGATATGTTGATCAACAAAAAGGGATTCCATGCTTCTGTATTAGGGAGCTATTTATTTTCAGAGGGAACAGAGAAGACGACTTTCTTACGACACAATTCATCCATTTCACAAAAGATCAGTGTGATCAAGGTTGGTTTTGAAGACATCCATGAGCAAAATCAAAAGTACATTACAGGCAATCCAACCCTGCAAAATACTTCCTATCGGTTTTATGATTGGAAGGCTTATGTCTCCACCCTGGATTCAACTCTGAACCAGTTTTCAGTGTATTATCGTGAGAGGTATGATTGGTTCTCAGATTCCCTTCGTTTGAATATGGCGGCCCGGGCAAGAAACGTTGGTGCAGAAGCTGCCTTCATGAAGAATAAGGCCAATATTGTTAAGCTGAATTTTAATTACAGAATGCTCGACATTACAGATACTAATCTGTACAGTGCTAAACCAGAAAATACCATCCTAAATAGATTAGAGCATGTTTTAAATGTATGGAAAGGAGCACTAACAGCTACTACTTTCTATGAGATAGGATCCGGACTTGAGCTAAAGAGAGAATTCATTTTTCTTCAGGTAAATGATGGTCAGGGTACACATACCTGGATCGATTATAATAATGATGGAATAAAAGATCTGGGTGAATTTGAAATAGCCGTTTACCAAGATCAGGGGAATTACATCCGTGTTTTCATTCCTACTAACACTTATGTCAGGACATACAGCAATCAGTTCAACTCCAGTATCTTTTTGAGGCCTGAACGCATATGGAAATCCAAAGAGGGGATGAAGAAATTCCTTGCAAGGTTTTCAGATCAGGTGGTGTATAAAGTTCAACGAAAAACGAGTTATGAAGATAACCTTGGTGCTTTGAATCCCTTCATTTATGATATTGCGGATACCAGCTTAGTATCGATAAGTACATCTTTCAGAAATTCATTTTATTTCAACAAGAACAACCCTGTCTTTGGTGCCAATTATTCGTATCAGGAAAATGGTTCAAAAGTGTTGTTGTCAAACGGATTTGATACGCGATTAAATACCTTTCATGAGATCAGAACCCGTTGGAATATCAATAAGTTGTATAACCTGCGTGTAAATGGTGTGCTTGGTAGAAAGAAGAACGGAAGTGATTATGCATCAAATAGAAACTATGATATCCATTACATGGAGGTATCGCCAACCTTTTCTTATCAACCAAATACTGCTTTTCGTGTGAGTGTAAGCGCTAAATATGCTGAGAAAAATAACATTTCAGACCTCAATGAAACGGCTATAATTCGAGACGTAGGTTTTGAATTAAGATATAATCAGGCTAAGAAGGGAAGTTTTAGCGCAAAGGCAAATTATATCTTAATCACCTACACAGGAGCATCAAATACTTCATTGGCCTTTGAAATGCTTGAAGCGCTAAAAACAGGTAATAATTTCACCTGGGGATTGGCATATCAAAGAAAGGTGGCAAAGAATCTGCAGCTGAATTTCACTTACAATGGAAGAAAATCTGAGGATAATAAAGCCATTCATTCCGGTGGTATGGAGTTAAGGGCGTTTTTCTAATTATCCTTCCAAAAGATGTTGGAAAATCTGTAATTTAGTTATCTCAATTATTTCAGATGGACGAAAAGGAGATGAAATTTGGCACCAAAGCAATACATGCAGGCGTTCATCCTGACCCTGCCACAGGTGCTATCATGACTCCTATCTATCAAACCAGTACATATGTTCAGGAAGGAGTAGGAAATCATAAAGGTTTTGAATATTCCAGAACAAAGAATCCAACCAGAGATACCCTTGAAAGGAGTATAGCGGCTCTTGAGAATGGTAAATTTGGGGCTTGCTTTGGAAGTGGTTTGGCAGCCATTGATTGTGTTTTGAAGATGCTGGAACCTGGAGATGAAGTGATCTCAACCAATGATCTGTATGGAGGTACATATCGACTTTTCAAAACTATTTTCGAAAAATACGGGATCAAGTTTCATTTTGTGGGTATGGCAGATGCCGCTAACATTGAAGATCACGTGAATGCCAATACCAAATTGATCTGGGTTGAGACACCAACCAATCCAATGATGAACATAATTGATATTTCGGCCTGTGCTGCAATAGCTAAAAAGCATAAACTGAAATTGGCGGTTGACAATACCTTTGCTACGCCTTATTTGCAAACTCCGCTAGATCTTGGAGCAGATATTGTTATGCATTCGGCAACAAAGTACCTTGGAGGTCACTCTGATGTAGTGATGGGAGCTTTAGTTTGTAAGGATGAATCAATTGCTAAAGAGATTTACCGTATTCAAAATTCTTCGGGTGCAGTGTGTGGTCCTATGGATGCTTTTTTAGTGCTGAGAGGAATTAAAACACTTCATTTACGTATTCAAAGGCATTGTGAGAATGGACGGGAAGTAGCTGAGTTTTTGAGAACGCATCCGAAAGTAGACAAGGTGTATTGGCCAGGGTTCAAAGACCATCCTAATCATGAAGTCGCTCGTAAGCAAATGAAAGATTTTGGTGGAATGATCTCGTTCTCACTCGTAGGAAATAAATTATCAGATGCACACGAAGTAGTGCGCAAGCTAAAAGTCTTTTCATTGGCAGAATCGCTGGGAGGCGTTGAGTCATTATGTGGACATCCGGTAACTATGACACATGCTTCAATACCAAAGGAGGAAAGAGAAAAGGCAGGAATTGTAGATTCTTTGATCAGGCTCAGTGTGGGAATTGAAGATTATTCAGATTTAATACAAGATTTAAAACAAGCTTTAAATTAATCATATGACAATAGAAGAAATAGAACCAAAAGAAGCAATGGCTGACGTACAATCAGGCGAAAGCATTTTCATTGATGTTAGAGAGCCATACGAATTAGATGAAGTGAAATATGGCATGAATTATATGCATATTCCATTAGGTCAAATTCAGGATCGCATTGGAGAAATTCCAAAAGATAAAATGGTAATTGTTGGATGTCGTTCAGGTGCGCGTAGTATGAATGCGTGTATGTTCCTAAAAATGAATGGATTCGAGAATGTAAAAAATCTTGAAGGCGGCATCATGAACTGGTTGGAAACGGGAATGCCAGTTGGATAAACTTGCGTATATAACGGGAACCTCGAGAGGCATTGGTAAAGCATTGGCTTTACTACTGCTTCGGGAAGGTTATAAAGTTATTGGTGTTGCAAGACATAATTCAATAGATCACCCAAATTATACTCATCTTGAACTTGATCTGAACGATCTTGAGGCCATGACTTCTTTCGAATTTATGGAGGAAGCTGAAAAGGTACTTTTGATCAATAATGCGGGTATGCTTGGTGATATTGACGCCGTGGGTAAGATCAATGATGAGTCAATCGTTAGGGTGATGAATGTCAATACATTAGCGCCTCAAATCTTGTGCAATAAGTTTATAAAACGATTTCAAAACCATAAAGGTAAATTTCAGATTTTGAATATTAGTTCTGGTGCCGGAAAGCGTCCAATCCCTTCCTGGGCATCCTATTGTGCTTCTAAAGCTGCAATAGACCTTTATTCTGAAACCATTGCTGAAGAGTTGGAATGGAAACAAATGAATAATTGGTCCATCCATTCCTGCGCTCCGGGTGTAGTAGACACTCAGATGCAGTCACAGATCAGATCCGTTTCTGAGGATCGATTCAAATTGGTAGATAATTTTAAGGCGTATAAAAGCAATGATGAGCTATATTCAGCTGATTATGTGGCTAGTAAACTATTTGAATTAATTGAGAATCCGCAAAAGTTTCCTGAAGTGGTTCTATCAGTCAGAGATTTTTAGTCGTCCATTCAACGATTATTAGCGCCGTTCATAATATCCGTTCACTCAATAAAACGGACATTTTACTATATTGTTAAGCTGTTTTGCCGTATTATGGGTAAATTCAGGAGCCTAATTTTGCAAGACTTATCGGGTAAAACCGTCCAAGTAAGCACCATGAAAAAAATATACATGAAAAAATTTACTTTATTCACGGCTTTGTTGCTGTCAATGACAGCTGTTGCTCAAAATGAGCATTTCGGACCTCAAAACCCAATTCCTTGTCATAATAACTGGGAAAGGGACAGAGCATTTGAAGCAGATCCTTCATTGAGAATTCAAGATAGTATTGATCAAGCTGAATTTCAGTCGTTCTACGAATATTATTATGCCAATGAATATGATCCGGGTGCAAGATCAACCTACGTAGTTCCAGTTGTCGTTCACATTTGTCATGTTGGAGGACCGGAAAATATTTCTGACGAACAAGTATATGATGCTATAGAAAAGTTAAATCAGGATTTTAGTGCAACCAATGTGGATGTGAATACAACCGTAGCACCTTTTGATGCAATAATTGGTAATGCAGATATAGAATTCAGATTAGCCACAAAGGACCCAAGTGGTAACTGTCATAAAGGAATTACAAGAACCTATACACAAAATACCTACCATGACGGTGGAAGTGGATTGAGAAATGACGTTGCTGCTGAACATGGAACATGGCCTCAGAATAAGTATATGAACGTGTTTGTTTGTATAGACCCAAATGGTGCTGCGGGTTATACCAATAATCCGGCTAATTGGTATAGTGCAACAGGAATGGGTGGTAGCATTTATATGAGACATGATTATATGGGTACAATTGGTACAGCTAGTACAACGGCAGAACATACCCTTTCTCACGAAGTTGGGCACTGGTTAAATCTTTCGCATTGTTGGGGAGGTAATAACAATCCTGGTCAATCCGGAGCATGCAGTGATGATGATGGCGTAGATGATACCCCTAGAACAATTGGTTGGACATACTGTAATATTAATGGAAATTCCTGTTCAAATGATGCTATTGATGGGTATTGGTCCATGGACGTAATTGACAATGTCCAAAACATTATGGAATATTCATATTGCTCCACTATGTTTACACAGGGACAAGTAGCAAGAATGCATTCTGCATTGAATTCATCCACTGCTCAGAGAAATAATCTTTGGACCCCAGCTAATCTAAATGCTACCGGAACAAACGGACCAGGTAGTATTTGTGAAGCATTATTCTCATCTGACTTTAAAGTAGTTTGTGCCGGATCAACTGTTAATTTCACGGATGAATCATACCATAGTGTTCAAACAAGATCTTGGACCTTTAATGGAGGTTCACCATCTACTTCAGCTGATCAAAATCCTGCTATAGTCTATAATACTCCTGGTGTTTACACCGTTGCATTGTCTGTTTCTGATGGTAGTTCTTCAACTTCAACTACTCAAACCAATTATATCATTGTTCTAGATACACCTGGTGTTGGGCTTCCATATCATGAAGGATTTGAAGATATCAGCTTGATTCCGGACAATTCTAATTTTATGGTGGAAAATCCTGCTGGTGATCAGGATTGGTCCTTGACAACGAATGTTGGAGCAGGTGGAAGTACTCATTCAGCCATTCTGCAAAATTACTTCGTCACAGAAGCTTCAAAAGACGAACTAATCTCTGGAACAATTGATCTTTCTTCAGTTGACCCTTCAGATAATATTGTGTTTACATTCGAATATGCCTATAGAAAAAAGACATCTAATGATGATGAATATTTGAAATTCTATGTCTCTGCTGATTGTGGTGAAACATGGGCATTAAGGAAGGTAATTCATGGTAATGATCTGAGTTCAGTGAACAGTTCTAGTTTCTATACACCTGGTACAGATCAAGATTGGTATTTTGTAACAGTTAGTAACATCAATTCACCTTATTATGTGTCAGGTTTCCGATACAAATTTGAATTCACTTCAGATGGAGGTAACAATATTTATATAGACAATATTAACTTATATCCTGGATCAATGGCTGATCAGGAAGAAGTACAGGAATCTTCTGTACTAAGAGTTTTCCCGAATCCTACTGAGGGGCTTACGAATATCCAAATGTCTGCTCAAGCCGGAGTTAATTATAAGGTAACTGTTCTTTCAACGCTTGGACAACAAGTTGCGGTTATACATCAGGGAGAGTTGAGCAATGGAATAAATAATTTTGAATTTGATATGACTGAGCTATCTAGAGGAATTTACTTTGTTAAGATCGAGAGCGAAGGAAAAGTTCAAACTGTGAAGTTGATCAGAGAATAATATAGAACTATGAAAAGAACCTTATTACTAGTATTAACATTGTTGGCTATACCAACATTTGCTCAAGATATTGAACATTGTGGGTTTGACGAAAGAAACAATGCTATAATGGATCAAAATCCGGAGCTGAGAACCTATTTGCATGAGCATTTTATTCGGATGAATAATGGCGACATTCCAATAAGTGTGGATAGATCTACGGTGATAATACCGGTGGTTTTTCACGTGATCCATGATGGTGGCGCATCCAATATTACCTATGAACAGATCTTATCGGCAATGGATATGATCAATCAGGATTTTCAATTATTGAATCCAGATTCAGTGAATGTGAGAAATACAACTGAAGCGCCGTTTCAGCCATTGACGGCGAACATGAATATTGAGTTTAAATTGGCAAAGCTTGATCCTTCTGGTAATTGTACAAACGGAGTAGAAAGAAGGCTATCTCCTGAGGCTACTACCAATGCAGATGATAATACTGCCAAACACTATGATGGTGGTGGGTTAGATGCATGGCCTAGGGACAAATACTTAAACATTTGGGTGGTGTCAACTATCAGTTCTCAAAGTGGATCAGGAGGAACTACTTTAGGATATGCACAATTTCCATATCCTGGTTTTGGTTTTGCAGATGAGTTTGGTGTTGTGATCAGACATGATCGCGTAGGATCAATAGGAACAGCCTTGAGTGGAGATAGAACGCTAACACATGAAATTGGCCACTGTTTAGGTTTATTGCACACGTTTAATGGTTCTTGTACTGAACAATTAGCATATCCTCCTTATACCGCTATGAATGATTGTACGGCGGGTGGAGATTATATTTGCGATACACCACCGGTAACTGCTGCTCAATGGTCTTGTGTGGCTACTCAAAACACTTGTAACCAGGTTCCTACCAATGATTATTACGGGACAGATGTATATGATCAATTCGAGAATTTCATGAGTTATTCTCCTTGTCAGTATATGTTCTCAGAAGGTCAAAAAGAGAGAGTTTGGATCAACTTTAGCGACCTTTCGTTCATGACCAATTTGATAAGTGCCGGTAATGCTACTGCAACGGGGGTTAATTTACCGGATGTTTTATGTCAGGCTGATTTTACCTCTTCTGGGGTTGTTATTTGTGCGGGAGGGTCTGTAGATTATGCCGACCTATCGTATTTCGCAGTCACGGGTAGAACATGGACATTTGAAGGTGGAACAGCAACTTCAACAACAGATTCTACTGTTTCGGTGACCTATAATACAGCTGGTACATATGATGTGACACTTGAGGTAACTGATGGCGTTGGGAATGAAATGATCACAATGACCGATTATGTTACTGTTCTTGCTGTTCCGGGAATTGGATTACCTATCCATGAGGGCTTTGAGATCTATTCAAGTATTCCTGATAACATAAAATGGTTTGTTGAGAATGAAGATGAAGATCAAACCTGGGAACTACATACAGGTGATTCCTATTCAGGGGGATATTGCGTTAAAATGAATAACTTTAATATGACCAATGGCAGCAAGGATCACTTGATCTCAGAACCTATTGACTTAAGTTCAGTTCCTACATCTGAAGCAATGGTACTTAATTTTAAGTATGCGTATAAAAGGAAAACCTCATCTGATAACGAAAGATTGAGGGTATATATTTCTGATGATTGTGGTGAAACATGGATACTAAGAAAATCAATTAACGGAACAGCTTTAAGTAGTGAACAAACAGGTACATCTTATGTTCCGGTTGAAGGGGATTGGGTGAATGTTGATGTTGATAATATTACCTCTTCTTATTATGTGAATAATCTTAGAATTAAGTTCGAGTTTACGAACGATTCAGGGAATAATTTGTATTTGGATCACATTAACTTATATTCTGCTTCAATGGCGGATCTTAATGAAGTCATTGCTGATAATTTGAGTGTCTATCCAAATCCCGTGAGTGATATTATGACCATTACTATGGATGTGTATGATGCTGCCGATTATAAGATTACACTTACCAATACACTTGGTCAATTCGTGGATAATATTTATAGTGGGGAGCTTAACGCTGGAGAAAGGATCATAAATTACAACAGTGAGAAATTACCAGCGGGTATTTATTACCTGAATGTTGAGAGTAATGGAAATATTATTACCAAAAAACTCGTAAAACAATAGGATAAAAGAATTTCAATACCAATTCGAAAGGCCCCGGAATATTTTATGATATTTTGGGGCCTTTTTTAGTTCAAAACAAATGTAATGGGGAGTACTATCCTTACTTCAACTTCTTTGTTGTTGTAAACGGCCGGAATCCATTCATTAGGGATTAATTTTACCACTCTCATGGCTTCCTCGTCACATCCACCTCCAATTTGATTAATGAATTCATGTTCAATGGCATTGCCTTCAAGATCTATATAAAATGATATTCGCACGGTACCATAGATGTTCTCTTCGATAGCTCTCTGTGGATATTTAATGTTATCTTGGATCACTCTGAATTTTGATTTTTCTCCCAATAGATAAATAGGGGGGCGTTGCAATTTAACGTCCATAATGGAATCATTGAGTCGAATAGTATGTTTTAGTGTTGTATCGGTATAGGTAGTATAACTCAAATAGTGATTACTATGATTATAGCGGTGCATGATTTGTTCTTTCTCATCATAATATTCCCATATTCCTACTTTTTTATCATTTTCATAATAACCTCTGCTGGCAATAATGGGTCTTAGTGGGTCAAAATAAGTCCAGAGACTGTCTTTTAGTCCCATTTTAAAATAACCTTCCTCTCTTGGGTTACCCGTTACCCATGTGCTTTTATAAGGTCCATGTTTTACGGTCTTATCTTTCTTGAGCACATAGTATTCGTGTTTGCAGAAAAGATCATAATCATCAACAATAATTTTTTTAACCTTTTGAGATAAGGCAATTGTTGAAGAAAATAGAACCAATAATAGCAATGGCCATTTCATACTTAGTGGCTATGGAAATGATTAATTACCAATCTTGTACGAATATTCAGTAGAATTGTTTAGACATAAAAAAAGCCTTTCCGATTTGAAAAGGCTTATGTTTATTTCTTTGCGGTTTATTTACCGTCTTCTTCGTCTTCATCAAAGTCTTCATCTTCGTCAGGATCAACAATTTGATCATCCTCATCAAAGTCAGGGTCTTCATTTGGGTCTACAATGTCATCATCTCCATCAAAGTCAGGATCTTCGTTTGGATCAACGATCCCGCCACCTTCTTGACTCAAATTTTCTTCTCCACCTCTAACCATGTATGGAATATCTGAACCATTACCGCCATTCCCACATCTGACGTAACCTGTTTCATCCATGGATGAACAAGGCTTAATTACCTCCTTTTTACAAGAAGTAAACGCTAGGATTACTGCGAAAACAAATGATATGTAAATCAGTTTTTTCATACTTTTTTGGCAATCTACAAGATCCACCTTTAACAAATATAGAAAAAATACCCTGTCAAAGCAAGTAAATATCAATTTATTATGTTAATTATTTCTCAAGGTGAATTCCCATTCTGATGACAACTTTGGTTCCTTTACAATTACCATTGCCATCATTTAACTGATACGGACCAATGATCATTAGGTTATCTCCTGTTAATTTTCGAAGCAATTCTATTCGTCTGTTCGTAATCTCCATCCCTTTAGATTCGTGGTCTCCGGCCAAATTGTCTTTCTTTTTGTTAAGTGTTGTTTCAATTCCGATCCCATCATCTACTACTTCAAATACGACCTCATCAATTTCTTCGAATATGTTGATGTCAATGTGCCCTTTCCGTTCTAATGGCAGTACTCCATGAATGATAGAATTCTCAACAAAAGGTTGAAGGATCATACTTGGGATCTCTATGCTTTCAGTATCTAATCCGCTTGAAACATTCAATTTATAATCAAATTTTTCTCTAAATCTCATTTTCTCTAATGTTAGATAAAGTTCAATGCGTTCAATTTCTTCCTGAAGAGTAACTATGAAGTTATTTGCCGTAGAGCTATCAAGGTTTTTACGAATGAGCTTGGCAAAGCTCGACAGATACTTATTAGCACTTAGTTTATCTGAACTATTAATGAAATATTGTATTGAATTTAATGAGTTGAATATGAAATGGCGGTTCATGGAAGCGTTCAAAGACTGTTGTTCAAGAAATAGGAGACGATTCTTGTAATTGAGTTTCTCATTTTCTTGCTTTTGTTTGATGCTTCTAATCCTGGATTGGAAAATTAGTAGCATAATAACCATGATAAACGCAACCATCAATGTGATGAACCACCATGTTTTCCAAAAAGGTGAACGAATGATGATATGAACTCCTTTAGTGCTCGACCAGACGTAACTTTTATTGGTTGCACGTACTTCAAAATCATATTCTCCCGGAGCTAGATCTGAATAAGAAGCGTAGTTCGATTTTGATAAAGGAGACCATGAACTATTTGATCCAAGCAAACGATATTCATATTTAACTGAACCTGGATTCTTTAAATTTATGCCTATAAAATCAAATGTTATATGGTTTTGATTATAGGGTAATGATATGCTTGAAGGTATGGGGTTGTTTTCTTTAAACTCTGATTTAAATCTCTTATAATCAAATTCCTCCATGAAGAGTCGAATACCTGTAATTTGCAGTTCCGGTGGCTGCAAAGCAAATAATTGATCATAGTATTTAGGATTGATCCTGGCCAGGCCATTGGAGGTGCCTATCCAGATGTTGTGTTCAAGATCTTCATAAATGGCGTTCAGGTTAGATTCAAGATTCATCAAACCTTCTGATGTTGAATAATGAGTAAGCTTGTAATTCAACCCCTCCTTCTCCTCAGACCTGATCTGGTAAACACCGCTCATAGTTGATATCCAAATATCCCCGGAATTTGACTCCAACAAGCCTAGAATTGTTTTGGAATTAAAATCTTCAATATCCAAAGGAAAAGGTACAATTTCACCGGACTTTAGTCTTACGAATAAACCATTCATTGTGCCTATCCACATAAATTGTCTGGAATCAATATGCAAACAATTAATATTCTCTTCATTCAGGTCAATTTTATCAGGTGTTGCACTGAAATTAGATGCGGGCAAAAAGAAGAGTCCTGTCTGGCTCGCAATAAATAGCGTATCATCCTTCACACAAAGATCATTAATGTTTATTTCAGAGGTGTTTTCGAGATGCTGTGTGAAAGTACCATCATAATAATACAAACCATCAGTTCCTCCAAAAAACACAGTGCTTTCAAAAGTCGCAATTGATCTGATTTTAGAGTTGATTTGATCTGTTGCAGGATGGGACTGTATTTTACTGTCCAATAAATAATTTACTCCACTAGAAGTGGCTACCCAATAACCTTCATTTGATGCTCTAATAATTTCCCAAACAGTATTATCCTTTAATCCATTTTCTTCTTTGATCTGAATTCTTTGATCCTGATCAAAAATTGATATACCCGCATTATATGTTCCAAAAATGAACGAGTGATCCGTGGCTTGGCAAATGCTCATTACAATATTCGACCCCAACCCATCATCCGTTGAATAAGATATAACTGATTTCCCCAGGAATTTTAACAAGCCATTTCCATCAGTTCCCATCCAAAAATTGCCTTCATGATCTTTGAAAATGCACACTAAACTCTCATTGATCAAGCCGTTGTTTTTGTTGTAATAGGTTACCTCTGAATCTGTGATCTCAATGCCGCCTTTTATAGAGGAGCAGAGAATTACCTCTTCATCTGCAAAAAATGACCTAATTCTCGATATTTCGAGATCATATATGAATAACGAATCTGCCTCAGGATTATAGCGCACTAAGCCATCACCATAGGTTGAAATCAGCAACTGATCATTTATGATCTCCAGGTCACTTATATTTGCTGTTTGAAGTACTTTATTTTCGGTTAATTCAAAAGATCCATCCCATTTATATAATCCATTTCTTGATCCGCAATATAGGTACTCATCATTAACATTAATGATGGTTCTAATGGTCAAAGAGCTTTCATCTTCAAATGGTATTTTAGTATAAATACCATCCTCAAGAACCATTAATCCTGAGTTGCTGGCAACATATATTTTGCCCTGGAAATATTTAACATCATTAACTCGTTCAGGTTCATCAAATAGATATGGGATAAAGCGATCATCTGTAAACTTAGCTAATCCACTAGGAGTAGCTATCCAACATTCGTTCTTGTGAAAATAGATCTTCTCAACTTTGTTGTCTGGTAAACCATCATCAATAGAAAAGTTGACAAAATTCAATCCGTCAAATCTACTAAGTCCTGATTCTGTTCCGATCCATAAATATCCTTGCGAATCCTGATTGATATCATTGATCTGTGATTGAGCCAATCCATCCTCAACCGTGTAGTTTTTGAAATTATACCTTTGGGCAACAGAGTACATTGAACTCAGGAAACCCAAAAGAAGCAGGAACTTTTTCACCTATAGTGCTTTCAGGGTTTTAACAAAACTAGATACGCGGTTTCTGGCAACCGGCAATAATTTTCCATTCTTCAAAACCGCGAAATGTCCATCTTCATTAAGATATTCTTTAAGAAAATCCATATTGATGATGTGCGATTTATGTATTCTATAGAACAATTCAGGATTTAGTATTCCTTCATAGATCTTTAACGTTCTGGTATCAAGATATCTTGTACCATCATTGAAATACAATATAGTGCAGTTACCAGATGCTTCCAGATACATGATGTCATGGATATCTATTAATTTAATTCCCTTGGTATGACTGATAGCTACTTTTGTTCCATATCCTTCATGCTCCATGGAAGAAGAAAGATTTTGGATTGATTCAAAATAAGTATCAAAATTTTCTGGATTTTCTTTAAAAGTAGCTCTTGCTTCACCAATTCTTTTTACTGCATCCTGAAGATCTTCTATGTCAATAGGTTTTAGAACATAGTGAATGGCATTTGCTTGAAATGCTCTAAGGGCGTAATCTTTGAAAGCCGTGACAAATACTACCAAAAAGTTTCTGTTCTCAATGGAATCAAGCAGATCAAAACCTTCAGATCCACTTGGCATTCTAATATCAAGAAATACTACATCTGGATTGGTTTCTTCAATGATCTCTTTTGCTTCGACAATATTTTCGGCATCCCCCACAAC
Source organism: Crocinitomicaceae bacterium (assembly GCA_020635955.1). GTDB lineage: Bacteria > Bacteroidota > Bacteroidia > Flavobacteriales_D > Crocinitomicaceae > Paracrocinitomix. The sequence continues at coordinate 284,534 of JACJYW010000005.1, forward strand.
GTCAACTTCAGGACAGAATTCTTCGAGAAGCATCATTAGGTTTTTTCTTGCTAATTCTTCATCATCTACTATAACTGCTTTCAACTTCATAATATTCATTTTAGTGGTGTAGGCAAGGACCTTAGGTAAATATAGGAATAAAGATCAATTGTCTAAAACCACAGAATTTGAAATTGATACAGTTCAATAAAAAGGTCATACCGAAAGTATTTCTCTTGAGGATACTGTAAACTGATTGATTAACTTGGATCATGAAAAAATCTATACCAGATGCTTATGAATGAATATATACCATCTAGTGTTGCTAGCAAGATTTGGATATTCAATGACAATGGCAACTAAGAAAAAAGGGGAGTAATTTACTCCCCTTTTTTTTATCCTCTTCTTGATGTTGTTCCACCTGTTGTTGTAGTACCGCCTTGTTTTGTTGAGCCCCCACTATTGGTAGTTGTTCCTCCATTCTTGATGGTTCCACCAGTTGTTGTGGTTCCTCCGTTGGTGGTTGTACCTCCGCCGGTTTTTATAGTGCCACCGTTGGTGGTAGTACCTCCACCCGTGTTAGTTGTAGTTCCTCCATTCTTGATGGTTCCACCAGTTGTTGTGGTTCCTCCGTTGGTGGTTGTACCTCCTCCGGTTTTTATAGTGCCACCGTTGGTGGTAGTACCTCCACCTGTGTTTGTTGTGGTTCCTCCGTTCTTGATGGTTCCACCGGTCGTTGTGGTTCCTCCATTAGTGGTAGTTCCTCCTCCGGTTTTTATGGTACCTCCGTTTGTAGTAGTACCTCCACCATTCGTTGTTCCACCTCCGGTATTTCCACCAGTTTTAATTGTTCCACCATTACTATTAATGACAGCAGCTTTGTATGTGATAGTGAAATTTTCAGTGGCAGTATTTGCTTCATTCTTAGCAATTAATCTTATTTGATTAGTGCCATTTTGAAGTGATATAACTGCTGTTACCAATCCGGTACCACTACTATATGTGAAATTGGTAATTGTTTTACCATTCACAGTTAACTGAATGTCCGCTTTTGAACTAACATTAGCCACATTAGCTTTAAATGTATATGAAGCGGAAGTTGATTCAACTGATTCAGTTGCTGGTGCTACTTTTTTAATAGTAGGCCCAACTTTCGTGACTGTTGTTCCTCCCGAATTCGTGTTCATTGTTCCTCCCGAATTTGTGTTCATAGTTCCTCCTTGTTCAACTGTCGTTGAAGTATAGGTTATTGTATAAGTTCTCGAATCAGATTTACCATTAGATGTTGCTGTCAAACTAATTGTGTTGACTCCTGAATTCAATCTTAATACTACTGAAACTTCTTTTGTTTTATCATTATAAGTAAAACCAGAGATGCTAGCCCCATTCATTGCTAACTTAATATCACTTTGACTATTAATGTTCTCAACTTTAGCCTTGAAGGAATAGGTTGCTACTGCTGATTTGACAGAAGTCGTTGCTGGATTAATATTAGTGATCTTAGGCGGTGACTGACTCAGAGTATTATTGTTTCCGCCATTTTCAACCACACCTGTTGTTGGTTTGTAATTGATCGTATAAGTACGATTTGCTTTATTCGCACCATTCGTTGCCTCAACTTTTATAGTGTTTGCACCAACTTTCAAATTGACTGATTGAGTCAGTTCGTTTGTGTTTCCATTGAATTTGAAAGCAGTTGATTTAACACCATTTACTGTTAATGTGATATCATTCGGAGATTTAACATTACCTAATGATACTTTGAAATCATATACGGCTTTATCCGAAGTTACTGATGTTGTAGCTGGGTTAACATTTGTAATTGTTGGTGTTAAATTGGTCTGCGTATTGTTGTTCCCAGTATTATTAGGATCAGTTCGATTACCGTTTGGATCACCATTGCTATTATTGTTGTTGATCTTTGTGCCAACTTTTTCAGAACTAGGAGGAGGAGAACAGCTACTTCCTTCTGTCATTGAAATAAGCATTACACAATCTTGATAATCAATTCCTATGTTTCCAACAAAACGTAATTCATATAAGTAGATTACATCATTCGGACCAATGGTTACATTCCCCTGTCCATCAACATATCCCGCTAAGAATGTTTCTACAGAAGCCTGACCTTGTGCAGGAGCAAAATTAGGAGCGTGGTCACCATTCTGTAAAACGTATACATATTGGCTTCCAGTATTAGATGTTTCAGTATTACTCCAGTTACCTTGCGCATTGGTACAAACCGCTCTCAATACTATGTTTGAACCTGTTGGTGCCTGAACTGTGATGTTTTCACCACCATTCACATTGTTATCATTATTAAAATAATACCATGTTGTTCCACCATCTATACTATATTGAACTTTCACAAAGGCATCCTGATTGTTGTTGTAAACTACAGATTCACCTAAGCATTTAATGTTTGCACAGAAGTTACTAGATAACTGAACAGAACCATTATTATTGACGTTAATATCATCATTGTGCTCAGGCTCTGGTTGCGAAGCAACACATGGACTTTCAGGTTTATTATTTCCATTTCCATATTGCGGTACAGTGTTAGAAGTGATGCAAATTTCCCAATGTCCCATAGATCCTGGATGAGATGAACTAACATCCACCGTTAAGTTCCCCTGGAACAAATAGTATTGTCCGTTCTGAACTGCATAAGGCGAACCATTCACAATAGCATCTCCACCACCCGCAATTGGCTTGAAATAGGCTGAAGTAGCAGGTCCAGAATAAGTAAAGTTTGGATTATTGTGTAGATCATCTCTATTATAAGTACCATTAGGGGTGATCAAACAGAATTCCCACTCTGAATTACCAGGGTTAAATCTTGGTCCACAAGCTGCTACACTATAGTCTACAGTATGTGAAATGTTCACTGTTTGACATCCCACGGCGTCAACTGTGATCGTATTTGCACCTTCAGTCAACGTTACATTTGCTGTTACCGAACCGTTGCTGTATGTATGCTGTACAACATTACCGTTGTGTTTCACAGTTATATTAGAAGCACCGTCAACATTCGTTACGGCAGCAGTAAATGTATATGCCGCAGAAGAAGTGGTTGTTGGGCTACTCACAGTTATTACTGGTGCAGTACAAGGCAATTGGTATACGATATTGTAAGTTACAGATGTAGTTTCACATCCATTTGCAGTTACCATCACCTCATTCGGTCCTTCCTGTAATGAAATTTGTGCTGTAACGCCTCCGTTTGCATAGTTGAACGTAACAACCTGACCGTTCACTTTTAATTCAATTTCACTTGCGTTGCTGATGTTTTGTACGTTGCAAATGAAAGTGTATAGTGCATCATTGGTAGTTACGTTGTTATTCGGAACCGTTATTACCGGACCAACGCATTGGTCAGAATCAATCGTGTAAGTTACTGTTTCAGTGCTACAATCATTGCTGAACGTGATCTCAATGGTGTTGTTGCCATCTAACAATGCAATATTGCTTAGAGTGATCAAATTATTAGCGTAGGTGAAAGGAACTGTTGCGCCATTTAATTTTGCTGAAATAAATGATTGACCACTAACATTGTTTACGTTCAATGTAATTGTTGTGGATGAAGTGTTGACTGCAGATTGTTGAGTTGCAGGTGATCCTAGAGTATAGGTTACCGGATCACATGGAATAGTGTAATTAACTGTGAAAGTTTCATTGGCATTGGCACAACCATTGGCAACAAGAGATACGGTATTAGCTCCTTCAACAAGTGTCATTTGAGCTGATAAATTGCCGTTGGTGAATGTAAACGGAACATTGTTACCATTCAATTTCAATGTAATATCACTTTGGTTAGAAACATTAGAGATATTAGCAGAGAAAGTGTAAGCAGCTGTGGTCACCGCACTTGAATTAGCACCAAGTGTAATAACCGGAGCATTACAGCCATTATGATGGATCAAATATGTTACTGTTTCTGAGCTACACGCATTAGAAATATTAACAACAACATTATTGTCTCCTTCTATCAAATTGAGACCGTTAATGGTAATAATATCGCTATTGTAAGTGAAAGGAACAGACTGTCCGTTAAAGCTTACAGTTATAGAATTTGCATTAGCATTCTGTGCAACAAGTGTTATAGCATAAGTGTCATCTGCTACTGAAGTTTCAGTTTGAGCTGGAGTAGATAAAGCGTAAACAATTGGATTACAAGGAACGGTATAAGTAACATTGAATGATTTAGTATCTACCTGACAACCATTTGCTGTAATCTTGATGGTATTAGTTCCTTCATTTAAATTAACCTCTCCTGAAATTGAACCGGATTGAGCATCAAACACAATGTTAACCGGAACATTATTCAATAAAACCTGAATATCATTTTGGTTATTGATATTGGTAACTGAAGCGGTAAAATTATACAAAGATGTAGTTACGCTCGCCGGATTTGACCCAAGGGTGATAACCGGTGGTTGACAACCGTTATATTGAATACTATAAGTGATTGTTTTGGAACTACATGCATTTGAAGCGTTAACAACTATGGTGTTGGCACCATTGACCAAAGTAATTCCATTGATTGATAGGATATGCGTACCAGCGTCAAATGAGAACAATCGTGTATTTCCATTGTGACTCACAGTTATTTGCTGAGGACCGCTTACTTCAAGTAGATTTAATGTAATTGCATAATTAGCATCAACCACAGTTTGATTCGTTGTTGCAGGAGTCATTAAACTGTAAGAAACATCCTGGCAAGGTACTGTATAGGTTACATTTATTGTCTGTGTTTTTACCTGACAACCATTAACTGTAATAACAATACTGTTCGATCCCTCAATCAGATCAATTGTTGATGTTAATGTATTTGATTGATCATCAAAGTTGAAACTGTTTGTGGTTCCATTAACAGTCAATTGAATATTGGAAGCTCCATTTGAATTTTGAATGTTAGCGATCAAATCAATAGTGCTAGTATTTACTGTACTTCCTGATGTAATATTAGAAACACTTATCACCGGTGGCTGACAACCGTTGTATGTAACGTTGTATGTAACCGTTTTTGAACTACAGTCATTCGTCAGGTTCACCACAATTGTATTTGAACCATTAACTAATGTTAATCCATTAATTGAAATATCTCCGGCTACTGCATCATATGTTGCGTTAACTGCAGATCCATTAAGTGTAGCGGATATACCACTTGCTGTCAAAGATCCATTAACGTGTAACTGAATATTAAAGCTAGCATTGGTAACAGTAATTTGATTTGTTGTAGGAGAAACCAGGCTCACAGTAATTGGAACACAAGGAACAACATAATTTATGTCATAAGTTTTAGTTGTGTTACCGCAGGCATTAGTTGCATTGATCACAATACTATTCGATCCTTCATTCAAGTTGATCCCTGATGATAAAACACCGTTCGAGAAGTTGAATGGTTGAGAAATATTATTTACGATCAATTCAATTTGCGAAGCATCCACATTTGCTATCGAAGCAGTGAATGATATGCTTGGAGCATTAGAAGTGAAACCAGACGCATGAGAAGGATTAGAAACTAAAGGTAATTTACATTCTTCCCTAACAATATTAAAGCTGGTAGTTGCATTACCACAATCATTGGTTGCAGTTACCAGAATGGTATTATTACCTAAAGCTAACTGAACATTATTTACATTGATCGTACCCGTTCCCTGGTCATATTGAAAAGCCACAGCTACACCATTTAATGTAACGGCAATTTGATTAGAGGTAGTTATTCCAGTTACACCAGCCTGTACTGAAGCTGTATTACTCTGAGTAGTTTGAGCAACAGGTGAATTTGGCGTCAGGATAGGATCTAAACATGGAGCTTCAGGAGCAACATAGTTCAATGTAAAAGTGGCATGATTTCTACCACAATCATTCGTAACCTGAACTTTAATCGCGTTGGATCCTTCTTGTAATGTGGTTGCTTTTGATGCAATAGAAGTACCACTATTGTATGCCATTAATCCCTGGCTTACTCCATTTACGAATAATTCTACTGAGGTTCCTGTTGACCAGTTGTTGATCTGAGCATCAATAGTAACTGCAGGAGAGTTTACTGTTGAATAAGGGACAGGACTGATGTATCCTACAGTTGGAATGATACAGTTCACAACATCCACTTTATAAGTGACGATAGCCATGGCACTTGCAGATCCATCCTGATTTGTAACAGTGATCTCAAATACATTGTTTCCTTCGATCAGGTCTGTATTGAAAAGGATCTGTTTATTGGCTGTAAGTGTATAAAAGCCTCCTTGAACTAATTGACCATTCAATAACAACGTGATCTGTGACTTTGAGTCAATATTAGTTGTATTAGCAGTGATGGTATAGTTCTGAGCATTCACCAAATAAGGAGATGACGGAGGATTTACAAAACTTACTGTTGGCGGAGCTGGAACAACAGGTTTCTTATAAACGATCGTTCTGGTCTTCGTATCTGAACCAGCAGAATTTGTGCCTGTGATCTTAACTGTATTCGTTCCTTCCACCATGTTTAATGGAAGTGTCAATACTTTTGTTGCAATATTGTACCCGAATCCATTTGTTGAATTACCATTTACCCATACCTGAATATTTGAAGCATTGTCAACATTCAAAACAGTAGATACCAGGGTGATATTTGGTGTGTTGAACACTTGATTATCAGTAGCAGGATATGAAATGTCTACAATTGGAGGTGCTTTTGGCACTACCTTTTTGCGAATTATTGTAGTTGATTCACTATCTGTACCTGCGTTATTAGTAGCAGTGATCTCAATGACATTTGATCCCAATAATAAATTGGTGGTAAATGTCATTTGTTTTGAGGATGCAGAATAGGCAAAGTTATATGACTGAATACCATTGATCTTCAATTTGATATCAGATGCACTGTTCACATTTAGTACCTGTGCAACAACATTATATGAAGAAGTAAACACAACTGTAGGATCGGTAATTGGATCCAGATATGTTACAACTGGTGGTTTAGGCGCTTCCGGTCTATTATAAATGATCGTTGTTGCCTCATGGTCAGATCCAACTGAATTGGTTCCTGTAATCGCTATAATATTAGCTCCCTCAATTAAAGCAGTAGGGAAGGTAACTTGCTTGGTTGAAGCATTGTAAGTGAAATTGGTTTTAGCAAATCCATTAACTGTTACTTTGATATCATTCTTGCTATCCACGTTGAGTACACTTGCCGTAATATTCATTGAAGATTGCGTTGTTGTGTACGGATCTGTTGATGGAACAATGAAATCAACAATTGGAGGTTGTTTTACCTGTGGTTTTTCATAAATAATGGTAGCTGTTTTACTATCACTTCCAGCAGAGTTGGTTGCAGTTACAGTAACTGTATTAGTTCCCTCTTGAAGATTAAGGGTGCTATTCAATCCTTTCGAAGTAACATTATAGGTAAAGTCAGAAGTATAATTTCCATTAACATATACTTTGATCTGCGATTTAGAATCAACATTCAATACAGTTGAAGCGAAGCTAAATGTGCTATTTGCAGTTGTATAAGGTGAGTAAGGCGGATTCGTGATCGTAACGATCGGAGGTTCTACTACCGGAACATCTTTTTTGTAGATGATAATGGTTGATTCATAATCCTGACCTGCTTCATTAACACCAGTTATTTCAAAAATATTCTGTCCAGCCTGTAAAACAACATTACTCGAGAATTCATCTGAAGCCACATTATAGCTAAAGTTGTTATTAATGTTCCCGTTTTGCTTAAATGTAATGTTTTGTCTACCTGCTACATTATGCACATATGCTCTTATAGTAAAGTGATCATAATCTACAGTGTAAGGACTTACACCCGGATCGTATATATCTACGATAGGCTTTTGAACCGGAGGTGGAGGAGTAATATTATCGGCATTATCAAAATTGTTAATATCCACACTGTCTTCAATAATGTGATCAACATGCGTATCGTGATGTCCACCAAATAAATGAAATTTAATTCCGGCACTTGAGTAATGATAAATGTCGTTACCTGTTCCAGGAAGGATATCAAATTTGTCATCATTTCTTGTCCAGGTCATTTTGTGGGAAATACCTATTGAAGCCCAGGGAGCAACCTGATAAGAGATCCCAACGCCAAAGCTTCCCATCCAGTCTACTTCGTAATCACCATCACCTCCAGTAACATAAGTTTCATAATTTCCATCTTGTTCTTTAAGGATACTTGTCTTAGTTGAAGTATTTATATTATCGTAATCATAGATGTTTCCTGAACCATCAAATAGATCTGCTTTGGCATTGTACGCCTTAATACCCAGGCCACCAAAAATTTGGAAATTCCAGCCTGTGTTTTCTCTTAATCTGTTGGTGTTAAGAGCAAGTTCTAATGAACCACTCATCAGCTGAGTACGGAAGTTTGGAATAAAATATCCCAATGAGTCCTGATATGTTTGAAGATTATTATTGTAAGCACTCAGACCAGTAGTAGTGCTATCCAACGTGTATGGAGAAGTGTTTTGTCCACCCCACCATCCGTGAAGGTATCTCAATCTCAGATCCCAGGAGAATAATTTTTGAGATCGCATTCCAAATGATCTACCAAAGGTAAAACCATATCCACCATGGATCAAATTATCAACTTCGGTTTTTGTGTGCCATGTTGCACCACCGTTAATTCCAAAAAACCATCTGGAATCTTTATCATAATTCACATAACTTTTTTGGGAAAAAGCACCAAAAGTGAATGCGAAAGTCAATACTAAAAGGGTAAATAATCTTCTCATACAATTCGTTTTTTTCATTCCTGACCATTACCTAAAAGGTATAGTTTGGCCAAAAGTGAAGGTCTTGAACCTGCCTATTACATTTATCGTACCAAAGTTAAAAAACTATGCGTAATTGCCTAAAAATGGGGAATTTATAAATTATCGGAATTCCACCCGTAGTTTTTTGTGTTTCTTTTGTGCTGAGTTTTAGGAGGGTAATCAAAAAAATTAAAAAATTTGTTGAGGTTGACATCCATATAAATTAGATTACTATCTTTGTCCCCACATTTTTGGATGGTGATGTAGCTCAGTTGGTAGAGCAAAGGACTGAAAATCCTTGTGTCGGGGGTTCAATTCCCTCCATCACCACTCACAAAACCCATCATGTTAACATGATGGGTTTTTTTATGCAGTAAGGTGAGACAATCTTGATTGATCGAGCCTGAATGCATAAAAAAACCTGTACGCAGTACAATGGGTTTTGTGAGATTGCCCCACCGATAGGAATCGCGACAGCAATTCCAGGCAGTAAGGTGAGATAATCTTGATTGATCGAGCCTGAATGCATAAAAAAACCTGTACGAAGTACAATGGGTTTTGTGAGATTGCCCCACCGATAGGAATCGCGACAGCAATTCCAGGCAGTAAGGTGAGACAATCTTGATTGATCGAGCCTGAATGCATAAAAAAACCTGTACGTAGTACAATGGGTTTTGTGAGATTGCCCCACCCATAGGAATCGCGACAGCAATTCCAGGCAGTAAGGTGAGACAATCCTAATTTCTATATGTAATTATTAAGATCTGATTAATTTTACGACATGAATCTCATTATTGACGAAGGAAATACAGCTTTCAAATTGGCCTTATTTGAGGATGATTCGTTAATTAGGTCTCATACTTTTGAACCTTTTGAAAGACAAGAAATGCACTCATGGATCAGTGATGCGATATCTTCTATAAAGCATGTCATTGTAAGCTCAGTGGTGAATAAAGGTCTGGATCTTAGCAGATATAAATTCAATGAATTAACGCTGGACCATAAAACTCCTCTACCATTAAAAAATACGTATCAAACTCCAGAAACTTTAGGTAAAGATCGTTTGGCGAATGCAGTAGGTGTATGGTTTAGAAATCCTAATGCCAATTCATTGGTCATTGACATGGGGACTTGCTTTAAATATGATCTGGTAACTGCAGATGGTAAATATTTGGGTGGTAATATTTCACCCGGAATTAATATGCGATTTGCGGCATTGAATCATTTCACCGCAAAATTGCCATTGCTTAAAAGAAAACGAATTGAGTTTGATTATGGAATAGATACCAATTCGAGCATCTATAATGGAGTAGAGCAGGGTGCATACCATGAGATTAATGGATTTATACAAAAGTATCAGGAGCAATTTTCTGAATTAACAATTTTTATGACCGGTGGAGATGCGAAATTCTTTGATAAACGGTTTATATGTGACATCTTTGCAGATTCTGATTTGACCCTGTTTGGATTGAATAAAATACTAACGTACAATGTTGAGAACACTTAATGTTCTTTTTTTTACCGTATTTACTGTGCTTTGCTCATTTGGGCAAAAGGGTACGCATACACCTTATAGCAGTTTCGGATTGGGTGAATTGAAGGGTAATGATTATGCCGCTTTTTCTTCAATGGGAGGTGTAAGCATGGCATGTTCTGATTCAACGATCATTAATCAGCAAAATCCTGCTTCTTTTGTGCATATAGCCAGACATCAACCTATATTTCAGATTGGTTTGGATGGAAGATTTTCAAAATTTGAAACGGAAACAAATTCAACCAACCAAAAATTCTTCGGTTTGAATCAGTTCCAGTTAGGTATTCCCATTAAGAAAAATTGGGGAGCCGCTTTTGGAATAAAACCTTATTCATTTACGGGGTATCAAATTTCTAATTATGTTGTTGAAGATGGTGATAGTATCAAACTATTTACCAATGAAGGACATGGTGGGATTAATGATTTCTATTTGGGCGTAGCATACAAGCCGCTACATTACGGCAAGGATACAGTGATTACCAAAACGTTGAAAGATACTACAGGTAAGGAAGTTGAATATCAAGTTGCTATTAGCCGAAAACACAACTTATCAATAGGAGCGAATGCAAATTATTTATTCGGATCTAGTACCAAAATAAATACCTTTCAGTATTGGAATTCTGCTTTAGGTTTGAATTCTAAGGTAGATAACTCTCTACGTTTTTCTGGTTTAACATATGATTTTGGGATCAATTATGAATTTGGTTTTGGTTCTCAAGTATTGAACACGAAGAAGCAATCTTACCACTCAATTGCCATAGGCGCAACTTACTCACCACGTATAGCGGTTAGAGCATATCAAGACCTTTTAACCTATTCTTATATTACTATTGGTGGCGGTTTCAATGGGCCTGAGTTAATTTCAGATACGGTTGATTTCATTAACGAGAATCAAGGTAATGTAGTGGTTCCAGAAAGTTATAAGTTTGGAATAGAGTACAGAGTGGGTCCAAGAAGTTCAGTTCAAAATTCTCAATTGAGAATTGGTGCAGATGTCAGATACCAAAAATGGAGTGCATATGATGAGAAATTCGGAAGCACTGCATATACCAATAACATGAAAGACAGAATGAATATTTCTGTTGGAATGGAGTGGTTGCCAACCACAAAAGCGAGATCATACATGAGTAAGGTTAAGTACAGATTAGGTGGAAACTATACTATAACTGAGTTGAATGTATTGAATAATTTGGGTAATTATACCAATCTATCGGCTTATGGCATGAGTTTTGGAGTTGGATTACCGATAACAATAATTAAAAGTTCAAATACAAATATTAATTTTGGGGCGAATTTAGGAAGGTTAGGAACTACAGATAATGGCTTGATAAGAGAAAATTATGTAGGAGTATTCTTTGGCCTTTCGATCACTCCAGGTTATATGGACCAATGGTTTATCAAACGTAAATACGATTAAATAAACTCAAATTAGCAACAATGAAATTGAAAGCACTTTTTTTCACATTGGCATTAGCAATCACAGCGCATCTTACGGCTAATGCTCAGGACAAACCTTATAATGATGAAGATTGTAAAAAATACAGAAGTCTTTATTATCAATATTTAAAACAAAAAATGTACGCAGACGCTTGCCATTTCTGGTCATTGGCGGTTGCGAATTGTGGTGATTCCCTAGACGGAAAATTCTTTAATAATGGTAGAGTTGCTTACATGCAATTGGAAAAGACAGTTGATGAAGCAAATACGGCAAGAATAAAAGAGATCAACGATACCATTGCATGGATCTACGAACAAAAAATGTTGATTGAAAAAGATCCTGATTGGGAGTTGGATTATGCGGTATTATTAGTTTCTAATGAAAGTGAGGACTATGCAAAAATCGACAAGTTGTTTGAGAATATTCACATTCAGAAAGAAAACAGTTCATATACGCATATTAGAACTTATTTCAGACACCTTATCCTGAATAAATTTAATAAGGCTTCTCAAGAACAGAAAGAGGAGATAAGAGCAACAATTATTGATGAGTATATCGTGTTGTCTGAATATAATGCTGCAGCCATTAAAAAATTAACCGAAGCAGGTGATGATAGAAGTCTTAAACTAGTTAAAGGTTATGAGAGCGCTCAGGACTTTTTGGATAAATATTTCTTGAAGATCGCTCAGGATTGTGAAGTTTTACTTCCGGTTTTGGATAAGAAGTTTGAAGGACTTCCAACAGATAAGGAAGCAAGATTGAAGCAGATCAATAAGTTCATTGCTTTGATGGAAAGACAAAAATGTACTGATTCTGACACCTATGCTAAATTCGTTGAAGAATCTGTAGCAGTGAATCCTTCTGCTGGTGGATATGCTGGGTTAGGAAATGTGCAGTTGAACAAAGGTCAGGAAAGCAAAGCAGTAGAATCTTTTGAGAAAGCTGTAGAAATGGAAGGAGATGGAGCTAATAAAAACACTTACTTGTTGGCTTTGGCTAACGCTCAATACAAAGCAAATCAATATAGATCAGCATTCAATACTGCTAAAAAAGTAGGAGGTGATCTACAAGGAAAAGCTATGATCATTTGTGCTAATTCAATCGCAGCAACTGCAAACTCTTGTGGAGAATCTACTTTTGCAAGAAAAGCAAACTATTGGTTAGCGAATGACTATATCAGAAAAGCGGCTAGCTTAGGTGAAGATGTTAGTACAAGCAAATTCTTAAGCAATGCACCTGATACGAACGAAGGGTTTAATGAGGGTGTATCTGAGGGGTCTTCTGTAACACTTTCATGTTGGGGAGAATCAACAACAGCAAGATATTAAACGTCAACAGACATATAAAATTTCAAACATTCCTGCCCTATTAGTGGCGGGAATGTTTTTTTGTTTACTATCCGTTTCCTGTGAGAATGATATGGAGCAGATCAAAACTGTCACAGCAACGGATGAAACCCCTGATCAAATCATCAACGGTATGCACACCATTTTTTCAGATTCAGGCATAGTGAAATATGAGGTTATTGCTACCAGAGCGGAAACATATGGCGGGGAAAAGGATATGACTATTTTTAAAGATGGATTTGAGGTAAACATCTACAATTCCAAAGATGAAATAGGCTCTCACATAGAAGCTGAATATGCTGAAATGAGGAACACGGAAAAAATAGTAATCGCAAAAAATAATGTAATTTTCACCAATTATCTGGAGAATCAAACATTGAAAACCGAGGAGTTAACCTGGTTGCAATTGCAAAAGAGATTTACTACCTCAAAACAATTTGAGATCTTTAGTGAGAAATATTATGCAACAGGAATTGGATTAGATACGGATGAAGAATTCTCAGATTATGAGATGCATAATGTATTGATAGAACGTAAACTTGACGACTAATGGATTTAATGAAAGTGAATAAGCTCCAGATGTATTTCTGGTTCGGAGTAACAGTGATAACATTAATAATGGTGATCATCCTTAATGTTCAGGGGACACTTGAAACCTGGTATTATGCCGTTCCTTTGATCTGTTTATTGATGGCCTTAATGAGAAGATGGTTGTATAAACGTTTGCAAAAAAGTGCGGCAGAACGTGATGCTGCTTCAAAGAAATAATCCTATTTCTTTTCTACTTTGATGATCTTGGATCCTCTATTGGATTCTGTCATCAAATAAGCTTCATTAGAGCTTAATTGACCACATAATCTCGCTCGTAGAGTAAAATTGTCAGCATCTTCAATTAGAGCGTCCCTATTAGCAATACCTTTCGCTTTCAATTGAACATAAGATATTTGCGATCTTATGTTATTGAATAGATTATTATACCCGAAATAATCAGAAGGAGGTGATTCATTATTCTTTTTAGAATCATTAAAGAACAAATAAAGATCCTTTCCCGTGTTCATAGTAGCGAAAGAAGAAAAGTATCCAAAATCATTCGTAGAGTTTTGAAATTTCGGTATTCTATCCGTCCATTTATGATTACCTAGACTGTCAAAATAGCTCACAATGATCGAATTGTAATTGAAATATTCTGTAGTGGTCGTTACGTTAGTTCTGGGATCGTTTATTCTTTCAATGTATTTATAATATTGTTCACCCAACAAGAAATAGGAATTGTCATCTAAAAGCGCCACACTTTTTAATTGATAGTCATTCAATTCTATATCACGGTTCTTATCATCTTTCTTGTAGAACTTATTAAAAATCTCTTCATTGAATTTATACCATGAAGTGTTTTTTAATGAAAGATCTGCTCCCACGATCATAGAGAAAACACCGTTGATGGAAGGATTTTTTGTTTCGTTAAAATAACCTGAGATGATCACATCACCATCTTTGTGTAATTGCATATCAATACCATTGGCCCACTTGTTTTTCAATCGAATATCAAATTCCTTTAGGAACTTGCCTTTAGTATCGTATGACCAAAGTGCATATTGATTGTTAACGGCTTGATCAACTTCGGGTGCTCCGCTGAGGTCATAAGCATAGTTGCAAAGAATAAAAATTGGGGAATTACTTGAAAATCGAATTTTCTCTATCCTCAATGTTTGCAACGCCATTGGTGATTTGATCGTCTGTTTCCATTCCATTTCACCATCAGAAGAAACTTTTATAAGATCAATTTCCTGCTCTATCATTTGAGAATATCTAAGGTGTGACGCTACCAGGAAGCCATTCTTATCTTCAGATTCCTTTATAAAATCTACTTCATCAGTTACCAGTGTATCCAGAATAACAACTTTCTCTCTTTCTAAGATCTCGTTAAATACTTCAACCCCGAGTAATCTGGTTTTATCACGCTCTGAGTCTAAATGTGAGAACAAATAGAATTTTCCCTTTTGATAGAATATCTCCTGAGGATCGTTAGTATATCCATCTATTACCTGTGAGTAGATATTCTTGCTGTTCACCAATTGCAGATCTCCCTTGTGAAAATTGCGGATGATCAACTCTTGCTTTCGTTTATTAAAATAGATATAATCAGCTGTAAATAAACCTATTGAATTTTCACCGATAAAGCCTGAGAAATTTTCCTTACGATCAGTGCTATATTCAATACCCATCAATGGCTCTTTCAATTGCGCAATGGAAATTGAAGAGAAACAAATAAATCCTATTAAAATGATATTCCTCACTGTACTATAAAGATAAGTGAAATCTGTATTATGATGTCAAGAGTGGAAAAAGGTAATCTTAATTGTGTTCAGGATCAAGACTTTAAAACACGTTCTTTTAATGGAATGGCATTGTTCTTATTGGCCAACTGCCCGCAAGCGGCATCAATGTCTTTGCCACGTGATCTTCTAACATTTACTACCAAATTGCATGATTCAAGATATCTGGCAAATGCATCTACCTTCTTAGGGTCTGCCTGTTGAAACTCCCCCTCATCAATGGGATTGTATTCAATGATGTTGATCTTTACCGGAATATTTTTACAGAAGTCAGCCAATTCTTTAGCGTCTTCAAGAGAGTCGTTAAAATCCTTAAAAATGATATATTCGAAGGTGATTCGAGTATTCGTTTCAGCATAGAAATATTTCAGTGATTCTGCCAACACCTCTAAATTATTGCTGTCATTGATCTCCATAATGGCTGATCGTTTTTCATCATTAGCCGCATGAAGGGATAAAGCCAAATTGAACTTTACCTTATCATCTCCCATTTTTTGGATCATTTTAGCAATGCCTGCAGTAGAAACAGTTACTCTTTTTGGAGAGAAGCCTAAGCCATCTTCTGAGCAGATCATGTCTATACCACCGATCATATTCTTGTAGTTCAATAAGGGTTCCCCCATTCCCATGAATACAATATTGCTTAAGCGTTGGTTAAAATGCTTTTCAGATAGATCGTTCAATAACTTCACCTGATCGTAGATCTCACCAGGAGTCAGGTTTCGCATCAATTTTAACCTTCCGGTTGCGCAAAATTTGCAAGCTAAGCTACATCCAACCTGAGATGATATACAGGCCGTAATACGACTACTGGTTGGAATTAGTACTCCTTCCATTATTTGTCCATCAAAAGATCGAAAAGCACATTTAATGGTGCCGTCATTGGAGTGTTGTTGATCAGAAATACTTACGGCATCTATAAAGTAGTTCTCATTTAAAAAATCGATCACCTTTTTGGAAATATTGTGCATTTCTTCAAAAGTTTGGGCACCTCTCTTCCATATCCATTCATATACCTGTTTGGCTCTAAATTTCTTTTCGCCAATGCTTTCGAATGACTGAATTAGATCTTCTAAAGGGTTACTTCTGATATTTTTTTTGGATATATCCATAAACAACAGTCACAAAGGTACGTCATAAAACGGGAGTTTCCAGCGAATGAAAAGAAGCCTTCAAATATTATTACGAGCTGTAGGTCAAATTTTGGCTGCGATTATCACTGCTTTTGTGCTTTTCACGCTGGTTGTAATGACAGGAGCTTTGATTCCTCACCCTTCAAAGTACAAAGGTGACAAGGTGGTAAGGATATATGTAAGATCTAATGGGATCCACACTGATATTTGTATGCCTACTGAATCGGCTATTTATGATTGGAAGAGTTTTGTAGATGTAAAAGATTATCCCTACAACAAAAGATTTGAATATGTGGCTATGGGATGGGGTGATAAAGGCTTTTACATTGATACTCCTACCTGGGCTGATCTCACTGCTTCTACAACTATTAATGCCCTTTTTATTCCGTCTGCCTGTGCTATGCATGTTGAATATTTAGAACATGTACCCTCAGAATCAGAAATGTGTATACCGGTCGATCTCACAATAGAAGGCTACATCCACTTAACTGATTATATTCGCGAATCGTTTCTCCTTAAAGACTATGAGCCAAAATTGATTGAGAATGCATCATATCACGGAACGGATCATTTCTACGAAGCAAATGGCAGATATCATTTATTAGAAACCTGTAATTCATGGACCAACGGCGCATTGAAATCTGCAGGTGTCCGAACCGCTAAGTGGGCCATTTTTCCTGAGACTATAATTGGATTTCAATCTGCTAGCAACCCATAGCTTGCGGAATTCTTAGGTAATAGGTTTCTTTCTTACCCGTACGAACGTTTGTGCCCATTACTTTGTAAATGAATGCTGAAGGCAATACCCCTGATGGATAATCGTAAGGCGTTTTTACACCCTTGAGTCTATCTGACCAGAAAGGGGCGCATTTGTTTCTAACGGCAGATCTTATAACTCTCATATCTAGGATAGGAAAGGGCAATGGATCATATTCCCAGGGAGCTTTTTGAAATTCAAAAATGTAATAATTGACACTGGTTGGTCTTTCAACATATTGATCGAATCTTAACATTTGCCAATCCGTGTAACCATGGTACCATTCATCCAGATCACAATGCGGTCCCTCATTCATCACAGATATAGAAGATTCAATTTTAAAGCTTAGGCTGATATTCTTCAATGAATCACTATAAAGGTGAATACTTCTTTCTTCTATATTGAAGGAAACCTGCGGAATATCTGATGGGTAGGAAGAATAGTTAGGTTGATCAGACGGGTTGAATGACCTTCTGTTGATGATTTGCTTTGGTTCCAAGGGTGTGGAGCTGATACTATCTGGGTCAAAGCTTTTAATTTCTGATATAGAGCCATTGTGCTTTTCACTTTCCATATCTGTCTGACACGAAAATTGAATAATGATGCTAGTGGCTAATAAATAGATAAGGAATTTCATACTTAAATATCGGTCCAATTTTGAGATTGAATACCTAACAGACTGATCATAAGATTACCTCTTTATTATTTGTATGCCCGCTCTAATTATCTGTTGTTCAGTGAAGAAATTATTTTTTTCAAAAAGTTTTATGGAATTTCTGTGAACTACTCATCTAATAAGTGAACATAAGAATTGCTGCCGCTAGATTCTTACAAAACTTGAAATTATGAAAACAAAAATGAAGCTTTTTTTAGCTGGACTCCTTTTTAGCGGAGCCGTGAATGCACAGGTTACTTTGGGAACAATTAAAGGACAGATCTTTGATCAGGAATATAACTCTTCAATTCCTAATGCAAGAGTTTGGATTGAAGGGCAAGGTGGAACAAACATTACCAAAGCAGATTTAGATGGAAAATTCAAATTTGAGGCATTAAAGCCGGGTATTTATAACCTTTATTCCTGTTCACTTGGGAAAGATACCCTAACTATTCTAGGAGTAGAAGTTAGACCTGATCACATAACTGATCTTGGAAATCAAAATCTTGTTGCATCCAGTAAGGGATTACCTCCGATTGTAATAAAGTACGAGCAGAAATTGATCGAAAAGGATGTACAAATGTTAGTGATCAAAACAGAGGATATTGAGCATAGTCCAAACATCAGAAATCCCAAAGAATTGATGGCTTCTATGACTTCTGACATCAAGATCATGGAAGGAACAGATGAGGTGATCATCAGAGGTTCAAGACCGGGAGATGCTATTTATTATGTAGATGGTGTAAAGTCTCAAGACTTGAATGGAGTGCCGGGAGCAGGAATTGGATCAATGATGTCCTACTCAGGTGGAATTCCTGCCAAATATGGTGACACAACCGGTGGTGTAATCGTTTTAGAAACGAAAAGTTATTTTGACCTTTACTATGCTTGGAAAGCAAGACAATAGTACAATAGCGGCTGGTTTAAGCATGGTAATTTTGTCTCCGGGAAGCATTTCTCGGAGGCTTTTTAATATTAGGTGATGAGAGCAATGGCGAAAGCCGTAAAACACGGACAGTTTGCTTTCAAGTCCTCGGTTATGAATAATTAACCGGGGATTTTTTAATTTCCTCCTCCTGTTCTTTTTTCCTCGTCTTCTAAACCTGATTTATGCTCCTTATTCTTCTTCATCTCTTTGTTACCAAAGTTATAGCTCAGATTCAAACCAACTTTTCGGCTTTCCCATCCACCAGATCCTTTGATGTAAAGATCACCATATTGAAGATCAGCTGTCCAGTATGAGGTAAACAACACGTCATTGGCAAAAATTCGAACTGATAATTGGTCTTTAAAGAACTTCTTCTCCATGGCCAGATCCAATGAGCCCATCCAGCCTACCAAATAGGTCCCTCCCCAAATAGAAGGTGAATTGACCCAGCCTGATACTTCAAATTTGAATCCACCTTTAACAAGGAAAGTATTCGAAGCGTAAATGTTTCCGGTTGTACGGTTGATAGGTTTGAATTTCTCATCCTTTTGAATATAAGAAGTGTTATATCCCTGAAGGTTGATGAATAAACTCCACCATTTCTTCACCTGAAATGGCAAACTCACAGTAAGGTTGATCGTTTGTTCATCCGCAACATTTCTTGTTTGAATAAAGTTTTGAGCAAATCCCAAGGTGTCGGTTACCTGCGCATAATAGTTTTGAACGTAGCTATAGCTTAATGCAGCAGTGTATCTATAATTTCTTGTGTATGATAATCTTACATTATGTGCATATTGTGGTTTAAGTGTTGGATTTCCCTGTCTGTAAGAAAGCTCATCTAACTGACTAATGAATGGATTCAATGTTTGATAATTTGGACGGGTAATACGTCTGCTATACGTCCATGACCAAATGCTTTTCATGCTTGGGGTCCAGGTTAAACCTGCACTTGGAAATAATTGTGGATTATTTCTGTTCACTGTGTCAAGGTAAGTTCCCTGATCCGTGTAGAGGTCACCTTTTGAAATGTTGTGTTCGTAGCGCAAACCTAATTGCATGTTCCATTTCATCCCAAACTGTCTGCCATAATTAACATAGGCCGCACCTATATTTTCAAGATAATTGAAGTCATTACTTCTGCTTGAAACCAATGAATCAACATTGTTTGTTACGGTGTAAAACCTGAAGTCATTTTTTGTAGATACCATTGAAAACTTTGCACCAAACCCTAATTTCCCTTTCCAGGCATATTGCGAATAATCCATTTTAATGGAAGCAATTCCAATTTCAGTTGGGCTTACAATTCTGTAATTGTTTTCAAATAGAATATTATTCATGGTATCCGTATACACATTGGGTTGAAAGGCATCAGAAGTTCTGTCAAACCAGGCATAATCAAGGTCCATGATCAATTCTTTTCCAAGTGTATCCGCGAAGCGATAATTGATGTTTCCAGTGGCTTGAATATTTCGTCCTTCGGTAATATTATCTGCTGTCAGCACCTGTTCGAAGGGTTGATTCGCCAGTCCAATATGTGTGAATGATTCAGAACTTGCATTGGCAATGAAGTAGTTTCCTGAAGTAATAAATCCTAAGGTATGTTTGTCATTCAAGAACCAGTCAAGTCCAACTCTTGCCATATGGTTTTTGTTCGGGCTTGTGATATAGGATTCAGAAACGTATTGATTACCATTTTGCAACCTGTCAAAAAGAAGAAATACTCTTTGAGCTCCTAATCCATTATTATATGAACCATACAAATTCGTTTTTCTTGTTCGGTTATTCAAAGAAATGGACCCATTAAATCGGTGATTTAGACCTTCACCTTCGAACCCAATTCCATAGTTGTATCCGGCATTGATAGTTCCATTAGTACCTAAGTTCTTATCTTTTTTCAAAATGATATTAATGATCCCGGCATTTCCGGCAGCATCATATTTAGATGAGGGTTGTGTAATGATCTCGATCTTATCTATTTCTGTTGCGTTCATAGATTTCAGAAAGTTCACAAGATCATCTCCGGCTAAAAGAGTGGGTTTGTGATCAATATAGACCTGAACACCTGCTTTTCCTTCCAGCATAATGTTGTTTTGATTATCTATGATCACACCTGGAGCCTTACGCAACAGATCAAATCCGTTCTCACCCGTAGCATTAATCGTATTATCCACATTAAATACCATTTTATCCGGATGCACTTCTATAATAGGTCTGATCTTCACCACTTCAATGGCTTCTAATTCAGCATCACCCTTCATTTCTATCTCACCCATATCCTTATTGGCATCTTTGATGGTAAAGGCATCAGACAGGTAATTTTTAAGCCCCACCATCTTCACTTCTAGAAAATAGGTACCATTGGAAACGCCTGAAATATCGAAAATTCCCAGGGTATCACTAAATCCCACTTTCGCTACTGTTGAGTCAGCACTGTTCTTTACAAAAACAGTTGCAAAGGGTACTGCCTCTTCTTGAGAAGATAAAAGCCCTTTTACCTTATAGGTTTGAGCATTACCTGAAAAACAGATGAAAATAAATAGAGCTAAAGTGGATATTCTGAAAAGCATGGTAAAATAAGTTTGTTCCAAATATCAGAATAGTATTCAGCTCACTCACTAAAAAAAATACAAGCGCTCAACAAATGGGTCAAACGTATCTAAAAAAGGTTAATCGGTAAACGCTAAATCAAACCCCCGTTAGAGAAATATTGTACAAAGAAGTAACTCTAGCCCTTATTTTTCGTACAACCAGCAAAGTTTTGTAACTTTGTAGTAAGCGTGAAACTGAATAAGCACATATCGGCATTATTGCATGAACACAATTGTGTTATCGTCCCTGACTTTGGAGGGTTCGTAGCAAATTACCGTTCTGCAGTCATAGATGATTTGCGTAAGAAGATCCATCCGCCATCAAAAAGCGTTCTTTTCAATGTCAATTTAAAAGATAATGATGGCTTACTCGGAAATTATGTAGCGCGTAAAGAACAAACTGATTATACCGCAGCATTAGATCTAATAGCGCTTGAAGTTAAAAACTGGAAACAAGAGTTATCAGCCGGTCAACGCATAGAAATAGGTGAAGTTGGTTTTCTGTATGAAGAGAATGGCAAGGTTCATTTTGAGCAATCCAGAGAAGTTAATCTGTTAATGCAGGCTTACGGTTTAAGATCTATAGATTTTGTCAATTTTAAACAAGAAGAGAAAGTTCAGCATGTTCAGCAAAGAGAAGTAATTCAAACTACTTCAAAGGTTGAGGATAAACCGCTAGAGCTTGTAGTTGATAAAACTATATCAAAAGAAAATAAGGGTGTTGAAGAAAAGCATAACATTTCCGCGAAAAAAGAAACACCAGTTATAAAGCTTGATCCAACTCATGCAATCAATGAAGTAAAAGATCAGGAAGAGAATGAGGAGGTTATTCCTATTCGAAAGCCGAATAGGGTTAAAACCATAATGAAATATACCGCAGCAGTATTATTTGTTCCGGTTTTATTTTATTCTTACTGGATTCCAATGGAAACTGATTTTCTGGAAACCAGAATGATCCATTTCTCTGATTTTAATCCGGTTCATAAACAAAGTGAAAAGAAATATCAATCAAGAGAAAAAGAAGTTCATTTTCCTGAAATTGCTGAAACCAATACCTGGGAACAATTAACTGAAAATATTGATGCCAGCGTTTATAACTATGAAGTTTCTGAAGACTTTTACGTTCCAATCAATTTAGAAAATGAGTCTGGTTCTGGGCTTTCAACGAATGATGAGCAGCAAGTTTCATTAAGTGGAAACTATCATATTATTGTGGGGTGTTTTTCAGTAAAAGATAACGCAAGCAATTTGGTAAATGACCTGCAACAACAAGGTTATTCTGCTGCAATTTTGGATAAAAACAAAGGTCTCCACCGAGTTACCGCTGGTGGATATGATACCAGAGATGCCGCTAATTCAGCCTTAGATAATCTAAAAGGTTCTGGTCAATCTGGCTGGATCTTGAAAAAATAGGGGCTTCCCACGCCGTTAGCGTGGTCGGGCTTTCAATAGTCGCTTTCCCGAGATATTCGGGAAGAGCTCCAACAAACCTTTCAATCCCTAAGCCGTTTATTCATCTTTTTATGCACTTTATCCTTCATTTTGATTACTGGAACAACTAAATATTGGGAAATCTAATTCCAATCGTTAATTTTAGCCAGTAACAAATCGTGAAAAATGAAAAAGACAATCGCATTGTTGTTTAGTGGGTTAATGTTCGTGACTTCATACAGTCAAAAAGCAGACATCACAAACAAGGAGGGAAGTAATTATAAATTTACCCAATTGGTGCATCTTGATGCCACTCCCGTGCAATCACAAGGATGGACAGGTACGTGCTGGAGCTTCTCTGCACTTTCGTTCTTTGAAACAGAATTGAATCGTAGAGGAAAAGAAATGCCAATTCTATCTGAGATGTACATAGTTTATCAAGCCTATTTAGGTAAAGCTGATAAATATTTCAGAACAGACGGCAATACGAATTTTGATGAAGGAGGAGCATTTCATGATATTCCATGGGTGATCAGTCGTTTTGGAGTAGTTCCAAATGAAGCTTACAGAGGCTTGAACTATGGATCAGAAACACATACTCATGCAGAATTAGCTGAGGTGCTTAAAGGAGCCATGAATGGTTTAATGAAAGCTAGAGAAGATATGGATGATGATGCAGGTATGACTTCTGCCTGGAGAGGTGCAATTCGTGGAATTTTAGATGCTTACTTAGGTGAGATTCCTGAAAAAGTGGAGGATTTCAAATTCAAAGTAGACGGAAAAGAATACAACCCAATTTCGTATAGAGATGAGTTAGGGTTAAATATGGATGATTACGTATCCCTGACTTCATTCAGCAATCATCCGTTTAACGCGCAGTGTCAATTGGCTATTGCTGATAACTGGGCCTGGGGATCGTCATACAATGTTCCGTTAGAAGATCTTTGGGGAGCTGCTGAGTATGCTTTAAATAATGGATATTCATTTGCCTGGGGAGCAGATGTATCTGAAGATTATTTCTCTTTTAGAAACGGCCTTGCCATTGTACCAAAAGATAAATCAACCATCTATGTAAAAGGAGCTAACAATAAGAATTTTTCTGATGCCGGTGCTGATGCAAAAGCGTCTTGCTTCTTAGAGCCGGGTGAAGAGGATGAGATCACGCAGGAAATGCGTCAAAAAGGGTATGATGCAAAACAAACTACTGATGACCATGGAATGCATGCTGTAGGTTTGTACAAAGACCAAAGAGGAACTAAGTACTTATTAGTGAAAAATAGTTGGGGAACAGATTACAATGACTGTGATGGTTATTTCTATGCTTCTGAGGCTTATTTCAAGTATAAAACCATCAATATCTATTTGCATAAAGATGCCATTTCAAAAGAAATGAAAAAGAAATTGAAGATCGATTAATTTCAATTAAAGATAAGTAAGAAACCACCCAGGGTCCCTTAGCATTTCGAAGGGCGGGTGGTTTTTTATATGATCAAACGTACTCCACCCAATTCCTCAATTCTATAAGGAAACTTATCACCAG
Organism: Crocinitomicaceae bacterium; assembly: GCA_020635955.1. Lineage (GTDB taxonomy): Bacteria > Bacteroidota > Bacteroidia > Flavobacteriales_D > Crocinitomicaceae > Paracrocinitomix. Next base: position 308,949 of record JACJYW010000005.1, read on the forward strand.
GAGAACCAATGAACATGAAGTTCACGGGTATTTTCCATTTCTTCGATAATTCCTGAATTAGTTTTGGTCCGAATTCTCCATTTAGAATAATGAATTCAATGTCTATCTCCGGATATTCTCTATCTAAAAACTCTATTTCCTGTTTAGTTTGATCAGTAACCGAGCCTCCCTCTTTTAACACATGCACAATTTTAATACGTTTGGTATGCTCATTCTTTTTAATGTATAACATTACCTTATTCAGTGTTTCAAGGCTATCCTGTTTGGTGAAGAACACAAACTCTTGTTGGTTGATGTTATGAATGGTGCCTACAATTCTGGTATTCAGTTTTGTGACACTACGTTGAATAGGTTCAAATAAGTATTTGATCACATTGAGTAACAGCTTTAATAAAGCAATTCTATTCAGCATGATTAAGATGAACAGGAAAAATGGAATGAAATAATCCAGGAACACGGTAAAATTGCTTGGCAAACCATTTCTCGGTTTGATCAATAAATTTCCAACCAAAGCTACAGTAACAGCACATATTGCTAGAAAAAGTGATATCCAACTTGCGTTGGCGGGTCTTGGTAATTTTGAACGCTTTACCTTCAGTAAGATGTTACCAATTCCGAATAACGCCATTACGGCAAGAAATGAAATGGTGTAAACTCCGGCTAAGAGTTGAACATTTCCTCTTGTTATCAAGAGTACAGAGATACTTAATATTAGAAATACGATTATTATTCTATAAGAGCTTCCTCTTGAATTTCTCTTTAAAAAAAAGCCTGGTAACACACGGTCAAGTGTCATTCGCTCTAGTAAGCCGGAAACACCCACATAACTCGTTAAAACTGCACCACTCAGCACCAAAACGGCATCAATGGCAACAAGATAAGATAACCAGTTACCTCCAACTTGTTCACCCATCTCCACGAGTAATGTATTTTGATAAGCATCTGTTTGTAGAACCGGTACTGTGAACAATGCTAGTGCAAATAATGCCATTAATGGATTGATTACCGAGACAATTCCCCACATATTTCTTAATGTTTTAGGAAAAACACCGCGTTGTTGTTCTTCAACAAAATTGGCTGAACTTTCGAATCCAGAAACTCCAAGCATGGATACGGCAAAACCAAATAAAATAGCAGATCCTATACTACCCTGACTCAAGGGAGAGTTTTGATTTTCCATGAATACATCCAATCCGTTTACCGCCAAATAAAATCCAATTGCTGATGATAAAACAACCAATGATGTTAGATGGAAAATAAAAATGACAATGGCAACAATTGAAGATTCTTTGATTCCTCCAATTGTGAGGGCCGCGAAACCAGATAACAGTATAATTGTGGCAATAATTACAGGAAGTGCAGGTATAAGGTGTCCTAAATAGTGCATGGCTTCATTAGCAGAAATGACCGCAGTAGCCATGTATGAAAGTATAGTTAAAGTTGCTGCAAATGAAGCTACTGATTTACTGGTGGTGTTGAGTAGAGCATTGTAAGCACCTCCGTTTAAAGGCATAGCTCCTACAACTTCAGCATAAATTTTCCTGAATAGGAACAAAACAAAGGCCACAATTAGTAATGTGATCCAGGCATATTTCCCTGCATAAAAAATGGAGAGTGCAGAGACATATAGAACAGAAGAACTTATGTCATTGCCACATATAGCGGTTGATGCTAATACTCCTAGTTTTTTGGTTTTATTATGCATAACTGAACATTGGATCAGTATCCAATTTTGTTAATTTAACTAATGAGCATTCTTAAAATTACTATAATTTATGACGAAATGAAAATGCCAAGCAGATACTATCTAATGCTTCTATTAGTATGGTGACATTTTTATAATTTTACAATCTTAACACGCCTGGTTGAATCATTCCATGATAGATTTAAGAAATAGATTCCATTTTCTAAACCAGACATATCAATTTCAAAAAGGTTTTGCTCATTGTAATCAATTTTGATAGCTATTTTCTTACCATTTAGATCTGTCAAGAACATAGACAGTGGTTTGTCACCATCAAACTGGATATTAACCTTGCTTTGTGTTGGATTAGGGTAGATATTAAAGTTAGTTGTTAAATCTGCAATAGATAAATTATCCATAACAAAAGGTAAGGAGTTTGAGTTTAAACATCCCCATTGACTAGTAACATCCACATCATAATTTCCATTAGATGAACAAAGAATGGATTGTTGTATTGCTCCCGAAATGGGGTTGCTATTCAAGTACCATTGATAAGTAGCATAATTTCCCGTAGATAATGAGTCATTACTAAAGGTGATTACAGGAATAGATGGATAGTAATCAGAATGTGCGCAAAGGTTAAACGGATTACTTTCTCCAAAACAACCATTGGCATCAGTTACAATTACTGTGTATTGACCTGAATCTGTTGGTGTCAAATTAGGTCCAATTATTCCTGACAATAAATTTCCATTGAGATACCATTCATACGAACTAAAAGTTCCTGTTGTTAATGTTTCTGAAACACTGGATATTACTGGAGATGGAAATAAGTTTGAATCCAGACAAAATGTAGCACATCCACCAGAAACACAAAGAGAATCTGTCAGTTTGAACATGAAATCACCATTGATAATGCCATAATTGGTACCATTAAGTTCAAATGGAAAATCAGTATGTGCACCCAGTTGGTAAGCGGAAGCAGCACTTTGTCCAGAGAAGTATACATCTCCACAAGTATTTCCGCCAATGGGATCAACAAATTCTTTATTTCCAGCTCCAAATTGTTTCAACCAGGTCAATTCATTTGAAAATGCATTTAAAGTCCCAAAATAAATATTTTGGGAAGCTGTGAGTGGTGATTTGTATTCTGGCAGGATACCGTCAAATACTTCAAGACTAGAGTTCATTATTCCTTCAAAATATACATCAAGATCATTTCCGCAAAAAATGTCTTGCATATATGAAAAGCCGAAGTTTTTCTTCCAAATAAAGTTAAGGTTTGCATCATATTTTAAAATGGAACTTCCTGATCCTGCAATGGTGTCTCCATTCACCATATAGTTACCGCTGAAATTAACGCACTGATAGACATTGTTATCAGAGTCATAAGTCATATGTTGATTCCTCCCGCCATTCGAATATGGAAATGAACTGGTTTCCAGACATTCGTAAGTTTTTGTTGCGTCCATCCAGGAAGGATTTGAACCACCTATGTTCATTTTAGCAATGAATCCCGCTCTATTACCACTTGTAATGGGGATGTTGTATGAACCGAAGCCATTCACACCGATTCCTACTTCTCCTACAACATAAGCAATTCCGTTCTCGTCAATGAAGACCTCTGGAGAATTTTGAACCCTTTGATAAGAATAATAGGAAGAAGAGTAAACAGCCTCTTTTCCAAACACGTTAGCCGTTGAATTCAAATGATTGATATAATTTCCATCTAGATCAAGTATGAATACATTGAATCCTTGGCTACTAACTGTTTGTGCGCCATTGCTAAATTGAAAAGGGCCTGCTGTTCCTTCACAAGGAACCAGTATTTTATTTTGCGATTCTTTTATAGCAACGTCTGAGAATCCACCGCCATGTACATATTGATTGGCTAATGTTGGATTATTCTTTACCCACCATAAAAAATTACCATCAGCATCTAACTTTATTATAAATGTTACATCATCTGTATCATCAAAAGAGTTAAAGAGGTTCCATGAGCCGTATTTAAAAGAACTACCATGAACAATACCTGTAACGTAAATATTGCCTTGCGAATCAGAAGTTATAGAACCTATCATAGAACAGTGATGATCATCATTAGGACTAACTTCATTAGGATTTTCATACCAGCTCCAGATGAGGTTTCCATCCCCATCATATTTTTGGATGCTTGCTAAGAATTGGTCATAAGGAAAAGCATTGGTGTCTTCATAAAATCCCACAACTATGACATTTCCATATATATCCACATGTTTGTCAGTGACTCTGTGTGGGAAATTCATTTCCTGTATAAAACATATTTCTTTAGAAGTGCTGTCAGGTGGAAGTTTAAAAAGTGAAACTGTTTGTGATGAAGAATCAAGGCAACCTAAATATTGACTCTCTACAATCAAAGAAATTTCAAAAATGCCAGTGGAATCGTACAAAATGGTTGGTAGTAGATTGGTGGTATCAGTAAATGTGGCTGGCGCACCAGAAGCACCCCAATCATAGTATGAGCCTGTAACGCCAAAAGTGCCTATTGATAGATTAGTATTTATCATTTGGGATGAACCCAATGTGAAGGCAGCACTGACCTGATCAATATTTACAGACTCAATAGCAGAAAGATATTGAGTGCAACCTAAAATTGGAGAACTGACTTCTATAGTATAATTCTTATTAATGGTAAGAACTGAAGTATTAAAGAATAAGGAATCGCCGGTAGAATTAAAACCAGAGTCTAATAAAGCACCTCCTTCATATATATAATACATATGATCCGGTTGAGGCGAAGGGATAACAATTTGAGTTGAATCTCCTTTGCATAATAGGGTATCAACTGAATAGAATGTCGTGGACGTTAATCCATAAGATTCAATTTCCAGATAAAAAGTATCTACTAGAGACAATGAATCACATTCGTTGATCACCCATTTTTGAATTGCAAATTCTATTGCCGAACTAGCTGGTCCGATATTATAGTTTGTTATTGAACCAACTTGGGAAGTTGGTGATATAGGAGTACCATTATTATAGACCTGATAGCCATCCTGATCGTTGATATTATCAATTGATAACGTATAAGTGTCTCCATCACAGATCAAAGTGTCACTTAATACTGTAAATAATGTTAAAACGGGAGGTCCCAATACTGTCACATTTTTTGTTACTGTATCAAATACACCATTATATGTCGTGACCAGTTGAACTTGGGACAAACCTGGATTTGGATGTGCATAAACCAAGGTTGTATCAGTTGAGACTGGTATTCCATTTACAAGCCATTCATAGGTGTCACAATAATTATGATCCGGGATGTAGGTTGCGGGGACATTTGCACAAATAGTATCCTCTTTAGAGAAATTGACAATTTGGAGTAGATTGGGGGGAGTGTTGATATCATAACGGTAGATCTTGGCATCTGCCAAATAACCCGCAACCAGTAATCCTACGCCATTAGCAAATTTTAGGTCTCTAACTGCAGACCAGGGATAATCTGTATACAAAAAAGGATTAGAACCTCCTGTATAGCTAATTGTAACCGAACCATCATGACCATAAATAATTGAATCGCTTTCAAAGGATTGGTGGCTATAGTTTATTCCATTCCCTGTAATAGGTTCATCTACCCAAGTGAGTCCACCATCTGTACTAATAGACTGATAGTTGTCAGAAGAAATGTCGTAACAAGCAAAGAGATTACCTGAAACAGGCTGTTGACTAATTGATCTGTAATTTTTACCCGTATAAGTTTGAATAGTAAAAGATGCGCCGCCATTTGTTGATCGGAGAATTCTATTGGTACCAACAATAACTACTTCTGTTGAAGAGAGCCAAACGAGATCTAATAGTGATTCTACACCTGCTCCACTAACATAATTCCAATTATCTCCTCCGTCTGTTGTTCTATAGATCATGTGATCACCAACAGCTAAACCTAGTGATGCATCAAAAAATTTTACTGAGCGGAATTGTAATCCAGAACTCATTGCCCCTTGATATTCAATATCCCAGTCTACACCACTATTGGTTGATCTCATGATGATTGGTTTATTGTCAAAAAGGTGCCAACCGGCAAAAACGATCGTTGTATTATCAATGATGTCCACAGAGTTTTTTACTGAAGGATCGAATGCACCTGCATTGGGTCCAGTATAAATTATTTCCTGCCAGGTCAGACCAAAATCGGTTGATTTAACCATGTCTATTCCACTTGCAATACATAGACCATTACCATGGATATCTATTGAATAAAGTCCATTATTAGAAGGATTGTTTAGCTCAGTCCATTGTGCGTTCAAATTAGCTGAAGCTAAAACCAAAGACAAGATTAACCAAACTATAATCCCTGGAAGCCTGATGGTTTTATTCTTCATCTTTTGGAAATATTTTGTCTGTGAGTAAAATATATGGATGAACAACAATCAAAGCAACGGAATAAATGCATTTTTTCATAATTATGGGTTACCCGTAAAGTTATGAAAAATAGACTAATTGCCATAATCACTTCATATCTAATGTTTTATACTCAATGCATTTCATTGTTTCAGGTATAAAACTATTATCGAAGGAGCAAAGAGTTTTACAGCTCATTGTTGCCTCATAAAAATGCCAAGCAGATACTAAAAAAAAGGCCCTCCAAAATTGGAAGGCCTTTTCATCTATATGAACAGGTTAATTACTTAATAAAGAACTTCTCAACGGCTTGTTTATCGTTGGTAGAAATTCTCAATAAATACATTGCTGGTAACAATCCTGAAACCGGAATCTCATAGATAGCTTGTTCAGCAATGTCATTAGTATTATTTCTATATACAATTTGTCCGGTTGTACTTACCAATTCGAAAGTAACATCTCCATTAATGGCTGCACCGAACTGAACATAGATAATATCGTTTAATTGATCCAGATATGAAACAGTTCCAATCTCAGTTGCGCCTTCCTGAATTCCTGCATAAGGACAATTATCCATTGACACCACAATGATCGTTCCTGTTGTGTCATCTGTCTGAGCACAAGTGTTTTCAACGGTCAATGTAAAGGTATAAGTTCCGGTAGTAGCATAATTCACTTGCGGATTTGGAAGCGTTGATGAGGTAATATCCCCACCTGTAAACGTCCATGCATATGTTGCGGCATTTGATGAAAGACCACCATTTGCACTAAGTGGATAACCTCCAACACAAACCGTATCATTACTGATTGTGTATAATGCAGTTGGTGGAGCATCATCTACAACTATAGTAACATTAGCATCTCCTGAACATGATCCTGTAGTACCCTGAACGTTATACGTAGTAGTTGCAGTTGGAGAAACAGTTTGGTTTGCCCCTGATAGTGCTCCTGGATTCCATGTATATGAAGTAGCACCTGAAGCCGTAAGATCAACTGAATTCCCTGGACAAATTGTGTCTGCAGTAGTTGTAATAGCTATAGCCGGTGTAGCATCAACCTGAACTTGAATTGAATCGATCAATGAAAATCCACAGTAGTTGAAGATTTGCATATAAGCCCAATGGCTTCCACTTTGATCCATAATTACAGATGGCTGTGAACCTGTAGGATATGGAGTTCCTGTTCCGTTAATAGCCCAATCCCAGGAAACAGCATTCGTTGATCCTGAAGCATCAAAATCCATGAAATCACCATCACATACTGGGCTATTTGAAGTAATATTAGCATTTAACGGTGCATCAGTAATATGTGGGTAAATATGTGCTGCGAATTTACTGGTCGATTGTATAGAATTATATGAACCCCATGTTCCAAGCCACTTAGCCCATAAAGTGCAAGGTCTAGTGGTATTATTTGTTCCAGCTGATCCGAAATTCTCGCACATAGCAACACAAACAGTATCCGTTGTAGGTCCTCCTGTTACTGTAAATCCAACAAAAAAGTCAGTATTTACAATAACCGGGCTTGTGAAGTCAACTTGAGTAATATAGAATTGACCATTACCCGGTCCTGCAGCATTAAACTGGATCTCAGTCATAGGAATGTCCTGTGTATGCAAAACAGTTCCAGGTGCACCGCCGCCACCATTTGCATCCCAAACATAAAGTGTTAGCACAGAAGAAGTGCTTTGAGTTTGACCCTCAGTAAAATAGAAGTCAGCTCCAGTTACGGCAATTCCACCACCACCGTATCCGGAGAATTTTTCAGCCCAGTCAGTGATATTTTGACTATTGTGTCCTCCTAGATAACCGCCACTTGATACATAACTGTATGTGTAGATCAAATCACCAGGTTCCATGTTATCAATGGTATCACAACCATTCACTCCGTTTACAGTGATGTATGATGTCTTGGTTTCAGTGTCCGAACCATTTCCATTTGTTACGGTTAAAGTAACATCATAAGTTCCTGCCGTGTTATATACAATTGCTGGTGGGTTTGCACCTGTGAATGTACTTGGTGTTCCACCTGAAAATGTCCATGACCAGGTTGTTGGATTGTAGTATGACATATCTGTGAAGTTTACTGATTGTCCTTCAATGATGGACGTAATATCTGCAGTAAAATCAGCCACAGGAGATAAACTCAATGTTGTAGCAATACAGTTCATTGCCTCAAAAGCATTGATTCGTCCAGCACCTAATTGTCCAGGGTATCCAGGGTTAGCCGCACTGATATTGTCAGCAGTAGATAATAAACATGTTTCAACGTCTGAAGGAAGTAATCCTGGGTTCAAAGAAAGCATCAAACCACAAAGACCTGCAACAAGCGGTGAAGCCATTGAGGTACCTTGCTTAATTGCATATCCGTTATTTGGAACAGTGCTCCAAATCCCAGAACCAGGAGCTGAAATATCAATCCATGAACCGTAGTTAGAGAAAGAAGATTTAGCATCTCCAGTGGTAGTAGATGCAACTGAAATTACGTTGTTATATCCTGCGGGATAAAAAGTACTAGATACGTTATCATTTCCGGCAGCAGCAACACAAATAATATTGTTATTTGCAGCATAGTTAATGATGGATTGTCCGGTAGATGAAGATCCACTTCCTCCCCATGACATATTAATAACATTAGCACCTGAATTAACGGCATAAACAACACCATCATATCCGTTGGTTACTGAAGTTCCTGAGTTAGTTGATTTTACAGCCATCAAAGAGATTCCAAAACCAATAGAAGCAACACCAGCGGTGTTATTTGTTGTAGCACCAGCAATACCTGCAACGTGAGTTCCGTGCGTATAACTGCTAACTGGTACACCAGGTCCTGGATTATTGTCCATATCAGCAACGTCATAACCACTTACGTCATCAACATAACCGTTACCGTCATCATCAATTCCGTTGTTAGCAATTTCACCTGAATTTGTCCAGATTGATCCTGTTAGGTCAACGTGAGCAATATCTACAGCGTCATCAACGATAGCTACAACGATATTCGCGTCACCAGTAGAAAGATTCCATGCACTAGTTGCATTGATCTGGAAAAGTGACCATTGGTCTCCAGGGTTGAAATCAGTATCATCTGGAGTTAAAGTTGTTTTTAATAACTCCATTTTCTCTGCATATTCAACCGATTCTAATCGGGATAATTCGTTGATGATGAAATCAACCTGAGTTGGATCTGCAAAAGTTAAACGATAAATTCTGTTTAATCCTTCATCAGTAACATGTGCAAACGGACGCTCTATTTTTGTAAAGTTGACTTCTTCAGCCAAATCCTTTAAGAAAGGAGCATCTTTTAGAGTAAGATTGTAGCGATCAAAGTTAGTCGTTCCACCAAAATCAATTGTTTGCTTGAAAAGAGCTGTAGGGTTCACTTTTACCCATACTTTTCCATCAACATAATCCTGGTAAATTGTCTGTGCACTAACGCTGAAAGCAAGAAAAACTGCTGAAAGGGACAGCATTAATCTTTTTAAGTACATTTTTTTCATAGACTTATTTTTCTTTAAAATAAAGGCTTAAGGTACGAAAATTTAGATTCGAGTCAAATCATTGTTAAATAATCAACGCAAATGATCAGGAATGGATCAAAAGTGAAGATCTATACGATTTAAGATTTCGAAGTAATCCGAGCTTCAATCATGAAGAGTTGCTTCCAATATGGAGAGACTTTTTAAGTCTTGAAAATTGTCAATGATAACCTTGTAATATTGAATGAGATCTTTGATCAATTCTCTTCTAATATCAAGTGGTATTTGAAGATCTTCTATGCCATCAAATTGCATTTTAGCTACTTGTTTTAGAATATCTGATTTCTGCTCGTCTAAGTAAAATGGATGGTTAGGAATATTTTTGGTGAATTTTCCTTCCTGAAGATCAAAGTATTTTCCTTCTATATCAAACTGTGGATAGAATCCGAGATATTTGGTTAATTGGAACAAGAATTTGATAGGGAAATTAGCAGTACGATCACTCAGATCCAAAATTTCCAGAATACTGCGCACAAAAGTGAACAATTCCTGATCTGATTCTTTTTCTTTGATGACTTTGTTCAGAACTTCATTCACGAAAAAAAGTACGCTGGATTTGTAAGGGTCAAAGGGAATAGATCGATAGATGACAGAGGATTCAATGGCACTAATTTTTGCGAGTTGACTATCTGACCTTTGATAGTAAGAAATAGAAAGAATGGACAATGGACTTACCAGGTTGCCATTTTTGTTTTTACGTTTAGCTCCCTGAAAAATAAAGCTTTGTACTCCTTCGTCTTTGGTTAGTGCTTTTATGATAAGACTACTCTCTGAATAATCAGTTTTGTATAAGACGATACCTTCAACGGTTCTAATGCTCATGATCAGTTGATCAGTACAATTTTAGCAACTTTTTTCCCCTTTCCGTTGGTTGAGGCGGCCCAAACTAAATATACACCAGACTTAGCTCTTTGCCCGGTTAAGGTGTTTCCGTCCCAGATTACCGTTCCTCCATTTGATACTGTTTTGTAAACAACATTACCGGATACATCAGTGATCTTGACATCTGATTCATAATCAAGTCCTTGAACTGTAATAGGTCCTGTATGCTCAGGTCTAACAGGATTTGGAAAAACCGTAACATCACTAAATTCTGGATCACCTAATGAGGCGTCTGTTCTTACGGAAACCAGTCCACTTTCAGTGGCAATGAAAACTTCACCAGTAAGATGGTCAATTCTTATATCCAAAATGTTATCTGAGATCAAAGGGCTGTTCTCTGTGGTATATCGATATATTTCTTCAGTTCCGTCCGGACTTAGACAAAATACCCCTGAGCTACTTGTGCCTATCCATTTTCTGTTACCACCATCAATGGTAATTGCGGTTACATCAGATTCGCCTAATAATTTTTCAATGACACCATCCACCTCAAGTAAAATCGGGCTGGCATCATAATCTCCATACCCTCCATCATATAACTGATCAGTATTGTACAGTATGACCATACCTGTTTCCGTTCCTATCCAGATCTCGCCATCTATATCCTGAGCAAAGGACTTAACAAAGGTTGAAGGAAGATTACCATAGCCTTCATTCGTAATTAATGTTCTTAACTGGTCATCAGAAGTATCATCAAATGTCCCATTATCATTGAAAGCAACCAAACCTACTGATTTGAATCCTACCCACTTGTTACCTTCATTGTCAATTAACAAGCGATATGGATACTGATTTTTTGCAGCTGATCCCATAGAAAATTCATACCACACACCTTCAGGAGTCATCATTTTCAGAGGATTGATCCCTGGGTTAGTTAGCCATAAATTGCCGTCCTGGTCATATTTTGCATCAGTTACAATGTATCGATCACTTACGATCTCTAGTGTGGAATTATATTGATCATATATTTCACTTATGTTCTCACCATCTGTAACGCGCATTAATCCTGATTGTGATGATGAGCCAAAAATGAGTTCATTCGTATTGTCAGGATTAACAGCTACTGTTATAAAATCCCAACTGATCCCAAATACTATGCTATCCTGGGTTTCATGGTTAAAATTGGTCCATTTTTCATCTTTTAATCTATAAACTCCATTGTTCAGGTAATTGCTTTGTTGATTGTGTGTAAGTCCTCCACCTGCTACTAAAACGGTCCCATATTGGATATCAATTCTATAGCTTCCATCCGCATAAGGTGTATTGTTAAAAACAACACTATTGTTCCAGGTATTTGTTGCTCTGACTAATCCACCTTTGTGATCGGCTGCCCAGTACTCTCCATTATAATAGAGCGCCCCCTCAACTAAGGCAAATTGTCCATTCAACTCCCATATGTTGAACTCCATTTCCATATTCGAATTGATTTGCTCAATTCCTCCATATGTAGCAAAGAACAATTTTCCATCATCCACTTTCATATCTCTGAGTTCTCTTGGATTGTTTGTATATGGAGTGAAATTTCCATTTTGAATGTAGTAAACTGAATCCTCCCCATAAATGGGCGAATTGTAAGAAAATACAAGTTTATCACCATAAGTTTCTAATTCCTGAATCTCTGCATTGATGAGATAAGATGGTATAGTGGTTAAATGATTCCATTGATTTTTGTCATTCAAAAATGTTTGCTCTTTATGAGCATAGTAAATACCTTGAGATGTAGATACGTATAGAGTGTCTTGATAAATAGTTACATCATTTACCGACGGATTATCATAAGGATAGTAGGTGTCTTTGATCTCTTTTTTCGCATTATCCAGGATAACGAGCCCCTCTTTAGTGGCGATATATATGAGGTCGTTATCAAAATAAAAAGAATTAACCTGCTTTTCTCCACCTGTTTCAGCCAATTTGATCCAAGGAACATTCGTGATCGTGTTTCCTTCAATGATATCAATATTTCCATTTTCATATCCTATGATCGCAAGATTATTTTTGCCATCAATGGCTGAAATACCAAGATCAGATAAGCCATTAGTTGAAGTTAGCTGACTAACTGTTTGGTCGGATTTGCTGTATTCAATTACACCATTGGCACAGGCCATATAGATGTATTCTTCCGTCTCTGCTATTCCAATTGCATTTGAAATTGAAAAGTGAATTCTCCAGTCTTGCATAGCTAACTGTGCACCAGATAAAAATGGCATGAGATATATAAGAAGGATAATTCGGTTGATCATCTAGACCAAATTTACAACATTAACTTCTTTGAGATCATTTTATTGTCCTCTTATGGGAATAAAAAAGCCCCCTGCATGAAGTGCGGGGGGCTTTTTTTAATATTTAAAAATACTAGTGAACAATAATTCTAGTGGTCATTGAAGCAACATCACTTGTCACTTTCAGCATATATGGTCCATCTGCAAGATTCGACAGATCAATAACTGTATAATCTGTATTTACAAACTTGTTAAAGATCAACTGACCAGAAAGATCATAAACTTCAATTGTGTAATTGGACGCCTCTTCAAAAATCAGGTTGAATAATCCGTTGGAAGGATTAGGATAAATTTGAAGATCAAGATCTTCCAATTCTGTAATAAGGTTAGGATCTGTATTCAAAATAGAAGTGGTTGTATTTGATCGTGAAGAATTGTAATCCTGTGCTTTATTTGTGGCAGTACAAGTACTAGGAGGTGTAATTTCGATCATATAATCCAATCCTGTGATCGTAGGTGGAGTATCTGAAATGGATGTTACAGTATTGGATACAGTGCTTAACAAAGTCCATCCAGATTGTGTAGTAAATCTATAAACCGTGAAGTCAGGATAAGTAAATCCTTCATATTTATCCCAGAATATATCATAGTTACCACCTCCGGCATCTTGAATGGTTACATGAATTGTTTTGTGTTCTGGACTCAATAATGATTCAACTCCGCATGTATCCACTGCAGTTATTTGGTATCTCCATGATCTCAATGCAGGATAGGCAATGGTGTCATTGTATTGAGAAAGAGATGAATAACTTACGGTGTCTACAAATTGGAAGAGATCTGCAATAGATGATTCTCTGTATATTCTGTAGTGATCAATGTTATTAGTAATTGGTTTTTCCCAGATAATTAAGTTGGTATTCGTAGTTGTATCAACTGATACAATACAGATCTCCTGTACATCTGGTAAAACGGCCGGAACTTCAACCATCAGAGCTCCTTTACAAGTATTAACATCTTCCACCACTACTGAGTAATATCCAGTTCCTATGTTTGAGATATCTTCTGTTGTCTGTCCTGAACTCCACGTTGTTGAACTGATTGTATTAGCTGAGCTAATATCTATGTTGATGACACCATCATTTGCACAGGTCGAAGCGACAACAGAATCAACTGTTACAACCGGTCCTCCGGTTTCAGAAACTGAGCTATATAACATGTGAGTACAACCATTGACGTCAGTGATCTCAAATTGATATCCTCCAGCCCCAACTGAACTATAGTTCGAATTGACTTCTCCTCCAATATCATTTCCCTGATCGTCTTTCCATTGGAACGTATAGCCAGGCGTGCCTCCAAATACTGTAGCATCTAAAGAACCATCAGGAGTACCACATGTTGATTCAGTGCTTGTAATTACTCCATATATCATTCCCGGTTGCTGAACCACGAATGAAGCAGAGGCATCACATCCATTAACATCTTCAATTCTTACTTCATATTGTCCTGCGGCAAGTCCGGTAATATCTTCAGATACTGCGCCGTTTGACCATTCAAAAGTTAATGGACCCGCACCAGAAGCTGTTAGGTTGATCGATCCATTTTCATCACCATAACACATGTTATCGGTAACAACACCTGAAACAGAGATAGCGGTAGAAGATACCGTTGCCACATCCATAGCATAACATCCGTTAGCATCTGTAACATTGATATAGTATAGTCTTGCTTTCAAGTTAGAAATGGATGTTGTTGATGAACCATTGCTCCAGTAAACATCATAAGGTGTTGCTCCTCCATTTATTGTCGCAGTTGCCGTTCCATTTGAACTTCCGCATGTTTCAGGAGTAGTTGCAATGGCAACGGAAGGCAATTGATTTACCGTTACAGTAATTTGATCAGAGGACACACAACCTGCAGATGAAGCTGTAACAGTGTACGTGGTTGTAGTTCCTGGTTTGAAAGTGAAGTTATTGATTGCGTCATTGTCCCATGAGATCAATGCGTTGCCTGGATTGTATGCTGACAACGTAATGGCTTCGCCTTCGCAAATTGTAGTATCTGAACCTGCATCAACTGTCGGAGCTGAAGGGTCTGATAAACTAACGCCCGGTCCTGCATAAACAGTTTGACAACCTGTTCCGTTTTCCACTGTAATTGCTGTATAAGATCCTGCACTCAATCCTGAAATAGTTAGATCTCCACCTGTAGTTGAAGTTTGATTAAATGGTCCTTGTACGCCTCCGTTTGTATAGTAGATGTTATATGATGTTGAAGGGGTTACACCACTAATTACGAAAGAA
Organism: Crocinitomicaceae bacterium; assembly: GCA_020635955.1. Classification (GTDB taxonomy): domain Bacteria; phylum Bacteroidota; class Bacteroidia; order Flavobacteriales_D; family Crocinitomicaceae; genus Paracrocinitomix. The sequence goes on from JACJYW010000005.1 coordinate 323,952, forward strand.
CCATCAGACGCACCACATGCTGATGGGTTAGTTCCACTAACGCTAAAGGCAGGTGGATTAGAAGAAACAGTAATAATGTCTGAACCTGGTAAACTCGTACATCCTCCAACAGTTGCTGTTACAAAGTAAGTTCCTGCTGCAGCAGCTGTTACAGCTGTAATTGTAGGGTTTTGTACAGATGAAGAGAAGGCGTTTGGTCCAGTCCAGGCATAAGTAGCACCACCAATTGTTGAAGCCATTAAATTCAGATCAGCACCTTCACATAATGGTGAATTTGCGGTAATAGATGGTGAAGCAGGCAATGGATTGACGTCAATTGTTGCGTTGGTATCCAAAGTACATCCGTTGTTATCTGTTATTGTAAGGTTTATAGTTTGCCCCGTTCCAACAGAAGGTGTGAATGCTACGCCATTTGAAATTCCGGTCCACGCATAATTATAAGGAGATGCACCCCCTGTAGCAGTAGCAGTCAAGGTGTGTGAATCACCATCACACAATGTTGCTAAGTTTCCAGCTATAGTAGTGGTCATAGCTGCTGGGTCAGATAATGTTTCTAAAGATGGAGAAGAAGTACATCCATTTCCATCTACCACAAAAACGTCATAGTTCCCTGAGCACAAAGAATTGAATGTAGTTGAAGCCTGGTAAGTTGATCCATTATTATTTGTGTATGTGTAAGGAAGAACTCCTCCAGTAGGAGTAACTACAATTTGACCATCACAGCTTCCGGGACAATTTGGATCTGTCGAGGTAACTGTATGAGCAACAGCGGTTGGGCTATTAATGTTTTCAACGCTTGGTGCAGACAAACATGCGTTAGCATCCTGAACTATGACAGTGTAGCTTCCTGCACAAAGCGAAGTAAAATTCGAACTTACTTGATAAGTTGAACCATTATTGTTGGAATAAGTATATGGTGCTGTACCTCCGAAGGCAGTAACTGAGATCATACCATCACAATTACCAAAGCAAATTACATCTGTTGGTGTTGCAGACATTGTTATTGCTGTTGGTTGAGAAATTGTATAAGTACCCACATCATTATAACTACACCCCGTTGTTACATATTCAACATTAATATTTGAATAAGTTCCGGCAGCTAAACCAGTGAACGCGATATCACCTGTAGCTGAAGCAGTGTAGCCATTCGTTGCGCCCAGGTTGTATGAAACATTATAAGAACCTCCCGGAACTAATCCAGAAATGGTGAATGAACCATCAGAGCTACCATTACAAGTTGTACCATTAGTACTTACAGAGAAAGATGGGCTTGCTACTACGGTAACTGAAACATTATAAATAAGGGTATCCAAACCATCTGTCACATATAGATCAACTGAACCAACGCCGCTTTGTCCGGCCTCTGGTATTATGTTTATTTTGAATTCATTGGTTGGTGAAAAAGGATCATAAGCATTAATTCTTGTGATCACAATGTTAGGACTGGTAATCAATCCGGTATTTAGTGATACTGCTGTTATATATAAGCTGTCGTGATCCTGATCATCAAAAGTAATTGAAGTGTACACATCTCCACCTAAATCCTGACAAATGGAGTTGTTACCTGCATCAGAATTGTATACGGGTTGGAAATTATAAGCTCTGATCTCAGGAATTCCTGAATTTGTGGTGCTTACAAATGGTCTGTTTGATGGATCAAAAACTTCAATATCAATGGGGTAACTATAATTGTTGTCCAAAGCACCCCCTAATAGTTGCCATCCATTTTGTTCCCAATAAACAAAAGTTTCACCAGTCCCTCCGGAAACGTAGGCAACGAACATTGAATCATTGCTATCATACGCCATAGCCATATCATAGATAAAATCACCCGTATTAAGATTATTTTCAAAATTGTAAATACTTCCATTTGTTCTTGCACATTGAACTTCCATATTTTGAGTGGAAGTAACAAAACAAACACCAGGAGAGGCACCAGGGTTTACATCAATATCATAATAAGAGGGGTCCAAACTTACCGTTCCTGCTGGAAATTGAGTGAAAGGTCCAGCAGTTTCTGCTGAAAGCCATAATTGAACCTCATAGTTTCCCGATACTACATCTGAAGCAGCATATACTTTGTTGCCTTCTGATGCTAACTTGATAGTGTAAGGATTGCTTAGAAAATCAGCCGAAAAGGGTAACCATGAGGCGCCATTCCATTTTTTAACCTGAACAGTATAGCTGGTAGTGATATATGACACAAAAATTTCAGTTTGAGTTTCACTCACTTCCAGGGATGCGGTTTCAGATAAATATGGAGCTGATATTCCGGTATCTCCAATTTGAACCCAACTTGAACCATCCCATTTGAAAACCAGATATTTGGAAAGGGAAATATCAAAAAAACCAACGTAAATGTCATTTCCAATATGAACAATATCCACATCCTCAACTTGATCTCCTGCTACTATTTGTGGCATTACCATCCATTGCTGTCCATCCCAAAACTGAACATCCAGATTATTAGATTGAACATAAGCGACTACTGGTCGGTTGTTGTCAAGAACAGTAAAATCGTGTTGATCTGCATACGGTAAAATGCCCACTGGCCCAAATAATTTCCAGTCCTGCGCTTGAGAAAATAAGTTAATGGTCAATAAACTGATAAAGAGAATCT
>JACJYW010000006.1:0-40000 GCA_020635955.1 Crocinitomicaceae bacterium
CAAAAAGAAGTTGAACTGGTATAATGGTACTGGTTATGGGATGAGTACTGATCTTGCTTACAAGAAGCTTTTGGCTGGAAGAAAGTCAACAACTGTTGTGGTAGCGGTGATCGATTCAGGTGTGGATATTGAGCACGAAGATCTTCAGGGAAGTATCTGGACGAATGAGGACGAAATTCCTGGAAATGGAATTGATGACGATAACAACGGTTACATTGATGATGTTCACGGATGGAGTTTCTTAGGGAATCCTGATGGTGAAAACGTAGAGCACGAACAATTAGAGAAAACACGTTTGTTAAAAAGATATACAGCTCAATTTGAAGGTAAAAGTGATTCAGATATCGCAGATGCTGATAAAGCTGACTATGAGCTTTATAAAAAATTGAAAGAAGAAGTTGAAGGCGAAAGAAAAGATGCTGAAAAAACAATCGGATTCATCAACGATCTATATGACAAAGCTGCTAAAGCAGAGAAAAATGTAAAAGAAAAATTAGGGAAAGACGAGTATACAGAAAAAGACCTGAAAAAATTATCTAAAGATGATGAAGTAGGTGGTGATGCTATGTTCTTAATGAATATCGCTGCAAATGGTTTAACAGTTGAGAAACTTGAAATGTATACACACCATTTCTCAGGAAGTTTGGATTATCATTTGAATGTTGATTATGACGCCAGAAAGATCGTAGGTGATGACCCATCTAATTTTTCTGATGTTGCTTATGGAAGCAATGATGTTGAAGGACCAGATGCAATGCATGGTACACACTGTTCAGGAATCATTGGTGCTACTAGAGGTAATGGTATTGGAAATGATGGTGTTGCTGACAATATTAAAATTATGTCTGTAAGAGCCGTTCCTGATGGAGACGAAAGAGATAAAGATATCGCCTTAGCTATCAGATATGCTGTAGATAATGGAGCACAAGTAGTGAACATGAGTTTTGGTAAAGATTACTCTCCTTATAAAGAAGAAGTGATCAAGGCTATCAGATATGCAGAAGAGAAAGGTGTGCTTTTAGTTCATGCTGCTGGTAATGATGGAAAAGATATTGGTGAAAACAATAACTTTCCTTCTCCACAATACAAATCAATGGACAAAGAATTCACAAACTGGATTGAAGTAGGTGCTTCTACCAGATATGGTAAACCAGATCCTAAGAAAGGTATTAACGGATTGGCAGCATCATTCTCTAACTATTCTGAAAAGCACGTAGATATCTATGCTCCTGGATTGGAGATCTATTCAACTGTTCCTCAATCAGATTATGAGGAGTCTCAAGGTACTTCAATGGCTGCTCCAATGGTAACAGGATTAGCTGCTTTGTTGAAATCTTACTTCCCTAATTTGACAATGTTCGAGATTAGAGATATCATCTTAGCTTCAGGACAAGATGTTTCTACAGTAGAAACTATCTTACCTGGTGACAAGAAAACAGTTCCTTTCAAAGCATTGTGCGAAACAGGTAAAATCGCGAACACTTACAATGCTGTTGAAATGGCGATTGCAAGAGAAGCAAAATAATTTTTCAAATAATTCGTTTGGATGCCGGATCTGCAATAGTAGATTCGGCATTTTTTTTGATATACATTTGAACATGAAATTTTTACTTCTTAGTTCTCTATTGATTTTTATTTGTTTGAGTACGGGTTTGTCCTTTTCACAAGACATCACAGCTTTCTCAGATAGGAATAATCGTCTCTATAAATTTGATTCAGGTATCATTACTCAGATCTATTACCAACCCATTAAAGAATTGGATATAGGTAGACATTACATTTGTTTTGTTGATTCCAAAGGTGATATATATGTCCAGTTTCATGATGACAAAGAAATGGTCGCTCAAACGTATACGAACATTTATAATTCACGAAATCTATTGCTCGTCCAAACGGCTTCTGTTCTCCGAGTTTATGACCAGGGAATAAAACATGTGTTGACTTCAACATCCATGAGTTTTGGAGGAAGTGATAGCTTGGTTGTTTGGCAGGATAAGATTGGTGGATACTTGAAATACTATTACAAAGACGAGATTCATGAAATAGCTATGGTTGTTGGAGAATATTACATAGATCCAAATAAAATCGGCCCGAACACCTTCGTTTATAAAGATAATGCAGGGAATAATTCGGTTTTATGGCATGGTAAGTTCTATCCAATCTTCAGTTCAAACAAGAATGCAGTAATAGATGCTGGACAGGATGTAGTAGCCTTTAATGATCCACAATCTCAGACATTTGCAGCCTTTGATAATGGCTTTATGGTAGATGTAGATGAGCAGCATGCACTTAGATTTCACTGCGGTGATAATTATATCTATTATCAGGATGCTGCTGAATACCACAAAGTATATAGGGAGGAAGATATTATGGAACTCGGTTTTGACCTTCAGGATATTGATCCGTATGATTCCCTAATTGTTTTCAAAGATGTTGGCATTACAAAGATCTGGTATCAAATGGAAATCTATCAGATCTATAATACCAATGTTACTTCATATCAGGTAGATGGAGGAATCATGGCCTATCCTAATCAATGGGGCGGAGTAAGTGCTTTTGTGAGAGGTAAAGAAATTGAAATTACTCGCTCAAAGGTTGAATCATTTGAATTACATGGAAATACCATCAAAATGAGGATGAGTTCGTCTTCATATTGGGTGTGGTGGAACGGAAAAATCTACGAATTTTAAGGTATATTTGTCATTCTAATTTTTTGACAAATGAACAGTTGGTACACGATCAAAGTAAAATTCACTAAAGAATTCACAGACGGAACATTAAAAAGAGTAACTGAACCTTATTTGGTTAACTCTATGTCTTTCACAGAGGCTGAGGCAAGAATATACAGAGAGGTAGGGGAATATGTAAGAGGAGAATTCCTGGTTACTTCAATTGCCAAAACTGATTTTGCTGATATTTTCCAATATGACGATTCAGATAAATACTATAAGGCTAAAGTTAGCTATGTGACAGAAGACGCAGATTCTGGAAAAGAGAAAAGGATCAATAATAATTACCTGGTATCAGCACATAATCTGAAAGAAGCTTACGAGAGAATTGAAGAGAGCCTTAAGGGATTAATGGTTACTTATGAAATACCAACTATCGCTTTAACTCAGATCATGGATATTTTTCCATATGATCCATCCGCTGCAGTTGAAATGGACCATGTTCCTGCTGAAGAAGCTGAAGATTTCCAGTCACCTAATATTAATGTAGCTTACGCCGCAGACGAAGAGGAGTAACCTCAATTTTAATGGACCAGAGATACGATTTCAAAAAAGGCAAACTGGAGGGCTTCAAACATGAAGACCCTATGTTGTTCTTTAAAGAATGGTATCAGGAGGCACATGAACATGATTGCGCAGATCCCCATGCGGTGGTGCTTAGTACAGTTAGTACAGATGGGCAACCTTCTTCAAGAATGGTATACATGCGTGAAATGTTGGAAGAAGGGATTATTATTTACACGAACTATTTGAGTAAAAAAGGCGGGAATATTCTGAAGAATCCAAAAGTTGCCGCATTATTTTACTGGGATTGCGTTGAACGTCAGGTGAGGATAGAAGGTGTTGCTGAAAAAGTAGATAAATCAATCTCTGATGATTATTTTGCAAATCGACCTAGGATCAGTCAAATAGGGGCTTGGGCTTCAGAACAAAGTTCCGAGATCGATAGCCGTGAAACGCTTGAAGAGCGCGTAAAACATTTCGAGAATAAGTTTCCTAATGAAGTCCCCCGACCGCCACATTGGGGCGGTTATTTGATCAAGCCTCATTACTTTGAATTTTGGCAAGGCAGACTAGGTAGACTACATGATCGATTGTGTTATACAAAAGATGGTAATGATTGGAGAAAATCCAGGATAGCACCATAAGTGAATTTCTATCTCAATAAATACGGTTTTCTTCCGCCTCAAATAATTGAAGATCCCAAGTCAGATCTGGGCATTGTTGTTGTCATTCCATGTTTTAATGAGCCGGATCTAATTTCGAGTTTGAATTCGCTTGTGCAATGCAAATTACCGCATGCTAGTGTAGAAGTGATCATTGTTGTCAATAGCGGGGAACATCATTCTGTTGAGATATTAAGACAAAATCAAAGAACAATAGCTGAATACAAATTGTGGAAGGATCAAACGAATTCCGAAATTGATTTTCATTTGATCCATGTTCCAGATTTACCAAAGAAACATGCAGGAGTAGGATTGGCGCGTAAAATCGGCATGGACGAAGCTGTAGCTCGATTTGAAACACTCAAGAAGGAAGGTATTATTGTGTGCTTTGATGCAGACTCAAGCTGTGATCAAAATTATCTAACGGAAATTGAAGATCACTTTAAACGAAATCCTGAAACTCCTGGCTGTTCAATTTATTTTGAGCATCCTATTGATGGTGATGAATTTGGAAATGAGATCTATTCAGGGATTATTAATTACGAATTACATCTAAGATATTATAATCAGGCTTTGAATTTTGTTGGATTGCCATATGCTTTTCATACCGTAGGATCGAGTATGGCAGTTCGCTCTTCAATATACCAAAAGCAAGGTGGAATGAATAAGCGTAAAGCAGGGGAAGATTTCTATTTTATTCATAAGATCATTGCCCTTGGAGGTTTTACTGAACTAAATACTACAAGAGTAATACCATCACCCAGAATTTCAGACAGGGTTCCTTTTGGTACGGGAAAGGCTATAGGTGATTGGGTAGATCAAGGTAAACTAGAGTACTTGACGTATAATTTTCAAAGCTTTATCGCAATAAAACACTTCGTTGATTTGATACCTGTGTTCTATGAGTCAACGGAAGTTGATCTAGCGGATGTTTCTACAAAAATGAAGGAGTTTTTAGTTGACAATGGCTTATACAAAGCAATCAATGAAGCTAAAATACATTCGACTTCATACACGTCTTTCTTAAAGCGTTTTTTTGTTTGGTTTGACGCATTTTTAGTATTGAAGTTAGTTCATTTTCTGAGGGATGAAGTATACGTGAATCAACCAATTACAATCGAGGTCAGTAAACTGTTTGTCCAAAATTCATGGGGAAACACGGAAATGAAAGTCATTGATCAATTAGATCAATTAAGAATGATAGAGCGATCAATTTCAGATCAAGACTAAAGAGAACCTCTATTTATTATGCACATGCACATCCAGTTGAGGGAAAGGAATGTTAAGACCTTCTTTTCCAAATTCTTTGTAGATCTTTTCGTTCATCCTAAAATATACTTCCCAATAATTCTCGGTTAAAGCCCAAACTCTTAAAGTAATATTTACTGAGCTATCGGCCAAAGCTCCCAATCCTATAAAAGGTTCCGGATCCGCTAAGATCTTCTCATCTTCCTTAATGAATCGCAATAGAACATTTCTTGCCGTTTCATAATTATCTCCATAAGCTATACTAACGGTAAAATCGACCCTTCTTTTCTTTTCCATGGTAAAATTGGTGATGTTTCCGTTAGCCAAAGTTCCATTTGGAATAATGATCGTTTTATTGTCTACCGTTAAGAGAATAGAATTAAAGATCTGTATCTCTTTTACAATTCCTTCTTCACCTTGTGCTTTAATATAATCTCCAACTTTATAAGGTCTAAAAATGAGTATCATAACGCCTCCGGCAAAATTCCCCAGTGTTCCTGAAAATGCCATACCTATTGCAAGACCTGCGCCACCAATTAAAGCAACAAATGAGGTCATTTCCAATCCAAGTTGGCCAAGAGCTGTAACCAACACCATTACTCTCAAGGAGATAGTGACCATACTCATTAAAAATCGCTTAAGTGATTCATCCAGTTGCTTTCTGTCGAATACTTTACCAACGAATTTTGAAACTCTTTTTGATAGCCAAAAACCAATGATTAAAATGGCTATTGCTAAAATAAGGTTCAATCCCCATTCGTAGATCTTATCCATCATCCAATCCCAACTGAAATCAAATGAGTTGTTTGTTGTCTGAGTTGTGGGTTCTTTAGCGACTTGTAGTGTGTCTAGCATTATATATAGTATTATTTTTGTTGGGTAAAGTTAGGGATTCAACTTTTAAATTAGTTTAATGTTTTTTGTGCTTTCCAAATTATTTGCCTTTTTAACTCTTCCATTTTCCTGGATACTTATTGCTTTATTGGTGTCCTGGATTACAAAAAGAGAAAAGTTAAAACGATATACCTTTAGAGGTGGGGTTATTGCTTTGCTCTTCTTTTCTAATACAGTGATTTTTTGCGAGTTCACAAGACTTTGGGAAGTAGAAGGCAAGAAAATAGAAGATGTGGGATACTACGACTGTGCTGTGGTTTTAGGTGGTATGGCAGACTGGGATAATACCAATAAACGTCTTAGTATTCGAAGAGGAGGAGACAGAATTTGGCAAGCGATCAATCTATATCACCTGGGAAAAGTCAAAAAAATCATTATCTCTGGTAGCAATGGATATTTAATGGAAGATGAATTAGATGAATCAACTCAATTCAAACGGGTTTTAGTGGAGAATGGCATTCCTGAAGAAGATATTTTAGTTGAGAATACATCTAAGAATACCTATCAAAATGCAGTAGAATCAAAAAAGATCATTGATCAACATCCGGAAATAAATACTGTATTGTTGGTTACTTCAGCATTGCATATGAGAAGATCAAAAGCCTGTTTTGAAAAGGCAGGTTTCGAAAAATTTGACACCTTTCCTACAGATCATTACACAGGAAGTAGAAATTATAAGTTTGATCAGTTTATCGTTCCAAACGTTTCAGTAATGAATGATTGGGAACGATTGATCCATGAATGGATTGGTTATGTTTCATACGCTATTTCTGGTTATATTTAATAGTGTTGAGAATTTTCAAGGTCATATTTGTTTTTATTGGTGTTGCAGGATTAACCAGTAATGCTCAAACGAATATTGACTCGCTTTGGGAAGTCAATAAGAATGCGCAAAACCCCACCGAAAAAGCAAAGTCTTTGCTAGATATCTCCTATCAGTTATTGTTTTTTGATCTGGATAGTGGAAGAGCGGTTGCTAAGAAAGCACTAGAGTACTCAAAGCGACATGAATTGGCTCATTATGAAGGAGAAGCCCTGATACATATCGGAAGGTCTTTTGCCTGGAATGCCAGCTTTGATACAGCTGCTATCTATTATGAAAGGAGTATTGAAGTATTTAAAAAAGCAAATGATTATAGAGGATTGTCTAATGTTTTTATCAATTACGGTGGGATCTATTACGATCAGGGTGATTTTGTAAAAACAATAGACTACTGGGAACAATCTCTTCAAATTACAGAAGCACTGAATGATTCTGCAGGAATAGCTACGAATTCGAATAATATAGGTGAAGTCTATGCTTACATGAATGATTTTGAACATGCGATACCATATTTTGAGCGTTGTCTGATCATAGATAGTTTGATCGGAGATAAGAAAGGATTGGCCTATGCAAATTTAAATATGGGTGAGATTGCACTTTGGTATAAAGACTATGACGAAGCCTTCAAAAAATTCAATCGATCTGCCAGATTATTTGGTGAAATGAACATGTTGCGTCCATTAGCTGGTTCATATGCCAGTATTGCAAGTGTTTATTTGGAAAAGGGAGATGTAAATGCAGCACTCTCAATGTATCTGAGGTCAAAGCAATTTTGGGAAGAATCAAAAGATTTTTGGGGTATATCCGAGGTAAACACAGAGATAGCCAACGTTTATTTTAAAATGGGTAAAATTGACTCGGCCATATGGCATGGTGAAAAATCACAAGAGATAGCTTTCAGAGTTAATGCAGGCCCGTTGATCGTTCGGTCATCTGAAATACTGGCAAGAGCCTATGATCAAAAAGGGAACTTGCCACTTGCTTTTCAGAATCTCAAGAGATATACTACTTATAAGGATTCAATATTTAATTCCAATAATAAAGAAGATATAGTTAGGCTAGGGATGCAACATCAATTTGAGAAAGAGTCTTATTTGGATAGTATCTCAAACGCTCAAAAGATGAAAATGAGTGAAATGACCTATCTAAAGCAAATTGAAGATCAGGAACGTCAAAAAAAATATTCAATTGTTTTCATTGTAGTGGTGCTCATCATTGCAATTCTGTTCTTTCGGGCATATCGTATTCGTACTAAGAGTTCAAAAATAATTGAAGAGAAAAAGCATGAAGTAGAGGAGAAGAATGCCTTACTGGAACAAAAGAATCAGGATATTCTGGCAGGTATTCAATATTCCAAAAGAATACAGCATTCTATACTTCCTGAAACCAACAAATTCAAATCTCAATTCAAGGATGTCAGTGTTTTGTATTTGCCAAAGGATATCATTGGCGGGGATTTTTATTGGGCACAAGAAACGGATGATTATTTCTATTGGTCAGTTATTGATTGTACAGGACATGGTGTGCCAGGAGCGTTAGTAAGCATGGTGGCTTATAATGCCTTGAATTATGTGGTAATGGAATTGAAAAAAGAACGCCCGGCTGATATTCTGGATGAATTGTCTCGGATCATAGAAAAGGAGTTTACAAAAGATGGTCATACGGGAAAAGACGGTATGGATCTGGCCCTTTGTAGAATTGAGAAGTCTACCAATCAATTGACGTTTGCAGGAGCAATGAACAATGTATTGATATGTAGAGGGGATGAAAAGATCGAATTAAAAGCTGATCGTCAACCGGTGGGATATTTTGAAAAACGTAAACCATTCACTCAACACGAATTTCAGCTTTTTTCGAATGATCGCTTGTATATGTTTACAGATGGATATGCAGATCAATTTGGTGGTTTGAAAGGCAAGAAACTCAAATACACTCAATTTCTTCAGTTGATCCTTGGGATTCAACAAATGTCTTTGCAAGATCAGAGCAAAGAATTAAAGGCTCATTTTCAAAACTGGAGGGGAGATATCGAGCAAATTGATGACGTTTGCGTTTTGGGAGTTGAACTTTGATCCAACTCACAAACGCAATAAGTCAGTTTACCCTGAGCGTCACACTGAGCTTGTCGAAGTGCAGTCGAAGGGTTTGCGTTTTGGGAGTTGAACTTTGATCCAACTCACAAACGCAATAAGTCAGTTTACCCTGAGCGTCACACTGAGCTTGTCGAAGTGCAGTCGAAGGGTTTGCGTTTTGGGAGTTGAACTTTGATCCAACTCACAAACGCAATAAGTCAGTTTACCCTGAGCGTCACACTGAGCTTGTCGAAGTGCAGTCGAAGGGTTTGCGTTTTGGGAGTTGAACTTTGATCCAACTCACAAACGCAATAAGTCAGTTTACCCTGAGCGTCACACTGAGCTTGTCGAAGTGCAGTCGAAGGGTTTGCGTTTTGGGAGTTGAACTTTGATCCAACTCACAAACGCAATAAGTCAGTTTACCCTGAGCGTCACCCTGAGCTTGTCGAAGTGCAGTCGAAGGGTTTGCGTTTTGGGAGTTGAACTTTGATCCAACTCACAAACGCAATAAGTCAGTTTACCCTGAGCGTCACACCGAGCTTGTCGAAATGCGGTCGAAGGGTTTGCGTTTTGGGAGTTGAAGTCTAAAAAAAAAGCCGCCTGATCAGATCAAACGACTTCTTTAAACATGAAAAAAATATACTTGCTAATTATTTTGTAGCAGCCCATTTACGGATTTCCGTCCTGAACCATTCATCAGCTGCCTCGGTCCAGTTATAATTTTTTCTTATATAAGAGATGGTGTTTTTCTCTATGTCAGTATAGGTGCCTCCATCTTTAACTGACGCAAATATTTGATTTGCATCATCAACAGATAATCTGCCATCACCTTTTCCTGAAGTTAATTTTTCAGCCAACATTAACAATTCCCCGTCATATTTAATCCCATCAATTGTTTTATAATATGCCATTGAAAAATGAATGTTTTAATTCAATTCGTAATCAGTGAATTAGCCGCGTCAAACTTGGTAATAATTGTTTTGATGCTAATATTCTTATCGTTCGATAATGAAATAAAATCGATAGTTGAACTGTATAGCAGGATAAATGAAACTGAGTTGATAGATCAAAATATAATGTTCAAAAAATCATTGAAAACAATTGAAATTATCTTTGGAAATATTATGATTAAGGCTAACTTTAGCACGCATTAAATCTAAACCAAATGAACTTACACGAATACCAAGGAAAATCAATTTTAGAAAGTTACGGCGTAACCGTGCAAAGAGGTGTTGTAGTGGATAATGTTTCACAAATCGCATCTAAAGCAAAGGAACTTCAAGATCTAACCGGAACTCAGGGAATTGTTGTTAAAGCACAAATCCATGCGGGTGGTAGAGGTAAAGGAATCGTTACTGAAACTGGATCAAATGGAGTTGTATTTTGTCCAAGCATTGAAAAATTGGAAGACAAAGTAAAAGGGATTCTTGGTGGACATTTGGTAACAAAACAAACAAGTGCAGAAGGGAAGAAAGTAAATAAGGTTTTACTTGCAGAAGATGTTTATTATCCAGGTGCTACAGAGCCATCTGAGATTTATATGTCCGTTCTATTAGATAGAGAAAGAGAAAGAAATATTATCGTTTATTCTACTGAAGGTGGAATGGATATTGAGGCGGTTGCAGAAGCCACTCCACATCTTATCCATAAAGAAGAAGTTGATCCACGTGTAGGACTTCAAGGTTTTCAAACACGTAAAATTGCTTTCAATTTAGGATTAAGCGGAAATGCTTTTAAAGAAATGACAAAATTCGTAGCTGCTTTGTATAAAGCTTACGAAGGATGTGATGCTTCAATGTTCGAGATCAATCCTGTTTTGAAAACATCTGATGACCGAATCATTGCCGTAGATTCGAAAGTTACTTTGGATAATAATGCACTATACAGACATAAAGATTATGCAGAAATGCGTGATAAAACAGAAGAAGATCCTACAGAAGTTGAAGCTGGTGAAGCTGGTTTGAATTATGTAAATCTTGACGGTAACGTTGGTTGTATGGTAAATGGTGCAGGTTTAGCAATGGCAACTATGGATATCATTAAACTTTCAGGTGGTAATCCTGCGAACTTCCTTGATGTTGGAGGAACTGCAGATGCTGAACGTGTAGAAAAAGCATTCAGAATCATTTTGAAAGATCCTAATGTTGAGGCTATCCTTGTTAACATATTCGGAGGTATTGTAAGATGTGACCGTGTTGCTCAGGGTGTAGTGGATGCATATAAGAATATGGGTGAGATTCCGGTTCCTATCATTGTTAGACTACAAGGAACAAATGCTAAAGAAGCGAAAGAATTAATTGATGCGTCAGGCTTGAATGTTCATTCTGCGGTATTATTACAAGAGGCTGCAGACCTTGTTTCAAAGGTTTTGAGCTAGTTGACGATAAATTCATAATTTTGTAAACACTCGAACATTCTTAGGCGTGTTCGAGTGTTTTGTTTAAGAACATGATCAAATTAAAAACAGCAGAGGAAATTGAATTGATGCGACAAGCAGCTCTTGTTGTGTCAAAGACACTTGGTGAAATTGCCAAAGTGATCAAACCTGGAGTAACTGGGTTAGAATTGGATAAAATAGCAGAAGAATGTATTAGAGATCATGGTGCAATTCCCGCTTTTCTGGGGCAATATGATTTCCCAAATACCCTTTGTATTTCTCCTAATGAACAAGTAGTTCATGGGATACCTACCAATGTTCCATTCAAAGATGGAGATATTGTATCCGTTGATTGCGGTTCTATATTGAATGGATATTTTGGCGACCACGCTTATACCTTTCCAATAGGGGAGGTTAAACCTGAGGTTATGCAATTGTTGCGAGTGACAAAAGAAAGTCTTTATAAAGGCATTGAAGCAACGAACACAAGCAATAGAATATCAGACATTGGTTTCGCCGTTCAACAACATGCAGAAGCACACGGATATGGTGTGGTCAGGGAATTGGTTGGTCATGGATTAGGAACTCAATTACACGAAGAACCTCAAGTACCTAATTATGGTAAAAGGGGTAGAGGTAAACGTATCAAAAATGGCTTGACGATCGCTATCGAGCCAATGATCAATATGGGAACAGAGAAGATCAAACAACATGCTGACGGGTGGACAATTACAACCGGTGATGGTTTGCCTTCTGCACATTTTGAACATGACGTGGCAGTTATAAACGGTAAAGCGGAGATCCTTTCAACATTCAGCTATATTGAAGAAGTTCTTGGCGTTCTGTAATGGACAAGGAGCTTAAAATAGTTGTTTCTGTTTTTCTGGTCTTTGTAATTTATGGGCTCACCTCTTTTTTTCAGTCAGGGATTTTTGCAACACCCATATTTCTGAATCAACTGGTTTTACTATTAGTTGCAATTACATTTTACCTGCTAAATTGTAAACAAACTCAAGGCTTAATATTACTAGCCTATGTTGGAGTACAGGTCTACAGTTGTTTAATTGATGGGTTCACTGTTAGTTATTTAGCTCAAAAGTTCGAATCAAACGGAATTATTGAATTATCCAATAATACTCTCTTTAATATTGGCTTTATTTTGGTGTTTACAGTGTTTTGGATATTCGCTATCTATAAAACCTGGACGATCAATAAGAGATTGATCTTTACATTGCTTCAGCTTTCTTTTTTATTACTGGGATTGTGCTTTTTCTTCTTCTTTGATCTACATCTTATTGGTAATCTGTTATTTATGTTTTTTGCCATACTATGGATTTGGAGCCACAATAAAAATCAAGAGAAAGAACATCATGTACTTAACGTCTTGTCCTATCAGTTGTTATTGACCGTGTTGCTTGAAGGAATGGAATATTTTCTATAGTTTTCTTTAGCATTCTAAAAGATTTAGTTAAATTAGTGAGACTACTAAAACCGATTTAGATTCATAGAATGACGATAAAATCATTTTAGAATTAGAAAGGATCAATACTCACCGAATGAAGAAAGCTTCGCTTAAAGACATTGCAGAAAGCCTTGGAGTTTCAAAAGCGCTTGTTTCACTTGTTTTAAATGGAAAAGGTGACGAAAGGGGGATCAATAAACAAACCCAGGAAAAAGTTCGTCAGAAAGCCCGAGAGTTAAATTATATCCCTAATCAATATGCCAGGGGATTGAGAATCGGAAGAACTAATACAATTGGTGTGATCGTTCCCGATATTTCAAACGTGTTCTATGGAACTTTATGTAAAGCCATTGAGCAGGAGGCATATGACAAAGGCTACAATTTGATCATTTCAAATACTTACGAAGATGTTCAAAAAGAAAAGAAGCTCATTTCTGATCTAATAAATAGGAATATTGACGGTTTGATCCTTGCCTCTTCGTTTGATAGCAAGAATGAGATCCAGGGATTAACTGATACGAATTTTCCATTGGTGCTGGTAGATAGGGTTTTTGATGATTTTGATGTTGACTCTGTTTCGGTTTCTAATATTGATGGTGCAAAGAAAGCAATAGAATTTCTTTATAGTAAAGGGGTGAAGAGACCCGTGTGTTTCTCTATGTCTCCAGTTTATGTGTCTTCAATTTCTGAAAGGATAAAAGGATATATGGATGCCCTGAAAGATCCGAATAAGGCTAAATTGGTTCAAATTCCTCATGACGACATTGAAGGCGGGGTAGCAAATGCATTAGATGAACTTCAAAATGAAGATTATGATGGCGTTTTCTGCGTTAATAATAACATAGCTAAGGCCCTGATAAGAGAATTGTCAATGCGTGGAGAATCTTTAGATCAGGTTAGGGTGATCAGCTTTGATGATATTGAAGTTTTCGATATTGTAAATCCTAAAATTTCTGCAATTGCCCAACCTATTCATGAGATCGGAAAAACGGCTGTGAATCTATTAATAGATAGATTCAATAATGAAGAAGGACATAAGCCTCAGCAGGTCGTTTTAGATACAGTATTGGTCGAGAGATAAGAGACTTAGAATTATATAAATCAAAAAAGGCTTCCAATTCGGAAGCTTTTTTTTGTGATTGCGCTAGGATTATCTTCCGTTGGTCGTGTATTCGTCATTCCATTCCTCGGCTCGAACCTAGGACCGTCCCGATTAATCGGGATGCTCTATCCAGCTATGCTTTTGGTAAAATAAAAAGGGTCTCAAAGTTAAAAACTCTGAAACCCTTTCTTTTTTTGTGATTGCGCTAGGATTCGAACCTAGGACCGCCTGCTTAGAAGGCAGGTGCTCTATCCAGCTGAGCTACGCAACCAACCTTATTTTAAATAACAAAGGAGACACGAAGATCTCCTTGTCGGGGTGGCAGGATTCGAACCTGCGACCTCCTCGTCCCAAACGAGGCGCGATAACCGGGCTACGCTACACCCCGAGCCCTAAAAGCGGTTGCAAAGATATACATATTTTAATATTCTGCAACAACTTTTTTTTTGCGGTGAGACAGGGATTCGAACCCTGGGTACCATTACTGGTACGCTTGTTTAGCAAACAAGTCCTTTCGGCCTCTCAGGCACCTCACCAAGTTCCAATGAACGGGGTGCAAATATAAAAAATTCATATTATTAAATCCGAACGCAAACTTAAAAAAGAACTTATCTTTATTATTTACTTCATAATCTGAGAATTATCAAGAGAAATAATATTATATCAGCTGATGATCTGGCCAAAAAAGGCGAAGAAAAGAGACGCCAAAAACAAGAAAAAAAGTTGCGTCTACAAGCAGAGATAGAACGCAAACATGCTGACATTCAGAAAACATCTGATCAAAAAAGAGTTTTTTTGCATATTTCAAGCTGGTATGATTGGAGGATCTTTTTTGCAGTGATATTCGTAATGTCAACTATTTCACTTTTTCCATTTCTAATCATTAAAGGAAGTATTCCAGTTGGATCATATGATCCAACTGGTATGGTTATTTTCTTCTCCCTTATTTCTTCACTATCTATCATTTTGTTTTTTGTTTCGGTTAAAATGGTTGAAAAGAAGGTTCTTGAAGAGAAGAATTGGAAAGATCAACTTTCTTTTCATTTGAACGGATATCCTGATTTTTTCATTTATCGCTCGTATTCAAGTTTTGAGGTGAGCATTCACTTCAAAGACCATGCTCCTGAACAAAATTATTTGATGAATATTTTAGGGACATTGCCTTTAGAGATGGGGGAGGATGAATACCAAAAAGAGGATGAAATTGTTGACGATAACAATGCTAAAGTGTTTAAGTTTCAGGTTCAGAATCCCAGAGGGAGTAAGTTCAATCGTCACCGCAGATGGGCGAGACGGTGGTTACATAAAGCCTGTGATATTCAATTTCCGGCAATTCATAAAGAATATCCAATAAACCTAATTCAAATAGGGGATGGAGCTTCGCATTTTGATTTCGATTGGTCTATCCCTCGAAAAAGAATGTGGTGGTTCAATCTATAATCCAATCTTGAAATTATGGCATAGAAGTTGCTTTTTGCCCGTATTAATTGAATAACAAAATATTACAATCGTAACTCAGTAATTACATTTACGTATATTTACCAAGCTTTAACTGAACCGTACTAAAACGAATAAAATGAAACATTTAGCCAATTATTTAATGGTGTTTGTGATGATGATATCTTTCTCATCAATTGCTCAAAAAGCGGAGATTTTCCAGGATGGAAATAAATATGGATTGAAAACAGATTTTGGCAAGGAACTTTTACCTGCAGATTATGTAATGATCAAAAAATGCAAAACGGATACATTAGATTATTATATAGCTGAGATGGAAGGATCAGTTGAATTCTATTCTTATAGCCCAAAAAGAAGAGATATTTTTGATGAGGCACAAAAGCAGGCTTTTACTCAAATTAAGTGGGCTTACAATGAAACGATCAAAAAGAATGAATTCATAGCTACGGACTCGAAAGGAAACAAATTTAAGTTCGAAGGTCATTGGACACCAATGAAATCAAAAGGCATGGTGGCCTGTAAAGACAAGTCAGGAAAATATGCGGTTTGCGAAGGTGGAAAATCATTGACAGAATATATTTATAACGGAATCAATGTTGTGTCAATTGACATGATTGCTGCTAAAACAGATTCTGGTTGGATCGCAATGGATTCAAAAATGAAAACCGTTTATGGATGGTCATTTGACGAAATACATAAATCAGACGAATATCCAGAGTGCTTTATCATCAGAAAAGGTAATAAATGGGGGATTTTATCAGTTGATGGAACCATGAATTTACCTCCTTCTGAAATGAAAAATCCGAAAGGAATGTTTGATTTTGATGGTGATTCATATGCTGAATTAAAAAGAGGATATGCGGTAAAAAGAAATGGGAAATGGGGAATTGTTGATGAGAAAAATAAAACCTTGGTTCCATTTGATTACGATAATGCATACATGATTGATGATTTTGCCATTGAACAACACGGTCTTAAAGCTCACGCTATTGTTCAAGCAGGTGGAGAATGGAAAGTATTGGATGAAAAATGGTCTGCTTTCAAAACAGTTAAGTTTGACAAATGGTTAGGTGTTCATGGTGATGTGGCCTTAGTTCTAAAAGGGGAGAAGGTGGAACAAATGGATCTTAAAACTTTCGATACGCAATCCAATCTTTATTTTGGTGAATATGATGAAGAGAATGTAGTTAAAACAGAAGATGGAAAAGCTGGTGTCGTAGGTAAGAACGGAGATATAAAAATGCCTTTTGATTTTGAGTGGATCTCAATGGAAAAAGAAGGAGAAGTATTTTATATCGCCGAAAAAAATGGAAAAGATGGAATCTACAATGAGCAGGGTAAACTTTTAGTTGCTCACGATTACGAAGGTTTAGTAAGTCTTGGTACTATTGGAGAAAAACATTATTTCCAAATCGGTCATGCTGGAAAAGCTGCTTTAGGATTCTGGGACAAATCGACTAATAAACTTGTTTCGTTAACAGAAGGAAAATACAAATCGGTAAATTACAATGCTGCTAAAAAAGCGTTTTCTGCTCACACGAAAGATGATACATATATTCATCTGGATCATGCAGGAAATGTAGTAGAGGAGAAGTAGTATATTGATTATATCATTAATGGTTATAGAAATTCCAACGGGTCGTTACTCGTTGGAATTTTTGTTTTAAGGGTTTCCATTTCCTTGAATTCATATTGAATCTGATAATCTTTATCTTTATAAGACAAGGATTAAATTATGAAACACAGCATTACTTTTCTATTCCTATTCATCTGTTTTCTTGGGATGGCCGAATACACCATAGTTATTCATGGAGGTGCAGGAACCATTTCAAAAAAAACGGTAAGAACTGAAACAGAATTAGAAATTCGAACCGCTTTATCAGATGCTTTAAAACTGGGCGATAAACTTTTGGCTCAAGGAGAATTGGCAATTGTTGTTGTTGAGAAAGTAGTTATGTTTCTTGAGGATTCTCCATTGTTCAACGCAGGAAAAGGTGCGGTTTTTAATCATGAGGGACGTCAGGAAATGGATGCTTGTATTATGGATGGAAGAGATCTTTCTTCAGGTGCAGTTGCTGGAGTAACCAATTTAAAGAATCCTATAGTTGGTGCAAGACTTGTGAAGGATAGCACCCGACATGTTTTTCTTTCAGGTGATCGTGCACAGGAATTTTGCTTATCTAAAGGTGCAGAGTATGCTGATTCTTCTTATTTCTTTGTTCAAAGGAGATGGGATTATTTTCAAAAAGTATTAGAACAGGAGAATAATACGAAAGGAAAAAATGATGGTGGAGCCGCCTATATGGATGAAGGTTCGTTGAAATTCGGTACTGTTGGATGCGTTGTATTGGATCAGTCTGGAAATCTTGCAGCTGCGACAAGTACTGGAGGTTTGACGAATAAAAAATATGGTAGAATAGGTGACTCACCGGTTGTCGGAGCCGGAACATACGCAAATAACAGTAGTTGTGCCATATCCTGTACTGGAACAGGTGAATATTTTATCAGAGGAACAATTGCAAGAGATGTTTCAGCTTTAATGGAATTTAAAGGACTTTCTTTAGACAAGGCAGGTAAGGAGACCCTGGATAAATTGACTAAAATGAAGGGTGATGGAGGATTCATTGGTGTGGACAAAAAAGGTAATGTGATCATGCTGTTCAATACAGAGGGAATGTACAGAGGGTATAAAAAAAGCAGCATGGATCAACCTGTCGTGCAACTATATCAAAAGGAATGAAAAACATCTGGCCGATTTTTTTAGTGTTGTTTTGGTCTTGTGGTGGATCAGAATCCACGAATGAATCTTCTAATTTGGATTCATTGACAAACCCACTTGTTCAATACAAATCTGATTTACGTCCTGGGCTGGTAGATTGGGATGTTACTGAGGTTTTTACGGATACAGTAGATTTTGTTGACTATAATGATGATGCCGATTATGCTTTTGTAGTTATTCGAAATTCATCCGGCAAGGAAGTTAGTCTCGTGACGAGTGAGTTTATCGATCGGGATTATTTGAAAGATGGTCAACTGATCTTGAATTGGAAACTTGATAGCTTGTATGAGGCTGGAGAAGGGGAGGCTTTGTATTTTCAAGAAAGGATGATTTCATATACAGCCTTCGGCGATAAATATGACTTCACAATTTATTTAAAGGAGTTCATAGATAATTATCAGAAATATGGGAGTGTACTAGGCGCTATCCATGAAGATGTTGAATTTCAAACTGCTTCAAACCCGGGTGTGTATTGTATTCTCACCTGGATTCCCTTCGCATCAACTAAAGAAGCTATTGTAAATCTGGGCACGGAATATAAAATAGAAAATCGTGCACCTAAAGGTGATTTTTGTGAAGGATTTGATGAAGAGGATGGCCTGTACTTTGAATTCATTGATGAGGATGAAATTCGTGAGTATGCAGATCTTTCAGGAGATCAGGATGTTATAAAAACGATCAAACCAAACCTGTCAGTTCCATATGATAAAATTGCAAAAGTCATTATGATCCAGAGTGGCTTTCAAGATCGGGTGTTCTACTTCTTCAAAAATGATGGAGAATGGTTCTTATGGATAGAAGATTTCTGTGACTGCTCCGCTTAGATCCTGGAGAATACATAAAACATTTCAGTTCCTATTTGCGTGCTCCTTTCTTGATATTTCTCTTTTTTAATAGGCGTGTCATCAAATTGTTTAGGGTCATCATAAGGGATAACTAATCTTGCACTTGCTTCAGGAATAAAAGGGCACATCTCTCCTGCTTCTGAGCACACCATTACGGCAGCATAGGTGTCTGGATTAAAAGCATCATCATATTTCTTAGAAAATCCTGTAATTGACTCAGCATCTACGTCAAACTTTATTTCATAAACCGGATTCTCACCCAATGTTTGTTGATCAATAGTGATTCCATTGTCCCTAAGCGTTTCAATAATGCTTGGGTAAATGGCAGTTGCTTCTGTACCGCCGGAGTAACATTTTATCTGATTCAAACCATAATAATGTGCAGCAATCTGAGCCCATACCTGAGCTAAATGACTTCTTCTGGAATTGTGAATACAAATGAAATTCAAGTTCACTTGATCATCATTCTTGTGTTGGCGGATATATTCAACCAATTTGTCAAGTAACAGTCTCCTCTCTTCTAGAACATGCTCAGCTCCTTCTATCAAAAGAGAAATGTATGCGCTTAATTCAGTGCCCATTTTAAATTAACAACAACCTCCACCAGGAGTACAACATGAACTTTCTTTAGGTTTTCCAAGATCAGATAAACTTACCTTTAATTTATCTGCCGGAATACCGCAGTTATCTTTTGCCAGACAATCAGTTGTTTTTGAAGTCAACAGAAAATTGCCATTTTCAAATACTAAACCGTACTTACCAATTGTGTTGCCTTGATATTCAACCTCTATTTCCTGATCTGTTAAGCCAAGAACATTTTCTGATAAGTTAATAATATCCAAAAGCTTTTTAGGTGCTAATCTATGTTCAAAATCGTTTGCTTCCCACAACTGGAAATTGATAACATTCTCGGTGCGAACCGTACCTCCACAATCGATAAAATGTTTCTGAATACCTCCTACTTCGGTAACATGAAAATGCTTAGGTACAAATTTCCCATCTGGTAAAATGAAGTTGATTTCTTCAATTGTTGGCAAGATGTCTTTTACTGCTGATAATTTCATAACTATTGTAATATTACGATATAAATACTCAAATTTTTTTTAGCAACAATTAGAATCAGTACAACCCGGATTATGATCAAACAATTCGTTGAAGAGATCTCTAATTTGGCTCCATTTTACATTATCTATACAATAGCAAATAGAAACACCTTCTACAGTTCCTTTGATCAATCCAATATTTTTTAATTCTTTCAAATGTTGACTAATGGTTGGTTGCGCCAATCCCAATTCATTTACGAGATCATTGTTGATGCACTCTTTGCTGTCAAGCAAATATTGAAGAATAGCCACCCTAGCAGGATGTCCTATTGCCTTAGCCAGTAATGCTAACTCATTTTGTTCTTGCGTAAATAGATCGGTCTTTGAAGCTCCCATATATTCATTGCAATATTACGATAAAAGATTTAAATGATCCCTATTTTGAAGGCATATTTTATTAAACCTGCAGTATTTTTAACTTGTAACTTATTGATTATGTTCTGTCTATGCGAATCAATAGTTCGTTTGCTCAGATTCAATTCAGCTGCTATTTCTTCATTCGTTAGTTCAGCTGCGATTAGCTCAAGAATTTGTAGTTCACGTTTCGTTAAAACTGATTCATTTTGGTTGGTTTCACGAATGATCTTGATCTTTTCTCTACTGGTACCCGGATTTGGTTCTAACAATTTGATAGCAACGTCATTACTATAATATTTGCCACCATTGATAATAGTTTGAATGGCTTCGTCAAGGATCTCTGTCCCCGTATTCTTTAATAAATATCCTACGGCTCCAGCTTTGATCATGCTCCTGATCTCGTAATCTTCATCATACATGGAAAGTGCTATGATCTTCGTGAACTGATCATTTTTCAAGATCTCTTTTGTAGCCGCAATTCCATCTTTTTCAGGCATGTTTATGTCCATGAAAATAATGTCATATCGATTGATCTTGCATTTTAAAATGGCTTCATCACCATTAACGGCTTCATCTATGGATGATATAAATGGTGCTGATCTCCCTGATTCAAGGGTATATTTAATTCCGTTTCTTACTAATTTGTGATCATCAACAAGTAGGATCTTAATTTTTTTCATCAAAAGGGATTATAGGGAATTTTACTTTAACGGTTGTGCCCATCCCAATTTCACTTGAGATGTTCAAGGTTCCATTAAACGCTTTTGTTTTACTTTTTAAATTTTCGTAACCACGGTTTTCACCAAGTCGGTTCAACTTCTTGATGTCAAAACCTTGTCCATTTTCGCTCAATAAAAGCTCAATAGTATTGTTATTATCATTAATATTTAATTCAATTGTGAGCTCCGTAGCGGATGAATGTTTGATCATATTACTAATAAACTCCTGAACAATTCGATATATTACAATTTCAAGGTCAGAATTCATTCTGTCCAGTTTTGGATCACAACGAAAATTGACCTCAAACTGGTCCTGTTTCTCTAATTTATCAACCATATCGCTCATGGCGTTGGTCAATCCACCTCTTATTAATACACTTGGCATTAAATTGTAACAGATGGTACGCAAATTTTGAATTGAGGTATCTAACATTTCTTCACAGGTTGAGATGAGATCAAGACACTTTTCATCCTGACCTGCGTAATTTCTCAAGTTAGAGATCATTAACTTGGTCATTGATAATTCTTGACCTAAAGAATCGTGAAGATTATCAGCCACTCTTTTCTGTTCGTTTTGTTGAGCAGTAAAAATGGTTTTTAATATGATCTTTTCATTTTCCTTTTCCTGAGTAATATCTTTTATACTAATCAGGTAACCATTAAAATTCTTCTTTCTGTCAAGTATTTTTGTGCAGAAAATCTGACCATAAATTTCCTGTTCTTTACCAGAAAGTATCGCCTCAATACTTATGATCTTCTGATTTAAGGACAATTCTTGTGTAATGTTGTCAAAAATGCCCGAGTCCTTAAGTAGTGTATCAAAATGTATCTTATGAAGTTGAGATCGTAAAAGATCTAATGACTGTTCAGCTGAAAGATTCATGTCCAGCAGCATTCCTGTTTCATCAGTTATAAGAACAAGATCTGTCACAGAATTAAATATACTACTGAAATATTCGATAGATACATTAGATGCTTCAAGCTCTTCACCAAGCATATTGATACCAGATATGATCATATCGAATTCATTCACATGATCCGAAATATCACCCTGATAAGAATAGTTACCAGCAGAATACTGTAACAAAAGCTCGCTTATTATGTCAATTTGTTTTTGTGACATTAATGTTTATTCAACCATTTTAGTGCTTCATCTTCATTCGAAAAAATTCGCATTGGCACCTTAGGATTAGCAAAAGTAATTTGCTGAAAAAAATTAGCCAGGTGTTTCTCGAATGCATTTCTTGCGATTAGAGCTGCCGCTATTACTAACTGAGCACCTTCATCAGAATTCAGGTACATTCTCGCCTCTCTTTTGATCACTTTCAGCCCCTTTTGTGTTACCAACAATTTAACGGGTTGAAAATTAGTGAATTCAAGCCTCCATCTAACTATTTGTTTGGCCAATTCAAGGTCTACATAAGATGCTTTGTAACAACCATATAGTATGTCATTTTTAAATTCAAAGCAAATATGTTCATTTTCAAAATGAGTTGAATCTTCCACTTGCGCCGTTCTTTCTGACCTGCACTAAATTAGCCAATCTCTACGGAGTTTATTGAAATAAGAAAAATACTTAGGTATAAATACGCATTAATTATTTCGAATTTTCCGCATTTGATGGGTTGTATTTTTACGATAACAGTCTGAATTTTGCACGCCATATGCAAAATGAAATTCGAATTGCAATAGTTGATGACCAAACCTTGTTCAGAGAAGGCTTATCCGAACTATTATTGAATCGACCAAATATTGATCTTAAGATCAAGGCTAATAGTGGTAAAGAACTGCTATTTGAACTGCATAAACAAGATGTTGATGTGGTACTGATCGATTATAAAATGCCAGATATGAATGGACTCGAAGTGACGGAGTCGATCAAAAAAATGTCTCCTTCAACCAGGATTTTGATCATGTCTGTTTACAATGACAGAGACCTGATCATTCGTTCTATTGAAGCAGGAGCGAGGGGTTTTATTTCTAAAAACTCAACTGCTCAGGATTTAATGAAGGCAATTCAAGATGTTTATTATCAAGGGTATTATGCTGATCAGGAAACCACTCAAGATCTAATACAATCCTTTTTTGTAACAGGTAAGTTGGTTGACACTTCTGAAACTGTTGCACAATTCACTGATCAGGAAATGCAAGTGATCAAATTGATCTGTCAGGAACTGAGTACCAAAGAAATAGCTGAGCAAATTTTTAGAGGAGTGCGAACAGTAGAAGGCATAAGATCTAATATTCTTAAGAAAACCGGAGCTAAGAATTCAAGCGGAATAGTAATGTATGCTATTCGTCATGGATTGATCGATCTTTAAAAATCCAATAGTTAAGTTTTTTTAGTTTTTATTTAGGCAGATAATTCTGTAGCTTTGTAACATGCTAAGAATCAAAGCATATTTCTTTCTACTGATGTTTCTATTTTCTACAATAGAAGCAAATGCAAGTATTCATTACTGCAATGGAGAAGTGACAGAAATCGCCTTTATGGATAAAGCTGATTGCGAACATAAAAGTGATTCTAAGTCTGATCACTGTAAAATGAAGTGTTGTAAATCTGAAAAGAAGCAAGAAAAAAACAAAAAGGATGATTGCTGCGATACTGAAGAATTAATTGATCTTCAGGATTTTAATTCGCAATCTTTTTTACAGATCGCAACTTTAGTACCGATTTTTCTACCTGATTTCACGGCTTTTCTTCTCGAAGAAGATGTCAATTCTCCAATTCTAAAAAATGCGTATTTACCGTCAATTCATGAACGGGAAATACTGATTGAAATTCAATGCTTCAGAATATGATTTAATATGGTTTTCGGTTACTAACTGATTCTTTAACCATATATAATCACTATGAAACATATTGTAAAGAATGCACATGTGTTAATGTTCTACATGATGCTAAGTGTCGTCTGTCAGGCACAAGAAATTTCAGGCAGAATTATATCAAAAAACATTGACGGTCAGGAAGAAGGAATTCCGGCAGCCAAAATAACATCTTCAAGGACTGGAGAAATCGTGCTGTCCGATAGTGAAGGGAACTTTGGTATTCATATACATGATTTTCCTGACACTCTTCTTGTCAAATCAGTAGGTTATGATCTCATGGCTTTTGCCGTGACTGAACCAAAATCAGGTTTAACAATTGATCTTACGTCCAAAAACATGCTCGAGGGAGTTGTGGTATATGGAGAAGATCTGGGTAAACATATTGATTTGATCGATCCTTTTAATGTAGAGAAAATTGGCCAGGATGAATTGAGAAAAGCGGCGTGCTGTAATTTGTCTGAATCTTTTGAAACCAACGCCTCTGTTGATGTGAATATTACTGACGCAGTTTCAGGCGCCAAGAAGATCCAAATGTTGGGATTAGATGGTATCTATACTCAATTTCAGTGGGAGAATATTCCTTTGATCAGAGGTCTATCCACTTCTTATGGATTGAGCTTTACTCCTGGCACATGGATCGAATCAATTCAGATCACTAAGGGAACCGGTTCTGTGATAAATGGATATGAAACCATGGCTGGTTTGATCAATCTTAAATTGAAACAACCAAAAGAATCTGAGAAATTCTATCTCAATGTATACGGTAACAAATTCTCAAGGGCTGAGATCAATATGCATGCCGCGCAAAAACTGAGTGATAAATGGGCAACAATGACTTTTGTTCATGCTTCTGATCAATTCTTACATACAGATAACAATAAGGATGGTTTTCGTGATAATCCAATAGGTTTTTTAGGTGCTGTAATGCACCGCTGGGAATATGAAGGCGATAATTTTGAAAGCAGATTTGGTTTTAAAGGAACGTATTCTTCTAAAATTGGGGGGCAAACCGGATATCTGCCGGGAACGATTCCAGATGAACCTACCTGGGGAGCTAGTTTCGATACAAAACATGCTGAGATCTTTGGTAAAACTGGCTTTTTCTTTAAAGAAAGAAAACATGCTTCTTTAGGTTTGATCAATCAATTGAAATATCATGACATGGATAATGTGCTTGGCAATACGCATTATCATGGTACACAAAAGAAGTATTATTTCAATGGGATCTATACAGATATTCTAGGGAATACGAATCATACCATCAAAACCGGAGCAAGTTTCATTTTGGATCATTACAACCAATCATATAATGATTCGACATTTTTGAAAACTGAGATCGTTCCTGGCGTATTTGCTGAATACGTATATAATCGCCTTGATAAATTGATCCTGGTATTTGGTGCCAGAGGAGACTATCATAATCTTTATGGTCCATTAGTTTCACCTCGTTTTCATGCTAAGTGGAATGTGAATCCTAAAAGCGCCTTAAGATTATCTGTAGGAAGAGGTTTCAGAGTTCCCAACCCGTATGCTGATTATGCCAGTTTGATGGCTAGCAACAGGCAGTGGATCGTTGATCCTAATATTCAACCAGAAGATGCTGTGAGTTCAGGAATAACCTATGTTCAGAAATTTTTATTGAATGATCAGGTTAGTACGATATCGGTTGATTATTTCTACACTTTTTTCCTGAATCAGTTGATCACAGATATGGATGTTGATCCGCAAGAATTACATATTTACAATTCTACGGGTCAGTCTTATTCCCATAGTTTACAGGTTGAATTAAGTCTAAAACCATTTAAAGGTTTCGAATTTCGATCTGCTTTTAAGTTCTTTGATGTGAGAGCTGAATTCAATGGACAGTTGCAGCAAAAAGCCTTTGTTCCGAAATTCAGAGTATTGTTAAACTCAGGTTATACCACCCGAAATAAGAAGTGGAATTTTGATGTGACTGCCAACTGGGTAGGTAAAAAGAGATTGCCTTCAACCGCTCAAAATCCGGTTTGGTACCGAAGAAATACAGAGTCGATTGACTATTGGTTATTGAATAGTCAAATATCCTACAACTTGAAAAAGATATCCTTCTATATAGGAGGCGAAAACCTGCTAAATGTGATCCAGCCAAATGCAATTATTGCAGCTGATGATCCTTTTGGTTCGTATTTTGATGCTACTCAAATATGGGCACCAATTAGTGGATTCAATATTTATGCGGGTTTGCATTTTAGTATTAAACAAAAGAAACATTAAGAGATATGAAATATTTAATCGCATTGACAATGATTCTATTTCTGGGGATTTCAAATGCTCAGGATGAAAAAGTATTGACAACAAAATTCAAAACATCTGCCGTTTGTGAAGATTGTAAAGAACGAATTGAGAATGAACTGAATTATACGAAAGGAGTAGTTTTTGCTGAGCTTGATCTTGACACAAAGGTCTTGACAGTAAAATACAAAACTAAGTACCTGAATGCTGAGTTGATCAAAGGAATAGTTTCTAAAGTGGGCTATGATGCGGGTGAAGTTCCGCGTGATCCAGAAGCCTTTGAAAGTTTGCCAAAGTGTTGCAAATCAAAAGGTATATGCTCTAAATGATCAATCTTTTTCTTTGCGTTTGGATCTAATATATTCCAACACAAGGAATATGATAACAGCATAGGCAAAGAAGAACAAATTTGCTGCAAAGATCCCTGCTATGATCCAGGGATTTTTTAATGTCTTTACATGTCTATATCTGATCATGTAAAAAACAGTAGCAAATACTGCCCAAATCAAAACAAGCCACCAGGGTAAAAGTGTAACTGCCATTATTCTTTTAGATTTTCAGTGAAGATAATAAACTCCATATTATCTTTAGCCTAAATGAACATGAATGGAGTTTTTACCTGAGGCCTTAGACAA
The DNA here is from genome assembly GCA_020635955.1 of Crocinitomicaceae bacterium. Taxonomy (GTDB): domain Bacteria; phylum Bacteroidota; class Bacteroidia; order Flavobacteriales_D; family Crocinitomicaceae; genus Paracrocinitomix. The sequence goes on from JACJYW010000006.1 coordinate 26,870, forward strand.
ATATATACAGGACCACACGCAAAAGGAGTCTGAATTACTTGCCAATCTCAACCGGGAAACATGGCTTAAAGTAATGTCTCCAAGAATGTTATCAGGACATGTACAGGGTCGAATCCTTTCTATGATCTCACACATGATCCAACCCGAATATATTCTAGAGATTGGTACATATACAGGTTATTCTGCATTATGTCTGGCTGAAGGGTTAAAACCGAACGGGAAGTTGATCACCATTGACAGAAATGAAGAGTTGATGCCGATATTGGAGAAATACCTCTTGTCATCTGTTTTTAAGGATAAAATTGACCTTAGAATTGGTAATGCGGTTGAGATCATTCCAACTCTGCCTGATAATATTGATCTGGTTTTTATAGATGCTGATAAACCTAATTATGCCAATTACTTTGATTTGGTGATCGATAAAGTAAGAAAAGGAGGTTTCATAATGGCAGATAATGTATTGTGGAGTGGGAAAGTGGTAGATGAGAATAATCAAAACGATAAAAGTACGCAGGCTATTTTAGGCTTTAATGACAAAGTTCAGTCCGATCCGAGAGTTGAAAACGTGTTGTTAAGCGATCGGGACGGGATAATGGTAATGAGAAAAATATGATAGATTTTAGAAGTGATACGGTAACGAAACCATCAAAGGAAATGCGTGAGGCTATGGCCAATGCAGAGGTTGGGGATGATGTTTTTGGAGATGATCCAACCGTAAATGAATTAGAAAGATTGGGGGCAGAAATGTTTGGTCATGAAGCAGCTCTATTTTGTACTTCAGGAACCCAATCCAACCAAATTGCCATAAATGTTTGGACGAATCCTGGAGATGAAGTGATCTGTCATGAAGAATCACACATTTATAGATATGAAGGTGGTGGAATTGCTCTGAATTCATTTTCATCTGCTCGTTTTTTGAGAGGTAATTCAGGTCGAATCGATCATAAAGAGATCTTACCAAACATTAATCCGGACGATCAGCATTATCCGGTGACATCATTGGTGAGCATTGAAGACACAGCCAATAGAGGTGGAGGGGTTTACTATGATTTTAACGAGATCAAAAAGATCTCTGAAACCTGCGCTCAGGTTAATTTACCGCTTCATTTAGATGGTGCTAGAGTATTCAATGCCTTGCAAGAAAACGGTGCAAATAGATTAGAATATGGTGCCCAATTTGATTCCATTTCCATTTGTTTATCCAAAGGTCTTGGTGCTCCGGTAGGCTCAATTCTTTTGGGAAGTCAGGATTTTATTAAACGTGCCAGAAGAGTCCGTAAAAGAATGGGCGGCGGAATGCGTCAAGCCGGAATTATTGCTGCAGGAGCTATTTATGCCTTGAAAAATAACGTGGATAGATTGGCGGACGATCACAGAAGGGCAAGGGAAGTTGAAAAGATACTCGCCTCAAAAAGCTGGATTGAAAGTGTAATTCCGGTTCAAACCAATATAGTGGTAGGTCATTTGCATCCTGGAGTTGATGAGAATGAGATTGTTGCAAAGATCAAGGAACACGGTATTTTGTGTGTGGGTTTTGGTAAAGGCAGAATAAGATTTACAACACACCTTGATATTTCGGATCAGGATATTAATTATCTGGCAGATAAATTACCGAATGAACTCTAAACTCTTTTACATATCATTTCTTGTTCTATTATCTTCTTGCGGAGGTGATCCCTGGTCGAATAATGAAAAATCCGAATTTATAAATGGATGTATAGATGAAGGTGGCAAACGAAGATATTGTGACTGTTTTATGAAAAACACCATGGAAAAGTATCCCAGATACGAAGATTCTCACGATATTTCCTTTGAAGAAGCTGTTGAACTATCTAAAGATTGTAAATAATGAGAAGAATTTATTTTGTGTTAATTCCCCTTTTCGTTGCATGTTCTGGCAGCAATACGGAAGGTGAGGTAATTGATGCAGATGATTTTCTGGGAGAAACTGGTCAGCTTGTTGATACGCTGGATACAGATACAGTTTCAATAATGGATCTTGGGTCTGAGTTGAATCAGTTGGTGGTTAAAATGTCGCCCTTGTATGATACAGTAGCTCAGAACAACTTCCACTTAATGGATCGATTCTCATTTTCGTCTGTTCAGAAATTAGCCTTCGTTGGTAAAAATGAAGTTCCTTATGGTAAAACCGCAATGGTCACTCCCAAGGCAGAATTCTTCTACTATACGTTTACAGATTCAGTAAAAACAATGAACGCCTTCTACAACTATTTGGATGAGATGGCTGAAGAAGGTGAAGGTGGTCCTGTAAAACTAAATGTAGATGTGGAAGCCATAAAAATGCCTCCAATGTTTATGTTAGTTTACGACACAGTGATTGTATCTGCAAAATATTTATGTGAGCATGAAAAGAATGATTGGAATTCATTTCAGGATTCCATTTTAACCATTTACGGTAAAGATTATAAGTATCAAATTGATGTGGATTGCGGAGGTCCATTAAAATGGAAATAACAGCAGCCACTTGCCTTTTTCAGTATTTATACGTAACTTAAAAGAAGGGTCTGTTTTGAATTTACAATTGACTTTGAATACCTACACACAACTTTATAGACCTATTTTGATAACATTGAATGACTAAATTGAACAACATACTTGAAAAGGTATATCGATTTTTTCCTATACAACTACTTTTTCTTCATTTCAAAAAAAGTCATCTCCTATTGCTTTTTTGGGTACTGCTGTTTGGTATTGTATCACAAAAAATAGCCATGAAATTTGGTGTTCCTTATCTTTTTCTATCACCAGAATATATGGGTGAGGTGAGCTGGTTGTCATTTATGATCCTTGGCTTTTCTGTTGGAGGATATTTTATGGCTTTTCATCTGTATAGCTATATATTGCTAGGACCGGCTTTTCCTTTTATTGCAACCCTTGCACGGCCTTTCTACAAATTCTGCATTAACAATTCAGTAATTCCTGTTATATTCTATTTTGTTCTCTGCTTCAACATTGCAGAAGTGCAAATGAATGAAGAGCTGATGTCTATTTGGCAGGTATTGATTCTTTTGCTTTCCATGACGGCAGGAATAATCTTCTTCATCATGCTCAGTGTATTTTATTTCTTCAGAACTAATTGGGATATCAGTAAACTGCAATTGAGGAGAAAATCGAACAAAAGATCTCTTTACTTCTTCGCCGGAACTTTATTCGGAAAGAAAAAGTATTGGTTTGAATCGCATGATGCCAGAATTTACCAGCCATTGTTCTACTTTTCATCTTTAGTAAAGATCCTTCCTGCTCGAGATGCGCAACATTACAAAAGAGATGTTTTGAAGGACGTCTTTAGACAAAATCAATTAAATGCTTCCTTCTTTGAGGTAGCTATTATCATATCATTCTTTGTTTTAGGATATTTTGGAGACTATACTACCGTTAAAATCCCATCTGCAGCAAGTTTCATGCTCTTGTGTACTTTCTCGATCATGGTGTTGAGTATATTTTATTCATGGTTTCGTGGATGGGCAATTAGCATATTTGTGGTTACCCTGGTTTTATTAAATGTCATTTCTACCAAAACAGATCTTCTACAAGTAAAGAATTATGCATACGGTTTGAATTATGGCGAAAAGCAGGAGTATAATTTAAATGCTATAAAGGCCATTCAGTATGATACAACCAAGTATCAAAACGACATCCAACATCATGAGGAAATTTTGAACAATTGGTATGAGAAATCTACCATGTATCAAAATACAGATAAGCCTAAGCTTGTTGTTATAAATTGTTCTGGAGGAGGTTTAAGATCTGCTATGTGGACATTCTACATACTTCAGCAACTATATAAAAATACAGATGGCACCTTTTTTCAAAATGTGCATTTCATAACAGGGGCGTCAGGAGGAATGGTAGGAGCTTCATATTTCAGAGAATTGGAATTAATGTCTCAAACGGCAGATATCGATCCAACAGAGGATAAATACCTGAAAAACATTTCAAAAGATCTACTCAACTCAGTAGCTTTTAGTCTGGTGATGCATGACATTTTTATGCGTTATAAAAAAGAAACAATTGAAGGTCAAACATATACGCAGGATAGAGGTTTTTCATTTGAGGAACAATTGAATGAAAACACAGATTATGTTTTGAATAAAAGATTGATCGATTATAGAAGGCCTGAAAAATCTTCTCAAATTCCGTTAATGTTGTTTACTCCTACGATCATTAATGATGGAAGGAGATTGTTAATTGGTTCTCAACCTTATGGCTTTATGAATGGTCCAATTGAAGGTAAAGGTGAAATGGGACCTGAAAACGTGGAATATATCAAGTTATTCAAACACAATTCTGCTCAATCGATCAGATTTACATCTGTTCTCAGAATGAATTCTACTTTTCCTTATGTTTTACCAATGGTGACCATGCCAACATCTCCTGAAATTCAGGTCATGGATGCTGGTATTAGGGATAATTACGGGACTAAATCTACAATAAGATACATTGATGCTATGCGTGAATGGCTTGAGGAAAATACCTCTGGTGTTGTGGTCGTTGAGATAAGGGATATTCATAAAGACTATGATATGCTGCATGAGGGAAGAATGTCTTTAAGCACAAGGTTTATGAGACCAATTGGAAACTTCTATGGAAACTATCATCATGCGCAAGAATATGATTCTGTTGAAATGTTTGAAAGTATTGATTCAGAAGAACTTCCAATTGATCTGGTGACTTTCGTTTTGAGAAAAGATCCTTCAGAGATGATATCGCTTAGCTGGCACTTGACACAACGTGAAAAAAATGATATCAAACGTATCTTCAATAATGATTATAATCAAAATCAAATGGGAATTTTGATAGATTTGTTAAACCTGAAAAAGTAAAGGGGATAGCAATGTCAGAAAATACAGAAGAACTAGATCAATCTCAAAATCAGGATCCAGATCAAGGCAGAGAGCAACAAGCGCCAAATGCACCTCATGAACATGATCCAACTAAGATTCGAATAGAAAAGAATCCTGGAGAAGTATTGTCTGGTCTGGCTGGATTCATTAAATCCACACTCTCCCTCAGAGATGGAAAATACAATGTTGAACTTGTTCTAGAAAATGTTCGAGACGGTATTGTATTCAAAGGATACAATGTTTGGATCCTTATGTTCTCCATCATTATTGCATCTGTTGGTTTAAATACAGATTCTACAGCGGTAATTATTGGTGCCATGTTGATCTCTCCTTTAATGGGACCGATCAGAGGAATTGGTTTTGGAGTGGGAACTAATGATTTTAAGTTATTACTTGAATCACTTAAGAACTTCGGAATTACGGTAAGTATTAGTTTACTCACTTCATTCCTATATTTCCTGGTAACACCAATTGATGCTTTAACGGAAAACATATTCGCCAGAACTGAGCCAACTTTCTTAGATGTGGTTATTGCATTTTTTGGAGGATTAGCAGGTGTGGTAGCACAATCAAAGAACAAAGCAGACACGGTTATTCCTGGTGTGGCTATTGCAACAGCCTTAATGCCACCACTTTGTACAGCTGGATACGGTTTGGCCATGGGCGAATGGCAATATTTCGCAGGAGCATCCTATTTATTCCTGTTGAATACATTATTGATAGCCACTTCTACATACGTTTTTGTTCGTTACCTAAGGTTTCCAAAGATCCATTACGTTACACCTAAAATTGAGAAGAGAGTTAAAGGTTATACATTGGCTTTCATTATTGTAGTTGTAGCTCCGTCTGGTTACTTGTTTTACAAAATGACTAAGCGCTCCATTTTTGAATCAAATGCTTCAACTTTTGTGGAAGAAGTGGTGATGAATGCGGATGAAAATATTGTGGTAACACCTACCTACAATTTTGATTGGGACAATTCTTCTATTCAATTGGCCATTACCAACTTTTATGCTGATCAACAGACGCTGGATACCTGGAATCGTCAAAAATCTAATTATGATTTGAGCGGTGTTCATATTTCAGTGAAGCAGGATAAGGATTTTGAATCTATCGTTGATCAAAAACTGCAGGATTATGATTTAAGAAATAAAGGAGCAAATACGCTTGCTGAATTGATCTCTCAAAAAGAAAATCAATTGTTAATGCTGCAGAAAAAACTACAGGATATGCAAGATAATCCAGCTGCTCCAAAAGATCCTTTACAATTAGACAATTTATTGGCTGGATTTAAGGTGGATTATCCTGAATATCAATTTATAGCAGTAGATCGAAGCTATAGTTTGAATAAAAAGAATCAATTGGATACTTCCTACGTGATAAGAGTTGTATTTAAAAATGACCTTGAAGAAGATCAACAATACAATTTGAATTCTAAGCTTTCAAGAAGAGTGAGATTAGAGTTGCTTCAAAAAGCAAATATTAAGCAGGATACAGTAAAAGTTATTACACTCCTTCGTGATCAAATATGAGATGGCTGATATATTTCGGAATATTAGCCATTCTTACTTCTTGTAAAAAAGAGTTCCACAACCTGAATACTGTTGTTTTAGGGCATGCAGGTGAGAGTCTTTTAAAATCAAGGTCAAAATATCCGCCTGACACTTTCAAAAGTGCTGAACGCGCCATAAACTTAGGAGCCACCGGAGTTGAAATTGACGTTCAAATGACGGCTGATAGTATTCTGGTTGCTTACCATGATCCAGAATTATCAGAAAATTCTGACGGATCAGGATGTATCAATTCATTGAACTATAATGAGATCAAAAACTTTAAAGTATATAAGTCGGATCAAACAATTGATTTATTGTCGGATTTCCTGGATATTACAATAAAGAAGGGGAAGGAACTTTTTCTAGATGTTAAGCACGCTAATGCTTGCACAAATATGACAATCGACTACCAGACTTTTAATAATGCATTGAATACTGCATTAATAGGATATACTAATGCCGAGAAAAATCTTATAACAATTAATTGCAGAGATTATCATTTGTTGGAGGCTGTTACAGATACTTCTTTAAAGCTAGGATATGAATATGATGATGTGAGTATTGCTCTTCCCATTGTTTTGGCTAATGGTTACGATAAATTAACCATCAAATTAGAAGCATTAGATCAAACAATGGCTGATATGATTAAAAATGCAGGAGTATCTTTCGGAATATATAACATGAAAACAAGATCTGAGGTCTATGAAGCACTTGAATATGCTCCTGATTTTGTAATTTCAGATAATATTGAATGTACACTAAAAGCGCTAAATGAGTAAGAAGAATAAGAATCGAATTGATGTAGTGTATTCTACAAACCCTGATTTTCAATATGATTATGATGGTTCTGATGATGCAGATACTTTGCCACCTGCCCAACAACAATTAAAGGTTTTCATTGATCGTAAACAAAGAAAGGGCAAAGAGGTGACACTCGTTACAGGCTTTGTTGGTTCTGAAGACGATTTGAAAGAATTAGCAAAAGAATTGAAGCAAAAATGCGGTGTTGGTGGATCAACAAAAGATGGAGAGATCATCATTCAGGGAAACCAACGTGATAAAGTGGTGGATTACTTAAATTCTCAAGGATATAACGCTAAAAAAGCAGGAGGAAATTAGGGTAGGTAACTTATAATTTATAATTCATCATTCATAATTATAAATATGAGTAACCCCGGTTTTGAGCATTTCGAATGGTAATTTTATTTACCAAGTTAACCAATTTAAACCCTATGAAAAGAAACAACGCTCAAAACCGGGACTCATATCACATGAAAACTTATCGTTTTAATGTTTAACCCTTACTTCAAATTTAAGCACAAACCTCTAATCGTTTTGACATAAAATTTTTAACTGTAGATAATTTTGATTTAACGGTAATTAATTTGAGTTCTTTGGAAAAAGCATTCCCTCAATTAAATTTTTTTTGAACATTCCATCCCAATTTTCTGGATTAAAATTACCTTTGAATAATTCAATCACGAATGGGTAAGCGAACGATCTTAAATAGCAAACATCTTGAGATTACACTTAAACGCTTAGCTAGTCAGCTTAAAGAAAATCATCAGAATTTTGAAAACACGGTACTTATTGGTCTACAACCAAGAGGTATTCATGTTTTAGAGCGATTAAAATCTATTTTAGAAAAAGACCTAGGCAAAGATTTGGTTTGTGGTCAGTTAGATATTACGTTCTATCGTGATGATTTTAGAAGGAGAGAACAACCCTTAATTCCTTCAGTAACGAATATTGATTTCATTATAGAAGATAAAAGGGTAGTGCTAATAGATGACGTGCTATACACTGGTAGATCTATTCGATCTGGATTGGACGCCCTTTTAGCTTTTGGACGTCCTAAAAGTGTTGAATTGCTTATTTTGATTGATAGACAATTTGAAAGACATCTTCCAATTCAGGCAGATTATATAGGTAAACAGGTGAATACATTGCCTTCTGAGGTGGTAGTAGTAGAGTGGGAACAATTAGATGGCGAGGACATGGTAATTTTGACAGAAATAGAAAATGGATAATCTTAGCGTAGAACATTTGATAGGGATCAAGGATCTTACCAAAAAAGATATTGAATTGATCTTCAGAACTGCTGACAGTTTTAAACAGGTGATCAATCGTCCTATTAAGAAAGTACCTTCACTAAGAGATATTACGATTGCCAATTTATTTTTTGAAAATTCAACGAGAACAAGGCTTTCATTCGAATTGGCTGAGAAACGTTTATCAGCAGATGTAGTAAACTTTTCTGCCGCTAGTTCATCTGTAAAAAAAGGGGAGACCTTGATCGATACGGTTAACAACATTCTTGCAATGAAGGTTGATTTGGTGGTGATGAGACATCCAAATCCTGGTGCCGCAAAATTCCTTTCTGAGAAGGTAGATGCACGCATTATCAATGCTGGTGACGGAACCCATGAACATCCTACTCAGGCCTTGTTAGATGCTTACTCCATCAGAGAAAGACACGGCGAAGATTTTAATGGTAAAAAAGTGGTTATCGTAGGAGATATATCTCACTCAAGGGTGGCATTATCGAATATATTCTGCTTGCAAAAATTAGGGGCTGAAGTGATGGTTTGTGGACCTACTACATTAATTCCTAAACACATTGGTTCGCTTGGAGTAAAAGTAGAACACGATCTTCGAAAAGCCCTTGAATGGTGTGATGTAGCCAACATGCTTCGTATTCAATTAGAAAGACAGGATATTAAATATTTCCCTTCATTAAGAGAGTATACTATGTTATTTGGATTGGATAAGGAGCTATTGAATAGTCTGGATAAAGAGATCACGGTAATGCATCCTGGACCGATCAACAGAGGTGTCGAAATCTCATCTGATGTAGCAGATTCTGATCAATCCATCATATTACAACAAGTTGAAAATGGAGTGGCAATTAGAATGGCGATCATTTACTTACTGGCTTCTAAGATCGAAAGAAACTAGTTCAACTTTTTTTCAAAGTACCTACATCTAATTAACAGTAAAACAAGAAATTAACTATTTTTTGTATATAAGTCGTTTGATTGTTAATCATCTAAATGAAAATTTATTTTAAATTTGATGTAAACAACGAACTTATGAATTTCTCGAAGGAAGAAAAAGACAAATACACGATTGTAACTTCTAACGTTGAAAAATTAGACTCTACGAATGCTCCAGAATTAAAATCAGAGCTTGTCTTGATTAACAAAAACTCAGTAAATAACATAGTGCTTGATATGTCAAGCTCTAAATACTGTGATTCTTCTGGATTGTCTGCTATCTTGATCGGAAATAGATTGTGCAAAGATTCTGGAGGAAAGTTCGTTCTCTCAGGTCTTCAACCAAATGTGATGAAATTGGTGGAGATCTCTCAATTACACAATGTTCTTAATATTGCTGATTCAGTGAATGAAGCTGAAGCTGCAATGAACGCTTAATTACCATGTCATATAAGAAATTGGCTCAGGAAGATATTACATTCTTCACTGAGGTTATTGGTGTTGCTAATGTTTTGGTTGATTCAGAAGCCTTGGCAAACTATTCACATGATGAAACAGAGGATCTTAAATTCTCTCCTGAAGTGGTTTTGAAACCAGAAAAGGTAGAGGATCTATCCAGGATCCTGAATTATTGTGATCAACATAAAATTCCGGTAACACCTCAGGGTGCAAGAACCGGATTAAGTGGTGGAGCACTGCCTTTGTTTGGTGGTGTAGCACTCTCTATGGAGAAATTCAATAAGATTTTAAATATTGATACCAATAACGGACAGGTAACAACTGAGCCAGCCGTTATAACGCAAGTGTTACAACAAGCAGTAGCGGAAAAAGGATTGTTCTATCCGCCTGATCCGGCCAGTAAGGGTTCATGTTTCATTGGAGGTAATCTTTCAGAGAATTCTGGAGGACCAAAAGCTGTGAAATATGGCGTTACCAATGAATATGTATTGAATCTTGAAGTTGTTTTAGCCAACGGTGATGTAATTTGGACAGGAGCAAATGTTCTTAAGAATGCCACGGGTTATAATCTTACACAATTGATCGTGGGATCAGAGGGAACATTAGGGGTGATAACGAAAGCTGTTTTAAAGCTCATTCCTCATCCAAAAAGAAATATGTTAATGCTGGTGCCTTTTAAAAGTGCAGAAGAGGCTTGTCAAGCTGTGGCGGCTATTTTTCAGGAAGGAATAACACCCTCAGGAATGGAGTTTATGGAACGAGATGCTTTGACATGGACCAAAGCTTTTATCGGAGACGATTCAATAATTATTCCTGACGACATTCAAGCGCATTTATTAATAGAGGTGGATGGTAATGATGAGCAATTGTTAATGAGCGATTGTGAAGTGATCATGTCAGTTGTAGAAAGATTTAATGTCGGAGAGATCCTATTCGCCGATTCTCAGGCTCAGAAAGATAAGCTTTGGAATTTAAGAAGAAAAGTAGGGGAGGCGGTTAAATCACAATCTGTCTACAAAGAAGAAGATACAGTGGTTCCTAGATATGAATTACCTAAGCTGTTAAAAGGCGTTAAAGATATAGGTAAGAAATATGGTTTTCATTCAGTATGTTACGGTCACGCGGGTGACGGAAACCTACATATCAACATTATCAAAGGAGAACTATCAGATGATATTTGGAACAATGAATTAAAAAATGCCATCCGTGAGATATTCGAATTGACAATAGGCTTAGGAGGTACTATTTCAGGAGAACATGGAATAGGTCACGTTCAAAAGAATTTCATGGATATTCCATTCGATAAAGTGCAATTAGGCTTGATGAAAGGAATCAAAGATCTATTTGATCCGAACGGAATTCTCAATCCGGGCAAGATTTTCCCAGATAACTGATTTGGCTTAGGGCGTAAGGTATTGTTGGAGCTCTTGGTGATCATTCAACAAAGCGACTACCTGAAGACCGATCCCGAGCATTCGGGTAAGCCCCCAAAAAAAAGTCCCGGACAAAATCCAGGACTCTATAATTTTTTATCGTATTTCAACGTCTGTGCTCCGTGTTCCTTGCTCTGTAATCTGTGATCCGTGCTCTGTGTTCTGTTCTCTGTAATCTGTGATCCGTGCTCTGTGTTCCAATCTCCAATCTCTCCCTCTTACCTTTTACCTCTACTCCCTACTCATCAAAACACTCAACACCAGGATGCTCAGCTTCATTGAATACGAATTTTGAATCATCCATCTCAAGATCTTTTTCCATGCTTACTAACTTATATTTCATGTTAGTACCATCTTTTCCTTTTAGGTAAACATACGCAACTTCATCTTTTTCCTTGTTAACCAAAAGTTTGATGGTATGGAATTTACTTTCTTTCGGATTTTTAGGATATAAGAAGATCACATGACATTGTGCTCCCGCATATTCTTGCTCTCCATCATATCTGTATTTATATCCATTTTCCCAAATAGTCAATAATTCGGTAGGCGCTAAGAAATCTTCGTCTTTCTCATCAACTTTAGATTTGTAGCACTCATTATCCTCTTTTAAATAAGTAGTAATGTTAGTTCCGTCGCAATAAACTTCCTGATCAGTGACGTCTAATTTGTACTTATCACCTTTGATATGGATAGTTCCTTTTTGTGATATAGGATCTTCATCTGGAGTTTCTATGGTCATTCCAAATTTAATGGTCAGGGTTTTGTACCCATCCATCTTTTTTGAAGCTCTATCAAGAATTTCTTTTGCTTTTTGGTCTTGGTCTTGTGCGATTCCGGCAAATGTGAACAGGATCGCCGCTAATATGCTTATGGTTTTTTTCATAACGGTTATTTGTAATGCAAATATCTAAAATTGTGCCAAACCTATTTGAGATCGGCTAGGAAAAGTTCAAGAGAAACGAGATCAGCAATAAGCACTTCTCTGGCTTTAGATCCTTTAAATGGTCCAATAATACCGGCAGCTTCCATCTGATCTATGATTCTACCAGCACGATTATATCCAATGCTCATCTTTCTTTGTAACAATGAGGCCGATCCTTGTTGATGGGTGACAATAATTCTTGCGGCTTCATCAAACAGATCATCTTTATTGCCAAGGTCTACATCTGGTCCATCTTGTTCTTCTCCAACATATTCAGGTAATAATAAAGCATCTGGATAAGCTTGTTGCGATCCTATATATTCACAGATTTCTTCAACTTCTGGTGTATCAACAAAGGCGCACTGTAAACGTGTCAGGTCGTTTCCAAATGAGATCAACATATCTCCACGTCCAATCAACTGATCTGCTCCTGCTGCATCTAAAATGGTTCTCGAATCAATTTTAGAAGAAACCTTAAATGCAATTCTGGCAGGGAAGTTTGCTTTGATCATACCGGTAATGACATTAACGGATGGTCTTTGAGTAGCTACAATCAAATGTATACCAATGGCACGGGCTAATTGCGCTAAACGCGCTATCGGATGTTCAATTTCTTTTCCTGCTGTCATAATTAAGTCAGCAAACTCATCTATGACAACTACTATATATGGCAGATATCGGTGTCCTTTCTCAGGATTTAATTTTCGTTGAGAGAATTTCTTGTTGTATTCTTTGATAGTTCTTACGTGCGCATTCTTTAATAGGTCGTAACGCTCATCCATTTCAATACACAAAGAATTCATGGTGTTTACCACTTTACTTGTGTCAGTAATAATAGCTTCTTCTGAATCTGGTAGTTTAGCTAAGAAATGACGCTCTATCTTGTTATATAATGTCAACTCC
>JACJYW010000006.1:45000-316802 GCA_020635955.1 Crocinitomicaceae bacterium
AGGTAGAGCTACTGATAGGGCTAGGGGGCTTCACCGCCTACCAAACCCTGACAAACTCCGAATGCTATGACATATGCTCAGCAGTGAGGGCATGGGTGCTAAGGTCCATGTCCGAGAGGGAAAGAACCCAGACCATCAGCTAAGGTCCCCAAATGTATACTAAGTTGTTTTAACGTTGTGTGATTACTTTGACAGCTAGGATGTTGGCTTGGAAGCAGCCATTCATTTAAAGAGTGCGTAACAGCTCACTAGTCGAGTGATCGTGCGTGGATAATAATCGGGCATAAGTATACTACCGAAGCTATGGATTTATGGTAGGGGAGCATTCTGTTCTGCGTTGAATCTGTGTCGCGAGGCACAGTGGAGTGTACAGAAAAGCAAATGTAGGCATAAGTAACGATAAAGCGGGCGAGAAACCCGCTCACCAATAGACTAAGGTTTCCTCAGCTATGCTAATCAGCTGAGGGTTAGTCGGGACCTAAGGCTAATCCGAAAGGAGATGTCGATGGCAAACAGGTTAATATTCCTGTACCAGTTAATATTGCGATGGGGTGACGGAGAAGTGACCGGTCTGCGAACTGACGGAATAGTTCGTTGAAGGGTGTAGACGTTGATTCAGTAGGCAAATCCGCTGATGAGTTGAACCTGATAGTACTGAGCGTCATTATGACAATCAGATAAGACCCTAATCATGCTCCCAAGAAAAACCTCTAAGCTTCAGATATTAACTGCTCGTACCCTAAACCGACACAGGTAGTCAAGATGAGAAATCTAAGGTGCTCGAGTGATTCATGGCTAAGGAACTAGGCAAAATGGTCTCGTAACTTCGGGAGAAGAGACGCTCTACTTCGGTAGAGCCGCAGTGAATAGGCCCAGGCGACTGTTTATCAAAAACACAGGACTCTGCGAAATTGAAAGATGAAGTATAGGGTCTGACACCTGCCCGGTGCTGGAAGGTTAAGAGGAGATGTTATCGTAAGAGAAGCATTGAATTGAAGCCCCAGTAAACGGCGGCCGTAACTATAACGGTCCTAAGGTAGCGAAATTCCTTGTCGGGTAAGTTCCGACCTGCACGAATGGTGTAACGATCTGGGCACTGTCTCAGCCATGAGCTCGGTGAAATTGTAGTATCGGTGAAGATGCCGATTACCCGCAACGGGACGGAAAGACCCCGTGAACCTTTACTATAGCTTCACATTGCTATTGGGTAATTCATGTGTAGGATAGGTGGGAGACTTTGACCTTGCTTCGCCAGGAGTAAGTTAGTCGTTGTTGAAATACCACCCTTGGATTACTTGATATCTAATCCGCATTAGCGGAGACATTGTGTGGTGGGTAGTTTGACTGGGGTGGTCGCCTCCAAAAGAGTAACGGAGGCTTCTAAAGGTACCCTCAGCACGCTTGGTAACCGTGCGTAGAGTATAATGGCATAAGGGTGCTTGACTGGGAGACTTACAAGTCGATCAGGTACGAAAGTAGAGCATAGTGATCCGGTGGTTCCGTATGGAAGGGCCATCGCTCAAAGGATAAAAGGTACTCCGGGGATAACAGGCTGATCACTCCCAAGAGCTCATATCGACGGAGTGGTTTGGCACCTCGATGTCGGCTCGTCACATCCTGGGGCTGGAGAAGGTCCCAAGGGTTGGGCTGTTCGCCCATTAAAGTGGCACGCGAGCTGGGTTCAGAACGTCGTGAGACAGTTCGGTCCCTATCTGTTGTGGGCGTTAGATATTTGAGAGGACCTTCCTCTAGTACGAGAGGACCGGGGAGGACGAACCTCTGGTGTACCTGTTGTGGCGCCAGCTGCATTGCAGGGTAGCTATGTTCGGATGAGATAAGCGCTGAAAGCATCTAAGCACGAAACTCGCCTCAAGATGAGATATCTTTTAAGGGTCGTTGAAGACGACAACGTTGATAGGTCATAGGTGTAAAGATGGTGACATCAAAGCCGAGTGATACTAATTACCCGTAGACTTATAATCATAAAGTAACTCACTACTTCAACATAACTCAATGTTATGCTAAATTCTAGACATTTATGTTCTAGACGCTAGATAAACTTAAAGTATTAAGTATATAGTATCAAGTAATGAGACTATGTACGAAGATTTTGGGTGTCTATGGCGGTCGGGTCCACCTCTTACCATTCCGAACAGAGAAGTTAAGCCGACTTGCGCAGATGGTACTGCCCTTTTGAGGGTGGGAGAGTATGTGGATGCCACTTTTTTAACCTCACTTCCTTCTTGGGAGTGAGGTTTTTTTTTGTCCAAATCCCTCAAAAGGGCAGTGTCCGCCTTAGGCGGATGGGAGAGTATGTGGATGCCACTTTTTTAACCTCACTTCCTTCTTGGGAGTGAGGTTTTTTTTTGCCTCGTTGCGAAGGCAGTAAGAGGAGAGAAGTAAGAGACAAGAGGCAAGAGGCAAGAGGAAAGATAATAGTGAGTAATGATCACGGAGCACAGAACACAGAACACAGAGCACGGAACACGGATCAAATAGTGATGCTGTAGGAAATGTAAGATTTCCACCCCTGATAGAAGCGGCAGCTCACGAAGTGACTACAGCGGATAGCAGGATAGGACACCCAAAGTGGCCGAAGGGGGCATAGGTATTTAGCTTTTAGTTGTTAGGTTTTAGGTGAGAGAAGGGGTAAGAGACAAGAAGTAAGAGACAAGAAGCAAGCAAACAAGGGAGTTTGGAGCTAGGAACAAAGAACTAAGAATACAGAACACGGAGTACAGAGCACGGAGCACAGATCACTGATCAAAGATGAAGGTTCATGGAATTTTCGGGTAAGAGGGTTATTTATATTCAAGGACTGTTACAGATTCGAAATCTGCGTCACCATGGCCGGAGAATTTTTGCTTGAATTTTTTACCTAATGAATTTTTAGCTGGAATATTTTCAATCAAAGTAATAGTTTCGACACCATCAGAAAATGTAAACATCAATTTCACCCGACTAATATTTTCAGTTTCGTGCAAATTGAAAATTTTACCAGAAATAATCCAATTATCGCCAATCATTGCTTTGTGGGAATTTACATTTCTGACCACCACAGTTTTTTCATCTTCATGGGAGATAATAGGCGAGGATTCTTCAATACCAAAATTTTGACGCAATTCATTCTTTTGATCTTCAGGTAGTAAAAGGTATATGACGGATGCTAAAATGATGGTGACCAATACTGCGATTAGTATTTTTTTTCCTGTTTTCTTTTTTTTCTGCATCATCATGCGTTCAATGTACGATTAATTTCGTGCTTCAAAAAATTCCCAAACCGGATCTTTAGGAGTAGGGGCAACAATGACCAATGATTCTTTTTTAACAGGATGCATAAATTCTAATCTTCTGGCGTGCAAGCTTATAGAAGCATCTTTGTTCGATCTTTTTGCACCGTATTTAAGATCACCTTTAATTACTGCTCCTATGTTAGATAATTGCACACGTATTTGATGGTGTCTGCCGGTTAACGGCGTTACTTCAACAAGGAAGTAATTATCAGAAGCATCCAATAATTTAAAATCTAATTCTGCTTTTTTACCCGATTCATCAGATATATAACTTTTGTTTTGCTTCTCATTTTTTTTGAGGTAATTAACTAGTTTACCAGCTTCAGGTTTTGGAGCATTTTCAGTAATTGCCCAATAAGTTTTCTTTATGTCCTTCTCTTTGAACATTTTGTTCATTCGAGTAAGAGCTTTAGAAGTACGGGCATATAAAACAATTCCAGAAGTAGGTCTGTCTAATCTATGAACGGTTCCTAGAAATACATCTCCAGGTTTATCATATTTCTTTTTAATATAAGCTTTAACGGCATCTGAAAGTGGAGCATCACCAGTTTTATCGCCCTGTACGATATCTCCTGCTTTTTTGTTGATGACAATAATATGATTGTCTTCGTAAAGTACTTCGAGACTAGTATTGCTCACTGTCATTTGGAAAATCTCCAGTTCTTACATCTTTAATGTATGACTGAAATGCGGTTAACATGCGATCATGCAAGTTGTCATATTTTCTTAGGAACCTTGGATTGAATTCATTATTAATTCCTAACATATCATGGCTTACCAATACCTGGCCGTCCACTCCGTTTCCTGCACCAATACCAATTACCGGTATGGTTAATTCTTTAGCTACAATAGCTCCCAAATGAGCAGGGATCTTTTCCAGAATCAAAGCAAAACATCCTGCTTCTTCTAATAATTTAGCATCTTGCACAAGCCTTTCAGCTTCTTCTTCTTCTTTGGCTCTAACAGTATATGTACCGAACTTATATATTGATTGTGGTGTTAGTCCTAAGTGTCCCATAACCGGAATTCCTGCAGATAGGATCCTATTCACCGACTCCAAAATTTCTTTACCACCTTCAAGCTTTACCGAGTGCCCTCCAGCTTCTTTCATGATTCGAATAGCTGAAGTTAAAGCTTCTTTAGAATTTCCCTGATAAGAACCGAAAGGTAAATCAACCACTACGAGTGCTCTATTTATGGCGCGGATTACTGATGATGCATGATAGATCATCTCATTAAGTGTAATTGGCAAAGTCGTTTCATGACCGGCCATTACATTTGATGCAGAATCTCCCACCAGAATAATATCAACTCCAGCTTCATCTAATATTTTGGCCATTGAATAATCATAGCCAGTGAGCATTGAGATCTTCTCATTATTTTGCTTCATTTCCTGAAGCACATGAGTCGTGATTTTCTTTACCTCTTTATGAATAGACATTCTTAAGGAATTAATTTTTGAGCAAAAGTAAGGTATTTTGAGTGACCTAAGTCATGTTTAGTAGCTATTATCAACATAACTTTGTAGTATGAAAGAAAATGTACTAGTAATGGGGGCGAGCATGAATCCTGCTCGATATTCGTTTCAAGCAATGAATATGTTGATCGATTATGGTCATAAGGTGATTGGTTTTGGAATGAAGCCTGCTGAGATCAGAGGTTTTAAGATCGTAGATGTATTACCAGAAATTCAGGGACTGGATACTGTGACTATGTACCTTGGACCTCAGAATCAAGCTCCCTATTATGATTATATCATTGGGTTGAAACCCAAAAGGGTCATTTTTAATCCTGGAACCGAAAATCCTGAATTTTATGAAAAACTATCAGATGCTGGAATTGAATCTGAAGTAGCCTGTACGCTTGTTCTATTGAGGACTGGGCAGTTTCAGATAGATCAATAGTCAGGTTCCTAAATATTCATTTTTATCAACATTGCGTCAATTGTTTCATTTGAATCTAGATATTTGAAGGACGGAACCATTGAATTATGACAAAAGAGTTAATACTTACTCTCTTATTTTCTTATTTCGCGCTATTGTTGTTTATCTCTTATTTAACCAGTAGAAAAGCGGATAATGAAACTTTTTATACCGGTAATAGAAACAATCCATGGTATGTAGTGGCATTTGGAATGATCGGAGCATCACTTTCAGGAGTAACTTTCATCTCAATACCCGGAACTATTGGTGCCAGTGAATTTACTTATCTACAGATCGCGTTAGGTTATATTTTAGGATATGCTATCATAGCTTTTGTTCTCTTACCTCTCTATTATAAGTTAAATCTTACATCCATTTATTCTTATTTGGAAACGAGATTTGGAGTGATGACCTATAAAATGGGTGCAGGATTTTTTATTGTTTCCAGAGTAATAGGAGCTTCTTTGAGAATGTATTTGGTAACTCTGGTTTTACAAAAGTTTGTTTTTGATGAAATGGGGGTGCCTTTTGAAGTAACAGTTGCTTTAAGCATACTCCTAATATGGGTCTATACATTTAAAGGAGGCATTAAAACCATTATCTGGACGGATACTTTACAGACCTTATTCATGTTGATCTCAGTTGGACTTAGTATTTATTTTATAGCTGATGATCTGAATTTAGCCCTTGGAGAAATTTTTCCTTCGATTGAAAAACATGGATTGAGTAAAATGTGGCAAATAGAAGATGGTAATGCGTCAAATTACTGGTTAAAGGGGATTTTGGGTGGTATGTTTGTTACTCTTGGAATGACAGGAGTTGATCAGGATATGATGCAAAAGAATTTAACGTGCAGAAATTTAGGAGAAGCTAAAAAGAATATGCTTAGTTTTTCAGTGGTATTGTTCCTTGTAAATGTATTGTTTGTTGTGCTTGGGGCATTATTATTCATGTATATTGAGTATCATCCAGAGGTTGGAGAAACATGGAAATCTTTATCGGATAATCCTGCTGCACCGAAGGGAGATATACTATTTGCCACCATTGCATTAAAAAGTAAAATTGGTGTTGCTGTTGGCGTCTTTTTTATGCTGGGATTGATTGCTGCGGCCTATTCAAGTGCTGATTCTGCTTTAACTTCCCTTTCAACTTCATTGTCAGTTGACTTCTTGAACGTCAATAAGATGGAAGACAAGAAACGTGCAGAGAAAGTAAGAAAGCGTGCTCATATAATTATGTCATTCGTTTTGTTGGTGGTGATCATCATATTTAATTCAGTGGTTGAGGATAACGTCATTTGGGTGTTGTTCAAAGCAGCTAATTATACCTATGGTCCGCTGTTAGGATTATTTATGTTTGGAATAATTTCGAAGAGAAAGGTAAAGGACTTTATTACAATCCCTATTTCTGTGCTGGTTCCGGTATTAATGTATTTCATTAGTGAGAATATTGGAACGTGGACTTCAACTGGTCCGAATGATCCTGGATTTGCTTTTGGATATGAGCTATTGGGAATCAACGCTGCACTTGTTTATATCTTTTTAATGATTTTTTCAAAAAGAGAAGAGGCAGAAATAAATATTTGACAAATTTGTAAGAGCTGAATGAATAGTTCGTCCTAATATCATTTTAGGATGCCAAGTTGACAGCAATTTTAACATGGTATTCATTTTGAGATAGAACGAATAGAATATAAATTAGACAAAAAGAAAGAATTATGGCAGTTGAAGTTACAGACGCAAATTATGATGAAATTGTAGGGAATGCTACAGTACCAGTTGTATTAGATTTTTGGGCAGCCTGGTGCGGTCCTTGCAGAATGATTGGTCCACTTATTGAGGAAATGCATTCTGAATATGAAGGAAAAGCAATTATTGGTAAAGTAGATGTAGATAACAATCAAGGTATAGCTAGCCGATTCGGGATCAGAAATATCCCTACAGTTGCATTTATCAAAAATGGTGAAGTTGTAGATAAGTCTGTAGGTGCAGTTCCGAAAGCACAGCTAACTTCAAAATTGGATGCTATCCTATAATTTTGAATTGATATTATAAAAAAAGCCTTCTGCATTCAGAAGGCTTTTTTGTTTTAGAATGTTACGATACAATCTTTAGGGACAAGTCCTCTGATCCTTAATTTTTCCTTCTGCGAAAACAAATTCCCTTTTAACATTAATGTTTTTAGGTTGGTCAGCTCTCCAATACTTTCAGGTAATGTTTTTAGAGCGTTATTTTCAAGCGATAAATAATAAAGGTTACTTAGTTTACTAATATCTTTAGGTAGAGCTTTTAGGCTATTTGCATCCAAATTGAGATATGCAAGACTTTTCAAGTTGGTGAAACTAGCCGGCAATTTTTTCAATTGATTTCCTTGTAAATACAATCGTTGAAGATTTTTAAGATCTCCAAAATCCTCAGGAAGAGCTTTTAATTGATTTCCGTCAAGGCTTAAACTTGCTAAATTTTCAAGATTACCTATTGTATTTGGCAGTTCTTCTAATTGATTTTCATTCAAGAATAATTCCGTCAAATTAGTTAGTGCACCAATTTCTTCTGGAAGCGAAGAGATTTGATTTTCTCTTAAATTAAGTTGTGAAAGTAAAGATAAACCATCAACTGTTTCAGGTATTGTTGTTAGCTGGTTTCTTGATAGATCTAAACGAAGTAAACCGACACATTTTCCAATTTCATCAGGGAGTTGAGATAGTTGATTTCCGCCCAAATAAAGATCTTCTAATCTGCTAAGATTGCCAATTTCAATTGGTAGAACGGTAATGAAATTGTCTTCTAGATTAAGTTTGGTTAGAGCCTTTAAGTTGCCGATTTCAGAAGGTATGATAACCAATCCATTCGTTGAAATATAGAGTTCCAATAGGTTTTCAAGCTTGCCTATGCTTGAAGGTAGTATAACGATCTGGTTGTTTCTAAGATTTAATGTGTTCAAATTTTTAAGATCACCAATTTCATCTGGTAATTCTGTTATTTGGTTTGATTCAGCATCTAGATTCAACAGTTTAGTTAAATTTCCTATGCTCTTAGGAAGTTTACTGATTTCATTTCCTTCTATATCAAGATATTCAAGATTCGTAAGATCACCTATTTTATCATTAAGTGTCTTCAATTCGTTTCTATTCAATCCTAAATCAGTCAAGTTGGATAATTCAAAAATGCTTTTAGGCAATTTTGAAATGGAGTTACCTTCCAGATTCAAATACATCAAGTTTTTGAGGTCTCCTAATTCAGTTGGTATTGCTTTAAGAGCATTATTTCGTAATTCTAGATGATTTAAACTTTTAAGGTTGCCGGTGCTTTTGGGTAATTCTGATATTTTATTTCCTTCTAGATCCAGGAACTGAAGGTATTTTAGATCACCAATATTTTCTGGAATCTCAGTTAAATTATTGTCACTTAGATCTAGAGATTGCAATGAATCTAATTTAGTAATTGAATTAGGTAGTGTAGACAAACTATTTCCGTTCAAACCTAATTCAGTCAAACTTGTTAATTCATTAATATTTGCGGGTAATCTGGATATACGATTTCCTGAAGCGTTTAATATTGATAAATTAGATAGTTTGGTAAAACTTTCAGGAAAGAATGCTATTTCGTTATCACTGATATTTAGAAACATCAGATTTGATAATTTTCCAAATTCTTCTGGCAAACTACTTAATGAATTCTCAGAAAGATCAAGGTTAAATTGCTTATCCGGATCTTTCAGTGCTTTCTCTAGTGCAGGAGAAGACAGTGATTGTGCAAATGTTAGGGAGGTTGCAAAAAAGGTAATTGTAAAAATAGTTTTCCTCATAACTCAAAATTTGGAATTCAGCTCAAAACTGCGTGTTTGTTGTACGTATGCTACTTAAAATTGTTCGGTTCAAGAAGCAATTCAAGTCTAATAATAGATCGAGGTAACCGGGAAAATGGTTAATCTAGGGTCAACAATAGTAGTATCAGATAGGTTTCCACGATCTAGAACTACTGGTACATAATCGTTTTCTAATACGGTTTTTATCTCTCTATCGTTGGGTATTTGTGGATAAGCGAGATAATCTGTAAAGAACATTATCTGAATGCTACCTAAAGGCGTTGTATTGGAATTAAAGATAACAACTTTATCTGAACCATATTCTTTACGAAGTTCAGTAATTAGGTAAAGTTCATTCATTTCATTGATCCTTTCGTAGTTTTCCCAATATCCAAAATCTGAATGCATGATCTGCATTTGTTCTGGATTGAGAAACTTACATGCAGGATAACAAATGATCGCAAATAAGAATATTGCTTGTAGAAAAATCGTTTTCACTTTTTTGGCGAACTTTTCATAAAGGAACTCTATTGAAATACCGAATGAAACTAAGATCAGTGGCATTGCAATTACGGTAAATCCTAGCATTTTGGTAGCAGCAACGGTAAAAAACATATAAATGAACAGAACCCAGAGTAAGAGAAACAGACGGTTTGGCAGTTTAGAAATAAGGAAAAATGAAATGATCAGGAAGGCTAATAAGACGAATGGAATGAGATCTCCTGGAAAGTAAAGCATATCCATCCCTTCATCAAAATGATATTTCCAGCTTCCACCATGACCTTCTACTACATGGTTAAAGTGTTTACCTGCCGCTTGCATTTCCCACTTCCATTCATAGGGATAGTTAATCAGACAGTAAATTTGCCATGGTAAGAATACAATAAGTGAGACTACAAAGGGCTTGATCATTACCAGGTAATTTTTTATTTCCCAGATTTTCATTTTGTTCTGAAAGGAAATCACCAAATACCAAATAACGTAAACCAGCAATCCTAATAACCATTTTACAAGCACAGCACATCCTGCAGTAATTCCCAAAAGAATCAACCATTTAGTTTTTCCATTGTTTTGGTATTCAAACCAGCACATAACACTTAATGTCAAGTAAAACATAAAGGCCATATCGTTATGATCTGTATGCCACATACCTGAAACCAATTCTAATGGAAAATTAGCCAGGGCCATGAAGAATGCAGCTATGAATCCGGCTGTTTCATTTTTCAGCAAAGTTCCAATACGAAAAACGATCAATGGCATGAGGGAAAACATGATCACACTTGGTAACCGCATAGCTAGAACATTGGTTCCAAAAATCTTCATACTGAGCGCCATTTGCCACATGAATAGAGGCTGTTTATGAAGCCAAATATGATTCTGGACCCAATAACTTTTAAGATAGGGCAGAACAGGGTCTGTATAAAGCATTGGTTTGAAAGGATGCTCGATCATGTGCTTCGCTACTAATGCGTGTTGTTGCTCATCCCATAAATGCAAGAAAGGATCTAGAAGGGCCATGAATAGGGCCAACGTAAATGTACCCGCAACTAAAATTCCGAGTCCCAATTTTTTTTTCCAGAAGAAAATGAAAAATGAAGCCGTAATTAAAGTCACCGCGACATAGAACAGTGCTACGATATTATTATCAATGTTCTCAAACATTAACAAAAGTCGTTTTGGTCAAGATCAGAGTAATGCTTTATACCGCCAAGAAATTTTTTTAGAATAATGCTCTTTTTGTAAAGTCCTACCGCATTAAAATCGGTAGATTTTTTGCGCAGTTCAATTCGTTTTTTCTTGAATTTACTCCAATTGGCATATAATGTCATATGTGATCTAAATACAGCATAGAAATGTTTGAACTGAAATTTAAAAAGGAACAAAGTGGCAGCTATACCATCCAATACTAATCGTTTGAATAACTTGAAAAACAAGATCCCATCATAATTCTTAACGATCATAAAAAGTGAATTCCTAAAATTTAGAAAAGTCTTTTTAGGGTTCATATAGTTAAGTGTTCCTCCACCTACATGATATACCGTTGAAGATCCGCTATAATACACTTTATAATTTTGTCTTTTCATTCTCCAACACAGATCAATCTCCTCCATGTGTGCAAAAAAATCTTCATCAAATCCACCAAATTGATGGTAAAGATCAGCCCTTACAAACATACAGGCTCCAGAAGCCCAAAAAACCTCTAGGTCTTGATCGTATTGGCCTTTATCTTCTTCTACTTCTTCAAATATTCTGCCTCTACAGAAAGGGTAGAAGTTTTTATCCAAAAATCCCCCCGCAGCCCCCGCATGTTCGAAGTTCTTTTTATCATGATGTGCAATAACCTTTGGCTGAACAGCTGCAATCATTTTATCATTCTCCATGTGATCAATGCATGGTTGGATCCAATTCGGTGTCACTTCAACATCAGAGTTTAACAAAACGTAGTAATCAGCCTGGATATTTTTCAAACCATCATTATAGCCTTTAGCAAACCCACCATTTGATTCATTGATGACCAAATTAACTTGTGGGAAATGTTCTTTTAGAAATTCAACTGAATTGTCGGTCGATTGGTTATCAATCACCCAAATCTGAGCGTCTCCAGAATTTGAAAGCACTGACGGCAAGAATTTCGCTAAGAAATCTGCGCCATTATAGTTAAGAATTGCAACCGCAACTGTCATTGTGATGCTGAAATTACAAAATAGATCAGATTATCTATTTATTTCATTGTAATAAAGGCTTGCATTTCCTCCATAGTGAGCTGAACCGCCCGGATCATCAACAGATGAAGGAGGAGTATCTCTTTTTTCAAGTAAATATGGCCAGCGATAGTTTTGTAATTCACCTTGCATGTCTGAATGAAGTAATGGATAGTCATTGGTCACCAAATCAGGATTGTAGAAGATAAATCGGATATCGGAACGTTTTCCTATTCTGTAATAATGCCAGATCTGGTATGGATAAGCACTTGGTTCATTTGGTCTATCAATGAATTGGTCTGGGGCTCCATATTTCAGCCATATACGACCACGATCAGTTTCCCATCCACTTTTAATTTGTGTTCCGAATAATCCTTCAGTATAATAAACCTGTTGACGATAGTTATACCATTCTCTAGCTGGATCTGTTGGATTTGTCTTTTTCCAGAAGGCGAAGAAATATCTTTCCATCATCAATGTATCACCTTGCTGCAACATACCTCTGATCGTTTCATACTCATATCTAGGGCTTATAGGCATTATACTTCCTAAGAAATATGGGATAGAATCATAAGGAACATCTTTCATCCATTGCTCATCTATAGTGATATCCTCCAAAGACAAATAATTTTCCTCCTTATCCGATCTTCTTTGAAAAAGTGTCATTTCGCTGGCTAGTGTGTCATTATTTTTATCAATCAAATTGAACATTAGGTTGTAATCTCCTGAAGGAAGATCAATAATGGGAAGGTATCCAATTACCGGAACGATCTTGGAAGTGGGCAAGCGTTTTACTTGAAATATACCTTCAACTATTTGATTGTTATCAGCATTGGCAATACAGTAAGTCAACAGGAATTTCTCTTCAGCCCCAACAACCTTAGCAGTATTATAGATCTCCATATAGAATGCGATCTTTTCCATTTCAGGAGGGAAATAGTTGGTCATATAGGGCAAGATGAAATAACCATTCTTCACAAAATTGTTTTTCTCCTGAGTTTGAACGGCAGATTGAATGAATTCAATATCAGAGAACTGGATCTTCATATCATTGATCACATCAATTTTAAGGCTTTGTTGACCTGAAATTTGTTCTCCGGATAGGACATCCTTTACGATCAATTCATAATTATAAACTCCCGGGTCTAATCCATAATGCTGGATATCAAAGAAGTCATCTACAATCGAGTCGATCATTTCTGGAGAGTCCAATAAGTACTTGTCAACTAAAGCAATAGAGTCATTCACCCGAAAGATCTGTGTGATTTCTACAGATGCTTGAAGAGCTCCGGATTGTGTTGGAGCATATTTAAAAGTTCCACCGGAAAACTGCAGGTAAGTAGTGACATAAGCAGCATGATCGGGAGTGTAATAAATTTTATAATTGAAAAACACTTTAGGTTTTGCACCCAGGTTTGATCCAATTAACAAAGCGAAAAAAAGCAGAACGATTCTCATAAACTAGTCTATCGATAACAAGATAGTTAATAACAAAGGTAAGGCCAGCAAAATTTGATTCAAAGGGAATATCTATTTATTTATCTGCTTGCAAAAAAGGAGGTTAAGGAGAAAAGAAGAAATTTTTAAATATTTTGTTTCATATAACGAAAAATGTCCTAATTTTGCGCCCGGAGAAATGGCAGAGTGGTCGAATGCGGCAGTCTTGAAAACTGTTGTACCGCAAGGTACCGGGGGTTCGAATCCCTCTTTCTCCGCCAGAAGCCTTACAAGTCTATGATTTGTGAGGCTTTTTTGTTTTGTTAGATCAATAAATACCAAGAATAGCTTTGAGATCTTGTGGTGTATCAACCTTTTTAGTAATGTTGGTAACACGCATATCAACATTTCCTTTCGTTAGATCCACTGTTGCCATATCTGCTTTATTGAATAGATAAACCTGATTGTCCTGGCCGAAAATCACCAATTGTGTTCTGCCTTTTTTACTACAATAAATATGGTTGGGAGCATAGCTCAATGATCCGTTTATGTTCATGTCTATTACACATGTTTGGTATAGATTTTCTAATTTTTGATTAGTTTCTTTGTCATAATAGGTAGGTTGTAAAGCCATTGGTTCCTGAATACGTAATGTTTGATCACAATTGTATACGCCAAAGTTTCTTGCTCGCAAACCGTAAATTAATCCTGCTTTTTCAGGTGGAGTACCTATTGTAGTAACAACTAATAGGCTGTCTTTTTTGATGCTATAATCCTTTGTTTGATAAATCGTGAAATCTTGAGAAAATGCATCTTTGGCCTTCTCGATTTTACGATCAAGATCTTTGAAAGGAGTTCCCAGCAATAGTGAAATAAATTCAGCTGTATCCTTGTTATAAACATGAACTGTCTTTAATACTCCCAGCGTATCTGTAAGATCAGAGATCTCTGTAATTCTTCTGTTTCTTTCTGCTACGATCCTGTAGTTTTTGAGGTCATAAGTTCCCATTACAAATTCAACCTGACCTTTGTCAACGCCTTTGATATAATTGACTCTGGTAAAACCTTGATAATTACCTTGATCAATTTCATCTTCAGGGATATATTTTCTGAATTTGACTTTTCCACCAACTACACCTGGTGCAGCCAAATAATAAGACATTGTTGTAGTTGTCGTATTGATAATTTTTGGGCCGTTCACTTCCATTTTACCTATAATGCCCTCTTGCACCCATTCCCCTGAATCAGTTAAAGCATAGTAACCCAATTCGGGGACGTATCCTAAACTTTGAAAATCAATTGCAGCCGTTTTACCTAATACCAATTCTTCGCCGTCTTTAAAGGCTCTGATCTCATACATGCCGGCAGAATTAAAGATCTCATGTTTACCATGTTCATTATAAAACATTGGGATATTTGAAACAGCTATTTCTGCATGATCTCTGAATTCTCTATAATACAGGTCATAATATCCCTGAACTAGCTCTCCGTTCTTTTGATAAACGGCATCAATTGGCATAACAATGCGAGATCCCGTATAATAACTAGCTTCACCGCCTTTTTGATTGTCAATCCCTATTATACCAAAAGGTACTTCTAGCTTAGAAAAATGATTGTTGTCGTTATTATATGATATATCCTCTCCATAATGGATCACAAATCCATGATAGTATTCAATTGCTGAAGATCGTTCTATTGCACCTGTTTGTTCAAAAACGGTCCAGTCTGGTTGATCAATTCCTATCTGGGGGATTAATTTTTTAAGCTGCTCTATTCTATTTTTATTCAGTTCTAGCTGGTCAAAATCATCACTTTCTCTGAATTTGGTATATATGAGATCTATGTGATAAATACGCTTGTTTTTGAGCGTTCTAACATCTTTCTTGTTTAGAATAGTTGGACTACCAAAGTCGGTTTCAAGATAAAGTGTATTTTGTTGTGTATTCTGATATGATTGAACCGATTTGAAGGGTAGATTGAGTTCTCTTTGCGAGAATGTGATCATTCCAAAACTTACCAATAGAATTAGACTAAAAACAGTTTTCATAAGCGGGTTATTTCTACTTTATCCTATAATGTATAGAATTAAAAAAAGTAACCCATCTATTTTCAACTAATCTGTTATTTTGATCTATTAAATGAGCATTTTATCAAAACTTATGGAACTACGACTTTTCCGGCGAATCCACCAACAAGGTTGATCTGTATTTCAACGCTATGATCAAAGCGGCTAAAGGTAAAACAGCTACAGCGTAATAAATGTAAAAGCCAAATAAACCATACAGGGCAGCTGCAATTACCGGAAAGGCTGCCATGGCAAAGGAGTTGATGGATTCTGAGATTCCCATGATCTCTCCTTGTTTTTGAGGATTAGCATGAGTGCTAATCAATGAATTAAAGGTTGGGAAACATAGCGAAAGCCCCAGGTTCATGACATAATAAAAAGCAATGTAAAACCATAGGTTATTCGTTAATGTAATGCAGATCAATCCGCACAAAGCCAGGCACAGTCCAATGATGAGTGTCTTTCCAACGCCAAATTTTCGAATGAATCGTCTTGAAACAAAAGCCTGATTAAAGGATAAGAAGATCCCTACCACCAACATGAAGGTTCCTAATTCTTTTTCATTGAATTTGAAAAGATCTATCAAAAACAAAGCTATTGTAGCAATGTAGAAGGCCATCATAATACTGAACAACAACTTCATGGTGAAGATCAGTTTAACGATAGGAGCGGGCTGAACTTCTTTGATACGTTTCCAAACAAGTATGTTACCAATCATGGATCGGTGTTTATTCGCATTCCTTTTTTCTGATGGAAGCGATTCCTTTAGCCAGGCAAAAATGACAATTAAGGTGATAATTGAAATTACGGTTGCTGCTATCAGGGTTCCCGTATAACCTAAAGATGATGAAGCTGCAAATCCTCCAATTCCCGGACCTATGATCATTCCCAATCCGGCAATACCACCTAGATATCCAAAAATATAAGCCTTTTCCTGTTTTGTGGTTATATCAGAAACATAGGCATTGGCAACTGAGGTGTTTCCTCCGGTTATCCCATCTAAGATCCTTGAAATACCTATGATCCATAAGGGTAGAGCTAAACCTAAAAACGGAGTTTCGGGTAAGGCTAAAGCAATTATAAAGATCAACCAGCTCAACAAAGTTCCGGCTTGCGATATCAACAAGATGGGTTTTCTACCTCTTTCATCTGACAATGCACCTAAATAGGGAGCGCCAATAAATTGAAAAGCAGAATAAAAAGTAAGCAATAGTCCATAAACCCATTCGGGAGCACCGTATGATTCCACCACAAAAGGCAATACAGGCATGAGAATACTAAATCCCAGAACATTAACAAAAGTGAGGAGATAGGCTGGGATGAATTTTTTAGACATGGTACAAAGTTAAGGATAATGTTATTTAGTTGTTTAAACAAATATTCTTCTCTCACAAAAAGTGGAAGGAATTATTGTAATTGGTATTTTTGAGCTCATGCTGAATCGTTGGATGTTTATAATTGCTTTGCTGGTTCTGGCTTCTTGTAATAAAGAAGAATTGGTTTCAGGTGCTCCAAGTTTGGTAGGCGATTGGATCCATTATAATACAGAAGCGGAGAAAGAGATCATTTATATTGATTCTGAAGGCAATGGTAAAGTGGTATGGTATGTCGGTAATAGTTTGGAGAGAGAGACAAAGGTTAAAAAGTGGTATGTAGAGGATAACCGCATGCAGTTGGGAAAGGTCACTTTCAATTTGAGACCATTCAATATTGATGTGTTTCCAACAACTTCATCCAATACGACTATAGAAGGATATGATACCCTATATCAGGGATTCAGATACATTCAATTAAATGATAAATATTATCGGGAGATCCAATAAACGTATATAAACATGACGAAATACCTTCTTATATCCTTTACACTTTTCTTTTTTATTTCTTGTGGTGGAGAAGCTAGCATTGAAAATTCAGAAGTGGACGGCGTAGTGAATGAAAAATACGCCGCCGGAAAAGAGGTGTATGATAAAACCTGCGTAGTATGTCACATGGCAGATGGTAATGGATTGGAAGGAACTTTTCCTCCCTTAGCCAAAAGTGATTATTTACTGAAAGATCCGAAAAGGGCCTTGAAACAGGTTTTAGAAGGCTCTGCAGAAGAAATGTCAGTGAATGGAGTTATTTACAACGGAATCATGCCTGCACAGGAACTAACAGATGAAGAAGCTGTGAATGTGGTGAATTATATTCTGAATGCATGGGGTAATGATGGCGGTGAAGTGTCAATAAAAGATCTGTAAATAGTTGAATAAAAATCGGGTCTTAATTTGAAATTTTAATTTTCGAACGTTATTTTTAGGCTATGGAACTATTGGACGGTAAAAAAACATCAGACGACATCAAGTTTGAGATCTCAAAGAAAGTTGAAGAACTTAAAGCGCAGGGTAAGAAAACTCCACATTTGGCTGCAGTTATTGTAGGTAATGATGGAGCGAGTAGAACTTATGTGAATTCGAAAGTGAAATCTTGCGAAAAAGTAGGTTTTCGTTCAACCCTGATAGAATTACCCGATACTATTTCAGAAGCTGATCTTCTGGCCAAAGTGAATGAGTTGAATAATGATGATGATGTAGATGGATTTATAGTTCAACTTCCGTTACCTAAGCATATTGACGAGCATAAGGTAACGCTAGCGGTTAAACCTTCAAAAGATGTAGATGGTTTTCATCCGGAGAACTTAGGAAGAATGATGTTGGGCCTTCCTTGCTTTTTGCCAGCAACCCCTGCAGGTATAGTAGAATTGCTGGATAGATATAATATTGAAACTTCTGGGAAAGATTGCGTTGTAATAGGTAGAAGCCATATCGTTGGCTCGCCTATGAGTGTTTTAATGGCAAGAAATGCAAAGGTTGGTAACTGTACAGTGACATTAACCCATTCCAGAACTAAGAATCTAGCAGAGGTAACTAAAAGAGCCGATATTTTGATCGTAGCTATTGGAAAACCAGAATTTGTTACGGCAGATATGGTAAAAGAAGGAGCAGTTGTTGTGGATGTTGGAATTCACCGTATTGATGATCCATCAAGACAGTCAGGATTTAGATTGTTGGGAGATGTTAAATATGAGGAGGTAGCTGCAAAAGCTTCATTCATTTCACCAGTTCCCGGAGGAGTAGGACCAATGACCATTGCATCATTAATGCTGAATACACTTAAGGCAATTGATATGAAATAAGAGGGGATATGAGAAAAAGATTGATCTGGGCAATTCCTTTAATTGGGATTGCCTTTTTTTATGCTTGTCAGGAAAAGGGGAAGTTTAAAATTTGGGAAAGTGGGCCTACTAAAGTGGGTATTCAACCATTTGGTAAAGTAGGCGAAGATGAGATTGACTCCGTAAAGACCGCTATAGAACGATTTTACGATTTTGAAGTTGTTGTATTGGATAGGATAGACCTCCCAAAAATGGCCTATACCGAGATTCGATATCCGCGCTATAGAGCAGATTCTTTAGTGAGATATATTAGTGACCATGTTCCAGATTCAGTGGATATGGTTATTGGTTTAACCAATAAAGATATTTCAGTGACCAAATACCAGGATGCTGCTAAAACAAAGATCAAAGATCCTGAATGGCAATACAGGGATTTTGGGATCTTTGGATTAGGTAGAGTTGGTGGAGATGCCTGTGTTGTATCTACCTATAGATTGCACGGTAATGCTTCAACCAAACAATATTACAAACGATTGGTAAGGATCTCTTGTCATGAAGTTGGACACGTTCTAGGTTTACATCATTGTCCAGAAAAAAAATGTCTGATGAATGATGCCAATGAAACGATCTCAACAATTGATAAAAGTTCAGGCGAGTTGTGTCAAAAGTGCTGGAAAAAGATCCACTAAGTATATGGATTCTCTGTGATCTGGATCAAATTGATCTTAACATGTTTAAAAACATCTCTGAAATCAATACCAAAATCACGGATATCATCATCATCTTTCTCGTAATGCCAATTTACATCAAGTTTATCACCACCTAATGCATCTTCACAGGCAAGGATGATTCTTCTTAAGTAAAGTGCTGAGCTAGTATTGAGATACTCAATGTAAAAATTGATTACCGTTTTATCTTTTGGATTTTGAAGGTAGGTATTCAGTTCATCAAGGACAGGCTCAAAGAAAGCGTTGGTATTCTCAGGTAAAGAAACACCAGCAAATAAAAATACCCCTGATTCGGTATTCAAATCAACCAGTAGGGATCTTCTTTGTCCGTCAATTTTATAAGTCATTGAGAGAATGATGCTTTAAACAAATATAACAATCGAATGTTTAAACCTCAAAAAAAATGGAATTAAATGTTCAATGTAAATGGAATGTACAACAATTGTGAAGAATAATTGTTCCTTATTTAAATTGACTTCGTAAATTTGATACAAAGCCATCAAGGTAAAAATGACCAGTAAATCAATCGAGAATATTAAACTTCTAATGGTTAGATCAATAGTGATATTTGTTCTTGCAGTAGTTGTATTACAGCCGGTTTATAGTGTCTATTTTGATTTGGCAGATGAAGATATTGAGATGCTTGAAAAGATGGGTGAAGAAGATGCTGAAGAGGAGTTTGATGATCTGGAAGAAAAATCAAAACTATTCCAGGATCTTGATCAGTATTTATTTGAAGAACAATTGGCTAATGTTTCTTTCAGCCATTATTATAATCAGTTAAAAACACAATACTCTCAAGGAGTTAACTCTCCACCTCCCGAGTTTACAATATAATGTTCCGGTCAATTCAGGATTGACCTCGTTTAACTCTTATTTGCAGCATTGCTGCATAGAACATTGTATTGTATCATGACAAAAAATAATTCAACAAACAATTTTAAGTTTGATATAGCTGCCGGATTGGTAGTTTTTTTCGTTGCACTCCCTCTTTGTTTAGGGATTTCATTAGCCTCAACACATTATGAAGGAATTGAGGGAATAGAAGATTTTGCCGGTATTGTAATGCCCGGATTAATTGCCGGTATTATTGGTGGAATCGTTGTGGGAGCATTGAGTGGCTCCAGGTTTGGAGTTAGTGGTCCAGCTGCTGGGTTAATAACAATTGTAGCCGCCGCTATTATTGAGTTTGGTGGATTTGCTAATGGAGGATATGAAAAATTCGCATTAGCAGTTGTTTTGTCAGGAGTCATACAATTTCTACTGGGTATGATCAGGGCCGGATTTTTTGCCTATTACATTCCTTTCTCTGTTATTAAAGGAATGTTGGCAGGAATTGGTATTACCATTTTTATTAAAGAGCTTCCTCACTTTTTTGGATATGACAAAGATCCTGAGGGAGACATGAACTTTTTTCAGGCGGACGGGCACACAACTTTTGAAGATTTATGGTTAATGACTGAAAATGTACATTGGGGGGCAACATTAGTTGCAGTACTTTCTTTGGTTATTCTAATTGTTTGGGGACAAAAATTCATCAAACAGAATAAGTTTTTGAATCTTGTGCCCGGTCCGCTTTTAGCTATTGTGGTATCCGTGGTAATAGCAGCATTGATCGGAAGCAACGTTGATCTAAAGATCAGTGGTGAACATTTAGTGAATGTGCCTAATCCAAAGAGCATGGAAGAATTCAAGGGCATGTTCTATTTTCCAGATTTCTCTGCAATTGGAGATTCAAAGGTTTGGGCTGTTGCACTAACCATTGCACTCGTAGCATCCATTGAATCTCTACTTTGTGTTGAAGCCACTGATAAAATGGATCCTTACAAAGGCAGAACCCCTATGAATCTTGAATTGAGAGCACAAGGGATTGGTAATCTTGTATCTGGTTTATTGGGTGGATTACCAATTACCCAGGTGATCGTAAGATCAAAGGCTAATATAGATGGAGGTGCTCAATCAAAAAAGTCCGCTATTTTCCATGGAGTATTCTTAATAGTTTTTGTGCTAGCAATTCCAGGAGTATTGAATATGATACCCAGGGCAACATTGGCAGCTGTATTATTATTGATAGGTTGGAAATTGGCAAGTCCAAAAAGTGCTATTCAGATGATCAAAGCAGGTTGGACTCAATACATTCCATTCTTTACCGTTATAGTTGTGATGTTACTGCATGACCTACTTTATGGTATTGGTGCTGGATTGGTAGTGGCCTTTATAATAATCCTTTATAGGAATTTCACTATGTCCTTTTTTGTGAGTGGAGATCAAAATAATGGTAAGATCCATTTGAACATGTCTCAGCATACAACGTTCTTAAATAAAGCCAGCATAATTAAAACATTAGATGAAATTCCAGATGGTAAAGAGGTGATCATTGATCTTTCACAAACCATCAGTATTGATTATGATGTTTCTGAAGCAATCCGTGATTTTATTACGGGATCTAAAGATCGCAATATAAAAGTAGAGGTCCGAAATCCAGAAAAACTGACCCAATTTTCACTAGAACATTAAAATATTAAAACATTATAATATGAGAACTCAAACAAAAGAAATTCAAGAACACCTTACGCCGGATGATGCGCACAGAATACTGGTTGAAGGAAACCGAAGATTTGTGCAAAATGTAAAGGCTCAAAGAGATTTGAAGCAACAAGTAGTATCTACAAGCACGGGCCAATATCCTTTTGCTGTTATACTGAGTTGTATTGACTCAAGAGTTCCGGCAGAATTGGTATTTGATCAGGGAATTGGCGATATCTTCTCAGTAAGAATTGCTGGTAATGTGGTCAATTCAGATATTCTGGGGTCAATGGAGTTTGCTTGTAAATTGGCAGGATCTAAGATCGTGGTGGTAATGGGACACACCCGTTGTGGCGCAGTGAATGGAGCATGTAAACATGTTGAAATGGGTAATTTAACTCCTCTGTTGCGAAAAATACAACCTTCCGTATCAATTGTTATTAAAGATGGAGAAGAAGTAACACAACCAATGGTTGAATCAGTTGCTATTGAAAATGTGAAGCATGCTATTCACGAGATCAGAGAAAAAAGCGCTATCCTGGCTGAAATGGAGAAAAATAAAGAGATTGAGATCGTAGGGGCTATGTACAGTGTAGAAACTGGTATTATCACCTTCTTTGATGAGAATGATGAAGTTACGGTTGATGATATAATCGCTCACCAAGAATTATAAGATTCGTATCAACATTATTTTCAAAAAGCTTCCCTGTGCCTAATCCTTGCGGCATGGGGTTGTTTTTTTTATAAGTGTATTGAGCAATAGCATTTAATCCAATATTGCTTTCTAGGGCAGATGTGATCCACCAACCAATTTTCCTTTCTTCTGCAAGTTTTATCCAAAGATCAGCCATTTGAAATCCGCCAATTAAAGAGGGCTTTAGAATGATGTATTGTGGGTGAACATTGTCCAATAATTGCGCCATTTCATCAATTTCAGTCAAACCGATCAGCTCCTCATCTAACGCAATTGGAACCGGACTTGTCTGGCAGAGCTCGGCCATGATGTTCCATTGTTTAGGAGCAATGGGTTGTTCAATGGAATGGATATGGAAATCAGCTAATATTTTAAGTTTATCCAGAGCGTCATCAGGTTTGAAGGCACCATTGGCATCTACTCTAAGTTCAAGTTGATCTGCGTTATATCGCTTTCTGATCTTACTTAATAAATCCAGTTCCTGATCAAAATCGATAGCACCTATCTTAAGTTTAAGACAACTAAAGCCTTCTTCCAGCTTTTGTTCGATTTGCTCCAACATGAACTCATGTGTTCCCATCCAGATCAAACCATTGATCTTAATTCCATCCGTGCCTGAAGTAAAATCAGAAGGAAAGAGAATTTGCTTTCCCCCTGTTGAAAGGTCTTTTAGAGCCGTTTCAAGAGCAAATAAGATAGATTGGAATTTTCTAAGCTTGATATGAGGTGCCTCTGCGAAATCATTAATATTCTCAATAACTTCAGTGATCTTTTTTGGAAATTCATCAGACCATTCAGGAGATAGATTTTCAATGATTGACGCTTCACCGATACCAATAACTTGAGGATCTGTATCATCCCAAACCTTTATGATCCAGGAGTTTTTAGTATTCAAGACTCCTCTTGACGTTCCGGCTGGGCGTTTAAAGATCAATTCTAACTTTTCTGCTGAAGCTATAAGCATAGAACGAAATTATTTAAATTATTGGTAAGTCATTGTTAATTAATCGTCATCTAGGCTTGTAAAACACGTTTTTCTTTATCCTATTTTTGTTTCAATGAATTTGCCTTCAAAACATTTAGAAGATCTTGTTGATCATTTTGCTTCACTACCGGGTGTTGGTCGTAAAACGGCTTTGCGTTTGGTTTTGAATCTCTTAAAGAGGGATGAAGAAGAATTAGGTGCATTTTCAAGATCATTAGGAGAAATCAAACAAAAGGTATGTTCATGTAAGGAATGTGGAAATATTTCAGATGCAGATATTTGTGGAATATGCAGTCAAACCAGCCGGAAACATGAACTGATTTGCGTAGTGGAAGACATTAGAGATATTCTGGCTATTGAGTCTACTCAGCAATATTACGGTCTTTATCATGTTCTTGGAGGTGTCATTTCTCCCATGGAAGGAGTAGGGCCCAATGATCTGAACATAGATGCACTTGTTGATCGCGTTCAAAACGGAGAAGTGAAAGAGGTAATCCTGGCGCTAAATGCATCTATGGAAGGTGATACCACGAATTTTTATCTGTATCGTAAATTGGCAGATTTTGATCTGAACATTACCACATTATCAAGAGGTGTTGCAGTTGGAACTGAACTTCAGTATACAGATGAATTGACGCTAGGACGTTCAATTGTCAATAGAATGCCTTTTGATATGAACCTGGTTCGTAAATAAGCCCAGCTAGCTTAATTATTGCTATCTTTCTGATATACCGGAATCTAATGAATAAAATTTTGCTTTTCATATTTTGTGTTGTGGGTGCTTTGGGTTTAGCTCAAAGCAATACGGCAAAAAAGTTGAAATACTTTGATTCAGGTATGATCTTTTTTGAGCGTGACTTTCCTGGGAACAGGAATTACAACCGTGCTGGTGTTCCAAATTACAATGTGATGGGAATGGAAGGAGAATTTTTGTCTATTAAAAAAAACAAGTGGCGGTGGAAGCAAAAAATTACAGGCGACATAGGAGGACGAAAAACAGATGACCTCATTTCTAATATTGAGTTTGAAGGAGGGTATTTAGGTGGATTTAGAGTGTGGTCAAATAGATTCTCTACATCACTTGGATCAGTAGTTGCCTATCAACCAAATCCTAAATTGGAGATTGGAATACCATTGATGTTTTGTGCAAGAATGACCTCAGAAGTGGGAAGTTATTACCTATATGAAGGACAAAATATTGACCCAAATGACCAAACCAGTGCACATGATGCTAATAATGCCAATAGAATATTGATCAATAGAAAATGGATCCCCGGATTCAAAACCGGATGTGAAATGGTGGCTTTCCCAAATAGCGAAGTATCTTTCGTATTTAGATTTAACTATCAATACTTTGGGTGGCGTGATGTTTATGATGTATCTACTGCCAAGTTAATTCCGGCTACAAATGAAATTATTGTGAACAATACTCGGGTTTGGAATACCTCTGAATGGGGATTTTCGATTGGTCTACGTTATTATTTTATAGAAGTGAGAAAAAGTAGATCTGAACCTAAACAAAAAAAAGAGGATGACCCGAATGTCATCCTCACACCTAAAAAAAGGCAATAAACACTATTAATGTAGTCCTTTAGCCGCCAGGTATCTTTCAGCATCTAAGGCTGCCATACATCCTGTTCCTGCAGCTGTAATAGCTTGACGATAAACATGATCAGCAGCATCACCAGATACAAATACGCCCTCAATATTGGTTTTTGATGAACCTGGTTTATTGATAATGTATCCTGTTTCATCAAGATCTAACCAACCTTTGAAAATATCGGTATTTGGTTTATGACCAATAGCAATGAAAACTCCTGTACAAGCTACATCATGGAATTCACCAGTCTTGTTATTTTTAACCGTAATACCCGTAACAACATTACCATCCCCCTGAACTTCTTCAATTTCAGAATTAAAAAGGATGTTGATCTTTGAATTTGATCGTACACGCTCTTCCATGATCACAGATGCACGGAATTCTTCTTTACGCACTAGCATGGTAACGCTATTACAAATGTTTGCAAGATATCCTGCCTCTTCGCAAGCCGAATCTCCGGCTCCAACGATCACTACATCCTGTCCACGGTAGAAAAATCCATCACACACAGCACAAGCTGATACACCACCACCATTTGACAAATAATGTTGTTCTGAAGGTAATCCCAAATATTTGGCAGAAGCACCTGTTGAAACGATAATGGTATCAGCATGCACTTCTTTCTCTCCATCCACCCAAACTTTGTGAATTGGTCCGGTAAAATCTACTTTAGAGATCCAGCCGTTTCTGATATCCGTACCAAAACGCTCAGCCTGCTTTTGTAATTGGATCATCATTTCAGGTCCTGAAATTCCATCCGGATAACCAGGGAAATTTTCCACATCATTAGTAGTAGTGAGCTGTCCTCCAGGTTGTAATCCCTGATATAAAACAGGTGACATATTTGCTCTAGATGCATAAATTGCAGCAGTGTATCCTGCTGGTCCTGAACCAATTATTAGGCATTTTACTTTTTCGATATCGGCACTCATGGTATAAATATTATTTGTGATAATTATTGTCTTTGACAAATATAGATGCTTTCCTTTTCTATTCACTGACAAATGGCATGAATAATATTTATAGAAGTATCAGTTAAATTGATATCCTAAAACTTTCTGAAGATTGATGCCTTAAAATTTTTCTTTTCAATATAAAGGCCGTATTTTTGCGGCGTTTATACCGACCCCTAATATGATTGACAAGAGTCTCTTTAAGAAAAAAGAATTATATCCATTTCAGAAAAACGTAGTAGATCAGATAATTTCTGAGCTATCCAGTCAGGGGGAAAATTTTAATTTACTATTTCAGTTACCTACGGGCGGTGGTAAAACAGTTATCTTCTCAAATATTGCTAAACAGTATATAGACAAGAAGAAAAAGAAAGTACTTATCCTAACGCACAGAATAGAGCTTTGTATTCAAACTTCACGTCAATTAACGGCACTAGGGGTAGATAATAAAGTGGTTAACAGCCTTGTTAAGTCTTTGGATGACCAGGATGAATTTCAATCATTTACAGCAATGGTTGAAACTTTGAATAACAGGCTTCAGGAGGATAATGATTTCATTAAAGATGTGGGGTTGGTGATAGTGGATGAGGCACACAACAATTCATTCAGAAAGATCTTTCAATATTTTGAGAATATAAATATTCTGGGTGTTACGGCAACACCGTTAAGCTCAAATAAATCATTGCCATTAAAGGATAACTATGATAAGCTGATCGTTGGAGAGAGCATTAAATCGCTAATTGAGAACGGTTATTTATCGAATGCAGAGACCTTCACTTATGATGTTAATTTGCACGGACTAAAAATAGGGGTGAATGGTGATTTTACAGTAAGTTCTTCAGATAAGGTTTATAGCAATTATTTCATGCAGGAGAAATTGTTATTTGCATATGAAGAGGTAGCTGTAGGAAAGAAGACCTTAATTTTTAACTCGGGGATCGAATCATCAAGAGCGGTATACGAGTTATTCAAAAAGCACAAATATCAGGTTCGACATCTAGACAGTACCTTTAGTGATACTGACCGAAAGGATATTTTGGAGTGGTTCAGGGTGACTCCAGATGCGGTTTTAACTTCAGTTGGGATCTTAACCACCGGATTTGATGAGCCAACAGTTGAGACTATTATTTTGAACAGGGCTACAAGGTCTTTAACACTTTATCATCAAATGATAGGTAGAGGCTCTAGAAAATTATCCAACAAAGATATCTTTCAGGTCATAGATCTTGGAAATAACGTGCGCAGATTTGGCTACTGGCAAGAGTATATTGATTGGCAGGATGCTTTCAATTATCCGGATAGATTCCTGGAAGCCAGATTAAGTGAAGAAGATGATATGGTTTTTGAGGCCGAATATGAGATTTCTCGCTCATTAAGAGAAAAGATCAAGGATCCTTCAAAACTAGAGGAATTCTCAATGCGTGATGTATACGAGTCATGTATTTCTGAGGGTAAAAAAGGAAAAGAGGCAGTAGACGTTTCTTTAGATAACCATTTTGATGTTATAGCTGAGAACTCTGAAGATATGTATGATGGCCTACTATTGTTAGAAGAGCTTCAGGAAGATATTGAGAGAAGATTAAAACACTATACCAAGTGTATCACAAAAGCCACAGATAATTATCTAAACTGGTTAAAAGAAACCTATAATCGTCAGCTTAGTCAAAGAATTCGAGCTGAATTAGATGCTGAGTAATCAAAGGTTTTAGCTAGGCACGCATAATAAATTTTATTCTTTGTAGCCAACCTTGGAACAATTTTTGTCGTTTTCTAATTAAAAGAGGAAGGAGGCAATTATGAACATCCGAGAACGTATAAATGCTGTGTATGTCATGCAAAGATTTGTGAGAATGTCCAGGGTTTTACTGCCTACTTTTTTGGACCTCAGTAGTAAAAAGGATCTTTCTATAAGTGAAGAAATAAAAATGCAGGGAATTCGTAAAGTTTATGACAATTTCAATGCAAATCCCGTAGCTTCATCATATTTGATCGATTCTAACATTTTGGGTCTAATTCAAAATGTATATCGAAGAGTGGTATCTCAAAAAGGACAAAACCCGGAGAGTTTTCACGAATACAATGAGTTTATTCGAGAAAGTGATCGTCTAATCGCTATTTGGGATAAACAGTTGATGAACTGATTACTTTCCAGTTCCTTTGAAAATGATCGCAATCGTGTAGAACATGATCTTAAAGTCAAGTGCTAAAGACATGTTGCGGATGTAGAGCAGATCGTACTTCATGCGTTGTATCATTTGATCAACATTCTCTGCATATCCAAATTTAACCTGACCCCAGGAAGTAATACCCGGTCGAACTTTATGTAAGTAAAGATATTGAGGGTCCTGCATGGTGATCTGATCAATATAAAATTGACGTTCAGGTCTTGGTCCGACTAAAGACATGTCTCCCTTTAATACATTCCAGAACTGAGGAAATTCGTCTAACCTGGTTTTTCTAAGGAACTTTCCAACTTTGGTAATTCTGTAATCATTAGAACTGGACAATTGCGGTCCGTTGGTTTCAGCATTGTTTACCATTGTTCTAAACTTGATGATCTGAAATTTTTTACCCTCTTTTCCGATACGTTCCTGTTTGAAGAATATTGGTCCCTTAGAAGATATCTTAACCAGAATTGCCAATGTAATATATACGGGGATAAGCAAGATCATGGCAATACCAGAAACTCCAATATCAATGAGTCTTTTGGTTGAAAATTGCCAATCCGGCATAGATGAAGGAGTTACATTGAGGAGTAATGCTCCAAAAATGCTGGACATTTTCAACTGTCCTGCTAGAATGTCAAAGGCATCAGGTATTGTACTGATCTTAATATTGTATCTGGATAATGAACCAATGATTCCTT
This sequence comes from Crocinitomicaceae bacterium, assembly GCA_020635955.1. Classification (GTDB taxonomy): domain Bacteria; phylum Bacteroidota; class Bacteroidia; order Flavobacteriales_D; family Crocinitomicaceae; genus Paracrocinitomix. The sequence continues at coordinate 73,733 of JACJYW010000006.1, forward strand.
TTAAACGTTCATGGTCAGAGCTCTCAAGGGCTATGATGGCTTCTTCGATCTCAAGATCTGTTAGAATTTCATGGATATTATCTATATGCCCTAAGTAAGGCATTTCATTCTGTAACAATGTGTCAGAGCCATTAATATTGACAAATCCAATAAAATTATATCCGGGATTCTGATTGAGTTTTTTAATTTCTTCAAGAATCTCCAGGGCTTTGTTACTACCACCTATGATAATTGTATTAAATCCATCAAGTCCTTTATGAATGCGACGCACGTGAATACTAGTAATAATTATCCTTGGTATTAAGGTGATCCCGAAATGAAGGCCCAAAAAGACAAAGAATATGCTGTAGAACTGCGTATAGGTGTTTACATAGTCATTCAAAAAGAAGACAAAAAAGATCAGTAATCCGCCCATCAAGGTGCCTGAGAAAGTTTGCTTAAGCGTTTTAAGCCGGTAATTTCGCTTTACGTTGTGATACGTGCCTTGAATGGTATAAAGCAGGATCCAGAATAATGGAACAACAACCATACTTATGTAGAAACTACCTTTAAACGTAAGTTCCATTTTCTCTACATTTTGAATTCGATAAACATAGAAAAGGAACCACACGAGAGCGGCAGTGATCAAATCGATCAAAACAAGGATTATTGCTTTTTGTCTGGTGGTCATTCGTATCTCAAAACCTTGATGTTGTCAAAATAAATGACAGCATTGCTTAAGTCGCTATCCAGTATAGAGGTGAAAACGATCTCGAAACTTGTGGCGTTCTGATCATAACTCACATTTTCTTTGAGTTCAAAATAGATCTTTTTCCACTTCAATTCACTTTCATCTTGCGCTCTCATGATCACTAAAGGGTCCTCAATACTTCCAGAAACATTTTCTCTGACAGTAGAGAATAATACTGTATTCGTATTCATATAATCAACTTCAACATAAACTTCTTCCCCTTTAGGTAGATTGAGGTTAGATGAGGTGGCTATTTTACAAATTGAATCTGTTTCATCCAGATAGATCATACCGCAATTATTACCGTAGATAACAACGTCTGGATATTGAGCTGCTGTGATATTAATGATATTTGTGTCTGAAGAAGGATCCTTGTACAAACCAATTCCAACATCTTCAAAATCTTCAATAAAAACGAATTGAGTATTTGATTTATAAGTGAATGAAGGAATAATTTCTATTTCCTGATCTTTGACTAAATTCAGTGTAGTTTCGTATCTCTGATAAAAAGGGTATTTGGTTCGAGTGGCATTGATTCCATTGATTTTAATTCCAGCATAAATGATGAAATTATGTTCGCCCTCTGCTAAAAGAGGAATCCTGGCAGGGAGATCGAACACTCCCATTGGTTGGTTATCCATGTAAACCCAAACATCTTCAATGCCATTAGAGTTTACTCCTTCTGTAGTTTCATTAGTAGTGAAATTCACTGAATTGATAACAAGCCAAGAAGGCGTTGTATCTTTTTTACAACTGGTTAATACAGATAATAGAACGAAAAACAGGTAAGCTTTTTTCATTTTTAATTCATGGATAGTACTTACAACGGCAAAATTGATTAAATATTTTCTTTGATAATGGTTCCGTTTACTTTTATTTCATCCATGATCTGATGCGCCACCTTTAGTGCTCTTAACCCATCATTTACATCTACAATTGGAGTTGTGTCATTTTCAATACTTTGAGCAAATGTGTCCAACTCTTCTTTGATAGCATTTGTGGCTTCAATTTCGGGTTTAAAGATCTCTATCTTCTTTTTGGGTTTCCCATTTCCTAAGTCGAAAACAATATCAAAAGGATCTGGTTCTGTTTCCAAAGAGGTCATTTTCACAATTTCGGCAGATTTTTCAAGAAAATCTACTGAGATATAGGCGTCTTTCTGAAAAAATCTGGTTTTGCGCATGTTTTTCAAAGAAATTCTGGAAGCCGTTAAATTGGCGACACAGCCGTTTTCAAATTCTATTCTTGCGTTAGCTATGTCTGGTGTTTCGCTCACAACAGCTACGCCCGAAGCAGAAACTCTTTTTACGTCAGCAGTAACTACTGAGAGGATCACATCCAGGTCATGGATCATAAGATCTAACACAACAGGAACATCTGTGCCTCTTGGGTTATAGTTAGCTAGCCTATGTGCTTCAATGAACATGGGGTTATTCAGATAAGATGAGGCATATTTAAAAGCCGGATTAAAGCGCTCAACATGTCCAACCTGAAGCTTAACTTTAAACTCATCAATTAGACCTGCCAATTTCTCAGCCTCTTCTACCGTTTCAGTAATTGGTTTTTCAATGAATACATGTTTCCTTCTCTGGATCGCCTTTGAAGCAACATCAAAATGATTAATAGTTGGTGTTACAATATCTACACAATCTACAGCCTCCAATAGGGAATCAATATTATCAAAACGCTTTATTTGATACTCTTCAATGGTTTTTTGAGCATTCTCATTGTTCGGATCATAGAATCCAACAAATTCAAATTTTTGATCTAGTTCTTTGATCAATTTCGCATGAATTCTACCAAGATGACCTGTGCCGAAGAGTCCAATTTTCAACATGAAATATATTTTTGATAAAGGTACTTATAAATCGAAAGCATTATTAAAAAGTTAAAGCGAAGAATTTATTTAGGACATCCATTAAAAAAGCTTTAATTTTGAAAAACACAACTACTTGTAATGAAAAAACTTTTACTCCTTTGCACTCTTGTGCTTTCTCTTGGTGCAAAATCACAGAATACTGATACGATTTCAGTAATGGCTTATAATCTTCTGAATTTCCCTAATGTTAATTCAGGAAGGATATCCTACTTAAAAACCATAGTGCAAGAGGTTTTACCAGATGTTCTGATGGTATGCGAATTGACTTCTTCAACAGGCGCGAATTCTGTACTTAATCAGGCATTGAATCAAAATGGAATTTCTTATTATCAAAAGGCCACTTATGTAACAGGTCCTGATACACAGAATATGCTTTATTATAATTCAAACAAACTGGGATTAAAAGAGCAAAATGTCATCAGTACTACGCTTAGGGATATTAATGAGTATGTGCTGTATTATAAGAGTGATGATATAGCTACTACCAGTGATACCACATTTTTCTATACCTATGTTTGTCATTTAAAAGCCAGTCAGGGTGAAGAAGTGGCAAGAAATAATGAAGCTCTTGCAATGAAAAGCTATATGGCCGGTAGAGCGGGGTTGGAGAATGTTTTGGTTGGAGGTGATTTTAATTTGTATGGAAGCTCAGAGCCAGCATGGACTACAATAACGACAAGTAATGGTGTGACATTAGTAGATCCGATCAACATGGCTGCCAACTGGCATGCCGATTTTGGATATGCTTCAGTTCATACTCAATCAACCCGAACCGCTTCTTTGGATGGTGGATCAACAGGAGGGCTTGATGATCGATTTGATTTTATCTTTATGTCACCTGATCTGCAAAACTGGGGGAACCAGGCCAAATATATTTCAGGAACGTATTGGGCTTATGGTCAGGATGGTGATCATTATAATGCTGCTATGATAGATCTTCCAACCAATTTGACGGTACCTGCAAATGTGGTTGATGCACTTTATTATATGTCTGATCATTTACCAGTTTATATGGAGATTGAGGTACAGAAAGCGTATAACGGAATAGAAGAGCTTAACAAAGGAATTGAGGCATATTACAATGCAAATTTAGATCGATTGATCTTTCATTTTTTGAAAGATGATATTCATACGGGTGCAATTGCCATCTATGATCCTTCAGGTAAACTGGTTCAAACAGTTGATGGTCTTAATGAAGATCAAACCATTGATGTAAGTGGATTAGAAAGAGGTTTGTACATCTTGAAAGAGGAGAAATATAACTTCTCAATGAAGTTTATAAAGTAATTCCAACGGTTAGGTAAAAGCTGATTCCATCTGATGGAATAATTCCGGGTCCGGGATAAGCACTTGCTCTTCTTGTAAAGTATTTATTATTCGTGAGATTGTTGACCCCTCCTTTGAAACTGATAAATTTATTAAGGTCATAGGTCATTCCATAATCCATTACATAATAAGAAGGAATAACTCCCGCAACGGCATTCGGATCAAATTCAGCATTGGTGCCATCCGTGTAATGTTTTTGTACAAAGGATGTTAGGTATGAGAATGTCCATTTTCCTGTAATGAATTTAACGCCAATTTTTGCCGTAATAGGAGGGACCAATTCAACCCATTTGCCACTATAAGCCTCTTCTTGTGATTGACCATATCTGGCATAAACATAAGCTGTGTTAGCAAACACAGAGAAATAGGTTTTAGCCGTATCCGATCTCTTGAAATTATACTCCCCAAATAATTCAACACCAGTACTATAGGCTTTACCTATATTGGTCCTAAAACGAACAAATTCATAATCATTTATCTTCTTGTTGATCAGTCCAATCTTGTTGTCATAATACAGGTAGAACGCACTACAATCAAATAAATAGTTCTTTCCTTTACCTCTGAAGCCAAGGTCAGCATTGAAACCAGTTTCGTCTTGAATATTTGGGTCAACCTGCTGATTAGGGTTAATGATTCGAATATCTGAAAAATTGATACCTCTATAATTCTGAGCAATATTCCCATAAATTTCTGCCGATTTAAAGGGTTTCCAGGTAAATGCTATTCCTCCAAGAAAGATGTTTCTACTCTTGCTTTTATCTTCAGCATAGGTAGTGTCAAATAACAACTCGTTCGTTAATGGATGAAAATTCTGAACCCTGTACGAACCGTTGGCTTGTGTTTCAATGTATTCATATCTAATTCCTGCAGATAGCCATAAATCTTTTGTTAACCTGAACATATTCTCTATAAAGGCAGCATAATTAGTAGAAGGAAAGGTATAATTAGAACCTTCAAGATCATTTGGGTTGTTGAATGTAAAATCAGCATCATAACCATCATTTGCTTTCCCTTGTTTGCTAATGGTTTGACCTTTGTAATATCGAAGGCCGGATACCAAAGTTCCTTTCATTTTTTTTCCAATTGGATAATGCGAAAGTGTTCTTAGTTCTATTCCAAGATTATTGAAATCACCTGTGATCAGATCTCTATCCAAATAATCATCAAGCCTTGATATTTTGTCAAGATTTCCCAGCGCATAGCGATTTGCGATCACTTTAAATGCCTTTAGATCAATAGTCATTCTTTTTGAAAGACTCCAGTTTAAATGCGCAGACATCAGATTCCAGTTGACACTGAACCAATTTCTTTCTCTGATTGATTGTCTTGGGTCTTGTTCAAATAAAGCATCAGTTAATCCACCAGCCTGTTGAGCCAAATAGGTCATGTAAGTGTATTCAGCACTAATAAATAGCTTTTCATTGAATTGATACTTTAGAAAAGCGTAGGCATTTTGTTGCGTAAATGCTGAATTTGCTCTCCAACCATCTCCCTGCTTGTATTTATAGAATCCCAGGTAAGAGAATTTCTTCTTGATCGTTCCGGAAATGCTGTTGAATGAAGAAATGTAATTATATCCACCATAAGTATGCAATCCTTTGTATTGAAAGCTTTTGGCTGATGGTTGGATGAGATTGAAATTAAGCATTCCACCGAATTGTGGACCAAATTGCAGTGAGGCAGCCCCTCTAACTAATTGAATTGACTCAATGGCTTCTGCTGGAGGGGTATAATAGGATTCAGGATAACCAAGAGCATCAGCACTAATGTCATAACCATTTTGACGCGTATTAAAATGTGCCGTTCTATTCGGGCTTAGCCCTCTGGCACCTATTCCAAGTTGTAAGCCTCCTCCGTCACTTTCCCATATGTTAAGACCTGGCACAGACGCGTATAACTCGCGTGCATTATTATTTGATTTATTACCGACTAGCTTATCGATCTCTATCAGCTGGGTTTTCTTGCCATGTGTAAGCGTCATTCCTTCAACTGTTCTCATGTTTCTAGATGAGAATTCCGAATTTGCATGTACTTCTACTTCTTGAAGTTTCATGGTGTCCTTAATTGTTGCTTCAAAGCGATTATCTCCTTTAGAAATACTTAGAGGACCAGAGAATTCTTCAAAACCAAGTGATCTGATCGTTATTTGATACTTGCCAGCAGCCAGGTCTTGAAAATAGAATCTGCCAAACTCATCTGATAGAACACTACTGGTTGAATTTCCTTCAAGATAGACTTTTGCAAAAGCAATTCCCTGATTGGTTTCAACATCTTTTACGTGACCATAGAGATTGCATTGCGTCCAGGAGATCAAGTTGGATAATGTCAGATATGTAATTAACCAAATTCTCATTTAACGAAATCCTCCACCCATTTACGTTCTGACAGATCATTATCGATTTGAGCCAGATCATGTTTTTTATCTACATAAAGCTGATTTGGCCTTCCATTCAAAGTAACATAGATCTCGGCATGGATCTCAGGTTTATTAAATTCCATTGAAACACCGTGCTGAATCACAGTTGTATCTGAATAAACATCTTGCAGATAATGAGCGTATTGCAGGATCATATCCGGTTGAGTGCTCATTATTTTTTCTTGATTCTGAGTCAAATATTTACTGTTATTGATCTCAATTTCCGATTTAGTTTTCGGATCGATCACATAAAACATAGCATATCCAGCCTTTTCCATTAACATCACTCTCCAGCTGAATCTAAATCCTTGTTCTTTCCAAAAAAGATTACCCTCATAGAACAGATATCTAAAGGGAATGAGTAATTGAACTGCCAGATAAGCACCGATTAAGGCTGTAGTCATTTTTTTTGGTAATAAGGAGGTGTTAATTCCCGATCTTTTCGCTTCTTGATGTCCGAATAATAATCGAATAAAATTGAGTATTCGTTCATGAAAATTGGCTTCAAAGAAAATGAGTGTTGCCATGATCATAACCCAGGGGAAAACACCAATTGGAAACAGAAGCCAGGTAGTTATGTGGAAAACAATAACGAAGAAATAAGCATAAGGTCGGGTCTTTTTGGTCAATAGAAAGAAAACTATTGTCAAATCATAAATACATCCGAACCATGCGAAAAAATAAGCCACCCAATCTTGCTTAAGAATTGGACCAATGAAATCGTAATGGTGTGCAGAGTGCAACCAATATTTGAGAGGTTGCGCATGAAACAACCAATCGCTTTCAAGCTTAGCAATACCGGCAAAAATATAAACAATGGCAATTTGGAATTGTAATAAACCAATGTGCCATTTAGGACATGTTTTTGAATAGTTGGTAAACCCTAATCGGGTATCCAGAGAAAAATACCGATTTGCGGGAATTAATACGAGTAAAAAAGCTACCAGACTAACAAAATAATAATGATTTAGATAGTTGGTTTTATCAAGTAATTCAACATAAGTGAATGAAAAGAAGAATAGAAATGCACCGAAACGATAAAACAATCCTAAAATGATAAGTATCGAACCTATTATCATTCCAATGAAAAGCGAGTAAATTAAAGATTCAGAAGGGTAGGGTACCCATTCAAATCCAAGATATGGAAAATGGAAGTGGGGTTCTATGTACTGGGATTCTACCCAGCCATTTAATAGGAATCTCATGGTAGAGAATAACATAAGTATCCCAAATCCTATGCGATAAACGGCTAAAGGTGCGGCAGAGGTATGCTCATGCCAATTAAAGAATTGTCGTATTTGACTAATCCCCGTCATTGTCCTGAAAAGTGATCAACAAACCTAGTGCTGATGACATATCAGTTTTACAGAAAGTCAATAGCTTCTTTATCTCCAGATAAGCAGTATTTACTGCTGTAGGATTGGTGTCAACTTTATCGCTCAATGGACTTCCAATATTGTTGATAGAAGCTTGTACCACGTCAAATTGTGTAGCAATATTATCTGCCAATGAGGTTGTAACATCTTCAGATTCTACATCTTTTATGTAATCATCAAACCCAGAGCCAGCAGCACCTAGAAAGATATTTTTTAATGCGCTAATGTTTTCAGCTGCAAGATCAATCGAAATTTGAGCGTAATATCCTTCTACATATTTTGGTAGTGTTTGACCGCCGGTTTGCTGTCCTGCAGGAATTCCAATTTTTGCATTTTTAAGAAGTTCAATGTCTTTAACCATTTCATTGAACAGCAAACTTGTTGAGCTTCCAACATCATTACCATCAGCATTAATGAAAGTTGTTTTGTAACTGATCCAATTTGACACAACAATAGCCATTTCTGTTTTCATTTTGCTAGTGATTGCTAGCAAGTAATTACATCTTTCTATAGCGTATGTTCCAGTAGAAAATGAATCTATAGGTGCAGAGGTTGATTGATGTTGGGGGTAAAGCAAATAGTCAATGGCAGGAAAACCTATAGCATCAATGTTCGAAGCTGCATTAACATCCACCGATCCCTGAGATATATTTAGTTCTATTTGAACAGTATCAGTAGGATAAGTGTTCATTGAAGATTTAATGAACTGGTCAGACATTGGCCCAAAATCGAACATTTTACATTTCTGAAATGATTTATAAGCAATCACGTATTTTGACCTTAGGTCTTGAAGGTTGGTGGTATTTGTATTAGCCGTATATGTTAGTGCCGCAGTGTTAAGGCTGATCACATCCTCATTAAATGAATTTAATTGAGGTATAATTACAGCAGAAGCCATGTTGTCTAACATGGCTTTTCTATCAAAATCTTCTTTGTCTTTATCCTTATTGCAGCTTATTACAACAAACAAAGCTGCAAGTATTATTAGCAACTTCTTAAAATCCATAGATGGCCGTTAGATCTTGTTTAGCATTTGTAATGTCCTGTGCTGTAATCGTCCAAAAATTATCACCTAATTTATTTAGAGCTTCTTCAATTTCTGGATAAGAAATTAATCTTGTATCAAGTGACATGTACTTCAAACAATTGATAAATCCATAAGCTTCGGTTAGTGTATGCATTCGTTTAGCATCATCCGCAATATTATCTAAGGCAATATCCAGATAAGCCACTGCAGAAGCTGCACATATTCTTTCCCACATCAATCTAATCTCTTTGATCTGTATATCTCGTGTGGAAATATCGTTGTTAGTTATAGCAGTTCTTCCAATTAAGAAATATTGCATCATAAGAGAATTACATCCTAGATCAGCATCTCTTTTAATGCAGTATTCTCCCCAAAAAATGGCATCATTTTGATTAGTAGGAAACGTAGCAGGTACTCCAAAATATCCAAAAGCTTCATCCCAGTGATGTTCCATAGCTGTGTAATATTCTCCGTTAACTTCATCTACAGCTGTTGTATTGTCCACATTCATTTTATCATCACCAAAATAAACTTGAGTGGCTTGATACATGAAAATGGCACCCATTAAAGCTTTTTCTATTACTTCTTTACATTGAAACCCATTGGCGTCAAATAAGTATGTGCTCGTTCCTGAAGTAAGTGTTCCTGCCTGACCATTTGTAGCCGTAGTTGCGTAAAATTGAGAAGCACTTTCTGTGGAATCAAACCACGCTAAGATTTCTGAAGTATCTGCAGCAAAATATTTATCAGATAAGTTTTTAGAAGAAGTGAAGGTATAATTGCCATTTCCATTACCTCCAACATTAGTGAACATATCTTTCATTACTTGAGCAGAAATAGTAGTGGTTTTTCCGGTAGCAACATAATCAATAAGTTCTGTAGCTTGATTTAAACGATCAGTTTGACCACTATAATCAACAGTATTGTTACCATTGTCGTCTGTAAAAACGTATGATGAAGGAACCTGATAATAGGTACATGATCCATCATCCTTCTTAGCTTCACTTGAGTAATTCAAAGCATTTGTGTCTGTACATCCCTTTTTCTTGCAAGAAGATATTATAAGTGTTAATCCTAGTATGATTAGTATTGATCGATTCATTTATTATTTAGATTCGTTTTAAATAGTGTTCGCAAATCTAGCATTGAAGCAGAGCTTGAACAATACCTGAAAAAGGGTATTTTGATCTATGTGTTCTTAGTGTGCAGATTGCCAATTAATTACAATTTAGAATATTTTGATTTATTGAATAATAATGATCTCGTCTGCGAATATGTATGATGGTTTACCACTTCCAGGATGCCATTCCGGAATTTCTCCTGAATTCTTTGCTACAACTCTTAAATAGCGGGTTGAGAATTCCTTTTCGAATCCAATTTCCTGAGTGAATTGGCCATATTTTTCAGGAGAGACGTAGTTTTTTACAATTTTTACGTCATACCAGCTTTTACCATTTTTTGACATCATAAATTTCACTTCTTTAGGGAACCATATCCAGGATTTGATATCCTGTAATACACTTATGTAAATCCCTTTGATATCAATTTTCTTTTTGAAGTCAATTTCTACGTCAAGATCGTTACCATAATACCCTTGCCATGAACCTGTTCTAAAATCTGTATTACCACGAACCTGATCAATTAAAGCTCGTTCTGATCCACCAGAATACTGATTAAGGTACCCGGTATTCAATTTAATTTTCCACTTACTGTTTGCACGTAAGTATTCAGAATAAATAGGATAGCTTTCTGCATTGTTACCAAAAGATTTTGCGATAAAACTTGTAGAGGATTTGATCTTGACGGGTTTACTGTAAAGGGTGCTATTCTCATCAGGAATGGAGCCATCTGTAGTATATCTTATTGCAACAACTGGTGCCGCACTTTTGATACTGACTTTTCTTTTCTTTACAAAAACTTTCTCTGCATTTTCAAAATAGGGCGAAGGCATTAGGTTTTGTTTTTTAACCTTTTGATATGGGCTATTCCCATAAAACTCTTGAGGTGTATTCGTCATTTCAAAGACAATTTCACCACCATTCATGATCTCATGATGATATAAAAAATTTCTTTTCAGGGGTTTACGATTTAACCTCACGTCCTTTATATAGATATTTTCAGAACTATAATTGAGTGTCTTCATCTTGAATTCGTTTCCATTCTCAAGATGTATGGTGTACGATTCAAATAGAGGCGTTCCAAAGAGATAGTAATCTGTACCAGGTGTAACGGAATAAAATCCCATTGCACTCATAATATACCAGGCTGACATTTGTCCGCAATCTTCATTTCCAATCAAACCATCTGGATCATTTGCATACATCTCAGTCATGATCTGATGAACATATTTTTGTGTTTTCCAGCTATTTTGAGTGAAATTGTATAAATAGGCCATATGATGGCTAGGTTCATTACCATGTGCATATTGACCAATCAAACCTGTGATATCCACCTGTTGTCTACCAGTTGTTTCGTTTTCTGCATTGAAAAGATCGTCTAACCATTGTTCAAGCTGTTGTTTTCCTCCAAGCAATTGGATCAAGCCCAAAACATCATGCGGAACGAATAAGCTGTATTGCCAAGAATTGGCTTCAGTATAATCGAAGGTTACTTCATTGGGAATAAAATTATTTTTCCATCCACCATTAAAACGTGGTTGCATGAAAGTGGACGTTGGGTTATAAATATTCTTGTAGAATTGACTTCGTTCATAAAATCTGTCTGCAACAGAATCAATCCCTAATGAATCGGCAAAAATAGCGATACACCAGTCGTCATAAGCGTATTCAAGCGTTTTAGAAACGCTTTCAGATTCATTTTCAGATGATATAAACCCTTGTTTTTTATAGTGTTCAAGACCTAAATGGTTCTGATCTGCGGAATGTTTCATTGCACGAAGGGCCAATTGCGTATCAAAGTCCCTATATCCTTTGTTATATGCATCTACAATTACTGGAATCGAATGATAACCAATCATACATCCCGTATAATTTGCTGATAATTCCCAAATAGGTAAAATGCCTCCCTGGCGATATTGCGCTAAAAGAGTTTTAATAAAATCAGGAGTTCTTTTTTCCTGTACTATTGTGAATAGGGGATGCTCTGCCCTAAATGTATCCCACAGTGAAAATATGGTGTATTGCGTGTGATCACCTGATTGATGGATTTGCATATCCATTCCTCTGAAACGGCCATCTACATCTGAGAATGTATTTGGGTTCAAAAAACTGTGATAGAGCGCAGTGTAGAAGATCGTTTTCTTATCAGTATCCTTTGTTTCTATTTGGATTTTTGATAGTTCTTTATTCCATTTGGCTTCATTTTGTTCACGATACAAATTGAAATCCCAGGAAGGCATTTCAGTTTTTAAATTTTTCTTAGCCCCGTTAATATCTACTGCTGAAATCCCCACTTTGACGGCTAATACAGGAAAATCATCACTGAATTCAACAATTAGTTTAGAAGCCTTTCCTTCATTATTCTTTTTAAATCTTCGTTCGATTGGAACTTCTGAAAATTGAATAGCGAAATAAAAGTGTTGTTCACGAGCCCAGGCATCAGATATGCGTTTACCAACAATGGTGCTGTCATTCAGAAAAAAGAGATCTGAATCCAATAGGTTATCCCTGTGCTCCAGATCAATGACCACTTTTTTGTTCTCACCTTTTGGGTAATAATATTTGTGAAAACCACAACGAGTAGTTGAGGTTAGTTCTACTTTAATGTTGTCTTCACTCAACAGAACTTCATAATAACCGGCATTCGCTTTTTCATTTTTATGAGAAAATTTAGAGCTGTAGCCCTCGTGAGGTTCTTTACGATATCCATTTTCCCACTTATCTGGTCCGGTAAAAGGCATTAATAGTAAATCACCATAATCGGAAACACCTGTTCCGCTTAAATGTGTATGGCTGAATCCAAAAATTACGTCATCTGAATAATGATATCCACCACATCCGTCCCAACCACTTAATCTGGTATCAGGAGATAATTGCATCATACCAAAAGGTTCAGAAACACCAGGGTAGGTATGACCGTGTCCTCCAGTTCCAATGAATGGATTTACCCACTTACTCAAATCTTCTTGAGCAAAAGAATAGAGATGAACCCAAAGAATAACTATGAGTATCTTCTTCATGTAAGCAGTTTGCTATTTAAGAACTGGATTAGAAGCCTTGATCAATGCAGCCGCACCTAAAATTCCTCCACCATTTTGATTCAAAGTTGAGATCTTTAAATTGATTCTGTTTCTAAGATTTGGTAAGGTATAGTTCTTTAGATGCTTCTCTGTTTTGCGTTTCAAGATGTTACCAGAATTGGTGATTCCTCCGGCAAGGAAAATATTTTGGATATCTAAAAGGTTGATCAAACTTGATAAGGCGTAACCTAGATCATGACAAACTGAATCAACTACTTCTAAAGCTACAGGATCTTCTTTACGGGCTGAGTTAAAAACTTCTAATGGCGAAATATCAGAAGGCTGGAAATCATTGAGTAATGAACCACCACTACTAAATTCCAGTTTTTCTTTAGCGGTAGCAACAATCCCTGCTGCACCCACATATCCCTCAAGGCATCCCATGTTACCGCACTTACATTCTCTTCCTGCCTGACGTACAACAAAATGTCCTATCTCACCAGCTAAACCATTCGCTCCTACTACGATAGAACCATTTATATAAGTTCCTAAACCAACTCCCGTTCCTAAAGTTACTACGGCAAAATTATCCAGATCCTTACCTTCTCCAAATACTTTAATTCCCAGAGCGTAAGCATTCGCATCATTTGCAACGAAAACATCCTTTTTAAATAGGTCACTAAAAATGTCTTTGATTGGAATTACGTCTCCCCATTGAAGATTAGGAGCATATTCAATTTGTTGAGTTTCAAGATTTACGCTAGGAGCACCAATACCTATAGCTTCAAAATCTCCTTTGAATCCAGATTTTACCTTATCGAATATCTCTTGAGCCAATTCTTCAACTGTTCCATACGCATTCGTAGGAACCGAAGACGAGTATAAAATTTCTCCATTGTCATCAACAATTCCAAATTCTACATTCGTTCCTCCAATATCAATTCCAAGATAATGACTCATAGTTAATTGTTTGAAATGCCCCAAAAGGGTCTATAAAGTTAGGAATTTAAGACGATTTAGGACTAGAAGTGTCAGTTGTATTTTGTTTATATCCACTAATTCCAAAAAATATAAGATAAATCATAGCCAATAAGGGCACTAAAAATGAGGTTTGAATGGTGCTAATTTCTATAATTTGACTTTGAACATATGGTATAATTGCGCCTCCCACAATGGCCATAACGAGAAGAGATGAACCTTGACTTGTCATGTTCCCCAGTCCTTTAATACTCAATGAAAAAATATTTGACCACCCAATGGAAAAGAACAATCCGGTTCCAAGAATTGACCAAAAGGCTATAGCACCTGAACTAAAGATTCCAAAGACCAACAATATTGCATTTATGGAACAGAAAATAACGATCAGACGTTCTGCTTTTCCTTTTCCAATGAGGAAAGCAAAGAAATTTAATAACATAAAAAGATTGTAAATCCACAATTGATCTAGTGAAATAGGATCAAAGGAAAGTAAAGTGCCATTGTTACCGGTGTCCACTTTTATTCCAGTGGCTATCCAGATGATAAAGAACATGAAAACACTCGTCAATAACATTGGTAACCATTTTCGTTCGTTTTTCCATTTATCACTTAACGATATGCTGGCCATTAATCTGCCTATCATTAAGCCTCCCCAAAAGAACGCCAGATAATAGTTGGCAGATTGTTCATTAAGCCCCATAATGCTTGGGTCTTTTGAAAATGATCCCAACCAGCTACCCACAGCAACTTCTGAACCTACATAAAAAAAGATTGCAAGGATTCCAAATCTAAGGTTTCTGTTTTTTAATACCTGCAAACCACTAGAGTTAACAGTGTTGTTTGTAAAGGCCGGCAATTTATTTAATCCAATGAATATGGCTAAAATCAAAAAAATGAATCCATATAAAAGATAGGTAGTTCCAACTGATTCGACACTTTTCTCTCCATTGGAAAAAACATTGTAGATCAGGATATTTCCAACGATAGGGCCAATGGTTGTGCCTAGTGAGTTTAGGCCTTGAGCAAGATTTAATCGACTCGAAGCAGACCTTTCTTCTCCTAAAATAGCTACGTAAGGATTTGCACATATTTGCAGCAATGTAATACCAGTAGATAGAATAAAAAGAGACAATATAAATTGAGGGTATGAGGCATTTTGAGCTGAAATATAAAAAGCGGAACATCCCATTGCCGCAATTAATAAACTAATGCTCATCCCATTTTTGTAACCAATCTTATTAATAGGATCCTTCCCAGTTACACTTGATACTATAAAGTAAAGCAGAGAAATGAAAAAGAAAGAACCAAAAAACGAGAGCTGTATATATGAGAGTTCAGTTGGTTTAAGTTTGAAAAGATCACTAAAACTGTTAATAAGAATATCATTCATCACAGTAATGAAACCCCACATAAAAAACAAAATGGAGACAGCAATGAAAGCAAATCGATATTGAGGAGACTTATTCAATGAATTATTGGCAATTTCAAGATAAATATAGTATTAATACACCTTCAAATTCAATTTCAAGACTTCCTTGTATCTGCCAATTAAGTTTTAACTTTAAACACTTTTAAAAGCCAATTCTCTCTGATTAATGTGTGGAATTAATGGAATATATAGGTTTAATGGGTTTGCTGATGATGGAAAGATCATTAGCACAATGAATGACACCATTAAACACAGGGGACCTGATGCAGAAGGAGTTTATAAAGATGAACTGGTTCATTTAGGACATAGAAGGTTATCAATTATTGATGTAGAAGAGAGATCGAATCAACCTTTTATTTCTCAAGACGGCCGTTATGCAATGGTATTTAACGGTGAGATCTATAATTTTTGGGAAATAAGAGCTGAGCTTACTGACTATAACTTCATAACAGATAGTGATACGGAAGTTGTTCTGGCCGCTTATCTAAAATGGAGTGAAAGTGCTTTGGAACGATTCAATGGGATGTTTGCCTTTGCTATTTGGGATAAACATACCAAAGAGTTGTTTATTGCCAGAGACAGATTAGGTATAAAACCACTCTATTACTTCTTATCGGATGATGAGATAGTCTTCTCTTCTTCGGTGAAGTCTATCCTGAGTACTGGTTTGATAGATAAAAAGATAAGACCGGATAGTTTGATAGATTATTTGCGTTTTCAAACCGTTCATGCGCCTTTTACCCTAATTGAATCGGTGATGTCGTTAATGCCAGGTCAGTATCTTAGGATAAATGAATTGGACGGTATACAATTCAAAACTTACTGGAATCCAATTTCGAAAGCTAAAATGGTTTTTGAAGATCTTGAAGTCACAAAAAGTAAAGTTCGAGAGGGATTAACTAAAAGTGTTGAAAGAAGATTAGTTGCAGATGTACCCTTCGGGGCATTTTTATCAGGTGGAATTGATAGCTCTATTGTGGTAGGATTAATGTCTCAGATCCACTCTCAAAAAGTAGATACATTTTCAATTGTTTTTAAGGAAGACCAATTTTCTGAGAGAGTATTCGCTAAAATGATCGCTGATAAATTCAATACCGATCATCACGAAATAGAGTTAAGTGTTGATGAATTTAAAGAGATGATTCCGACAGCCCTATCTTTGATGGATCACCCTTCAGGAGATGGGCTTAATACATTTGTAGTTTCAAAAAAGACAAGAGAGGCGGGTGTAAAAATGGCATTGTCCGGATTAGGAGGAGATGAGCTTTTTGCTGGATATAGCATTTTTAGACAGGTGAGAGAGCTACAGCAAAAAACCTGGTTAAAAAGTTTCCCGGCATATGCACGAAAGCCTTTTGCCAATTTATATCATACGATAAAAGGAGATGTAGCTTCAAAAAAGATTGCAGAACTACTCAAACAAGAATACTTCGATATGGAGTATATCTATCAATTTTACAGACAAACATTGATGGATGACCAGATCAAGAAGTTGGTCAATGTTCAACCTCTACCACTTAATCAGAGTTTTAAAATAGCTCATGATCTGGTTGGGTACAATACCGCTGGATGGAATCTGCCTTCACTTTCCAGAATTTCAGTAGCTGAAATCTCTACCTATATGCAAAATGTATTACTTAGAGATGCTGATCAAATGAGTATGGCTAACAGTTTAGAGGTTAGGGTGCCATTTTTAGATCATGAGTTAGTAGAGTACGTTATGGGGATACCGGATAAACATAAATTTCCGAAAACTCCAAAACAATTATTGGTCTCTTCATTTGAAGACTTATTGCCGAGAGAAGTTTATGATCGCGAAAAAATGGGATTTGTACTGCCATATGAAAAATGGATGAAGGAAGATCTAAGATCTTTTTGTTCTGAGCGTCTGGAAGAACTGAAAAAATTAAGATATTTCAAGGCTGATCAACTCGATAAGTTGTGGAATGAATTCTTATCGGGTAATAAACGTGTAACCTGGTCGAGAATATGGCCGTTAGTTGTACTTGGAGACTGGATCAAAACGAATGAAGTTAGACATTAAAAAGCGCATATTGGTTTGTATAGATTGGTATGAACCCGGCTTCAAGGCTGGAGGTCCAATTCGATCTGTTGCTAATATTGTCAATACTTTAAAGGATGATTATGAGTTTTACATACTAACATCTGCCTATGATCTGGGTGAAACTCAACCATATATTAATGTGCCTCTTAATGAATGGTATGATAGTGATGGATTATTTCTGAAGTATCTTGATCGAAAAATGTTATCGTCTGGTGCTATTCGACGAAATATTCTTGAAGTAAATCCTGACCTGATATATTTAAACAGTTTGTTTTCAAAGCGCTTTACATTATTGCCGTTGATAACAGCTAGAAGCAAAGGGTATCCTGTTTTATTGGCTCCAAGAGGTATGTTGGGCGGAGAGTCACTTCATATTAAGAAAAGTAAGAAAAGCACATTTTTAGCCATTTCTAGATTGGTAGGCTTATATAAAAAAGTGACATGGCACGCATCTTCGGTAATTGAGGCTGAAGACATTCGTAAAAAATTTGGAAAGAAAGCAAGGGTTAGGATAGCTCAGAATATTCCTGTAGGTCAAAAATTAAAATTGGACGAGATTTTAAAGAGCAAGAATGTTGGAGATGCCAAATTCTTATACATGAGTCGAATTGCACCAATAAAGAATCTTCATTTGGCAATTCAGGCAATTAAACAGATAAAATCTGAACGTAACGTAGTTTTTAAGATCTACGGTAATATTGAGGATCAAGAATACTGGGATACTTTTAAGGATGAAATTGGGGATTTTGGAAAGATAAAAATTGAATATTGCGGAGTGGCTAAACCAACTGAGTTGCATGAGATCTACCTTGAATCAGATTATTTGATCTTACCAACTAAGCATGAAAATTATGGGCATGCAATTGTCGAAGCCTGGTCAAATGGCTGTCCTGTTATAATTTCTAAAAATACCCCCTGGAAAAATCTACATGTGCAAAATCTGGGATGGGATATACAATTAAAGAATTTTGACAATTTAGTTGCTGCTGTACAAGAAGCTGTTGATACTGATTTTACAACTTATGTATCTCAAGTTCGCGCTTGCTATACCTATTTCAAAGACGTGATCTGTGATCAGGAAGTAGTTGAAGCCAATCGTAAATTATTTTCAGATGAAAACTGATCTAAGTAAATTCAATAATGATTGGTATCAGCCTGGAAACAAGATAAAAAGGGCTTTGTGGTTCTGTTTTAATAATTGGTTCTTGTTGAATAAATACAATCCATTCAGTGGTTTGAAAAAGTTGATACTAAGAATGTTTGGAGCCAAAATTGGGAAAGGTGTGGTGATTAAACCCAGGGTTAATATTAAATATCCATGGAAATTGGAGATTGGTGACAACACATGGATAGGAGAGGGAGTTTGGATAGATAATTTAGGGCAAGTTAAAATTGGTGCGAATTGCTGTATTTCTCAAGGAGCGTTACTATTATGTGGTAACCATGATTATAAAAAAGTTTCTTTTGATCTAATGGTTGGAGATATAGAATTAGAAGAAGGAGTATGGCTCGGAGCTAAAAGTATTGTAACAGGAAAAGTAAAGTGTTATTCTCATGCTATACTTATGAGTGGTTCAGTAGCATCTGCAGATCTTGAATCCTATACGATTTATCGCGGAAACCCGGCAGAGAAGATACGTGAACGTAAAATGGATAACGAATGAAGGTCTCCATTATAACTGTTTCTTTTAACGCATCCAAAACTATAAGGGACACAATAGAATCTGTTATTTCCCAGAAAGGGGTTGATATTGAGTATATTCTGGTAGATGGCAATAGTACTGATGGTACCCAAGATATTATACGTTCCTACGGGGAGAAGATCTCAAAGTTTATTTCTGAACCGGATAATGGTATATATGACGGAATGAATAAAGGGGTGTCCCTTGCTTCAGGTGATATAATTGGTATCCTCAACGCGGATGATGTATATGCTTATGACGAAGTACTAAAAGATATAATTTCAGTTTTTAAATCAGATGTGGAAGGTGTATATGCTGATTTGGTTTATGTTGCTGAAGATGATCTGAGTAAAGTTAAAAGAACATGGGTTTCTAAATCCTATGTTCATGGCTCTTTCAGAAAAGGATGGATGCCACCACATCCCACATTTTTCGTAAAAAGAGAAGTCTACGAAAAATATGGTTCCTACACACTTCAACTCAGATCCGCTGCCGATTATGAATTCATGCTTCGTGTAATCCACAAAAATGAGATCAAGGTAGGTTATCTCAATAAAGTTATTGTTAGAATGAGGGTAGGCGGTACAAGTAACGCCTCTTTAAAAAACAGGGTCAAGGCCAATAAAGAAGATAAAATAGCCTGGAAAATGAATGGTTTAAAACCAGCTCCTTTTACAATGATCAGAAAACCATTATCTAAAATTGGTCAGTTTTTTAAGCGATAGGATTTCAATATTTCCCAAGCTTTACCCTTCCTGTTCCTGTGGTTTTTCCTAACTTGTTTCCGATTAAATCAATCCAACATGAAAAAAATATACTTTTTAGCACTTGGTGCTTTATTTACTAATGCTGTCAATGCTCAAACAATGAATGAGAATTTTGACGGTTACACAGCTGGAACCTATATGGGTAATAATTCTGCTTTATGGTCAACATGGAGTGGTACTACCGGTGGTGCCGAAGATGTTCAGGTGACCACGGCTAATGCCAATAGTGGTTCGAACTCAATTTATTTTTCAAGCACTACTCAAGCCGGTGGTCCTCAAGATGTGATCGTAGATTTTCAGGGAGTGTACAATTATGGACACTTTAACTGGTCTTCAATGTTCTTTGTTGAGTCAGGAAAAGGTGCATACTTTAATTTTCAAGGTCAATCAACTCCTGGTCAGTCATGGACATTGAATTGTCAAATGGATCATAATGGAAACATACAGATTGATGATAGTTATGCTATTTGGGTGGACGGAACATATCCTCAAAACACCTGGTTTGAATTGGAATTTGATATCGATTTGAATAATGATTTTTGGGAAGTATTCATCAATGGTGTTTCACAAGGGAAATTTCAAAATGAAACTAATCAATTGGCCACAATGGATATTTATCCTGTAAATAATTCGGATAACGGAGGTAATAATGTTGCTGGATTTTATATGGATGATTTTCAATACACTTATACACCTTATTCATTACCAACTTTAAATGGTGCGGTAACTTATATTGGTGATTTTCACAATGTAGCTGGTCCTCCAGATGTTGCTGGTGTAGTGGGTTCGGCATTCAGTCCGGTTGTAACCGTTAGAAATTTGGGAACAACAACCATAACTTCATTTGATCTTGAAATTGCTCATAACGGAGCTACAGTATTGGAATCGATAACTGGTGTAAGTATCCCTTCACTGGGTGAATATGAATATGAATTTGTTGGTGAAGTTATACTGACAAGTGGGTCGAATGATGTCTCAGTAACCATATCAAATGTTAATGGGGGTACTGATGATGATGCAGCTGATGATACTAAATCTTTGCCAGTGGATCCAATTACACCGGCTACAGGAAAAGTAGTGTATGTAGAAGAAGGAACTGGAACCTGGTGTCAATGGTGCCCGAGAGGTGCAGTTATGATGGATAGAATGCAAAAATTATATCCTGATCTTTTTGCTGGCGTAGCTGTTCATAATAATGATCCAATGGAAGATGTGGTATTTGATGCAGGTGTTGATGCTTTAACAGCTGGCTATCCATCTGCTTTGGTTGAAAGAGGAGGAGATATTGATCCTTCTCAAATTGAGTCACAATTTTTACAACATGTTGTTGTAGCACCAACTGCATTTATAACTGTTGGAGCATCCTATGATTCAGGAAATGGTATTTTAAGCGCATCAGTAACAGCTGATTTTCAATCTACCGTTAGCGGACAATGGAAACTAGCTTGTATAATTTCAGAAGACAGTGTTACGGGTTCAGGATCCGGTTGGTCACAATCCAATGCATATTCTGGCGGTGGTAGTGGTCCAATGGGAGGATTCGAATCATTACCTTCTACAGTTCCCGCTAGCCAAATGAACTATAATCATGTTGGTCGAAGAATACTTCCTGATTTTAATGGACATGAGAACAGTTTTCCAACTACAAACTCTGGTGATGTTCATACCGTTGATTTCATATTTCAACTTGATCCTAATTGGGATGTTGATCAGATCCATATCATTGGAATTCTCGTTGCTCCTGGCGGAACTGTTGACAATGCAGGTAAGGCTTCAATTGCAGAAGCTGAAGCAAATGGCTACGTTTCTTCTACCGAAGTAATTGATGAATTTGCTGGATTTGTGGAATTAAGTGATATTGGAGAAATTAGTTTATATCCTAATCCTTCAACAGGAATCAGTAATTTGACTTTACCAAACGTTGATAATGAAACTGTGATATTGAATGTATTCAATATGGAAGGAAAGATTATTGCATCAAGAAATTATGGTGAATTAAGTGGTGCACAAATTTTACCTATCATCACTTCTCAATATGATGCAGGAATTTATACCGTTCAGGTTATCGTTGGGGATAAACAAGAAATTAGAAAATTGATTGTTGAATAAACAATTGAGATCAATTAAAATAAAGAGTAGGGGAGTTATATGACTCCCCTATTTTTTTTTGACCTGTTTTAACATTGCGTTTGTGAAAAATAAAGGGACTGTAGAAGATAGGCACAGGATTTGCTCTGTAACTTTGCAGGAAAGAGGACGCTGAAGACGATAATATGATCAAAACAAAGGGAATTATCTCTATCATTTTTTTAGGGATTGGAATATTGAATTGGGGCCAGTCAAAATTTGACAAACATTTGCTGGAAGTAACATTGGAAGGAACGGGAGAACAAGTACATTTTGTAAAGACCCCTGATCTATTTGATGAAAGATGGGATACTTTACCACAACCTAATTTTTGGCGTCATGTTATGGAAATGCCCCCTGATTCTGGTATCATGAATATTTGGGAAACGAGAGAAATTCTTGAATACGTGTGGATTAAGGATTGGAATAAATTAAGTGAAGACGACAAAGACGATTACCGACAATCTTTAAGAAATAAATTCAATTTGGATTCCAATACCCGAATTGTAATGACCACTGGAAAAAGCGATTTTTTCCAATTTGAAAAAGTATTTCCAAGTATATCCAGAGGTGTGGAACTTTTTATCGAATATGATACTGATCCATGGTATGCTCAGGCAATTTTAATGATTGAAAGTCCCGGCAAATTAGCGTATTCAAATGTAGGAGCATTGGGCCCTTTTCAACTTATGAAAACTGTAGCGCGTAATCATGGTCTGACAGTGAACAAATATGTAGATGAGAGAAAAGATTTTGATAGATCTGCCTATGGTTCTTCACATTTAATTAGAACTTCTTGCATTCCTGAAGCCAAGCGTATTCTGAACAAGTTCGGGATTACTGTGCGAGGAGATGATGAATATAAATTATGGTTCAGATTATTGGTATTACACATATATCATGCAGGAGCTGGAAATGTAGATGGATTACTAGTAAATGTTGTGAAACCAAAGCAAGGTGGTCAGGGGTTCATTAAAACCATTTGGCATTCTCAGTATGGTAATTTTGGAAATTCATCTCAAAATTATAGTCAGTTAGCACTTGCATCTCTGTTGGTATTAGATGATCTTATTCATGTGAAGTGTAGCGCAATGGAAGATTGTCATTACGAGAATTAATATGGGCATATTCTAAAAAATCATGATCGTAAAGTTACTATAGTAGGCTACCTTATCCATTTACAGCTCATAGTTGCGGGCCGCTCAGTAATCTCACTTTGTCATACTAGGTCTTCTCTTTGTCGCCCGGTTTAACTTCGTTCAGCTATGCTTTATGTCCCACAAGCTAACCGCTTTCAATGGGGCAGAAAATGGAATAAAGCTAAGATCAATTTGAATTAATTTGCAATCTGTGCTCTTCAAAGAAGTACGATTAGTTAATTCATATGAAAGGGTGCATGAAGTAAACTTTCTTTTAGAGTATCAGAAAAACTCCAAGCCCTAATAGAATAATGGGCCAAAATGCCACCGGAATGAACATGAAAGAATGTGACCAATGTGAGCTGGTTTTAGAGTTTTCCTCAGTCGTTTCCTGACCTCTCGGAATGGAACCTACCGGTTGCTCATTGTCCTCATTGCTTTCACCTCCCTTAAGAATAAGAAATAAAAGGGTAGTTGGAATAGAGGTCCAGATCAATGTCCAGCCCATATAGCTGCCATTTCCTAATCTGGTGTCATCAAAGCCATAGCTAGTCAGCCAGGCGCAAATAAAAAAGAAAATCAAAATGGCGATACCGGCGCCTCTCCAAAAAAATACCATAACGAAAAGAAAAAAAAGGACCCGTATAGTTAAAATGTGGAATTCTTCAAAATTACACGTTTCGGGCTACCGGCCTGGCACGTAATCCTCTGTTATCACATAAAGTGTCCACCAATGGTGGGTTGAGGCCTGACGTCAAGAGGCAGCTAAGTTCACCCTTTTAATGTTTAAATACTAAGAACCAAATACTGCTATACGGGCTCTCCGATCATTCGGAGATAGGACCACAATTCCATCTCTGTGGCAGGATCCATACATTAAAATTAATAGAATTAATTAAAATTTAGTGAGGAAGTTTTCAACCATCTGTTTACCATGCTCGGTAAGTATTGATTCAGGATGAAATTGAACTCCGCAAATCGGAAGTTCCTGATGTTCAAAAGCCATGATCACTCCATTTTCAGATCTGGCAGTTATATTCAATTCAACAGGAAAATCACTTTCAAGTGCCGCCCAGGAATGGTAAAGTCCAATATTGATACTTTCCGGAATATTTGCAAAAAAGCGCGAATTAGGTACAATCAAACATTTTTCCTGAACGCCATGTTTAACCAACTTTTGATTGAATATCTTACCCTTTAAATTTTCTATGATAGCCTGAAAACCTAAACAAACACCAAGAATTGGAATTTCACCTATGTATTTTGAGATAAGTTCAGGCATTTGATTCGCCTCTGATGGTAGGCCTGGTCCTGGAGATAAAACGATCTTATCAAAGTCATTTATTTGCACAGATTGAAGCGCATCATTTCTGACCACTGAAACCTCACAATCAAAACTTTCTAAGTAGTGTACTAGGTTGTAAGTGAATGAATCGTAATTATCTATTAAAAGGATTTTCAATTCTTTTTATTTTAGCTCAAATTTAATTGAAATGAAAAAGATAATATCAACTTCAAATGCACCCGGTGCTATTGGTCCTTATTCACAAGCTGTTCAATACGGTAACATGTTATATACTTCAGGTCAAATTGCCATTGATCCTGCTTCAGGAAATCTTGTAATGGATAATATTCAAGTTGAAACACATCAAGTGATGGCTAATTTGAAAGCTGTATTGAATGCTGCAGGGATGGACTTTAAGAATGTGGTTAAAACTTCTATTTTTCTTAGCTCAATGGATGATTTCATTCAAGTTAATGAAGTGTATCAGTCATATTTTGAATCAGATTTTCCTGCAAGAGAAACTGTCCAGGTGGCAAGATTACCTAAGAGCGTGAATGTTGAAATTTCAATGATAGCAGGAGTTTAATCTTCTGTAGTCTTATTTTCTACTTTAAGTTTTGAACGGTACATCCAAACGGCGCCTATACCAAAATATAGCGTGGATGATCCAATTAGGGCAAGATCGGTATAAGTGATTTCCAGACTAAAGTATTTTGTACCAAGGATGAAAAGTGTACTGAGAATAACCGCAACATTTCCAAAGACATAAAATAGAAACCCAATTTTTTTCTTTCTCCATATAAGGATTAAGGCAAAAAGAATGATCGAATAAGCAGCAAGCTGAGCAAAAGTGTGTATGGTCAACAGATGAATGGCATCAGCAAATCCATATAGTTTACTGCCAACGCGAATAAAAGATCTTTCAACCAGTTCAGCTTGTTTTAATGATCCCATTAACAATATCGAAAGAAGTGTCAATAGTTGCCAGGACACGAGGTAGATCCATATAAGAAAACCCGCTATCACAGATATTCTAGTTAACAGATTGGGTTTCTCTTTACCTAGAATCAACTGTTTCAGGCGTTGGAATACGCTTCGCTTATTTTTTACTGTTTCATTCATTTATTTCTTGACTATACGTCATCCCAATCACTGCTGCACCATTTCTTAAATATTCGTTTTTGAAGATTACTCGGAGCCTTCACTTTTGTGAGCTTATAACTTGGATAATATTCTTTAGTGGTGTTCGGACAAGTGATTTCCAATATTCTTCCTTGTCGATTAATAGTAAGATAGATCTGATCATCCTTAAAATAGCTTACCCATTTATCGAGATCTTCATTTACCTTAAATCCATTAATACTGATGATCTCATCTTTAAGAGCAATACCTCCAAGATCTGCTGATGAACCAGGATAAATAGTATTAACAATGGTCTTACCAGCTGTTTGGGTCAATTTAAATCCTAAAATTCGAGTTGAATAGGAGAGATTACTTTCTGTTGAGATCTCAAATCCTATTTGTTCCAAAGCTTCTGTCACGATTGTTTCAAACGAATGAGTACCATAGTAATAATGGGCAAAAAAATCGCTAAGATCGGTATCTGCATATTTTTCGATCACACTTTGGAATTCTCGTTCAGTATATCCTTTATTTGCCAGAGCATATGTTTCATATAGCTCTTTCATTGCATCATGTAAAGATGCTTTGTTGATACTATTTGTTCGGATCTTCAAGTCAATTACAAATGATAGGATCGCTCCTTCATTGTATATGGATACTTTTCGATTCGGTGCTCCTGAAACATATCCATCCAACCAGGTATCAAAACTTGATTGGGCTACTGAATAATTAAATCTCCCAAAATTGTCAAAATGTCTTTGCAGTAAAGTTTCGAGCTCTGATTTATACCATTTCCAGTCTTTGACTCCACTTTCTACAAGGAATAGATCTCCCATATAAGTGGTAACTCCTTCGGTTACGTAACCTTGTCTTGAATAATTCTCTTGTGAATAGTCATAAGGATACATTTCGGCAGGTCTCAACGCTTTCACATTCCAGGTATGATATAATTCATGTGAACTTACTCCCAAAAGATCATTATACAATGATTCCATCAGGTCATAGGTTGGTCCGAGTGCAATGACTGTAGAAGTTTGATGCTCGACTCCATGATATGCCTTTTCTGCTAGTATCTGAAATAAGTAATGGTATTTCTTAACCGGAAATCCTTCAAATTTTTCGATCTGTGATTGAGTGAATTTTGTAAAGTCTTGAATGATCTTGTCTTCATCCAATTTAACATGCCCCTGAAACCACAAATTAAAATTAACTCCTTTACAATCAAATGCCAGATGTTTTAAAGAAGGAGAGGCAATGAAGGGGGAATCCACTAATTCATGGTAATTTTCAAACTCTGCCTTATTATTCTTGAATTCCTTTCCACAAGCAACTTCAAAATCTTCGGGAATATCAAGTTGAACCGTGCATATGTCGTTTTGTTGTTCTTTGATATAGATCAAACAGTTAACAGGGTTCATATAAAGCTGTTGGTCATCCATAAAGGTTGATCCGGCATTCAGTTCAGCAGCATAATAGTTGTAATTTACCTTAATGGATTTTGTTTTAGAACAATCAACTTTCCAACAATCTTTAGTGATCTTAAAAGCATCAATACTTTTGTTTTGATCATCTACAACTTTGAAGCGTTGAACATTTTTGGCAAAATCTCCTCTCTCATATCGTCCTGGCCTCCAAACGGGAAATTGTAATTCAACAAAATTGTCTTTTTCTACATTGAATTCTACTTCTATTGGTATATACTGGGCGTTTGGATGGTGATATGAGATCTTGTAATTCATTTATATTAGATATATATGTGCTCAAAAATAAATAAAACTGAGCATTCCGATTAATTATATTTAAATGGTTAAATTCGTCCCTGTCTATTGAAAAGATAGGCTCACATAATCAGAAAATTTACTCATATGTCATACGATATTATTGTAGTTGGAAGTGGACCTGGTGGCTATGTTGCTGCAATCAGAGCGTCTCAATTAGGATTGAAAACAGCCGTTGTTGAAAAAGCTGAATTAGGTGGAATTTGTCTTAATTGGGGATGTATCCCAACTAAAGCTTTGTTGAAAAGTGCAAATGTATTTGAATATATACATCATTCTGAAGATTACGGAATCACTGTAAAGGATGCTAAAGCTGACTTTACTTCGATCGTTAAAAGAAGTAGAGGAGTAGCAGATAAAATGTCTGGAGGTGTTCAATTCTTGATGAAAAAGAACAAGATTGATGTGATCAACGGATTTGGAAAATTGAAAGCAGGTAAAAAAGTTGAAGTAACGGATGATAAAGGAAAAGCAACTGAGTATACTGCTTCTAAAGGAATTATAATCGCAACTGGAGCAAGATCCAGACAATTGCCTAATCTTCCTCAAGACGGTAAAAAGATCATAGGTTACAGAGAAGCTTTAGTATTGCCAAAGTTGCCAAAATCAATGGTTATTGTTGGTTCTGGAGCAATTGGAGTTGAGTTTGCTTATTTCTACAAAACAATGGGAGTTGAAGTAACGGTTGTAGAATTCATGCCAAATATCGTTCCTGTTGAGGATGAAGAAGTTTCAAAACAATTGGAGCGTTCTTTCAAGAAACAAGGAATGAATATCATGACAAATTCATCCGTTGAGAAAGTAGATACTTCTGGTTCAGGTTGTGTTGTAACAGTGAAGACCAAAAAAGGGGAAGAAAAATTGAACTGTGATATCGTTCTTTCTGCAGTTGGAATTGAAACTAATATTCAAGGAATAGGATTAGAAGATGTTGGTATTGCTACAGATAAAGGAAAGGTTTTGGTAAATGATTTTTATCAAACTAATATTCCTGGATACTATGCTATTGGTGATATTACACCTGGTCCGGCATTAGCTCACGTTGCTTCTGCTGAAGGGATCATTTGTGTTGAGAAAATAGCAGGAATGCATGTTGAAGCATTAGATTATGGTAATATCCCTGGATGTACCTATTGTTCACCTGAAGTAGCTTCTGTAGGAATGACCGAAAAGGCAGCTAAAGATGCTGGATATGAGATCAAAGTTGGGAAATTCCCATTCTCTGCTTCTGGTAAGGCTTCTGCTGCTGGTGCAAATGACGGATTCATTAAATTGATCTTTGACGCTAAATATGGTGAATTACTTGGTGGTCATATGATCGGTATGAATGTAACAGAAATGATTGCAGAGATCGTAGCAGTTAGAAAACTGGAAACTACTGGGCACGAATTAATTAAAACTGTTCACCCACATCCAACCTTGTCTGAAGCTATAATGGAAGCTGCAGCAGCTGCTTATGATGAAGTGATTCACTTATAAGAATTTGATATTGAAAAGATAGGCCTCCATTTGGGGGCCTTTTTTTTATGCCTTTTTTTTATCTTAGTAGTAAATCCCCTTTTTAAATGGCCAAAGAAAAAGCAAATCTTGATGAAGTCCTCAGAACCAATCAACGGTTAAATGAGCAAATTAAAGCACTTACCAGTCGCAATGAGGAATTGCAAGGTGTAATACGCGAGTTGGAAAATGATATTACCGAGTTACAAAAAGAGGCCAAAGGACAAATAACATCTGTCAAAAAGAAAGGGATTACTGTCATGTACATCACCTTTGATGGTTTCAAGTCCATTCAAGAAGGGGATGAAGCGGATGATCTTTATGATATGCTGGATGTCTTGCATATTAAGTTTGATGAGATCGCATTAAAACATAAGCTTGAAAGAGTTAAGTCTATTGGTGATGATTATGCATGTGCAGGTGGAATTGTTGAAAAAAGAAGTACTAATCCACTGGATATCTGTTTAGCGGCACTTGAGATCAATGACTATGTTCAACGAGTAAAGGAAAATCAGGAAAAGCAGGGTAGAGGCTATTGGAATATTCATGTTGGTATTCATTCTGGTAATGGAATTGTTGAGTCAAAATCTAATAAAAAGAAGAAAACATCATATGCTATTACGGGTGAAGTGATCAATACTGTTCCGCGTATCAGTGCTATGTCTGAACCTGGTGAAATATATTTATCTGACTATACCTATGAGATAGTTAAAGGGTATTTCAGATGTGAATACTCTGGAGAGCTTCCGGTTAAATACAGAGGTAATTTGGAATTGTATCAATTGCTTCGAATCAAACGAATTTATGCAGAGGATAGAAAAACAGGTATTGTTCCGAATGCTGAATTTATTTTGAAATATCATTTGAAGGAATTCAATGATCTGGAAGAGAAGGTGATTGATTTTCTAGTGAAGAATCTACCGGAACATTTACATTATCATGATTATACACATACCATTGATGTGGTAAATCAAGCCGAATTAATTGGATACGGTGAAGGTGTATCTGATGAGCAAATATTACTGCTTAAAACTGCAGCTCTTTTTCATGATACAGGCCATACCATTGAATCCAAAGGTCATGAAGAGCATTCATGCACCATAGCGAGAAAATGGCTAAAAGAATATGAGTATTCTCAGGAGCAAATTGATGAGATCTGTGATGTCATTATGGCTACGCAGATGCCACCTAAACCAAAGTCACTACTACAAAAGATCATTTGTGACTCAGACCTGGATTATTTAGGAAGAACAGATTTTATCCCAACGTCAAATGCTTTATATAAAGAGCTTGAAGCATCTGGTGTGTCATTTGATATTAATGCCTGGAATAAAATGCAGGTTCAATTCTTAACCGGTCATCAATTTTTTACGGCAACATCCAGAAGACTTAGAGAGGTAAACAAACAAAGTCAAATTGAGAGGATTAAAAAATTAATTCCTGAAGAATAAAAAAATCCCCGGCCAATTTTGACCGGGGATTTTCATTTCTAAGTTAGAATATCTTATTTGATGATCAATGTCTCTCGGTAGATGTCCTCGTTGCTCGTAACAACAACTTGATAAATACCTGTAGCCAATCCTGAAACATTTATTTGCTCATTAGAGAAACCTATTGCTACAATTGAACCAGCAGCATTGTAAATAGCAACTCTAGCGTTAGGCTCTGCTTTTACAGTGATTGAATTTTCCGCTGGATTAGGATAAACCATCAGCACTGATTGGTTTTCTTCGATTCCATTGTAACCAACAGTTACGATATGTGCGGAAGATCTTGGTAACAACAAGTTTTCACCAAAAGCATAATGACGAATACCTTCAATATCATAACCATCACCTACAACAGCAGCAAATGGTCCAGATAACAGGTCATCATCTACTTTGATTGTGCCATTACCATCACTAGCAGTCCATGCGCCATAAGCATCAGGTGCAGATTGACAAATTGCATTCTCTAGCAATACTACAACGCCTTCATACATCTCATCTGTTATATTGGAATTAGTAACTGTTACAGCTGTCGGTTGTAAATTTCCTGTACTTGCAACGGTTATGTTTGATACAAAACCAATTTCAGTTAATGAATTAAACTCCTGAACTTCACCTGTTACTACTACGCTATCGCCCAACATCAAAGATGTGTTTCCATTTTCATAAACGTAAATTCCATTCCATGCCCCGTCACCATCTTGAATAAAGAATGTATACTGTCCGGATCCTATTTGAAATATTCCAGTTACAATTCCACTTGTAGTTACAACATTTCCATTTTCAGGTGAATCTCCATTTCCAGCAGTAGTATATTGGATATCATAGATCGGAGTCATTCCGCAACCTGCACCACCATTGATGTCATTGATATTTCTTGGTAAAATTTTATATTCTGAATAAGAATAATGAACAATACCAGTGATGTCATACATATCACCTAATACCGGACATGTATATCCATATAGATCATCAGCAATTAAAATACTATCAGCTGGTGTTCCAGGGTTTGTATTGATAGTCCAGTTTCCAAAACCTGCATCTTCATTGGTGCATTCAACGTTGGCTTCACGAACCAAAACACTTTCATATCCTTCAGCACTCATAACAGCTGTTGAAACTGCAACTGGGTTGATTGGGACTACTGGTGTTGGTTCTGCGGTAAAACCAGCGACATTCTGTATTGTTGTTAATCCAAACAACTCTGTAACCTTGCCTTGAACAGTAATACTGTCTCCAACAGAAGGGGTGTTAGAGGCATCTTCTATATATATTCCATTCCACTGACCGTCAGCATCTTGCATCCAATATCCATCTCCCGTCCAGGTCCCTGTCACAATACCTGATAATTCAACGTAGTTGTTCAATTCCGGAGAATCACTTCCTGAAGCCACATATTGAACATCATAAATATCTAAAGGCGTGTAAGTGATTGACGCTGCTTCAATAGCAACAGAATCAATTAAAATCCCCACAAATGCGGGTGATGGACTTGTTAGCGGATCTGTGCTGTATACTGATAATATAAATTCTGCGCTTGTACAGCCAGCTGGAATTGTTACATCCTGGGTTACTAAACCTCCTGTTGTATATCCTGATGATAAGTCTACAGCTGTATTGTATGTTCCGTAAGCTAAACTTGTAGCATTTCTATAATTTGTTCTAATAAATCCGGCCGTAGCTTGAAGATAAATTTTAACAGTGTAGGTTGTGCCAGGAGTTACTGTTAAAGGTAGCGTAGCGAATCTTTTATGTGCTGACGCGCCCTGAATATTGATTAAAGAAGCCATGTCAGTTCCATAATTAGGAGTTATAGGAAACGGCAGCAAACTGTTTTGTTTAATACTATCTGCTTCCAGACTTGTAACGCCTACTGGGGCAGACCAACCTGTCGGAATTCCTCCAGACCAAGTGGACATATCATTTTGAAATATTACCTGCCCAAATCCGATACCGGTAATTAGACAAGCTGTTAAAAAAGTAAATAAGTGTTTCATAAATTATTGGTTTTTATAAAGTTAAGTAGCATTATTAATATTCTATCTATTTAAGATTTTATTATTACGTTATCAATTTCCCAGGTACTTCCCTGTGAAGTTGTTCCTTGATATCTGAATGCAATATGAACGTTTGTTCCATTGAAAGCAGATATATCAATATCACCCGAATTTACCCATGTCCAACCTCCACCTGACCATATTGCAGATGTTGACAAATCAGTCCATGTTGCTGAATTTGGATCTCCATTCACATAATCAGTAGATATTTTCAGTTGAAGAGCGGTGCCTGTGTAATTATAGGCATTATCAAATGCCAATTTTGGGGTTGATGATCCTGAAAGATCTAGTGAAGAAGAAATTAACCAAACATCCGCATTGTATTTTGTGCCGTCAATATAATTGGAAACAGAAGCGTATGGATTCGGAGCTCCACCTGCTGAACTGGTTTCCCATAAAGTTTCAGTGCCAACCACTTGATATTGAGACC
This sequence comes from Crocinitomicaceae bacterium, assembly GCA_020635955.1. Lineage (GTDB taxonomy): Bacteria > Bacteroidota > Bacteroidia > Flavobacteriales_D > Crocinitomicaceae > Paracrocinitomix. The sequence continues at coordinate 106,468 of JACJYW010000006.1, forward strand.
AGCCATCAGATGAAATATCATCATCATTGAAATCTTTTTTAATTATCAAACCTGGAAATCTTGTGTTTGACATTTGAATTTCACTATAAGATCTAATGTATAGCTGAATTTCGCCGTTGTAATGACTTACTATGCAAACTATAGATCCACTTCCTTCTGGTAGTAATTCATCTGCAAAACTTGCATAGCCACTGTTTCGTATAATAATGGTATTGCCATTTTGATCTTCCAACATTCGATCTTTTGTTGCAAGGTTTTCTTTATCTGCAAACTTTTTACCCAATTCCCAATTCACGAATTGGATGTTTTCAATTTTGATCAACTCAGATTCCTTTGCAGTAGTAATTTGATCGATAGTTACTATTTCCGGAGCAAAATCAACAGCTGTAGCTAATTTGACCACATTAACATCTGCGTTTATACTATCCAATTGTAAAATCCCGTTGTATTTACTTACCCAGCAATTTTTTAATGAAATTCTAACTGAATCTCCCTGATAAAGTCCACCTCCAGTCAATAATCTTACGTTTACTGCTCCCGTAGCGTCCTGCATGTAAACACTTTTGTAAATATTTCCGTCGTTTTCATCCATGGTAATAACTCCATAGACATTTACATCCGTGTTAAATTTGGTGTTTCCCTGTGATGCATGAATATTTCTAAGGTCATCAATAGTTACTACGCTATCAATACCAGGATATTCTATCGTTGGGGGTACATCATAATCTTTTCTGCAAGATGTGATCGATCCAAAAATTAATATACAAAGTAGTATCTTTTTCATCTTATCCTGAAATTACAATATTGTCAATCTCCCAAGTTCTACCGTTGGAGTTGGTTCCTATATATTTAAAAGCTATGTACAAATTTCCTCCTGTATATGCTGAAAGATCAATTGACCCAGATGGATGGAATCCCCAAGCCGAAGTGTTAGGATCCCAGCTAGCAGTTGAAGTTATATCTATCCAAGTACCAGTAGTGGATGGATTACCCGTGCCCGGATAATCAGTTGAAACCAATAATTGAAGAGGGTCTCCTGAATAGTTGCAATCATTATCAAAAGATAAAGATGCAGAAGTAGAATTTGAAAGATCTAATTGGGGAGATAAATACCAGCTCTCGGCAGCAGAATTCACAGTACCATTCCAGTTGGTAATATTAGCGAAAGTATTTCCTCCAATATATTTCGTTTCCCATAGGGTTGTGCCTACAACAACATAGTTAATCCAACCTCCTGAATTTAAGTCATCATCTTCAAAATCCTTTGCAAGAATTTGTCCTGCACATCTGGTGCCTGTTAAATTGACTTCATTAATAGATCTAATAGTCAATTGAATATCACTATTGTATCTACCTACTATACAAACTACGGATCCATTACCCATTGGAACTTCATCTCCTGCCCATGAAGCAAAACCTGAGCTTCTGACAATAATGGTTTTTCCATTACAATCTTCAAGAATAACATTTGCAGAGGCCTGATTATAGGCGTCTGCCCAGGTGCTGCCAAGGTTGGCAAAGGTGACCTGTACATTTTCCAGTTTTACCAGTTTAGCCTCATCCTCAAAGCCAATTGAATCAATAGTCATTACTTCTGGTAAGATCAAGTTGTTAGCTGATTGTTTGACAATCATTTCGTCTGGATTAATTGAGTCTAATTGAATTACTCCGGCATATTCACTTAAATAAGCACCTGCTAATGCAATACGGACTGAATCTCCAACTGCGAAATCACTTCCAGATGTTAATCTAACTTGAATAGCTCCAGTATGATCTTGTAAGTATAAGTTCTTATATATATTTCCTTCTGATTCATCCATGGTAATGATACCATAAACGTGTAAAGTATCTGTAATAGAAACACCTCCAGGAGAAAAAGCCTGTTGCCAATTTCTTAAAGAATCAATTGTAATGACACTTCCAGATTTAATTACATTCTCGGGTGGCGAATCCGGTTCTTTTTTACAAGCCGTTAAGGCTGCAATACCAAGCGCTATAAATAGTAGTTTTTTCATGTGCTAGAATCTTAAAGTGGCCATTATAAAATAATTCAGCCCCATCATATAAGAATACTTAGGAGGGAATTTGTTCACATTAGTTCTGTCAAACCTTAGTTGCTCAAAGCCACCAGCAATAAAATTGGTGTTGTTAGTGACGTTTGAAATGTTTCCGAATAAGCTTAAGAAGTAGTCACCAAATTTGAATGACTTACCTCCAATGATATTTAAAGTATATCCATTCGCAATTTTGTGCTGATCTAAAGTTTGTTCCCATTGAGGGTCAGCTGTAACAAATCCCTGAACAGCTTCTTCAGTTCTTCTGTCTGGTGAAGGGTCAAAATAAATATCCATGAAGTAATTAAAATTAGCTCCAACGAACCAATAGTTCTTTCCTGAATATTTCAATCCAACTGATGCTGCTGATTGCGGCATACCACCAATTTTGTAATTCTGTAGGTAAACAGTTTTGTTAGAGTCGATCAGTTCAGCTGAATTATCTCTGTATACATATGCCGTTGGTCTTGAGTTATAGAGATGCTGCCCCCAGGCAAAAACACCATTTGCGCTTAATCCTCCCACAATATTACCATCAACTCCGAATTCTACACCCTGGTGCCAAAAGTCTACATCTTTCAATACGTAGTTTACAAAAGAATTGTACTCATCATTATAATAGGTTCTTGACCAGATTGCATTTTTGCGTTCCATGTAATAATAGGTAGCTCTCATTTTTACTTTTGGATAACTTAAAATGTAGCTAATGTCTCCTGTGTAAATTGTTTCATTGGTCGGATCTGGAACTGTAAAATCTCTGGTTCTTGGTGAAATGAAAACGTTTTGTGACGTTGGAGCTTCAGTCAGATATGCACCATTAGCAGTAATGAATTGTCTCCCTGAGATCTTATATACGACACCTGCTTTAGCTGAATAATTGAAGAAGTTATAAACTTCTGATTTTCCTTGTGAATTGTCCTGGAATCGACCATTTTTATAAACACCATCTCTATAAAAGAACTGATCGGATAATTCTACGGCAGCATAAAAATCAAATTTCTCTAATTTCCATTGTGCCTGACCAAAAACTGTAGATTCATGATTATGCATGAAATAATCCCATCCAAAAACATCTCCTACCTTAATTAGCCTATTTGGGGTGTCGGCATTGTTTTGAGCTGCGATTGGATCAACAAATTGCTGTTCAGCAAAACGATCCACATCAACCCACCAATCTGCACCTAAAAGGTCAGCCATGGTTTTGAAGTAATGATTTCTTTGATACTGGTGGTATAATCCTGCTGTGATATGCAATTTATCAATGTTTTTATTTAACACTGAAGCAAATGAAATAGACAATTCATTACTCCACTGATTTTCCATTACATACTTTGCTCTTTTTCCAGTTTGGTTGTTACCTGCCTGACCATCAGCATCCTCTTGAGTGTAAAGGTTATTATCATTCGCACGATACAACTGATCCCAATTGATTTGTGTGAAATCCGTATTTCCATTGATCCATGCATTCTCCAATATTCTTGCATTATCCGGATCATTTTTATCATAATAATAACTTGGTAAATACTTGTAATAATCCGGTCTTGGATCTTTGGCATCATACCAGTTAAGACGTTGAACCCCCATCTTACCAAATGAAGCCAGAAGTGAAGTATTCAATTTCATATTATCGTCTTTTTTCCACTCATGATTAACCGTGAATACAGGAACATGATCTTTTGCTATGTTGGCATTTCTCTTAACGGAATCACCACTGGCAAGGGTTTGGTATCCCCAGTTGGTATTGTGATAAACATTGCCAGTAAGATCATATACTTCCTGAACAAAAATGTTCGATCTTCCACGCTCTCTGGCAGAACCCATTACAGTGAAATTCAATGAATGCTGTTTGTTGAATTCCTTTTTTGCTGCGGCATAATATCCTAAAGCATTAAAGTAGGTACCATCAATATATCCTTCTTGAGCATATCTTCCAGAAACAGAAACTCCAAATGCCCAACCATTCGCTTGCATGCCAGTTCCCCAGGTAGCCATTAAACGGTGTCTGTAGGTTCTATTTGTATTGGCGTACGAAATTCTCCATCCTTTACGAATGGTGGTGGCAGAAATATCAATATTTGAATAACCGCCTATGCCTCCAAAATGATAGGGGTTTGTAGTCAACCATTTTTTAGTCTCGGCATATCTGGTTACATCATTTAATCCACCCCATTTATAGTATTGGCTGTACCCAGTAACTAAGTCACCTGTAGGGACACCGTTAATAAAAATGGTAGTTTTATCATTATTATAACCTCTGATTCTGAATCGGGCTGCAAAAAAATTGAATCCGGCTGTAGCTGCAAATACGTCTCGTGAAGATTGCAGTAATCCAGAAACGTTTCCATCTCCTTCATTATCATCATCAAGCGTAGAGACAAATACAGGAGTATTATCGTTTAAGGTGTCTTCAAAAGAACTCAGCTTGGTAGTATCTGGTTGCGCAAAAGAAAAAGCGCACGTCAAGCCCATGAATGCGAGCAATGTAAATTTTTTCAGCATTTTAATTCCAAATAATCAGCCAATTCAAGTAGTGTAATTTTTGGCCAAACAAAGCTACAAATTTAAGGATGAATAGATTGAAGCCTCAATTAAATTTTACAATGTTATAATAAGTTGTTAACATTCCGGTCATCTCAATTTGGCCTCTCTTTTGATTATATTGGATAACTTTGTGGTAATAACGATTCACTATGTTTTTGAAAAAACCGATCACTGCAGTTGCAGTTTATTTATTCTACTTTTTATTTAGCATTCAGGGCTTTTCTCAGGAAACGGAAAAGCGATCCTATAAAGTCACCTGTGTTGGGTTTTATAACCTTGAGAACTTATTTGATTATTGGGATGATACTTTGATCAATGATGAAGAATATCTTCCTGAAGGAGCGAAAGGATGGGATTCAACTAAATATCATAGTAAGTTGCATAATATGGCTCGCGTTGTAAGTGAGATTGGTACAAAATTCTCTCCGGACGGAGCTGCAGTACTTGGAGTTTGTGAGGTTGAGAATAGAGGTGTACTCGAAGATTTGGTGGCACAACCAGAATTACAAAAGAGAAATTATAAGATCGTACATTTTGATTCGCCAGATAGAAGAGGAGTGGATTGCGGATTGTTGTATCAGGAGAAGTATTTTAAAGTAAAGAATGCTACTAAATATCCTCTTTCATTTGATAGTAGCGAAGGCGGAAAGAGCTTTACTCGTGACCAATTGGTTGTTACGGGTGATATGGACGGTGAAGACGTAACTTTTATTGTTTGTCACTGGCCTTCAAGATGGGGTGGTTCAAAAGCTTCAGAACCCAGACGAATTGCAGCTGCTCAGGTTGGTAGACATATAATTGATTCATTGTTTACAGTCAATCCAGATTCAAAGATCATTTATATGGGAGATTTAAATGATGATCCGGTTAACATATCTATGACCGAATATATTAGAGCAAAAGGAAAGAAAAGTAAATTAAAAGAGGGTGATCTATACAATACTATGTATGATCATTTCAAAAGAGGTAATGGTACACTTGCTTATAATGATGCATGGAATTTGTTTGATCAAATTGCTATTTCACAGGCATTTTTAGATGAAGATGCCAAAAAATATGTTTTCCATGAAGCAGTAGTATTCAGAAGAGACTGGATGATCCAAAAAGAAGGGCAGTATGCTGGTTATCCACTTAGAACCTGGGCCGGAGGACAATGGTTAAATGGTTATTCTGATCACTTTCCAACTTACATAGTTCTGAAGAAATACGCTAACTAGATGATGAGAAATCTCTTCTTCTTTTCGTTCTTCATTTTCTTGTCTTGCGGTACGCAGAAAATAGCAGATTATAAGCAAGATAGTGTAGTTATTGATTCAACTTTAGGAGATGGTGGTTTGGATGAAATGATTCAGCCATATCGAGAATCAATGGTGGAAGAAATGAGTGAGGTAATTGGTGTCGCTACAAAGGATCTTATTAAATATAATCCAGAATCTCCTTTGAGTAACTTCACAGCTGAAGCAGCATTTTTAGCAGGAATTGATTATTCGAAATCAAACGCAGATCTAAGCGGGCTATCTGCAGAAAATACCTTTGCAATGTTGAATTTTGGTGGGTTGAGAGCTCCAATTCATCAAGGAGACATTACAGTAGGTGAGATATTTGAATTGATGCCATTTGACAATACTCTAGTCATTGTAAAGATATCTGGCGATAAAGTTCGAATGCTAGCCAGATACATCTTTGATAAATTGGGCCAGCCGGTTTATAATGCAAATTTCTTATTGACTCCTGATATTGAAACAATGAAAATAGGCGGTGTGGAATATAACTTTGATAAGGAATTGTATGTCATCACCACGGACTACTTATCCAGTGGGGGAGATAATATGACCTTCTTTAATGAGCCGTTAGGTATTTGGGATACAGGGATATTGTTAAGAGATGTCTTTATACAATATGTAAAAGAAAAGAAAGAATTAGGTGGATTTGAGTTGACCGGTAAGATCCAGATAAATAATTAGTGATGGATAGAAGAAGATTTGTCAGAACATTTGCTACCGGTAGTCTTGCGCTTGCGAGCTTGCCATCTTTCGCTAGTGGAAAAGAAAATAAAATTACCATCCTTCACACAAATGATACTCATTCACATATCGATCCTTTTCCATTGGATGATAAGAAATATCCTGGTCAGGGAGGTGTGAATAGACGAAAAGCTTTAATCGATCGAATCAGAAAGGAAGAGGATCATGTTTTGTTGCTGGATGCAGGAGATATTTTTCAAGGAACGCCTTATTTTAATATGCATCATGGAGAATTAGAATTTAAAGTGATGACAGCTATGGGCTATGATGCAGCCACTATGGGAAACCACGATTTTGATGCAGGCATTGAAGGATTTGAAAAAATGCTTCCCCACGCTAATTTTCCTTTTCTGTGCGCCAATTATGATTTCAAAGACACCATACTCAAAGACAAAACGCTTGCCTTTAAAGTCTTTAATAAAGGAGGGATGAAAATAGGTGTATTTGGAGTAGGTGTAGAACTGAATGGTTTAGTATCAAAGGAACTTTATAAAGAAACAAACTATTTAGATCCGATAGAAAAAGCGAATTATTACGCCAATCATTTGAAAAATGAGGAGAAATGTGATCTCGTCATTTGTTTATCACATTTAGGATATGTTCCCAGACATAATAAAATGTGTGATCCAGTTTTAGCAGAAAATACAGAGAATATTCATTTGATCATTGGTGGACATTCTCATACATTTCTTGATGAACCACAGATGTACAAGAATAAAGCCGGTAAACAGGTATTGATCAACCAGGTTGGGTGGGCCGGTTTAATTCTTGGTAGAATAGATTTCTACTTTAATACAAATGGCGACCCAGATCTATGGGCATCAAATGTGATCAATACAAATTACAATATAGGTTAATCCATTTCTTTTGGAGTTTCCCTTGTTTGGTCAGCTTTTGACATTTTCTCTTTGCTCAATGACTGCATTCTCGTTTCTATATCCAGGATCATTGCATGAGCCTCTTCACCGGTAATTCGTCCAGTTTTAAGCAAGTCATTAACTTTTGTTTTTTCAGTGTTCAACAATGTTCTAATAGCCTGACGCGTTGAAACGTGACGATATATATTAGGATACTGATTCTTGAAATTTCTCAAGAAGGTCAATGCCTGAATATTATTTTCTTCAATCTCATATTCTATATCTTTAAGGATCAACTCTTCCTGTTCATTCTTAGCTGCAGCTTGCATTTCTCTTAACATCTTCAAACAAGTATTCTGAGAAGCATAGAAACCTTTGGCAACATCAAATGAAGATGCTAGTCTTTCTATATATCTTTTAGAGAAAAAGCTTCCAAGGAAACCAAGTCTCTTTAAAGAGTTCTTAGTATCCAGTAAAGCGTCTAGATCACCTCTTTCTGCCAATGATTTTTCACCTCCGGAATCAATGATCTCATTGATCTCAGAAACTAGTAAGTTATAGGCGCTAGAAGAAATTAAACCTTCTTTGAACTGAGACCAGTAAGATGATTTTTCCTTTTCCAATATTCTTCTTCTTGATTCTTCTTTGAAAGAATCCATTCCTTCCATCTCTTCAACACCTGAAGAAGGGGGTAGGTAAGTTCCAACTGCCTTCCAATTCACCTTTTTAAAGAATCTATCTTTTTCAAGCGTGTCAATGGTTGCAACTGTTTCGTTGAAAACATAGTCTTTTGCTGTTTCAAGCACATATTTTTTAGTCTTTGAAACAGAAGTTAATCCCAGTTTTTTAGCAACGGCTTTCATTGTTGTTGCGTTGATCAACAAGGTTAGTGTTACGATTCCTGCCGTTAAGAAAAGGAATTGATTTCTTATTTCTTGAGGAATAGAAGGTGTTGACTCAACGATCAATGCTAATGCCAGCCCAATTGCTCCTCTCAATGCTCCCCACCACATAGCTTGTGGATGATTTTTGCCAATTCCATATCCAATTCTTTTCATGAGCGGGTAATGCACGGCAATCACAGCTGCTCGAACCACATGTATGATCACATAAACGATCAGTAGCATCCAGATATCGTTCACGGTAAAATGTGTACGTTCCGCAATAACGACACCTACTATCAGGAAGATTAGTGTGTTCGCAGTAAAAGCCGTAAACTCCCAGAATTCATGAATGAAGTGTTGTACTTCCGGTGAAATTTTAGTTCTTCCAGGTCCTGCCATGATCAATCCTAGTGTACACAATCCAAGTACTCCAGATACGGCAAATGCATGTTCGCATATAAAGAATGTCAAAAAGGCTAATGCAACGATTATGGTAATTTCTATCAACATATCATTGAAAACTCCTCTCATCCATCTAAGACCTAAATACCCGAAGATTGCCCCTATAGCAACCCCTCCGAATGAAACTCTGAGGAATTCTAACAGTGGATGAAGTCCTTCAGCAGAAGCAGTAGGATCATATGTTGCCAGAATTCCAGCAAAGATCACATTAAAGATCACGATTGCCGTACCATCATTCAACAAAGACTCTCCTTCAATTAAGGTTCCTAATTTTTTACTGGCACCTAATTCCTTTAATATCGCTACAACCGCAACGGGGTCGGTAGCCGAGATGACGGTACCAAAAAGAAGCACCATAGGCCATGTCCATGTGTTCAATCCTAATCCAAATTCAACAAGGATCCACATTAAACCTGCGGTAGCGAACAAAGCCATTAAAATCCCTGGGACAGCTAATAGAACTGAGTTAACAAAAGATTTTTTGAATACATGCACATCCATTGCAAACGCCGCTTCGAATATCAAAATGGGTAAGAATATGGTTAACATCATATGTGGGTCTAGCGTTGAAGCCCAACTGATAGACCAATCGATCATAGAGGCGTCCACTTTCATTCCAAAAATGTCCATGTCAACAAAAACATCCTGACGACCCAGGATTCCAATTCCAATTCCGATTAACAAAAGCGCAACCGTAAAGGGTAGATTTATTTTAGCCAGGAAATGTCTGGTGGCCGCACCAATTAGGAGGGCAATGATCACAAATAATAGAGGAGCAAATGCCTTTAAGTGATTTTCATGTTCTGCATGCTCATCATGTCCTTCTCCGTGCTCTGAGCCATGATTAGCACTTATTATGGTTTCTTCAACAATGTGGTCCGGAGCAGGAAGTTCACTTTGTAATTCTTCTTTTAAAGCTTCAGCAGATTCGGCAGAAAAGTCATTTTGAGAAGAATCCGTTTGAGAATACCCAGAAAAGACAAGGATTAAAAAAGTAGTTAAAAGGAATAAATGTTTGGAAATTGATCCGGAGTTTAACATGGTTTTTCAATTACATTTTGAGTAAATGTAATGAAATAGAATAATTAATAAAGCTGAAGAAAAAGAAATTATAGATAGAGATGCATTGAACTTACATCATCTCAAATTCTTTCCCTTTTTTGAGTTCACCAATAAGTTTAGATTGTAGATTTTTGAAATCATACAAATCTTCGTCTAACATGTGAGTTGGTGAAATGTTTTTCAATGCACTGAACATGATCTCAGATCTTCCCGGATACTTTTCATCCCATGCATGAAGCATTTTTTTAACCACCTGTCTTTGTAGGTTTGGTTGCGATCCACATAGATTACATGGGATAATAGGGTATTCATTCATTGCTGCCAATACCTCAATATCTTTCTCCTTTACAAAGGCCAAAGGTCTAAGAACTACAAATCGTTCATCATTGGTGATGTATTTCGCAGGCATGGTTTCGATTTTACCGGCAAAGAACAAATTCAAAAAGAAGGTTTCTAAAATATCATCTCTATGGTGACCTAAAGCTATTTTGTTGCACCCAAGACGTTCGGCAGCCGTGTATAAAGTGCCTCTTCTTAATCGAGAACAAAGGCTGCAAGTGGTTTTACCTTCAGGAGTTTTTTCTTTAACGATAGAGTAGGTGTCTCTTTCAATAATTTCAAATGGCGCACCAACAGACTTCAAATAGGTAGGTAATACCTCTTCAGGGAAACCAGGTTGTTTTTGATCGAGATTAACAGCAATGATCTCAAAATTGAAGACAGAAGCTTTTTGGATCTGCATAAGAATGTCTAAAAGCGTATAACTATCCTTGCCTCCTGATAAACATACCATGATCTTATCACCTTCCTCGATCATATTATAATCGTTGATGGCGTTCCAAACCGTTTTTTTGATCTTACGGTTTAATTTCTCCCAAGCTGCTTCCTGTTCTTCTGTCATTTGTTTAAACGTCTTAACCCATTTTCGCTATCCGATCATACATCATTATGCTTCCACTTACGGCAACATTCAAGGAATGTTCTCCGGGTAATTGCACTAAATGATGACATCTTTCAATTACCTTTTCGGGTAGTCCATTATTTTCTGCCCCTAGTAGATAACTTGCTCGGAATGGATGCACAAAATTACGAATAGGAGTTGAATTATCCGACATTTCTAAGCCAACTACCTGTGTAGAGTGAGGAAGAGAGTTGTAAAAATGGTCAAAATCATCATATTTATAGAAGGGTATCTTAGACCAGGTTTTAAGGGTGTCAGAGGTTTGTCCCACATATTTCCCATCTATTATAAAAATATATTGAGCGCCTAGAATTAGTGCCGATCTCCAAAGGGTTCCAATGTTGTGATTGGTTTTAGGTTGATAAACACCTATTCCAAAGAATTGTTCTTCACTGCGATCCCACTTTCTTTTCATTCCTCCGATTTTGTGGATTCTTGAAGTTCCTGTTTTCTAAAGACGGTTTCATATTGTCCGCCAAGAGCTAATAATTCTTCGTGAGTACCTTCTTCTATTACCTTGCCTTCTTCTAATACTATGATCTTATCAGCATATTTTATACTACTGATCCTGTGCGAAATGATGATGGAGGTTTTATTTTTAAGATCTTGTTTGATAGCATTCAAAATGATCTCTTCAGTCTCATTGTCAACAGCAGACAGACAATCGTCCAGGATCAAGATCTCAGGATTCTTTATGAGTGCTCTGGCAATAGAAATTCGTTGTTTTTGACCACCCGACAAATTGATTCCCCTTTCACCTAATCTGGTTTCGTACTTATCAGGGAATTGCATAATGTTATCATGAATTCCTGCTGCTTTTGCTGCTCTTATCACCTCATCATCTGTTACTTTGTCTGCGTCTAATCCGAATGCAATATTGTTTTTAATGGTGTCAGAGAATAAGAAATGTTCCTGAGGTACATATCCCAGGTGTCTTCTCCAGGCTTCAAGATTTATATCGGTAAGCTTTTTTCCATCAATTTGAATTTCACCAGAAGTTGGGTCTAATAATCGCATCAACAAATATGCGAGTGATGATTTACCAGAACCGGTACGTCCTAAAACGCCAATTGTACTTCCTTTATTGATGGTGAGGTCTATATTTTCGAGTGCTTTTACTCCCGAGTTTTCATAGACCAAACCAACTTCTTTCAATTCAATTTGATTTGAAAATTCAAAAGGCTCTTCTGATACAGATACGATCTCTGGTTTCACGTTCAAAAATTCATTAATCCTTTTTTGAGAAGCGGCAGCACGTTGAACAAGTGAGGTTACCCATCCAACAGAAGCAAAAGGCCAGGTCAGCAGGTTCACATAAAGCACAAACTCGGCAATTTCACCCGTTTTGATTAATCCTTGTTGTGCCTGAATACCTCCGATATATATAGTAAGAATGGTTGAAATACCGATTAGCAGAACGATAGTTGGCATAAAGAATGCCTGAGTTAAAACCAGGTTCAACGATCGCTTTTTGTATTCTTCTGCTTCTGCATTGAATCGTTGTTCTGTCTCAAATTCCTTAACATGTGATTTGATAACCCTGATCCCTGAAAATGTTTCCTGTACAATGGTTGATAGATAAGATTGCTGTTGCTGCACATGTTCACTTTTCTTATTCAATACCTTACTAACAAAAAAGATAAGCACAGACATTATTGGCAAAGGAGCCAATACATATATAGTTAATTCTGGATTTATCGCCAACATGATCCATAAAGCCAAGCCGAATCTAACAATCAGACCCGCCGTATACATGATTGCTGGTCCCAGATACATTCTAACTTGAGAAACATCTTCTGTGATCCTGTTCATTAGATCTCCTGTTGCATTCTTTTTATAGAAATTGAAGGATAATTTTTGGTACTGATCATAGATCTCATTTTTCAGATCATATTCTATATGTCTTGAAGCGATAATGATAGTTTGTCTCTGGAAAAAGAGAAATACACCTGAAATAATGGAGTATCCTACATAAATACCTGCCGATATCAGTGCAACCATCATTAAGCTTCTTGCAGATCCCGCAGCAGTGCCGTCATGATTATCGATCATGCTATTGATCGAATCTCTAACCACTCCGGGCATCATCATGACAAAAATATTCTGTCCGATCACGAACAACATCCCCAATAACAAGAGCCACTTGTACTTGAGTAAATATTTATTTAAATAGGATAATGATGACATTTAAAAATTAGTACTTTTGTGTGGCCGAAAATCTGGCACATCCTCAAAATTTAGAGGTGAGCGACGGCACAAATTTAGTATTAAGATTTAGTTTAATAATGTAAATCCCCTCAATTATGTTCGAAGTAAAAGATATACAAGAGACTACCCTTGGAGAAAATCCAATAATTCAGAGAATGTCCAAGTATAATCATGAGCAGTTATTGTTTTGTAATGATAACGAAACAGGATTGAAAGCGATAATAGCTGTGCATAACACAGTATTAGGTCCCGCACTTGGAGGAACAAGAATGTGGGCATATAATAATGAGCTAGAAGCATTGAATGATGTACTAAGGTTATCAAGAGGTATGACCTATAAAAACTCTATTTCAGGATTGAATCTTGGTGGAGGAAAAGCCGTGATCATTGGTGATGCTAGAAAAAATAAAAGTGAGGCTCTTTTTAGAAGATTCGGAAAATTCGTTGAAAGTCTTGGAGGTAAATATATAACTGCAGAAGATGTAGGTATCTCTCCTCAGGACATGACCTGGGTTAACATGGAGACCAATAACGTGGTTGGATTACCAGGTAAAAGTGGAGACCCTTCTCCGGTAACAGCATATGGTGTTTATATGGGGATGAAAGCTGCTGCGAAAGTTCAGTATGGTTCAGATTCACTAAGTGGGAAGAAAATAGCTGTTCAGGGAGTAGGTCACGTAGGAGAATACCTTGTTGGTCATCTTCAAAAAGAAGGTGCAGAGATCTTCATTTCAGATATCTACGAGAACACCTTGAAAGAAGTAGCTAATAAATATGGAGCTAAAGTAGTTGACGTGAATGATATCTATGATATTGATATGGATATTTACGCTCCATGTGCTTTAGGTGCAACTGTTAATGATGAGACGCTTGCAAAATTGAAATGCTCAATTATTGCCGGAGCAGCCAATAACCAATTGAAAGATGAGTCTGTTCACGGAGTGGCGGTTAGAGAAAAAGGAATGATCTATGTTCCTGATTTTATGATCAACGCTGGTGGTGTGATCAATTGTTATGCTGAAGTAAAAGGATTTACGGCAGAATGGGCAATGGGCAAAGCAGAAGAGATCTATAACAGAACTATCGATATTATTAACAGATCTTCAGAAGAAGGAATACCAACTTATGAGATCGCAAATACAATGGCTGAAGAAAGGATTGAAGCTATTGGAAACGTTAAATTACCGCTATAACTACAAATGCTTAACAGACGTCACCTTAGAATTAAGGTATTACAAATTTTATACGCATTTTTTCAGTCTGAGGATAACGATCCATTGAAAGCTGAAAAAGAATTATTCAGGTCTATCAACAAGATGTATGAATTGTACCTGTATTTCCTATTAACATTTGAAGAGCTGACGTCTTTTGCTGAGCAACAAATAGAAGATCGACAAAAAAAGATCAATCCTACTGCATCTGATCTTGAGCCGGTGAGGAATTTTGTTGATAATCCAATATTTAAACATTTTGCTCAAAACATTGAGCTGAGAAAAAAGTCTGAAGAATTGAAGATCAATTGGGGCGGAGCAGTAAAGCATGACCTCATGCGAAAACTATTTTTGCATATTTCAAAGACTGAAACGTATATAGAATATATGAATCAAAATTCAGTTGATTTTGAAGAGCATAAAAAGTTTGCACTGACGATCTTCAAAACTGATATAGCGAATTTTGGTTTGTTGCATGATTTCTTTGAGAATGAAAGTATTTATTGGTTGGATGATATCGATCTGATCTGTTCAATGGTTTTGAAAACGATCAAAAGTATTGAGCCTAAAATGAATTCAAATGAGGAAATTCTTCCTTTGTATAAGGATGAAGAGGACGAACGAGAATTTGTAAAGGCCCTGATCAGAAAAACCATTAAGAATGACGAGTCTAATTCAGTTTTGATTGATGAGCTGACACAGAATTGGGAGTTAGATCGCATTGCAAAAATGGATATCATTCTTTTGAAAATGGCTATTACTGAACTTACAGAATTGCCTTCAATTCCAAAGAAAGTAACGCTTAACGAATATATCGAAATATCAAAATACTATAGTACACCAAAAAGCCAGGTATTTATTAATGGAATATTGGATAAGGCTGTAGAGCATTTAGATAAACAAGGAAAATTGAAAAAAACCGGAAGAGGATTAATTAATTAGTGGATATGAAAAAGATGAGATTTTTACTGTTTTTACCATTGGTTGCCATTTCGTGTACTACCAATACAAATGCAGATGAAGAACAAAGAAGAAACGACTTTGCTTCATACATTGATGATCCTACTCAGATTTCATTCGATAAAATGGAATATGATTTTGGAACTGTGAAAGAGGGAGAGCAGGTTCGTCATACCTACAAATTCAAAAATACAGGTGATAAGAACCTAATACTTATCAATGTAAAGGGGTCTTGCGGTTGCACTGTTCCTGAAGATTGGCCAAAAGATCCAATTGCTCCGGGTGAAACAGGAGAGATCAAAGTAGTATTTGATTCTCAGGGAAGAGTAGGGAATGTAAAAAAGAACGTAAGGGTTGAAGCAAATACTAACCCATCATTAACATTGCTGACACTGTCAGGTGTAGTAAAAGAATAAAAAAACAAAATGAATTTATTAGCAATTATTTTACAAGAAGGAGCGAAAGGTCCAGGTTTAATGAATAACCTTATCATGTTTGGTGCAATTGGAATTGTATTCTACTTTTTCATGTTGCGTCCTCAGTTGAAAAGAACAAAAGAAGCAAAGAACTTTAGAGAAAATCTTGCACAGGGAGATAAAGTGGTTACTGCTGGAGGAATCCATGGAAAGGTTTTAGAGATCAATGAGAACACTATAGTTATTTCAACTGAAGGTGGTGGTAAATTGAGAGTTGAGAAAAACTCAATTACTGCTAATCCTGGTGATATGATCGCCAATCAACGTAAGTAATTAGAATTCAATATCCAAATTGAATAGTTTTCTGAATTTGTGAAGCGCCTGATTTTCTTCAGCCAGCTTATCAAATGTTGATTTACTGTCCATTACTTTAATAGCCTGGGATTCTTCCATCTCGTAATTGAGTTGGATGTTACTGTTCTGTAGCTTGGAGCGTAAAAACCTCACCAAATTGATCTTTTCTTCTTCGATTTCGGTAGACTGAATAGAGTTCTTCAATTTTAAAGTGATGATATGATCAGAACTCACCTTGAATTCAGAAGTGGTTAACGTTGAAAATAAACTATCCTTTTTTTCACGTTTAACGCCTAAAGCATATTCTTTCCAGGCATATTCCAGGTCTTCAATCTTGTAGTTTTCATTCAGGTCAGAAGAAACATCCTCAACTAATCCATGCTTTTTAACTGTTGGATTCAAGGTGGATTTTATGCCGATAATGGTAGAATTCAACTTGCCTGTTGGTTCTGCTATTTTTTTTCTCTCCGTATTGAAGCTAGAAGGCTTAACGGGAGCGGCAACAACTATTTCCTCGTGAACTACTTCAACCTTTTGTTC
Organism: Crocinitomicaceae bacterium; assembly: GCA_020635955.1. Lineage (GTDB taxonomy): Bacteria > Bacteroidota > Bacteroidia > Flavobacteriales_D > Crocinitomicaceae > Paracrocinitomix. The sequence continues at coordinate 123,002 of JACJYW010000006.1, forward strand.
AATAGGCTGAAGAACCTTTGGCTCATGTTGTCCCTCAAAGGGTAATATCTCTATTTCAAGGTAACTGATCAAGCGATTATCTCCTTCTTTTTTAATGTACTTATAATACTTGTAAGTTTCATGATCGCTACTTCAACATGTAGTCTCTTGTTCTTACTCGCTTTAAATTTTTCCTCTGTTGATCTCAATAGGTCTAAAGCTGTAAGTAAAAATTCTTGTGGCGCCTTTTCTGCCTGAGCGGAATAGGTTTGTCTAAGATCAGCTGGCACTTCAAGGATCTCAATGGTTCTTGGATCTTTACATACTAGTAGATTTCTTGCGTGATCAGCTAATCCCAAAAGGAATTGTCCACCATCAAATCCATGTGCAAGAATTTCGTTATAGATCAAGAGGTTATCCGGAATATTTCCGTCTAATGCAAAATCTGTCACTTTGAAGAAATAATCGTAATCAAGAACATTCAGGTTTTTAAGTACAGCTTCATAGGTAACATTTTTATTACTGAATGAAACGATCTGATCAAAAATGGATAAAGCATCTCTAAGAGCTCCATCTGCTTTTTGTGCAATAATATGCAGTGCCTTATCATCTGCCGTAACGCCTTCTTGTGAAGCAATCTTCTTTAAATGATCTACAATGTCCTGAACCTGTATGCGGTGAAAGTCAAAGATCTGGCATCTTGAAAGAATAGTAGGAAGGATCTTGTGCTTTTCTGTTGTCGCCAGTATGAAAACAGCATGTGCCGGAGGTTCTTCTAAAGTTTTAAGAAATGCATTGAATGCTGATGAGGATAACATATGTACCTCATCTATGATAAAGATCTTGTATTTTCCAACTTGTGGAGCAATTCTAACCTGATCGATCAGATTTCGGATATCATCCACAGAGTTATTGGACGCAGCATCTAATTCCAGAATATTAAAAGAATGTCCTTCGTTAAATGATCTGCAGGATTCACATTCATTGCAAGGTTCGATATCTTCCTTTAGGTTAAAACAATTAAGCGTTTTAGCAAGAATTCTTGCTGTTGTTGTTTTTCCAACTCCTCTGGAACCAAAGAATAAAAAGGCTTGAGCTAAATGATCATTCTTAATGGCATTTTTCAAGGTTGTAGTGATGGAACTTTGCCCAACAACTGAATCAAAAGTTTGCGGTCTGTATTTTCTGGCGGATACTACAAAATTTCCCATAGATTGAACAAATATAACTATTAATAATAGCGGTATAAAGCTTGGTAGTATTGAGTTTTCAACAAACTTTCTAGCTCATTGAATAATTGGGAGTAAGGCGGCTTCATCTTTTGATTTTTTAATAATTTTTGAAATGGTCTCATCTCAGGCTTTATTCTTTCAAACATATATTTGCGAAAAGCTTTGCTATTCGTGAAAAAGAAGTATCTTTGCACTCCAAATTAAAATTTAGTTATATGAATAGGTACGAAACTGTTTTCATTTTAACTCCCGTTTTGTCTGAAGAGCAGGCAAAGGAAGCAGTAAAAGTGTACGAAGATTATATCACCAAAAACGGTGGTAAAATTAAGCACAACGAATTCTGGGGTTTGAAAAAGCTTGCTTATCAAATCCAAAAGAAATCTACTGGTTTCTACAACCTTGTGGAGTTTGAAAATGATGGAACTTTGATCAAAAAATTAGAGATCGAGTTTAAGAGAGATGAGCGAATCATGAGATTTTTAACCGTAAAAATGGAGAAAGATCATATTGCATTTGCTGAAAAAACAAGAGGAGCCGCTAAAGCTGCAACTGCAGAGGCGTAGTGTTTAATTTTTAAAATCAAAAAAATGGCAAGTAACGACATTAGATATCTTACTCCGATCAATATTGAGATCAAGAAGGATAAATACTGCAGATTCAAAAAAAGCGGAATAAAATATGTGGATTATAAAAATCCAGATTTCCTTTTGAAGTTTGTTAATGAGCAAGGTAAGATCCTTCCAAGAAGAGTAACTGGTACTTCACAGAAATATCAAAAGAAAGTGAATAAGGCGGTAAAAAGAGCAAGACACCTTGCTATCCTTCCTTATGTAGCTGATATGTTGAAGTAATTGTTGAATGAATTTTAATCCATTGTCATGGAAGTAATATTAAAGAAAAACGTTGATAAATTGGGGTATAAAGATGATATCGTATCAGTTAAACCTGGTTACGGAAGAAACTTTTTAATTCCTCAAGGATATGCAGTTTTAGCTACAGATTCAGCTAAAAAAATGCATTCAGAGAATATGAGACAAAAATCTCATAAAGAAAATAAGATCAAAGAAGAGGCTGAAGCAATTGCGTCTAAACTTGAAGGTTTAACTGTAAAAGTTAAAGCCAAAGTAGGTGATAATGATAAGATCTTCGGTTCAATTACTACAATTGCACTTTCTGATGCTCTTAAAGCTGAAGGAATTGAAGTTGATAGAAAATCTTTGAAAATTATGAACGAGCCAGTAAAAGAGCTTGGTACTTATGATGCGACAGCTAACCTTCATAAAGAGGTTGCCAAAGATTTCAAATTTGAAGTAGTTGCTGAGTAAGAATTACTTAAATTAAATTTAGAAACCCGTTCAAACAATTTGAACGGGTTTTTTTTGTCTTTTGTCTAAAGGAAAATTTATATGCTACCAATTTTATTAACTTTAAAAATATCAGGAATTAATATTGCTTAAACAATTTAAATATAGTTTCCTTAGTCTTTGCTTCTTACTGCTATATGGCGGGATAAATGTTACGTTTGCACAATCGAAGGAAGAAGAAAAAATAGATTCCCTTATAGCTGTTTTAATCTCCCTGGAAAAGTCGCCCAAGAAAGCTGATGTGCTTAATGAGATTGCTTATTTGGTTGCTCCATCTGATTTTGAAAAAGCCGTGGCTTATGGTGAGCAATCTCTTTCCATTTCTGAAGAGATCAATTACAAATATGGTATCCTTAAAGCCTCACAAAATTTGGGTAGAATTTATACCTACTATTACCTGGATTATTTTGAGGCAAAACATCATTTAACGCGAGCAGTTGATCTGGTTGAAGAGGTAAATAATGATGTTCTCAAAATGGATGTCTATCTAGATTATGCATTCTTGATGAGTACTATGGGAAATTGTAATTATGGGATCAACTATTACAAGAAAGCGATAGCTCTTGCCGAAAAATTGAAGGATTATGATAGGTTGGCTTCCTTATACGCTTATATAGGAGAGGCCTATTTTGATTGTTCAGATAAAAAAAGCGCCATTGATCATTATTCTCTTTGTTATGCCTTGTATAATTCTGATAAACTGAACAATATTGAACCTTCAGTTCACCTTGCTGCAGCTAAGTATTTACGCCTAAATAAGGATTATGATGGCGCAATTGTGATCTATAAAAATGCAATTTCCACATTTGAACGTCAACACGATTATAGATTTGCGAGCTATACCTATGCGCAACTAGCTTTTACGGAAATTCAAAACAACGAATATTATAACGCACTCGAAGCAACAAAAAATGGACTTGAAATAGCAGAATCTCGCGGACTTCTAAAAGAAAAGCTGGACAACTATGAAGTTCAAATTGCTCTATACGATTCATTAGAAGATTACAAAAGAACCTATGTAACACTCATTAAATACACAAGACTTAAAGACTCACTAAGCTCGTCACAGTTCAACGAACAAAACAGAAAATTCCAGTCAAGCTATGATGAGATGATGAACGAGAATCGTTTGACTCAATTAAAGGAAGAGCAAAGAAATCAGGAGTTGCTTATTGAAAATCACCGATTAAACAGAAATATCATAATTGGCATTCTGGTTTTCGTAATTATCATTACCATCTTGATGATCTTGAGATTACGATTCATTCGGAAGAAAGAACGTGAAATGAGTGTATTAACACTTGCTACTTCTCATACCACCAATAGTATTATTTTATTTGACAAGGATATTTGCGTAGAATGGGTGAACAGAGGCTTTGAGAGATTAACCGGAATGAGTCTGGATCAGGTGAAAGGACAGTACTTTCTAGATTTTTATAATGGGCCTGAATTGGATCCTAATCACATTGAGCAATTAAAAAATAATTTTGCTTTAGGGGATGCTTTCTCTATGGATCTGGCCAGTATAAATCGCGAAACGAAACGAAAGTACTGGATCACTATCAACGTTACGCCGCTTTTTCAGGATAACGAAATAAGAGGATATGTTAGTGTTGCTACGGATGTTACGGAAATTAAAGAAGCACAAGGTGAATTGGTTTTAATTCACGACCGAACCAAATTATTGAATGAGATTGGTCGACAATTAACATCAACGCTTTCTGTGACTGAGATTATTGAGAAAGTTTACGAGAACCTTAATAAGTTGATGGAAGCAGATATTCTGGGTATTGGTATTTACAAAGAAGAAGAAAAAGGATTGTTTTTTCCAGAGCCAATAGAAAAGGGGAAGAAACTAAAGTCTTTCACTTATCATATTAATGATCTCGAAAGAATCGCAGTTCGCTGTTTTGTGGATAACAAAGAAATTGTAGTTGGTTCAATGGATGAAATATTGGCCGTTGCTGGAGCAAACCCTTCGCCAGTGGCCGGTGAAAGTCCTCACTCTATTATTTATGTTCCATTAGTATCCAAGTGGAAAACTATTGGGGTATTATCTGTTCAATCTTTTAAAGAGAATGTATACGGAGTTGAGCAGCTTGAGATGGTTCGTACGCTTGCTATTCATATTGCTATTGCATTGGAAAATGCTGGGCTATATGAGAACATGGAAGACAAGGTGAAGGAGAGAACGGTAGAGGTGATCAAACAAAAAGAAAAACTTCAATCCAACTACAATAATATCAAGTTGTTAAGTGAACTCGGAGTGCAGATTTCTTCTAGCCTTGAGTTTGAAGATATCTTTGAGTCTCTCCACGAAAGTGTCGCAGAATTAATGGATGCAGAGATATTTGGAGTTCGTCTTTATCATAAGGATAAAAATGAGATCGAATACAAGTATGAGTTCGAAAGTGGAAAACGTGATCCTATCATCAGTGTTTCCATGGACGATAGAGACAATTATTCCGTTTGGTGTGTTGAAAATAAGAAGGAGATATTGATCAACGATAACCATACCGAGTTTCAAAAATATGTCAAAGAGATCAAGGTCCCTTCTGGTGAAATGCCAAGCTCATTGATCTTTTATCCTATGATCTCAGATGGTGAAGTTCAAGGGGTGATCACAGTTCAAAGTTTTAAAAAGAACGCATACAACAAGTATCATGTGGCCATGGTGAAAACCTTAGCTTCTTATACTTCTTCGGCACTAAAGAATGCCGAATTGTATGATACACTTGAGCAGAAAGTGGAAGAGCGTACCCAAGAATTAGCTCAAAAGAATAAGGATATCATGTCTAGTATCAATTATTCTAAGCGAATTCAGAACGGTATTTTACCTTCAGAAACCTTTATCGGACAATTGTTACCAGAAAGCTTTGTGTTCTATAGACCAAGAGATGTTATTTCCGGAGATTTTTATTGGGTTGAAAGAAGCATTGGTAAGATATTCTTTGCCGTTGTAGATTGTACCGGCCATGGAGTTCCTGGAGCTTTGATGAGTATTATCGGTAAGAATATCCTTGATCAGGCAGTCAATGAAAAAGGCATAGAGGATCCTTCAATGATACTTACGTTCTTGAGAGCAGGATTAAGAGTGGCCTTTGGAGCAGATGAAACTGCTGAAGGGAGTGATGTGGAAGATGGTATGGATTTGGGGATTTGTGTTTGGGATATTGATGAAAGAACAGTAAGTTTTGCTGGAGCTAATAGCAATTTATACCTTGTTCATGATGGGGCCCTTGAAGTGATCAAAGGAGATAAATCTGGTGTAAGTGCCAGTAACTGGGATGTTGTGAACTATGCTACACATGAAATAGAAATACTAAAGGGAGATACCGTTTATTTGTCTTCAGATGGATTCCCAGATCAATTTGGCGGTGAGCGCGTCAAGAAATATTCACAACGAAGATTTCAGGAATTACTTTTATCAATCAGTAGTTTACCTATTGGTCTTCAGGAAGATAAAATATCGAAAGAATTTGATGATTGGAAAGGATTGTTAGATCAGCTAGATGACGTTTGTATCATGGGAGTTAGGTTTTAATACCTTATCCACCAAAATTAAATCCACCAAAATTTCCAAAGTTCCCCTTTTTGAACTCTTCGATCTTTTTCTTTGCAAAATATTTCATTAAACTGATTTTGTATGAAACCCCTAATTCTACAAACCAATGTTCGGTTGCGCCAGAACTGAATCCGCCTAACCATCCTCCAAAGAGGTCCAATTGAATAAGTTTTGTTGGAGTAAAAGCTAAACCTGCATCTGTATTAATTGTTGGAGCTATACCAGAAGTAGAGAATTGACCAAATCCTTCAGCAAACATTGACCATTTTTCTCCAAGATTAAAACCAAAATTCACGACATAAGGAATGACAGGATTCATATTGCCGGTACCCAAAAATTTAATCCCAATGTTTGTATTAATAGAAAGTACATTAAAACGATTGGATGTACTTAGGAGAAAAGAGCTGCCAAATTGTTGCTGTTGGTAATCTCCACGGTGTGATAAAAATGAAAGATTGGATTGTAGTGCCATAAACGGTTTCCAGCCGTCACCTTTCATAAAAGCGTATCGTATTCCAATTTCAGGACTTTGGAAACCTGATGATTTTACAGGTCCGGCGAAGGTACTCCAGTTATTATAGTTATAATAGAAACTACTATTAAATTCCCATTTTCTGGTGAAACCAAGCCTTATTGTGGTTGGGATATAGTAGTTTTTCCAATTACTATCAATTCCTGAGTTATAGCGGGAATAACTAAATCCAGATTGTATCTGAATTGCAGCTATACCGCAAGTTGTGGGGTTAAATGCTTGCCCTGGACGGTCTGATTGAATAGGTGATATCAGTTTTTCAAGGATTTTGTCAACATCAAAATTAAATTGGGCGTATACAGAAAATGAGATTAGAAAAAGAACTAATAAAGATAATCGAGCAAGCATATGGGGTATGTTTATGGTTTAAAAGTAGGTATTTTTACCTTCTATCCGTCTTATGAAAGTAGCCTTTAGTCCAATATATAAGTATTCTAAATTACCTCCTGAGCATAGATTTCCTATGGAGAAGTATGATTTACTTCCTCAACAATTGTTGCATGAAGGTACATTGACTGAAGATGATTTTTTTGAACCAGAACCTTTAAGTGAGGAACAGATTCTTAGAACACACACACAAGAATTTTGGGACAAACTGAAATATGGGAAACTGACCAGACATGAGATCAGAGCCATGGGATTTCCCTTTCATGAAAGCCTGGTAGCGAGGGGTAGGGTCATAGCCTCAGGAACTCTAGAAGGATTTTATCATGCAAAACGAGATGGAGTGTCATTAAATATCGCTGGAGGTACTCATCATTCCTATGCTGATAGAGGAGAAGGTTTTTGTTTGTTTAATGATTTTGCTATCGCTTCTAATGAGCTCCTATTCAGGGGAGATGTCTCGCAGGTATTGATCGTGGATTTGGATGTCCATCAGGGAAATGGTACAGCTTCCATATTTGAATCTGAGAAAAGAGTATTCACTTTTAGTATGCATGGTGAGCATAATTATCCCTTGAAAAAGGAGCGGTCTGATCTTGATATTGGTTTAAAGGATGGTATTAAGGATGAAGAATACCTGGATATATTAAGATCAATTTTACCAGACCTTATTCAATCAGTGAAACCAGAAGTTATTTTTTATCAATCCGGAGTAGATATTTTGGAGTCAGATAAACTAGGACGATTAAAAGTGACCAAAGAGGGTTGTAAGCAAAGAGATGCCTTTGTTTTTGAACAGGCTTCATTAAATAAAGTGCCAATAGTTGCGGCCATGGGCGGTGGATATTCACATCATATTGTCGACATAATTGATGCGCATGCGAATACATATAGGGTAGCTAAACATATCTTTGGATAACTGACGTTTAATAATTTGAGGCTGAGCAGTATTCAGAAATTTATAAATTTGCGCCTCCAAAACACTTACTTACAATTATGACTTTAGAACATAAAGATTGGAATGAAATAAGAACAAATGATAGCTGGGCGATCTTCAAGATCATGGGTGAATTTGTTGAGGGATATGATAAAATGGCTCAAATAGGTCCCTGTGTGGCAGTATTTGGTTCTGCAAGAACTTCAAAGGAAAATCCATATTATAAACAAGCAGAGGAAACTTCAAGATTATTGGTTAAATCCGGTTACGGTGTAATAACCGGTGGTGGACCAGGGATCATGGAAGCAGGTAATAAAGGAGCAGATGAATCAGACGGTATTTCTGTAGGATTAAATATCGTGCTGCCATTTGAACAATCATGTAATGATTATGTCAACCATCCTGTAGATTTCGATTATTTCTTTGTTCGTAAAGTAATGTTCGTTAAGTATACGCAAGGATTTATCACCTTTCCAGGTGGATTTGGAACCCTGGATGAACTTTTTGAAGCCATCACATTGATGCAAACTGAAAAAATTGAAAGAAGACCTGTAGTGCTTTTTGGAACTAAGTATTGGAAAGGATTGGTTTCATGGGTAGAGGAAGTGATGCTTGGTGAAGAAGGTAACATTTCTCCTGAGGATATGGCATTTTTGAAAATGACAGATGATCCTGCTGAAGCAGTTAAACACATCAATGACTTTTATAAGGAACACAAATTGCGTCCTAACTTCTAACAAAATTTATTGGAATTTAAAATGTATTACGGACAGTAATACCATTCACTTGCGTGCTCAGGCAATTGCGAGCAGAATTTTAAATGTCCTGTGTAATAGCCTGTGCACAACTCTTTAGTAGATGTACCATTCAACGGGAAGTCGAACAATTCATATACTAACCGAGAAGAGAAAAGACCTCTGGCTCCTTTAAGATTAGTGTATTCTGGTTGTACTTGTGCAATACCTGTAACAGGTTGCCCTACCTGTAAGTATTGATAGAATTCTTGATGTGCAACAGAAATACGAAGGTCAAGACCATCAAATGTTCTTCTGTCAACATTGTCATCATCTGGAATGACAGATCTTAACCAGGTATAGAAATCATATCCTGAAAATGAAGCAATATGCACTCCTGGATTGTCTGCGGTTCCATGTTGCTCTTCTTGTCCATTATATCGCGTTTTCGAAAAACTTGCTGAACCTCCACTAGTGTAGTATTCCGTATAGTTGAAGGTGTATTTATAAGTGTATAAAGCTGCATTTTTTCCCTCATTTACTGTGATGTTCCAAGGGGTGTAATCATCTACAGTGTCATTGATCGTGGCTGGAGCAAAATTTACTTTAAATAAAGGATAGAGAATTTGTCCAGAAACAGAGAATTTATCTATTAAAGCAGTCTCTCCAGTTACCTGATAAGCACCTCCTTCAATATCTATGGTTAGTTTATATGAGCAAGAAGAGTCTAATGTACTTTCATAAAAGCCATATACTTTTTGTTCAGGTGCATAAAAAATTCCAGTTGTATCCTTGTTTGAAATAATAGTGTCATTTAATGTCCACTCTCTACCGGTTGCACTTTCATTCTTATATTCTACGATCTTAGCATCAACTTGTGAGAAATAATTTGAATCTGGAATCTTTGCATAAACCAAATTATCTCCATCTCCTAAATATGCTTTAGTCACTTTTATTGTGTGGAAATCGTCATGATGATCAAGTAAACCAAATACAATTGGTTCAACCTGGTAATCACCATTTAAACTAAAATCATCTTCGCAAGAGGCCAATGACAATCCTGTTATTGCAATTACGGATAAGTAGATCTTTTGTAGCACTTTCATATTCAACAGCAAAAATAGCAAATAAAAAGCATTCGCTTACTACCGTTGAATCAATGATGTTAACAGAAGAGTATGAGTTATTATCGATTAATGAATAGGTGGTTAAAGTCCCTGAAGATGTCGCTCCTTCTTAAAATCATAGATATCGGCAAGAGTGACAAGAATTCCGGTTTCTTCAACTCCACCAAAATCAGGGTTTTGTGCCGTTCCGAAAGATTTCATGCTCGGAGAAAGCTGCATGTAGTTATTGATCAAAGGCGGAACATTCTCACCTCTATCTCTACAGTATTTTTGAAGGACTTTTAATCCCTCCTTAAAATCCAGTCCCTTTACAAGTTCCACAATTTCGTGCTGTTCTACAGAGGTGTAGATGGCATTTTTAGGCCATGCCAATCGATCGGGATCTGGGAAATAGGTTTTCATGAATCCAAGAACTGCACGTTTTGCCTGCTCTTCATATGAAGAATACATGGTTACTTTTCCAAAGAAATACTTCATGTTCGGATGAAGATGTACTATAGCACCTAATCCATCCCAAAGATTATCCAACGCAAATAATCCTTTCTTAGGATTTACTGATGGCTGAAACTCCGGGTTGACCCATGAACGTCCCAATTCAATGGAATAGGGCAGATACTCTTTCACGAACTTGTCCGAAAAGTTGAAATAATGAGCGGTTGATAATTCTGCTTGATGTGGATCAACTGATTTGGCACAATCAAAAAATCTGTAGCCACCGGTAATAGACTGGTCCTCAGGACTCCAAACAATTAACTGCTGATAGCAGTTCTCAGTAGTATCTTTTTCATCAATATCTACTTCTTGTCCCGTTCCTCCACCTGCCATGGTAAACGTAAGCTCTCTCAATCTGCCAATTTCACGCATTACGTTTGGTGAGTTATGTGCATTGATCACATATACTTCATTCTCCAACTTGTTTGTTTTACGAACAAAGCGATCCTTGTTCAGTTCTTTGAGTAACAATTGTCGGTCAACAGGAGGAATAATATGGTCTGTATTAATTTCTGACATTATTTTTTATCTCTCAGATCGTAAACTTTCTTTTTTACCCATTGAGCCCATTCCTGATCTTTCTTAGATCTATCAAAGGTTTCAAAAGGAATTGGTTCTCCAAATCGTATACGAATTGTCTTGTCTCTTTGCTTGAACAACTCGTCAGCCAAATATAACATTTCAATATTTGCTTTTATTCCAATAGCTGTTCTAAAATTTGCTAAACGGTAGAAAAATTTAGTTAATTCCCCATCTATATAACAAGGAATAACTGTCTTTTCGTATTTCCTGGCTCTGGTAATGAAGGTTTTTTTCCATTCCAGATCTTCAACCTTTCGCTTTTTACGGCGGCTTACCAATCCTGCAGGGAAAACAAAAACGGCTTGATCTGATGCATATAATTGATCCACCATTTCAAGGCCTTCTTTAGAGTTAGTACCGTGCTTGTTAACACCTACGAACAAATCTTTCAAATTCTCAAGATTCATGAGCAGGTCATTCACTATAAATTTAAAATCGTCTCGATATGGATAAAACTCATCAATAATGGCCATTGCATCCATTCCCCCTAGTGGATGGTTTAAAGTAATGATCACTCCGCCTTCTTTTGGAACATTTTCCATTCCCTGTACATCAACTTTAATGTTGAAATACTTGATCACATCCTTAGAGAAATTATATCCATCCACTCCTTTATGATCTTCAATGAACGCATTCATTTCATCCTGATGTAGTTTTTTCTTGAGATAATTTATCAGGAATTTTGGAGTTCGTTTCAGCAATTTAGGGTTCTTGCTGGCAATTAGTTTTTCTACGTCTATGAATTTTTCTTCTTGAGACATTTAAATTTCTTTGTAGACAATAGCAAAAATAATAAAGGGATAGGAAAATTTAAATTGAAATGTCGTTCTCTTTTAAACTAATATTAGTTTACAACTAGTTTTTCTTGAAAGGAACTACCATCTTCATTTTTCATTAGAATGATATACATTCCACTTTCCAAATTGAATTCAAAACGATAGTTCTCTACAGGAGATGATAAAATTAACTTTCCATCAAGAGAATAAAATTGAATTTCTTTGATCAATTCCGAGAAATAGATTTCATTTATTGCAGGATTAGGATTAAGGCTGAAATTGGATTTTATAAATTGATTTGCTGATAGATCATTTGGATAATTACATGAAATGCCAAAACTTCCTGAGTTAGTGTGAAATCCCTGTAGAAGTTCATTTTCTAGATATTCAAAATCAAACCAATGAACTTTAATCCTTCCTAAATTATTAGCAAATGAAATAAATACGTCATTTAGGTTTGAAACAAAAAATAAACTGTCCGTGTAAGGCTCATAATGAGTTATGTTCGATATGTATCCATAATCAGGATCATATTTCCATTGACTTGCAATAAATTCATTCCAATTACTTCCGTTCAAACTATCAAAAGGATTAATGGCAAAAGGATAATTATAAAAACTCTCATAATTCGAAATTAAATAGCCTGTTTTTTGAATTCCTCCTTTACAGTTTTCAAGATTGTTTGGTCCAATGGCTAGTTTAAAAGTATCTGTAAAGTTAGAAGTTGAATTCCATTCTGTTGGAGGAGGATTGGACCAACCATATGAAGAATGATTATAACCAAGGGTTTTGTATAGATATTTGAAATAACCTTGTGTACTGAGATCTTCTAAAATCTCTATTTTATGATTGTAGACATTGTTATTATCCACGCTCCAACTATCAATGTTGAAACAGAATACATCACCAACTACAAAATCGTAAATACTCCAAACATTCGGTAAATATTCACCTAATGAAATGTCATCTTTTTGAATTCCAACCAATATAAAGTACTTACCAGGGTGATCAAAATCAGGATATCTTAAAATACCAGTTGATTTTGAAATAATGATGGTATCTAAAGTCGACAACGAAATCACTTTAATTGAATCAAGTGTTCCGAACAAAATAGAGTCGCTAACTGTGGTAATCGTTGCATTAACGGATCCATTAAAACTCCAACTATTACCCAAGTCTTTGGTTGTAAATAACGAGTCATTTTCTATGGTGTAACCTCCTGAATTATTCTCATAAGAATAATTATATCCCAAAAACTCTTTAGCATATCCATAATATAGTTGGTAATTGTACACGCAAGTATCACATTTTTTAATTGACCTGTTCAAATGATAGGTGGTATCCGGCCCTACAATTTCTAAAGAATCAACGGAAATGACATTTGTGATATGCAAAGAATCACTATGTCTGTAATAGTGAGTATAGCTTGTTTTCAACAATTGCCATTCCTGACCTAATCCGAAAACACAAATGACTATAGATAAAGAGAGTAGAAGTATTTTCATTCAATTATTATTTTGGGATACAACAAATTACAAAAAAAGGACAACCCTTCCGAATTGTCCTTTACTAAAGTGTATGAATTGTTTATCCTAAAAACGGATATCTATAATCTTCAGCCGGAACGAAAGTTTCCTTGATCGTTCTTGGAGATACCCATCTGATCAAATTCAGATAAGATCCTGCTTTGTCATTGGTTCCTGAACCTCTAGATCCACCAAAAGGTTGTTGACCTACTACAGCTCCTGTTGGTTTATCATTGATATAGAAGTTTCCTGCAGAGTTTTCCAATATTTTAGATCCTTCAACAATAGCATACCTGTCTTGAGAGAAGATAGCTCCTGTCAAGGCATATTCTGAAGTTCCATCTAATAATTGCAATGTTTCAACCCATTCATTTTCAGGATAAACGAACACTGTAATGATTGGACCAAAGATCTCTTCACACATGGTTCTGTACTTAGGATTTGTAGTCTTAACAACAGTTGGCGTAATAAAATATCCTTCCGTTTTATCATAGGTTCCTCCAGCTACGATCTCAGCATCCGGCATCTCTTTGATGTAGTCTATATATCCGGCGATCTTATCAAATGATCTTTCATCAATCACTGCATTAATAAAGTTACCGAAGTCTTTAGGAGATCCTATTTTAAATGATTTAACGTCTTCTGCAACAAGTTTAAGTACTTCATCTGCAATATTTGATGGCAGATAGGCTCTTGAAGCAGCAGAACATTTTTGACCTTGATATTCAAAAGCTCCTCTTGAGATAGCTGTTGCTACTTGTTGAGGATGTGCAGATTTATGAGCGATAATAAAATCTTTACCTCCTGTTTCTCCAACTATTCTTGGGTAAGTTTTGTACATGTCAATATTCTGACCAATGGTTTTCCAAAGATGTCTGAATACGGTAGAAGATCCAGTGAAATGCAATCCCGCAAAATCAGGGTGCTTAAACACTACTTCTCCAGCTGTTGGTCCATCAACAGTTACCATATTGATAACTCCATCAGGAACACCAGCTTCTTTAAACAATTCCATGATCACTTGAGCTGAATATACTTGAGTTTCGGCTGGTTTCCAAACCACAACATTTCCCATCATAGCCGGTGCTGCGCAAAGGTTAGCACAAATAGATGTGAAGTTGAAAGGAGTAATTGCAAATACAAATCCTTCTAAAGGCCTATATTCCAGCCTATTCCACATTCCAGGAAGTGATTCAGGTTGATCTCTATAGATCTGCTGCATGTAGGCAACATTAAATTTAAAGAAATCGATCAACTCACATGCGGCATCAATCTCTGCCTGAAAAGCATTTTTTGACTGTCCAAGCATAGTTGCTGCATTCATGCGGTCTCTGTAAGGACCAGCTAAAAGGTCAGCTGCTTTTAAGAATATTGCTGCTCTATGTTCCCATGGCATTGCAGCCCATTCAGAACGAGCAGCCAATGCTGCATCAATAGCTTTATTAACGTGCGAAGCATCTCCATAATTAAAATACCCTAAGGTATGTTTGTGGTCATGGGGAGGAGCGATTCTTTTCTTATCATTGGTTCTGATCTCTTCGCTACCGATATACATAGGTATATCGATTTCCTTACTGCGCATTTTTTTGTATTTAACTAATAGTCGCTCCGTTTCTTTGGTGTTTGGAGCATAAGATCTCACTGGTTCATTAACTGGCAGTGGTACATTATAAATAGCGTTTGGCATGTTGATTTTCTTTTAGTCCCAATAGATATGAGAGCAAAACTAATCAATTTTTAAAAAAGGAAATGTGACAAAGAATACGGAACCCCTGAGCAATTAATTTAGCTTAGGTTTTGTGATCAGGTCAAACTTTGGAACAGTGACCTGAAACATTTCTTTGCTGTCCACTTTTTGGAAAACATAGTGGCCGCGCATATAACCAATTTCTGAATGAAGATCACAACCAGAAACATATACGTGTTTTCTTCCTGGTGCAAGGATTGGTTGTTCACCAACTATTCCATCTCCTTCAACTTCTCTTGCAGGATTAAGAGAATCAAATATGAACCAGTATCTTGTCTTTAACTGAATGTCAAAATCATTCTTGTTCTCAATCACAATTCTGTAATTGAAAAAGTACAAGCCATTCTCAGCATTTGAAAGATCTTTTCTATAAATACTTTCAACGCTTATCTTGACACCATATGTTAATGCAGTTATCACTTATCGAAATATACAATTTTATAACCTTATTTGTCGCAATTAGTAACAAAAAACTTTCAACAATAAAAACGTAATAACTCTTGAAAGGGTTTGGTTATCACATTTGTAGATAAGCCATGAGTTCCATTCCCCATGCAACTCCGAGATGCACGATAAGACCACCAAAGATATTTCTTGATCTAAATGCCAGTATCCCTAAGATATATCCTCCAAAAATTGAACTAATAGCTTCACCTGCAGGTTTACCAAAATGAAGTACACAATAGATAACTACCATCACTAAAATAGACTCTTTGCCTATCAGTCTTGATAATCCTATGACCAAAAAACCTCTAAAGAATAGCTCAACGGAAATAAAATCAAAACCGTAACACAATTCATAGATGCCCGCGGTTTGCCATTGTTCCATACCCAGATGTATATATTCCTGACGGTCATGGTAGGTAGGGTAGGTTTCTAAAAAATCAGGTCTGAAAGAAGCGATATAGATCAGAGGGATCATGAACAAGATCAACCAGAGATAAGGACCTATTTTTGCTCCATTTAATTTGAAACCATAGAATTCGGACTTAAAATCTTTGGTGAATGCATAAAGTAAATAAAGGGGAATGATTACGGTGACCGTACTTGATAAATTACTCAAGCAATGATGCGCCCAACCATAAACAAAAGGGTATTTGAACAAATGCACATTAACAAACTGCATGATGTAGTAACTGCAGTCCAGTGAGAGAAAAAATAACCCGATCAATCCAAAAATGATGTATTTCTTATTCCACAGTTTTTTTTGACCAGAGAATGAAGAAATGATCCAGATAGCCAGGATGAAAACCGTTGAGTTCAATAAGAATAAATACAAGACGGATTCTTGTGATTTATAATTGATGTGAACCATTTCATCATATAAGGAAGTGAATTTTCCAGCATCCACACCATAATTAAAGCCAATCAATACAGCAAGGAATATACCTATAGCTGCATGCGATTTCCAATCAAAATCTTCTTTGAAATGGTCTTTTATGTATTTGAAGAAGGTTTTCATTTGCCGAGCAAAAGTAAAATAAAAAATTATGGAATACTTTTGGAGTTAGCATCTCAATAGAAAACAAACTATGCTATTGCGACTATTGTTCATATTATCCCTTTGTTCAGTTTACGGTTTTGGTCAAACGATAACGATCTTTGGAGACGTTGTAGATGCTGAAGGTGATCCGGCTTTCAATGTTTCCTATTACTTTAAAAAACATCCCGAAAAGAAATTCAAGACAGACAGAGATGGGAAATTTTCAATTCAATATAAAGTTGGTGAAGATGATTCCTTGATATTTAAAAGTGTCGCCTTCGATCCTTATCAGCTTTACATTTCGAAGAAACTGGAGAAGAAAGCGCAGAGAAATGATGATTCACTTTATTTCAGGATTGCAATGCCAGACAGGAGTTTGAACTTAATTGAGATCAAACCAAATACACCTGATACAATTTGCGGATTCATTGAATTTAGTATTGAAGATTTTGAATTGCTCGATAATGGTTGGATGATCCTCCTGACGTATGAAAAAACATTAAAAAAAGGAGCTGTATTAAGGCTATTTGATGAAAATTTGAATGAACTGGACAGGCATTATGTGGCCGGTGATGCAATTGAATTGAAGAAGGATTTTAGAGATAATATTCATCTTATATGCGAAGAAAGGGTCTATCTGGTTTATCTCCAGGATAATGAGGTGAGATGTGGGTTAGAGAACAGGGATTACTATTTCAAGTATGTGGCTCCAATTCTGGATACCATTGGTCCGAATCTATATTTCTCCAACTATTCTGAGATCTATCCAGCTTTTGATTATTACGAGTTCAATAGAGATGATTCCGTTTATAATGTTCTTTTAAAGGTGGAAGACACATTAATGATGGAGTTGTATCGATCAGAGTACAAATATGTGGATGTAAGAACTAAACTTTGGGCCCATCAAAAACAGATAGAAACAGGTATTGATAAAGAGATTTGGGTTGGTGCAACCGTTTTTACGAATTCAATATATTATCAGCCTTTGTATGCACCATTGTTTAAAACTGAAGAAGACATCATTCTGGTGTTCGATCATTACAAGAATAAGTTGTTTAGGTATAAACCAACGGAAGGATTCATTGATAGTACTCGCATATCCTATCACCTTGATCAAAGAAGGTCAGGGTGGGAGCAACCCTTGTTACAAGACGAAAAACAGGGGCATGTTTACGCTATGTTCCTTAAGGGAGGATATACTTACTTAAGTGAAATTGATCAGCAGAACGGACACGTTCGAAAGTCCTTCAAATTGTTCTATAAATATGTAGAAAAGATAAGGATCATAGATGGTTATGTCTATTACATCTATCGCCCATTTGAATCAATACAAAAGAAATACGTTTACCGAGAAAAGCTGAGTTAAGAATTACTTTTTCTTCTTCTTATTTTTCTTCTTCGGGTCACCAATGGCAGAATGCGGCTTTTTATTCTTTTCGAACAGGTTGTGTTTTGGTTTACCTGTTTTTGGTTCCTTATCCTTTTTTCTTCTGTCTTTATTGTTTCTTACATCAACAACTGGTGCTGTAGCATCATTACCTCCTTGTACAGGTGAGTTAGGGTCAACCGGATTGATCCAAAAATCTTTCACTTCATCATACTCACTGGTTTCCCCATCATTTGTTGGGTGCCATTGTTTGATCTTCATATTTGGATCGTTATAGGCGATCACATCTTCTTCATATTTCCAAATTCCATCAATCCACTTGTAACAATCATAAGTCATGTCTGGGATATAGAATTCATACATTCCTTCAAGCGTTTCTTGTTCCGGTACCAGGTGATCAAATACAATACCTCCAATCTTATCATTAACGTTTAAGGAGATCAAGGCTTTTTCAGAATATTGAAAGAATACGCGCTTAACAAGGGTCTTAGACTCTCTAGACTCTTGAAATAAAGGATAGCCCATTCTCAAGGTCTTTCCTTTGAAGTAAAACACATCAAGCAACTTAACATTCGTACTTCTGTCTTTTCCGCTAAATCCAAGAACAGTATAAAAGGTTTTGTTTCCTTTGGCAATTGGAATGATCTTATAGTACAAGGCGCCATACCAACGGTCAGGAGTTAAGATTCCTTGAGGTCTTGGTTCTAAAGTGATCTTGTCTTCCTTGAAGGTGTAAACAATATTAGGTTTATCTCCTCTATTAGGTTTAACCAGGTAACAGTAGTGTGAATGAACCAGATCCTGGCTTTCAATATTCCAGTTAAATAATCTGAAAGCTCCATCCGGCGATTTGATCGTTGAAATAGTGGTCCACTTTTCAAATGGATATTCCATTACTCCCGGATAGGTTAAAAGGTCCTCAAGTTCTTGTTGAAGCGAAAGGTTATAGAATTCTTTCTCAGCTTCATCTTGTGTACTGCGAAGATCGGTTAATACCTTTAATATCTCATTTTCTTTTCGAACAAGGAATGTGTCCAACTCAACTTCCTTAGCAAAGGAAATGCTTTGAGATAATATTATAATGGTTAAGAGTAGTCTCATTTGCACTTAATAACGCATTTGCATTTTTAGGTAACACAACAAAGTTACAAGCTTTTACGCCTATGTCAATTAAAAGTTCATGAATATTCCCATTATTCAATGTTCATAAATCAAAACTATCAATCTAAAATTGATAACTTCGCTCTATGGATATGGTTAAGATAAGGATAGGAGGAGTTCCGGAACACTACAATCTTCCGATACACCTGGCCAAAGAACAAGGTGCCTTTTCAAAAAGAGGAATTGAACTTGAGTGGACAGATTTTGGTGGTGGAACTGGTCAAATGACCAAGGCACTTCGTGAAAATGAAGTTGATATCTGTATTCTGTTAACTGAAGGTATAATTGCGGATATCGTGAATGGAAATCCTTCTAAGATCATCTCTGAATATGTATTAACTCCCTTAACTTGGGGTGTTCATACAGGTGTCAATAACCCTTTAGAAGATTATAGAAACATCTATGATAAAAAATATGCCATTTCCAGATTTGGTTCTGGTTCTCATTTAATGGCTATTGTAGATGCAGAAAGCAAAGGCTATAAATTAAATAAAGATCAATTTCACGTGATCAAAGATATTAATGGCGCCTTGCCATCATTAGCTAATAATGAAACGGATGTGTTCTATTGGGAAAAATATACAACCAAGCCTTATGTTGACGCCGGACAGCTGAGAAGAATTGGGGAATATAGAACACCCTGGCCTTGTTTTGTGATAGCTGCTCGTGATGAGATCATACAGAAGTATCCTGAGCAGGTAATTAGATTACTACGTGTGATACATGACCAGTGTGATAGATTTATGTTGAACAGAGACGCTCCTGCAATTGTAGCAGGTAGATATGGACTTAAAGTGGAGGATGCTGAACGTTGGTTTAATAGTACCGAATGGGCAATTCACGGATGGGTTTCAGATAAAATGATCGACAATGTTATCTATCACCTTAGAACAGCAGAGATCATAGATAAGGATCAGAAAATTCCTGAATTGATCTGGAAAAGAAATTGATCATGCAACCGTTCTACATTAGAGAAGCAAAAGGGGAGTTAGTTCCTATTATTCTAAGTATTCCGCATTGCGGAACTGAATTTCCATCTGAACTTAAGGATCATTATAGACAGGAGCAATTAGATCTTTTAGATGATACAGATTGGTATCTGCAGGATCTGTATGACTTTGCTCCTGAATTGGGAATAACTACCATTTATGCTAAATATTCTCGTTGGGTGATCGATCTGAATCGTGATCCTGAAAGCGTTGCCTTATATAATGATGGAAGATTGATCACTGGTTTGACCTCTACTACCAATTTTATTGGAGATCCTATTTATAATAAAGGAATGGAACCTGACAATAATGAGGTAGAGAGAAGGTTAAAATCATATTACTGGCCATATTATGAGAAGCTTCAGGAATTACTTGATGCTCGAATAAATCAATTTGGAAAAGTCATATTGTGGGATGCACATTCCATAAGAAGTTTAGTTCCAACAATCCGTAAAGAACCATTCCCTGAAATGATTTTGGGTGATAATGATGAGAAATCTGCTGATCTTAGCTTAATCCAAACAACTCTAAAGAATCTTTCAAGTAAGTATCAGATAAATCACAATGATCCTTTTAAAGGAGGTCATATTACTCGTTATTTTGGTAATCCATCAAAAGGGATTCATGCGCTTCAATTAGAAAGAAATAAGAATCTGTACATGGATGATTCTGAAACCAAATATCATCCAGAAAGAGCGAATAAAATGCGAAATGTTCTAAAAATGAACTTTGAAGAATTAATAGAGCTGATCAAAAAATAATTTGTTATTTTTTTAACACGCAACAATCTGAATTTCAATTATATGAGAATTTCTATTCTCCGTATTTCTACCTGCTTTATCTAGGGGATAAAAATCCGAGAAAGAAGTTCTATTATATTCGCGCTTCAAAACCTAACTCATGATGAAAAGAAGCAGTCTATTATTGATTTCTTTTTTTGTATTATCTGGTCTTTTTTCATGTAAAACGTACCAGGATGTTACGCCTAGAAGTCTCGGGGCTTCTAAGGATGATGTAATGATGCAAAAAAGCTTGATTGGTGAGATCAAAGTTGATATCAATAAAAAACTTACTGGGTCAGCAAAGGTTTTAAATAGATCTACTGAAGATGCTATGAATTTAGCTTATTGGGATGCTATTGAGAAAGGCGGTGCTCATACAATTGTTGATCCAGTATATAAGGTGACTAAAACAGGATTCTCTACCACTGCAGAAGTAACAGGTTATTATGGAGAGTTCGTTTCAATTGAAACTGCATCAGAACAAGATTTGCTGAATTATATCAGAGTAAAATTATTGACAGGTACTGGAATATTAGGCGTTTCTTTTGAAGCATTTTCAAGATTTTATTACAGTCTTGCAGAAGTAGATGGAGTGAATGAAGAGGATATACTTGAAGAATGGGAATTGAGAATGTTCTATGATGAACAGGTTGCAATGGCTCAAGGTGATCAAGGAATTAGTAAGGATAAAGATTTCGCAAAGTCTGTAGATGCAGATCAAAATTCAAAAGGTAAGAAAGCTGGTAAGATTATTCTGACATACTTGTTATTGTCTGTAATCGTAGGCGGAACTATCACGTTAATATTAAACTTTTTATAAATAACTATTTAAAATTGTAAACCATAAACTCATGAGAAATAAATTAATCATTGTATTAGCTATTGGGTTATTTTCTTTCGGACTTACTTCATGTAAAGTTGTTAGAACTTCACCTAGAACAATTGAAGCTTATAAATCAAAGATCATTATTAAGCCTTTGTTAGCAGAAGTAGAAGTTGATCTAACTAAAAAGATCACTGGTGTATCTTCAGGTAAAAAAGTATCTGTTGATGACTTGAAAGAAATGGCAAAATGGGATGCTTGTGAAAAAAGTGGTGCTGATATTATTATCGATCCAGTTTACAAAGTAACAAGTACATTCTTGAAAACCACAGTTGAAGTAACTGGTTTTTATGGAAAATATGTGAGCATTGAGACTGTAAAAGAAGCTGATTTGGAAAAATTGGAATTTTATACAACTCCTTCAGGTAGTTCAGAAAAACAAGGAGGTTCTGTCCTTACGAAATTGAAAAAATTGAAAAAATAATTTGGTATAATTTTCGATTTAAAAAAGCGTCCATCTAAAGTGGGCGCTTTTTTTATGTGTAAATTTAGGGTATGCGTTTACCGTTTTTGAGTTTAATTCTATTCTTTCCTTGCCTTATCCTGGCTCAAAGTTGGCAGGTACGCTATGCTTCTGCCGATAGCCTTATAGGTATTGAAAAATATGATCAGGCTTTATTGTTGTCTGATGGGTTAATTCAAGACGCAAAAGAACAATTTGGATCCAATTCAAAACAGTTAGCAGATGCATATTCCTTACAAGGTAATTGTCTTCATGATCTCAATAAATATTCTGAAGCATTAACTAGTCTGGATCAGGCAATTGTTATATATAAAAATCTGGGTAAACCTTCTTTTGAATATGCATATACTCAGCATGTATTAGGAAGATCACTGGTCCAACTTAATAGATTAGACAAAGCAGAATCAAATTTAATTGAAGCAGCAGAGGTTTATGAACAAAGTATTGGCGCTGAAAATGAATTCTATCTCTATGCATTAGATGATCTTTTAGAGATCTATCGAACTCAAAAGAATAGTGAGGCTATTTTCACTGTTTTGGCAATGTATACGCCCTTGAAAGAAATTGTCCTTGGATCTAAAACAGAAGGCTTAGGAGAGGATTATATTGAGCTGGCAGAATTAGCTTATGAATTTGATGATGCATATACAGCTCAGGCTTCAGTGAATAAAGCCTTTATGGTTTTTACGGATCAGTGTAAAACATCAGAAGAACCCTTTTTTAGAACATGTTTACTTTCTGGTAAGATCTATTACGAATCTGAGGATTTTTATCTCGTAATCCCATTTTTAGATGTTGCTGAAGAATTGTTGTCAGAATTGAATTTAGGCTCGAATAAGAAAAACGAGCTAACGAATGAAATTCACTTATACAAAGGGGTGACATTCTATGAGTTGGATGATTACAGATCTGCCATCAAAGAATTATCTGTTATTAAGGAAAAATACTCAGGTGAAAATAAGGTCAATGTACTCTTTAAATTAGGGAAAGCTCAAAGCGCATCTGGTTTGAAAGAGGAAGCACTAAACTCATTTCAATTAGCGAAGAATGAAATAGTAGGTATGCCTGGAAATTCTGATGAAGATCTGGCGAATATTCTCAACGAAATGGCTGTATTAAAGCAGTCTTTAGCTGATATTAATGGCGCAGTTGCAGACTATATTCTGGCTTATGATCTGCTGAAGGGGTCAATGATCGATCTCAAGTTTCGTATCATGGCTAATTTGGCCTCCCTTTATGGCGAGATGGGTAAATTCTCTGAAGCAGAGGAGATTTATCTTAAAGTTCTGGAATCGATTGGTAATGATCCAAATCAAAGAAGATTATCATTGACCGCAATGAATAATCTTGGAATGTTATACATGGATTGGGGAGAATATTCAAAATGCGAATTATTGTTGAACGAATGCCTTAACATTTCAAAGGCAGGATTTGGGGTTCGAAGTTCCGAATTTGCTAATGCTGCAAATAATTTAGGTGTATTCTATTTTGAAGTTGGGAACTACGATATGTCCGTTGAGCTCTTTGTTAGCGCATTGGAATCATTTGAATTTGTAAATAGTGATACAAGCTCAGAATATTCATCTGTATTAAACAATATAGGCTTGTTGTTCATGGAAATTGAAGAGTATGAAGAGGCACTTCATTTCTTAGATAGTGCCAGATCTATTGAAGCAAGAGTGATAGGTGAAGATCATCCTGATTATGCTGCTACATTAAATAATCTGAGTTTTGTTGAATCTGAAATTGGAGATAAACAAAAGGCTAAACAATACCTTGAACGAGCCATGCAGATCATAGAAAAGCATTTTGGTGAGCGACATCCTGATTACGTTCAATTCCTAATGAATTTGGGTATTTTGGAATCAGGAATGGGAAATATGAAGCAAGCCACTGCAACGCTCAGAAAATCGCTTGGATTACATAAAGAAGTTTATGGCGAAAAACATCCGAATACAGCCATTGCAAAGTTCTATTTGGCAAAAGCGTTGAGTGATCAGGATAAAATACAAGAAGCTATTCCGCTCTTTACATCTTCCATCCAGGTGTTGCAAGATCATTTGAACAACTTCTTACCATTTCTCTCTGAAAAAGAAAAATCAGGATTCTACAACAGACACGTTAAGTTTTTTCATGAGTTTTTTGAATTTGCCGCAAAAGCACATGAAATTGATCCAGCTTTGAGAGGAAAAGCATTTGATCTTAGTTTATCTCTAAAAGGCATGCTTTTAAGATCTTCTCGTGCCATGAGGAATATAGTTTTGAATAGCGGTAATCCAAAATTAATCTCTGTATATGACAAATGGGTGGGATTGAAAAAACGAATTGCTGAATTATCTGCTTTACCCGTAGAGCAAAGGAGTGCAGATATTGACGAACTCACCACTCAGGCTAATACATATGAAAAACAACTTTATCAAATGTCTGATGAATTAGGTGCCTCAAATCTGGATCAAACCACCTGGCAGCAAGTGAAAGAAAAACTGAAAGAACATGAGGCGGTTATTGAGTTTGTGACTTATAAAAGTATGGATACAGATCAAACCCATTATATGGCATTGGTCTTACAAAATTCATTTGAACAACCCGTTTTGATCAATTTATTCGAAGAATCTCAATTGACCGCGATCATCAATATTTATGGTTCCAATGATTACAGTTACATTAAAAACATCTATAACTATTCTGAAGAGAAGAAAACACCATTGTATGATCTTATTTGGAAGCCAATTGAACCTTCTTTGAAGGATTGTAACAGGGTGTTTGTCTCTGCTGCTGGTTTATTGCATAGAGTTTCCATGTATGCTATTGCTTCTGATAAAGACAAATATCTCATTGATGCATATGAACTGGTTTCAATGAATTCATCTGCTGACATCATTGATTTTAAAGGGATTGAGTCGTTTGAGATGCAGAATATAACCTTAATGGGAGGAATAAAATACGATTCAGAAAAATCTGATAAAGTGGTTTGGGAATATTTGCCAGGATCTAAAGCAGAAGTTGAAGCGATTAATGATCAACTCGCAAAGAAAAAGAAGAATATACAGTTTCAAACCGCTGAAAACGCTACAGAAACCTACTTTAAAGAAGTAGCAGAAAAAAGCGATATCGTCCACGTTGCTACGCATGGTTTCTTTTTTCCAGATCCTCAAAAAGTATGGGAGGTTTTTGAGACTGATAAGTCAGATAAAAATGAAGACATTGAATTCAGGGGGAATAGCAATGTGGTAGGCGTTACGAGTTTTACCAAGAATAAGAATCCGCTTATGCGCTCTGGTTTAGTATTTGCAGGCGTTCATGATCTTTGGAGTGGAGTAGATGCTGTTAAAAAAGATGATGGCGTGCTTACTGCTATGGAAGTGTCACAATTGAATCTAACCGGTACTGAATTAGCTGTTTTATCTGCCTGTGAGACTGGGTTGGGAGAAATTGTTGGTGATGAAGGGGTATATGGATTGAAGAGAACTTTTAAAATTGCCGGTGTAAAATATCTGATCATCTCTCTATGGCAAGTTCCCGATAAAGAAACACAAGAGTTCATGACCCTTTTCTATGAAAAGCTTTATAGTTCAGGCACGGTAACAATAGATGAGGCTTTTGAATATGCCCAACGCGAGTTACGTAAAAAGTATGAACCTTATTTTTGGGCTGCATTTGTGTTGATTAGATGATGTGCTAATGAGTTGATGTGCTAATGAGTTGATGTGCTAATGAGCTGATGTGCCAATGGCATAATTTACTAGTTGAATTAATATCCATTAAAACATAACCTTACACCTAACACCTTGCAACTTACACCTAACATCTAACACCTAAAACCTGCCAACCTCCTACCAACCATTCAAAAGCTTCTCATCCCTTCTAAATAATTACATTTGCAGCAGTGAGATACATCCGCTTCATATTTTTTCCCTTCAGCATAATTTACTGGCTGATAACGGCTACTAGAAATCAGTTCTATGAGTGGAGGATCTTTAAATCTTCTAAATTCAGTGTTCCTGTTATTAATGTTGGTAACCTAAGCATGGGCGGTACCGGAAAAACTCCTCATGTTGAATATTTGATCCGATTATTGAAAGACGAATATAAGGTAGCTACACTTAGCCGTGGGTTTGGAAGAAAGGAACGAGGCTTTTTTATTGCTGATGAAAATTCTTCAGCAGATCAAATAGGAGATGAACCACTACAGTATTATAAAAAATACGGTGATCAGGTTGTGGTATCCGTCGAAGCCAATCGCGTTTTAGGGGCTATGGACCTATTCAGAGAGCATCCTGAGATCAATGTATTGCTATTGGATGATGCTTATCAACACAGGGCAATATTACCTTCATTGAATATACTTTTGACGGATTATAACCACCCTTTTTACAATGATTTTATTCTTCCTGTCGGAAATTTAAGAGAGGGTAGAAGTGGAAAGAGTAGAGCGGATATTGTGTTGGTAACCAAATGTATAGACTTATCTGAAGAAGAAAAAAAAACGATTATAAAACGAATTAAATTGGGTAATGATCAGCACATTTTCTTTTCATCCATTCATTACGGCCCGGCATTTAGTTTTGATCAAAAACAAATCCAAATCAATGATAGAGATGTAATTCTGGTGACCGGAATAGCTAATCCTAAACCATTGTTAGAACATGTCTCTTCAAAATGCAATATTTTAAAGCATTTTAACTATCAGGATCATCACAAATTTAGACCAGATGAGCTTCAGGAAATTCACAGTATTTTTGATAAATTTGCACAGCAAGATCCGTTAATTGTAACCACGGAAAAGGATGCAATGAGGCTTTTGTCTAAAGATTTAGAAAGCGTAGTTTCGGCTTATCCCTGGTGTTATCAAACCATTGAAGTTGAAATAGATAATAAAGAACAATTTGATAACTTGATCAAAAAGCATGTTGAAGAAAATAATTGAAACAGTTGAATACATTCAGGAAAAGGTAACTTATCAACCAGTAATTGGTATTGTTCTAGGTACCGGTCTTGGAGGATTAGCAAAAGAAATTGATGTTAAGTTCACGCTCAATTATGCGGATATCCCAAATTTTCCGGTTTCAACGGTAGAATCACATTCTGGTAAACTGCTTTTTGGAGAACTAGGAGGAAAGAAGGTTGTTGCCATGCAGGGTAGATTCCATTATTACGAAGGATACTCTATGCAGGAAGTAACTTTCCCAATTAGGGTAATGAAGTTATTAGGGATTAAAAAACTGTTTCTTTCAAATGCTTCTGGTGGAGTGAATCCTGATTTTGAGATCGGAGAGATCATGATACTAAATGATCACTTGAATTTATTGCCTTCTAATCCATTGATTGGGCCAAATATTGACGAATTAGGAAATAGATTTCCTGATATGAGCGCTCCTTACGACAAGAAAATGATCCAAATGGCTAAAGATATTGCCAAAGAAATGGATATAAAGGTATCTGAAGGAGTATATGCGGCACTTACAGGACCAACATTGGAAACACCGGCTGAATATAAGTACGTTAGAATAGTAGGGGCAGATGCAGTAGGCATGTCAACCATTCCTGAGGTGATTGTTGCCAGACACATGGATATTCCTTGTTTTGCGATATCCATTATCACAGATCTTGGTGTTCCTGGAAAAATAAAAGAAGTAACAGTTGAAGATGTAATTGCAGTGGCGAATAAACAAGAGCCAAAAATGACTGCAATAATGAAAGAATTGATCAGTAGAATATAAGATGGCTTTAACAGCAGAGATCAGAAATAAATATCAGGCAGTAATTGGATTGGAAGTTCACGCCCAGATGTTAACCAAATCCAAAGCTTATTCAAGCGACAAAAATGAGTATGGTTCGGCACCGAATACAAATGTAAGTGCCGTGACACTTGGTCATCCAGGGACATTACCAGTGATGAATAAGAAAACCATAGATTACGCCATAAAAATGGGAGTGGCTTGTGGTTGTACAATTGCGCCTGATCAACACTTTGCAAGAAAGAACTATTTCTATCCGGATCTTCCTAAGGGATATCAGATCACTCAAGATACCACACCAATTTGTACCGGAGGAGCGGTTTTGATCAAGGATGAAAATGGTAACGATAAATCCATTGGTTTGACAAGGATCCACATGGAGGAGGATGCCGGTAAATCTATTCATGATATTGATCCTTTTAATACGTTGATCGATTTGAATAGGGCAGGAGTGCCTTTAATAGAGATCGTTTCTGATCCGGATATAAAATCTTCTCAGGAAGCATACAACTATTTGACGGAGATCAGAAAATTGGTGCGTTATCTGGATATTTGTGATGGAAATATGGAAGAAGGTTCACTGCGTTGTGATGCAAACGTTTCTGTCATGTTGAAAGACGCCAAAGAATATGGTGTAAAGGTAGAGGTGAAGAACATGAACTCCATTAGAAATGTTCAAAGAGCCATAGAATTTGAGATCGAAAGACAGATCACGGCTATAGAAAACGGAGATCCAATTTATCAGGAAACCAGGAATTTCAATGCTTTATCTGGTGAAACAACAGCTATGCGTACCAAAGAAGCAGCTATGGATTATCGTTATTTTCCTGAGCCAGATCTTCAACCAATTAAGGTGACACAAGAGCATATTAAGCGAATTGCATCAGATATGCCCCCTTTACCAAATCACCTGTTTAAAAAATATACAGCTGAATTAGGTTTGTCTGAATATGATGCTGCTGTTATCACGGATCAAAAAGAAATTGCTCTTTTTTATGAAGAGATCATAGAACATACAAGAAACTTTAAATCGGCAGCCAACTGGTTAATGGGAGACGTAAAGTCATATTTGAATGAAAAGGCGATACATATTGTTGATTTTCCTATTTCAGCTGAAAGAATTGCAGGGATCGTTAATTTGATCGATTCTGGTAAGGTATCTCACAATTTAGCGTCTCAAAAACTATTTCCAGCAATGCTGGAACAGAATGGAACGGCTGAGGAAATTGCAATTAAAAATGATTGGATCCAAAATTCAAATGAAGACAGTATTAAAGATCTGATCAGACAAGTTTTTGCTGAAAACCCTGATGAATTTGAGCGTTTAAAAGCTGGTGAACAGAAATTGATGGGATTCATGATGGGGCAGTTAATGAAAAAAAGCCAGGGTAAAGCTGATCCTAAATCATCAAGTAAATTGATAAACGAATTAATTAACGAATGAAAAAACACATAAAATATTTATTGTTCCTTCCATTAGTGATGGTAATGATTGCGTGCGGAGGTTCAGAGGAGGAAGAAGTTGGAAATCCGAATGGTATTAAGATCTCCGGTTCGTTGGAAGGAGAGAATGCCAATGGAACTAAAGTGTCATTATGGGTTTTTGAAACGGATGAAGACAGAATTGTGGATTCGGCTGTAGTTAAGGATAGCAAGTTCACACTTTGGACAGACACGAAGGAATTAAGAGAATATGCTATTCAATTTGAAGGTTCAGGAGATCTTATCTATTTATTTCCAGATGAAACTGCGGGTAACATTGAAGTTTCGGGTAAATATCCGGGATTAAGCAATGATTATGAAGTAATTGGAGATCAAAATTCAATTGATTACCGAAATTATTGGATGTTCATTCGTCCTATCTATGATCTGCGAGAAGCGTATTTCATGTCTTATCAGGGCGCTAATCAGGCTGATACATCCATGGTAAATGGGCTAAAGAAAAGTATTGATAGTCTTTTTAATGAGGGAAGAAATTACGCAATAAAATACATTGATGAAAAGCCCGGATCACCAATTTCATGGATCATGTTGCAAGAGTTCTATCCAATTCTTGGATTGGAATATTTTGATTCATTGGACCTGGATTATTTCCGCAAGGTATCCAAAGAAATGCAAGCTAAGTACCCATATTCAGATTATTACAACTATGTAGATCAAAGTATAGAAGGTACACTGGCTCAACTAGAAGCATTGAAAGGTAATGGTGGAGGTGATCTAGCTCCTGAATTGGAATATCCAAATCCTGATGGAAAAATGGTTTCTCTATCTTCATTAAGAGGTCAGGTAGTGTTGATCGACTTCTGGGCATCATGGTGTGGTCCATGCAGAATGGAGAATCCAAACGTAGTTAAAACCTATAATGCATATAAGGATAAAGGCTTTACTATTTACTCAGTTTCATTGGATACTGAGAAAGATAAATGGATTCAGGCCATTGAAGCTGACAACCTTATGTGGCCAAATCACGTCTCTGATCTAAAGGGATGGCAGTCAGAAGCTGCTGCGAAATATGGAGTTAACTCAATTCCAGCAACTTTCTTAATTGATAAAGAAGGTAAAATTATTGACCAAAATCTTCGTGGAGTTCGATTGGAACAGAAATTGCAGGAGATCTTGGGTTAAAAAGAAGCATGCAAAAATTACTACTCATATCATTAGTGTTTTTTGGTTCTATCGGAGCCCTGGCACAACAAAACAATTCTCAAACATTTCCACAACCTTCAGTCGGTTCTGCGTTCATATCAGGACAGATAGTTGGAGCGCCAAATCAATTATTGGCTTTTGGGAATCAAAACAAAGGTGGTGTGCGTACGCCATTGATGACAACTAAAACGGATAGCACAGGTAAATTTTCCTTTACTTATACTTTACCCTTCAAAGATTACTATTACCTCAAATTTCAAAATGGTCAGATATTGAATATGATCCTGCACGGAGGAGATTCAATTAAGATCTATACTGATATTAGAAATCCCATGGAACTTTCAAATTTTGTGGGTTCAGAGGAATCTAAAGTAATGAACCAGTTTTTAGTTTCGTTCATGGCATTTAAAAAAGTGGAGGATTCATTGAAAGCTGTAGTGGGTAGAGATCCATCCAAACAAAATGAGGTCAACACATACTTCAATCCCATAGCACAAGATTTTTATACTTCAAGGAATACTTTCATTAATAAGTATGCTGGATCTCCTGCTATAGTTGTCACTTTGAACGCTATTAATCAGGATCTGGAATGGGATCTTTATCAGTCAGTGGTTGGATTATTGCAAAAATCCTTTAATGAATCTCCAACTATACAAAACATTGTAATGTATGTGGATAATACCAATAAGGAGAAAGAAGCCAAAAAATTCCTTGAACCAGGGAACGAAGCAAAGGAAATTGCAATGGCAAATCCTGAAGGAGATACATTAAGATTATCTAGTTTGAGAGGTAATGTAGTTCTAATAGACTTCTGGGCCTCATGGTGTAGTCCATGCAGAAGAGAAAATCCCAATGTTGTAAAGTTGTACAACCATTACAAAGATGAAGGATTTACAGTATTCTCTGTTTCACTGGATAGCGATATGAACCGTTGGAAAGCAGCTATAGAACAAGATGGTTTGATCTGGCCAAATCACGTAAGTGATCTACAAAAATGGTCGAATGCAGCAGCCAGAGATTATTTGGTGAAAAGTATTCCCTTTACGGTCCTAATTGACAAAGAAGGTAAGGTGATCGGCACAAATCTCAGAGGTGTTGATCTTGAAAATCAATTGAAGGTTATTTTTGGCCATTAGTCAACTTAAAACTAATTCGATTAATTTACGTTGATATAGAGGTATCTTCAGATTTCTGAATTAATGGCAAACAAAAAGATCTACTTTGCATCCGATTTCCATTTAGGAGCACCAAACTATGAGGCTAGTCTCGAAAGAGAGAAGAAGATCGTACGTTGGTTGGATACCATAAAGGATGATGCTGAAGAGATCTATCTCATGGGAGATGTTTTCGATTTCTGGTTTGAATATAAGAGAGCCATTCCTAAAGGTTTTGTGAGATTGCAAGGTAAAATTGCTGAGATAACAGATGCAGGAGTTCCCGTACACTGGTTTATTGGAAATCACGACATGTGGATCTTTGATTATATTCCTCAGGAACTTGGGGTGACCATTCATAGAACTGAAATAGAAAGAGAGTGGGGAGGTAAGCAATTCATGATTGGTCATGGAGATGGCTTAGGTCCAGGAGATCGTGGATATAAATTCATTAAAGCTGTATTTAGAAATAAGATCTGTCAATGGATGTTTGCCAGATTGCATCCAAATTTTGGTATTGGTTTAGCCAATTTCTCTAGTCGAAAAAGTAGGGCAGCCACTGCAGTTAAAGATGATACCTTTTATGGTGAAAAAGAAATGCTGATCCAATTCTGTAAAACTGAGGTCCAGAATAAACATAGGGATTACTTTATTTTTGGTCACCGTCATTATCCAATGGAAATCGAACTGGAGAACAATTCAAAATACATTAATCTTGGAGATTGGATCAATCATTACACCTATGCGGTTTTTGATGGTGAACAGTTGAAACTAGAAAAATTCGAATAGCTTTCTAAAGTGGGATTTTTGGTTAAATACAGACCTCTGTTAATCTCCCTGTCCAGGTTTATGATGTCATCTGCCATTGCAACGGCAATTGATATTTTGCTCTTTACGCTTGTATTTACTCAATTTCTACCAGTACTCGAATCAGAACTAATTTCTGGATTCATAGGAATGGTGATCAATTTTATTCTGCAAAAAAAATATGTTTTCGATCTGCAACGAAATCAAATCGTAGCATTTATGCTGTCTATTGCCCTTTCTTTTTTGGCTTTGTTTTTAGGGGGCTTACTCATAGACTTTTTGGTAGGATTCGAATTGCTGGCAGCTTATCTCATTATCCCTAAATTAATGGTGATGGCAGCCAAATTCTTCTTTAATTATTTTACTAAAAGATGGATATTTGAGAAAAAGGGAATTAACGGAAAGCCAATCAATTAACCATTTTAAACAATACCAGGGTTTCCGAATTAGTATTGGCCTGAAACTCATAAAGCTCTTCCTTTTGTCCTTCATACATCCACAAATCACGCTTATACATTAAATAGGTAGCCTCTGAGTTGGGTGTGTCAAGATATTTCATCACCTTCCCTGTTAAATGTGCATAATAGTAAGGTATTTGAAATGGAATATCAATCGGTGTATAGAATACATCTTTATAGATCTCTTTACCAGCCAATGTGATGTTTGGTTCAATTTTTTGTTTATCTCCGGTATAGTAAATTGGTTGCTCATCTGATGCAATGATCATTTGATTAACAATAGATCTATAATTCAGGTCTTTATTCAGGTCAGACATATGAGGAATGACTATTATATTATATCCAAGCCTTCCTATTGACATAGCCAATACTAGTATCCAAAAAAAGGATGATTGATAGAAAGATTTGATCGCCTTGTAGCCTAAAAGGAGTAGTAACAGACCAAGGATAAAGCTGAATGTTATAGATAGAGGATCTTTGATTCCCAAAATAAAGGTCAATGCCATTGATCCCGTCCCTGAAGTGAAGATTCCGAACGAGAAAATATATTTTGGAATATTCAACCATTTTATCTTCTCTGTGTCAACGAGTGAATAGCCAGCAACTGTAATTAATATCATAAAAGGAAAGAACATGTAGATATACCTTATCCTTAGATCAGGTGCTGTCCAATAAATAATAATGTTAGCGAGTATGAAAATAATGGAGAATTGAATCAATTTATTCTGCCAAATTTGTTGACGTACATTTTTGATAATTAAAGGCAATGCCAGTAATGACCAGGGAAAGAGCTTTTCGATTACAGTTAACGGAAATATAAAGACCTGTAGTATGAGTTTCAAAAAGGTACTTTCGTTACCAGTCCGTTGTGAAGCTTCTTTGAATTGCTGGGATAAAAAAGCTGGAAGATCTGCTTGCAATGAATAAACGTACAAATAGCCACCTACAATTATTGATAAAATTATAATACCTGTCAGATGCTGAATAGAGAATAACTTTTTGAATTCCTTGTTCGCAATAAAGTAGAATAGGAGGGTAAGTGCCTGAAAAGCCAGTGAGGGCATACCTTTAGTCAAAACTCCGATTGCACAGAGTAGATAAGAAACTATGAATAAGGTAAAAAAGCTATTACGTTGCTTGAAATAGAAAATGCTGTATACCTGTAAACAGACGATCAAAGAATAGAAGAGATCAATCTCACCGGCATTGACAGATCCAAAATATAATAGGTCAGAAGTTGTTAGATATATGAATGGCAAAAGCAATCGAAATTCACTGGCTAAATAATTCGCAGATATTTTCCATAAAAAGAAAGCCGTTAAAATCAGTGATACTATACCTGGAAGTCGGACAGCCAATTCGCCATTTCCAAAGATGGAAAATGAGCCAGCAAGTATCCAATTGTATAAAGGAGGTTTATTATAATAAGGTTCGCCAAAAATATTTGGAATTAAATAATCAGCTGATTCCATCATCTCAATGGCAACAATTGCCCTTCTTGGTTCTTCATTTCGAAGCTCAAGTAAATGGTTGAAACAAAAAAGATCAATTAAGATCAAAATAGCTGAAGCCCATATATACCAGGGTTTTTTATGAGATTTTGAAAAAATCATTTCACTAAAATAAAACAAATTGAAACCTTTTATTTCACTTCTCGTTTATAAGATTGTAAACGGATCAATTATGACGATTACAGGTTAAGGGTTAAGGGAGCGAACATGTTTGCTCCCTTTTTTTTTGAAATTCCATTAATTTCACTACATTGCGTAAAATTTTTTTTAAATAATAATGAATACAGGTAAAGTAAAGTTTTTCAATGAAAGCAAAGGATTTGGCTTCATCATTGATAACGAGACAAAAAAAGAGCATTTCGTTCACATTTCAGGTTTGGTTGATCAAATTCAAGAGAATGATGAAGTAACCTATGAATTGCAAGAAGGAAAAAAAGGTTTAAACGCAGTTAACGTTAAAGTTGTATAATATTACATCAATATAATCTTTGGCCCTGATAGTTTTTCTATCGGGGTTTTTTTTTTGCTATGATAGAACGTAAATGCACAAAGTGTGGAACATGGAATAAAGATGAAGATCATTGTACCTCTTGTGGTGCAGCATTATCTCCTAAAGCAATTGATCAGGAGAAAGAGATCAAACGAAAAGAAGAAGAAGCGAATAAGCAACCCTCTAAATTTGATCTTTTTTTGGAGAAAAGTAAGAATTCAAAATTCTGGATTGTTCGAGTAGGTTATTATATAATGTATTCTGTTACTCTTATTGTTGGTGCCTTCGGAGCATTTGTTGCCTGGATGGTAGCCATGGCAAATGCATAAATGAAGTTGATCCGGCATCCATATTTTTTTATCGCATTAGCTCTTTATGTATTGATCCGTCTGGGTCGAATGAATCAGATGTTTACAGGTTGGTTAAATGATCATGCAACTGATTTGCTTTGCATGCCTATTGTGCTTTCAATTCTGCTTCTTGTAACACAAGTTCTAAAGAAAGATAAAAATTTGACGCTACCATGGTATGCTGTTGCATTAACCGTGGTTTATTGGTCTATTTATTTTGAATGGTATTTACCAAAACAAAGTGGTATTTATACTTCAGATCAAATGGATGTCTACATGTATATTATTGGAGGGATAGCTTACTTTTTTTGGCAAAAAAGCGTTTTCAAGAGGCAGATGCCATTGCGTCCTGAACATCTTCCATTGGATAAAGCGAGTAACTGATATTCGGCGCATAGGTTTTTATCCGATCTATCAAAATTTCCATGCTTTCATCTGCCTGATCAAAATACCAGAAACATTTTACTTTAGACTTATCCCATTGCACTAGTCGGTCAAGGCAATAAAACAATTTAAAGATCATACTTTCACTGCTTGAATTAAGATATCTAAACGATACTGTTATAACAGTTTCAGGCTTGGGTTCCCTATAATAATCACTGAACCATTCTATGATCTGAAAGTAAAATTCAGCTGCATCTATTGGCATTGAAACGCCACTAAAAACCATCTCACCGTTTTGGTTGAGATTGATGTAGGGAGTTTTATCTGATCCATTGAGAATTAGATTTTCCATAGGGTCAAGATTTGAGGTTCATCTCAATGTACAAAAGTATTGTTAGAATTACTAGAGTTTGTATCTTTATTAGATGGGCATTTTCGACGGATAGCACGAATTTTGCTAATAAAAATCTAAAAGATTTAGATGAACACGCTTAAAATGAGGTTGTTATTAGTTTTTCCTTTGTTCTTCTTCGGTTTCCACGGTTTAGGGCAAGGTAAAGATGTGGAGGTAGTAATAGCCACGGGTCTAGAAATGTCGCAGGCTTCAGCATTTGCGCCAAATAATAGATATGTAGCTCAGGCCCTGTATAATGCAGTTTCAATTTGGGATGTAAAAACAGGCAGGATGCTTCGAAATGTGACCTACAGTGATAACATTACTCAGGTTACAGATTCTATTTGGTTTTCTGAAGATTCAAAAAAATTGATTGTTGGTATTGCCGTATCAAATGATACTTATGAAGTAGATGTTGAAACGGGCAAGTCTGAATTCAAGAAAGGCGCCCCCTATGATTTTACTAATTACGTATATAACCAGTCCATTCGCACCTCTTCTACGCTTTATCTCTATAGTGGTTCAAAAAAAGATCTTGTTTATAAAGCACCAGGCGGTAATGCTGAACTGGTTTATAAGGTCATTAAAAATGCATACAGTAATAGCAATGTTGTTGCTAATAGTTTCGAATTCCACATTAAAGTTGGAGGTAAACTATCTCCCCCACTAGACACAACTTTTCACGCAGCATTCACTTTCAGTCCTGATGGGCAATATGTATTTGCTGAATCTGCAATCTATGATCTGTTGAATGCGAGAAGAGTAGCTGACCTTAAGATCGTACCATTTTCAGGGAGTTCGGTCATGTTTTTTCCTGAAACAAGGATTCCAGTAACGGCAGCTTTCGAAAACCTGAGAATTTGGGATTTTCCTGATGTTGAGGATGTAGAGGTTTCGGATCTTGTAAAATTTAAACCGAGTGAAAACGGTAAGATTGTGATTTGTGAGAAGTACAATTGGAATGGAGGACACAAAGAATATATAGCCTTAGATCTGGAGAAAAAGAAACAAATCGGAAAATCAACCACGACAGAAGCTACCGGATATCTTTTAGACGCCTCTTCAGACGGAACCAAATATACCTATCTGGAAATGGTGAAAGATGATCCTTCAAAAATGGAGATCAGGTATAATATTAGAGTGTGTGATGTGGCTACAGGTAAAGTATTGCACAACATCCCGAATTCAACCAAAGCCTATTTTACTTCAAAGGAAAATATAATGCTAATTGATTCCTTTGGTGTTTCCAATAAATTCTATGACCTGAAATCAGGAAAAATATTACCATTTGATATTGCTCCCAATATGGCAAGTCGATCTGCATACCAGGTATCTTCTAATCATAAATATTTACTTGGGACAGAATATCTGGCTTACGAAACAAATGAAAATAAGTCAAAAGTGTATATCTGGGATCTGGCTACAGGAGCATCAGTTTTTGAAACAGAAGTTTATGGGCTGAATATTAGTGCTTTTAATATAAGTAAAGATGAATCCAAAGTATCCTTTGCATCTTCTAATGGGCACGTGATCTATATCTATGATTTCAAGACGAAGAATAAGTTATTGAAGTTAGCTGGTCATACGGCAATTGTACAGGATACTTATTTTTCTGACGACGGTACCAGATTGATCTCCAGCGCACTAGATGGAACGCGAAGGGTTTGGAATATAGAAGAAGGTCATGAGATGGTTAGCCTTGTAAATACAGGTGCAAAGGACTACGCAATTATAACTCCAAAGCAATATTATTATGCTACAAAAGGAGCTAAAAAATTGATCCACTTTGTTAAAGGTTTAGAGATCTATCCATTTGCCCAATTTGATCTAAAATACAATCGTCCTGATATTATTTTGCAGAATATGGAAGCAAGTAATCAGGATCTCATCAGGCCGTTTTATTATGCTTATCAAAAAAGATTGGCACGATTAGGCTTTACTGAAGAAATGCTGGATGGTGCTTTCCACATGCCAACTGCGTCAATAGATAATCAATCGGGAATACCAATATCTACGAACAATGGTGAGCTAGTATTAAATGTTTCTGCCAATGATGAATTATATAATTTAGATCGTGTGATCGTGAGGATTAATGAGGTGCCAGTTTATGGTAAAAAGGGTATTTCATTAACAGATAAGTCGAGTAAATCCTACGAGGATGAGATCAAGGTTCAACTTTCTAGAGGTAGGAATTTGGTAGAGGTTAGTGTCATGAATGAAAAAGGAGTGGAGTCAATAGCATCTAATGTGATGGTTTATTATGAATCAGATATTGAAACAAAGCCTAATCTTTATCTCTACACAATAGGAGTTTCAGAATATGTACAATCTGATTACAATTTGACCTATGCTGCTAAAGATGCTTCTGATCTGGCGAAATTATTCAAAGGAGGGTCTAAATCCTTCAATTCAGTTATAGTTCATCAATTTACCAATGAAGAGGTAAATCTGGAAACCATAAAATCCATTAAGAAGGAACTTAAAAGCACTAAGGTGGATGATGCCATTTGTATATTCTTTGCCGGACACGGTATTCTTGATATCAATTTAGATTACTACTTGGCTTCTCACGATATTGATTTCAAAGATCCTTCAAAACGCGGAATTCCTTATGATGTATTTGAAGATCTACTCGATAATGTACCAGCAAGAAAGAAATTGGTCATGATTGATGCCTGCCATTCTGGTGAAATAGATAAAGAAGAGGTGGCTTTGGTGGAAAATGAGAACAAAGACAATCAGGAAGAGAATATTACATTCAGATCGGTAAACTCTTCTACAGTTAAGCAAATAGGGTTGAACAATAGCTTTGAGCTAATGAAGGAACTATTCAATGATATTAGAAAATCTTCTGGTGCCGTGATAATCTCTTCGGCTGGTGGTATGGAATATGCCATGGAGGGTGGCCAATGGAATAATGGTGTGTTTACCTATAGTTTTCTACATGGGATATTAGATCAAAGTGCAGATCTAAATGAAGATGGTGTTATTATGCTGAGTGAAATGAACAAGTTTGTTCGAGAAGAGGTGGTGAGATTAACCAATGGTAGACAAACGCCAACCAACAGAGCTGAAATTATAGAATCAGACTGGCAATTGTGGTAGATCAATAATTGATCTGATAATATGCCGTGTCAAATGGCACAAGGTATACTGAGTCCATGCTAGACTGACTAACATTCACATTCACTTTCATGAATCTAAAATATGATCCGGCTGTGTTAGTTATAGTAAAGGATGTATCTACCAATCCATTGAAATAATAATAATCAGCAGTAACACAGCCATCACAACCAGTTCTATAATTAAAAAAGATCAATTGTAATTCATCATTTGCATTTGCGGGTGCAAGGTTGTTGATATCAAAGGTTATCCATGATTTTGATTCAAGGGTACTGTTATATATGTTAATATGGTCAGATGTTACGTCTTCAGCATTGATCTCTTCAGAGTGGTCAAAATAATTCTCTTTCGTTATTTCCATTTTGAATTTTGTCGCTTTAATACGATCAAAGGAGAATTGATATAAACCATTAGCCTCAGTTGTGGCTCCTCCGGCGAATTCATAATTGTTACTCGTCAATGAACTATTGAATGGGATCTGATACATCTTAACTGAAGCACCACTAACAGCAGTGTTATTAACGTTTTCAAGTACAATGCCTGAAAAATCATAATTGATGGTTCCTTTGTTGCAGGAAACAATTAAGATCAAAAGACTAATGAGGCTTATTTTCTTCATGGAATACAAATTTAAGCGGAATTAGTTTCGAAACAAAATTCTATTGGTCGAAGGATTTGGCAGAATTATTGTTCAGATTGAAGAAGCGATAGAAAAAATGGATTTTGACTATGAATCCATTCAAAATTGAGTTAAATTAGTGCTAAACGACAAACAATGAAGTTACTATCTACATTACTACTTTTTCTGGGGCTTGCAGCGGTAAATAATGCAAATTCATTTTTTATGCCTCAGGATACTATGGTGTACGACATGCCAGAACAGATGCCTGAATTTCCTGGAGGAGCCGACGCAATGGATCATTATTTTGCTGATAATATCAAATATCCTCCTGTTGCAAAAGAAAAAGGCATTCAGGGAAAAGTGTACGTGCAATTCATTGTTGAGAAAGACGGATCAGTTACACAAGTTAAGGTTAGAAGAGGGGCGCATGAACTCTTAGATAAGGAAGCAGTTAGAGTTGTAAAAATGATGCCCAATTGGAAACCTGGTTCTATGCGGGGTAAAGTAGTTAGAACAAGATATACAGTGCCTATTATTTTTGCCCTTTCATAGATGAGAACTTTATTACTATTACTTTTTGGTTTATCAATTACTACCTGTTTATCACAGGAAGAAGAAAGAATTTACGACTTCTCAGATACTGCTCCTGAGTTTATTGGAGGTGAACCTGCAATGATGACTTATATTCAGGAACATATTGAATATCCTGAGACTGCAATTACTTTTGGTGAACAAGGAATTGTATATGTTCAATTCATTGTGATGAAAACGGGTGCGATCAGAGAAGTAAAAATTATGAAGGGAGTTAGTGAGTCTTTAGATGCTGAAGCAGTTCGGGTCATTCGTCTAATGCCAAATTGGGCCCCCGGTAAAGATAAAAATGGTGAAGCGGTCAATGTCAGATATACTCTACCTATACACTTCCGTTTAGATAATAAAACGTCAAAAAAAGGAGAGAAAAACAAAAAGAAATCAAAAAATTAATCCAAAAGATCAGGTCTTCTTTCTTCAGTACGCTTTACACTTTGCTCATGTCGCCATTCTTCAATTTTTGGAAGATTTCCGGATAAAAGAATATCAGGAACTTTGTGGCCTTTATAGTCTTCCGGTCTTGTGTATACGGGAGGAGCTAGAAGATTATCCTGGAATGAATCTGTCAAGGCAGATGTTTCGTCATTGAGAACGCCTGGGATAAGTCTTACAACAGCATCAACCAATACGGCAGCACCTAATTCTCCACCAGACAGCACGTAGGATCCTATAGATATTTCTTTTGTAATGAATAAATCTCTAATTCGCTGATCAACACCTTTGTAGTGCCCACATAAAATGATCAGATTCTCAACGCTTGATAATCCATTACACATAGATTGATCAAGCACTTCACCATCAGGAGTCATATATATGATCTCATCATATTTGCGTTCAGAAGTTAGTTTTTCGATACAATCAGCAATGGGTTGGATCATCATCACCATACCAGCACCTCCACCGTATTGATAATCATCTACACTTTTTTGTTTCTGTGTTGAGTAATCTCTTATGTTGTGAATATGAATTTCTACATGCCCTTTTTCCTGTGCACGCTTCATGATAGAGTCGGAGAGAGGACCTTCCAATAGTTTAGGTAATATGGTGAGGATATCTATTCTCATGAAAGATCAAATATAGCGTCCATAAAAATGATCAGGGACATTAAAAAGGTGGACAGTGCAATTTTTTTAAGTTCCGGATCATAGGATTTAGGGTCTTTCACGCGAAACACCTTGATCAAATGAATAATATGTATAATTAGAACCGGAGATAGATAAAGGAATAAAAGGCGATCATTAGGGTAGATAATGTAAAACTGGTAAAGTATCGGAGACCACCCTATCAATAAAATGATCGAATGATAGATCTTACTTCCTTTAAATCCGAGTAAAACAGCAAGAGTACGTTTACCTACAGCTTGATCATTTACTCGATCTCTCATGTTGTTCAGGTTGAGAACAGCAACAGCAAAAGCCCCCATACAAATGGATGCTATTATGGGTTGGATATGTATCGTCATTGCTTGTAGATAATAACTACCACAAACTCCAACAAATCCAAAGAAAATGAATACGAAGGCATCTCCTAGAGCATAGTAGCCATACGCACCTTTTCCAACGGTGTATTTAATTGCCGCCGCAATTGCTAGTATTCCCAATAAAATGAAAAGAAGAAAAAGGTAATTAACCGCACCTTCAAAAGCAACAAGTAACAAGGTAATCCCTGAAATGAAAGATAAAATGGAAAACAATATTACGGCATTTTTCATTTCTTTTGCAGTAATGATCCCACTTTGAATGGCTCGTTCAGGTCCTATTCTGTTTTCGTTATCAGCACCTTTTAGTGCATCCCCGTAATCATTGGCCAAATTGGATAATATTTGAAGGAATAGGGTAGTCAGTAATGTGAGGGAAAATACACTCCAACTAAATTGATCTTGCCACCAATGTAAAACAAACTGAGTATAGTACCAGGTCATAGCACTTCCTGTAAGAATCACACTAAAACTCAAAGGCAATGTACGCAAACGCATGGCTTTTATCCATGCTTTTGTTTTAGAAGTATGCTTTGAATTTTCCGTCATAACTAAGTTGAATACTTGTCTCCCCAAAGATTTATAATGGTTTGTGCAATCTCCTTTTCTCGTTGGGAACTTCCTGAGGTATAAAAGCTAGATCCCTTAATATCTTCTGGCATAAACTCCTGAGCTATAAAATTATTCGCTCCTTCATGGGAGTATTTGTATTCTTCACCGTATCCAAGATCCTTCATAAGTTTGGTTGGTGCATTTCTCAAATGAAGGGGAACCGGCAAATTCCCGGTTTCCTTTACCACGGCTTGAGCTTTGCCTATGGCTTTGTAAGCACTGTTTCCTTTTGGTGATGTAGCCAGATAAATAGTGGCTTGAGCTAATACAATTCTACCTTCGGGCCATCCAATTTTATTAATGGCATCAAATGCTGCGTTTGCAATGATCAATCCATTTGTATTAGCCAGTCCTATGTCTTCAGCTGCTAAAATGATCAATCTTCTTGCAATGAATTTTGGATCTTCACCTCCCTCGATCATGCGGGCCAGCCAATAAACTGCCGCATTTGGATCACTTCCTCTTATAGATTTTATAAAGGCTGAAATGATGTCATAATGCTGCTCACCATCCTTGTCATACATGGCAATGTTTTCCTGCAGAATTGATTTTACAAACTCATTAGTGATCTCAATTTCATTACCTCCCATCTGGGAAACAACTAACTCTAGTCCATTTAGCAATTTGCGAGCGTCTCCGCCACTTGTTTTAAGTAAAGCTTCGGTCTCCTTTAATGTGATCTTCTTTTTCTTGAGTATATCATCTTCTGTTATCGCTCGCTCCATTAAGGAGATCAATTCTTCTTTCGTATGGTGTTGTAAAGTATAAACCTGGCATCTGGATAATAGTGCTGAGATCACTTCGAATGAAGGATTTTCAGTGGTTGCACCTATTAAGGTAATAATCCCCTTCTCAACGGCACCTAACAATGAATCTTGCTGAGATTTACTGAATCTATGGATCTCATCTATAAATAATATCGCATTATTTTGACCAAATAACCCCTGGGCATTTACTTTTTCTATGATCTCCCGAATATCTTTTACCCCAGAATTTATAGCACTTAATGCATGAAAGGGTCTGTCAACAGTATTGGCAATGATCTGAGCCAAAGTGGTTTTTCCAACACCGGGAGGTCCCCAAAATATCATGGAGGGAATATTACCTGAGTTGATAGCCTTACGAAGACCGGAGCCTTCTCCCAGGATATGTGTTTGCCCAACATACTCATCAAGAGTTGTAGGTCGCATTCGTTCTGCTAAGGGAATCACACTCATACTCCCAATTTAGAAATTAATTAGATTTTGGACGCTTATGCTTCCAACGTTTGTGTGACCACAACCATGATTCAGGTGCATCATTGATCAAACTTTCCAGAATTTTACTGTAAGTATCTGTGATCTCACCATCTTTCGTTTTAAGAGGATCTTCAGTGATCATTTGAAATTCAACTTCGTAATATCCTCTTTTAATTCTCTTGGCATAACCGAATACTACGGCATAATCAAACTTCTTTGAAAGTTTTTCTGGACCAATGTTCCAACCGGTTTCCTGATGCAAAAACGTATTCCAATGAGCTGATTCCTTATTAGTAGGTGATTGATCATTTACAATAACTACCATTCTAGGTGCTTTCACTTCTTCTTTGAAAAAAGGTAATAATTGTCTTGTTTCGATCAATTTCATACCGTTTCTCGTTCTTGAATTATAAAGAATTCGATCGTAAAAACTGTTTTTCAAAGGTTGATATACCGAGAAAGTGTTGTAAGGAACCTGATGTGGTAAACTCAAAGCATAAAACTCCCAGTTATTAATGTGTCCACAGGTTACAATTACATTCTTACCATCTTTATGTAATTTCTCTATTAAATCAGCATTCTTAATGCTGGTTCTTCTCATCAGCTCTTTATGGCTAATGCTAACCGCTTTGATGCTTT
This sequence comes from Crocinitomicaceae bacterium, assembly GCA_020635955.1. Classification (GTDB taxonomy): domain Bacteria; phylum Bacteroidota; class Bacteroidia; order Flavobacteriales_D; family Crocinitomicaceae; genus Paracrocinitomix. Next base: position 167,361 of record JACJYW010000006.1, read on the forward strand.
CGAAAATAAAGTCTACAAATCTTTTGTAAAAAGCCTTTTCAATTTTGATGATCTCCTTTTTAGATTTCTTTGGAAATGCATGAACAAGATTCAATCGAACAACTGCACGTCTATATCTTACTACATAATACGTCAAAAAACCTACTATAGATGAAAAGAAAAACAAAACACCTAAAGGGCAGTAAGAAAGAGGTTTGAGTATTAAATAAAATAATATTCGGTCAGCGATTTTTACCATTTGCTCTTAAAGAGTAAGCGTGCAAAGTTAAGAGTATCGCTTAATTGTAGCGCATTATTTTCTGGAATTATTGCAAATAATAAATTCATGCGAAAACTAAGATATACCTAACGAATGAAAACCTTAATTTTGTTCTAAAGCGCAAATTGAGATTTCTATTTCTTATATCATTGATAATGACGACTTACAACTCTTTTGGAGGTAAGTTGGGTAAGGCTTTTGAGGCCTTAGAGATCTATAATTATTTTGAGGCAAAACGTCTTTTTGAGAAATCTATTAAAAATCATCCGGTACCTGCAGCATATGGATTGAGCATTATATATGCCAGGAGAGATAATCCTTTTTCGAATCTGGATTCGGCATACAGTATGATCTATAAATCCTTTCAAGCATATCCTTCAACTAAAGAAAAGCTCAAATTGAATTATGAAAAAAAATTGGGGATCGACAGTGTTGCTGTAGTGAAGCAACGAGACCTCATATCAGATCTCATTTACCGAAGAGCTAAAGAAACAAATTCAGTTTTTGCCTTCCAAGACTTCATAGATAAAAACAAATGGAGTAATGATCTTGATTCGGCAATCTATTTGAGAGATGAATTAGCTTTCAATTTGGCAGTTGAATCCGGTGGGTCTAAAGATTTTGAAGATTTTCTTAAAAACTATAAGGAATCTTTCTTTTATCAACAAGCAGAAGAGTTGTTGCATGAAACACTATACAAGGAACAGACAGCGAATAATACTTTTGTGGATTACGTGAATTTTGTCAAGAATTATCCTGAATCGCCTTATCGCGGACAAGCAGAGGATAAGGTTTATGAGATCTCAACCAAAACCGGCACAGCTGAATCCTATAGAGCATTCATTATTGAGTTTCCTGGTAACAGAAATATTAAATCAGCATGGAAACATCTTTATAATGCCAAAATGATGGAAGAATATTCATCCAGAAACATTAAAGCTTTTAAGGAAGAGTATCCTGATTACCCTTATCAAAAGGAGTTATTAGCTGAATCTAATATGGCAGATAAGATCTTTCTTCCTATAAAACATAAAGGGTTATGGGGATTTTGTGATCTATCCGGAAATGTGGTTATTGAACCTAAGTATGAATCTGTAGAGGTGTTTTCTGAAGGATTGACTGCTGCAAAAGTAGGTGAGCATTTTGGGTATCTGAATAAGTTGGGTAATCTCGCTATTCCTCCTGCATTTGATGATGCACTATCATTTTCTGAAGGTCATGCTTTGGTTGAAGTGAATGGGCTTCTCGGTATGATCGATAGAAATGGTGATTTTGTTATTCCTGCTAAATATGAAGATCTGGGAATTTTAAAAAGTGGTTTGGCTTATTATCAGGAAGAGGATCTCTATGGTTATTTTGACTCAAAAGGTAAGGTTCGATTAACGCCACAATTTTCAGAAGCATTTGATTTTGAAGGAAACTATGCTGTTGTTAGTATGAATGATTTTTACGGTGTAATTGATCAGTTTGGAACCACCTTTTTGCCTTTTAAATTTGATGAGATATTTCAATACGACAGTACTCATTTTGTTGCATATTTAGATGAATACTGGGGTGTGATTGGTTTGCAAAAAGATACGTTGATCCCGTTTGAATATGACTACATAGGTAAGCCGGACAACGGAATGACCATGGTGGAATTAGATGATGAATTCAATTATTTTTTGCAGGATAGTACCTTCTTATTGGATGTGTGGGCTGAAACGTTTCCTGAATATCGCCAATTAGCACGATTTACAAATGGATATGCGAAGATCAAATATGAAGATGGATATAATTTGATCGATAAGGACGGAAAAAAGCTTTTCAAAAAGAATCAGGAAGATTTAGGAAGATTTGGTGAGCTGATTCCACATAAAAAGAAAGGGGTTTGGGGGTATGTGGATAAAGCGGGAACAACAAAAATAGATCATGAATATACTTATGCAAATTCGTTTCAAGGTGAATTTGCTATTATACAACAAGATCCTTTTTATGGTTTGATCAATAGAAAGGGTGAATTTGTGGTAGGGCCCTTGATGGAAGATTTGAAAAAATTAAATGATACTTTATTTGTTGGTAAAAGTCTTGGTAAATACGGTTTGATATCAACAAAAGGCGATACCTTGCTTAATTTTCAGTATATTAAGATTGAACCTATTGACGACACAGTCGTAATGATAGAAGAAGAAGGAGAGATTTACTATTATAATATCAAACGACTTGAGTTTTTAAGAAAAGAAGATTAGTGGACGCGTTTTTAACTTACATAGAGAAATATAAGTTTGCTATCCTTGGAACAGTTGTGTTTCATGTGATCTTCTTTTTCTATTTCAATTTCAAAACCATTGAACGCCCTTTTAAGTTTCCAGATCCTTCAGTAGAGGTATCTGTTCCACTGGAAGATATTGAGTTTGATCCCGAGATCATGGAGAAACTTGAGCTTACTAAGAATAATCAGACTTCAGAAGAGGTGTATAATGTGGCTTCTGATGCAAATGATAAAAGAAATAAATCTTACGAGAATTTTTCAACCCAGGAATTGGATGAACAAGTTGAAAATGAAGCTAAAAATTTAGAGCAACAGTTTTTTAATGAATGGGCAGCTACTCATGACGGTGGGGACGGTTCCAATGGATCTACAGCTGATATCGATCTGAATAATGACAAGAAGAAACCGTTAAATACCGTTGATAAATCAACCATAAATAGCGGAGGATCCAATTCTTTTGCAGGTGAGGTAATGGTTTCTTTTGATCTAACGAGCAGAAAAGCACACTCATTACCTAAGCCTGGTTATACTTGTAATAGTGCCGGAACCGTAGTGATTGATGTGAAAGTTGATAAATCTGGTGAAGTAAAATCAGCCACTTACAACGGCACTCTTTCTACGTCTGCAGATGAATGTATGATCGAAAAAGCTATACGATATGCTAAAAAATCTCGTTTCAATTTGAGTTCTTCTGCTCCAGCTATGCAGTCAGGAACAATTACATACAAATTTGTAAACAAGTAATGGGGTTTATAGATGTTCTGAGGAAATTGACGCCTCAACCTTTATTAGAGTGGAACAGGAGACGAAAGAAAAGAAATCGTAACAATCAATTAAAACAACAACAATCTTCCAATAAGGCAATAACCAAGGAGGATCTGATCAAAGACCTTCAAGGAATTGGAATCAACAAAGGAGATATTCTTCTTGTGCATTCAAGTTTGAGTAGAATTGGCTATCTAGAGGAAGGACCTAAAACTTTGGTAGATGCTATTTTAGAGGTTATAGGTCCGGAAGGCAATTTGCTCATGCCAACATCACCGAATAATGTATTTCAGTTAAACTATATAAGAAATATCCCATTCTTTGATGTGAACGAGACACCTTCAATGACCGGTAAGATCACTGAATACTTCAGAACTTTACCCGGGGTGGTTAGAAGTTTAAGTCCAACTGAGCCTGTTTCTGCTTTTGGACCCAGAGCTGAAGAATTTACCAAAGATCATTTTGGTCAGATCACACCTTATAATCAGCATAGTCCCTTTTATAAAGTTTCTGAAAATGGTGGAAAGCTTTTGTATATAGGGGTAACCCTTTCTATGGCTGGAACCAATCTTCACACTTTGGAGGATGCAGTAGATTTTAAGTTCCCAGTTTATTATCCGGAACTATTTGAAATAGAAGTAATTGACAGTTATCATGTAAAGCATAAGGTTAAAATAAAAGTGCATGATCCGGAATGGTCAAAAAAGCGAAAATGTGATGAGCTTATTCCAATGTTTATTGAAGAAGGTGCCATGCAAAAAGTAAAAATTGGTCAGGCCGATACGCTCCTGGTGGATGCAAAAAAATTCTTTGAAGTGATGGTGGAACAGTACAATAAACATGGTGTTACCATGTACACTCCAAAAGGAAGTTGAAAATTCCATCTCCCATACAACAACTGTTCGATCCGATATTCCAAGAGAAAGGATTGGAAGTTTATATTAAAAGAGATGATCTCATTCATCCCGTTATTTCAGGTAACAAGTGGCGTAAACTCCAACTGTATATTGAGAAATTTAAGCAGGAGGGATATGAGAAATTACTCACCTTTGGTGGAGCCTATTCGAATCATATTGTAGCAACAGCTAGGGCTGGAAAGCTTTTAGGTGTCCCAACAATTGGAGTTATCAGGGGAGATGAATTAAAAGAAGATTCCAATGAAAGCCTCAAACAAGCATCATCAGATGGAATGGAACTGATCTTCACCAGTCGCGAAGAATATGATCTAAAGGATGAAGTGTATTATGAAAATGAACTTCGAAGAAGGCATGGACATATCCTTATTGTTCCCGAAGGAGGGGCAGGGATTTATGGTGTATTAGGTTGTCAAAATATTGTCAATGAGATACCCTTTGAATTTGATTATATCGTAACAGCTTCTGGTACTTCAACGACTACAGCTGGCTTATTGTTGGAGGCTGATCAATTTAAAGTGGTGGCAATTTCGGCCTTAAAAGGAGAAGGGATGATAAGAGACCAGGTATCTCAAAGACTGTACGGTCTGAATCTGGTGGATGAGGAATTAACTGAGTACATTGATGCTCTTATAGCTAAAGAGCATTATCATTTTGGTGGATATGCTAAATGGAATGCAGAATTAATAAATTTCATCAATCATTTTTACATTCTGCATAACATCCAACTAGACCATATTTACACGGGTAAAATGATGTTCGGTTTATACGACATGATAGCTAAGGATGAATTTCCATCTGGTAGTAAAATAGTGGCATTACACACCGGAGGTCTTCAAGGTAATAATAGTGTCAGATCACTGCTTAACTTCTGAAGAAAGAGAGTCTTCTTTAACCACGTACCATTGAGATTCATCATCTTTTAAGTGGAATACCGGTTCGAATTTTTCTCTATGAAAGAAAGTAGAGAACATTAACATGTATGATTTATGTTTTTTCTTGATGTCAAAAACATTTTTGCCATTTACATCTTTAAAAACGTAGTACAATAATTCTGTGCAATACCACTTGTCTGTAGAAAACATGCTGAAACTATGATCAAATGGAATTTCCTGGTCTAAATAAAACCAGGCTCTGTCAGCTACTTTAGATCCTGCTGAATCTGCAAATATTGGCCTACAGATGTAAAGCATAGAATCAGCTGCGTGAGCAACAAATTCATCCAGATCACACAATTGAATACCATCCACTTCATCTGTGCTAGCAGAACCACCGAGTGTATGAATTACTTTCCAATCATTTCCATCTTTTACAATGATGCCACCATGAGAGTAATCTTCTTTAGTGGTATTCATCAAATGATAGGATAGAGGGCCGTTTCCTTTTCTTAAAATACAATCACCAGGTTGTAGTTTATTATAAACATCTTCAGGAAGGGAAGGCGGAACGTGAACATATTTCTCAGTTTGTTGTTCCAGATTTTCGTCTTCGCCACAGCTAGACAGAATGACCCCAATTAGGGCAAAAAGTAGTATACTAAATTTCATTTTCATTTTTAAGGCATAAAAAAACCCGCTACAAAAGTAACGGGTTTTTTAAATTTTTGGGAAGTGTGGATTATTCTCCTCCACCCATGTCTAATCCCATGTCTTTTTGGTAAGAAGCAACTTTCCACTCACCATCAACTTTTTTCAAATCGTAGTTGAAAGTCATGTCCATTCCTGTTCTTGTTTCTTCACAAGTACAGTTTGCAGATTCTCCTTCAGTCTCACATGATACTGATTTGATATCAGTGTCATATTTCTCACATCCAGCGTCGATTGACCCTTGAACTGTTTCTTTTGCGTTATCAACAGCCATTTCCATTGCTTTGTCGCAATTTCCATCAGCTAATGCTTGAGCAAATGCTTTTGTAGTGTCTTCTGGAGAACCTCCACCACCACAAGCAGTTAATACTAAACCAGCAACTGCTCCTACTAATAAAGTTCTTAATTTCATAACTTGGTTTTACTTACTTAAATATTAATTACCGTGCAAATATAGATGCATTTTCAATAAAACAAAATTTTTTTTTGAATAAAAGATGAAATTTTGAATCTTAAGATTGTAACTTTGCGCAACCTCTTGATTTTAGGAGGTTCACTAGCAAGTTAATTCAAACAAAATTATGATCCAGATCAACAATTTAACCTTACAATTTGGAAAACGAGTATTATTTGAAGATGTAAATCTGAAATTCATCAATGGTAACTGCTATGGTGTTATCGGTGCAAATGGCGCCGGTAAATCAACCTTCCTAAAAATATTAACAGGAGAACAAGATCCAAATAGAGGGTCTATATCTATAGAGCCAGGGAAAAGAATGGCGGTATTAAAACAAGATCATTATGCTTATGATGATTTTTCGGTTTTAAATACTGTAATGATGGGACATAATGAGCTTTGGAAGATCATTGAAGAGAAAGATGCCTTATATGCAAAACCTGATTTTTCTGAAGCTGATGGAATGCGTACTGCTGAATTAGAAGCAGAGTTTGCCGAAATGGATGGATGGAATGCTGAAGCAGATGCGGCAAACCTATTAAGTAATGTTGGTATTAAAGAAGACATGCATTATACGTTAATGTCTGATATGCCTGCTGAGCTTAAAGTACGTGTATTATTAGCGCAGGCTTTATTTGGAAATCCGGATATTCTAGTTTTAGATGAGCCAACAAACGACCTTGATATTAAAACTATTAGTTGGCTGGAAGATTTCTTGCTTGATTTTAAAAACCTGGTGATCGTTGTGTCTCACGACCGTCACTTTTTAGATACAGTTTGTACGCATATTTGTGATATTGATTTTGGGAAGATCAACTTTTTTACCGGTAACTATACGTTCTGGTACAAATCTTCTCAATTGGTATCCAGACAACAGGCTGATAAGAATAAAAAATTAGAAGATAAACGAAAGGAACTACAGGAATTCATATCCCGATTCTCTGCAAATGCTTCTAAATCTAAACAGGCAACTTCAAGAAGAAAATTGTTGGATAAACTTCAATTAGAAGATATTAAACCTTCAAGCAGAAAATACCCTGGAATTATATTCGAAAGAGAAAGAGAAGAAGGGGATCAGATCCTGCATGTTGAGCATTTATCAAAATCTCAGGATGGTGAGGTATTATTTGAAGATTTGAACATCAATGTTTCTAAAGGAGATAAAATAGCTTTCATTTCTAAGAATAGTAATGCTATATCTGCCTTCTTTAAGATCATCACTGAAGAAGAGAAAGCGGATAAAGGATCATTTGAATTTGGTACTACTATTAAATGGACCTATTTACCTTCTGAAAATGCTGAGTACTTCAATAAAGACATGTCTTTGATCGATTGGTTAAGACAATATGCTGTGACAGATGAGGAAAAAGAAGAAGTGTATTTAAGAGGGTTCCTTGGGAAAATGTTATTCTCCGGTGAAGAAGCTACGAAAAGCGCTAAAGTACTTTCAGGAGGAGAGAAGGTGAGATGTATGATCTCTAAAATGATGTTTGGAAAAGGTAATTTATTGATCCTGGATGAACCTACAAATCACCTGGATTTGGAATCCATTACCGCATTCAATAATGCTTTAATTAACTTCCCGGGAACAGTACTGTTCTCATCTCATGACCACGAATTTGTTCAAACTGTTGCAAGTCGAATCATTGAGTTTACGCCTAAAGGAAACGTGGATAAACTCATGTCTTATGATGAATATCTTGCGGATGAGAAAATCCAAAATAAGGTTGAAGAGATGTACGCTTAATTGAGGATAATAGATGTTAGATGGTAGAGATTAGATAAATCAAAGTGTATCAACTTGAATTTTAATTACCACTCGTGTAATCTAGATAATTAAGAACGTAATATTTAGCCCTCCTTTCTAAACACTACTATCTAAAATCTATACTCAAAAATTAGGTGAAATACCATAAAAGTGGTATTGCTTAGAATCATTCTAAATAACATCTTTGCTGCATGGATAATAACATGCACATTAAATCATTTGATCCTTTCTTGAGTGAAGTAGATCTTTTGGCTGCTTGTAGTGCAAAGAAAAAATGCTGCAAGAAGTACAAGAAGAAAGGCAAGCATTGTGGTGGTTGTCCAAATCGTTGATAAAATTCAACACTAGGTTGAATTTTCGTATTTCAAACACAATTCCTTTTTATCTTTCCATTGCCTTTTGAATCATCCATTCATATGATGAAACTCATCTTTGGTGTTGGCTCTGGTTCGCAACTTTGTACTTATTTGAATTATGACCGAGAAAAGAGCCAGAAATAAAAAGATCCGAAACATTATTATTTGGTCCGTTGTTGGATTGTTGGTGATGCTTTTTATCTATTCTGTATTCATCAAAATACCAAAATCATATGTGGATGTTCAGCTAGAACCAATACTTACCGAGATTTTGTATACAGAAGTATCCGCCACTGGAACAATAAATCCTATGGAAACAGTGACGGTTGGAACACAGGTGTCTGGTGAGATCACGGATGTATATGTTGATTACAATGACAAGGTTAAAAAGGGTCAACTGCTAGCAAGGTTAGACACAAGAAACCTCAGGTCTTCTTTAGATGAAAGCAGAGCTAATGTGGAGAAATCTGAGATCATGGTGGAACAAACCAAACGATCTTTGGATAGAGAAAAAGAGCTTTATGAAAAGGGGATATCCTCTGATCTGTCTTTAGAACAGGCCCAGGATGCTTATAATAATGCTGTTGCTTCATTGAAGATTGCAAAGATCCAGCTGAATAAAATGTCTGTAAACCTGGGTTATGCAGAGATCATTTCCCCTATTGACGGGATTGTCATTAGTAAAGATATTGAGGTAGGTCAAACAGTAGCAGCAACCTTCGCAACGCCAACCTTATTCTCAATTGTACATGACTTAAGTATGATGAAGATTGAAGCCAGTGTTGATGAAGCGGATATAGGTAAAGTGAAAAAAGGTCAACATGTTGTGTTTACGGTTGATGCTTATCCTGATGATGAATTTACCGGTGTAGTTGAACAGATACAGATCCAACCCGTGATTCTCCAGAATGTGGTTACCTACAAAACGATCGTTTATGTCAATAATCCTGATCTAAAATTGTTACCCGGAATGACTGCAACCCTAATAATTCAAACAGAAGCTCAGCCATCTGATAGAACGGTACCTAATTCTGCTTTGACTTTTGAGCCATTAGAATATGATTGGTCTATCCTTAAAAAGAAAGGATACAGCATGAAAAAATCTGAATTAGCTAAAGATCAGGAATCAATATGGGTGATGCGTAATAAGGTATTTACACAAATTCCAGTTGAAGTTACTTTTACCAATGGGATCAGGTCTGCGGTTAAAGGTGAAGTCAGTCTTGAGGATTCAGTGATCACAAATTGTAAGATCCAAATCGGAGAAAAGAAATCAGGCGGTTTATTTAGCGGAGGTGAAGAGGATGAATAATGCTGAATCGGTCATTCGCATTGAGAATATTGAAAAGATATTCAATCCGGGACCAAATCAGGTTCGCGCATTAAAAGGTGTTTCATTTGAAGTGTTCAATGGTGAGTTTGTGTCTTTGATGGGGTCTAGTGGAAGTGGTAAATCAACATTATTAAATATTCTAGGATGTTTGGATCAACCTACTTCAGGTAAGTATTATTTGGATGGGAGGGATGTAAGTAATCTTTCCACATCCCAGATCTCCAGGATAAGGAACAGAAAATTTGGTTTCGTATTTCAGTCATTCAATCTATTGCCCAAAACCACAGCACTCGAAAATGTTGAATTGCCGTTGATATACAATACAGATTTCTCTGTTAAAGAAAGACGAGAAAAAGCAAAATTCGCTTTGGAAAGAGTTGGTTTGGGAGACAGGATCTTCCACAAAACAAACGAGCTTTCCGGAGGACAACAACAAAGGGTGGCTATTGCAAGAGCTTTGGTAAATGACCCTTTGGTGATCTTTGCTGATGAACCAACCGGTAATTTGGATTCTAAAACAAGTTATCAGGTGATGTCATTCTTTCAGGAACTAAATGATCAGGGAAAGCTTATTGTGATGGTGACACATGAGCCTGATATCATGGAGTTTACAAAACGTAAGATCATTCTTAAGGATGGATCTATCAACAAAGATGAAAAACTGGAAAGGCAGTTGCGTGCTTCAGAAAAATATGATGAACTAGTAGCGAAAGATGAAACCCATTGATCTTTTAAAATCTGCTTTGCGTTCCATTAACAGGAATAGAACACGGTCATTATTGACCATGTTGGGGATTATCATTGGAGTAGGTTCTGTAATTGGAATGATGGCCATTGGTAAAGGTTCAGAACAAAGTATCAAAGGAGAGCTCGGGAAATTGGGGACGAACATGATCATCATCCTGCCTGGAGAGGAGCGAAGAGGAGGTGTAAGGATGGATGCGTCTACCGCAGAGATCTTAAAAGAAAAGGATGTTGAAGCAATAGAAACCTATTGTACAGATGTAGAATACATTTCTCCTGTAGTTACCACCTTTGCACAGGCTGTTAACGGTTCAAGGAATTCAAAAACTCCAATTGTTGGGGCATACAGTGATTATTTCATTATCAATAATTATGAAGTTCAATACGGTCAATTATTTGATAATAGAACAGGCAAATCACTCCAAAAAGTATGTGTAATTGGTAAAACAGTTGCTGAAGATCTATTTGAAAATCAGCAAGATGCTGTTGGTGAGATCATTCGTCTGAATAAGATCCCTTTCCGAGTAATTGGAGTCTTAGAAGAGAAGGGAAGAACCTTCGGGATGGATAGAGATAATATTATAATCGCTCCGTTCAGAACAGTGCAAAGAAGAATGATGGGAGTCTCACATGCTAATCAAATTCTAGCAGCTACTGAAGATGAAGATCAGGTAAAGAGAGCCAAAAGAGAGATCAATGATCTGTTCATGGGACAACTGAACAAAACCAGTGGAGGAGAACCTATGTTCCATATCCAAACACAAAAGGAAATGATGGATATTATGGGGACAATTACCGGAATGTTGACCATGCTCTTGGCTGCTATCGCTGGAATTTCATTGATTGTTGGCGGAATTGGGATCATGAATATTATGCTGGTTTCCGTAACGGAGAGAACGCGTGAAATAGGTCTTCGTTTGGCGGTTGGGGCACCAACCTCTGTAATCCTACTTCAATTCTTAATAGAATCCATTGTTCTGAGTTTAATAGGCGGAGGGATTGGTATCATGTTGGGATATGGGCTGGCTATTGGAGCAGCTTCTTTGTTAGGCATAGAGGCAATCATAACAGTATCATCCATTGCTATGGCATTCGGATTCTCCTTTTTTGTGGGAGTAGTATTTGGGTTCTTTCCAGCTAGAAAAGCCGCAAGGCTAAATCCAATTCAGGCACTGAGACACGAATAGATCAGGAAATAAAAAAGGCTTTTTCTTCAGGAGTTGGAATGGCACAATAGCCATCTCTAATGCGGTGTCTTCGTTTAGCGATCATATTGTAAACACCATCTCTAATAAACTTTGGAATGATGTAAAAGCCCATCATCATTGGATATAGTCCCTTCAATCCTTTACTGATCTGTAATCCGGCTGACGATCTTTCGTAGATCTTTCCATCCTTTAAAAAATAGATCGTATCCATGTTGATAGTAATATCAAATGGTTTAAGCATGTTCTGTGCTTTTTCAGATTGCAGGGCGCAGAAATAAAAATTGCGTTTTCTTTTGTTCAGAATGAACTGAACAGATGAGTTGCAGAAACCGCAGTCACCATCATAAAAAACCACCCAATTCAATTGATATACATCTGTCACTAATGCAAAAATACCTATTTTTAAAATGACTTAATCAATGAACAAATAAGATGAAATTTGGAATATTATTATCGGGTTGTGGTGTATATGATGGGGCTGAGATCCAGGAGGCCGTATTAGCAATGTTAGCTGTAAAAGAAGCAGGTCATGATTATCAATGTATTTCATTGGATAAGAATCAACATCATGTGGTAAATCATTTAACAGGAGAGGAAATGAATGAAAGCAGAAACATGATGGTGGAATCTGCCAGAATAGCCCGCGGTGATGTTAAAAATATAAAGGATATCACACCTGCTGATCTTGATGGGTTGATCATTCCGGGTGGTTTCGGTTCAGCAAAGAATTTTTCCAAATGGGCTTTTTTAGGACCGGAAGGTGGGATAGAAGATGAAGTTAAATTATTGATTGTAAACATGATAAACGTGGGTAAACCTGTTTGCGCTCTTTGTGTAAGTCCGGTTGTAGTAGCGAAAGCCCTTGAAGGTTCTGAAATTCATCCAAACATGACCCTAGGAACAGATCAAGAGCCTTCACCTTACGATATTTCTGGGTTTAATGCGGGGATAGAAAGTGTTGGTGCTAAAGCAGAAATGAAAACGATCAGAGAGATCTTAGTTGATCAGGAAAATAAAATAGTTACGGCTCCTTGTTATATGATGGACGCAAATATTTTAGAAGTTTACAATAACGTTAAACAAGCTGTTTTAGCTTTGATCAAATTGGTTTAATTGAATCTTATTGAAGACAATACCTTCAATAATTTCTTCATTGCTTATCTTTGCCTTTAGATTTTATGAAGAAATTATATAAATGGTTACTGAATACAATTCCCAGACCCTGGTTAATAAGGCTGAGTTATGTATTTCGTGTATTTGCGCCAATTTTTTATAAAGGAAACAATGTAGAATGTCCGGTGTGTGAAAAATCATTCCGGAAGTTCTTATCATATGGTTCTGATATAGCCCATAGAGATAATGTACTTTGTCCTTATGATCTTACCTTGGAAAGACACCGTTTGATGTGGTTGTACTTAAAAGATCATACCGATTTCTTTACAAAACCTGATTTAACTGTGATGCATATTGCACCTGAGCAATGTTTTCACAAGAAATTCCAACGTCAAAAGAATTTGAAATATACTACTGGGGACCTTCTATCTCCAATTGTAGATTTACACTTTGATCTACATGACATTCCTTTGGAAGATGATCAATATGAGGTAATCTTTTGCAATCATGTGATGGAGCATGTTAAGGATGATCTAAGATGTATGCAAGAGTTACTTCGAATCATGAAACCGGGTGGATGGGGAATTATGCAGGTTCCTATAGATAGTTCAAGAACTGAAACATACGAAGATTGGACGATAACTTCTCCTGAAGAAAGAGAAAAGCATTTTTGGCAATATGATCACGTTCGATTGTACGGAGTAAACTATCCTGATCGCTTAAGAGAAGCGGGTTTTTTGGTGGATGTCGTTGATTATTCTAATGAACTTACTCCTGAAAAAATGGAACGATACAGGATTCCTAAAGAGGAGTTATTGTACGTTGTAAGAAAACCGCTTTAGATCCTATTGATTCTTTCGCGCGGCAGTAAGAATATAGATGCCATGATCCTTTAATTCAACACAATAAGTATCATTTTCATCCAAGGTTTCATTTGAAACATCTTTCATGTTAGGTTGTGTTTCAGAAGCAGGAACTACTGTGTTTTTATTCAAATAACGAATGCATTTACCTTCGGAATTATAATACATTCTATCTTCATTGAATTCAACGGTCTTTGCTTCACCACCTCTTTGCCAGTACTCTTCTTCAGTAATTTCTAATTCTTCAGCCGTATACATTTCCTTTGCGCCATTGAATTCATTGAAAATGAAAAAGCATTCACCTTTTTTAAAATACCAGGATGTTTTATTGACTGCCCAATCATAATATGTTTCTTCTACTATTTTAATAATCTGATGAGAAGCTGAGTCATAATAGGCAATAATATCATAGGATCCGCCAACAACATAATTAGGGTCGTTAATATCCGTAAGTGGAAGCTGAATGCAATTCTTGATCTTACCTTCTGTCTCTTTGTACCATTCTCTGATGGTTTTTACCCTGTCTTCAGTACTTTGAGAAGATGCCAAAAAAGACATGGAAATGAATAGAAAGAATATAAGTCTCATACCAATATAATTTGAATTAAAGATGTCAAAAGTTAAGCCAATTTTTCAGATCAATACCCCAATAACGCACACGTCATCAACCTGTTCGAAACTTCCCTTCCATTTCTCGAATTCGGCTTGAATAGCCGTTCCCTGTTCATCCATATTTGTAGACATTGTTCGAATAAGCAATTCTCTAAAATTGGAGTATTTATATTTTTTTCCGTTTTCTCCACCAAATTGATCCATGAATCCATCAGTGAAAAGATAAATGCGATCTCCCTGCACAAGAGTAATCTCGTGACTTGTATATGGCGTTGGATTTTCGAATTTTCCAATTGGTTGTTTGTCCGGTTGAATGATCTCTACCACTTCAGGATTTTCTTTACGAATAATGTAAAGCGGGTTATTGGCGCCTGCCCATAAGAGTTTATTTGTTTCCGGATCCCAGCAACAAAGGGAAATATCCATTCCATCTTTTACATTATCAGCACTGCTACTGAAAGTGTCGATCACAATCTCTCTTGTTTTATTAAGGATCTCAGCCGGTTCAGTTAATTTGAATTCTCGTACAACGCGGTTTAATGCATTATGACATACCACAGAAACCATTGCTCCAGGTACTCCATGGCCGGTACAATCAGCTGCTGCTATAATTATCCTTCCATTGGTCTTCAAAGTCCAGTAAAAATCACCACTTACTACATCTTTAGGTTGGTAATACACAAAACCATTGTTTAAAAGCTGTTCAAGCGTATTTCGTGCCGGAAGAATAGCTTCTTGAATTCGTTTTGCATAAGAAATGGAATCTGAGATCTCTTTATGTGTTTCAGCCAGGGCAATATGTTGTTTCTCAATCTCTACTTTTTGTGCTTCAACTTCTCTTTTTTGTTCGTTTATCTTCTGATTATCCCTTTGTTTTTGCTTATAACTTCTAATTCCTAATAACAAGACAATCACCAATAATCCAATTCCCCCATAAAGCGCGTAGGCTTGAGTTTCCTTTTCTTTGATCTTTACATTCTGAACCTCTTTTTCTTTTTGAAATTCTAGGCTGTCCTCTAAAGCAATTTTGTGATACTCATACTCTAAGCTTTTTTTCAAAGCATCTTTAGCACTTTGACTATTTTTGGTACGTTCTCTCATTTCTATGTATACTTCTGAGTATTCATAAGCTTTTTTATAGTCCCCTTCAAGTTCAGAAATAGTCATTAAGGTTTTGGCTGAATTTTCAATATCAATAGGATAACCAACCTCAATAGCAATATCATAGCTTCTTAATCCATATTCCTTTGCTTTTGAAAGTTGTCCGGTTTGAACATGAACGTTAGCAAGATTGTTCAAACTTGAATTGATACCAACCGCATCACCAATTTCGTTCCAGGTATCGAAGCCTTTTTGGTAATAGGAAAGTGCTTTACCGTAAACTTCTTCCCTAAAATAAATGTCACCGATATTGTCGTAGCACATGGCAATTCCTCTGGAATAGTGTATTTCCTGATTCATTTTTAAGCTTCTCTCGTAGTACTCGAGTGCCACAAAATTCTGCCCCATTGTTTCATAGATGGTACCGATATTATTGTAGGACAAAGCCACTCCTTCAAGGTCATTGATCTTTAACTTGAATTCAAGACTATGTTTATGGTATTCCAGGGATTTTGCTGTGTCACCTATTAAACTGTAAACTATTGCCAGGTTATTATAACAGGTGCCTTGTCCTTCTTCATTACCAATTCGCTCATACAATGTTAGTCCTCTGTGGTAATAATCAATGGCTGTTAAAATATCTCCTTTTTCATCATATTGATATCCAATGTTAGCAATTCCGCTAGCCAGGTAGAATGCGATTTTCTTTTGCATTGATTCATCATGGTAGATGGTTAACATTTCCTGAGACCTCTTGATCATTAGCCTGTTATACTTGGGCCAAACATTAGAATCCCAACATCTGTCAACAATATGCAAAATCAGGTCAAGTTCAATGGTGTCTTCAATAGTGTTGTGATAAAGAACTAGAGTAGTATCAAGTAGCTCTTTGTCATAGGGACTAAGTTTATCTAGATCGATAGAATCAACTAAATAGTATTCTTTATCTCCATAATTCTGTGAAAATGAAGTGATTGAAAATAGAACTATAAGATATGTGAGAATCTGATTTTTCAGATCTTGATCATTTAACGGGTCTTAAAAGCTAAATATAGTAAAACGCCTAAGTCTACGAGCGTTGAGATGATTAAACTCTGATTCCAATGACGCAAATGTCGTCCAATTGCTCTAGGTCACCTTTCCATTTAATGAATTCACTTTCTAGTTTCTTTCCTTGATCTGACATTGAATCTGATAAACTATTCATTAGGAATTCTCTGAATTTAGCGTATTTGTATTTTTTGCCTTCTTTACCTCCAAATTGATCTACAAATCCATCAGAAAATAAATAAATGGTATCTCCTTTTACCAGGTTCAAAACATGATTAGTGAATCCAAAGGCTTTATCATATAACCCAATTGGTTGTTTATCTGCAGGTACTTCCTGAATCTCTGGGATATTTGGTGAGATTAAATACAATGGATTATTGGCACCAGCGTATTGAAGTTCATTGGTTACTTTATTCCATGAACATAAGGTAATGTCCATGCCATCCTTGACATTTTCTTGACTTTTTGAAAATGTATCAATTACGATCTCTCTTGTTTTATTAAGAATTGCGGCAGGTTCGGTCAAATTAAATTCTCTCACAGCTCTATTTAAAGCATTGTTACAAACTACTGAAACCATTGCCCCTGGAACTCCATGTCCCGTGCAATCTGCAACCGCAAGCAAGATAGTGTCATCAATTTCCTCCATCCAATAGAAATCACCCGCTACAATATCTTTAGGTTTATAAAAAACAAAACTGTTATTCAGATTTTTTGAGATCATTGAATCAGAAGGAATGATCGCATTTTGAATTCTCTTTGCATATTGTATAGAATCAAGAATTTCATTGTTCTTTTCTTCAATGATAGATTTTTGCAATTGCAATACCTGATTTATTTTGTTCTTCTGTCTGTTGGCATTGATCACAAAGCCCAAAAAGAATAACATAATGATTGCAGCACCCACTGTCAAATACATTATTAATTTATTCTTCTCGTTTTGAACTTGATGTAATTTACTTTGGTGGCTTAGTTCCGCAATTTTTTTCTCGTCCTCTATTTTATTGAATTTCCCGTCCATTTCAGCCATTATTTCAGCACGATTTACTTCATCAAGGCTATCACTTAAGTGGGTGTACTTTTTTAAATATTCGTATGCCTTAGTAGTGTTGCCGGCCATTTCATAGATTTCAGATAATTGCTTGAAACCGTGCTTTGTTTCGTGAAATGCACCGGCAAATTCTATCAAATCTTGTATGCCTTCTTCACCTGATCGAATAGCATTGGTGAAATCTCCTTCCTTTGCATACCAATCGCATTCAGCCAACAAAATAGATCCGCTATAGAATTGATTATCTAATTTTTGATTGATCTCTTTTCCGCGTGCAGAATACTTCCAGGCTTTATCTTTTTGGTCCAAATTATAAGCATAAGCTGCAGCATTTAAGTAACAAATTAACATTGCGTCTAAGCGTTGGATACCTTCAAATAACACAATTGCTTCTTCCGTTGTTTCCAGAGCTTTTAATTCATTACCTCTTTTCTCATAAATGATAGAAAGTCCAACAAGTGGAACTGCTATGGCGTTCGTGTCCTTTGCTTTGATACCGGTATTATATGAGCGGATGTAATATTGCTCTGCTTTATCAAGATCATCAATTCCCAAATATGCGTTAGCAACATTATTTGAAATGGCTGCTGCTTTTTTGTGTTTGTTTAGGGATTCATAGATCACAAGTGATTGCAGGTATACATTTGCTGCCTCTAGAAAATTACTTCTGGATCCATAATAATCAGCAACAGCTTCTTTGGCTTCAGCTACTAATAGTTGGTCACCAGATTCCTGTGCATGTGTTAAAGCTTTTTGAGCGTAGATCTTAGATTTCTCTTCGTCTTTATGAACCAGATCTCGAGATATTTTAATGGCCAGATGAGTTTTATCTTCATCTGTTCCGGCTTGCTGATAGGCATTCGTCAAACTGTCTAAATACTGGTCTTGCCCATATACTATAGGAACAAAGCAAAGTTGAAGCAGAATGATTATGCTGATCAAATTTTTCATCTGCTAAAAATAACTAATCCAGAAGGGTTTTCTTAAAAACAAATCGATCAAAAACCCAGAATAGAAGATAAAAGGTAGAAATACCTAAAATAGATCCTGCAACAATATCCTCAATGAAATGCTGTGAAATGTGAACCCTCGAATATGCTGCCAGCATGGCAAGAATGGCACATGAAATTTGAACGTAACGGTATTTTCTAAAAACAAACGCAACGAATATAAAAAGTGCAAATGAAGCTGTAGAGTGTCCTGAAGGAAAAGAGAAGCTTCCATGCATGTCAACTCCATCCACCAGTTTTAATCTGTCAGGCCCAAAAATAGTTATAGGTCTGTGCACATCAGAAAAGACGATTCTTTTAAAGAATTGAGCCAGTAAACCTGAAAGGATGAAGGTGCTGATACCAAGAACGAAATATGGTAAAAACTTTTTGTAGAACATCAAACTGACAACGAGAATAGCTATTGCCACGATCAATCCGTCACCAATATGTGTGTAATACTTAAAAAAGCTGTCAGAAGTTCCGCCAACAAACGCATTTGCAGATAAATGAAGTTGATATTTATCTGTGATTATGATCAGAATAATTCCGGTAAGAATAAACAAACCGGCCATTCCCATAAAGGGTAGGAGTGCTCTGAATAATTTCATTGCTAAGTTTGCAATGCGCCTACATTGTAACGCTCTGTAGCTTTTTTGTGGTTTGCCATTTCAATACCCATTGAAATTACTTTTCTGGTATCTAATGGATCTATGATAGCATCAACCCAAAGTCTCGCAGCTGAATAATAAGGAGAGATCTGCTCATCATATCTGGATTTGATCTTATTATATAGTTCTTCAGATTTTTTATCGTCCACTTTTTCTCCCTTTGATTCTAGTGATGCCAATTCTATCTGTAACAATGTTTTGGCTGCAGATGCCCCTGACATTACCGCTAATTCAGCTGTAGGCCATGAAACGATCAATCTAGGGTCATACGCTTTACCACACATGGCGTAGTTTCCTGCACCATATGAATTCCCCAATACAATAGTGAATTTAGGAACAACAGAGTTTGACATGGCGTTAACCATTTTTGCTCCGTCTTTAATGATTCCAGCATGTTCTGATTTTGAACCTACCATGAAACCACTTACATCTTGAAGGAAAACTAGAGGAATATTCTTTTGGTTGCAAACCATGATAAATCTGGCTGCTTTATCTGCTGAATCAGTGTAAATAACACCTCCAAATTGCATTTCGCCTTTGGCGCTTTTAACCACTTCTCTTTGATTGGCTACAATTCCAACACTCCATCCATCAATTCTTGCATACCCGCAAATGATAGTTTTACCGTAGTCTTCTTTGTATTCAATGAATTCTGAATCATCCACCAATCGGTAAATGATCTCGTGCATGTTGTACTGCTTTGCACGATCAACAGGGAACATGCCATAAATTTCTTTCTGATCTTTATTAGGAAGTTTAGGTTCTTTTCTATCAAATCCTGCTTTTTCAACTTCTCCAATTTTATCCATAAGGCCCCGAATGGTATTCAGGCAATCCATGTCGTCCTTAGCTTTATAGTCACAAACTCCGCTAATACTTGTATGCGTTGTTGCTCCACCAAGTGTTTCATTATCTATGCTTTCTCCAATAGCAGCCTTCACCAGGTAGGACCCAGCAAGGAAAATAGTACCTGTTTTGTCTACGATCAATGACTCATCTGACATGATTGGCAAATATGCTCCTCCAGCAACACAACTACCCATCACCGCGGCGATTTGAGTAATACCTTTTGAAGACATTACGGCGTTATTTCTGAATATCCTTCCAAAGTGCTCTTTGTCTGGAAAAATCTCATCCTGCATTGGTAAATAAACCCCAGCGCTATCCACCAGGTAAATTATCGGCAAATGATTATCCATTGCTATTTCCTGAGCACGTAGATTTTTCTTGCCGGTTATAGGGAACCATGCACCAGCCTTAACTGTTGCGTCATTGGCAACTATGATACATTGTCTACCTGAAACATAACCGATTTTGATCACTACGCCACCAGATGGACATCCACCATGTTCGGCATACATACCCTCACCTGCAAATGCTCCAATTTCTAAAGTTTGTGTACCCGGATCGATTAACTTCTCAATTCGCTCTCTGGCAGTAAGTTTACCTTTTTCATGATGCTTCTCGATACGTTTTTTTCCGCCCCCTTCATAAATTTTTCTAAGCTTACTCTCCATATCCGAGACCATCATTTTGATCTCATCTTCATTTTTGTTAAAATCCAGTTCCTGTTTAGAAATTGCCATAATTGCTTTTAGATTGTGGTTACCAAATATACTAGTTTGATGATAGATTCTATATTTGATTTATCTAAAAGTTAGAACAAAGGTGGATGTAAAAAAGTTCAATATAAGGGTATACGGATTGTTGCTGGATAATAGCAAGGTTTTGCTGACTCATGAATTAAGAGGTGGAATGCAGATGACTAAATTCCCTGGGGGAGGATTAGAGAAAGGCGAAGGGATAGAAGCTTGTCTTCAAAGAGAATTCATGGAAGAGTTAGGTATTGAAGTTCAATTGGAAAAATTGTTTTATGTAAATGAATTTCTACAGATCTCCGCTTTTAATCCGGAGGATCAATTGATTTCTATTTACTATTTAGTCACTTCTTCCATGATTGATCGAATTGACGAGAGAGACGAATTAAAGAAATGGGAAGATGATCAGATCTTTGAATGGGTTGAAATAGAAAAGATCGAACCTGAAAAATTCACTTTTCCAATAGATAAAATCGTTGCAGGACTTCTGAAAAATTAAATTAATATCTCTTCGTCGTCTGTTAAGTTGAAAGAACCGGTGTTGTCTTTTTGGTTCTTCCAAACATTGTAAAATATATTCTGATCTTTCTGAGATTCCCGTATAATTATGATGATCAACACGAGACTTACAATTGAGAGTAGTATACCCAACATTTGTACTAGAGAAGCATTTTTAATCTGATCTAGCGTTGGTGAATTCTTGATCATTTGACTTGATATATTGGATACCACACCTGAAATGATCCATGTTGCCCACCAAAAACCAAGAATGGTATTAGAGTTGGTTTTAGTTGAAAGCTGATTGTCAAAGTCGTTGTCACCGCCATGGCTTTTTACATAATTTCTTGTTTGTGACCATATTTCCTGCATGATCTGATACGGTCTAAAGAAGTTTAAAAAGGGAACAAACCATGCTCCTGCTGCCCAACCTTCTGTAGTAACCAATCCTTTTACTCCTGCTTTATGCAAATTGTGATAGGCTCTTCTGAACCACATAATAAAAAATACAATTGCTATGATTATTACTAGCACATTGAACATGCTAATACCTAATTGTCTTTTATCATTACTATCTGCTTCTGCTATTATCGTAAAGATGTTTCCCTGCAACATTTGATATTGCATGTAGGTAGAAACCAATAAAGCAAGGTAGCCACATCCAAGGATGTAATAAATTATTAAAATAGATTTAGCCCTTTGGGAATTGTCAAGTACTTTGTTCATAGTTTAGTTTTGGAGCACTAAACTTATTAAAATAATCAATAATAAAATTGCTTTTTTTGAATTGACTTTTACGCTAATCTCTTCATGACATATCTTTCCACTGACGAATAGAATTGTTGTGGGGTCATGGTTCTCCAGCTAAAATCCTCAAGATCACCACCAAGGACAAAATACTGATCTAATGATTCGGTTTTCATTTCATCCAAAACATGTTGCCTCAGATTTAAAATAGCGATCCACCCATCATTTTCTTCTACTTCCTCAAACCATTCTTCGTAATAATCATCACTATCTGAGTGAAAGTTAAGCACGTTTTCAGCAATTAATATGAATTTGTTGATTCCTGCTTCCATTAATAATTCTACGATATCCCGTTTAAAGAACATGATGTCGTTTTCAACGGCGTCATTCCATTCACCAAACATTTCAATGATGCAAAAGCCCTCATCATAATCAGCAAAAAGAATCTTAATGAATAGAGTTGGGGAACCAATATTGTCCCATTGTGGATGAATACAATAATTGTAGATCTTATCCGTAAATTCAAATTCAGAATACTCTCTACCATAAAATGGAGACTGAATGTCTTCAGAGGCTATATAGAAACCTCTCCAGTTATAATATGGTTCGATTGTATGCATAGTACAAAGATAAGTGGTTTAATGTTTGCTAATAGAAGTTTTGAATTAACTTTGTTGTGCAAAATTTAGCTTTAGAAAAGAAATGAAACTAGTTGGAAAAGTATTATTAGTCAGTGTTTTATCGATTTTAATCGTGGGATGTAAAAAAGATAGAACAAGAGAAGAGAAGGTGTCTGCTATGATAGATAAAGTAGACTCACCATTCTTTATTGCAAATGTGAATCTTCAGAACCTGATGGACAAGTCTGAGATCATGAAAGAGGGAACTTTACCTTTTACCTATTACCAGGTGATTAGTTTCTTTTTAGCTGTTGAATTAACAGGAATTGATTACGATACTGATGCTCAGATCATTGTTGGTGAAGGAAAAGCATTTCTTCCAAATTTCTACGGAATTTTCAAAGTGAAGGATGAAGCGTTGTTTACAACACTTTTGGAAAAAGAAGCCAATGCTACTATTCAAGAGAAAGATGGAATGAAATACGCAATTAAAGAGAGTGAGCAATATTGTGTAGTTTGGAATGAAGAATTTGCGGTGATCTCTAATATTCCGTTAGATTTTGCTTCAATGCTAACCGGTGGCGGAGGCAAAGAAGGTCAAAAAATGGTCGACAAAAACATTGAAATGATCAATTACGGTGAAGAGGGAGAGGTAAATGCTGATTACGTGACTTTCTTGACTAAAGATGCTGATCTTTCTATGTTGTATAATGGAAAAGGATTCTATTCATACATGAGCAGTATGGCTATGGAAGATAAAGAAGAGGTGGAGAAGATGAAAGACCTTTATGAAGGGATGTCATATGAATTCTATTTGAACTTCAATAATGGTAACATTGACCTTGAAATGGTTGCTGATCTTGATGATAAATTAAAGGAGCAATTAAGTTTTATCGCTAAAGATGGTGTTTCAAACAAAATGTTGGGATATGGAAAGTCATCTAATCCTTTACTTGTTGGATCATATAAAATGAGTGTTCCGGGAATGTTAGATTATTTCAAAGAAACTTCTGAAGAGCAATATGAGAAGATGGTTGAAGATCTTGGCAAAGAAGGGCTAAAGATAGAAGATGTAAAAGATGCGTTAAGCGGTGAGATCGTGTACATGGTTGAAAACGTGATCCAAAAAGAAGAAGTGTTTGATTTTGGATATGATGAGCCAATCACAATTAAAAATGATGAGCCACTTTTTGCCATTGTATTAGGTGTTTCAGATAAGTCTATCATTGAAAAGAAGATTCAGGATGTATTGACAGGAGGTCAAAATGATTTAGCAACTGTAGACGGAGACGAAGTTGGAGCTGAAAAAGGTCCTGAAATGGAGTTGTGGCCTAATGGTGTGATCAACATGGGAGATGCTTATTTGTTCTTAAAAGATGATGCATTGTTTATGTCTAATGATAGTAGCTGGGCGAATATGATTGCTTCTGGTAAAGGCGTGAAAGTGGCAAACCCTGATAATGTTGTCACTGAAAATCCGTTTGGAATATTCGTTGATATTTCAAAAATGAAGCAATATGATGGGGCTAATAAAGATGCTGCTCAATATGCTGAATTATTCGAATCATTCAAAGGAAGTGCTAACCTTGATGGAGGTAAATTCACGTTAAATCTTACGAATAAAGATGAAAATGCACTGAAAGTTCTTACGGTAACTGTTGGTTCAATTTTAGCTGACTTTGAAAAAGAAATGAATCCGGATATGGAGGCTGAGTTGGAAGAAGCAATTAAAGAAACAGAGTCTATTGAAGGAATGCCAACTCAACAAGAAGTTGAAAAAGCGGTAGATGATGCTTTTGATAAGCTGGAAAATGAGTTGAAATAAAATTTGCTAAATAATATTTAGATCCCGGTTCATTTAATGTTCCGGGATTTTTTTTAAATAAAAAAACTCCGACTGATCATAAGACCAGCCGGAGTAAATCAAACTATGAAAAATAATGCTTCTCTCAATCCTCACAAAAGGGAAGCTACCCTATGAAATTGCTATTTGTTTCTTTGTGTTCTTTACAGTTTCATCTGCTTTCGGAACATCTATTTTTAAGATCCCGTCTTCGTATCTCGCACTTACCTTATCGTCTTCAACATTTTCCGGTAGTGTGAATCTTCTCTCAAATGAGGAGTAATTGAATTCTCTTCTAGAATAATTTTTCTCTTCACTTGTTGTCTCTTCCTTCATTTCTGATGAAATTGACATTACTCCATCATGGATCTCAATTTTAAAATCTTCTTTTTTCATTCCAGGAACGGCTAACTCAATATGAAATGTACCGTCCTTCTCTGAAATGTTAACTGCCGGTACATTTTCAAAATGGTTCTTCTGATTAGCTCTCACCGGAGTGAAGAAGAAATCATTAAAGAACTTGTCAAAATCGTTCGAAAATGTTCTTGGTCGGTTGTGTTTTGTAATATTCATATCTCAGCTTTTTTTGTTTTAATTCTGAAATGCCTAGTTCAAATTAAATACCAATCCATTTTTTAAGTCATATTGACATGTTTTATATTTTAATTATGTCAAAAGGACAGGACAGACTCTTTAAACCATGTCAAATGGTAAGTTATGTAAAAGTGAATTGAAAATTAAGATGGTTTAAAATAATAGGGGGGTTGTTGATAAAAAAGAAGTAAATATTTGAAAGCACCCCCTAAAAAATAGATACCTTTGCGTAAAATTTATAAAAAAGAAGGAAAAATGTCTCTGTTAAGATCAAAAGCGTTCGAAGAAGTTCTAAATCGTACTCCAAAACATATGGAAGATCCAAAAAGAAGGGTTTCAGAATATTTTGGAGAAAACACCTTTCACCTGGATAAGATGCGTGAGTGTCTAACCGAAGAAGCATATAAAGTAGTGAAATCTGCCATAGAACATGGTACGCCGGTGGATCGTACGCATGCTGATCAAATAGCTACAGCAATGAAAGACTGGGCTATTTCAAAAGGGGCAACACATTATACACACTGGTTCCAGCCATTGACAGGTACCACTGCTGAAAAGCATGATGGTTTCTTTAAACCAATCGGGCCAGGAAAAGCAATCGAACGTTTTGAAGGTGATCTTTTAGTTCAACAAGAGCCGGATGCATCATCTTTTCCAAATGGAGGTATTAGAAATACCTTTGAAGCAAGAGGTTATACTGCCTGGGATCCTTCTTCTCCAGCATTTGTAATTGGTAAGACATTATGTATTCCTACGGTATTTATATCTTATACAGGAGAGGCATTAGATTATAAAATGCCATTATTGAAAGCATTGCAAGTAGTGGGGAATGCAGCTAAGGATGTTTGCCAGTATTTCGATAAGAATGTTACTAACGTTAAACCGACCCTTGGATGGGAGCAAGAATATTTCTTAATTGATTCAGCATTATTTAATGCTCGTCCGGACCTTGTGTTGGCTGGAAGAGCAGTTTTTGGACATGAACCAGCTAAAGGACAGCAATTAGATGATCATTATTTCGGATCTATTCCTGAAAGAGCCACCGCTTTCATGCGCGAGTTCGAATACGAATCACATTTATTGGGAATACCAGTAACTACAAGACATAATGAGGTGGCGCCAAATCAGTTTGAGTGTGCACCAATGTTCGAAGAGGTGAACATTGCAAATGATCATAATCTCCTATTGATGGATGTTATGGAGAAAGTTGCAAGAAAACATAACTTCAGAGTGTTATTACACGAAAAGCCTTTTGCAGGAATTAATGGATCTGGAAAACACAATAACTGGTCTTTGGGAACTAACACAGGTGTAAACTTGTTGCAACCAGGAAAGAATCCAAAATCAAACCTTCAGTTTTTAACCTTCTTTATTAATACAATTAAAGCGATTCATGATAATGCTGATCTATTGAGAGCATCTATAGCTTCTGCTAGTAATGATCACCGTTTAGGGGCAAATGAGGCGCCTCCTGCTATTATTTCGGTTTTTATTGGTACTCAATTAACCAAAATGCTTGATGATCTGGAAAAGAATATCAAGGCAGGTAAAATGACGCCTGAAGCTAAGACTGAGTTAAAATTGAATATTGGGAAGATCCCTCAATTATTGTTGGATAATACGGATAGAAACAGGACTTCACCTTTTGCTTTTACAGGTAATAAATTTGAATTCCGTGCCGTTGGTTCATCTGCAAACTGTGGTCAGGCTATGATGGTGTTAAATACTATCGTTGCGAATCAGTTGATTGATTTCAAAAAGAAAGTGGATGCGAGAATTGAAAAAGAAGAGAAGAAAGATGAGGCTATTTTGAAAGAACTACAGACTTTGATCAAAGATTCTAAGAAAATAAGATTCGAAGGAAATGGTTACGGTGATGAATGGGTGAAAGAAGCTGAAAAAAGAGGATTATCTAATTTAAAAGATACACCTAGAGCGTTGGATGTGTGGTCTAGAAAGGAAACAAAAGCTTTGTTCAAAAAGCTGGAGATCCTAAATGAGATTGAAGTTGATGCTCGACATGAAATTGAACTTGAAAATTACATTCTTAAGGTTCAAATAGAGGGTAGGGTAATTGCTGATTTAGCTAAGAATCACATTATGCCTGCAGCATTGGAATATCAAAACATCCTTATCGAAAACGTTGAAGGATTGATCTCTATCTTGGGTGATAAGGAAGGTAAAGAGGCAGCCAGAACTCAAATCAATTTTATTAAATCCATTTCAAAACACGTTAATGCGTTGAATGATAAAGTGAATTTAATGATTGATGAGCGCAAGAAAGCTCGTGTAATGACTGATACAAGAGATAAAGCCTTTGCATATTGTGATAATGTTAAAGCCATGTTTGATGACATTCGTTACCATGCTGATAAATTAGAGATCATGGTAGATGATGAAATGTGGCCATTACCAAAAATGAGAGAGTTGTTGTTCACGAAATAAACAGTACAATTAATAGCATAAAGATCCCGGTTCATATTTGAAACCGGGATTTTTATTTCGGGTAAAATCGTGAAAATTAATTCATTCAACGAGTAATTAGGTTCGCACAACGAGTATAAATAAGTTATGCATGCATAATTACGTAACTTGTTTTTAAGATGAGCAACACATATCAAAATGGAACTTTACAGACTAGAAAGCACAAGACAAACACCGCACATCTATGGGAGTATAGAAGAAGGGGTGATACAGATCAAGGGAATCTGTCGACCGGATAATAGCATTGAATTTTTTCAGGATTTTATTAGCTGGATCAATCTATTCAATACACTAACTGCGAAAAACATTGTGGTTGAAATAGACTTAGAATATATGAATACATCTTCAGGGATGATCATTTATCGTATTCTGAACAGTATTAAGTCAAAATTAAATCCAGATCAGGAATTGTCGATAATTTGGAAACATGACCGTCAGGATTTTGACATGAAGCAAGTAGGAGAGGATTTCCAGTACATGCTGGGAGACATATTTACAGTGCAACCCGCCTAGCGAACAATTTGAGTGGTTTCCTCACTAGCAGGTACTTTAATAAATGATGAAGTAACGTGTAATATTTCGTAGGCCCCATCTCTTATACCATCTGTCATTGATGTTAAAGGAAGGCTATTTGCTTCCATTCCAAATGGGTTTTCAATTTCCTCTGAAATAACCTCTACACCAACAAGCGCAAATCCCATGATCATAACCGCTGGAATGGTCAGGTATTCAAATTTCTCTACCAATCCAAAGGGTAATATCACCATGTAGATCAAAATAAACATCTTAATGAAAGAGCTGTGCGAAAAAGGGATAGGAGTTTTCTTGATTCGTTCGCAACCTCCTAAAACATCTGTGAATCCCTGTAGGTTATCCATCAATCGGTCTTTGTCAAAATCCGTGATAATTCCTTCTTTGTACATGGTTTCCACTTCTAAATACATGAAGCTACAAATGGTGTTTGGCTTATGATCAGCAGCTTCTACATCATCCAGCCAACGTTTGTTAATGAAGATAAAGTCATCTGTTTTAGATTCTCCTCTTAAGTGCCATTGTAATGCAAGTGCAAAATTGGTGATGTTACGCACGAAAAATCTCCTTCTTTTCTTGTCTTCTTGAGGTAAATGAGCATTTAAATTCATGCAAAGTGTTCTGGAGTCGTTAACCAGTTTACCCCATAGTTTTCGACCTTCCCACCAACGATCATAGGCCGAGTTCAGTCTGAATACAAGAAACAAGGACAAGATAACCCCGATCAATGAAAAGAACATGGAATCGATTACCAGGAATTCCTCAAGAAAGGCAACCGAAATAATTGTTACCGTTGAGGCATATAGGGTAATGATCCCCATGAATTTTAATAACTGCTGAAGATTATAACTTTCAGTAAATGTTTTTCTGAGTTGGTAAAAAAGATCCGTCCATTTCTTGGAATCGTATATGATCATGGCATGAGAATTTTAACGAAAGATAAATATAGGAATTCGTTTTAAAATTGGGGCTTACGAAGCCAATTCCTGTTTCATTTTTATGTTATCAAAAAATTAATTTCACAAAAATGTTTGGAAATTAAAATCTTTTGTGATTAGCTTTGCTGCGTCGATTACACAGTTCTATGTGACTTGTGATTGATTTATAAAGAAGAGGTGAGAGAACAGGCTCTATGACCCTCTGGCAACCTTCGAGAAGGACTTGAAACGGTGCCAATTCCTGTCCGTCAGCAGACGGAAAATATGAAACAATTACAGGATGAAAAATTACATTAAAGATATTTCCAAGTTTAGTTTGAGTAAAACTCAAATCGACAATCATTTTACTTGTTGTTGCTGTTGCTGCATGCATTCTTGCTGCTGCTAATTAGATCTGTTTGACATATTCAAATAGTCTATCCTCAAGGGGAATCCCTTGTCTATTCACTTATAAAACAATTAAAATGATACAATATTTTCTATACCCAAATACATTCTCTCTTGAATCAGGTGAAAAACTTGAGCAGTTAAAAATTGCCTATTCCATTTATGGTAACCCGCAAGCCAAAGAGACTGTTTGGGTTTGTCATGCGCTTTCAGGAAACTCTTTGGTTACCGAATGGTGGGGAGGTCTTTTTGGTGAAAACAAAAGATTCGATTTTAGTAAATATCGAGTGATCTGTGCGAATGTCATAGGGTCATGCTACGGGTCTACCGGTCCGGATGACTTAGAAGATCCTTCCCAATTCCCTTTGATCACCATTAGAGATATTGTTGAGTCTTTTAAACTATTGAGAACTCAATTAAATATTGAAAAGATCGATTATTTGATCGGTGCTTCTTTAGGTGGTCAACAAGCTTTAGAATGGGCCATTCAGGAAAATGATAAGATCGATAAATTGATTCTTATTGCCACCAATGCTAAACATTCAGCATTCGGAATTGCTTTTAACGAAGCTCAACGCTTGGCGCTTCAAGCTGATCCCACTTTTGGTAAAAAGGATGGAGGTAAAGAAGGTCTGAAAGCGGCTAGAGCCATTGCAATGTTGTCTTACCGGTCTTATGATGATTTTGAGATCAAGCAGAATGACGATCAAAAATCAGATGACTTTAAGGCTTCATCATATGTACGATATCAAGGCGAGAAATTCATTAACAGATTTAAAGCATCTGCATACTATTCAATAACTAAAACCATGGATTCTCATGATGTAAGTCGGAATAGATGGAGTCTGGAAAATGTTCTAAAAAGTATAAATGCTAGAACGCTTGTTGTAGGTGTGGATTCAGATCTTTTGTTTCCTATTCGAGAGCAGGAGTATTTATCAGAGCATATTCCAAATGCTGATCTCGGTATAATTCGCTCGAAACACGGTCATGATGCTTTTCTGATAGAGTATGACCAATTAGATCAGATCATCAGTGACTTCATAGAAAATGATTTTAACAACTATAAACCAACCACTTTAAAAAATATAAATGTATATGAGAAATAGATTGACAATAGGACTTTTTGGATTCGGATGTGTGGGCTCAGGATTGTACCAGGTATTGAACCAAAGCACATTATTGAATGCGAATATTAAGCGAATTGTTGTGAAAGACCCCAACAAATCAAGGAGTCTGCCTGATGAAAACTTCAGTTTCGACAAGAATGTGATTCTCAATGATCCGGAGATCAATGTAGTAGTTGAGCTTATTGATGATGCAGATGCGGCTTTTAATATCGTTACAGAAGCCTTTAAAAAAGGTAAGTACGTGGTTTCTGCCAATAAAAAGCTGATAGCTGAACACTTAGATGAACTCTTGGATCTTGCAAAGCAATCAAATGTTTCCTTTCTATATGAAGCTTCTGCATGTGGTAGTATTCCAGTGATCAGAAATCTGGAAGAATACTACAATAATGATAGTTTATCAGGTATTGAGGGGATTTGCAATGGTACATCCAATTACATATTAACCAGATTAAATAATGAATTAAAATCATTTGATGAGATATTACTGGATGCACAAGAAGCCGGTTTTGCAGAATCTGATCCTACGCTAGATATAGATGGCTTTGATAGCAAATACAAGCTACAGATCTTGATATTGCACTCTTTTGGTCTAAAAACAAAGCCTGAAGAAGTATTGAATATTGGTATCAGACACATTAAAACAAAAGATATTCTTTTTGCGAAAGAAAAGGGATTGCGTTTACGCCTGATCTCATACGCTAAGAAAGTAGAGGATAGAATCGTGGCATTTGTTGCGCCCTTGTTTGTAAAGGAAAACAGTTTTGCTTATGACATAAATTACGAGTTCAATGGAGTTTCAATCGAAGCTTTATTCTCTGATAAACAGGTTTTTACAGGTAAAGGGGCGGGAAGTTTCCCAACGGCAAGCGCAGTATTATCAGATGTTTCGGCCTTACAATTTGATTACAAGTACGAATACAAAAAATTAGATAGCCTGAATGTTGAATTGGCAGACGCTATTGAGATCAAAGCCTTTGTATCGGTTTCTGACAGTAGAAATCTTGACAAACTTCAATTTACAACAGTAGAAGAAGAATACGCTTCTCCTGAATACAGTTATAGAGTTGGGACGTTGAGAATTGACCAGTTAACGCATGATTTTTATCGTAATAATCCTGATCTGTTTATTGCATTTTATCATGATGCAGACGTTAAAATTGTTTCTAATATTGATAAGGAAGAATTAATACAAGAAGAAATGTCATGAAACTAGAGCTAAACAGAGTACAGGAACCTTTTCAATTCGAATTGTCTAATGAAGATGGGGCTATAATAAAAATTGATGCCAAAGAAGATATTGGTGGATCTGGTCAATATTTCCGACCTATGCAATTATTAGCGGGTTCATTAGCAGGGTGTACTTCAATAGATGTATTGTTGATACTAGGGAAACAAAAACTAGTTCCTGTAGATTATCAGGTAGAGGTACAAGCTGAGCGTGTTGAAGAACATCCGCAGGTTTTTAAAAGTATACATCTCATTTTTAAGTTGAAAGGAGAGTTACCAGAAGAGAAAGTGAAAAGAGCCGTTGATCTGAGCATGACCAAATATTGCTCAGTAACGAAAATGCTCGAAAAAGCCTGTGAAATTACTTATAGTATAGAATTAAATAAAAACACTTAAAACATTATGAATCAGTTATATGATATAATTTTTGTAAAACCATGGCCATGGTGGGTAGGAGGGCCTTTGATAGGGATATTTGTTATCCTATTACTCATTATTGAGCGCAAACAATTGGGGATTTCTTCTTCATATCAATACATCTGCGCAAAGGTTTCTCCATGGAAACTTGATTATTTCAAAGAGCCGGAAAAAAATGCCTGGCAGTTCTTTTTCATTTTGGGAGTAATTGCCGGTGGTGCAATCCTTTCATTTTTAACACCTGCCTATGAAATCGGAATATCTGAAGAAACAATAGTCACACTGGATCAAATCGGAATACATGAACAAAAAGGATTTGCTCCAGCGGAGATCTATAATTTTTCAACTTCTTCTTTATTGGTAATTGGTTTGGGAGGAGTTCTATTGGGATTTGGAGCCAGATATGCCAATGGCTGTACCGCAGGACACGCTATTATGGGCTGTGCGCAACTAGCACCATCTTCAATTATTACTACAATAGGCTTCTTTGTCGGAGGTTTACTGGCAACCTATTTAATTATCCCTTTAATACTTTAAAAATGAAGAACATTAGATTTATTTTTTACGGAATTATTTTCTCTTTCATTCTAATCAGAGTAGAAGCGATATCATGGTTTAGGATTCAGGAAATGTTCCATTTTCAATCATTTCACATGTATGGCGTATTGCTTTCAGGGATAGCTGTGGCTATGATAGGCCTTAAACTATTGAATAAATACGCTGGAATAGAAACGAAATCTAAGCCATTACAGCTTCCTGCCAATATTATTGGAGGTATAAGTTTTGGAATTGGATGGGGAATCACCGGTGCTTGTTCAGCTCCCTTGTATTCTTTGATCGGATTACAATTATGGCCTGCAACAATTGCCTTACTAGGAGCGCTAATAGGAACTTTTATTTATGCTGTATTAAAAAAGAAATTACCACACAATTATGAATTCAGAAACAAAACTGATAAGAACACAAGTACCGCGATCAGCCAATAGAGAGCATTCTGTTCCTTTGTACTTTACTTCAAGCTATTTGTTTGATGATGCTGATCATATGGCTGATCTGTTCAATGATGAAGCCGACGGATTTATTTATAGCAGATATTCAAACCCTAACGTAGATGAGTTTGTGCAAAAAGTAGCCGATTTAGAAGGAACCGAAACTGGATGGGCTACTGCCACCGGAATGGCCGCTATTTTCACCACTTTTGGAGCTTTGCTTTCTTCGGGTGATGAGATCCTGTCTTCGCGATCTGTTTTTGGTTCAACACATAAATTATTTACAGAGATTCTTCCAAAATGGGGAATTCAAACGAAATATGTTCCTTTTGATAATCTGGATATCTGGGAAGAAGCCATATCTCCCAATACGAAGATCCTCTATTTAGAAACTCCTACTAATCCGGGCTTAGATATTATCGACCTGAGAAAAGCAGGGGAAATAGCTAAAAAGCACAATCTCATTTTTGTGGTGGACAATTGCTTTGCAACTCCTATTAATCAGCAGCCAGCTAAATTTGGAGCCGATTTGATCATACATTCGGCTACCAAGTACTTTGACGGACAGGGCAGAGCCATGGGGGGAATTATCCTGGGTTCTGCACAATTAATAGATCAAATTCAGGCCTTTGCAAGACACACAGGTCCTGCTTTATCTCCTTTTAATGCCTGGACTTTATCAAAATCACTGGAGTTACTTCCATTGCGTATTGAAAAACACAATCAAAATGCATTGGAAATTGCTCAAAGACTCGAGAATCATCCGTCTGTTGAATGGGTAAAGTATCCATTCTTGCCTTCACATCCTCAATATGAGATTGCTAAATCACAAATGAATGGAGGCGGAGGATTGGTCACTTTTGAGATCAAAGGTGGGATTGCGAATGGCAAGAAATTCCTGAATGCTCTTCAAATGTTGAGTTTGTCAGCCAATTTAGGTGATTCCAGATCAATCGCTACGCATCCCGCCAGTACCACACATTCCAAACTAACAGAAGAAGATCGTTTATTAGTAGGTATTACGCCTGGTTTAATAAGGATTTCAGTTGGATTGGAACATGTAAATGATATTTGGGCGGATATTGAACAGGCTTTGGGTTAGAAAATATTATAAACGAACTCCAATAACCCTTCGACAGGGCTCAGGATAAGCTGCTTAGATAGTTGTTCGAATTATATTCTCACACCTATCACACACACATCATCTAACTGTTCGAGTTGGCCCTTCCATGATTCAAAAGCTTCATTGAGACGCTCTTTTTGATCAGCCATTGGGAGATGCACAATTTCCAGTAACAACGCTTTAAAACTGGATGCCTTGAATTTTTTTCCCTTATCACCACCAAATTGGTCTGCATAACCATCTGAGTAAATATAAAATGAGTCACCCTCATTTAATACCAATTGATGATTGGTGAAAGCCGTTGCATCCTGGAATTTACCTATGGGTTGTTTATCTGCTTTGATCTCTTTAATTTCAGTAGCGCCTTTTCGAATGATCCAAAGTGAATTATGAGCTCCGGCGAAACTCAAAGACACTTTCGCTTGTCCTTCGACAGGCTCAGGATGACGCTCAAGTGAAACGAGAGCTATATCCATTCCATCCTTTACTTCATCTGCCGATTTTTCAAATTCCTGAATAACAAGTTCTCTAGTTTTATCCAGGATCTTTGCCGGTTCTTTAAGTTTAAATTCTCTGACAGATCTGTTCAAGCTATTATTACATACAACGGAGACCATAGCTCCAGGAACACCGTGACCTGTACAGTCTGCTGCAGCAAAAAGTACGCCTGAAGGAGTAGGCTCCATCCAATAAAAATCTCCGGCAACAATATCTTTAGGTTTATATAAAACAAAACTCTCCTTAAGATTTTCCTTCCATAATTTCTCAGGAGGAAGAATGGCCGTCTGGATGCGTTTGGCGTAGTTGATGGAATCCAGAATTTCCGTATTCTTTTCTTCTAATTGTTCAAAAGCCAGATCTACCTGTTCTTTTTGCTCTTCTATGACTCTTTTTTGCTTTTGGGTCAATCGGTATCTATTGAACATAAAGAATCCAAAAATGGCAGCTAATCCCAATCCACCATATAAGTAATAAGATTGTTGTTTTTGGCGTGCTGTTTCAGCCTTTTGCGCTTCTAGCTGAGCTTGTTGTACTTTCTTCTGCTCTTCATTTCGAACGCTATCTGCAGCAGCTTGCTTTTCATATGTGTATTTATATTCTTGTTGAATTACAGCCCTTTGGTTTTGTTCACTAACTTGTTTTGCTTTCAAGTCTATGAAGATCTCGTAATGTTCCAGTGCTTTTTTATAATCCCCTAAATTTTTATAAATCGTATAGAGATTGTCATGAGCTAGTGAGATATTATTTGATCCAGAAATCTTAGAGGAGTAGTAATGTGCCTTTTCAGCATATTCTCTAGCTTTGTTCCAGTTTTTTCTATCTATTTCCAATGATGCCAGACCATTATAAACATTGGCCATGTTGTTTTCACTATTGAATTTTAAAGCATAGTCCAATGCTAACTCGAAATAATATTGAGCTTTATCTAAACTGTCTAGTTTTTTATAGGCTACGGCTATGTTATTATAGGTTGAGCAATATTCCTTTTCATTATTGATGGACATCTCAATATCAAGACATTGAAAATATAATTCAAGTGCTTTATGGTAATCTTCCTTGCCACGGTAAATGACACCCATATTATTGTAAGTACTACCCAGTCCTAACGTGTCTCCAATTTCCTTTTTTACTTCGGCACTTTTTTGATAATACTCTAGTGATTTGTCATATTCATCCATGTCACTATATAGTATTCCTATATTATTCAAAATGGAAGCTTGACCTGATTTATTGTCGATCTTTTCATAGATCTTCAACGCTTCCATGTAATATTCAATAGCTACATCATATCTGTTTTGAATTGCATTTGCAATTCCCTGAGTATTCCGGGCATCAGCCATATAAAGGCCATATCTTATACTCTCTGCAAATCGGTATTGTTCATTTGCAATAATTATAGCTGTGTCTGGGTTCGTAAATAAAGGGCCTTTTCGTATGTATTGTCGGATAGCTACTAGTTGCGCCGTGTCATTTTGAGCAGGATCCTTCCATACTTTCCACAACGAATCTAATTCGCTCTGAGCAGAAGTGGTTAATCCAGTTAACAAAAGCAATATCAGGCAGGAGAACTTTTTCATTACTTATTATCTCCTTCTGTATTTGGGTTGACAGAAGAACCCTGAGGTTGTATTTTGACAGGAGGGTATTGTTCTTTTTTTGGGTTCCAGCAAGAAGCACAAATTGTTTTTTCCATAACTTCTTCTATCGAATCATTCAAAGTAGGAAAGAAATCCAACCCTGTGACAGTTTCAATGCTATCAACGGTTACGGCGTATTCAGTATATGACCGAGACGAAGCTTCATTTGGCATAAGATATCCAATGGAAATAGGAGTTCCCTCTCTAGAGACACGCATCATGATTTTATAATAGTATTTTGGAACTGATACCTTGTTTGTTCCAATGGTAGGTAATTCATCTTCCAAAACTGGTCCGGTAACTACGTAAATACTATCGAAAGCATTAACACAATTCCTCACGTTCTCTTCAAGTAAACGCCAAATTCCACGATTGAACGCAGGAGTTTGCGGTGACATATTACTGAAATAAAAAGATTCGCTCATTACTTGCTTAGACCTTACCATATCACCGGCAGGAGCAAGGTGGCCTCTGTCATATCCAGAGCCTTTATAATCCGCAATTTCAGCAGAACCCGATTTAATCATGGGGTCCGGTCTAAAATCATCCGTTCTACTGGTTTTGCTAACTAGGTCATTTTTAGTTAAAAAATAAGCTACCCAAGAAGCTTGTTCATGCTGCTCACTGTACAACAAGGAATAGGCCTGATGTCTAATTATTTCTTCAGTATTACAAAAAGGGATTTCTACATCTGGAACTAAAGCAGTAGATGATTTGTAGCGCCAGGTTCCATCATCCAGTAAAATGACGATTTTACCATCTTTGGTTAGAGCTTCTTGCTGACTAAAACAGAAACTATTGACTAAAGCAAAAAGAAAGAAAAGCTTTCTCATTTTTTAGCTGTGACCTTGATCTGTAATTTAAATGTACCAGTTGTCAACCCATCTGCTCCTGCAATACCAATCACAACTCTATAAGGATGATTTATGGCATTAAGATAAACTGTCCTGGTATGATCCTGCGTTTTGCCTCTTTTAGGATAATCCCACTTATGTTCAGCTTCGCAAGATACACAGGTACTTAATTCAGGAGGGTAGACAGTTGAAGATGTTCCATCCTGATATGCATAAATGCTCATGTTAGCATTTTTATCATCTGGAATAACTGTGATCTCCATGTCAGAATACGTTGGGATCTCCGTAACAAAGAAAATGTGATTTCCTGTGAATTTACTGTTCTGAGTTGCAGGAAAACATGCTGTAGAACTTCTTGAGGCCCACGAAAGATCAAGGATCTTACAGCCGTCAGCCAAATCGCCCACATAGGTCATTATTTTACCTTTTTCAACTTTAGCAGAATAGATCTTCAAAGGTTGCTGTTCTTCAGTGCTTTCAACTCTTGATTTAAGATCGATCTTTAATGTATAATCTCCATGATCTAAACCTTCGGCACCAGCTACTCCTATGAAGATGTTGTAAGAGTTTTCAATGGAATTGAATTCAATAGTTCTGGTATGATCCTGTGTTCTACCAACCTTAGGATAGTCCCATTTATGTTCAGCTTCACAGGAAACGCAAGAATGTAGATTAGGTGGAACAGAATAATTGCTAGTACCCACCTGATATCCGTAGATACTCATATTGGCATTTTTATCATCCGGTATTACTGTAATAGAAACAATAGAGTGGGGAGGGATCACAAAATAATGTAAAACATGATTGCCTCTGAATTTCGTGTTTTGAGTCCCAGGAAAACAAGCTACTGAGCTATTCGAGGCCCATGAAAGATCTTCAATTTTTTCTCCATTCTCCAGTTTGCCTTGAAAGCTAGTGACTTCATTTGGTTTAGCATCTATTTTATAGACGTTATCAGGAACCTGGGCCCATAGTAGAGCAGAATAAGTGGATATTAATACGGTAATTAAAGCTTTCATAGGATTGTATTAGTGTGAATTAAATATACAATTATTCCTATACAATCAGGACGTTACTAAAGCTTTTCCATCAACACTTTGTATAGATCAAGCATAGCCACAATGTCAGCTTTATGTACCTTTTCATCAGGAGAGTGAACATGTTGTTCAGGAGCTCCAATAAAACACCAGTCAAAAGGCAGATCTGTTTGCTGTAACATAGTGCCGTCTGAACCTCCGGCTGATTCAACTTCTAACTGGTAAGGGATCTTATGCTCCTGAGCTAATTTTATGATCTTGTTTACAAAAGACCGTCTTGGAATACCTTTGTCATGCATTGAAATTGCCACACCTTTTGCTTCTAATATACCATCTGTCACCCAGGTTATATCACTAATTAACGCTTGATAGACATCATGTTCTTTAATAAGGTAATTGCCAAGAAACCCAACAGAACCTCCACCTGATTCTTCATAGGTAGAGAACACAATTGCACCGTTCTCTAATGTTTCACAAAGTTGAAGAGCTACCCAAACCCCTAAACGATTATCCATGTAAGGTGATTGAACATCTGATTCTGTTTCGCGGTAATTTGGTTTAAAAGATAGGTTTGTTCCTCTGTCCAGGGTACGATCAGACAATGCTTGCAAAATTTGCCCTCCGTCTTCTGTTTCTATGACCATTAATTCAGTTTCTATCTCTCCTTTTGAATCTGTTCCTACAAGTTCAATTCCATCAATGGTTCTAGGACCGCCATTTTTCACAAGGGCATTATCATATCCGACCATGTAGCCAATAGTGTCAATGTGAGCAAAAACGGCTGTTCTAGGTGTTCCAAACACAAGAATAAAAGCATCTTGGAATCCTTTGCCTTCAATAATTTGAGGCTTGACCTTCCAGTTGGTTTGATTATCCTTAACATATTGAAGGATGTAATCTTTTATTGCACCTTCATCTCCTGAACATCCTCTAACTTCTACAAGTTCCTTAAGGCCTTTTAAATCGATCATAATTGAATTTGAAAATCAAATGGTGGTAATTGGGCAAAAGTATTGATTATATCATCCTGAACGTTCTTTTTTATTTCAACTTTCACCAAATGATCCATTCCTTCAAATCCATGACTCAGAATTTCAATATCCAACTTATTTAACAAGGACATTAGTTCACCTGTATTTGACGGATTGAACCTGATAACAGCATTTACTACTTCATGTTTTTCTATGATCTCCCCTTGATCGATAGCTTCCTTAGCGGCTGTTTTATAAGCGCTTACCAATCCACCAACTCCTAATTTGGTTCCTCCATAATAACGCACCACAGCAATGAGGATATTGGTGATCTCAGCAGCAAGGATCTGACCAAAAATAGGCTTGCCTGCAGAATTATTTGGTTCACCATCATCAGAATATCGATCATCAAATTTATCAATACCTATGCGCCAGGCAAAACAAACATGAACAGCTTTAGGATGCAGATCTCTTAATTCCTGTATATGTTCTTTCGCAGATTCAGTTGAAGTTACAGGAATAGCAAAAGCAAGGAATTTAGACCCCTTTTCTTTGTAGAGTCCTTCAGAGAGATTTTTCAGGGATAAATATGTTCCGCTAGATTTTATTTCTCGTAAAAAAAGAAGAAAAAGAATGCAGCTACCCACTCAGGTCTGATAGAATCATCATAATAACCAATTGTAGAATAGCTACTATTTTGAACTTTACCAGCTTTTACATATCCGATTGTTGAATAACTGCTGTTTTGAACCTTACCGTCCTTTGAAATATAACCTATGGTAGAATAACTACCATTTTGAACCTTACCGTCATCATTAATATAACCTATGGTTGAATAGCTTCCGTTCTGAACTTTACCACTGCTATTGAAATATCCAATAGTTGAATAACTGCTATTTTGAACTTTGCCGTCATCATTGATATATCCAACGGTAGAATAGCTAGAGTTCTGAAGCTTTTGTGAATAAACTAAAGTTGACAAAAGCGAAAATGATAATAGGAATATGAATTTTTTCATTTCTCTGAATTAGTTAAGTGTGATTTGATATCTGGCTTTGGTGTCTGATATTTTTTCAAAAACCCAATTCTCTGCAATATTCAGATCATTGCCATGAGCATCTGAAAGAAATTTGTATTTAAAATAACTGGTTGGATGCACAAACTCAGCTTTTCCTTTTACAACAGATATTATAACTGCTTCTCCAGGTGCAATTGAGTACATAGTGGTACCAAATGTCGGATCATTAACATTGTCTTTTAATTCAACGGTTATAGCAAACATCCCTTCCGAATTATTGATCAAATAATGTTCTGTGTCATGATTTCCCTGTGAAATGAAA
This sequence comes from Crocinitomicaceae bacterium, assembly GCA_020635955.1. Lineage (GTDB taxonomy): Bacteria > Bacteroidota > Bacteroidia > Flavobacteriales_D > Crocinitomicaceae > Paracrocinitomix. The sequence goes on from JACJYW010000006.1 coordinate 207,918, forward strand.
AATGATGTAATACTGAGTAAAACTCCTAATAAGGCATTCATAGTTATTTTTGTTTATTGGTTTGAAGTCTCTTTAGCCACAAAAAATGGACCAAAAAAGTCTGTCTAAATATAATCACTTTCAAGATCAATTAGCTGCTATCAGGCCAATTCTTAAGGAAATTCAAGGAATCCTTATTATATTTGTTACATCTGGATGATTTCTCTCCTAAAAGAGGAAAGGATGGGCCCTCTCCGTGATGAGCCATCTTTAATCATTAAATTTTTTAAAATGGAAACAATGGAAAAATTATCATCTGAGCAATTAATGCAGATGGAAGATCAGTATGGGGCACATAATTACCATCCGCTTCCTGTAGTTTTAGAAAAAGGAGAAGGAGTTTATGTCTGGGATGTTGAAGGTAAAAGGTATTATGATTTTCTTTCAGCATACTCTGCCGTAAATCAAGGTCATTGTCATCCTAAGATCATTGGGGCTTTGACAGAACAAGCAAAGAAATTAACGCTAACATCCAGAGCTTTTTATAACGATTCATTAGGGCCTTACGAGAAATTTGCAACTCAATTTTTTGGGTTCGATAAAATGCTTCCAATGAATACAGGAGCTGAGGCAGTAGAGACAGCAATTAAAATATGCAGAAAATGGGCCTATGAGAAGAAGGGAATTGCTGAAAATGATGCTAAGATCATAGTTTGCGAAGGAAATTTTCATGGTAGAACTACAACTATTATTTCTTTTTCAAATGACCCGGATGCTAGAAAGAACTTTGGACCATATACACCAGGATTTATCAAAATTGCCTATGATGATCTACCGGCTTTAGAAGTAGCTTTGAGCGACCCTAATGTTGCAGGTTTCCTGGTTGAACCAATTCAAGGAGAAGCCGGAGTTTATGTTCCGCAAGAAGGTTATTTGAATAATGCCAAAGCACTATGTGAGCAAAATAATGTATTGTTCATAGCAGATGAAGTACAAACTGGTATTGCCAGAACAGGTAAATTATTAGCTTGTGATCATGAAGATGTTAAACCAGATATTTTAATTCTAGGTAAAGCCATGTCTGGAGGTGTTTACCCTGTATCTGCTGTTTTGGCCAATGACCATATTATGGGAGTTATTAAACCAGGACAACATGGTTCAACCTTTGGTGGTAATCCAATAGCTGGAAAAGTTGCTGTGGCTGCTTTAGAAGTGATCACTGAAGAAAAATTAGCTGAGAATGCTGAAGAATTAGGGAAATTGTTCAGATCTGAAGTTCAAAAATTAGTGGATAAATACAATGTCTTAAAATTGGTAAGAGGGAAAGGATTGTTGAATGCCGTTGTGATCAATGATTCACCAGAAAGTTCTACTGCCTGGGATATCTGTGTTAAACTAAAGGAAAATGGAATGTTGGCCAAACCAACGCATGGTAATATCATCAGATTTGCACCGCCTTTGGTCATGAATAGAGAACAACTCTTGGATTGTGTATCAATTATCGATAAAACAGTTGCAGCGTTTGAAAAATAATAAGTGAGGCCTCCATTTGGGGGCCTTTTTTATTCGTCATACGGAATACGGATAGATTGACTTCCTTCAACATATACTCCGTCTGCAACAGCAGGTACCCATGGCGGCATATTCCTGATTAGGTTTTGGATCTCTTCTAATTGACAAGGACTTACATTTCCTGTTATGATCTGATCCAAGAAGACTATCCCATCTGTAGAAACAGACAATAGAACAATTACTTCATTTTTAAAGCCATCCGTACAGCCACCGACATGATCATCTATGAATTTGTCTAAGCCTTTAATTCCAGTAGGGAAGTAGGCCTTTCGATTTAAGGATGAAAATATATCTTTCTTTTTGTTTTCATAGATCTCTCCTTTGATAAAGGTTCCATGTTTAAAGGTCATTTCACTGGCTACTTTTTTCTTAACACCAGTGTACCTGATCCACTTTCCATTTGGAAAACCATCCTCATACTCTATTTCCACTTTCTTTTTACCGGACAAAAAATATTCTATATATGTCCCTTCACCACTTAAAACCTGTGGTTCACCGTCTTTTCCATAGGCATATATCAACCTTGTTTTTTTGAATTTATCAGATGGATTCTTAGGACTAAAATCTTTGTTTTGAACCTGGATTTTGTGAATTTGTCCATTCGAAAAATATGACCAGGTGGTGTCTATTCGTGTGCCAAAATCATAGCGTTCTATTGACCTTAATTGACCGTTACCATAATATTGTCTGATTTCACCATGCAGAATGCCATAATAAAAATCATAAGTGGCTTTCAATTCTCCATTCTCATAGAAATATTGAAATTTCCCATGTCTGTTTTCAGGTCTCAGCGTTTTCAGGTAATCACCAACCATCTGTTTCCTTCCAGATGACAGGTAATAATCATGAACGGTTAAAAGCGAATCTTCTGAATTATAATAAGTCTCTCTGTAGTATTTAGCTAATTCACGATACTGTGTGATATTCCATGACACATCAAGAAAAATGGTGTCGGGACTCGCAGCCTGATGTTCTTGTGCATAAAGGTTGATGCCCATTAATATCGATAATATGCCAAACAATTTTCTCAAACTACTTTCTCCTTCATATTGATCTTTACCACCCCGTCTCTATCTATTTCAGATAACGAAACAGGTACTATTTGGTTAACTAACGTTTTGTCATAAGGTAATTTTACCTTGACGTAATTATCTGTAAATCCAAAAATAGTGCCCTCATTTTCTTCAGCTTCAAACAGAACATTAAAGTTGTTTCCTAGTTGAGATTCATAAAAGGCTCTCTTCTTTTTCTCAGAGAGGATCTGTAATTGACGACTTCTTTCCCTTCTAACATCCACAGGTATGGCTCCGGCCATTTTTCTAGCGGTAGTATTTGCTCGTTCTGAGTACGTAAATACGTGTAGATAAGAGACATCAATATCTTTAATGAAATTGACGGTTTTTAAGAATTCTTCTTCTGTTTCGCCGGGAAAACCAACAATAACATCAACACCAATACAGGCATTTGGCATTAATTGTTTGATCTTAGCCACTCTGTTTCTATATAGGTTTGTCAGGTATTTTCGGCGCATTGCCTGTAAAAGATCATCAGATCCTGATTGCAATGGAATATGAAAATGAGGGACAAAGTGATTCGAAGTAGATACGAATTCAATGATCTCATCTGTCAATAAGTTAGGTTCGATCGAAGATATCCTCCAACGATCAATACCTTTGATCTTATCAAGTTTCTTGATTAATTGTAAGAAGTTTTCGTCACCTCCCTGTCCAAAGTCTCCGATATTCACACCAGTTAAAACGACTTCTCTTACATCAGTTTCAGCTATTTTATGAGCTTCTATAAGGGTTTCTTCAATTGAAGCATTTCTGCTGTTTCCTCTTGCTAATGGAATAGTGCAGAAAGTGCAGAAATAGTCACAACCATCCTGGATTTTTAAAAAAGAACGGGTTCTGTCTCCCAGGCTATAAGATGGAATGAAATCTTTGGTTTCTTTGATATTATTGGATTCTACTCTTGCCTTTTCTTCTTTCTCCAATTTATCAATATGATCCAGGATATTGAATTTTTCGTTGGCGCCTAAAACCAGATCCACACCTGGGATAGAAGAGATTTCTTGAGGTTTTAATTGTGCATAACAACCAATCATCACAACAAAGGCATTTGGGTTGATCTTTAACGCCTTACGAACGATCGATCTACATTTTTTATCAGCATTATCTGTAACAGAACAAGTGTTTATCACAAAAATATCTGGGGTTTCATTAAAATCAACTTTAGCAAATCCCTGATTCTCGAAATTTCTTGCAATAGTGGATGTTTCTGAGAAATTCAGTTTACATCCCAACGTATAAAAAGCTACCTTCTTGTACTGATTCATATTGCAAAGATAGCCAATTGATTAGGAGGATGTACAGATGATATTTAAAGTAATTCACAGCTAAATGCTATTAATTGCCCTATAGAAACTTAAGGCAATAAAAAAAGCCCTACGAATTATCGTAAGGCTTTCAGTATAATGTGTTTATTTTTTTTATAGTTCTTCGAAAGTAACTTCTGAAGTTTCTTCTCTAGGTTCTGGTTTTTTGAACTCTCCAGAATCCCATAGTTGTCTAATCTTATCCAACGCTTCATTCATTCCTTCACCGAATTTTTCAAAATCCTCTTTGTAAAGAAAGATCTTGTGTTTTTCATACTCCGGTCTTCCATCATAGTCTCCAGTTCTCTTGCTCTCGGTAATTGTCAAGTAAAGGTCTTTTCCTCTAGTAGTTTTGACGTCAAAGAAGTAAGTTCTTTTTCCAGCTTTTACTCGCTTTGAAAATACTTCGTCATTTCTCTCGTTCATCATTCCCTTTTTATTTTATAGATACACAAATTTAAAATTTCTGTTGAAATTCGAAAATTTAATTTCTAGTTTTTGATTCAATGTATTCAATTATCGATTCAAATGCAAATGGTGAGAACCATTTTATCCCATCATTTCGCCTGAACCATGTAAATTGTTTTTTAGCGTAACGTCTTGAATTTCTTTTGATTAGTTCAATTGCTTTATCTAGTTCATGAACTCCATCAAAATAATCCATCAATTCTTGGTAACCTACTGTTTTTAACGCTTTAAGATCTTTATATGTATAAAGAGACTTAGCTTCATCTACAAGTCCATGTGATATCATTTGATCTACCCGGTCATTTATTCTTTTGTATAGCTGATCAATCTCCATATCTAATCCTACCCAGATAACTTCAAAGTCTCTATTTTTTTTGGTTGACGATCTTAGTTCAGATAAAGGCTTGCCAGTCAATTGATAAACTTCTAAAGCTCTCATAACTCTCCTTGGATTCTGCATGTCGGCGGAATTAAAATAGGAGGGGTCAATTTTTTCTACTTCCTTACACAGCACTTCAAGGCCTTCATTTTGCCATCTTTCGAATAACTGTTTTCTAATTTCTTCACTTGAAGGAATATTGTCAATTCCATAAGCCAAAGCATCAATATAAAGTCCTGAACCACCAACTGCAATGCAATAATCACTTTGTTTATAAACCTCATTCAACACTTGAATTGCATCATTTTCAAACATCCCTGAAGTATATACTTCGTGGATTGATCTGGTATTGATGAAATGATGATCAGCTTGTGAAAGATCAGCTTCGGTTGGTTTGGCGGTACCAATATTCAATTCTTCATAAAATTGTCTGGAGTCAAATGAAAGAATAGGGCAGTTGAAGTGATTCGCCAATTGAATGCTCATAGCCGTTTTTCCAACAGCCGTAGGCCCTGCTATTACAATAAGATACTTTGGTGAATTTAACTTAGCCATTCATCTATTAACTCTCTTACACAACCCTGGCCTCCATCTTTACGAAGTATTATGTCAACATTCTTTTTTACTTCATTCACAGCATCTGCTGGACATGCGGAGATTCCAACGGCTTCGATAATATCATTATCATTGATATCATCACCAACATAAACACATTGTTCAAGTGAGTAATTCAGCTCTTTCAGCCACTCATTTAAAACATCAAGTTTACTTCTGTCACCCACATAGACATACTGAATACCTAAAAGATCTGCACGATCCTGAATTACCTTAACCTTTTTACCGTGAGAAATTATTCCGAATTGAACCCCTTCTTTAATAAGTCTTTTTATAGCCAATCCATCTTTAGCATTAAAACGCTTTATCTGATCGCCATTTTCTGTAAAGTACATTCCGCAGTCAGTCATAGTACCATCAACATCCAGCAGGATCATTTTGATATTTGATTTATCAATTCTATGAGCCTGTTTAAGATCTTTCAATACCAGAACATCTAATGACAGGTTAAAATATTTGGCAATTCTAACCAATTCATCAGGAGTGGGGTCCATGATCCTCACTTTGGGAATGTAGATGATGTTCTCAAATTCTGTGATAGAAATTCCCTGCTGATCACATAAATGAAGAATGTTGCTATTGTAAATGTTCATGCTTAAGCTTTATTGAAATTTACGAATTCTAAACTATTTGATAACCAACTGCTTTTGCAACTGGGTCTAAGGTCTTCAAAAGGTTCTTAAATGCATCATGATCTAATTGCTGTGATGCATCAGATTTCGCGACGGATGGGTCAGGGTGAACTTCTATTAAAAGTCCATCTACACCCATGGCAACACAAGCTCTAGTAAGATCAGGAATTCCATAAGCATAACCCATGGCATGAGAAGGGTCAAGAACCACAGGCAAACAAGTATGCTCTTTCAAATATGCCACTCCACAAAGGTCAAGTGTGAATCTGGTTTTAGTTTCAAATGTTCGAATTCCTCTTTCACAAAGGATCACATTTGGATTTCCTCCAGAAAGCACAAATTCAGCACATTGAACAAATTCCTGTAATGTTGTTCCAAATCCTCTTTTTATGAGAACAGGTTTCTTTGTTTTAGCACAGGCTTTTAAAATACCATGATCATACATTGATTTCGCACCAATCTGTATGACATCTGAATATTCTATCACTTCATCCACATGTGTAGCATCTCTTACTTCTGTAATAATAGTAAGTCCATGCTCATCTTTCATCTTTTTAAGGAGTTTTAGACCTTCTAATCCCAAACCTTGAAAACTATACGGTGATGTACGTGGCTTATAGCATCCGCCTCTTAATGTGGTCAGACCAAGTTCTTTCAATAATTTAGAGGACTGTTGAATTTGTTCTTCTGATTCTACGGAGCAAGGCCCGGCAATAACAATGGTGTTCTTTGAATTACCGCCAATAGTAACATTACCGATCTTGATCTCACGAACAGCATTCAGATATTTTTTTGAGGATAATTGCATGTCATCATTAAAAATGAATTTTTCAATAACATCATTATCATATTTGCTTTCAAGTTCTTTTTTACTCGAAGAAGTGATCACCACAAATTTGTCGGTATCCTCAATGACAAATCCTTTGATTTCTTCTCCAATTTGAGCAGCTCTTGCGCTTCCTATATCTTTCTTTAAATGAACGATCATAATTCTCCTTTGATAAGGTCCATGAAATTCAGTGTACCTATTGCTTTATTATTATCATCTACTACTGGTAGATAAACGATTGTTTTAGTTTCTTTCTTGATGAATCTTAATAGCTGATGAACAGTGTAGTTACCTTCCACTTTGAGTGGTGATCTATTGATCATGGAAGTGGTATTCAAATCATTTAAATTATCAATATGCGAAAGAAGTCCATTTCTTAGATCAGCATTTCCAATGATACCATTGAATTCATTGTTTTCTCCAAGTACCATTACAAAACCAAGTTTCCCTAGATTCATGACTTCAAGCACCATTTTTAATTCAAGATCCTTCTCATAAATAGCCGGACTTTCATCCAAACCACGCATAAAATCCTTTACTAGAAAATGAGAATCGATCTCATTAAGCTTCAAATTCAATAATGCCGTATTGATTGTTGATGAATTGAATAAATAAGAGCCAGAAACCGAAGCGTAAACACCCATGTTTCTCAGAATAAAAGAAACCTCTGCATTTACACCTCCATCAACATGTACTTTCTTGTTTGGGTATTTCTTTTGAAAAGCACGGATCTTTCTAAAATTACTCTTATCAAATTCACCGCCACTTTTGCCAGGTATAGTCGCCATGAACAAAATGAAATCAAATTCCTCAGCATATTGATCAAAAACATCAATGGAAGTTTCTGAAGTAATAGCTAATCCAAGTTGTCCGGTAAATTCCTTTGGAATATCAAGTTTTTTATCCGTAAGATTTTCATATTGAAAGGTCACGAATTCAATATCAAAAGCTTCTAAAGCTGGAATAAATCTTCTGGCATCAGGCGTGATAATATGTAGATCTATAGGGATTTGAGAATTCCGTTGGATCGTTTCAATATCTGCAAATACATTCAGATCATCATTGCAGTCTACATGGATCATATCCACATGGCTGTCATTAAGCACATGGATAGTATCTAGTAAGTTATTACTCTTTTTATCTGAATATATTGAGGCTGAGATCTTCACGTTTAATACTCCACAAAATTTTCGTTGCAAACTGCAATCCTGAAATTAGCACCGTCAAACACTTTTGATCGAATGTCTTCTTCAAGAAGCTTCAAATTTAGTGAATCTTCTCTACCCAGAGCATCACTGTTTTTAGTTCTAATCATCTTTAGAATAAATCCAGGGTCTTTACTTCCCAAAGGCGTGCTGGTGATTTGAATAGAATGTTTTTCAGCCTGGATCAATTCATTATCCTGAAAATAGGAGGCGGTTCTTTCTACATAATCGTGATCAATCTCTTCAGTAAAATAGACTTCTAGATTACCTAATTCGTACTTTTCTCCAAAACTAGTTTGACAGGAAGTAATGGAGAATCCTATAAAAAATAGAATCAAGTATGTAATTTTAGCTTTGATCACAATAATTAAACAACAAAGATAAAGCTTATGATCGAGTTTAAGAATAAGGTGTTTAAAGGAAGTGTCGGGAGAAATTCAGTTTTTGACTGTACTATTCCGGATCATCCAAAAGCATTAATCATATTTATTCATGGTTATAAAGGCTATAAAGATTGGGGAGCTTGGAATTTATTGCAGAACAGGTTTGTTAAAGATTGTTTTGGTTTTTTAAAATTCAACATGTCCCATAACGGAGGGACTGTTGATCAACCAATTGACTTCCCGGATTTGGATGCTTTTGGTGAAAACAGATATTCTTTTGAATTGAATGATCTTGAAATTATGATCACTGAAGCTTATCGTCTAATTCATCAGGAACTGGAATTAGATATCCCCATTTATTTACTTGGACACAGTAGAGGAGGAGGTGTAGCTATTATCCAGGCTGCCAATGATGAAAGGATAACCAAGGTGATATCTCTTGCAGGAATTTCTACTATTGGTGATAGATTTCCTTCAGGTGAAGAATTAGAAGATTGGAAACGAGAAGGAGTACGTTTTGTGTATAATGGAAGAACGCAACAGCAAATGCCTCATTTCTATTCGTTTTATGAAGACTTTTTGGAGAATCAGGAATTATTGGATATTGAGAAGGCATCACAAAGCCTAGAAATACCGTTTCTACAAATTCATGGAGATATGGATGAATCAGTGTCTATTACCGAAGGATTTCAGATTACAGAATGGACTAATACAGAAGTGAAGGTGATCAAAGGCGCCGATCATACCTTTGGATCTAAACAGCCATGGGAATCAAATGAATTACCAGAAGAGATGGATGATGTTGTTGAAGCCTGTCTTTTATTCTTTAATAAATAGACATTTTGACCATCAGATTTTCGAAGTATTTTCTAATCTGAGAATTCGAGCAATGGTGATTGTTGATAATCATGGCATAGGCCAATTTTTTTCCACTTTTGGAATCAACATACCCTGCATATGACTTGATACGCGTCATGGTGCCGCTTTTACCATACACACGTCCAACCGCAGTAGTTCCCTTACACATACCGGACATTGTTCCACTTTTACCGGCAACAGCCATACTGTTCTTAAATCTTTCAGCATTACTTGATTTATTCATGTAAACAAGCATGTCTACCAGGAATTTTGCGCTCACTGAATTGGATCTGGATAAGCCTGAGCCATCCGTCATATTGAGAGCATCTGCTCCAATTTTATTTCCCCAGTATTTAGTACAAATTTGAGTTCCATTATATGTGCTTCCATATCCTGAACTTTCAACAGATAATTGACAAAGTATATGTTCAGCAAACAGGTTAATGCTTCGTTGATTGGTGACGTTAATTATGGTTGTTAAATAAGGTGATTCATGTGTTAAAATCTCCTTTAATTCTGGTTTTGTAAATGGTCTGTTCGCGTGCAATTGTCGCATTGTCATGACAGCATATTTCACATCAATACCAGTTTGTTCAAGGGCGTAATCAAATTCCAAAGCCATAACCAGTTCTGGATCGGGCATAGAAGCCTTTACCTCAAAATCATGCTTTTGTTTAGGGATAGAGCCTCTGACATACCAATCATATGACCAGGGAGCACCAAACACATAAGCATTGTCTTCACTAGAGTTAGCAGAAGTAACATAATTTCTAACATTAATACCAGGAATATATGGTGTAATACAGGTTAATTCAGTGCTATCACCATCATTTTCACCAGTTTTAAAGTGGAACTCACAAAGGTTATCGAATATGGTTAAACCTGCCGGTCCAGCACCATAATAGTTACCCATATCTCCCCAAACCCAGCCGGAAGGGACCCCATCATAATGGTAAAGAGAACCATCAGCAATAACACGTCCGTCGATTTTACGAATGCCTAATGCATACAAACTATCTGCCCATTCAAATAGAAAATCACGTTCTTCACCGTATTTGGTAAAGTATTTACTACCCAGCGTTGGGTCGCCACCACCTATAACATAAACATCTCCGTGAAGAGTTCCGCTAGTATCTATATGGCCTGAATACATGATCCTTGTTTTAAACCTGTATCCACTGCCAAGTACCTGAAATGCCGTAGCAGTTGTGACTAACTTCATAGTAGAAGCACTTGGAATGCTCATATCTCCATTGAGATCTCCGTAAACAGCTCCAGTTGACATATCCTTTACATAAAAGCTAAATGCTGCATGCTTCAGTTTAGAAAAATCCAACATTGATTCTGCTGCCGTTTGTAAGGTTGTATTAGGGCGTTCCTGTTCAGTTTGTCCAAATACAATATGACCTGACATTATAAATAGGGCAGCCGCCCCGAAATACTTAAAGATTTTATTGTAGACCTTGATATTCACCTGTATATTTGTTGCTCTAAATTAGAAACTTTGTGCGGGATAGTAGGTATATGGACCAAAAATAAGCAAGGGGAGTCTGAACTTTTAAAAATAAATGATGCAGTTTCCCGGCTTAAACATAGAGGTCCTGATCATCAGGATAGCAAAACCTATTCCAATCTCGCTTTAGGGCACGCTCGATTATCAATTATCGATACACGTGAATCTGCAAATCAACCAATGCTTGACGAAACCGGCAGGTATTGTCTTGTTTACAATGGAGAGATCTTTAATTACAAAGAAATAAGGCAGGGACTAGAACTTGAAGGAGTTCGATTCACTACGAATTCAGATACTGAAGTATTGCTTCATTTATTGATATTAAAAGGGATAGATGGTCTTGAAAGAGTGAATGGATTTTTTGCATTTATTTTTTATGATCAACAAGAGAATAAGGTGCTTTTTGCAAGGGATAGAATGGGGATCAAGCCACTTGTTATTTATGAAGATGAGGACAAGATAATCCTGAGCTCTGAAATGCATGCTCTTTTTGCATTCGACATTGATAAAACTTTAGATAATAGTGCTCTGAATTACTACCTGAGATTATCTTATTCACCTGCACCAACCAATATGTTGACCAGATGTTTTAAGATCATTCCGGGGCAAGCAGGTGAGATCACCGAAGATGGATTAAAGCTGCACCGTTATTACAAAACAATACGTCAACCCTTTATTAGTGGCGGATTTTCAGAATCAGTTAAAGATTTACGATCGCTGTTAACACAATCAGTTAAAGACAGGTTGATCTCAGATGTTCCCTTAGGTTCGTTTTTAAGCGGAGGAGTCGATTCATCCATTGTATCGGCCATAGCCAGCAGGCATAAAGAAGATCTTGAAACATTCTCAATTGGTTTTGATCATCCCTACTTTAATGAGTCAGGTCACGCAAAAGTTGTAGCTGAACATATTGGGTCTAAACATCATGAATTCATAATTGGAAAAGAGGAATTTGTATCAAATTTTGATGAGTTTCTGGATAGAATAGATGAGCCATTTGCTGATTCTTCTGCTTTTGCTGTTTATTTTCTATCTAAAAAAACGAAGGAGCACGTAACCGTTGCATTGAGTGGTGATGGGGCGGACGAATTATTTGGAGGGTATCGAAAACATAGGGCAGAACTGATGATACGTGAAATGAGTGTCTCCAAAGAAAGAGGCATCAGATTCCTTTCGAAAGTGTTTAAAAGTGACAGGTCATCCAGATCAGATAAATGGGGCGACTTTAATAGAAAGATCAATAAGTTGAAAAACGGATTGGAACTTTCGAATACAGAAAGATATTTTGAATGGTGTTGTTTCTCTTCAAAAATGGATGTTTTTGATCTTCTCGAGCCTTCTCATAGAGAAGAAGCAGGCTGGAAAGGAGCAGAAATTGAGAACATGAATGACGTTCTGATAGCAGATCAATTGATGGTTTTGCCTAACGATATGCTAAAAAAGGTGGATTTGATGTCTATGGCGAATCAACTTGAAGTTAGAACGCCGTTCTTAGATCACAGAATAGTAGAACTTGCAAATGCTCTTCCTTTAAAATTCAAGTTGAATCAAAAAACGGGTAAAATCATACTCAAAGAAGCATTTAGAGAATACTTACCAGAAGGGATCTTATCAAGACCAAAACAAGGATTTGAGATACCTCTTCAAGATTGGTTGGGTGAAAAACTAGACGAAATTATGGCGTCTCAACTTTTTACTAAAGATTATATAAATGAACAGGGAATATTTGATTTTGAATACATTCAATTCCTTTCTAAAAATATTCGTTCAAAACAATTTGGTGATAAGATCTATTTAGTATGGTCCTTGATCGTATTTCAGCACTGGTACAATAAATATGTAAAGGCATGATCAAGGTATTGAGGATAATTAATCGATTCAACCTGGGCGGGCCTACTTATAATGCCACCTTTTTGACTGCATTCATTTCGGATGATTTTGAAACTAAATTAATTGGTGGAAAACATGAAGAGCATGAAGGAGAATCAACTTTTATCCCTGAAAATTATGGCGTGAAATACGAATTAATAGAAGAGCTTCAGAGAGAAATATCATTCAAAGCTGACCGTAAAGCACTCAAAAAAATTCGTGAAATAATTAGAGAGTATAAACCTGATGTGGTGCACACTCATGCATCAAAGGCGGGTTTTGTAGGAAGATATGCGGCATATAAAGAGGGGGTTCCTGTGATTGTACACACATTTCATGGCCACGTTTTTCATTCCTATTTCGGAAGTTTAAAAACATCATTGTTTAAATCCATTGAAAGATTCCTGGCTATAAAAACAGATGCAATCATTGCAATATCTGAACTTCAAAAACAGGAGTTAACTGATAAATTCCAGATAGCAAAACCAGATAAATTTCGAATCATTCCGCTTGGTTTTGATCTTTCCAGATTTCAAGTAGATCTATCGGATAGAAAGAAAACATTCAGATCAGCTCATTCAATCAAAGATGATGAGATCACCATTGGTATAATTGGAAGACTGACGGCAATTAAAAACCATCAATTATTTATTGATTCTATTGATTATGCTTTGCAAAATTCGGATAAAAAGATTAGGGTTTTTATAATCGGAGATGGTGAACTAATGAGTGAGATAAAGGAATCGGTCAAAGTACTGGAAGATAGAATAGGTCGTCAGGTGTTCATCTTTACTTCGTGGATCAAACAAATTGAAACGGCTTTACCTGGATTGGATTTAGTTTGCTTAACTTCACTGAATGAAGGGACACCGGTGAGTTTAATTGAAGCACAGGCGGCTCAGGTTCCTGTAATAACAACAAACGTTGGAGGTGTCAAAGACGTTGTTAAGGATGGAGAAACAGGAATTATTATAAATTCTTTTGATCCTAAAGATTTTGGAAGCGCCATATTGAGTCTTGTTGATTCTTCAGAAAAACGTGAAAAAATGTCACAAAATGGATGGAATCACGTAAGAGAAAAATATCATTACCAGCGATTATGTAATGATGTTGAACAATTATATAAAGAACTACTGAAGAAAAAGGGAGTTATAAAATGAAAAGAATTCGAAGAGTATTGCTAATAGGAGTAGGTTTTTTGGCACTACATTCATGTGGGGTGAACAGCAATTTGATGCTTAAAACTGATAAGGATTATCAATTTGCAGAAATTGATAGTTTGAACACCACCAAATTAGATTACAAAATTGATATTAATGATATCCTTCAATTAAGATTCTTTACGAATGATGGGATAAAGATCCTTGACGTCTTTACAGGTGAAAACCAAACAGGTTCGGGTGCAGCTCAGGTTTTAAATCCAAATAACTCTTTGAATTATATCATTAGAAATGATTCATTGGTAAATCTCCCAGTCATTGGGGAAACTAATTTGGTAGGAATGACGATAAGACAGGCAGAGATATATCTTGCTGACCTTTATCAGGGGTATTATGTTGATCCATTCGTTCAAATATCAGTGACCAATAAAAGGGTTGTTGTATTCCCTGGTAATGGTGGAGATGCACAGGTTCTATATTTACAAAACAACAACACTACTTTAATGGAAGTTATCGCATTGGCGGGTGGTATTGCAGAAAGAGGTAGAGCAAAACGTGTAAAGTTGATCCGTAAAAATGAAGAAGGAAAACGATTGGTTTATAAAATTGATCTTTCTACCATTGATGGTTTAGCCTATACAGACATTATTGTTCAGGCAAATGATTACATTTATGTAGAACCGGTACCGGAAATAGGTAAGGAGTTGTTGAAAGAAGTAGCTCCTGTGGTTTCACTAATTTCAAGTGCGGCTGTAATCATCACTGTGATCAATGCATTAAAGTAGATTTGACTGTGAACAAAATTTCCAGAATTAATAAGGACTTCGATCTACAGTTGGCACTTACTGTAGTCAAAAAGAATATCTATATTCCTTTAGTTCTCTTTTTTGTAGCATTCGTAGTTAGTTTTCTCTACTTAAGATATACCAAACCTGTTTATGAATCAATTGCTGTGATTCAAAGAAGTTCTCAGGATGAAGGGAAGCGTATTCTTGATATTGAAGGCTTTGAAAATGAAAGTGATCTTTCTCAAGATGTCGAGCTTTTGAAATCCAAATATTTGCTTGATCGAGCTTTAAAAAATTTACAACTTGAAATATCTTATTATTCTGAAGGTGAGATACTAACTGAAGAGAAATACCTGCTTTCAAGTTACCACATTACTTTATTAGAACTGAAAGATAGTTCATTAATAGGCAAGCCTATATTTGTTTCTAAACTAGGGGAGGAGATCAATTTGTCCTTTAATGCTAAAGGTGAAACTAAAAATGTATTAGTTGCTCCAGGAAAACCTGTCGATAATGAATATTTCAATTTGATTTTCAAAATTAACAATAATGATCTCTTTGATTTAAACTCTAAAGAAAACACACTGTATTTTGTGTTTAACGACTACGATCAGCTTACTAACAAACTACACCCAAACCTTGAGGTATATGCGTTAAATCCAGACGCAAAAACAATTAAAGTTTCCTTTAAATCTAATAACCATAGATTAAGTAAAGACATTGTTTCTGCGCTCATTAACACATTTTTTCAGTATGACTTGGAGAAGAAGAGAGAGAGTTCCGCAAGTATCCTTGATTTCATTGATTCTCAGTTAGACACTGTTTTTTTACAATTGAAAGAATCAGAAACGGCCATCCAGTCATTTAAAGACAATAATTCGGTGGCAGACCCTGAATTCTACACTGAACAAATCTTAGAAAGAACAAATGAGCTTCATACTCAGCTTATCAATATAAATCTTGAATTAGAACTTATTAATGATATTGAAAAGAAGGTACAATTGTCTGATAGAATAGAGATTTTTAAGGTCATTCCCGCAGTTACCGGATCTGCGTATGAAACATTGATCGTAAAGGAGTTGGAGGCTCTTCATGAACTTTTGATCAAAAAAGAAGATCTATCCTACAGCCTGACAGACGAAAATGACAATTTAAGAAGAGTAGAGCGCAACATAGAAACTCAAACTGAAAACATTTTCAGGATTGTTAGCACCATTAGAAATCAATTAAAGTTTAAAAAGACGAATCTTCAAGAACAAATTTATCAACTTGAAAGCCAGTTATACGGGATTCCTGCAAAAGAAATGGAATTAAGTCGTTTAAATAGAATGTTTAACCTGAACGAAAAATACTATACGCTATTAATTGAAAAGAAAACTCAATACGCTATTTCTAAAGCAGGTTTTACTATGGATAATAGAGTTCTGCAGTCTCCAACAGATGCAGTAATGATATCACCAAATTCTAAATTAGTATACATTCTCGCATCAGTACTCGCATTTTTAATTAGCATTACTTATCTATTGATCAGATATCTAACATTCAATGATATTCATGAGCCAGATGAGCTTAAAAGAATGCTGCCATCCAACGTTGGGTTTTTAGGACTGGTACCGAGAACTACCGCTAAAATGGAAAATTCAACCATTTTAGTTACACAACAACCAAAATCAGCTCTGGCTGAAAGTTACAGGCATATTAGATCGAATTTACAGTTCATCTTAGATGAAAATAAATCTAATGTAATGGCTATTTCTTCATCTATATCTGGAGAAGGAAAAACCTTTATAGCAGCCAATTTAGCTGGAATTATGGCTATGTCCGGTAAAAAAGTTTTGGTGGTGGATCTTGATCTTAGAAAACCAAAAGTACATCTGGCATTTAATCTTGCGAATAACAGTGGTATGAGCTCTATATTGGCTGGAAAGGTAAGTTGGAAAGAATGCGTTCAAAATTCAGAAATTGAAGGACTGGATGTCATTACAGCAGGTCCGGTACCTCCAAATCCCTCTGAACTATTACTTGGAAAAGCTCTGAATAATTCAATTAACGAATTTAAGGAGAGTTATGATCTGATCATAATTGATAATCCTCCTGTTGGAATTGTGTCAGATGGTGTGAGTATTTTGAAAGGTTCAGATTGTCCAATTTATGTCTTTAGAGCTAACTATTCTAAAAGATATTTTGCTCAGAGAGTAAATGAACTAATTGAGAATAATAAATTGAACAAACTATTTGTGATCCTAAATGGTGTTGAATTAACGAAGAAAGGTTATGGATACGGTTATGGATATGGTTATGGAGAATATTATTCTGATGACGTTAAATTGAAAAAAAGTTGGCAATTTTGGCGAAAGAATTAAGGTGGAGGTAATTTCTTTCAATATAGAAGGTTTATTGGCTTTTCAGCCCAGGGTATTTGGAGATGATCGTGGTTATTTCTTCGAACCGTTCAATAAGAAAAATTTTTCGGAACATCTTGTTGGAATTGATTTTGTACAGGACAATGAATCTTGTTCTAAAAAGAACGTTGTAAGAGGTTTACATTTTCAGAAACCTCCTTTTGCTCAAGGTAAATTAGTGCGAGTAGTTAAAGGTGCAGTAATTGATATTGCTGTTGATATTCGTAAAAATTCAGCCACCTATGGACATTATCAGAGGATTGAATTAAGCGAGCATAATAAGACTATATTTTGGATTCCTGAAGGCTTTGCGCATGGTTTTGTAGCGTTAGAAGACGATACTATTTTCAGCTATAAATGCAGCAATTATTATGACCAGCCTAGTGAAGATTCCATACTTTGGAATGACAAAGATCTGAATATAGATTGGGGCGTAGCTCAGCCAATTATTTCTGATAAGGACGCCATTGCTCAAAATTTTAACACATTTAATAGTCCATTCTAAGAATGAATGAGAGCATTGAAACAATAGTAAACATAAGTGTTTTCTTTGGCGGCTCCTTTATCCTTGCTGTGATTATAAATTCTTTCCTTTTAAAGTTTTCCAAAAGCTTAGGTATAAGGAATAAGAATGATCTAACTATTCGTTGGTCGAACGAATCAAAACCTTCTTTGGGTGGAATAAGTTTCTTTCTGACGTTTCTGTTTGGGTTTATGCTATACGCTATTCTACTTGGTCAATCAGATGTATTTCATAATAAAGCTTTATTAGGATTGTTTTTTGGAGTGAGTGTTGCTTTTTTACTGGGTTTAAGTGATGATGCGTATGATACAAAACCTTTGATCAAATTATTCAGCCAAATTTTGTGTGGTGTTATTTTAATTTCAACTGATAGTGGAATCGAGCTGTTTGATCAAGGATGGTTGAATTCCGTTTTCACCGTCTTTTGGGTTGTGGGGATTATGAATTCAA
Organism: Crocinitomicaceae bacterium; assembly: GCA_020635955.1. Taxonomy (GTDB): domain Bacteria; phylum Bacteroidota; class Bacteroidia; order Flavobacteriales_D; family Crocinitomicaceae; genus Paracrocinitomix. The sequence continues at coordinate 225,920 of JACJYW010000006.1, forward strand.
TAAATATGCTTGATAATATGGACGGGATTACTACTGTTACTTCCATTTTCATTATCCTGACCATTATCGGTATTTCAATTCCTTTTAGTTTGATCAATAATGTTGATCTTTTCCTTTTGATCACGGTGTTAGGTGCACTATCCGGTTTCCTGGTCTATAATTGGAACCCATCTAAATTATTCATGGGCGATACGGGATCAATGTTTCTTGGATTGTTTCTGGCATATTATTCCATCAAATTTCTATGGAACCATGGGGTTGAGGAAGGAGAATTTTCTGTTTTTTCGAATTTAACCCTGGTGCTTATTGCTTTTGCGACTCCAATTATTGATACCACATTTGTTACTATTCGAAGAATTAAAAGAGGACAATCTCCAATGGTTGGTGGTAAAGATCATACTACCCACACGCTATCTTATAGAGGATTAACAGATCGTCAGGTAGGTTTCGTTTTCGTTGTATTTGGAATTGTTTCTTCTTTACTTGCCTATAACGTTGCTAACTTCATCAATCATGGTTCATTGAGTCTCATTTTACTGTGGGGTTATGTTGTTATGATGCTTATTATTTTCTTCAGTTTAGCTAAGAAAACAGATCAAAAATAAGTGTCCGGTTTGGAGCAGAATTGCTAACTTCATACTCCTTAAACTGTACAATGTCAGATCAAGTTTCTCAAGAAGAATTCATAGAAATTTATGGTGCTAAGGAGCACAATCTTAAAAACATAGACTTAAAGATTCCCAGAAACAAACTGGTGGTGTTCACTGGTCTATCAGGGAGTGGTAAATCGTCATTGGCATTTGACACCATTTTTGCGGAAGGTCAACGTAGATATATTGAAACGTTTTCTGCTTATGCCAGACAGTTTTTAGGCGGTTTAGAGCGTCCCCATGTGGATGAGATCCTTGGTTTAAGTCCTGTTATTTCCATTGAGCAAAAGACAGTGAATCGTAGTCCGCGTTCTACCGTGGGAACAGTAACCGAAGTATATGATTTTCTGCGGTTATTTTATGCAAGAGTGGCAGATGCCTATTCTTACAATACTGGAGAAAAAATGGTCAAGTATACTGATCAACAGATCATTGACTTGATAGCACAAAAGTTTTCAAATGAGAAGATCATAGTGCTTGCGCCTAAAGTGAAAGGAAGAAAAGGACATTATCGTGAACTCTTTGAACAAATTGGCAAATTGGGCTACTCTAAAGTTCGTGTAGATGGTGAAATTCTTGACATTAAGAATGGTATGCGTGTTGATCGATATAAGATTCACGACATTGAGATCGTTATTGACCGAATTAATGTAAATGATGAAAGTTTTAATCGATTAACGCAGGCGGTTAAAACAGCTTTGAAATACGGACAGGATGTAATGATGATCCAACACCATGATTCTGGTGAAATATCCCATTTTTCAAGATTCTTAATGTGTCCTAGTACCGGAATTTCTTACGCAGAGCCGGAACCGAATCTTTTTTCATTTAATTCTCCTTATGGGGCATGTAATAAATGCAGTGGATTAGGAGTAATCTCGGAAGTAGATCTTGATAAGGTGATTCCTGATCCTAAGATCAGTATTAAGAATGGAGGAATCGAACCTTTAGGTAAGTTGAAAAATAATTGGATCTCTTCGAAAATTGAATTTATCCTTGAAAATTACGGATACAATATAAAGCAACCCATTAGTGAGATACCAGAAGAGATTATAAATAAGCTTCTATATGGTTTTGAAGAGGTTATTGAAGTGGATGGATTGAACAAAAATTACTCTTTTGAAGGTATTACAGGAATTTTGAGTCGACAATTCCAGGAATCACCATCTCCGGCAATTCGCAGATGGGTTGAGAACTTCATGAATAAAAAACCTTGTGATGTTTGTGATGGATATAGATTGAGAAAAGAAGCTACTTATTTTAAGATTGATGATCGACACATTGGAGAATTGGCCAATCTTGATCTTGCATCACTACAGCAGTGGTTTTTAGATTTGGAAGATAAATTATCCGAAAAACAATTAAAAATTGGTTCTGAGATCCTTAAAGAGATCAATAACCGTATGAGGTTTCTCATGGATGTCGGCCTGCATTATCTTTCTTTAAATAGGTCATCAAAGTCTTTATCCGGAGGTGAAGCACAACGCATTCGTTTAGCTACGCAAATTGGATCTGAATTGGTGAATGTATTGTATATCCTGGATGAACCGAGCATTGGCCTTCATCAAAGAGATAATCAAAGATTGATCACATCTCTTAAAAGGTTAAGAGACACAGGGAATTCTGTTATCGTGGTCGAACATGACAAGGAAATGATGGAAGAATCAGATTTCATTGTGGATATTGGACCAAAGGCAGGTATCCATGGTGGAAAGATCATACAAGCATGTACTATAGACGAATTGAAAGTTGGAGAAAGCTCCACATCAGCGTATTTAAAAGGAGAAAAGCAAATTGAAATCCCGGAAAGTAGAAGAGAAGGAAATGGTAAATTCCTTGAATTGAAAGGTGCATCCGGTCATAATTTAAAGAATGTAGACGTTAAGTTTCCTCTTGGTACATTCATTTGTGTGACAGGTGTTTCTGGATCCGGTAAATCTTCTTTGATCAATCAAACGCTTTATCCAATATTGAATCAGCACATTTATAATGGTGTTAAAAAACCATTGCCCTATAAATCAATTAAAGGGCTTGAGCATATTGACAAGATCATTGATATTGATCAATCACCCATTGGAAGAACCCCTAGATCCAATCCGGCTACCTATACCAGTGTTTTTTCTGACATTAGAAATTTGTTCGCCAATATCAACGAGTCTAAGATCAGAGGTTATAAAGCTGGAAGATTCAGTTTTAACGTGGCCGGAGGTAGATGTGAAACCTGTAAAGGGGGGGGGTTAAGATTGATCGAAATGAACTTTTTACCTGATGTATATGTGGAGTGTGAAGAATGTCAGGGAAAAAGATACAATCGCGAAACACTTGAAGTTCGTTTCAAGGGTAAGAACATTAATGATGTTTTGGAAATGACAATTGAGGATTCAGTTGAATTCTTTGATAGTATACCAAAGATCAGGAATCGACTGGAAACACTTAATTCTGTTGGCTTAGGATATATAAAACTGGGACAACCATCTACAACTTTATCAGGTGGCGAAGCACAAAGAATAAAATTAGCTTCTGAACTTTCAAAGAAATCGACTGGTAAGACATTCTATATTTTGGATGAACCATCTACCGGCTTGCACTTTGACGATATTAAAATGTTGCTGGATGTGCTTCAAAGATTAGCGAATGAAGGCAATACAGTACTTGTTATAGAACACAATTTAGATATCGTGAAGGTGGCTGATCACATTATAGATATAGGGCCAGATGGTGGGGTGAATGGAGGAGAAGTAGTAGGTACAGGAACACCTGAGGAATTTGTAAAAAAATTCAAAACAGAGACTTCACGCTTTTTAAAGAAGGAATTAGAGGTAAAACCTGTGAATTCTTAATCTCTTAGTGAATTTACGATAGCGTTAGCCAAAGAATCTGCAGCTTCAGAATATCTTCTAAACCACAATTCAGGTTCTATCAATTCTACTTCTGATATAACCATTTCTCCCTTATTATCCCAAATAATATCAATTCGAGCATAGAACGGCAAAGGATAACAAGCTCTGGCCACATTTTCGGCAAAATCAATCTCATCCTTTGTTGGAGAATAGGGGTGAACGGTACCACCAAAATCATCCTGGACCCTATAATCACCTTCTTTAGCCTTCTTTAACACGGAATGCGTGTGCTTTCCTGCAATTACAATAAGACTTATTTCTCCTTTTTCTGTAATCAATTCCTGATAAGGTTGCAACATCATGGCTTCTTTTGATATCACCTCCTGAAACACTTCTTCATGCTTCAAATAGTTCTCAGGATCTAAAAGATATGTATGCTTTCCACCACCAGAAATACATGGCTTTAAAACAGTTTTATTCCATCCCAATTTTTGATGAAGCTCAACCAATGATATTTTACTCCCTATTTCAATAAAGTAAGATTCTACAATTGGTATTCCTTTGTTTTTAAGATCAATGAGATAATGCTTATCCATATTCCATTTCACCTGTTCAATGGGGTTAATGAATTTCGTTTGGTTCTTTACACGTTCTAGCCAGGCAGTGAACTCCTCAAATCGATAAAAATAATCCCAGGTGCTTCTGAAAATTGCTGCATCAACCAATTCCCAGTTAAAATTCGGGTCAGACCAGGCTACTTTCACTGTTTCAATTCCTCTTTTCTCCAAAGCCTTAGACATCAAACCATCTTCGGTTAGCACTTGTTCAGTGTACCAGTCAATGGTAGTAGGATCAACGTATTTTTCTTGTGTTATAATGGCAATTTTCATATCGATTCTACTTATCTAAAAACTAAAACTAAGTGTATTTCTCAGATTATAATTTGTCTTTCTTACTTCAGGAATATCTCTGGAGTCATGAATCACTGAATAGATAATTTTGAAGGATAGATATTTATTGATCTTGAAGCGCAGCTGGGTTTCATTTGAGAATCTGTAGTTACCAAAATCGATCATTTTTGGTTGAATATAGGATATAGTATTGAATCCAATAGAAGGGGAAAACTGTCCGTCAAAGGATAAATAAGACGTAGATAAAATATCCCTGGATACACCGTAGTCTATTAATTCTTCATATTCCCCCATAAAACCGGTTCCAAAGCTCAGTTGATAATTCTTCTGATCTATGATCACAAATCGAAAACCAGATCCCAAAAGCAGTCTAAGGTTGATCTTTTGGATCTTATTGAATTGACCTTGTTGAAACACTTCGTAGATGATCTTCCCTGAATCCTTTAAGGTATAATTATATCTCAGATGCTCATATCCTCTGTTGATGAAATCATCATCATCAGATTTAACAAAGGCATGATCCGTTAAAATGAATGTATGGTGTTTGTGTTTTCGGTAACCGAACTTCATTTTGTCTCCTATTTGGAGAAGTTGTTTCGTATTCATGGTAAAGTTCAGGTTTAATTCAATGTTGCCATCAAAACCTTCATTCTTTCCACTTAATCTTTGATTTTCAATATTTACGATCTGTGCATCAACATAAATGGGAACACAAATGAGAATTGCGAAAATTACACGCATATTATGAGCATTATTTTAGCGCAAAAATAATGACTCCAATAAGATTGTAAAGAAATGATTTAAAGAGAATGCAACCAGTCCCTTGCGTCTAATTCCGACTCAAAGACCCTTACAGGGTGAGTAATCCCCATAATGGCACTAGCAGCATACAAGTATTCCCTAACATTCGCATCATGAGACACTAAAGCTTCTCCAATTTTTTTACGAATTCTTCCATTGAAGTAGCGTTCAGAAACATCCTTACTGAACTCTATTTTACCATTAAAGATTACCAGTAATTTAAGATCACTAAGATCTTCACTGTCGAATAAATCAGTATAAGCTTTTCTTATACGTTCCAGATGATGGGAATTTATAAGACAATTATTCGGATAAGTTGTTTTTATTAGGTTGTTTTCTTCTACGGCAATAAATGCACCGTCAACTTCAGTTGAATTCATGGGTTAAAATGAAATGTATATAGATTAAATAGTGTGTTCTATGCTTTCACTCCAAGTACTTCAGCTACTTTAAGTCCAATTTCAGCAGGAGAGTCAACTACATGGATACCGTTTTCACGAAGTATTCTTTTCTTAGCATCAGCCGTATCATTCTCACCACCAACAATTGCACCGGCATGACCCATTGTTCTTCCTTTTGGAGCTGTTACACCAGCAATGAAACCAACCACTGGTTTTTTATTTCCGGTTGAAGAGATCCACTCAGCAGCTTGAGCCTCTAAGTTTCCACCAATTTCTCCGATCATAACAATTGCTTCAGTATCTGGATCATCCATCAATAATTGAACAGCTTCTTTAGTAGTTGTTCCAATGATAGGGTCACCACCAATTCCGATAGCAGTAGTAATTCCTAATCCTGCTTTCACCACCTGATCAGCAGCTTCATAAGTCAAAGTTCCTGATTTTGAAACAATCCCTACATTACCTTTTTTAAAGATGAATCCAGGCATAATTCCAACTTTAGCTTCATCAGCAGTAATAACTCCAGGACAATTTGGCCCGATCAATCTGCAATCAAAGTTCTTGATATATTCTTTTGCTTTGATCATGTCTTTCACTGCAATTCCTTCAGTAATAGCTATGATTACCTTGATACCTGCATCAGCAGCTTCCATAATGGCATCAGCAGCAAAAGCTGGCGGAACAAAAATGATAGAAACATCAGCTCCGGTTTGTTTAACAGCTTCTTCAACCGTATTGAATACAGGTTTATCAAGATGTTTTTGACCACCTTTTCCCGGAGTAACACCACCAACAACGTTCGTTCCATATTCGATCATTTGACCAGCATGGAATGTTCCTTCACCTCCTGTAAAACCTTGTACAATTACTTTTGAATCCTTGTTTACTAAAACTGACATATTCTATTTTTTTGTTGTGCCCTCAAAATTATACTTTTGCTTCATTAAAACAAAGCTTATTTGAAAGAACATTTTCAAAAGTTATTATTACTTGAAAATCAGCACTAATTTTGTCTGGTGAAATTTGAAGATCCTAACGATACAATCTGCGCACTGAGCACTCCTCAGGGGAATGGAGCTATTGCTTTGATAAGACTTTCAGGCAAGCAAGCCATTAATATTGTTAACAAGATCTTTTCCAGAGAACTTTCAGATAAGCAATCTCACACCGCACATTTTGGTTCAATTAAACAAAATGAACAGGTACTGGATGAAGTGCTCGTTACCATATTTCGTAACCCACACAGTTTTACTGGTGAGGACTTAGTAGAAATTGGATGCCATGGTTCAGTTTATATTCAATCTGAGATCTTAAAGCTATTATTGGCTCAAGGGGCAAGAATGGCAGGACCTGGAGAATTTTCACTTAGGGCTTTTATCAATGGTAAAATGGACCTTTCTCAGACTGAAGCTGTTGCGGATCTCATAGCTTCTCGTTCAGCTGCTTCCCACAAAATTGCCATGCATCAAATGCGCGGTGGATTTTCAAAAGAGATCTCCGAACTGCGTCAGGAATTAATGAATTTTGCTTCATTGATAGAGTTGGAACTTGATTTCTCAGAGGAAGATGTGGAGTTTGCAGATAGAACACAACTTAATGATCTTCTGGATAAAGTCAAAACTAAGGTTTCGAGCTTGTTGAAATCTTTCAGATATGGAAACGCACTAAAAAATGGCGTTCCTGTAGCTATAGTAGGTGCTCCAAACGCCGGTAAATCAACCTTGTTAAATGCTTTACTGAATGAGGACAAGGCTATTGTGAGCGATATAGCAGGCACAACAAGAGATGTCATAGAAGATACCATGATCATTGACGGAATTGAATTCAGATTCATTGATACAGCAGGGATCCGTGAAACAAAAGATAAGATCGAATCTGAAGGAATAAGAAAAGCTTTTGATAAGATCAAAACGGCAAGGATCATTTTGTTGTTATTTGATACGGAAGGATCTTCAGAACAAGAGATCATAGACCAGATCAGTTTATTCGAAAAAAGAAGTGTTTTACCAGGTCAAAAATTGATCTGTTTATTCAATAAAGCCGACAGAATAGATAAAGAGAAGTTGTTAAGTCTGAAAGATGTTGGATTATTTATATCAGCAAAAAGGGGGGATGAGCTTGATGAGTTAAAGAGTATTCTTGTAGATCAGATTAAAACAGGTGATGAACAATTCGATACGGTAGTTACAAACATTCGTCATTTTGAGATCCTTCAAAAATGTGACAGCTCAATTGAAAAGATCAAGCAAGGACTGGAAATGAATATTCCGGGGGATCTTCTCGCTATGGATATTAGAGAGACTATGGATCTGCTTGGGGAAATTACTGGTGAAATCAGCTCTGATGAACTATTGGGTAATATTTTTGCCAATTTTTGTATTGGGAAATAGTAGATTCCTAGTTGAATTCACTTAAGACAGTTGCTCTTTTTTATTACCTTTCTTTAAAACTATAGTATGCCTTGCCCACCGGACGACCTCCATTTAAGACAACAGCAAATTGACCAGGAAAATAGAGAGCGGGCAGAATTCGAAGCTGTTGAATCCTTGTTTTTGGAATGCCTGCCCTTTGATGATAATGGAGGTGAATTGAATGTTCAACGACTAAAGGACCTTCTTATGTTTCAGGATAAGATCCTTTGGATTAACGTATACCTGCTTAAATTGAATCTTAACGATCAATGCCCAGAAAATATTAGATCAAGATTTGAAGCTGAAAAAGAGAATTGTAGATCATACCTGCAAAAGAAAAACTATAAACCGCGAAATTCAGTCAATCCAGAATTCTTCAAAAAATCTCCAATTATGCTCAAATACGAGGAGTATGAACTGGAAAAAAATATTCGCGATTCAATACCTGATCTTGAAAAAGTAATCAATCAGTCTGATATTTTCATTCTTATGCTTCCTGAGGTACCAATCAACAAAATGAATTTATTGGGATGGAATAGGAAATTGAATATTGCTCGAAATTTTCTAAATGAAAATCGACATAAGGAACCAATAGAAATATATAGTGAAACAGAGGTACATCTGTGCAATCTGAGAGGCTTCTTAGCCAGGATCTACTTTGAATATCGAAAGGATGTTGACAGCATTTTATTTGATGATGCTTTTTTAAAACAGATTGAAAAGCACAAGAAGCATAGAGATGAGGACAGAATAGAAAGAATTATGTCAATCGAGAAGTTGATATCTGATGCTAAGACAGATGATGAGAAGTCCGTTGCTATTGAACTACGCAAAAAATTAAATAGTATAGGGCTAAACGAGTGGTTGTTTGGTATTGATGTTTAGTAACTAATTGTACAAAATCTAATTAAAATGTAGATTGAATTTGTTTTAAGAAGAAGAAAATAGAATGTGTAGTTCCTGAGTAATCTAATTTCAACTACCAGATTGACAATTAATCTCATTCAAAATCAACTTTATGCAGCATTAATCCGGATGAAGGAGCAATTCTTTTCATTTGCTGGCCATCTATATCTTTTAAGGATTGCTTGAGCTCTTCTAAGCTTAATTCATGGTTGCCAATATCCACTAAAGCACCCATCATTAAACGTACCTGATACCTTAAAAATCCTTTAGCCCTTACTTTGAAAACATAGGAAATTTCCGGATCGTAGTTCGTAAAAACCCTATCATTTTTAATGATTTCTGCACTCAAAACCTCCCTTACAAAATCTGTGTTTTTATTGTTTTTTGCCGCATATCTTTTGAAGTTATGTTGTCCCAGGAATAGGGTAGCAGCCTCTTTCATTAGATCCACGTCTAAATTCGCACCGAAATTAAGAATATAGGGGGCAACAAAAGGGTGATTCTTTTCACCAAAATTGAAGTAATAATGATATTCCTTTGCTTTAGAATGCTGCAGAATATTGAATTCTGTGTTTACTTCTTCAATTGAATTCAATCGAATATCAGAAGGTAAGTTACTGTTAAATAAGATCTGAAAGCTATTAAGGTCGAGTTCTTCATTTGCAAAAAGTTCAAAAACAAAATCGTCTGCTGAGACTTTGGCGTCTGTTCTTCCTGAACCTAAGGTTTTGAAGTTTTCATGCTTAAAAATGAAAGTAAAGGTCTTATCAATCATTCCTTGAACAGTCTTCAGATTGGGCTGTTTTTGCCATCCATGATAGCGGAATCCCAAGAATTCAATGCGAAATAGATAGAATTTCTGCCAATTAGCCATTTACCAATCTATCGGACGATAGTCTTTTAGGAATTTACCACACCAATGTTTACCTGTATTAATGCCATCAATTAAAGGATCCAATACTCTGGCAGCACCATCAACAATATCCAAAGGGGGTTGAAAATCATGTTTCTCTTGCTTTTCTTTTGCCAATTGAACCGGATCTTCGTCTGTAACCCAACCAGTGTCAACAGCATTCATATATACACCATCCTTTGCAAACTCTGCTGCTGATGTGTGCGTCAACATATTTAATGCCGCTTTGGCCATATTGGTGTGAGGATGTCGCGCAATTTTATGGAAACGGTGAAATTTACCCTCCATGGCAGAAACGTTGATAATGTGCTTCTTACCCGTGTTTTCTTTACGCATTAGTTTAGATAACTCATTGCACAATACAAAAGGAGCTATTGAATTTACCAATTGAACTTCAATCATCTCTGTGTTTTCAATCTCTCCTAATTTTAAACGCCAACTGTTGGTTGTTCTCAAATCTACTTGCTGCAAATCAGCATCTAGCTTACCTTCAGGAAAGACCTCTTCTGCTTTTAGTGAATTGTCAAAACTGTATGGGATCTGTGATAGTTTAGCAGATGCTCTGAGTCCAATTCCGGGCTCATTAACATGCCAGTTCACACGCAAATCATTTGTTTTATTGTTTGAATCGCTTAAATCACCCTGACCAAGCATATTAAGGCATTCATAGTGTGTAGACAATACATTTTTCACGTCTTCAGAAAGCTCCGATAATGGTTTTTCTTCTTTCTCCATCAGATGCAGATAAAAACCCGCTGGTCTTCTGACAGTTTGTGCCGCATTATTGATGAGAATATCTAAACGGTCGTAACGTTGCTCAATGTATTTACAAAACAATTCAACACTTGGAATGTGTCTTAGATCTAAGCCATGTACTTTCAAACGATCTTTCCATATATGGAAATCCTCTTCCTTTGAAAATCGCTCTGCAGAATCAACTGGAAATCGCGTAGTGGCAACAACCGTGGCGCCGGCTCTCAACAATATCAACGTTGTATGATATCCGATTTTCAATCTAGAACCCGTTACAACTGCTACCTGACCAGTAAGATCACATGTTTGAAAGCGCTTGGCATAATTGAAATCACCACATTCAGTACACATGTTATCGTAAAAATGATGCAACTTGGTGTAAACTACTTTGCATACGTAACAGTTTCTAGGGGACTCTAATTCAGGTGTTTCCGATTGATCAGGGATGTCTAAAAATTTAGGCGCAATAAAAATGGCTTCTTCTCTTGCTGATCGAATACCTGTTTGTTTCCTTGCATGCTTATCACGCTCAACCATCTTACGTTTAGCTGCTTTTTTCGCATCTTTCTTACGTTTGATGTATTCATCCTTGGATGGGCGAGAAAGTGCTCCGGCAGCTTTCATTAAAGCCACTCTTTTTTCTTCTGGCAACTCAAATAATTCGTCTGAGTTGGACACCAATCCTTCAAGAATGGCAATGCACTTGTCAATTTCTTCTTGACTCAATTGTGAATTATGTGCTTCTTTCTCAGACATTGCCTTATTTGATTTTGCAAAGATATCAATCAATTCTAACAATTATAAAGTGATTATTTTAATCTTTTACTCCTGCAGATATGTCAGTTCTACATTTTTGATCTTTTCTTAAAATGAATTGCATAAATCCTTAATTTCACGGTTCTCAAATCATTTGAATCGGCAAATAAACAGCCTCCTACATGACAAAATCCAGAGACATTGTCTTTCTAGAAGGACCAAGATCAAGAGCTAAAGAATTTTTCTTTTTGTGGCGCGTGGCCATTGAATTCATTAAAGGATTTAGAAAACTACATTTTGTTGGACCCTGCGTTACTGTTTTTGGGTCTGCAAGATTTAAAGAAGATCATCCCTATTATAAAATGGCACAAGAGGTAGGAGCGGGTGTGGCTGAAAAGGGTTTTACAGTCATGACGGGTGGCGGACCAGGAATTATGGAAGCGGCCAATAGAGGAGCGAAAGATGTAGGAGGAAGATCAGTTGGTTGCAATATTGAATTGCCTATGGAGCAGCATCCAAATCCTTATTTAGATAGATGGGTGAATATTGAATTCTTCTTTGTTCGTAAGGTTTTACTATCTAAATATTCGTACGCATATATTGTATTGCCTGGAGGTTTTGGGACCATGGATGAGTTATTTGAAGCATTAACCTTGATCCAAACGAAGAAAATGGACAAATTTCCGGTAGTTGTTATGGGAACCGAATATTACAGGGAACTTCAAGAACATTTGGAATTGTTAAAGAAGCATCAAACTATTGATCCGGAAGATCTTAACCTCATGTTTGCAACCGATTCTGTTGAAGAAGCTGTAGAATATATAAGTTCCGTTATACATACCTATGGTTTGAAAACAAAGAAAAGATTCAAGCCCTTCAGAATACTCGGAGAGCGTTAATTTATTTCTTCACACTTAAGTTTATCTATCCCTGATTATAAACCAGATAAACTACATAAGCCGCATATATTAGGATAAAAAATACACCATTGAATCTATCAATGTGATTTCGTTTTCCTATAGCCAATGCTACAATTAATAATGAGCTTGCTATCAGCACCATTAAAATATCTGCATTATTCGCCGGGATAAAGTCTAATGGCTTAATTACCGAACTAAGCCCAAGTATCCATAGAATATTGAATATGTTGGATCCAACCACATTTCCAACTGCTATATCTGTATTCTTCTTATAGGCCGCAACTGCGGATGTAGCCAGTTCAGGTAAAGATGTTCCTACGCCGACTATGGTCAAACCTATCAGAGATTGACTGAGGTCAAAATACTCTGCAATATAAATGGCACCATCCACAATCCATTTCCCTCCTAGAAATAACGCAACACAGCCTAATAAAATTAGACCCGCGGCTTTGTAGAAATTTGTTGATTCAGGTTTGGCTGAATTTGTTTCTTCCAATTCCATTCCTGTTCGTGCAATGTAGAATACATAAACCATGAAGAGAATAAAAAAGAATAACAAAATTGCACCTTCAACACGACTTAATTGATTTGGAGTGCTTTCAAATGGAAGCATTGAATTTACGAAGAAACCTATTGATAGTACTGCTATGATCGAAAAAGGAATCTCGGACAAAACAGTATTATTTCGAATGGGTAGTGGAAAAATAATGGCTGAAAGCCCCAGGATCAGCAAAATGTTTGCAATATTACTTCCTAGGACATTGCCTACAGCTAATTCAGTGTTTCCGTCAATGCTGGCCAATAAACTCACAAAAAGTTCCGGCATTGATGTTCCGAAGGATACAATGGTTAATCCAATAACCATTTGAGAGATACCGTAATGTGAGGCGATAGCTGATGCACCTTTAACTAGCAGGTCTGCTCCTTTTATCAGGATTACAAAACCTATAACAAATAAAACAATTGTCATTGGATGATTAAATTAAAATGATTGTTTGAATTGGTGACTATTGACACTCGTTGTCACCTTTCAGCTTAGAAAAATTTGTACATCAAATGTATGAAACAAGTAGATAAGATGAAGAATATTTGAAACTATTTTTTTCTTTTTCTATCAAGATTAGAAAATACCAATTCCTTTCATTTTTCATTAATCAGAGAGGAAAGAACTATACGCTAAATGTGTCAGTAAAAACCGTTTATCTAGCATCCAATCAGGTAAATACCGTGGTTTTTCAACCAGACCCAGATCCCGGAAATGTTCAACAATCGGAATATCATCTAAACCTAGTTTACCACAGAACAACAGATCTATAGCATCAAGATTTCCTTGTTCCATGCAATCTCTCAGGAACTTGTGTACCCTGATAAAACCGTCCAGGTAAACGATATCTTTTGTAAAAGGAGCGCCACCAGTGATCACACCACCTCTAAATACACGTTTAGCATTATTGAATGCAGCATCTTTACTTGTGGTTCTTTCTTCATAAAATCTATATACATCAATGAAATCAGCACCTTCAACTGCCATTTGATTCGCAAGAACTCTATCGGTTAGGCGCATTACCCTGTCAAGATCTATATGACCTGTAATGTACTCGGCAAAAACGGCTATTCCTTCCTGCGTTTTCGTGGTGCCGGCATGGTTTTCACTCAATATTTTTAAATGTGGTTGTAGTTTACCGTTAATGGAAGTACCCACATGGATTGCTGCTTCATGCTCAATCAGCTGATTTACATCCTTTTCAGTGAATTGTGCCGTTGATCTGATTTTGATCCTTCTGCTTCCAGCAATGGCTTTTGAAGGCATTTTGTCATCCATCACAACTTCAGGAGCATTTTCACCGAACATTTCTATAACTGCAGATTTCATTCTTGAGGCCATATGTTCAGCATCCACTTCTTCTAATGGTTCTCCCAAATGCATATCCGTAACGTGATCAAAAATATGGTCAAAATGCTTTGCCAAATCAAGTGCAGATCTATCTTCACCTGGAAGAGGTTCAGTAGGTTCTCCGTACAATTCCTTGGAATATTTAAAAAAATCATGGGTACCTCTAGAAGCCAGCATCATTGATGAACTCTCAATGCGATCAGCAATACGATTAGCCCAAACATGCACCGGATCATTAGAATTTGTTAGTTTCCTTATTTGACGGATCTGATACAATACATCTTTCGGATCGTATGCTTCATACTCAATAGATGGAAGTTTCTGGGCATTGTGTTTTAAAAAATCATCCTTCACTTCAACCGGCCACTCTACACTCCTTAATATTCTTACAGTTGATGCTGCTTTTTCAAGCATATCACTTAACTGTATGATGTGTTCTTTTTCTGTGATCATATGCAATTAAAATTATGACAATTTTTCATTAATTTCATTTACTCATATAAAAGAATAATCTTCATGATCACAGGTAAAAACTATATAGGGAGTCAATTGAAAGATTCAAACAATCAAATTACTTTCCGAACCTTTGATCCTGTAGCCAATTCAGAAAATGATTGGGTTTTTTATGAGGCAACGGAAGATGAAATAAATGAAGCCTGTCGATTAGCTTTAATGAGTTTTAAAGAATTTCAAAACACGTCAGATCAAATAAGAGCTCAGTTTTTAAGGGATATTGCAGACAATATTGAGGTCTTAGGAGAGACTCTATTAGAAGTTTATCAAAAAGAATCTGGTTTGGATCTAGTAAGAGCGAGAGCTGAGAGAGCAAGAACAACCTATCAGCTGAGGATGTTTGCTGACTTTATTGAAACTTCTGGCTGGAGAGGAGACAGCTTTGAAGTAGCAGAACCAAATCGAAGTCCTAATCCAAAACCATCACTTTTCAAAACATATTTGCCTATTGGACCAATAGCAGTCTTTGGTGCAAGTAATTTTCCCTTTGCTTATTCAACGGCTGGCGGAGATACGGCAAGCGCTTTTGCAGCAGGATGCCCTGTAATAGTTAAATCTCATCCTATGCATGCCGGAACGGGTGAGATGGTAGCTTCTGCTATCTCAAATGCAGTAATTAAAAACAATCTGCCTAAAGGTATTTTCTCTAACCTAAATGCTCAGGGTTACCAGGTAGGTGCTGCACTGGTGAGTCATCCCATGGTTAAAGGAGTTGGATTCACCGGAAGTATAACCGGAGGAAGAGCATTGTTAGATATTTCTTCCAAACGACCCGAACCTATTCCGGTTTTTGCTGAGATGGGGAGTGTAAATCCTGTAGTTGTTTCTAACGGGGCATTACAAGAAAATATGAAGCAATGGGTACAATCATATGCTGATTCAATAACTAATGGCACGGGGCAGTTTTGCACTAATCCCGGATTGATAATGGGATTGGAAGGATTGCAACTCAACGAGTTCATTTCAGAATTGTCAAAGGAGATAGATTCAAGAAAGAATACCGTGATGTTAAATCCCTCGATCGCTAATTCGTTCAAGAAGTTGAGGAATGATGTTTTGTCTCAGCAAGACGTAAAACAAGAAAGCACCAATGCAAGCGATAATGTCAACTACGGAATTCAAACAATAGCTTCTGTTTCAGGAAAAGCTTTCATTGAAAACCCTAAATTACATCACGAAGTATTTGGACCATTTTCTTTAGTTGTTAAATGCAAGGATCTGGTGGAATTAGAACAGACTATCTCCAGTCTTGAAGGACAATTAACAGCAACATTAATTGCCACGTCGAATGAATTCCGAGAATTTGAATCTGTTATCTCAACCCTCTCGAATAAAGTTGGAAGAATAGTGTATAATGGTGTGCCAACAGGAGTAGAGGTAACACAAGCTATGACTCATGGCGGACCATTTCCAGCTTCAACAGACTCCAGGTTTACTGCGGTTGGAACGGATTCAATTAAAAGATGGTTAAGGCCTATCACGTTTCAAAATTTCCCAAAGGAATTATTGCCATCAGGACTCGTTAGAATGTAACCAGGCTTCAGCTTTTTTCTGTGTATTAAAAAGCTTGATATTGATAGAAGGTTTATTGATTCCAAGAAAGAAGTTACCTACTAACGTTTGATAAGGAGTTTTGGCGATCATTGCTACTTTTTCAGCCAGATCGAATTGTTCTGACAAAATTCTCCGCGCGTCTCGGGAATACTTACCATTTGTTATGAAAACCAGAATAAGAGAATGTTTTTCGTTTACTTCCTTGATCTTGGCTACATTCTCATTCATATGATAATCTTCATATCGTTCTTTCATTTCAGGCCTACTGTGAACTTCAATAATCCCATCAGATCTTAATTTGATCTCCAATGAACTGGTATAATATGTTTGAAGGATATCCATGAATAATCGGAATCCAACCAATATAATAAAAATTACGACGAAACCCTAAAATTTAACGATTAACCTAAAATTGATCCTACGTCCTGTTAGGTGGTTTGGAATGGCGTAATAGCGACCATTGACATCTTGCAACCATTGATAAGATATAGTATTCTTAATGCCCAGTAAATTAAACGCATCCAAACTTAAGGTCAATTGTTCGAGATGTTTGAAAAAGGCTTTTTCCTTGAACTTTTCTTTGTTTTGTGGATTAATTATATCATACATAAATCCTAGATCCACCCTGATATAAGAGTTAGATCTTAACACATCTTTATAGCGCTCGTAAGTTGGTGGACCATAGGGAAGAGGTGTTCCAAAAATGGTATTGACAGAAACTTTGAAATCTTCTAATCTTGGCATGTGATCTTGAAAAAAGATAGAGAATGTTAAACGTTGATCCGTGGGTCTTGGAATGAACCCAGGCTGCTGTAATATTGAATCGGTAGCTATATCATCAACAGTATATCCATAAATAATTGTGTCCCCTTTGGAATTCAGATACAGGTAATAATCGTCATTTAAAATATCTTCTGCCGTTTTAAGAAATCCTATTCTGAAAAACGATTCCACACCTGGTATAAATTGACCGTGGATTTTTGCGTCAACACCATAGGCGTAGGCTACAGCACTGTTTTCACCATAATATCGAATGCGTACATTATCTATTTCGTACGGAACAACATCCCACATGTATTTATAGTAAGCCTCCGTCACGAATTTGAACGGTCGATCCCACATGGTGAAGTATACATCAGCTCCAAATACATTGTGCCATGACTTTTGGGAAACAACGTCTGGATTCAAAATCCCATTAATTCCACGCATTGTTCTGTATAACGGGGGTTGATAATATAATCCTGATGCAAAACGTAATTTTATGTTCCTTCTGGCAACGGTGGAATCTGATCTCAATAAATACGATCTAGGTGTATAGGTCAAACTGAAACGAGGAGTTACCCAGTATTCATCATTGTAAGTTCTGTAGCCACCTCTTGTTCCAAGGGTCAAAGAGAGTTTCGCAGGACTATTTCTAATGGTATCTACAAGTGTGTATTTTGTTTTAATAGAGTCAGACCTGAATTTCTTACTTAGTTTTATTGGAACATCCTTCCTTTTGATCCAATTCTGTGAATACTGAAAATGACTGGTAAACTTGAAAGTTTCAACGTTGTTATGCTGTTTAACAAGTTCTTGGACCTCTACCAGATCAGGGTCTCCCTGAGGTATACTATAGCCAGCTGAATCAATTAAATGCCATTCACTTAGTTGATCATTAAAGAGTTCGTATTGTGCCTTTCCACCAAATCTGATCTCTCCAAATCGAGTAGATAATGTACTGTCTGACTTTAAAACGTTCTTGGTTTTTAGGTCGTATTTAGCCATGCTGTAAACGTTGCCTATCCATACATCAAGGTTATTTCTGGCATGATCCAAAAATCCTCCCACACCAACATTACTGGTTGAGTCACCATATTCTTCTTTAGCAGGGTCTGTTTCAAGTTGATTGATCCAGTATTCGCCCAGAATGTCAAATGTTTCGCTTTCAATGGAATGAAATACGGATCCTACAAAATCTATCTTGAATTGTTTGCTTTTTCTCCAATTCACGCCTGTAGCTGCAGTAAATGTTTTGAATTTTGTCTCTTCCTGTCCTTCAAAGTATACCTTTAATTGATAAGCTTCATTAACAGTTCCCCAGGTTGTATTTCTGGTAGTAGGTACAAATCGATAATTGTTTGAAGAATAGTGTCCTAGAAAAAATAGTTTGCTGTAGCTATTCTCATTATTGTAGTTGAGAAAGTAATTAGTTAATAGCTGATAATCAAAGAAAGTAGGGTTGTAATCTCCCTGGGTTGGTAAACTATTTAACACATATGAATTGGCTCTATATCTGGCTCCGGTAATAAAATTGGCGCGCTTCTTTGCAAAAACTCCTTCTAAATGAGCTTGACCTCCCATTAAACTTCCTTGAGCTGAACCACCAAATTTTATTGGCTCTCTGTATTGTATATCTAAAACTGAGGACAATTTATCACCATAGTAGGCATCAAATCCGCCAGCAGAAAATGAAATATTATCAACAAACGAAGGGTTCACGAAACTCAAACCTTCTTGCTGGCCTGAACGAACGAGAAAAGGCCTGTAGATTTGTATCCCATTAATGTATATCAGGTTTTCATCATAGTTCCCGCCACGTACATTATAACTGGCTGTTAATTCATTATTGGAAGAAACACCAAGTCCAACCAGTTTTAACAGGTCCTCAAAATTCCCTGATACACTTGGTAATCGCTCAAGATCTACAGGAGGAAAGCGATCTATAAAATCTCCCGGACGAATATATTCTACCACAACTGGCCCAAACTCATTTTGTTTTAGTTTGATTATTCCAATAAACTTGTCTGCGTTTTCAACGTTGATGGCTTCTACGAAAGGTTCTTTACCGGAAAATACAATTCTCACTGTGTAGATCTGATTGGGTTCTACACCAACTTCGAAATATCCCTTTTCATTAGTGAAGGCAGCAATACCTTGAAATCCGTCAATCCTGATGGATACATCTTTTAAACCAACACCTTCTTCATCTACAACACGGCCACTAAGATTAACCCTTTGTCCCAGGGATATCCAGGAAAGCATCAGAAATAGTATGAATATGACCTTTTTCAAGAGAAGGCAAAAGTATAAAAGAGTGATGATGAAAACGCCTACAATAGCTTATTATTTTGATACTTAAAAAGAAATATGCAGGATAAGTTGTTAATATTCTGTTTGTCATGAATGTCTGCCATCATATTTCATCTCTTATTTTTGTTGAAATAGCGAAAAGAAAAAGAGAGATGGCAGATCAACAAACCAACTATACTGAAGATAATATTCGGTCACTTGACTGGAAAGAGCATATCCGAATGCGTCCCGGGATGTATATCGGTAAACTAGGGGATGGCTCAGCTCCAGATGATGGTATATATGTGTTATTGAAAGAGATCATGGATAATTCAATTGATGAGTTCGTGATGGGAAATGGAAAACGCATTAACATCAAGATCAAAGATGGAATGGCTCAGGTTAGAGATTATGGGAGAGGAATTCCTTTGGGAAAAGTGATCGATTGTGTCTCCAAGATAAATACTGGAGGTAAATACGATTCTAAAGCCTTTAAAAAATCAGTTGGTTTAAATGGTGTAGGAACGAAAGCTGTTAATGCCTTATCTGACCATTTTGTAGTAGAATCCGTAAGGGATGGTATCAAAAAAAGAGCGGTATTTCAAAGAGGGGAATTAGTAGAGGATTGTCCTGAAGAAAAAACAGACGAGCGCAACGGAACCTACATGGAATTCATTCCGGATGCTTCAATATTTAAGAATTTTAAATACAGAATTCCATATTTAGAAAAAATGTTCTGGAATTACTGTTATTTGAACAGGGGCTTAGCTATTTATTTCAATGGAGAAAAATACGTTTCCGAAAATGGATTAAAGGATCTTTTAGAGGATAACATGGAAAGTGATCCATTATATCCAATCATCCATTTGGAAGGCGAAGATATTGAAGTGGCTATTACGCACGTAAGGAGTTACGGAGAGAATTACTATTCTTTCGTAAATGGTCAACATACAACACAAGGTGGTACGCACTTATCTGAATTTAGAGGGGCTGTTGCCAAGGTAATTAAAGAGTTTTATGGAAAGAACTATGATGCTGTAGATATCAGACAATCAATAGTTGCCGCCGTGTCAGTTAAAGTAATAGAACCGGTATTTGAATCACAAACAAAAACCAAACTAGGGTCGCAAGAAATTGAACCGGATGGACAATCAATGAGGGCTTTCATCAATGATTTCTTGAAGATCAATCTGGATAATTACCTTCATAAGAACCCGCAAACGGCTGATATCCTTGAGAAGAAGATCAAACAATCTGAAAAAGAACGAAAAGAACTATCAGGAATTCGCAAACTGGCAAGAGACAGGGCTAAAAAAGCAAGTGTTCACAACAAGAAATTAAGAGATTGTCGTGTTCACTTAAGTGATCTTAAAGACGAGAGAAGAGGGGATTCTACCATTTTTATTACGGAGGGTGATTCAGCAAGTGGATCAATTACAAAATCTCGTGATGTCAATACTCAAGCCGTATTTAGCTTGAGAGGTAAACCTCTGAATTCTTACGGGCTAACTAAAAAGGTAGTTTATGAGAACGAGGAATTCAACTTGCTTCAAGCTGCTTTAGACATTGAAGATGGAATTGAAGGATTGAGATATAATAATGTGGTAATAGCAACAGATGCAGATGTTGATGGTATGCACATTCGATTGCTGTTGTTGACTTTTTTCTTACAATTCTTCCCTGAATTGGTTAGGGGCGGACATGTATATATCTTGCAAACTCCTCTGTTTAGAGTACGAAATAAGAAAGAAACGAGATATTGTTATACCGAAGAAGAGAGATTATCTGCCATTGCGGAATTAGGCAAAAATCCAGAGATCACAAGATTTAAAGGTCTTGGAGAGATCTCACCGGATGAATTCAAGAATTTCATTGGAGCTGATATGCGTCTTGATCCTGTGATCATAGGAAAAGATGCTCGTATTGAGAATGTGCTTGATTTCTATATGGGCAAGAATACACCTGATCGTCAGGATTTTATTATTGATAATCTACGTGTTGAAGAATCAGTAGAAGAACTAGACAAAACCGCTTAATGAAATTAAGGCTAGTCAACATATTGAACTTAAATCTGGTAGTCTTCCTGATAGCGTTGTCAATGTCAATGGTTGGATCCGCACAAGATACAGACAAAGGGCAAGTCAAATTTCTAGTGGATGTTGACAATGGATACTTTGAGATCATGATAGATGATACCATGTTCTTAAAGCTCTTTAAATGTGATTTAGAATTAGGTAAGCATTCCGCTAAAATTTGGTCTCCGGGATATATCACAAATCAAGTTGACTTCGAAGTCTTCAAAGATTCGACAACAGAAGTATTGGTCAACATGGCGATATCTAATGAGCGAAAGCAGTTTGAAGCAGATTATAAGAGCTATCGTATGGATTTCCACAAATCCATAACAATTCCAGGATACACAACATTGGGACTAGGACTGGCTACAACCGGTTTTTTAATTGCCGCATATGATACCAGAAGACAAGTTTATGCTGATATTGATTCATATAATTACTCTGCCAGCTATATTGACGCCGTTAAGTTTAAGTCTGATGTTTTAGCCAATAACCAGAAATACAATCGTTTACGATATACTTATTATACTTTTCTTGGATTAACAGCCGCCTCACTGGGAACAACCATTTACACCTCTGTAAAATTCAAACGAAACAGAAAGGAACCTACTTTTAATCCGGACAGCCCTTTTAAAACAAGCTCAACTCTATACATATCGCCTTTTGGTGTCAGTTGGTTGATCAATATTGGATGAGAAATTTGTTATACATATTAATATTCTTGTTCGCATTGCCTTCTTGCTTAAAGAAAATAGACGAGGTTGATGAGGCTGATAAAAATATTTTCGATCCAACATATGATGGGGATATTTGGTTTGAAGTTGATACTATATATCTCTTTACCGATCAATGGAATAATGAGAAAGTCAAATTCAACTATCATATTTTAGAAGAAAGAACGCCTCTATTGAAGCCTAGTCAAATTAACTTATGGATAGCGGTGAATGACAACAATGGTTTTTTTGCTCCAGCTCCTTTGAGTACAGCAGGACTTTACGGCGGCACCTTCACTCAATTACCGGATGGAACAACTTCATATTGTGTTGAAATTGGCGTGGTAACAATTAATGGTGGTGATACCCTTGTTTATAATCAATTTACGCAGTGCAAAGATCTTTGATGCACATTTTACCCCTCGGATGTCTTGCTGTTTTTCTGTTAATTTTTTGTTAACGACACTTTAGTAGCCGAGAGCAACATTTTGCTCGGCGATCTCATTTTTGGTATAGTATTTTCATGTTCTATACCAGATTAATTGCCAGTTAATCTCATCATTTAATGATCGCATCAAATGGCAGCCTCCACCTCAGACGTGGAGGTTTTTTTTTTGTTTCCTTCAAAAGGCTCTTAATCAACAATATTTATAAATATGTCGAATTCATGAATTAACTCTCTATTAGGGTTAATATATTATCTATCTTTGATTTAGATTTGAACTTTAATCAAGTGAAGCACACTAACTTATTCTCTCTTAGCCTCATTTTTTGTGCTCTTGTTTTTTCCTTTTCAGGAAGAGCTCAAAGCATAGATTCTGTTAAACTTGATTCTTTAATTTTCATTCTTACCCTGGATAATGATGACGAGCAAACAGTGGATGCATATCTTATTCTGGCAGAGGACTATGAAAATGTTTCGGAATATTCAATTGCCTTGACCTATTCGAATCTCGGTTATGAAATGGCTGAAAAAATCCAATATGAAGAAGCCGAGTTTGATGCGTCCTTAAGGATCGCTCACCTATATTTAGCTTATTATCTTGACTTTAAGAATGCTCTTAGGTATTATGATATAGCACACAAATTAGCCGAAGCATCAGGAGATAAAGAACACTTACTTCGTGTTTATAGAGGATATAGCTCACTTTATTCTAGCGTTGGTCAATACCAAGAATCAATACATTTCTATGAACTTGCAATTGATATTGCTGAGGAAATAGGGGATAATCAATTGATTTCTGACCTTCATGCCTATGCTGGTGGTATTTATGAAGAGTCTGGAGATACTTCTAAAGCAATGGAAATGTTTAAAGAGGTGGTAAGAATTGAAGAAGAACACAATTTCATGCATTCATCTAATGCGGCACAAATTACGGTTGCCCATTACTATCATTTGAATGGAGACAATGATAGAAGTTTGAATTTTTATAGAGCTGCATTAAAAAGATTCGAAAGATCCAATGATCAAAGATGGGTTTCATATACACATGCTGAGATGGCAAGAGTTTATCTTGATATAAAGAATTATGAGCGTGCCGAAAAACATGGATTAGCAGGATATGCTGTTGCAGACTCTTTGGAATTGAATAAAGAATTAGGGGATAACGCTAAAGTACTGGCAGAAATCTATGAGGCAATGGGTAAAAATGATAAGGCAATCATCTATCAGGAAGAATACGATCAATTAATGGATCGTGTTATTGTTGAATTAGTTCCAAGAACTAATGGTGAACAGATCGAAAACCTATCTACGGAGTCAACTTCCAATAACGGTTGGTACAAGGGGTTTTTAAATGCAATTATTATCTCGCTTTTGATTGGAGGACTTGTATTTGTTTCTGGTTTATCTTTTACAAAAGGTTGATTTCTAAAAGCTACTGTTGATAACTATCTAAGTTTCCAGCTCCATTTTGCTTTACATCTTTTTATTTTTGAAGCTTATCTATCCAAAAGGTAGTCTTGATTGTCTATGACTGAAGAAAACGAATTACATAACGAAGAAGAGGACGATAACTTTGAGAATGGAGAAGAGGCAAATGGTGACGACGGAAATGATTCCGTTGGAGGCGGAATTACACCGCTTTCCGGAATGTATAAAGATTGGTTTCTCGACTACGCATCCTATGTAATCCTTGAAAGAGCAGTCCCTGCTTTATTGGACGGTCTTAAACCGGTTCAAAGAAGGATCATGCATTCCATGAAGGAAATGGATGATGGCCGCTATAATAAAGTCGCCAATGTGATAGGTAATACAATGAAGTATCATCCACACGGTGATGCATCTATTGGTGACGCTATGGTTCAAATGGGTCAAAAAGACCTTTTGATCGATACGCAAGGAAACTGGGGTAATATTCTTACAGGAGACTCAGCTGCCGCTCCAAGGTATATTGAAGCCAGACTTTCAAAATTCGCTAATCATGTAGTTTTCAATAGTAAAACAACAGAATGGGTTCCATCTTATGATGGAAGAAATAAGGAGCCCGTTATGCTACCTGTTAAGTTCCCATTATTGCTTGCACAAGGTGCAGAGGGAATTGCAGTTGGGATGGCTTGTAAAGTTATGCCGCATAACTTTAATGAATTGATTGACGCTTCGATCAATGTGTTAAAGGGTAAAAAAGTGAACATTTTTCCAGACTTTCCGCAAGGAGGAATGGCGGATTTCTCCAATTATAACGAAGGCGTTCGTGGAGGAAAAATTCGTGTTCGTGCTAGAATTGAAAAAGAAGACGATAACAAGTCGCTTAAAATAACAGAGATTCCTTTTGGAACCACCACCAGTTCATTGATCGAATCAATCTTAAAGGCCAATGACAAGGGAAAAATAAAGATCAAAAAGGTAGAAGACAATACGGCAGAGTTCGTTGAGATCATGATCTATTTGCCACCTGGCACTTCTCCAGATAAAACAATAGATGCATTATATGCCTTCTCTGATTGTGAAATGTCCATTTCACCAAATACTTCAGTGATCATAGATAATAAGCCTAGGTTCATGAGTGTCAATGAGATCCTTGAGATCTCTACTGATCAAACCGTGAAGTTGCTTAGAATGGAATTGGAGATTAGAAGGGGTGAATTAGAAGAACAATGGCATTTTGCTTCATTGGAAAAGATATTCATAGAGCAAAAGATCTATATTCAATTTGATGGTAAGACTTATGAAGAAGCGATTGAAGTAACGCATAAGTTGTTAAAGCCTCATATCAAACATCTGAAACGTGAAGTAACTGATGATGATATCAAGCGATTGCTTGAGATCAAAATGAGAAGGATTACCAAACATGATTCAGACAAAGCAGATACCTTCATTGAGTCTTTAGAAGAAGAACTGAAGCAAATAGCTTATCACCTAGAAAATATCATTGAGTTCGCCATAGACTACTTTAAGGATCTTAAAGTCAAATTTGGTGAGGGTAAGGAGAGAAAAACAGAGATCAGAGCTTTCGATAATATTGCTGTACAAAAAGTAGTGGTGGCCAATAAAAAGCTTTATGTTGACAGAGAAGAAGGCTTTGTGGGATGGGGGCTAAAGAAAGCTGATTATGTCCAGGATTGTAGTGATCTGGATGATGTAATTATATTCTTTAAAACCGGTAAAATGATGGTGACCCGAATTGCCGACAAGAAATTCGTTGGTAAGGGGATTATTCATTGTGCGGTTTGGAAAAAAGGAGATGAAAGAACCATCTATCACTTGCTTTATAGAGATGGTGGTGAGAATGGACCAACCATGATGAAAAGGTTTGCGGTTCAAAGTATCACCAGAGATAAAGAATATGACCTTACAAGAGGAACAAAGGGATCAAAACTGTATTATTTCTCATATCATCCAAATGGTGAACGAGAAGTGGTTCAGGTGCTCTTGCGTCCAAGACCACATTTAAAAAGGATCAAATTTGATATCGATTTTGGTGAACTTTTGATCAAAGCTAGATCGGCTGCTGGTAATAGAGTAACTAAGGAAATGGTAGCCAAAGTCATTCAAAAGGAAGTAGGTGAATCTACGCTTGCAGCCAGAAAATTATGGTGGGATGACATTGTGCGGAGACTGAACGTGGATAAAAGAGGTAAATACCTTGGCCAATTCAAAGGAGACGACAAGCTACTCACCATCTATGATAATGGCGAATTGTTGATCAGTAATTTTGATCTGTCTAATAAGTTTTCGGATAACCTGATTCATATTGAGAAATGGCATCCTGAAAGACCGCTTTCAGTGGTTTATTATGATGCGGAGAAGGATTTACATTTTGTAAAAAGATTCCTTATAGAAGCCAGACCAGGTAAAAAGACTGTTTTTATATCTGAATCTGAAGGCTCTACGCTAGATGTTGTATCTACAGCCTTTAAACCGAAAGTAAACATCATATTCAATAAGCGTTTAAAAGAAACCAAAGACCTTGAAGACAAGGAAATTGAACTTGAAAGCTTTATTGAAGTTAAGGGGATGAAAACTCAGGGTAATCAACTTACTAAATTGAAAGTGAAAGAAATTCAATTGGTAGGTCCTATTGAAGGAGATGAGCCATGGCCTGAACCTGAAAAGCCTATTACAACAGCTAATTCTGAAGATGATGACGAAGAGCCAATTGAAATAGAATGGGACATTGATTCAGGAATTGAAGATACTGATGACGAAGACGAAAAGCCTAAGAAAAGTAATCCTATAAAGGAAGATACAGATGATTCTCAAGGCTCTTTGTTTTAGTGTATTTATTCTAGGTTTAACTTCCTGTAATTCTGTTAAAACCAAACTTGTTTATTCGGCTGTTAACGGCGAGAACAAACATTCAAGAGCCCTTGACTTTAATGATACGACATTTGTTGTTGGAGGACAACACGGCACTGTTTCCTTTTTTGAAGGAAAATCCAATCAAATAGTCGATTCAATTCCTGGAGCGGAAGATATTCGTGATATTAAAATCCTAAGAGGTGGAGCTTTAATCCTAATGAATTCAGGAGAGAATGGAATTATTTGGAGAACCAGCCAGGGAATGACCGATCCCAAACAAGCTTATTACGAAAAAGGTCAATTCCTTGATGGTATGGATTTTTGGAATGATAAAAATGGCGTTGCTTATGGTGATCCTGTTGATGGTAAATTTGTTGTGCTACTAACTGAAGACATGGGAAGATCATGGTTCCCTATAGATTATGAAAACATTCCCTATGCTTTACCAAATGAAGCTGGTTTTGCTGCCAGCGGAACTGGAATCGCAGCTGTAGAAGAGTCAGTAATTATTTTTGGAACCGGTATGGGAGATACCGCCCGCCTTTTTGTTTCTGAAGACAAAGGAAAGAATTGGAATGTGAAATCTACTCCACTTAAATCAGGGGAAAGCTATGGTATTTATAGCCTTTATTTTTGGTCAAAGCATGAAGGAGTAATAGTTGGAGGAAGTTATTTAAAACCTGAAGACAATGAAAACAACTGCTTCTATACGCTAGATGGTGGTGATACCTGGATAAAAGGCGGTGAAGGCTTAGGCGGATATATCTCCTGTGTTCACGGAACCAAAGATGGAGAATTCATGGTAGCAACCGGAAGGGTAGGCACATATTATTCTTTGAACAGGGGTAAAACCTGGAATATTTTATTCAATAAAAAGTTTTATTCAGTTAGAGTCAGTGAAGACACGCTCTATTTCAGTGGTAAAGAAGGGGTGATTGAAGTGTATTCATACTCACTTAAATCACAAAACTGATAAAAGTCATATCGAGACCTTTTAAGCATCATAATTTAAGCAGAGAGATGGTCGTAGTTTTGGTCTAAACAAAAACTGAAAACTATGGCAGAGTCAACAACACATGTAACAGGTACAGCAGCAAAGTCCCATGCTTCTATTCAGGTTCATCATCCGGCAAGAACAAGCTTCTCTGGAGTACAGTGGTTAGATTTTCTTTTTGAAGATTTTGAATTCTACAGATACGGAATTATTTCAATACTATTATTGGTATTCGGAACATTGGCGGGAGCAGCAGTAGGTTTAGGCGCCATGTCTAGCCCGGTAGAGATTGCTTTATTGATTATCCCTACAATGGCTGCGTTAACAATGATCCTTGCAGTGGCTCCAATGAGAACACTAATCTGGACTTGTTTATTCGCAATTGCAATTGATGTGATTATGATCATTTACCACTTGGTGGTGTAATAAGCTTTTGATTGATTAATCTTTAGGTAGATTTTCATTTCTTAAGGTGAGTGATGCCGCCCCGATCTAGGGGCGGTTTTTTTATTTAAAAACTTATAGCATGCCTTTTGCAATAATAATTATGATCACCTAATTCGCAACCGCCCAGAACAATAAAGCCGGAATCTGCCTGCTGAAACATTTCTTCACTAGGAAAACCATATTCAATCGGAACAATACTATCCTTATGATGACCTTGTGGGCAAGCAGGCTCTTGATCATTATTAATGAGCTCAAGTAAATCATTCTTAAGATCATTTTTAGGCTGTTCTTCTTGTTGTGAGCAAGCCAATACCATGAAGGGGATAATAAAAATTGTTCGTTTCATATCTTTCTTTACAACAAAGAAAACAAAAGGTTCAATTGGTTATCTTTATAGTATAAATTACTAATAATGAACCGTTTCCTTTTATCCTTACTGTTAATATTCGTTGGATCAACCATTTTTGGTCAAAGTAATCCAAAGCTTGAAACAATTCTTCAGCAAGGTCACGCTAAATATGTTACAGCAGCTGATTTTCATCCCTCTGGTAAATACGTAGCCACCGGAGGATACGACAATGCTATCATACTTTGGAATTTATCCAATGGCAAACAAATAAGAATGTTTAATAGGCACACAGCTCCTGTTTGGTCCGTTGAGTTTAGTCCGGAAGGGGATCAGTTACTGTCTACTTCTGCTGATAAAACCATTAACTTATATGATATCAAAACCGGCGAACTTATTCATTCCTGGGAAAGTGGAAATGAAGACGTAAGACAAGCTTATTTCAGTGGTAATGGTCAGTACATCTATTATCTGAACAACAGAGATGAATATCATGTATGTGATCGTAAAACAGGCAAGTTATTAGGTGATTACAAGAAGAACTATTCAGCTTACTATTTAAGAAATCTTATTGATCCAAGCGGAACTAGAGTATTGAATACCTCTGGATACAAAGGTGCCGAAGTGCTGGAATTAGGAACGGGTGACACGATCCTTCAAATACCTTTTGATAAAGTTTGGGGAATGGCCTTTAGCCCTGATGGCTCTAAGATCGCACTGAGTTCCTCTAAGTTATTTGCAAAGATCTTTGATGCACAAACAGGTAAGGAGCTAGCCGATTTGACTGACCCTGATTCTGATGAAAGATGTGATGGGTGTAATACAAAAATGACCTGGAGCAATGATGGTAAATACCTCATGACCATGTCTAACAAAGTTGACGCTATACTTTGGGATGCCGCAACAGGCAAGAAGATCAAAGCATTTAATGATGTCCGTGAGCGCCCGACCATTTTAAAGTTCTCACCAGATGATAGTCATATTGTAATGTCATTGGGTGATCAACTTTTTGCTTATCAAACGAAAACAGGGAAGAAAACCCTGGAAATTAAAAAAGAAGGCCTGGATTATTTTGACATCAATTTTGATCCATTGAGCAATAAGATCATTCTTCCCGGAAAGAACAGTACAGCTGAGATTTGGGATGTTTCAACCGGAAAGAGAGTAGATGTATTAGAAGGATATTTAAACAAAGATCGAGATGATGGATTACGCTTTAGCTATGATAGTTATTGGGATTCCGGTATTTTAAAATACTTATCACTTCGCAGATCCTTTGCTATCAGTCCTGATGATAAATACATGGTGATTGGGGGGATTGATTCAACCGCTTTGATGATCGAATTATCTACAGGTAAGGTGATACAGGAATTCAAAGGACATTCTAAAGTGGTAATTGCCTTTGATTTTTCACCAGATGGTAAAACACTGGCAACTGCAGGTGGAGATAGACACCTCAAATTATGGGATGTTAAAACCGGTAAATTGATCTCAGATATTGGTAAACACAGGGAATTGATCTTTGATCTTTCATTCGATAACTCAGGAGAAAAGATCGTAACAGCCAGTTGGGACGGGACCATGTGTGTTTGGGATCTTAAAAATGAAAAGTATCACTTTAAAGATATGGGAGGCAATTCTCCCTATTGTGTTGGTTTTACTCCAAACGACCTTTATGTAGTGAGTGGTAATTTGAAGAATAATTTTAAATTCTATGAAGCGGATGTCCTGGAAGAATTCAGAGATCTTGTGGGTAATGATGATATTGTTAGTGACTTTGCGTTTAGTTCAAACGGATCAAAATTGGTCACCTGTTCATGGGATGGCAACATTAAAGTATGGGATGTGATTTCAGGGATGTTGATCGGGAAACATCATCTGCACAACGGACCCGTGTATAGCTGTGATTGGAGTAATGACGGTAAATATGTGGTTTCATCCGGGGCGGATGGCATCATACATTTATGGGATCCTGAGAAACGAAGCCTGGTTAAATCTTTGAAAGGGCATACCAGTGCGGTTACTAAAGTGCGTTTTACTTCAGACAGCAAAAAGGTCATTTCTATTAGTGTAGATGGAGAAGTAAAGGTCTGGAATATAGATCAGGATAAACCCATTTATTCAAGGATACAAATTTCAAGAAATGAATGGTTAACTACCACGCCTTCAGGTTATTTTGACGGATCATCTAAAGCTTTAAATGTAGTCAACTATGTTTCTGGAATGGAGGTAGTTCCGGTAGGGTCATTGTTTGACAAGTATTATACCCCAGGACTGATCAAACGCATTTATGCAGGAGAAAAATTCGAAGATACAGGAGAGAATATCAAAGAACTGATCGAATCCTCACCATTGATCGCTTTTCATTTGACAGAATCTAGTAAACGATCTATTCCTGTTGAACACGACTCAGTGTATAAATGGAAGAAAAACGTATTGCCTCTGGGTATTCAGATTAACAGCAAAGACCATGAATTGCAGGAGATCAGGGTTTACAATAATGGTAAACTCGTAATAGCAGAATCACTACAAGAAGAACTGGTTTTCAGAGGAGGAGAGAAGGATATACGTAATTATGAAGTTCCACTGGCAGATGGCGAGAACGAGATCACAGGTCTGGTAATCAATAAAGACAGAACCGAATCAGTTCCTACTAAAATATTAGTTCATTTTGATGGTGAAGCAGCTCAAACCGACCTGTATATCTTATCTATAGGCATTAATGAATATAAAAATCCAAAGTATAATCTGGATTACGCCGTTAACGATTCAAAGTCTTTCACCAAATCGATCAAAGATGGTGGAGCAGGCCTATTTACCAACGTATTTGAATATTCCATCACCAATGAAAAAGCCACAAAGGAAGTTATTACTGCCACGATCAAGGAAATTGAAGAAAAGATAGGTCCTGAGGATGTGTTTCTATTCTATTACGCCGGTCACGGTGTTATGAGCTTTGAAAAAGATGAGACGCAATCTGATTTCTACATTGTAACGCATGACGTAACCAATCTTTATGGTGAAGTAGACATGCTAAAAGAAAAGGCAATTTCCGCCAAGGAACTTATGGCTTTTTCAATTGAGATCTCAGCTGAGAAACAATTGTTCATTCTTGATGCCTGTCATTCAGGCGGTGCTTTAGAAAGCTTTGCTACCAGAGGAGATGGGAGAGAGAAGGCCTTAGCACAATTAGCGAGAAGCACAGGAACCTTTTTCTTAACGGCCTCACAAGATGCTCAATATGCAAACGAAGTCGGCAACTTGAAGCATGGGTTATTTACGTATGCCTTACTCGAAATATTGGATGGTCAAATGGGAGATAATGGCGATCATAAGATCACCATCAATGAGATCAAATCTTATGTTGAAGACCGTGTTCCGGAATTATCAGAGGAATACAGAGGATCGCCTCAATATCCAACCTCTTATAGTTTTGGGCAGGATTTTCCGATTGTAATAATCAAATAACTAGTCGTTTAGCCAACGTAAGAACTTTTTCCAGGCTCCTTTAGGCTCTTCTTTTGATGCAGCCTTTTTCTTCTCAGTTTTAACTGCTTTCTTCTTCTTAACAGGAGTTTGAACTTTAGCGGCTACATTTTGTTGATAGTGCTGAGCCTTGTTCTTTTTCATTCGCTCGTCACGTTCTCTCTTAGCTTTATTCGCTAAACTGATCTCTCTGTTTCGTTTTTGCTCAGGAGTAAATCGGTATTCACCTCTATCATTCTTATAGATGGAATCCTCTTCTTCTTCTTCAATGTTTTCCTTAACTTCTGCTGCGGTGTTCGCTACCTTTTTTACCTTTTGATCTGATGGATTATCCATGGCAGCATCCAACTCAGCAAAAATAGCCGCCTTTTCGTCTGACATTTCTTGTGCACCATTCATATCTGGAAATTCAGAAGTGTCTACATCACCGTCCAGTGCATCTATTTCATTCTCAATAGCATCAATAGTTGGCAAATCTTCCTCCTCAGGCTCAGGCTCGTCAGTTCCAAGATCAATTTTACCAACTACTTTTAAGCCTTGTAATTTCTCAACTTTAGCTGCAATTAACTCGGCATCTCTATTTACTTCAACTGCTTCGAATACAGTATTTTCATCAGCAACCACATCTTTCCCTTCTGTAGGATCTTCATAGTTGATCGAAACCACTTTTTTATCTTCCTTTAGATCAGATGTATTTGTTTTCACATCATCTGCCTTTGGAAATACTTCCGCTTCTTCATCAGAAGTTTTCACAGAAACATCATCAGACTTTACCAAAACAGGCTTTTCCTTTTTTACAGATTTAGCTTTTGGCTTAGTTTCTTTCTTCGCAACTTTCTCCTCAGTCTTCTTCTCAGCCTTCTTTTCAGTTTTCTTCACAGCTTTCTTTTCAACCTTCACTTCAGGAACAACTTCTTCAACTTTAAAGTTGTCCATCACAGCTTTAACGTGCTCTTCTTCGATCTTGATGTTAGGGTCTTTATCTAACTCTACATTGAACTTATCCTTGATAAAAGTTCTGATCTCGGCAGGTTTTACTTCTACTTTTCTAGCTAATTGTGCAAGTCTCATCTGTTGAATTTCCTTGTTTGGCAGGACAAATATAAGGCACTTTTAAGAATTGAAAAAGCCTCAAGCACCTCATTTTTACTCTTCTTTTGAAATGAATCTTTAATTTCACGAAGAAATCTTAGATGACTGAAAGTAAAAAACATAGACAGGCTCAATTTCTATACCTTGCATTAGCAGGCATTTTTATCTCTTTATTGGTGTCCTGTAATTTGATCTTTTTAAAGTTCATTTCCTGGAAACCTTTTGGCGCATACACTTTCATTATCTCTGTAGGTTTAATTCCATATCCTTTAACTTTTTTAGTTACTGACCTGATCTCAGAAATATTTGGTGAGAAAAGAGCAAATGATGTGGTTAAAGTCGGCTTGATCTGTGCTGTATTAGTGATGGGAACCACCATAATTGCTGATCTGGCACCCGCTATAGATACATCAGTTGTTAGTGATGAAGAATTTCACAAGGTATTTGGCCTCACAGGTATTGCTGTTAGCGCTTCTATGATCGCCTATTTATTGGCTCAATTCATTGATATCAAACTATTTCATTTTTGGAAAAGACTCACAAAAGGAAAACATCTTTGGTTAAGGAATAATTTCTCAACCATCTTATCTCAGTTAGTAGACACACTAACTGTATTGTTATTGCTTTGCTCTCTAGGTGCTATGGATTGGGAGGTTTTTGGAACAATTTTCTTAGGAAGCTTCCTTTTCAAAGTGATAATAGCAGCTCTTGATACACCATTTTTCTACTTATTCACCTTTTTGATCAAACGCCATTTCGGATTAAAGGAAATGGAAGAGATCAAGCTTTAACGGCTGAATTCTTCTTTGATCGAACTATTTCTCGAACTAAATAGAAGGTCACTAATAAATACCCAAGAATAGAAAAGATCCAGGTCCATTGTGTTCTTGGAGAGCGATATTCAAAAAGCAAATCTCCCTTTGTTCCGGCAGGTATGACAACTTCCATAGTGAGATCATTGTGTTTTGATATGTCAAGCTTTTTTCCGTTAACGCTCGCATTCCATAAATGATGATAGTTTTGGTTCAACACCAATGTTTGAGGTTGTCCGGATGCATTAGCTACACTTGCGTGAAACTTATTATAATCCACCTTGATATCTTCTACAGGCAAATCCATTTGATCATAATACATCACATTGAACTCAAGGGCTTCAAACAATCTGCCATCTTCCAAAGCCTCATCAAAAGAACTAAATCGCATAGGATTCACTCCAACAGAACTGATCGTTTTATTAAAAGTAGACAGGTTTTGCCAAATTCCATTGGTTCCCATTCCAGGCTGAGATTCATCCAATTCCTTTAATGGCGTATAGTTGTAATATTGAGCTATGTCCTTTGGGAGATGATCAAAATAACCAGAAACACCATCCTGAGGTATCTTATAACAAACTGTAGTTGGAACAGAAAGCCTTGTTTGAATACATAGATCAAGAATCAATAAAACGGATAACGCCACAAAAACAGATTGTTTAAAGAATCTTTTCAAGCTCAATGCAAGACCAATCAGCATCAGGCTAATAAAAGCATTCAGCAATACATGTGCTGTTAACGGACTTTGTGAGAATTCTCTGTACGTATCGATATCCGAAATTAATGTAAACACCTCAGAGAAAGAAGACAGTTTGAATGCAGATGCCAATCCTCCTAAAAACAAAAGACTGACAAGAATGATCATTGCCATTTTATGTCGCTTTTGAATTCCATTTTCTATTACTTCTTTGAGTTCATATCCGGCAAGTAACAAAGCACAGAATATCGTAAAGGCCCTGAAAACAGATGGATGTCTGAAGAACCCAAAACCAGGTAATTGGTAAAAGAACTTATAAATAAAGGTTTCTCCTCCAGCTGCTAGTACCAACGAGAGTAGAAGACAGCTCACCAGAATGATCTTGTTTTTATTCCATTTTGAAAAGAAAGCAGCTATAAAGCCGAACAAACCAACAAGCCCAAAATACCCATTACGCAAGGTCATGTCTGTAATATTGAACCAATCTGTATCTGATAGAACAGCATAAGGAAAAACAAATGAACTGTAACTAACAGGAGTAAATGGATTTCTCAGTAAAAATGTACTGTATTCTAATTTCTCTCCACGATTAAAATAGGGTGCAAATTCCAGAAAGGAATTAATGTAGGGCAGAAGCAGCACCAGAATTACCACTAGGATCAATGTACCTCCCAATAAAATTCTTTTCGCATCCTTTTTGTTATTGATCAGTTGATAAACGAAAATCCCTGAAATAATATAAGCCAGAATTATCGTGTATGAAGGACTAGCTCCCGTCACTAAAAGCGAAATGAACAGAGCGGTATATAGCTGATACTTTAGCTTGAATGTTTCAAAGAATTTTAGCAAAGCATAAATGATCCAGGGAAACCAGGTCACGGCAATTAGAAAGACCATTAACTGTGAAGACCCCACCATAAAACCTGAAAGTGCATAGCTCATTCCAAGTATAAAGCTCGTTTTCTCTGAATCAAACAGGTAATTACTCAATCTATACATCCCTAAGCCAGCAAATACATAGCACACTAATAATTCAAAGATCAATGAATTAATGGTATACTTCCCAAAAAGCATGATGACCCAAACAATAGGATTCCACGCTCCGCTTTGAAGATCTGCATATCCTAGATATCCCAGACGTTGGAATGGATTCCATAAGGGAAGATGTCCATTCCACAAATAATCACTTAAAAAATAACGGTAGGGTAGATAGCCATTAACGTTATCCCACTTGGGTATATAGATGAAGAAAGTTAAAGGATAGAGTGCAAGTAATACGAATAAAACTATAAGAAGCTGATACTTGTATTTACTGAGCAATTGTTTGACCACCTTTTAACTTTAATTTCTTTTTATAGAACCTGTGAATTTTCAGGAAATCTAAAGGTAAAGAAATTAGGTCAATTGCTTTTATTCTTGAGCTTCCTCTATTAAAGAGCTTCATTACCGGAACCTCAATGGTCTTTTCCTTTAAGAATGCACGGTTTTTAGCTATGATCAATCGCCAAAGGATCTCAATATCGAACAACCAGGGGTTTATAAATTCATCTTCAAAGCCAATTTGAGCCACTTCTTTGGTCATTAGTTTACAGCCACATTGGGTGTCAAAGAATTTGGTTTTCAAACTACCTTTCACCAGTGTGGAC
The DNA here is from genome assembly GCA_020635955.1 of Crocinitomicaceae bacterium. Lineage (GTDB taxonomy): Bacteria > Bacteroidota > Bacteroidia > Flavobacteriales_D > Crocinitomicaceae > Paracrocinitomix. The sequence goes on from JACJYW010000006.1 coordinate 262,243, forward strand.
AACACTCTACCTACAAAATACCGTTTGAATTTATATTCCAGTTCTGAACCGGGGGTTACTTTTTTAGACGAAAAAGCATATTCATAACCTTGATCCAATTGTTCTTTCAACCGCAGAAGTTCAGAGAAGGGCACGGCCAGATCAGCATCCAAATAACCCAAAATGGTATATTGATCATCAGACAACACCTCTTTTATTCCGGAACGAATGGCTGAAGCTTTTCCTGTATTTGCTTTAAGCTTGAGAACCTCTATGTTTTCAGACTCCAAAGAGAGTTCTTTTAATACTTCATGTGTATTGTCTGTGCTACCATCATCTACGAAAAGTAAATTGAATTCAGGATGTTCATTCACAAACTGCAAATAATCATCTTTCAGCAATCTATCGCTTTCATTGAAACAAGGTACAACAATACAGTAGGCCATAAGTATTAAAGCTAGGCTTTACAAAGGGTGAAAATTACATAAAAAAAGCCCCGACATGATTCGGGGCTTAATTTATTTAGCTTTTCTTTTCTTCTTTTTTAGTCTTGCCTTTATCGATCTTGATAGTGATCTCTTCTTTCTTCTTATCAAGTCCGATATTGATCGTATCTCCTTCAGATAATGAAGCGTTGATGATCTCTTCAGCAAGCGGATCTTCAATGTACTTTTGGATTGCTCTCTTCAAAGGTCTAGCCCCGAATTTCTCATCAAATCCTTTATCAGCAATGAAGTCTTTAGCTGCTTCCGTAACTTTGATCTCATAACCAAGGTCATTGATACGTCCATACAGCTTTTCTAATTCAATATCAATGATCTTATGAATATCTTCTTTCTTCAATGAGTTGAAGACGATCATATCATCAATTCTATTCAAGAATTCAGGAGAGAATGCTTTTTTCAATGCGTTATGAATAACACGTTGAGCATTGTCATCTTCTTGTTCTTTTTGTGATTTAGTTCCAAAACCAACACCTGAACCGAAATCTGCTAATTGACGAGCTCCAATATTCGAAGTCATGATCAGGATAGTATTCTTGAAGTCAATTTTTCTACCCAAACCATCTGTCATATGACCATCATCCAAAGCTTGCAACAGCATATTGAATACATCAGGATGTGCTTTCTCTATCTCATCCAATAAGACAATAGAGTAGGGCTTTCTTCTCACTTTTTCAGTCAGCTGTCCACCTTCTTCGTATCCTACGTATCCCGGAGGTGCTCCAACCAATCTTGAAACAGAGAATTTCTCCATGTACTCAGACATGTCAATTCTGATCAAAGCATCTTCAGAGTCAAACAATGTTTTAGCCAACACTTTAGCTAATTGTGTTTTACCAACACCTGTTGGCCCCAGGAAGAAGAATGAGCCAATTGGCTTATTCGGATCTTTCAATCCAGCTCTGTTACGTTGAATAGCCTTAACTACCTTAGCAACGGCCTCATCCTGTCCAATTACTTTTCCCTTAATGGTATCACCCATGTTCGCTACTCTTCCAGCATCAGATTCTGATACTTTCTGAACAGGAATTCCAGTCATCATAGCCACAACTTCTGCTACATGATTTTCAGTAACAGTAATACGGTGTGCTTTTGACTCTTCTTCCCATTTAGCTTGAGCTTTCTCAAGGTCTTCCAATAATCTCTTCTCTGTGTCTCTTAGCTCAGCAGCTTTTTCATATTGCTGACTTTTGATCACATTACCTTTTTCTTCCTTGATATCTTCGATCTTCTTTTCAAGCTCAACGATCTCTTTAGGAACATTAATATTAGTAATGTGTACTCTTGATCCAACTTCATCTAAAGCATCAATTGCTTTATCCGGCAAGTTTCTATCAGAGACATAACGATCTGTCAATTTAACACAAGCCTCAATAGCTTCAGGAGTATAGGTCACAGCATGGTGATCTTCATATCTCTCTTTAATGTTATTGAGGATCTGAATAGTTTCATCAATAGTAGTAGGCTCAACCAATACTTTTTGGAATCTTCTTTCCAAAGCACCGTCTTTCTCTACGTATTGTCTATACTCATCAAGTGTAGTAGCTCCAATTACCTGGATCTCACCTCTGGCCAATGCCGGTTTGAACATATTCGAAGCATCTAGTGAACCTGAAGCTCCTCCAGCACCAATAATAGTGTGGATCTCATCAATGAATAAGATAATGTCTCTTGACTTCTCTAATTCATTCATTACCGCTTTCATTCTTTCTTCGAACTGTCCACGGTATTTAGTTCCTGCTACTAAAGAAGCAAGATCTAAAGAGATAATTCTTTTTCCGAATAATACACGAGATACTTTCTTTTGAACTATTCTCAAGGCCAATCCTTCAGCAATAGCAGATTTACCAACTCCCGGTTCTCCAATTAGGATAGGGTTGTTCTTCTTTCTTCTGGAAAGGATCTGAGATACTCTCTCAATTTCATTTTGTCTTCCAACGATAGGATCTAGCTTGTTTTGCTCAGCCATAGCTGTTAGATCTCTACCAAAGTTGTCTAATACAGGTGTTTTTGATTTAGAGTCACCAGCTCTTTTAGCTCCTCCTGAACCATATGATGAACTTCCCCCTTCAGGTCCGTCATCAGATGTATCTCCAGGAAACTCTGCTTTTGGATAATTTTGTTCTTCTATCATAGCTTCTAATTCCTCTTTGACGTTTTCATAGATCACGCCATATTTATTTAGAATGCGTGTTGCAATGTTGTTTTCTTCTCTTAATATAGCAAGTAGTATATGCTCTGTACCTACCTTGGTGCTCTTAAATAATTTAGCTTCAAGGTAAGTGATCTTCAATACTTTCTCTGCTTGTCTTACTAATGGTATGTTGTTGGCAGTAATACTTTTTACCCTTGTTTCTTTTAAAGTTTTCTCCAGCTCTACTCGAATTTGAGCCAGATCAACCTGAAACTCCTTCAACAATTTAATGGCAAGACCTTCTCCCTCGCGAAGTATCCCTAAAAGGATATGCTCTACACCCAGGTAATCATTACCCAAACGTAACGCTTCTTCACGGCTGTAAGAAAGTACATCTTTTGCTCTTGCTGAAAAATTTGCGTTCATATTGTGTTTTCCATTTTGAAAAATAGGATCTTAAATGATCTAATTCCTCGTCTCTTTTTAAGTTATAACAATAATATCAAGTCTTAAGTTACAATTATTAGACGTTGAATCGCCCATAATCTTTTAAAAATACTCGATAAATATCACAATTTCAAAATTAACAGAAGCAAAATATGTTCCGATTGTTAATAAAGAGTTTATAAGTGCCATTTTTGTTGATAAGTCGCCATTATGTCATGACAAAATTTAGGTTTTAAATACCTATTTTCGAACCTTGAATTTTTACCCGGTCCTTACATTTTGTTCATCTTACACTAACACAGTGATAATGTACAGATGAGTCGTATAAATACAAATGTGGACCTACTTTAAATTGAATAACAAACCGTAATATAAAATATGGCAGAGGGAGAAAAAATAATTAAGATCAACATTGAAGATGAAATGAAGTCAGCCTACATTGATTATTCAATGTCGGTTATCGTTTCCAGAGCACTTCCGGATGTAAGAGATGGATTTAAACCTGTACACAGACGTGTATTATATGGTATGCAAGACCTTGGTGTCTTTTCAAACAGACCATATAAAAAGTCAGCCAGAATTGTAGGGGACGTATTAGGTAAGTACCACCCGCATGGTGATTCATCTGTATATGATACAATGGTGCGTATGGCGCAACCATGGTCATTGAGATATCCATTAGTAGATGGTCAGGGTAACTTTGGTTCAGTGGATGGTGATAGCCCAGCAGCTATGCGTTACACTGAGTCTAGACTTCAAAAGATCGCCGAAGAAATGTTGGCTGATCTGGATAAAGAGACTGTTGATTTTTCTCCAAACTTTGACGACTCTTTGCAAGAGCCTTCAGTTCTACCTACTAAGATCCCTAACTTATTGGTAAATGGTGCTGCAGGTATTGCTGTTGGTATGGCTACTAATATGCCACCTCACAACTTAACTGAAGTAGTAGAGGGAACCATTGCTTACATCAACAATCGTGATATTGAGATCGAAGAGTTGATGGAGTATGTTAAAGCTCCTGATTTCCCAACGGGTGGTATCATTTACGGATACGAAGGAGTTAAAGAAGCTTTTGAAACCGGAAAAGGTCGTATTGTAATGCGTGGTAAAGCCAGCATTGAAGAGATCAGAGAAGGTAAAGAAGCTATCATTGTAAGCGAAATCCCTTATCAGGTGAACAAAGCTGAAATGATCAAGAAAACAGCTGAACTTGTTAATGAGGGTAAAATTGACGGAATCTCTGACCTTAGAGATGAGTCTGACCGTACCGGAATGCGTGTGGTTTATGAATTGAAACGAGATGCTATTCCGAATGTAGTCTTAAATAAATTATTTAAGTATACTGCGCTACAAACCTCATTTTCAGTTAATAACATTGCTTTAGTAAACGGACGTCCTGAGATGTTGAATCTTAAGGATATGATCCATCACTTCGTTGAACACAGACACGAAGTAGTTACCAGAAGAACACAGTTCGAACTAAGAAAAGCTGAAGAAAGAGCGCACATTCTAGAAGGTTTGATCATTGCTTCAGACAATATTGATGAAGTGATCAAATTGATCAGAGCTTCAAAAAGCCCCGAAGAGGCTAGAGACAAGTTGATGACTCGATTTGAATTGTCAGATCTTCAGGCCAGAGCAATCGTTGAAATGCGATTGCGACAGTTAACAGGTCTGGAGCAAGATAAATTAAGAGCTGAGTACGAAGACCTTATTAAGAAAATTGCTGACTTGAAAGATATCCTGGCTAATGAGCACAGAAGAATGGATATCATCAAACAAGAATTAGAAGAAGTAAAAGAGAAATACGGAGACGCTAGAAGATCTGTTATTGAATACTCTGCAAACGAAATGAGAATTGAAGATCTTATTCCGGATGAAGAGGTGGTGATCTCTATTTCTCATGCAGGATACATCAAGAGAACTCCACTACAGGAATATCGTGTTCAAAGTAGAGGAGGAGTTGGAGCTAAAGGAGCTGCAACAAGAGATAAAGACTTCCTTGAACATTTATTTGTAGGAACCAACCACAACTGGTTATTGATCTTTACTGAAAAAGGTAAATGTTTCTGGATGCGTGTATTCGAAGTTCCTGAAGGAGCTAAGAACGCAAAAGGTAGAGCATTGCAAAACCTTATCAACATTGAACAGGATGACTCAATTAAAGCATTCATCAATGTTGAAGACATTAAAGATGAAGAATACATCAAAGACAAGTACATTATTATGTGTACTAAGAAAGGTGTGATCAAGAAAACCAAACTAGAGGCTTATTCGAGACCAAGAACTAATGGTATTAACGCTATTGGTATCAGAGAAGGGGATGAGCTATTAGAAGTAAAACTGACTAACGGGCACATGGAGATCATGATGGCTCTAAAATCAGGGAAAGCTATCCGTTTCAATGAAGAAACTGTACGTTTCATGGGAAGAACAGCTTCAGGTGTAAGAGGAGTATCTCTTGCAAGTGCCAAAGATGAAGTTGTAGGTATGATCTGCGTTGAAAATGAAGACGCTAATGTATTGGTTGTTTCTAGTAACGGATATGGTAAACGTTCAGCTGTAGCGGATTACAGAATCACAAATAGAGGTGGTAAAGGGGTTAAAACCATTAATATCACTGATAAAACAGGTGAGCTGATTGCTATCAAGAATGTAACAGATGAAGATGATCTAATGATCATTACAAAAGCCGGAATCACTATTCGTATGCACGTTGATCAATTGCGTGTAATGGGTAGAGCTACACAAGGTGTTAAAGTTATCAGCTTAAGAGGTGATGATGAAATAGCAGCTGTAGCTAAGGTTTTCAGAGATAGAGAAGAAGAGGAAGAAGAAGGAATGGAAGGTGATGTGAATAACACGCCGGATGTTTCGAATGAGGAGGAATAGAAATTTTCAAGATCACAGAACACAGAGCACAGACAGGAATTTTATTCTAGTCTGTGCTCTGTCAGTGATGGATCAAAGATCCGAACGATCCGTATTCTGTTTTCCAAAAACTACATACTTCTATTGATAATTAAAAGGCTTTAATTAAATTTGAAGCTCATTTTTCATTCCTGGTCACAAAATGGCATAGTAATTGAAAGATGGTTATGGAATTTTGAAAATTTCGCATCAATAATATAAAAGCAAAACAATGAGAAAATTTTTACTTGTAGCAGCAATGGGTTTAACAACTGTTGTATTTGCTCAAAAAGGTAACACAAGTAGTGCCGGTATCGCTTATAAGAACTATGAGATGAACATGATGACCGGTGATTATGAAGCTGCGGCAAAAGAATTGAATGACGCCAAAGGGTTTATCGATCAATCATTCGTTCATGACGAAACTAAAGATGATCCTAAAACACTGATGTATTATGGAAAGATCTATATCGCTATCCCTCAGTGCGCTGCACTAACAGGAGATGATAAATTAACTGAAGTAGATGGTGAAAAAGCTTTTGAAGATGGATTCAACGCTTTAAAAAGATCTAAAGAGATCGATACAAAAGGTAGATATCATCAAGATGTTGACGATTACTGTAATCTTTACAGAGGACAACTTTCACAGATCGGTGTGAAAATGTATGAAGAAGAAAAATGGGAAGAAGCAATGGGTGCATTGATTGGTGCTGCTGCTTTTGGTGAAGTAATGGGATTCTCTGATTCAGTTTACTACTTCTATGGTGGATTAGCTGCCTGGAATGTAGAGAAATATGATGAAGCTTCTCAGGCTTTTGCTAAAACTACTGAGTGGGGGTATCAATTAAACACTTCTGTTTATTACTATTCTCAATCGCTTCAAAAGCAAGGTAAAACTGCTGAAGCTGAGAAAATGTTGAAAGAGCAGGTTGCTAAACATCCAGGTGAAAAAGACATTTTGATCGAAATGATCAACCTTTACATTGATACAGATAGAAAAGAAGAGGCGGTTACTGCTTTAAATGATGTAATTGCATTGGATCCAAACAATGTGATCCTGATCTACACAGCAGGAACAGTTTATGAGAACATGGATGATTTCGAAAATGCTGAAAAACAGTATTTAAGAGCTATCGAAATTGATGGCGCTAACGTTAATGCTCTTTCTGCTTTAGGTGGGTTGTACTTCAACAAAGGTGCAGACTTGAACAACCAGGCAAATAAATTAGAGTTTGGTGATCCTAACTATGATAAAATGGTAGCTGATTCTAAAGATTACTTCTCTAAATCAGTTCCTTATTTGGAAAAAGCGGTTGAGGCTTCACCTAAAGATGTAAATCTTTGGATAGCATTGAGAGATGCTTATGGTAAAGCTGGTAACGTTGAGAAATTTAAAGAGGCTAAAGCAAAAGTTCAGGAGCTATCAGGAGAATAGTTTTAAGAACTCTTAATAAATTAGAAGCCTCGATCAATGATCGGGGCTTTTTTTGTTCTCGATACTATCCCGAAGTTTCGGGATCACTCGAACAAACCTCTCAACTTGAAGAAGGTTGTTTAGTGTTATTTCGAGCTTAAAACTGTACTTTATTGTCATATCGACCGAAACAGATCCAAGAAGATCTGTGAAGCGGAGATATCTTAAGACTTTCTTGCAAGTAACTTTTAAGATATCTCGACTTCGCTCGAAATAACAATTAATATAAACGAACCAAATGATTACAGTATTCTCTGCTAAAAACTTCAGATTAACGGATGAACAATTCGAGCAATTGTTCAATATCATACGCATTGCCTATGCTGAGACCGAAAAAGAAGTGTGGGGAGAAGGATACGTCCGAATGAGCAGAGAAGAGCTCCAACATCACATTGACAATGACGAGATCCTCATTGCTTTGCTATACGGGAAGATCGTTGGTGGAATCCGTTATTATAAAATTGATGATGAAACTTATGGTTTTGGCTTACTGGGTGCAGATTTTGATCACAAAGGAAAGGGGATAGGCCGTGCCTTGATCGGAGAGGTAGAGAATAAGGTGAAAGCTACCGGAGGAAAGAAAGTAAGTATTGAAATCCTTAGAGCATCTGCAATCAATACCGATTTCAAAACCCATTTAGCGGAATGGTACCAGCGTTTAGGATATAAATATACGGGAGTATTGGACGTCAATGCCGTTTACGATAATCCGGCCAAGTGGGCTAAACTGGTAAATCCTAGCCACTTTGATTGCTATTTGAAGGAATTATAAATTAGGGTTAACTTTAAATCCTAACTCCTTTAAATTTACTTCCCAAAATACTGGAAAAGAAGCTTTTACACTCACTAATTCATTAGTTGAAATACTTTTAAATTCTAACGATCTGGCATGTAAAAACAGAAAAGTATGGCCAAATCTCCGTTCAAATTCATGATTGTGATGCCTATCTCCATATTTGGGATCTCCAATAATAGGATGCGCAATTTTGTTCATGTGTTTTCTTAGCTGATGAGTTCTACCCGTCTTAGGCTCCAGCTCTATCAAAGAATAACGAGCTTTTCCAAATTTATCTACCGGAAAATCAACTTCAACACGCTCAATGGTTCGATAATGTGATAAGGCATCCTTGTATTCCGTGTCATCTTCAGCTCGAATAGGGGAGTCTATTATTCCTGAATCATCCGTAAATCCTCGAACTAGTGCCACATACTTCTTTACGATCTTATTATTTTCGAGCAATTCCTGATATACACGTACCAGTTCATTATTCTTGGCAAACATGAGTAATCCAGACGTTTTTCTATCCAGGCGGTGAATAGGATAGAGCTCCCTTCCGAATTGTGAACGCACCAGTTGTACCAGGCTTTCTTCATCTATGTTTCGTGAGAAATAGGAGTGGTGTACCAGTAAATTATTGGGCTTTGAAACTATGAGTAGATCAGCATCCTCGTAAACAACCTCAATACTCATCTTATCTAAAGACTTTTCAACCAGATCAGAGCTTTATCCTTACTCTGAAATCCCTTAACGGGATATTTTTTTTGTCTCAGCAATTTGTAGAAATTGAAAACCAGGCGTTGTGCCAAAGAATCGAATACAATGGCTTCTGCAATGGCCACATTCTCTCTGTTTTGAAGATATTCGCGGGCTTCAGGCGTAATATTGGTAAACTCAGGAAAAACTGCCAGGATCTTGATCGTCTCGTTATTTCCCAACAGTTTATATGAATCAGAAGTATGCACGAATTCTGCTACATCACATTCCATATCCTTAAAGTATTCTACATAGAAAATATCATCCTCTAAGAGATAACAAACGGACTTTTCAGTTCTGATAATATGTTGATCTATTTCAGTCAAATCAATCTTAAAGTGAGTGAATATAAAGATTTGAGATCAAAGGTAAGGACATAAAAATCATCAATACGTGAGTTTCATCACATAACAACATGATTTTCAATCAATAATCATTCAGCCATTCCAATGCTTCTTCTAATGTTCTAAAAGCCTTTAAAGGATGTTTCCGCTTTCTGAACTTCTGATAGATGGTAAACAGGATCTTTTGAGATAGAGATCGAATAACGTAGGCTTCCGCTTTAGCGGGGCGGCCATCTGTTTGGACTAATTCACGAGCTTCTGGAGTTATGGAAACAAAATCTTCACAATGAATGATCCGTTTGATATTCTCATCTACTTCAAGTTTATCATGGATCTCGAAACCAAAGCGAATGGCATCAACATCAATTTCTTCTCCTTTATAATAGTGGAGGTAAAGAATATCTTCCTTTATGAGATATCCCTCAAATTGTGTTGTTTCGAATTTTGACTTTTCAGCTACCATTTCTGATCCCTTGAAATTAAATATATTATTATTTCTCATATTTCAAAGGATTTAGATGAATATTAAGTATTTATACGGACAAATATTCAGCTGAACATCCCAAAATAAATTTGAACTTTTCGTTATATTTCAGATATGGAACTAGGAGAAATGAAAAATGAATTATTGAATCTTCAAAAGAAGAATTCATATTCGCCGCAAGACATTGAAAAAGTAACCAGAATGGCTACTATGATCATACAAAGCCCAAGAATTAGTGATGCTCACAAAAAGGAGTTCGCAGACAGGATCAATATGATCAAAAATAAGGGAGTAGCTAATCTACAACCTGGTGATGTCAAAATGATGCTTGGATTATTTATCCAGGGATTGTCTTAATTGATCATCAGCTTTTCTCGAAATTCTTAAGCCAGAGTAGGGCCTCATCTTTACTTTGAAACACCTTAATGGGGTGTTCCTTGCTTCTGAACATCCAGTAAAATTTGACCAACAAGCGTTGAGCCAGACTGTGAAATACTATAGCTTCAGCAATAGCATTGATCTTAAGTTCTTCAGCTCGTTTTCTGGCGGCAGATGAAATAGTGGTGTCTCTTCCCAGATCTGAAGCCACTTTGAAGGGCTGTTCATTCGTAATATGGAGGATGACCAAATACGCTTCTTCAAGATCTTCCGGCTCAATGACAATATTGTCATGATATTTCACATAAAGCAATTGATGATCAATTTGCTCAATTACTGCTTTGTTTGTTCTAATGATTGCCGGGACGCTATCAACCATTGCAATTATTCTGAGGTCAAAAATTTTCAAGCCACATTAATGCCTCTTCTTTAGACTGAAAGATCTTAAGCGTATGTGGTTGCTTCCTGAACAAGATATAAAATTTTAACAAGAGCCGTTGCGCTAAACTGTGAAATACAGCTGCTTCTGCAATACAATTGATCTTGAGGGTTTCTGCATGTTTTCTGGCTTCAGCCGTGGCAGATGAGTATTTACCAAATTCTGACAAAGCCTTTATTTTTCTCCCTTGAGATATCTCATTATAGGCAGCAAGGCTTTCATCAAAATCCTCTGGCTCAAGCACTGCATTTTCATGATAGAATACGAATACAATATCCTCAGCAATTAATTGAACTGTGGAATGCCTGTTTTTAATAACCTTATCAGATATGGATGCAATAGAATCTGTCATATTATGTATTGACGATTTGAATATAGCGAGATTGCCGAAATAATTTGAATAATTATCTTTCTATCATGATCAATAAGAAAAATAGGAAATTGAAACACTTGTTAAGCTTTTGCTGCTTGCTGTTCTTCACTCATGTCGTTCAAGGCCAATATGAGTATACTATTTTCGAAGAGGAGGAGGGGTTTGAACAGAAATTTGGCATTAAAGCAGTGGATACATTGAGTTCAGGACTCATTGTTTATAAGCGAGCCAAGAAAGAAGATGTAGCCTTTGTTGGTATAGTAGGTGAAGAAAGTCCTCACAAAGATGGACCTCCGGTTTATTATGCCTTTGAATTTAATGTCGGAAAAAACAAGAATAAATTATTGCTGTCGGATTGGGCGAAGAGTATAGATCAACTCCAGGAAAATTACTTATTGATCAAAGATGATGGATTTAAAATATACAGCATTAACAAACAGTTATTCAGTGATTTAGAAACTTTTAATAAACCAATACTTTATAACAATATACTGATCGTTAAGAAATTCGTTCCGTCAAATGGAGCTTTCAGTTTTTATGGAAACCAGGAAGAACCATACGTGCTTTATGATCTTTCAAACTCCCTGACCAAAGTCTATTCAGACACCTTCACTTTTGTAGCGCCTTACAAAGAGTATCTGTATCTGAGCAATAGAAGCGAATTGGGTAGGTCAAAACTGCTAAATACTCAACTGGAATCAGTATTACCAAAAGGTATGACACCTGAAGGTATTTATGGAGATTATGTGGTAGTAAGCAATGAAACCTTAAGCTATTTGGGGGTTATAAATTTAAAAGGAGAGGAGCTGATCCCCTTGAAATATACCAATATTGACATGGGGAGATATAATGAATTTGTACAATATGAAGGCAATGGCGTGGGGTTCGGGTACAGGTTCAGACATCAGCCCATTACAGCATCCAATGGAGATTCAACCTTTTTGTTCAATGCCGATTTTAAACTTATTTATGCCGATAAAGACTTCAATTACAGAATGATAGAACTAGCTGAAGAGGATTACTACATACAGATTGAACAGAACAGAAACAGAGGTTTGATCAATAGCGAAGGAAAGATGATCGTACCTATAATGTATAGAAGCTTTGACTTCAAAGAGAATTACATCATGGTTGGTGGGGCCAATTATGAAGATGAAGAAGTATTCTCGTATGAAGGAAATAAACTCTTTAACGGACCATACCGCCATATATATGATATTCCAGGATCTGATCTTGTGGTGCTCAATGCTTCAAAAGGAAGTGGATCAACACCAGCAAAGGTATGGCTGGCAGATACTAAGACAAATACCATATTAACACCGGAATCCTTTAATCATTATTGGGGATACAGTGAAGGACTTATACAGTTCAGTAATGCTGATCATCATTATTTCTATGATACTACAGGAAACCTGGTTTTTGATCTCATAGCTGATGAAGTGACAGATTTCATTGATGGAAAAGCCATTGTAGTAAAAGGAAAAAAGCAAGCCACCATCAATAGGAAGGGTGAATTCCTGGTGAAATTTCACAAAGAATAATTCAGGGAGAGGAGAGATTCTTTTGAGAATATTATCCTGAACACAATATAATTCATCCGGTATTCGTTTAAATGCTATTTAACATAAAATTGTGTTATCAGGCGCACCATGTGTGTTAGCATGATAACGCCGTATTATGTTCAATAGCTTGGCTTGTGTGTTGGGGTGTGGATGATGAAGAGGAGGGAACAAGTAATGGGAGCTAACATAATTGGTATAACTAAACTTATCTATTATGCTTGCGCTTTATTTGATTAACTTTTTTGGATGGACTTGTGTAATGTATGGAATTGCCTTTCCTATACGAATTTTATTAGAATCTGACATTAATTCTATTGACCCATTAAAAGTCCTATTATCTGTAGTGAAAAACCCAATACTATTAGTAATAACCCTGCTTTGGCTCTTGTTCGTAATTTACGATTATTCTCATTCGCAGATTCTATTACCTTATTTGTTTCTGTGATTAAATCATCTACTCTTTGCTTTCCTGGTTTGTCTGGGTTGGATAATATTGTTTTGTTCGTATAGGCTCTTATTGGTGGAATTTGAATTTTTGGTAATTCACGGTTCTCAGAAGTGAATATTATAATAACACCAACCATATCAAGTATTAAACCTAAAATAGACAGCCACATACAACTAAGATAATCATTGTATATTAGTATTATGATCTATAGAGTATTATTCTGGTTTAAAAGAAAGTTCTTTTGGAGGTTTTAAACATTCTTTCCGCAATGATATTTATATTTTATTGGCTTATCATTGTTGTCTTTAGCCCCACATGGGCATGGATCATTCGGATATATTTTCTTTACTGATGCCAATCTTACTTCTTCTATTGATTCAATATACATATTGAATTGGGCAATAACTGAAGTGGGATGCATATTTTCTTGCTTAGAAATATCTTCAAGTAATGATCTAAATTCTCCTGCTTTAATTAACCTGCAATCAGAACAAAGTTTAGCGTATTCATAAATTGATAATGATTTACCAGTTTCGAGTATTACCGGGAACTCCATTTTTGGGCTTAGAAATATTGTATATTTTTTATCTAGCCTCGAATTATCTCTAGTCATTACCGCTAGAAAATCATAATCCTCTATAAGCTGTGCTGTGGTTAATGATTGTTCAAACTCATCTCCACATTCATCTATAAAAGATTCAAGAGTGAATTTTTGAAACTTAGATTCAAGTAATTTAGAAACTTCACTAAATGTAATACGCATTATGCAAACTCGACTTCTCTATAATTAATCTTATCTAGTTTTTGTCTTAGTTTGTCAGTGAACTGCCTTCTAGTTTTTGCTGTTTTAGATTTATTAGCTCCTCTAAAATAAGTCAAGTTTCTAATGGCCATTGCTAATTTTATTGATTCTTCAAATTTAGCCTTTGCTTCATCTAATGTTTTAGCACTAACAACTGGGCCACCTTTATCTAACATTGAAATAGTATAAACATCATTTTCACTATCCTTGAAATATAGTGCGTCTATATTATACATAATTAATTCGTATCCCATTTCATTCAATTTTAGACCATACTAAAAGTACAAATTTAATTGTATTCATTAAATTCTAACTTATAAACGTAATTTCACTTTAAAAGGTACAACAAGTATACCGTTTTATATTATGTAAGACGTTTATATTCGACAAATATTACCGTTTTTTAAACGAATTGCGTATTTATACGCTATCAAATAAACGCTCTTATTTGTACCTTGTTAAGAAAAAACAATGGATAGAAATGAAAGATTTATAAAATCAAGTAAAAAATTAATGAAATTATTATTGACCGACCAAGATAGGGCGGCAGGATCATTTACTTTATCTCCAACTCTAAATTTTAGAAAACCAAAGAATAATAGTATCCCTGAAAATGTATTTAAGTATGATACAAAAGATGAATTTCTTAACGACTTAATGTGTTTACATTATTCAGCAGATAAAGACACAAGCATGAAATGGATTAAAGAATTAATTGAACACATGGGTTATAATCAAGACGAACCTTTTGAAGTAGAAATGGTTTCACCACAAACAAAGTGATTAAATAGCCGTTTAATTTCTTCTCGTTGGTCGCTTTTAATTGCAAATTCAAGAAAAGAAGATAGAAGTATTTGTTCTTCTTTTGAAATATTCAGATTTATTTCAATTTCATTAAATGTAAATTCCATAATTCAAGTATTTAGCTTGAACATAAATTCACAATTTTTATATCAAATAGCTTTTTACGATAAACCTGCGCGAGAGCAAAATAGAAAAGGTCTAGCTTTTTTGTTTTGCGTCTCTACCAAGACTTAGTGTGAAAGGCATAGCTTGGCCATGTGTATCGTGGGGCTATTTAACATAATATATATTATATGCCATAATAAGATATCTTAAATCATGCCGAAAAGACCGTCGTTTGGGCAATTATAATATAATATTATGTCTGCTCCGCCTAAGGCGGATTGGCTACGCTAAATAGATTCACACAGATCCAACGCGTTCTTTTTTTTATGGAATATTTTGGCAGTTATAATACACCTTATGTCTGCGCTCATTCTTCGCTTGCTAAAGTAAATAGCCGCACAGGCCATCACGCTCCAGCGCGCGGACAGTTTTATTTTAAAATTCAAACATATTTCTTTCGTTTAGAATATTTGGTCGTTTTGGTTTATACTTAACTAAACTGTATTTTATTCCGGGTAGAATTTCATGTTTTTTGAAATGTTTATCCAGAATGTTGAATATTTTGAATTTTCTATCA
Source organism: Crocinitomicaceae bacterium (assembly GCA_020635955.1). GTDB lineage: Bacteria > Bacteroidota > Bacteroidia > Flavobacteriales_D > Crocinitomicaceae > Paracrocinitomix. The sequence goes on from JACJYW010000006.1 coordinate 277,540, forward strand.
GCCAAGTTCTGTTCCATTTGTTCAAGATCTGATGTATGTAATATCATCAATGGCTTAATTTCATGTGCACTGTAATGTAATCTATTAAATAAGCTATCAAATTCTTTATTAAACAAGTGAATTGTAAAAACTACCGTAAGCGAAATATCTCTCGTAATAATTATAGGGTAAATCGTATGTTTTTTACCTAATTGAAATTTAGCATCTAAATTATGAGGATCATCAAGGAACGATTTAAGGTTTTTAACCAGTTGAGTTAGACCATGATCTTTGAAGAATTTATCCCTGTCATCACCATAAAAATCCTTCAAACTTTTACCATATTTTGAGGCACTTGGAATATTACTTGATTTCACTTCACCGAAAAGTATTCTTTTATTATGTCGTATATAAATATCTCCTTTTTCATTTCCCTTCTCTAACAGGTCATCAAATAATTTCGGCTCAGGATGCTTAAGAAAATGAAATGCCCTTCTTAGTGAATCCTCTATATAACCTTCATAGAATTTGCCAATCTCTCCTTTATATTCCTTAATGATAGATTTTCTCTGTTTGGGGTCTTTAACCCCATATAAAAGAGAGTCAAACAAGAATTCCCAAATAATTAAATTGTAGCACTTGTCTAAAACAAATCTTCTATCCAAGATCACATAACTATTTTTGTCAAATTCATATAATGGACTTTTCTTTATATCCAAAGCTTCCAGTTGATTGCCAATTTTTATAGGTAATTCTCTTTTGGATAAACGTTCAATTACTGGATTTTCTCCTTCTTGTTTTATGAATTGACTGAATTCTTCTTTTGTACTGCCTGAGAATAAGAATAGTGATCCTATTTCTGTCAAGTATGATTTCCAATCCTTCCCTACTTCACGCATTAAATACTCTTCGAAATCTTTGGAATATTTACTTTCTACGACCAAATGTTTAAACAATAAAATACCTTTATATATTGTCATAACGGGGTCCGTATTTTGAAATAATTCATTATAAGCTAATATTCCTGCATTTAACTCTTCTAAACTAGGATTCTTAACATTTTTATGACTATACTGACTAGTAGCTTTATTCAGGCAGAGATAATATTCAATGAATTTCTGTTCCTGAAGTTCATTTGTTTGACCATTTTCAGTTTCATTTATAAGATCAGAATTGATAATCTCCATCATTCCAAAAACATTTGATGGTCTATTGAAAATCAGAACTTTGTCTTTTAAAATATTCTTTAAACGGGTTTTACCTGTACTTTCTGTTCGTAAAAGATGATTTAAAATTTCAATCTGCTTCTTTTTCGAATAGTCAAAATATATAGAATTTCTCGGCATTAAAAGCCCATTTATCAAAGCTAGTCTTGCTAACACTTCAGTTTTTGAAATACCAGATCTTTTAAGGAAATCGATACGATCTTTGGGTTCTGGAATCCCATATAAATTTTCGTAATCTAGGACTATTCCAATATTAGGCAAATTCATTTTGAACTATCGGCTATTTGTTTAATTACATAGCGCATATAAGTTTCGATTATTTCACAAAATTCAAGTAGATATATATAATTTGAAATATAAAATGTCCCATTTTCCTTATCTATTTGAAGGTGTTCCGATTTACTAATTAATGAATATAGATTTTGTTTATCAATAGATTTTTCTTTATCGGTGAAGAATTTTGAATTATTATGAACTATGCAGTTCCTAATTTTTCTATAATTCGAAATTTTAATCCAATAATCATTTATATCATCCAAATTAATTCCTTCAACCAATATTAAATATTTCCTGCTCTGATCGATATAACTATTTCCTTTTAAATCGGTGACTTGAATTTTGTGTCTCTTATGTCTATGAAGCGAGTCACACAATGATTTTAAACTTGTTTCAAGAAAAGAAAAAAGTGTTATTAGGGTTGAGTTATTAAATGTTGTTGGATGAAATTGATGAAATTCTATATGCTGTAATTCGTAGTATTCATGTAGATCAAACAAATCTTCATCATCACTTGTTTTTGATAATTCTTCGGACATTTTATCCTCAAGCTTTTTTTGAAGATCTTTTATATTGTCTTGAGTATGCACAATATAGTTTTTAAATGAGTCCAATTCTGATACAATCTTGTGCTTATGGGATTCTAGCACCATGAAAATTATTGGAGTAGCCTTGAACATACCTCTATCAAAATTCTGGCTCATATTAAACTACTTTTTCTGATTTGCCTTTTCATAGAAATACTTGATAAACCAGTTCGGGATATCATTATCATAATCCAACATCTCTACATGTTTACCATAGTCAATTTGAGCGACCATCTCATAAAATTTACCTGAATTATCAAAGAGATATGATCTAGTACTTATCCTTACTGCATCATACATTAAATCAAGAGATCTATAGTATCTTTTTACAATTTTATCTTCTGGGACTGGATGACCTTTTAGTGCAACTCTAAGGTTGACACGATCTACATTAATTTCCGGGTCATCTGTTGTAAGAAAATAGAAGTAAACTCTATAACCCAACTCCTTGGCCTTTTTCATTATTTCAAGTTTAGATTCATGAGAAAAGACCGTTTCAAATGAAAAACTTCTACCCTTCGAAAGTAGTGATTCCCTAATAAAAGCAGCTAATGTTGCGGCAACATATGAATTAACTTCACCCTTAAAATATATGTGATTCTCTCTGACATGAAAAAGTAACTCAGGATTTTCAGAATTTAAAACCTCTTTAATTCTTGTACTTGAAACAAGAAAATTTCTTAATTCTAATGTATTACTCTTAAATCTGAATTTGTACAGTGACAATTTTCCTGTAGTTCTAAAATCTTTTTCTATCTCATCTGCATTAACAAAGACACCAAGATTAATTTCTGTTTTTAACCTAGCTGCAAGTGTTGATTTACCAGAACCATTTGGGCCGGCAAAAACTCTAAGACGTTTAGTCTTGGTATTATTCAATTGTGAATTTTACGGGAATATCAATCTCATTTCTTGTAAGTCTTTTCACCTCACTTCTTGTTCCATCAGGATTTGCTCTATAGATAATTCCGTTTTCTTCGTATAGATATGATAATTGAAGCCTTTCTGCTCTTCGAGTTGCCTTAATAGAAGCACCAATCGCAGCTCCAGCAATTCCAGCTGCAATTGCACCTTTACTTTTACCTGTTAGCAATGCACCCAATGCTGCACCTACCAATCCGGCTGCAATAGCTCCCTCAATAATTTCATGTTTTGACTCATTATCCATATTCCAAAGATACTTGAATGTTTTCACTTACCAAACACCCTAACTTATCAACTTAAGATAATCAAAATGTTACAAATTGTCAAATAGATTTAACACTTAGCAATTCATCTACAATTATTTTTTAGTTGATTTACTTGGCTTTAATGACGGTTTATTACCAGGTGTATTTTTATTATCTCTTCTCCTTTTATCTAGTGTACCATCCTTTTTCTTTGGTTTAGGCCCAGGTTTAATTGCTTTAATATTCATAATATTAAATGTGTTTGTTGTATTGAAATTTAGATGATTATAGTATTTATGTCAACAGTATAAATACGCAATTTTCAATTGCGAAAAGAAAACTGTCCTCCCCTTCCCTCTTACAAGCTATTTAACCCGGTTTTTATTTCAATTTTCCTACAATGTTTTTTTACTTGCTTTACTCCTTACTTTATCTAATTTTAAAAGGCTAATATTGAACTTACTAGACTCAAACCAATTTAAAAATGGCATACTCCAATACTGATTATACCCAAAAGGCATCATCCTACACTCCTCCCAAAATAGTTGATTGGATCGTCAATCTTATTAATACGAATTGTACAACACTCAAATTAGATCTGGCAACCATTCAACATGAAATTGACCGCTATAAATTCATGTTGTTAAGTGAGTCTGGATCTTCACTGTTCATGGATTTTAAGGATGAAAATCAAATGAAGATCATCTTTAGCTGTGAAAGTTTTGACTTTAAATTTGAATATGCGGCCAACGCTAAATTCCCTAATGGCAGACACATAGTGAGTGTAAATGAAAACTCGGGTGAAGCGGTGAGCAAAGCCATTCAACAATTTGCTGAACACTTTAAGAACAATGCTTTTGGTGAGCAAACGGAGAATATTATCAGCACTGATGACAATGAAATTTATGTATTGAAAGACCTTCATTTCATACATGATGGAAAAAACACACGTCAGGCTGCAGATTTTACAGTTAATGCTGAAGGAGTTCAATGGAATGAATATGATCCCCCAGGTGTGCATTATTTGATTGCAAGTGGTTCAGGTGGTAGCGTCACATTACAGGAATTTTCAAAAGGTAAACTGGATGATTTCGTTCTCCGTAATTTTGGTCAGGAGGTTCTGGATGAGGCGAAGAAGAATGTTGCACATAGATTAAAATCCTTATAAAAACATCATACTTCTTATGAAAAGCCACCAGGAAATAACCGATCGTTTAGCTCAGTATCGTTATCATACCATTCATATTCCTGCCGCCAATGGGAAAATGCTCACAGAAGCAATTTTGAAGCACTGGGAAGAACTAAAAACTGATCTCATCAGGTACAAAGGTTTTATCCTTAATGCAGAAATAGAACATGAATTCAAGCGCAAAGACATGCCTCATGACCCTAAGGGAGAATCTTTTGTAAAATATTTAGAATACAACCTTTACACCTTGAAACAAGACGATTTTGATCTTAGATTCAATAATACCAGCTCTTACGGTTTTTACACCACTGCTCCAACGCTTATAAACTTTAGTTTGGATTATTACCACAGTGGGGAACATCAATTTGGCATCTATGCTACATTCTCTGAACCCGGCAATCTTTGCCGTGAACTTGAATTGCGTTCAATGGATCACTCTGAAGCTGAATTGATATCATTGGGAAATCGATTGCTGAAGGTGCTTGAAGAAGGAGCGGCGAGTTAGGTTGATATAAAGCGTTTGATCCAATCAAATCACATCTATCAGCTATTCAGCAACTTCCCCATTAAATGCTGCACAACAAACTTTAAAAGCATTGACGGCATCAATATTATATTGTTTCATTGTAGTTTTTACACAATCAAAAACTTCAGCGTATTCAGGGTAGCTTTTTTGAAGTGATTTCATTGAAGCCTGCGAGAAAAACACCATTTCTGAAAATTTATCTTTCGAAAAATATTGAAATTGTCCATTCATCTCAACCATGTCATTACCTGTTTTTAGTGCTTTCAAATGAGAGGATCCGTCCTCATAATAGCAAATCTTTCCTTCCATTAGTAAACGAAAAGGCTGCCCTTTTCCTTCCGGAACTCTGAAAAAGGCTTCCTTATACGTAAACCCCCAAATTTCTTCACATTTTACTTTAACCGTTTCACCATTTTGCGTAAGCTTCAACGTGTAGTTGCTTCCTGCATAGGAATTCGAAACATACTCTTCATAAACGGTTCCCTTATTGTTTTTATAATCATCAGCAGTTTTGTAGGTGATCAGTTCTTGAGAGAATCCAGTGAAGGCAATAAATACAGAGAATAACAATAAATATTTCATAATCATTTTGAGTTAAATTTGACCTTAAATCTAAGAATGAATTTCAACTCATTCAACAATAAATCGAATTGTTTCAGATGATTCCTCATTTTGGATCAACAAAAGATATAATCCGGGATCTAATTCATTTTGTAGTTGAAAGCTAAGCTCTTGATCTTGTGTTACAAACGAACTAATCGATCTGCCATCAGTATTGTAAATATCTATCCTGTGCTCACCTGTATGATTCAACATCAAATTAAAAGATCCGCTATTTGGATTGGGAAATAATTTAGCTAAACTTGATTCAACCTCAGTCAAGCCTGCATGCAATTTGAAATAAGTAGTGGCTGTATTCGTCATGATCGGTTCATTAAAATCAAAAAAAATAAAAGCTCGATTACCAATCAAACTATACGCCGGCAAATTTTCAACGGGCTTTATTCTGAACTGAAAATAACCTTTAGATCCTTGGGGATCAGACGTGCTATCTGGTAAGTAAATATCTCTAAAGTAGACACTTAGTCTGTTTTGTGAAGCCGTAACTTGAAATGGATGGCTCCCCCCTATAAATTCAACGGTTGAAATATCTAATGAACTGGCAAGAGTGTCTTCTAATCGAATATTGATAGCCGGAGCGTTGCCAGTATTTTGAAAATGAATGGTGTAATTCAACCATTCATTGTAACCAGGTTCCACCACAGAAGGGTAAACCTCTTTCATATTAGGGTCATATGAATTAGACACTTCATAACAAAAAGTGTAAACATTGTTACTCAATTGATAATCAGTTGAATCAGGAATTAAGGTTGCCGAAACGCAAATAGAATCTCCAATTGTAGCTGTCGTATCCACTTTGATTTCCATCCAAAGCTCCCACAGATCAAATGTCAGTTGACTAAAATCCGGAATGGCATATGTGACCGAATTTCCATTCACAATGGCCGGCAATGCATTTACAGGAATGGTAATAGTATCAATTGGTCCGCTAACATTCACCTCAATAACCCCTCCTCCTCCATTTATATTACAATTCAAACCATAATACGCAGACAGCTCACCTGCTTTCAAAGTCACTTGATGTTCAAGCGAAGGAAAAACTAATCCTTCTTTATAAATGCTTTGTATCCCTGGATCATTTAAAGGAGGGCAATCAACCAGAAAATTAATATGTTGATGAACAGTGTCTGAAGAAGAAATGGTTACTGAACTTGAAATTCCAGGATTGGAGCAATTAACGACATAAGGTTTGTTTACCGTATCAATTTCAACGTCATAGTTGCCAAAATTATTGGTAAGGATTTGAAATTTACCGCTTCCAAATGTTGTTGTTGAGATCTGAGTAATATTTCCTGCCTTTAATTCTATGGGCACATTTACTATCCCGGTATCTTGCTGATCAAAGGTGCAATAGCTTGCAAAGTCTTGTCTAACCTCTCCTAGTACGCCATACATAGCTGGACATCCATATATATTATTCGGACTACAAATGGGAAAATTCTGAAGCCAAGGAATGCTATCCATTGCATCAATATAATTGGGAATACAACTAATCGGGTTTCCTGCTATTCGAAAATCGTCCGGTATTTGACTTATTGTGTTAGGAAATATTGGGAAACATTGAATATTACAGGAATCAGCTACAAAGACAATTAGACTATTTGGAAGATCAGGAATTTGAGAAATTGGATTATGAGAAATGTTCAGAACATAGCATTGAGGCGGCATAGTTGACATAACACTCACCAAATTATTTTCAAAGGAAAGACCATTTAAAGGATGATTTGAAAAATCAGGTAGATCTGTTATAAGATTATTGTTCACAAAAATGGATTGGATGTTAACCAAAGGGGGGAATTGAGTTAAATTGCATCCCTCAGCATGGTAGATATTAAGTGTATTGGGGATAAAAGATTCCAGTGGTAATAAGGGCGTAAAATCCCTTTGGAAAGTTTGTAGACCAACAGGCAATTGTGGCACACTTGACAAATTGGGGTTATCAGATACGTGTAAATGAACCAATGTAAGAGGAAGTGCTTCAATAGTCTGCAAATTATTATTGTTCAGATATATAGTTTCTATAGGTGAATTATTAGCTGGAAAAACCGCTAATGAAGTATTCATTATGGTGAGATACGCGAGACTCGTAAAATACTGCAACCCTTCAACACTAACAAGACTATCATAGGCTGGATTCCCATATATACCCGCAACAATAGACATGTTAGAGAATGTAGCCAAGGTAGAGCAAGTTGTATCCAATTGATTTCCTGACATACATTGCGGTATTACATCATTCAAATAAAGTGCAAAAACAGGATCAGGAATAGTGACATACTGAGACTTTGCTTTGTTGCTTAAGGTTAGTAAAACAAGCAAAAGAATAAAATATGAAAATTTCATTTGTATTGTTTTGGGTTTTATTATTAACGATTAAAAAATGTATTCGTTGCCCCAAAACAATCCCGGTAAAAAAAGACTAATCGTTGTAGAAGGAAAGTAAAACCGGTTCAGCCTTCAGTCTTTGTTCTTTTTGTCTTAATATCTGGAATTTCCTCTAATTGGTCATAACTAAGTTCAAAATGATCCTGATCCTTTACTTTCTGAACTTTTGGTGGGATCATGTACGTAAACATCATTTGATCAGCATGGGTATACCCGTCTTCTTTTAAACAGGCTATCTGTTCCATTATTTCAGGAGGATCATTCCGTTCCAGATAATTATCCAGATCATTGCTTTCACCATTTTTGCAAGAGCATAACACCAGGAAAAGAAAGGATAATCTATACAGCAACTTCATAAATCTTCAATACATTCAAGGTGGAACTAAGTTATGTGATTTTAGTCACATTGGTATTTAATAATAGTTCGTAAACTGCGCGCAAATTTGACACTAATGAAAAAACTCATACTACTCTGCACAACTTTATTTTACCTTTCAAGCCATGCTCAAAATGCTCTAAACATCCCTCCTAGCTTGACCGGAGGAAGTTTCACGCTTACGCTGGATGAAGGAACTACTCAATTTTATAGCGGTGTAACCACCAATACTATGGGTGCAAACGGTTCACTTTTAGGGCCTACCCTGATCATGGATAAAGGTTCAAACGTATCCATTACAGTTGATAATCAATTGGCAGATACCACCACTATTCATTGGCATGGTTTACACGTATCTCCTGAAAATGACGGAGGTCCGCACACGGTTATTCTTCCAAACACTACATGGTATCCTTCTTTCACTGTTTTGGATAAGGCAGGAACATACTGGTATCACCCGCATCTACACATGAAAACAAACCTTCATGTTTCTAAAGGAATAGCCGGAATGATCCTGGTAAGAGATACAGAAGAAGCAGGTCTTAATTTACCAATGACCTATGGCGTGGATGAATTCCCGCTTGTGCTACAAACCAAAGGTTTTGATGCTACGGGTCAAATTGAAGTGGAAACCAATTTGGACACTTCTGTCATGGTGAACGGAACGGTAGATGCTTATGTAGATTTTCCTGCTCAGGTGGTTCGTTTAAGAGTTTTGAACGGATCTTCTCAACGCGTTATGGAGATAGGTTTTTCGGATAATCGCAACTTTTCTTTAATAGGAACTGATGGAGGTTTACTAGCGGCTCCGGTAACTTTGAACAGATACACCATTGCACCAGGTCAACGTGCTGATATTTTGTTGGATCTTACCTCTGACCTTGGAAATAACATACAGTTAATGAGTTACGGATCAGAAATACCAAGTGGTTATTATGGTGCAGCTCAACCTGGTATGGGGCCTGGAGCAACTTCATCTTTGGTTAACTATACCTCTAACCCTTTAAATGGTGGTGATTATCAATTGCTGGATATTACAGTTGTTGCGCAAACAGGTTCTCCAGTAACAAGCATCCCTTCTACCCTGGCCACTTTTACACCATTAACTGAAGGATCAGAGCAGGCTACCAGATCGTTGACCTTCACAGCATCAGGCGCCATGAATAATTTAAATGGTCCTTTCCTGATCAATGGTTTATCTATGGATCTAAATGTGATCAACTACACTATTCCATTGGACAATATCGAAATCTGGAGTTTAACGAATCAAACGCCAATTGCGCATCCTTTTCATATTCATGATGTTCAATTCTTCATCCTGGATATTGGAGGCACTCCTCCTCCACCCGAGTTACAGGGATACAATGATGTTGTGTTAGTTCCGGCAGGAATGACTACTGTTCGTTTTATAGCGCAGTTCAACGACCACGAGAATGACACCTTGCCATATATGTATCATTGCCACATGCTTCCTCATGAAGATATGGGTATGATGGGACAGTTTATTGTTACTTCGAATCCTGCGAACATCAATGAAAATGAAGTGTCAGAAGAATTTTTGGTTTATCCCAACCCTAGTAACAATGGATCTTTTCAAATAAATTCTGCAGTGTTAGCCAACGGGTATAGTGTATATACCTCTGAAGGAAAATTGATTAAGGATGTTTCTTTTAATGATCCTACATCTTCCTTTGAATTAATAATTCAAAATGAAGGCGTATATATTCTGGAAATGAGATCAATAGACTCAGTTTTAAGAAAAATGATTGTTGTACAATTCTGAGATTGATGAAATAAAAAAAGCCCGACCGATATAGTCGAGCTTTGTACTGTTAATTTTATTTAAGCCTCTAACCCTAGCCTTTTTAGCGTCCTGATATGGGATCTAAAGGCAGAGTAAAATGATTTTTGACTGTTATAAGGCTGATCAAATTCTCTGGCTGTTTCCTGCACAATTAAAGATAGTTTTGGATAATGCACATGCGAAATGTGTGGAAACAAGTGATGTTCAACTTGAAAATCCAATCCACCGATATATGAACTCAACAATGTTTTTTTGATGCCAAAATCTGAGGTTGTTTTCAATTGATGAACAAAGAATTGATCCTGAATTTCAAAATTATCATCAGGTATAGGTTCATTCATATCTTCTACCACATGAGCCATTTGAAATATGGTACCCATGATCATAGAAGAAACCATGTTCACAACAAGAAACCCAATCAACACCTGCCACCACGAATAATCGGTGATCATCATGGGTAAAGCCAATATTACAAACAAATAAGATATTTTAATCAGGATCAGCTTCCACAAAGCTGATCTATAGGTAGTGTTGTAGATCTTAAGCGCACCTAATTTATTGTATTCCTTAAGCCATTTAAATTCCGTTGAAAATCTTGAAATGGTCATAAAACTGTAAAGAAAAGGACCAAACAAGTATTGATATCTAAATACCCTGTGATATTCAGAATTCTTTGAAAGTCTTAAGATCCCTTTTGTATCTACGTCATTATCCCATTCATAAACATTGGGATAAGTATGGTGTAATAGATTGTGCTGAACTTTCCAGTTCAATACGTTACTCCCAAATAGTATCATGCTATTTGCCATTAATTTATTGAGCCATTGATGTTTGGAAAATGAACCATGAGCGGCGTCATGCATCACTCCCATCCCAACTCCGGCCTTACCAATTCCCATGACCACCATAAGCAGCAGTGCTATCCAGGGTGACATGTGAATGGTAAATACTAGAACCAAAGGAGCCAGGTAAAATGCTATCATAAGAATTGCCTTGAACAACAATCGGTTGCCGCCATATGTTGACAACTTATGTTCTTTAAAGTATCTCCTAACTCTTTTGGATAACTCAGACGCAAAATCCTTTTGCTTTTGGTCTTTAGCTATGAATTTTAAAGTTTGCATTAATTGTTAATCAGTTTTTTGAGGTTTTTATTTAGATCTTTTTCACTTTAACAGCAATCATTCCACGATCACTTCTTTCAAGTAAAAATTGCACCTGGTCTCCTTCTACTATTGGTTCTTCGCAGTTATTCATGTGTACGAAGTAAGAAGTTTGAGAACCTTTGTCTTTAATGAATCCGTATCCTTTTCCATCATTGAAAAAAGATACCTTTCCGCTAAGAACTACTTCTTCAACAGGAGAATCATCTTTTTTAGGCACACCTAGTTCAATCTCTTCTGCTTTGATCTCTTTCTTCTTTTTAGACAGATCAGGTGGTGCTGAAACGATCATTCCATTTTCATCTACATATGCAAGCATGTTCTCGAGCGATCCGCCTTTATCTTCGGCTTTTCTCGCATCTTTGCGCGCTTGCTTATCTTTCTTTTTTTGGGCTTTTATTTTTTGTTTTTCTTTTTTACTAAAACTGTCGGCCATTCTTTATGTTTCTTATTAATACTCTATATCGTCATCAACTTAATGTCAAGCAATTTCTCCGAAATAATTCGTTGAAATTTGTGTTTGTATTGTTCTTCAACAACCAGATAAAACTGACCAGACATCATTTTAGCTTTAATTGAAAGGATGATCCATTTAGTGACAAGAATGCTAATCTTGCCACTATTGAATCCTTTTTCAAATTCATAGATATCTGTCTTGTTATTCAATTCGATCTCTACTTCAGGATAATATGTAATACCGGCATTCTTGAACCTAACTTCTCTAGTAGGTGACTTTCTATTGCCTTTTAAACGTACTACACTATTCTTCTTTTCTCCAAGTTTATTAACGAAAACGCTAATATCTTCCTTAGTCATTTAAAACCCTCACATTCACGGCGTTTATGCCTTTTTTCCCTTGACTTGTTTCATACTCTACTGTATCATTATCAGATATTTCGTCTACCAAACCTGATACATGTACAAAAATGTCTTCACTTCCATCTTTAGGAGTAATAAAGCCAAATCCTTTGGCACCATTGAAAAATTTAACTGTTCCTTCTTTCATTTTGTTATTTATTAATTGTTAGTATTTACTTTCTTTTAATCCACAAATGTGAAAGCCGATCCTTGTTTACCGGCTCTCCCTGTACGACCGATCCTGTGGATGTAGGTATCATAGTCGTTAGGAAGTTGATAGTTGATCACATGTGAAACGTTCACAACATCTACTCCTCTCGCAGCTACATCAGTGGCTACAAGTACTTTAATATTTCCTTTTTTGAATTTATCTAATGCCTTTACTCTGTAATTTTGAGACTTATTTCCATGGATTTGATCCGCTTTAATACCAGATTGATTTAGCTTTTTACTTAATCTATCAGCCAACCTTTTGGTTTCAGCAAATAATATCACTTTATTAAAACCATCACCTGTAAGAAGCTTCAATAACATATTGAATTTATCGGCACCTTCAGGCACTCTGATTATATCCTGAGCCACATTTTTACTGGTTGAATCTCCATTGCTCACAGATACTTGTACAGGATCTTTAACCATTTCATTGATTAACGATCTTTGCTTTGGATCCATAGTAGCAGAGAATAACATAGTGTGCTCTCTACTTTTCATGCTATTCACAATTCTTCTTATATCCTGAATAAATCCCATGTCAAGCATTCTATCAAATTCGTCTAAAACGAGAGTTTGCATAGAAGCTAATTTTAGATTCCCTCTGTTCATCAGGTCCAATAATCTTCCAGGTGTTCCGATAATCACATCATTGTGTCGTTTCAATGAACTAACATCTGCAGAAACGCTTGTTCCACCAATATGACAAGAAACACTTAGGTTTAAACCTCTGGATAGTTTTTTAAATTCATCCTGAACCTGAAGGGCAAGTTCCCTGGTTGGCACAATGATCAAAGTTTTAAAATTCTTTTGATTCTGATCTAACAGATTGTGTAAGATGGGAATAAGAAAAGCCCCTGTTTTTCCTGTTCCCGTGTTTGCTAAACCGATAAGGTTATGCTTTAGGAGCAGATGTTGATATGTCTTTTCCTGAATTTCTGTAGGATTAATAAATCCCATTTGTTTCAAATTCGATTTCAATTGCGGATGAAGATCCATTTCGTTGAAGCTTTTAATAGCCATATACTTTGAAGCCTTTTCTTCTTGTGCCTCCTGAATTAGTCGATTTGGATTGATCGTTGATTTTATCTTACGATTTGATTTGTTTTGTTGAGGCCTTTTTTTGTTTTGATGAAAGGCTTTATTATTCTTTTTTGTATTCATTTTAATTGTAATTAATTGCCAGAAATTGGGCAATACAAGAACAGCACATTGTTTTTAAATGTCTGTTCAATTTTGTTAATAAGATTGTTTGCTAAGGTGTACCTTGAAAAAACTGCTTTTAACTCAAATAGAAATTCTTTTTGATTTGAAATATGCCATTTAGGCGAAAACTTTGACTTCTTAATATCCTTACTTGTTCATTACCTGGAAAGCAATTTTTACTTTCCCAAAGCATTAGAAGATATTGTATGCACACAATAGTCTCATAGTGCTTTACATGTTAATTCCGGAAAATGATAAGGAAGTTGTCGGCAGTGTCTAATTTCAGATGAAATTCAAACCAAAAAAATCACAAATTCAAAATAGAGAATTAGCTTGATACCACAAAGATACGCTATTAAATTGGGTTAAGCATTATAAAAGTAGGATTATCTCTTCTATTACAGGGTTAATCAATTAAAGATAAGCGTATTACAAACTATTTAAACTTCAATTGATGGAAAATGGTGTTAACACGGTGTATATAAACGGAAACAACATCAGTGAAAAAAGACTAATTGTTGTAGAAGGAAAGTAAAAGCTGTTCAGCCTTCAGTATGTACTTTTTTGTGCTTGTTTAAAAAAGTAAAAGATCCTCTCTTTCTGGATTGATTATTTTTATTTTCTTTGTTACAACTAAATTTTTAATCATGCACAAACAACTCGTTATCATAGGATTGGCTCTAACATTCATGGCTTGCGGAGGTTCAGAAAATGACAATCAAAACAATGATGAAACAAACCACGAAAATGACACTACTTCAGTAGACAGTTCGGTAACAGAAACTATTGAAGTAAAAGAGTATGTTAAAGATCTAAGCGGTATTGGCGAGATAAGTTTAGATGTGGTTTATGACACCTGGGCAGAAGGAACTACTATACCTATTACTATTGAGCACCCGGGTGGTGAAGAAGAAGAATACGAGTTGATGAACCCTTATGCCCATCTTTATCAATATGACGGAACAGGCGTTGATCTCGAAGCTACGTATAATAAAGGTGAATGGTATGTAGATTCATTGTGGGAAGACGGTGGTGAAGTTGTTGTTTTTAAAAAAGGAACTAAGATCAATGGTCCATTCATGACAACAGCAATTACAAGAGAAGTGTATGCTGAACCTAATGAAGAAAGCGAATTGATCCACACCTTCAAAAATGAATCATACTCTGATATCATTCTAGCCTGGAAAAACTGGGTAAAGATCTCTTTTTACACACCTGAAAAAAATATGTCCGGTTGGGTAAAAACTAGACCTATGGAGTAATTCAATTCATATTTTATACCATGTTAAAATCAGTATTGATAACTTCTCTTTTTATTGAGTTTTTGACTTTCGGTCAATTTATTCAAAAAGGTCAGACTTTAACAGGTACAAGTAATAATGATAATTGCGGTTACTCTGTTGCTATTAACCAGACTGGAGATAAGGTAGTCACAGGTATTCATAATGGAGTCGAAGGTGGGAGCGTAAAAGTATATTCCTATAATGGAACACTATGGACGCAAATAGGAAGTACCCTTTATGGAGCTGAATACAATGATTCTTATGGAACTAAAGTTGCAATCAATACTATTGGTGATATTATTGCCGTGTCAGTTCCGGGTGCTGACCCAAATGGATCTAGTTCTGGAATAGTAAAAATTTATGAATGGGATGGATCTGACTGGATCCAAAAAGGAAATGATATAGAGGGACAAAACACCAATGAATATACTGGACAGGCACTTAGCCTCAATGGTAACGGTAATATTGTTGTGATCGGAATAAATGGAAACACAGGAGCGAATGATGCGGGTCGTTGTCGAATTTATGAGTGGAATGGATCTGACTGGATTCAAAAAGGATTAGATATCCAGGGAGAATCAGTTAATGATCTATTCGGAACATCAGTTGATATAAATTACGAAGGAAACATTGTTGCGGTTGGCGCAATAGAAAATGATGGCAATGGAAATGAATCTGGTCATGTCAGGGTTTTTGAATGGCTGGACACATACTGGAGTCAGGTGGGAGGAGATATTGATGGTGAAATGGCAGCTGAATATTCCGGATCATCAGTGGCCTTAGATAGCACAGGAACTACTGTTGCAATAGGCTCACCTTTTTACTCCGGACTTTTTCCTACCTCAGGATCAGTGAGAGTATTTGAATGGTCAGATGCGCAATGGACATTAAAAGGAAGTCTCATAGAAGGACAAGGAAATTGGGCTCATTTTGGAAGGTCAACAAGATTAAGTAATTCAGGTAATATTTTAGTAGTTGGGTCACCTGACTATGATGCAACCGGAATTGGAGGTAGGATTGCTGCATATTATTGGAACAATAATGAATGGCAGCTGATCGACAATTACTTAGAAGGAGCTCAGTCAGCCGGATGGTTTGGCCATGAAGTAGACATAGCAGAAACTGGTTCTAACATCAATATCGCAGTCGGAATACCTTACGGTGGCAATTCCGGAGAGGTTAAAATTTACCATATGGACTATGGATTATCATTACCTGAAGAAACACATGGCTCTTTTGTATACCCTAATCCTTCAAACGGTAGTTTTTGCTTGCAAACAGTGAAAGATGTGATAGTTGAAAATATCCATATTTACAGTTCATTGGGAGAATCAATAGAATTCTCTACCTTGGAGATTTCATCAAATAATGTGGCTATAGAGATATCAGGTGATCCCGGGGTTTACTTTATGACATATAAATCGGATCAGTTAATTTCTACTACTAAAATATTCGTCTCCAATTGATTGAAGATGTTATTTTAATTTACTTCACGCTTATCCAATCACCTCCACCGGAGCCAGATCTTTCAGCCATCCTGTAATGCTCTTTCTTTCGAAATTGGATAAAAGTACTTCATGCTCTAACTCACTTTTGAAAAATACCAGACGCCCAAAAACAGGTTCAATTTTTACGTCTTCTTGCGTATAGATCATGAGCTCTCCCCCATCTCCAGCCTTCCAATTTCGGTTTAGATAGAAGACCATAGAATATTTACGACTGTCATCTGATCTAAACTGATCCTTGTGTCTGGCATATCTGGTACCTGACTGATAAACAGCATAGTGAAATTCAAAAGATTTAATGCCTGCGAAGCAAGTCACATTCAAATAATCTGTAAACTGTCCAATGATCGATAAAAATTCCTTCTCCGCTGGTACGGCAAGATTCTCATTCAGCCAAAAGATCTCATCTCCACGAACACTTCCTATTCGTTGCTGATCTGAACCATTACCGATTTGTGCTTTATGAAAATAATCTGCCTCTAAACGACTAACTAAGGAGTTTTCCAGATCTGATAAAAGCCCCTCAGGTAGCCAATTATCCAAAATACCATAACCCTGAAAGATCAATTGATTAATGGCTTCTTCGAAATTGGAGATCATATGAGCTAATTAAAAGCGCCAAATTATGTCTTGAATTCTGAATATAATCTGAAGTCTTAGCTGCAGATTTGTCAGCTTTTCATTCGAATTACGACCAAGGATTATGAGATATTGATATTTTTATCCATTGAAGATGATCTCACGTTTAATTATCATATTGACCCTAATGATCCAGGCAAATACCACCTTTGCCGGTAATGTCACTTATATCATTAAATCAAAGGATAATGAACAATTGGGACAATTGGTGGTGACGCAAAGTATTAGCAATGACCGTGAAGAAATCCATGTCACCAGTGAGATCAAGGTTAAAAAACTGATCACCATGGTGATTTCATATACCCTCTATAGTGTCTTTGAAAACAATAAGTTACAGGCCAATGAAGTGGTTACTTTCCGAAATCATCTACCCCATGATGTCATGACCACCGTTAAGAAAGATCAAGGTTATCTGTTCACTAAAAATGAAAAGAAATCTACCATTAAGGATTTTGTTTTTTGTGAGTCTATGATGTATTTCAATGAACCAAAAGATCTTAAAGAGATCTATTCAGAGTTTGATGGAGTTTTTAAGTCTATCGTTCATCATAAAAGTGAGAACAGATATGACCTGACGAATCCACTCAACAAAAATACCAGTAAGTACTTCTATTCCAATGGGATGCTTCAAAAAGCGGTTGTTTTTCATCCAATGATGACCTTATATTTGTACAGGAAATAATCATTCTTCTGTTTCTTTGGTCGTGATTTTTATTTATTTTAAACAGACCAAACCCTTACTATGTACAGAGTTGTTTCTTCTCTTCTCTTTTGCCTGTTGATCGCATTTTCAACTTACTCGCAATCCGCTTATGAGCTTTATAAAGAAGGTAAAACCTATCGTAAAGAAGGAAAGAAGAATAAGGCCATTAAGTCATTTGAGGATGCCTTAGAAGCAGCCAAATCAGCTGGAAACAGAGAGCTGCAAATGAGCTGTCACATTGAATTGGCTGAGTTAAAGGACAATGTCATAACCTACAAAGAAGCACTGGATCATTATAAGGCCTTCACTGATCTGTACAAAAAGAAAATGACCGATCAAAATGAGGAATTAGCGGATTCAGTGAATGCATTGGGAAGTGAAGTGGGGCAACATCTTGAAACCATTGAACAACAGCAGTCTGAGATCAGTACTAAAGACATGGCATTTGATTCTCTGTCAGATGAACAGGTAAAAACCAAATTTGAAAATCAGCAATTACAAATAGACAAACAACAGCAAGATCTGATCATCAGTGAATCTGAAAACAAAAGGAATATCCTAATGTTTGTGATCGGTATTGTTTGCCTCATTGTATTGTTCTTTGGTCTTGGTTATCTGCGTAAACGAAAAACCAATCAAACACTCAGAAACAAGAACTATCAAATTGCCAAAGAGAAGGAGAAATCTGAAGAACTCTTACTGAATATTCTTCCAAAACGGGTTGCAGAAGAGCTTAAAGAATTCGGAAAAACATCTTCAAGAAGTTATTCAAATGCCACTATCATGTTTACTGATTTTAAGGGGTTTACAAAATTTTCTGAAAAATTAACCCCTGAAGAGATCGTTCAAATAATAGATGGATATTTCAGAGCCTTTGATGAGATCATTGAAGGGTATGATATTGAAAAGATCAAAACCATAGGTGATGCTTACATGTGTGTTTCAGGCATTCCTGAAGAAACGGAAAACCACGCCCACATCATGATCAAGGCCGCACTCGACATGAAATCATTTGTAGATCAGCAAATGAAAGAACTCAAAGAAAACAGTAAACCATATCTTGAAATGCGTATTGGCATCCACACCGGACCTTTGGTTGCCGGAGTTGTAGGATCCAGCAAATTCGCTTATGATGTTTGGGGCGATTCAGTGAACATAGCGGCCAGAATGGAACAATCTGGTTTGCCAGGTATGATCAACGTATCAGAATCCGTATATGCCATCACCAACGATCAATTCGATTACGAATATCGCGGAGAGGTTGAAGCCAAGAACAAAGGCAAAATGAAAATGTATTTTGTTAAATAATTTTCTTCTCAAATTCCCGTTTAAACTGCATTATACTTCGTATCTATGAAATCAATTTTTATAATATGCTGTGCATTGGCAACCCTGACTCTTGCAGGTTGTAATAAAACCGGCGAAAATCATCCTTGTTTTGACCAATCTTTAGTGCACAATGGGGCATGCACAGCTGATTGTCCCGGCTTTAAAGGTTGTGACGGGGTAAAATATTGCAACGAATGCGAGGCTGCAAGACACGGTATTGGTCCTAAATAACCAAATTTGCAAAATCATTTATTATTAATAATAGCCTGCTCTAATCCTTGTAAATAGGTATTTAAAGTCTCAATTATCGGCAGTAACTCCGGACTAAACTTGTCTTTGTTCAACTTCTTAAGAGAGTCAAGTGTTTCTTTGACCTTCTTTCTCGCTTCAGTATAATTCTTATTATCACACTGATCTGCAATGGTCTTTAACATCTGGTTGATCACTGCAATTGAGTATGTTTCCACTAATTCACGATCATGCACCAACTCAATATCAGACTCTTCAGACCACTCTAAGTGCGTTTCCTTATGAATAGACACATCTTCATTCTTGATCTCATCATGATAATTAATATCAATAGAGATCACATCCTTTTCAATACTCGCGTCCGGATTTTCGATCTTAAATTTCATTAATACCATACGATCCAGTGAACTGAAGACTTTTTGAAGATCAAACTGCACTACTCCATCTTTATTCTTAGCCTCCGGAATACCGTGAAGTGACTTGTAAATGATTCGGTTATTGTATTTCACCTTTACGGTTAGGTC
This sequence comes from Crocinitomicaceae bacterium, assembly GCA_020635955.1. Taxonomy (GTDB): domain Bacteria; phylum Bacteroidota; class Bacteroidia; order Flavobacteriales_D; family Crocinitomicaceae; genus Paracrocinitomix. The sequence goes on from JACJYW010000006.1 coordinate 297,347, forward strand.
TGATGCCAATGGATACAATAAACTTTCAAATTCTTTATATAATGCAGCAGTGATACCATTTGAATTAATAGCCTGATGTTCCAAACCTCCTGAATATTTGCTTAATAGCGAAAGCAATGCACTATTATAACCTTCACCAACACCAATAGTGGATACAGATATCCCTTTCTTAAAATACTCGTCAGACAAGGCCAATACTTCATTTACCGGCTTTGAACCATAACCATCTGTCAATAAGATCAATCTATTCACTGATCCTGAAGTTGCATTTTTACTCACTTCTTTGTAGCCCAATTTCAATCCTTCATAAATACTGGTTCCTCCTCCAGCCTGAATAGCTGCAATAAGGTCCATTAAATGAGATTTATTGGCTTTTTGACATTCGTACGCCACTACTGCTTCAGTATCAAACAATATGAGCGACACATTATCAATAGGTCTCAGTTTTTTCACAAAATCAACCATGGCCGCCTTTAGGATCTCTATATTCTCACCTGACATAGACCCGCTCTTATCCAGCACAAAAGCTACATTCAAGGGTTTTTCAATGGCTTTTTTATCCTTAGGCTCTTTTACCGAAAAACCTAGTTCCAACAAAGCTTCTCTCGACCCGGAGCCGATCTTATTATTTCCCCATTTTACATGTACATTGATCAACTCGTCTTCAGGTGTATCTTCATAGGGCTTTTTCCTGAAGTTATTGATGTCATAAAGCTTAAGATCGTTCTTTGAAGGCAGGAATTTCTCAGGAAACTGCAATCTTTCATCCGGCTCATAATATACGCCCATTGTCGCCTGGCCAATTCCAAAAAACCTTTTCAGATCAACGGATCCGGCACCTTTTTGATAATCAAAATCAACCACATATTCACGCTTTTTAGGCAACATGAAATAAGCTGTACCGTTGGCATTTGTTTTTGCATGGTACTTTTTGTTCGAGAATGCCATGTTCAGATAAACATCTTCATTGGCACCATCATTTGGCCCTCCAACTACTTTCAACGCCACGAAAACTCTACTGGATATTGGTCGGGGATCTTCTAAAAAGGTTTGTTCAATATATCCATCCTGATTCACTACCTCCTTATATTCCATTGTTTCATAAGTGATGGTAATGCGCTTTTTATAAGGCTTGCTACCTGAATCGTAATATTGAAAGTCTTCTTCCCCATCAATGTCCATTTGAAATTGTTGATTCAGGGGGATCTTAAATCTGGCTATTCCAATGTGATCAGTCTCTGCCATGTATTTGGTTGCAGTTCCGTGATTAACCAGATCTACTTTCATCCCCTTATATGGTCTTCCGTTTTCAGTTTGCACCAATACTTCCAACAATTCTTCCGTTGGACCAGGTCTTTCATTTTCAGCCAATCTTTGATAGATATCGTCAAATTTTACTCCGGTACGATCTTCAGGAGTTTGCATGGTTCTCTCCCACCAGGCCGGATCATGTGTTACAGTAGCAGAACCATTAGCAGTTCCTCCGTATTGAGGAATAGTCAATTTGGTATAATTTCTCATTTCACCAATATTGACGATCCATTCCTTACCTTCAGAAACACTCAATTTCAACTGCCCGGCTGCATTAGCGGCAAAGGTCTTTCTTTCGAAAGTTGATGTTTCTACAATGGTTACCGGACATCCAGCATAAGGCCTACCGTCATCTTTAAAGATCTGAATGGTATAGTTCATGGTGCCCTGTGCATCCTGCGCTTTAGGAATGAATGCTATAAAAATGAACATTACAAGGAAAAGGGAACGAAAGAATAATTGCTTCATAGCGGATAGGTTTAATTGGTTAAGTACAGATCAGGAGGAGAACTTCAACAATGTAATACAGAATAAAAAATCCGTTACATTATGAAGCTATTTCATCCAGGGCCTTCACAAATTGATCCAGCTCATTTAAACTGGTATAAAGATTTGGCGTAACCCTTATCCCATGAACATTTGGACGATTTATTGCCACTGTCCAGATACTGTATTTATCCATTAATATTTTTGATATTTCACTTGCCATCATCCCCTTTACAAGCACATTCGCAATAGCGCCATGCCTTTCTTCTTCCCAGGGCGTGTTAATCTCGATCTTAGGATGATCTTTGAGCTTCTCCGTCCAGTATTTCTTCAAGAACTGAAGTCGTTTCAGCTTTCTTTCTGCCCCAATAGCCTTATGAAAATCAATAGCATTAGCAATTCCCAGATCTACATGTACCGGTGTTGTGCCTAAATGATTCAATCGATCTATATCATCCTGTGGCTTGACATCCTCAGCAAAAAGCGGCCACAATTTCTCAATTTTGTCTTTATTGATATATAAAAAACCACATCCCAGTGGAGCGCTTAACCATTTATGAAGGCTCGTTCCGTAATAATCACAATTCAAATCTGAGATCTTAAAATCAAGATGTGCAAAGGCGTGAGCTCCGTCCACCATTACTTCAACTCCGTGCGAATGCGCCATGTCACAGATCTTTTTCACCGGCAAAACCTGACCGGATATATTCACCAAATGGCTGATCATGATCAATTTAGTATTATTGGTGATCTGGTCTTCATAAAGCTTTACGATCTCTTTATCAGATTCAGGATGATTAGGAAGTGACACGCGTTTGGTAATTACGCCATAGCGCTCATTGATCAATCTGAACATATTCAACATGGCACCATAATCCTGTTCAGCCACAATGGCTTCATGACCTGATTTCCATGGCAATCCACCAATCACCAGATCTAGTGATTCTGTTGTATTTCGTGTTATAACTAATTCATCATAGGAACAGCCCGCCAATTCAGCCAACCTTTTTCTGATCTCATTCCTGTTCTCAAACTGCACCGTACGCATATAGTGAGAAGCTTCATAATTGATCAATCTAACATGTTTGATGTAGTGTTCAAGCGTTTCTTCCGGCATCATACAGTAGTAACCATTTTCCAGGTTGATATAATCCGGATTGAGTCGATACCCTTCTCTCACTTTAGCCCAAAAATCTTCATCTTCAGCAAGATCATCCAAGGAAACATGTTGATAGGATTCAACGAATTTTCCTAAGGCTTGAATATTCGGTAAAACACCCAATGATAAAATTGAAAAGTTTTTGAGAAAAGTTCTTTTATCCATAATTGACAGATTGACTTTTTTAAAATAAAAAAACCCGACCAGATGGCCGGGTTTCATAATCATTTTTTTTTCAATTATTGGATTTGAATTACATCACATGAACCGGCAGCTTTACCAGTTGCACTCCATGTTCCGCTATATAATACGTTTCCGTTTTGGTCTTTTGCTTGCCAGGTATAATCCTTTGACGAAACAGCTCCCATATTTTTTTCTACTGAAATGGTTTTTGCATCTCCACAAGAAGGTGTTGCAGGACCAGCATAATCAGACACATTTAATGGTGAACCTGATGCTACATCACCAACATAAACTTCAATTGTTGTAGTTCCTGCTTGATATTGAGCAATTGAAACAGACTGAGTGTACCAAAATGTTCCTCTTGCAGTGTAAGTACAAGACTCGTCATCTTTTTCTGCTTCAGCTGAATAGTTGTTTGCGTTTGCATCAGTACAACCTTTTTTAGCACAAGATGATGCAAGTACCACTGTTGATGCTAACATCACGAATAATAGATTTCTCTTCATTTCTATATACATTAAATTAATTTCATGTTAGTCAAACTTATGAAAGTCTTTTAACATCACCAAAAATTAGGATTGAATACGTTCAATTAATGGCAATAATTTATCAACTGTCACATGTTCCATTATAACGATCTTATACCAGTTAGGCTTAACATGATTATCAGGTACAAGACCAAACTCGTTTGCTATATCAGAACTGATAAATGATGCTTTTATTGTTATTATGTTAGAATATGGATTTCGATAATACTCCACTCCTAACTCAGACAAACGATCACACATCCATTCGGCTCTTTTTTGAAGAATAAAGATCTTTTCTTTCCACCCGAACGGACCGTTTTTCATCAGGATCATCCAAACAGCAATGGCATTGGCTCCAGATCGACTACCAATTAGGGTAAAATCATCTCCTTCCACATAACTTGCTGATTGGGTATGCGCATATCGCATCATTCCTTTTCTTATTAAGAAAATCCCGGTACCGTAAGGAGCCTGAGCCATTTTATGGGCGTCCAACGTAAAAGATGAAATATGCTCATTTTCGAACGTGAGGATACTATTATCATTAGAAAACGGATAGTAAAATCCACCAAAAGCTCCGTCAACATGTAATTTAAAAGGTGTTTTAGCGGCGTGCAATTCTCTTAAATAAGCATTGATATCATCAACTGATCCAAACATAGTGGTCATCATATTACAGATCACTATGAAATACTTTTTACCGCTAAGTTGTGCGGCTGCAATGGCAGCACCCACCTCAAGATCATTGATTTCTCTGGTGTGCGGATCAACTTTTACTTTTTGTATAGAGACATTGAGTAAGTCTGCCGCCTTATCCATAGAATAATGAGCGTCTTCACTACATAGCACGCAAATTTCATCATGCTGAGCTTTAAATTCCTTAATGAAGTAATTTCTATAGATCCAAACCGCCTGAATGTTTGCTTCTGTACCTCCTGAAGCCACATAACCATCCGTTTCATCAGGTTTTGCCTTTAAAATATCAACTGAACAAACATCTATCAACTCTTTCTCTAGTAGTTGAGTGCCTTTAAAAAAGGATTCAGAATGACCCAGCGTATGACATCCAATATGATTAGGATTTTGTACAAGTGTTGAGATATAGGGAGCATCCTTCAAAAAAGAAGCATCCTGATTAAAAACCTTATCATCCAAATAAGAAGCAGGAACCCCTAATACATTCTCCCTAACATAGCTGATGTTTTCTTCTAATGCCTGAAATACTCTATGTTTCAAGTCTTCATCTGAACGTTTGCTCCAATAAGTTCTCATTTGTAAATATTTTGAGCAAATCTACAGTTTATGGAAATCCTGAATTATGATATTCATCATAAAAAAAGCCCCAGTTTAATTGGGGCTTCATATTAATTTACTGCTATGTGAATTTCAGTTTCAAGTTGATTTGGAGGCGTATCCAAAGGACTATTCAAATAGACCTCAATTGGATGGATCTTCTTATTGGCTTTAAACCTCTTACTTCTTTGACGGTTCATTTGTGCGCTCCATGCATTACCAATATGATGATAAGGCCCAATGTGCTTAACCGTATGCGCTTTTGTTTTTGGTCTTTCACCTGAAACAAAACTTGCAGGTAGATCAGATGGAATTTCCTTCACCGGAACACAAGCTGTATAATCACAGATCCCGTTTGTTAGATCCCATTTGTTGTAAATAGTAAATCCATTTCCATCAACCAGCCCTTTTTCTCTTGCATAGGTCATTAGTTGTGTAAAATCAGCTTTGTGAGATTCTCCCATATCTTCCATGGATACACTTCTCTTAATGCCTATGTATTTACAACCATCCAACTGATTGATCCCTTTGAATTCCAACTTTGAATGAACTTCTCCATCCTCAGCAAAATCCTTCAGCAACAACAAACCACGTTTGTAATCCATCCCAATAAAGGCAGACATCATTTTTTTCATCCAGAACATAAACCAAGGAAGTTTGCTTTCCATAGTCCAGGTTACTTTAGATCCATTATCGTCAGGTGCAATAATAAACCCGACTTTAGATTTAGATTTCCAAGGCTTTAAAAAAGTTAGATCATAATCAATGGAACTGTTCTCTTTTTGATCTATGATCGTCATCTCACCACTTCCAACAAGATCTCCTGACCATTCATAGAATTTACCATCTTCACGAACATGAACAGCAACTTCAGGCTCGAGAATCAACCAGGGTGACCAGGGTTTCCAATGATGAAAATCACTGAGAAGAGAATATACCTCTTCCGGTTTTTTATCGATCAAGATAGATCGATCTATTTGCATAGTAGGCATAAGTATAGTAGATTATAGGTTCAAATAATATTCTTTCATGGGGGCAAAATAGTAATCATTCCATCCGTCAGTATATTTAGGGCCATCACCATCAGGGAGATTTGATTGCGTGATAATCACTTTTGTTTCACTTTCTGATAATGGTTCTAATGTAACTTCAAGAACAGAATCCGGCGCATTTTCGGGAAATTCAAGTGTACGCCAACTTTGAAAAATTCTTTTATTCTTTTCTAACTGAAGATTTGTACCGGAAATATATCCATCCCAGGCAGAAAATGAGGCTCTTGGCTCATCATTGATCTCTGCATCTGCACCTGTCATATTCGAATGACCTGAGCTAGACAACCAATCATTATAGATCTGTTCAGAACTCGCTGGTATGATATCTTCAACTTCAAGAATGTCCATCTTATTCAAATTAGAAACCTGAAAATAATAAATAATTGTAAAAGACAAAAGTATCTCTTACTCAGATAAATAGATTAAAGTAGTATTAAATCTATGATATGACTATTTGAAAATATGGAAATCTACAGCTGAATAAGCCGTTTTTTTATTATCAACCTCTATAATTTGTTGAATTACAGTGCTCCCACCATTTGTGGTATCCTTAGAATAAACAGATAGAACGTATTGTCCTTTTCTAAGATTTGTAAATCGGTAACCACCTGTTGATGAAGTTTTAAACTCATCATCAAAAACTACGGTTTCATTTTCTCCATATTGAATGAATACGCTTTCATCCACCGCAACTTTTTCTTGTCCCAAAATGCCGTTTGCACCTTGTTGAGCAATGTCAAATGAGAACGGACTGGAAACATCTTCTGCGTCATGACATTCCCCTTCAATGGTAGAAGTGAAGGTCAAAATATCATTCATTTGGGTGATTGAAAACACTGAAGTTTCAGCTAAAATAGCAGCCTTGGTATTGTTTGCCACCTCTATGTTAGAATCTGAATAATTGAAGCTTACTTTAATCCCCGTTCTACCTTGTAATTGAGGGTCTCCAGACGAGATCCAGGTTGGATTATCATACCATATATAAAACAATTGATTAACGTCTGGGGTATTGAGTATCCAATAATCACCATGTTCAACCTGATCTCCATTCGAAAAAGTAACATCTGTGATCTCAGATCTGGAAAAATCATGGTCGGTTACGTAAACGAAACCTTCAATACTGGATGTTCCACCCAATCCTTCGTCTTTATTACACGAAAACATGGATCCAACAATCAGTACCAGAGATAAACTATAACCTAATGATCTTTTCATGCGACACAATTCTATTATTTTCATAAATATTGATAAGATATATACCTGATTCATAATCAGATAGATCTAAAATCATTTCTGCTTTCCCAGCGAATGCCATATAAAGAAGTCTCTTCCCCGTTAGATCTGTTAATTCGATCATTCCGTTTTGAAGCAAGTTATCAGACTTCACCGAAATACTGTTATTGGTTGGGTTTGGATAGATCAAAAATTGGTATTCATTAACATCTGCACCAAGGTCTGGACATGTTCCAAACATATTAGCATCCATCCAATTGATGCGATCTACAGTCCATGTTTTCAAATAATCAATCTCTTCAAGATAAGTATTCCCTACATAATTATTGGGCCACACATAACTACCTAAAGTGTTCCATTTAGTGAAATTCCGTCCAGCCGCATCAGTTAAATAAATGGCTTGAGCATCAATAAATGCCAAAATGCTATCCGCGTGTAATTCATCTTGTCTAAGTTCTTGCCATCTACAGTTCAATTTGTGTGTGAATTCAGGATCTGTCACCAGCTTATTCCAATGAAATGGATTATTCAATGATCCACCACCACCACAAACATCATTAAAATAGATCTCCCAACCAGTGGTTAACCCACCATCACAATAATTGGCATTACCCCAGCCCAAATTAAAATCCCATAAAGGACCGGCAACGAGCTTACCACCTTCATGGATATGCTGCTTGTGATAGAAGGTACTGATCCTATAACCATCTACATTTTTACTGATCTCATTCATGATCATGAAATCTACAAATGAATTCACATCTATATAAGGTTCATATCCTAATACCGGATCTGTATAATTTGGACCGTCAAGAGCTACTTCAAAGTCAGTAATATATTGTTGTATATAGTTCAATTGCAATGGATGAAGCGTATCCAGATCAGGATCATGCATTTGGTAATAAATAGGACCCGTAGCAGGAGAAGCAGCCGTGAATGGTGAAGTCCAGGCAATAACACCTCCTCCGGTAGTTTTATCTATTTTAACTATGTACCCCCCGGTAATTTCATTGTTTACTGTATCACTATACTCCAGCTCATTGATATTCACTCTTCCTGGTGTTTGCTTGATCTTTTCGGTCAAAACATAAACGCCAACGTATTCACCATTCAATACCAATTCACACAACTTAGTTCTTGGTGCCCAACGCCCCAATTCACTACCTAACTTATAGGTTAGCACGTTTCTAATCAATGATTTATCAGAATAAGGAGCAATAAGTGCATAATCATTATCCGCCGGCCAATCAAAAAGCGAAACATTATAGTTGCTGGAATCAGGACCACGGGTTTCTATAGCGTAAGGCTTCTTAGGAAATGATTGGGAAGAAGAACCTCTTCGTTCAATTCCAATATTGCCATAATATTCATTGTAAGGATCATTGATATAATTAAGATTACCTTCCCCATTGTAGATGATCCCCATAATCGCATCAATTTTAGGTTCATCCGGTACAGTGATATTCCCAACTGTGTTAATTACAACAATTGGCAAATTTGAAGATGTAAAAACGAAAGGTGGAACAAACCAATTAGGTACCGGGCTGTAATTATTAGAAGTATTGCTAATACCAAAATGAAGAAACACTCTGGATGACATGTCACTTGAAGTTGCAGATTCATTGTGTGTTTGAACCGCAAGCACATTCACTCCCTGATTCAAATTTGCACTTAAAAAAGATTTGCTAATAGTGTATTGAGCAGGATAAGCCCCTTGATAGGCAAGCGCTTCATGCAAACCTGAAGCCTGTTGATCCCAAGTCGGCTGTCCCGTTCCGGCTAGTAGATCTCTGGTGATTTCAACGCCATTCAAATAAGCCACAAAAGCGTCATCATAATCAATGGTCAAGGCCGCTATAAAAATATTTGAGGTATCTACAACGTTGAATTCAATGCGTTGAAAACAGGATATTGTTCCATTGGGAAGAACGGTTTGATCATCTCCATCACCATAACCAAAACCTCCCTGACCTGTACTCCAGCCGGTTGTATTGAACCCTACATCATTCCATGCAGGATCAACAGCAGATGAAGGAACTAAATAATTCCAAATATCTGTTTCAAAAACAGCTGTTTCCCAATGATCGACCTGCGAGAATAATTTAGTTCCCGATAGTAGAATAACAATAAGTAGAGTAAGATGTCTTAACATCCAATTTAATTATGCTTAACACTAAGTTAACGTTAAAAATTGGAAAAAGGTGAGAATAAAGGACATTCTAAGGCCTTCATTCCTATAAGACTTTGAAAACTAGAATAAAGTAAAAACTTTTTTACTTGAATTCTTTGAAGCACAATCTATATAACCTTTCTCGCACAATTCATAAAATTTAAATTGTACAATATGTGTTTCATTCTCATAAAGAAAAGTCACTACACAAAGATCATCCGGACCTTCAATAAATCCATTTTTATAAAATCTTTGAAAGCGCACATTGGAAACACCATTAGGTAGTTGAACTCCTGACAACTGATCAAGATTGAAATCCCCATGTCTTACATGGTTTTCAGCTTCAGGCAGAGGAATAACGACATTGTCGTTAGCTAAAAGATCTGAAGGCTTAGCTATTATAGCTAACCCCAGTAACATACTGTAAACTAAGAACTTTCTCCTTTTCATTTTATTCAAATTCTTCGGTTAAGATACCCATTTTTCCGCTTTGATAATCTAAAATAGCCTGTCTAATTTCATCTTCTGTATTCATGACGAACGGTCCGTAGGTACTCACTTCTTCATTAATAGGTTGACCTGACAGTAGCATCAACCTAGTATTCTCCATAGCTTCCACTACAATTGACGTGCCATCATTATTTAAATGAAGCATGTTTTTTCCTGTAATTAATTGATCATTATTTACTTTGAAAGAACCATCTAATTGATAAATAAGCGCATTATATGTTTCAGGGATCTGGATCTCATGTTTCCCTCCTATTTCCATATCGATTCGCAGTATCAAAACGTCACTGTATGGTTGAATTGGCCCTTTGGTTTCTTTGTAATCACCTGTCACCAATGCCAGTTTAACTTTAGGATCTCCAACATCCACTATAGGAGTATCTTCTTTTGTTATAGCTTGATAATTCGGTTCTGTCATTTTATGTGAAGATGGAGCATTTACCCAAAACTGAATAAATTCAAACTCCCCTCCTTTTTCAGCAATTTCTTGCGCAGGACGCTCAGAATGCACTATGCCTTTTCCTGAATTCATCCATTGTGTACCGCCACCATAAACCACTTGCGATTCACCTGTTGAATCTCTATGATGTACGCCGCCTTCATAAATAAACGTTACCGGTGAAAAACCTCTGTGCGGATGTGGTCCTACCCCAACAGTACTTTGATGTTGACCACCTTCCATATTCTGTTTCCAGTGATGGATCAATAAGAATGGATCAATTTGATCAACACCTCTGTAAGGCAATGCCTGGTCAAGGATATGACCTCCCATGTTGATCTTAAAAGCTGGTACAATTTGTTTAATCGTTCTCATAATAACCTCCTGTAAACAAAGTTATTAAAATTACATGTTCCAACATGTATATTAAGGATTATTTAACAAGCTTCCCTCCTTTAGCCAATTTACTTAGACCCAATTTATTAATATAATAAACATAGAATCCCATAGTGAACACGGCAAAAACAGTAAAAATATGCCACATAAAATGGGTTCCCTGAGGCAACAGATCGGGAAATGGATTAGGAGATGGATAGTCTGAGGCACGGCACGCTAAAGCCAATCCCAGGAACAGAAAAGTAGCCGCAGCATACTTTACTTTATAAAAATTGGTTTTCCCCAAAATGATCAATACGGGAGCAAAGAATGATGCACCGACAAAGAAATAACCAAAATTAGGCGCCAATTCACGCATTCCTTCATATTGGACTAAAAAAGCAATCGATAATCCACCGAGTAAATAAAAACCTAGAACCACTAGAACTCCATAATACCAACGTTTCACAATTTGCGTCCACAAGTAAGTTGATAAAGTCATGCTCATTAATGAAGCCGGCATAAAATCTAAGAACAGCATCCACCTGTCTGTTCTAAGCGCATGAAATAAAGTACTACCTAACCCATTTAGAAATAATAAAGGAAGAATTGCCAATATGATAGCATTTTCACGATACTCTCCTTTTAGTTTATACAACCAAAAAATGATGGGTATGAAGAAAAATAAAGACGAATAAGCATTCCAAGGTTCTTTGATCAAAGCATCCTGCACAAATTCATGATAATAGGGTCCTCCATCATGGATCTGCGTTTGTCTTATGGCAATTTCAAGGCTATCTAACATGTCTTTCAAAGATAATTAGTCTTAAATTAGATGGACTTTACAGGAAGAAAAATTCAATCAATGTCGCATAAATTTCAAGCAAATCTGGAATATGTTTCTGATTCTACCTTAATGTGGAATTATCGAATTGTAGTTTCGGATGAGATCATGGAAGCTTATAAAGACACCGATAAGCGAATCAAATGCTCGATCAACGGCAACAAACCTATACAATGCGCTTTATTCTCTAACGGAGACGGGACGTTCTATATTACACTCAATAAAGAACTAAGAAATAAGTTAAAAATAGAGGTTGGAGACTTATTAGATGTGGAGATCTCTAAAGACGAGAGTAAATACGGGATTTTTGTGCCTGATTTTTTTGAGGAATTGTGTTTTCAGGATCCTGAAGCAGATCGCTATTTTCATCAACTCACACCAGGAAAGCAGAGAACATTACTGCATATAATTGGGAAATTGAAATCCGAACAAAAACAGTTGGAAAAAGCTTTAACGATCTTTGACTATCTGAAAAATGTGGAGGGGAAACTGGATTTTAAAGAATTGAACGAAGCCTTTAAGAACAGTCGTTTTAAAATGTAATTAGTAGATACGGATCTCAGCCCTTCTGTTCAAAGCATCATTGGTTTCATCTACCAATTGTGTTTCACCATAAGCATTCACAATAAATCGATTAGAAGACAAACCTTTATTTACGAAATACTCTACTACCCAATCCCCTCTTTTACCTGATAAAATAAGGTTGTATTCATCAGAATTCTTAGCATCTGCATAGGCATTCACTTCTACTTTTAAAGCAGGATTCGATTTTAATAATTTATAAAGCTCACTTAATTTCCCCAGGTCAGCATTCTTTACATTGCTCTTATTGCTATCAAAGTACACGACAACAATGTCATAATTGGTTTTTATATTGATCTCAATATCAAGCGAGTCTTCTGTTACATGCGTTAGGTGATGATCTGTATCAAATCCAAGAGGTTTGAAAATAAAGAAATCGTTTTGCCCTCGTCTCAACTGTGCTATTTTCTTACCATTCCTGTCAAAAATGTACAGGGTGAAATCATCCAACTGTAGATTGGCATCCATTTCATCTACCTTGAAAAGGAAATTATCCTCTACAGGTAAATTTCTGAATCTGAACCTACCCTGTTTGTCAGTATAGGTCTCATTCAACAACAAACCATCCTCATTGTACGCCTGCACCTTTAATCCTTCAGTATATTCACCACTGAGATTCTTATATTCAAAGTACCCCGAAACGGTCTGAGATTCTAACACGAACATCTCATCATTTTCTTCAATAACTTTAAGGGTATTGGAGAAAGACGGTTTCAATTTTCTGTATGTAAACGAACCTTTAGGATCTGATTTCAATTGCGCTACAACATTACCTTTCTTATCAAAGATCAATAGAATGAGTTCTTCATCATTTTCAGGAACGGTCAGGATATAATTTTCAGACATATCCAACTGTCTAAAATCAAAGTTTCCGTTTTTATCTGTGAATGTTTGGAATTTCATGTTCCCATCTTCATCTTCCAGTAATACCTTCAATTGATTCGGATATTCGCCCGGAATATTCTCATAAATGAACTGCCCGGTTAAATGGCCTTGATTTAACTCCAGATCGATCATATCTTCAGGGATCAAGGTTAGTGTACCACTTTTATCATAACCAAGTCGTTTGTATGAAAAAGCTCCCACTTCATCCGTTACCAGATCAGTGATCGGGTTTCCATCTTTATCATAGATGGTCAGATATAATTCATCCTCTGTTTTCGCCCTTATCTTAAACTCGCCATCATAATCAATGTTAGAGAAAAAGAACTCTCCTTTTTTGTCTGTATTGGTTTCAAATAAAATGTCATCATCTTCATTTACCACGATCACCTTTAATCCTTGTGGATTTCCATCAATATTTCTATAAGTGAATTTACCCGCTAGTGCATTCCTAATCGTCACTTTCTTATCCATCTTAAAGAAAAGTATATCATCATTACCGCCTTTGTTGGTTGAATAGAATCCCTTTTTCATTCCTGGATAGACGTACATTCCAAAATCATCCATTTCCGAATTCAAGCCTACCACTTCCTGCGGAAAATCGCCTTTTTGACCAACAATTTTCCAATAAAGATCCAGTCCGCCTTTGCCACCAGTCTTATCTGAAGCATAAAAAATATATTCATCTACAACACAAGGAAATACCTCATTGCTTTCTGTATTGATCTCTTCAAGATTTACAGGCAATCCCCATTCTCCGTTTTTGATCTCAGAATAATAAATATCCTTACCACCTTTCCCGCCAGACAAATCAGATGCGAAATACAACCTATTCAGCCTAGAGTCAAAGTACGGATGACCAAATGAATACTGTTCATTATTGAAAGGTAAAGCTATAGGTTCACCCCAATCTTTTCCTTCACGCATAGACATATATAACTGAGGTCTATACTTTTCATTTTTCGACCTATTCTTTTTTGCAACTTCTTGTACTTTAGAAAAATACATAGTATCACCTGAAGCTGAAATACATAAAGGTCCAGTGTGATTATCAGTCATTAATTTATTCGATACGATCTGAATATTCTTGATCTTTAAGTCTTGCTCAGAATCCCCTTTTATTGATCCAGTGAAAATATTCAGATATCCCGAACGTTTCCAGTTGTTTTCACCCAAATTATGAAGATCATATTCCCTTGAAGAAGTCATATAGAATTGATCACCATACACGAAAGGACTAAAATCGCTACCCGGAGTATTCAATTCTTTTAATTCAAATGCCTCACATTGAATTTCAACTTCAAGTATCTCATAGGTTTGCCCCCAGCTTATAGCGGCAATAAAGGATAATATAAAAGGAAACCAACTTTTCATTATAGATACCTAGGCGATACTGTTTGCGTGTTTTTTATGTTAAAATCAAATCCTAAAAAGACCTCATGCGATCCTTTATTATAGGCCCCAAATTTATTGTAATTAAGGTCATACGCATACCCTATTCTCATAAAGTCAGTAATATTTACTTCCGTTAACATTACCAGGCTACTCGTATTTCTTAGTGAGATTCCAACCCAGAATCTTTTATAGAACATAGCAGAAACGTTCAAGTCCACATTAACAGGAGCACCCGGAACAGCTTTAATCAGTATAGAAGGTTTCAACAAAAAGTTCTTTTTCATTTCAAAGACATAACCTGTATTCAACATGAAATGTCTTCTTAATCTAATGTTTGTTATTAATGAATCAGGATAATCACGGAATTTAAAATTATGACTGGTTAAGTGATTGGCGGACAATCCAACATAGAATTTTTGCATGTAGTAATACACACCAAAGTCAAAGCTAGGGACCATAGCTGAAGCTTTTCCGCCAATATCTAACTGATCATTATCCTCTTTAAAATTCAGCTTATCTCTATCAAGAATGGTGTTGTATACGCCACCGCGCAAACCAAAAGACAGTTTGCTTTTATCAAATTTTAATATGTAAGCACCAGTAACAGCTGCTATAATATTTCTCGAAGGTCCTAACTGGTCATGTGCAAAATTTATACCCCAGGCTAAGCCAGTTTTTGCTGCCGGTGCATGGAAAGCAAATGACTGAGTAGTTGGTGCTCCAGGCATTCCTACCCATTGACTTCTATGTAATAAAACAGCACTATAGGAATTTCGCGAACCAGCATAAGCCGGGTTAATTGCAAAAGGATTAAACATATACTGACTGTACAAAGCATCTTGCTGTGCATACAGATCTAATCCTGCAATAATGATCAATATGAATAATATTATTTTCTTCATCCTACCTTAATATCTGAACCCAACCTGCTTGATCCTGCTCTCCTTCAACTTCCACTTTAAAATAATAGGTTCCTACTGGTACAATACCTCCTAATTTATTCTCTCCACCCCAAATAACGTCTGAATTATTATAATTTTCAAATTGAATAATGACATCACCCCAACGATTATAGATCACAACCGTATTTTTTGTGTTTTCAATTCCATCCAAAAACAGAAAATCATTTTTATTATCGCCATTAGGCGTCATAGCAATATTAGCATTGTTAATGACCAACGAATCGTTAATTAAAGTGTCTCCGCACGTAAAATCAAGCTCTACTTTGATACTATCGTAGGTTAAACATCCGTAACTATCTTCTACTGAAACAGGATAATATGCAGTTGCAGTTGGTGTAAATGTTACAGAAGAATCATAGCCGTTCGTTGTAAAATCTGTCCAGGTATAATACAAGCCTCCTGACCCATAAATAGTAACAGAATCTGTCTCGCAAACTAAATGAGGACCACTAAAAGTGATCGGATCTCCAATAACATTTATCGGAAAATTAAAACTGTTGTTGGCAGTATTAGCGTCACCAGTGAATGTAACGGTAAATGATTCACTTTGATTGATAATCAAGGTACCGATATTAATGAGCTCTGCTGAGCCCGGGCTAACTAATCCACTCCAATTATAGTTGATAGACGACCCTCCAGTTCCTACTAAACTAAAACTACCCGAAGTAATTGGACTAGAACCCAAATTTTTAACTGATAATTCTACTATAACTGAACTTCCTGCGCAAACGGATGAATTTCCATCATAGTTTTCGATTATAATATCTGTATCTGCTACAGAAGAAATTATAGTACCTGAAGCTCCGGTCACCCAAGCTTCTCCAGCGCTAATCATGTCCAATTGATACAGATCAGTAGTTACCCCGCTTGTGTTCACAATCCAGTTTATACCCCCATCAGCTGTGGTAATTACCAATCCACCCACTCCGACAGCTATTCCATTATTGGCGTCAAAAAAATGAATATCTTTTAATTCATTATAGTTACCGATACTATTTGTGGACCAAGTATTACCGCCATCTGTACTTTTTCTTATTAAACCATTTTCTCCAACTGCCCATAGATTTGCTGTATCGAGTGCATAAAAACCATTAATATTTTCTGGACCGGTCCAAATTACACTAGAATTCCATATCGCCCCGCCGTCAGAGGATCGATTCAAATCATTACCATAAAGAATAAAGCCCCTTTGTTGGTCTACGAACTGAAAACTTGTTCCTCCAGGAGTAGGAATGGAATCCCAAGAGACACCTCCATCTGTGGTATGCAGAAAATAATCAGACCTCGTTGCCCACCCATGATCAGCATCTACAAAATGAATATTGTAAGCATAGCTAGTAAAAAAAGGATTAGAATAAACCAATTGCCAAGCCCCCCCACCATTGGTTGTTTTATAAATGTTAGCGTTGACATAGTCAATCATCCAACCTGTTTGGGTATCAATAAAACAAAGTCCATTCAAGCTTGATCCAGGTATTGTTGTTGGGGTCCAAGTGCTCCCGCCATTAGTAGTGCTCAGAACTTTATCTGGATACATCAGAACAAACCCAACATTAGCATTGACAATATCAACATTGTCTATAAATTGAGTGGTAGTAGTCGAATTTTGTTGCGTCCAAACCAATTGAGAATACCCGTTATTTACTAACGTAAGAGCGACTTGTATTAAAAATATTTTCAAGAAATAACACTTACTTGGCATCTTCAAATATAGGTATTTTCACAAATGTGAATGCTTGGTTAATTCGTTTTTCAATCCCTTGATCACCCTACATAAAGTATCTTGCTGTGCATTCAGATCTCCTGCAATAATGATCAATATGAACAATATAATTTTCTTCATCTTATCTTAATATCTGAACCCAACCTGCTTGATCCTGTTCTCCACCTACTTCAACCACAAAATAATAAGTTCCCGCCGGTACAATGCCTCCTGACTTATTCTCTCCTCCCCAAATAACGTCTGAATTATTGTAATTCTCAAATTGAATGATCACATCACCCCAACGATTATAGATCACTACCGTATTTTCAGGAAATCCTTCAATACCATCAATCTCCCAAAAATCGTTCACACCATCATTATTTGGAGAATAAGCGTTGTAAACCACAACTTCACATTGATCCGGAGATAACAGTCCAATATGAACCGTATCAATCACCACACAACCAAAAGCATCTGTGATCTTCACTATAAAATTGTCCGGGGTAAGGATCTTAGCTGTAGTAGTTGACACATTTAGATCTCCAGTAATTTGTGAATTGACTGACCATGAATAAACGATACCTCCCTGAGCATCTAACTCCACTTCAGACCCAACACAAACATCTATATCAATGGAAGCAAACATTGGACTGGTATCTACCAGATAATAATTTACCTTACCTGCTTCACTGTTACAGCCATTAGCATCTGACATCACCACATAAAAATCATTAGGCCCAACAGCTAGTAACGAAGGGATAAATGAATCTCCTGTATCCAATAACATTGTCAATGCCACATCATCATACCATGAATAGGAAAGTGAAGTTCCTGCCGGAGCCTGAATGGCTTGAATTTGATCATCCGGACAATAGATA
This sequence comes from Crocinitomicaceae bacterium, assembly GCA_020635955.1. GTDB lineage: Bacteria > Bacteroidota > Bacteroidia > Flavobacteriales_D > Crocinitomicaceae > Paracrocinitomix. The sequence goes on from JACJYW010000006.1 coordinate 315,330, forward strand.
GAATCTGTGATGGTCGTAATCGGTGCAGATGGCGAATCGTAAGTTATTACTGCATTAACAACTGTATCAGGACAAGTTCCCCCCGTCACATATTGCACCATATATGTCCCTCCAGTACCGGTTATTTCACCTGTTGATGGATCAATTGAAGCTGTTCCAGGATCAGGATTAAAGCTCCATGCCCCACCTGATTCCGTCACAGTTATAGATGGTGTTAAACCTATACAGAAAGGATCATAAACAAAGCTACCATCTTCTACGGGCGCAGCTGTAACCACTGCTGATGATGATTCATTGCAGATCCCGACAGTGTACTCCACAGTATAAGAATTTCCTGTCACCGCATTGAAGATCTCACCTGAATTCACGTCAATAGTTGCACCATCTGTAACGGCTGGATTAAATACCCAACTTCCGCCTGAAGTTGCAATATTGTAAGGTATTGGAGTATCTGCCAAACAGAAATCGTCAAATGAAAATGATTCATCCACCACATCCGTGATCTCTGGAACATTGTATTGCGTTATAAGGGAATTACATCCTAATGAAGTATCCATTAAACCTATGTCATAGTTTCCTGCAGCTACATTGATCATATCAATGTTACCATTGAAAGTTGAGCCATCAAAAGTGTAAATGTAATCTCCTGTTCCACCTGCAGCATTGGTTAATACAGTATCAATAAGCAGATATCCAACATTAAGACCGCAGGTATCAGGCACAACAGTAACAGCAAATGGTAATTCAGGTCCGGGCGCTAATGTTACAGGCTGACTGAGTACACAACCATTCAGGTATTTTGCCTCAACGTTATATGTTCCACTTGCCAAATCAATTAAAGTGTCGCCATTAATACCATAAGTTTGTGTTAGAAATCCATCAATACTGAAATAATAGGCTTCTGGCGCATCAATATATATCTCTGCATTCGCAGCACCAAGACAAGTTTCTTCAAGTGTTGTTGGAGGATCAAATACCGGAGGATCAGTCACCAAATAATTAAGTGAAAACTCAGAAGTATTTAATAGTGTCCCAGTGATCGTAGCGGTGATAATAGTTCCGACAGGTAATGTTTGTCCCAGATCAATGGATATGGTATCTACATTTGTGTCTGGATCAAACACCCAATCACCCAAGTAAACTTCACCTTCTCCATGCCCCGATCCATCTGACACTGAATTGGAATAAAACTCTACCCGGTATCCAGGAAAAGCATTATTAGAGTAGAATTCAAATCCTACGTGAGTGAAATTATTTACACCACAATTCCAGGCAGTAAGAATTAAAGGGAAATCAATATCTCCATTATTTCCAATCGTTTGATTGGTATCAATTGGCTCAACCAGATCATCAGAATCTATATCAATTCCGAGCTGTTGATTGTTGTAGATGGAATTTCCAATAATAGCATTACCATAGGATGAATTTAGAAATGGAATTAATGTCAGTCCTACTCCTTTGTAACAATTAGTA
>JACJYW010000007.1 GCA_020635955.1 Crocinitomicaceae bacterium
TTGTCCTTCGTTTTAAAAACTTGTAACCTTTAAATTGTAATTAGTTATAGTCATAACATTTGACAAATAAATTAGAACTAAATCATGAAAATGCAGGGGAAAAAATTATTCGTTTTTGTAGTTGCCAGTCTTCTATTGATTGGATGTGGAAGAGAACGATCAAATGTCACTGGTTGGGAATATAACAACCCAAGAAACGGTGGTTTCCAAAAGGTACCTTATTTCGATCAAGAAACAGGACCAGGACTTATATTAGTTGAAGGGGGTACCTTCACCATGGGTAGAGCTGAACAGGATGTTACTTATGAATGGAACAATATTCCAAGACGTGTAACTGTTTCATCATTCTACATGGATCAATTTGAGGTTACAAACTTCAACTGGTTAGAATATATGTATTGGACAAGAAGAACTTATGAAGAGTTCCCAATGATCTATCACAATTGTTTGCCAGATACAAACTCTTGGAGATCTCCATTAGCTTTCAACGAGCCTTATGTTGAGTATTATTTAAGACATCCTGCTTATCAAAACTACCCTGTAGTTGGTGTAAGTTGGAATCAAGCTAATGAGTTCTGTAAATGGAGAACTGACCGTGTTAATGAGTTTATTCTAATTCGTGAAGGTGTATTGACTTGGAACCCTGACCAGTCTGGTGAGCCATTCACAACAGATGCATATTTAGCAAATCAATATCATCCGCAACCTCAAGAGGAAAAAGAACAACAATTGATTGATCTTGATCCAATGCAAGGATGGAGCGGAAAAAGAAAAGATCTTGGAACACGTATCGTGAGAATGGAAGACGGAATTCTATTACCACGTTACCGTCTACCAACTGAAGCTGAATGGGAATTTGCATATTTCGGACTTGTTGGATCTATGACAAATGCTGAAGACCCTGGAGTTATTGAGAACAGAAGAACATATCCTTGGACAGGTCACTGGGTTAGACAAGATGATGCTGAATTCCAAGGGGATATTAGAGCTAACTTCGTAAGAGGACGTGGTGACTATATGGGAACTGCAGGAGCTCTAAATGATGCTGCTGACGTAACCGCACCAGTTGATTCTTACTGGCCAAATGACTATGGTTTATACCACATGGCTGGTAACGTATCAGAGTGGGTAATGGATACTTATCGTCCACTTTCTCATGAGGATTTTGATGAATTCAGACCTTTCAGAGGTAACGTATTCAAAACAAAAGTTCTAGGAAACGACGGAGTAATTGACGAAAAAACAACTCAGGTATTGTATGACGTATACGGTATTAAAGAATACTTGCATGAATTTGAAAGAAAGAGATATCAAAGAATCTCTGCTGGAGACCACATGCCAACTAACACTGATACAGCTTCAATAACATTCCCTGGTATGTCAATGAATGTTAAGTCAAGAAACGATATCGACTATTACAATGCTCCGCCTGAGCAAGTTTATTTATCTAAAAACAAAGCAAAAGACTCTATTGAGTTGTTATTGTTGAAAGAATTGAATAGAGTTGTTGACCAGGCAATTGATGCTGCAGATAACCAATGGTATATGGAAGCGTCTGAGATCATCCAAACAAATATTTTTGATGGATTGTTTGATGGAGTTGATCCGAGATTCGATATTCAAGACAACTTGGGTAACACTTACCCTCTTGAGATTATTTCTGAATTGAGAATTGGAATGGCTGATTACATAGTTAACACTCCAGGTAAATTAAAATGGAGACAAGTAACCGCTGAGGAGAACATTGATAGAAGAAACTATAGAAATTCAGATTATAGAGACTTTGATGATGGTGACTTTGAGTCTTCAGTTTATTATGGAGGAACTACAGAAAGTTCAATGCAAAGACATGATAAGCGTAAAGATGACATTAACCAAGGATTTAGAGATGAGTCACTCGTAATGTATCAAAATGATCATGAAGAGTATGATCTAACTGGTTCACCAATTAATCAAGATGCTCAAACTGCTTGGCCTACTACATTAGTATCTGATGATTCTAAAGTATATAAAGGTGGTTCATGGAGAGATAGAGCTTTCTGGATCGTTGGTTCGAACAGAAGATTCCTGGATGCTGATCAGGCTACTTGTACAATTGGATTCAGATGTGCAATGGACAGATTAGGTTCACCTAAAGGACTTGGTAGATACAGATAAGAATCTATTTAAATCATTTTACAAAAACGCTCGAATATTATTCGGGCGTTTTTTTTTGAATAAAAATTGAACCTTTTGTTTGGCAGAATGTAATCAGTTAAAAATCCACAATATCAATTGGCAAAACCAATTAAAATTTAACTGATGAAAAAATTAATATTCGCCCTTCTAGCTACAGCTTACCTAACTAATCCTGCTTTGGCAGAAAATGAATTAGGTGTTAAATCATCAATTCAAAAAGTAACTGTCTATACACAAGGAGCACAAATTCAACGTAAAGCCTCCTATTCAATAAATAAAGGAATTACAACTCTGGTAATTGATGGAGTAAGTCCAAACATTGATCCGAATAGTTTACAAGTTCAAGCAACAGGAGATATTATAATACTTGATTCTAAGTATCATGTTCATTATCCACAACCAGATCCGGTTCTAGATCCTAAAAATGGAATTCCTCCTAAGATCAAATTAGAGATCACTGCCTTAGAAGACTCCCTTTTTGATATGGAATATAAATTAGCAGAATTACAATATCAAATTGATGTTCTTAATGCTGAGAAGAGAATAATCGAAAATAATGGAACCATAAAAGGTACCGGAAAAGTGAATGACTCCATTCCTTTATTGGCAGATGCCATAGAATACTATCATTCTAAAATGTTGGAAATAAATAAGAGTCTTCTAAAACTAAATCGATCAAAAACTGTATTTACAAAAGATCAGAATAGAATGAATCAAAGATTGGCAGATCTTAAAAACTACAATCAGAACAATAACTTCACTAATGCTAAACCACAAGGACCAGTTCATCAAATTCGTGTAACTGTTTCTGCTGAGGCTGCTGCAACAGGTCGATTAAAACTATCATACCTTGTAAGCAATGCTGGTTGGATTCCAATGTATGATCTACGCAGTACCGCTGCAGATGCGAAAATCGACCTTACCTATAAAGCACATGTCTATCAAAATACCGGGGTTGATTGGGAAGATGTTAGACTAAACTTATCTACTAACAATCCATATGAAAACAAAACTAAACCAACTTTGAATCCCTGGTATTTAGATTATTACAACTATAGAAATGATCAATACAACGGATATAGTTCAGGATCCGGGAATGCACCATCTGCACCGAGTATGGAGAAAAAGATGCAGGCCAATGAAGAAATGGAATTAGCCTATGATGACTATGATGCTAAAACATCACAAAATTTCACTACCATGCTTCAACAACTTTTATCAGTTGAATATGAAATAGACCTTCCATATAGCATCAAATCAGACAATGAAAAGAATATGGTTTTAGTGAGTACCAAATCGCTTAATACAGAATATGTATATTACGCCGTTCCAAAATTAGATCTATCTGTATACATGGTTGCACGTATAACTGACCTTGGAGACTTAAACCTGGTACCTGGAAAAGCCAATTTATTTCATGAAGGTGCTTATCTCGGAAATACATGGATCAATCCTGGAACAATGGAAGACACACTTGATCTTAGCCTTGGAAAAGATCCCAATCTAGTAGTAAAAAGAACATTATTAAAAAATGATAGTAAAGAGAGAGTAGTTGGTGATAAGATCGTTAAGACCATGGCTTATAAAATTGAAATCAGAAATCATAAGTCATCCAGCATCAAACTTATCGTACAGGATCAGGTCCCAATTTCCAGAAACAAAGAAATTGAAGTAACTATTATTGAAGACTCTAAAGGTCAAATAGATGAAGTAACAGGTATAATCGAATGGAATACCCGTATTAAGGCTGAAAGCATACGAGAATTTGATATTAAATATGAAGTGAAATACGAGAAAACAAGAAATGTAAATCTTGCAATGTATTAAACGTTCAATCTAAGAATTAGAATCCGTCTCCACAGGCGGATTCTTTTTTTTAACCTGATCCATGAAATTATATTCAGGACTTTGTTCAATAGAATCCATGATCTGCTTCATAATGTCCTCAACAGGAGCATTATAATCTATAGTCAAAGGATCCTTGATCTTCATCTTAAGTTCAGTACGTGTCTTTTTTGTCTTGAGACCTTTTTTGTCAAACGCTCTTCTAAAACCATCAATCACAATAGGAACAACGACAGAATTATGATTCTTGATCAAAATAGCTGTACCTACTCTACCCTGTGCGTAAGGAGATGTTGTTCCTTGAGGAAATGTGATTACCCATCCATCATCCAACGCCTTATCAATATTTTCGGTATCCTTTTTACTCACCTTTCTTCGAACATTCTGTCCATTAGCTCTCCAGGATCGTTGAACTGTTACAGCACCGGATAATGCAAGCAACTTAGGAATTATACCTGATTTCATTGTTTCTTCAGCTGCTATATAATAGATGCTGTGCTTTTTAGGAAAGAAAAAACCCGGAAATCTAATATTATTCGGTCTCCCCTTTAACGCAGCATAAATTACATGGAAAAAAAAGGAAACGTCCGCAAAATATGTCTGGTGATTTGAAACAAATAGAACATTTTTATCAGGAAGATCCAATAGTTTTTCTGCACCCGTAATCACAGGTTTATATCTCCAGTTAAATCTACCATAAACCAACATTCCAAAGAATCTGATTATCAATCTCTTAATAAAGATCTTTTGACCTAATATGTTCTTCTTGAATAAAGGCAATGTCATTAATTTGCTGTCAAAGATACTCAATGAAATAGTGCCAATCCAACGAAATGTAAAAAATGACGTTAGTTAATTTGTACGCATTTGTGCGTAAGTTATCCGCGAATTTATCGTCAAATTGAGTAACTTTAGAAAAATTATTTATTGTTCCATGAAAAAATTACTAATCTCAGGGGTCTTTGCTAGCGCTTTTTTTGCTACTTCCCTCGCACAAGAACAAACTACAGAAAACATTGAACAGCCTAAATCAGAGAAGGTCGTTTGCACAGGCATGATCAAAACTCCTGCTTTACGTGATATGATGCCTTATTTAAAGGTAGCTGATAATTATGTTGATCCAGATTGGAAACCAAAAGATAGAGACAAAAAAGGGTTTGCTGACCCTTCTACCATAACCGAGAAAACAGATGCTGACCCAATTGTACAAAAAGAACAGGGTTGGAGAGACGGCTCAAATATGGTGAAAGTAAATTTTGACGGAATTGGAGGAGGATATCCACCAGACCCGACGGGAGCTGCTGGACTGGAGCATTTTGTTCAGGCTAAGAACTCTAACTATAAAGTGTATAATAAGGATGGTTCATCTGCAAGTTCAACTTTTAGTTTATCCGCTCTTTGGCCAGGAGAAACAGATGGTGACCCAATTGTAATGTATGATCATTACGCAGATAGATGGTTCATTTCTCAATTCAAAGTTGATCAATCAGGCTCACAAGATGGAATTCTTATTGCCATTTCAGAAACTTCTGACCCTACTGGCGCATATTATGCCTATAATTTTTCTGTACCTATGAACTCATGGGCTTTCCCTGATTATCCAAAATTCGGGGTATGGTCAAATGGTTATTATATGTCAGCCAATGCCGCTTCAGACAATTGTATTGTATTCGAAAAAGAAAAAATGTTGATGGGAGATGCTGGTGCTTCAATGATCAAAATGACCTTCCCAAGCAGTATTAAATATTTCTTTAGAAGCTTTGCTCCTTCTTACGCTGAAGGTATCTGGTCTCCTGGTGCTGATGATCCTTTTTACTATTTCCATGTTCAAGATGACGCATGGAGTGGTGTATCTTACGATCATATTAAAGTAATCAAGTGTACAGTAGATTGGAATGCCGGAACAGGAAATGTTAGCGTACAGCAAGAAATTCCAATTGCCTCTATAAATACTTCATTTACTACGTCATGGGATGATATTTCACAACCTGGAACTTCTCAAAAATTAGATGCTGTTGCAGGTATATTCATGTATAGAGTTCAATACATCAAAAGACCTGATTTCAACGCCGCATTAATGTGTACAACTGTTGACGTTAACGGTAATAACTCTGTAGCTGGAATCAGATGGTTTGAATTGAGACAAGATAATGCAGATCCAAGTGGAGACTGGTATCTATATCAAGAAGGAACCTATTCTCCAGATAACACCAGCCGATTCATGGGATCAATGGCAATGGATATCAATGGACATATTGGTATGGCCTATCTAGTTTCTAGTTCTTCAACTTCATTAGGTATTCGTTATACGGGAAGATACGCAAATGATGCCCTGGGAGAAATGACAATTACAGAACAAACTGCTGTAGACGGAAACTCTTACCAAAATGCTGCCAATAGATGTGGTGACTATTCTCAAATGTCTTTAGATCCAGGTAACAATGCAATTTTCTGGTTTACCGGTGAATACATGAATGCTCTAAACCAACCTAGAGTTAGAATTTTCTCTTTCTCTATGTGGGAGCTTGAAGGACAAGGTAGTGAAAGTGGTACTTATCCAAATGTTGGAATTGAAGAACAAGTTCTGCCTTCGTATTTTAACGCTTATCAACCAGATCCTTCTACCTTGAAAGTGACATGGAACAATATTAAAGATGACCAATTTGACATCCAATTGATTGACATGACTGGTAAAGTGATTAAAGTTGAAAGAGTAGCAAAAGCTGATGAACAGAAATCATTTGAAATACCGTCATTTGCTAAAGGAATATATTTAGTTAGATTAGTTGGTAACAATACAGATCTTTCAGATAAAGTATACTTGAACTAATGAGATCAGTTTTTTTAGCATTATTACTGCTTGTTCTTGCAGGTTGTGGAAATAAAAAAGATGTAAGTACATCTGACAATACAAGTTCTGACAAAGTACAGGCAGCTGTCAGTACGGAAGGAGTTATTGTAGACAGATCAGGTGAAGAAGGATGCGGATTTATGATCAAAGTGCAGATGGATGGGAATGAATCAATACTTGATCCAGGACCTTTAGCCGAAGACTTTCAAGTGGACGGTTTAAAAGTAAAGGTGAAGTATGATCTTTCTAGAAGACAAACTACTTGTACGGGAACTGTTCCTGTTATTTTAGCTGAGATAACTAAGAAGTAATATTATTGATATAATAGAAAACCTTCCGCTAAATTTGGTGGAAGGTTTTTTTATGAATATGAACCGGCAGATCTTAACAGATAAATTTGGTAGAAAGCATGACTATCTGAGGATATCTTTGCTTGAAAGATGCAACCTTAGGTGTCATTACTGTATGCCTGAAGAGGGCGTGCCTTTGCGAGACAAGGAGGAATTCATGTCTCAAGAAGAATTATTCGCTATTGCTGATTCCTTTATTAATTTAGGTATTAAAAAGGTGAGGTTAACTGGTGGAGAACCTCTAATAAAGAAGAATTTTGCTGAAATAATTTCATTCTTTGCTTCTAAGGATATTGATTTAGCAATTACAACGAACGGAATACTTTTGGATCAATATTGGGATCAGTTAAAATCTGCCAATCTCAGCTCACTTAATATCAGTCTTGATTCATTAGTTGAGGAAAAATTCAACAGGATCAGCAGACGAAATTACTTTGAACGCATCTACAAAAATATACTTGAAGCAATAGATCGAAAGTTTAATGTGAAGATCAATGTTGTGTTGATCAAAGGGGAGAATGATGATGAGATCATTGACTTCATTGAGTTAACCAAGGACTTACCTATAACAGTCAGGTTTATTGAATTCATGCCATTCGACGGCAACCAATGGGATTGGTCAAGAAAAGTAAGCTTTAAAGAGATCCTTAATCGTGTTAAGGCGCATTATCAAACTGACCCTATTTCTTATGAAATGGAAAAGAATGGAACTGCACGTAATTTCAAAATCCAGGGCTATTTAGGTGAATTTGGAATAATTTCATCTATAACAAATCCTTTCTGCGATAGCTGTAATCGTATTCGCTTAACTGCAGATGGCAAAATCAAAAATTGTCTTTTTTCAGCAGAAGAAACAGATCTATTAAGTGCTTTTAGAAGAGGTGAAGATATCATCCCGCTTATACATCAATCCATAGGTCAAAAACACAAGTCCCATGCCGGACTAAAACCTTTTGACTCAGAAGATTTTTCTTCAGAAAATAGAATGATGACCACAATAGGTGGTTAAAACAAATTCAATTGTTGGCCTGGTCTGGCAAATAAAGAGGTATTCAATTCGAAATTAGGCTTTGTCATGTATTTTGAACGGTTGATCTCGAAAAGATCTCGGATCATTTTGGCATTTATACCATTTCCTCTCATTCTACCACCATCTATGGTATTTGAAAGCACACCGCCATTTGATTCTTTGATCTGATTGAGCACTTTGTTTACACGATCCGGATAAGCTAACTTCAACCAGGAAGTAAAGATATCTCCCAAAGGACCATTCAAGCGCACATTGATATAATTGGCCCATATAGCACCAGCATCTGCAGATTGTCTTATAATTTCAGGGATCTCATGACTATTTAGGCCTGGAATAACTGGCCCAATCATTACCTGAGTATGAATACCGGCTGCACTCAATTTCTCAATAGCTTTTAGCTTATTAACCGCAGTGGAGGTTCTTGGCTCCAGTTTTCTCCTAAGCTCTTCATCAAGTGTAGTGAGACTGATATTTACTGCAACCTGATCCTTATCAGCCATTTCTTTCAGAAGATCTATATCCCTTATGATTAAACTATTCTTAGTAATTATTCCAACCGGATTATTATAATCCCTTAAAACCTGCAATAGCTTTCTAGTTATTTCATACTTTCTTTCAGCAGGTTGATAACAATCGGTATTACCGCTTAACATGATCGCTTCAGGAATCCAGGATTTTCTATCCAGAAATTTTTTCAGTAATTCTGGCGCATTTGGCTTATACAGAATGGTCCTTTCAAAATCCAATCCTGAATTATAGCCCCAATATTCATGAGTAGGACGAGCATAACAATACGCACATCCATGCTCACATCCCTGATAAGGGTTCATTGACCAATTCAAATAAATATCTTTACTCGGAACCGGATTCACTAATGATTTAGGATGGACTTCCAAATAATTGGTTTGTACTCCTTCCTCTTCTTCTTCAAATGAAAAATCACTCAGATCATGATCGTGATAGGTAGTTTTATTGAAGCGATTTGGAATGTCAACCTGAGCTCCCCTACCCTTTATTTTCATATTGGAATTACGATCCGTCATCAATTAAATTTACGGCTATTAGTCCGTAGTTGATTTACGATCAGCCAAAAATTCCTCACAATTGATAACTTTAAGTCAAATGGAGGATTTAACAGTTATCATATTGGCCGGTGGTAAAAGCAGTAGAATGGGAGAAGATAAAGGTCTTATGACCCTTTTTGGAAAACCAATGGTTGAATATGTTATTGACAATGCCAAGGAAGTATCTGAAGATATTATCATAGTATCCAATAATAACAACTACAAGAAATTTGGCTTCCCTGTTATAAAAGATAAATTTCCAGATAAAGGTCCACTTGGAGGTATTTATACAGGTCTCTTAAATTCGAATAGCGAGACGAACATTATTTTGAGTTGCGATATTCCATATATTAAATCAGGATTAATAAAGTTCTTGTTCTATCAATCAGATGGATATGACATTACCATCCCGATTCATCAGGAAAGAATACATCCTTTGATTGGAATTTATAAAAAAAATTGTGTCAAAACATTTGAGAAAAACTTACAAATTGGGCAACTGAAAGTGACTAAAGCTTTTGGTGATTTGATCACAAATATTGTCGAGGCGGATGAGTTTGATGAGATTGAATTCAAGAACCTTAACTCTAAACTGGACATCCCTCCATTATAACAATACAATTTTTTAACCTTTAGTATTGACAGTTTACTTCAACTTTCACTAATTTGCGCTCTTTATTTTTGAAGATGAATATTTGCTTTATCATGTATCCCTGGGAGAATGTTGATGTCGCCAAGGATTCAACACTTAGAATGATCCATGAATGTGCCAAGAGAAAGCACAGAGTAGTAATCGCAACTCCGGCTGGATTAACCATGCGAAACAGTGTTACGAACGTATTTGGAAAAATACTTTCTGTTCCATCCGGGCCTTTTCCAGGAACTATTTCAAGTTTTTACAAAAAAGTAAAACTGAAAGAGAAGATGTTGCCTTTGGCTGGATTTGACGTGATCTTTATGCGTGCTAACCCACCATTAGACATTCTCATGCTGAATTTTCTAGATTCAGTGAAAGAAGATGTTTTCATCTTAAACGATATTCAGGGATTAAGAGAAGCGAACAATAAGATCTATACGGCCAGTTTAGATGATGCTTCTCACGACTTTATTCCTACAACACATGTATCAAAGAACAAAGACTATTTGAAACGTGTGATCATGGAGTCTGAACAAGAAAAAATGATCTTAAAACCATTGGATGGTATGGGTGGTCGTGGCGTGATCGTAGTTGAAAAATCAGCTACTCAAAACATCTCTTCACTGTTAGATTTCTATATCAACTCTTCAAGTGGACAATCAAACTATGTGATCCTTCAAGAATATGTTGAAGGTGCTGATCAGGGAGATATAAGGGTGTTGATGCTAAATGGTGAACCTATTGGAGCTATGAAGAGAATTCCGGCTGAAGGAGATCACCGTTCCAACTTCTCAGCTGGAGGTTCTGTAAAACGCCATACCCTAAGTAAGTTGGAGAAAGAAATGTGTAGCGTAATAGGTAAGCGTCTGGTAGCAGATGGTTTATACTTCGTTGGATTAGATATCATCAATGGTAAATTGATAGAAGTCAATGTTTGCAGTCCGGGAGGTATAGTAAACATTAATAAGCTGAATAAAGCAAAACTACAGATGAAAGTGGTTGATTTCATTGAAAATATAGTGGAACAAAGAGCATCTGCAGCAAAACGAAAAGTAGCCTTTAAGGAAACTGTGCAAAATGCTTAAACTTTCTATTGAGCAAATTATTCAAAAGATTGAGAAAGGTCTCTCTTTTGAAGCTGAAGATATTGACGGGGGATTTTATATTAAAATAGCTGAATACGTTCCATATGTATGCGCAGCTATTCATGACGGCCATAATTTCAGAGAAGAATTATTAGATAACATCATCCATAATGATTATGAAAGATGGTATGAGGAAGATCCTAAAACACTAGATTTCATTTCTTCATTTCCAATTGTTATTGCCGGAAGAGATTCTCGATTTGAATATGATCTAAATCGTCCGCCAGAAACAGCTGTTTATAAAGATGCATGGGGCAAACCGGTTTGGCATAAAGAGTTAACAAAGAGAGAGAGGGAATCCAGTCTTTCAAAGCACGAGAACTTTTATCGCATAGTAGAAGCGCTAGTAACCAAACTGGAAGTATTATTCAAAGCTTGTGTGGTTTATGATATTCATTCATATAACTACAAACGTCATGAAAGAAATGTTCCCGTTTTCAACTTAGGAACAGAGCGAATCGATTCAAAAAGATTCGGAATAGTTAAAAACGACTTCCTAAAGGAATTAGGCAGCATTGAATTACCAAGTATCAAAACAACTGTTGCAGAAAATGATGTATTTCAAGGAAGAGGGTATTTTTTACAATTTATTACTGAACGATTCGACAATACATTGGTTCTTGCTACAGAAGTAAGCAAAGTGTACTGTGATGAAGAAACAGGAGATTATTATTCCAGGGTAATTGATGCGATCAAGGAAGGATTTAAAAGAGTGATTCTTGAAAATGCCTTATTGTTTGCAAAGAAACATTCCAACCTGAAGGTTAAAAATTCGAATCTTCTACTTTCATCAGAATTAGACAATTCAATCGTTAAAGTCGATCGCGAATTGTATAAACTAGTTCGAAATTTCGAGGTTTTAAAGTTTGTAAATCCCATAAACATTGAACAGGAAAAGAGAAAATTCCTGAAAGCAAATGGTCATTACACACCTCAGTTCAAGTATAAGCATCTGAACATTGACCCTTTTAAGAAGAAAAGAAAATTGATGAATCTTCCGGTGGAGGATATTCAGGATGTCAATATTCAAAGCTTATACAAAGAGATCATCAATTCATATTGTGATAAAATTGAAATGATCGCCTCTATAGGCACCAATCGATTTTTATATAACTCGTTACGATATTTTGGAGAACCAACAGAGAAGGATATTGCCAATGCAAAATTCATTCTTCACTTCAAAGATGAGCCACCACGTAAAAAAGAATTGATGAATGATCAACAAGCGTTGAAAATTCTCAAAGAAGGCGTTAAGAATTACGAATTTGATTGTAAGATCAAGTTATCGGATAAACTGGCGGCAAAAGCCATGGTGGTTAACTCTGAAAAAACTTTGTATCTAAAAAAGGGAAGTTTTTTTACTGAGAAGGAGATCCTTTCATTGGTACATCATGAGATTGGTGTGCATATGGTCACCACCATGAATGCAAATGCCCAGCCCATAAAGTTATTCTCAATGGGTATGCCTGTAAATACTAAAACGCAGGAAGGATTAGCAATCATGAGTGAATATTATTCAAATACACTTACGGTGAAGCGTTTGAAAGAGCTTTCTTTAAGAGTAGTTGGAATAGATTCTATGATCAAGGATTATGATTTCAATGTAACGGCTAATATGTTCATTGAGGATTATGGAATGGCATTAGAACCTGCTTTTTACCTGACCACCAGAATATTCAGGGGTGGAGGATTCACAAAAGATTACCTGTATTTAAGTGGATTGAAGGAAGTATCTATGTTAATGAAATCGTATGAAGGTTTTGAAGATCTTATGGTAGGTAAAACACACCACGCCTATTTGGATCTGATCAACGAAATGATAGATAGAAAATTAATTCTTGCTCCTAAGTATAGAAATCCTGCATATGATAAAAACCTCAATGACAATGCTTTGGTAGATTACATTATTGAGAATATTCAGGAGTAGAAAAAAAAAGTGCAAAATTCCGTTTTTTCTTTTGGGAATTTAAAAATGTGAATTATATTTGCACCCCGCAATTAAGCGAGTCCGACATAGTCGGATCAGCTGGTTCAGAGGATTCCGACTCGATCGGGAGGCACACTGGAAGGCTGCAAGAGAAAACTTGAAAAATCACAAGGGCGATTAGCTCAGCTGGTTCAGAGCACCTGCCTTACAAGCAGGGGGTCACTGGTTCGAACCCAGTATCGCCCACAACAGAAAGCTTCACCGAAAGGTGAGGCTTTTTTATTATATGGAGTTTCATCTTTACATTTTATATTCTACTTCTATTGATCATTATTACATTGGTTATACAGGTGATAACATCAATGAAAGGATCAAAAAGCATAATTCTAATCATAAAGGCTATACTGGAAAAACAGATGATTGGAACCTTGTTTACAAAGAATGTTACAATTCAAAATCAGAAGCCATACAGAGAGAAAAGGAAATTAAATCCTGGAAGTCTCGAAAAATGATTGAAAAGTTGGTCAAGAGCATCCCGACTTAGTCGGGAGGGTCACTGGTTCGAACCCAGTATCGCCCACAACAGAAAGCTTCACCGAAAGGTGAGGCTTTTTTGTTTCTAGATATTCCAATTGTTAAATTTTCCAAAAACCTAAAAATCACTGGACATTCTGAAAATAATTTAAGACATTTAATGCTGTGATAACTGAAGCATGAGGTTATTTATAGTCAATATCATAGCGATATTATTATCGTTCAGTGCCAGCGCAAATGGCAAAATAGCAAAGGAAAGTTCGTTCTATGCTTCACAGAACACGCATCATTATCATCACGTTTATTCTTCGTCTCAATCGGTGGTACGTGATTTTGTTGTTGAGCCACATTATCTTCTTGAGAACGAAGTAGAAGATGATGAGGACGAAAAAAATGGACATTCATCTGCTTCAGGAAGTTATTCGGCTTTAAACAGCTATCACTTTTATGATCTATCATTAATCAATAGTCACTATTTAAAAGGGCTAACTCAACATCACCTCAATAAGCTTTATCTTCTTTTTGAGGTATTTCGAATTTGATTTCATGTTGTAGACAAATCATTTTGTCCTCGTTTTTAAACCTGCTTTATTGAAAATACTTCAATGAGCATTTCCATTATTTATTTATCGGATTCCGGGCAGATCACTAATACCTGGTCCAAAAAAAACAATAACATGAAACGAATTTTCATAGCACTTGGAATATTCTCTTTAGTAATGAACTTATTCTTCATTGCACGGCTACAAAAAGGCAGCTCATTTGAATATCCACGTACAGTTGGGAGAACAAGTACCCATCATCAAACACAAAAATCATCAGATCTTTTCAGTGAGAATAATCTATTGATTTTTGATCATTCATTTAATCACTAGATCTTATGTATTTAGCTATGGCCATTTCATTTGTGCTGGGGTTTACCGCCATCATTTTTGAACACAAGATCAAGATCAACAAAGCAGCATCTGCATTAATCACCGCGGTTGTATGCTGGGTTTTATTCGTATATGGTGAAAATACAATACTGAACGATTCAGCAAATTCATCCTTTATAGAAAACAGTTTAATGCATCATCTTGGTGAAATTGGTGGAATTCTGTTTTTTCTTTTAGGTGCAATGACGATTGTGGAATTAATTGACACACATGATGGATTTTCTTTGATCACACAAAAAATTAGCACTACGAAAAAGAGTACACTCTTGATAATTCTATCAGTAACAACCTTTTTAATGAGTGCAGCACTGGATAATCTGACAACATCCATCATCATGGCAGCATTACTGCGCAAACTCATTTCAGACAAAGAAGACCTTTGGATCTTTGCAGGAATGGTAATCATAGCAGCAAATGCTGGTGGTGCCTGGTCACCTATTGGTGATGTAACAACCATTATGTTATGGGTAGGCGGACAGATCTCGGCTTTTAATATTGTGCTGAAACTCTTATTGCCAAGTATAATTTGTCTGGTGGTACCACTCTCAGTACTTGCATACAAAATGAAAGGAAAAGTGGTAATGCCATCTGATGAGGTACCTTCTCATGATAAGTCGATAGTTGTTAATCCATTTGAACAAAAACTTGTATTGACGGTGGGTGTAGCTGCACTTTTATTTGTTCCGATTTTTAAAACCTTCACCCATTTACCTCCCTTCTTAGGAATTCTTTTTGGTCTGGGAGTACTATGGACCATCACCGAGTTCTTGCATAAAGGAAAAGAAGAGGATGAAAGGCAAAAATTATCAATAGTCAGAGTACTTGAGAAGGTAGACACACCTAGCATTCTTTTCTTTTTGGGAATCTTGCTAGCCGTTGCAGCCCTTCAAACCGCAGGACACCTGAATGAGCTAGCTACTTACCTGGATGTACATATTGGTAATATCTGGATTATCAATGTGCTCGTGGGTCTATTTTCCTCCATTATTGACAATGTTCCATTGGTAGCAGGATCCATTGGCATGTATGATCTTACTACCTATCCTCAGGATCACATATTCTGGGAACTTTTAGCTTATTGTGCCGGAACTGGAGGAAGCACGCTAATTATCGGTTCAGCTGCCGGAGTGGCCATCATGGGAATTCTGAAAATTGATTTCATTTGGTACCTGAAAAAGATCACCCCTTATGCCCTCCTGGGATATCTGGCCGGAGTATTAACCTTCTGGCTAATGAATACCCTTATCTAATTATTCACTTAAATATTTAATTATGAAAGCAATAGTTGCAACATATCAAAATGACGAAAAAGCCGTAGATGCGGTTCAAAAATTAGCAAACCATCATTTTCCCATGGATACCGTTTCCATTGTTGGAAAATCAGAGGTAGTGGAAGACAACATACATGTAAAATCTACCGCTAAAGTGAAGAATGCAACCGCCCTGATTGGGATAGGGGCTGGTACTTTAATAGGACTACTCTCCGGTATTGGTGTTTTTGCCATTCATGGATTTGGATTCCTATACGGATCAGGCGCCATCATAGGCGCTATTGGCGGAATGGATCTTGGAATAATGGGCGGGGGCCTGGCCACACTCCTGTTAACAGTGGGAATCAAGCATAAAGATGCAGTGACCTATGAAAAACACCTCAATGAGGGCCGATTTCTGGTCATAGTAAACGGCTCTGAAAAAGAAATTGACCGTGCAGAAAACATTCTTCACACCCATGGAACACATTTACATCTCAAAAAATAATCACCCTAAAAATTTTCATCATGAGTTATTTATCAGAAAACGTTATTCCTGGAAGTCATGGAAAAACCTTTGGCACCAACGCTAAAACAGGAAAAGAATTAGAAAAGATCTTACACGCTTTGATCAACATTGGAGGCATTAAGGATATTATTATTAAAACAGATACTTATCCACGGGAATTTACCATTCATTCTTCAACGGTAATTGCCGTCAGGGAGATACAGAACAAGATAAGGTCTGCAGGTTTTCATGCCATACCAAAAAGGATGTTGTTATTGTAGACAGTTAATTTAAGGGAATTACTGAAATATATCTAGCATTCTTGAATTATCATTAGATACTGGTTCCAATTTGTATCATTTTCATTCGAAAACGGTCACATTGACTACCTGACAGTTGACAACAATACATACCTGAATAGAAAGGAAAAACAACGAAACAGCTCAAGCGAACCATTTTAAAAATAACAATTAAATTGTTAGTTTTAAAAAATGCCTGAATTAAACGCATGAGTTTATTGAATACTTTTTCGGCACTTATCTTTTTCCTCTTGTTCAATTGCATTTCAATTGGTCAGGATAAATTGGAACGTGCCAATGAGCTATATCAAAACAAAAAATACATTGAAGCTCATGATTTGTATATTCAACTACTTGCTTATAGCCCACGAAGCTCTGAACTCAATTACAAATTCGGCGTGTGTTTCATATACAAAGGAGGATATGAATCTATAGAGGAACCGTTCAGATATTTGACCTATGGAATAGAAAACGGCATTAATGATGAATATCTCAACCTTCATAAGGCTGTTGCATTTGAACATGTAAAAGCGTACGAAAAAGCCATTGAATACTATACTTCGTTCATGAATTCAACTGATAAAAAAACAGTTAAGGAATTAAAGATCAAGAAGAAGATCAAACAATGTAAAAAGCTTCTAAAAGGCCAATGATATACACTTTTCATTAATCTGGAATAATTGTTGCACTTTTATTCAAATAAAAATCAACTTTCTTAATGAAAAAAACTCAGACAGCACGAATCATCAAAAGCTTCCCATTTAACCATCTAAACAAATTAATATTAGTCCTACTCTATTGTTTTCTCACTTTAGCGAAAGCTCATGGACAAAAACATGCTCTTAACTGGTATTTTGGTCAAAATTCCGGCTTGAATTTCGAATCCTTTCCGCCCAGAGTACTGACTGATGGCGCCATTATACAAAGAGAGGGGAATGCAACAATTTCTGATGAAAATGGAAGTTTATTGTTCTATACAGATGGATCGAAGATCTGGAATAAAGATCATGAAGTAATGAAAAATGGAGATGGCCTAAAAGGGCAGTGGATTGCGGCCCAATCAGCCATTATTGCAAAGCAACCTTCCAGCGAGTCAATCTATTATGTTTTTACAGTAAGTGACTGGCAAAATGATCAGGGTGAACTTTCTTATTCTATTGTGGATATGAGCAAAGACAATGGACTTGGAGAAGTTTCCAAAAAAAATATACTCATCAATAAAAATGTTCGAGAGCAAATTTCAGCGGTATACGCAGATGAAGCGCTAAATGTGTGGATATTGGCGCATGAAAAGGATAGCAAAAAATTTGTTGCCTATAAATTGTCTGCCAATGGTCTTAATTCAATGCCCATAGTATCCGAAATTGGCATGATGTATACCGGTAAAAACAGATATGGACAACTGAAATTTTCAGCAGATGGAACCAAAGTTTGTTCAACACTTGGCGGCGATAAAGGAACTACTGTTCAATTATTTCAATTCAATCAAAAATCTGGCAAACTCACCACTGAAATTACTATATCAGCAAATGGTATCCTTGATGCTTATTCTTCTGAATTTTCTCCTAATGGACAAGTTCTTTACGTTACCTCTTTTAACGGAACACATCTGTATCAATATGATCTGTCCTCAGGAATTGAATCAGTAATTCAGGCCAGTAAAATAGATCTCAGTACTACCACGGATAAAAAGAGTTGTCTACAAATTGGATATGATCACAAAATATATGTATCGAAAGACAAGCAAAATAACATTGGTATTATCCATAAACCCAATGTAGTTGGATCTGCTTGTATGTTTGAGACAGATGCAATAAAATTACCAGAAGGATCATATTGCAGGCTGGGATTTCCCAATTTCATTCAAAGCTATTTTAAATTCTATAAAAACATGAACAACCTTACAAATGATCAACTTATTCAGGAAGGTCATTTAGAGTCTGTCACATTTAATATTTATTTTGAATCAGGTAGTGCAAAATTGACTGAAAAAGCCATGGAAACTCTGGATGAAATTACAAGGATCCTTACGCAGCATCCTGAATACAAAGCCATTGTAAGCTCTCACACTGATTGTCAGGGTAATGCCGATTCAAATTTGAAACTTTCTCAAAAGCGAGCTAAATCTTCAGCAAACTATCTAAACAAAAACCTTAACAACAAAATAAATGAAGGTATAGGTTATGGTGAAACAAAACCTGTAAACAATTGTGAATGCTCAGATTGTTCAGATGATCAGAATGCTGAGAACAGAAGAACGGAAATAAAATTAGTTCCAACTAAGTAAAGTCAAATGAAAAAGCTCTTATTACTCATCCTGTTCCATTCTGTCTTTGTCTTTTCTCAGGTCGATTACCTAAAATTAGAACGTAAATCTGTACCCATCAGCCCACAAAACCTATCGGGATGTGAAGTTTGGAAAGACGGCAAACCGTATAGCGGAAAAGCAACATTGACAGGCTCATCACCCACAGAGTTCAATTTTGTAGAGGGAGTATTGAACGGTTACCATGAGATCAAATATTCAAATGGTACTGTAAGACGATCGGGAATCGTAAAAAATGGTGTATGGGAAGGTGTAGTATATGAGAATTCATATCCTGAAAACAATATCAACTTTGACAGTGTGTTTTTTGAAAAAGGATTAATACAGCAAATCCACACTTATAAAGAACAAAAGCTTTTCACAATTAAGACCTATCAATATAATGATCTTCAGGCAGTAACATTTTTGTTTCAAATTCAAAATTCTGGAACTCCTGTGATGGTATGGAAAACAAATGTTATCGCAGTGAGTGACCATAGTAATTCCTTTGCACACCCCCTGCTCTCATATCAGTACTATGCGAATGGCGAAGAGCGAATGTATGACCTTGAAGGAAATCTGCTTGAGCTCTCAGTTTATACGTATTTACCAGATGAGCAAAGAAGTCATTTGAATATTAATAACAAATATGATCCCAATAGCACAGATCCAATTAAGTTAAAAGAGGATCCTCAATACAAAGAGATTCCTGAACTGTACGCGTCTGATGAAGGTAAAAAAGAAGACGAAAAGAAACACTTCATTCTTAATGGTAGAATTGCTTACAAAGGAAAAAAACTAAAAGGACAGGAAATCACTTTTCAACATACTAAAACCTTTAAAACCATAAGCTGTTACTCCGATAAAAAAGGGAAATTCTCTATCACATTTGAAGATTCGGGAACATATAAATCATTAATTAATAAAGATGGTTGCAGACCAATGCTAATTAAGGTCACATTGAATAAAAAAGCACTGTCAAACTCCAAAGAGCCTAATTTGTATTATGAATTCGAGTTAATTTCAACAGAAGAAGATACAATAGAAGTTTTTGAAGGAACTTATATATATGCCAAAGACAATCAACACATCACAAGAAGAAAGCGCACAAAATTTGAATTGAGAAATGATATCAAATACATCAATGGGTTTAACGAAAGGGCCGAACTGATCAATTATACTGTTAGTTTAATTGAAAATAAACACTTCAATCAGTTTTTTCAATTGCAGATCCGACCAGATGAGATGGATTATATTAAAAAGAAAAATCTCTCTGAGTATGAGACAAACACTTATGATGTGCACATTGGCTACCGATCACGAGAAGAATATTTTCGCGCATGGGAAGCTATAAATAATGCCATTGAATTTTTTGAAATACTCACAACAATGTATGATGCAAAAGATATCAAACTGGTTAAACAGGAAGTTGTTGTTGAGGCTCTTGATTACAGGGACTGTAAGTATATGGCAACTTCGCATAACATGCTTTACTTTAAGGCTTCTGATATTTCATTCACAGTTCAGCTTCATTGCATTAACACTCCTTTTGGCTGGAAACTTATAAGGGGAGGGATAAACCCATCTTACAAATAGCACAA
This sequence comes from Crocinitomicaceae bacterium, assembly GCA_020635955.1. GTDB lineage: Bacteria > Bacteroidota > Bacteroidia > Flavobacteriales_D > Crocinitomicaceae > Paracrocinitomix. Next base: position 20,460 of record JACJYW010000007.1, read on the forward strand.
AAAGTAAAGACATCATGCTAACTTCAAATTGATAATCATGTTAGATTATAAACGACAAAAATCATTTTCTATTTAGCGCATTGATACTAAATTGCCAAACAATTCGCTCACATGACGTCTACTCCGAACAAGAAAAAAACCAGTCTCACAGAGATCATCCTCACTAAATACAGGGGAACATTTGCCACATTGGTATTACTGCCTATGTCTTTTTGGTATGAATTATATCTTAAGACGAAAAGCAAGATCACATTACTCCTGAACAGTGCACCTAAACTTCATGACAAAAGGGTGAAGAATGTTCAGGATCAATTAAAAGCCTGGAGAGAAGACGGATGCAAAGAACAATTGACTACCGGTAGATCCGGTTGGTTCACCATGAGTGAATTGGTACCTGGTTATAAGAAGACCAACCGCAAGATCTTTTTGAATATGCGTGATATTCTGGAGATCAATGAGGAGAAGAAAACAGTAAGGGTAGAACCTCAGGTTGACATGGGGCAGATCTCTAAAGCATTGAAGAAAAAAGGCTGGACCCTGGCGGTTTTGCCAGAATTGGATGTGCTAACAGTTGGTGGATTGGTGAATGGATTTGGAATTGAATCATCCAGTCACAAGTATGGTCTATTTCAATACATCTGTGAATCCTTTGAACTCATCACTCCAGATGGGGAATTAATAAAATGCAGTAAAACTGAACATCCGGATCTATATGCAACCATACCCTGGTCTTATGGAACACTTGGCTTCTTAGTTGCCGTTGAACTAAAGATCATACCGGCTAAAAAATACGTCCGTTTGGAGTATTATCCTCAAAACTCACAGGAAGAGATCGTCTCTGAATTTGAAAAAGCCAGCAGAAAACCGGACGAGATACAGTTTATAGAAACATTGGTTTATGGCAAAGACAAAGGAGTAATGATGTTAGGTAACCTAACTGATAAATTAGGTAGTGACGGAAAGAAAAACGCCATTGGGAGATGGTACAAGCCCTGGTTCTTCACTCATGTTCAAAAAATACATCATGACAACAAGAAAGTAATTGAATATATTCCGCTGAGACAGTATTATCATAGACATACACGCGCTTTATTCTGGATGATGGATCAGGTCATACCATTTGGCAATAAAGCCTGGCATAGATTTCTTTTTGGATGGGCCATGCCGCCTCAAATGTCACTAATGAAATACTTTGAAACTGAAACTACCCGAGATTTACGCGAAAAACATTCCGTTACTCAGGATATGCTCGTTCCTATCAGCTCATTAAAAGCATCACTAGATCATTTTCATGATAATTTTAACTTATATCCACTGTGGTTGTGCCCAATGGCCGTATATGATCATGAGAACATGATCGGTTTTATCCATCCGCTTAAAAAAGATGATGGAAGCATTGATGAAATGTACGTGGATATAGGTGCGTACGGAACAGGTACAGTGCCAGATTTTGACGGGAACGAAGCATTAAAAAAATGTGAGGAATTTGTTATTGAACATCACGGTTTTCAGGCTATGTATGCCAAAACTTTTATGACCAAAGAACAGTATCGTACCATGTTTGATCACACATATTATGATCAGTTAAGGAAAAAAATTCCGGATGTAAAAAAAGCTTTCCCTGAAGTTTATGACAAATTAGCAAAAAGATTAGCACCTTTGGACTATAAAAGACTGAAGAAGAAATGATCATCTTTTCTTAAGAAAGAAATGCATCTTTTTTAATGATTTGCACGTTTCTTTGAGGATTTTTTTAAACTTTAAGGAAAACAAACTTACATGTACAAAGTAATTCTTACGACCAACTTTTCAGAAAGCGCCAGAAATGCTATGTGTTATGCTGTTCAGTTGTTTGGTGCAACAGAAACAGAATACTATATCATGAATACTTTCATTGATTCTCCAACAGGGAATGATGGATTTTTATCAGCATCAGATCTGGCTAGTAGAGGATATCAAAAAGAACTAAAGGCAGATGAAACTTACCTAAGAAAAGTTTTTCCTGATAAAGACCTGATCATTCATACAAGATCTGTCTATGGAAACTTAACTTCAGCTATTAATGAATTAGTGCATAACATTGGTGCTAACTATGTTGTGATTGGTAACAAGAAACAATATGACTTTGATTCAGGTATTCTAAGAGCAAAAACATATGAGTTTGTAAGAAATATTGAATGCCCAGTATTGGCTATTCCAGCTGAGAGGGAGTTTAAGGTAGATGAAGGAGGATTGATATTCGCTTCGGATCTTCACACCATTAAGAAACCTGATCATTTAGAGCCTTTAGTTAGAATAGCAAAACAGCATAAGGTTCCGGTGATGACTATCCACATTAAAAAACCGGCTCACGAAACCACTGAAGAAGAAACAAAAGGAAGTACGCAGCTAAGCATGATCTTTGATATTGTGGATTACGAAATGCATCAATTGGAAAGAGAAGATGTTTTAACTGGTATTTCTGAATTTGTGGAATCTCATGGCAATAGTTTATTGGTGTTACTTGCGAGAAAACACAATTTCTTTAAAAGACTTACACAGCAAAGTCTTACTAAAGAAATGTCAAAATTGGCCAATATGCCACTCTTGATCCTTCACGATTATTAGAAAATAAACATACAATAACTGAAGAATTAGTTAAAATAGGTTAAACGGACAATATCCTTATAAAAAGACCGTATATTAGTCCAACCTATTTAATGCGATAAGCATAAGTATTAAGTAGATTTTTTCATGGATACCCTGTCTTGATTAACCCTCAAGCCAGGGTTTTTCTTTTCTAAACGTTTTAAATCCAACGTATTGATGTAAATAATCGTTAATTCTTATAGATTTGATATATCAGCTAATACACCATGCTTAATTTCCGAACCCTTATCATTCTATTATCTACTTTGCTATTGAGCACTAAAGTGAAATCACAGGATCTTTTTAATTCTTCGATTATTCATGAAATTGAGATCAATTTTTATGATGCAAACTGGGATCATTTACTTGATTCTCTTGCAACATTGGGAGTAGGAACCGGAAGCGGAACCGAGAGAATATTGGCGGATGTTGTAATTGACGGATTACCCTATGATAGTTGTGGAGTTCGCTACAAAGGCAACAGCTCAATGGATACAACAAGCAATAAGAATCCATTTAATATTGATTTGAACTACATCATTGCCGGTCAGGATCACCAGGGAAAAGACAAAATAAAATTGGCGAATTGTTATTCAGATCCATCCATGGTAAGGGAGATCTTGATGTATGAGCTCTCAAATCAATACATGGATTGCCCCAGGGCTAGCTTCGTAAAACTGTATATCAATGGCGATTACAGGGGGATTTATACCAATACAGAATCTATAGACAACGAATTTTTAGATCAGTATTACGGTTCAAGTAACAACTCCTTTTTCAAATGCGATCCCATTTCATTCCAGATATTCGGAGATAATTCCAACCTGGCTTTTCATCCGGACACCATGGCCTATGACACTTTGTATAACAAGAAATCAGACTATGGATTGGCGGAATTACAAACGCTTACCTTAAATCTTGAATTCAATCCAAATAATATTGAAAATCATCTTGATGTTGACCGCGTGCTTTGGTTCCTTGCTGTAAGCAGTGCTTTTGTTCACAATGATGGTTACACTGCCTTTGCCCATAATTACTATGTATATAAAATGGATAATGGCATCTGGAGCATTATACTTTGGGATGTTAACATGTCATTTGGTGGATTACCTTTTAATGGAACTGGAATTTTACCATTGGGACATACTGCTTTGAGTGAACAGGATCCATTCATCCACATTGGATCACCAAATCTTAAACCTTTGATCGCTAAACTATTGACCATCCCTAAATACAGAAGAATGTACGTGGCACATTTCAGAACTATAATGGAAGAAAACGTGAACAATGATCACTATTTACAAAGAGCTGAGTTCTTTAGCGCTTTGATAGATGCAGATGTGCAAAATGAACCTTATTCTTCATATACCTACACCCAATTCCAGAATAACGTGTACACTGATGTTGGTTTGGGTTGGAACTATCGTCCAGGATTGGAACATTTGATGTCAGCAAGGGAAACGTATATATATACCATAGCTGATTTTCAATATAATCCACCTATAATTACAAATGTGACAGCACCTTCAACGCCACTTCCATACACCACCATAAGTGTTACGGCTGAAGTTACGAATGCAACGAATGTTCAATTGGGATACAGGCACGATAAATTTGATGTTTTCACCAAAATTCAAATGTTTGATGATGGCGCGCACAATGATGGTGCCTCAGGTGATGGTGTTTATGGAGTTGATATTTCACTAAATGCGACAGATTTACAATACTACATTTATGCAGAAAATGCAGATGCAGGAAGCTTTTCTCCCGTTAGAGCTGAATACGAATACTATATAGTATCGCCACAAAAAAGTATTGTGATCAATGAATTAATGGCGGTTAATTCAACTACTCAAGCTGATCCAAGCGGCGATTATGATGATTGGATTGAACTATACAATAACTCTTCAACTGCCATTTCTTTAGATGGATATCATATTTCTGATGATGCCAGTAATTTAAACCTTTGGCCACTACCTTCTGTAACCTTGCAACCTGGAGATTTTTTTATTATTTGGGCAGATAATGAAACAACGGAACCCGGAGTTCATGCCAATTTTAAATTATCAGGATCAGGTGAATCCTTATATCTAACTGATGACTTAGGTTTTCTTTTGGATCAGGTAGATTTCCCACAACAATCAGATGACATCTCTTATGCAAGATTTCCAAACGGAACAGGGAATTTTACTTTCATGTATCCAACTTTCAGCAGTGAAAACACGACCATTGTAGGGATTGAGAAGGAAGTTGAAAAAGCGGAGATCAGTATATATCCAAATCCTGCAACTGAATATATTACGGTAACAAAATCACAGAATAAGCAGGAGAGCTTCATTATTTTTGATATTTCCGGAAATGTAATTCATCAAGGTACATTGAGTAATACGGCAACTCAAATTGATGTTTCAGAATTTTCTGCTGGACTGTATCTAATACGTTTCGAAAGTGGTGAAACTGAAAAGCTTATTATCCGATAAGACGAGAATACTTCTTAATGAAGTATCTCATCCATCATATAGAATGAGCCAAAGATCATAATTAGGTCATCTGATTTCGCGGCTTCTAAAGCTGCATTAAGTGCTTTTGTTGGTTGATCAAACAATTCAAATACAAATCCAAATTGATTGCCCATTTCTTCGTACCGTGACTTTTTGGTTGATCTTTTACTATTGAATTCAGTAAAATAATAATGTGCAGAATTTGGAAGCAATTCAAATATTCCTTTCAGGTCTTTATCACTTGCTGATCCATATACCATATGCAATTGATCATAATCCAGTTCATCCACTTCTTCCATCAAACCTTTCACTCCTGAAGGGTTGTGAGCAGCATCAAGTATAACCAATGGTTCCTTTTGAATCAACTGAAAACGACCCTGTAATTTAGTCAGTTGAACTACGTGGGATAAACCATAAGCTATCTTAGCGTCATCAAGTGGAAATTTCGGTTTTAGCGTCTTAGCTGCACAAACTGCTATTTCTGCATTTCGTTGTTGATACATTCCCAACAGATCAAGATCATAGATCTCTCTTTCAGGATAGTGGATGGACGCATGTTTATTTATGGCAATTAGAGAAAGTTCTTCAATCACCTCTTTTTGATCTGCGCCAATGACCACCGGCACATTTTCTTTAATTATTCCGCCCTTTTCTCTAGCTATTTCTACCAGTGATTCCCCTAAAAATTCAGCATGATCAATACCTATTGAAGTAATGATTGATATCTCCGGTTGCAGGACATTCGTTGAATCCAATCGTCCGCCAAGGCCGGTTTCGATTACGGCAATGTCCACCCCGGCTTCTGCAAAAGCTAAAAAAGCCATAGCCGTGTTGATCTCAAAGAAGGTAGCGCCAATTCCATCTATCAACTCTTTATAGCGATTAACAAAATCCATCAAGAATTTGGCATTAATAAACTCTCCATTCAGTTTGATTCGCTCCCTAAAATCAGAGATATGTGGAGAGGTAAAAGTGCCCACTGAATAACCATTAGCCAGGTAAATGGCAGATAACATATGTGCCACTGAACCCTTACCGTTCGTTCCGGCAATGTGAATAGTCTTCAACCGTAAGTGAGGATTTCCAATACCCTCAAGTAAAGCGGTAATGTTGTCTAATCCCGGTTTATACGCAGCTGTTCCCTGTGCCTGATAATTAGGCAACTGAACAAATAACCAATCGATCACCTGCTCATAGGTGTCAAAAGCTTTGATTTTATTGATCTCTTCCACTCCTATAAAGATAAGCGGAAGAATACCAATTACGACTTCTTAAATGAAAATATTTGGTATCCTACGTACTCTAGACCAGCACCCGGCTTTTTGTCATATTTCATAGTACGCGCAGCAGCCTCAGCTAATTTTTTCAAGTAATCAGAACCAGATGTTGATTTAGATGATTTGAATTTGGTTTTCACCACGTTACCATCTGCATCAATATAGATATCTAATGCTATCTTACCTTCTTCCTGAGCATTTGCATTGAAGCTTGGCGGTTGAACGATCTTTCTGTTTGGATTATATGTTCCATCTCCAGGGGTATTACCACTGCCATTGCCTCCTACACCAGATCCGCTTCCAAAATCATCTCCTGTACCAGTTCCCTGCCCGTTTCCACTTCCGGGAAAAGCGAAAGAATTGTCAACTTGTGGTTGATTGTTGTTTGGATTGTTTTGTGATTGACCTGAACCGTCTGCAGGATTCGTATTTACATTGACTGTTTCTTCAACCTGCGTATTCACATCCGGTGCTGGATCTACTGGATCTGGCACTGCCACATCATCAGGAGAAACTTCACTGCTTTGGCTTCCACCTTCTGGCTGAGAACCAAAATCATATTCAATATCCTCAAATGTGATCTCTACTATTTTCTCTTCAATTGGCGGATCTGGCACTTCCAAACTCACCAATAGGAAAAATAATATCAATAACATGATAAATACTAACGCCGCATAAAGAGCCCTTCTGTGGTCCTCTTCTCTTAAAGCCTGAATTGAATTTCTAATTGCTTTCATAGTTTCTCCTCCTTCTTTTTCATCCTACTTCAAAAACCTTACCAAGGTTACATCTCAAACGTTAAGACCGGCTTCCATTCTCTGGATTTTGCCAAAGCAATAATATTGAATACTGCTTCGTAGTTGGCCGTCTTATCGCCAGATATCTTTAAATTCTTATTCGTTTCTTGCTCCATTTTGGCATCCAAAATTGGAATTACTTCATCAAAAGTGTAATTCTCTGGATTCTCTGCATCAAAGAAATACAAACTATTCTCAGAAATTCCGATCTCAACAGGCCCATCTTCTTTACTTGGACTTGATTCACTGTTTGAAGGCAGATCAACCGGTAAAGTATTTCGGCTCATTGTACTCATGATAATGAAGAAGATCAATAACAAGAATACAAGGTCGGTCATTGAAGACATACCCCCTTCGATCTTAACTTTATTTCGTCTTCCTAAATCCATACAACTACTTGCCTGGTTCGTTCAATAAATCCAAGAATTCAATAGAAGAAGCCTCCATATTATGGATCACTTTATCCACTTTTGCCACCAAATAATTGTATGACATATAAGCAATGATCCCTACAACTAGACCTGCAACTGTGGTTACCATGGCTTCCATGATACCACCTGATATGGTTTGCAGTTTAATAGTAGCTTCGAATTTCATAGCGTGGAAAGTTCTGATCATCCCCAATGTTGTTCCAAGGAACCCAAGCATTGGTGCGGCACCAGAAGCCGTAGCTAAAAAGCTCATTCTCTTTTCTAATTGATAGATCTCCAGTTTACCAACATTTTCAATTGAGCTAACAATGTCTCTCATTGGTTTTCCGATTCTGGAAATTCCTTTTTCTACCATTCTGGCAGCAGGATTATTTGTTTGAGCACAAAGATCTCTTGCCGCATCAACTTTTCCATCTAACAAGTATTCTTTAACGCGCACCATAAAGTTCTTTTCATCTTTAAGTGCTTTATTGATCGATAAAAAACGTTCAACGAAAATGTACACGCTTAGAACGGATAAACATAAAAGCAATGTCATCACGATCACGTTGGTAATACTTACTTCACCAGTAACCGGATCGATACCTACGATCAGATCCCATATCTTAACATCTTGAGTTAGATCGGTTACACCCTGAGTTTGTTGGGCACGATTTAAACTGTCTAGCCCTGAACCTTGAAGTAATAGGGGGAAAAAGCTCATAATTTGGTTTGTTTGTTTAACTAAATAACGTTCGGTAAATAATATTGTTACATCAATACTATAGCATGAAAACTGTAGTTTCAGTTTCCACCACCGAAAATTAAACAATTAATCTACTACCCAAAAAACGAGTACTAAGAAGTTATTAACCGTGGATTATGTATTCTTTCTTAGAACATGAAGAAATATACGGCAGCACCGGCAGCATATCCAATGATAGCGTATAAGCTAATATGCTTTAAATACCATCCGAAAGATATCTTCTCTAATCCCATAACGGCTACACCCGCAGCAGAACCAATGATCAGTGCAGAACCACCTGTTCCGGCACAGTAAGCCAGGAATTGCCAGAATTGACCATTCTCACCGAAAACACCAATACTAACAGGATACATACCTTGAGCTGCAGCAACCAATGGCACATTATCCACAATAGCAGAAAGTAATCCGATTGAAATATTAATGGTATACATATTACCATTCATTGCATTATCAAGGAAATGAGCCACTTGTCCTAAGTGCCCAACTTCTTGCAATGCAGCAACGGCCATCAAAATCCCTAAGAAGAATAATACAGATGCAGTATCTACTTTTTGAAGTACTGAAATAACAGATAGATTTCTTTTCAGTTCGCTAGATTTTCTACCATGCATAACCTCAGTCACCAACCAAAGTACACCTAAAGAGAGCATCATACCGGTGAACGGAGGTAAATGTGTCATGGTTTTGAATACAGGAACAAAAAGTAAACCGGCTAATCCAAGCGCAAAAACAATAATCTTCTCTCTATTGGTCACTTGAACATGTGCATGCCCACCAACAGGTTCAACTTTATCTGGACGAGATACCTGACCTCTTGTAAATATTGAAGCAATTGCCAAAGGAACGATCAGTGCCGCCAAAGAAGGCAATATTAGATTCTTAATGATAACAGTTGTATCAGGGATCTGTCCGTTATTCCACAACATGGTTGTTGTAACGTCACCAATTGGAGACCATGCACCACCAGCGTTTGCTGCTATAATGATAAATCCACCGAATAACCAACGAACTTCTTTTTCTGAGATGAGTTTCCTGATCACGGAGATCATCACAATTGAAGTAGTAAGGTTGTCCAAAGCAGCAGACATGAAGAATGTCAAAATACAAATCACCCAAAGCAATTTGACTTTAGAGGTAGTTGTAATTCGATCTGTAATAACTGAGAATCCTTCATGAGCATCAATCAACTCAACGATTGTCATGGCACCCAACAAGAAGAACAGGATACCAGCAATTTCGTAAAGGTGATGTGTTAAACCATGCTCAACATAATCATGTACATAATGATGTGTTTCTGATGCTGGAATTCTCAGTTTATCCGCGTATAACTCAGGATTTTTGAATACCTCTTCACGATACTCTTCTTCTTCGTGTTGTAAGAAATCAGAAAACGCTTCATTTCTTTCTCTCAGATCCTTATCCTTTATTAATTCATAGATCGATTTGTGTTCATCAATCTCCAAATGCTCTGCAGGATACATGGCATACATAGCCCAACAGATCATCCCTATTAACAATGATGAAGCCGCTTTATCAACTTTAATGTTGTGTTCTAAAGCAATACCAATGTACCCTAGTACAAAGATGATGACCATTACATATTCTAATCCCATATCAGGTTATTTTATACAAGTTTGTTTAACGCGATCTCAAATGCTGATTTCGCAATATTCGTTTTATTACTATTCTTTTTGTGGGTATCTACCATTGCTTTTTTAATGGTCTCAGACGTATCTTTAAAGATACCTTCATCTGTTAATACCCCAAGATCATTACTCATTAAGTAAGCAAAAACTCTTGCCATTCCGCAATTTGAAATGAAGTCAGGGATCATAGCTACCTGCTCATCTGTTGCAGCTGAAATTGGTCCAAAGAATATTTCTTTATCTGCAAATGGAACATTCGCTCCAGCGGATATCACCTCCAATCCAGAATCGATCATTCTATCGATCTGATCTTTAGTTATCAATCTAGAAGCCGCACATGGCGCAAAGACCTCTGCTTTGATGTCCCAAATCTTGCTATTCACTTCATCAAATGAAAGCATATTTGGAGCATTCAATTTGTTTCCATCTTTGGTGAGGAACAATTCTGTGATCTCTTCGAATGTAAATCCATCTTCTTTGATCAAACCGCCTACTCTATCAATGATCCCAACAACTTTAGCACCAGCCTGAGCCAAATAATATGCGGCTGCTGAACCAACATTTCCCCATCCCTGGATGATGGCACGTTTTCCTTTTACATCACCACCCCAAATATTATAGTAATGCACTACAGCTTCAGAAACACCATATCCGGTGATCATATCTGCCACTACATATTTACGACTCACATTTGGTGAGAATTTTTCATCTTCGATCACTTTAAGAACTCCTTGTCTTAACTGACCAATTCTATGAATTTTCTGAGCTTCTCTTGGTTGAAAATGACCATTAAAAACACCTTCCTGCGGATGCCAAACACCACAATCTTCGGTAATTGGAATTACTTCATGGATCTCATCCACGTTCAAATCTCCACCAGTTCCGTAATAGTGTTTTAATAAAGGGGTAACGGCTGCATACCAGCGTCTTAGTACTCCTTCTTTTCTTGGGTCATTTGGGTCGAAATTAATTCCTGATTTTGCTCCACCGATCTGTGGTCCTGCGACGGTGAATTTCACCTCCATTGTTTTTGCCAGGGATTCAACTTCACGTTTATCTAAGCCAACTCTCATTCTGGTTCCTCCACCAGCTGCTCCACCTCTAAGTGAATTGATTACTACCCAACCTTCTGCTTCTGTTTCGGGATCTTTCCATTCAAATACGATCTCCGGTCTTTTGTTTTCGAACTTTTCTAGAAGTTTGATCATGTGGAATCAAAAAATTAATAAGGAGCAAAAATAGCAAAGATTTTAACTTAAGTACATGTAATTCGACCAGTCCAGAATTAGGTAAGAGGAGTATATCTTTTTCCTCCTATAGAATCCTCTTTTGCACCAGTAACCGATCTTAACGTATTGATCTGATTATTAAAATTTAAGAAGGCTAAAAATGCAAAGATCAAGGCTTCTTTAAATTCTATTAATTCTGATTTAGGTATTTCAATTTTTGTTGAAGTTTTTGATTGAAGTGACTCCATGAAGAAGGTATTGTAAGCCCCACCTCCAGTCACTAAGCATGAAGAAATAGCGTACTTTTCAAATTCTTTAGCAATGATATACGTCTCATGCTCAACAATCGTCTTTAATATATCCTCTGTGGATTCCTGATCATATTTTTGAAGAATCGGGTAAAAATTAGCATTTAGCCATTCCACCCCTAATGATTTAGGAGGATCTTGTCGATAGTATTCGAGTGCATTTAATTCTTCAAGTAATGCTATAATAATTTTTCCTAAACGAGCGGTTTCTCCATTTTGATCATAATATTTAGTAAACGACTCGAACATCAATTTGTTGATCGGCAAATTTGCAGGACAAAGGTCATAAGCTATTCGTTGGTCATTTTTATCAAAACTAACATTGGCTATTCCTCCCAAATTCAAACAAGACTCAAATTCAGAAAACAGTAATTTGTCTCCAATTGGAACTAACGGCGCCCCCTGACCACCTAATTGAACATCTTTTATTCGAAAATCATTGATCGTCTCAATCCCCGTTTCATTGGCAATGGCCTGACCATCTCCTAACTGGTAGGTAATCTTTTTATTTGGCTCATGAAACACCGTATGACCGTGAGATCCTATCAATTGAACTTTTCCTTTTAGTTGATTCCGCATGATGAAATTCTGAACCTCAACACCTATATGGAATCCATAATAATGATCCAGGGCTTGCAAACTTTCCTGAGATAACTGCATTGCTGATCCCAATGAATTTCGGAGCTGATCAGAATAGGGTATAGTCTCACCAGCAATGAATTCGTAGTTGTATCTGGCATTTTCTTGCCAGAGCTTAACTGCACAAAGATCCAGTCCATCAAGTGATGTTCCTGACATGACACCTATCACTGTGAGTTCTTGAATCATAGTTAATTATAAAGTCAACGGACAATATTAAGCAGTTAATATGGAATAAACAATGCCAATATTGTACTATAAATAAAGCTGTAATTTTAAGAATTCGTTAGATTTGTACAACTCAAACGAACGCAAATAAGTTCAGCTCAAATATCAAAAAGACTAAAATTTTATTAGATGGATTTTAAGTTTACAGAAGAACAATTAGCAGTTAAAGACGCAGCAAGAGATTTCGCACAAAACGTGCTAAAACCAGGAGTGATAGAAAGAGATATTCACGCCAAATTCCCGGCTAATGAGATCAAGCAATTAGGAGAGCTTGGATTTTTTGGGATGATGGTAGATCCAAAATATGGAGGTGGTGGTATGGATACCGTTTCTTATGTTTTGGCCATGGAGGAGATCTCAAAAGTAGATGCATCTGCAGCGGTTTGTATGTCTGTAAACAATTCCCTTTACAACTGGGGAATTGAGCGTTTTGGTTCAGAAGAGCAAAAAGAAAAATATCTAAGACCAGTAGCCGAAGGTGAAGCTATTGGGGCATTCTGTTTATCAGAGCCTGAAGCAGGATCGGATGCTACATCACAAAGAACCACAGCTATAGATAAAGGTGATCATTACCTGTTAAATGGAACCAAAAACTGGATCACCAATGGTAGTTCAGCCTCTTTTTATTTGGTAATGTGTCAAACAGACGTTGAAAAAGGTCACCGTGGGATCAACTGTTTGATCGTTGAAAAAGGAATGGAAGGTTTCATTGTTGGGGAGAAAGAAGATAAAATGGGTATTAGAGGTTCTGATACACACACTTTGCTTTTCAATGATGTCAAAGTTCCTAAAGCCAACAGAATAGGAGAAGAAGGATTTGGATTCAAATTCGCTATGCAAGTATTGGGTGGTGGTAGAATCGGTATTGCTTCTCAAGCACTGGGAATTGCATCAGGAGCTTTAGAATTGGCTATTCAATATGCTAAAGAGCGTCAAACTTTTGGAAAAGAGATCTATAAACATCAGGCAATTGCTTTCAAATTAGCAGATATGGCAACTCAGGTTGAGGCTGCAAGATTGTTAACCTTGAGAGCTGCCCACATGAAAGATCAGGGACTAGAATTCACTGCTCAGGCATCAATGGCTAAATTATTTGCTTCTCAAATTGCACAATCAGTTACTTCAGAAGCTGTTCAGATCCACGGTGGATATGGATATGTAAGAGAGTATCATGTTGAACGATTGATGAGAGATGCTAAGATCACGCAGATCTATGAAGGGACCTCAGAGATCCAGAAAATAGTTATCTCAAGAGATATACTAAAGGACTAAACTCTTGCGTTTGTTTTATGAATGATTAAAACGAACATTGTGAGAGCGAGATTACATTTACTTTTTATTCCGGCGTTATTTTTTAATCTTATTTCTTGTGAAAAAGAAGTAAGCAAAAACAATTCTCAATCCAGCCATCACGCAGGATTGAACTGCATGGAATGTCATAATTCAGGAGAGCATAAATTCAATACAGCAGGAACCGTTTTTGATACGTCAAAAGTGACGCCTCTGGCCAATGCCATCATCAAACTATATTCTGAACCTATTGAAGGAGGAAAACTTCTGGAAACCATAGAAGTTGATGCCTATGGTAACTTTTATTCTCCTCACAGGATCAATTATTCAAAGACCGTATATCCAACAGTAATTAGTCCAAGCGGACATAAATCCAACATGGTTACTGGTACCACAAGCGGCGCATGCAATAGCTGTCATGGTGTGACGGAACAACCTATTTGGATACAATAAAAAAGGTACTGGATTTTAAATTAGTAACTTGGAGCAACCCAAATCAAGATACTTTTGTTGAATCTACTTTTTAACCACCACCATTCTGAAGCCTTTATTTACAAGGGTTGTCAAACATTGAATAGATCGAAATGTGATTACCGCTACTCCTTCAATGGAAAGGAGAAAGATGATGAGATTTCAGGGAATGATAATTCTTATGATTTTGGAGCGAGATTCTATAATCCTAGAGTGGCAAGATTTTTGAGTACAGATCCAAAAGAGGAAATTTACCCTTGGCAAAGCTCTTATGTTTTTGCCGCAAATAATCCAATATGTCTAATTGATCTTAACGGTGAAGGACCAGAAGACCCTAAAGCAAGTGATGATAAATTTAAAAAGAATATTTTGGTAGTTAAAACTCAAGATGAATATGACATGTATACATCCAATAAAAAGAATAAAAATTGGAAGGTAATTTTTGCGACTTCAATTGAAGATGCACAAGTACAAATTAAGGATTATTTGGACGAACACAATGAAGAGCAGGCCGACAATATTGTGTTAAGAAGTCATGGTGGTATGGGATGGATGTCAGGTGAAAATCCAGGGGATGATGCAATATGGGCTGGACAATTGAATATAGGTGTGCCTGAATCTATCGCCGTTGAAGATCCAGCTGGGCCAAATTTGAATAATGATAGAGGTTTAGCCTCTAGTTTGAAAGCTAGAGACATTGAAAATTATAAGAGATACTCTGGAATGTCATCCGGAAAAATGACTGTAATTAATTCGTTAAATTTAATAGGTACTTATGCTAAAAACTCGGTTATATTTACCGGATGTATGGGTGCTGGCGGGGATGTGAATGTCGTGAAATCCATCAGTACTTTGCCGGGTTATAAAGGAAAAAACGTTTTAGGCAATTCTACGTTATCTGCAGTAACTAATTTTGATACTCCAATAATCACTAGCGAGACAGACGCTGGAGGTTATAGGTTGTACATTGATGGAGTATTACAACAAAGTGAAGTTAATTTAATTTTGAATACCACCGGGGCACCAATTGGTGGCTATAAAAGAAAGAAGAAGCAAAAAGCTAGCTAAGTATGGAGAAAATTATTTATTTATTATCTATGCATTTGATATTTTGTCCAACAGTTTACTCGCAAAAGTCAAAAGATTTGATAGAAGAATGGACAATGGAAATATTTGAGTACAATATTGAACCCAATTTAAACGAGGATAAAGAAAGATTATTTATAATTGATAATGATACCCTAGTTGAAAATGCTTCTATCATATTTGTAATTTACGATCAGGATAAGATTAAATTTTTTAACGGCTGTATAGATAGTTTAATTTTGAATAATGATTTCTTGAACAACTATGAATGTTTTATGCCAAACATTGGAATAGTGGTAAAAAAAAATGAAGAAATCGTTTCTTCTTATTCTGTCTGTTTAACGTGTGAAAAATTGTACTATTTCGATTATAAAAACAAGAAGGAAGGATATTTGTTTTTTCACAATAATCATTTTTTTGAAAAAATAATTTCAGAATATTCACTTTATAAATACAGAAGAAATTATTAAGTTGAGTTGGTTGAGCGGGATGATTAAAATTCCCCCACAACTCCGAAGTAGTTGCATACTTGCAGTACTCTCATGACCAGTTAACTAATTTTACGATTTTAACACTATCTAACAAGGAGTTAAATATTCTATCAAGAAAAACAACTCTCATTATGTTACTTTACCCCCCGTTTGCACGGATTGCAAATCCGCGCGAACGGGTTAATCACAAAGTGCCACAATCGCAAGAAAAATCTATATTCGGGAAGTTCTTTTCGAGTTCCGTTAACAATAAAGAGCGAATAATTTGCGCTGCGATTTCCAATTGATGTGTTTGTAACCCATCAAATTTCTCAAGAATTTCTCCGTCAATTCCAAAATGAGTGACTTTAAGTCTTTGAAGAGAGCCCTCAGAAAAATAGGAAATTGATAATACATAATGTACGCCTTGGAACCACAAAAATATCACATCTTCTTCAAAACCTGCTTCTTCCGTAGAATAACTAAACTTATCTTGATTTGATTCTCCGAGCGAAGGATTCAATACTTTCAAAGAGTCAATTATTTGGTTTGATTCGATTTCAGAACTTGTATAATCAATATTGCATATTGAACTCAATTCACCTCCAAAATTGCATGACGCAAAAACAAAAGCAAGGATAATAATCATATATTTCTTCATTAATAAATTAATTTTGTCCTGTTGTTATCCTTGACCAACCTTCGCTATTCATATAATCGGAATCCAAAAACATTTGCGTTTCTTTCTTTAATCTAGCGTTTTGTTCTTCTTGTCTTATTACATTGTATTTGTGCCCCACCACTATCATAAAAGCTAACTTCACAAGTTTCGCATTGCTTCCTTCCTGATCAGATATAGGTTGCCCCGTTTTGCTATCTTTTCCACCATTTCTGTATTTTTTAAGGACAACTTCAGCATCAGAAACGAGTTGTTGGTCTACCGGCAAGACATCCAAGTTACTCCATGCGTCACTTGCTCCAACCGCACCTTTTTCATCATATCCTTTGTCGTGATTGTAAGCAGCAACGTCTAATTCATCTAATGGCTCCCTTCTATAGTCTGGTATTTTCTTCCCGTTAACAACTGCCGTTGGATTATCAGGACCAATATAAATTGAACCAAACATATTGTTTTGACCTAATGGCATCACTTCATTGTCTCCAGACACATAGTCACCGTTGTAATCTCTTCGCACGTTAAGTACATTACCTTCTTTATCTTTATATTGATATTGCACCGTTCCCATTTCTCCTGTGGTTGTACCCTCTTGCATTGGTTTCATAGTTTCTCCGGTACTTTTATTAGTATAAGTTTTTGTTGTTGTCATGGTGTTTTCGCTCGTCCATTGTTGTTGATACTGAACGCTAACATTGTGTTTTTTCTCAATTAAAGTTGCCGTTTGTGTTTCAGCATCAAATTCGTAAACATAAATCCATTCTTCTAAACCATCAATATCAATTGCCCAAATGGGTTTATTTCCAGCAAATTGATACGGT
Organism: Crocinitomicaceae bacterium; assembly: GCA_020635955.1. Taxonomy (GTDB): domain Bacteria; phylum Bacteroidota; class Bacteroidia; order Flavobacteriales_D; family Crocinitomicaceae; genus Paracrocinitomix. The sequence goes on from JACJYW010000007.1 coordinate 37,703, forward strand.
GTGTACCAAGGATAATTTCCCGATAATGGGTCAGTACTCAAGAATTTACCTAATCTAGCGTTATATATTCTAAATCCATAATCATAAATATTTCCATTCCCTGAAATCTCATCATCTTTCTCCTTTCCATTGAAGGAGTAGCGGTAGTCAAATTCCCAATACAGAATATTTAATAGTTGTTGATGAATAAATTTAGATTTTGTATTCTCCTGTAAATTCACCAATAAAAATGGAAAATCAAAATCTGGAAAAAATTTTATTGAAACTATGCGAAATTGAAAACCTATGCAGAGGAATTCAGCATTTCTATAAGGATATTTTAACTATAGATGAAGCGGCAAATTATACTGGATTGCAAAAGAGTTATTTATACAAACTTTGTTCAGAAAGGAAGATCCCACATTACAAAAACTCTGGCAAAATGTTACGCTTCAAAAAAGAAGAATTAGCAGAATTTCAATTAAGGAATAGGGTAAGCACCATTAAGGAGCTTGATCTTGAATTATATAAGTACATGAAATAACAAAATAAATTAAACGAAAGTTGCATCAATTATTTGGGTCGGCTTCTTAAAAATTATCGATTCTATCTACATTCATTCTTATTGTAAAAATTTAAAAGATGGAAGTAATTGTAATTGAATCATCAGCATTTGATGAATTGGAAAGAAGAATGATGAAAAGGTTTGAAAATGCTATTCAAAAAGCCTTAGAAAATGCCATGAAAAATGAAAGAAAGGACGAAATTTGGTTAACGTCAGATGATGCACTTCAGGTTCTTGGATACCGGTCAAGAAATACGCTTTACAACTTGAGGCAGAATGGCAGCATAGAAGCTAAGAAGATCAATGGTCGTTTGCGGTACAATTATGTAGAATTGTTGGACTTTTTAAATTTCGAATGAACACAAAATCCGGCGTAAGCCTTCTAAGCAGGCGGCTGAATTGTGTAAAATCAGATTGTTATCCAAACATAAAAGCAGTAACTGTTTCTTCAAAGTAGCTCGCGCTTGTTTGCAACGAGCGCGCAACCTATGTAGGCGTTTGTAACGCCAAATCACCATAGGGGTGAAACTTCAATATTCAATAAAGGATCTTCTTCCTCATAAGCAAGATAGCTACTGTTCAACCAATCTCTCTCATTTTGCACAAATCCTGCATCAACAGGATTATAATGAATATACCGTACCCTTTGTTCTCTTTTTTGTTTGGTATCCAGGATAACAGGATGAAAACCATCTTGCCAGAGCTTGTAATTCTCAGCCCTACCCGATCTTTTTGCTTCAAATTGGAATTTCTTCAGCATCCATTCACTTCTACTTTCCCCTTGATCTTGTATAGCTTCAATAAGTCGCTTTGAAGTGAATTTTTTAAAATCTCTGACAATATCGCTTAACTCTTTATCCTGAGAGCTGACAATCAAATGTATGTGATTTGTCATATAGACATAAGCATGTACCGTCAAGCCCTTATTTTCTATACAATAAGCGAGTGATTCATTCAATATATCATGATATCTCCTTCGAATGAACAGATCTACCCAACCAACAGTCGTCATGGTTATGAATGTTGGGACAGTATTGTCTACGACTTTATAGCGTTCAGACATAATCGAAAGATATTAAATACTTATAAATTAGGTTCATTATGTTGCGTTGCAAACGCTTTGATAGTAGGCACTCGTTGCAAACGAGCGCCAGTGTGCGCGGGGAAGAGAAAAAAAAAGGCCGGGCAGTAGAACTGCCCGGCTCACAATTTTATCTATAGGAAATTCTTATTCGATCACAAGATTAGTGGCAACATCTCCGTAAGGGATAACCATAGGATCATCACTATAAGGATCATCACACCAAACTCTTCCGAATTTAGCATCTACTTTCACCACAGTTGTATTGGTATAAGAACCAACCCAAGGAGCTTGAACAGCATCACCAGCTTTAACAGTTGGCATAACCGGAACTGGAGTACAATCTGCTTTAGCATAGATCTTCATTGTTCCACCCCATCCAATGGTCAACACCTGATCACCTTCAGCTCTTACCACGGTTACATTTTTAACTTTACCACCATCTTTAGCAGCAACAGTAGTTCCTGGTTCCCAAGCTGATTTCAATACGTGGAAAGTTCCTGGCTCAATTTTATATGTAGCCTGACCAATTCCAATACCGTCATTTGTTGTAGCAGGATTATCCCATTTAAGATCTAAATAGTTAACTACCGGCGCAGCAGGATCAGCATCATCCACTACAATAGCTCTTTGCATTCCTGAACCAGTTTGCCACCATGTAAGGATAACATCCCCTTTTTTAGTAGTTTGGCTAGGCTTGATAGGAATGATCATATAGTTAGGAATATCAACTCCTTTTTCAGTCATGAAATCAACTTTTGATGTTTGATCTCCAACTTCAGCTAATGTTTGTTTGTAAAAAATGAAGGTCACCTGATCACCACCTTTTTCAGTGGCATCAACCTGCCAGTTTTTAGATGGAGAAAGTACGATATCTCCAGCAGATGCACTTAATCCAACCATTGGAAAATCAGGGAACGGATCGATCTCACTTCTACCAGCTGTTGCATCAGCTGTTTCAGTTGTATCTGCATTATCATTTGAATCATGTTCAGTAGATTCTTCACTACCTCCACAAGAAGCCATTGCGAATACAAGGATTCCGGGAATTAAAAATTTCATTTTCATTTAGGTTTCTTTTTAAAATTGAGCTGACCAAATTAACACAAAATCTACAATGTAAAATCTGTGCAATTAATTGGTAATGAAAAAGTAATCTATAATTAAAGAAGCGGAATGAGTTGTTCCAATTTTATTCCGCGTGATCCTTTCAGCAAAATCAACTGGTTAGAATAATTGACGATACCGCTATCGATCAAATCATGCACATTATTAAAATGCGTGAAATCCGAAGTAGTTTTCGAAAATTCTGCACCTACCAAAATGGCCTCAATTTTCTTTTCGTTAAGCAGATCAACTATTTTTTGATGTTCTGTTTGTGAAATTGGACCTAATTCGAGCATATCTCCTAGTATGGCTAACTTACTTGAATGCTCTACCTCAGCAAAACTGTTGATAGCCGCAGCCATTGATGTTGCATTAGCATTGTAACAGTCAACGATCAGGGTGTTTTTATCTGTCTCCTGAACCTGAGAACGGTTATTAGAAGGTGTGTATTCTTCTAAAGCGTGATTAATGTCATCACGGTCAATTTCGAAATAATCTCCAATGGTTATGGCTGCCAAAAAATTGGTGAAATTGTATCTGCCCACCAATTTCGTTTTGATCTCGGGAGATCGGTATCCGTCTTTTTGCCAACTCAAAACCACAAAAGGTGTTAGTCTTAACAATTCTCCCTGCACATCTCCCCTTTCAACACCATAAGTAACATTCTCCACATCTGGTAAATGCATGATCAGTGTTGGATCTTCAGCATTCACAAAGATCTTTCCGTCCACTGAATCAATCCATCTATACAATTCGGTTTTTGTTTTGATCACGCCTTCAAGGGACCCAAATCCTTCTATATGTGCAGCACCTACATTGGTAATAATTCCATAATTTGGTTCAGCAATTTCAGCAAGCTCTTGGATATCGCCTGGTTTGTTGGCCCCCATTTCAATCACAGCAAAATCATGTTCAGCTGTCAATCTTAAAAGGGTAAATGGAACACCCAAATGATTATTCAGATTCCCTTCAGTGATCAAAAGATTGTATTTCTTTGCTAAAACAGCACCGATCAATTCTTTGGTGGTAGTTTTTCCATTACTGCCTGTAATTCCTAAAACGGGAATATCAAACTGCTTACGGTGGAAATTGGCCAGATCCTGCAGTGTTTTAAGAACATTATCAACTAGAATGCATTTTTCATTCACTGCATACTGCTGTTCATCAACAACTGCATAACTACATCCTTCTTCAATCGCTTTTGATGCAAACTCATTGCCATTGAAATTTGCCCCTTTCAATGCAAAGAAAATGGCGCCATTATCCAGTTTTCTGGTATCCGTTGTGATACCATTGGATTTCAAAAAAAGTTGGTGTAATTCAGAAATTGTCATTCTTTGGATCCGATAAAGTAGAACAGACCCAAGTTAAACATAAACTGGTCAACTTTCAACTTTCCTAATGGAACATCATTTCCAAGTTGTGCAGGATGCAGAAGAGATCTTGAATAGATCAGATATGCATTGATCCCCATTTTTTCTTTGAATTGCCAATTGTACATTACCCCCAATTTCAAATCAAGAAAAGCAGTTGGCGCTTCATTGTATGAATAATTGACATCCTCATCTACCACAGTTCCTGAGCCCGATTGATAGTGTCCAGTATTACTTCCCGCAACGGGAATTCCAAAAGAAAACCCTATTATCGGATACAATCTGGTAGAATCCATCACTTTCAAACCTCCATAACCTCCAATTTCTAACCATTGTTGACTTACAACTCCTGAATCTGACGTCCATCCAAAAAAATCACCGGTCGTATTCTCAAAGGAATAATCCATTTTATAGCTGGCTGCATAAAACTCGTGTCTCAGCTTTTTTCTGCGATAAGTATACCCAACTCCGTATCTGGCAATGTGATAGAATTTACTATCCATTTGATTCCATTCAGTTACTGTTCGTTGAGTATAATGAGGTGCATAGAACGAATATCCTCCAATCAACTGAAGTTCATGTCCTTTTTCAGGATCCTGTCCAAATCCAATGACCGTGCAAAAGATCAGGAGACCGAATACAATTTTCTTAATCATCTTAATTTTCTAAAATGGCAGCAATTCCGGGAAGAGTCTTTCCTTCAAGGTATTCTAACATAGCTCCTCCACCTGTAGAAACGTGACTCACCTCATCTGCCAGATCAAACATATTTACAGCTGCAACACTATCACCTCCACCTACAAGTGAAAAGGCTCCTTTTTTCGTTGCTGCAGCAACGGCTAAAGCAATTTCTTTTGTTCCTTCCTGGAAGTTAGAAAGTTCAAAAACTCCCATTGGACCGTTCCATAGGATCAATTTAGAATCCATGATGACTTTTTTGAAATCAGAGATCGATTCTTCTGCGATATCTAATCCCATCCATCCAGCGTCAATTTTATCAATGGCTACCGTTTTGGTATTGGCATCATTTGAAAAAGCATCTGCTTCCACTGTATCTACAGGAATTAGCAGGTTTACCCCTTTCTTTTTTGCTTGTTCTATAATTTCTTTTGCCGTTTTGATGTAATCATCTTCTACAAGAGAATTACCGATATTTCCACCCATGGCTTTGACAAAAGTGTAAGCCATTCCGCCTCCAATGATCAGATTATCTACTTTATCTAACAAGTTTGTTATAATGGTGATCTTAGAAGATACTTTAGCGCCACCAACAATAGCCGTTAAAGGCTTTTCAGTTGAATTCAATACCTGATCAACACTATCAATTTCTTTCTCGATCAGATAACCAAACATTTTATCATTAGGAAAGCATTTGGCGATCACTGCTGTTGAAGCATGAGCACGGTGAGCTGTTCCGAAAGCGTCATTGATATAACAATCCCCATATTTAGCCAATTGTTCTGCCATTTCCATACTCCCCTTTTCTTCACCCTCATAAAATCTTAGATTTTCAAGCAATAGAATCTCTCCAGGTTGAAGATCTGAAGACGTTTTAAACGCCTCGGTTCCCAAACAATCATTAGCAAACTTAACGGGCTTTCCAACAGCTTTCTCCACTGCAGAAACAATGTGCTTCAACGAATATTTATCCTGAGGCACACCATCTGGACGTCCTAAATGAGACATCAACACAACACTTCCTCCATTATCCAATACTTTATTGATAGTTGGGATTGCAGCCGTAATTCTGGTATCATCTGTAACAGCCAGGGTTGTTTTGTCTAGAGGAACATTGAAGTCTACTCTGATCAATGCTCGTTTACCGTTAAAGTCGTAAGTTGAAATATTGTTCATGCTAAAGTTTAAGTTCTGCAAAGATATAGTTAGCAAAAAAAGGGCGAATAAAATTCAAGTTTTTTACGTTCCCAATCTGTTTGCCAACATCAAAAGACTAATCAAAAGACCAATAATTCCTGTATATAAACAAAGAAGGTACAGATAATTACTTTTTTCATTTTTAGTGCTTTCTGTATCAATGATCTCTTCAGCCAAATGATGCGCAACTTCCGATTTTTTCTTGCCAAAAAAATAATGAACGAGAGCTACCAAGCTCGCAGGAACAGCAGCAGTAAGCATAAATCCTAATCCAAAACCAAAAAGATAAGCGGGGTCAGTTCTGGGCTGAACGTTCAAACCATAAAGGACACCTACAAAAGTGATGATCAATGGGGAGAAATAGATGATCTTCTTCATCAAAGCTTAAACCTTCTGTTAAACGTAAATCCAAATCTCCATTGACCTTTACCCCAATTTGAAGTCGTCTCAGGAATAAAAAGATTTTCGTTCAATGATTTTGCGTTTGAAAAATGCAAGGCAAAAATGTGGCCTCCAGTAGTGATCTCAATTCCAAAACTCAATGGATCCTGATGATTTTCTGTTGGTAAACGATTGAAGGTGTAATTGTATTCCGCTAACAAGGCAATATTCTTTGTAAATCTTAGTCTACCTGAAGTTCCAACAAAATAAACCCCGTTAATTTGATCGTATTTTACATAATTCCTGTGATTATACCCGAAGTTTACCTGCCAGGTAAATCTATTTCCAAATTTTCTGGTTACCAGTAATTGATTGGTAAAGATCATTCTATTCCAAAAGGTTGGGTAAGAAGCCAACGCGGTTGAATCATGAGATTGTTTCACATAGGAAAATGCAAATGAGCTAACAAAGGTTAAAGAAATTGGCATTCCCGAAGTTTTTTGCTGAAGGATGCTGTATTTAGCATACCCATCTAACATTTGTGTACGGGCCCCTACTCCCTTTGATCTTCCAATTCCTATATCCAAATTATCTATAATTCCATATTCGAAAGCAAATCGAACATCCGCAATGTTATCAAAGCCAAAAAAATTATCTACCCCACCCGTTGCACCGGCTATATCACCAAACTTATGACCAATAATGAATTCCAAGGTGTTTTTTGGAAGCGTTTCGTTAGAGTGATTGTTAATGACCCTTGTTCCTGCAAAAGCTTCTGTTACTTTATCTTGTCCAAATCCATACCAGGTTGTTAGGACAAATAATGTTATGCTTAGTCTTTTAATCATTGACAATCTTTTTTATTCTGCGGCTTTAGTTTCTATAAATTTCATCAGATCCAGCATCTGTTCATTACTCATGTTTTCGTAGGTATACTGAGGCATATACTGTTTTCTACCACTCACCGCATAAGTACCATATCTGGTAATATGTGAAATTGAGAACTGGTTGTATTTATCTTTCTTGGCGTAAAGGAATTTAAATGATAGAAGATCCATATCAAGATCAAAATTGGTAATGTTCCTTCCGGGAGCATGACAATGCATACAACCAGCTTTGTAGATATATTCTCCATTCTCAACATTCGGCTCATAACCAGGAATTTTAGGGATCTCAGAATTACCAAAGTGAGCATCATTGATCTCATTATATTTTCCTTTGATCATTCCAATGGCCTTATCACTTCCCGCGGTCACCAAATTGGAAAACTGCGCATATTCTTCTGATGAAAATTTTAGATCGGACACTTTCAACTGAATGTTCTTGTAATAGTGCATAACACATCTTATCTCCCAAAAATCCATTTCACGACCTTGAGAACATTGAGTGGCGCATAATTGAATAGCATTGTAAAGGGTATCACGGGTATTTTTTACCAGATCACCATATTTTTTGGCATAATCACCATTATACCAGTGGCGTTTATTATACATCCCATAGAACGTAGAACCGGGTAAAAATGGTATTTTATTCTTTTTACTAAAATCCAATACTCTAGCCGGCGATTCATCAGATGGATCATCAGTTTCAAGCACCTGATTATGACAATCTGTACAAACAAAATACTTTGAAACTCGCTTGTTAGAATGATCCTTTAGTCGTCCATAATAAACTAATTCCTCTCCCATCCTCACAGAATCAGCATCCAGTTTTTCAATGTAGTGTTGTGGCTTTTGATCCCCCAATTGAATCAAAACATCTTCAACTGACCATTTAGAAACATCAGGATCCAGCTCAAGCCTTTCTTGTTTATATGGCTCGATTCTACCGGGTTTAGCAGATTGAAAAGCAAATAATAGCACCACTCCTACTAAGGAGATCGAAGCAAAAAGATATGTTCTCAAGTTTGACATTATTTATTTCGGCTTGCCAGTTTAGCACCAATTAGCGCCATTGGATTATATGCAAAGATAAGATCCAAAAGGATAAACCGCATAGGTATTCCCATCATTAAAACAGCTGTAAAAATTTCTTAAGTAAGGATTCATTTTAACTTGATTTCAGCAGCATTTTTAACTTTGATGAAGATAGAAATTTTCCATTGAATGAATAATGTGTTGAACACGCCAATTGAATATCTTAAAGGAGTTGGTCCTAAAAGGGGCGATATCCTAAGAAAAGAGGCGGGTATTTACACATTTGAGGATCTCATTTATTACTTTCCATTCAGATACATTGACAAATCATCTTACAATAAAGTAACTGAGATCCCTGATCTGGATGCGGCGGTTCAATTAAAAGGTCAGATTACAGGATACAAGGAAGTTAAGTTTGGAAGAGGAAAAAGATTGGAGGTTGGTTTTGAAGATGATACAGGTTCAATTGACCTTATCTGGTTCAAAGGTGGAAAATGGATCACGCCTAAATTACAAGTTGGTGGATGGGTTAAAGTTTATGGTAAACCAAAAAAATATGGATCCAGGTACAACATTGCTCACCCTGAAATAGAATTTCTACAAGGGGAAAAAGAAGGTAAACTTGGATTACAACCGGTTTATCACTCTGGTGAAAAGTTGCAGGATCTTGGGTTCACTTCTAAGGGAATTGAGCGAATCATTGAGCAATTATTACCTCAACTGAAAGGTCAGGTAGTTGATAATCTTCCGAATTGGATCAAAGCGGATCTGAATTTACTGAACAGGGAAACCGCATTGATTGAAATTCATCAACCCAGTAGTTTAGAATTGGCCAACAGGGCCCGATTGCGATTAAAATTCGAAGAATTATTTATCCTACAGTTAGAATTGTTACTGAGAAAAGAGATTGCGAAAAAAAAGATCAAGGGATTGCGATTGGAAACTGTTGGTAAATATTTCAATGAATTTTATAGTGAACACCTTCCGTTTGAACTTACCGGCTCCCAAAAAAGGGTCATTAAGGAAATTCGTGCAGACATTGGTTCAGGAATTCATATGAATCGGTTATTACAAGGGGACGTAGGATCAGGAAAAACACTGGTTGCTTTAATGATCATGCTTATTGCTATTGACAATGGTTACCAGGCATGTATGATGGCTCCAACTGAGATCCTTGCCAATCAACATTATACCTCTATAAAGGAATTCTTACAGGATATGGACCTTAAGGTTGAATTACTTACGGGTTCAACCAAACAAGCCAAACGAAAAGAGCTGCACAAGGAACTAAAATCAGGAGAGATCAATATTCTGGTGGGTACACATGCCTTATTAGAAGATATTGTACAATACAAAGATCTTGGAATTGCCATTATAGATGAACAGCACCGATTTGGCGTGGCGCAACGTTCTAAATTATGGAAAAAGAATGCCCTGCCCCCTCATATTTTGGTCATGACAGCAACGCCAATTCCAAGAACGCTGGCGCTTACTTTTTATGGAGACCTAGACATTTCTGTTATTGATGAAATGCCACCTGGAAGAAAAGCCATCCAAACTACGCACAGATTTGAATCAGCCAGACTGAACGTTTTTCAGTTTGTGGAAAATGAGATCAGTAAAGGTCGTCAGGTATATATTGTATATCCGCTTATCCAGGAATCTGAAAAAATGGATTATCAGAATCTTATGGATGGCTACGAAGCTATATCTCGTAGATTCCCGCTACCAAAATTCAGGGTTAGCATTGTTCATGGTAAAATGAAACCAGAAGACAAGGATTATGAAATGCAACAATTCGTGAACGGAAACACTCAAATAATGGTTGCCACTACAGTTATTGAGGTTGGTGTCAACGTACCAAATGCATCCATCATGATCATTGAAAGTGCTGAGAAATTTGGACTATCACAATTACATCAGTTGAGAGGTAGAGTTGGAAGAGGAGCTGAACAATCTTATTGTATTTTAATGACTGGCAGCAAACTAGGTGAAGACGCCAAGAAAAGGATCTCAACCATGGTTGAAACCAATGATGGATTCAAAATATCTGAAGTTGATCTCAGATTGAGAGGTCCGGGAGATATTATGGGAACTCAACAAAGCGGAATTCTTAACCTGCGTTTATCGGATCTATCCAGAGATGCACAGATTGTAAAACTGGCAAGATCCAAGGCAGAAGAACTCATTGAAAAAGATCCGGGATTCAAGGATAAAGACCATCAAAATCTGGCGACATTGTTAAAGGAAGTATTGAAATCACGTCCCAATTGGAGCAGAATATCTTAGACGATTAAGGCTGTTTATTGATAGTCAATCTCAGGTTATCCCAAAACACTGACAACTCTTTATCTGCTGAATTCATGTAATTAATGTTATCCTCTGAAGTGTACATTTTCGCCACTTCAAAATGAGTAAATCCATCAGGACATTTTTCCTTTGGATGTTGAGTGGTATTGATTATGTCAAACAGGGTGATCTTACTTCCTCCTTCAGGCGTAACACTTAGCATGAATCTGCCATTGTTCTCATCTCCTTCTTTAAGATATAATTCTAAATGCATCCACTCTCCATAAATCACCGGAAAAGCAGTAGCCGTTTCACCCCACACTTCTTTCCACTCACAGGTTTTACAATTCTTATAATCTGATTTTACCCTGAAATAGATCTCATTTCCACTTCCTTCCTCTTTATATAGGTTTACCGAAACTCTAAAAGTATTTTTCTCTTTTGTCCAGGCACCATTGTTCCAGAATTCAAACAAAGTAAACCAATAGAACTTGTCAGAAGATTCTTTGATATAAGCCAGATCAGGATGGAATTTTAGACTGATCTCTTCATAAAGTTCTTTTATGCATTTATTATCATGTACACTTAATTGTACTCTTCCCTTTTTATTCGATCCTTCCTTGATGTGCGCTTCTTTTATATTGAATTTCAAGACTTTATTACCAACACTATCTGGATCATCAACAATAGAAGCAGAACGTTGGTTATCACTACCATCTTCATAACCTACTTCTACAAAACCGATATTGGGATGATCAATAAGATCTGACCAGTCACTTTTTTCATTAAAAGCCATGTCAACACCTGTGAAATTGGCGTTTTCGTATTCACCATTACTTAGTGTTGCACCTTCAAAACCGGTTTGAAAAATCAGTTCTTCGTTGTAAGTACATTCTACCCCACAATTAATACTTTTTTTCTTGCAGGCAGATAGCAAAATCACCAAAAGAAGAAATGAAAGAGCTCTGAATAATATTTTATAAGAAGATGACATAAGCACTTTATTCTATCTGAAATTTTATAATTCAAATTAAAGAAGATAAAATATTAAAACTCAATAATTGGTATATTGTTGCAACAACAAACATTATGAAATCACTTTTAATTTTCTTTCTGTTTTTAATAGGAAACAATAGTTTCTCGCAAGTTTATGGAGAGATCTTCATGGAAAAAAGGCCAATAATTAAAGATATAGATTACACAATCACATATTCTCGAGTTGGTGTAATTGTCTTTGATATTGCTGTTAATACGAACGGTGACGTTACCAGTTGTGAGATCAATAAAGAGAAAACTACAGTACATAGTACACCTATGATGGTTAAAGCCAAAAACAGGATCATTCAGGAACTTAAATTTGAATCAGGGAATCAATATCCAACTTTTCATAGAGGATTTGTACAGATCAAACTGCATCCGACAACAGAAAATTAGATTGTTCTATTATCGAATTATCTTCAAAATTTTAGGAGTCCAATAATGGATTAATTTCAAAAGCAACCGGTAATTTGAACAAGTCGTTTCCAGCCATATATGAAAAAGCAAATTGTCTGGATAGTTTTGATTTTTGCAACTAGCATTGGAAATGCACAACAAACGAAAAAAGTGTGTTTTCTAGGGAATAGTTACACCTATGTAAATGATCTGCCTGGAATGGTTTCAAGCATTGCAACTGCAGACGGCAATACTTTGATCAAAGATCAAAATACACCTGGGGGATATACCCTTGAAGGACACTCAACCAATTCCACTTCTCTTTCGGTAATTTCATCAGATCAATGGGATTATGTAGTATTACAAGATCAAAGTCAACTACCATCTTTTCCCTGGTCGCAGGTAAGTACAGACGTTCTTCCTTATGCTGAGATATTATGTGATTCCATAAGATCAGCCAATGCCTGCGCTATTCCACTTTTTTATAACACATGGGGGAGACTAAACGGAGATCCACAGTGGGACTCCATCAATACCTTTGACAAAATGAATGCAAGACTTGCTAATGCATACGGCTTTATGTCAGACGTTAATAGTGGTAAAAGAGCACCTGTAGGGATTGGTTTTGATCATGTCGATAATGATCTATCATCTCCTATTACGCTAACTCAATTATTTTCTGGTGATGGAAGTCATCCTTCAGTTCATGGTACATATCTGGCAGCTTGCATTTTTTATGAGATGATATTTGAAACCTCAGCTCAGGGAAATAGTTATTTACCAACAGGAATTTCTGTATCAGAAGCCAGTTATATCCAAAATGTCGCGAATCACGTGGTCAATGACGTAGACTCAATTGACATTGATTTTACGCAACCAATGGCCAATTTCAGTTATACAACAAATGGATTGGAAGTAACCTTCATCAATGAAAGCGAACATTCATTCGAATGGCAATGGGCTTTTAGTGACGGAACAAATAGTACTGAACAACATCCAACACATTTGTTCAACCAGTCAAGTTCTTACTATGCTACTTTGACAGCAAGTTATTGTGCGAATTCAAGTGACACCACCATCTATATCAATCTTCCTTTAGGATTGACCAATGAAACGAAAGTCAACTTTATAGTAAAGCCCAACCCATCAAACGGACAGTTTGAAATAGTTTGTTCTTCAACCAATGAAAAGGCTCAATTGTATAGCTATGATGGAAAGCTTATTGGATACTTTGATACCAATACCCTTATTCAGCCTATTCTGAATGGTGGAATTTATCTAATTAAAATTGGAGACGAAGTTGAAAAATTAATCATTCAAGACTAGTCATCATCTGGGAAGATCTCTTCAGCACGATCTGAATGATAAAAGATCTTAACCTGAGCAGTATCTCTCAGAAAATCGACCTTGATCACCTGTACTTTTGTAATCTTTAAACCAGTTCTGGCTTCAAGATCAGCATGCAATTCTTCACTTTTGTCGGGCTTAATAAGATCGATCTTTTCGTAAAGAATGGTTTTAACATTTTCATGTTTTTGTAGAAACACATATTCAAGCAAGAACACCACAAAAACAGTTACCACATTTATGAATAAAAGCTCTGCCAGGCTAATTTGCTTACCTGCCAATGCATTCACCACTGATAAACCAATCGTTACAAACAGGTAAGTCATTTCCTTGATGCGAACAGTGTTGGTTCTGTATCGAATAATTCCAAAAATGGCAAAAAGGCCCAGCCCCATCCCTGTATCAATATCCAGCTTTTTTAAGGCAAAACAGATCATGAATGATATGGTAGAGATCATGTAATAAGTGAACAGATAATCTTTTCTTTCTGTCTTTCTGTAGTAGATCAAACGAACAAGAATGGTAAGAAACACAAGATTCACAAAGAATCTAAACAACAATTTATAAAAATCGTCAGTGATGAAATCCATTCCTAAAAATCCGCTAGTTTCTTCTGGCATTTTATTTCAATTTATTTAATAGAAGCTGATGTTCCTTGAAGTTGTTATACTTCAGATCATCATAAAGAGTTACGGCCCCAATACAATATTTGCTAAATCCATGAGGCCTAATTTGATTCTTCTTCATCAGCTGATAAAAAAGGCTATTTCTATTTAATTTTTCCTGTTTTAATTCTGCAACAACCACTTCATCCTTTACAACTGTATTGTCACCTGAACGATAGGTCAGGTTCAAATCAATAGTTAATCTTTCTTTGTCCGTTTTACTTACAAGCGTTATCCTGTCAAATGAATTCCACAATTTAGATTCAAGTCCAACTTCATGTCCAATGGTAGCATGAATGAATTCTCTGGAATGGAGTTGCAGATCCTCTTCAAATCCGGGCAGTGATATCCTATTCTTATCTGTTCTTCCCTTGTACTTATGTTTGATCTCAAGGTAAAACAGCCCTGATGAAACGTAATTTCTTATCCTAACTTTAAATCTATCAACTCTACTGTTATGATGATCAAGATACAACTGAAACCTTGGTGTATCAAAATATAACGTTGAGTATTCGATCATCTTCTCGCCTTTGATCTCCAAAGCTTTATAACCAACCGCTAATTCTTTTAGAATCTCATTGAAAACAGATCTGCCGATCAGGAATTTAGTATCAACCCTATTCATTAATTCAACCCCTTTCATTTCATCCAAAAAAATTGGTTCAAATGAACTTATGATGGGTTTTTCAGTGAATCGGTCAAAAGGCATGATTAAAGATACTAATTTTGTATATCACTTATTAATACTTAGGTTTGGACTAAAAGGATTCACTTTAGTTTAATTTAGGTGAATTAAGCACTACTTGAAGAATGAAAAGATCACTCACGTTAAATTACGAAGAAGGAGAAAACTGGAAAGACCTAAATGAGGATTTGCATGCAATGATTGAAGAAACGATTACATTTTCAAAGAATGCGTATGCACCTTATTCAAATTTTAAAGTTAGTGCCGGATTGACATTGGAAAATGGCATTAAAAACTTTGGAACAAACGTTGAAAATGCTTCTTATCCAGCTTCTATTTGTGCTGAACGAACCCTTATTTCACATACTGTTGCCAATCATCCAAATGACAGGATCAAAACAATGGTCATTTATGTCGATAAAGCAGTTGGAGAACCGGTTCCGCCATGTGGTATATGCAGACAAACCATTTTAGAGATCGAATTAAAACAAAAATCGCCGATTGAGATCATTTTGATCAGTAAAGAAGGTAATTATAAAGTTTTTGAGAAGTCAGCAGATCTATTACCACTCTATTTTGATGGAAGCGTACTGTAATGTGTTAATATGCAAATGTGAAGATGTGAAGATGTTTTTTTAATTATCACATTGACACATTAACACATTATCCCATTTTCACATTACTCATCATCCGGCTGAGGAAGATCAGCATCCTTATAAGTACTTGATAAACTTAAAAGCGGCATTCTAACATTAAAATAGAGTTTCTTGATCTTTTTCTTGCCTTTGATCTTTGGCTGATCCCGCTTTGAAATGAACAACAGATCACAATCGCTTATCAACTGTTGATTTACCGCCCTTAACCCCATATCCGCCATTAGATCATATTCATGATCAACAGATATGACCACATAAGATGTTTCCATTGTCTTTCCGTCACCACTTTGATAGATGATCTCTAAAAAAGAATAGTATTGTTTAGCATAATACCGCTTCAATTCTGGCTCATCCAATTTAAGATATGAAATAGACATCTTCAAGATCACTTCAAGATCAACAGGATTTTCCTGTAGAACATAAATTCCCTTCTCAACAGCCATCTTATAATCTTGATCTGTAAATAGATCATTAAATGCTTTTTTCTCATTACTATTTCCGTATGGATGATAATATTCCTGAAACACATTGCCGTAATACAGATAGTAATAGTCCTTTTGCGTTAGAGTTGTGTCTTTGTTCACCATTCTGTTTATCAACACCGGATAGTAGTATACAGATGATTGATCCTTGATCTCTTCGAATACATCATGGAAATCAACAGATGAAATTTGCTGTCCTAATGATGAATACGGAATCAACAACAGGATAAATATGGATTTAAGCCAATGCACAGGGATTCGCTTTCTATGGGTTGGTTTTTCTTTGTTTGGTTTCAATATAAGTAGGAATTTTCACTTGGTAACAGATTTGATTGATTTTCAACAATACTGAACTTTTTAGCGATAAGTACGTACACCAACTTCCCTATTTTAAATGAATATTGAATATATTTGCTCATTATTAAACTGAAGCGGGAATTATGGCCACTAAAACAGCTGCGAAAAAACCTACAAAATCAACAAGAAAATCAAGTTCTTCTAAGTTTTCAAAAGAAACTTATATCAAATGGTATAAGGACATGTTGTTGATCAGAAGATTTGAAGAAAAGATCTCTCAATTGTACATTCAACAAAAATTTGGAGGTTTCCTTCATTTATATATTGGACAGGAAGCAATTGCTGTTGGTACTGTTTCTGGATGTCAAAAAGGAGATAAACATATTACTGCTTACCGAGATCACGGACACCCAATAGCCTTAGGAACTGACCCAAGAGTATTGGCCGCAGAACTTTATGGTAAGATCACTGGATGTTCAAAAGGTAAAGGTGGTTCAATGCACTTTTTTGATGTTGAAAGAGGATTCATGGGTGGACACGGTATTGTTGGTGCTCAAATTCCAATGGGTGCCGGTATTGCGTTTGCAGAAAAATATAATGGAACTAAGAATGTTTGCTTCTGTTCATTTGGTGATGGGGCAGCAAGACAAGGTGCATTACATGAAACATTCAACATGGCCATGTTATGGAAATTACCGGTTATTTTCATTATTGAGAATAACAATTATGCCATGGGAACTTCAGTAGAAAGAACAACCAATGTTTTGGATATGTCTAAAATTGGTCTTTCTTATGAAATGCCATCTTTTATCGTAGACGGAATGCGTCCTGAAGCTGTTCATGAAGCTATAGAAGAAGCAGCTGACAGAGCGAGAAGAGGTGATGGACCAACATTATTAGACATAAGAACATACCGTTATAAAGGACATTCTATGTCAGATCCTCAGAAATACAGAACGAAAGAAGAGGTTGCTGATTGGCAGGAAAAAGATCCTATTGAGCACGTTTTAAGCGTGATCAAAGAAAATAAATGGATGACACAAAAACAGATTGATGAAGTGGAAGAAAGGGTGAAAAACGAAGTAGCTGAGTCTATTAAATTTGCTGAAGAATCGCCTCTTCCAGATGCAGAGGAGATCTATAAAGATGTTTACATGCAGCAAGATTATCCATATATCAAAGAATTTTTAGCATAACACTTACCAAAAAGAAATTAAAAAATGGCTGAAATAGTTAGAATGCCAAAGTTGTCTGATACAATGACCGAAGGGGTTGTTGCTGAATGGCACAAAAAAGTTGGAGATAAAGTATCAGAAGGTGACTTACTTGCAGATATCGAAACAGATAAAGCGACCATGGAATTTGAATCATTCTATGATGGAGTTTTATTGCATATCGGTGTTGCGAAAGGAGCAACGGCACCAGTAAATGATATTTTGGCTATTATCGGTAAAGAAGGAGAAGATGTACAGGCATTGTTAAAAGATGCTGGAAGTGCCGCTCCTGTTGAAGAGGTTAAAAAAGAACCTAAGAAGGCAGAGCCAGTAGTTGAGGCTACGCCGGTTGTAATGCCAGATCCAACTCCGGTTAAAACAGAACCTGCTGTAGCAGCTGTTGCAACTTCAAATGGATCAACTTCAGGTGAACGTGTATTTGCTTCTCCTTTGGCTAAGAAAATGGCGGCTGAAAAAGGAATTAACCTTTCAACAGTTACAGGAAGCGGAGAGAATCATAGAATTGTTAAAAGAGATATTGAGAATTATCAACCTGCAGCTAACGGTGGCTCACAAATCATTTATGCAGCAGCTACCGGAACGGAATCATTTACTGATGTTCCGAATTCTCAAATGAGAAAAGCTATTGCTAAAGCACTTTCTGCATCTAAATTCTCAGCCCCTCACTTCTACTTAAAAATGGAAGTGGATATGGATAACGCTATTGCAGCAAGAGAAGCTATCAATCAGCAAGAAGGAGTAAAAATCTCTTTCAATGATATGGTGATCAAAGCTGTTGCTATGGCTTTGAGAAGACATCCTAAAGTAAATGCAGATTGGATGGGAGATTTCATTCGTTACAACAATCATATTCACGTAGGTGTAGCAGTTGCTGTAGAAGATGGATTAGTTGTTCCGGTTGTTAAATACACAGATGCTAAAGGGATTGCTCAAATTGGCGCAGAGATCAAAGATCTAGCAAGTAGAGCAAGAGATAAAAAGATCCTTCCTGAAGAAATGCAAGGAGGAACTTTTGCAGTATCTAACCTTGGAATGTATGGAATTGAAGATTTCACATCTATCATTAATCCACCGAATGGATGCATACTTTCAGTTGGACAGATCAAACAAACTCCTGTAGTTAAGAACGGACAAATTGTTCCTGGAAACGTTATGAAACTGAGCTTGTCATGTGATCACAGAGTAGTTGATGGAGCAGTTGGTTCTGATTTCCTTAGAACTTTGAAAGAATTATTGGAAAATCCTGTAAAAATGTTGGTTTAATTAAACCGATTTAGAATATTTCGCCCTGACTTTGATCTAAGGTCAGGGTTTTTTTTATCTTGTCGAAAAGACCCACACATCTCTGAATATTTTTAAAGCCATATCAACCATTGGACTGAAAGAGGATGGAAATTCCACAGCCATCCGAAAAGCGAAAATGACCAATCGGATGATTGTTATCGGTTTTCTAATGGCCGCTTCTTATATTCCGGTATTCCTGGCTCAAGAAGCCTATACAATGCTCATACAGGTAGGCACTCTTTTAACGTTGATTGCAACAGCATTCATACTTGCCTGGAAAGGCAGACATCAGCAAGCAGGTGTATTCTTGTGTTTATTATTGATCATACATTTGGTGACTGTTTCATTTGTAATTCAAGGAGGAACAGGTAGATTCTATTTGATCCCGGTTTCAATTATGGGATTTATTCTCGTTCGAGATGCCAGAATTGGATCAGTCATTTTTGCTTTATCATTCATAGGATTCTTTGTTGCCGAATTTGCGCCTAAGTATGTGGAGCCAATGATCATTCGAACAGAAGACTCCAGCAGGAACACGTTCATATTCAATATGATCATGATCTTTTTGGGAACCCTGTATTTCATCTATCAATTTATTATCACGAATAGGAATTACGAAAAGGAGATCCTAAAACAGAAAGACTTAATTGAAGATCAACACAAAGAACTTGAAGCAACGCATAATGATATAAGAGATTCGATCATTTATGCAAAAAGAATACAAGGTGCCATATTGCCGCCCACAACCATGCTAAAAAAACATTTACCAGAACATTTCATTCTTTATAAGCCAAAGGATATAGTTGCAGGAGATTTCTACTGGATGGAACCTACAGATGACAAATTGTTTTTTGCTGCTGCAGATTGTACAGGTCATGGTGTTCCTGGTGCAATGGTAAGTGTGATATGCAACAATGCTTTAAACAGATCAGTAAGAGAATATAATATAACTGACCCTGCTTCTATTTTGGACAACACCCGAACTATCATTGCACGCGAATTTGAAAAATCGGAAGATGAAATGCGAGATGGAATGGACATTGCACTTTGTTCATTAAATGGCCTTAAATTAGAGTATGCCGGAGCTCAAAACCCTTTAATTATTATAAGAAACGGTGAGATGATCCAGATAAAAGCGGATAAACAGCCGGTTGGTAATTATTTCGTAGAGACCCCATTTACAACCCACCATATAGATCTTCAGAAAGGTGATATGATCTATCTTTTCTCTGATGGCTATGCCGATCAATTTGGAGGTGATAATGGCAAAAAATTCAAGATGAAACGCTTTTTAGATACTCTACTTGAAATCGCTACAAAATCAGTAGAAGACCAGCGTTCCATCCTGAACGATAATTTTGAAAAATGGCGCGGCGATTACGAACAGATTGATGATGTGTGTGTTTTAGGTGTTAGGATCTAAAAAATCTGTGAGTAGTTTATCCTGAGCCCGTCGAAGGAAACAGATTGATGACGTGTGCGTCATAGGAGTGAGGGTGTAGCCCGTCTCCGTCATGACACCATCCGCCTTAGGCGGATTTGTGTTTTAGGTGTTAGGATTTAAATAAATCTGTGAGTAGTTTATCCTGAGCCCGTCGAAGGAAACAGATTGATGATGTTTGTGTTTTAGGTGTTAGGATTTAAATAAATCTGTGAGTAGTTTATCCTGAGCCCGTCGAAGGAAACAGATTGATGACGTGTGTGTTATTGGAGTAAGGATTTAAATAAATCTGTGAGCAGTTTATCTTGAGCCCGACGAAGGAAACAGATGATGATGTTTGTGTGTTAGGTGTTAGGATCTAATCTACAACCTTCTAATCTCTGTTCTTCTATTTTTAGCTTTTCCTTCAGTTGTCGAATTATCCGCAACCGGTTCTTTTTCTCCATATCCCTTTGCCACCAACTGATCACTTGACACCCCTCTCTTTATTAGATAATCTCTTACAGCCTTAGCTCGATTATTTGACAAAGTAAGGTTAGCATCATCAGCCCCATCACTATCGGTATGACCGGCTATTTCAAATTTTACTCCTTGTTCAGAGATCAAGTATTCAGCCAGGCGATCCAACATATGAAAAGAATCAGGTTTGATCACTGAAGAATTAGTATCAAAATGCAGATCATCAAGCGTAAAGACAGATCTTTCTTCATAAAGAATCTGAATAGATACATTGTTGTAAACTCTGTTCCCTTCTAATTCGGGAATCTCAACAGCCGCTTCTTTAAGCAATTCACCATTCCTAGAAAGTTTGACAATGTATTTACCGGGTATCATTTCCACATTAAAACTTCCCGTACTTCCAGTGACACCTTTCTTTTTAAACGTACCATTGGTGTTCAATAATTCAACTGAAATCTCTTCCAATGGTCCATCATCAAAATTAGTGACTGAGACAATAGCATTGAATGGATCTTGAGAAAAGGCACCAATTGATAGTAGAAATCCAAATAATATGGTCATTTTTTTCATGCAGTTTGTTTTAGGTTACATTACCTAAATGTCCCAATTGAAAAAAAGTAACCAAAAACAAAAAAGCCCCTGTTAAAAACAGGGGCGCCACATTAATTCAAATGTTCTTTGATCCAGAGATCCAATTCTTGTTTTTCTTCATTAGATAAGAATTTCAATGCCTTTTGATATTCTTTCCAAAACAGACCTGTGTCGAAACTTACTTTATCCAGTATTGTCTTGTAAAAATTCAAATAATCACCATATTTCTTCATATCTAATCAGGTTTATTCTATTCAGATTTTACTAATTTCTCTAAAACTTCATCAATTTGTTCTTTACTTAAACCATATTGGTACGGATGAGACATAGTTTGTTTCATCAATGTTGAAGGACTTCCCGGAATAGCATATTCATATTTTAATTTAGACGATAATCTGCTATTCTCGACTAACGCAATCAAACGCTTTGTTTGATCTGATTGATCAACTCGTGCAGACAGTTGTTTAGCCGGAATATCATATTGAATCAATTCCATTACATTTTCATTCCCATTAAATTCTGAACGTTCTATTCGATTCGACCCATCTTGAGCACTTGAGGAAACTACCATTCCAACAAAGCTCAACGTCATTACTAATCGTTTCATATTGCTAGATTTTATTGGTTACACAATTAAACATGAATTCGAATTTCTTTTCTGTATACCTCAGTACTGACTTCCCGGACATGCACTCCATCAGGTAAAAAATAGGATCTGGAAAACCCAAACGAACTGTACATTTTCCATGGTTTCATTCGATCTGATTCCTCGATTAAAATTGGTTCGTCGACATCCACGAGTATTACTCCTTCATCAGGATCAATTTTAATCTGATCCTTCGAAACACCAGCAACTGGTATACTCAAAACCTCCTTAGAATTACGTTTTCGCCTTTGAAACTTTGGCAATAATTTATTGATTACTCTTCTTACTTTTTTCATCATAACAACAGTTTTGCAGTTAAACAATTCAAATTGCTACAACAGATCTTAATTGATCTTAAAATAAATTGAGCTTGGCTTTACAACCGTCTACAAAAATAAAATGAGGTCTATTTTTTGTCAATAGTTTTGAGGTAAAATCAAGTTTAATTTTTACAATTTTTAACAAAAAAAGCCCCCTGATTAAATCAGAGGGCTCAAGCTTATAGAATCTTTATTTAAGCCGTTTCAAGTGCCGCACTTTCCGTTGGTATTTCGCGATCTACTTTTTTGAATAAACCTTGTAATACCTTACCTGGACCAACTTCGGTAACTGAAGTTGCACCATCTGCCAACATTTGTTGCATAGTTTGTGTCCATCTTACCGGTGCTGTTAATTGAGCCACTAAGTTCTTTTTGATCTCATCTGGATTTGTTACAGCTGACGCGGTGACATTCTGATAAACTGGACAAATAGGTTGATTGAAAGTAGTAGCTTCAATTGCTGCTGCCAACTCGGCTCTGGCAGGTTCCATTAATGGAGAATGAAATGCTCCACCAACCTGAAGAACCAGGGCTCTTTTTGCACCTGCCTCAGTCATTTTAGCACAAGCAGCTTCTACTGCAGGTACAGCCCCTGAAATCACCAATTGACCCGGACAGTTGTAATTCGCAGGTACCACAACTCCATCAATTATTCCACAGATCTCTTCAACAACATCATCTTCCAGTCCTAAGATTGCAGCCATAGTAGATGGCTCTGCTTCGCAGGCTTTTTGCATGGCCATTGCTCTTTTTGAAACAAGTGTTAAACCATCTTCAAAAGAAAGTGTTCCATTGGCCACTAGCGCAGAAAGCTCACCTAAAGAGTGACCCGCCACCATTTCAGGCTTAAAATCACTTCCTAAAACTTTCGCAAGAATCACTGAATGTAAAAAGATAGCAGGTTGAGTCACTTTGGTTTGTTTCAACTCTTCATCAGTTCCTGAAAACATAATATCTGTAATTCTGAAACCTAGAATATCATTCGCTTTTTCAAAAAGTTCTTTTGCTATATCTGAATTGTCATACAGGTCTTTTCCCATTCCTACAAACTGAGCTCCCTGACCTGGAAATACATATGCCTTCATATTATTATTGTCTTTTGGATTTGTGTCAAAAATAATGAAAAAACCCCTCTCTGAAATTAGAGAAGGGTTTTCATTTTAAGCCAAATAAGACGGATCTTACTTCATTTCTATTCTACGATTAGCTTCTCAATTACTTTAGTATTACCATGTTCTACATGCACCATGTAAACTCCCTTCGACCATTTTCTTACATTAAATTCATGATTGTATTTGCCTGAAAAATTACCAAGCTCCATCACAGCAACGATCTTTCCGTTCACATCAGTAACTCTTATAACCGTAGGTGCCTTATCTTCAAAATTTAATTGCAACTGCGTTGATTCACTTGCCGGATTTGGAAAAAGTTTCAAAGACTGAACCTTTTTATCATTCTCGATTTTAGCTGTGTTCTTTTCTGCACTCATTGCAGGATCGCTAACAATTACAAGAGTGAAATTTTCACTTTGACCACCCTCATTCCATACCGCAACTTCCATTTTATGATTAGGTCCTTCAATTTTTTTATGATAATCAGCATCTTCTGTATTCATTTCATGAAATTCCATTTTAATATCTTCCATTTCACCATCATGTTCGTCATCTATAACAATCACCTTTTGCATCACAACAGGACCATTTTCTCCTTCCTTTCCATCTAAAGCAGATGCAATAATGCTGTCAATATTGATTTGTTCAAGAATTCCTTCCACATCTATTTCAATACTAATATCCTCATCACCATTTTTACTTGATTTCACTACTTTTTTTTCGATTCTGATCTCTTGAGATTCTCCGTCCATCTCCTTTTCTATCTGCAGACCATTCTCATCTGTTATGATCATCTTCTTTTCTATTATCCTCTCACCATTATCTCCCTTCACTTCATGATCCTCATTCATCTCTATGAAGATCATTTTCTCACCATGGCCCATCTTTATCTCTTCACCATCTGAATGCATTTCAATATGAGGAATATGCATGTCCAGGAGATTAATAATATTAATATTCTCATCTTTTTCAAATCCAAGATCTGCCAAATATGCCTCTGGCGAGTAATCAGATTTGACGTCAACAATGGTGTCAAAGGTGGTAACTTCCCCATCCACCATTCTGATCACTTCAATCTTTTTGAATTCTGGTCCATCAGGCTCATTTTCTGATGTAAAAGAATAAACTGCTGCCGAAATTCCTACTATGGCAGCTGCTCCTACTAATTTTAAGCTCATATTTTTCATCACTACAATTTTTTGTTTTGCCCAAAGTTAGAGTGATACTTCTCCGGATTAGGTTAAAGACAGGCAAAAGACAGGTTAAAAAAGGTTAAAGTTTTGGCGCTATCTTTAGGATACACCTACTTTTGAAAGTATGCAGAAACGCGTCATTCCCATATTGATCCTACTGATGAGTATTTCGCTCGTGGGTATTGTTTTTATTCAATATAAATGGATAGACCGAGCCATTTCTGAAAAACAATCTCTTATTGATAATCAGGTACATCAAGCCGTCACTAAAGTTGAAGAGCAATTAAATGATCAACGCGCAATGACATTAATTGGAGGATCGGACTTCGATATCTCAGAGTTAGGCATGGCTGCCATTTTGGGTCCATTAACCTTAGGAATTGAACATCAACAGGAATCCAAGTATGAATCTATTGGTGATTCAAATGTCAAAATGGAAATTCAAGTAATGAGCACATCAGATTCTTTGCAATGGTATGGACATGATCAAATCATTCACAACAAAATGGAACGACATATTATTTCAGATATGGATAGTGTAACGATCGTTGAAGTGCAACAGGGTCTTGGTCAATTAGAATCTGTTATCAATAAGATCAAACTAGAATTTCATACTGAAGGTAATGACAATAGATTGGACAGTACAAATGTAGCCGAATTGATGAATGAAGAACTACAAGCAAAAGGACTGGGTCAAATGTCAAATTGGGGGATTTTTGATAATAAGGAGGCTCGATATATTATTCATCCCAGTCATGGATTAAATACCCTTGACTATGATATTCCTTTATTCACAGCAGATGTTATTCATCCAGGCAGATACAACCTGCAACTATCCCTTGACAAAAGCAATCTCATCTGGAAAGAAATATGGCGGATGGTTGTCCTGTCCATAATTTTTCTGTTGGTCATTACAATAGTTTTTGCCTACAGTATAAAATTGGTGATCAAACACAAAAAGATCTCACAGATCAAGTCGGATTTCATTAACAACATGACCCATGAGTTCAAAACACCTCTGGCTTCAATATCTCTTGCTGCTGATTCTATTTTACATCCAAACAATGAACTGACAAAGGAAAATGTGCAGAAATATGTAGGAATCATTCAAACAGAAAAAGACAAATTGAATGCTCAGGTAGAGCGTATCCTTGAGGTGGCATCTCTGAGAAAAGATGCCCTGGATATTCCCGTCGAGACATTTGATCTATCCGATATCATTGAAAAAGCAATCAAAAAATTTCAATTACAACAAGAATCAGGTGCTGTGGTCATTGATACAAAACTCAATAATATTCAAGTTAAGGCAAATGCATTTCATCTTGAAAATGTTCTGATCAATCTGATTGATAACGGTATAAAATATTCAGAAGGAAAAGCTAACATATCGATCTCATCTGACACTGAAGGTAATATTAATGTGTCAGATAAAGGAATTGGAATGGACAAACAACAATTAGCGAGAGTATTTGACAATTTCTATCGAGCACAAAGCGGCAATTTGCATAACACAAAAGGATTTGGACTAGGATTGAGCTACAGCAAGCTGGTCATTGAAAAAATGGGAGGATCAATAGATCTCAAAAGCAAGAGTGGAGAAGGCACAACAGCAATCATAAAACTTCAAAAAGCATGAGTAAAAGAATACTGTTAGTAGAAGATGAGGAAAACTTTGGTTCACTGCTGAAGAATTATCTGGAGCTTTCAAAGTATGAAGTTACCTGGACTAAAAATGGTGCAGAGGCCTACTCTATTTTTATGCAAAATGATTTTGACCTGTGTATTTTAGATGTGATGATGCCTTATATGGATGGTTTCTCATTAGGTGAAAAGATTGCAGCAAAGAAGAATACTCCATTCTTTTATCTTACGGCTAAAAATCAAAAAGAAGATCTGATCAAAGGATATCAAACTGGTGCTGATGATTACCTGACCAAGCCCTTTGATACGGAAGTATTATTACTCAAGATCAATGCTCTATTGTCCCGAAATGGAAATTCAACTGATTTACCGGAAGAAAAGGACACATATCAGTTCGGACAATTTGAGTTTTCACCCAGGTCAAGAATTTTAAAGCATTCTACAGCCGAAAAGAAATTATCACCTAAAGAATCAATGTTACTGGATCTACTGTGCAGATATCAAGGCGAGATCATGCCAAGAGACGTTGCATTAGATACCATTTGGAAACAGAATGACTACTTCACCAAAAGAAGCATGGATGTTTATGTAGGGAAATTGAGAAAGTACTTGTCACTTGATCCTTCAATAAAAATAGAGACCTTTCACCAAATGGGTTTTCAGCTTACAATTGTCTAGCCTACTTCTTAAAACCCTGCTCTTTCCATTTTTCAAAGATCTCAATCTCTGAAGGAGTCAAAGCCAATCTTTTATTTTTATAGGGCATAAAGCCCATAGCCGTTGTATCAAGCTTGATCCTTTCCAGAATAGGATCTATATTTTGAACCGTAAGTTCATAAGTGTTCAACATGGCCTTCCTTCCTTGTTCTGGAAAATGACAAGGGGTACAACTTCTGAGCATGATAGGTTGGATATTCTTTTCATAACTTATATCACCTGTGCCTTTAGGATCATTTACACGCCTGGATCCTTCACAAGAATATTGAACTATAAGTGTAACCAGTAAAATTGATAGAAAGGATCTATTCATTATCTCCTTGTTTCTGTTTGTCATCTTTCGACTTGCCACTCATCTTATACATCAGAAAACCAAAGCCTGCTAATAAGTGAAGCATCACCACAATGAAGAAAATAGTTGAAGTTTCCATTTTCTTATAAAACTAAGCGATTAGGATAAGAATTAAGGTGATGTAAGTTACTTCTTCTTATATTTTTCAAGCATCTCATCTCTCCACGATTTACCAGAGCTATCATGAGATTTACCATCATTGGCTTTTTTCGAGAATTTCTTTTGCGTATCAGCCAATTTTCCAGAAGAATGATCACTCTCATCTGTTGAAGATTTAGCCTCAACTTTAGGCTCTTCTTTTTTCGCCTCTGTTTTAACTTCCTCCTTCTTTTCCTCAACCTTGGGCGTTTCATGAGATTTTAATTCTTCTTTCAACTCTTCTACTTGTTCTTCTTTGATTGCTTCTAACTTTTCAGCATAAGAAGATTGACCTTCATTGAATTCAAGAACCTTGCGTTCCACTACTTTTTGAAAATTAGCGGTTCCTTCAATGGTCACTTCTGCTCCATCTCCTGGATCACTTCCATCATAAATTGATTTGTCGGATTTGTCAACGCTTTTTACTTTGATCTCATCTTTTTTCCAATCTCCATCTTTTTCAACGGGCTTACTTGGTGTAACCAGGAATTTTTTTCCTTTATGTTTGAAGTCAGGCATATAATATGGCCTTCCTCTCTTTCTAGAATACCATCCTGATTCATAAAGTGTATTTGAGATCCCGAGAACAAAGAGAATATATATACCGTTAAATGCAACGCATAAAACTTTATCAATCATTTTGTGTTTACCAAAACTATCACATACCTCTGCAAACATCTGCACCATAATATACGCTAATGGAATGGCAGCCAATCCAATTATAACAAAAGGAACCGTAGCATCACTCAAGCTTGAAGGCCCTGGGATCATGTCACCTTCTAATCCATGAATTGGAAATAAACCGTCAATTACTGACCAATAAGCAGCTGTCGCTCCCAGCATCACTAGGCCCGGAACTATGAGAAATAATGCATGCCTTGACGGACGACCAACAACTTTACAAAATACGATCACATTTAAAACAGGAACCAATGCAGTCCAGGGGCTTTGGCCAGCTTTTGCATATAAGGCCATTTGAGAAACAAGGGCAATGAATCCAACGATCAGGGATGCTACAAGCAACCCGGGATTCGCCATAATGTGTCCTGAAATATAATCAAACATAAATTGAGGTTTTATGGATAGATTCTAAAGTACTGAAAAAAAACCAGATACAAAACATGTATTGAGCGAGACCACATTTATATCACCGTAATCTGACATTAGAATTTTGCTATCTTTAATACCATCTAATTAAACCAAAATTCTCTTTTATGAATGAAAACATGATAGTATTATCCTCTATTGGAGGAGCCATTTTACTTCTGCTAATTATTAAATCGATCATCCTGGTGGATGAAAAGACAGTTTACGTAATTCAACGTCTTGGTAAATTCAAAAGAATGGCCCATGCAGGATTTGGATTGATCATCCCGTTTATTGATAAAAAAAGAGGCGTGATAAACCTTAGAGTTCAACAGTTAGATGTAGACGTAGAGACAAAGACACATGATGACGTTTTTGTTCATATACGCGTTTCAGTCCAGTTTCAGGTAATGAACAATAAATTACATGATGCTTTTTATGCTCTGGATAACGCCAGACATCAGATCGCTTCTTACGTTTTTGATGATGTTCGTGCAGAAGTTCCAAAAATGGAATTGGATGATGTTTTTGCGAAGAAAGAAGAGATAGCTATTGCAGTTAGACAAAATCTTGGTGATTCCATGGATGATTATGGATATACCATTATCAAAGCCCTTATTACGGATATTGATCCTGATGCTCACGTGAAGGAATCTATGAACCGAATTAACGCAGCTAAAAGAGACAAAGAAGCAACAATGGAAGAGGCTGAAGCAGCTAAAATTCGTATTGTTAAAGCTGCTGAAGCAGATGCTGAATCAAAGAGATTATCCGGAGAAGGTATTGCTCAACAACGTTTAGAGATCGTTCGTGGATTTAAAGAGTCTGTTGAAGATTTTCAAAAATCCTTAAAGAATATTACGCATGAAGAGGTTATGCAATTTGTATTAATGACACAGTACTTTGATACATTGAACAGCATAGGAGCAAACAGTAAAAACAGTGCTGTATTGATCCCTCATACTCCTTCTGCAATGGCTGATTTTCAGCAACAGATCATTCAAGGAACCTTAGTTGGTAATAAGTTGAAGGATTCAATTGAAAAAGCTAAAGGATCAGACCTGGATGCTTAAAACCGTATTTCTTGTAGCTCTGACCGTAATAATCGCTTATCTCGGTTTAGAACTTTCAAGTTTATTATTTGATATTCCCCGTTCAGAAATTTTATCCTGGACGGGGATTATTTTTATTGCCTATCTATTAGAGAAGGCTTTGAAATATCTTCTGATGATCCCATTTAAGATCTACTTTCAGGATGTCCGTAAAAATCACCTGGCCAAACAAGTTCAGGAAATGGGATTTAGCCTTTCATACATTTCCGTTTGGCTTGCAATAGGATTCTCACCAATTAACGGAATCGTTCAGGGAAATAACACTGAGCTAACGATCAGTTATCCTATTTTTATGAAAATTGCATTAGTTTTAATAACTGCAACCATTATTTTTTCTGTTCTATGGCTTTTATCGCTCAAGCTCACAAAAAAATAGTACTGATCACATTACTGTTCATTTGTTTCTCTTCTTATACTCAAAATCCACAGGAAGATAAAACGGGAATTAGAGTAATGTTCTACAACGTTGAAAATCTGTTTCATCCAACAAATGACTCTTTAAAAAATGATGATGAGTTTACAGAGGATGGGGCGAGATTTTGGAGTTTCAAACGCTATTATGACAAGATTAACAAAACAGGAAAAACGATTATAGCTGTTGGCGAGTGGGAACCACCTGCAATTATCGGATTGTGCGAAATTGAGGAAATCAGATGCCTGCAGGACCTGGTTTATAATTCTCCATTAAAGAAATTTGGATATAAGATCGTTCATCAGGAAAGTGGAGATAACAGAGGAATTGATGTGGCCATGTTATACCGCCCAGACTATTTTACTTTTTTAAGTTACGAAGCAATTGTTTTGAATTTTGGTGAAGACAGCAGACCAACCAGAGATATTCTCTATGTGAAGGGCTTAAGTGGTGGCGACACCTTACATTTCTTTGTCAATCACTGGCCTTCAAGATATGGTGGACAGTTAGTCACCGC
This sequence comes from Crocinitomicaceae bacterium, assembly GCA_020635955.1. Classification (GTDB taxonomy): domain Bacteria; phylum Bacteroidota; class Bacteroidia; order Flavobacteriales_D; family Crocinitomicaceae; genus Paracrocinitomix. Next base: position 68,091 of record JACJYW010000007.1, read on the forward strand.
ACCAAAAAGAGAGCATGCGGCAGAAGTTTTACGAGCAAAATACGATTCGATACTCTCCATTGATTCAACCGCGGCTATCATTGCCATGGGAGATTTTAATGATCATCCGGACGACCCAAGCATGAAGGATATTATGAGAGCCAGAAAAACAGTTGAAGAAATGCAAAAAGGAGATTTCCTGAATTTGATCTGGCAATATGAATTCAAAAAAGGAACACATAAGTTTGATCATGAGTGGGGAATTCTTGATCAGTTTGTTGTTACAAACGGATTAATAAATGGGAATTCAGGATTTAGAGCCCCTCTTGATAAGGCTCAAATTTTTGATGCATATTATTTACTTGAGGACGAAAAAGATGGAGTAGGTAAGATCACCAATCGCACCTATATTGGAATGAAATACCACGGAGGATATTCAGACCATCTTCCAATTTACATGGATCTTATTTACGAAAAGTAGAGGGGAGCTAATCATTAATAGTCTGCATTTTACCCTCAGGGGTCACATAAAAAGTGCCTTTTTTGTTAACAACTTTGGCCACGTATCCTCTTTTGTCACTTATTACGATTTCAAGATATTCGCAAGGAAGTAGCAATTTACCTTGAAAATACAAACCCTCACCTTTAACATCACTTACAACAACCGCATCAGAAGTATTGTCTAAAGTATGGCAATCTTTATATACGGGAGGTATCACCCACTTATTCTTACTATCGAAGAATCCAACTTGCTCACCTTTTTTACCATTTACTCGCAATACAAAACAATCATTTGCTTCCTCTGACCTATTAAAATTATTAACCGGTTCAGCCGTATTGAACTGATGGATAACAATTCCATCCAGAGCACACACATAATTTACACCATCAAGGTACGCTAGTACTGGAAAGGCATCTGAATCCGCACTATTGTTCTGAGCAATTCTATTGTATTTTGCTTTGAGTGTTTCTTTTTTCAGTTTAGCATTGATCAAACCAAAAAACTCACCTTTTTGTGTCATGATCTGATCTTCAATTCCATTAAAAAGATTGTCTGTACTGACTATTTTTTCTGCCTGTACCCCTCGAACAATGAAATCTACATCAGATACGCTTACAACATCAATGTAACCAGTTCTTGATCCAATCGCGTACTTTCCACCAACAAAAAATGGAACATCAACACTCTCATAACGTTGCTGATTCACCAATTTATTACTAGTTAAGAATTGCCATTCATCATTTTTAGATCCAGCGAAAATAACATCACCTACTTTCTCGATCTTATCAAATTCTGCTCTGAATATGATACTGTCTTTATCATTTCCAGTTCCATCCCTACTGATTCCCCACTTTTTATCTTTCTGGTAGGTTTGTTGTGCTATTATTAAAGTAGATAAACTGAATAAGGCTATAGTGAATAAAGTCTTCATTTTTGAGAATTTTTGATTGTTATAAGTTACAAAAGATCAAAAAATACTGCAAGAAAAAACCCTTCCATCAAAGACGAAAGGGTTTAAATTCTTTAACTACAGTTTAAATGTCGTCTGGTCCACCAACTGTTTTATACTCTTTTTGTTTTGGTTTCAATTTTTCTACAAAGATTACCCAAAAAACTTCTCCTTGTTCGTTCCTCATTTTTTCAGAAATACCATTCTCAATTGATGCAGGTTGACCTTGCATGTTTGAGATCTTCATATCCATCAACTCATATGTTCCATCTTCAAATTGGAGGAAAACAGAAACAACTTTTCCATTTTCAACTCTGGCTTTTCCAGAAACGCAATAAGCATCAGGCCCCTCATCAAACTGGATATACACTTTTCTATGCATATCATCAGCAACTGTGTAAGCACCTCTTTTCTTAAAGGCTTCTTTCCAGGCACCAAGACAACCTTGAGAAAATGCTCCGGTTACCATAAAGGAGAAAAATAAAAGTAATAGTGTCCTTTTCATAGTTATAATTTTTGGTTGTCCTATCGAACCACCCAAATATAATAGAAGTTTATCATTTAGGTAGTTTTTAAGGAATACATTTTTGTTACATTTGATAAAATCAAGAATCAGATGAGCATTAAACAAATAGCGGACCACTTTTTAGAAGCTAACAAAATTTTAACAGAATTCATTGCAGATGAATCTAATTTCCAAAAGATTAAAGAAGCGGGCGATAAAATGATCTCTTCTATTAATCAGGGTGGAAAAGTAATTTCTTGTGGAAATGGTGGTTCCATGAGTGATGCCATGCATTTTGCCGAAGAAATGACAGGTAGATTTAGAGAAAATCGAGGACCTATTCCGGCTGTTGCTATTTCTGATCCAGCTCATATAACCTGTATTTCTAATGATTACGGATATGAATTTATTTTCTCAAGATACGTTGAGAGTATTGGTCAAAAAGGAGATGTACTTTTAGCCATTTCCACTTCTGGAAACTCGAAGAACATTATAAATGCCGTTGAAGTAGCAAAAATTAAAGGAATGTTCGTTGTTGGATTAACGGGTAAATCAGGTGGTGAATTGGCTGACCTGGTCGATCTTGAAATTAGAACACCTATGAGTAAATGGGCTGATCGTGTACAGGAAATTCACATTAAGATCATCCATTCTTTGATCGATTATATTGAATCTAACATTTAATTTTTTCAGGACATAATAAATTGTTTCGGGTGACGTTTCTTATGATACCCATCCTAATCGTCCATGAAAAAATTGACCTCAAATGCTATTATTGTTGAAGTGATATCTCTTCATGGAACTCATTTGGATGTGGTAGATCAATCCAACCACCTCAAAATTCCATGAATATGATATTATTAATTTCAGGCATCTCTTTAGGTGCTATTGCATTATTGATAAGTGCCTTTTTAGTTTTCAAAAAATTTGCTGCTACGCAAGACTAGATCATTCGCATCCAAACTCCACTGTTTGACCATAATATGGAGTATTTTGGATCACCAGGAATGGTCTCGTATAATATATTCTGGTCGGATCAAAAAGAGATCCTCCCGCATTATAGAGCGAATGAATCTGAAATGAATAGTGAGAAGAATCACTATCCGTGACCAAAATATCAGGCATCTCAAAGCAATTTGATTCTGTACCATTTGGATCAGTAAGTTTAGGAGATGGACATGAACTCACCAATACACCTCTTTGATCTGCTAGGACATCTTCATGGATCATTGATTCCACATTTATATTAATGCTGTAGCAAGAATCAACTACCACATTTGTAGTAAAATCTACTGTATAAACCGGAAATTCTTCAGTGCATCCAATGATCACTCCCAAAACACTTATTAATATCAAATGTTTCATACTACTAGAATTTAAAGAACCATGACATCATTGGCACCGGAATCGTTCTAAGTTTCTGCGATCCATCTGCATAATCAAATCCGTTAGTACTGTACTCGAAAACTCCTGCTAACGCTATTTGGAAAGCCCTTGTATCCGTATTCTGAAATCTCATTCCCGGCATCATTAATACAGATAATTTGGTGCCTGAGTTTTTAAGAATATTAGTTACTTCATTTCCATTAACATCCAGAGCATTATACTCAAAATAATTCCTATGTTCAGTTAATGCGATCATTGAGTCAAAGATGAAACTTCCCTTTTTTCCAACAGGGGTTAGGCCTGCAATAGAAACAACCGGACCATGTTTCATTCTTTTCCATCCTTTTTCATTTTCATGTTGCAAATTGAATCCAAGATCAATGTATCCATATCCACCTGAAAAAGTAATATTCTTACCTGGTTTACCGTAAGTAACAGATCCCCAGTGCAATCCCCCCCAGCCTTTTGCCTGATACAAATAACCTGAGCTAAGCATGATTGAACCGACAGATAAATGGACTTTTTTATTTCCTGTTTTCATAGAATACTTCATGGCAATTCCCATTGGAGAAGCAATCCATGTTGACATAACACCAAAAGAAAAATTATCAGTGAACGCAAAATGAACTTCTGGTCCATATAAATGGATCATTGCATAATGCTCTTTTTTTGTAATTGGTAAAGCATTATTCGTAAAATAATATCGTGTTACAAACGGTCCAACCTCTCTAAAATTACCGCTAATAATCAACTCCTCTTCGAGAAGATGCATGCTTTTGATATCAGCTTTTGGTATATATACTTTGCCCAAATCATCTGTTACGATCAATACCTCCCTTCCGTCATCACTCAGGATCTCACCGACATACTCCATGCCGTTTTGCTTGACGATCTTATATAACTTCTTTTCTTGAAGTGTATCCTGTTCAACTTGTCCAAAAGATGGAAAAGCAACAACTACAAATAAAATAATACTTAGAACTGGTAAAAATCTCTTCATACGCCTGTAATAAACAATCCCAAAAATACTTCGATATACTGGGCAATCTAATGATATATGACCAGATAAAAAATGAATTCGATCAGTTTTAGTGATTATTTTTTAATCTTTTTATTGATTATTTTTTAATCTTTTTCATATGTTTGTCACTTACTCAGACGAAATGATCGAGTACTAAGTAGAAGTAAATTAATGAGTTATGTTAGTAAAAACATTTGGATGTGCTGTATATGGTATTGAAGCAATTCCGATCACAGTTGAAATAAATATAGGAAGAGGCATAAATTTTTATTTGGTAGGATTACCGGATAGTGCGGTTAAAGAAAGTCATCAGAGAATAAAGGCTGCTTTCTCTAATTCTGAATTCAAATTCCCCGGCAAGGAGATTACTGTAAATCTTGCCCCCGCAGATATTAGAAAAGAAGGGTCCGCTTATGATCTTACAATCGCCATTGGCATACTTGCTGCCTCCGGACAGATACAGAAAGCCGTAGAAGAATATCTGATCATGGGTGAACTTTCCCTTGATGGCAGTTTAAGACCAATAAAAGGTGCTTTACCTATCGCTCTAAAAGCTAAAGAACTTGGTTTTAAAGGATTCATTTTACCAGAACAAAATGTCAATGAGGTATCTGTAGTTAACGATTTTGACGTGTACGGAGCAACTCATATCAAAGAAGTGGTACAATTTTTCAATGGTGAAAACACATTGAAGAAAGCAACATTCAATCCTCCTGGATCCACTCAAATTCAAAGCGAATTTCAAATTGATTTTGCAGATGTCAAAGGACAGGAAAATGTCAAAAGGGCACTTGAGATTGCCGCAGCAGGTGGTCATAATATATTATTGGTAGGACCTCCGGGATCTGGTAAAACTATGTTGGCTAAACGTTTGCCATCTATTCTACCACCACTAACTATTGATGAAGCTTTAGAAACTACCAAAATTCATTCTGTAGCAGGACTAATCAAGGATAATAATGGATTAATCGCAAATCGTCCTTTCCGGTCACCGCATCATACTGTTTCAGATGTTGCACTAGTGGGAGGTGGATCAAATCCTAAACCGGGAGAAATTTCATTAGCTCATAATGGCATCTTGTTCCTGGATGAATTGCCTGAATATAAAAGACAAGTACTGGAAGTAATGCGACAACCGTTAGAAGACCGCGTTGTATCCATAGCACGGGCAAAAATGAGTGTAAATTTTCCAGCCGGCTTCATGCTTGTAGCCTCAATGAACCCATCTCCTTCTGGTAATTTCTATGATCCTAATAATCCCAATTCAGATCCGGAGTATGCCGTTAAAAGGTATTTGAACAAAATATCCGGACCGCTCATGGACAGAATTGATCTTCACATTGAAGTGCCAGCTGTAAAATTTGAAGAACTTTCTGAGGACAGAAAAGGAGAATCAAGTTCATCCATTCGAAACAGGGTAGTTGCAGCCAGAAATTTGCAAAGTATCCGATTTAATAAGTTGGAGGCTACTTATTACAACGCTCAAATGAATGCAAAAATGATCGATCAATTTTGTAAGATAGACGGCGCTTCGAAATCAATGGTTAAAGCTGCAATGGACAAGTTTGGACTCTCTGCCAGATCCTACTCTCGTATTCTTAAAGTGGCACGAACTATTGCTGACCTGGATCGAAGTAATCAAATTAAAGCAAATCATATTGCAGAGGCTATAAGTTATAGAAGTTTGGACCGTGAAGGATGGTTGAATTAAGTATCCTTATCTTGTTCTTGACGCGCTTTGTGATAAGTTTAAATGCATAATATATATGTGTGAAAAGGTTCAAGCCCTTAAAACTGGCTTCTTTTACCACTGAATAGAACTATTCTACACGTCAAATCGCTGGAAGATTGTACATGAAAGTGAAATGAAGAGGAGAAAGATTTAATTAATCCCTCAACGGAACACTCTATTTATTCTTCACTACTTTCTTAACAATTGAGTTATCGTTATGAATCAATACAATATTATATATTCCATTCTCAATTAAAGACACATCAAAGTTGGCAGTATACTGACCCTTTTCCTGGAAAGATCGGTTTAGTAAGGTTTGTACTTCTTTCCCAAGTAAATCATAGATTTTTATTGTAATGCGTCCATTTTGTGGAATGAAGTAATTCAAGACAATCTCATCATCAAAAGGAACTGGATGCACAATCATTTCTAGTTCATTAAAGAAGTTTTCATCAGCCAATAAATCACTTTCTTCACCGAATACAGGAGCGAGTTCAGAATCAATATCTCCTGTTGTTGGTTCTTGCATTTTATTATTTCCACCACCATTTCCAGCTGTTCCATTTCCACCACCATTACCATTTCCGCCACCACATAGTAAAGGATCAATGAATGCATGATAATCAGACCCAGCTTTGATGTGAACTCCAGGTTTTATGGAGATAGACTCAGAAGCTTTCATTTCACTTTCAACGCCAGATTCTACCAAAAATTCTATAAAACCTTGTAGCAATGGAAAAGCATATGTATTCGAAGAAAATACATTTATTGGATCTATGATGAGATTTCTTTTAGAGTAAAAATCTTGATTGTAAACAAGTTTTCTGTTATCAAGTGTAAGATCAGGACATTCTTTATCCCATTGAGCTTCGACCATTTCTGAATGTCCTTTTTGAGCTTGCCCACCGTAAAATGGAGGAGAAGCAACATTATTTCCTACATAATCATTATAATAGTCAAAGCAAATATTATATGTGTATGGTGCACCTGCAGTATTATCAGCATCATCAAAGCGATAAAACCACATGTAGCTCATAGATTCACAATAACCTGTGTGACCATTATTCCCAGACAATTTTGCAATTATTTCTTGATTGACAATGCCTTGCGGGTTTGAAGCACCATTAACAGCAATTTTAAAGGTTTCATCCAAATCATTATAAATGTTTTTGGTAAACATATTTCTGAACTGAATTAGTTGAGCTTCATTAATATTGGTATTTGGATTGTATAGAAAAAAATCTCTGAGCATCCAGGTATCAACAACAGCATGTCCTATATCTTCCATGTTTTCAACATATTTGTCATACCATTGAGTTTTAGGAAAACAGTGTTCCTGCACACGCCATCCGGCCTGATACATCCATGTTGAGTTATCATTATTAACTCGAAGCAAGTTATGATTATAATATAGGTCATCACATTGATCAATAATATAAATGTTACCTAATAATAGATCTTCCATCAATTGTGCCTTGTCTAGAAAATCCTGGTTACCAGCAGTTAGCCCGTTAAATAAAAAGGCACGTGCAAAACCTACACTTTGGTTCAAATTAGCACTGTAATCATGTGTTGTATTTTGACGAATAGCATAGCCATTATCCCAATAGCCGTTATCTATGAACCAGTATAAAGTTTCTCCTACTCTATCCTGCAACCAATTTGCATATTCACCAAAAGTTGAAAAATTGATGCCTGAAAAATTTGTGAATTTACTCAAATCGGTATAGAGATTAGGATCTAATTCCTCGAACGGATAAATTGGTTCTAAAAAAAGATCAGGTTCTTGAATTTTTATTAAATATACAAACCTGGAAAATGACGCCACAATATACCCATCCTGATACATTTGATCACCTCTGGACCACCTAGGTTGATCATTTACAAAAAAATCTGCATTCGGATGAATGTCGTGTCTATTTCTTAGAATAAGTAATGACTCATGAACAAATTTGTACAAGTAAGCTTTGTCTTTTGTAACTTCATACATTTTGATGTAAGACTCTAATATTTTACAGATACCATCCCCAAAATTTCCACCGTCTTTATCAAGACCATTACCGTCTAATTCATTCGGATCATACGAATACATCCCAAATGATGTTTCATAACGATTGAATCGATCAAAATCCTCCTTTAAAGGAACATTGGTATACCCTTGCCCAAGCACAATGCCATACGTAGCAATAATAGTCAATGATGAAATCATTTTCATAGATTTTCAATTTTTTCAAATGTTAGCCTCCTTGCATTTTGATAATATTCACCTTCGGATGGACATTCAATGTTCTCTATAATTAATTCCTTGAATTTAAGTTGTTTTATTTTCCAAATATCAAATGTCCCTAATGTATCTAGCCCTGGTTTCAATTCTAACATTATAGCTTCATTTTCTTCAAAGTTTTCGTAGGGAGCACAACTTTTCCAAAAAGACTCACTATAAAATTGCCAATATCCTTCACAGCTAAATAAATACTGACCAGTATCTTGTGTAGAATATATATAGTAGTCGTCTTGAAAATTTTCAAATTCTGCAGTATACACGTTATCCCAAACGCGCTCATTTGTAATTATTAAGTACTGATCCACTTCCGGGTTTAATCGCTCAACACCTTCCATTGAAACCAATTTCCACTTGCCTGTAATTCGGTTCATTTTACTTCTCAATGAAAATTTCGGTCCCTCTTCATACGTTTTGTCACATGATGAGAAAGTGATGGATAAAAGAATAAACAATAGTATTTGAAATGAACGCATATTAGCCTTTTATTAGTTCCTTAAGTTCTTCTATTTCCTGTTTAATCAGTTGAATCTCATTTTTCAATTCGACATTTTCAGCTTTAAGAGTTTCAACTTCATTGTTCAACTGAATGGTATAAAGAGTTTGTTCCTCAATTTTCTCCATTTGAATTTTAACAATACTCCCTAAACTCAAGCCTTCCTCTTCTAATTCTTTGGCAATAGGTAACCCTGGCAAATGATGATGCTTGTCAATATATAATGCTAATTCATTAATACTCATTAGTTTATATCCTTCGTCAAAAACGTAATCCGGCCAGGCAACTAAGTCAACTTTAATTTCTCTTGCACGAAGTAGTCCATTATCCTCTAATTGAAGAACTTTTTCACCGTTAGAATTATATGAAACAAGTATGTGTCCAGATTCATTGTTTGTGATAATTGTTCCATTGTTTAAGATTTGGAAGTATATTTTCTGGTTTATAGAATTACTTTCCTTTCCTAAAGAAATAATATTGTTTTGGTTATTAGGCACGAATCCTTCAATATATGAATTAGTTGATGTTGCATCTTTATACCCTATTTTAAGTCTAAAGGAATAGGTCGTTCCAACTACATGTAACTTATATTCTGGATTTGCAGTATTAATTCCCACGTTTACTTGTGGACAAGTAACAAATATTTTATTTAATCCATTTGACCACATTGGATTTGGGATATCTCCTCCATTAAAAGGACAAGCAATAGAATATAATTGATTACCAAATAGACCAACAACGCCAGCGATATCATACGTCTCAAGGTTTCCATTCGGTGCTCTGAAAACAAATTCTAAATTTGGATTATTTAGATTGTTAACAGTAGGGATATTATTAACTTTCACGTTACCAGAAAAAGTTGAATTACCAACTACATCCAATTTGTTTGATATTTGAGCATTATTTGAAACATTAAGATTATTGTCAATATTTATGTTTTCACCTGCTTCCAATGTTGAACTTAGAATTAGTTTATCATACATGTAAACTTTTTCAAGAAAATAAGCTTGATCTTCAACAACGAATTTCCCTTTAGTCCTAAGATCTTTTTCGATTATAACGGAGTCCTTTACAATCAATGTACTATCAACTTTCATGTTTCCATTCACATCAAGCTTTGCACTTGGATTTGTCGTGTTAATACCAACATTTCCATTTGTTGGGAACGTATTTTGAGAAAGGGATGCAAAAGAAATAGTAGCAACCAGAATTAAAGCATAAATTTTCATTGGATAAGTCTTTGAGGTAATAGTTATATAATTAGCTACCCAATGTATCAAAAATTAATAACAGTAGAAGTTACATTCAAATTTTGCGTATTAATACTTAATAATACGTCACAACAGAAACCGTGGCCACGGCACTTTCTTTCAGTGGTTTTCATATTTAGTGAGGTAAAACCGTCTCAAAGAAACCCATTGCTGGGAAAGAAATACAGTATAATCCTCATTGGAATATAAACTTCCCCCTTTATTCCCAATAGTAAAGATGTAGCACTCGTGGGAGGCGGATCAAATCCAAAACCTGGTGAAATTTCATTAGCTCATAATGGTATTTTGTTCCTGGATGAATTGCCTGAATATAAAAGACAAGTACTGGAAGTAATGCGACAGCCGTTAGAAGACCGCGTTGTATCAATAGCACGAGCAAAAATGAGTGTAAATTTTCCAGCCGGTTTTATGCTTGTCGCCTCAATGAATCCATCTCCATCAGGTAATTTTTACGATCCCAATGATCCCAATTCAGATCCGGAGTATGCCGTCAAAAGGTATTTGAACAAAATATCCGGACCGCTTATGGATAGAATTGATCTTCACATTGAAGTGCCGGCAGTAAAATTTGAAGAACTTTCTGAAGACAGGAAAGGAGAATCAAGTTCATCTATTCGAAACAGGGTAGTTGCAGCCAGAAATTTACAAAGTATCCGATTTAATAAGTTGGAGGCTACTTATTACAACGCTCAAATGAATGCAAAAATGATCGATCAATTTTGTAAGATAGACGGCGCTTCGAAATCAATGGTCAAAGCTGCAATGGACAAGTTTGGACTCTCTGCCAGATCCTACTCTCGTATTCTTAAAGTTGCACGCACCATTGCTGACCTTGATCGAAGTAATCAAATTAAAGCAAATCATATTGCTGAGGCTATAAGTTATAGAAGTTTGGACCGTGAAGGATGGCTGAATTAAGGTCATCTGTAATCATATTATCATTTTTTCGTTAATAAGTCATGTAGATAGTTATTCAGACATTTACCAGAATTTATATATTTACTCCATCATCAATCATCTTTTATGGAAAAGAGAAGCCTACTTGTACCACACGATTTCACGACTGTAGCCAATATGGCAACAAATTACGCTATTAGCATGGCAAAAGAAATGCAAGCTAATGTTGAGTTACTGCATGTAGTTAAAGATGCAAAAGGTACTTCTAAAGCCAAAGCTGAGTTTGAAAAAGTAATAGCTGGTTTAAAGGATCTTCCGGCAAATGTTCAGGTCAATTACCACATTAAGTCAGGATCTATTTTTACTGATATTGCGGCAGCAGCTCAGGAATTGCACTCTTCTTTGATCATTATGGGAACTCATGGATCTAAAGGATTGCAGCAAAAGATGTTTGGTAGTTTTGCTTTAAAAGTTATTACCTCTACTCATGTTCCTTTCCTAGTAGTGCAGGATAATGTGAAAGGTGTTAACCTTAATAAAATTGTTGTTCCTCTTGACGAATCTCAAGAGAGCTTGCAAATTGAGCAAGTTACAACTGCCATGGCTGATATTTTCAAATCTGAAGTACATATTCTTACCGAGAAAAAGGTAGACTCAAATCTTAAATTAAAGGTAGCTGTGCATAGCGGATTACTTTCAAAACAATTGAAAGAGTCAGGCTTGAGTTATGTTACTGAAGTGATCAAGAAAGAAAAAGGATACTCAGTTGATATTGCAAATTATGCAGTAAAAAATGATGCTCATCTAATCGCCTTTGCATATCACAGTGATAGTTTACTTCCCCAATTTGATACGTTTGCACAAAACCTGATCACCAACAAACAAGGGGTTCCTGTATTGGTAGTTAATTCAAAAGAAGCAGGAAACTATTTCTTTTAACAAATTAGGGATTCAACTGTTACGTCCTGAACAAATTTCATGGTTAAAATTTCTTTGACCTGAGTATCTATTTTGTAGCTTTAAAAGCACTGAATTACCAAAATCTATTCCAATGAGAATATCTATTATCCTTTTTGCAATCATTATTTGCAATACCTTCATTTCCTATTCACAAAACAATGAACCCCTTAAGTACAACAGTGGGTTTATCGCTAATAAGGGACAAATTGCAAATGAGAAGTTTGAACCAATCAGCAGCATTAACTACAAGTTTGAACAACCCGGGATTAATGCCTATTTCAAACCAGACGGTATTATATATCATTTTTATAGAGAGGAAGAAAAGTCTTCAGCTAACTACACTCAAAAGGAACAAGAGGCTTATAACAGAGGTGATTTTAGCGAAATCGGCAAACTTGTCTATTTCTTTAGAATGGACTTTAAATTGATCAATTCTAATCCAGCAGCAGAAGCGATAACTGAAAATCAAATAGAGGTATACACTAACTATTATTTACCACATTGTCCTGATGGAATTACACATGTACCAAGCTTTGAAAGTATAACCTACAAAGATGTCTATCCTAACATTGATCTTGTTTATAAGACAATTGATGGACAATTAAAATACGAGTTTATTGTACATCCCGGAGGTAACATAAACGACATCAATTTTACCTATGATGGTGCCAAAGATATTCAGACTGAAAATGGTGCTCTTAATGTTGTCAATGATTTTGGTCCCTTTCAAGAAAATGAGCCCTATTGTTTTTATGCTGGAGAGAATGAACCTTTAGATGCTTCTTTCAAGATCAGTGAACAATCTATTGGATTTGATATTAAAGATACTGATCCATCAAAAACATTGGTCATTGATCCAACCGTTACCTGGGCAACTTATTATTCAAATGGCGGGAGTAGTGATTTTCATGCAAATAGCGCATTCGATTCTGATGAAAACCTTTATCTAGCCTATGCTACGTATTCTGCTACCTGGACAACAATTAATGCCGGAGGAGGTCAATATTATGATGCAACACGTGATGGATCTACAGATCTTATCCTTATGCGTTTTAACAGTGATTATTCATTGCAATGGATAACCTACTATGGAGGTGATAAAAGTGACTTTTTATGCGGAACGGGTGGAGATTACGGTAAAACAATTGATGTAGATGACAATAATGGGATTTATCTTGGAGGATATGCCAATAGCAATCCTACAACATTCCCTACTCAAAATTCTGGTGTTGGTGGAGCATTTTATCAGGACGCTTCCTTTTTAAAAGGTGGTGATAATGCTTTTGTGATAAAATTCAACCAAAATGGAGTACGTCAATGGGGAACGCTTTTCCAACATACAAATGTCTCAACATCCGGAGCCAGTGTTCGAATTAATGGAATAAAATGCAATGGCACCAAGCTTTATTTTACCGGCGAGCTGTACACTTCTAGCGGATATAACATTCCTTTGGTTTCCCTAGCAGGGGCATATAATAACACCACTAAAGTTGGAAGCCAGGACATGTTCGTTGGAAGATTCAATTCTGATTGCGTATTAGAATGGAGCTCCTATTTAAATAGTGGAAATGTAGGTGCAACAGGCTATCAACAAGGAGTAGATCTTACTTTTGATGCATCCGGAAACATGATCCTTGTTGGACAGGTTGGAACAAATGCGCTGGGAGTCTACACATTGAACCCAGGTGGAGGCGCCTATTTTAGCAACACAATTAGCGGATTTATTGACAATGTAGTCACTCGATTTAACTCCAACATGCAGCCAACTTGGTCAACGATTATCGGAGGTACGGATCTAGACCGTGTTTCAGAAGTCTCTACTGATCCTTCTGGTAACATCCTTGTAGCTTGTAGAATGGCAAGGGCTGGATACCCAACAGTCAATCCAGGTGGGGGTGCGTTTTATCAATCTGCACTGCAATCAACAACAGATGGTTTTATAATGAAATTTACTCCTGGAGGGGTTTATACATGGGGTACCTACGTTGGTAATACAACAGCAGAAACATCCATAACAGGTATAGCCTCTGATAATAGTGGTAATGTTTATGCGATAGGCTATACTTCAGGAACAAACTTTCCACAGGTTTCATTATCTGGCGCTTATAACCAGGGAAGTAATGCCGGTGGAAATGATCTTTTATTATTAAGATTTACACCTGCCAGTGTTTGTGACTGGTCAACTTATTTTGGTGGATCGCTTTCAGAAACTTGTTACGGAACAAAGATAGAACCGTCAACAATTGCCAATTCTTGTGGATATCAGCAATTTTTCTCCTTTTCAACACAAAGCACTAACTTACCAACAACTAACCCCGGCGGAGGTGCTCATTTTGAAGGCTCATTATCAGGAACATATTCAAAGGCAATCTTATTATTCGAAGAATCATCCGGTTCCACAGCTTCTGCTCCAACTTCAATTTCCGGTACAACAACCATTTGCTCAGGCAGTTCTACTACATTAACTCAAGTTGGAGGAGTTCTAGGAACAGGTGGATCATATGAATGGTATTCAGGTTCTTGTGGAGGAACCTTTGTAGGATCTGGAACATCAGTCTCCGTTTCTCCAACTTCAAATACAACCTATTATGTAAGAGTGGAGGGCCCATGTGGCATCACAACTTGTGCTTCAGTTTCAGTTACTGTACAATCAAATTCAACGGCAGCTACGGGCATTAATGCAACTGCCAATCCAATTTGTGTGGGTGCTTCAACCACCTTGAGTGTGCAAGGTGGGTCTTTAGGTACAGGAGCAAACTGGCAATGGTATACAGGATCTTGCGGAGGCACTTCTGCTGGTTCAGGAACATCCATTTCGGTATCACCTACTTCAGGAACAACATATTATGTAAGAGCTGTAGGAACTTGTAATACTACTTCTTGTCAAAGTGTGGCAATCACGGTTAATACACTATCAACCGATCCAACTTCTGCCAGTGCAACATCCGCTACCATTTGTGATGGTCAGTCAACCACGATATCAGTCAATGGCGGATCATTGGGAACTGGTGCCAGCTGGGAATGGTATACAACTTCATGTGGAGGATCTCCAATTGGTTCGGGAACTTCATTAAGTGTCAGTCCTTCATCTACTACCACCTATTTTGTGAGAGCTGAAGGAACATGTAATACAACAAATTGCGCTTCTGTAATGGTTACTGTAAATCCAGTTCCTACCCCATCAATAACCAGTAGTAACTCAGCATTGTGCGAAGGTGATAATCTGACGCTAACTGCCACACCTACTGGAGGTACATGGTCTGTAACAAGTGGACCCGGATCAATAGCAACAGATGTATTAACAGCAACGGGATCAGGAACAATTAATCTGGAATATTCAGTAACGCAGTCAGGCTGTACCGGAACTGATAATCAAAGTATTAATGTTAATGCCTTGTCAGATGGATCTTGGACATCACCTGGAACTGTTTGTGAAAGTGGTGGTTCAATTAATCTAAACACCTTAATTACTGGAGATGCTGGTGGAACATGGTCTGGAACGGGAGTTTCAGGTTCCACTTTTGATCCGACCAGTTTGAACGGACAAACAATTACCATTACTTATGATGTAGGATCTGCATGTCCTGCTTCTGTTCAGCATGACATAATTGTGGAATCAGCAGTATCTGCAGCATGGACACAACCAACTGCTATATGTGAAAGCGATTCACCGCTTGACCTGTCAACATTGATAACAGGAAGTGCTGGCGGATCCTGGTCGGGTTCAGGAGTTTCAGGAACAAATTTTGACCCTTCAGGATTAAGTGGAATGATAGCTATTACCTATACCGTAGGAAGCGGATCATGTTCTGATCTACTTACGCAAGATATTGAGGTTCTAAGCGCTCCGGTGGCCCCTACATTCACCGCTAATGATAGTACGATCTGTTCAGGGGAAACGGTGACTTTATCAGGATCCGGATCCGGAACTGTTGACTACAATATTTATGATGCTGCATCAGGAGGAAATTTGCTTGGAACAGCACCACTTAACGTTTCTCCTTCAACTACAACTACATATTATTTAGAAGCAGTAGGAACAAATGGTTGCGGTAACATTGGTGGAACACAGCCCCTAATGATCAATGTTAATCCTAATCCAGCTTTAAGTGTTTCTCCTGACCTTCAGATTTGTCCTGGTCAAACGGCAACATTAACTGCCTCCGGAAATGGAAATTTCAGTTGGTCAACAGGTGAAACCACTTCCTCTATTAGTGTTACTCCAACTGAAACATCTTTCTATATTGTCACCCTAACAGACGCCAATGGATGTACCAGTAGTTATCAATCAACAATCTCAGTTATGACTGGCTCGTACGTTGAAGCTTTAAACGATAATGCAACAACTAACATTGATGAACTTGTAAATATTGATGTGGCGACAAATGATAATGGCGACCCTTTATCAGTTGTAATTATTACAAATGCTATAAACGGAGTTGGATCTGTTCAAAGTGACGGAACGATAAATTATCTTCCATTCAGTGGATACCTTGGAAGTGATTCACTACAATACGTAATCTGTGACATTTATTGTTCATACACCTGTGATTCGGCCTGGGTAAAAATAGAAATTGATAAAGCAGATGAATTTTCAATTCCTGGAGGATTCTCGCCTAATGGTGATGGAATTAACGAATTTTTCGTGATCAGTGGGCTGGATAGTTATCCCAACAATACCTTAACCATTTACAATCGCTGGGGAGATATTGTATTTAGTGCATCTCCATACATGAACAACTGGAGTGGACAAGCTGAAGGTAAAAGAACGATTAGTGGAGATGTAGTTGTAACGGGAACTTACTTCTACGTGCTGGATCTCGGTGACGGATCAGAAATGTTAAACGGATCAATTGAGATCAAAAAATAATGTGCCCTATGAAAAGTTTAAAATCGATAATTGGAGTATTTGTTCTTTTTGTTGCGCATAATGGGGTTGGCCAAAACCAATTCCACATGACCCAGTACATGATGCACCAACCATTTATTAATCCATCTAGCATGGGTGTTTATGACAATATGAATGGTGCCATATTCTATAAGAACCAGTGGACAGGATTTGATGGAGCACCGCAATTGATAGGTTTCAATTTTAACTCTCCAGTTGGAGGACTGAATAGCCGTGTTGGTTTAACTGTGGTTAATGATCGCATTGGTGTGAATAACAATACGGATATCGCGGCTTCCTATGCTTATACACTAAAGATAAATTCAACTTCTAATCTTTCGTTTGGAGTATCTGCATCCTTGAGATTATCTCAAAGTGATTTTGCAGATGTTGAAACGAATATTGTTGATCCAGAATTTAGTGCAAACAGCCCGACTCTTGCCATGCCTAATTTCAAGTTTGGCGCTTATTATAGAACAAATAAATTCTATGTAGGAATTGCACTTCCTAATTTATTGAAGAACGAAATATCCTTTGATACCGACTTTAAAGGTAAAACGAGTTTTGATTTTTCTGATTGGCACTTTTATTTGCATTCAGGATACTCATTTACTTTGAGTGAAAAGCTTGATCTCAACGCGTCAACTATCTTCAAACATGTATCAGGAGCTCCGTTTCAAATGGATCTGTCAGCCATTTTAGCCATTCAGAAAAAATTTGGAATAGGTTTTAATTATAGAACATCAAAAGATCTGTCTGCTATGATAAGATTTAGGTTAAACCCAATGTTAGAAATGGGTTATGCCTATGACTTTAGCTTCAGTCAGTTGAGAAATTTCTCGTCTGGAAGCCATGAGATCATGTTGATCTTTGATATCTATAACAAGGATAAAAAACCTGATATGGCAATGCCGAGATACTAGGATCTATCCAGCAAAGAAATCTTTCATTTTTGAGAAGAAGCCTTGTTCCTTTCTACTCGGTTTAGGTTGGAAATTATCAGAATTTCTCAACTTCTCAAGCATGGCTTTCTCATCATTGGAAAGTTTCTTTGGCGTCCATACGTTTATGTGAACGAACAGGTCACCAGTACCATATCCATTGATCGAAGGCAAGCCTTTACCGCGTAATCTGAGCATTTTACCAGATTGTGTTCCTGGTTCTATTTTGATCTTTGCTTTTCCCTCTACCAATGGAACTTCTATTGAATTTCCTAAGGCGGCATCTGCAAAATTCACATAGGCTTCATAGTGTAGGTTTGATCCATCTCTTTGAAGCAGATCATTGTTTTCTTCTTCAATGACTACTAAAAGATCACCTGGAACTCCATCAAAAGGACCTGCATTACCTTTACCACTTACTTTCAACTGCATTCCTTCTTCTACACCCGCAGGGATACTGATCTCAACGAGCTCCTCTTGTCTTTTCAAACCTTGAGCATCCGCTCCAGCAGGTCTTTTCCCAATAATCTTACCAGTACCTCTACATGTTTGACAAGTACTTTGAGTTTGCATGGCTCCCAGCATTGTTTGAGTCACACGCACTACTCTACCTTGACCCTTACAGGTTTGGCAAGTGTCATAAGTAACACCTTCTGCATTTACCAGTTTGTTGACTTTGATCTTCTTTTTAACACCGGTAGCAACTTCTTTCAGATTCAATTTTATTTTGATTCTAAGATCTGACCCTCTGGCAACACGTTGACCACCACCACTGAAACCACGGCTTCCGCCTCCACCAAATGCACCTCCGAAGATATCACCGAACTGATCGAAGATATCGTCCATATTCATACCTCCAAATCCGCCTCCACCACCTCCGGCGCCAGAAACTCCCTGATGCCCAAAGCGATCATATCTCGCTCTTTTATCCGCATCTGAAAGCACTTCATAAGCTTCTGCAGCTTCTTTGAATTTCTCCTCAGCTTCTTTATCGTCCGGATTTCTGTCTGGGTGATACTTCAAAGCAATTTTTCTATATGCTTTTTTAATCTCCTTTTCATCCGCCGATTTATCTACTCCTAATATGTCGTAATAATCTCTTTTACTCATTTTTTATTCAATTGAATAACTCTCAACTAGAATTGATTTTTGAATTTACTGTCCTACAACCACTTTGGCGTATCTAAGCACAGATCCTTTAAGGTTATATCCTCTTTCAATAACGTCAACTACTTTACCCTTCATATCTTCAGAAGGAGCAGGTATTTGAGTAATAGCCTCATGTTTATCCGCATCAAAAACTTCACCCTTAGCATTCATTGATTCTAAACCCTTATGGGATAGAACGTTCATTAATTTATGATGGATCAATTTAAATCCTTCTCTTAATGCTGCCGGATCTTCTACTTTATCGTTATTTGCCACAGCTCTTTCAAAATCATCAAGCACATCCAAAAGATCTTTGATCACTTCACCACTGGCGGTATTAATGATCTCCAATTTTTCCTTCATGCTCCGCTTTCTGAAATTGTCAAAATCAGAGTATAAAAGAAGATACTTAGAGTTCAACTCTTCGTATTTTTCTTCTATTGTTTTCTCAGTTGTTTTTTGATCAGTATTATCTTCTTCATGTTGATTTGTAACCTGATCTTCTAATTCTTCCTCTGATCTATTCTTTTTCTTCGTCATTATCCAATAAATTCTATTCGTTAAATCGTAGTCAATTTCTTTGCCAATTGTGGCTTTCAGACAATGTGTCACAAATTGTCATGACGCTACAAAATTAAGGCTGCAAATTTGGCAAAAAATAAAGACTATGAAGGTTTATCAGCAGATTTGATCTTCGCCATTACTCCCGTCTTTTTTATTCTTTCAACGAAAGCATAAAGAATCATTGCCAATGATAGAAAAGTGGATATTCTTCCTATAATATCACCATAAATAGTAAAGATGGTAAATTCAGTATTCTTATTCAACGTTGCGTTCATAGCTCCATACTCATTCCATCCAAGTTCTTCAATGATCTCTCCTTTTTGATCAATAAAACATGAAATACCTGTATTAGCGGATCTGGCAACAGACCTCCTGTTTTCTATTGCACGAATCTGTGAGAACATTCTATGTTGCTTGTATCCAGGTGTATCTCTCCACCATCCATCATTAGTGATTACACAAATAATATCAGCACCTTTTCGAACAAAAATGGAGGTAAAATCTCCATAAACTGATTCATAACAGATCAATGGAGCATAATTCACTCCTCTCGCTTCAAATACTGCAGGATCATTTCCAAACCCAAGCACGCCAGCAGTTCCACCAAGTTCAACAGAATATTTAGCTAAAAAAGGAAACATATCTATAAAAGGAAGTTTCTCTCCACCCAACACCAGCTTTTCCTTGTGATAAATCTCTAAGGGCATATTGCCGTCAAACATTAAGGCCGTATTATAGTTTTCATACCAGTATGAACTACCTGCAATTGGTCTGCAGGCAACAGAATTCCAATCCTTGAAAATCTTATATGTGTCTGCTCCAATTAGTACCGGAATATTATCATGCTTTTTGATGAATTCTCTCACCATCAAGATAGATTGATTCTGTTCTAAACCCATTTCATCCATACCATAAGGAATAGCTGTTTCAGGAAAAACAATTAGATCCGTTGATGCAGTTAGTTTTGACTCTGCTGCCAGAAACATTTTTTCAAGTTGATAATCTCTGGGAAGAACAAACTTTTCAGTATGCGCTTCGATATTTGGTTGGACCACTACTATTTCAATAGGGTCAACTTTTTCTTCGTAGTTATAATAGATGTAAAAACTACTCACAATAGGGATTGTGATTGCGAGACCTAGAAATATAAAAATTGGAGTTTGAACTTTAACAGATTCTTTTCTAAACCAGATATTTCTAATTAACAAATAGATGACAATATTTACCAGTAAAATCCATAAACTACCACCTAAAACACCTGAATATTCATACCATTGAATCAATTTTGGTGAAGTCCCTAAGATGTGACCGATATTCAACCATGGCCAACTCAACTCCCAGTAAAAATGTAAATGTTCAAAACACAACCACAGGACTAAAAGGGAAAGTATTCCTTTATTTTCTCCTAATTGTCTTGAAATAAAAGCGGTAAAAAACCATGGAAGCAACATTAGAATTGAATTCGCGAAAACTGCCATATACATACCGCTCTCTGATGCATAGTAGATCCACCAGGTAGTAATAGCATTGAAAATAACGAAGTACAGATAGTTAGTTCCAAATCGAATCCAAAATCTCCTTTTTGATTTCTTATTCAGCTCAAAGTTTATAATGAACAAAGGAATCAGAGCAATAAATGACAATGGTGTAATGCCACCTGTAAATGGGAAACTGATTCCTAGTAGTACCCCGCCGAGAATGGCCAACAAAAACAAGTGTAACACCTTAAGTTTCATGAAGGCAAAAGTAAACAAATTGTCATCCTTTAAATACGAAAGTTTGAAAGTTCTAAAAATGAAACTAAATCTTCAATTCAGAGTATAAATTAAAGCACCGAATGTCACAGAAAAGAAGACTATTATATAAAGATATTGATGCGTTGCGATTCTTTGCAATGTTGCCTGTGTTTCTATTTTCAGGATTATACCTGTTAAACAATGGTGAAAACGCATTTATTGCTGATGCCGTAGCCGGGCTTTCATATTTAAAACAAAATAGCCTTGACTTCTTTTTTTTCTTGTCATCCTTTCTTTTGACGAGTCATGCTCTAAGAGAATTCAAATATGATAAAGGATTTTCGCTTAAGAATTTCTACGTTAGAAGAGTAATTCGAATTGCACCTGTATTTGCTATGGCTCTCATTTTTGCATTTGTTGTATATCCCTGGATAATCAACACATTAAAGCTAACCTCCATTGAAACACATGTATCAATTAAGAATTTTTTACTTCTTCCGAATTCATCAGGAACCTTAACGCCTGAACAATATATCTACCTTGCAGTTATCTGGACTATTTATATGTTCATCATCTTCTATCTGATCTGGGGTTTGATCCTTAAATTTTTCATGCAGCAGATAAGATATATTGGAATAGTCTTAATAGGAATTGGATTGATTGCCAGAATATATCATATACTCATTAATAATGTATATGAATTCAATTTGCTCTGCTATGGCATACCAATTGGGATTGGTGCTTTGGTTGCAAATGAAATAAGATCAAATGATAGATTAGTTGAGAATATTAAGCACTCCCCAAAAGCTAATCATCTTATCATCTATTTAATTGGAGTTGTGACACTTTTAGCGGGATATCTATTCCTGGGTAAAACCTATGCCGCGGCCATCATTCCATTGATCACATGTACCTTTTTCGGTTACTTCATTATTGAACAAACGTTTGGAAAGAATTCATTTTTCAAACTACGAAAAAACAAGTTTATCGGAAGAATGGGTAAGATCAGTTATGGATTTATTGTTTATCACACCATAATTCTTGTTGTTGGGTTGATCTCTATAGAATCTTTGGAAATTAATATTACTTCAATAGGCAGTCAGATCATTTACCTAATAATGGGCTTTTTACTATCCTGGTTGATAGCCGATCTCAGCTACAATTGGTACGAACGTCCAATTATTGCATTTAAAAAGGAATTTAAACGATCTTAGAATTAAGATCATCAAGTGCTGCTGAGGCTTCTTCCCAACATTTCATTTCTGCTTCCAATTTGGATCTGAGATCCTCATATTTCTTCAGCATGACTTTATAGTCTTCAGACTCAGCATAACCTACATTTTCTAATTCTGCCGAAACAACAGCAATCTCAGCTTCAAGGGTTTCAATTTCAACTTCTGATTTACTGATTTGATTCTCGAGCTTTTTTAATAGCTGCTTATCTTCTTTAGACTGAACGTAATCGTTCTTAACTTCCGTTTCTACTTTAGGCTTAGCAGATTTTGATGCTATATCTTCTTCATCAAATCTCTTTAAAAACTCATTCACTCCAAAATAATGCAAACGAACTTTATCATGGTTGATTTCCCATATTTTGTTACTCAAACCATCTAAGAAATCACGATCATGGGAAACTAACAACAATGTTCCTTCATACTTCTGAAGTGCCTCTTTCAATATCTCTTTACTTTGAATATCTAAGTGGTTTGTTGGCTCATCCATGATGAGTAAATTAAAATCTTCGAATAACAATTTACATATCGCTAATCTTGTTCGTTCACCACCTGATAATACTTTAACCTGCTTATCAACATCCTCTCCACTAAACAAAAATGCTCCTAGAATAGCTCTAATATCCTTTCGCTTTTCTCCTTTAGCAATTCTATCAATAGTATCAAAAACAGTACTTTCTGGATCCAGTTTTTCAGCAGAATCCTGAGCAAAATAACCAATAGTCACATTATGCCCTTTCTCAACAGTTCCGGTATAATTGGTCTCGTTCGTGATGCATTTGATCAACGTAGACTTTCCTACTCCGTTAGGTCCTAATAATGCTATTTTCTCACCTCTTGAAAGCAAGACTTCCAAACCATGGAAGATCTTTTTATCTCCATACGCCTTGGATAATCCATGAATATCAAGAACTCTTTTACCAGAAGGATTTGAAAGCGTAAACTTTACGTTAAAAGCAGCACGCTCAATGTGATCTATCTCAATGCGCTCTACCTTATCTAACTTTTTGATCAAACTTTGAGCAAATGAAGCTTTATTTGCTTTAGCTCTGTATTTATTGATCAAATCTTCTGTTCGTTTTATTTCTCGATCCTGATTTTTCTTTGCCGCAAATGCTCTCTCCATTTCTTCAGCATGTAATACCAAATATTTGGAGTAATTACATTTATAATCGTACAAGCGTTGATTAGCTATTTCAATGGTTCTGTTCGTAACGTTATCTAAAAACCTTCTATCATGGGAAATAAGCACCAATCCTCCTTTAAAGTTCTTTAGATAGTTTTCAAGCCAGTTGATTGAAACAATATCAAGGTGATTGGTAGGCTCATCTATTAATAGAACATCAGGATTATTTACAAGCAGTTTGGCCAATTCAACACGCATTTGCCATCCTCCACTAAAACTCCCGATCATATTATCAAACTCTTCAGGTTTGAATCCCAAACCTTTTAAAACGAGTTCTATTTTCTCTGAAATTGCAAAGGCATCAAGTATAGTTAGACGATCATTAAGTTCAGTCACTTCTTCAATCAAAGAAGAATATGCATCAGACTCATAATCGGTACGTGTTGTCAATTCATGATTAACCTGATCCAATCTCTGCTGAATCTTATCCACTTCAACATTTGAGCGTTCAATATATGATCTAACAGTGACATCCTTAGGAATTTCAATATCTTGAGTTAAATAACCCAATGAAATACCTCTTTCGTGAACAACCGTTCCTGCTGTAGGTGTGATTTGTTTAGAGATCAATCCTAATAATGTTGACTTTCCAACTCCATTTTTACCGGTCAAACCAATTTTGTCTCCTCTGTCAATAAACAAAGAGATATCCTTATAAAGGAAACCTTGTGGTAAATGATATGATAATGTGCCTATTCTAACCATACTGTAATTCGGCTGCAAAGTTAGAAAGAAAAAAAGGGTTCTTATGCGAATAAGAACCCTTTTATAAAATCATTTTTCCAGATTAGAAACTCCAAAGATCGTGTTCGAACATGAAGATCTTATCTTTTATCTTTTCAGACTCAAGCAAAGCATCAATTCCTGCTCTATAGTCTCTCAAGTCTCTATCATATAAATTAGACTCTTTGATAATATAGCTTTGGAACATACGCTTCCAGAATAAGTCATCAAATGACATACGTTGAGAATCATTGTGTCTACTTTGAACGAAGAAGTTCTGTAGCACGTATCTTGCCTCAGGGAAATAGATCCAGAACAATTCTTTATATCCTGTGATATTTCCATTTTGGTCGTAATTATAAACAACCGGACAAATACCAATAATTCTTACATCAAGAACAGATCTTTCATTATCGAAGAACCAATCTTCTTTAACTCTATACTGAACGATTTCTTCACCAGTATACCATTTAAAATCACTTGGAGGATAAACAGTCTCACCGTTTGCATTAACTGAGTCATAACCATACTGGTCCCTCAACGCAATCGGGTTTGGATCTTTGATTTCCATTCCAAGATATTGAAAGTCCATAACATACTGTCTAAATACAGAATCAGTAAAGAAATTACCACCTGTATTACCGCTCATACCATATTTTTCAGGAGTAACAGGATATTTAAACATATCCCCATCTCTCCACTTTTGCCAATCTGGATCAAAAGGTGAATAGATTGTTAGATCACCTGTCATAACATGGTAACGTAGTATCGTCCAAAGACTCCATCTTGTTGGATTTCTTCTCCATTGAGCAAGATCAGTAGGATCCATTCCATCACGGAAGTCATCTAATGGATAATACAAAGGATGATTGAATTTTTCTCTCAAATCGATTGCTCTCCATACTCTTTTGCTCCAGGCAACATCCGCCTCTCTTACAAATTCGTAAGGAACAACCTTTTTGGTCGGGATGTGCTCTTTCACATATACCCCATCTAATACCCCAGGTGAAGGATTAGCAATCGGCCCTCTTATATCTCCTTGAGCCAAAGCAGATCCTACTCCCATCAACACACACACACACAATAAAATCAACCTTTTCATATATCCAGTTTTACGTTTTCAACTATTTTACAGTAAACGAAAGTCCTCCTTTTTTGGAAATTCCATCAGGACCTTTATAGTCCACAATTATAGTTACGAGTTTACCTTTAGCCTGGTTAATCATTCCCTTAGCTTTTCCGTCTAATTGACCTCCTGCAGAGATACCACCGGTACCAGCTAATCCAGAGACACTAACCTCTCCTCTTAACACTGTAAAAGTTACTCCTTTCAATGGAACTGATTCGTCAAATGCAACACGAACGTTACCTGTAGCTTTTGCATTGGCATAAGGCAATGAACCTCCCATTTTAGCACCACCAAAAGTCACCTCGGCATTTGGCATTGGTCTACATTCAAATTCAAAAGAACCTAAATTTGAACCTTCAGCTGATACACTAATAGAAGCTTTTCTTGTTCCTCTATCAACTTTAGCAATGTACTGTCCTTTTCCTCCACCTTTTGCAGAAAGTCTACATCCACTTCCACTTAAAGTGATTTGAGATGGATCATAACCAGAAGCAGTTCCTTCTACTACGTTGTCATAACCCCAGTATAAAATTCTCATTTCAGGTTGTGCTACAACTCCCATTGGCTGACCTACATTGTAAGTAAATGACCAATCTTTCCATGAAATTTCACCTTTCTCTTTAACACCGATTTGTCCCTTTACTTTATGAGCTCCAGGAGATGATCCATTTAGACCAATTTTTCCAGTAACCTCTTTCCAGTTTTCAGGAACCGTATCAGCATCTACCCCAAATTTAATTTTTGGATTTTCAGTTGAGTCATAAGCAGCAATCATAACGCTTAATTCCAAAGAGTCACCCTGATTAATATAACCAGTTCTAGCAAACGCCAACGGTTCAATTTTGTTGAAATTAAACACTGGAGCGTCAACTTTGCTCAACATGAATTCAGATGCCATTGATTCAGCATTTTTAATATCTAACTTCATTGAGGTAAACATTGCAGCAGCTGCAACAATTGGTGCATGGTCAAAAGTTACCGATTGCCAAGGCATCATTGTATGCGCACCAGCTTCATGTGTTGGCAATTCGTCAGGAATTGT
Organism: Crocinitomicaceae bacterium; assembly: GCA_020635955.1. GTDB lineage: Bacteria > Bacteroidota > Bacteroidia > Flavobacteriales_D > Crocinitomicaceae > Paracrocinitomix. The sequence goes on from JACJYW010000007.1 coordinate 94,660, forward strand.
CATTTGGCTGTAGAACTGTCTAATCTTAGCAGTATCTTCAGGGTTACATTTTGCTAAAGCTGCATCCAAAGAAGAAGGATCAGAAGGAGCTACAAACTCCCATTTGTTCTTCCCTTGTTCATAAGTTCCCATGATGGTACAGATCTTATCTCTGTATTCATGCACTTTTGTAACAAGGTCTTTTCCTCTTTGGTTTGGTTGTTTAGGATTACCACCTACGAATAAGTTTGTAGGGATATCATAGTTATCCATACCACTGATCTCCATGAGTGGCTTCAACTTGGTAATATTACCAGCTTCATCCTTTTCCTCAACCCAGTCTTTTCCTTCAGAAACTTTAATCATCTCGTTACATTCGCTAAGAATATAACCGATAATAGCAGCTGTTTCAGATTTTAATTCTTCTGCTTTTCCCTGCCATCTTTCAAGGAGTTTCATGTCTCCTTTAGTTGCCTGAAGGGCCGCTCTTTTAGCGTCAAATCCGTGGTAAATTCCCTCAGATTTGTGATGAATGATTTCAGCCGAGGCGTCAAGCTTATCATTAAGCGTAACGAAGGCTGCGATAATTTGTTTAGATACGTTCAAGGCCAGTAGTGCGGTAAGTACTAGGTACATCATACCGATCATCTTCTGTCTTGGGGTTTCTTTTCCTCCTGCCATGTCTTAATAGTTTTTTAATTAATCAATTACTTAGTCTCTAATTCAAAATTTTTGAAAAGTAACGGATAATTAATCTCTAGTAATAGTCATGGCTTTTAGCATGTTACCATAAACTTGATTCAAGTCAGTCAAGTTTTTAGACAACATTGCCATATTCTCTCTATATAGTCTTGTATCTTCAACAGAATCAGAAAGATTTTGCATCATATCCTTAACTTGAGACTGGAATTTCTCAGTAGCCTCTAAGTGATCTGATGACCCTTTCAATTGCAATTCATAAACATTATTCAAAGCAGCCAAGTTTGAAGAAACTTTTTGCAACTGCTCTCCAAAAGATGCACCCTCTTCAGCTCCAGAAGTTAATCCAAGTAAAGACTCAGATGCTCTTTCATATGTATTAGATAACGTTTTAACTTGTTGAGAAGCACTTTCTAGGCTAGCAACGTACGAATCAGTTGCTGCAGCTGCTCCTGAAACAGCTTTTAAACCTTCAGCATTATCGCTCAAAGTACGGATACCATCTCCTAATCTGTTTAATAGATCCGCATCAATTTTTGCTTCTTCTAATAGACTATCAAATTTCTCAGTAATACCAGTTGCTGATCCACCGCCACCACCGTGGTGTGCTCCTGATTCACCTTTTTCGTCAATATAAGCGTGTAAGTCAAAATCCTCATCATGAGCTAGTGCCAATTCTGGATATACTAACTCCCATTTTGGATCTTCATGTAAAGGCTCGAATGCAGAGAAGAAGAAAATTACAGCTTCTGTAGACAAACCTCCAACAAGCATTGCTCCCGCTCCTGGCCAGTGCATGATTTTAAACATGGCACCGACGATTACAATTGCTGCACCAATACCGTACAGCTTCGCCATAAATAATTTCCATTTTTTAGTTCCTGGTCTCATAGTTTCCTTGCTTTTAGTTTAACATTTATTTATTTGGTTATAATTATATACGGTTAAATATATACTACTTGATTATCTCAACTCAATATCCGATTTAAGCTCTTCTCCTCCTTCTTTAGAGAAGTCTCTACCACCACGACCGATATGAGTTTGAACACATCTAAATCCTAGATAAGACTTAGCGGTATCTTGGTATTCATATGTTCTTGCAGAAGTTTGCATATAGAATCCAATATCTTTCCATGAACCACCTCTTACAACTTTACGTTTCATTGAAGGTGGATCCCAGTCCATTGCATAATATCTGTACTCAGGGCTTAAGTCATGTGAGAACTCATATACTGACTCATCAAAAGCCGTTTCAGTCCACTCACAAACATTACCTGCCATACAATACAATCCATATCCATTCGGGTTGTATGAGAATGCTTTTACAGGATAAAAACCTCCATCATCAAAATATCTACCTCTCATAGGTTTGAAGTTTCCTAGCATACATCCTGCAGAGTTTCTAATATAAGGACCTCCCCAAGGATATGGTGAATGTTTTAGATCACCTCTTGCACAATACTCCCATTCACCTTCAGTAGGTAATCTAAAGTCTTGTACCCATAACTGACCAACGCTAGTTAACCAATTATTCAATTTTTGAGTTCTCCATACACAAAATGCTTTTGCCTGCACCCATGTAACACCAACTACAGGATAGTTGTCATAAGCTGGATGCCAGAAATACATATTCGTCATTGGATCATTAAAAGAGTACGTGAAATCTCTAACCCAACACAATGTATCAGGATAAACATTAATTTCCTCTTCTATAATAAACCTGCTTCTATCCTCATGACCTCTTAAGGCGTTATTTTGACCTTTTTTATTGAAATACCCCATATCCTTATCTAAACCAACAGGCTCTCCAGTAAATGGATGAACAGGGTTTTTTAAATCACGGTGTTGAGGGTCCAAAGATGGATCAGTATAATTACCTGATGGATCATAACCATTTCTTTCAATATTGTATCTTCCTCTTTTGGCAGCTTCAGGGAAGTCAATCCAGAAATATTTAAAGTTCAGTTTACGAACATCAAAATCTCTCATCTTATACCATCTTTCATTAGGTCTCAAATACATATCCGAGATCAAAGGAATGATCTGGTTATCTTTAATTCCTTTCATTCTCCAAGAAAGTGGAAACAATCCTCTATTGATGAATGGCTGAGAAGGGTCAAATTCTTGCCAAGCAAGATTCACCTCATCATAATATACATCAGGGTGGTTCAACATTTCACCTATATCTTCATCTTCGATTGCATCATTTCCTGTTGGGTCAGTATTTAGATATACCTTTTCAAGTATAATTGAATCACGCACCCAATAAACGAATTCACGCCACTCGTTATTTGTAATTTCAGTTTGATCCATATATAAGGCATGGATTGAAACTACTTTTGAGCGAGATTGATGCAAGAATGGTACATCTTGATCACCATTACCCATTGTATAAGACCCAGAAGGTATGTATACCATTCCAAGCGGGATCTCAGGATAAAAAGTTCGTCTGCCCTGCACACCAGTCAAGTGACCAGTACCCGTGTTACAGCTAGATAATATACCTGCAACTACAACTACAAAAACCAATAATTTTTTCATGCTACCTTGTTTTTTTCTACCAATCAAATTATTCCGACTATCAGGATTAAGGGGTTGGGTCTAACTATTAACGTTAATTAATTTAATTGGTTACAAAAAATTTTTTTACTGTAATATAAATGGATTACCGTGTCTAGGAATCGCCGGTGGAGGCGGGAACATACAGAAGTTAACCATTAACTCATGAGTTCCTTTTCCATAAGTATTCAGTGGATTTGTCATTATATCGAATGAATAACCGATTTTCAACATATTTTTCTTTGTGCTATTCGCTGGAGAAAAACCATATCCCAGATTCAAAGCAACGGCATCAGACAATCTATAAGTGAATCCTCCCCAAAGGTAAGAGTAGTTGTTCAACCAGAAATCACCCATTATATTAATATCGAAGATCATCCCTGCTCCATCAGCCTTAATTAAAGTACTAGGTTTGATATCAATTCTCTTGCTCAAATTCATTACTTCAGATAAAGGAAAATCATATCCTGCTAAAATGTAATAATGTCTTGCTACCGAATAGTTAATTGACTTCAAAGTTGGTGGAACCAAATGTGTAGTTGAAATACCCACATAATAAGGAGCTGAACTACCATGCCAATAAAATCCTAGATTAACATCAAATCCCGTTCCTGCTGCTTGAGTAGGAAGATTTGCATCAGTTAGTGTTTGAGGTGGTATCCAGTTTGGAGAAAAACCAACATTCACGATCCCTAAACCTAAACCTCCACTAAGTACCCCTGCATTTGTTGCATAGTGATAGGCACCATTAACGGTAACTTTGTTATTTCTTTGGAATCCGATTGCATCATTCACGAATGTCAAACCTACACCCAGGTTATATTTCGGAATGTTCCCTTGTAAGTTTAACAAGGTGGTATTTGGTGCATCCTGGACTCTATCCCATTGATTACGATAAATAACTGTCCCACAATAACCTTTGAAACCTGTTGCGGCAGGGTTATAAGACATTTTATCGAACATGTAATGAGTAAACTGTTTATCCTGCTGTGCAACAGCCACGTTTACAGCTAGATAACAAGCAAAAAAAGATAAAACTCTTTTCATAAAATGTGTTTTTTTCAATACCATTTAACGTCAGATTACTCCAACAAGCCGCTAAAATAAGTAAAAATTATTTAAATGTGAATTTTTTTTAGCAAACATGTAAAGTTGTCTTCTTATACGTTTAAACTCTCAGGAAAGTTTCTCAAAAGTTCTCCACCATAAATTTGGCATTTCATTCGTTAACGCATTCTTGTAATCTTCATAATCACAGGGCACTAATAAATGTCTTTGGAATTTAGCTCCTTTGATCTTTGGATATGGAACTTCCATCCACCATCTGCCGCTTTTATCGCTCTTATAAAAAACGATCTCGCTTTTAAAATTATCAATACTCACAGAGTATTTTGTATATGATGATTTGCTACCCACCGGGTAATCTCTTTTTCTATTGTTGAAACCTTCAATAAAATACCAGATCATTTGAGCTGCAAGATTAGCATCAAAACCTAATTGATCAGATTCCTGGAAATTAAAAATCCCCATTGATGTGAGTTTATCGCTCAAACCTGCATATCTCATTATTCTACATGCATCTTCACCATAAAAACCATGAGGCATTTCCATGGAGTTACCACGATAATCAGACCCGCGCACTGCGTTCATATCAAAACTCAATATATCTGCATTACGAACCAAAGGCTCCACCATTCTTTCATTAGAATAGAAATCCCCCAACCTATAGGCATCAAAAAACAATTTCTCAATGAGATCCAGTTCATTTTGATTAACGAGATATGATTGAAATCCTAAAATTGAATAATTAAACAAATAATTGGGCTTCATCATCAAGATCTTGTTGATCCAAGAGTTTGCGGAAATACCAGTTTCGGGGTCACCCATATCTATTTGTGGATCAACATCCAAAATATTTACAGTTTGTTCAAGAGATTGATATGCCTCAAATATTGGCACTGTTAAATCCTGGCCTCCTCCAACAACAATTGGAAAAACATTGTTCTTAACTAATTCTGTAACCACATCTTTAACTGCAGTATAAGTATCCTGAACAGATTCTCCCGGTTGAATAACTCCGAGATCGGTAATTGGAATTTTCCAATCTCCTTTTTTTAAAACATACAGTTTTTCACGTATTGCCTGAATATATGCTTTATCAGACCTAAGATCAGAATTCCTGTATTCAGGGACAAAAAGGATAACAATTTCGAATTTACCTGGCAACTCAAAATGTTTATCGTTGTTCACATTAATGAACTCCCCCAAGCTACCCGGTGAACTTTGAGATTTATCTCCAAAATCACTAAAATAGATGCTAAGATCTTTCATGCCTTCAAAGCCTTACTTTTTCTTCTTTCCTTTTGGTTGATTCTCCGAAATCTCAATACATTGTTCGTAGGTCAATTCTGAAGGCTCAACATTTTTTGGTAGTCGAAAATTATTCTTTCCAATTTTCAAATAAGCTCCGTATCGACCATTCAAAAGCTGAACATCATTGTTCTCATCAAAAATCTTGATCACTTTATTCTTATCTTCTTCACGCTTCGCTTCAATCAATTCAATGGCTCTCTCAATGGTCATACTCTCCATTGTATCTCCATTCGCTTCTTTAATAGAAACAAATGTTTTATCAATTTGAACGTAAGGACCGAACCTACCTTTATTCACTTTCACATCTTTCCCTTCAAATTGTCCGATCACTTTTGGAAATTTAAAAAGTTCAAGAGCATCTTCCAAACTAATTGTTTGGATACTCTGATCTTTTTGTAATGATGCAAACTTCGGTTTATCCTCATCCTCCTGCTCACCAATTTGAACCATAGGACCAAATCGACCAATTCTTGCGTAAACATTTTTTCCACTATCAGGATCAACACCAAGCACTCTTTCACCTGTAGCTCTTTCTGATGTTTCAATAGTATGTTCAACGTCTTTATGGAAAGGTCCATAGAATTCTCGGATCATTTCTGTCCATTGCATCATTCCCTGAGCAATATCATCAAATTCTTTCTCAACGGAGGCCGTAAATCCATAATCCATGATCTTACCAAAATGTTCGATCAAAAATTCTGTTACGATCCTACCAATATCTGTTGGGATCAATTTCCCTTTATCACTCCCCGACTTTTCAGAATGAACCTCTTTATTCACCGATCCATTTGACAAACTTAAGACGTTGTATTTTCTCTCAACACCCTCTTTCTCGCCCTTTTCGACATAACCTCTTTTCTGGATTGTTGAAATAGTAGGTGCGTATGTTGATGGTCTTCCTATCCCTAATTCCTCTAATTTCTTAACCAAACTTGCCTCTACATATCTTGCTGGTGGTCTTGTAAATCGTTGAGTGGATAATATTTTTTCAGCATTCAGCTTTTCTCCTTCTTTTAAATCAGGCAATAAACCTTCTACATCTTCTTCTTCATCATCCAGTTTTGATTCCAGATAAACTTTCAAGAATCCATCAAACTTGATCACCTCTCCCTTTGCTACAAACTCCTCTCCCATTGGAGCATCAATTTTAATAGTAGTTCTTTCGAGATCAGCATCACTCATTTGAGAAGCAATTGCTCTTTTCCAAATCAACTGGTATAATTTTTCCTCATCCGAATCGGATGTAATTGCATGTTTTGAAAAGTCAGTAGGTCGGATTGCTTCGTGAGCTTCCTGAGCTCCTGCAGATCTGGTTTTGAATTTTCTAAATTCATGATACTCTTTTCCATAAGCCGATTCAATCTCCCTTTTAGCCGCAGTTGTCGCCTGTTCAGATAAATTCACTGAATCCGTTCTCATATAGGTAATATGCCCCGCCTCGTATAATTTTTGAGCTACCGTCATTGTTCTGGAAACAGAATATCCCAATTTCAAACTTGCTTCTTGTTGCAGGGTTGATGTTGTAAATGGAGCAGTAGGTGACTTTTTAGCCGGCTTTTTAGAAACCGCCATCACCTTAAAATCGTGAGATGCACAAGCTGACAGGAATTTATTCGCATGTTCTTCTTTATCAAAATTATTTGTAAGCCTAGCCTTAACTTTTGAACCTCCTGCTACAAAGTCTCCATCTGTTCTATAAAATTCGGTTGACTTGAAGGCTTCGATCTCCAATTCTTTCTCTACAATCAGCCTTACCGCAACAGATTGAACCCTTCCCGCAGATAGAGAAGGTTTAACTTTTCTCCATAAAACCGGAGACAATTCGAAACCTACCAATCGATCCAGTATTCTTCTTGCTTGTTGTGCATTAACCAGATCCGAATCAATTTCTCTAGGATTTTCAATTGCACTTAGAATAGCAGTTTTGGTTATCTCATTAAAAGTAATCCTTTTGTATTTGTTCTCCTTAAGATCCAAGGCCTCTTTTAGATGCCACGAAATAGCCTCCCCTTCACGGTCCTCATCAGACGCCAACCACACCATCTCTGCTTCTTTAGCTAATTTCTTAAGTTCAGTTATTACTTTCTTTTTGTCTGTTGATACAATGTACTTAGGTGTAAAATCATGATCAATATCAATAGAGCCATCTCCTTTAGCAAGATCGCGAACATGCCCCATACTTGATTTAACAATGAAATCCTTCCCTAAATACTTTTCAATCGTCTTTGCCTTTGCAGGTGACTCAACAATTACAAGATTTTTTGCCATGATTGTGAAAAGCCTTTAATTCATCAAAATTTTGCACAAATATTATAATTAGAAACGAAAATATATGAGGTAGGTTTCAAAGTTGAGATCGATTTCATTCCCTTATTATTATATAATAATAAAGTTTCCAAAAAAAATATAAGTCCAGATTAAAGTAAATAAACTGTCATTTTGACAGAATTCAATTCTGAAATGATTATTTTTGCAACACTTTTCTAAGTAGTATGATAGAATTTGAGAACAAGGAGAATTCAGCCGAAGTAGGTGCTGAAATAGATGAAAGCATTCAAGGACAACCTATGATGGTTGCGCCATTATCAAATGGCTCAAAAAAATTATATCTGGAAAGTTATGGATGTCAGATGAACTTCGCCGATAGTGAGGTGGTAGCTTCAATATTATCTGAAAATGGTTATTCCACCACTAGAAATATTGATGAGGCAGACGTAATTCTTATGAACACTTGCTCCATCAGAGATAATGCTGAACAACGAGTAAGAAATAAACTATCTCAACACAATAAACGCAAAAAGCAAAATCCTGAATTGATCATTGGAATTTTGGGATGTATGGCAGAGCGACTTAAAAAAGATCTGCTTGAACAGGAAAAGTTAGTAGATCTTGTTGCCGGACCGGATGCATACAGAGAATTACCATCATTGATCCAGGAAGTAGAAACTGGTCAAAAAGCAGTTAATGTTTTACTTTCGAGAGAAGAGACTTATGCTGACATAGCACCAGTAAGATTGGGTAAAGGTGGTGTGACCGCTTTTATTTCTATTATGAGAGGTTGTGATAACATGTGTTCTTTTTGCGTTGTACCTTTCACCAGAGGAAGAGAAAGAAGCAGAGACCCTGAATCTATCGTAGCAGAAGCAAAAGATCTTTTTGCTAATGGATACAGAGAAGTCACGCTTTTGGGTCAAAATGTTGATAGTTATCACTGGAATATAACCAAGAAAGGTGATGTAATTGATTCAGAAAAGCCTGTTGTGAATTTTGCAAGATTGATGGAGTTAGTTGCTCAGGTGGACCCCAAACTACGTGTTCGCTTCTCGACATCACATCCTAAAGATATGACGGATGAAGTTTTGGGGGTGATGGCAAAATACCATAACATCTGTAAGTACATTCATTTGCCTATTCAATCTGGAAATGATGAAATCCTCAAAAAGATGAATAGAGGATATACTTCAGAATGGTATATGAATCGAATTAAAGCCATTAAAAGAATTGTTCCTGAGGCATATATTTCTACTGATATTATTACTGGATTTTGTGGAGAAACAGAAGAGCAGCATCAAGACACCATGAAGCTAATGCAAGAAGTGGGTTATGAATTTGCCTACATGTTCTTTTATTCAGAACGTCCAAAAACGTTGGCAGCCAGAAAATTTGAAGACGACATTCCTCTCGAAGTAAAAAAACGAAGACTGAATGAGGTCCAGGACCTACAACACAACTTAGCTTTTGATGCCCATCAACGAACAGTTGGAAAAATTTGCGAAGTATTAATTGAGGGTGTTTCTAAAAGATCTAAAGATCATTTATTTGGACGTAATTCTCAAAATGTAACTGTTATTTTACCAAGAGAGAATTATAAGCCAGGAGACTATGTGAATGTGATGGTTGATGAATTCACAAGTGCTACCGTTTCAGGATCAGTTGTAAAATAAGTGTTATGGATGTAGAGCAAATAAAACAACGTTTTGGGATCATAGGGAATGCTCCGGGATTGAATAGAGCTTTAAATGTTGCTGCTCAAGTAGCTCCAACCGATATAAGTGTATTGATCACTGGAGAAAGTGGAACAGGAAAAGAGGCCATGCCGAAGATCATCCATCAGTTAAGCTCAAGAAAACACGGCCCTTACATTGCAGTGAACTGCGGAGCCATTCCTGAAGGAACGATAGATAGTGAATTGTTTGGTCACGAAAAAGGATCCTTTACAGGAGCGCATGATCAGAGAAAAGGATATTTTGAAGTGGCTAATAAAGGAACCATATTCCTTGACGAAGTAGCTGAATTACCATTGCCTACTCAAGTAAGGTTATTGAGAGTATTGGAAACAGGTGAATTCATTAGAGTAGGATCTTCTAAGATCATCAAAACAGATGTAAGAGTTGTTGCTGCAACTAATGACGACATGCTAACGGCTGTTCAGAAAGGTAAATTCAGGGAGGATCTATTTTACAGATTGAGTACCGTGCCTATTTCTTTGCCTCCGTTAAGACAAAGAAAAGATGATATCCATTTGTTATTTAGAAAATTTGCGGTTGATTTTTCTGAGAAGTACAGAATGCCCCCTATTCGACTTACAGATGATGCCGTACACATGCTCATCAATTATAACTGGCCGGGAAACATCCGCCAATTAAAGAATATTACCGAACAAATTTCGGTTATCGAAAGTGAAAGAACAATAACAGGTGAGATTTTACACCATTATTTACCCGATTACACTTCATCAAATTTACCAGTACTAGCGAGTAAAGGCGATTCAGATTTCAGTGAAAGAGATATTTTGTACAAAGTTCTGTTCGACTTAAAACGTGACCTGACGGAGGTAAAAAAATTAGTAGCAGACATTATACAATCAGGCGGCAGTAATATTTCCAATGAAGAAAAAAATGCATTGATCAAAAGACTTTCTGAGGGAAGTTCGGATAAAAGTTATAGTGTTCCTGTTGAAGTCAGTAAAGCTGAAAATGAATATGAAACCACTGACTATGGAGATGATTATCTGGATCATATTGAAGTTGAAGAATCACTTTCTTTGGAGGACAGAGAAAAAGAGCTCATTCAAAAGGCATTGGAAAAACATAGAGGAAAACGAAAGTATGCGGCTCAGGACCTTGGTATTTCTGAAAGAACATTATACCGAAAAATAAAGGAATACGGATTAAAATAGCTTCAAGAATTGGACGTTTATCTAGCATGAGAAAATTAATAGCCATATTTTCAATTCTGATCCTTACTTCATGTGAGATTCAGTATTCTATGTTAGATAGTAGTATTGATGCAGATACCTTTTCGGTTGAAATTTTTGAAGAACAGGCAGCCAATGCTCCAGCAGGATACGGGACCAGATTCGCAGAATACCTTAGAGATTTTATTGTTTCACGAACCAAGTTGAAGCTGGTTAAAGAAAATGCAGATATAGAAATATCCGGTAAGATAAAAACATATAACACTGCTCCAGTTGCTGTTCAGTCTGATGAAGTAGCAGCTTACAATCGACTCACCGTATCAATGGATGTATCGGTACTAAACAATAAAACGGAGAAAGATAGTTTTAAAAAGATCTTTTCGCAATTCTCGGATTATGAGTCAAGCAATGATCTTTCTTCGGTTGAAGAGAGCTTGTTAGAAGATATTAATGGTAAAATTGCACAGGATATCGTAAATCAACTATCGAGTAATTGGTGATTAAGGCTGATCAAATAGGAGAATTAATAAAACAGCCCTTCAATGTTAGCAGAGAAGAGGCAAATGAACTTAATGAGGTAATTGCTAAATATCCTTATTGCTCTACTCTTTATATTATTCAATTGATTGGATTGGCCAAAGCAAATGACATCAATTTTGAAAGCCGATTAAAACTAGCCGCTTCTAATGTTTCTGACAGAGCACAATTATTTAAGCTTGTTAATGAAGCTGAGGAATCTCAAAATGAGATAGTGGTTATCAAGGAAGAAGAAAAAGTTGAGGTCATTGAAGAAAAGGAAGTAGAGTTAGAGGATATCGTTGAGCCTATCGATTCGCATAAAGCTGAAGAAGAAAAACAGGAAACGATTCCTGTCGATCAAGAAAATGACAGATATTCAGCTGAACCTGAAATTACAACTGAAGTAAAAGAAAAAGAGATCCACTCGAATGATACGTATGTTGAAACTGAGATCTCGGCATTAGATGAATCAATTTTATCACATGCCGTTGAAGTAGCTTTTGAACATGCCACAGAAGATCTTATTCTTGGAAAAGAAGAGGCCAATCAATTTATTTCTGAAGAAATTGAAGAAGAGAAAATCGAAACTTCAGTTGAATTACCTGAAGATGCATCCTTTATTGAATGGCTGCGACATAAACAAAATCTGATCGACCCTAAAACTGATTATTCTGTAACTTTTATAGAAAAGAAAAAAGAGAAGAAAAAGAAGAAAAAGGAAAAGAAGAAGGCTAAAAAACAGGCGAAACAAGAAGCCGCTAAACAAGTTAATCAGAATAAGCAAGAAGAATCATTCCATGAATCTGATGTAAAGGATTCTATTAAAATGACAAAGAAAGAGATAAACGATCTCCTGGATAAGTTCATTCGTGAAGAACCTAGTATTTCAAAACCAAAAGAATTCTTCAACCCTACTAAGCACGCTAAAAAAAGTTTGGAAGATTCTTCAGATCTGGTAACAGAAACTTTAGCCAGAATACATGAGATGCAGGGTAATTATGGTAAAGCAATTGCTACCTATAAACAATTAATTTTGTTATATCCAGAAAAAAAGGCTTTCTTTGCAAGTCGAATTGAAAAAATCGAAGAAAAATTAGACGATTAAATAGTTAAAAGAAATGGGATCAATATTGACAATACTAGTAATTATTGGATGTGTAGGATTAATCCTTTTTGTGTTGGTTCAAAACCCTAAAGGTGGAGGACTAAATTCAGAGTTCGGATCAGCCGTTCAACTTGGAGGAGCAAAAAGAGCAACTGATATTCTAGAAAAAGGAACATGGGGATTGGCAATTGGAATTGCTTTGATTTGCCTAGCTTTAGCTAGACCTTCTGGTGGCTCAGCAACTTTAGAAGATCTAGAGTCAGATCCAAATGCTGTTGAGACTCCGGCTGAACCTTCTGGAAATCCTGAAGGAGCTCCTGGTGGATTCACAATGCCAGGTGGGGCTCAAGAATAAATTCAAAAGATTCCTTGAAAATATGAAGTGTCAGTATGTCATTCATGCTGACATTTTTTTTGCCCAAAAAATGATAAAGTGGCATGAATTATTTCAAATCTTTCTTTGGCACAAATTGTGACCAAAGCCAATCATTAAAAATGTATAACCTCCCTCACGGAGAATAAAAAATAAATAGTTATGTTGAAACCATTAGCAGATAGAGTTTTAATTGAACCAGCACCAGCAGAAGAAAAAACTGCAAGCGGAATTATTATTCCCGATACGGCAAAAGAGAAACCACTTCAAGGTAAAGTAGTTGCCGTTGGACCTGGAAAAAAAGACGAACCAATGACTGTTAAAGCTGGTGACAGTGTACTTTACGGACAGTATTCAGGTACTGAGATCAAATTAGACGGTAAAACATATTTGATCATGCGTGAATCAGATGTTTATGGGATTATTTAATCTAGATTCTAGACATTATACACTAGACTCTGGACATTTTAGAATCAGTTTAAATTAATAAGAAAATGGCAAAAGAAATAGTATTCGACATAGATGCAAGAGACAGACTAAAAAAGGGTGTTGATGCACTTGCAAATGCTGTAAAAACAACATTAGGCCCAAAAGGACGTAATGTTATTATTGATAAAAAATTTGGCGCTCCTCACGTTACTAAAGATGGAGTAACAGTAGCTAAAGAGATTGAATTAGCGGATCCAATTGAGAACATGGGTGCTCAAATGGTGAAAGAAGTTGCATCCAAAACGGCGGATATTGCTGGTGACGGAACAACTACAGCTACAGTTCTTGCTCAGGCTATTATTTCAGCTGGATTAAAAAACGTTGCAGCTGGAGCAAATCCAATGGATCTTAAAAGAGGAATTGATAAAGCTGTACAAGCTGTTGTAGCAGATCTTGCAAAACAGTCTCAAGAAGTGGGGTCAGATAATGATAAGATCAAACAAGTTGCAACCATTTCAGCCAATAATGATGAAAACATTGGTTCTTTGATTGCTGAAGCCATGAAGGCTGTAGGTAATGAAGGAGTAATTACCGTTGAGGAAGCGAAAGGAACTACTACCGAAGTTAAAACTGTTGAAGGTATGCAGTTTGACAGAGGTTATTTGTCTCCTTACTTTGTGACTAATTCTGAGAAAATGATCGCTGAATTGGATAATCCTTATATCCTGATCTACGACAAAAAGATCTCAAATATCCAAGAGATCTTACCTGTTCTTGAACCTGTTGCTCAATCAAACAGACCGCTTTTGATCATAGCAGAAGATGTTGATGGAAATGCATTAGCAACTTTAGTAATCAATAGATTGAAAGCAGGATTAAAAATTGCTGCTGTTAAGGCTCCTGGATTTGGAGATAGAAGAAAAGCAATGCTTGAAGACATTGCAATTTTAACTGGTGGTACCGTAATTTCAGAAGAACAAGGGTTTACTTTAGAAAATGCAACAATTGCTCATCTTGGAACCTGTGAAAAAGTGGATATAGATAAAGACAATACTACAATTGTTAACGGAGCCGGAAGCGCAGATCTAATTCAACAAAGAGTTAATCAGATCAAAGCACAAATTGAAACTACGACTTCAGATTATGATAGAGAAAAGCTTCAAGAGAGATTAGCTAAACTATCTGGTGGTGTTGCAGTACTATATGTAGGAGCTGCGACTGAAGTTGAAATGAAGGAGAAAAAAGACAGAGTAGATGATGCATTATCTGCAACAAGAGCTGCTGTAGAAGAAGGAATTGTTCCTGGAGGAGGTGTTGCTTTAATAAGATCTATAGCTGCTCTAGACAAAGTTAAGGGAGAGAATGAAGATGAGAATACGGGTATTGCTATTGTAAGAAGAGCGGTAGAAGAACCATTGAGACAAATTGTGGCGAATGCCGGATCAGAAGGAGCAGTAGTAGTTCAAAAAGTAGCCGAAGGAAAAGGTGATTTTGGATATAATGCCAGAACCGAGGTGTACGAAAATATGCTGGACGCAGGAGTTATCGACCCTACAAAAGTTACAAGAATTGCAATAGAGAATGCTGCTTCAATAGCTTCAATGTTATTAACTACTGAAGTTGTAATTGCTGATCAACCAGAGGATGAAAACGCTATGCCAATGGGCGGCATGGGTGGTGGAATGCCTATGATGTAAAAATTGATCCCGTATGTTCGGGGTCATCCAGCCGATCTGCTTTTCCCATGCTTAAATCGTGGATAGAGTGGAACGACAACATATATTCCCGTCATACAAATTTGTGTGGCGGGATTTTTGTATCTTAACACATACCGTTAATCTAACTGTTGAATTGTGAAAAATACGCTCATAACCCTACTTCTTGTATCATTTTACCTTACTTCCAATGCTCAGGAATTTGAATCAGATCTTTTTCTTACTCTGAAATCCAGCACTGTACATCAATTCTGGAAAAGTGAAAAGAAAACACTAACTGTTACGACCTATAGAAATTCTACCAACGAAGGAGTTGTTGAGGAAAGCGAGACATCATATAAAAAAGGGAAAATCAATCCAAACCGGATTAATTACAACATCAAATACACAGAATATTTTGTACTAGAGGATCGCAAAAAATCTCTTGGAAAGTATGAATTCAATGAAAATAATGAGTTGTTCAAATATGAAAGAACCGACTTTGACAACAGAAATCAACGAACATATACTTTCTATCATACTTTCTATTATGAATCAGCCATTGTATCAAGAGAAAATATTAAAACCAAAGAATATGTAGGGCAGGGTTCCGTTGAATTGGATACTATAGTTTATCTCGATTCAGTAATTTATAAGGTTGCAGCTGAAGGAGCAAACTACAGACAGGACAATCTTTCTGATCCAGGTGTTTATGCCATATATGAGTTACAAAACGAAGAAGTGATTACAAAAACCAACTATTTTGAAGGATTCCATGAAATAGTTAAGTATCACTACGACAGCAAAGGATTACTTGTAAAAGTGGAGAATATTCTGGTTGGAGAAGATGGCAATAGCATTACAACCTACACAGATATACTTTACACGATTGATGGTTTAGTAACAGAAACCAAATTCTATGATGAAAAGGATAAGTTATTAGAAAGAAAGGTATTTACTTATTCATAATTGATAATACAGTAGATACTTAACTCTAGCTAAAAATTTTAGCAACTGTTCTAAAGATCAATTTAATGTCCAACCAGAAACTAGCCTGATTCACATATTTTAAATTAAGAGAAAGTTTATCAGGCATCACAACTTCAATATAGGTCTTTTCAGGATCAGAAGATTCTCCCAGAATTTCTTGCTCATTTATATATTCCAACGTTGCAAAATCAGTTAACCCGGGAAGTACATTGAGAACCCGTTTTTGATCATCATTGTACATTCCAACATATTTAGGTACCTCAGGTCTTGGGCCAACAATACTCATATCTCCTTTGATGATATTGAGCAACTGTGGAAATTCATCAATTTTATACTTTCGTATAAATCGGCCTACTTTGGTTACTCTACTGTCATTTCCTACAGTCAATTGACCAGATTGATCTGAATTTGGTCTCATTGATCGAAATTTCAATAACCCAAATTCCTTACCATTCTTCCCAACCCTTATTTGCCTGTAAAAAGGACCACCAGGTGAATCAATTGAGATCCATAATCCAATAATCAGGAGAAATGGAAATAAAATGATCAACACACAAAGTGAAGATAAAATATCGAATGTTCTCTTAAAGAAAAAATACATTATAAGACTTCTTCAACTGACCGTATAACTGCATCAGTGACCATTTTCAAATCCTGGTCAGTTAAATTATAGTAAACCGGCAATGTAATCACATTGGAATATTTTGTCATTGATTCAGGGCAGTCTTCAACTTTATAACCTCTTTCTTTGTATGCTGTTAACATTGGAAGTGGTTGAAAATGAACATTCACAGAAACTCCTTTCTCAAAAATATTTTGAATGATCTCATCTCTTTTAGCTTCAGAAGCACCTTTAATTCTGATCAAATACAAGTGATATGAAGATTCTTTTTGAGCGTTATGATAATCTGGTAATATTGCCCAGGCTTTATCCACAAAAGCAGCCGTATAAAAATCAAAAATCTCAGCTCGTCTATCCAATGTCTCTTGATATCTTTCTAACTCTACCAATCCAATAGCAGCTTGAATATCCATCATGTTACACTTGAATCCAGGCTCCAACACATCATATCTCCAGTTTCCAATCTGAGTTTTAGCTAAGGCATCTTTTGATTGACCATGCAGTGATTTCATGTTTAAAGTCTTGTAAATCTCTTCACAATCAAATGGTTCAGGCAAATTCAAACAAACTGCTCCACCTTCAGCCGTTGTCAAATTCTTTACGGCGTGAAATGAAAATACGGTCACATCAGTCAAAGAACCGGTTCTTTCACCTTCATACCAGGCACCAATGCTGTGTGCAGCATCTGACATCACCAGAATTCTTCCTAGCATTTTTTGTTCAGGTGTTTCAGGTTTGAAGATCTTCTTTACTTCTTCATCATTAACCATCTCATTGATCTCATTATAATCACAAGGCCAACCTGCAATATCCACAGGGATAATTATTTTGGTTCTCTCTGTTATCGCTTCTCGAATATTCCCAATGGAGACGTTAAAATCTTTTTCGTCTATATCCACCAAAACAGGTTTAGCACCACAATGCAATACTATATTTGCTGAAGCGCAATAAGTGTAGGCCGGAACAATTACCTCATCTCCTTCCTTTAAACCAAACCAACGCGCAATCAACTCCAAACCAGCCGTAGCAGAATTTAGACAGATCGTTTTTTTACAGCCAACATATTCAGTTAATTTTTTCTCGAATTCTTTTGTTTTAGGACCTGTAGTAATCCATCCAGAGAGCAATACTTCTGTTACTGCATCTACTGTTTTTTGGTCTAATCTTGGGGGGGAGAATGGTAACATACCTAGTTAATATTTAAAACAAAATTAATGAAGTAGATGGAATCTCATCTCGATAAATTTGAAGCCTTTTGAGTGGGTTCTTTTCTGAGCATGAGAAAATGAAATATTCCCTTAAGATAACCCCATCCATAACTAAAATGCAGGACCGGAAAAATCAAAGCAATTTTGAATCCTTCTACCACTTTATTTGAAGCCTTGAATCCAAAAAAAATAGATAGCAACAAATAAAAGCCAATTCCACCCAAATAGATCCAAATGAATAAAGGCAAGAATAAAGATAAGATAGCACCTAAGAACAAACCTATCACAAAAACGAAAGGAATCAATTGCCTTATGGTTGTAACCGTTTTATGTTTTTTATTGACATAAACCTTCCAGTAACCATATTGAAGGTATTGTTTGAAAAGATTTCTTAAACTAGCTCGAACATAATATTTGATAAGTATTTCGGTGTTCAGAAAAATTTTCCCTCCTGCTTCTATTACTCTATAATTATACTCATCATCTTGATTTCTCAAGAGAGTTTCATCAAACAAACCAATTTTTTTGAAAACGTGTATTGGATACATTGGCGTTCCTACAGTATCAACGTAAGATGATTCCTTCAGAACCCTAAAATTTCCACCACCCACTCCAAAGGAAGACCCCATAGCAAGGCCAATCCGCCTACTTTCCTCATTTTGGTAAACATTCTCAACTCCTCCACCAACACACCAAATATCTGGCTTGTTTTCCAGCGTTTGCTTTGCCTTCGATAAATAATCTGGTGAAATGATCTGTCTGGCACCAACAATTTGAACATAATCTCCCTTAGCATGTTTAATCCCTAAATTAAAAGCGACAGGAGTTACCTTGTCAGGATTTTCAACAAGTATCAAATTAGCATACTTTTGTTGCAGATCTGTGATGATCTTTCTTGTATCATCATCACTCATCCCATCCACAATAAGTACCTCTAATTGGTCATCAAGAGCACTAGCATAGATGGCATCAATGCATTCAGCAATGTTTTTTTCTTCGTTTCTACAAGGTATAACTACTGATATCATTATTTGTCCCTGATCTTTTTAGCTGGAACTCCTGCAACAATTGTAGAAGGATCTACATTCTTTAGCACCACACTACCCATACCCACCAAAGAATCATCTCCTATAGTTGATTTTTGGATAACAGATACAGAAGGTGAAATCCAAACATTTTCTCCGATTCTTGTACTACCGGCAATCATTGAATTGGCAATGATCAAACTATTACGACCAACATGTACACCGTGTGCAATATGTACCAAATTGTCAATTTTCACATTTTCTTCGATAACGGTACTTCCTAAAACTGCACGGTCTATGCACACATTATTTCCAATCTCCACATTCTGGTGAATTACGACATTTCCTATATGTGGAATGACTTCATATTCCCCTTTTTCGTTCATCTCATACCCGAAACCAACGCCCCCAATCGTATTGTTTGATCCAATCACTACTCCATTTTTTATAATGGTTCCGGATTTAATGACAGTGTTATGACCTATGGCCACATTTTCACCTAAGATGCAATCTTTTTCAATGACCACATTTGCTCCAATATTTACCAAAGATCTGTTGAATTTGGTAGATTCATGAATATCAGATGTATTGTGAATTTCACCCCAAATGGGTTTATCCATATAGAATTCTTTCAATATCTCCATGAAAGTTAGTCTGGGATTGTGTACAACAAACCAGGACACTTCTGTTTCCAATAATTGCTTAGCTTCTGATCTAATGAAATTAAAGGTAGATTCAGAAACAATTGCATAACCCTTATTTACTTTCAATAATCCGTTTCTGTTCTTATCAGAACACCAATACAAAGATGTTTCATCCAGATCAACACTATCCAAACCAACAATTTTCTCAATGCGACCCGACCGATCACCTTGAAATTCTTTAATGGCAATTACTTCAATTATATCTTTAGGAGTAATATTTTTCATGGGTCTAATGTATCCAACGAACTACTTCAAATGTTTCAGCATATTTTGTACTGATCTGAGTACCTCTTACCGTTGCCAACGATTTAATAAAATGCTCGCTGGAATATGGCCTATGTGCTTGCGACTGATATTGTTTTAAAGCTTCTATCTTGATATCAATATTTTCATCACTCAATTTATAAAAGCAAGCTGTTTGAAACGAAATGTTGTTCCAGGGCATTTCATAGGAAAGAATAGATCTAAATTTAAAAGCCCTTAAACCTTCTTCTGCAACGGTTTTATGATCTTGATGAATATCCGTTAGAGCCGGCATAAAAATGATATCAGGATTAATTTCTGATCTCAATTTGATCATATCATCCAGGATATCCTGTCTTCGATAATTAAAAGTCCTTACCTCGTAATCCTTGAGTATCAAATTTTGCGGTTTGATTCCCAACACATTAGTTGCTGCCTTAACTTCAGTAATAAGAATATCTGAAGGAAATTGGGGAAGAACACTTTGCTCACAAGCAGAAAAAGCTACATAGTAAACTTCAACTCCTTCGTTCACCAATTTATTGATCGTTCCACCACAACCGAATTCTCCATCATCTGTGTGTGGTGCCAATACCAGGGCTCTTTCCATAATTAATTCTCTCTTTTCGTATTACACAAATCTATCGTCAAAGATAAAAGTTTCTACTTAGCAATCCTTGATGTTAATATTCTTCAATCTTTGGTTCATTGTTCCATTCAACAGACACTAAAAGTGAGTAAAATAGCACAAATGAAATAACCCCGGCCTGTGTTTCCAGAACAGATTCAGTTGCGAAAAATGCAATGGTTATCAAAACCAATCCAATTGCAAACCACTTATTTTTTTTCTTAAGGAAAAATGGATAAAGTAAAATTGCAAACAGGATGGATAAACCAACAATTCCAATGGACAATGTAGTTTGAAGGAACTGATTGTGTGCATTCAGTCGTCTAACAAGAGCAATGGTCAATCCCTTTTTGTCATATCTATCAATCAGTGCATCTGTAACATCCCCAGGGCCATAACCAATAATTGGAGACTCTTTTATGAGGTAAACGGCTTCCTTCCAAATAGCTATTCTGATACCGGTTGAGTATCGTTCAGCATTTTCATTTTCTTCGGAACTCAACCCTCGCATCATTTCATCAATTCTTGCCTGCATATTTGAAGACTTGATGTAGACAAAATAAGAGGTTCCTAACATGGCAGTGACTGTCAAGACCACCAAAATAATCTTTCTCTTGACTATCCAGAAAACAAGTAAGATAAGTAGCAAGAGAATTGAAATAATAATTCCGTTTTTTGAAACCAGTAATAATGAGAATATACTGAATCCGGCAATAAGTATTAGATATAATCCCTTTCGTCTGAACATACCAAGAGACTCAGTTATATAATCTACTAATAACAAAGAGATGGCAATATTCAAATAATATGAATAATAAGAAGGATGAACCCTTCTACTCAATTCAACATAAAAGAATTCGGCTAATGCATTCGTGTTTCTATAATCCAGATAGGCTTCAGTCAACAAAGAAGCACATCCAACTATTAAACCTAACAAAAAAGTATAAAGCAAGAACTTCAGGTGTTTTCTTTCATATCGGACAAACATCATGACAAAAGGCAGGATCACAAAACTCATTTTAACTTCCATGTCAAAACCTGCTAAACCCTTATTATCAGACCAAAGTTTACCTAGCGAGATAAGCACATAAAACACCATCATCAAAGCGGTTCCGAAATTTAATCGTGGAGAATTTCTTTGAACTATAGCGGCAGTAAAACTTAGTAGGATCCAAGCACCAATAGTGAGCGAAATGTAAAGATGATAAACAGGTAGTTGCAAGGCTACACAAGCCAGTGCGAAGATCGAAAGATCGGTAATGGATATTTTTTTTAATGCATTCAATATGCTTTAAATTGATTGATATAATTCTATCAACTTCTTTTTCTCAATATCCCAATTATATTTTTCCTGAACAACACGTTTGCCATTTTCTCCCATACGTTTTATTTCAGCTGGGTTTTCTTTCAAATAAATTATAGCTTTTGCTATTTCTTCAGGTTTTTCACCATTGACACAAATTCCACATTCATTTGCTTCAATAATTTGCTTCCAAAGATCAAAATCATTCGCGATCACAGGTAAACCTGCAGACATATATTCAAACATCTTGTTTGGCTGAGCATTAACATGATTTGGAAGAGGATGAAAGATTAAAAGTCCAGCTATACAGCTTTTTTTGAGTTCAGTTGCCTCATCCCTAGAAATATAGCCTAATTCATGAACTTTTTGCCAACCTTTCTTGCTTGAAAGTTCTTCTTTTAAACCTTCTGGCCAGGCACCAGCTACTTTAAAATTGACATCTGCAATTTCAACTGCATCAACCATTTCGCGAATTCCTCTTATTACCCCAATTCCACCGATATAACAAACCACATTTTCTCTTTGCTCAGATACTTCACCAGTGGCATCAAACTCGCTAGACAAAGGATAATTATTTATGTTGACCGATTTTTTATTGATCTTTAGAAACCTGTCATTGATATGTGGAGTTGCCGTAACCACAGCATCCATCAAAGATGCTGTTTTGTCTTCATAACGCTCAATATTCCTACTTACTATTTTTCTTAAAAATTTGTTTATATAGGACTTTGACAAAATAGTACGTGGCAGATCTTCATGAACATCATAAATAACCTTTTTTCCCTTACGCTTCAATTTTCGAGCTATTCTCATGAGTTCAGGGTCATGAAAATGATAAAGTTCTGCATCCAACTTCAATGCTTCTTTGTAAACCCTGTTCACTGTCGTCCACATTCTTTTAATTCTTCTTTTAAAAGGCAATTCAAAAGAAATAACATTGACACCCTTTTCTATTCTCGAAGTTGTATTTGGTATGATCATATACACTTCATGTCCGGCTTCGGCCAAACTCACACATTCTTTGTGAAAAATTCTGACGTCTCCGTCCTGATGTGCACTGGTTAAATGAGCAATTTTCATTGATGAAATTTAGTAACACAAAACTAATCTTAAATAAGCATACTTTTCAGTATGAAGCAGGTTCTATAACACAATTGAATGTTGATATCTAGAATTGTGCTAATTTCATGCTGCATTTACACATTTGAATTGAGATCAATTAGATTTATATTAATTCTAAGCACGATTGGCTTATGCAATTTAAGCTTCGGCCAGACCAATGAAATAGTTGCCCTTCAAAATCAAAAGTTGGCACTACCATTTCTATGGGCAACAGATGTATATGATCAGGTGGAATATCAGGAAATAGTTTCTGGTCAAATTCAACATCCATTGACTATTGGTAGAGCAGCATTCACTTTTCTTTATACAGGGATAGAACAGAAAAATAAATGGGCTTTAAATAGGGGATTTGAGATGATCTCCACCCTGGACAAATATCCTTACCAACTAGAAAAACACAATTCAATTGTTTATCTCTACCCGGATAATTACCAAGATTTTAAAGGCAAGGAATGGTGGTCTGCTATGGCAAATTCAATAATTGCTTCGTCCTACTTATTAGCATATGAAATAAGAAATGATCAACGATTTAAGGATCGTGCTATCAAGATCATGAATGGTGTTATACAACCAATCGAAAAAAACGGATGTGCTTATAAAATGGAAAATGGAGGAACCTGGTATTTGGAATATGCAGATAATCACAGAACAGATTCTACCGCCTATTTTGTACACAATGGATTTACCTATTCTTTACTCGCCATCAAATACTTTGAAAAATTTACCCTTGAAACTATATACACTGAAGCTTTTAATGAAGGAATGATTGCTTTAGAACAAATGGAAAAACAATATTTCTTCAAAGATGATAGATGGACTTATTATATGCAGTTTCCAAGGACGATTGAAAGCTTACACTATTCTATCTTTGAATTGATCTTGCTAGAGGGATTGCTTTCAGAAACCCAGAGTGAAATTTTATCAAATAGTCTAGAAAAAAGAAAAAACATTATCAAGAAGGAGTATGGCCTGTTTCGTAATAAAGAGGGCAAAATATATTTTAATTTGATATCGGCACCTCACTTCTATTGGCAAGATCTATATCCCACAACGTTGGTTACTTATTACAGCAATGGTAAAAAAGATACTATTGTAAAAATACCCAGAGATTATAGTGTCCCTGCCGGAAATAGATTATTCGTAGCATATGGTGAGAAAAGTGAATTAGTTGACTCTGTAGATCTATACCAGAACTATAATAATAGATCATATAAACTGATCACACTTAAACCCCAAGATATTGTAACTCCTATTTCCGGTATTGTGTCAGCAGATGTTTCACTCTCATTTCAAGGGAAATTAATAGATGATAAAACAGTAGAACTTTCATCAGAAAAGGAGATCAACAGAACCTTGATCAGTTATAAGCTTCCCTATACAGTAGATCTATATAATATGGCATTTTTTGGTTGGATAGTGAAATCTGAGGTCCCAATTGAAAGCATGATGATCAATTTGATAGGTAGCTACGGAGAAAGTTGCACTCGCTACTACCTTGAGCAACCTGCAAATGAATTAAATCTTATTCTCTTAAAAGGAATTTCATTTCCAAATTATGTCGACTTCAAATCGAAAAGGATAAAGGAAGTTCAAATAAATTATTATTACAAGGCCTTCAAAGGAGAGACAAAAAAAATAGAGTTTTCCAAGTTATTTGCATCAAGTGACCCAACCCTTTTGTACAATCTAATGAACCATCAATTTGGGAACTATAATTTCGAGGAAAAAATTATAGAAGGTAATATCTATTAACTTCAGATGCTGACTTCATAAAGTTGCTCCCATTTTGCAATATTGAACAATCGCCATTTTCTTCTATAATCAAGGACTTCAAGATTAATATTACTCAAATGAGTGTATTCTGCCAAAATTTTAGAAGATTGAATAGTTTCATTCATTTCGGAATCAATTTTATCTAACCAGGTTTTCTCTGGCGCATTGAAACCTAACTTATTCTTTCGCCAAACAACATCTTCGGGTAACAAAGGAGAAATTGCTTTACGAAGAACAAACTTGGTCCATCCATCCCTTATCTTGAAAGAATTATCAATACTCAAGGCTGTTTCAAGCACATTGAAATCAATTAATGGTAATCTTGATTCAACAGAATTTTTCATAGAGTTTTTATCCTCATATCTCAGCAATCTAGGTAATTGAGATTTCGTGATTTCAGTTTTTTGAAGCTCAAAAATATCCAAATAATTCGAAGATATTTCCTTCAGCATTTCAGATTCAAAACCTATTAAATATTCCTCTTTAATGAAATTCAATTTTTTCTTTACTCTTTTTAGTCTAACGCTATACCGAGTGAAATAAATGTAATACTTCAAAACATCCATTGTAGATAGCTTCGAATTTTTTGAAGCACTTAAGAAAGCTTTAACCTTTGCTAAACCTTTCTTATTCGAGATGAATGCCGGATAATATTTTTCGTAGCCCAGCAAAGTTTCATCTCCTCCCTGTCCATCTAACATTACTATGCAACCAACCTCTCTGGCTTTCTTCATAACGAAATACTGCATAAAAACAGAGGGTGATCCAAAGGGTTCTTCCTGCGTATAAATAACCTCATCCACAGCAGAAGCAAAATCAGCCGTAGAAGGTTCAATTACTTTTAGATCAATACCACAATGGTTGGCTACTTTAGCGGCAAAATCACTCTCATCTGTTGCCAATTCAGACGATTTGGCATGAATTGCCATAAATTTATCAGTAGAATTCTCATGATAGATCTTGGCAGAAATTGAAGCTACAGAACTACTATCTAACCCACCTGACAGACAGGTTCCGACTTTAACATCAGATCTCATCCTTAATTTGGTAGCTGCGAATAGTTCGGTATAATATTTCTGAACGGACTCTAATTCATTGAGTTTGTTCAATTCCTTATGACTCTGGATTTCATAATATGGATTGATATCGAAAGTATTATCCTTCAGATTATAAATCAAATTATGTCCGGCCTTAAGCTTCTTTATATCTTCAAAAAAAGTGTCTGTAGAACATTCTTCCAAACCAGTGATCAAATATTCAAGTAATACTTGTTGATTGACTTTTTTCTCTTCTTTAAATAAAAGCAATTGCTTTATTTCAGATCCAAAAGTGAAATATTCACTAGTGAAGTAATAATAGAATGGTTTTATACCAAATCGATCCCTGCTGCAGAATATTATGTCTTTTGATTTATCATGTATTGCGAAAGCCCACATTCCGTTGAATCTTTCAACACAATTAAAACCCCATTGCTGATAAGCAGCCAAAATAACTTCAGTATCTCCAGTAGTGTCAAACTTATGGCCTAAATGCGATAACTCTTCTTTTATCTCGAGATAGTTATAGATCTCGCCGTTGTACGTAATCACCAGTTCTTCACCCTTAAACATAGGTTGATGACTTGCTTCTGAAAGGTCTATTATCGAAAGTCTTCTATGCCCAAATCCTATGTTTTCTTGAATATAAAAACCGTCTCCGTCCGGTCCACGGTGCTTAATGGCCTCATTCATTTGATGAAGTTTAGCTTCATCTACTTTTTTACTTTGTTTATTGATCAGCCCACTGATACCACACATATTTAATTGCTTGCTTTATTTCGAAACAAAAATATGTAATAAAAGACGATAACAAATGACCAACCACCCGAGAACATAAGGGTAGTGATCGCCGTAGAGGTCAAAAATAACAATGGATAGAGATTTAAACTCAATTTTAAGATCAAATCATCAACGAAGAACTGTTCAATGAATACAAATATGAACGCCAAGATGAATCCACTTAAAACTAGACCCCAAGTTCCAAAATTAGCATATTCATACATAAAACTTGCCGTATTTACAGTTCCTTTAAACCCTTGTTTTGCATACTTGGGATTAACTAGTGGATATAGCTCTGAAGCATAAGATCTATGCTCTTTACCTTTAATTTTTGCTATGATCCTATATCCTTCACCATATAGGAATGGTTTATCCTTTGGAATATGTTCAAACCAAGCACTAACAATTTTTCCCGGTGTGATCATGATTCTTCGTTGTAAGCCATAGATGAGCACCGATAATTTTGAAGGGGTTTTATCGGCATTTTCAATTACTTCTTCAAAATTAGTAGTGTCGGCCACTGTTTGTGTCAAGGTATCTATAGGTACAATAACTTCTGTGTTATCTGAAATATGATCCTGCTTTTCCTGAGAAACATTTGGGTTCGCAATTTTAGATAAAGACACAACAACAAAAATCATAATGACTATAAATTTTGCTGCAAATAGAAATTTTCTTGATATCAAGCTGTAAACAAATGATGGAAAAAGAAATCCAACAATAAAACTTTTTTGCATCATTGAAAACACATAAAATATCCCTACCGCAAATAATATCCAATACCACAACTTCTCTTCCTTAATTAGTAAATAAAGAAGAAAAAATGGCAAACATGCTTTCAAAATTATACTTGAACCATATCCAATCAACGGATGAACATTTGTTCCTATGGACTCCCTTAGTTTGGCAATTTCTTGCCAGGTACCCAATGACATTGCTTTTATCGTAGGAGAACCACCTAAAATGATAAAATGGATTAAAATAAAAAGAACAATCGGCAATACGATAAAAATGGGTTTTACCTGGAATTTTTTAACCTTGATAGATTTAATTTTTTCGATTAGTTTAAGTCGCTTGCCTATTAAACCTAAGCCAAGATAGAATAGAAACAATGAGACATAGTATATTGCTAGCTTATCAAGATATTTTGTTCCGGATGTAAGATAAACACCATAAGATAGCGATAAGAACACGACAGTGTACAGGCAAAAAATGGTATTTGATCTTAAAAGTCTTTTCATTCTAGGGTTAAACTATTCTCTTAGGCGAATTTAGTATAATCTTAAACAATTGTAAGAATTTGATTAACTTGAGATCTCTCTCTTTATTTTTTTATCATGCGTTTTCGCCGTTAAATAGATCAAAATGGCATAAAGGAAATAGACACTTATTTCTATAATAACGTAATAATTTATGAATTCGTAAATCGTAAGGTTATCGAAGGTAAATAAAATGCAAATTGCCCCAAAATACATCACCTGCCAAAAACTACTTATCCTAATTTTTTCAATTGCGATAAAAGTGATAGAAAGAGGTGTAATAGCAAAACGCATGGCATAGGAGAATACCAAAACGGAGGTCAATTTGCCTGACATCTCCCACTGTTCACCAAATACAAATGTAAAAATGGGCACACTTAAAGGAAAAAGGATAAGAACACCGATCACTCCCATAAGCCCTAAACCAATAAAATTTTTACGGAGAAGAGGCAATATATATTTTCTCTCCTTAGAACGTTGAGCAATATTTTGCAATAATACTTGAGAAAGTGCTGCAGAAATTAGCGCTAGTGGAAGCGCTAGTATTTGTCTACTCAAATCAAACTGTCCTGTGATCTCATCCGTGTAGAAATTTGAAATGATCATAACAGGTATGAATAGGCTTAAAGTATCTAAAAGCGTGGGGATCAAATTATATAAAGGAAAATCCTTATACCTCTTTAAAGCATCAAATACAGCTTTGAATTTAATTCCTTTAAGGCTCCCAGATGCATTTTTGAATTGCCAAAAGGAAACAAAAAAATTAGTAATATCCCCAATAATGGTTCCCATTATCACTCCCCCTTGTACCTTAAACCAACCAAAAGATAATTGGCTTGCTCCCTCTGCTCCTCTTCTGATCATTTTATTCGAAGCCATACCCCTGAACTTCTTTTTCCTTGTCAACCAACTATTCAGAACCAAACTTCCGGACACGAAAAAAACACTAATGGGTATGACATAAACCCAATCCATCAATTCATTTGGAAATTCAAAATAAGTTATGATAGATTCGCCAAATAATAAGCCAACAACAAATAACAAACAGCTCATTGAAGCTATCAATAACAGGGCACCCGCCAGAACATTCTTAGCTGTTTCATCATCCTCGGGAATGACTATAACACTGGCATATCTAAAATTGGCTATAATTGCGAAGGTTGAAACAATACTGAAATAAACTGCGAAAACGCCAAACTCTTCAGGAGCGAACATTCTTCTCAAAACAGGTTGTAGAAGTACCGGCACCAATTGTGCAAGTCCAATACCTATAATAAGCGTCATTGAATTTTTAATGTATTCCGATCGTCCTAAAAACCTCTTTATCATATCGTTGAATGATTTTTTTTATCAAAATCAATTCAGTCGTTTATTTGTACGTACAAACGAGAATAACGGTTCAATATTTCGAAAAAAAGAAATTATGACAAATCTCATTGTGGATAAGCTTGTGGTCTATTTAACTTTAGCCAAATTTGTGTTACATGAAAATTGCATTTATTGGCTCAGGTCCGGTTTCTTTATTAAAGGCATATTTACATGCTAAAGGAAATCCAAATGATGAGATCATAATAATCGATCAGCACAATAGAGTTGGCGGTGCCTGGTATTCGGATATCTCAACAAGCGGACATGAAATCGAATGTGGGTGCCATATTTGGTCTTATTGCCCTGAGGTATATGACTTTTTCAAAAAAGAATTTGAATTGCAGTTGCAACCGTTTAATCCTAATGCTGTTTTTGTTGGTAAGCATTTCAATTTACCATACTCTCTAAAGAACACCATTAACACCTACACATTTATTGCCAAGAATACGCTGACAGGTAAATTTTCAAGAAACAAGGAAGTAAGGACCGAACCAATGTGGCATACCAGGATATTTGGTAAAAAGAACCAATATCCTTTAAAAGGTTCTGTTGAATTGATTAATTCAATGAAGCGAAAATTAGATGCTTTGAGTAATGTGGAGTTTTTATTGGGTAAACAAGTGGATGCTATTGATGTTATGACTAAAGTAACACTTGCGTTCAGAGAGGGCGAAAAATTAGAAGTAGATAAAGCTATTCTGACTTCAGTATCTGAGATCAAAGAGGTTAATTCTGCGTCAAAAAAAATTGAATTAGTTCAAGATAGAAGAGATTACATTCACCTATTACTTTCATCAAATCAATCATTCAGAAAAAAGATATCCTATTGGCGCTTAATGAACGATAATGTTATTCACCGCATATCAGATATTTCTTACCAAACTGAGAATAAAGAAAATCTGTTACTCGTAGGAATTAAACCTGATCCGTTCTATTCAAAATCAGAAGATGAACTGACTGAATATTGCAGACATTTCTTGTTAAACAAAGGGGTTATAGTTCAAAATCAATCGCTTGATCGAATTAAAACTCATGTTTTTCCGACCTACTACATTAAAGAAGGACTTAGAAATCAGATCAATAACATTGATCTGCAAAAGATAGAACTAATTCATTCGACAGACCTTATCTATGGCTTTTTCCGAATATTAAAAAAGGAAAACCTTATTTAATGAATACTCCAAAATAGATGTATCTAAGATTCTTAGGTGTTAATGGAGAAAATACTATATCAGCACTACCAAGCGTAGATCGTTGCTTTTCAGATCTTCCAAAAAGGGCTATACTACCATAAGATTTAATGAAGCTTTTGCTAAATGGGGTACCCCATTCTTTCAAATCTGTTTTAGTAACATAACGCCACCGTTCACCCCATTTCACAAATTTCTTTCTCAGAAATTGATGGAATTTACTGCCTAAAGCATTTTCTGCAAACAAAAAGGCACCACCCGGCTTTAATACGCGGTAAATTTCTTTGATAGCTTCATCCTGATCAGCTTTATTTCCGAGAGCACCAATCACTGATTTAAAAACGACTACGTCAAAAGATGCATCAGGAATATCGATCTTCCGCATATCGATCTGCTTGTATTCGATTTGATTTGATACCGCATAACGGTTATGCATGGTTTGAGTCTCTGTAGGCATTTCATTATAATCTGAACATACCACCTCACAACCTTTCTTGGCAAAATATAAACTCATCCCCCCTTCTCTCTCACCTAATGCCAACACTTTCATCCCCTCTTTAACAGCAAAATGCGCATCCCAAAAAGGAAGCGCATTTTTCCAGTTTTTAACATCCCATTGGATGATATCTTTCAACTCTTCTTTCGAGAGGTTATTTTGCATACTGAACTGCTCTTTTTTCTCTGATCACGGTAATTTTCACCTGTCCAGGATACGTCATTTCATTTTGGATCTTTTGTGAAATGATAAATGCCAATTCATCTGCACGTTGGTCATTCACTTTTTCAGCTTCAACCATTACACGTAACTCTCTACCAGCTTGAATAGCGTAAGATTTAATAACACCATCAAATCCAAGTGCCAATGTCTCAAGATCCTTAATACGTTTGATATATGATTCTGCAATCTCACGTCTAGCTCCTGGACGAGCACCTGAAATGGCATCACAAACCTGTACAATTGGTGAGATCAAAGTTGTCATCTCGATCTCATCATGGTGAGCTCCGATAGCGTTACATACATCTGGCTTTTCACCAAATTTCTCAGCTAATTGCATCCCTAATATAGCATGCGGCAATTCTGGCTCATCTTCCGGCACTTTTCCAATATCGTGTAATAGACCAGCTCTTTTAGCCACTTTAACATTTAATCCTAGCTCAGAAGCCATGATTGCGCAAAGGTTTGCTACTTCACGAGAGTGTTGTAATAAATTTTGGCCATAAGAAGAACGATACTTCATTCTACCTACCATTTTCATTAGCTCAGGATGTAATCCATGAATTCCAAGATCAATACAAGTTCTACGACCTGTTTCAATGATCTCTTCATTTAATGATTTTCTGGTTTTAGCCACTACCTCTTCAATTCTTGCAGGGTGAATACGTCCATCTGAAACCAACTGGTGTAACGATAATCTAGCCACCTCTCTTCGCACGGCATCAAAACATGATAGGATAATAGCTTCAGGAGTATCATCCACAATGATCTCTACACCTGTTGCTGCTTCTAATGCTCGAATATTACGTCCTTCACGCCCAATAATTCGCCCTTTCATTTCATCAGACTCAATATTGAATACTGAAACTGAATTTTCAATAGCTTGTTCAGTAGCTACCCTTTGGATAGATTGAACCACAATTTTCTTAGCTTCTTTAGACGCATTGATCTTTGCTTCATCTACAATCTCTTTGATGTAAGCCATAGCATCTGTTCTTGCCTCATCTTTTAAGGCTTCCATTAAGCTTGTTTTTGCTTCATCAACTGATAAAGCTGAGATCTTAGATAACTCATTTACCTGCTTTTGATGAACCTTTTCAATCTCTTTTTTCTTATTCTCGATTACTTCCAGTTCATCTTCTAAATCCTTCTTTTGACGATCTATAGCTTGAGATTTTCTGTTTACTTCTTCAATTTTTTGATTCAAACTATTTTCCTTGCTCTTCGTTTTATCTTCTCTGCTTTGCAAGTTTCTTTCGCGATTACGAGCATTTTTCTCATGCTCATCTTTCAATTGCAGGAATTTTTCTTTTGCCTGGATGATCTTGTCTTTTTTAAGCGCTTCACCTTCTGCTTCAGCTTCCTTTAGAATCGAATTTGTTTTCGCTTTGAGGGCAGTTTTCTGCAGGATAAATACGATCACTGCACCCAGGGCAACACCAATAGCAGCCCCGATTATTATACTAGTTATATCCATAATTTCACTTTGTGTTGGTTAAAAACCAACGATTAAACATGAAGTGAACTGATTGGATTAAAGAGCTTTATCCAGCTTCTCTATGATCTTTTGAATATCCTCACTAAAGTCAGGTTGACTAACGGATGTAGAGGCAACGCCTCCACTTTTCATCTGGACAGCCATTTGTAATGATGTCATGGCCAGCAAATCCTGCATATCTTTTACTGCATAACTACCCTGCAGTTTTTTGATATTCGAATTTATCTTCTCAGCTGCTTCCTTGATCACAGCTTCCTCCTCCTTCTTTATCGTCAAAGGATAAGTTCGCCCGGCAATAATTATTTTCAACGATATCTTATCCATAGTTGTCTAAACCTTTAGTAGCGAAATACAATTATCGATCTCCCTTACCAATTCACTAATTCTGGCCTTCATCTCTTCAGAATCATCATTGTTTTGAACAGGTGCATTTTTTAATGACTCATTCTCAGCTTTCAACTGTACAATTTGCGATTCTTTAGCTGTCAAATCTTTTTTCAACTCTTCTAGTTCCTGCTTTTTAGTTGCTAGAAAAGCCTGCTCTTCTTTGATCTTATTCAACAGAAGCTCAACTTTTTCATCTAGCGAAGCAATGAGTTTTTTAGTATCTGACATAAAGTGTCGGTCAAAATTTCAATAAACAAAATTACGCAAGAAGAATGCTTTTTCAAAGGAATAATCCTTGAATTATTAAGATGAATTTTTTAATAATCCCTGCGAATAATAAAATTGGTACTTTGTAAAGGCATTAAATTTGTTCTTTTGAATGGATAAATGTTCTTTCAAACAACAACAAACAAATTCAATGCATAAAATATTATTCATATTCACGCTCTTGTCAATTTATGGCTTTTCTCAACCCTATGAAGCCAAGAACATTGATTTTGAAAACATTGGTCTTCTCCCTCCCATGAAAATTCCATTGATCTTATCAGGGAATTTTTGTGAAATGAGAAGTAATCACTGGCACACAGGTTTGGATATTAAAACACAAGGGGTTGAGGGAATTCCATTATATGCCGTTGATGAAGGAGTTATCTCAAGAGTAAGGGTATCACCCTGGGGATATGGATTGGCTGTGTATATCGATCACCCAAATGGATTGACGTCTGTTTACGCACATATGCAATCTTTTTCTTCTACTATAGATTCACTGGTATATGCCGTTCAAAAAGAGACCGAAAGTTATGTAGTAAATGAAATGGTACTGGAGAGAGGAGTACAGGTAAAAAGAGGCGAATTCATAGGTAAATCAGGAAATTCAGGAAGTTCAGCTGCGGCACACCTACATTTTGAATTACGGGAAACTAAAACTGAGCATGCCTTAAACCCATTAAAGTTCAAGTGCTACCGAAAGAAGATCCATGACACTACTAAACCTACTTTAAAAGGTATTAAAGTTTATGCCGTTACAGATAAAGGATATATGATTCCGGGTAAATCAAAGTATTACTATGTTAAACTCGTTGAAGGGAAATACATACTCAACGATAATCTACCTATAGACATTAATGACATTGCTACTAAAAATGCCTATTTAGCTTTTGGTTTTCATGTTACGGATAAATTAGATGGCGCAGGCAATGTTTGCGGAATACATCATGCCATTTTATCTAAGGGTGAAGAAAAACTGCATGAGCATAAAACAGATTATATGAATTTTGATCACAATCGATTCATAAATTCACATCAGGATTATTATGAGTTTACGCAAAACAGGCGCAATATTCATAAAGCTTTTAAAACCGTAGTCAATCCAATGCCCATTTATTTACAAGAGCCGGTTTTTGTGCCTTTCTACAGCTGTGATGGCACCTATAATTTCAAAGCTTTAGATGTACACGGAAATTACATTGTATTGAATTTTGACATTGCAGAATCGGCCAAAAGCTTTGCAAAAAACCCGTTTGACAAGCCACAGGATTATTATTTTCCAGATTCCGTTAATACACTTTTACACCCTAACTTTCAGTTATTGATGGAACCCGGCACCTTCTATGAGCCTTTGCAAAAAATGTTTAGAATTGATAGTGCCGCCCCTTACTTGAGTTACGGATACGAATTTTCAGAATCAGATATTCCCGTTCAAAAAAACTTTGACGTAAGGATGAAAGTTCCGGATCTGCCAGCTGATTTCCCAACAAGCAAACTGGGTATTGGAGTTATTTCAACGAAAGGATATTTGAGTTGGAAGGGTGGTGATTACATTAATGGATGGGTGGAAAGCAATAGCAGGGATTTTGGAAAATTCGTCTTACTTGTTGACACGATTGCACCAAAGATCACCCCATTAGATTTTAATGAAAACAAAACTATCACCCGTTATAGAACAATGGAACTGAAGATCGAAGACAATTTAGCGGGAGTATGGCAATACAAAGCTTTTATCAATGGTGAATGGGTCTTGATGGAATATGATCGAAGAAAAATGAAGTACATAATACCACTTGATGAAAGAAGTAAACATCTGCTAAAAACAGGGAAAAACGAAATCAAGATCTTCGCTAATGATGGCAAAGGCAACAAAACTGAAGCCAGTTGGAATGTGATCTATTAGAATGACCTCACTGGTCTGATATTGCTCTGCACAGCCAATAAATTCTTCGTTGTAGAATATTGAGACCCATCTGTAAAACTCTGACGCCATACATTATCTGCATCAACTTCTGAAGAACTCCAGTATTGCTGATCAGGAAAACTTCCTAAGCCTTTAGCTTTGAGGTTGGTATAAAGTGCATTTAACTCATCCTTGGATGGCAAGTACCAGTCCGTATATCCACCATAAGCATAATCACTGCATAATTGGGCTGGCATATTAGAGTCAGAACAGCTTGCTAGAATATCAGTTGTATTCTGAGCACCACCTCCCATAGATGTGTTAGCAGCACCAGTAAGATCCGTACCTGAACATCCCCAATTTGACCAAACTTGTGAAAGATCCGCATTTGCCGAAACTAAACCTGTTCCATCAACAACATTCAAATAAGCCAAAATCCCACCTTGAAAAGATTTACCGTATAAAGAATCTAATGGCGTACCCGAATCGTAAAGTTCTTTAGGCGTTGAACCGTTATTCAAAAGTGATTGAACTGAAGGAGTTTCATCAGGCGTTTCGTCCTTTTTGCAAGAATAAAAAATGAATAATGGACAAAAAACAAATAAGAAATATTTCATTTTCATAAAAAAGTTTTGGATAGCTAAAATTACCAATTTTCAAATACTTACAATTGATATCATTCAACTATTAATTCCTCACCTTCCAAAAAACATAGTCGTTCGAAATATTCTCATATCTTGAAATTGGCTTTTGACGGTCATTTGTCAATTCAGAGACTTCTGTTTTAAGAAAACTTTGAACTTCAGAAAGCATAATATCACCATCATTGTTGAGATCCGCTTTGCCTGATTTTAGACCATCCAGCAAAGCATAGGTAAAGACACCATTATTCCATTCACCGCCTTCTAAAGCGTACTCTGCTCCACCAGCCGAAGCAATGATCGTTGCACCAGATGATTGTCTCAAGTCAGTAAAAATATTCTTCATTAAATGGAAGGAATTCAAATAACCCGTTCCGGATTTTGATTTGACCGCTGTACCCATGGATCTGAATGTAAGATCTCCCGCATCAACTACTTCATTTTCTGCAAATTCTACTTCTTCTTTATCCAGTTCACCGGAATGGCAGGCATCCATGAAGATTGTTTTAATCCTGGCTGGAACATCATCAATGATCTCTTCCAAATAACTATAGGCAAATCCCTTACCTGCAGGATCATTAAAATTCATATCATAGGTTGCCAGATAATAATCGAAATTAGCGTCAAGCACTCCATGCCCGGCAACATAAACTAAAACGTGGTCCGTTATTTTGGATTGTTTTAACTTCTTTGCTGCATTGCCAATATTCTCTAGAGTAATCTCCTCATTCAATAATTTGGTAACATGGATTGAATCATACATTGTATTATTATCTGTATAAAATGACACAAAATCATTAATGTCCTTAGCGGCATAGTTCAGATCCATCTTATCATTAACATATTTAGAAGCACCAATACCTAACACATAAAGATCCGGCTTAATTTTCTGATCAGCCTTGTAATATATATTAACCGTTTCTCTGGCTGACCTTACTCCCTGTGTGTTTGTACACCAAACTTGAATTCGGTTGACACCGGGCGTCAAATATTCTTTCATGGAATAACTGATGTACTGCATAGAATCCATTGCAAGGAAATTAAATCCGTCTTTTCCTGTTGTAGGTACATCATTATTCGTGATAAAAAGACGATCCAGGTATTCTATATTATCAGACATTAAAAAACTGAGACGGATGAAATTTTCAGTAACCGTTTGAGATTGCGTATTCAAAGTAAGTTCAGGAGCATTGATCTGATCACCAAATATGGACGGATCAACACCCATTTTCTTCAATCGCTTTAAATAAGCTTTCTCAAAAATTTCATCCAACCCTGTTGTATCAGTACGCATTAAGTTCAAAACCTGATCTGGTCGGTTATATTTTAGATCAAACTGTTCAAATGCATAATATTTTGCTTCTTTATCTTTTCCCTGATTCACATGGAAACCGACATATCTGCTCCCTTTCCTTGAAGTAGCATAATAATTATCCTTCGTCCAAAGGATCCATTCCTGATCCTCTGTTACAAACAGTGAAGCTATAGGATAAACAACATTATGATCATATCCGTTGTTGTAGAACCCCTTTAGCGTTTCCTCATCAATTTTGGCTATAGCATCTTCACCATATGAATAATTCAACTGATCAATAAACGCTTCATAGGTCATATATAGCTCTCCTTTATCTGATAGTTCCCAGATCTTGACGGTTTGATCTCCTGAAGAAGTATACATAAACCTGCCATCATCAGAAAACGCGAGTGAATAAACTTCAGACGAATGTCCTTTGAATTCTCTTAAAATCTGACCCGTAGTATCATAGAGATGCGTCCTATATGCACAGCCAATAACAATATTATTATCCGGAGTTAAAGACATACATCTGATGTCGCCATCTGTTCCTGCATCAATCTTAATTTCATTGCCATTTGAAATAGAGACCACCGAAGGTTTATCATTGGTATAACTAATCCAAAGATCATCTCTTTGCAGCACTTCTTCTGTAAAATCTTCTTCTGTCAATTCTCCTATCTCCAGGGTTGATAGATCAAATGTACCGGTGAGATCTCCAAAATCATTTAGCACAGGTTGATGTACCTTTTTTTGACCAAAACCAATTGTATATCCTGGTCCTGCTGCTACTTCCCACATGCGTTTGCCGTTTCCTTTCAACACATGCTTCACTTCACCTGTATTTGCATCCCAAATAAATATCTCTCTATCATTTCCACCTGCCGTAGCAATGGTGCTTTCGCCAAACCAATCGCACGAGATCACAGCATTTGTATGTTCTTTGAATGCAAATAATTTTTCACCCTCAGGAATAGAATATATGATTGCATTTTCATCATTGGAAAGATTTGTTCCAACAACAATTTTTGATCCATCAGCAGAAAAAGCAACACAATTGACATCACCCACCGTATATTTTTCACCAAAAACAGGATCTATGATATGATCGATCTCTTTAATGAATTTTCCTTTAGAACTCCAAAGAATGACCTTGTTATCAAAACCCACTGTTACAATGTGTTTGCCATTAGGCGACCAAGCACAATTTCTGATCTGTCCTGTATGTTTATCCTCTAATTCGGTATATTCCAATTCACCTTTTTTTAAGAGAACCTCCAGATCCCAAATGATCATTTTACGATCATAACTACAACTAAAGAAGCTTTTACCATCTGGCGATACGGCAAGTCCATACAGGCCATCCTTATGAGCTTCAAGTTTAACACCCTGACTGTTATTTAAATTCCAAATACCCAATACACCACTATTGGTACCACTGAACAAATAATTACCATCAGGTGTAAATTGTAAAGCAACTACAGGATCAGAATTTCCTTCTAATAAGCCCAGTAATTTTCCTGATCCAGCAGAATAAACCCTGATATCTCCGGTAGAATTTCCTTCACCGAGAAAACCACCAACTGCCAGCATATTTCCATCATCAGATAAAGCACCTGAATTCAACATCCCAACATAATTCTCCTCAATATACCCTCTAAAAGTTTTGATCAAAACACCATCATGAAGATCCCAAACACGTATTGTTTTATCATCTGAGATAGAGTACAACTGACTTCCATCAGGGGAAAACATCACGTTCTTAACCAATCCCATATGACCTTTTGTGTCTATGGTGACGTAGGTTTGATTTTGACCTGATGCCATCCAGGAATTCAGCAGCACCAAAACGATAACTAAGTTTCTCATTTCAAACATTTTGCCAAATGTAATACATCAATAAATTATCAACTAAGGTTATTTACCTAGTTTTTTAACCCTTATCATGTTTTAGTAATTTTTTAACAGCTGTTTTTTTGAATAAGCTGTACATTAGATGCCTATGAGCAATAAGCGGATCAGAACCGTAGTTTTCTTTGGGATTATTTCGATCCTTTCGATCCTGGCAATCCAAATTTTTTGGATCGAAAAGAATATTGAATTTCAGGAAACGAATATTGCTATCCAAAATAAACAAGACAGTTTAAACACAGTTCAATTCAATGACAAAGTGATCATTGCATTGAAAAAAGTAGCAGATGACATTCAAAAATTGAATAATTCTGAAATGAATCTTTACGGCAATGTTCAGCAACAATCTGCGAACTATTTTACCGTGGAATTACAGGACACTGTGCATCCCTTT
The DNA here is from genome assembly GCA_020635955.1 of Crocinitomicaceae bacterium. Taxonomy (GTDB): domain Bacteria; phylum Bacteroidota; class Bacteroidia; order Flavobacteriales_D; family Crocinitomicaceae; genus Paracrocinitomix. The sequence continues at coordinate 133,849 of JACJYW010000007.1, forward strand.
TTACTTGAACAATTGTTGAAATGGGAGTTTGATGAGAAGAACCTGAGAGAAGACTTTCAATTTGGTATTTACGATTGTTGGAGTGATAGCATCATATATGGTAATTACATGAAATTTGAAACGGATTCTATTTACACCATCAAACAGAACTTCCACTGGGATTTCAAAATTGACGAAGTTGCCTTAAAACTGAATACTGATCTACATTACTTTGGAGTAGTATTTCCCGGAAGAGGCCATCCGAAAACCCATCATCTTCCCAACCCAATTACACCATGGTTCTATTTGATCGTTATCATTTTGTTTGTTGTGGCATTTTTCATTTTTTCTGTTTCCATTATTGTTCGACAGAAAAAGCTTTCTGAGATCAAGAACGACTTTATCAATAATATGACGCATGAGCTTAAAACGCCTATTGCTACCATTAGGATATCCAGTGAATCACTGCTGAATTTTGACGATAAAACTGATCCGGAGAAGCGATTGCGATATGCGGGGATCATTTACAAAGAAAATAAACGTCTTGAGCAGCAGGTTGAAAGGGTATTGAACATTGCCAAACTGGATAAAAAGGAATTGAAATTAAAGATCGAGACAATTAATGTTCACGAGATCATAGAGGAGGCTAAAGAAAACTTTGAATTATCTCAACTTGAAGAAACAGGAGGAACAATAAGCATTGACCTTAAAGCAGATCTATATATAGTTCAGGGAGATATTGTACATATTACAAACATTATCAATAACCTAATTGATAATGCTATCAAATATTGTGATAAGGTTCCTGAATTAGAAATTAGTACACGCAACAGTAAGAACAAACTATTGATCACATTCAAGGACAATGGAAAAGGGATTTCAAAAGAAAATATTAAATACATTTTCGACAAGTTCTATAGGGTCCCTACTGGAAACGTACATGATGTTAAAGGATTTGGACTGGGACTTTATTATGTTAAAACAATTTTAGAAGAATTAGGCGGAAACATTAGCGTTAAAAGCACCTTATACAAAGGCTCTGAGTTTACCGTATCGCTTCCGATAAATGAAGAAAATTATGGCTAATAAGATCAAAATACTACTTGTAGAAGACGATCACAATTTGGGATTCGTGATTCAGGATCAGTTAAAAGGAGAGGGATATGATGTGATATTCGCTTCTGATGGTGTTGAGGGCTTGAAAAAATTCAATGATCATCCAGTTCAGATGTGCATTTTTGATGTCATGATGCCGAAGAAAGATGGCTTCACTCTTGCTAAAGATGTTAGAAAAGTAAATCGTGAAGTGCCAATTTTGTTCCTAACGGCAAAGAATCAAACTGAAGATAAGATTGAAGGATTCAAAGTAGGTGCAGATGATTACTTAACCAAACCATTTTCAACTGAAGAATTCCTTCTACGCGTTAAAGCCATTTTACGAAGAGTCCAATTAATAGAAAGTGAAGATCTTGAAACTAAGTATTCCCTAGGTAATATTGAATTTGATTCAGAGGATTACAAATTAAAATATGCCGACGGGGAAGAACAAAGTTTGACAAAAAAAGAAGCCAAGATCCTTTTACTGCTGGTACAAAACCTGAATAAAGTTTTACCTAGAGATGTGGTTTTAAATGCCGTTTGGGGACAAGACGATTATTTTGTTGGAAGAAGTTTGGATGTTTTTATTACTAAACTCCGTAAATATCTAAAGCCAGACGAATCTGTCAAAATCAACAATATCCATGGTGTTGGTTTTAAAATGACCATAGGTGATGAGTGAGATCAGTTGGTCAGATTTTGAAAAAATAGACATGCGTGTCGGTACCATTATAGAGGTGCAGGATTTTCCAGAAGCACGGAATCCGGCTTACAAATTGTGGATTGATTTTGGCGAATTAGGACAAAGGAAAACATCCGCACAGATCACTAATTTATATCAGAAAGAAGAGCTGATAGGAAAACAGATCATAGCTGTTGTCAATTTCCCACCAAAACAAATTGGCCCTTTTAAAAGTGAATGCCTGGTGATGGGTGTATTGGGTGATAATAAGGATGTTATCCTTCTCCAACCTCAACAAAAGGTGAATAACGGCTGGAAAATTGGCTAATAATTATTCCTAAATCTTTGAGTTCGTGATTTTATATCTATTTTTGCCAAAAATTTAAATCACATGAAGAAATTATTTGTTTTTGCCGCACTACCAATTACAATGTTCATGGTATCATGCGGAGGAGATGCTGAAGAAGCAACAGAAAATGACGAATCTACAGATTCAACTGCAGTAGTTGAAGACGAATCTACCTTAGCATTTGATGGGGTTGATAAAGGAGCTTACACCCTTTATGGACACACTGACATTGATGAAGCAGGTGCTGTATCAACTGTAGAAATGTTCACTCATTATGAGTCAACTGGTGAATTCACAGATAAAGTAACTGTATCTATAGCTAACGTTTGTCAAAAAGCTGGATGTTGGATCACATTTGCCGGACAAAATGAAGGAGATGAGATCAGAGTAGTATTCAGAGACCACTTTACTATTCCAATAGAAACGCCTGCTGGAACTGAGGCAATCCTTTTAGGAAGTTTGATCTCAGATACAATTTCAGTGGATATGCAAAAACATTATTTGGATGATGCAAAAGAAGCTGGACAAGAAGTTGCGCAAGAAGAATATGACGCAATTACTGAAGATAAAATTGAATTGTCTTTTGATTGTGAATCAATTCTTGTAAAAAAATAAGGTTAACCAATTTTATAACCAGGAAGATCCCGTCTGAAACACAGGCGGGATTTTTTTGTTAATAGAACCTGGCCAGATGTAGATTCACACCACCGATAATGGTGGATGATCTAAACTTCAGAACAGATGCAATATCGATTAAAATTGGCCTGTTCACAGCAGATGAAGTGTAGTTATAAATAGTAATCTCTGCCGGACCAAATTCTGGTTTCTTCTTAAAAGCTAAAAGGCCTATCTCAAGATTTTCAAAATGAGCAGTTTCAACTTCGGCATAAGACATATCCTTAGAAACTAAACCATATTTACCATTTAAGAAAGATGCATTTTTTATATAGACTTCTGAACGCTCTCCTACAGATATTCCCTTATCATTATAATGATCACAGATAATGGTATCCAAGGTTAAATTTGATGTTGAAAAATCCAGCGCATCATTACCTGCCCATCTGACAATACAATTCTGAACAAGTCCTGAACAAAAATCAAGATCTAATCCGTCAGAAAAAGTTCTTTCTATACTTAAGTGGTTTATGTCAACATTTGACTGGACGATATTCAACCCATCTTCACTTTTAGCATTGGAAATACTAACATCTCTCATTTTAACTGATCCCTGGTAAATATTGACACCCCCTGGCAAAATCCAATTCTTGTATGCCAAGTTGGATAATCCGTTAAAATTAGCATGGTTGATCACTACCTGCTCTGCATTCAAAATGGTCAAACCATTGTTTAAAGAATCCTCAGAAATAAAATTCACCGGATTCGTTTGTGTACCTTCAATAAAACAATTGTTTCCTACGATCAATCCACCTTCTTTGATGAATCTGATATTTGTTCCAGGCTGAAACGTAACCGTATATTTTGACGGCACCATAATCAAATGATCCAATTCAACTTCTCCTGAAAAGATTACTTCATCCCCTTGAATGCGAACATTCTCAGCTCCCAAATCACTCTCTCTTTGCAGCATCTCTCTTGACGTTAAACCATTTGGAATAGACCATGGCAATACCTTTTTTTCAAAGATGACCTCAGGATTATTCATTGCCCTGAAAAATATTTTTTCAATCGGAAAATGGGCAGCCAATTCAATTACATCCGCTTTTTCATTGTGAGGCTTTAAGAATTCTGGATGCTTCAATATTGAAATGAAGTTCTTTCCGCTATCTAATTGCAATGCCAGAATTTCAACTGAATCTATGTGATAATTTTCTACAATAACTTTCTGTGACATTGTATCACGAAACAAATATGCGTTAATTGTTATGTTGGAATTAACGATCCTGGAAGTTGCACTATGATAGGTGACAGTGTCTATCCATAGCTGAGAAGGGCTCATACCTTCTATTTTTTGTTGCCAAATGATTTCAAGCGTATCCAATTGTGTATTGATATATTCAGCTCTTTCATAAAACCTCTCCTTTTCAAAAGAATAGAAAGGGAATTGAGCGGCTAGTGCATCATTTAGAATCAGGATATCCTCATTCAACTTTTCAAATGAAGAATCAAGATAAGTGGTAGATGCAAAATAGCTGAGATGAGCAATAAATGATTCTTTAAATTCCGCACTTAAAAAGAGCGGCAGATCCATAAGAAGTTCTGGATCATTGGTTTTTCCCAGTAATTTATTCTTGATCGGCAACTGATTGTCTGAGCTAAAGTCACAATTACCATCAAAGAAAATATTTTCCAGTTTCTGTGTGATAGGATTCAAATAGAACCTTCTGTTGTGCCATCTAGAGGCATGTTCAGCAGCAAACACCTCAATAAAAGCGTAATATTTGGCTATCTCATCAACGTCATAAATTTCTTCAGGTTGATAATTTCCATACTTTACTTTCTGAACTAATTTGGCTCCTTCCTTGAATTGTGAAAATAAAACATCTGAACTTATAGTACGATTTTGTTTGAATGGGCCAATTATCGAAGATTGATAAAATGGTGGATCTTGAAAACCGCTACTGGATGCTGATAAATGATAAATATAATCCCAAAAACCATCTTCACTCAACTTCAGGATAGGTCCTTCTCTTCTCTTATTTCTCTCTAATAAAGTTTTATCAAAATGTTCTTCCACTGCATATATTCCCTGATCAAAACCATTGATCCTTAGATTAGTAAACTCATATTTGGTGGTTAGTATATTTTCAGATTCAGCTAGTTTATGTAATATCCACTCATCAAGGTATCTTCTCGTTATTGGATGTTGAATTGAGAAGGATTGCATACCCAAATAATTAGATTCACCTTTCAACTTTATTCTGAGTGAAGTTTTACCAAAACGGATATGATCAAGCCAATCACCCTTCAACCTGACTTTGGCATTGTTTTTCCAGTTTTCAGTATAAAGTGATGCATTTACATACTTCTTGCTTCGATTCCTAATAATTCCATCTGAGTAAGCATATTTAATTCGTTGCTCTATATCATCTATAGCCTTTTTGGATAAGTCAATCGATAAATTATTTTCAATTTCATTTTGAGGAACAACGGTTCTTACCAGTTCAAAATCATCAAAATAACATTCCTTACCTCCTGAATAAACATAGAACTCGATTGCGGAAACATTAGGGGGAACAGCAAACTCAATATGATGCACTAACCAATCTTTATCTAATTCATCTTTTATGCTAAAGATCAAATAAAGGAACTCTCCCTGATCATCAAATAGTTTAGCAACGAAACTTGGTTCTTTGGCTCCATTCTTTTGCCAAATGGAGGCTTTAAAATATTCGCCGGGTGATATTGGATCAAGTTTAAAACTTAAACCAAATTGATCATTCTCGTCCAGGCGAATGCTATACTTTCCGCTTCTTGAAAAGTCATCTGATCGCAGCTCCCCGTTTTTAAGTTCAAAACCTTGATCTCCAATAAATACAGGTTCTTCCTCACTACTTAATTCTTCCAGATCATTAAAATATGTGATATCAGATGAAGGATTACTTTTTTGATTGCATGAAGAGAGTATGTTTAGAACAAACAGAAAATAGAATGCGCGTTGAACAAACATGAATTTTTTTTGGGTTAACGCTAACAATTAATATTTATTCTTCTTAGCGAATTTCGGATGTCAAAGTTAGTTCCTTTTTCCCGTCCTTGATGTTTGAATGAATAATCAATCTTGCAAAAGTGATCCCTTTTTGATTTGAAGTATCCCAGGTGAGTATTATCGATCCGGATTCTCCAGGTTGAAATACTGATTGAGATAAATCATAGGTTAGGTTATCTGTGCTTTCCACAATTTCACCTATCCTCAAGATCTCTTCACCGGTGTTTTTGAATTTAAATTCCCAGGTCAAAATATCTCCCTGCTTTGAATCACCAAAATCATGTGCCTGCTTGTCAAATGACATCTTAGAATAGCTTGAATCTTTCTCAACAAAACTTACCGATTGGATCTCGATCTTTCTCTCCAGTGCGGCTTTTCTGGAATAAACAGAATTCTTTGCATCATTTGGATTGTCAGATATTAACTGATCGGCGGTATATTCTCCAAATGGGATCTTAACAAAGGTCAATTTACCTCCATTTGGAGCTGTACCATTTAAATAAGGCACCAACGATCCGTAATCATGAACATAGAGGTACTTGATCAAACTATTGATCCTTCTTTTCGTTAAAGGCACATTATAATCCGTTTTGGCTAACGGGCTTGCAAAACCTTTGATCGTTACTTCAATTTCATATCCTTTATCTAATTCGATCTTTAAGAGATGGAGAAAATCCTCCAGATCTCTCACACCTTGCTCTACATATTGAACAAAAAGGTCATTGATATCTTCTTTTGCATCCTCAGCATCATCACCTGTTAATCCTGCGGAATATTCTTTCTTATACTTTGGTACCAGTTTTATGTACTCATTATAAGCTTCCATATAGGTTAATGTGGAGACGGTATCCTTTGTTCTTGGATTTGGCTCATCATTATGGAAATACAGCTTAACCGGTAATTTTTTATTCAGATCATTCAAATCCTTGAATCTGGAAGGCGGTTCTTCTACTTTTGGAATTACAGCTGAAAATATATCATTACAGCAAGTTGGATTTTTGGCAAATTGAACCCCTTCTCTATTTGATGCAAAATAAGAAACCTTTTTTTTCTGATCGATCATATAATACATATCATTCTTGGTTGAATTGATAGGTATTCCGGCATTTTCAGGATCTTTAAACGTAAAGTTGTAATTCTTAGCGAAGAATATATCCTGTCCACCAAATCCGGGATACCAACTTGAACTGAAATATAATTTTTGCTCAACGGTATCATAGAAGGGAGATATTTCGTCATCCAGCGTATTAATATCGCCTCCTAAACTCTTCGGCAATGAGTACTGGTTTCCATTCGTGATGATAGAATACCAAATATCTAGTCCACCATAATTGAATTTCATATTGGACACGAAAAAGAGCACTTCATACTCTCCTACTCTTGTGCAATGGGGCATGGTTGCGATATATCCAGGCTCATTGATCACATCTCCCAAACTATCTATATCCTTAATCTTGTTACCATCTACTTTTCCAACGAAGATCTTGCACTCATATGCTGAATTACAACGAGAAAAATAAAAACGCTTACCATCCGGGCTGAAAGAACCATTTGCCGTATTAAAGCCACGTTGTGTAACGTCTTCAAGAATCAACACATTATTAAAGATGCTATCTTGTTGATCTGCCGTATAGATCTCAATTGAATACTCACTGTCGTAAACCTCTTCCTGATAATTGATCGAGTCAGGTTGTAAGGAAGAAAAATACAACCTGTCATTAAAGATCATAGGTGCAAACTCGGTATTCTTAGAATTTACCGGAGATGGTAAGGGTTTTACAATATGCTCAGTTGTGTCTCTAACAGCTCTCTTAGCCCACAAAGCATTTTTCATCATTTGACTGGCCTTCAGGTATTCGTAGCTATCTCTATCTTTTTTATATACTTTCTTGGCAGCTTTCCAGGTATCTAACGATTGTTCATACTTACCATTTTGATATTGCATGGATGCTAACCAGAAAATGGATCTTGGATAGATTCTTGCATCTTCTTTTTTGAATACCTTGGCATAGTAAAATTCTGCTTTCGGATAATCTTTATACAGCCTTAATGCTTCAGCATACTTCCAATTGATCTCAACGGAATTGGAGTCGATATCCATGGCTTTTCTATAAAACTCCAGTGCGTAATAGTAATCCCTATCAGCTACCTTTTTATCACCAAATTCAACTAATTGACTATAGGTTTGACCAAATGCTCTTGCAGATGAGATGATCATCAGTAATAGAACCAAATATTTCAACTTTTGCTTCAAGGGTCCTTTTTATAAATAATCCGGGCAGATCCGGTGTTGAATATCTTTGGGTTTAAAGATGCATAGAATATATTGAACCGAGAACTCCAATCCTCCGCGCAAATTACTGGCCGGCGTTAATTTTGAAAAGTTAATATCGTAAGATATACCGGCTGTCCATTTGTTATAATAGATACCCGCTGTCAAATAGGCCGCATCCTGATTTCGCATCCATACACCTCCATAAGGAGCAATGAATTCTCCTTTTTTGTCAATGATTATATAACGTGCATTTGCCCCTAAAATGATCTCTTTATAATCTCCCTGAAACTGTACAAACAAGGCTGGTTGTATATCCCATTGAAAATTTAATGGCCAATTCATTTTTCCATGTATCACCACTCTCCTGTCTCTTTTGATCAAGTCATCTCCATACAAACTTTGCTTCATTTGCGGGATATTAAACCACCCGGCACCGGCAACAATTTCTTTCCTTTTTTCTGGTTTCCATGAATAAATGGCACCAATGGCCATATTGAATCCTGTTCGTTTGTTCGCGCCAAAAGTCTCACCAGTTGGTAAAGAACCATCATAATAATACCCGTTATACTGATTATCAAAACTCAGTTTAGTAAAATCAATATTCCTGTGATTCACCCCAAATTGTATAGCCGGCGTTACTGAATGAACCGAGTCATTGTCAAGATAGATCTGATAAGCGGTTGAGAGATTGAATTCAATAGTTCTATAATTCCCATCTCCTGCAGCATCATGAAAAATGTTAACCCCATGGTACATACCAGGCAAGATCCATCCATCTCTGTTCTCAGCAGACATAGCTATCGTATTATACGGGCGTGACACTGACCTCCACTGACTTCTTTGATTAGCTGAAAATCGATAATTACAATCATGATTTCCTGTCAATGCCGGATTCAGGTAAACCGGATTCATGTAGAATTGGGAAAAGTGAATATCCTGAGCAAGAGCACTACCTCCCCAAACAAGGAATAATATGTAAAAAAGATGTCTCAAGATTAACGAAGCAGAGTAATATTGCCCTTAATTAAAGTCTCTTGTCCATCCACACATACAGCTGTTAAATGATAAACATATACGTCCGGATCAAGTAATTCTCCTTTGAAAGTACCATCCCAGCCAACGGCCTGATCATTTGATTCAAAAACCTTCTCACCCCAACGATCAAAAATTTTAAATTCTATTTTTTCTAAATTTTGTCCTCTAACAAATACTTTATCATTTTCACCATCACCATTTGGAGAAAAGGCATTTGGAACATAAATGTAAATACCACCACATATAAATTCATAAGTTTCAACAAATACTATTGCAGGTAATTTGCATGGACCTTTAGTTACCTCAACAACGTAAGTAAAGTCTGAATTAACAGTAGCTGTTGTTATCTGATCATTAGGGTTGTTCACTGAAAATGCCGGATACCACTGATAGGAATATTGTGACCCAGATGGATATGCCATAAGGGTTGTATTATATCCTTCTCCAACAAAAGCAGGATCAGCAACAGCATAAACTGAATCAGGATTTAAATATTCGACCTCAATCCAAGTAGAGTCTTTAACAACGCAGCCAGATGAAGTTGTCCAAATTAAATAAATCCACATTGATGATTGTGGAGCTACAAAAACCATTGAATCGGCATCTAAAATTATAACAGATGAAGGAGACCATTGGTAATTAATTTGTCCCGGAGGCAAAGAAGTTGTTGCTATCACTACAGTTGTATCTCCTCTACATATTACATCACCAGAAGACAAGTCTATTGCATCATCAACAAATAATACTTGAACAGAATCAACTAAATCACACACTGTCCATCCATTTGATACAGTAACGTAATAAGTTGTAGAAACCACTGGGCTAATTGTAATAACTGAGTCCATTGGGTCAGAATTGAGTTGGCTACTAAAATTCGGATCATCCGACCAAATAAAAGATGTTGCAGTACCAAATGAATTCGCCACTAGATCAAAAGTTGGAAAAGTACAAAGAACAGTATCATTTGGAACAGATAGTTGTATCCCCTCATGAACAATAATTGTTTGAATAGCAGAATCAGTTAAATTACAAACCGGATCATATAATGTCAAAAGTACTTCATAATTCCCTGGAATAAGGAATTCTACTTCGGGATTAACACCCCCTGTAATCACAACTGCACCCGGAGGCAAATGCCAAATGGATGCTGAGGTATCACTACTCTCATTATCCAAAACAACTGTAAAAGGTACGCATCCTTCTATGTCACTCAACAAAAAGTCAGCCACTGGACCATCAGATACTTCAACCACAACTGAATCTATAAGGTCGCACAAAGGCCATCCATTAGAAACGGTCACATAATAAGTTGTAGTAAAAGCAGGGCTCACAGATATTGTAGAATCCATTGGGCCAGAATTCAATTGATTCGTAAAGTTTGGTTGATCAGACCAAATATATGATGTTGCAGTACCATATGCGGACGCCCAGAGATTAACAGGACCTGCATCACAAATCAAAGTATCATTCGAAGTGATCAGTCCGTCCAGGGACTCATAAACGTTAACAACTTTCATGGCTGTATCAACCAAATTGCAAATTGTATCGGTAATCGAAAGATAGATTTCATAAGTTCCCGGTGTATCAAATATAATTTCAGGATTTATACCTCCTTGCAATATTATCGCCTCTGTTGGAAAAGTCCAGACTGAATTAATGGTATCATTTGATTCATTGTCCAAAATGAATGTGAACGGCGCACAACCTTCAACATCTGAAATTTGAAAGTCAGCTATTGGCACAATTTCAAAATCAAATTTGAACAAGAGATTATTACAACCGCTCTGTATATTCGTTCCTCCTGCTACATCTAAATTTTGTGATGACCAGGCACCTGAAGAGGTTGGAAAATCTGAATTACCCCAACAACCTCCACAAACAGATTGATAGATTACACCAAATTTATCAAAACGGGAAGTACCCCCATCTACATGCTCATGTGAAATACCACCTCCAAGATAACTGCCATACAACATACTTTGGGCATCACGTTCCAAAACAAATAGATAAAAATTAAATCCATCACCATTTGTCGGTTGTAAGGCATCTGTTGTAGTCGGCATTCCATTTAATCCTGTACTTTGAAGAATATTTGCACCCCATCCCGATATGTAAACATTTCCACAAACATCAACCAAAAATGCTGAAGGTGAAATATCGGGATTCCCATCCCCATTACCAATTCTTGTAGAATAGTCTACAGCATTAAGATTGGGAGTTAGTTTTGTAATAAACTGTCCACTATTTGGATTTGAATACGCAGCATTGATAATTGGAATATTTCCGTTAGTCTGTCCATAGATAAATATATTATCCCACCTGTCAATTTCTGCAAAGTAAGCTTGATCATATCCAGAGGTACCATAATAAGTTGTTTGAATCAAAGTTCCTCCGTCTGAAGATATCTTTGCTACGTAACCATCAGTTGCTCCCCCTTGATAAGAAGAATAAAGTCCACCCGTTGTTCCTTGAAGGTTGGTAGAAGAAGTTCCTCCCGCAATTATTATGTTGTAACTTGAATCAATCTTTACTGAATAACAGGCATCATTTTCAGAACCACCAAAATAAGTTGACCATAACAGAGAAGAAAAATCAGCCGACAATTTAAACAATACCCCATCTTGCTGACCTGCATTCGACAATTGAAAACTATTTAATGTAGGAAAGTCCGTAGATCTGGAACTTGAAGCAATATAAACATTATTTAGGGAGTCTAACATGATCTCACCTCTGAACTGATCACCATAATTAGCAGTTAAAGAATCATACCAAGAAATATTATTGTAATTATTGGCATATGATGTCACGTTGTAATTGATCCCGTCATTACTTGACCCGCCTATATAGGTTGATCCTATTAAGGTCATTCCATCTGAACTGATCTTAGATACCCAAATATCTGTACCTTGATTTGTATAGTATACACCGTTTTGTAAAAAATTTCCTCCAGGTAATCCTCCTGCATGAGAAGCTTGAAAGGCATTTTGTGTAGGAAAATCAACACTTGAAGTTGCACCATAACAATATATATTGTTCAAAGTATCACAAATTAGTGAGTGCACGGTTTCGGTTCCACTTGACTCATTGCCGCCACCTAAAAAATTTGTCCAAAGCATTTGTGTTCCATCCGAAGAATATTTCGATATGAAAACATCTGTAATACCATAATTAGGACCTTGCAAACTATTAAAATTTGAAATTGTATTCCATGCTATTCCTAATGGCACAGGATAAGAATTCCCATATATAGTGCCTCCACTATAACCATCTCCATTATACGCATAAGTACCAGTCATACCAAAATTGTCTGATGGTGAACCACTATATGTTGCAAAAATCAATACGGGATCAATTATTAAGTTTAAGTCTTTATCATAATGTCCTAAAGAATAAGACATAATATCATTATCTAAAACATACTTACTTTCGACCTCAATTATTCTTCCATTTTTAATTTGATATACAAATGGTTTTTGTTCAATAATTTCTCCTAATTTCGTTTGAACAACCAACTCTCCGCTAGCATTTATCTTTATTTTTTCATGACCATAAAACTTGATCTTTATATGCTCTGGATTAGCATTAGGTTCTACCGTGTATTCATACTTTAATGCATCATCTTCTTCAAATATTTTAAGATCTATACCTTCATAAATATCTGAGTAGATAATTTCGGAATAACCACGAACGTTAGTTGCCCATCTATCCTTATCATTTCCAAGGAAAAAATTATAATACTCGGAAGATTCAATATTTTCTTGGATTCCATGTTCTAAATTTCCGTCAACGAATTGTGCAAACAGAAGCTGTTGTAATATCTGTGGATCAGAATCTTTCTTAGGATCTAGACCGGCATGATGGAACTCATTGTAATTATTAAATTGATAGAGAATCCCTTCCTTCTCCAACCAAATATGTCCAGCACTTACGGTAGCTCTATAATGGATCTTATCATACCACTGTCCCTTATTTTTAAGAAACTTGTATTGGCCGGGTTCATGAGATACTTCCTGTGCAAACAATAAATTAACTGAACTGCTAACACAGAAAACCAGTGATACACTTAAGAATGTAACCAATACTTTCCCTATTATTTTAATCATCCCAATCATTTGATAATTTTCACATTATAAACGGATTCGTCTAAATAAGTAATGGATATTAGATACGTGCTTTTTGGTAAACGTGAAACATCTAATTTACTCGAATATGGATCTATTTTTTCATTGGTATAAACTAATCTTCCTCTATTGTCAAAAAGTTCAACCTTTTTCATTCCTTTAGAACTTTCTACTGATAATGTTTCATCAAAAGGATTAGGATAGATCAAAGTTGTCAAATTACCTTCTTCTTCAGTACTAACATTTGCTGGAATTGTAATGGTTACTGAATCTAAGATTTCACAATATGACGATCCACTTGAAGCTAAAACATAATAAGTTGTTGTGGTTATAGGATTAACAGTTATAATTGAATCCATTGCTCCTGAATTGAGTGGATTATTGAACTGAATATTATCGGCCCAAGTAAAATTGGTTGCTGTTCCATATGAATTTGCCAATAAATTGACATTAGATAGTTGAAGAAGAGTTGTATCATTAGAAACATCAAGAATTGGAGAAGGTGCATATCCATTAACTGTTAGGGTTAATGTATCATCAATACTGCAAAATGGATCAGAAACTACCAAAGAGATATTATAGGTTCCTTCTGAATCAAATTCCAATTGTGGATGAACGCCGGATGAAAGAATGTTCACTCCTGCTGGAAAAATCCAGGTAAAATTTACAGTATCTGTACTCAAATTTGAAATGTTCACAGTAAATGGGATACAGCCTTCATTTTGACTCAATTCAAAGTTTGCTTTTTCTGCCTGAAAATCGAACTTAAAAACCAAGTTATTACAGTTCGTGCTTAAGTTGCTATTTGACCAGGCACCAGTAGTAGTATTAAAATCACTATATCCCCCACAACCCCCACAAACTGATTGATACAACACTCCATTCTCATCAAACCTAGAAGTGCCACCATCCACATGTTCTCGAGCCTGATCTCCTCCAATATAACTTCCGTACATTAAACTTTCTGCGTCCCTTTCTAACACAAAAAGATAAAAGTCGAATCCATTAGCCGGATTTTGTTGGATCGCATTAGTCGTAACTGGCATACCATTTAATGGCAAAGCTTGAATAATATTAGAGCCCCAAGCACTGACAAATACATTCTCACAATCATCAATGGCAAAAGCCGCAGGTGAAACATTTGGAATTCCAGCTCCATTGCCAAAAACAGTTGAATATACAACTGAACCTAAGCCGGAAGTTATCTTAGTGATGAACTGCCCGCTATTGGGATTAGAATAATTGGCATTTACAACAGGATATGCACCATCTGTTTGACCTATGACATAACAATTGTCAGAGGCATCTATATCAACCATATAAATTTGGTCATAAGTTGAAGTCCCTAAAAATGTTGCTGCAATTAGTGTTGTCCCATCCCCAGAGATCTTAACCACAAGTCCATCAGCCTCACCTCCCAAAGCTGCAGAATTTATAGTGCCAATTGTACCTGCAATATTGCTGGAAGATGTTCCACCTACAGCAACTATTTCATTGTTCGAATTAACGGCTAAAGCATGAAGCGCATCATTTTCAGAACCCCCAAAATAGGTTGACCACATTAATGTAGAAATATCATTTGAGACCTTTAAGACCATTCCCTCTTCCTGACCATTATTTAAATTCTGAAAGCCATTAACAATATTTAAATCTGTAGATCTCGTACAAGAAGCAATGACAATATCATTGTTTTGATCCAAAATAATCTCGCCTCTAAATTGATCTCCATAATTAGAGGTTAATGAATCATATGACGCCACAGTATTATATGTCCACCCCGCAATTCGATAATTTACTCCATCATTACCACTGCCTCCAAAATAACTAGATCCTAAAAGTGTTTGACCATTATCGCTAAATTTGGCAATATAAACATCACTCCCTTGCGCCCCAAAATATACTCCATTATAGTAATAATTTGAACCTGAAACACCTCCGGCATGTGCTGTTTGAAATCCACCCTGAATAGGAAAATCTGTACTGGATGTCGCCCCAAATAAATAAATATTATTTGACGCGTCACATATTAGACTATGCACTGTTTCTGTTCCTTGAGTATTGTCGCCGCCACCTAAAAATGTAGTCCAAATCATATTAGTTCCATCAGATGAATATTTTGAAATAAAGACATCTGTAACTCCGTAATTCGCAGATAAAGGACCTGTAAAATTTGAGCTAGTGTTGTAAGCAGGTCCAGGAGTTGGATATGCATTACCATATACTGTCCCTCCACTTATGGCAGACCCATCATAAGCATAAGTTGCTGTCATCCCAAAGTTATCGGTAACTGATCCACTATATGTAGCAAAGATCAAAACAGGATCAATGATCAAATCAAGACCTTGATCGTATTCTCCAATTTGGAAAGATATCTGTCCCTCTTCTGTCAACATAAATTCACATGGTATTTCAAGGATCTTTCCGTTTTTAACCTGATAAGCAAAAGGTTTTTGCTCAATGATCTTACCAAGGGTGGTGAATATCTCTATATTGCCTTCTTTATTCTTTTTGATCTTGTCCTGACCGTGATAATGAATTTTAATTTGTGAAGGATCACCTTGTGGAGCCACAATAAATTCGTACTTCAATTCTGCTTCCTTCTCGTAAAATCGCAGGTCGATCTTATCATAAAGAGATTTATACGAAATTTCATTGTAAGCTCGTAAACCAGTGGCCCATTTGGACTTATCATTACCTAAAAAGTAATTGTAATACTCCGTGCTAGGATGCAACTTTTCAAAATCAGCAACTTGATTAGCCCCTACGAATTCTGCAAACACTAAATGTTGTTCAACCACTTCATTATGCTTTTCATTTGCTTTTTCATCTACAAAATGATCACCATGAATGTGTGGATATTTGGTGAATTGATAGAGGACCCCATTCTCTTCTAACCAAAGTTTACCACCTTGGATGTCAGCCCTAAAATTAACATGATCAGGCCATTGCCCTCCATTGGGAATAAAGTTATATATACCCGGTTCATGTGAAGTGTCCTGAGCAAAGATCAGTGTTGTACCGAACAACATTGACAAAAACAATATTGATAATTTTTTGAGCATCACTGCAAGATAAGAAATAATTGAAAATGGTCCATTTCTCTATAGACGGATTAGAATTATTAAAAGTTGACTTTTAGTCGTTTAATAGTCTAAAATCTATCATCTATCGATTTTACATCAAGCAACTGATTTCTATTCAAAATTTAATTAATTTTACCGCCTGTTTATAAGAAATTAAATACGCCATGTCAGAAAAATATGCCTCTCAGATCAATGCATTCATGGAAACAGTGAAAGCTAAGAATGGACACGAATCTGAGTTTTTGCAAGCGGTACAGGAAGTTGCAGAAGCAATTATTCCTTTTATCCAGGAGCATCCAAAATATCAAGGAATTAACCTTTTAGAAAGAATCGTTGAACCAGAAAGAACAATCATTTTTAGAGTTCCGTGGATTGATGATAAAGGTCAAACTCAAGTAAATAGAGGATATCGTGTTGAGTTCAACTCAGCTATCGGACCTTATAAAGGAGGATTAAGATTCCACCCTTCTGTAAACTTGTCTATCCTTAAATTCTTAGGATTTGAGCAAATTTTCAAAAACTCTTTAACTACACTTCCTATGGGTGGTGGTAAAGGTGGATCTGATTTTGATCCTAAAGGAAAATCTGACAATGAGGTTATGCGTTTTTGTCAATCATTCATGACTGAGCTTCAAAGACATATTGGAGCTGACACAGATGTACCTGCTGGTGACATAGGTGTTGGTGGACGTGAGATCGGATACATGTTTGGACAATACAAAAGATTAAGAAATGAATTTACTGGTGTATTAACTGGTAAAGGAATCAACTGGGGAGGATCATTGATCCGTCCTGAAGCTACAGGATACGGAACAGTTTACTTTGCTGAAGAAATGTTCAAAACAAAGAACGGATCTATCCATGGTAAAACTTGTGCTGTTTCTGGTTCTGGAAACGTAGCTCAGTTTGCAATTGAAAAAATTCTTCAATTAGGAGGAAAAGTAATTTCAGCTTCAGATTCATCTGGATATATCTATGCTCCGGAAGGAATTCACACTGAACAATTAGACTTCTTGAAAGAGTTGAAAAATGTGAAAAGAGGTAGAATCAAAGAAATGGCTGATAAATTCAGCAATATTCAATTCTTTGAAGGAGAAAGAGTATGGAATGCTCCGTGTGATATTCACGTTGCACTTCCTTGTGCTACTCAAAATGAGTTAAATGAAGATGATGCTAAAACATTGATCGGTAAGGGTCTGATGTTAGTAGCTGAGGGAGCTAACATGCCATCTACACCAGAGGCTATCGCAGTATTCCACAAATCTAAAGTTCCTTTTGCACCAGGAAAAGCATCAAATGCAGGTGGTGTTGCAACTTCAGGTTTAGAAATGTCTCAAAACTCACTGAGATTATCTTGGACAAGAGAGGAAGTAGATGAGAGATTACACAACATCATGATATCAATCCACCAGGCTTGCGTAAAATATGGTAAAGATGGTGACGGATTTGTTGATTATGTAAAAGGTGCAAACATTGCCGGATTTGTAAAAGTTGCTGATGCAATGATCGATCAGGGAGTTGTTTAATTTTACCGAATACGTAAAAAAGAATACCAAATACTAAGAAAAAGGGCGGTTCACTTGAACCGCCCTTTTTTTATTCTTAAATTCTGCCATAATTAATTGGTGCTTTCTCCCTTTACATTGCACCTTTATCCATGAAGAACCTGATCTTAATAGTATCTCTGGCATTGTTTATTGCGAACAGTTATTCTTGCTTTTCGCAGGTGGTTTTTGGATCTGAAACTTTTAGTACAGGTGCAGCTCAAGGCACATCTGCCAGTGGATTTGTTGGAGATCTTGGAACTTGGACGGTTGCGAGCTCAGGTGCCAACGGAGCTTCTGCCAACAATTGGTATGTAAGTGGTGAAGAATGTGGTACAGCTGCAGGTAATTGCGGATCAGCTTGCTCAGGAGGTAACAATACACTTCATGTTTCTGCCATTGGTGGTTTATGCGGTGTACCTGATTGCGGAGCGGCATATGATGAAACATTTGCTTCAAATCAAACCAACAAGCGTGCAATTTCCCCAACAATTGATTGCACAGGTCTTTACAGCATTGGCTTAAACTTCAACTATATCGCAGCTCAAGGTGATGACGGTTTTTGGGTAGAATACAGCCTGAACAATGGTGTATCATGGACGATCTTTCCTGGAGGAAATGTTCCCAGTTCAGGATGTTGCTGTTTGTTAGCAGGACTTTGCACCAACTTTTTTGACCCAACGCCATGTAGTGATTTCTTTTCAGGACAAGGATACTGGTCAACAGCCAACCTAACTTTCCCCGTGGGCGCAGACAATAACAGTGTTGTCAAATTTGCCTTCAACTGGTCTAATAATGGCAATGGAATTGGCACTGACCCATCTGTGGCAATTGATGATATTACCCTGACCTATGACATCATATTAGCAGTGGATCTATTAGATTTTAGTGCTGATTCAAAAGGCAGGGTTAATACTATTAAATGGACCACGGCAAGTGAGAGCAATAATGATCATTTTGAAATTGAACATTCAGTTGATGGTAGGTTATTCACTTCAGTAGGATCTGTTCCTTCTAAGGCGAACTCGAGCAATGAAACCATCTATCAATTTGACCATTTAACCTCAACCAGCATCAATTACTACCGATTAAAGGTTGTTGATCGAAATGGAGATTTCAGTTATTCAAAATCAATAAGTACTAAAAATGATTTGAATGAGATTGGAATATATAGTTCAGAGAATTCGATCCTGGTTACTGGCTTAGGTAATTATAGAGGACAAATTGAAATCTATGATCTGAGTGGAAAAAGATGTTTAGACCCCATAGCATTTATGCTCGAAGATTCCATGATTGAAATCCCTTCAACTCAGCTCAACTCTGGAATATATTTAATCAATGTTAGTACTTCGGGAACCATCCATCAGTTCAAAATCTCCAAATTTTAGAACAACTTTTCTGTAAATTTGACATGATGTTGTTAGAAGCATGTGTTGATAATCTTAATGATGGAATAAAGGCATTTGAAGCAGGTGCCAATCGTATTGAATTTTGTTCCAGACTAGACCAGGATGGCCTTACTCCTGATTTTGATCAAACCATGCAATTAATTCAGCATATCACCATCCCAGTAAGAGTAATGATCAGGTGTCGATCAGGAAATTTCAATTATTCAGCTGAAGAAATTAACTGGATGATCAAAGAGATCGAACAATTTAAAGCACTTTCCATTGAAGGATTCGTTTTTGGATGTCTGACAGACAAAAATGAAATCGATTATGAGTCAACAACTAAGTTGGTAGAAGCCGCAACGCCTTTACCTGTGACCTTTCATAAAGCCATTGATCAAACGGGTAATCTGTTGCAATCTTTAAAATCAATAAAGATGATCAAAGGAATAGATACCATTTTAACTTCAGGTGGTGAACCTACCGCATTAGAAGGAGTTGCAAATATTGCACAGCTGGTTTCAAATGCTGATCATCTAACAATTCTGGTGGCAGGAAAAGTAGATCAAAGTAATATTAAGTTGCTGAGTGATAAGACAGGTTCTAATGCCTTCCATGGAAGGAAAATCATGGAATAATTTCCTGCAAGATCTTGTCTGTTGCCCCGGTTTGGCTTTTCATGAAGGAGATAACTTTTTCATTCAACGCTTGACCAACTACCGCATCAAAAACATGATAAAAGGTGTGAGCATTTGGAATGGTAAAACCAATTCCGTTCTCAATAAAAGTAAAGGCTTCAGGAAATTTCTCGAATTTATCGCCAAACATAACAGGCAATCCAAATGCTGCGGGCTCAAGAATATTGTGTAAACCGGTTTTATATCCTCCACCAACAAATGCTACATCTCCGTATTGGTATAAATTCATCAACATTCCAATATTATCAATGATCAGCACTTTTTCATCAGAACATTGATCGATCTGTGAATATCGAATACTTTTTAATTTTATTAATTGTTCTATTCGTTTAATAAATCCTTCAGAAATTTCATGTGGAGCTATAATGACCTTCCAGTCATTCAGATCATTTATCTTATTATGGATCACCTGCAAATCTTCATCCCAAATAGAGCCGCAGATCAGCACTTTAGAATCTCCACAAAATCTCTCCACTTCGGGGTAAGAGATCACTTGAGCCGCGTTCTTCAAAACACGATCATATCTCGTATCTCCGGCAACAATAGATGGTAAACCTATTCCATTTAACAAAGCCCTTGAATCATCATTTTGTACATATATTTTGGTAAATGATTCAAGTACTTTACGCATAAAACCGCCATATCCCTTAAAGAAAATTTGATTTTCCCTGAATAATCCGGCCACTAAGTAAATAGGGATATTTCGTTTGTTGCATTCAAAAATATAGTTCGCCCAGAATTCGTACTTCACAAAAAACACAGACACCGGTTTGATCGCACCTAATAATTTTGACGCATTTCTTTTAGAATCTCTTGGCAAATAAACAATTAGATCTGCTCCGTTATAGTTTTTTCTGATCTCATATCCTGAAGGAGAAAAAAAGGTCACCACAATTTGACAATTTTGACGTGACTTTAACGCTTCCATTAAGGGCCTGCCCTGTTCAAATTCTCCCAAGCTAGCACAGTGAAACCAGTAAACATGTTCTTTTGGAATGAAGGATCCTATTTGTGTCCAAATCTCTTTTCGACCATTGATCCATTTTTTTGCCTTCGGATTCCAAATACTGGCCACCAATACTGCAAAATAATAAACATTTACCCCAATGGTATAAAATAATTTCATCCCTTAATCTATATAGAAATCTCGTGCTTTTCGCTTGTAGATAGGAATCAACCAACCCACTTTTGCTCCCCACAAATAATCCTGTTTTATACCCGGATCTGGCCCATTAAGATCAAAATTATAATTCCTTTGATTTTCAGTAAATCCCTGAATGAATTCAACACCAGCATAGAAATTAAGAAAGCGTTTATCAGCCTGAAATAAATAACCTATGAACTCTCTTACTTCAAATCCCAAATGTAAATGATCATATCCATATCTATAATCTCCCTCCAATTGCGGAACATCATCATATATACTTTCAATTCGAATTTTATGCATCATAACACCGCAACCCAACTGAACCCACAAACCAGAATTTGGATTATGTCCAAGTTTATTGAAAACATAACCTGCATTGAAATTTGAGGTCATGCCACGCATTAAAAATAAAACTCCGGCAGGTGCACCGCTCATTGCCGTCACGGTTCCGTAATCATTGATCACATCATCAAAAATGGTTGTATCCTTGAATTGATTGCCAAAAATAAACCCGGCATTCACTCCCAGTGTTAAACCGTTCTTGAACTTATTATCTACACTAATACCGATTTCATGATTGAAACCCCACAGTTTAGTAATGTCGCCAGAAGGCAAATTGAACTTATAGTTCACTGCGGATACAAGTGTATTTAAACTTGAATCCCTCAAATTCCTCTGACCATAAATTGTGGCAGGAAATATTAATAGTATTAAGATTATTGTTCTCACCCTTCAAAATTATAAAATGCCCCTAAATCTAACGCACTATTCACTAGATTATTGGTTATATTCGTAGCCTCAAAACATCACTTAACTTTTTTAGTAGATGAAACAAATACAAATGGTCGACCTTAAATCTCAGTATGAGAAGATCAAAAATGAGGTAGACAAGGCCGTTTTAGATGTAATTGCATCTTCAGCATTCATTAATGGACCGCAAGTAAAGGAATTCCAATCAGATCTGGAAAAATATCTAGACGTTAAACATGTTATTCCCTGCGCAAATGGTACAGATGCATTACAAATAGCATTGATGGCACTAGGCTTAGAACCTGGTGATGAAGTGATCACTTCTGATTTTACTTTTGCCGCAACTGTAGAAGTAGTTGGTTTATTAAGGTTGAAACATGTTCTAATAGATGTTGATCCGGATACTTTCAATGTATCAATAGATTCCCTAAAAGCTGCCATTACTCCAAAAACCAAGGCAATTATTCCTGTTCATTTGTTTGGACAATGTGCCAATATGGAAGAGATCCTTGCCATAGCAAAAGAACATAACATTTATGTTGTTGAGGATACCGCTCAGGCAATAGGTGCAAAATATACCTTCTCAGATGGTACGGTTAAAAGTGCCGGATGTATGGGTGAAATAGGAACAACTTCATTCTTCCCTTCCAAAAATCTTGGATGCTATGGAGATGGAGGTGCTTTATTTACCAATGATGATGAGCTCGCAACTGTTATCAGATCGATCGTAAACCATGGAATGGGCAAAAGATATTATTACGATCGTATTGGAGTTAATTCAAGATTAGATAGCATGCAGGCTGCAGTCTTAAAAATCAAATTGAAGCATCTTGATACATATATTGCCAGCCGCCAAAAAGCAGCTCAGTATTACAATGAATTTTTAAGTCAAATTGATGGAGTAACTACTCCTGGATTGAATCCACAGTCTACCCACGTATTTCATCAGTACACATTGAAAATTGATGGTATCGATCAGTTTGATATGCAACAATACCTGAATGATAAAGGAATTCCGGCAATGATCTATTATCCTGTTCCTCTACATTCTCAGGAAGCATATGAAGCGCACAGATATAATGATGCTGACTTCGAAGTAACAAATGAATTGTGCCAAACAGTGATCTCATTGCCTATGCATACAGAATTAGATGAAGAGCAATTGAAATACATCTGTGACAATATTCAAACCTATTTAAAGAACGCTTAATGAAAAGAATTGCAGTAATCGGATCAGGATACGTTGGATTGGTAACAGGAACTTGCTTTGCTGAAACTGGTAACAATGTTATTTGTGTTGATATTGATGAAGCAAAGGTCAATAAAATGAGAAATGGAGAGGTTCCTATTTATGAGCCTCATCTTGATGTCATTTTTGAACGAAACATAAAACAAAACAGATTGACTTTTACCACAGATCTTAAAAGTGCTGTGGATCAATCTGAAATAATATTCCTGGCTCTACCAACACCCCCCGGTGAAGATGGCTCAGCAGATTTGAGTTATGTATTGGGTGTAGCTGAAGAACTTGGAAAGATCATCACGGATTATAAAGTAATTGTAGATAAATCAACTGTTCCGGTAGGAACAGCTGACAAAGTACATGCAGCTGTTGCCAAGAATGCGAAGGTAGAATTTGACGTGGTATCAAATCCTGAATTCTTAAGAGAAGGATTTGCCGTAGATGATTTCTTAAAACCAGATCGTGTTGTTATCGGTACAGTATCTGAAAAAGCCAGACAAGTAATGAAAGAGTTATATAAACCTTTCGTTCGTCAGGGTAATCCAATCATTTTTATGGATGAAAAGTCAGCAGAATTGACAAAATATGCTGCTAATTCATTCCTCGCTACTAAGATCACTTTCATGAATGAGATCGCTAATTTTTGCGAGCTTGTTGGTGCTAATGTTGATGATGTGAGAATTGGAATGGGATCAGATACGAGAATAGGTAAACGTTTCCTGTTCCCGGGAATTGGTTTTGGTGGAAGTTGTTTTCCAAAGGATGTTCAGGCTTTGGTAAGGTCTGGAAATGAGGTTGGATATAAATTCTCCATCATTGATGCCGTATTGAATGTTAATGATCATCAAAAACTAAAATTGATCGATAAGGTTAAAAATCATTTTGGTGATTTGAATGGAAAAGAACTAGGTTTATGGGGATTAGCTTTCAAACCTGATACTGATGATATTAGAGAAGCCCCTGCCCTATATATGATCAATGCATTATTGGAAGCTGGAGCCAAGATCACCGCCTATGATCCTGAAGCCATGGACAATGTCAGAGCCATGTTCGGAAATAAAATTGAATTCGCAGATAATGCTTATGACGCCATTGAAGGAAAAGATGCATTATTGATCGCGACAGAATGGGGCGCTTTTAGGAACCCTGATTTTGACAGGATCAAAAGTTCATTGAAAGAACCAAAGATATTTGATGGACGAAATCTATTCGATATCGAAGAAATGGAAGGTAAAGGATTCTACTATGAAAGCATTGGTAGAAAAACGGTTTTGGGTTAAATGGCAGATAGAAAAAGAATATTAATCACCGGTGCTGCCGGATTTCTAGGTTCTCATCTTTGTGATCGCTTCATTAAAGAAGATTATCATGTGATAGCCATGGACAACCTGATCACAGGGCGTCTAAAAAATATCGAGCATCTTTTTCCTTTGGAAAATTTTGAATTCTATCATCATGATGTGAGTAAATTCATTCATGTTCCTGGAAAATTAGATTACATATTGCATTTTGCTTCACCTGCCAGCCCAATCGATTATTTAAAAATTCCCATCCAGACGTTGAAAGTTGGATCTTTAGGAATTCATAATTGTCTTGGTTTGGCTAAAGCTAAAGGGGCTACCTTAATGATCGCTTCTACTTCTGAAGTTTACGGTGACCCTGAAGTTCATCCTCAAAGCGAAGATTATTGGGGGCACGTGAATCCAATTGGCCCACGTGGGGTTTATGATGAGGCTAAAAGATTTCAGGAAGCCATGACCATGGCCTATCACACTTATCATGGATTAGATACCCGGATTGTAAGAATTTTTAATACTTACGGGCCTAGAATGCGACTGAATGATGGTCGTGTATTACCGGCTTTTATTGGACAAGCGTTAAGGGGAGAAGATCTCACTGTTTTCGGAGATGGATCCCAAACACGTTCATTCTGTTATGTTGATGATTTGGTTGAGGGCATCTTTAGATTATTGATGTCTAATTACAATCTTCCAGTAAACATTGGTAACCCAGACGAGATAAGTATTAGCGATTTTGCTGAAGAGATCATCCAGTTAACGGGTACAACTCAAAAAGTGATCTATCAGGAGTTACCTGTGAATGATCCTAAGCAAAGACAACCAGATATTACCAGAGCAAAAGAACTTTTAGGTTGGGAACCTAAAGTAGGTCGAGCTGAAGGTTTGAAGAGAACTTATGCATATTTCAAAAGTTTAACTCCAGAAGAGTTGAACGAGAAGGATCATTACGATTTTGATAAATATATTCGAAAATAATGGCAGATTATTTTGCGCATGAAACAGCAGTTATAGATGAAGGTTGCACCATTGGCAAGGGAACCAAGATCTGGCATTTTTCTCACATCATGCCTAAATGTGTGATTGGAGAAAACTGCAACATTGGTCAAAATGTAGTGGTTTCTCCAGATGTTGTTTTGGGCAATAATGTTAAAGTTCAAAATAACGTTTCAATTTACACGGGTGTTATTTGTGAAGATGATGTGTTTTTAGGACCATCTATGGTGTTCACAAACGTTATGAATCCGCGTAGTGCTGTTGCTAGAAGAGACCAATATCTGCAAACAAAAGTAGGAAAAGGCGCATCTATTGGTGCCAATGCTACCATAGTTTGTGGAAACCCTATTGGAGAATATGCGTTTATTGGAGCCGGAGCAGTTGTGACGAAAGAGGTTCTTCCATATGCATTACTAGTTGGTAATCCTGCCAGACAAATAGGCTGGATGAGTGCCTATGGTCACCGTTTGGAATTCAACGATAAAGGTTTAGCAAGCTGTCCTGAAAGTGGTGAAGAATACATACTGGAAAATAATAAAGTAAGAAGAAAATAGAAATGGATAAAAAAATAAGATTTGCAGTGGTGGGATGCGGACATATTGGCAAGAGACATGCCACTATGATCCAGAGAAATGACGAGTCTGAATTGATCGCACTGGTTGATACTGCAGATAAAAACACATTAGGCTTGGATGATTTTCAAGGTGTTCCATTTTTCTCTTCTATTGAAGAGATGTTAGACTCAGGCCTTGAATATGATGTGGTGAATATTTGTACACCAAATGGAGTGCACTCTGAACAAGCTATGAAAGCTTTAGAGAAAGGTCATCATGTGGTATGTGAAAAGCCAATGGGACTTTCAAAAGACAATTGCGAAAAGGTAATTTACACTGCCCTTCAAAGCCATAAGCAGGTGTTTTGTGTGATGCAAAATAGATATTCACCTCCTTCAGAATGGATCAAAGAAGTGATAGACAATAAAATCCTGGGTAAGATCTTTATGGTCCAGTTGAATTGTTACTGGAATCGTGATGACAGATATTACAAAAAGGGTGGCTGGAAAGGAACTCAAAATCTGGATGGTGGTACACTTTTTACGCAGTTTTCTCACTTCATTGATATCATGTACTGGTTATTCGGAGATATCAAGAATATTCAGGGAAGATTCGCAGACTTCACACACAAAGACAGCACTGACTTTGAAGATTCAGGCTTCGTGAGTTTTGAATTTATCAATGGTGGTATGGGAAGTTTGAACTACTCTACCGCTATTTGGGATACAAATCTTGAAAGTTCAATGACCATTATAGGTGAGAAGGGAAGTGTAAAGATTGGAGGTCAATACATGAACGAAATTGAAGTTTGCCATATTGAGGATTATACCATGCCTGAATTGGCTCCTTCCAATCCGGCAAATGACTATGGTGCATATAAAGGATCAGCAGCCAATCACCATTATATAATCGAGAATGTGGTTGACTCTTTGAAAAAGAGAACATCTCCAACTACCAATGCTCTAGAAGGATTAAAAGTTGTTGAAATTATTGAACGCATCTATGAAGTAAGAGATGCATATTTTAAAGAAAAAAATCAGTAACAGATGAAAACTATTTACGAAAAACTTGTTGATAAGGAAACTAAACTAGCGGTAATCGGATTAGGATATGTAGGATTACCAATTGCATTAGAATTTGCCAGAAAAATATCTGTTATTGGCTTTGATATTAATTCCAAAAGGGTTGAAATGATGAAGAATCGAATAGACCCTAGTGATGAATTAGAAGCCGAAGCATTTGACGGTTGTGATATCACCTTTACGCACAAATTAGATGAATTAGCCGAAGCGACATTCTTCATTATCGCAGTACCTACTCCAATAGACAATAGCAAAGAACCAGATCTAACACCATTATTAGGTGCTAGTTCAACAGTGGGTCAAGTATTGAAAAAAGGTGATTATGTTGTATATGAATCAACTGTTTATCCTGGTTGTACTGAAGAAGATTGTATACCTGTTTTGGAAGCTGAATCAGGTTTGAAATACATGGATGATTTTAAAGTGGGATATTCACCTGAACGTATTAACCCGGGAGATAAGGTACATACTTTGTCTACAATTGTGAAAGTATCTTCAGGATGCGATCCGGAATCTGCAGAGAATATTGCAAAAACCTATGAATTGGTAGTTGCTGCCGGTGTACACAGAGCTGCCTCTCTTAAAGTAGCTGAAGCTGCCAAGATCATTGAAAATACTCAGAGAGACGTAAACATTGCATTGATCAATGAATTGTCCATTATTTTCAACAGAATGGGAATCAATACCTATGATGTATTAGAAGCTGCTGGAACGAAATGGAATTTCCTAAACTTTAGACCAGGACTCGTTGGTGGACATTGTATTGGAGTAGACCCTTATTATCTAACACATAAAGCAAAAGAGCTAGGATACCACGCCAAGATCATCAACTCTGGTAGATATGTGAATGATTCAATGGGATTCTATGTTGGAAAACAGACGGTTAAAAAAATGATTGCTCAAGGTAAAAACCCTATGGAGTCAAGAGTTTTGATCATGGGTACCACCTTCAAAGAAGATGTGAGCGATATTCGTAATTCTAAAGTAGTTGACGTTTATAAAGAGATGGAATCATTTGCAGTAAAGTTAGATGTGATCGATCCGCATGCTGATAGTGCAGAGGTTTTTGAAGAGTATGGTTACGAAGTGATTGATGCACCTAAAAACAATTATGATGCAATCATAGTTGCAGTTAATCATAGAGAATACTCCAACCTTACAGAGGATGATTTCAAGAAAATGATGAAAGACGGTAAAGGGATCATTGTTGACTTGAAAGGAATTTATAAAGGAAAGATCAAGGATCTTGAGTATTGGTCACTTTAAGATTTTTTAAGGAATATATATCCTTATTGAACGTTTAACAGCTATGCAAAAAAAGATCTTAATTACGGGAGGAGCGGGATTTATAGGCTCGCATGTTGTACGATTATTCGTTAATAAATATCCTGAATACCAAATCATTAATCTGGATAAATTAACCTACGCAGGTAATTTGGAAAATCTTAAGGATGTTGAGAATGCACCGAATTACGAATTTGTAAAAGGAGATATTCAGGAGAAAGATTTTTTAGCGCAACTATTTACGGATAAAAAGATCACTGATGTAATTCATCTTGCTGCTGAATCTCATGTTGACAGGTCAATATCCGGCCCAATGGAGTTTATTATAACCAACATTGTTGGAACAGCTAACTTATTAGAGGTTGCGAGAACTAGTTGGCTAGAGGGTGAACATGTTTTTTATCACATCTCTACAGATGAAGTTTATGGTTCGTTAGGAGCAGAAGGATTTTTTGAAGAAACTACGGCCTATGACCCAAGAAGTCCTTATTCTGCATCAAAAGCAAGTTCAGACCATTTGGTACGGGCCTATTATCACACGTATAAATTACCAGTTAAACTTTCTAACTGTTCGAATAATTACGGATCACATCAATTTCCTGAAAAATTGATTCCGTTAATGATCAACAATATCAAAAACAATAAGCCTTTACCCGTTTACGGAACTGGTGAAAATGTTAGAGATTGGTTATGGGTTGAGGATCATGCGAGAGCAATTGACACCATCTTTCACAAAGGAAAAATTGGAGATACTTATAATATTGGGGGATGGAATGAGTGGACCAATATCGCCCTGGTGAAGAAAATGTGTCAGATCATGGATGTTAAACTTGGAAGAGATGCAGGAACATCTGAAAAATTGATCACTTATGTTAAAGATCGTGCTGGTCATGACATGAGATATGCCATTGATGCAACTAAAATAAAAGATGAATTAGGCTGGGTTCCTTCATTAGAATTTGAAGAAGGTTTGGATAAAACAGTTGACTGGTATTTACAAAATGAAGAATGGATCAATGATGTTACTTCCGGTGATTACCAGAAATATTACAAGCAACATTATTCCAATTAGCAATTTAGGGGGATTAGCGTCTAAAGATCCACAAACGTTACTACTTTATTTTAATAGCCGTTTGATAATAATTATTAACCCCACCTAATACTTCATATTCCAGATAGAATGAAGTTGTCCATTCTCTAAATGCCTTAAACTCATGCATTGGAACGTTGAATTCGTCAAAAAAGATAATATCACCAGATTTTAGATACGGTGTGATCAAAGTTAGAACATACAACGTTGCCGTGTACAAATCAGCATCCATATGAATAACCTTCTTCTTTTCTGGCTGATAATCATTTAAAAATGGAATTAATGTTTGCTGGAATAGACCCTGATAAAACTTGTAACGAGTATCATCATATTTAGGTGGTTCATTTCCATTATCCATATCACCAGCTTTGAACGGCCCCCAGTCTTCAGGCAAGCCTGAAAAAGTATCGAATCCATAAAATCTGGCATCTTCATTTTTAATCCTATTCATCCACCACTCAAATGAATGTCCACGTGATACTCCAAATTCTAAATAATCAATATTACTATCTAAATTCTCTGATTCAATCACATATTCAAAAAGTCCTTCTCTCTTCTTATAATCAAACTTGAATGAATAAAAATCAGAATATCCTGACTTCTTGTGTTTTGCTATCCATTTGGACAAATGAGAAACATTAGCAAAGAAGCTCAACGCATATTTAGGATAAAATCGATCTAGTCTTAATACAAAAAAGAAACCTTTAAACTTTCCACGCAAGCGACTTACTTTTGCCATAATAGGATTTAATGATTAATAAGTGGAGCAAATTTAAACTAATACTCATAAATATGCTGCAATACTCTATAAAAGTGAATTTTCAAGTCTCGATAGACTATTGACTCATTTTATTAAATGTCTCAATGCATTTAATATTTTCTCATGATGATCTGTGCCAAATTCCCTGATCACATACGATCTAACTTCTTCTGAATTTACACTTTCACACAGGTAATCTTCAAAAGAACATACATGGGCTCCACCACCTGATGGACCCGGCCCATCTTGTCCAGCATAAACTTTACCATTCGTCAGTTCATAGTAAAGGATAATAAAATTACCTCCTGATTTTTGATGTCTCATTTCATTGAATTTTCCCTGGACTCCAGTGCTTTAACATAAAAGCTCGCCAACCAATGACTACCCATATAATTGCTATTGATCACCTGATCTGCTGAACTAAGTACATGCGTATCGGCTAGTTTTACTAGGTGTTCTCCCTTCTTTCCAAGCACATCAGCAATTTGATAAAGGCACCAGGCTCTTGAGAAATTTAGCCCATCTAAATGAACCAATTTCCCATCTGTACGATCGATCACCCTTCCCGGCTCAAGTGTAAAATCTTTATTGAGTAACTGCGGTAAATATTCGCCTAACCAATTTTCAAAATCCTTTTTTGAATACACCTTAGACATTAATTCAGCTTCCTGTAAGCAAGGAGAAATGAAATCAAATCCACTTGGTTCCCAATTCAAAGGACAACCCTGGTCATTGGCAAAGAATTCCTTACTCCTGCTTAAAATCAGATTTTCAAGATCCTCATCCCCTACCACTCTTGAATAATCCAGGGCTAGTGATAAACCAAAAGCTGTATTGGTATGTTCGCCTACCCTAACAGGATAAACCAGTTTTGGTAAGAATTCTTTATAAAATGAAGTTATTTGATCAATAAGAGATTGCAGATTATTTGTCCATTTATGCTCACTATTCAAAGGTGACTTGTATAATTCAGCATATAATTTCAGAATCCAAGCCCAACCATAAGTGCGTTCAAAAGACTTATTTAGCGAAGGTTGAAAATATGCCAGTTCCTGCTGGACCTTTGACACCTGAAACTGAAAATCAAACACTTTAGACACCTGCTTTTCTAGTTCAGTTCCTGGATTGTTATTCATCAACTTTGCTAATAACCAATGTCCATGAACAGATGAATGCCAATCAAAACATCCATAAAAAATGGGATGTAGCTCTTTAGGAGACTGCAGATGCGTTGAATCCGTCAAAACCTGATTCAGCTTATTCGGATATTCTTTGTAAATACACTCAAGGGGTACTTCAGCAAATTCAACTGATCGATCATAATTCAACTCCAACTTCGAATCCTGACCAAATGAAACGAAAGACAATAATAATATACCAATGATGATCTTTAAATTCATACAATACGTTAACTTAAATGTCTCAATTCTTCATAAAGATATAAGTACTTTTGAACCGTGGGGATATTTCAAAACATATTCAAAAAAGAACCTAAACTGGAACCTCTTGATCTTGGTATCCTGCAAACCGACCTACACTCTCATTTGATTCCAGGAATAGATGATGGTTCAAAAAGCATGGAAATGTCCCTGGATCTTTTAAAACGATTTTCTGCACTGGGCTACAAAAAGGTGATCACTACGCCTCACATAATGAGTGACTATTACAAAAATACTCCTGAGATCATTTTAGGAGGTTTGGAGAAAGTGAAAGAGGCCATTGCTATTGAGGGTATTAATATTGAAATAGAAGCGGCAGCAGAATATTATCTAGATCATAGATTCAGAGAATTGATCAAGGAGAAAAACCTTTTGACCTTTGGAGATAGATATGTTCTTTTTGAATTATCCTTTACAGCTGAACCACCAGGCGTGAAGGAGGCCATTTTTGAAATGATCATGGAAGGATACAAGCCCATTCTGGCCCATATTGAACGATATCCTTTTTATATTAACGAATGGGATACCATTAATAATTTGAGAGAAAGAGGATGCCTACTTCAATTGAATATTAATTCTTTGAGTGGCCAATATGGACCTCAGGTAAAAAAAATGGCAGAAACCATTATAGACAAGGATTTGATAGATGTTGTTGGTTCAGATTGTCACCACATGGGTCATCTAGACCTGATGGAGAATCTCAGAACAAATTTTCACTTGCATAAGATTGCCAATAAGCCCAATCTATTGAATAAAATACTATAGGTGTTATTTCATTCACCGAATCATTTTGTCATTCACCGATTTTTTCATACACCTTATCTGAATTCTTTTCTGAACTCGAATATGTTGAGCTAAATTAGTAACAACACTACGAGAAAATGGTTTGGAATTAGATACTGATTCAAAAACTCAAAAATACCGCCTGGCGGATAAAATATTTAAAATAATCTATTTATAGATTGAGGTTCAAAAGGGAAAAAAGAAGGCTACCGGAAAGGTGGTCTTTTTTTATTTGCTCTTTTCTATTCAAGAATTACACTTAACGACAATTAATGTCATTCACCGATTTTTTGCGTCAACTCATCTGAATTCTATTCTGAACTCGGTAATGTTGACTTAAATTAGTCTCAACACTACGAAAAAATGGTTTGGAATTAGATACTGATTCAAAAACTCATAATACCGCCTGGCGGAAAAATATTTAAAATAATCTATTTAATAGATTGAGGTTCAAAAGGGAAAAAGAAGGCTGCCGGAATGGCGGCCTTTTTTATTGTGTTCCAAGAAAAAAATTTCATTTATCGACAATACATGTCATTCACCGATTTTTTGTGTCAACTCATCAGAATAATAAAAAAAGAGCATTGAAGTTGACGTAAATTAGAGTATCGCTAAGCGGTTAAAGATCTAAAACAAAAGTCGGCTTAGAGCAGACACAAAATATTAAAAATAATCTATTTATAGATTGAGGTTCAAAAGGGAAAAAAAGAAGGCTACCGAGAGGCAGCCTTTTTTTATTTGAATATTCTTAGAATGTTCTCGCTTATTTTGACAATTCTTCTTTAACGATCTGTGATATTACTTTACCATCCGCTTTTCCAGATAATTCTCCCATCACTGGCCCCATTACTTTACCCATATCTTGAGGACCAGCAGCTCCAACCGCAGCAATTTTTGCCTGTACTGCTTTACGAATATCATCTTCAGACATCATTTCAGGCATATATTGAGCTATGATCTCTGCCTGGAATTTCTCATCTGCTGCAAGATCTTCTCTACCCTCTTTCATGTAAAGATCATACGTATCTAATCTTTGTTTATACAATTTAACAACGATCTTATTCGCAGCCTCATCTGTTACTTCTCCAGACCCACTTGTAGCCTCTAATAAAAGTTTAGACTTGATATCTCTTAAAGCAGCTAATTTACCTGCTTCTTTTGCTTTCATTGCCTCTTTTATGTCGTTGTTGATACGTTCCGTTAAGCTCATAATATTGATTTATTTGACTACAAAGTTGGTATTTTTTTAGGTCTTTTTAATTAAGAACGGTGATAAGTTGTGCAATAGTCATTTCGAAAGAGGTTACCTATTGAGAAATCTTTAGACAATGGAGGAAAGAAATCTGAAGATTTGGCTTCGCCGAACTTACGTTTCTCCATGCGATCAACTGAGTTGATCTTAGTCGAAATGACATCAGAAGAAACAATTTAAACCAAAAATCCCACCGCAATGGGTGGGACTTTCAGCTAATTAAATCAAAATTAATCTACGTTGTCGTGTAGAAAGGAATTATTCTGCTTGAGTTCGATCTTACGTTGTCCATTCTCTTCTTCAGTTTCAGACAATGTAAACTTGCTCAAATTATCTTCAGATGAATGTGGTACATCATCAAATTCAATTTTCTTTCTTTTATATGCAGGCTCTTTTTCAAGATCATCAATTCCCTCAGCTGATTTTAACTTCGAAGTATAGGATTGAATTCTTTCCATTCTCTCTTTCGCTTTCATTGCCTGTTCTTCTGGAGAGAGAACCGTTTTTGGTGCTACATTTGAAGATTCTACTTTCTCCTCAAGATCATCCGTTAAATAGTGTTTGATCACTTCTTCTTCAGTATTCTCTTCTGTTTCAGCTTTTGCTTCAGCATTAATTGACCAGTTGATCTCAGTTTGCGAAGTAGTTTCTTCTTTAACGATCAAATATGGTTCATCTTCAATCTCTTCCTCAGCAAAGATCTTTGGTTCGATCTCCTTATTCTCCAATGTATTTTTTTGAGTTGGAGATTGAATTGGCTGAGAGATCATTGTTGGCACAGATTCGTCATCCAGGCTCACTACCTTTTTCTCAGGAGCTCTTTCAAATCCTGTAACCGGAGAAGTATTGAATCCTGTGGCGATAACTGTAATGCAGATCGAATCGCCTAAAGCCTCATCATAACCATGTCCCCAAATAACATCAGCAGTAGCACCAGCTTCATCCTGAATATAATCAGTGATATCACCGATCTCATCCATCAAGATCTCTTTATTTCCGTATGTGATATTCAACAATACATATTTAGCACCAGCAATATCATTATCATTCAACAATGGAGAGGCTAATGCATTCTTCACAGCCTGAATAGCTCTGTTTTCGCCAGATGCTTCAGCAGATCCCATAATAGCAACACCAGAATCTTTCATTACCGTACTCACATCATTGAAGTCAACGTTGATCATACCTGTCACCGAAATTACTTCTGCAATTCCTTTAGCTGCAGTAGCTAATACATCATCTGCTTGAGAAAAGGCATTACCCAAAGTCAGGTTACCAAACATTTCTCTTAAACGATCATTATTGATGATCAAAAGAGTATCAACGCTTTGTCTTAATTGCTCAAGTCCTTCTTCAGCCTGTAGCTTTCTTTTTCTACCTTCAAAAGCAAAAGGAACAGTTACGATACCAACAGTTAGGATATCCATCTCTTTTGCAATTTTAGCAACTACCGGAGCAGCTCCTGTTCCGGTTCCACCACCCATTCCGGCAGTGATAAACACCATTTTAGTATTCTTAGAAAGGATCTCCTTAATGTCATCAATATTCTCAATGGCAGCATTCTTACCAATTTCAGGAATTGCTCCTGCTCCTCTCCCTTCTGTAAGGCTTTGTCCTAATTGGATCTTCATAGGCACGGGAGAAATATCCAATGCTTGTTGATCCGTATTACAGATCACAAAGTCAACACCTTTAATTCCCATGTTATACATGTGATTTACGGCGTTACCTCCACCACCACCAATACCAATTACTTTGATAATTGAAGATGAATCTTTTGGTAAATCGAATTCCATAACTTCTAAGTTTAGGTCCGCTTCAGAGCGGATATTAGTGTTTTTAGTTGTTGTTGTGAGATGATGATTTTCAATCGCTTCGAGTAAATTAACTAGTTGCCTTATGTTTTCTTTCATCTCTATTTTTTAATTATTTTCTCGGTCACTTCGAGTGCCTCAGTGTCCTCAATTAATTTCGTTAGCATTCAGTCAAGTTGGCTGAGCTTTTCGAAGCCTAATCTTCTTCTTCGAACCATGCTCTACCCTGAGAAAGGATTTTTTCAAAAAAGCTTCCTTTTCTCTTTGTGGAGTGATTCTTAGCAGCATGAACATTAGATTCAGCATCAGTATTTGCATAAGTATGCTGGAATCCTTTGATCACCAAACCAATACCCGTTGCGTACATTGGGCTGGTAATGTTATCCACCATTGTTGAAGGTGCAAGATGTTCATTTGGATATCCAATTCTTGCATCCATACCAGTGATGTATTCAAATAACTGCGTAATGTGCTTCATTTGAGCTCCACCGCCTGTAACCACGATTCCACCGATCAATTTATTCTCGTAACCTGAGTTTTTGATCTCGTAATAAACATGTTCAATGATCTCTTCCATTCTAGCCTGAATGATAGAAGCCAAATTTCTAACTGAAATTTCCTTAGGCTCTCTACCTCTTAATCCAGGAATACAAACGATCTCATTATCCTGACATTCTGAAGCCAAAGCCGAACCAAACTTTTGTTTTAACAACTCAGCCTGGCGCTTCATGATGGTACAACCTTCCTTAATATCTTCAGTGATCACATTACCACCAAAAGGAATAACAGCCGTATGACGAATAATTCCATCCTGGAAAATAGCTACATCTGTAGTTCCACCTCCGATATCAACCAATACCACTCCTGCTTCTTTTTCTTCATCTGAAAGAACAGCTTCAGCAGATGCCAATGGTTCAAGAATCATCTCATCAACCTCCAAACCTGCTTTGTCAACACATTTTTTAATGTTCTTAGCGGCAGCAATTTGACCAGTGATGATATGGAAATTCGCTTCTAAACGAACCCCTGCCATACCAATAGGATCTTTGATCCCTTGTTCACTATCTACAATATATTCCTGTGGTAGTACGTGCACGATCTCTTCACCTGGCTGCATTACCAATTTGTACATATCTTCAACTAGCGCGTCAATATCTGATTGGGCGATCTCTCTTTCAAGGTCACTTCTCATCAACATTCCTCTATGTTGCAAACTATTGATATGCTGACCTGCGATACCAAC
Source organism: Crocinitomicaceae bacterium (assembly GCA_020635955.1). Taxonomy (GTDB): domain Bacteria; phylum Bacteroidota; class Bacteroidia; order Flavobacteriales_D; family Crocinitomicaceae; genus Paracrocinitomix. The sequence continues at coordinate 170,503 of JACJYW010000007.1, forward strand.
ATTCACCACTCTTACGGACAATTCTCCGTTAACACGCTCCTGGGCTTCGCGAACAGCTTCTTTAATTGAGTGCACGGTTTTTTCAATGTTGGAAACTACCCCTCTGGTTACTCCAACACTTTCAAATTTCCCCATTGAAAGGATCTCAATTTTACCATGCTCAGTTTTTCTACCAACTATGCAGGCAATTTTGGTTGTTCCTATGTCTAATCCTACAACAATTTCTGACATACTTTTTTTTAGATTGTAGATTTTAGAGTTTAGAGTTTAGACTTTGTCTTGCATTCTATCTAAAATCTATGTTCTATAATCTTTATTACTTTAATTTCGTTTTGAGCACACTACCTGGCTCTCGTACATTATATTAATCGTATCATAGTTTTCCCATCCAGCTCTTGTTATCCCCTCAGAATAGAAGTATTCTAACTTCTTAAACTTACCCTCTACATAATCTGCTTTTCCGAACATGATCCGTTGATCACCTACTCTCGGAATCAGCTCAAACTCATTGTATTCATTGATGTGAATATGAGTGATCTGAGCAGACAGGAACTCATCTGAACAAACATAATTTGAAATCTCGTACAAATCGTCTAAGATTTCAATAGTTATCAATGAGTCATTGTTGATTATGTTGTCAACTGTTTTTGTAAAATCAGTCTCATTGATATTGCCGTCTACCGTTAAAACATGGGCTGTATAGTTCAAAGAAAGAGGCATCATGGTACCGTCTTTATCTAAATAGCATGATGTTCCATCAATGTTAAATATCCTTGCTATTGGTCTTCTTAATTGAATATCCAATCTCCATTTTCCACTTACATAAGCATAAGCCTCAGCATGTTTGATCTCAGGCATTTCGTTGAGATATTTTTCAATCTCTTCTAATTCTATGTTATCATAAGTTTTATCTTCTCCGATCAAATGCCTGTTCTTCAATCTTTCTAAGACATCATCTTTAGTCAAGAACATCATGTCTTCATACATTTCAATATCTATTTCAGGTAATCCAACAACCCTCTCATCATGAGAAGAATTCACGAAGCTCATGATCAACCAAACTGAAACCAGAAAGATCATCCAAATTGTATTTCTCAACCAGGGTTTCAGCTTCATGCGTAAATATTGGTTATTGGTTCAACGGTAGTATCAATATCACCTGCTCCCAGAATACAGATCACATCTTTAGATGTTTGCTGAATATCATGAAGGATGTTGGATTTTGAAGACATTTGTTTATGTGTCATATCCACCTTGTCTAATAAAACCTCTGAAGTTATTCCCGGAATAGGCAATTCCCGAGCAGGATAAATTGGCAATAGATAAAGCTCATCAGCCAAAGAAAGTGCTTTGGCAAAATCACCCATAAAATCGCGAGTTCTACTAAATAAGTGAGGTTGAAATACAACAGATATCTTTCTATCCGGATACAATTTCTTTACTGATTCCATGAACGCAGAGATCTCTGTTGGATGGTGGGCATAGTCATCTATAACAACTATGTCATCTCTTCTCAACTTATACTCAAATCTTCTTTTGACACCTTTAAATGATGTAAATGCGGCACGTATGGTTTCTTCAGGAACTCCTAATTCCAAGCACAATCCAAACACTGCTGTGGCATTTTCAGCATTATGTCTACCCGGCAAACCAAACTCTATGTTCCAGTATGTTTTTTGATGCGTTACCACATCAAAAAAGAACCTGCCATCTTCATATTTAGGTGCGTGCAATCGGTAGTCAGATGTATTGTCGTATCCATAGGTGATTATTCTAGGATCAGATGTAATGGTTAACTTATTGAAATCAATTGAAGAGTTAATGATCAAAGCTCCTGAAGGTTGAACCAAATTCACAAAATCATTAAATGATTTTACGATTTGATCTCCATCTCCATAAATATCCAAATGGTCAGCATCAATGGAAGTGAGGATAGCATATTTTGGATTCAATTGTAGGAACGAACGATCAAATTCATCCGCTTCTACAACTACTCTTGTAGAACCCTTATTAATAATACAATTGGAATTATAGTTAGATGCGATACCTCCCAGGAATGCATTACATTTTTCAGGCGTTTGATTTAAAACATGTGCTAAAATAGTTGATGTAGTAGTTTTTCCATGTGTACCAGCCACGGCATAAGTCTCAAACTCATCTGAGATAATTCCTAATGCTTTGGCCCTTTTGATCACATTAAAATGATGCTCCTGGAATGCCACCAATTCCTGCATGTCGGCGGGGATAGCCGGAGTATAGATCACAATGGTATCCTGGTGCTTGTAGTTATCCAAAACTGCTATACCCCGATCCTCATAATGAACTTCAATTCCTTCTGCCTCTAATTGCAGGGTTAGAACTGTTTCTGTTTTATCATATCCTGCAACGTGCTTACCTTTTGAATGAAAATACCTGGCCAGGGCGGACATTCCTATCCCCCCGATTCCAATGAAATAAACGTTATTTATTTGACTAAAATTCATATTTGTAAGTATCGAGTATTTAGTTATCAGTATCAAGTACATTGCTGAAGGCACTTGGTACTTGATACTTACTACTCATTACTTTATTAATTTTTCAATTTCAACTAATATTCTATCCGTAGCATCCGGAATACCAAGCTTCTTAATATTGGATGACAGTTCGTTACATCTTTTTGCATCTTCCATTGCAGAGATCACTTCATTTACCAGATTTTCTCTTGCATCAACATCTTTCACCAGAATAGCCGCATTTTCATTCACCAATGCCATGGCATTTTTTGTTTGATGATCTTCTGCCACATTAGGAGAAGGCACCAAGATCACCGGTTTACCTATAAGGCATACCTCTGATACAGATATAGCACCTGCTCTTGAAACAATAATATCTGCAGCTGCATATGCCAGATCCATTTGATAAACAAAGTCAGACAGAAACACATTGGACGAATTCAATTCATCTACGAATGGTTTTAGGTTATTCAGATAGATCTTTCCGCACTGCCAGATGATCTGTACATCTTTTTCAATGAGTTTCTGGATCTGAACTTTGATACTTTCATTTAATGTTCTTGCACCTAAACTTCCACCAATCACCAACAAAGTCTTCTTAGATGGATCAAGGTTAAAATGTTTAAAAGCCTCTTCTCTTTTTCCATCAATTTGCACAACCTCTGAACGCACAGGATTACCTGTTTTCACGATCTTTTCAGCCGGAAAAAAGCGGTCAAGATGATCATAAGCCACGCAGATGGTTTTGGCTCTTTTGCCTAATATTTTATTCGTTATTCCAGGGTAACCGTTTTGCTCTTGAATCAAGGTTGGCACTCCTAATTTTGAAGCAACTCGAATGGTAGCCGCACTAGCGTATCCTCCAACACCAATTGCTATGTCTGGTTGAAAGGATTTCATGATCTTTTTTGCTTTGCGCAATGAAGCCAGCAACTTGAAAGGAACTGCCAGATTTTTTAAGGTTAATTTTCGTTGTAGTCCTCTAATGGGTAGGCCTTCAATTTTATAACCAGCTTTTGGCACCTTCTCCATTTCCATTTTACCCTCAGCTCCAACGAACAATATCTCGGCATCCGGATATTTTTCTTTGATCTTATTTGCAATGGCAATAGCCGGAAATATGTGACCTCCGGTTCCTCCTCCTGATATGACAACTTTACGCAAGGACATTTTCTTTTTCTAGATTTTGAGTTTTTTCTGATTTAGCTGAATCTCGGCTGATTCCTAATACAATTCCAAAAGCGATACATGTAAACCAGGCTGATGTACCTCCCATTGAAAGCAGTGGCATATTTTGACCCGTCACCGGCATTAGTTTAGTACTTACCATCATATTGACCATTACCTGAGTCATCATCATGATCCCGATTCCCATAGCCATATAGGTACCAAAAAGATCTTTGGATCCCAGTCCGGCTTTAATAAATCTAAAGAAGAGCCACATGTATAACATTATCACTATAATCCCCATTGGTAATCCTCCTTCTTCTATCAATGCGGCAAAGTAAAAATCGGCATAGGCTTCAGGTATATAATGTTTTAACACGCCATTACCCGGGCCTCTTCCAGGTGTTGGATGTTCAGTTGTCATGGCCCCATTTTTTATGGCTGCCAGAGCATTGTTCACCTGCATATTCTCTCTGGGATCCACATTTTCATCAGAGGCTTTCACTATTCTAGCTCGCCAGGTTTCAACTCTGGGCATCACATCCGGATATACAGCAGAGATCCCTATAAGCAGAACAAAAACACCTCCTACAGCCACCACTGATAACCCGATCCATTTCCATGGGAATTTGGCCAGTACCATCATCACAAAAGCAATCACTCCAATTAAACCGGCTGTTGAAAGATTTGAGGGTAAGATCAGGAACATGGTAAGCCCAACCGGAAGAAGGATGTATTTAAATACCGTTTCAAAGTCATTGAAATCTTTTTGTCTTTTCACTAATTGTCTTGACAGATAGATGATCAGGGCCAACTTGGCAAAGTCTGAGGTTTGGAAAGAAAACGGTAAAAACGGGATCTTCAGCCAGCGATCTGCACCATTGACGCTTTCACCCATAAACATGGTAAGCACCAGCAATACGATTGACACATAGAACAGGATCCTGGAGAGTTTGGAAAAGACCTTGGTAGGCACTTTATGGATAGCATACATCAATACAAATCCTAGTATCAATAGGAAGAAATGCTTAAAAAACAAATAGGAGTAGCTCATCCCCTTCACCTTTACCAGGATAGGAATAAAACTAAAGACAGAGACAACGGATAACACACCAAGCACAATGGATAGTACCCAGATGTTTTTATCTCCTCCCAGATATTTGAAAAGCTTATTCATTGGTTCCTCTCCCTCTATCCCCCTCCAAAGGGGGAAGATGGTTTTAACTCATTTTTAAAGAGATCTAACCGCGGCTTTGAATTGAGCTCCTCTATCTTCGTAGTTCTCAAATAGATCAAATGAAGCGCAAGCAGGAGATAACAATACTGTATGTTTGTCTTTTGCCAATCTGTAGCTCAATGCTACTGCCTCAAGAGCAGATCCTGCTTCAGCTATAACATCTACAGTTCCAGAAAATGCTTCTTTAATCTTCTCATTGTCGACCCCTAAGCAAACAATAGCTTTTACTTTTTCTTTTACCAAAGGAATCAATGAATCATAATCATTTCCTTTATCTACACCACCAACGATCCATACTGTTGGTTTGTCCATTGATTCAAGCGCATACCATGTAGAGTTTACATTCGTAGCTTTTGAATCATTGATAAATTCAATTCCGTTGACCTTAGCCACAAATTCTAATCTGTGCTCAACGTTTTTGAAGTCTGAAAGACTTTCTCTGATTGATTCGTTGCGGATCTCAATGATTTTTGACGCAATCCCTGACGCCAAAGAATTTTGGGTATTGTGCTTACCCTTTAAAGATAAATCGTGAATCGACATAGCAAATTCTGGTTTTAGATTAATATTTATTTGGTTGTTGTTGACATATCCTACCATTCCCTCTGTTTTTTCGATAGAGAATGGCGCTAAATGAGCTTTGATGTCTCTTTTAGCTATTTCTGCTGTTATGATCGGATCATCTGCGTTGTAGATAAACCAGTCATTTTTAGTCAGGTTTTGAATGATGCGGAACTTAGAATCCACATAATTCTGCATTTCGTAATTGTATCTGTCCAGGTGATCAGGCGTGATGTTCGTTAACACTGCGATATCAGCCTTGAAATCATACATTCCATCTAACTGGAAAGAACTTAGCTCGATCACATAGTAATCAGCTTTATCTTCTACTACCTGACGAGCCAGAGACTCACCTACATTACCGGCCATTGACACATTCAATCCGGCTTTTTTCAGGATATGATGCGTCCACATGGTGGTGGTAGTTTTACCATTACTACCGGTAATACAGATCAGTTTCTTGTTGGTATAGTAACCTGCGAATTCAATTTCAGAGATCACGGGAATTCCTTTGGCAACAGCATCTTTGATCAACTGCACTTTTTCAGGGATTCCAGGACTTTTAATGATTAGATCAGCTGCCAGAATTCTTTCTACATCATGTTGACCAGATTCAAATTCAATACCTGCTTCTTCCAACTCTTTTTGATAAGAAGGTTTGATCTCTCCTTTGTCAGAAACAAATACATTGATCCCTTTGGCTTTGGCCAATAAAGCAGCACCTACTCCGCTTTCACCGGCACCTAGAATGGCAATATTTTTAAAATCCTTTTTCATTTATCCTCCGCGGTGAGTGGCTTCGTCCTTCGACTCCGCTCAGGATGACCGAAGCCACCCACCTTGGGTTATTGGTTTGTTGTTGTTGTTTTGTTGTGAGGGATGATTCGGCCCTTCGACAGGCTCAGGATGACCCTCATCATCCTTATTATCTTAATTTCAGTGTCACAATGGTTATTACAGCCAGGATCACCCCTACGATCCAGAACCTTGCAACAATTTTGGCTTCATGCATCCCTTTCTTTTGGTAATGGTGATGCAATGGTGCCATAAGGAAGATCCTTCTTCCTTCACCGTATTTTTTCTTGGTGAATTTGAACCATGCTACTTGCAGCATTACTGATACATTCTCAGCCAGGAACACTCCACATAAAACAGGGATCAATAATTCTTTTCTGATGATGATGGCAAACGTGGCAATGATCCCTCCAATCGCTAATGAACCGGTATCTCCCATGAACACTTTAGCCGGATAAGCATTGTGCCATAAAAATCCGATACAAGCACCCATGAAAGCTGAAATGAATATTACCAGCTCACCTGAATACGGGATATACATTACCCCCAGATAATCAGCAAAATCAAGGTGACCTGATATGTATGCAAAAATGGCAAGGGCTATACCAATAATGGCTGATGTTCCTGTAGCTAATCCATCTAAACCATCTGTCATATTTGCTCCATTCGAAACAGCTGTAACAATGATGATCACAATTGGAATGAACAACAACCAACCATAAGATTTGTTATTATCACCTATGATCCAGTTGTAATTGAACTCATTATCCTTCATGAAAGGAATAGTTGTGGTCATGTCTTTCGTAGCCACATATTTGGTTCCTTCAGGAACATTCTGGTGTTTTTCAGTAACATCAACAGAATTCTCAACTACTTCATTCACCGGAACTCTTTCATGTACCTGAACATCTGGATGGAAGTACAGAATCCCACCTATAATTGCCCCAACGAAGATCTGTCCAAACACTTTGAACTTTCCTGCTAATCCCTTTTTGTTCTTTTTGAAAACCTTGATATAATCATCAATGAATCCGATCAGTCCGAACAACACGGTAGCTATGATCATGATGATCACGTAAATGTTATCCAGTTGAGCAAACAATAATGTTGGGATCAAAACAGAAGCCAGAATGATCAATCCTCCCATTGTTGGCGTTCCTTCTTTTTCTTTTTGACCTTCTAATCCAAGATCTCTAACCGATTCTCCAACTTGTTGTTTTCTAAGAATATTGATCAGGCGATCTCCAAAAACCATAGAGATCAATAAAGAAGTAATGATGGCCATAGCCGCTCTGAACGAGATGTAATCAAATACACCTGCTCCGGGCATTCCCAATTCATCCAGATATGTAAACAGATAGTACAACATTATTTATTCAGGTTTATTAGGGTTTGTTTAAGGGTTTCGTAATCGTCAAATGGAAATCTCTCTCCTTTGATCTCTTGATATTTTTCATGTCCTTTACCAGCAACCAGGATGATATCTCCCGGTTGAGCTAATGAACAAGCCACTTTAATAGCTTCTTCACGATTCGTGATTGCCATGGCTTTAGCTGATTTTTCAGCAGGTACACCTACTTTCATTTCTGAGATGATCACTTCAGGATCTTCAGATCTAGGATTATCAGAAGTAAGGATCACTTTATCAGACATTTCAGCAGCGATCTCCGCCATTTTAGGTCGTTTAGCCTTATCTCTGTCTCCTCCACATCCAACAACAGTTAATACCTGCTCGTTTCTTGTTCTTACCGCCTGAATCGTAGACAACACATTTTTCAATGCATCTGGCGTATGTGCATAATCCACTATGCCAATGATATCACTATCAGATTTCAGGTATTCGAATCTTCCCTCTACTGACTTCAATTTGCTCATAGCAGTCATCACCTCCACTTCATCCAATTCCAACTCCATGGCAACCGCATAAACTGCCAGCAAATTATATGCATTGAATCCACCTACTAATCTGGTCCACACTTCATGATTATCAATATTCAAGACAAGACCTGAGAAGGTATTCTCTATCACCTTTACTTTGTAATCTGCTACTGTTTTCATGGCGTAGCTTCTCACTTTAGCTTTAGTATTTTGAACCATCACTTCACCATTAGGATCATCCACATTGGTAATGGCAATAGCTGAAGAACTCAAGTCGTCAAAGAATTTCTTCTTGGCGTAGATGTATTCCTTGAATGTTTTGTGATAATCTAAATGATCATGAGTGATGTTAGTAAACACTGCCACATTGTAATCTAATCCCGCAATTCTATGTTGGTGAATAGCATGAGAAGAAACTTCCATGAAACAGAATTCACATCCTTCATCCACCATTTCACGAATCAATCCATTTAAGGCAATCGGATCTGGCGTGGTATGCGTAGAGGGGATCTCTCTTTTCTCAATTTTGTTGACTACCGTTGATATCAAACCTGCTGCAAAGCCCATGTCTGAAACCAGATCATGTAACAATGTAGTGGTGGTGGTTTTACCATTGGTACCTGTAATGCCAATCAATTTGATCTCATCCGAAGGATTATCGAAGTAATTGGACGCCATGATCCCCAAGGCTTCTGCTGAGTTGATCACTTTCAAATAAGTGATACCCTCTTTTATATCTGCTGGCAATTCTTCACAAACAATAGCAATTGCACCTGCCTGAATGGTTTGTTCAATGAACTGATGACCATCAACGGAAACACCTCTTACAGCTACAAACAATGAAGCATCAGATACCTTTCTGGAATCAAAAACAATTTCAGAGATATTGATATCGGTTGACCCATGAGTTTCAACCAATGCCACTTTGTATAATATATCCTGTAAGTTCTTCACTATCTTAATTCAAGGGTTATTAATGTTCCTTTCACCAATTCAGCACCCGGTTCAATTGATTGTTTTACAACCTGACCATGGCCTATTACCTGAACTCTCAGTCCTCCGTTTTCTAATAGATAAACAGCATCATTGAGAGGCATACCTTTAACATTCGGCACTTTTTTAGCCTTCAGATTTCTTTGTTGAAGGGAAATTCGGTTGTCTTCTGTTGAAACTGAAATCCACTGCCCACCTTGTGACTGATTGCTGTAATTCAGATTCATTTTATCCAACACCACCTGAGTTTCAGCCGCACTACCGCTCTTTATCCTAGGTGTAGTTCTAATTGGATTATGTGTGAGGTTATAGTTTTCATGATACTGCATAGATGATGAATAAACCTTATCAGCAATAGCTGTAAATACAGTACCTGAAACCTGTGCACCGTAGATCTGTCTCGTAGGACCTGCGATAGTTACTATGCAAGAGTATTTAGGATTATCAGCAGGGAAATACCCCACGAATGAAGCTTGATATTGATTCCCGTAAGTTCCTGCTTCAACATCTACTATCTTTGCGGTACCTGTTTTACCGGCAATATCAAAGTTGGCTGATTTCAGGATTTGACCTGTACCATTCTTCACCACTCCTTCCAAACAGATCTTGACTTTTTCAAGCGTTGCATCTGAACAGATCTTTTCGTTGATCACTTCCTTTTCAAACTTCAAAACGGTTTCATTCCCTCGTCTGATCTCTGAAACAAATTGAGGCTTCACCTTTTCACCATCATTAGCAACAGCATTATAGAATGCAAGGATTTGAAGCGGAGTTAATTCCACCTCATATCCAATGGCCATTTGTGGTAAAGTGATTCCTGACCAACCATTTTCTCCCCTATTCTTGATCACTGGAAAAGGCTCTCCTGAAATATCCAGACCTAGCGTATCTCCCAATCCGAAAGACTTAATTCTGTCTACATATTTTTGAGCGTCTTCAAAATAAGCGTCATTAACGATCTTCGAGAATACGTTTGATGAAACCTCAAAAGCTCTTTGAATGGAGATCTTACCATATCCACCTTCATGCGAATCATAAGTAGTATGATTGTAGAAATGATATTCTCCATAGGCTCCAACTTCATCAGTGATATCTACTTTCCCATCTTCCAATAAAGCCATTAAAGAAGCTAATTTGAAGGTGGAACCCGGGTCAGTTTTGGTTCCAATAGCATGATTGAATGTCTCATAATATCCTCCATCTTCACCTTTTGTAAGGTTGGCAATAGCTTTTACAAATCCCGTTTCAACCTCCATCAGCACCACCGAACCACTCACTGCATTTTGAGATTCCAACTGGTTTCTCAATTCATTCTCCGCCACCTCTTGAATATCAATATCTAATGAAGTAACTACATCAAAACCAGGAACCGGATCTTCTAAATTGTCAGCAGATACTGGTTTCCAGCTTCCGTTCACCCATTGCTTCGTTCTTAATCCGTATTCTCCAACTAAATACTGATCAAAACCACCTTCAATTCCGATTGGTTTGATCCCTTCTCTTTTGTAACCCAGCGTTCTTGAAGCCAGTATTCCATTTGGTTTTTGACGCTCATAATGTTGCTCCACAATGAAACCTCCTTTGTATTGAGATTCTCTTAGAATTGGGAATTTCTCCACCTCTTTCAGTACTGTATATTTTACATTGCGCTCAATCAATAAATACCTGCTCTTGTCAGATTTACCTTTTCTCAAGTATGCTTCCCATTCATTTCTGGTTTTATCAGGAAATACATTTGCCAGATTGATAGCTAATGAATCCACTTCTTTAAAAAGACCTTCGCGGATCACAGTCATGTCAATATGCAAATCATATAAAGGAACAGAAGTCACCAGATCAGAGCCATCAGATGCAAGGATACGTCCACGCATAGGAGCAACAGAATCAACTTTGGTGGTCATTATGCCAGAAGAATCTGCCGCCATTGGAGCATCAGGCACAACATCACCATACTGGATATTGATCACACGGACGATCACAACTAGCATTACCAATGCTACTATGACATACATCACGTAAGATTTGATCACTATTTCCTTTTTGGCTTCCATTAATTAAACACGTACTTTCTAACTCTAATTTTTTTGGGCGACACCCTGCTCTCTACTAATCCAGTTCCTGCCAGGTCATCTTTTATTTGTTGTCTTCCTCTCTTAGTGATGTACTCACTGCTTAAGGTGAAGTACTCTGAATTCAATTCACTCAATTCTTCCTGCAACTCCACTTCTTTTCTGGTCATTGATTCAGCATAGTATCCCCAACTGATCAACACCACAAGTAAAAAGGCCACATAGAAGGTGAAAGGCAGATTTTTAATGAACCAGTCTTTCGTCAAAAACTCACCGTTCATAATCTGCACCATCAAACGCCCACCTTCTCTGGTCTTAGCAGCTGCTTTATTGGATCTGCGACTTTTCTTTTTCGCCTCCTTTGCTTCTGTTTCAGCCTTTTTTTGGTCTGCGGTTTCCTGATCTATATATTCGTTTGAACTCATGTTCGTACTGCAATTCTCAATTTGGCACTCCTTGCTCTTGGGTTTCTTTCGATCTCTTCAAATGATGGAACGATCGGTTTTTTGTTGACTGCTTTGAAAGGAACATTAGCCACTCCAAACACATCCGTTTCTACATCCCCTTCGAAATTCCCGGCTTTAATAAAATTCTTTACCAGCCTGTCTTCGATAGAGTGATAAGAGATCACTACTAGTTTTCCTCCCGGTTTGATCACCTTTGCTGTCTGCTCTAGCATATCCATCAAAGCACCCATCTCATCATTTACTTCGATTCGGATAGCCTGGAACACCTGCGCTAAGAATTGATTCTTCTTTTTTGGCGGAACCAAATCCTGCAGGATCTTTACCAGATCACCAGTAGTTGAGATCTTTTTCTTTTTGCGCTCAGCAGTGATGGTCATTACCACCCTTTTGGTATTCTGGAGATCAGCAAACGAATTAAAAATGCGGTAGAGTTCTTTTTCTGGATACTCGTTCACTACTTTAAAAGCAGAGAGTTGCGCTTTTTGATTCATTCGCATATCCAGCCTACCTTCTTCTCTGATGGAAAAACCTCTTTCACCAACATCAAATTGATGAGAAGAAACCCCCAGATCAGCCAGCAAACCGTCAACACCCAATAAGTCATGGAACTTTATAAAATTGTACAGGAAGCGAAAGTTGGAATCAACAAAGATCAGCCTGTCATCATCTACCACATTAGCCAAAGCATCTTCATCCTGATCAAAAGCGATCAACACCCCATCATTTCCTATGCACTTCAATATTTCTTTTGAATGCCCACCGCCACCGTAAGTGACATCAACAATTACACTGTTAGATTTAAGATCAAGAGCATCTATAGATTCCTGAAATAAAACAGGAACGTGATACGTGCTATTCGTCATCCGGCTCTCCTATTTCACCCATCACCTCATCTGCCAGGTCAGAGAAATCTGTGATATTCTCATCCATAATTGACAAATACTCTGCACGGTCCCAAATCTCAATTCTATCATTGTAGGCGGTCAACATTATCTCCTTCTTCAATCCAATTCTTTCCATCAAGGCAGTTGGGATCAAAATTCTCCCAGCATTATCAAGCGTTAATTGCTTTGCCCCCTGATGAAAGAGCCTATAGAACATTCGGTTTTTAGGTTTGAACAGATTCAATTTTGAAAGTCTTGCCGTCACTTTCTCCCATTCATTCATTGGATAAAGCGTCAAACAGTTCTCAAACCCTTTGTTTACCATGAAATTTTCATTGGCTGCCGGATCCAATTGCTTTCTCAGACCAGCAGGGAAAAGAAACCTCCCTTTTGCGTCCAATTTGCACTCGTATTCTCCGACTAAACCTGCCATGTTCTAATTTGATTTGGCTAAAATAGCTATTAGTATCCCACAATTTACCACTTATTTTCCAATTGTTAATAACTCCAACGGTGTTAATTTCTTTCTATAACAATTCACGCAACATAAGTTACAGTAAATTAGCGGTTTTATCACTAAATCATCACAGTGGTAAAAAGTGGTAACTTATTTTCAAATTGTGGAAAAGTTGGAGAGGAAAAAAATTGATTATCGAATGAAAGAATCGACAAGAGATCGATCTAAAGTTGAATTGCAACTCGTTGAAAACAAGCTTTGAAAGGGAAGTGATTTAATAGAAAGCCGCCTTCAGTTACCTGAAATAAAGACCCAACAACTTCATTTACCACACAAGTGGTAACGAGTGGGTGAAAATTTAGAAAAGTGGGAAATTGGAAACTAATTAAAGATTTCCACGCGCTATCACGCAAGAGCGATTGGGCATGATGAAAAGTTACCGCAGCAGTTCAACTACTGCGGAGCAAGGTATTGAAATATAAATGTGCGGCGAACAATTTCAATCAAATCGCCTATCTTGTGATTTAATGAAACTCAAAACATTTTACTTCTTTATTCTATTGTGCATTAATCACTTCGGATTAGCTCAGAATGACTCAATAGAGTTTAAAACCTACGAACCAACGCTTAAAAAGAACTCGATTTTTGCAAGCCCAGGGACATCCCTATTCTACGGAGAAGTGGGTTTATTTTATGAAAGGCACTTTTTTGAATCCAGAGGATTCTCTTTTGGTCTACAGGCTGGTGCGGGTTATTTTTTCGTAACCGGCGAATCTTCCGGAACAGCATTCAATGGACATACGGTCTTACTTTTTGGTAAAAAAGACAACAAATTTGAAGTCTTGTTAGGAGGAAATTACTTTTTGTGGGATTACTTCTATTATCCAATTGAACTTACCCCCTCAATAGCTTTAGGATATAGATTTCAAAAATGGACAGGGTTTCTGTTCAGAACAGGTATTGCTTATCCAAAAGGACTTTATCTTGGAATTGGCTGGAGTTTTTAACCTACTGCACAATAATAGATGCCGTATCTGTCATATAAACAGCAAAATAGCCAATGGCATTTCCTTCAAGATTTGAAGGAGGATTTGAAGGGGCAGGACTGAAAGCTCCGGTAGTCAATGTACTCGACAATCCATACAGGTAATTATACACCGCCGGATCAAATTCAAGCATTTCAACGTGAATAGTGTCCCCGGGAAAAACATCCACTCCAAAAAATTGAGCTTCATAGGTTTCGCCATTGATCCAATAGTCATTACCTATATAATACTGACTTGGTTCTTTACCATTATTCGTTATCCTTAAGCGATAGTTATTGACCTCATCTACGGGGTCAGATGAATGATAATAAACCCACTGCGAAAAAGGCGCTTCAACGTCCAATATATTAGCTTTGGTATATATTGAATCAATAACCGGCTTTGTTTTAGTAAAAGAAGTTGATGTGATCACCTCATTACCAACAACACAGGTCATATTATAGGTAGTATTTTCCTGCGCTAGGAATGAATAATTGACATATGTTCCAGGCTCCTGAGGATGTTCAGCAAAGACATGTTGACTTCCCTGGCTATCAAAAACCGTTATTTGCGCGCCTGAAACCGGTTGAATATCTGATTCATCTTCGTAGATCCCCACCGTTCTGGACAAGTAGAAAAAGCTGGAACTATCACGATCTTTCAATACACCTTCAAAAACGATCTTTGACTCCTCATCATTAATAGGTATAACGATCACTTTCTGACAAGAAACTGTCAGCAAAACTAAAATGAGTGGCAAGACTCTTTTATGGAAAAATGATCTGTTCATATCCAGTCATAAAGACTCCGAAAAATCCAATAGCGTTACCTTCTAAATTCGAAACCGGATTTGAAGGTGTTGGACTAAATGGCCCTCCTCCTCCGTTTGACGAAAGTGTATTCAAATAAGTATAATTGGCTTCATCCATACTCACAATATAAGCGATCAATGTATCTCCATGACCCATTTCCTCAGCAAAAAATGGCTGACGGTAGTTGTTGCCATTGAATAACTTATCATCTGTTAAATAATACGTTCCGGATTTTGCTCCGTTGATAACCGGTATAGCTCTGTAGAAATTTTTATCAGCCCCGTTATCAGTGAAATTAAAGAAGACAAAATAGCTGGAGTCAGGATTCCCAAAGCTTCCGGCCTGATAGAAATAATCCAATGAATCAAACTGGATATCCTCATAAGTAGTTGAAGTTGCTGTAATGGTTTCACCAGCCGCAATGATTGACAGGTCGTATGTTCTATACGGTTGTGCTATGAAGGTGGTATCCAAATACAATCCCGGCGTTAATGGGTCTTCAATAAATGTGAATGTATTTCCCTGATCGTCTGACACAGTAACTGTGGCACCAGAGATCTTTTCAAAATCTGAGTTATCATAAACTGATCCTGTTTTAGATAGTTTGATAAAACTCGAATCTTCAACATCAAACAAAACTGCTTCCACCACGATCCTTTGTTCAGCTTCGTTCAAAGGAATATCAATTACTTTCTCACATGAAAATGCGAAGACCAATAATCCAGCTATAAAAATGAACCCCTTTTTCATTAGAATTTAAAATTATATGTGATTGATGGAATTACTTTGAAAAGCGCCAATTGTACAGCCTCTGTTTCACCTGTATCCGGATTTTCACGGAACGAAATAGTATAGGCATTCTCTCTTGCATATGCATTGTATACTGAAACATTCCAGCTAGACAACCATTTTTTAGGCACCTGTTTCATCTGTCCAGTCTCCGGATCTTTAACTTCTCTATACTTTTTATGATAAAAAGTCATCCCCAGATCCAAACGGTGATAATCAGGCATTCTGTACCCGTTTCTTTCTGTATAATAATTCACGATCTGACCATCTATTTCATACTTTCCAGATGGGAAGGTCACCGCATTTCCGGTATAGTATACCCAACTTGCAGAAACCGTGAACTGGTCATTGATGTTATACATCCCAACAATTGATACATCATGTGTTCTATCCTGACGAGCCGGAAACCAGCTAGAATCATTGATATCCGTAAACAACTTCTCAGTTCTTGATAAAGTATAGCTCACCCATCCTGTGAATTTACCTCTACGTTTTTTCAATAATAGCTCAAGACCATAAGCTCTTCCTCTACCAAATAATAGTTCACCTTCTACTGTTGGATTTAAAGTCACCTCAGCTCCGTCACGGTAATCGATCACATTTTGCATGATCTTATAATACACTTCTGTAGAGAACTCCAATTGATTATTTAAGAAGTTTCTGAAATAACCTAAAGAGAACTGATCTGCAATTTGAGGTTTAATATTCACTGAAGACGGTAACCAGATATCTGTAGGTGAAGATGCTGTAGAGTTTGATATCAAATGCAAATACTGGAAAGTTCTGGCATATCCGGCTTTGATCGAACTCTTTTCATTCAGCAAGAAATTTGAAGAGAATCTCGGAGATAGTCCCCAATAAGATTGAACATTTTGCCATAATTTGGTAGAATCAGTTTGTGTCACTTCACCAGCTGTGTTAAAGGTATAGACTACATCATCATTACCTAATTGAGTGAAGTTAGATCCTCTCAAACCATAAATAAGTGTGACTCTTTTTCCAATTTTTTGCTCGTTTGAAATGTAAACTGCTGATTCAACCGAGTAGGTATTAGGCACATCACTCAATACAAAATCAATCCCTGAACCAGTTTCAATTTGACCTGGTTTGAAAGTGTGGTGAATGACATTTGCACCAAAAGTTACAGTATTGTTCTCATTGATGTACCAGTCGAAATCCTGCTTCAAATTGAAATCCTGAATAACCGAACCAATTTCAAATGTCTCATCATCTGCCCCAAACTTGATCTTATAATTATAGTTACTGAAGATGAAAGAGGTATTACCAAATAATTTGTCATTATAGATATGATTCCATCTTAATGTAGCCGTTGTATTACCCCAGTCAAAGCCGAATTGATCTGCAAAACCAAATTTATCACGTCCAAAATATCCGGATATGAACAGACGGTCTTTATCTCCCAAACGGTAATTGGCTTTTGCATTCAAGTCATAGAAATAAAGTATTGAATTCTGCGCATTTTCATCTTTCGATAATTTCAAGAAAAGGTCTGCATAAGTTCTACGACCTGAAACAATGAATGAACCTTTGTCCTTTACAATTGGTGCTTCAAGTGTCAATTTTGAAGAGATCAATCCAATACCACCTGATGCAGAGAATTTTTTCAGGTTTCCTTCTTTCATTTTAATATCTAAAACTGAAGACAATCTTCCACCAAATTCAGCAGGAGCACCGCCTTTATACAATTTGATATCCTTTAATGCATCCGAGTTAAAAACAGAGAAGAACCCCAATAAGTGAGAAGCGTTATAAACTGGAGCACCATCTAACAAGATCAGGTTTTGATCAGCTCCACCTCCACGTACATAAAATCCAGAATTTCCCTCACCAGCTGATTTAACACCTGGCAATAATTGAATTGTTTTCAATGGATCTTTTTCTCCGAACAGTACCGGAATATTCTCAATGTCTTTCATTGAAAGCTTATCCACCCCCATCTCTGCTGACTTGACATTTTCATCCAATTTTTCAGCTGTTACATTTACTGTCGTCAAAGTTTTGCCTTCTGGAACCAGCTCAATGTTCTTTTGAATATCCTGATTTAATTCTATTTGAAACTCTCCTGATATGAAACCAAGCGATTTATATCTAATGGTGTATGTTCCTTGTGGTAATGTTAACGAGTAAAATCCGTACTCATTTGTGATCGCACCTGTTCCAGGTAGTTCTACAACCGTAACTCTTGCTCCTATTAAATCTTCTCCACTACCCCCATCTTTCAAGGTACCACTAAGAGTAAATTTCTCTTGAGAGAATGATAAAAAGCTCAATAAAAACGAGCAGGCTATTAAGTACTTTTTTAATTCCATTTCTTCAGTTCTGATCTTATGAACGCACAATATTCCAAAATTGTTTGCAAAGATGTGAGATTATTACTTAACTAAATAGTTAAATTCTATCAAAGATTGTTATTCATCAATGAATGCGTAAAATCCGTTATAAATGTTTTGATTGAAGATTTAACCCGTATTCTTGATAAAGAATCATAGTTGATTGAAGGGATTTCAATTGACCTAAAACAATACTTATTTTTGTTTTGTGAAAACGTATGTAAAATACTCTCTAATTGCCTGGCTGATCTTTGGAACATTAGTTACCTGGGCTTTTTCACATGTTTCTGATATTGAAACGGCATTGGTTCGTGTATTGTCATTTCTGGTTCCACAGATGTTCTTGTTCTATTTGAACTTGCTATGGTTATCCTGTAAGTATCTAGAACAGAAGAAAACAATCGTCTATTTCGGATTACTTGCCCTGCTGGTAGCAATTCATGTTTTTGTATTTGGACAGATCGATCTGGCAATGGATCAGAAATTCCCAATGCATATTCAACGTTTTCACGAAAGAACAATGATTGCCATTTACTTTGGCAGATTCATGTCTTCTCTTCCGCCATTGATCATAAGTGCATTGATTTGGAAATCTCTTCTTCTAAGCAGAAAGAATAAGGAAAGTTTAGAGTTGAGAAACAAAATGTTAGATGCTGAAAGAAAAGCACTCAGGGCACAGATCAATCCGCATTTCTTATTCAACTCAATGAATAACATCTATTCACTTTCTCAAATGAAATCAGATAAAACGGGAGATGCCATTTTGCAGCTTTCTGAGATCCTTCGTTTTGTCACTTATGAAAGTGAAAAAGATAAAGTAAGTCTTCAGGAAGAACTCAAGCAGATCAAGAATTTCATTGAATTACAGTTTTTGAAAGATGATGATCAGTCAAACGTAAAGATCGAAATTTCATCTGCGCCGACCCATCTGCAAATAGCACCAATGTTATTGTTACCGTTCATAGAAAACAGTTTCAAGCATTCTAATTTTGAGGATAAAGTTCACGGATGGATCAAAATTTCCATTCAAACTGAAGGTGACACTTTGCATATGAATATCACTAACAGTGCTTCATTATTGGGTACTAAAAAGGATAATACAGGTGGTGTAGGAATGGAAAATGTGAAAAAGCGTTTGCAATTGATCTATCCGGATAAACATAAACTGAACATTAAGCAGGATACTGAAAAATATGAAGTGGATCTTCAATTAAATTTAGCAGAATGAAGTGTGTAATTGCAGATGATGAAAAATTAGCTCGAAATCTAATTGAGAGTTATGTAGATAAGGTTCCGTTCCTGGAATTGGTGGCCAGCTGTAAAAATGGAATTGAAGCCAGTGAAATTCTTGCTTCTAATGACATTGATCTATTGATCACAGATATTCAAATGCCGGAATTATTGGGAACGGACTTAGTGAAATCATTGCCAAATCCACCACTTGTTATATTTACTACTGCTTATAAAGATTATGCGGTTGAAGGATTTGAATTAAGTGCCGTGGATTATCTTTTGAAGCCTTTTGCTTTTGAGCGATTTTTAACTGCCGCGAACAAAGCAAAAGAGATCTTTGATTCGAATAACAACAAGGAAGTTAGCCTAAAGAAAGATTATCTGACTATAAAAGCTGACCACAAACTGTACAAGGTACAATACAAAGACATTAAGTTCATTGAAGGTCAAAGAGAATATGTTTCCTTTCATACACCAAATGGACGAATAACTGCTTTGCTATCATTAAAACATCTGGAAGACAGTTTACCATCAGAGATTTTTATTCGTTGCCATAAATCATATATCGTTAATAAGAATATGGTGGAAGCGCTTGAAGGTAATTCATTGGTTATTCAGGACAAACACATTCCTATAGGTCAAAGCTATAAGGAGCAGGTTTTACAAGAGGTTTTTTAGAACCTATTGAAGATGCGACTGCAGCCATTCCAGAGCATGTTCAATTTCACCAAACATTCTGGTAGGTCGTGGTGGTTTTTGGATCCTCACAAAAAAAATTGCCTATAATTTTATGTGCCAATGAATTACACACTACTGCCGTGCAAACGGTGTATTGATTTGAGAACTCCTCTGCGCTCCATTCACGCACTTCTTTCGTAACCGTTTGACCGGGACATGCAATAAAAAGTTGCGGATAAGCCAAACCTCCTCCTAATTCCCCAACTACTCTATTAATTTCGGTAGCCAAGTCAATATCCAGTTCAACGTCCTCATAGTATTGGGAAACAATAATTCCAGGCTCAATTGAATAAACTAACACACCACCGAGATCAAAAATCTCGGAATTAATGCTTTGTATAATTTCAGAAACTGGAACCGACATTTTATTTCAAATACTTATCCAGCCAGGCGTAAAATTCTCTGTGCCAAACCACACCATTTTGAGGAGAAAGCACCCAGTGATTTTCTTCAGGGAAAGTGATCAGTTTTGAATCAATTCCTTTTAATTGCAATACCTGAAATGCTTCTAACCCTTGATTCAATGGTACTCTAAAATCCATTTCTCCATGGAAGATCAACATTGGCGTATCCCACAGATGCGCTTTTCTGTGAGGAGAATTCTTGATGTATCCTTCAGGAATTTTATCTCCGTAATATGGTCCACCGATATCTTCATTAGCAAAGAAGATCTCTTCAGTGGTACCATACCAGCTTTCTAAATTGTATAGACCACAATGAGAAATAAAGGTTTTGAAACGATTTTCATGGACACCAGCCAAATAGTATACAGAATACCCCCCATAAGATGCTCCAATTGCGCCAATTCTATCTTCATCAATAAACGGTTCTTTTTTCAGCTCATCCACTGCAGATAGATAATCATCAATTGGTTGTCCGCCCCAATCACCCGAAATGGCATCATTCCATTCCTGACCAAACCCTGGTAAACCTCTTCTGTTTGGTGCAATAATGATATAATCATTGGCGGCCATTAACTGAAAATTCCAACGATATGAGAAGAATTGACTTACCGTTGATTGTGGTCCTCCCTGGCAATAAAGCAAAGCTGGATACTTTTTCTTTGGATCAAAATCAGGTGGATAGATCACCCATACCAACTCTTCTTTTCCATCAGTTGTTTTCACCCATCTCTTTTCAATGTTTCCGGTCTTAATTTTATCGTAGATCTCTTTGTTCAGATCTGTCATTTGCGTTGCTTCCCCAGACTTAATATTGATCTTGTATAGATCAGTTGGATGGTTCATTGATTGTTTCCCGGAAACAATATAATCTCCGGCAAGTGTCAATCCTCCGTAGTTATGCATTCCTTCACTGATCTGCTTTGATTCCTTCTTTTTAAGATCAATAGAAAACACCTGATAAGTAGCATCAACCGCTCTGGTATAATAGAATCCATCTGAAGATGCATTCCAGATATAACTGGCCACAGTCATATCTTCGTGTCCGGTTACATTCGTTTTTGTTCCTGTTGCCAGATCCATGATCATGATATCATTCTTATCTGCCTCAAAACCATCTTTTTCCATTCTTAACCAGGCCAATTTCTTGCCATCTGGAGAGAAAGAAGGTTCATTATCATAACCCGGATTTTCTGATGTCAGATTTTTGGTTTCTCCTGTTGTGATATCATATTGATACAGATCAGAATTAGTACTTACGGCATAATCCTTTCCTACTTTCTTTTTGCATACATAGATAATGGATTTTGAATCAGATGAAAATGTGATTTGCTCCATTCCACCAAAAGGCAGCATAGGGCAATCAAAATCTTCTCCAGCCATGATGTCTTTTCCTTCTCCAGTGATCTTACCATCCACAATATCGGCCACAAATACATGAGATCTTAAACCATCTTCCCAGCTTCCCCAATGTCTGTACATCAGTTCATCATAAATGCGAACATTTGATTGATCCAGGTCTTCGTGATATTCTTTACCAGAGACCTTATTCATCTTCACGTCTGCAATATATAATACTTTAGATCCGTCTGGTGAGATCTTGAATCCATTCATACCACCAGGTACGAACGAAATTTGTTGTGCATCTCTGCCATTCCAGCTCATAGAGAAAATATTCATTCCAGATTCACTACTTGCCAGATAAAGGATCTTTTGTCCATCCTTTGACCATTGTGCATCTCCTTCTCCAGCTTTTGTATGAGTGATCTGTTTGGCCACCGCACCATCCATCCCACCAACAAAAAGGTCTGATTTAGATGAATTGGTTTTCAAATCATATTCTCTTACACTGTAGAAATACTGTTTTCCGTCAGGAGATAGTTGAAAACCTCCAACCCTTTTAAGATCCCACAATAATTCTGGTGTCATTCTTTCTTGTCCAAAAACAACAGTTGACAAGATCACCGTGATCAATAAAAAACGTTTCATCATTTTATAATGCGTTTGATTAAGAATTTGCTTGGTAAATAAGCTGTGATTACCCCAATAAATCCAGTAATCCCTAAAATTAAAAATAGATCAGTTAATTTGAAGTTAACCGGAAAAAATTCTACTACACTTCCCTCCATTCTTATGAGTCCCACTTTTTGTTGCAGCAAACAAATGCCATATCCTATCAACAACCCAAATAACAGACCTAAAATGTTAATTAGCAAACCAACATAAAAGAAAATATTGTGCAACTGAACTTTGCGAGCACCAATAGAATAAAGCGTTTGAAGATTATCTCTTTTTTCAATTACCAGCATGGTGATAGAAGCAACCATGTTGAAAGTTGCCAGGAACATGATAAATGATAATAACATGGTAGTCATCCATTTTTCTGACTTGGCTGTCTGGTAATAGATCTCATTTTGCTCGTTGATGGTTTTTACTTTGAAACTTGGGCCTAATATTTCTTTTAATTCCTCTTTCTTGGATTCCAGATCTACACCTTCTTCAAAATCCATCTCTATTGAAGTGATCTCATTTTGAAAATCCATGATCTCTGCCGCATAGTCTATCGGAAGGACTATATATGATTCATCTACATCTTTGTTGAATGAAAAGGTACCTGCTATAGGTATCCTTGCCGTTGTAAAAGCGTCAACATTGCGTCTGCTTATCTTTTCGTTACGATTAGGGCAATAAATGGTAAAGATCTCGGACATAATATCTGACTCATAGATATATCCACCAAGGTTCATCAGTACACCATTCCCCACCAAACCCACAGGACTGCCATTCACATCAAGTTCAGCAACCCCATCTAAAAGGTTTTCCTTCATGTGACTCATTTCAAGATATGCCGGATCAACTCCCTTAGCTGTTCCGATTATAAATTGATCATCATTTTTAAGAATAACAATCTCTTCAATAACGTTAGTATAATTGATCAAACCCTCAACATTATACACCTCATTAGGTACATAATTTTTAGCAAATGATTTTGTATTGGCTGATTCGATCTTGATGTCCTGTTCAAATGTGCTGAACAAATTGATCACTAAATTTTCTATACCATTGAAAGCCGATAAAACGATCACTAAAGCTGCCGTTGATATCATTATTCCGAAAACAGAAACAGCAGAAATAATGTTGATCACATTGTGTGATTTCTTGGAAAACAGATATCTCCTTGCTATGAAAAATGAAGAATTCATAGAACAGTATCAAGAGTCAAGAGCCAAGAGTCAAGACGATTTAGCTCTTGATACTTGATACTTGGTACCTGACCATTAGATTGTTTATTTATAGAAAAATTCTTCACTACTATTTTAGAAGTTTATCAATTTCTTCAGCATAATCAAGTGAATCGTCTATTTCAAAAGCCAGTTCAGGAATCCTTCTTAAACTCTTACCTAGACGTTTACCCAATTCATAACGTATTTCGCCTTTATGGTCATCAATACTTTTGAAAGTTTCTTCATTGTTCTTTCCTCCAAAAATGGATAAGAACACCTTGGCAAAAGACATGTCTGGTGCCACTTTAACCACTGTTACTGTAACCATTGCTCCCAAGCAAATTGTTCTGGCCTCTTCACGAAAGATCTGACTTAATTCTTGTTGGATAACTGATTCTATCTTCTTTTGTCTGATTGATGACATAGGTAATGCGTTGAAATGCAAATGTAATCATTAGATGCAAGAGGTAAGATGTAAGTAGCGAGATTAAAGTCTCACATCTTTTGTCTTGTATCTAATTCCTCGACTCTTGATAAAACAATTCACCTTTTACAACGTATTACAATATTCGACTTACTTTTGTCGCTAGTGAAAGGATTTTTACAAATACTCAGGTTATCGTTTTTATACAAAACCACAGCCGTAATAGTGATCATTGCAAACATTTTGTTTGTCATTTTCAACTTGCTTTCATTGGTACTTTTTGTTCCTTTTTTACAATTGATCTTTGGAGAGAATGCTGAACGTTTTGATCCTCCAAACTGGGCAACTGCTGAGAATGTATTTGATTACTATGGGCAGGTCTATAATTTTAAAATGCAGCATTATATTGACCTGCATGGAAAAGAAGGGGCACTTGCTTTCATTTGTATCACCGTTCTAATTGCCTTTTTCTTAAAGAATTTCTTCCGCTATGTGGGCATTTACTTCAAATCTTACATGAGAATGGCGGTTGTCAAAGATCTGCGTCAACAATTATTCGAAAGATCCATTCATTTACCTATGTCCTACTATTCTGAAGAAAGAAAAGGAGACTTACTTTCCAGGATGACGAGTGACCTGAATGAGATTGAAATTGCCATAGTATTTGTTATTGAAATGATCTTTCGTGATCCAATTTCCATTGGATTACACCTGGCCTACTTGTTCTACGTTAGTACTGAACTTACCTTGTTTGCATTGATCTTGCTTCCAATTTCAGCTTTAGCGATATCCAGAATTGGTAAAAGTTTAAAGCGAACATCAGCTAAAGGACAAAAACAAATGGGCGTGTTATTATCCATCATAGAAGAATCTTTAGGAGGAGTAAGAATCATCAAGGCATTTACTGCTGAGAAATTGGCCATGGAAAGGTTCAATAAGGAAAATGACCATCACCAGAAGATCATTACCCGAACCTTTAGAAAGAGAGATCTATCTTCTCCTTTGAATGAATTTTTAGGCGCTTGTGTTCTTGTAGCGATCGTTTATTTTGGTGGACGTCTTATTCCTGAAGTAACTGGAGTAGCTGATTCTAATGCCATGACAGGAAGTGAGTTCATGACATTCATTATTGTATTCTCTCAATTGCTTCGTCCGGTATCTGGTTTTGCGAACGGAATGGCATTTATGAGCAAAGCGCTACCATCTATTGAACGAATCAATGATGTGATCGATTTAAAAGATAAGATCGTAGACCCCGAAAATCCGGTTGAGAAAAAGGAATTTGATGACAATATCACGTTTGATCATGTGGTTTTTGCCTATGCTGAAGAAAATGTATTGAATGATGTTTCATTTACAATAAAAAAAGGTCAATCTGTGGCCTTAGTGGGTGAATCCGGCTCAGGTAAGTCTACGATTTCGGATCTGATCCCTCGTTTTCATGATGTAAAATCAGGAGCTGTTAAAATTGATGGAATTGATGTACGTGACATGTCCAAACGTGATGTGCGAAAATTGATTGCCATGGTCACGCAGGAATCCATTCTTTTCAATGACAGTATATCCAATAACATAGCTTTCGGAAACCCATCTGCAAGTCAGGAAGAAATTGAAGCTGCGGCCAAAGTTGCCAATGCTCATGACTTTATAATGGCTACTGAAAATGGTTACGAAACCTATATTGGAGATCGAGGTAATAAATTATCAGGTGGACAAAAGCAACGTATCAGTATTGCCAGAGCAGTTCTTTCAAACGCGCCGATAATGATACTGGATGAAGCTACCTCTGCTCTAGACACAGAATCTGAAAAAGCGGTACAAAAGGCTTTGGACAATGTTATGAAAAGCCGTACTTCTTTGGTTATTGCCCATAGGTTGAGTACAATTCGTCATGCTGACCTCATCATAGTGATGAAAAAAGGTGAGATCGTTGAACAGGGCACACATGATGAACTCATTGCTAAGAATGGTTATTACAAATCATTGTGTGAGATACAGCAGGTTATTTAGGTTTAAGTATCTAGTAGTTAGTATCAAGTAGTGGGTACTCAGTATTTGTTGCCGTTCTACTTTTGTTACTTTTTTCCTTAATCGGCATTTCCATTAGAACAAAACTTGATACTTGATACTTGATACTTTTTACAACATTCAAGCGTCAAAACCTCCGTAATTCCTATAAAAATATTGCATTTATCTATTTTTTTTAGTATATTGCTAATATTATGAGATATTGGAACATTTTAATATTTGTTTTAACACTGATGGCTCTGTGGTCCAATCCAATGATCTACGATAGAAATTTTGAGATCAAAAGGAGAAATCCGCTTCAAGGATTATGGCTGGATGAGTTTTGTTACAACTTATATCCAACATACTAATGTCCCGGACAAACGCGAACCGATATGATCGGGTTAACCAAAGCAAGGCGTCTTTCTAACCACAGGAGACGAACAATTGAAACCGCATACCGGGATTCGGATCGGGAAGACTTTAGGGCTTGAGCTTCCCGGTCCATTTTTTTTGAAACAACCCTTGTTTGACTTCATTCGTAATTTCATTATCTTTAATGAATTAGCTCAATTTTCATGAAAAAATCAATTTACCTTCTACTCACTTTCGCTTTAATCTTGCCTATCCTATCCATTTTATCGAATCAGCCATCCGAATCTATTTCGGATAAAGAATCGACCGTTCAGGAAGAAGAAGCTAAAAAGCTAGTTCCCACAGACCATTGGATGAATATTCGTTCCTATCCTTTTGGATTTGATCAGGCTGAATACAACCAACGAATGGCCGATATTCAAGCTCAGGTTATGCATCCTAATACGAAAGCTGAATTAGGATTAGCCTGGGTTCATGAAGGACCAGGGAATATAGGCGGACGATTCAATGCACTCGCCATGAGTCCAACTGATAATAACATCATTTATGCCGGAGCAGCTAACGGCGGAATCTTTAAAACAATAGACGGAGGAACAAACTGGGAACCCATTTTTGATGATCATGCTTATCTGGCTATCGGTTCAATAGAACTTGATCCGAATAATGAAAACACTATATGGGTTGGTACTGGTGATAAGAATTTTGGAGGAGGTTCTCATTTAGGAAATGGTGTCTATAAAAGCACCAACGCAGGTACCACCTGGACACAAATGGGATTGGAGCAAACGGCAATTATTACAGAGATCGTGATCGACCCTAACAATTCAAACAGAATATTTGTGAGCACCCTGGGAAACACCTATGAAAAAACTACTGATCGTGGAATTTACAGAACTACGGATGGTGGTTCTACCTGGCAAAATGTATTGTTTATATCAGATTCTTCAGGAGTTATTGATCTTGTCATGGATCCTACCAATTCAGATGTACTATATGCCACAGGTTATAATCGTATCAATTTGCCCTTTCAGGCAAAAGTTACCGGGCCGGATGCTAACATTTACAAAACCACTGACGGTGGAAATAATTGGACTGAATTAACCACAGGTTTACCAACGACAGAAGAATCGAGAATAGGTTTAGCCATTTCAAACAGCAGTCCAAATACCTTGTATGCTATCTATACAGATGGGATCACTCTTGATGTAAAAGACATTTATAAAACAACGAACGGAGGAACAAGCTGGACAGCTATGAATGTTGCCGGAGCAGGATTACCGGCAGTTCAGGGAGGATTTGGATGGTATTTTGGAGAGGTTTATTTGAATCCATACAATAACAATCAGTTAATAGTTCCGGGAGTGGATATGTGGATGTCAAATGACGGTGGATTAAATTGGGCTCAAAATGTACCTGATTGGTGGACATATGATGTTCATGCCGATAAACATGCCATTCTATTTTTAGGTCCTACTTCTTACATTATTGCAACAGATGGTGGATTATATAAAACCACTGATAATGGTGCTACCTGGACTGACATTGAAAATATTCCGGTAACTCAATTCTATCATATTGATGCAGATCCTTTGAATCCGGGTCTTTATGGTGGTGGAGCTCAGGATAACGGTACCATGCAGGGCAATGCATCCGTATTCAACATGTGGGAAAAATTAGCCGGTGGAGATGGCTTCAGATTAACCTATTTAGAAGATGATCCAGGTGGAATTTATTATGAAACACAAAACGGAAACTTAAATTACGCTAACCTCATAACCTGGGATTGGTATGATGTTTCTCCTACAGTGAATTCACCTGATAGGGTCAATTGGGACATGCCATATCACATCAATGAAACAGATGCCGAATTATTTGCCGGGACAGCTGAAATGATGATGATGGAAGCGGCTCCTTTTGGATCGTATGTTTCCATTAGCGGTGACCTCACCAAAGTTGGGCTGGGGACATCTATTGGAGATGATAAATACCATACGATCACGGAAATCGATCAATCCAAATTCGATTCAGATAAATTATATGTTGGAACCAGTGATGGTTTAATGTGGAGAGGAGACAGAACAGGAACTATTTGGAACTGGACCAACATCACCGGGACATTACCTGACCGATATGTGACGGCCGTTCGCGTTTCACCGAATTATAATAACACCATTTACGTAGGAATGTCAGGGTACAAGTACAATGAAGAGGTTTCATATCTATACAAATCTGACAACAATGGCGTTACATGGACGGATATATCCGGAAATTTACCGGGCATCACCGTAAATGACATTTTAGTGGTAGAAGGTCAAGAGGATACGGTTTTGTTTGCTGCTTTGGATGGAGGAGTTTATTATACAGAAGATTCCGGAATCAATTGGGATTATATGGGCACCAACATTCCTTTTGCAACCATCTCAGAATTGGCTATGGATGAAACGAATCAAAAGTTAATTGCCGGTACTTATTCCAGATCTATGTACTCTTATGATGTCAGCTGGGTGGGAGTTGTAGAACCTCCAACAACAGGAATAAAAGAAACTTCACAAGAAGTGAAATTCTATCCGAACCCTGTTCATGACCTGGTTTATTTTCAGGATATGGATGCTGAATATTTAGATCTATACAATACTAACGGAGAACGAGTGGTCCATAAAAAGATCTTGAATACTGGTCAATATTGTCAGGTGAATATTGCAGAATTACCAGCAGGTGTTTACATTTTCAAAAGCGGAAATTACACCGGTAAAGTCGTCAAAGAATAAAGATCATGACTGAAAAAGATCAAAGTGTATTGACCCATTTGGATGCCATTGAAGCTGAGATGAAGCGAATAGGCTTCTGGAATCCTGAAGTGACTGAATTGAATGTCAATCACTATTTAGAAGCTCCAACTTTTGAACTTTGGTTGCAATGCACTTTGATTCCCAATGCGCGAAAAGCGGCTCAAACAGGTGAATATCCGGCGAATTCAGAAGTTGGACAAATGGCTTTCAGGCAATATGATTACATGTCTCCGATTCCTGAAGCCGCACAGTTATTACAGATGTTATATGAATTTGATAAACTGGTGATGAGTTAATTCTCGATCATCAATTTTGTAGTGAACACCTCTGCTCCTGTTGAGTGATCAATTAAGGTGAAAATGTATATTCCGGCACTCAATTCATTGCGGTGAATTTGGATTTGATTTCCAGTAATTTTTTCATTCAGATACACTTGATTTCCTAAAGCATCATAGACCACCGCATTGTATTCACCATTGAGTTCTTGACCAAAATTGATAGTGGTGAGGTCTTTGAAAGGATTTGGATAAATACTCAGATCAGGGAAGATGTTGTTTTGGATCTCTAAACAGGCATTTACCCATATTGAAACCGAGTCAACGGCTTCACAACCATTTCCGTCCGTATAAGTGTAATACAGGGTATGTTCTCCCCAGTTGGCCACGCTTGGATCGAACACATTTCCACTAACACCTGGGCCAGAAAAAGTACCTCCTGAAGGGGTTCCTGTTAGATTATATGGTGGCATATATTCACAAATGGTGTCTTGTGCCAATTGATCCATTGTTACAGTTGGCAGAGGGTTGACGATTAGCTCTTGTGAGAGAATAGAATCACAACCGTGGATAGTTTGAATTGTATCATAATAAATACCCGCAGTAGTATGATATTGATTAAAGATTAAGATTGAATCGTTTTGGCAGATTTGGGTGGAGCCTTGATCGTTGCTTTCAGGGGGGTGCACGATAAGTTCATGAAAAAGAATTGAATCACATCCATATATCGTTTGTAAAGTGTCGTAGTACAATCCTGCTATTGATTGATATTGATTGAAGATGAAAATTGAATCGTTTTGGCAGATTTGGCTTGAGCCTTGGTCATTGCTTTCAAGAGGGTGAACGATTAGTTCTTTTGAAAGAATAGAGTCGCAGCCGTAGATAGTTTGAAGAGTGTCATAGTAGACACCTGCATTTGATTGGTATTGGTTAAATATCAGAACAGAATCGTTTTGGCAGATTTGGGTGGAGCCAAGGTTACTGCTTTCAAGAGGGTGAACGAATAGTTCTTTTGAGAGAATGGAGTCGCAACCATAGATAGTTTGAAGAGTGTCATAAAATATTCCAGCATTTGATTGGTATTCGTTAAAAATTAACATGCTATCTCCTTGACAGATATAATAATTCAATCCAATATTATTAATATCGGGATGCATAATTAACTTTTGAAACATTATCGAATCACATCCATTAATAGCGACAAGAGTATCTGAATACATAGCATTACTACTATGGAATTCTCCAAAAATATTCACACTGTCATTTCCACACAATGAAATTTCTGGATAGAAATAAGTATAACTTGGAATAACATCAATTTCTATATATGAAACTGAGTCACACCCTCCATCTGATAAATAGGTTTTATAATAAATGCCTGATGTCGACAAATATGAATCTAATACATAGGTACTAGTCCCGTTACATATTTGGACTGTTGGAAGATGAGCACTATCCATTGGGCACCCAAAATTATTATTATAAACAGCAATTTTGCCATCATTATAAGAGGATGATACTAGATCCATTTTTCCGTTAGAATTTAAGTCTCCAATGCCTAGATGATATGGAGTGTCAACATTTCCTGTAATCACGTTGGCGGAACTAAAAATTGCTCCTCCATTATTTTCATACCAATAAATTTTGTCATTAGAATGGTCGGAAGCAACAATATCTAAATCGGAATCTCCATCAACGTCAATTCCGACAACATAAAATGATACGTTCGGACTTATAATCAAAGGATTTAAAAATACCCCACCAACGTTTTCAATGTAGTATAAATCATCCGTACCTGCAATAATATCATCATCACCATCATTGTCAAAATCGCCAGCAAATAAAGAATATGGATTTGATAATTGGTTAGTAACCAAAACTGGAGTTCCAAAATTGAACGCCCCAAGATTCTCAAAAACATAGATAGCATCCAACCAATCGGAGGAAACAAACACGTCCTTATCGTTATCATTATCAAAATCTGAACTTATTACAAAATTAGCCTTTGTAATACTATTCGATAATGTCAGTGGGGTAAAAACTCCTGTCCCATCATTCTGATATACTTTAACTACATTATTGCCATAAGATGTATTAAGAACGTCCAAATCACCATCTCCATCCAGATCATCAGCATAAACTGATCGTACATCATTCATCCCTGAAGCAATTATTTGTTTATTTCCAAATACCTCACCTCCTAAATTTTCAAACCAAATTACTTGATTCAATGTTCCGAGTAAAACATCCTGATTCCCATCCCCATTCAAATCTGCCGTAAAAACATCACCCGGATTATTAACAAAGTCATCTATCACTTTTGCCCCTTCAAAAATATAATTCCCTTTATTTTCAAACCAATAAACTCGATCTGTTCCAAAATCAGCAGAAATAATATCCAAATTTCCGTCATTATTTATATCCGCAACGTCACATGTGTATGTAAAGGGGGCATTTGAAGTAATAATTTCTGGTTTAGTAAAAATACCACTACCTAAGTTCCATGATATTCCAATTTCTAATGATGAAAACACAACATCTTCTTTTCCATCTGAATTAATATCACCAGAAATTAAATTGACATAGCCCACTTTGTCATAAATAATTACTTGAGGGCTAAAATTTCCGCTACCTAAATTTTCATAAAAAGAGAGCTTTTTATCTCCATAAGAAATTGTAATAATATCTAAATCCGAATCCCCATCAAAATCCTCAATAACTGAAGCTTTAGGATTGACTGTAAGATTCGTAAGCATGGTGGGCAGACCAAAAGCAACATTTCCTTGATTATATAAAATATAAAAAGAATTATTGGATCCGCTTGAAACTAGAATATCGAGATTTCCATCACCATCCAAATCATCAATTGATAAGGAGGCTGGAATAATAATTTGATCAGAAATTATAGCCGGCTGCTCGAAATTACCAAAGCCCAAATTTTCAATATACCAAATTTTATTTGCCGACATTCCAACAGTTACAATATCTAAATCTAAATCTCCATCCATATCAATACAAACTGATTTAGAAGCAAAATTCAAACCAGTAGCGATTAAATGATTTTGACTAAAAAAACCCAAACCATAATTTTCTATCCAAATAATTTTACCTCCTGATGAAGAGGTCAAAATTATGTCAAGATCAGCATCCGAATCCAAATCGATTAAATCAATCTTTCCAACTTGCCCTGGACCGTTCAATATTGCATTTTCGGTGAATGAAACTCCGTCACCTAAATTTTCATACCAAAAAAGAATATTATTGCTACTTGACCCAGAAAGTCCAATTACATCTAAATCTCCATCCAGATCAATATCACCGACGGCAATATCTTTTATATAATTAATACTTGAAAAGGTGTTGGTGACTTGAATTTCTTCTCTAGTAAAAGTTCCGTTATGATTTTCAAACCAAACGATATCTTCAGAGAAGTCATTGCAGCTAATCACATCTAAATCACCATCATTGTCCATATCGCCTAAAACAGTCGCATCTTGAAAATCAATGGCCGTAATCCTTTTTTGTTGCCCAAACTGTCCAAAAGAACTTTGAACACTTATAAAAACTGCGAGAAATAAGAGTATACTTTTCACTGCATTAGTTTTGAGTTGCCGAAAGATACGAAACCCAAAACTTACCTGCAAACAATAAATAAAGAGGATTCTACCCCCACAAATTCAATCCATCAAATTTCTTTCCTAACACCTTGTTTGCATCAACATCTAAGGTGGATGTCAGCACTTCTTGATATACCGATCTGAAATCTACTTTGAATTTTGGATCTCCGTTTTCCAGATCTTGCAGATCAAGTTGATTGTATTGGTTGATGGCCGTGCTGTTCAGATCTTTATCAATAATGAACATCACATTTGCTGCTCCATGATCGGTTCCACGGCTAGCGTTTTGCTCCAAACGTCTTCCAAATTCTGAGAAGATCATAATGGTGGTATCTTTTAACAGGTCATCTTTTTCAAGATCCTCAATAAAGGAAGTGACCCCGCCATTCAATTGGGTAAACAACCTGTCCTGAGCAAATTTTTGATTGATATGGGTATCAAATCCTCCCAATTGGGTATAAAAAACAGGTGTTTGAATGTCAGATTTGATCAAAGTGGCAATTTGTTTCAACTGCTGTCCTAATTGGCCTGGAGCGTATATTGTTGGATTCGGTTTTAATGAATATTGATCGAATATATATTTCGCCGAATTCTTTGTATCATTGAACACTTTGTACAAATAGTTCAATTCTCCATTCTCCGTAACCGGATCACCCAGTTCATTGAAAAAATCTGAATGAATAGTATCGTAAAACGCTTTAGGATTGGTCATGGCAATTCCGGAAGTTTCCATTCCTTTCATAGCCAAAGACAATTGTCCACCTAATTCAATTCCTTCATAAGCATTGTTGCAATTGGCGTCCAGATATCTTCCTAACCAACCGGTTGTTAAATATTCATTGGAGTCTGAGGCCGTATGCCAAATATCCATTGATCGAAAGTGAGATCTATTCGGATTAGGATAACCTACCGAATTAATGATGGCCAGCATCCCTTTTTGATGTAGATCATGCAAGCCTTTCAATTTTGGATGAAAACCAAAAAGATCTCCCACTTTCAATAGCTCCTCTTGAGCCAAACCAATCGCCGAACGATTCTTGTAGTATTCATCCATTCCAAAAGGAACCATGGTATTCAATCCGTCATTTCCTCCAGAAAGCTGAATAACTACCAATCTCTTTTTACCGATCAACAACTTATTAGAGAACATATTCGCTCTCAAAAACGAAGGAACCAAGATAGTCCCAGCGGTAATGATTCCGGTCTTTTTTAAAAAATCTCTTCTTTTCATAGTTATTCTTTTTTGGTAGCAAGTATTAAGTAGTGAGTATTAAGTACCGGTGGTTTTAGCTTTATTTAACAAATTTAAAACCAATCCTGGTACTCACTACTTGATACTCTGTACTTACCACTCACTACTCCATCATGTTAATTGAAAATCTGGTGTACTCATTAAATGCAAGACACTTTTGATCTCTTTCGCTACATATTTATCACGCAAATTATCGTTCTCTGACCGAATGATCAGATCAAATAAATTGGCGTCCTTGTTTCTTTTCCAAAATCGGTCCCAATCAATTTCTTCATAGAATTTAAGATCTCTTTTTTTCTCTTTTTTAGTGATCATTTCATCCAACTCAGGGCTCAACTCATCCATGATATACCCTTTATTGATGATCAAAGACCCCAACCTTAATCTCAGAGCCATTCTTGAAGCATCAATCCATTGTCTACCCCCAGGCCAACCTGCCACATTTGGAGGATCGAATAACACCTGTCCTAAATAATGTTGTATCCCTAAAAAGGCTTTTTGATCCGGAAATTTTAAATCGAACATCTTGCCCATCACAACCATCTTCTCAATAGGTGATCGTATGATCTTTCCCTTCGCGTCATAGAACCAGTCTGCTTTGAACAGGTGCTTCATCATAGCTGTGATATCATATTTTGAATGGTAAAACACTTCAGATAACTCAGCTACATGAGCTTCATTGATCTTTTCCTGAACAAAATATCTATACACCTTTTTAGCTATAAAATCAGCAGTGTGCTTCTTTTCAAGGATCATTTCCAGAACATCTTCTCCACTATAATTTCCCGTTTTTCCAAATATGGTTTTATCAGAAGAATCATGCTGTTTAGGATTCACGATCCACTTACCTTGCAAGTCGGTGGTCCATCCAGTAAAAGCTCTTGCTATTTCTGTTACATCCTTCTCTGTATAATCCACATCTCTTCCTAGCGTGAATAATTCACACAATTCTCTGGCAAAATCTTCATTGGGATGTCCTTTTTTATTTTGTCTCAAATGCAAATAAGCGATCATGGCAGGAGATTTGGCTACGGCATAAAGAAGATCTCTAAAATTGCCTAAAGCATGCTTTCTCAAAACTGAATTTAATCCTAACGTGGTATAAGGATTATCAATGGTTCTACATGCAAAATGCCCGGTCCAGAATAGAGTCATTTTTTCTACCAAACCTTTATCAGACTCCATCATTTGAAGTACCCAACGTTGGTTAATATCCTTAACATGAGCCAACCAGGTTTGACGCTTTTCACGTTTTTTATTCTCTGATAATTTCTGAAATCCTTCTCCGTCCCATTTTGGCAGATTGTATTCCACATCCTTTACCACTTGCTTTTTGAAAATAGCATCCACTGCTTTTTCAATAGAGTCCGTCGCTTTGATCTCATCATGATGAACAAAGAACTCTGCCCTACTGTGTAAATGATAAATATCTCTGATTGAAGGTTTCATAGGCTGCTGGTTTTGTGATTTGACAAACTCAGTATCTAAAGGTTTAATGTACTGCTTTCAAACTTTGTTCCAAAAAAATATAGGTATGAAGGGGTTAGGTGATAGGTGATAGGTGTTAGGTGTTAGGTGTTAGGCGATTAGGTTTTAGGCAGAACGTAAATAATTTACGGTTTGGAAGAATTATTTCGCATCCCCTAAAATCAGACCGAATGATATTGAAGACAACAAGAAAAGACGACGGACCTATGGCAAAAAAGAGTTTTTTGTTTGCAATTAAAGTGATAAGAGAGTGTAAGGTCTTAATACAGCAAAATGAGTTCATACTTAGCAGACAGTTAATGCGAAGTGGAACTTCTGTTGGGGCATTAATTAGAGAATCAAAAAATGCAGAAAGTCATAGAGACTTTATTCACAAATTATCTATCGCACAGAAAGAAGCAGATGAGACTATTTATTGGATAGATCTACTATATGAATGCGAATATATCGATTCAAATGAATGCGAATATATCGATTCAAATAAATACTCTGAATTACACTCGTATGCTGTAGAATTAATGAAAATGCTAACTTCCACACTCAAGTCATTGAAACAAAAATCCACCTAAAACCTAATCACCTAACATCTGAAATCTATTATTCAGAATTTATAATTTGAAAACATTTATTGTAATTCAAAAGATTCATTATAACTTTGCACGCAGTTCTTATTGTATAACTTATAAAGAAAGGTGGAGGGACCGGCCCTGTGAAACCTTGGCAACCTACCCGATCAAGGATAAGGTGCCAATTCCAGTCAAACCGAGATGATTTGACACTATAAGTTGAAAAGCACACACATACCGGTCCTACACGCATATACTAATGGCGAACATTAGAGAAATATTAAAAGATCGGATCCTTGTGTTGGATGGTGCCATGGGTACTATGATCCAACGCTATAAACTTACTGAAGAGGACTTCAGAGCAGGTTGGTTTGAAGATCATCCATCTCCATTGAAAGGCAACAATGACCTTTTGGTGCTGACGCGTCCGGAAATCATTCGTGAGATCCATGAGGCATATCTGGAAGCTGGCGCAGACATCATTGAAACCAATACATTTAGTGGAACCACCATTGCACAAGCAGATTACGGTTTGCAAAAAGCGGCATATGATATCAACTATTATGGCGCTAAAGTAGCCCGAGAAGCTTGTGATAAATTCACTGCTCAAGATCCATCAAAACCAAGATTCGTTGCAGGTTCAATAGGACCAACCAATATGACACTCTCTATTTCTCCGGATGTGAATGATCCAGGATATAGAGCCATAACATTTGATCAATTGGTTACCGCCTATAAAGAGCAAACAAAAGGATTAATAGAAGGTGGTTCAGACATTTTATTAGTAGAAACTGTATTTGATACTCTTAATGCCAAGGCAGCTCTTTTTGCTATTAATGAAGTGCAAGAAGAATTGGGTACAGATCTACCGATCATGGTTTCTGGAACCATTACGGATGCTTCAGGCAGAACGCTATCAGGACAAACAGCAGAAGCATTTTTGATCTCCGTTGAACATGCCAACTTATTGAGTATTGGATTGAACTGTGCTTTAGGGGCAAATGCTTTAAGACCTTATTTACAAGTATTAAAAAATAAAGCTCCATTCTTTGTGTCCGCGCATCCAAATGCAGGATTACCAAATGAAATGGGAGAATATGATGAAACACCAGATATCATGGGAAAACAAATTAAGAATTTCCTTGATGAAGGTTTAGTGAACATTGTTGGTGGTTGTTGTGGCACAACTCCTGAACACATCAGAGCAATGGCAGAATTAGTGAGTGAAAAGAATAAGGAACACAGATCACAGATCACAGATTAAGTCTGTGCTCCGTGTTCAGTGTTCGGGACTATAATTTATAATTGAAGTAAAAATCAAATTGAAATGGCAGCAAAACTATGGAAAGAAATAGACAAGAGTATCTTAGTATCTCTTCCTAATCCAACGAAAGAAGCTTACGAGATCAAGGTTAAAATTCCTGAATTCACATTTTTAGGAGTGAACGAACAACCTGATTTCGCAACGATCTTTTTAACCTTTTATCCAAAGAATAAGATCATTGAATTGAAATCCTTGAAAGTATATTCTTATCACTTGAGAGATATCGTGGTTTCTTACGAAAGACTGATCAATATTTTTTATGATCAATTGATGGAAGTGTACGAACCAGAAAGATTGAGAATTACAATGATCTGTAACCCAAGAGGTGGTATCAGTTCAAAATTAACCATTGATTCAGATTGGGCAGCTCGTGGTGGTCAGGAGAAATTCAAAGATTGGGCAAGCGGCGGAACTGAAGACCAGTGGGCAGTTGTAATGTAGAATTAGCAAGTGGTAAGTACAGAGTATCAAGTAGTGAGTACAGGGTGTGGTTTTAATTTTGAAAAAGCTAAATCCCCACTACTCAATACTTGTTACTCAATACTTATTACTAATTACTCCTAAACAAATATGAGTTTACACCCTGATTATAAAGGAAAGTACGAGTACAAATGGCATCATTTACCTTATCTGCACTTAAGCGGATTAGAGCCATTGATCATTACTCCAGAATCCAATTTTGTTAATGTTGGTGAACGTACAAATGTGGCGGGATCCAGAAAATTCCTGCGTCTGATCAAAGATGAACAATTTGAAGAAGCGCTGGACATTGCAAGAGATCAGGTTGAAGGTGGAGCTCAGATCATTGATATTAACATGGATGATGGTTTGATCGACGGTAAATCATCCATGGTTAAATTCCTGAACCTAATAGCTGCCGAACCTGATATTGCCAGAGTTCCGGTGATGATCGATTCTTCTAAATGGGAGATCATTGAAGCTGGTTTGCAATGTGTTCAGGGAAAAAGTGTGGTGAACTCTATTTCCTTAAAGGAGGGTGAAGAGAAATTCATTGAACAGGCTAAGAAGATCAAACAATATGGTGCAGCTATTATAGTAATGGCTTTTGACGAAGAAGGTCAGGCAGATACTTATGAAAAGCGCATCCAAATGTGTGAACGATCCTATCGCATTTTGGTAGATAAAGTGAAATTCCCACCTCAGGATATCATTTTTGATCCGAATGTCTTTCCGGTGGCAACTGGTATGGACGAGCATAGAAAAAATGCTTTGGATTTCTTCCTGGCAACCAGATGGATCAGGGAAAATTTACCTGGCGCCCATGTAAGTGGGGGTATTTCAAACGTCTCTTTCTCATTTAGAGGAAATGATGTGGTGAGAGAAGCCATGCACTCTGCATTCTTATATCATGCCATTAATGAAGGGCTTGATATGGGAATTGTCAATCCAAACATGTTGGAAGTGTATGATGACATTCCTAAAGACTTATTGGAGCACGTTGAAGATGTCTTATTAGACAGGAGAGATGATGCCACCGAGCGATTGTTAGCCTTTGCTGAAACGGTGTCAGGAGACGCAAAAGAAAAGAAAGTGGATCATGAATGGAGAAATCAATCTCTTCAGGAAAGGATCACACATGCTCTAGTAAAGGGAATTACCGAATTCATTGATGAAGATGTTGAGGAAGCCCGCCAATCGGTTGAAAAACCGATACAAGTGATCGAAGGTCACTTGATGAATGGAATGAATGTGGTGGGTGATCTTTTTGGATCAGGTAAAATGTTTTTACCTCAAGTAGTGAAATCTGCCCGTGTAATGAAGAAAGCGGTGGCATATCTTCTTCCTTACATTGAAGCTGATAAATCCGGAGGTCAATCCAACGGTAAAATCCTATTGGCAACAGTAAAAGGGGATGTTCATGATATTGGTAAAAATATTGTAGGTGTTGTTTTAGGATGCAATAACTATGAGATCATTGACCTGGGCGTAATGGTTCCAGCCGATAAAATATTAGATGAAGCCCAAAAGCACAATGTAGATGTTATTGGTTTGAGCGGATTGATCACTCCTTCTTTAGATGAAATGGTTCATGTGGCCAAGGAAATGGAGAAACTCGGAATGGATATTCCACTTTTAATTGGAGGAGCTACTACTTCAAAAGTACACACGGCGGTGAAGATCGATCAGAATTACACCAAAGGACAAACCGTGTATGTTTTGGATGCTTCCAGATCTGTGACAGTTGTAGGAAGCTTATTAAGCAAGGAGAAAGATAATTTCGTTTCAGATGTTAGAGCGGATTATAAAAAAGTGCGTGAGAACTATGCCAAAAAGAAAGATTTCAAATCTTACCTAACGCTAGATGAAGCGAGAGCCAATAAATACAAGATCAATTGGATCCCTGAGGATATCACGCAACCAAATTTGATCGGAACCAAAGTATTTGAAGATTATTCCCTGTCAGAATTACGTGATTACATTGATTGGACACCATTCTTTTATACCTGGGAATTAAGAAAAAAATATCCGGAGATACTTTCAGATGAGCAATTGGGAGCGGAAGCAACGAAATTGTTCAATGATGCTCAACAAATGTTGGATCAGATCATTGCTGAAAAATGGATTGAAGCTAGAGCCGTTATCGGTATTTGGCCAGCTAACACCATCAATGATGATGATATCGAGATCCAGTTAGAAAGAGGAACTCATGTGACTTACGGAATGCGTCAGCAATTGAAAAAATCAGATGCTGCTGATAACATCTGCCTTTCTGATTTTGTAGCTCCTAAAGATTCTGGTTTGCAAGATTTTATTGGAGGATTCGTAGTGACTGCAGGTATTGGTATAGAAAAGAAATTAGCCGAATTCGAGGCTGATCATGATGATTACAAATCCATTATGTTAAAAGCACTCGCCGATCGTTTAGCAGAAGCTTTTGCTGAAAGAATGCATGAACGAGTGCGTCAGGAATTCTGGGGATATGAATCCACGAATTATTCTAAAGACGACCTGAT
This sequence comes from Crocinitomicaceae bacterium, assembly GCA_020635955.1. GTDB lineage: Bacteria > Bacteroidota > Bacteroidia > Flavobacteriales_D > Crocinitomicaceae > Paracrocinitomix. The sequence goes on from JACJYW010000007.1 coordinate 211,168, forward strand.
CAAAGAACAATACAGAGGAATTCGTCCTGCACCTGGATATCCCGCAAATCCTGACCACACCGAAAAGCCAGGTTTATTTGAGATCCTGGATGCAACAAATGCGACCGGAGTTTCTTTGACAGAAAGCTTTGCCATGCAACCTGCTGCTTCTGTTAGCGGATGGTATTTTGCACATCCAGCAGCCAAATATTTTGGAGTTGGTAAGATCCAAATGGATCAGGTGGAGAGCCTTGCTAAAAGAAAAGGTTATTCAGTAGAGGAAATGAGCAAATGGCTATCTCCCAACCTGGATTAATCTTTAGCGTGATTATCGTCCTCCCAATACTTTATAAAAATTGGAATCCACACAATGCAAAATGAAAGTAGGAAACCTACAATTAGTGATGGGATCAAACCAAGTCTGAATATAACTCCAAAGGTAATTGACAAAAAAAAGAGCAGGATAATATTAAGTAGAATGAATCGTTGTCTTTTAATCAATCCCAGCTGGTTCATAATATCCTTACAACGTACAATCAATTCTTTCATATTTTGCTTTTATTCAGAACGTTCCCATTTCTTCCATAATACCGGAATCCAAATCGCCAGAGCCGGAAGAAAAAAACTATATGTAAGTGATTCAGCCAGAGGAAGGCCAAAAGCCAATCCACAAACCATGAGCGCTTGAAATCCCAGCACCAATTGCATGATCACAATGGTCCATTTTGCTATTTTAGGTACACGACCAAATGCACTTCTTAGATCTTTGAGAAAGGTAGGGAGTTCGTACATATACACAATATATGAACTTTAACAGCAATTGTTTGTATTAGGAAATATGAAACGAACGATCACATTTCTTTCCATTTTCTTTTTGATTAATGTTAGCGGACAAAATGAAATGGTTAATTATTACAAATCATTTTCTTCCATCACCGGAGGAGTTGATCCCAGCCCCACATTTCAAACAGTAAGATTCTTTTTTGCTGTTAAAGGGAATATCACCATGCCAAATATTCAGTACAATGAACAACTGCTTGAATTAAAAAAAGGTGATACAATAGTTTTCAACTGGAGCTATGAAAGTTGGCCTTATGAACCATATGATGATATACAAGATTCTATATTCATCCCAACTGAACCTGTTATGTACACTGCATCCAGATCAATTACCAACAACTATTACCACGTGGGTATTTTTGATCTGTACCATTGGAATCGATTACGAACTTACGAACACAAGGGAAAGCAATATACAGCCGTTATTAAGGAAGATTGGGACGCGTATAATGTTGATGCCGCCCCTTAATTCTAATAAACGATCAACTTCTTCGTCCAATTCTTATCGGCTATATGAACTAAATATGTTCCCTTAGTGAATTCAGAAACATCAATTTGATCACCTGTTGTATATACATCATTGAACAAGACTCTTCCCTGTAGATCAAATATCATGATCGATACACTTTCATAATCTCCAAGATTGATCTGTACAAAGTCTGCTGTTGGATTTGGAAACATCACGATCTCCGTCAACTCCTCCTCTTTAACCGAAAGGGCTGTATATGAGTTTTCAGCATTGTAAGTAGGCATCATTGGAATAAAATTTCCTGTTCCGTTTGGATATCTGCCATAAGTTCGGTTATCAGGTACCGGTGGCAACATCACCGTATTAATCGCATTGCCGGAAGCATCTGAAAAAGTAATGCTTTCTCCGTTTGAGATCTTGAAATTAGCATGTAAACCTGTTTGCGTCACATCATTATCCGCCCAAACGATCAAATAATCATTTGCAGGAATAACTGCACCTGAAGGAAATTGCCACTTTAATGGAATAGCTGAATCATCTGTCAAATAATAACCACTCAGATCAACTGAAGATGAACTGTTATTATAAAATTCTATCCAATCGTCATACTCACCATCCTGATCAGCTGCAGTGGAATTATTTGAAGGCATCATTTCATTAATGACTACATCTCCTATTATGTTTAAATAATAGAATTCATGTTCAGCCCTTACCGGAGAAAATTTCCCTGCACTTGCATTTTCAGCATATATGTAATACTCAATATCTGCCGCACCTATAGAAATACTTGTTCCCCAAATACCATCTGCTGCAGCACCATCACCGTGTGCACCATCATCAAACATTTCAACTTTTGTGAAAGCGTTACCCTGGTAATCTCTCCAACCTATATAAGCATAATTGGCTGTTTGAATATCTGCGGTGAAAGTGATCGTTGTATTTGGATTCGGAGAAGAAGGTGCAACAATATTTGAAATTGTTGGTTGTGTTAAGTTATAGGCAGCATGTGCCGTCAAATAAGTATTTCTTGCATCCAACACCTGTTTAACTCCATATGCAGATTCTGGCCCCATACCCGTAGAATTATCAAGGTTTGTAGTAAACTGTGAATGTGTATAAAATGCATTCGGATCTGCCTGTACTTCAGCATCAATAATAGTTTGCAATTCCTGTGCTCTTGTATAATACCAACCATTAGTGATATTCTCTTCTAGCATGGTTCGGCAATGCGCCATATACATTTTTCTATATCTGCTATTGGAGAAAAGATAATAGATCAATGGATAAGTATTGTCAGATTCTCTCAAATAGGGATCCATTTCTGTCAGGTCAGTTAAAGCAGGAGGTGAAGGTGGACCACCACCTGAGTTGTTTACCATTTCAAAGCCACCAATACACTCATTTAAATCCCAAATAATGGGCATAAATCGTCCATTGTCATCCTGGATCATGTAAAAGTTCTGTCTGAATGGCCCAGAATAGCTATCCATATTAGCTAATACGTTGTTGAAAGCCAGCATCCAAAGCGTTCTGTCCACATCAAGATATTGCTCAATTCCTGCCAAATTAATTTGTAATTGATTACATAGATTGACCAACTGTGCCCAGCCATAATCTGATTGTAATTCGTAAAAATCGTAGTAAAGTGAACTATCTGAACCTAGATACATCAAAGAAGAGCCGTTACCTCCCATCACACTTGAAGGATTACACTTGAAATTCACATTATCGTCATCACAATAGAATCTTTTCTCCATGAAATCACCATTGATAGATTCTGAGCTGCTGAACAAACCGTAATAATTATCATTAATATAGACCTTGGCATAGTTGGAAAAAGGCATATCCATATACTTTCTTCCTATTTCATACGATAAAACTTCTCGTACAAAGGAAGGATCGTTTTTTCCATTCGATAATTTAAGCGTTCTACATTCTTGATAAGCTTGATAATAATTTGCTGCCAACTTGATCTTTAACGGATTCTTATTATTCGTTGAATTATATGTTGAATTCCCCTTATAGGCCACCCCAACATTGTAAAAAGTAGATTGATTATTGATCTCGCAGGTAGCATTTAAGAGTTGATCCAATCCGTTGGCGTAATATTGATCTAAAGTATCATCCCAATTTGCTTCATCAAAAGTTAGACGGATCTCTGTGATATGATCGATATCATACAAATTTTGTGAAATGGCTGATGAACAGATCATCAGCATAAAGCTAATTGACAAAAGTACTTTCATGGATATTGTTTTGCGTTTAGACCACCCCTTTTATAAAAGGTTTAATCCTGACTTAAAAAATAATTAATATTGATTTAATATTGGCAGATATTCACAGGTTAATTGTTGAAAGTTTCCTGTAAATCACCCAATTTTTACTTTCTCCATTCGTTATATTAGATACAGAAACTCGCTTATGAATAGACTTACTTTACCTGTATCGATATCTTCATTGATAGATAAAATTGGTGATCAACGTTCATTATCACCAACTGAAATTAGAAACTATATACGTGAAGCCAATATTCAAAAAGAAGATCTTTTGGATTGGGCTGATTTTGACCATAACATAAATGAAGGTTATGGAAGGAAATTAGTTTATAAACAAGATCATTACGAGATCATGGTCATGTCATGGGCTCCGTTTGACTCAACAGCCGTTCATGATCATGGATACACCAGTTGGGGAGCCGTGCAGGTTTTTGGAGAATTGGAACATATTACATTTGATTATGAAGATCAATATTTAACCATTGATCTAAAAGAAAAATTAAGTGCGGGTGAGATCATCACTGTGAACAATGACATGATCCATCAAATGGTCAATTATCACAATAAAAGAGTTCTGTCATTGCATGTTTATGGAACAGATAAAGATGTAGAATCAGTTACTTCAAGTGCCCAATTATATAATGTTAGTAATGGACAGGTAGAATTAGTTGATGGTGGTGTTTACTATGATCTAAAAGAATGTGACTATATACTTAAAGGGGAAGAGTTTGAAACAGATCGCTTAACGGAGATTGCTCATTATACTCTTTTATTGCAGCACTATTTTAAAACCGGTAACAAAGGTCAGGAATATAGAGCATGCATGAATTATTTTCATAATCGATCATTCGAAGGCAGACTGATCAATGAATTAGAGATGGATAGTAAACGTGTCCTTTACTTCATTGAATTAAAAAGAGCGCGCAAACTTTTACGCAGTTTAGGCGAATCAACTAGAACCCTTGATTCTATGATCAATGATATCAATGAGTTTGAACGGTATTCCTAATTATTGAATTGCGTGGTGCTTAACCTTTGTACCACCCCATTCAACTACGGTGAATCCTTTTCTATCTTTTTTCAATTTTGAAAGATCTTGCATACGAATATCAACAGGTGTATCTAACGGTTCATAAACCATCATCACTCTTATTAATGTTTCAGGTTTTGGAGTGATCTTCAATTTAGCCATTTCTTCATACTCATCCGTAGAGAAGTGAATCAGATTGTAAGCATTATTCTCCAATTGTGGCAACCAGTACACTATGAATTCATTGGCTTCTCTCCTGCTCAACCCCATAATTTCAAGCGATTTTTCCAGGAATTCAGCTGTTTGGTTACCCGGTACCACAAATCCCTCATTTATAGTGAAGTCTTTTCGATTATCACCTTCCCAATAAAGAGCGTAATATTCCTTCCCTTTATCATCATACAATGTTCCATCAGTTTTTGCTAATACCTTCCAACCTTCATTGTATTTTGGGTAAGTATGGGTTAATGATCCATCAAAAGCCAGTTCAACATTCACTATCATATCTTTTTCAGGATACAGGTATATTATTGGCTTGGCTACACCATCTCCATATTCCATTTGAAACACCGTTGAATCCAATTCACCATCTACAAATATTTCGTGCAAATAAAGCCCACCCCAATCATCATAGATCATGATATCGCCGTGTAACCAACCATTTCTGAATGGAAGTTCAAAATACAGCCTTGGCTCCATTCCGTTTGGATGAAGATATGCTCGCAAAATTCCGGTAAACTCATCCCCATTGATCTTGAACTGTCCTTTGAATGTCTCTTTTGACATGACCTGGTATAAACTGTTCTTGTAATCAGGATCAGGATAATTAGATGGCATGATACTCACCACCTGTTTTGAGCCTTCAGCTGAAAATGCATGCTGCTTATCATCAATGATCAAATTTGAATTTTTTTGATCCAATTTCCACATGGCTCCATAAGGCTCCCTGTTTGAGGTAATATATTTTCCGGTTTCGCTATTATATTCTCTTTCTATTAAAACATCCCCATCCGGTTCTAGCAATGTACATGTTCCAACTGGTACACCATTTTTGGTATTGTACTCTATTGCCATAATTGTTTTTTCAGTATTGTAAAAAACTTTTACTACTCCGGTGTACTCATCATAAGGAGAATTGAGTTTAAAATTGCTTTCTGCAATCCCTATCATATAATCCCCTATTTCTTTACTGCCATAGTATTCGGGATCTGGTGTAATGTGCAATTCGGATACACCATCCATATTAAGCTCATCTATACTGAAATCATTATCTGGGGGAGCTATATAGAAATACTCTTCAGGACCATCAAGAAAGGCATAGACCTCCATTACCCCTTCATCCTGCATAGCTTCTTCATAAAGGGAATCATCATAATTCTCCTGCAAATCCTCATCACCGCCAACATATTCAACTGTCCCTGCTTCTGAACAAGAATGTGACAAGAATGTTATAATTAAACCCAACAGATATAAAGATGACTTTTTCATAAACCTAATTAATATGGTTATAAAGATATTAATCCTGAAAAAATATCCATTTATCGAATATGTTGGGATTATTACCATCTTTTTCCTAACTTCTTAGTTACCAAAACTTATCCCCATGAGTTTTACAGATGGATCAATAGACGAAGCACTAATAATTCTGGATATTTATATCCCGGGATATCGCTTCATTGAATTAAAGGATGAAGATGTCATACGAGTGTATGGGGTGGCTGTATTCGTTGATGAGGAAATGATGCAATTGACCATGGAAACCTTTAGAGAAATATGCAATGGAAAGAGACGGAAATTATTTGTTGATCCAACCTTAGAAATTGGAATGACGGATGAAGCCAGGTCGCTCTTAAAAAATGAACTTCCCGCAATGGCTAGTGCGTTGGCACTGATGACAAATAATGTTTTTACACAGATTTCTGCCAATCTGCTAATGAAGGTCTCCAATGATGATTTCAAAGTGAAATTATTCAGAGATCATGAAAAGGCACTTGATTGGGTAAGGGAACAATAGATTGTTCTGATTATCAACTACTTTTTTAATTGAGTTATTATCTTTGAAGTAACTATTTACTTTAAATGAGATTTCCCGGATTACCTGAAGACCATTCCAAATTGATTCTGGATACGTTTACACCTTCTTATCGATATATTCAACTTGAAGATGAGGATTTCATAAGAATCTACGGCCTAACTGTATTTGTTGATGAGTTAATAATGAGAAAATCTTTGGATACATACTTCAAAATTTGTGGCGGTGTTAAACAGAAGATCCTGGTAGATCCTACTTTAGAAATTGGCATGTCTAGTGGAGCTAGAAACATGCTAAGAAAAGAAGTTCCACTTATGACCACTTCAATGGCACTGATGACCACCAATCCATTTACTCAGTTAACCGCTAATCTTTTTCTAAAGATCAGAAACGATAATTTCAAGGTGCGATTGTTTAGGGATCACGAAAAGGCAGTAAGTTGGCTTAAAGAACAATAAATTAAAATTGTTCGATCTTGATTATTCTTACCGGACAGTTCTTTTCTGCTTGAAGATGACCTTCATATTCATCATCCGGAACAATGGCCGTGAAAAAACCCTTCTTTTCTACAGACCCTATTAAGGTACTTTTACCATCTTTTCGTGACAATCGCCAACGATCATGAACGGCTTCAACACAGGCATTACAGCCTATACACTTTTCCCTATGGTACTGTATTCGAACCATTATTCCAAAACAGGAACAACTTTGTAAAGTTTATCTGATGGACGAACTTTTTCTTCAACCGGAGTTGAGAAAACATCCCCTTTTTTCACCTCTTCTACCGGAACGTTATCTACCCTTAATTCTGTAATGGTGGTTTTGATCATTCCTGTTGTAGGACCAGTGATCATCACTACATCACCTGGTTTCAAAGTATGAGAATTCATTTGGAATTCACCAATTTTCATATTGCTGTAATATCCTTTACCTTGTCCAATGAAGATCTTTCTTTCTGTGGCTTTAGATCCGTAAGAATCATTCCACTCTCCCATTTTTCTTCCCAGGTAGTATCCATCCCAGAAACCTCTATTAAAAACTTTAGAAAGCTCATGCATCCATTCGTCCACTTTTTCTTTAGAATAGCTTCCATCCTGAATAGAATCTACTGCTTCTCTGTAACAAGACACCGTTGTGTGCACATAGTCTACTGATCTTCCTCTACCTTCAATTTTAAGGATATTCACACCTGCATCTAAGATCTGATCAAGAAAACCAATGGTACAAAGATCTTTTGCACTCATGATATATTCATTATCGATCAACAACTCATTCCCATCTTCAGCATCAGTAACGATATATGTTTTTCTGCAGTTTTGAACACAAGCACCTCTGTTAGCAGATGCATTATGTGAATGCAAGCTTAAATAACATTTACCTGAAACGGCCATACAAAGTGCACCATGAGCAAAGATCTCAATACGTACCAAATTCCCGGATGGGCCTGTAATATTTCTACGTTTGATCTCACGGGTAATCTCACTTACCTGCTTCAAACTCAACTCACGTGACATTACCATTACATCTGCAAATGCAGCATAGAATTCTACTGTTTCAATATTCGTAACATTGGTTTGAGTAGAAATATGGATAGGAACACCAATTTTATTGGCATAAGCCATTACCGCATGATCTGAAGCAATGATTGCATCAATTCCAGCCTCCTTTGCGCGATCAACAATAGAACGCATCAAGGCCATATCGTGATCATACAAAATGGTATTTAAGGTGATGTAAGTCCTTACATTATGTTCCTTAGACTTTTTTGCTATCTCTTCAAGATCATCCAAAGTAAAGTTGATGCTTGAGCGCGAACGCATATTCAACTGTTCAATACCAAAATATACCGAATTACATCCCGCCTGAATAGCCGCCGCAAGGGATTCAAAGTTCCCTACTGGTGCCATTATTTCCATTTCTGTGTTCGCCATCTTTGCCTAATTGGTGAGTTTTGGTTGCAAAGATAGTGATTTGAGCACTTATTTAAAACAATTATAAATAAGGTCGATCTAGATTTATATTACGACAGAAAATCCTGAATTATATTCGCTTAACTTAGGCTTATGGACATCTATGATTTTCTCAGATATGACGCATACTTTGTCTCTGCCCTGTATTTCTTCTATTTCTCATGGGTAGCAACGAAGTATAACAACATCTATGGCAAGATCCAGAATATAAAGAAGATCCTACTTCACAAATCTGCCATTCCGGAAAAAATTGCTGAGAAGGTTAAAGAGTTAGAGATCAAGGCAAAAAAATATAAGAAATTGAGTTATATCGTTTATGCTTCTTTTCTAGTTGTGCATCTGCTGATTCTCTTCATTTATTGGGGAGCTCATGAAGACACACTTATCCATTCCCTATCCGTTTATGCAGTTTTTATGGCCCTACTACTTATCCTATTCTGGTTGAAAGGAGCTTCTGTAATACCGCCAATTGACACAGATGACGGCAATTCTGACTTAATTTGACTAAGAAAGCAGTGATTTGTTTTCTTCCAATAACTGGATCAATTTGTTGATCTCATCAACATTGAAAAAACACTCGATTTTCGACTCACCATCAAGCGTTATTTCAAAGATGGTTTTAATCTTGATCTTGTTGGTTTTCTTGTCAACCGAAACCGTTGAAGGATGACCAGAAAGGAAATTCAATTTCCATTCCTTGTTTTTCTTTTCTCCTACTAAAGAATTAGCTTCATTAAATACAACTACCAATTGATCTAATTCCTGGATTGTACGTAACTGTAAAACCGTCACATCTCCTTCATCCATGGCCATTCCCAGACCAATAAGATCGATCACATTGGTCTCTTTAGTCTGATTCGTAATTGGATCAAGCTTTGAAATGGTTGAACGTTCCAATGAATAAAATTCTCTGAAATTGCCTAGTTGTTGCGCAACCGTAGTTAAACCTAAAAACAGGAAGAAAACAAATGCTAATCCTTTCATAATGATCAATTTGCATGCAAGATACGAAAAAACTATGGGCTATTTGCATTTGATCAGGCCCATACATCTCTTGGTACTAACGATATTCTTAAATTAGTAAGGTTGGAAAAGATCATTGTATACATACTATTCTTCGCATTTCTAATTTCGAATGAAGCAGCATTTTCGCAAACGGCTGAAGAAATTCAATTAGATTATGATCAATTCCTTGATCTGGAATTTTCTGAACCCGATAAAGCATATTCCTTTTTGATCAATGGTCTGAACAATGCAAAATCGATTCATAACAATGAGCTTATCGGATATGGCTTCAAGTATCTGTCCTGGTATTATGAGGATATGGAAGATCTAAATACATCTTTATCATATATTGATTCTTCTATTATTTATAATAAGTTACTGTCAGATCCCACAGAATTAGCAAATGGTTATAATCAAAAAGGAAACCTACTGTCAGATATGGCATTCCTTGATTCGAGTCTCATTTTTTATGAGGAAGCACTCACAATATTCAAAAAGCAATCTGATTTTGAAGGGATCGCGAAAGTCACTAACAATATTGGTCTTGCCTATACAGATAAAGGGGACTACTTAAAAGCGATCGATTATTATCATCAATCCATAGAACAAAGTGAAGCCATCAATGATCTGGAAAGTCTGGGAGATGTCTATAATAATCTGGGAACTTTGTTTACTCAAATAGAGGATTATGAGCAAGCATTGGCCTATCATGAAAAAGCATATGAAATAAGAATTAAAGGAGATGATCCTATGCGCTTAAGCTCGGTTGTGCTTAACATGGGTAGGATCTACCTTACACAGGACCAACTTAAAAAATCAAGGAACTACTTTTTTCAATCCCTTGCTATCGATCAGGAAATGGATGACCTTAATGGTGTTGCTCTGAATTTCAATAATATTGGTTTATCATACTTCAAAGAAGGAATTTTAGATTCCGCTTTATTTTATTACAAAGCCTCATTAGAATTGAGAATTGAACTGGATGATCCCTTCGGCATGGCTTTGTCATACATTAATTTGGGTGAATATTACTCAACTGTTGGTGACATAAACAAGTCGATTGAGAACTGTAATAGATCTTATGAAATAACTTATGAAAAAAACATTCCTTATGAAAGATTATCGGCCTGTAATTGCCTATATGAAGCTTATGAAAAACAAGGTAATATCACAAAAGCTTACAAGTATCTAAAGGAATCTGTTGAACTGGAAGAATTATTGAATTCAGAATCCAATACCAAAGAATTAACTAAGAATGAAATGCAATTTGTGTTTCATTACAAAGAACTTGAAGACAGCCTAAAACAGGCGGAGATACTTGCTCAAAAAGAATTTGAGATAAAATCTACTCAACTTGAAAAAGATAAATTATCAGCAGAAAAAAGGAGCCAAATGTGGCTATTCTCAGTCATTGGATTCTTTCTGGTAGTTATTGGAGGAATTATCTATCAACAATTAAGAAGACAGAAAAAACAAAATCAGATCATTAGAGAAAAGAACGAATACATCAAACATCAAAAAGAAGAGATAGACCAAAGTATTGCCTATGCCCAAAAGATCCAGGATACGGCTTTACCTAGTAAGAATTTGGAAAATCTATTTGATGACAGCTTGTTGATCTACTTACCTAGAGACGTGGTAAGTGGTGACTTTTATTGGTTAGAGGGCAATGATCGTTATTCTTATTTCGCTGTAGCCGATTGTACCGGACATGGTATACCTGGAGCCTTCATTTCAATGATCGGAACTATTCTATTAAATGAGATCTATAATTCGAAACAACTGACCAAACCTGGAGATATTCTTGATGAATTGAATCGATTGATCCAGCTGACTTTAATGAGCAGAACAGGGCATCAAATGAAAGACGGAATGGATATTTCCTTTTGCCGATTTGACAAAGAAACCAATCTGCTGGAATTCGCAGGGGCAAACAATCCGGTATGGATCATTTCAAAGGCAACGCAGCTTGAAATTGATGGTAAAATGGCAGCTCCTGACATGAGTTCATCTTCGAATCTTTTCGAAATTAAAGCGGATAAACAACCTATTGGTAAGTACGCAGATGAAAACCGATCATTTCAAACCCATACTGTTCAATTGAACAAAGGCGATCAGATCTATTTGTTCTCTGATGGATATGCCGATCAGTTTGGAGGAGAGAACGGTAAAAAATTCAAGTATAAACCTTTCAAGAGCTTATTGATAGAAACGTCTGGCCTATCTGGAGAGATTCAAAAGGAACGAATTATAGCATCATTTACAAATTGGAAGGGAGATTACGAACAAGTAGATGATATTTGCATTATTGGAGTAAAGGCATAAAAAAACCCTCTCGGTTATGAGAGGGCTTTGTACCTAGGGCGGGAATCGAACCCGCACTCCAGTGGAACACGAGTTTGAGTCGTGCGCGTCTACCAATTCCGCCACCTAGGCATTTTTCAAGTGACGTAACCATCCTTTTTGATTCAGGACCGCCACCTGGACTAATAGCAGACAATTCTACTAAAATTGAGGTCGCAAATTTAGTAATTTTTTAATATCAGAAACGGAATATTATCGGATCAAAGAAATATTTCCTTTTTTCGATACGGTTTGACCGTTGATCAAATAGCCATCTAGGGTATAAACAAAGACAGCTGAGTTAAGTTCTTTACCTTTCCAGGTACCATCCCAGCAGATGTTCTCTGAACTGCTTTCAAAAACAGCTTCTCCCCATCTGTTATAGATCGTGAAGGTCAGTTGTTCATAGCAATCTGTATATACACAAAGTATGTCATTTTCACCGTCATTGTTTGGTGAAAAGGCAGATGGAACAAACACTTCTCCACATACAATTTCTATATACACCCAGGTACAGGCTTCATTCACGCAACCATTCGCATCTGTTACTGTAACGCAGTATTGTGTTGCTACATCTGGTGAGGCTATTGGTGAAGCGCAGTCATCACAACTTAGTTCATCATTCGGTGTCCAGCTATAACTTACACCTCCTGTGGCTGATAGCATTGCAAAATCTCCCCAGTAGATCGTTGTGTCCATACTGGTAGTTACCACCGGTTGTGGATACACGGTTACAAATACTGAATCTGTTGCCGTACATCCATTGCCATCTGTTACAACTACCGTTGCCATTGCTGAGTCAATTCCTGTCGCTATGGAATCGGTGCTTATAACCGGTGACCAGTTATAGGTAAACCCTCCTACTCCTCCACTGGCTGTTACACTGGCTGATCCAAGTAGTGGTGCACATACATTGGTTGGGGTAAGAACGAGTTGGATCTGTGATGGTTCAATGATCGTAACATCTGCTGTTACGGTACATCCTCCATCCACATCTGTTACCGTTACGGTATAGCTTCCTGCTGCCAGGTTGCTTGCATTGGATGTCGTTTGTGCCGGTGTGGTATTCCAGCTATAGGTATAGTTTCCTGATCCTCCGCTTACTGTTGCACTGGCTGTTCCATTGGATTGTCCAAAACAGCTAGCTGCTGTTCCACTGGCTGATACTTGTGGGTCAACGACTGAGATGCTTTGTGTTGAGGTAGCTGTACAAGCTCCTGAGGTGATCGAATAAGTTACTGTTTGTGTTCCATTGGTTGGATCAAATACATTACCCGTTACGCCTGTTCCTGACCAGCTTCCTCCTGTATCTCCTGTAATAAGGTTATCCAGGTTGATAGGTGTACTTGAGGTACACAGCATGGTGGTGGTCCATGATGGATCTGATGCAGGGGTTACAGTGATCGTTTGAGTTAGTTGATCCTGACATCCTCCTGAACCTATGGTGTAAGTTATACTTTGTGTTCCGGCTGATGGATCAAAGTTTGTTCCGCTAACTCCTGTTCCTGACCAGGTTCCTCCTACATCTCCGGTAATAAAAGTAGAAAGATCAAATGGTGCATCACTCTCACAGATATTGGCCGGGATCGTCCATGCAGGATCATATAAGGCAGCTACCGTAATGGTCTGGGTTACAGCATCAGTACATGGTGCTGTCCCTGTGGTATAAGTAATGCTTTGCGTTCCTACTGACGGGTCGAACATACTTCCTGTTATACCGGTTCCTGACCAGGTTCCTCCTGATGCTCCGGTAATAAAGGTGGAAAGATCGATTGGTGAATCTCCCAAACACAATCCAACTGGTACTGTCCATGCTCCGGATGGTAAGGTCGCTACGTTTATGGTTAATGCCAGTTGATCATCACATGGTGCTGTTCCTACTGTATAAGTAATACTTTGCGTTCCAACAGATGGGTCGAACATGTTTCCTGATATACCTGTTCCTGAGAAGGTTCCTCCTGTAGTTCCTGTGATCAGGGTTGAAAGATCCACTTGTGGTGAAGCTGTACATAATCCTGTTGGTGCTGACCAGGTAGCATCTGCCTGTGTACCTACTGTTATTGTTTGGGTTACCACATCATTACATGGAGCTGTTCCTACTGTATAGGTAATACTTTGGGTTCCTACTGATGGATCGAACATGTTTCCTGAAATACCGGTTCCTGAAAATGTTCCTCCAGTGGTTCCTGTTACAAAAGTTGAAAGGTCAATTGGTGAACCTGAATCACAAAGTCCAGTTGGGATCGTCCAGCTCGCATCTGCATTTGATACCACGTTAATGGATAATGATAATGCATCATTACAAGGGGCTGTTCCTACACTATAGGTTACTGTTTGTGTTCCGTTCGCAGGATCGAACATGTTACCTGTTACTCCCGTTCCTGACCAGGTTCCTCCAGCTGTACCGGTCACATAGGTATCCAGGTTAATTGCTGAACCTGTTGAACACAATGGCCCAGGGTTCGTCCAGGTGGCGTCTGCCTGTGGAGTTACAGTAATAGTTTGCGTTACCGCATCATCACATGGTGCCGTTCCAACTGAATAAGTAATGCTTTGAGTTCCAACAGAAGTATTGAACATGTTTCCTGTAATACCTGTTCCCGACCAGGTTCCTCCAGCAGTTCCGGTTATATAGGTTGACAAATCAATAGATCCGGATGAAGTACATAATCCAGTTGGAATAGTCCAGGTTGCAGTAGCTGAAGGAGTGATAGTTATTGTTTGAGTAGAATCACAACCATTAGGAGATGTATAAGTAACAGATTGAGTTCCAGAAGCAGGATTAAATGTATTCCCAGAAACTCCAGTCCCAGACCAGGTTCCACCTGTATCTCCTGTAATTAATGTATTTAGGTTAATTGGACCATCCGCAGAGCAAGCTGTAGTTGTTGTCCACCCCGCATTACACGTAGAAACTACTGGTTCTACAATGAAGTCATCTACATAAAGGTATACTGTTGAATACGAACCAGCTCCAGCAGCATAAGTAGTGGTATTAACATCAGTTTTAAAATTCCCAAGTGTCATATACAATTCACCCCCAACTGCCGTATATTGGTAAGAAACCTGAATCCAATTAACCTTATCAGTTATTACCGTTGTATTTTGAATCTGAGGTGTAATGGTAGTGATTGGAGCCCAGTTACCACCTGTTCCGGTAACAGGAACATTGGAAAAGTACAATTCCAGACCGTCATCTGTTCCAAATTGAGAATTATCTGATAGACTCACCCAAAATGAAATATCGTAAGTGGTACCTGCAACCATTGGTGAGGTAAAAGTACAATAGGTATATTCTCTAAAATTGGGAGTAGCCTGGTAATAAACTGCAAATCCAAAATAGCCAACTCCTGTATGTGCTGCCTGGTTACCGAATGCATTATTAGGAACACTCGCAATCCCAGTGTTACAGGCATTCAACATATCTGCAGAACCTGTATGATTGGTGATCATTTGCCAGCCAATTAAATTATTGACTTGCGCCACCCCAGTTGGACAAGCGGTGTAATTCTCTAATGATGGATTAGGTACAATATTTTGACCATAAGACCAATTAATAATCCCCAGAGCAACCAGTACAGTATATAGCTTTTTCATTTGAAAACAACTGATAATGAATCGTAAATTACGAATTTTTCAGGAATTCCAAGAATTGCTATTTAACCAGTGATACATTTCCTTTTAATGAAACAACCTGACCGTTAAGCAATCTTCCGTCAACTGTATATACAAATACAGCAGGATTCAATTCCTTTCCATTCCATGTCCCATCCCAACAGATGTCTTCAGAAGAATTTTGGAACACCTTTTCACCCCATCTATTGTAGACAGTGAAAGTTAACTGATCCCAACAATCTGTATATACACATAAGAAATCATTCTCGCCATCATCATTCGGAGAAAAGGCAGTAGGAACAAATACTTCACCGCATACTAATTCAATATCTACGAAGGTGCAGGCATCATTGATACATCCATACATATCCGTTACTGTAACACAATAAGTTGTTGGGATATCAGGAGTGGCAACTGGATTTGGACAATCATCACAACTCAGGTCAGCATTTGGACTCCAATTGTATCCAATTCCTCCAGATGCTGTTAGCAAGGCAAAATCGCCCCAGTAAATTAGTGTGTCAGGACTGATAACTATCGTTGGCTGCGGATAAACAGTAACGAAAACCGAATCCGTAACGACACATCCATTACCATCAGTAACTACAACGGTAGCCATTGCAGAATCTACACCATCAACAGTTGAGGCGGTACTTGGGACAGGAGACCAGTTATAGGTAAATCCTCCTACTCCCCCAGATGCTGATACGCTCGCAGATCCAAGAGCAGGTGCACAAACATTAGTAGGTGTAAGTGTCAATAAAATTTGTGTTGGTTCAATAATAGTAACATCAGCTGTAGTGGTACAACCAGCATCAACATCTGTTACAGTCACAGTATATGTACCAGCTGCTAAGCCAGTAGCATTGGCTGATGCTTGCGCAGGTGTGGTATTCCAGCTATAAGTATAGTTTCCTGAACCACCCGTTGCACTAGCACTTGCAGTTCCATCTGCCAGTCCAAAACAACTTGCGTTGGTAGAAGTAGCAGATGCAGCCGGTGTTACGGCCGATATTGTTTGAGCAGATGTGGCAATACATGCACCCGAAGTAACTGTATACGTAACAGATTGCGAACCATTGGTAGGATCAAATACATTCCCAGTCACCCCTGTTCCAGACCAGGTTCCTCCTGTTGTTCCTGTAATTAAATTATCAAGGTTAATAGGTGCACTTGAAGTACACATCAAAGTTGTTGTCCATGATGGATCCGGCATGGTTGAAACTGTTATCGTTTGTGCCAAAAGGTCCATACAAGAACCGGAACCAACCGTATAAGTAATAGATTGAGTTCCTACTGATGGATCAAACATATTTCCCGAAATTCCTGTTCCTGACCAAACACCACCTGGGTTTCCTGTTACAAAAGGTGTTAGGTCAAATGGAGCGTCCGTTTCACAAATATTCGTTGGAATTGTCCAGTTTGGATCCGGTAAAGTCACGACATTTATTGTTTGTGTTACCACGTGGTTACAAGGTACGGTTCCTACTTCATAAGTGATACTTTGTGTTCCGGAAGCCGGATCAAAAGTACTTCCCGTCATACCC
This sequence comes from Crocinitomicaceae bacterium, assembly GCA_020635955.1. Lineage (GTDB taxonomy): Bacteria > Bacteroidota > Bacteroidia > Flavobacteriales_D > Crocinitomicaceae > Paracrocinitomix. Next base: position 228,274 of record JACJYW010000007.1, read on the forward strand.
GTTCCAGTCCAGGTTCCTCCAAGATCTCCAGTAATATAGGCTGTTAAATCAATTGGTGCATCACCAATACAAAGACCTGTTGGAACCGTCCATGACCCATTTGGTAAAGCAGCCACATTGATGGTAACATCCAATTGATCATCACAAGGTGCAATACCAACTGAATACGTTATCGTTTGAGTACCTACTGAAGGGTCGAACATATTTCCTGAAATTCCTGTTCCGGAAAAAGTTCCTCCTGTTGTTCCGGTAATATAAGTTGATAGATCTACTTGAGGTGAGGCCGTACATAAACCAGTCGGTGCAGACCATGTTGCGTCTGTTTGTACACCTACGTTGATAGTTTGAGTTAATACATCATTACAAGGTACCGTACCAACAGAGTAAGTAATACTTTGCGTTCCAACAGAAGGGTCAAACATATTTCCTGTAATTCCGGTTCCAGACCATGTTCCACCAGCCGTTCCAGTCACATAAGTTGAAAGATCAATTGGTGTTCCTGAATCACAAAGCCCGGTTGGGATAGTCCAGCTGGCATCTGCATTAGACACCACAGTTATCAATTGAGATAATACGTCATCACATGGAGCTGTACCAACTGTATAGGTAATAGTTTGTGAACCATTACTTGGATCGAACATATTTCCTGTAACACCAGTACCAGACCATGTACCTCCTGTTGTTCCAGTGATATAAGTATTTAAATCCACAGGTGAACCTGTTGTACATAATGCTGGTGGAATTGTCCAAGTTGCATCCGCTTGAGGCGTTACTGTAATCGTTTGTGTAACTGCATCATCACAAGGAGCTGTCCCTACAGTGTAAGTAATACTTTGTGTACCTACTGAAGGATCAAACATACTTCCTGTAATACCCGTTCCTGACCAAGTTCCTCCAGTTGTTCCTGTGATGTAAGTACTTAGATCTATAGGAGAACCTGAATCACAAAGCCCTGTTGGTATCGTCCATGTAGCAGTTGCAGTAGGTGTTACTGTAATAGTTTGAACGGATGTACATCCTAACGGCGCAGTATATGTGACAGATTGAGTTCCTGAAGCCGGGTTAAATGAAGATCCGGTAACTCCGGTGCCCGACCAGTTTCCTCCGGTATCTCCTGTAATTAAAGCACTTAAATTTATTGATGGATCAGTAGAACAGACCGGTGTTGGCACTGTCCATGACGCATCACAGGCACACATTGGAGCTGTATAAGTTTGAGTAACCGTACAAGAAGGATCTGAGGTAAAATAAGCTGTAACATCACAACCTAAACCATTAGGGTTTTGACCGGTTAAAGTATAGTTCAAAGGTGATGTAAAAGGCGGGCTAAATACTTGTTGAACCCCGTTGCAATCTTCAACGATCAATTGTCCCCCAGCAGGTGGATTAAGGAAGGTGAATGTACCTGTGGTTGAATAAACTCCACCAGCACAGGCTCCCGGAGTAGCTGTAATTGATTGGGCAGCACAACAACTTAGACTCAGACAGTTGTAATGAGCTGTGACATTAGGACTTCTTGGCGTAAAACTAGCCGCAAATGGATAATCTTTTCCCGTACCACATTTGATCTGTAGGTTAGCATCAGAAGCAATTACAGTTCCTACACCTGGTCCATTCGTATAATCAATACTTCCAGAAGTACTTGTACTAGTAATATAGAATGCTCCAACATCTCCAGCACACAATATTACACTAATTGGAATTGGAATTGGTGTAGCTACGTTTACGGGACCATTAACTCCAGCAGCGGTACCTAACAATGTCCATCCTGCAGCATTATTTTGAAATCCAACGTGTGTACCTGGTCGATAATAAATCTCGAATGTATGTGTTGTACCGCCACAGTTGATATCCCAACTAGTGATCTCAACACTGGTAATAGCCTGAACATCAAACATAATTCCGTCCTGACCATTGTTTTGATTGTATGCCGTTGCCAAAGGACCACATTGCCCGTAAGCTAGCTGAATAGCCACAATTGCAGCAAATGCGAATAGTACTTTAATAGATTTCATATTTCGAAATATAAATAGACTGAGGTTCAAAAAGCTTTTATATTTCTAAAACGAGTGATCTATATCAATAGTTGTTTCAAAAACTAAGGAAAAGTTACGAAATTTTTAGTTTCTGAAAAATAATCAGGTTCGAAATTGAAAATTCAAAAAAATAAACCCTTTAGAGACTTGATTATAAGCATATTACTTAATCAAGGAGATATTTCCTTTTTTTGACACAGTTTGACCATTTACAAGTCGGCCATCAAGAGTATAAACAAAGACAGCTGAGTTGAGTTCTTTACCTTTCCAGGTACCATCCCAACAAATATTCTCTGAGCTACTTTCAAATACTGCTTCTCCCCATCTGTTATAGATCGTGAAGGTCAGTTGTTCATAGCAATCTGTATATACACACAACACATCATTCTCTCCATCATTATTTGGTGAAAAGGCGGATGGAACAAACACTTCTCCACATACAATTTCTATATACACCCAGGTACAGGCTTCATTCACACAACCATTCGCATCTGTTACTGTAACGCAGTATTGTGTTGCTACATCTGGTGAGGCTATTGGTGAAGCACAGTCATCACAGCTTAGTTCATCATTTGGTGTCCAGTTATAACTTACACCTCCTGTGGCTGATAGCATTGCAAAATCTCCCCAGTAGATCGTTGTGTCCATACTGGTAGTTACCACCGGTTGTGGATACACTGTTACAAACACTGAATCTGTTGCCGTACATCCATTGCCATCTGTTACAACTACCGTTGCCATTGCTGAGTCAATTCCTGTTGCTATGGAGTCTGTACTGACAACCGGTGACCAGTTATAGGTAAACCCTCCTACTCCTCCACTGGCTGTTACGCTTGCTGATCCAAGTAGTGGTGCACATACATTGGTTGGGGTAAGAACGAGTTGGATCTGTGATGGTTCAATGATCGTAACATCTGCTGTTACGGTACATCCTCCGTCTACATCTGTTACCGTTACGGTATAGCTTCCTGCTGCCAGGTTGCTTGCATTGGATGTCGTTTGTACCGGTGTAGTATTCCAGCTATAGGTATAGTTTCCTGATCCTCCGCTTACTGTTGCACTGGCTGTACCATTGGATTGTCCAAAACAGCTAGCTGCTGTTCCACTGGCTGATACCTGTGGGTCAACTACTGAGATACTTTGTGTTGAGGTAGCTGTACAAGCTCCTGAGGTAATCGAATAAGTTACTGTTTGTGTTCCATTGGTTGGATCAAATACATTTCCTGTTACGCCTGTTCCTGACCAGCTTCCTCCTGTATCTCCTGTAATAAGGTTATCCAGGTTGATAGGTGTACTTGAGGTACACAGCATGGTGGTGGTCCATGATGGATCTGATGCAGGGGTTACAGTGATCGTTTGAGTTAGTTGATCCTGACATCCTCCTGAACCTATGGTGTAAGTTATACTTTGTGTTCCGGCTGATGGATCAAAGTTTGTTCCGCTAACTCCTGTTCCTGACCAGGTTCCTCCTACATCTCCGGTAATAAAAGTAGAAAGATCAAATGGTGCATCACTCTCACAGATATTGGCCGGGATCGTCCATGCAGGATCATATAAGGCAGCTACCGTAATGGTCTGGGTTACAGCATCAGTACATGGTGCTGTCCCTGTGGTATAAGTAATGCTTTGCGTTCCTACTGACGGGTCGAACATACTTCCTGTTATACCGGTTCCTGACCAGGTTCCTCCTGATGCTCCGGTAATAAAGGTGGAAAGATCGATTGGTGAATCTCCCAAACACAATCCAACTGGTACTGTCCATGCTCCGGATGGTAAGGTCGCTACGTTTATGGTTAATGCCAGTTGATCATCACATGGTGCTGTTCCTACTGTATAAGTAATACTTTGCGTTCCAACAGATGGGTCGAACATGTTTCCTGATATACCTGTTCCTGAGAAGGTTCCTCCTGTAGTTCCTGTGATCAGGGTTGAAAGATCCACTTGTGGTGAAGCTGTACATAATCCTGTTGGTGCTGACCAGGTAGCATCTGCCTGTGTACCTACTGTTATTGTTTGGGTTACCACATCATTACATGGAGCTGTTCCTACTGTATAGGTAATACTTTGGGTTCCTACTGATGGATCGAACATGTTTCCTGAAATACCGGTTCCTGAAAATGTTCCTCCAGTGGTTCCTGTTACAAAAGTTGAAAGGTCAATTGGTGAACCTGAATCACAAAGTCCAGTTGGGATCGTCCAGCTCGCATCTGCATTTGATACCACGTTAATGGATAATGATAATGCATCATTACAAGGGGCTGTTCCTACACTATAGGTTACTGTTTGTGTTCCGTTCGCAGGATCGAACATGTTACCTGTTACTCCCGTTCCTGACCAGGTTCCTCCAGCTGTACCGGTCACATAGGTATCCAGGTTAATTGCTGAACCTGTTGAACACAATGGCCCAGGGTTCGTCCAGGTGGCGTCTGCTGCAGAACCAACATTTATCAATTGTGAAGAAATACCCTGACAAGGAGCTGAACCTACAGTATAAGTCACAGTTTGAGAACCTCCACTAGGATCAAACATATTTCCTGTTACACCAGTTCCTGACCAGGTTCCACCTGCTGTTCCAGTAATAAGAGTATTCAAATCTACTTGAGCTGAACTCGCACACAATCCAGATGGCAAGGTCCAAGTAGGATCACCAGCAGTTGTTACTGTAATAGTTTGAGCAGAGGACGCATTACATGGAAATGCACCTACAGAATACGTAATAGATTGAGTTCCTACAGACGGGTCAAACATATTTCCAGTTACACCAGTTCCTGACCAGGTTCCACCTGTTGTTCCTGTGACATAGGTATCTAAATTTATAGGAGAGCCATTGCTACAAACTGGAGAAGGAACAGTCCAGGATGCATCTGTTCCTGTTACAGTAATGGTTTGAGTAACAGACACCTCATCACATCCACCTGGATTAACCGTGTATGTTACGGATTGAGTTCCAAATGCAGGATCAAAATTGCTACCAGTAACACCTGTTCCTGACCACACGCCACCGGGCGTTCCAGTTACATATCCATTCAAATTTACCGGTGCTTGAGCAGCACATAATGGACTGGGATTGTTCCATGTAGCTGTCGCACCAGGAATTGAGATCACAAATCCATCCAAATTGGCATAAGAAGGTACGCCTCCACTAGGATTATTACATTGCAAAGGCATTGTTGTTGCTGTAGCAGTGAAGACCAGTGTATATAAATTCCAAACATTTGCTACTTGAGGGATAGAATAACTCTGACTTGTTCCTCCTACTGAAACAGATGGAGTTGCCGGACCTCCGTTATATGCCGAACCAGTACCAAAGTTTGATCCCCAAAAACAAAGTGTATATTGTTGTCCAACCGTTAAACCTGTTATTGTAGTTTCGGCACACTCACCTAAGCCCGAACCAACTGAAGCCATACCTAACCAAGACCCTCCATCTGGAGATGGAGATGCTCCAACCTGACTATTACCAGTATAGGATGGGAACCCTGCATCACATAGATCTGGAGAAAAACCGCAAACATTCCAGTTTGGACAATTTGGCCCTATTAGGTTATTTCCAACAGGAGCACCTGTAACACTGCCATTTGTAACGGTTTGTGAGTGGCCAAATATTGGCATAAGCAATAACCCAATGGTTAAGAAATAACCTTCAATTGAAATATTCTTGAGTAAGCGCTTCATACCTTTCACCAATAGAGTATACTAATTTACAAAAAACAAAACGCAACATCAAATAGTGATAAATTAGATTAATGAACTTTGTAGAAAATTCACAATTATTATTATGAACTGTGAAAATCAGATCAAAAAAAAACGTCCCGCTAACGCAAGACGTTTTTTGTATAGATAGAATGTTTTATTACTTCACTACATTTTGGAAAGAAGCGTTCTCAAAGAATTTGATGAACTCTCTATCCTGAGCAGCTTTAGCTTTCAAGCTAGAGTCTTTTGCGAAAGCACTTTTCAGGTTATTTACAACCATATCCAAGTTGTCTTTACGTGCTCCAATGATTGCTTTCAAATAGTATCCCATTGCTGATTCAGCATCTGGAGAAGCATCAATTGTTTGAAGAGCGGCATCATATTCTTTATTCAACACCTGAGCCAAAGCTTTGTTGAAAGTTTTGTTGTCTCCCATGTTTCCGATAGCCTCAGCATAATCACCATTTTGGATATCAATGATTCCAAGGTTGTATTTTACTTCAGGGCCAGCAGATACTGCAGAAGTTAACAATTCAGTAGCTTTATCTCTGTCTCCATTGATTCTTGCAATGATTCCAAGGTTGTTCAAAGTAACAGGATTTTCGTTGATTCCGTTAGCTTTTTCAAAGTTAGATTTTGCATTATCAAGATCATTTTGCATGTAGTAAACATAACCTACGTTGTTTGGTCCTCTCCAATCTTGAGGGTAGTATTGAACAACTAGATTATATAATCTCATTTTCTCAGAAAGATCTTCATAAAGAGTTGCTGTGAACAACAATTCTTCAACTGTAAGAGTATCTGGTTTAGTTTTAGAAAGTTCTTTCAATTCTTCATCAGACCAACCAATTTTATCCCAAGTAACGATCATCTGAGTTCTTCTCAATGGAGGAAGGATATCTTTTTCTAGCGCTTTATAAGTAGCAGCCATTTTCTTGATCTCTTCTTCTCTTTGATTAGGATCAGAATACATTGTTAAAACTCTTAGGATCAATTCTTTATCTTCCAATCTAGAAGCTTCAACAGCAGTTTTGAATCCAGTCCAATCTTCACCTTTAGGATCTTCTTTAAAGAAAGAGTCACCAGCAGTGTTCTCATATTTAGCTGTTTTCAAAAGATTTTTAGTAGCAGCAGCACCTGACTTTGCTCTATCTTGAGCTAAAGTTCCGTTTTTGTCCATTTCACCTTCAGGAGAAGCATAAGCTGAGAAAGTGATGTATTTAGGAGATTTTTTAGGATTCACCTGTGCATCTGCAAACCAAGCAGTGAAATCTTTAATGTCTTGCTCTTTCAATTCAGTAGCTCTAACATCAGATTTACCTTTCAAGTAATTGATTTGTGCTTGATAAGTTTCAGTTGTAGTTCTTACAAAGTTATCTACACCAATAAGTGCTTTATCATCTGGTTGAACTAACAATGGAGTTACGATCGTACCATCAGCAATCTTTTTAGATTCGATCTCGATCTCTTTTTTTCCTTTTTTAGCTAGACCTCCTATAGTAAGATCTGCATGTTCCATATCAGAAGAGTAAGGTACTACGTCCGTATAGTTAACAGTTCCACCAGCTTTTAGAGGAATAGTTTGTCCATTTCCAGTTGCTTTTTCACCTTGGATATAAATTGTTTTGAATGCGTGATTTCCAAGTTTTGGAGTAATTTCCGCAGTTGCTTTTTTGTTAAGACCCTTCTCTGGGATTTTAACAGAAATACTAACATTCACGCTATCTCCGTGCATTTCAACCGGATTAGGTGTTACGGTGTATTCTAGATCACCGATCAACTTACATCCGGTAAGCGTTACAGCTGAAGCAGCTATGATCGCTAAACCTTTATAACTTTGCTTTTTCATTCTATCTGTTTTACTTTTTCTTTAATTAAATAACCTAAAACAGTGCAATAATAAGTATTTTTTTTGAGCCTAAGAAAATCACCTGAAGTTTTTCAGTTTTTTCGGTTTTCACAGTTTTAGATAATCGTAATCTTATTCACTTTTGAGTCATCATCTAGCACCAAAATTAATTGACCAACTGTCTCTTTAGTAACAGGGTGAATCCAGGAATTATCAACCTCTCTTAAAGGCACAAGTACAAAAGAACGCAGGTGCATTTTAGGATGTGGCACAATCAATCCTTCTTTATGAATAACCTCTTGCTCATAGGAGATTATATCCAGATCTAAAATACGAGACTCATATCCAGCTGTTTTTTTTCTTTCTCTACCAAAATCTTTCTCAATTATTAATAGTTGCTCCAACACTTGTTTTGGGTGTAATTCAGTTTCAACAATTATGACTGCATTTACAAAATCATTATCCGCTTCAAATCCCCAGGGTTCACTACGATACAAGCTACTTTTTGCAATCACATTTCCAATTCGTGCTTCAATAACATTATTAGCTTTCTTTAAAACCAATATTGAATCCCCTAGATTGGAACCTAAACTGATATAACATTTTGATTTTTCCACTTAAATAATTTAATGTCCGAAATTAGTGAAATTGCTATTTTTGCTTGCCATTATCAAGAATTAATGAAGAAGATCTTACTCGTTGAAGATGAAGAAAGCCTGATTAATGTTCTAGAACTCAATTTAGAATTAGAGAATTATCAGGTTATTATTGCAAGAGATGGACAAGAAGCCATGGCAACTTTCAATGATGAAATCGATCTAGTAATTCTGGATGTCATGCTTCCAAAGATCAACGGATTTGATGTTTGTAGAGAAATTCGAAAAAAGAGTAAGGTTCCAATTATTATAACCAGTGCAAAAGGAACATCTACCGATAGAATCACAGGTCTAAAACTTGGTGCTGATGATTATTTAGTGAAACCCTTCAATCTTGAGGAATTACTTTTGAGAATTGGTAATTTAATTGATCGCCCAAGGATTTTAGAAACATCTGACATATCTGAATCTTACACTTTTGGAAACAATAAGGTCAATTTTAAAACCTATGAGGTGGATGGAACTAATGGCTCCATAATTTTGTCGAAAAGAGAGTTAGAACTCTTAAAATTTTTGATCGAACGAAAGAATGAAGTTGTTTCAAGGGATGAAATTTTGGACAGAGTTTGGGGAGAAAATAATTTTCCAACGAGCAGAACAATTGATAATTACATATTGAATTTCAGAAAATACTTTGAAGAAGATCCACGTAATCCAGAGTATTTCAAGAGTTTACGAGGAGTAGGCTATAAATTTTCAATAAAATAATTTTCTCAGCCAACCATACTTAAAATACTTTCGTCTTGGATTATAGAAAGCGGTTTTAAATTGCTTCTGGTTTTAATTTCCTTGCACGGTAACCTGAAAAGAGTAATGCTACCACGACTATCAGTAAAACTCTTTTCAGGTTTTTTTTATTCTCTAAACTTTAGATCACAAAAAAAGCCTCCAGAAATTCTGAAGGCTCTTATTATTCTCTATTATAAAAGTTAGACTTTCATAATATCTTCTTCTTTTTTCACTATCAAGTCGTCAATTTTTTTGACACTTCCATCAGTTAAAATTTGAATTTCACCTTCGATATCTTTAACGCGATCTTCAGACAAACCGTCATCTTTGAGTTTTTTAGCATAATCGTTAGCTTCCTTACGATTATTTCTGATACTCACTTTCGCATTTTCACCTTCAGCTTTTGCCTTTTTAACCAACTCCTTTCTTCTTTCCTCTGTTAAAGCAGGAACGTTAATAATGATCATCTCACCATTATTCTGAGGATTCAAACCTAAATTGGCATTAACAATACCTGTAGCTATAGCATCCAACATACCCTTATCCCAAGGCTGAACTGTAATAGTTCTGGCATCTAATGTATTTACATTGGCCACCTGATTAATAGGTGTCATAGCACCGTAAGCTTCAACCTGCACACTATCTAACATTGAAGGCGTTGCACGACCTGCGCGAATTTTCTCCAGTTCAGTTATAAGATGGTCTATCGACTTTTTATTTCCAGCTTTAGCTTCTTCCAGAAGCATCTGAATTTCTTCTTCCATGATAAAAAATTGTTGTAAATTTTAATGAGTCCCTGATCAAGTCATTGTAAACAAGATCGTGGTGGAAGGACAGAACGATAAAATTCTAATCCAATCTCACTTAAACGGTAACTAATGTACCAATTTTTTCTCCCATCACAACTTTTTTAAGATTCCCTTTTTGATTCATGTCAAACACGATCACAGGCACATTATTTTCTCTGCAAAGTGTGAAAGCAGTTAGATCCATTACATTGAGACCTCTATTATAAGCATCTTCAAAAGTAAGGTTATCGAATTTAGTCGCAAGAGGATTCTTTTCAGGATCTTCCGTGTAGATTCCGTCTACTCTTGTTCCTTTTAAAATAACATCTGCTTCTATTTCAATTGCTCTCAAAGCAGCAGCAGAATCAGTTGTAAAATATGGAGAACCTGTTCCAGCTCCAAATATCACAACTCTTCTTTTTTCCAAATGTCGAACGGCTCTTCTTTTAATAAAAGGCTCAGCAATTTGTTGCATTTCAATTGCAGATTGTAAACGAGTATAGATCCCTTCCTTTTCCAATGCAGCTTGCAATGCCATACTGTTGATCATTGTTGCAAGCATTCCCATATAATCGCCCTGAGTTCTATCCATACCTCCTTCTTCGGCTTGCACTCCTCTGAAGATATTACCTCCACCAATCACAATCGCAATCTCTACCTTTTCATCATAAAGATCTTTGATATCCTTTGCATAATCGGCTAAACGTTTGTTATCTATCCCAAACTGTTTTGTCCCCATCAAAGCCTCACCGCTCAATTTCAATAAAACTCTTTTGTACTTCATTATATGGCAAAAAAAATCCCGACCAATTGGTCGGGATTAAAATTAAAAATTATTTCAAAGCAACTCGCTTAAAGTCGTTAACTGTTAAACCGCTTTCTGTTTCATTCAGATATTGTTCAACAGATTTTTTACCGTCTTTAATTGTTGGTTGGCTCAACAAGGTATTCTCTTTAAAGAATTTGTTCAATCTACCAATTGCAATGTTCTCAGCCATATCAGCAGGTTTTCCTTCTTGAATGGCTAATTCTTTTCCAATTTCGATCTCTCTCTTAATAGTATCCTCGTCAACACCATCTTTATTCAAAGCTATTGGAGCCATTGCAGCAACTTGCATTGCTACTTGCTTTCCAGCTTCTTTAGCAGCATCAGTATCTTTACTTAATCCAACCAAAGCAGCAATTTGGTTACCCGGATGGTTATAAGCTACAACTGCAGGTGCATTAATTTTACCAATTGTTGAGATCTCTAATTTCTCACCGATCACACCAATTTGTTCTGTCAATTTTTCACCTACTGTCAAACTTCCGTCATATTTTTCATTCAAGAATGAAGTAATATCTTCAGTGTTTGATGCAGCCGCTTTATCAACCAGGCTATCTACCAATTTGTAGAACTCTTCGTTCTTAGCAACGAAATCAGTTTCACAGTTTAGCGAAAGGATAACACCTTCACCTGGTGCAGTTACCTTAGCGATAACTAATCCTTCTTTAGTTTCATTGTCTCCTCTCTTTGCAGCAACTTTTTGACCCTTCTTTCTAAGGATGTCAATTGCTTCTTGCTCATCTCCATTTGCTTCAACTAGTGCTTTTTTGCAGTCCATCATTCCTGCACCAGTTTTTTGTCTTAAAGCGTTTACTTGGGAAGCTGTAATACTCATGTCTATTGTTGTCAAGTGTTAATAAAATTATGCTTCTGTTTCTTCGGATTTAGCTTCTTCCTTATCAGCTTTCACTTTATCCTTAGTATTTTTTCTCTCTTCAAGTCCTTCTGTAATTGCTTCAGCAACTTTATCTAAGATCTTTGCAATAGATTTTGTTGCATCATCATTCGCAGGAATAACGAAGTCGATACTTCTTGGATCAGAATTTGTATCAACCATTGCGAAAGTTGGGATACCCAATTTTTTCGCTTCAGCAACAGCAATATGCTCTTTCAATACGTCAATAACGAAAACCGCAGCAGGTACTCTTGTCATATCAGCAATAGAACCGTAGTTTTTATCCAATTTTGCTCTAGTTCTTGACAATTGAAGACGCTCTCTTTTTGACAATGTTTTCATTGTTCCATCTTCCTCCATTTTGTCAATAGAGTTCATTTTACGGATCGCTTTTCTGATCGTACCGAAGTTAGTTAACATACCACCAGACCATCTTTCAGTAACATATGGCATTCTGGTAGGTTTAATTCTTTCTTCAAGAATATCTTTCGCTTGCTTTTTAGTAGCAACAAAAAGGATCTTCTTTCCTGATTTTGCGATTTGTTTCATAGCTGCACAAGCAATATCAAGTTGTGCTGCTGTTTTATTAAGATCTATAATGTGGATTCCTTTCTTCTCAGTAAAGATATAAGGAGCCATATATGGATTCCACTTTCTTTTTAGGTGACCAAAATGTACACCTGCTTCTAATAATTCGTCAAATGATGCTCTCGCCATTTTTTTTAATTTTTTCCCCGACAATTCGGGAATGTTTACATTCTTTTTTACTTTCTCTAAGCAATCATCAAGTAATCAGCCTCGGCATGAGTCTTGACAATTTAGATACTAAACGCTCGGTCTGGAATCCAACCCAGACCAAAGGCAGTTGAAAATTAACGTTTCGAGAATTGGAATTTCTTTCTCGCTTTCTTTTGCCCAGGTTTCTTTCTTTCAACCATTCTAGGGTCTCTAGTCATTAATCCTTCAGCTTTTAAAGCTGATTTAAAATCAGGATTAACTTCAACTAACGCTCTTGAAATACCAAGACGAATAGCTTCAGCCTGACCATTAACTCCACCACCGTCAACATTGATATTTACGTCATATTGACCTAAAGTATCAGTAACGTTGAATGGTTGATTCACTTTCTCTAACAATACAGCAGTTGCAAAGTAATCCTTTACATCTCTTTTGTTAACTGTAATGTTCCCCTTCCCTTTAGAAAGATAAACTCTTGCAACAGAAGATTTTCTTCTACCCAATGTGTTAATTACACTCATCTATCTATTATTTATTTAATGAATCCAAATTGATCAATTCTGGTTTTTGAGCTTCATGGTTGTGCTCAGTCCCCACATAAACTTTCAAGTTTCTGTAAAGGGCATTTCCCAGTTTATTTTTAGGAAGCATTCCTTTTACCGCTTTCTCAATTAATCTCTCAGGATATTGAGCTTGAATTTCTTTAGCAGTAAGAACTCTCTGACCTCCAGGATAACCTGTGTGTCTGATATATTCTTTCACTTCCAATTTATTTCCACTTAGCTCAACTTTTTCAGCATTGATAACAATTACGTTATCTCCACAATCAGCATTTGGAGTAAAATTTGGCTTGTGTTTACCTCTGATCAGGTATGCCACTTTACTAGCTAATCTTCCAAGATTCTGCCCTTCAGCATCTACAACCAACCACTTCTTGTCTGCTGTTTCCTTGTTTGCTGAAACCGTTTTATAACTTAGTGTATCCACAATCTTATATATTTATGTTCGTATACTATTTCCCTAAATTCGGGCTGCAAATGTACGCACATAAAATTTATTAACAAAGCTTCGCGTAAAAAATCTTAGAATATTTTTTGTTTGTGGCTTTTATAAATGTGTTTGCTATTTTTGCAATCTCAAATGTAGCATAATGAGCGACCCTATCAAACATGAGTGCGGAATTGCACTTCTAAGACTCAAAAAACCCCTACAGTTCTACCTGCAAAAATACGGTACAGCATTTTACGGCCTGAACAAAATGTATCTCCTTATGGAGAAGCAGCACAACCGTGGTCAGGACGGAGCTGGTTTAGCGAACATCAAGTTTGACATTGAACCGGGTCAAAGATACATTAGTCGATATCGATCGATAGATCAGCAACCTATTCAAGATATCTTTAAGCACATTAATGCGAGATTCAAAGAAATTGAAGAGCAAGATCCAGCTCTATTAAAGGATGTTAATTACCTAAAATTAAATGCAGGATTTACTGGTGAACTTTTTTTGGGACATCTGAGATATGGAACATTTGGTAGAAATTCAATTGAATCATGTCATCCATTTCTACGTCAAAATAATTGGAAAACGAGAAATCTAATCGTTGCTGGTAATTTTAATCTTACTAATAATGATGAACTTTTTGATCGTTTATTAAAATTAGGTCAGCACCCTAAAGAAAAAGCAGATACAGTTACGGTTCTTGAGAAAATTGGTCATTTCCTGGACGAGGAAAATCAAGAATTGTATGATCAATATAAACCGGAAGGGTACTCAAATAGAGATGTATACAATCTGATTGGCCAAAACATGGACATTTCTAAAATTTTGAGAAATGCTTCGGAAGTTTGGGATGGAGGTTACGCCATGTGTGGATTATTGGGACATGGGGATGCATTTGTATTAAGAGATCCTAATGGTATTCGACCAGCCTGGTGGTATGAAGATGACGAAATTGTTGTAGTTACCTCTGAACGACCGCCTATCCAAACTGCCTTTAATGTGAAAATTGAGGATGTTAAAGAACTTACTCCTGGACATGCATTGATCATTAAAAAAGACGGTACCGTTTTCGAACAGGAAATTAATCCTCAAGGTGAAATTCAACAGTGTTCATTCGAACGAATTTATTTTGCAAGACCTGGCGATAAAGACATCTATACTGAGCGTAAAAATCTCGGTAGAAATCTTGTAAATGATGTACTACGTCAAATTGACGGAGGTATTGATGATGCAGTTTATACTTACATTCCAAACTCGGCAGAAACTGCCTTTTTCGGGTTAATGAAGGGGTTGGAAAAATTGCACAATGAGATCAAATTTAAAATGATCAAAGAAAAGGGAAGTGATATCACGGATGAAGAATTAAAGGATATTCTTTCTAGAAGAGCACGAATTGAAAAGATCGCGATAAAAGATACTAAACTGAGAACATTTATTTCTCAAGATGATGGAAGGGACGATCTTGTTGCACACGTTTATGATATCACTTATGGAACAGTGAGAGAAAACGTTGACAATCTGGTAGTCATTGATGATTCAATTGTAAGAGGAACCACTCTGAAAAAGTCAATCCTGAGAATCCTGGATCGATTAAATCCAAAACGAATCATAGTTGTATCCTCTGCTCCTCAGATCCGTTATCCTGATTGTTATGGAATTGACATGGCGAGAATGGGTGATTTTGTTGCCTTTACAGCTGCTATCGAGTTATTGAAAGAATCTGGTCAGGAACACATCATTGAAGAAGTTTATCAAAGATGTAAAGCGGACGAGAATAAGAAAAAAGAGGATTGTGTAAATCATGTGAAAGCCATTTATGATCCTTTCACTGCTGACGAAATTTCGGCTAAGATCGCTAAACTTCTTACGCCAGATAACATGAATGCTGAAGTGAGATTGGTTTATCAAACCATAGAGAATTTACACGCCGCGATACCTAACCATAAAGGAGATTGGTATTTTACAGGAAATTATCCAACACCTGGTGGAAACAAAGTGGTTAACAGGGCTTACATTAACTACATTGAAGGAAGTAACGAACGTCCTTATTAGGATTGATATTTCTCATCCAGCGTTCGAGCCACAAGGATGTCGAACCCAATTTTTATAATTACAAATCCAAACAATACTACCAGATCAGGTAGTTGAAAGAACTGCCAAATAAATGTTCCTGACAGAATTAAAATGGTTAGGATCAATAATTCCAATACCTGGAATTTGACCATGGGTTTATATCTCACCTGCATAAATTTTCGCGGCATATAAAAGGTCATCACATCCTTAACGTGATACACGAGATAAACAATTGGCAATAGCAACCAGAGTTCTTCACGCGCAAATGCTTTCAGTTCCGTTATCATTTCAACTTCGTAATCTGTATGATACCAACTCAACATCAGCCATACCCATAGAATACTAATAGAGAACAAAATAATACCGGATATTAAGGAGATTATGAATGGCAAGATGGTATCTACTTCGTTCACCGAATAGACCTTATAAACCCTTCTATTTCTGGCAATTTCGGATGAAAAGAAATCAATAAGATAGAATGCGGCAATAATAGTTAATGACCAATCAAAGAAGAAATAACCAACTATTGGAAGTAATATTTCCAATACATACTGTTGTACTAATGGATTTTTTAGTTGCTTTTTGACAGACATTACATCAAGGCATTCAGATTATCTTTTGCCAATTTGAAGTCAGGATTGATCTCTATAGCTTTTTGATAATATTTCTTTGCCTTTGAAATATCACCTTTCTTTTCATAAGCCAGACCCAAATTGTTGAAAGCCTGATAAAAGGAGGGATCTAATTGCGTTGACTTCTCGAAATAGAATACGGCACTATCCAGTTCTTCTGTCATTAATAAATGAATATAGCCGATATTATAATATGGATCAGCCCAGGTAGAATCTATGTCATTCAATGTATAATAACAATTTAGTGCATTATCTATTTCACCTCTATTTTGATAGAACATTCCTTTATTATACCAGGCCTCAAGACTTTCAGGAAAAATATCCAAAGCCGAATTATAGTATTCCAACGCCATAGAATCTCCCATCTCAGCGTACATTACACCCATTTCAACATAGGCAGGATAATAATCAGCATCTTGTTCAACTGCCGTTTGAAAAGAACTCACTGCAATATCCCAACTCGACTCTCTGCCCGTCATGTAGTAATCAGATCTATATATTAATCCTCTTGTAAAATATGGTTCCGGAGAATATGGATTGATCTTTAAAGATGCACTGATAAAAGCATCAGCCTTAGCATAATTATCAAGAGCGGCATAAATTCTTGCCAAACCAAGATAAGATTCAGAATTTGCAGAATCTTTACCTAGCACAAATTCATAATGTTCCTTACTTGTTTTCAGATCAAGCGTAGCCAAATGGATCTTGGCATACAAATTATGTGCTTTAAGATTCAATGAATCCTGATCCAAAAGGTTTTCAAGATCAATTTTAGCAAGATCCAAATTTCCATGACGTGTATAATATTGTGCACGTTCAAAAATTACAACTGGATTATTCGGATCTGCATTAAGCTTTTTCTTGTAATACTCCAAAGAGTCTACAATTATTTCCCCCTGAGATGTTGTATCGGGATTCTCTGTTATGATATGACCATCATTACTTCCTGAACAAGATGTGATCAATAACAAACCAAAAACAAAATGAAGTATCTCTTTTCTCATATTGGGGATAAAATTAAAACTTTCTATCCAGCAATGATGAACCATTGAGTAAAGTGCATAAAAAAAGGAGCAATTCGAAAAAACGAATCACTCCCTCTTTTTGGTAGAAGTAAATTTTTAAGCGACTTCTGCCGGCTGCATACCTTCTACTATTTGATATTCTAATTCCTCCAATAATTCAGGATTATCCTTTAACAAGGCTTTTACACCATCTCTACCCTGACCCAATTTGGTTTCACCATAGCTAAACCAAGAACCGCTTTTCTTAATGATCCCCAATTCAACACCAAGGTCAAGAATCTCACCTACTTTAGAAATTCCTTCTCCGTACATGATATCAAACTCAGCCTTTTTGAAAGGAGGAGCCACTTTATTTTTCACGATCTTGATCTTAGTTCTGTTTCCTACTACTTCTTCACCTTCTTTGATCTGAGATGCTCTTCTGATATCAATTCTAATAGAAGAATAGAATTTTAGAGCATTACCTCCAGTAGTCGTTTCAGGATTTCCGAACATTACGCCAATCTTATCTCTCAACTGGTTAATGAAAATGCAGCAAGTTCCTGCCTTATTAATAGATGCGGTTAATTTTCTCAAGGCTTTAGACATTAATCTTGCTTGCAATCCCATTTGAGAATCTCCCATTTCACCTTCTATCTCAGCTTTTGGAGTCAATGCTGCTACTGAATCCACAATTAAAAGATCAATTGCCCCTGAACGGATCAAATTATCGGCAATTTCCAATGCCTGTTCACCATTATCAGGTTGAGAGATCAATAAATTATCTGTATCTACGCCTAATTTTTCAGCATAAAATCTATCAAATGCGTGCTCTGCATCAATAAAGGCAGCTATACCACCTTGTTTTTGACACTCAGCTATTGCATGAATTGCAACCGTTGTTTTACCGGATGATTCTGGTCCAAAGATCTCAACAATACGTCCTTTAGGAAAACCTTTAACACCTAATGCTAGATCTAATGTCAAAGAACCTGAAGGAATTACGTCCATTTCTTCAATAGCTTCATCCCCAAGCTTCATTACAGTACCTTTACCGTAAGTTTTTTCAAGCTTATCCAGCGTTAACTGTAGCGCCTTAAGCTTTTCTGCGTTTACTTCTTTTACTTCTGCCATAATTATTAATTTGAAACAAAGGAATTCCAGTAAAACGTAAACTATTTACGGACCCTCTGGTTTGTTGTTTTTTATTTAAGTATTAAGTTTTTAGTAGTAAGTATCAAGTATTAATAAAATACAACTCACCACTAATTATTTTGCATTATTTGTTCAGCATGCCCTTTGGTATCCACCTTCATGATCACTTCTTCGATCATCCCCTTTTCATCAATAACAAAAGTGGTTCGGTGAATTCCATCAAAGGTTCTACCCATAAATTTTTTCGGTCCCCACACACCATAATCATTGATCACTTTTTTATCTATATCTGCCAATAAATGGAAAGGTAAATTGTGCTTCTCAATAAATTTTTGATGCTTTTTCTCATCATCTGCACTAACTCCTAATACGTCATACCCTTGTTTAAGCATATGATCATAGTTATCTCTTAAATTACAAGATTCAACTGTACATCCAGGTGTAAGGTCTTTTGGATAGAAATAAAGTACCAGCTTCTTGCCTTTGAAGTCTGATAAAGAAATGATGTTTCCATTCTCATCTTTGCATGAAAAATCGGGTGCTTTGTCTCCTGCTTTTAGCGTTGTCATGTTCTGATTATTTTTTAATCATTTCTTGACGCAATATTAATCAAAAAAATATATTGCCTCCAAGAAATTTTTGTTTTTAATTCATTTCAATGGCCTCAATCAAGGATAAATACTTAGCTTTAAAACAAGAATTACCCAGTATTCATGAAGTCTTTCTTAGAAGAACAAGTAGAAGTCATTTTTGATCGGCATAAGCATGAAATTGACGAAATTTCAATCATTATCCCCAATCGAAGGGCTGCCACTTACATTCAAAAATACCTTGCAAAACAATTCAAGAAGCCGTTTTTTTCTCCCGAAATATTAACAATCAATGAATGGGTAAATAAGCATACAGAGGAAAAGATATTATCGACCACAGAATTGCTTTTCATTCTTTATGGTGTGCATTGTCAAATAGAAAGCAAGCCCGAAAGTTTTGAGCAATTCGTTCAGTGGGGCCGAACCATGCTAACCGATTTTGACGAGATCGACAAATACATGATCGCCCCATCATCCATTTTCAGAAACCTGAAAGAGATCAAAAAGATAGAGAATTGGAGCTTTGATACAGATGAACTCAGTAAGGGACAAGAACACTTTAAAACACTTTGGGATAAGTTAGATACTTATTATAGCCAGTTAGAAATTGCACTCAAGAATCAACATGCTACTTATAGCGGGAAAGCCTACCAACAATTTTATCAGAAACTGCTGCAACTGCCTCTTAATAAACAGCATTACTTTTTAGGATTCAATGCAGTTTCAAGAGTTGAGCGACAGATCATGTACACCTTACAAAAAGAAGGTAAAGCTACCGTAGTTTTTGATGTAGATAAATTCTATTATAGCAACAATCAACATGAGGCGGGCCATTTCTACAGGGAAATCGTAAAGGAATGGGATATAAAACCTAACTATTCCAGGTTCTTTGAAGATTCAAAAAAACATTTTGAGATCATTGAAACATCCCAACAAATAGCCCAAACTAAAATAGCAGGTCATTTGATTGATGAAATGATCAAGAATGGAAAAGAACTGAGTAAAACAGCCATAGTTCTGGCAGATGAAAGTCTCTTGATCCCACTTTCAAGATCGTTACCACCTGAAATTAAAGAGGTGAACATTACCATGGGATGGCCCATCAAGTTTTCCCATTTAAAAGGGTTCATGAACCTGGTATTTGAACTACAATTCAATTTTAATCAGTTCAAACATGAACGAATTTACCATAAGTCCATTTCTTCCTTATTTCAGCATCCTTACATATCTGAGATCTTAGGAGATCCTAAAATCAGGTTGGGTATTATAGAAAGAATGCATGAGCACAACCTCATCTTTATGACCCTGGAGGAATTAGTTGAGCAGGATCAGAAAATTGCAGATCTCAAACCTATTCTTACTACATGGGAAGATAAAAATGTTGAACGTCTGAACAGGATCCATCAGATAGCTGATCTATTGTATGAACACTTTAAAACCAGAGATGATCGATCTTTAGATCTGGAGATTTTATATCAATTTTCAAAAGGACTAAAAAAGTTTGAGGATATCATTCATAAATATGATGTTGAATTGACATTGAAGGGATTCAAACAGTTATTCTTTCAATTCTGGCAAAATGAAACTGTTTCTTTTCTGGGAAATCCAATTGATGGATTACAGGTGATGGGAATCCTGGAAACCCGAACACTTGATTTTGAGAACCTCATCATTTTAGGTATGAATGAAGGTAATTTACCTAAATCGAACTTCAATCAAAGTTTCATTCCAAGAGACCTTAGACTTTTTGAAAATCAATTACCAACTGAGGAGGATCGTCAGGCTATTTTTGCCCACCACTTTTATAGATTGCTTCATAGGGCTACCAATATCTTTATGACCTACAATTCAAATGCAGAAGGATTAGGTTCAGGTGAGAGATCAAGATTCATAATACAATTAGAAAATGAGCTGGATACATCTAAAGGTCATAGTTTAACCAGCTACACCTATTCAGGAAATGATGATGAATCGATCATTTCAGAAACAGTTTATCATTCAACTTCTGAAGTGCATCAACGATTAGACGCTTTATTAGAAAGAGGCCTATCGCCATCTGCATTGAATAAATTAATACAGTGCCCTTTGGATTTTTATTACCGATATATATTGCGATTTGATGAAGGATCAGATGTAGAGGAAAGCATAGAATCTTCCACCTTTGGAACCAAGATCCATCAGGTTTTACAAGATATTATAGAGGATAACTTCAAGGATGGAGATCATTTTTCTGCCCTCAAAGTTGATGTCTTAAAATCGGAAAAGCGAAAGGTCAAAGAACGATTGGAAGCTGCCTATTTAAGTGGTGAAAACAGTAAAAAATTCTCGAAAAATGAATTGAAATACGGTCAAAACAAATTATCGTTTGACGTTTCAGTGAGATTTATTGAGGCTTTTTTGGATGAGCAGATCAAAGAGTTATCCAACAATACAGATGCGGTTATTCCTTTGGAACTGGAACATGAGATCATGGCTGAATTGAAGATGAATGCAAGCGGATCAGAAAAAACATTACGCATCAAAGGAAATGCAGACCGTATTGATAAAATTGGGGGCACCTACCGAATTCTGGATTATAAATCAGGGAAGTGTGATAAGGAAAAGGTGCAATTGAAAAAGGATATTATCTCAAAAGACGGCTGGGCGGATTTTATGAATGACTCAAAAAAATCATATGCCAGACAGTTGTTGATGTATGCGTTGATGTTCAGAAAGACTTTTCCGGACAGAAAACCATTTTTAGCAGGTATCATTTCAATGGTCAACATGAAATCCTGGGTGCAAAGTGTTCAATCTGCTGAAATTGACGAGTTATTGTCAGATGCTGTGTTGGATAAGTTTGAAGAAGAATTGAAAAATAAAATTGCTGAACTATATGATCCGGGATTTGAGTTCAAACATGATCCGGAAGCCAAATATTGTGAGCACTGTCATAGTTAGAAACAAGATTTTAGAGGCAAGACCTAAGAAGTAAGAGGCAAGTGCTTCTAACTACTTCAATTTTTCATTCTCTTTATGACGTGTATTATCTCTTTTTGTCTTTTTATCTAGATTACGTTTTAAGGCATCTTCCAAATCTATTCCGGTTTGATTAGCCAGACAGATCAATACCCAAAGAACATCTGCCATTTCATCACCCAGATCTTTAGCCTTGTCTGATTCTTTCTCAGATTGTTCACCATATCTGCGAGCAATGATCCTGGCAACTTCACCTACCTCTTCAGTAAGTTGGGCCATATTGGTCAATTCGTTGAAATAACGAACTCCATATTCATTGATCCAATCATCTACCAGTTTTTGAGCTTCTTTAATGGTCATTTCTTTAGTTTGTTGACAATGTTTGTAGTTGAAAACCCGGGAACAAGATCGATCACTTTAACTTCTCCGCCGGCAGCCAGCACACTCTCCCTTCCCACAACATATTTTTTAGATGATGGGTCAGCTTCTTGAGGATCATAATCTGCACCTTTGATCAATACATTGGGGTGAACTTCTTTGATCAATTGCTCAGGCGTATCTTCATCAAAGATCACGATCACATCTATGA
Organism: Crocinitomicaceae bacterium; assembly: GCA_020635955.1. Taxonomy (GTDB): domain Bacteria; phylum Bacteroidota; class Bacteroidia; order Flavobacteriales_D; family Crocinitomicaceae; genus Paracrocinitomix. Next base: position 250,488 of record JACJYW010000007.1, read on the forward strand.
ATCCTAAAGCAGATAATACTGCCGCTCGAGCATCTTGCGAATTTACAGGCCGATCATCTCCTTTTTCTAAGCGTCTTACAGAATCGTCAGAATTAAGACCTAAAACAAGAACATCTGCCAGATCAGCTGCCTGCGCTAAATATTCAACATGACCTTTATGTAGGATATCGAAACACCCATTCGTAAATGCAATAGATAGTCCAGATTTTCTGATAGGGTCTAAAACGGCATGCAGATCTGATCGATCAACAATTTTCTCACGTATTTGATTCAGCCATTCCATCCTGAATAAATTTAACGTTTTTACCGTTAATGGCTAATGATATCAAACCTAAAATGATCATCATGATGGTTTGAGAGGTCCAAATTATCCAGCCAAGGGCTAAAGCTTCAGGTAAAATTCCAGGTGCATTTACATCCAAATAAACCGTAACAATTATTCCAACAAAAGCCGGATATACGCCTATTCCGCCCTGAACCAAAACAATTCCAATAGTACCGGCAACAAATCCAGCCAACATTGCATCAATTCCTAAATGCGAAGTTTCTTCAACCGAATAAAAACATAGGCTAAACATCAACACATACATTATCCAGATGAATAAAGTATGTCCAATGAATTGTAATTTGTATTTAGTTTTGAAAACTGAAATGACACCTTCAAAAATGCCCTTAAAGAATTCCTTGATCTTGTTTCGGAATGACTTTTTAAATGCCGTAAGCGCTACAACTCCAACCAATCCAAGTAGAATTGCATATTTAACTATCGCTCCTAATATCCCAAAGACCTGTGAATTACCACAACCTGATTCTCCTGAATTGAACTGATCGATCTTTGCCTGAAAAAGATCAATTTTCCCCATCTGAAGACCTAAAGTGATCAGGACAATGATCCCTAACATTCCAACATCCACAGCTCTTTCAGCTAAAATGGTTCCAAAACCTTTTTGAAATGGCACTTTCTCCGTTTTCGCAATAATTCCTGCTCGTGAAGCCTCACCTGCTCTCGGAAAGACCATATTTACAATATATCCGATCATCAAGGCATGATAAGCGTTCCAGAAAGACACCTTATAACCCATAGGGTCAAGAAGATATTTCCAGCGATATGCCCTACTTAAATGACTCAGATAACCAATGATCAATGCTATAAAAACCCAGAAATAGTTGGCACGACCAAAAGCAGCAAAAAGATCCTTCTTTTGATCTTCACAAAGTGCATCATAAAACAACCAGATCAAGAACACACCAAACCCTAATGGGAGAAGGATCTTCAGGATGTTTATAATCTTTGACTTCATGATTCGAATTTGCGCATTAACGCAAATTTGGAGAAAAAATTATTTGGGAAGTTTATTGTTATCATCAGGGAAAACAACAGAAGGTTTGAAGTTTTTTGCTTCCTCATCTGTCAGCAATCCGTAAGCAACAACGATCACTTTATGTCCAACACCAATTTTCAATGCTGCCGGACCGTTCATGCAAATTTCACCAGAGCCTCTTTCACCCCAGATCACATATGTTGTCAAACGTTCACCGTTGTTCACACTTAAGACGTCCACTTTTTGATTATCGCGCATGTCTGCAGCTTCGATCAAATCAGGATCTATGGTAATACTACCGATATAATCGACCTCAGCTTCGGTTACCGTAGCTCTGTGGATCTTTGATATCATGTACTCTCTAAGCATCTCAGCATTTAAAAATTTCGGTGCAAAGATAGGCTTTTTTTAATGGATAAGCCTATCACCAAAATATAATGTGAAACTACCAATCGCTTACACTAAAAATGCCAGGATCAGCACCAGAAATAATAGAAAATTCAACACCGCATTCTTCATCTTTCATAGTTTTCATATGAAAATACAAATGCTATGCCAACATAGAATTTAAAAGATTTAACACGGTTTAGGCATTTAATGCCATCAGGTATGCTTTCAAAAATTCATCAATCTCACCATTCATTACGGCATCCACATTGGAAGTTTCGTAACCTGTCCTAACATCCTTCACCAATTTATAGGGCTGCATAACGTAATTTCTGATTTGAGATCCCCACTCAATTTTCATTTTATTGGCTTCGATCTCATTTTGTTTGGCCATTTTCTCTCTCATGGCCATTTCATACAATTGAGACTTCAATAATTGCATAGCCTTTTCCTTGTTGGCTAGCTGAGAACGAGATTCTGAGTTTTCAATAATAATACCTGAAGGTGCATGTCTTAAACGAACAGCCGTTTCAACCTTATTTACATTTTGACCTCCGGCACCACCTGAACGAAAAGTTTCAAAAGATATATCTGCAGGATTGATCTCAATTTCAATAGTATCATCAACGAGTGGATATACATACACTGAAGCAAAAGAAGTATGACGTTTAGCATTAGAATCAAAAGGAGAAATTCGCACCAAACGGTGAACACCATTCTCTCCTTTTAAATAACCGAAAGCAAAATCCCCTTCAAATTGAAGCGTGACCGATTTAACTCCTGCCACATCTCCAGGATGATAATTGATCTCCTTTACCTTAAAGTCATTCTTTTCGCCCCACATTATATACATACGCATTAACATGGATGCCCAATCACAACTTTCTGTACCGCCAGCTCCTGAAGTAATTTGCATTACAGCATTCAAAGCATCTTCTTCAGCAGAAAGCATATTTTTAAATTCCAGATCTTCTAGGAAATTGATCGAGCTTTCATAATGATCTTCAATTTCATCTTCAGAAGTTTCACCCAACTCGTAAAACTCAATGAGCACTTTTAGATCCTCTAATTGCGTTTTTACCTTTTCATAATCATCTACCCATGCCTTCTTTGAGCGAAGTTTTTTCATCAAAGCTTCAGCCTGTTTGGGATCATCCCAAAATGTTGGATCCTGAGATCGAAGTTCATCTTCTTGAATCTCAACCCTTTTCTCGTCAATTTTTAAGTAATTGTGAAGCTCCTGAACCCTTCGTTCAAATTCTTTCAGCTGATCTTGCGTAATCATACTGCAAAAATTGCAATTTTTTGGGAATTCTATTGTTTCTACAGAATCTTAAATAGAATCGATTTTTGAATAAATATTATTATAAATTTGTTCCCATATCAAAACAAGAAATCATGAATGTACCTGCAGATTTAAAATACACTAGAGATCACGAATGGATCAAAATTAGCGGTGATACTGCTACAATAGGAATTACGGATTTTGCTCAAAGCGAATTGGGTGATATCGTGTATGTAGAAATCGAAACTGAAGGTGAAACATTAGACCAGGAAGAAGTATTTGGATCAATTGAAGCTGTAAAAACAGTTTCTGACCTTTTTATGCCAGTTGGTGGTGAAGTAACAGAAGTTAACGGAGAGATCGAATCAAATCCTGAAGTGATCAATAGTGATCCTTACGGAGCTGGATGGTTGATCAAAGTTAAAGTTACCGACACAGATCAATTAGGCAGCCTTTTATCAGCTGATGAGTACAAGAACCTGATTGGGTAACTTACTTCGAAAACATATTTTGTGGCCAATATGGCTACTCGTCATTTTTATACTCAGTTTCACGCCCGGGGATAAGCTCCCTGAAATTGAGTGGAAATTGATATCCGTTTCAACAATTGCACACTTTACAATGTATAGTGTGCTTTGTTTTTTAATGCTATTTCCATTTTTAGAAAAAAATATTTTGAACCTTTCTAAAATCAGGTTGTACTTGTTGGTGATATTGGTTGTTATTGTAATTGGATTTATAGTAGAACTGATTCAGGGAAATTTTATTTACAGAAGATATTATGACCCTCAAGACATTATTATCAATGGAATTGGTACGGTTTTTGGGGCTTTTATGTATCGACTGATAGGTAGAAAATTAGTATAAATCGAACGTCCTTTTGTAGTTATTTTTTGTACTTTAGCGTTCACAACAAATTGAATTATGGAATTAAAAAAGTCCAGAGAAGCTGATTTAGAAAGAAAAGTTTGGGTTTTCAGATCATTAGGTTTGATCTTGATTGCCTCAGTTGTGCTAATGGCTTTTACTTACACTGTTGCAGATGCAGACGAGAAAATTTTGGTACAGGAAACAAACTCTATGCAAGATGAGTTAGTTTTTGAGATCGAAGTTCCTGAAGAGGAGCCAGAACCAGAACCAGATCAAGCTCCGCCTCCACCAGTTATTGAAGATATCGAAGTGGTAGAAGATGATGAAGAAATCGAAGAGATTGACCTTTCTGCTATTGAAGATGAACCAGATGACGTTCCGGTTGATGATGTTGAGCCTGTTATTGAGGAAGAACCGATTGCAGACTTTGCTGAAGTTGAGCCTTCATTCCCAGGTGGAGAAGGTGCAATGATGACCTGGATTCAAAGCCATATTGAGTATCCTCAAATAGCGGTAGAAATGGGTGAGCAAGGAATCGTTTATGTACAGTTCGTTGTAAATAAAGATGGTTCTATTGAGCAAGTAAAAATCATGAGAGGAGTTTCTGATGCTCTAGATGATGAAGCAAAAAGAGTGGTAAAAAACATGCCTAAATGGACTCCTGGAGAACAAGCAGGTAAAAAAGTAAGGGTAAGATATACATTGCCTATCCACTTTAAACTTGGATAATCTCCAATGAAAATAATTTTAAACCCTGTCATTATTTAGTGGCAGGGTTTTTTATTTTAGTACTATGACTAAAGAAAGTATTCATCAGCTGATATCATTCATTGACCTTACTTCACTCAATGATACAGACAACCAGGAAGCAGTAGCTGCATTGGTTGATAAAGCGAACAAAGGGATTTTAGGGTCAACACCTGCTGCCGTATGTGTTTTTCCAAATTTTGGTCAATATGCCAGATCATTAACTAAATTAAATGTAGCAGTGGTGGGCGGATGTTTTCCAACTGGTCAAACCACCACAGAAGCCAAAATAGCTGAACTGCAGGATATCGCAACATTACCTGTTGATGAAGTAGATATTGTGATCAATAGAGGTGAATTAATAGCCGGTAATTATGATTATGTAGCTAATGAAATTTCTCTCTCTAAAAAAGCAATTGGATCTAAACACTTAAAAGTTATTCTTGAATCCGGACAGCTGAATGAATGGCAAATTAAAAAAGCGTCAGAAATTGCTATCGATAATGGAGCTGACTTCATTAAAACCTCAACAGGCAAAATTAACGTTGGTGCTACGGTTCCTGCCGCTAGGATTATGTGTGAAGCCATTGCCAGATCAGGCAAAAAAGTGGGATTCAAAGCTTCCGGAGGAATACGCACCTATGAAGATGCTATGAATTATTATAGAATTGTACATGAGGTACTTGGGGAAAATTGGTTAACACCTGAACTTTTTCGAATTGGTGCCAGTTCTTTATTTGACAACCTTGAGATTGAACTTCAAATGCTATGATCAAAACCTGGTTTCCGGACATATTAAAAGCAGTCTATGAAGCGTCTGAAGCCATCATGGATATCTATGAGGATGAATTTGAGGTAATCGTAAAATCTGATGACTCACCCGTAACGTTGGCAGATAAGCAATCAAGTATGATCCTCACCAATGCCTTGAGAAAAACAGGCATAAAAGTCATCTCAGAAGAAGAGAACATACCCTCATATGAAGAGCGAAAAAATGGACCAATTTGGTTGGTTGACCCATTGGATGGAACAAAAGATTTCATTAAAAAGAATGACGAATTCTGTATCTGTATTGCCTATGTTGTAGAGCAAAGAGCGGTTTTTGGAATTATTGCTTCTCCTACTGAAAGAAAAATCATATTTGGTGGTGAAGAAATTCCTCCAGCTTTGATAAACTATGGCGAAAAGAACCCATTTTCTTCAGACCATCTATTGAAACCACTCAAATCAGATGAGGTAACCAATGTTATTTATTCTAAAACACATTACACTCCTAACATTGATCTGTTAGTTCAAAAACTGGAGAAAGAACATGGACATGTAGGTCGAATACTTAAAGGATCCGCACTGAAATTCTTTGACCTGGTTACTGGAAAAGCTCAAGTTTATCCAAGGCTTTGGCCAACCATGGAATGGGATATTGCGGCTGGTAATGCAATTTATAGTGCTTTAGGTGGAGAGATCATTAATTATGACACGAATGAACCTTTGCTATACAATAAAGCAGACCTTTATAATCCTAAATTCCTTGCCAAACCTAAAAACCTCAAACTTTATTAATAATTTTATCCCATGAGTAAAAAGGTTGCATTGATTACCGGCATCACCGGACAGGATGGCGCTTATTTGGCGGAGCTATTATTGGAAAAAGGATATGAAGTTCATGGTATAAAGAGAAGATCTTCTCTTTTTAATACGGATAGAATAGATCATCTATATAAAGATCGCCACGAAAATAATGTCAATTTCTTTCTTCATTACGGAGATCTAACGGATTCAACGAATTTGATACGTTTGGTTCAGGAAGTGAAACCAGATGAAATTTATAACCTTGCTGCCATGTCGCATGTTCAGGTTTCATTCGAAACTCCAGAATATACGGCCAATGCTGATGCAGTTGGTGCATTGAGACTACTCGAAGCTATCCGAATTTTAAAAATGGAGAAATCGGTTCGATTTTATCAGGCTTCTACTTCGGAATTATATGGTAAGGTAGTAGAAACGCCTCAGTCAGAAGCAACTCCTTTTTACCCAAGATCTCCATATGCCGTAGCTAAATTATACGCTTTCTGGATTGTAAAAAATTACCGGGAAGCATACGGAATGTACGCCTGCAACGGAATCCTATTCAATCATGAAAGTCCGTTAAGAGGAGAAACATTTGTTACAAGAAAGATCACAAGAGCAGTTGCCAAGATCAAATTAGGCCTTCAAAAGAAAGTTTATTTAGGAAATTTGGATGCCAAACGAGATTGGGGACATGCCAGAGATTATGTATATGGAATGTGGCAAATGCTACAGCAGGATGAAGCAGATGATTTCGTTTTAGCATCAGGAGAAACACATCCAGTAAGAGAATTTGTAGAGAAAGCGTTTAACCACGTAGGTATTAATATTCGCTGGGAAGGTGAAGGAATTAATGAAAAGGGAATTAATGTTGATACAGATGAGGTCTTAGTTGAAGTGGACGAAAAATATTTCAGACCTACTGAAGTTGACCTACTTTTAGGGGACCCATCTAAAGCGAAAACTAAACTAGGTTGGCAACACAAGATCACTTTTGAAGAACTGGTGAAGGAGATGGTATCCGCGGATATGAAATTATTTGAAAAAGATAAATATCTGCTTGAAGGTGGTCATTCAACATTCGACTACAATGAATAAGGATGCCCGAATATATGTTGCCGGGCATAATGGCATGGTTGGATCAGCCATTGTTCGACTTCTTAAAAAAAATGGTTATTCAAATATAATTTGCAGATCATCAAATGAGTTAGATCTTAAGGATCAAGCAGCAGTAAATGCCTTTTTTGAAAGTGAAAATCCATCTCACGTATTTTTAGCAGCTGCAAAAGTTGGGGGTATATTAGCGAACAACACATATAGAGCTGAATTCCTTTATGACAATTTGATGATAGCGTCAAATATCATTCATGCAGCTTATCTCCAAAAAGTAGAGAAATTATTATTTCTGGGTTCATCTTGCATTTACCCCAAATTAGCACCACAACCTTTAAAGGAAGAATATTTGTTAACCGGTGAACTGGAACCAACCAATGAGCCATATGCCATTGCTAAAATTGCCGGAATCAAACTGTGTGAAGCTTACCGAGATCAATACGGATGTAATTTCATTTCAGCCATGCCAACAAATCTTTACGGGCCAAATGACAATTACGACCTTAAAAAATCCCATGTTTTACCGGCATTGATCAAAAAATTCCATTTAGCCAAAAAAAACAATCTTCCTAATGTTGAGATCTGGGGAACCGGATCACCTTTGCGGGAATTCTTATATGTGGATGATCTTGCCGAAGCTTGTTTACATCTGATGCTTCACTATAATGATAAGCTATTTGTGAATGTTGGATCAGGAACCGATATTTCCATCAAAGAACTTGCACTTAAAGTAAAGGATATTGTAGGTTTTCAAGGAGAATTGACCTTTGACTCTACCAAACCTGACGGAACTCCGCGTAAATTAATGGATGTTTCAAATCTTGCAAAAGCCGGTTGGACATACACGATCAAACTTGATGATGGCATCAAAATGGCTTACGAAGATGCTCTAAGCGAAGGATTATTGGACGAATAGATAATAGTTGTTAGGTTTTAGGCCATAAGGTGTTAGGTGTTAGGTCATAAGGTGTTAGGTTTCAGGTTTAAGTTGGTTTAAACTGTACCAATCTAAATTCATCCATTCAGAGGATAACCTTTTTCCTGTATCTCACGTAATACATACGCATGCGCGTGAGTAGGATCATATTCTTTTTTATGTTATTCGTTATTTCAAATAACGGACTTTCACAACTCTATCTTCCTATTGAACAATACTATAACAATGAAGTGGATCGATTTTTCATGAAAGATTCTTCCACTCAAAACTTTTACAATTCGCATCTGAGTCTCAAGCCTGTTCTTGATAAACGTACCAATACAGATTCGATCTATTATAAAGACACCAAACACTATTATTGGATCACTCAAAAGATCTTTAAAGAGAATTTTTTAATCTTCAAAGGCAAGGATTTTTGGTGTGCCGTAGACCCGGTTCTTGATCTTGAAGGAGGAACAGATCTGTCTGCTGATTCTACTGACTTCCTTTATTGGAATACGAGGGGAATCAGAGTACAGGCCAAATTCTTTGATAAAGTAGCCTTTACCACATCTGTTTATGAAAATCAAGCCATGGTTCCTGCATATCTTGCTGAATATGTTGATGCACATGGTGAACTCAGACCTTCAGGTAATAAATACAAACAAGAAAATGGAATGATGCCCGGATATGCCAGAACCAAACCTTTCAAAATTAGTGGGTATGACTTTGCTTTTGCTGAAGGAACAGTTTCTGTAGTTCCAAATAAAAATCTCTCTATACAATTTGGAAATGGAAGCCAGTTTATTGGGAATGGTTACCGATCAATGCTACTTTCTGATTTTTCTGGTAATTATCCATTCGCAAAATTTGAAGGCAATTTCTGGAATGGCAGAATTCAATACAATGCTATTTATGCGGTTCATCAAAATCTATATAGACTTCCAGCATTTTCATCAGTGGAATCAACCTTTGAAAGAAAGTTAGGCACCTATCATTATTTAGATTTTGCCATAACCCCTAAAATTCACCTTGGATTATTTGAAGGTGCGCAATGGAGGAGAACAGATTCTTTAGGAACGCATGAACCAAATTGGTTGTTTTTAAATCCAGTGCCTTTTGTAAATGCAGGAGTAATGGCTAAGGAAAATACAGGCTACAATCAAATTCTAGGAATGAATTTCAGTTGGGTATTCTTTAAAAACAGATTTTATGCTCAGGCAGTGTTAGATAATGGAAATCTCAACGCTTACCAATTAGGTATTAGATCAATGGATGTAATCGTGCCAAAATTCGATATTCAAGCTGAGTTTAATATGGCAGCACCGCTAACCTATTTTGCCAATGACAAACGCTATAATTACTCCCATAATAATTTGTCAATGGCTCATCCTTTATCCACTAGTTTCTTTGAAGGAATTTTAAATCTCTCCTATGAATACAAAGAGGCATTTATAACGAACAAAACCATTTTTTATCGACAAAAAGTGAGTGATTCGTTGTACACTCCGGCAAATATTGTTACTCAGAATAAATATGACGCGTGGTACCTTAATAACAGTGAAGATGTATTGATCAATCAAACTGAAATTGGATATCGATTCAATAGAAATTACAATCTACAAGGAGTAATTGGATGGATGTTCAGAAATGGCAGTGGCCCTGGTCCTGATACTCACACCAACTACGTTTATTTTGGAATAAGAACCAGACTTAGAAACAAGACATTAGATTATTAGCATGAAAGACTATCACTTAGTACTCGTTTTCTTAACAGCCTTTAGTGTTGTGCTTTTGGCTATGCCCTCATTAATAAAGGTGGCCAAGCTAAAGCATTTGGTTGATGAACCTTCTGAAGAGCGAAAAATGCATAGCAGTAGTATTCCTACCATTGGTGGGATCATGATCTTCTCGGCATTTATATTCTCGTGCTTTTTATGGTATCCTGATCACAATGGAAATGCTATTGAAGAACTTGATCAATTTAACTATTTGATGGCCGTACTCATCTTATTGTTCTTCGTTGGAGTTAAAGACGACATTATTGGTATGTCTCCGGTAAAAAAGTTATTGGCCCATTTAATGGTTGGATTCATTCTGGTTGTTATGGGAGATATCCGAATTACTTCTTTTCAAGGGCTTTTGGGAATGGATGTAGTTTTACCGGATTATGCCAGTTTCCTTATTTCAATATTTGTTTATGTTGTCATTGTGAATGCCATTAATTTGGTAGATGGGATTGATGGCCTAGCTGGGGGAGTTGGGCTTATTGCTGCTGCTTCATTTGGCGTATGGTTCGCTTTTTTGGGAGATTTACATTGGGCTCTGGTTTCATTTTCTCTTAGTGGAGCACTTCTTGGATTTTTAGTTTTCAATTTTAATCCTGCACGAATTTTTATGGGGGATTCAGGTTCTCTAATAATTGGTGCCATTCTGAGTGTGCTCGCAATCAAACTCATTGAATCACCTTTGGATAAGTTGCCAGAACAATTTCAAAACGTTTCTACACCGATTTTAGCCATGGTTATTCTAGCATACCCATTATTGGACACTTTGCGCGTTTTTGCCATAAGAACAGCTAAGGGTAAATCGCCATTAAGTGCAGATAAAAACCACTTACATCACAAATTGATGGAGCGGAATCCAAACCATAAAAAAACGGTCATAACGATTTACATCTTCACCGTGATCATGATTTCGCAAGCATTCCTAATCCAATTTCAGGATCCGAATATTAGTTTTTTCATTAGCCTTGGATTCGCAGCTCTGTTTGTTTTATATGTATTTAAGATCCATCCAAAAAAGAAGGTGAATGGCTAAATATTTCTTAGTCATATTGATCATTTTTGAATTGAATGGGTACAGTCAATTAGGTGATTCAACATCACAGCCCTTACCCTTTCATTTGGAATTTCAGGATTTGAACTACCGAACCCAGATCAGCAATTCACAGATTTATTTTGCAGATGTGAAAGAGGTTCATAGTAGCGTTAAACCAGTCATCTCATTTGCCGGTGATCCAGAAAAATCTAAACTTTTTTACTTTAAAAATGTAGTTCGAAACCAACGATCAAACTACATAAAGATCTACCCGTTGAGTGATATAGTTGGCGGAATTGAAATCGGCGCAAAAAGTAAAGCTGTTTACACCGGAGGTTTAGGATTAGGAGTTGATTATAGCAGCAACAAATTCATTCTATCTGCAAAAGGTCTACCTTATTTTGCTTCCTTAGGATCGCGATCAGATTCCATCTATAACATATATGATCAGGACATTGGAACAAACCGATCAATTACAAACAATGTTTTTTACAGAACGGAACTCCTAATGGCATTCCAGGCGAATAAATTCTTTACTTTCTCTGGAGGATTTGGAAAGAATTTCTTTGGTGAAGGATATCGTTCTTTGCTTTTATCAGACAATGCTGCGGCGAATCCTTTTCTAAAGATCGAAACTTCATTTGCCGGAATTAAATATGTGAATCTTTACAATTTCTGGCGAGACAATACAGTTGACCCATTTAATCGAAAACTGGATATTAATAAATTCTCAGCCATTCACTATTTATCATGGAATGTCACTCGCGATATTAATTTATCCATTTTTGAAACTGTTGTTTGGAGTGGCAATGACACACTCGTCAACAGAGGGTTTGATATCAATTACATCAATCCAATTGTATTTTATCGCCCTGTTGAGTACGGATTAGGCTCCTCTGATAACGTACTGCTCGGAGGAAATATATCCTATAAACTGAACAAACATCACAATTTCTATATGCAATTCATATTAGATGAATTCCTTCTAAAAGAATTAAAAGCACAGTCAAGATGGTGGGCGAACAAATATGGCTTGCAATTCGGATATAAATCAGACTCTTTTATTAAGGATAGTCTATACTTCCAACTTGAGTTCAATGCCGTTCGTCCTTTCACATATTCGCACAAATCATCTCAACACGCCTATGGAAATATGAACGCTCCGGTAGCACACCCACTGGGAGCTAACTTTTTTGAGCTCGTCAATATCATGTCTTACCCCAAAAACAAACACCGATTCACAAACAAATTGGTTTTTGCTTCAACAGGATTCGACCAGGATAGCATCAGTTATGGACAAGATATATTCAAGTCCTATAAACTGAGACCTGGAGATTTTGGACAATTAATGATGCAGGGAGTCAGAACAAATATCCTGAATGAAACTTTCATTTATGAATATGCTATTAAAAGTGAAATAGATCTTTACTTAATGGCTTCTTATAACTGGCGTATGGCAAACAACGCATATGGAACTCACCATTTGCATACATTTAATATTGGTATTAGGTCAAGAATTTGGAATCGCTATAACGACCTATAGTTCAGCCATCTGACAATGGTTCACTTATCTAGAATCATTCTATTCTCTTCATTAGAAGTTTCATGATACCTTTTTTATTAAATTTGTCCAGTTATAATCCAAATGTTGGCAGAAGAATCAACCATAGAAAAATCAGCATCTATTAGCCGAATTAAAGACATTGCAACCTTAATGAAATTAAGACTTTCAGTACTGGTTGTCATCTCAGCTATTGCCTGTTATTTCTTTGCTGGAGGCAGTTTCGGTATTGATCTTATCTATTTGACAGCCGGCGGATTCCTAATAACAGGAGCTTCTAATGGATTCAATCAGGTGATTGAAAAAGATATTGATAAATTGATGGATAGAACCATGAATCGCCCATTGCCTCAAGGGAGAATGGGTGTAACAGAGGCCATTATTTTATCTTCAGCATTCGGAATCCTTGGTGCTTTATTATTATTCCAACTTAATTGGTTTTCTGGTGTTTTAGGTGTATTAGCCATGGTGCTTTATGCCGCACTTTATACGCCATTGAAACCAATTACACCCTGGGCTGTTTTTGTTGGAGCCTTTCCGGGAGCCATTCCTCCAATGATTGGAATCGTTGCTGTAGATGGCAAATTCAGTTTAATGGCAGGAATTATGTTTTTGATTCAGTTCATCTGGCAATTTCCACATTTTTGGGCCATTGCCTGGATAAAGGATGATGACTATGCTAAGGCAGGATTTTCATTACTTCCTTTGAAATCAAGAAAAAGCCATGGATCAGCCATGTTGGTTATGATCTATTCGGCTCTAATGGTACCTGTTGGTATTCTGCCCTGGTTTTTTGGATGGACTTCAGACTGGACCTTAATTTTAGGTACGGTATTCGGATTATGGTTTTTTATGGTGGCTTATAGATTCTATTTAAGACAAGAAGACAAATACGCTAGAAAAGTAATGTTTGCTTCATTCCTCTATTTGCCAATGTTGCAGTTTTTGTACGTATTTGATAAGTTATAACCTTGGCTAAAATCGAACATTCTCCGGAGATCAATAAAAAGGTTAAAAAGAACCTTTTGTGGATCTTTATCTTCGCAGTTATCATGATCTTTGCGGGATTAACGAGTGGTTATCTCGTTTCTCAAGGAACCTATTTCTGGGTTAATGTAAAAATGCCCGTTGGTTTCCAATTAAGTACCACCATGATCATTATCAGCAGTATTGCCCTAATAGCTGCAGTTTATGCTTTAAAAAATGGTAAAGCTTCTCTTCTTAAAACATCATTAGGAATAGCCTTACTGGCTGGAATTCTTTTCGGATACTATCAATTTGTTGGATTCAAACAATTGTTTCAAAGTGGTAATGCCGTTACAGGTAAGATCATGACCCTTGAAGGTAGATACGGTGAATATTTCTCACTTTCATACGAGGGAAAAGCTATAACCTATAATGCTGAACACTTTGTTTGGAAAGGAGAGGAAATCTCAGAAGACCTTCACAAAAACATCAACCAACTTGGTGAGGAATTAATGAAAGGCGCAAAAGCACCGGATCATAAATATGAATTGTCAAATTATGGTGATGGATTTATCCTATTTTATTTAAATCAGCCCATTACCTACTCCAATAACACACTCTACATTGGTGATCCTATTGACAAGGAAACTAATAGACTACTTTGGTATTTTGCTGAAAATTTAGCTACCGATAGAGGAGATTTTATAATGGATGGTGAATACGGGAAAGACTTTTGGATCTATTATGGTGGGGAGAAACTTGAATATGAGAATAGAACTTTCTATTTAAACGGACAAGAACTTACACCTAAACAAAAAAATGATATTTATAATCAAGATAACATTGCCAGCTCATATATTTATGCATTAACAGGGATGCATCTTTTGCATTGGATCGGAGGGGTAATAGCACTTTTAGTGGTGTTTATCAGAGGGTTAGCAAATAAGTACACAAAGGAGAATTATTTAGGCTTGACACTTGGTTCAATCTATTGGCATTTTTTGGGTATATTGTGGATATATTTATACGCATTTTTAATATTTATTCATTAAACTTGCATCAAACTAAAACTTAATTATGGCAGGAGCAGCTACAGAAATCGATTCGGCACAGGCGTGGGGCGGTGGATGGAGATCACCGTTTAATGTCAGCTATGGAAAATTAATGATGTGGTTCTTTCTGATTTCAGATGGACTTACATTCGGAGGGCTGTTAACAGCACTTGGATTTGCTAAGTTCGCTAATCCTGAAACAGCAGGAAGCTGGCCAATGGGAGAGGAAGTGTTTACACACATTCCATTTTCTCATGGACACAACCCACTTCTTTATGTAGCATTTATGACGTTCATTTTGATCGTTTCATCAGTAACAATGGTGTTAGCCGTTGAAGCTGGTCACAGAATGGACAAAAAGAAAGTGATCTTTTGGATGTTGTTGACTGTTGTAGGTGGTTTGATCTTCTTGTTCTCTCAAGTTTGGGAGTGGTCAACATTTATTGCTGGTTACGACGGAGATCTTTCTACATGGGCAGATAATGCCACATTGCTTCACAGCCCATACGGAGGTGAATTTGCAACCGAAATGCATCACGGACATGAAGTGAAAGTAATGGTTTCACAAGGTCCTACCTTATATGCAAATTTCTTCTTCTTCATTACTGGATTCCACGGGTTCCACGTATTTACGGGAGTATTATTTAATGCATTAGTTCTTCGAAATGTTATTCGAGGGGTTTACCACAAAAGAGGACATTATGAAATGGTTGAGAAAGTTGGTCTTTACTGGCACTTTGTCGACTTGGTTTGGGTATTTGTATTTACCTTCTTCTATTTAGTTTAATTACAATTGATAAAATTCATTGAATCATGGAAAGAGATGACATTGTAGAATATTCGTTACATGCACACCATTCTGATGAAGACGGTAAAAAGATCAGAAAGAAGATTTGGATTGTAACAGCAATTTTATCAATAATTACAATTATTGAAGTTGGTGTTGGTATCGCTTTACCTAAAGCAGAAGTTTCTACCGGACTTTGGACAGCAATTAAATATGGTTATATCTTATTGACATTAGTAAAGGCAGGATACATTGTTATGGTGTTCATGCACTTAGGTGATGAGGTAAGAACATTGAGAAGAATGATCTTGTGGCCATACGCTATCTTTATCCTTTATTTGATCTTTATTTGTCTTACTGAAGCATCTTCAGTACACAACTACTGGTCAAGCTTCCATTAATCTGATTTTAGAATGCCGGGATTTAAAAGAGTCCTGACGATTTTACTGATCGTTTTGGGGCCTGGAATTGTTATCTATATTCTAGCCACCAATCTTCGGAATAAGTTTGTTGATCTCCCCTATTTAGGAGAATGGACTTACACTTATGATGAGAATGGTAAAGCCACAGACTCTTCAGCATTCATAGTCCCAGAATTTGAGTTGACAAAATTTGATGGAACGGTCATAAATCGTGATTCCATCAGAGATAAATTTATAGTGCTCACTACCATGCAACCTATGTGTCCTGAAATGGATTCTTGCGGTATGAGTATGTATTTATTCAACGAGATCTTTTTTGCCAAACTGGTTAAAAACCAATCGAATTATAGTGACGTTAAAGTCTTATCCATATTAACAACAGTAGATGGTGATTCCATATCTACAGGACCAACAGAAAAGCTAAAAGAAGAAGTGGCTGGATATGATCCAGGTATTTGGTGGATGACATACGGTGACCCTACACCATTATTTTCTTGGGATTATTATGGCAAGAACTTCATGGACCAACCTGCAAGTGCTGAATCAGGGGAAATTGGAAAGAAAGCTTTTGTTAGCAGTCTTGTTCTAATTGACAAAGTAGGACATATTAGAGGCGTTTCTGGTGCAAAAAGAGATTCGGATATCAGGAATTTCTTTGACCTTATTAAAATCCTGAAAAAGGTTGATTTTGATGCAAAGAGAGCTAATGATAAATAGCTACTTTTGTACATCAAACATTTCTAATAATGAATAAGATATTTCCTTTTGTACTGTTAACAATTATCTTGATTTCATGTGGCGGTAACGGTTCTGAAACCAATGAGACTGACGAAACAATAGTGGATGTATATACCCCACTTCCTTATATTGGTTTGCATGATATCGATTTGGAAGACACCATCTATCATACAGTTCCTCCATTTCAACTTATTGACCAGGATAGTAATCAGTTCTCCAATGCAGATGTAGAAGGAAAAGTACATGTTGCCAATTTCTTCTTTACTAGTTGCCCTTCTATTTGCCCAGCTATGATAGAGCAAATGAAAAGATTACAGGAGATGACGAATGACATTGACGAATTAATTATCCTCTCTCATACCATAGATCCGGAAAGAGATACCTTACCTAAACTCAGAAAATATATTGCAGATCGTAATATTGACACCCATAATTGGCATTTCTTGTGGGGTGATAGAGAATACATCCATTGGTTGGGCGAAGAAGGTTATATGATCAATGCCATGGAAGACGAACAAGCTGAAGGTGGATTTTTACATTCTGAACATTTTGTTTTGATCGATCGTGAAGGTCATATAAGAGGATTATACACTGGAACTGACACAGAGGAGGTTAACAAATTAAATGAAGACATCAGAAAACTGATCAAGAATGAATACAACTAATGATCTCGAAAAAAAATACAAGCCCTATGTAATTGCGGTCTCTATTGCAGTGCCTGCTGCTGTTGTCGTGCTTTTTAATGTATCAATTGAAGGAGTTGATCTGGGATTCTTACCTCCTATTTATGCAGGAATCAATGGATTAACTGCATTGCTTCTGATTTTGGCTGTAGTTAGTATTAAACAAGGTAAAAAAGAACGTCATCAAAAATTAATGACTGTATCTGTGGGTCTTTCGTTATTGTTTCTTCTTTGCTACGTAGCGTATCACATGACTTCTGAAAGTACTGTTTATGGAGATATAGATCACAACGGCTTGAGGGATGCTTCTGAATTGGCTACGGTTGGTTCTTCTTTGTACATCTACACATTCTTTTTACTAAGTCATATCCTATTAAGCCTTGTAGTATTACCACTAGTTCTGATGACTTATCTTAAAGGATGGAGCAATAATCTCATCTCACATAAAAAATGGGCTAAGATCACTTTTCCAATCTGGTTATACGTAGCGATCACGGGTGTAGTAGTGTATTTAATGATCAGCCCTTATTACGCTTAGAAATTGGCTTGAAAATCGCACACCTTATACTTAAATGGTTTAAAGGTGAGCATAATGCCATAGAACGCATACCAGTCCTTAGTATTTGAATTTCCACGGTTATAACCTGTTCTGTTCACACCGTCTATTGAAGGATTGGCCAACTCTGCAGCCAAGGGGCCGTTCTCAGCAGAAAGAATATCAGAATCAACATAATTTCCAGACACGTCATCCAGGAAATCGGTAAAGGTTTTTCTAATACCATATTCAATAGACATGGCTAATCTCTTTTTCAAATTGAATTTTACCCCTATTCCAATTGGCATTGAAACCTGATTTAAATTGTATGGATTCTTATCTGATAGTGATGTTCCTTGTCCTTCTGTACCTAAGGATCTAAGTTCAATATCACTACCATTATGAGATGTCATTGGATTCATTCTGAAGTAAGCCAGTTCATAAAAGAAGTAAGGACTGATGGGATACTTCATGTCGTTTATCCTATACTTGAAAAGATCTATTTCTACTCCAAATGCTACCTCTAAGATCTTCGACCTAAAATTCAAATTACGATTTACCTGTACCTGATCACTAGCTTTGGCATCATCCGCCCATACATTACCATATGTACCTGTTAATCTTAATGAAGCTCGTGTAGAAAGATTATATCTGAAAATAGCCCCAAAAGCAGGCTTACTGTAAACAAAATGTTTGGTTGGATTAAGATCACCTATATAATAGCCTTCTCCTCCCATTACGCCTAATTCAAAACGCGCACGGAATGCTTGAGCATTTGCATTACCCAAAGAGGCAAAAGCCAATAATATGACCAAAAATAATCGCATTCAACCTAGAACTTAGGAATAAAGGTTGCTCCCTGAGAAAAACGATAATTAACAGAAATTATTGCAAACATGTAGGCATCATTATATCTTGGATTACCTCTTTGCTTATATTCTACCAAACCATTCGAATAATTTGAAACCCCATAATTACCATCCAATGGATCCAGGGCACGATTGGAAAGAATGGCTGCCTCTGTACCAGTAGCTGCTTCAATTTTAACTGGATCATAATACGTGGTACTCACATCATCAATGTAATCAGACAATGTATATCTTACTGTAAGATCAAAAGTTAGACTCCACTTTTTATCAATTAAGTATTTAGCTCCAATACCAAAGGGGATGTTCATTGTAATCTTTTTGTACGGATCTGGTCTTCCTGGCAATCCCTGACCTTCAGTATGTAACGGTTGAAGCGCATACCATTGCCCGTTTAACTGTGCTTTGGGATTAAACAAGGTCATTCCAATACCTGTTGTAAAATACGGCATGATGGTGAAAGCCTCATTTCCATGAATAGAGCGAACTCCTGTCAATTTATATCTAGGTGATACTCTTTCACCCCAAGGGTATATTTCAGCAATTAGATTAAACTCACCAATCATGGATCTAAAACTCAAATTCCGATTTTGGCGAACCAAATTTTTTGTCACAGCATCATCACCATGCAAATATCCCCAAAGTGCCGTTACCTTTCCAGAAATATTTGGCGTAAACATGTACTTGTACCCTGCTATCAATGAAGGTCTGGTTGATCTTCCTTTTAGATCCTTAAAATAATGCGTTCCGATTCCCTTCGCACCTCCTAGATCGCCTAAGAAGTTAGAAACACCCACGCCAAATGATACTTCATGACGCACAAATCGCCATGACTGTGCCTCAGAGAAAAGAGGCATCAATGAGAGCATCACAAGTATGAGTAGTCGTTTCATTATTCCCTATTACGTAGACTTTTAGGTAAAGGTTTAACTAATTTACAGAGAATAAAGCCAGAGATAGGGTGAGATTTCGATAGTTTTAAACCATTAATCGTTGAGTGATGAAAACAAATTCATCAACGGAAAGCGTTTCCGGTCTTCTTTGAAAAAGATCATCATCCATATTCAAAGTAGTCTTAAGCTCATTCAACAAAGGCTTTAGACTGTTTCTCAAAGTCTTTCTTCTTTGATTAAAAGCCGTTTTTACTACCCTGATAAACAATCGTTCATCACAATCTAATTTATCTATATTATTCCGTTGGAGTCTAATTACGCCAGACTTTACTTTTGGTGGCGGAATAAAAACATGTTCATCAACGGTAAACAGGTATTCGATATCATAATATGCCTGTAAAAGAACCGATAGGATACCATATTTCTTGGTTCCGGGTTTCTCAGCCACCCTTTCCGCAACTTCCTTTTGAAACATTCCCACCACAAATGGTACCTGATCTTTATAATCAAGCACTTTGAAAAGGATCTGAGATGAAATGTTGTATGGAAAATTCCCTACAACAGCAAATCTTTCACCATTGAACATTGATGAAAGATCTTCTCTTAAGAAATCCCGCTCATAGATTCGCCCATGTAGTTCAGGAAAATTTTCTTCAAGATATTCTACTGACTCCGTGTCAATTTCGATTACGGATGTCGTAAACTGATCATATTTTAAAAGATGTTTGGTCAAAGCACCCATACCTGGGCCAATTTCAAGAACATTCTTTAGATCAACTGTATCAGCAATTGCCTCAGCTATTCTATACGATACTGAATCATCCTTTAAAAAGTGTTGTCCGAGGTGTTTTTTAGGTGCAACAGACATGATCAGAATGTTTTATCAACTCTTAACAAGGTTCGAAAGGCAACAAATTTACCTCCGTACCTGTTTGTATGATCCATTTGAAGTTTCGGAGCAAAATCTCTTTGATATTCATCTAATGTATCCATGTCTTTACAGAGATATTGAATAGAATATGATCTCCCACCCTCTTCCTCTGCAAGAATCCTTGAAAATCTTGCTTCTAAAAACAATCCCGTATCCATGACATCTTTGATGTGAACGTTAGTCATCCAATCAAACCAATCATCATGAACATCTTCATCTATATTTACGGTAACGTTATATATGATCATATTGCTGCATTAAGGGCATTAAATCTTGCTCTGGCTTCGGCAACATATAGGCTACCTTTAAAGTCAAATAGGATCTTTTTATAATATTCTGCTGCCTTTTCTTTATCTCCTATCTTCAACTCATAGATCCTGGCAATTCTGTAAGTGGCGTCATCACCTAAAATATCATGTGCATAAGAGGATGAAACGACATCATACATCTCAATAGCTTTATCCCATTGTTGCTGAGCTTCATAGATCTCTCCCTTTTTGAAGAGTACTTCATCTGCCAGACTATGAAAAGGATATTTCTTCTCAAGACTATCCAACATGGATAAGGCCTCTTCAAATTTATTCTGTTGTAGCAAAAGGTCAGCATTTGCAAACATTTGAACGGGAGCACGAGTTGTATCAATTCCTAAATTATCTTGTAATAAAAGCGATAATTGCATGGCATCATTCGCTATTAATTTAGAGGTACTTGCTTTCAAAACATCTAATTGCGCCTTGGCATATTCAAATTCGCCATCATAATAAAACACCCTTGCATTTTTGTATTTGGCTTCGTGACCCAATGGATCTTCAGAAAATTGTTTCTCCACTTGCATATATAACAAACTGGCATCCCATATTCTATTCGAAACAACATAAATATCTCCCAACAATATCTTCAAAACACCCTTTTGGGATGGAGAAATGTTCAACACTAATGCCTCTTGAACCAGTGCTTCAGCTTTCACTGGCTCATTCATATAAAATGCATAGATCTGCGCCAATTGCATCAATATCCCAATAGTAGACTGATCTTTACCCAGATCATTTAGTGCATTTTCATAAGCCGTTGCCACCGTTTGTAAATCTTCAAATGTGTATGATTTTCGGTTAGTGATCTGATCAAATCCTATTTTTAAATTTCTCTCAATTGCACGAGTATAATAAGGAGAGACTCTACCCAGTTCAATGATATACTCATAGGCTTTTGATGCTGAAGAATAAGCTTCATTCACCTCACAGATCTCACCGATTTCATAAACTTTCTTTCCTTTTAATCCTAATCGCTTATCTAATGCCTTTGCCTGAATGACCGCGCCTGGAAATTCCTTTTTTTGCAAATAGAACCAGATCAGCATTTCACTATAATAGTTTTTATCCGGGTCTTTTTGGGTGCGAACCAGTAGCTCTTCTTTTAAAAGTCGTACCATCTCAGAATCCTCTTCAAAATCAATTATTCTGGATAGATAATTCTGAACAGTGGCTAGATAAACCTGACTATAATCTAATAGATTCAAGTATTCCTGGATCATTTTATCAGGTTCATCCAACAATGAATAGATCTCTGCTAATTCCAATTGATACTGATACCCCTGCTTAACCTGCTTACGCCCTTTTAAATAAGTAGCGAGAGCAAAATCATACTTTCCTCTGATCTTAAAAGCTTTTCCCAAACGTGTGATCTGGCTTTGAACAGCACCACAATCCTCTATCATTTGTTCATAAAGTGCCTTTGCTTCTTCTTGTCGCTCTGTTTCTTCGTACACCTGACCCAACATGAAATGAGCTTCAATATCAAAAGGATCTTGCTTGGTTTGCTTTAAAGTCAACTTCTCAGCTTCATCAAATTTTTTCTGATAAAAAAGGCAGAGAAAATATTTTTCAAAATGAACAGGACTTTTGTATTTTTTATAGGCGGTTTTGTAGTACTCTTCGGCTTTTTCGTATTCCCCTTTATTAAAGTAATGATCTGCTAGTTTAGTGTCATTATCTCTGGGTTGAGCAATAGAATAGTGAGCTGTTGTAGTAAACAACAGAAGAAAAAAGATCAATACTATATTACTCTTCTTTAGGTTCATTTTTAATCTGCTCTATCAAAGCATCAATTACCGGTACAGCTGAGTAGTAAAATAGTTTCTGTAATTCCTGCATTTCATAAAAATTCGTGAAAGCCAAATTAAGATCATTAAATGCATTCACCTCAACTTCTACATACTGTTTCACTTTTTCTTCACTCAACACACCATTTGTAATATCAGACTTTAAATTATTCAATTGCTTACGAGTAGCAGGAAATTCATTCGTAAAAGTTTCTTTTTGTACTTCTCGATTTTGCAACTGTTTTCTAATTCCTTTACACTCTGTCATTCGCATTCCTATTTCTCTTGACAAAGTATCAGGGTAATAATATTTATGTATTGAATCTTCGTTTGCTTTAACGTGATTAACCATCAAGGTTAAACTATCAAATTCTATTCCGTTAAATACTTCTTCCAAAGAATCCAACATTGTCAAACAAGAATCAATTTGAGCAATTTCTGCTTTATACTTACTTGAAGGACTGCAGGCAGAAAATAAAGAAAGAACTAAAGCCAATAAAGCGGGAAAAAACAATTTCATATAACTTAAACTAAATTTTTAAAGTGTTATTATCTGATCATATCAAATCCTGTGTACTTCACCAGGACCTCTGGAACTTTAATGCCCTCAGCCGTTTGATTATTCTCCAAAATCGCAGCCATTATTCGAGGTAATGCCAGAGCACTCCCGTTCAAAGTATGTGCAAGATTTTTACGATTTTCTGCATCCTTAAAACGTAATTTCAAGCGATTAGCCTGAAAGGTCTCAAAATTTGAAACAGAACTTACTTCTAACCATTTTTCCTGAGCTGCTGAAAACACCTCAAAATCATAGGTCAAAGCAGAAGTAAAACCAAGATCACCACCACAAAGTCTTAAAATTCGGTAAGGAAGACCAAGATTCTCCACTAAACTTTTCACATAAGATACCATCTCATCTAGAGCAGCATAAGAATTATCAGGATGTTCAACGCGAACAATCTCCACTTTGTCAAACTGATGCAATCTATTTAAGCCTCTAACATCTTTTCCATAAGATCCAGCCTCTCTTCTAAAGCATGGTGTATATCCAGTTACTTTTATTGGCAGATCCTCTTCATTGACAATAACATCACGATACATGTTCGTTAATGGAACTTCAGCTGTTGGGATCAGGTATAGATCGTCTATTTGACAATGATACATTTGCCCTTCTTTGTCTGGTAGCTGTCCTGTACCATAACCTGAAGCTTCATTTACAACAAATGGCGGAATAAATTCAGTGTAACCTGCATCTCTTGCCTGATCTAAGAAATAGTTAATCAGAGCACGTTGAAGCCTTGCTCCCTGACCTATAAAGAACGGGAAACCAGCACCGGTAACTTTCACTCCCATTTCAAAATCGATCAAATTGTATTTTTTTGCAAGATCCCAATGAGATTCAGCATGCTGTCCTAGATTAGGTATAACCCCTCCTTTATCAACTTCTTCATTATCCTGATCAGATTTCCCAGATGGAACCAGAGGATCAGGTACATTTGGTATTTCGTATAAGAGTTGCTGTAAGCTATCTGCTAGTTGATTTACTGTTTCCTTCAACTCCTTTTCACTCTCTTTAAGCTCTTGAGTCTTTGCCTTAGCAGCATTAGCCTCTGATTGCTTACCTTGTGCAAAAAGTTGTCCAATCTCTTTTGCTATTTTATTTGATTCTGCAGCAATCGCTTCCAATTCACCCTTGGCCGACCTCCATTTAGTATCCATGTCCAAAATGGATTCAATTTTTGCTGTTGCATCTAAATTTCTGACTTTTAAAGCCTCAATGATCTGGTCTTTTTCTTCTCTGATGCGGTGAATTTCTAGCATAACGTTCAATTATTTTGAAGGAGTAAAGATAATATATACTTGCCCTCAAAAGGGTTTATTCGGATGATTTTTTGGTGTTTTAAAATCTCAATTGATATAAAACAAAAAAGCCTGACACAATCGCGTCAGGCTTTTTCAAAATAATTTCTATCTAATTAGCTCAATGCCGCGATCAACTCATCTTTTTTCATTGATGAGAAACCAGAGATACCTTTATCTTTTGCCATCTCTTTAAGTTGTGCAACTGTCATTGAACTTAAATCTCCTGAAGCCTCTGCTTTTGGAGCAGCTTCTTTAGTTTCTGCTTTTGCTTCAGCTTTTGCTTCTTTAGCAGGAGCTTCAACTTTAGCAGCAGCCTTTTTAGGAGCAGCTTTTGCTTTTTCAACAACTTCTTCAGTAAAAGGAATAATAGAAACAAATGATCTATTGTTCTTTTTCTTTCTGAATTCTACTACACCATCTGTTAAAGCATACAATGTATGATCTTTACCTATCCCAACATTATCACCAGGGTGGTGTTGTGTTCCTCTTTGACGAACAATAATGTTACCAGCGATAGCTGCCTGACCACCAAAGATCTTAACTCCTAATCGTTTCGATTCTGATTCCCTACCGTTCTTCGAACTTCCGACTCCTTTCTTATGTGCCATAGTCTTATATGTTTAAGCTAATTCGTTTGCAGAATTAAGCTTTGATACTATCAATTTTAATTTCAGTTAGGTATTGTCTGTGTCCGTTTTTCTTCTTATACCCTTTTCTTCTTTTCTTCTTGAAAACGATCACTTTATCGCCTTTTAAGTGTCTTACCACCGAAGCCTGGACTTTTGCTCCTTTAATAGCTGGGGCGCCAACGTTCACTTTTCCGTCACTGTCAGTCAAAAGAACTGTATCAAAATCAACTTTTGAACCTTCTTCAGCTTCCAATCTGTGAACGAAAATCTGCTGGTCTTTCTCAACTTTAAATTGTTGGCCTGCTATTTCTACAATTGCGTACATAACAAATTTTCATTTTTAATTTGGGAGGGCAAAGATACGGTTTAATTTTAAAAAAACTATTTCTTTCCTACTTTATTTTCAGCCCTTTGTTTCAATTTTTCTGGAGACTGATTCATTAACAAGACTCCTAAGATGATCAAGACCATCCAGATCAGATTGATCACAGGAAAGTTCTCACCATCCAAAACCCCTATGAATATAGCAACTACAGGAAGCATATATGCAATGGCAGACGAGAAAATATGATTTGAAATACTGATCAATTTATTAAATAACATCACGGCAATTGCGGTTCCTAAAATCGATAAAATGGATAAATATCCAAATCCGCTTAAACCATTTGGAGCTTCAAAAATGGGTAGATATGCCTTCGTTGCGAACACAGCAATTATAGACAACGGCAAATTCAATAGAAACGAAAGTGAAGTGATGGATAAAGGAGGTATATGCTGAAGTTTGAATTTGATGGTTGTTAAACTGATAGCATAACCAAGGGTTGCCGGAAAAATGAAAAACGCATATCGAATATCTTTAGTGGAATCAATATCAAAATGACTACTTAAAACGAGATATAATCCAGTACTACCAAGTGCCAATCCAATTAATTGATAAATAGAAGGCTTTGATCGATAGAAGAACACACCAATAACAACTACAAAGAAAGAAGTGGTAGAATTCAGCAATCCCGCTAAAGAACTGTCGATATTCGTCTCGGCTAGTGTAAACATCATAGCCGGTAAGAGATTGCCAAAAAATCCCGTTACAAATAATAGAGGAATAGATTTTCGCGTAAGCATTTTTCTGGCACGTAATGCCAATGGTAACAGCACCAGGCCGGCTAAGGTAATCCTCAATGCGCCCACCTGGAACGGACCAAAGACCATCACTTCATCTTCGGCGGGATACATAGCTCTTTTCATTAGAATAAAAGAACTTCCCCATGTCAATGACAAGAAAATAAATAGGATCCAAACTAGTGACTTGTTATTCATTCGGCGAAAGTAATATGAGATAACGCAACTTTCTTAATTGTTGATAAAAAGAATCCAAGCATCCGTAGAAGAAGACAATATATTTATACTTTTAACTTTCCAAAATTTTACTCATTATGCACATAGCAGTCGCTGGAAATATCGGTTCTGGAAAAACAACGTTGACCAAATTATTGGCTAAACACTATGGGTGGAATACCCATTTTGAAGATGTTGAGCAAAACCCATATTTAAATGACTTCTATGAAGACATGCAACGTTGGTCTTTCAATTTACAGATCTATTATTTGAATAGCAGATTCACTCAAATTCAAGAGATCAAAGAAAGTACGGAGAATGTCATTCAAGACAGAACAATTTATGAAGATGCTTACATCTTTGCGCCGAACTTGCATTCAATGGGTTTAATGACAACACGTGATTTTGAAAATTATTTCTCCCTTTTTAATCTGCTTGAACATTTTATTTCAGCTCCTGATGTATTGATCTATTTAAAAGCTTCAGTGCCTACTTTGGTTAACCAGATTCAAAAGAGAGGAAGAGAATATGAAGAATCAATTCGTTTGGACTATTTGAAAAGACTGAATGAAAGATACGAAGCCTGGATCTCTACATACGACAAAGGAAAATTGATCGTTATTGATGTAGACGACAACAATTTCCATGAAAATGATGAGGATCTTGGAAAGATCATTAATGCGATTGACGCCGAAATTCACGGATTGTTCTAATTAATATCATGAAATTTGGGATATTCATCCTACTCTGTTCACTAACAGTATCTTATTCGAATGCTGCCAAATCACTAAACCAGAGATTTGAAGCTTGCCTTGAATTACATAATAAAATCCTCAATGATGCGCAAAACTTAACCAGCAATCTCTATTCAATTCAAAAGCGAATAGATCCATCTGAGGAAACTCCATATGAAATGCTCGCCAAGGATGTTTCTAAGGTAAAAAAGGGAATTCAAAAACTAAATCGGAAGACTGAGAAGATGCTTGACCACTACGAATACTATGTTGATGAACTGGAATTTGAAGTTGAGGATGTATTTGAATCGTTAAATCGCGGATCCACCTTTTTAGCTAAAGGAACAAAAAAAATTGATGATGCTGCTTTTGAAAATTATCATGAAAATCTGAAACTTGCACATGATCATTATTTAAGTTTATTAGAACATTTGGGGCTTTATCAAGAAAGAATGGTTAAGTTGAAAGGGATTTTGCATAAAATGATAAATAAACATCAGTTTACTTTTTAATACAAACGAATGGTCATACACACAGCCAATTTTGTCATTAGCAATACAGACGTTAAGAAATGTCCTCCTCCAAACAGACCGGAGTATGCATTCATTGGCAGATCGAATGTTGGCAAATCCTCTTTGATCAATATGATCACCAATCACAAGAATCTAGCTAAAACTTCAGGCCGACCCGGGAAAACACAATTGATAAACCACTTTCTTATTAATGAAAACTGGTTTTTAGTTGATCTTCCGGGTTACGGATATGCGAAAATCCCAAAATCTCAACGCGAGAAGTTTGAGAAGTTCATCTCAGAATATATACTTACGCGTCAAAATTTGATGAATGTATTCGTACTGATAGATTCCAGACACGCCCCTCAACAAATTGATCTGGAATTCATGGAATGGCTAGGTGAAAATGGGGTTCCTTTCTCTTTGGTATTTACCAAGCTGGATAAGCTAAGACCCCTAGAAAAGAAAAAGTTTTTACCTGCTTATGAAAAGGAAATGCTAAAAATATGGGAAGTAATGCCACCTGTTTTTGTCACTTCCTCAACATCAGGAGAAGGAAAAGATGAACTATTGGGATATATAGAAGAAATTAATTCATCATTTTAAATATATCCTGTAAAACATAATTTGTAGATTTAGGTATGGATTATACCGATATCCTCATTCCTATTCGCAAAATTGTTCGTTCAATTAATCTTGATTCCAAAAAGATCCAGAAGGAGTGTGGATTGAGCATTCCTCAAATTCTTGCACTTACATTCTTAAGTAGAGCAGAAAATTACAAGTGCACACAATTGGAGCTGAGAAAATTCTTAGAACTTAATTCAAGTACCGTTACCGGAATAGTTGCGCGCCTTGAAAAAAAGGGGTACTTGGCTAAACTTCCTTCTCAAGGTGATAAGCGAGCTACTCAACTTAGTTTAACTTCAAGCGGTGCTGAGATCCTAAAAAAAGCTCCTCCCTTATTGCAGGAACAATTGGTTTTGAAATTATCTCAGTTGACAGCTGATAAAATCAAAATTATTCAGAATGGCCTGGAATTATTGGTGGAGGCTCTTGGTGCAGAAGACCTGGATGCCGGACCAATTCTAACCATTCCGGAGCCAGAAAACTTCGATTAACACCCCTGTTCTTTAGAACTTAATTTATGTTAAATCAAGTAGTTATTTACTGATTTACTTGACTTTATGCGTTTAAACACATATATTTGTGTTGTACAGAACATATTTATTTACTAAAACAAGAACATATGATTTTAAGAATTAGAAACATCCCGAAAGACACTACCAAACCGCAATTAAGAGCATTATTCAGACCCTATGGCAGAATAAGTGCAATCATCAAAAGAGGCAACACAGCCTTTATTCATATGACATCAAGAAGAAGAGCTCAAGCAGCCTTGGATGATCTTAATGAAACAACCTGGAATGGAAATCACATTTCCGTTTCTTCTGCGGATAGCAATACTGAATTATCTATTTGCCGTACCGAACACGGCATCATGCGCATGTTCTGATCACTATAAAGTCATTTTAGAAAAATCAGAATAATCATTAAAACTAAAACGCATGAAATTGAATTTAAAAAACATAATTGGACACAAAGTATTTAACAACAATAAAGAGATTGGAACCGTTACGGACATTCTATTTGATGATAAAAAATGGGTTTGTAGATATTTTGAAATATCACCCATAAATTCATCACCTGAAGAAAGAATATTACTTCCAATTCCACTTGTAATTAGCATTAATTGGACACAAGACAAAATAGAATATCTGCTTAGAGAGATCAAACTCATCAAAGCTCCAAGAATTAAGGAAAAGGAAATTATCAGTAGAAAATTTGAGCTAGATCTTGCCAATCATTTTAAAACCAGAAAATATTGGGAAACAAGATATATCGACTCCATGCCTAACCCTACTCGCTGGGCACCTGAAAGAGTTATTTTCATTGATCAGGAATACCATAACAGAATTCCAAGAAAATCAATAAAAGCAGATGATGATCATTCGTCAGTTCGCAGACTTAGTCAAATAACCCAATTTGACGCATATGCAAATAATGGAGAGATAGGCAAACTGAACGATCTCATTATTGACTACAAAGACTGGAAAATCATTTCTGCCGTTATTCGCATATACACGCTACAAGACATCAAGAAAGACGTTCTTGTGGCTACGCAATTGATATCTGAGATCAGCTATCCCGATAAAGGTGTGATCCTTGATCTGAAAAGAGATGAAATTATTCGATCTCCGGAATTCAGTGAATCAACACCAATTAATAAGAGGATGGTGATCAAGCATTTCGATTTTAATGGTAAACCTAAATCTTAAGATCATGAAGGCCATAGAAATCAAAAAGAAAGAGCTTAAGAAAATTAAGTTCCCTAGCAAGGATGTGCTGGATTCTCCAAAAAAAAGAAGATTCAGATCGTTAAAATTAAGATCTGCTATGCAGGATAAAAGCCCCAATAATAGATACCAACTTATTGTAAAAAGTAAAGAAAGAGGATTATTCGCCATTACCAGTAGAATTCTTGTAGCAGAAAACAACTATACCATACTGCATGGTGGACATGTAATTCCCACCAAATCAATTATTAAGATCAAATAATCAAAAACAGATCGTATGAAAAAAGAAATGACAAAACAACTGATCAATTCATTACAGAAAAAAGGTGTTCAAATGATCAGACAACATGCAAGTGGCTCTGAATCACCAAAAGCTTATGCCTTTAGAGGAGGAAGAAAGACGTATACTCCAGATATTGTAGCCGAGTTTGAAAACAGGCATGACTTCTTCGCAGTAGAGGATAAATTTAGAAAAAAAGACATTCCAGACATGGTGGCAAAATGGATCTTATTCGGTGTTACAGCAAGAAATAAAGGAGGCAGATTCTATCTGGTTGTAAACGAAGATGAATCAGATAAATTCAGGGAGATCGTCACTGAAAAAGCACTATCAGCAGAAATAATCACGTTATAATAGAATACACTTTTCTTTAGAATGGCTACTTTAGATCTACTAATCTATAGCCTTGGAAAACGAATTTGATTACTGGCAGTTCTTAGCAGGTTTAGGTGTATTCCTTTTTGGAATGCATTACATGGAGATAGCTCTTAAAAACCTGGCCGGAAGATCTTTTAAAAAATTCCTCAGAAAACACACAAACAGTCCCATCAAAGGTATTTTAGGTGGTGCTGGGATTACAGCTATTCTGCAAAGTAGCTCAGTCGTATCTTTAATGGTAATGGCCTTTGTTGGTGCACGAATCATTAATATGAGAAGTGCTCTGGGCGTAATATTCGGAAGCAACCTTGGTACCACAGTTACTGGCTGGATAGTTGCCTATATTGGATTCAAATTCGAATTAAACGAGATCATTCTGCCATTGGTGGCTATTGGGGCATTACTCATTGTTATGTTTTCAAAAACAGATGAGATCTACGATACTGGTAGATTCCTGTTTGGATTTGGCTTTCTTTTTCTTGGATTAAGTTGGATGAAAGTAAGTATAGAATTCTATGCTGCCAACATAGATTTAAGTCAATATGACTATTTGAACGATTATTTGTTTGTGTTTCTGGGCCTTATATTAACAGCTATTATCCAATCAAGCTCAGCCATGATAGTCATAACTCTTAGCGCATTGGGAGTTGGAGCTATTACACTTGAAGTAGCATCCATCATTGTCATTGGTAGCAATATTGGTACTACAATAACTATTATTCTGGGAGCTATAAAGGGAACCGAGTCAAAAAAACAATTAGCCCTTGGACACGTACTATTTAATGTAATAACAGCTTGTGTTGCACTTGTTTTACTGCATCCCATTTTATGGTTTATTACCAATTCCCTGACACTAACTGATCCATTAATTGCATTGGTAGCATTTCATACCATTTTCAATCTTTTAGGAATCATCCTTTTCTTTCCGATCATTGGAAAATTCGCCGATTTCCTTGAAAAAAGATTTCTTCAAAAAGAAGCCGATACTGAATTCATTAATAAAGTATCACCCGAAATTCCAGTGGCAGCTTTAGAAGCAATGCGCAATGAAGGGAAACGTTTTTGTAGCATGGTGCTAAACCTTAATCGACAAGCAATAACTGAGAAGAACATTTCATTTAGCGTCAGAGGCATGGTTAAGTTATTTCAGACCAATAATTATGATGATCAATATCAGGAGCTCAAGAAACTAGAAGGTGAGCTTATAGACTATTCTGTTCATGTGCAGGATCACGATATGAATGAAGCTGAAAAACTAGAGATCCAATCTTTACTTCACGGACTAAGTAAAGGAATGCAATCGGCTAAAAATGTCAAGGATATCATACATAATATTAAAGATTTCGAATCAACGAGTGATGAGAGTAAAAGGATCCTTTATACCAATTTAAGGAATGAGATCACCCTTCTTCAAGATAAGATGTTGCATTTTATGGAAACCGAACTTACTTCAGATAGATTTGAAGAATTGGTGTCATTATCTCAAGAAAACTACCATCTACACCAATCGTTGATCAAACAAACTTATGAAGAAGTTAAAGCTGACAAACTGTCGAATGCTGAAATAGCTACTTTCTTAAACCTTAACAGAGAGTTCTACATTTCAAGCAAGGCCCTTATTCATGCAATGAGTGATTTTTGGCTCTCTATGACCCAATCAAGTGACTTCGGAAAACTTCCGAATATTCATAATTGATAGAAAGGATGACTTAATTTCTATTTTGAGCTCACAAAAATCTTCTTAACAGTCACAAATTCTCCTATCTGAATTTGAACCAAATAAGAACCTGAAGAAATTCCTTGAAGATTCAATATCTGCTGAAATTGTCCTGAATTCAGCAATTTAGGAGGTAGATTCAATATCAATCTTCCTTCAATATCGAACAAGGAAATTAACAATATTGAATTCTCTGACAAATCAAGAACAAGGTTCACATGATCAACACATGGATTTGGATAAACAGCAATATCAAAACCGATTTGATCTTGATCCTTTATAGACGCCGGATATTTTTCAACGCAAGAAGATACTATCCAGTTGGAAATTGTACCATTTAAGCTAAAATTGATCAAATTACCATCTATTCCGTTTGTTGTCTTATCTGACAATACATTAACCGTTGTATTATTCGCGGCGGCAGTTCCCTGATCGAAATCATAATATGCGATCAGACCCGATTCAGTACCATTTAATTGTTGGTCCATACCAGTTGATACCTCAGAATCTGTTCTTGCATAATCCCAAATTCGCAGATCATCTATTTGTCCTTTATAGAATTGAGAAGTGGTTGTATTATCCCATTCCTGGCCGAGACTATATCTATCAGCAGATGTAAAAGTGAATGTAGGGCTATGTGTATCTTTTAAAACACCATCAATATATACTTTGCCATTTGTTCCATCATAGATATAAGCAATATGATGACAGCTCGCGTCACCAATAACTACGTCACTAACATAAAGTGGTCCAGAACCCGGAACCTGATCATAAATAAGTAATTTTCCATCTTGATTCGTTGTCCCCCCTAACATGAATAAAAGTCTGTTTTCTCCTGCTGGTTGATTAATAGCGAACATGGCAGTTCTCACATCACCTTGATCATTATAATCTGCATTCATCCAAAATTCAATAGAAAAATTGGAAGCATTATTATAAAAATCAGTTTGTAGAGCATCCAAATTCACATAATCATTGGTTCCATCAAAAACTAAGAGGTTATTGCTTTGAGAAAAGGAATTTCCTATAAAAAAAAGAGCAACAAACAGAAAAACTGTCTTATTAACAGTTACATTAATTTTCATCATAAGTTCTGGTTTTGGTAGACCAAATGTACGAAATTAACTCAAAGGCGGCAAGATGTTCATCTTATCGGCGAAATGATAACAATAGTCTCTCAGATCTTCACTAATATTCGTTTCACCCGTTGCTCTTTCGAATGAATCAGCCATAGTAAGCAGCGTTTGATGAAAGAATTTTTTCATCTCATCTACTGTCATTTCACTATTCCAAAGGTCAATGCGCATGGTATTTTGTTCCATTTCATCCCAAAATGCCAGGATCATTGCTTTTGCCGGAGCATTATCAACACCACCATCTTCGGCAGACCATTTGATTGATTCAGGTACATTGTTCTCGTTTGTTACAATGTCTATTTTAATTTGTGACCTCTTATTACTC
This sequence comes from Crocinitomicaceae bacterium, assembly GCA_020635955.1. Lineage (GTDB taxonomy): Bacteria > Bacteroidota > Bacteroidia > Flavobacteriales_D > Crocinitomicaceae > Paracrocinitomix. Next base: position 284,312 of record JACJYW010000007.1, read on the forward strand.
ATTGTCCGGTTTATAATTCTTTAAAAATTTTGATTCGTTCGTTTCAGCTAACAATTCTGCCACTGTAACATCTTCATTCTTCTCCATGTATTGTTTCACCATCATCCAACCCATAAACTGACCTAATCTTCCAGGAGAACCTTCAATTCCGACAGTGGTTGGTGCCTCTTCAAAGAACCTGAGTAAAACTTTCATATCAGTTGAGTAGACCCAGTTCATATCCATGATAAATAGCCAAACATCATCTTCGCTTGCCATTGACCAGTCGTATTCCTCTTGCGTATATCTGATCTTGTAATGATCTTCCATATCCGGCAACATTGCATCAATCATGTATCTCAGCTTACCATAATAGATCATTTGAGACAAAAAAGTCTCTCCTTTACTCTCTCCCATGACATTCGTAATTAACCAGCTATGAGCCACATCTACGAGTAAATAATCATGTGACATTTTTTCTTTCATGTAAACCGGGAAGCCAATTTCCTTTACAATTCTATTAAGCTGACCTAAATACATATCCAGCCCAATTCCAATTCTATCATTGGTGCTCACCACACCATAATTGAAGGCCGAGTTATAGGTAATGATCTGTTTTGGTAAAGGTGCGTCTGGTAAATGATACTTTAAATGTTTGAACATATCGATCATTTGTTCCTGATCCAATTCAAAATTTCTGAATTCATTGGAAATATCGTCATAGGTCATTCTCATCATACTGTCTGACACGAAGTAGTATAAAAAGGTGCCTGCCGAATCATCATGAACTGAACCCGCATGAAGCATTTCATGAACATAAAATTCATAGAGTTCTCCACCAGATTCGATCAAATCAGCATTAAGTTGATACATTTCTTTCTCAGACTTAACTGAAAACATCTTTTGTTCAAATCGATCGAATTGAATATCCAATTCAATTTCTGAAACATCAACATCTAACGGGTCAGAAGAACAACTTACGATCAAAAACGAAAAGAATATTAGTGCTTGAAATTTAAAAGGCATTGCCGAGAAATTCTTATAATTGTGTACGTAAAATAAACAGCAAAATTATGAAAAAGTTACTTACTGTTCTGTTAGTTGGCGGAATCGCACTAGGAGCACATGCTCAAGATGACGAGAAAAAATTCCAAATAGGTATTGTTACCGGTGGAACGTTCAATTGGGTTAAGACGCAAACAACAGAAATTGAGCGCAACGGAATTGGCGGTGGATTCACTGTTGGTGTTGGCGGTAATTATCTTTTCAATAAAAATATTGGATTGGCCTTTGGTGTTCAATTTGATATGGAAAATTTTAAAATAGATTATGGTACTGGAGTAAACAATACAACTCCTTCAGGAAGAGTATTTTATGCTTATGCGGATACCGATATCAAAAAATATGACGAAAATGCCGGATTATTTGAGAATTTCACTGATACTTCTAAAGTAATGGAATTGGTTACCAGAACCTTCAAAGCTAAATATGTAACAGTGCCAATCTTCTTAAAATTCCAGACTAACAAGATCGGCCAGTTCAAATACTATGGAAAGTTTGGTTTAAGATCTTCTTTTCTAGCAGGAGTTAGATTTGATGACGAAGGTTATGATGCAGCCTACTCACTTACTTCTAATTCTTTAGTAAGAACGGGATCAGCAACTCATACGCTTAGACAAAACATGAAACCTGTTACCTTGCTTAAAGGCCTAACTCCAGTGAGATTAGGAATTGGATTATACGGTGGTGCTGAGTGGAATTTTACTGGAAATACTTACTTGTACTTAGAAGGAGGTTTCAATTACGGTATAACACCATCAATGCAAATCGAATCAGGGCATCTTGTAAATCAGGTTGATGATGGTTCAGGAACAGATGGAACTTACGGCACTGGTGTGTTGACCAGATCTCCGTTAAACATTAAAAACAATCCTCAGCACATTATTGAGATCAAATTAGGATTGTTGTTCTAATGAATTTTCCGGCAGTAATTGACCATATCACAAATTGGTTAAAAGATTACGCAAATAAGGCTGGTAGTAAAGGGTTTGTTATTGGGATCAGTGGAGGAATAGACTCAGCTGTTACTTCAACACTCTGTGCTAGAACTGGCTTAAAAGTTATTTGCCTTGAAATGGGTATTCATCAACGCGAAGATGAAGTGAATCGCGGTATGGAGCACATTGAGTGGTTAGAAGGAAAGTTTCCCAATGTATCTCATCAAAGGATCAATTTGACCTCAACTTTTGAAGAATTGAGAATTAACCTGGATAAAGACACTATTCATCATGAATTAGCCATGGCTAATACCAGATCAAGAATTAGAATGGTCACACTTTATGCCGTAGCACAAACCTACGGCTGCCTGGTAGCTGGAACGGGAAATAAAGTTGAAGATTTTGGTGTTGGATTCTTTACGAAGTATGGAGATGGAGGTGTTGATCTGAGTCCTATTGCTGATCTTTTTAAAACGGAGGTTTATGGGATCGCTGCAGAATTAGGTGTGGTCCATTCCATTCAAGAAGCACAACCTACTGATGGTTTGTGGAAAGATGCGCGAACAGATGAAGGTCAATTAGGAGCCACTTATCCTGAATTAGAGTGGGCCATGCAATATAGCGGAGACGGATCTGAATTAACTGATCGTCAAAAAGATGTTATTCGAATTTATGACGGATTTCATCTGGCCAATAAACACAAAATGGTGCCTATACCTTTTTGTGAGATTCCTGATGCTCTAAAAGGATAATTTACTTCTTGATCGTATAAATATTCAATTCCTTAATTCCGTTAAGTGCAGGTGCAATCTTAACTTTTTCAAGAATTACAAATTCATTTTTGTATTCATAAACAATACAAGCATTCGAAATATTTTGGATTCCCGCATTGTTTAATGATTCTCCCAATGCAGCAACAATAGAACTGTATCCATTTTTTATCTCAACCTGTTTGATTGGTGAGCCATTAACGCTATAACCAAATGTCTTCTTGGCAATCATACCACAGTTGAATTTTGAATTTTGCATGAGCACGGATATTTCGTATACCTTATCCTTTGGATTTGTTGGAACATCATATTTAATCACCCTATTTCCTGACAATTCATCAATACTCTCTGTATTGAATTTCAACGCATAGATACCTTTCATCTCATCAGGTCTTAATGACCCTTTGGCCCCGTCTACGTAGTAATTCCCAACTCCATATAACTGGCCATTATCAACTTGAAGATTAATTAATGCACCTAAAGTGAATATGGTATAATATGTATCTCCTTTTCGTGTTACGTAAGAATATTGGGTTCTCACAGCCATTTGAGGATCTGTAACCTGTTCAAATACGAACTGTCCATAATTAATTCCACTTTCGAGACTATACGTGTTTGTCACAGAAGATATTTCAGACAGGTCAGAAGTACCATATGTGTTGATCCTAAATTCAAATCCATTTGAAATTGCATTCATTTGCATCAGGTAGATCTTATCAGCTTCTCTTTGAAAATGAAGCTCAGACTTTTTCATTGCTTTCCAATCAGATTCGGTTAATTGAAAATCCAATAAATTAACTCGCATACTTTTATCATCACCTATTCTAAAAAGACAATATTTCTTGGTCCAATCATTTTTAGCAGAACTTTGACTTATTACTGCCAATAATTCATTCTCTCCTGCTATAAAACTTTCCAATGAAAAACCCTTCATATCTGCTCCGAAATGTGCACTGAAATGATCACCATAATTGACATTGATCTTTTCCATGGTACCGGCTTTATCTAATCGATAAATGATGAAAAGATCCGTAGGATATTCTCTTTGCCATATTCCACCTTCAGTTAGATTAGCAACATCTATGAAATAAGCATAATTACCATTTTCATTTACAAGAAAATCATTCCAACCGGATTTTGGATCTATAGATCTGCTCCACTTCTTTGTTCCTTTCCCATCATAATAAATGAATTCCCTTTCTTTTGGTAAGGTGGCCACCATATTTCGTTGAACATCTCCAATATAACCATCTCCCCATTTGAAAAAATCTTCAAATGAACCTTCTGGCGCAGAAATATTAACCTGGCTATAAGACGTAAATAATGAAAACACCAACAAAGTGGCTAACAAGAAAACTTTTTGCATGACTTATGTTTTGGGCGGAAAAATTCCGAATTAGGTAGAAAGATAGGAAAAAATAGACTATAACAACATGACGTTTGCAAATCCATAGTTTCAAACATATCATGTCAAGTTTGCCTATTAATTCCCTTCAGGAGCTAACCTCAGCACTATCCCATCAATTTCATCCGAAATATGGATCTGACATCCAAGACGTGAATTTGGCTTCACAAAGAATGCTTCATCCAGCATATCTAACTCTGCATCTGATTGTTCAGGCAAATCAGTTTCTGATTCAAGATAACATTGACAGGTAGCACACATTGCCATGCCACCACATCTCCCTTCAACAGGTAGTTCATACGCTTTACACACCTCCATGATATTCATGTTCATGTCTGTTGGTGCTTCAAGATCATGTGTGATACCTTCACGATCTATAATATGTACGGTTATCATGTTGTCTGCCATAACTCAAAAGTACTGAGTATTGAGACATTAGTATCAAGTACAATTAAGTTTTAATCTCTATACTTGATACTATCTACTCAATACTGAAAATTATTCAAATCCATTCACCCCATTTACGGTAGTGTACTTCAATACATTCTTTTTATCCGGATGGATTCTTGCAAAAGCAGACTGAACAGCAATTGTACCTTCATGAAATCCGCACAAGATCAGCTTCAATTTACCCTGATATTCATTAATATCTCCAATGGCATAGATCCCCGGACGATTTGTTGAATAGTCCGTTGTATCCACTTTTATGGCATTCTTTTCAATTTCCAATCCCCAATCAGCAATAGGACCTAACTCGGGTTTTAAACCAAATAATGGAACGAAATGATCGGTATCCTTCCAAATTTCAGAGCCATCATTATGTTTTATATGAACTGATTCAAGTGTATCATTCCCTTTTAACCCAACTACTTCTGCTTCAGTGATCAGATTGATCTTTCCTTTATCGGCCAGATCCATCACTTTTTGCACGGAATCCAGGTGTCCTCTAAAAGATGATCTTCTATGCACCAATGACAATTCTGTGGTTATATTGTTCTCCACTAAATAGATCGACCAATCCAATGCAGAGTCTCCTCCACCTGCAACTACCACCTTCTTTCCTTGATAAAATTCCGGATCACGAATGATGTACTCCACTCCTTTGTCTTCAAAATCTTCCAAACGCTCAACCGGCGGTTTTCTAGGTTGGAAAACACCTAATCCACCGGCAATCATAACAACAGGAGCCTTGTGTTGCGTTCCTTTATTCGTAGTTACAATAAATTGATCATCATCCGTTTCATCTATAGTAGCTGCCGACTCTCCAAGTGTAAACCCAGGTTTGAATGGAGCACATTGCTCCATCAAATTATCGATTAGATCCCCAGCTAATACTTCTGGATATCCGGGAATATCATAAATTGGTTTCTTTGGATAGATCTCGGCTAATTGACCTCCCGGTTGAGGAAGCGAATCAATTAAATGACATTTCAACTTCACCAATCCCGCTTCAAAAACGGTAAATAAACCTACCGGACCGGCACCTATTATTATAATATCAGTTTCTATCATGCTATATAAAATAATGGATCAATTATCACTGATCGCATTGCAAATTTAGCCATTAATAAATTCGATTTGGTGACTTTGGATACGTGATTTTTGTCAATACCTGGCAAGAGATGTATCAATCTTATCCGCCCACTCAAGGATTCCGCCATTCAAATTATATATATTCTCCATCCCTTTAACTTCAGTCAAAAGTTCAACCACTTCGGCACTTCTCTTTCCAGAACGGCAAAAGAACACTACTTTCTTATTTTTAGGAATATCATTGATATGATCCAGAATCTGCTTTTGTGGGATCTTAATACTTGGTAGATCTGCAATATCTGCTTCGTAAGGCTCTCGAACATCAATTAGTTGGTAATCTTCCTTTTCATCCATCATCTTCTTTAGTTCCTGAACAGATAGATGTTTCACATTTTTAATCAATTTCACATCTTCCCAGCCACAGAAATTTTCATAATCTATCAACTCTTTTACCTCAGATTGATTAACATTCTTAGAAATGGCAACGGTTCTGTTTTCAAAAGTCAGTGCATCTAACAAAAACAATCTACCACTGAGTACCTCCCCTATCCCCGTAAAAATCTTGATCACTTCATTGGCCTGAATGGTTCCGATCATACCCGGTAAAACGCCAATTACACCTCCCTCAGCACAAGAAGGAACCTGATCAGTTGGAGGAGGATCAGGAAACAGATCTCTGTAATTAGGACCCAATTCACCATGTTTGTTTAGATAATTAAAAACAGAAACCTGTCCTTCAAAGCGATAAATGGCACCATATACATAAGGAATCCTCAATATGACTGCAAGGTCGTTCAGGAGATATCGTGTGGGGAAATTGTCAGATCCATCAATGATAAGATCATATCCTTCAGCTATTGATCTGGCATTTTTAGAAGTAATCCTTTCACTGAACAACTTCAAATGAACGTATGGATTAAGGTCGGATAATTTTTCGGCAATAACTTCTGTTTTTTTCCTACCCAGATCTTTCTCACCAAAAAGTACCTGTCTTTGAAGATTAGAAATTGAAACTATGTCGTCATCAACTATTCCAATTGTTCCAACTCCAGCCGCAACGAGATACTGAAGGACCGGAGTTCCTAATCCACCTGCACCAACTACCAATACTTTAGCGCGTTTAAGTCTTTTCTGTCCTTCAAGATTAAATTCAGGTAAGATTAGATGACGGCTGTAACGCTCGTATTCGTTTTTTGAAAAAGTAGTATTTGACATTTGTTAAAGTTACATCAAAAGAGAATAAACAACTCAAGTCAATTACCAGGGAAAAGGATTAGAATACCATGGATCAATTATCAATTCCCAATCAGTAAGTGTTCTTAAGAATGCAATCAACGCCTCTTTTTCATGATCACTCATATTAAAATCAATTGGCGGACCGCCTGTATTCATATCTGAAGTTAATCGATCATCCAAATAAGCATGTGGTTGAATATTGCCGTCATAGAAATTAAGAATTTGAATTAACGTGGTAAATCTTCCATCATGCATATATGGAGCGGTTAATTCCACATTACGTAATGACACTGTTTTAAATAACCCCATATCTTCAGGATTACCAGTTATCACTCCTATGCCCTGATCAGCATAATTAATATCCAATCCATTAATTTCATTTGATGTACCTCCAAAATTTTGTGAGATATGGCAATTATTACATCTGAATTGACCACTAAAAAATAATTCCCTTCCTTCATTTTCAAGGGTACTGAAATTTGAAAAATCTACTGGAACACCTTTGTCATATTTAGTTCGATATGAACGAATGGAACGTACAAATTGGCCCAACGCATCCCTAATATAATCAGCAGTAATAACAGAGTCTCCGAAAGCATCAAAGAAAAGTTTCGGATAATAAGTCAAAGCCGATAATTTGTTCGTGAGAACATTCAGATCCATGCCCATTTCTATTGTATCCTGAATTGGCATCAGCACCTGATCTTCGATTGTATTGGCACGTTCATCCCAAAAGAAATCTCGTTGATATTCCAGATTTACCAAATGCATAGAATTTCGTTTCGTATGACCACCGTTAAATCCAGCACTAAATTGTTGTCCGTCTGAAAAAGCCTTGTCTTGATGGTGACAGCTTGCACAAGAGATCGTATTATTTGCTGATAGATTTTTATCATAGAATAGTACTCGTCCCAAAGTCGCTCCTTCGTTTGTAATTGGATTACCAGAATTAAAGTTGATCAACAAGTTCAATAAAGGGTCATTTTGAAAATGATCAGGAAAGGTGATAGATTCGTAATCAAATAATTGATCAGGTAGATCAGGTACATATAAAGCAACTGAATCAATGGGCTCATCTAAAGGAGAAATTACAGGATCTTTTCGACAAGAGCTTAAGGTGAATCCCAAAATTAATATGACCAGAATTACCCGATTGAACAACATACGAACAAGGTATGAATTCTTGTAAAATTGAGAAAACTAAACTGATTCTACAGCCTCTATTTCAGGAATGGCATTTCTAATGGCTTCTTCAATTCCTGCCTTTAGTGTAGAAGCTTGCATAGAACAAGACTCGCAAGCGCCAACTAGTCTAACTTTAACAACTTTATCAACGATAGCAACGAACTCAACATCACCTCCATCTCTTTGTAGAAATGGGCGAATTGAATTCAATGCAATTTCGATTTTTTCTTCTGTGATCATACTGTCACTTTCAGTGCTGTGACAAATTTAAGAACAAATCGGATAAATTGACTTAATAAGCTGAAACATCTATATTTGAGACATTAATTACCCAAATTATGAAAAAGTATATTCAGTTTTTTTTAGTTAGAATGTCCTTTGCTATTCTATTTTCGTGTAATAACGGAACATGTGTGGACGGCATTCAAAATCAAAATGAAACAGGAATCGATTGTGGAGGACCTTGTCCAATATGCGAAACCTGTGATGATGGTATTAAAAACCAAGATGAAATTGAAATAGATTGTGGAGGAGTTTGTAATCCATGTGACATCTATTATCCGCAACAGGGCACATACGGACTTAATATTTTACATGCAGATTCAAATATGACCTTGTATGATGAGATCTATTCGTTCAGAGCTGAAATTCCTGAAGGTAGCACTCTTAAACTTGAATTACTCAACAACTATGGTCAACAATGGTTGTATGCGGTGTCCAATAACACTGGGTGGGTGATTTCTGTATATGACTCTGGAACTCAAACTCAGACGTTTGAAAGTGATGGAAGCGCTATAGCAGATGTTTATATTTCACTTCATTTACTGACAGGAAATACCGGTCCATGCTCATTTACAATTAACTACTATGAAAATGGAACATCAATTACGAAAAGTAAGGTCATCTATTGGGCTTCTTAGGATGTCAGTTTAAACCAACACCTTTAAAGAAGTCACAAACTTTTTGACAAATTCATCAAAAATTTGCTGTGTAGCTGTATTATCCTGTAAAACAGCAGGTCTACCCACATCACCCGATTCTCTTACTGATTGAATTAACGGTATCTGAGCTAACAAAGGAACATTCATGGTTTCAGATAGCATTTTAGCTCCATCCTTACCGAAAATATAGTACTTGTTATCAGGTAATTCTTCTGGTGTAAACCAGGCCATATTCTCTACGATTCCCAACACCGGAACTTTCAACGAATCCATTCTGAACATGTTGATCCCTTTTCGGGCATCTGCTAAAGCTACTTCTTGTGGAGTACTTACCACAACTGCTCCTGTTAAAGGAACATTCTGCACCAAAGTTAAATGCACGTCACCAGTTCCCGGAGGTAGATCAACGATCATATAATCCAGATCGCCCCAATCAGCATCTTTGAACATTTGATTCAAGGCCTTTGTAGCCATTGGACCTCTCCAAACGACAGCTTGTTCAGGATCAGCAAAGAAACCAATGGACAATATTTTTACACCATAGGATTCAATAGGCTGAATTAAGGTTTTACCATCTTTTTCAATTCCCTGAGGACGTTGGCCTACCACATCAAACATGGTTGGCATGGAAGGGCCATAGATATCTGCATCTACTAAACCTACTTTATAACCTAACTTTGCTAGACCAGCTGCAAGATTTGCAGTAATGGTAGATTTACCCACTCCTCCTTTACCAGAAGCTACGGCAATAATATTTTTAACGTTGGATAAAACAGAACGCACTTCAGGTTCCTTATCCTTTGGAAGGGGTTGCAAAGAGATCTCTGCTTCAATATCTTTCCCAAAAGCACGCTCCAACTGAAACTCTAATGCTTCAGTCATTCGTTTTTTAGCGTGCATAGCAGGATTATAGATCTTTACATTGAACTTGATCTTGTTACCATCAATTTCAATGTTATCCACCAGATCAAGGGTAATAATATCCTTCTTTAGATCCGGCTCTATTACTTTTCTTAGCGCCTCTTTAACCGCGTCTACTGTTATCTCCAAATGAATTCTTTTTTATTAATAAATATTCATGCCGATTTAAGTTTGGCTTTATTTCATCAGAAATAAATTGACAAACATTTATCGGCACTTATTTCTTTTTAAATGCGTTGATCGCGTTCTTCGTAAAATCTGACAATACCAATTCACCTGAAATGGAAGCTCTTACTTTTAACAAGTTATCCCATCTTTCTGTTCCTTCCCAGAAAATTCTTTTCAGTTTAGCCATAGCTTCGGGATTCGAATTGGCTAATTTTTCAGCTAATGTTTGGATAGCAGCATCCATTTCTTCAGCTGTTTCATGAACTTCCATGTACAATCCCTTTTCTCTTGCCCAATCGGCAGACAAAAATTCGGTAGCATTGATGGTCATGTGTGAAAAAGCAGATAATCCCACTTTTCTCTCTACAGCCGGTCCAACCACAAAGGGTCCGATACCTACAGCCAATTCAGAAAGTTTAACTGCTGAATGTTTTGTTGCAAAACAGTAATCAACTGCAGATGCGATTCCAACTCCTCCACCAACAGCTTTTCCCTGCACTCTGCCGATTACCAGTTTAGGACATTTTCTAATGGCATTGATCACATTAGCAAAACCGGAAAAGAATTGTAATCCCGTTTTTTCATCATTGATGGCCACTAACTCATCAAAAGAAGCTCCTCCACAAAATGCCTTTTCACCATCTGATTTTAGGACAATGACTTTTACCTCATTTTGTGCGCCCACATCAGTTATGGTTTTTTGCAATTTATCCAGGATCTTTCCGGGTAATGAATTACTTAAAGGATGTCCAAATTCAATGGTTGCAATTCCTTTGTCATCTATGTTGAACTTAACGTGTCCTTGATTTACTGCACTCATGCTTTTTAGATTTACAGAGCACAGATCACGGAGCACAGACTTATCTGTGTTCTGTGTTCTGTGTTCTTATTATTTTGATTGATCTAATTTCTTTACCATTGTCAGAATAGTCGCAACTCCAATAGTATCTCCTGTTTCATCATACATATCTACCAGGAATTTTACTATACCTTTTGCTACATCCGCATCATTCTTTTTCTCCTGATCTATCTTCTCCTTAACCGTAAATCGAACTGCCATTGTTGTTCCGATATAAACCGGCTTAGTGAATCTACATTCATCAATTCCGTAATTCAATAAAACCGGTCCTTTTTTAGGATCTACAAACAATCCGGCAGCTTTTGATAAAACGAAATATCCATGTGCTACTCTTTGTTCAAACATGGTTCCTTCTAACGAAGTAGCATCCACATGGGCATAGAAGTTATCTCCTGATACATTAGCAAAATTCACAATATCCGCCTCAGTAACGGTATGTTTATGCGTGAATACGGTATCGCCTACTTTCAATTCTTCAAAATGTTGTCTGAACACGTGCGGATTAGCTTCCGGTTGATCAGCTCCATACTGGAATTGTTGTGTAATTGCTGTTATTGTTTGCGGATGTCCTTGAATAGCGGTTCTTTGCAAATAGTGTTTAACTCCACGAACACCTCCCATTTCTTCACCTCCTCCGGCTCTACCAGGGCCACCATGCGTCAACAAAGGCATTGGCGAACCATGTCCGGTTGATTCGGCTGCACAACGGTGATTCAAAACGTGAATACGTCCATGCATATGAGCCGCTTCAACGGTAAACTCTGTAGCAATTTGATCATCTGAAGTAATGATAGATGAAACCAATGAACCTTTTCCTAAGTTCGCTATTTTCACCGCATCCTCCAGATCCTTATAAGGCATAATGGTTGAAACCGGACCAAAGCACTCAATTTCGTGAACACCCGTTTTGTTATGAGGATCATCATTCAGGAAGACAATCGGAGACATAAATGCACCTTTATTCTTATCAGCTCCTACCACATCAAAATCATCCAGATCACCAATCACTATATTTTGCTCTTTCTGCAACAATTCTATATTGGTACGAACTCTTTCAACTTGCAATTTAGTGGCTAATGATCCCATTCTTACAGATGGATCAGACGGATCACCTACTACGTTTTTTGACAATCTAGACGCCAGTGCATTTTGAACTTCGCCAACTAGATCTTCAGGAACAATAATTCTTCGAACGGCCGTACATTTTTGACCTGCTTTTACCGTGATCTCACGTTGGATCTCTTTGATGAAAATGTCAAAATCTACTGTTCCAGGAACTGCATCTTTCCCTAATACTGCCGCATTCAAAGAGTCAGCTTCCATGTTAAAGCTTACTGAATTCTCAACAATATGAGGCAAAGACTTTAATTTTCTACCTGTTGCTGCAGACCCCGTGAATGTCACCGTATCTTCAGTTCGGGCATAATCAACCACACCTCTTCCCAAACCACAAACCAGCTGCAATGAACCTTCAGGCAAGATCTTAGAATCTATAATATCTCTTACCATCACTTCAGTTAAGAAGCAAGTATATTCTGATGGCTTTACAATAGCAGGAACACCAGCTAATAAATTCACAGCAATCTTTTCTAACATCCCCCAAATAGGAAAGTTGAAGGCATTAATATGTATAGCAACCCCTCTTTTAGGAACCATGATGTGATGCCCAATGAATGATCCGCCTTTAGACAAAGGAACAGCTGATCCATCAACATGATAAGGAAGATCAGGGAATTGTCTTCTAAGAGATGCATTGGCAAAGAGGTTACCAATTCCACCTTCAATGTCAATCCATGAATCGACTCTTGTAGCACCAGTCCAGGCAGACACCTGGTAATATTTATTCTTGTTCTTCAATAGAAAGGTTGCCAGATCCTTCAACATTAAACCTCTTTGGGTAAAGGTCATTTTTCGAAGAGCGGCTCCACCTTTTTCCTTGGCATAATCCATCATTCCGGCATAATCTAATCCGGCAGATGAACAAGTTCCTATCTGTTCACCGGTAATGGCATTAAATAATTCTGTTTCTACTCCTTCTCCACTGATCCACTCACCTTTAGCATAATTTTGATAATTCGTCATTGTGAATGTTTGGTTTATGCGATTGCTTGAATAATTTCTGTTAGAACTGCTGTAACGTCTCTTCCTGATTTTCTGATCTGTTGAGGAACGATTGAAGCTTCAGAGAAACCAGGTGTTGTGTTTACTTCGATCAAAAAAGCTTTCCCTTCTTTGGTAACCATGTAATCTATTCGAGCAAATCCTCTTAATCCTATTCTGCGATAAATATTTTTGGTTGTATCCTGGATCAATTTTGTCCATTCATCAGGTATTTCAGCAGGAGTCACTTCACTTGATTCACCTGCATATTTTGCATTGTAATCAAAGAATTCATTATTTGAAATGATCTCAGTTGGAGGCAATGGAATTACATTTTTACCATCTGAATAAATACCGCAAGTAATCTCTCTTCCTTCAATGAATGATTCTATCACCACTTCATTTCCTTCTCCAAAAGCCTTTGCAATAGCATCCGGCATTTCCATTAGCGTTTTCACTTTAGAAACACCATACGAAGATCCGCCATCATTTGGTTTAACGAAGCATGGAAATCCTAATTCATCCGCAATTTCAATTGGATTTGGAGTTTCTCCTTTTCTGATAAGAATAGCTTTAGCAGTATTAATTCCAAAAGCCCTCATAAAACTGTTACAAGCCCATTTATTGAAAGTTAAGGCAGATGCAAATACATTTGAATTAGTATAAGGCAATCCTATCATGTCAAAATATGCCTGAAGTGTACCATCCTCACCTGGAGTTCCATGTATAGTAATGAAAGCAACATCAAATGAAATCACCTCTTCATCCAATAAAAAAGTGAACTTATTTTTATCGATTGGGAAAACACCTCCTTGATGATGAACGTGCCAACTATTTTTGGTTATCTCTACTAGATAAGGTTGAAAAAGGTCTCTATCTAGATTTTCATAGATCACGCCCCCACTCTTTTGAGAGATGTTCGCTTCAGAGGAATAACCTCCATAAATTACGGCAACTTTTCTTTTCATAAGTACTTAGAAAAAGGACATGAATTCTTCGTTCGACATTTTGTAGGTGTAGTCAACCGGCCATTTTTTCTTGAAAACAGCAATTCCGGCTTTCAATTTCCCCGATATGTTGAAATCTATTCCGGCCCCGGTTAACAATCCCCAAATACCTGAAAAGGCACTTTTCACAAAATTGCTGGCATCACCTACCATCATAAATGGATAATTCGCTTCAGATTTCTTTTTGATCTTGATCTTCTCTTCGATTCTCACCCATCCACAATCCTGATCTGCAATTTTTAGAAATAGGGAAGACGGCTTGATAACGATCGTTAATTTGTTTGGGTTTTCGATCACATAATCAAATCCGATATATACTTTTCCATTCTTTCGTTCGACTGAAAAATTTTCCATGCCTTTGAAGATCAAATCTTCAAATTCAGCTTCAGTTGGGGCTAATTGCTCATCTGCCATATCTTCGCTTTGATCATCAGAAGCAAAAAGCGAAAAAGACAGAAAAAATAACAGGTTAAGGGCTAGAAATTTCATTTTAATTCTTTTTTAATTCGGCGTAATTTCTGAAAAAAATCGGGATGGTTTCGATCCCTTTATAAAAATTAAACAAACCATAATGTTCGTTAGGAGAATGGATAGCGTCAGAGTCTAATCCAAAACCTAAAAGTACTGTTTTAATACCAAGCACCCTCTCAAACATGGCAACAATTGGAATTGAACCTCCAGATCTTAAAGGAATTGGTTTTTTACCGAATGTTTTCTCCATGGCCTTACTGGCAGCTTCGTATTCAATTGAATCAACCGGTGTTACCGCAGGCTCTCCACCATGATGAGGCTTTACCACAACGGTTATACCCGCAGGAGCTATGCTTTCAAAATGCTTTTTGAAAAGTGCTGTGATCTCATCCGGATCCTGGTTAGGCACCAATCTCATTGAGATCTTGGCATGTGCTTTTGACGCAATAACTGTTTTTGCGCCTTCTCCGATATATCCTCCCCAAATTCCATTCACATCTAAAGTTGGACGAATTGAAGTTCTCTCCAAAGTAGAATAACCTTTTTCTCCAAAGGTTTCTTTTATATTCAATGCCTTACAATAGGCTTCTTCAGAATAAGGAGCGCTTGCAATTAATTGTCTTTCTTTTTCAGGGGCTTCCTGAACCTTATCATAGAATCCAGGAATTGTAATATGTCCGTTCTCATCATGCAATGAAGCTATCATTTTGGCTAAGGCATTGATAGGGTTAGCCACTCCACCACCGTACAAACCAGAGTGAAGATCACGATTTGGACCGGTTACCTCAACTTCTACATAACTCAAACCTCTCAAACCAGTAGTTATCGTAGGAACATCATTTGACATGATTCCAGTATCTGACACTAGGATTACATCCGCCGTAAGTTTATCCTGATACTTGATCACAAAATCTTCCAGGTTTTCAGATCCCACTTCTTCTTCACCCTCAATAATGAATTTAACATTACAAGGTAGCTCGCCAGATTTATTCATGGCTTCAAAAGCCTTTACCTGCATATACATTTGGCCTTTATCATCACATGCACCTCTCGCAAAAATGGCACCTTCAGGATGAATATCAGTCGTTTTGATCACTGGTTCAAACGGAGGAGAATCCCATAATTCTAGTGGATCAGGTGGTTGAACATCATAATGGCCATACACCAGTACTGTGGGTAATTTCGGATCAATGATCTTGTCTCCATATACCATTGGATGCCCTTTGGTAGGGAGCACCTGTACATTTTCAGCACCTGCTTCTTTAAGTTTCTCCGCCAATGCATCTGCCATTCGCCTCACCTCACCAGCCAATGTTGAATCAGCAGATACCGAAGGTATTTTAAGCAGTTCAAGAAGTTCCTTTAAAAATCTGTCTTTGTTTTCCTGGATGTATGTGTTTACCATGTGTTGATTTTGAGAATATACAAAATTAACAATAGTTTGAATCTTTCCCGATTATATCTCCATCAAAAAAAGTTTGTAATTTGTGCAACCTTTAATGTCCTTTTGCTGTCTTACTTTCCAGTAAAGGTCAAATTCTATAAGAAAATGAAATTTAATAAGTTATTTCTTTCAGCTGTTTTTGCTACGTTTTCAAGCGGTTTATTTGCTCAAATAGCTATCACAAACACACAAACTCCTGAACAGCTTGTCCAAAACGTTTTAGTAGGGAATGGGGTAACAATAATGAACATTGAATTCAATGCTTCAGTTCCAAATGCTCAAACTGTACAGGTGCAAGCCGGTTATTTTGACGCAACAGGAACAACATTCCCAATTCAAGAGGGGGTCGTATTATCAACAGGTAACGTTGCAAATGCGACAGGTCCTAACACGACAGGTAGTATTTCAGATCAAATTGTTGCAGGTCCATTTCCAAATACAGATCAGGATATTGTTGCCATTAGTACCAATACTTCTTATGACCAGGCAATGATCGAATTTGACTTCATCCCTGAAGGAGACTCAGTAGAGTTTAAGTACATCTTTGCATCTGATGAGTATCCAGAATGGTCACCTTCTTCATATAATGATTGTTTCGGGTTCTTTATCAGTGGACCTGGTATTTCTGGTGTATATGAATTTGGTGGACAGAATATTGCACAATTGCCAACAATGCCAATGATCCCGGTTACTATTAATAACGTTAACCCAACAACCAACTCACTTTATTTTGTAGACACACAAGGAAGTCCAGACATTCAGTTTGATGGTCGAACAGTTGTTTTAACAGCTGCCGCCTCCGTACAATGTGGTCAAACTTACCATATAAAATTGGGAATAGCTGATGCTGGTGACCCTAGCTGGGATTCAGGCGTATTCTTAGAAGCCAATTCATTCAGTTCAAATGGTGTTGATGTACAAATCGCTTCAGCAACTGGATCAGCCGCAATTACAGAAGCATGTGACTCTGCAATTGTAACTTTCGTAAGACCAGACAACCAATCTGCAAATATTTTGACTATTAATTATACTGTTGGTGGAACAGCAACCAATGGAGTAGATTATCCTAACTTACCGGGATCAGTTACTTTCCCTGCAGGTGAAGATTCAGTACAGTTTTATATTACACCTTCTGCTGATGCTTTGGTAGAAGGAACTGAAACCATCACACTTTCTGTTGAGATCGTTAACCAATGTGGAGATACCATTGTAACAACTGCTATCATAGAAATTGTAGACCCCCTTCCTTATAACGTACTTACAACAGACGTGAACATTGATTGTTCTACGCCAAATGTAGATGTTACTGCAAGTACAGATGGTGGGGTACCAACTTTAACATATGATTGGGGAATTTATGGAACAGGTGCTACCGTTCAGGTTCCCGGGGATGTGGTTGGAACTACAACTTATAACGTTACGGTAACAGATGCTTGCGGACAGGTTCAAAATGGATCCATAGATGTCACGTTAACACCTGCACCTGAACCAACTATCAACTTTAACCAAAATACATTTGTGCTTTGCCCAGGTGAAACAGCTAACATTGATGCATCAATTGTTAACCCATATGATGTTAATCAATTGACATATAGCTGGGCTCCAACTGGTGAAACAACAGAAGATATTAGTGCAAGCCCAGTTGTTCTAACCTGGTATTACCTAACTGTATTTGACGGATGTTACAATGTAACTGACTCAGTTAAAGTAGATATTGGTCAATTGGATCTTACCGGCATAGCAATTACTGATGCGACTAACTGCCCAGGTCAACCGGGAACACCTGGTTCTATTAACGTTTCACCAAATGATCCTCTTTGGTCTTATACCTTGATAGGTGGAGGAAACTCATATGGACCTCAAAATAATGGCCTATTCTCTAACCTTAGCGGTGGAGTTACCTACTTCCTTAACGTTGTAAGTGATGATGGATGTTCAATTGACACTGCGGTTACAGTTGGATTAGGTTTAAATGCTGTTACTGCAGTATGGGTATTAGACAGCTTAAGACACGTTACTTGTTTTGGAGACGATAATGGAGGAGCTTATGTAACGAATATTCAAGGTGGTATTACAGCACCTTATGATGTTACGTGGACTCACACATCAGGACTTTTTGATTCTGAAACGGTGAATGCAGGAGGATCTTCTGAACAAGACAATTTATTTGGTGGTCAATGGGTGGTAACCGTTACTGATCAGCAAGGGTGTGCATGGTCACAATTATTCACCATCAATGAACCTGGAGAATTAACGCTGGATTGGACTTATAATGATCCAACATGTTATCAATTCTCTGATGGATCAGTTCAGGTAAATACATCAGGAGGAAATGGTGGTAATATCATTGTTATCACTAACAGTATTGGTACGGTCCTGAATAATGGTGGAACTGATGCAGCAAATCAGTTATCAGAAGGATGGTATTACGCAACCATTACAGATTCTAAAGGATGTTTTGTTGAAGATTCAGTACAATTAGATGACCCAGGTGAAATTCAAGTAGATTGGTCTGTGAATCAACCAACATGCTACGGTTTACCATCAGGATGGGTTTTTGTTGATTCAGTCTATAATGCTACAGGCGACTATTCACAAGTAGGTTTTTATTGGAATCCAAATCCTTCAACACTTCCGAATGGACAAGGGGCTAATTTTGTGAATCACCTTGGACCTGGAAATTATACTTTAACTATTAATGACGAGAACGGTTGTGATAACGTCTTTGATTTCTCAATTGCTTATCCACCGCAATTATTGTTCTCTGAATTAGGAACTGAACCAGCATACTGTAGACAATTCTATTATCAAAGTGGAAATGGAGTTGTGTTTGCTGCGGCAACTGGAGGTACTCCTGACTACGACTATGTATGGACAAATCTACAAACAGGAACGCAAGTGACTAACACTACCTGGGGAGGATTAAATCCTGGACAATATTCTATTCTTATATACGATAGCTATGGTTGTCAATTGTCTGATACTATCACTCTTGATTCACTGAATCCAGTAGCTGAATTCAATGTATTCTCTGATGAATTTGATGATCCAAATGTGTATGAAGGAACAGCTGTAGTTTGTATTGACTTCACCAATATGTCACAGTACTATGCGAATCCTAACAACCCGCAAGCTGATACTACTTTCTTCTGGAACCTAAGCTTTGATCCAGCAAATATTGGTGAAGGTTGGCAGGTAACACATGATTATAATGAAGTATTTGACACTTGTTTTACAAGCTCTGGAGAATATGAAGTTTGTCTGGTTGCTATCAATAAAAATGGATGTACAGATACGACATGTAAGACAATGATCATCTACGATCCTTTACTATTTACTCCAGTTAACGTATTTACGCCTAATGGAGATGGGGACAATGATGTGTTTACCTTCAGACATTGGGCTCAAGCTGTGGCAGAATTTAAGTGTACGATTGTCAACAGATGGGGAGTAACCGTTCACGAAATGAATAGCATCAGTGATGAGTGGGATGGAACAGATCCAAACGGTTCTAAATGTGTAAATGGTGTATACTTCTACGTATATGAAGGAGTTTCAACAGATGGAACTGAACTGAAAGGCCAAGGTAACGTTACCATCATTGGCGACAAATAAGAAAATTAACTTACCCTAAATAAAAAAGCCCCGGAATATTCTGGGGCTTTTTTATTGAAAATTGTTTTATCCTTGAAAGTGGTTCCATCCTTGAGCTGTCAGAGAAACCAAATTTCCTCCCCTGTCAACAATATGACAGCCGCTAGCTTTATCCACATAGTGCCCAACAATGGTCATGTGTTTATTGTCTCTGATCTTGTCAAAATCAGCCTGATCAATTGAAAACAATAGTTCATAATCTTCTCCACCATTCAAGGCACACATACTCGCTTCAAGATTGAATTCTCTTGCCGTATCATAAGTCTCCTGATCTACAGGAATCTTTTCATCATAGATTATAACTCCCAGGTCAGAATGTTTCGCCAAATGCAACGCTTCTGAAGCTAAACCATCTGAGATATCGATCATAGAAGTGGGTTTAACTCCTAATTCCTTTAAAAAGTGAATTACATCTTTTCTTGCTTCAGGTTTCAATTGTCTCTCCAGGATATAGTCTTTACCATCTAACATAGGTTGCATTTCAGGATTTGAGCTATACACTTCCTTCTCACGCTCTAATACTTGCAATCCGACATATGCGCCTCCAAGATCTCCTGTAACCACTAATAATTGATTCTCCTTACCACCGCTTCTAAGAACAACCTGATCCTTTTCTACTTCTCCAATTGCGGTTATAGAAATGATCAATCCTGATGTGGAAGATGTTGTGTCTCCGCCCACCAGATCTACCTTATATAATTCACATGCTTTATGAATCCCCTTATAGATCTCTTCCACAGCTTCTACTGAAAACCTGTTCGAGACAGCAATTGAAACCGTAATCTGAGTAACATCACCATTCATAGCATAGATATCTGAAAAATTCACAATTGCCGCTTTGTAGCCCAAATGCATTAATGGTACGTACATCAGATCAAAATGTATCCCTTCCACCAACATATCTGTGGTTACCAATTGATACTTATTCCCAACGTCAATAACCGCAGCATCATCCCCAATTCCAATAATTGTAGAATCATGGAATTTTGCAGTATTCTCAGTCAATTTATCAATCAAGCCAAATTCACCAAGTTGATCTAATTCTGTTCTATTATCGCTCATAATAAACAAAGGTATTCATTCAATATGAATTGCAATTCCAACGATTTAGTTTCTTATGACGTTTATTTATTAAATCCCAGAAACTATGAAGAATTATATTTTACTAATAATCAACTTATTAATCCTTTCTAATTTAAATGCACAGTGGACTATTCATCCCATTACCAAAACTATTGTTGAAGATGTTTATGATATATCAGATTATGATGGAGATGGTGATCTAGATTATGTTGCGTTCGGAAATGTTCTTAACGAATTGTTCGTCTACGAGAATCTTGGAAACACATTGTTTTCTAATATAGAGCATACTTCAACTATCTTTAATACACCTAATATCTGGGCTATAAAGATTCAAACTGCAGAACTTAACAATGACGGACTTCCAGACTTAGTTTTAAAAGTTAATGATGATGGTATTTACAATAAGATCTATTTAATTCAAAATTTAGGTAATCTCAATTTTCAATTGAACCAATTACTGTTATCATCACAATTTAATGATTGCGAAAATTATTTTCAAGTTGACGACATTAATGATGACGGATTTGATGACATAATTATCCATAAAGACTCTATTTTGACTAACGGAAATCACCTGCAGGAGTTAATTTCATTTACCAATGATCAGAATTGGGGCTTTACACAAAACATTTTTTTTACAGGAAACGGTTACAATTTGATATACTCTGATCATGATAGTGATAGCGATCTCGACATTCTGTTTGGAAATAAATGGTTTGAAAACCAAAACGGTAATTTTATTACTCATCCATTGCAAATTTTTGCTTCAGGTATTCCTTTCGATTATTTTCCAAATTCAATAATATGTGCAGATTTTAATGGAGATACCTTTGACGACATAATAGAATTCGAATATTATTCCGGGGATTCATTATACGGAATAATAACTCCTGGCATCTCAAATATGGGGTTCAGTTATGACTTGATAGATACTTTTATAGTTGAGAATATTTCGAATGTGTATTTTGATGACATGGATGGTGACAATGACCTTGATCTGGTTTCAGCCACACCTGTTTTGTCAGGAGGAATTTGGCGGTGGCATGAAAATGATGGAAGTGGAAATTTCCTGACACATCATATCATAGATTTCCAAAATGATGATGGTTTGGGTGCTACATGGGTTAAATTATTTGATCTTGATCAAAATGGCTATAATGACATTGTGGTCTCTGGATCAAGTGAATACAGTGTACACTATTTCCCAAACAATTCAGGAGTTTTTGAAAGACCAATCACTATTGACGTTCAGGAAAACATGATAACAGATTTCTGTTTGGCTGACCTGGATGATAATTCTGAAATAGATATCATTCAAGGTAGTTATGAGAATCTTTCTTATTCTGTGATATTTAATCAAAATAGTATTTTTTCCTATCAAAATTTCTACCTGTCCGTTAACAATAATGTTCCTTACCCTTTTGAATATGAATCACTTGATTTTGACAATGATTCAGATCAGGATATTTACATGCTAGCAGGTAACATGATGGGAGGATTTTATTTAGCACAAATTGAAAATAACAATGGTTTGCTGAACATTCCAAACTTCATTGATTCAGCCACGAGAAAAATGGAATATCTGCAAATGGTCGATTGGAATTTTGACGGAAAGATGGATATTATGTACTGTAGCAGAGAAGATCAAAATGCGCCCAATTGGGTTTATGAAAATGCGCTAGTAGTACAAATAAATAATGGTAATGGTACATTCACAAAACAAGTATTGATGACAGATACAAGTTCAATAGAATTTTCATACGGCAAATTTGCTGTTTCAGACCTGGATAATGACGGTGATAACGACTTTGTTTTATGCGACTCGAGATATGTTGATGTATACTGGTACAGAAATGATTTGTCAGGATTTACACAAATGCTAGCTGCAGCATCATTTTCTCCATTTGTTAGCCCTGTGTCTGTTGAAACAGGCAAATTAGATGCAAATAATTCATTTGATTTGGTAATTAATTATGCTCCAGTTGATCCTATACCTAATCTTTTCAGAGTCTATGTTTATTATAACAATGGATCAGGAAATTTTAATTCAAATTTGATGGTTGATCATTATTATCACTTAAACCCCAAGCTCTTTGATTTTGATAATGATGGTGATAATGATTTACTTTTCTCAGACCAACAAGATAACTTTCAATGGTATGTCAATGACGGTTCAGGGATTTTCCCAACAACAAACCTTATCAATACTTTTGGAGCAGATATGGCACAGTTTGGCGATATCAATAATGATAATATTGTAGATGTTGTAGCCAAAAACTCAACGGGTACAGGAGGAGGACTTGTTTGGTACGAAGGTGGATCAACAACACTTGGAACGAAAGACTTGAAAAATGAGGAGGCTCTTTTACTAGTTTATCCAAATCCAGGTTATGACCTGATTAATGTTGGCTTTAACGCAGGTATTAAGGATATTGAAATTTTTACGATTGATGGTAAGCTTGTTTACACAAATCAATTTGAATTCCCGGTAAAAATAGCACACATAAACGCTAACCTAAAATCAGGTTATTACCTGATCGTAGTTAACAGTAAAGGTGAATCTAAAATTTGTAAGTATCTGAGAATTTAATCCAAAGATCCAATCATTTTCTTTGGATCTACCCACTCTTCATATTTATCAGCAGGTACATATCCCAATCTGATCGCTTCTTCTTTCAAAGTAGTACCATTTTGATGAGCCGTATTTGCTATTTCAGCAGCTTTGTAATATCCAATTTTAGTATTCAAAGCTGTTACCAACATCAATGAATTGTTCAATAGTTCATTAATTCTTGTGTGGTTCGGTTCTATTCCTAATGCACAGTGCTCATTGAAAGAAACACATGCATCTCCTAATAGTTCAGCAGATTGCAATACATTGTATGCCATCAAAGGTTTGAAAACATTTAATTCATAGTGACCTTGAGTACCACCGATTGTAACCGCTACATCATTACCCATCACCTGAGCACAAACCATGGTTAATGCTTCACTTTGCGTAGGATTAACTTTTCCTGGCATAATAGAAGAACCTGGTTCATTTGCAGGAATGATGATCTCACCAATTCCTGATCTTGGTCCTGAAGCCAACATTCTTATGTCATTCGCAATTTTATTCAATGAAACTGCCAATTGTTTTAATGCTCCATGAGACTCAACTAGGGCATCATGAGCCGCTAAAGCTTCAAACTTATTTTTAGCCGTAACAAAAGGTAATCCTGTAAATTGTGCAATGTATTTCGCTACTAAAACATCATATCCCTTTGGCGTATTCAACCCAGTTCCAACTGCAGTACCACCAAGGGCCAATTCAGCAAGATGTTCTAGTGTATTTTTTAGTGCCTTGATCCCGTGTTCTAATTGTGAAGCATAACCTGAAAACTCCTGACCTAATGTAAGCGGAGTTGCATCCATTAAGTGAGTTCTACCAATTTTAACCACATCCTTAAATTCCGCCGATTTTTGTTTCAATGTATTCATCAATACTTCGACCCCCGGAATCGTTTTTTCCACGATCATCTTATAAGCTGCAATATGCATTCCGGTAGGATAAGTATCATTTGAAGACTGCGACTTGTTCACGTCATCATTCGGTTGCAATGTCTTTTCACCTTCTCCTATTTTGTTTCCAGCAATTACATGTGCTCTATGAGCTATCACCTCATTGACGTTCATATTAGATTGTGTTCCTGAACCTGTTTGCCAGATCACCAAAGGAAACTGATCATCTAATTTACCTTCAAGGATCTCATCACATACTTGCGCAATCTGATCTCTTTTCTTCTCTTCTAATACGCCTAACTCGCAATTGGCATAAGCTGCCGCTTTTTTCAAATAGGCAAATCCTCTAATAACTTCAATAGGCATAGAAGCTGCCGGTCCGATCTTAAAATTATTTCTAGATCTTTCCGTTTGTGCTCCCCAATACTTGTCAGCAGGGACTTTTACTTCACCAATGGTATCTTTTTCAATTCTATATTCCATTTATATCGTTATTTGAGAATTAATATTAACTTTAGCCAAGAAATTATTGACAAAATTAACAATATATAAATCATGGTTGCACTAGGCGTTGCTTTATTTCTTTGTATCGGATTGATGGCATTTTGGGTACTTGGATTTCTTTTAGGATTTGCTGTTCCAATGTGGATCACTTTGGGTACAGTTGAAATGTTAAGACCAAAAAGATTAAAAGAGCAAGTTGATAGCGAAGGCTAGTCAAAAGTGCTCAAAAATATAAGCCCGGTATCTGATGATAACCGGGCTTTTTTTTAAAGCAATTGTAACACATTTTCTGGTGGCCTTCCAATTACCGCTTTTTCTCCTTTTATCACTATTGGTCTTTCAATCAGTTTTGGGTTTTTAACCAAAACATCTATCCATTCAGATTCTGATAATTTTTTGCCCTTATACTTCTCCTTAAATTCTGATTCAGATGTTCGAATAATATCCTGTGCTTTCAATCCTAACTTAGCCAATACCGCCTTGATCTCTTCTTTAGAAGGAGGATTTTCTAAATAATTGATTATTTCTACTTTCACTTTATGATCTTCAATGATCTTTAACGTATCTCTGCTTTTTGAACAACGGTTATTGTGCCAAATTTCCATACTCCAATTATATTAATATTTAAAGCTTTAAATTTAGACAACTTTTTTGAGTGAAAATACGTATTAGTAGGTGTACAGTTGTTGTACTATTTTATTAGAATGATCAGGAAATTGTCCTTATTCATCTTATTTTTTGGAAGTATTCTTACTTCTAGGGCTCAGTATGCTACACAGGGTGATGCATCCCCTATGGCTACATGCAATAAGTTTCAGATCACTGCGAATACAGCCAACAAAACAGGATCAATGTATTGTACAACCCCTGTTAATCTCACCACTGCTTTCAGTTTAAAATTCATGGTCAAATTTGGTTGTGACAATTTTGGTGGAGAGGGAATGGCTTTTGTCTTTCAACCTGGTGCCTGGACTACCGGATTGGGAGGATATGGAATGGGTTATCAAGGTCTTACCAACACTTTGGCGGTAGAGTTTGATACCAGAGACAACCAGGCATCTGGACAAATAACTAACTGGGATATTGCAGGAGACCACATTTCATTAATGAGGAATGGAAATATTTACCACAATACTGCGGATTGTCTGACAGGCCTTCCTTTAGATCCAATATCTACCCTTACAGGAGATGTTGAAGATTGTCAGCAACATTTGGTTGAGATCATATGGACGCCGGGAGCCACACAAACAATAGATGTTAAGGTTGATGGAGCCGTTTCACTTAGCTATACAGGAGATATGATAACCAATAGTTTAGCCGGTAATTCTATCGTAACCTGGGGTTGGACAGGTGCAACAAGCGCTTTCTCCAATCAACAAACAGTTGAAATCGCTTTGGTTCCGGATTTTACAATTTCAGCAACAAATTGTCCTGGTCAGGTAATTAATTTTTCTGATAACTCCATTAGTCAATGGCCAATTGTAACGTACGACTGGGATTTTGATGGAGTACCAATGCTTAATGCGGGACCTAATCCTTCGTATACTTTTGCAACCGGTGGTTCACATCCGGTAACTTTAACGATAACAGATAGTCAGGGCTGTTCAAAAGACACTATTATAGACATTGGGGTAGGTTTTCAAGTTAATGCAACTGCAGATGACTATACCATTTGCCCTAACTCCTCTACAATTTTGCATGCAGAAGGCCTTCCATTTGTTGGTGGAAGTTGCTGTTTTGATCTTCACTGCGTAGATGCATGGAGTGACGGTTGGGGTGGTACCGTTGTAGAACTCTTTGTAGATGGCGTTTCAGTTGGAACATACGCGCCACCAAATCTAGGAGGTGGGGGTGCTCACACTGAGATCTATAACTTTTGTTGGACAGCCGGCAGCCAAATAGAATTAGTGGTAAATGGTACTCCAGGTATACAGCCACAAGAAAGCTCAATATATTTGATTAGTGCATCAAATGATACTGTTGCAGAGATCTTAAGTAATTTCATTTCAGGCTCTACCACTTGGTTTGATGGAGCAAATGTATCCTATCTTGTTGACTGTGGGGTAACTCCACCAGCATACACCTATTCCTGGGATAATGTTGGATTCTTAAGCAGCGGTACTAGTGCAAATCCAACAGCTACTATTCCTTCAGGTACAACTTTCAACGTTGATGTTACCGACCCTAACACGGGATGTACAATATCTCAGACTGTTACTGTTAACACTTATGCCGTAGCAAATGGAGTTTTAAGCGGAAACCAAACCATTTGTCAGGGAAATACCGGAAATTTAACCGTCAATTTATCCGGTCCTACGCCATATAATTTCACAATTACTGGTCCAGGGGGGCCATATAATATAACAGGTATCACCTCAAGTTCTTATACTTTCAGTGCCAGTCAAAATGGAACATACACGTTAAGTACCTTAACTGGAGCAGGATGTACGGGAACTGTTTCTGGTACAGGAGTGATCAATGTTATAGTTCCACCAACTGTAGATATAGAAGCTAATGCAACATATTGTGCCGGTGACGTCATTGCACCATTAAATGTTATTTCAACCAACGGAGGAACAGTGAATTGGTATAATAATGCTGCTCTTACACCTCCCGCACTGGCCACGGGAAATAGCTATACACCAACTCCAGGTGTGGGAACTACTACCTATTATGCGGCTGAGACAGAGAGCGTCCTTGGTTGTACCGGACCAACTGATCAAGTTACAATTACTGTGAACCCTGTACCAACGGCTCCAACCTGGTCAGGAACGACTACCTATTGTGAAGGGGAACTCCCAACACCGGTTACAGCAACTCCAACCTTGGGAGGAGGAATAACCTGGTATGACGCAAACCCAAATCCTGGGCCTGCGAACGTATTGTCTACGAATGCTTCATATGCCCCAGGTCTAGTGGTTGGTACATTTAGCATTTATGTTACAGAAACGGCAAGTGGATGTGAAGGACCCGCATCTGTCGTTACTTTTACAGTAAATCCAACTCCTACGGCTCCAATCATTACGGGCGATACAGCATATTGTGAAGGGGATGTTCCATCTGCATTGGTGGCTACTCCTTCAATTGGCGGAACAATTACCTGGGAAAATTCATTGGGTACCGTTGTAGCTACTGGTACTTCATACACTCCAGGATTAACCGTTGGATCTACAACTTATTACGTATTTGAAGAATTGAATAACTGTGGATCTGACTCATCTTCTATTACCATTACTGTTGATGCGGCCCCTTTTGTCAATATACCTGATCAATTAGAGATTTGTATTGGTGATTCAATAAAGGTAACTGCAGAAAATAATGGGTATGCCATTACGTGGAATGATGGTCAGACCGGAGCAACTGTATGGTTAGGACCGAATAACACCACACAGATCATAGTAACAGCAACGAATCCATCATGTGGATTTGCTACAGATACAATGATGCTCATTGTGCATACTTTACCAACAGTTCTTGCCGGTAATGATACAGTTATTGGAATAGGAGGTGAGGTTACTTTGTGGGCAACTTCTGATAATGATGTAGATTATAGTTGGATTCCTGAAGTTGAAGAATGCGTTACAGATAACTGTGATCGCATTTATGACGTCCCTGATCAAGCCACTGTTTATGTTGTTTTTGCAACAGATAACAATGGCTGTGTGAATACGGATAGCGTTTTAGTAGATATTAATGGATATATGGATGTTTTTGTTCCTAATATCTTTTCACCAAATGGAGATGGTTGGAATGACGTATTGGAAATAAAAGGACCACGATTATTTAATTACAAAATTGAGATCTATGACAGATGGGGTAAAAGGGTATTTACTTCTACTGAAATGAAAGATTTTTGGGATGGTACTTTAAATGGGAAACGACTTTCTCCTCAAACATTTGTATACATGATATCCGGTGAAACAGTATTGGGAGAAAGGATATCCAGGGAGGGAAATGTTACAATTATCGAGTAACCAACCTAATTTATCGAATCAACGTATTCCTTTTAGAGGATGTTGTCTAAATTTATATAACGATTAACCTACACTTGATATGAAAAAAGCCTGTTTAATGCTGCTAATACTGTTTGTCTCTGTGACATCTTCAGCGCAAGTTTATACTCCTCAGCCACCAATGAGCTTTGATGCAACACCTAATTATTCTAATCCAAACCAATACAGGGCCCCAGGAGACTCCTGTGGAGCTTATTTCAATAACTATATTGGATTATCTAAAACATCAGTAGTTAATATTGAATTGTTACGTTCTGGTTCAGCATCAGATTATTTCTGGTATGGAGGAATGGCTCAAAGATTTCATGCCCCTCAACCCATCCAGGTCAGTGGTGCAGAGTTCTATGCGTATGAAACGGATTCTACTGCTGATTCAATAATGGTAATTGTTTATCTATTTGATTATAATCAATTAAATGATTCGCTGGGAACGGAATTGGCAAGAGATACGGTTTATGTAAAGCACACCGCATATTCAACAGTGCTTCCATACATTTCAAATCAGGCATATTTTAATTCTCCTGTAACAGTGACGGATGACTATATTATTTTGGTGGAGAACAAAACAGATGATTCCTTGAATATTATTGTATCCTCTCCGGCAAATAATGACGGAAATGGAGAGAAAGTTGGGTATTATTATTACAACAATCCTGACTGGCCAATTTATACTGGATCTTATCTAACTTATGACTTTGGTGCAGGTTGGGATTTTGACGCTATCATTAGTCCGAGGGTTAAGTTTGAACTTCAGGATGGATTTACAATAACAGATGATCAGATTTGTCCGAATGTAGTAAGTGCTGGCTGTGTCAATTATAACCAAATGCCAGTTTTCAGTAGCCCACATTACAGCTACCACAATGCTAACCCACAACAAAAGATCACCTGGTTATGGGGTGATGGATTTCAAAACACACAATTATATAACGCCTGTCATACATACACAGGTATCGGCACTTATGATATAACCTTAAAGGATACACTAAGAAGATTCTTAGCTGGAAATTTATATTGTGGTTTTGAAAAAACCCAGCCAATCTATGTAATGGATGGTGCGAATGCAGATTTCACATGGTTAAATAACAATACCTGGATCACATTTACAAACACGTCTACAAATGCAGATTCAGTTCTTTGGGATTTCGGTGATTCAACCTATTCAACTGTTTGGGATGCATTCCATATTTATGATTCAGTTGCCACTTATGACGTTACCTTGATAGCCTATGGTGAATGTGGTAATGATACTACAGTGATCTCTGTAACTACTGATGATGTAGGTATAGAGGATTATGACTTTAATTTCAGTTTCTATCCTAATCCGGCTAATAACAATGTGATGATCACTGGTCTTGTAGAAGGGTCACAAATCGAATTGGTTAATATTCTTGGTGAAACAGTACAACGTAACATTTCTACCGGGACATCTATCAGTCTTTCAACGTATGATCTAAGTAATGGCACCTACTTTGTGCGGGTTAGTACAGATTATGGTCAGGTCACGAAAAAACTGATGATCAGACACTAAAAAATTTAAGTCTCGCCCAAAGCGGGACTTTTTTTATTCCTGAAATTATACCGAACTTTGCATCATGGTTAAGAAACGGTTCAAAAACCCCATTTTTCTTTTCTATTTGCTGGTTGGATATGTAATTATCCAGTTTGGATGGTGGCTTTACCTGATCTTCAGCCTCTACCAAAAGATCTATGCTGATCAATCTGAATTAGCGCATAAAACCTGGATGCTAGTTGGAGAAGGATTTGTTTTCTTAATCATCCTGCTTGGTGGTGTTTATATGATCAGAAGAGCCTTAAAACGCGAAAAGGAGATCAATGAACTGCAACAGAATTTCTTGCAGTCAGTTAGTCATGAATTAAAAACCCCAATAGCTTCAGTTGGACTGTTTCTTGAAACACTTAAAAAACATGAGCTAACCGAAGAAAAAAGAAATGATATTTACGATAGATCCTTATCCGAAATTAATCGACTGAATAATTTGATCAACGACATTTTAACGGCTCGTAATATTGAAAGTGATAATTACTTCATTGATAAAAAGACGATATCCTTGGATCAGTATTTATCTGCAAAGCTTGAATTGGTTAGAGAGACCATTTTAAAAGATCACAAACTAATTCTTGACCTGTCTCCAGTTCAGGCCAATTTAGACGCCGAAGCATTAGACAGCATTTTTTACAATTTGTTGGAAAATGCAAGCAAATATGCTCCACCGGGATCAATCATCTCCATCATCACCAAAAACATTAATGGGAAAAAGATCCTTCAAGTGAAAGATGAGGGTCAAGGAATCGACCAAAGCACAAAGGAGCGAGTTTTTGAGAAGTTTTATCGTGCTGAAAATGAATCTACCCGAAGATCAAAAGGAACCGGGTTAGGATTATACATCACGAAATTTTTAGTAGAAAAACAAGGAGGTAAAATCCTCTTAAAGGATAATGAACCACATGGCTTAATTGTGGAAATACAGTTTTAGATGAACAAAAAGAAAGTTGCCTTACTGATCCTGGATGGCTGGGGACATGGAGATAAATCCAAATCTGACGGTATATTCAATGCTGACACATCTTATATGGATTCTCTGGAAGCTACGAAGCCCTCAGCTGAATTGTTGACACATGGCGAGTATGTTGGATTGCCTGATGGTCAAATGGG
>JACJYW010000008.1 GCA_020635955.1 Crocinitomicaceae bacterium
ATACGGAATGATCTCAGCAATTGAAATAATGAATGACTCTGTAACATCTGGATCTTATGGTGTTGATGTTTATACTGATGACTATGATGTTATGGATGTGATAGTAGATAATATGTATATAGATGCATATGACTATGGTTTATTTGTTGGCGCATACTATAACGTTGATAATATTTCAATTACGAACTGTGAAGTTTATGGAGATACTTTAGGTAATGGATTTGATTATGGTATCATGGTTGAATCTGATGACTCTTGGGATGTTACGAATATTACCATTGAACACAATAATTCACATGCTTCTTCTTATGGTATTTATATTGGCGGAGATTATTTGGCCAACATTAGTGCTTCACATAATAACGTGAAATCAACTAATGATGGTATCAATTTGAATGGTGTAAGTGAGAACATCAAAGTTGATAGCAACATGGTGTACGCAAACGCTTATAATGGCACTTCAATATATTCAGGGATTGCACTTGGTGGTGATGCCAATAATGTCTCAGTACAAGGGAACTATATAGATTCATATAATCAATATGGAATTTTGTTAAGTGATTTGGATGATGACGTTACGGTTCAGGACAATGAAATGCATTCATATATCCAGGTAAATAGCTCTTGGGGTATCTATGCTCAATACATGGGAGGTGTGAATAACGTGATCAACAAAAATAAGATCTTCACTGAAAATGAAAATGCTGGAGTTTACTTAATTAACGACTATTTCTCAACTTCTGATCCTTTAGTTGTTTCAAATAACTTTATTACTGGATGTACATACTCAGTGTACATGTATCAAGTACAAGGAATTAATTTTATTCATAACAATATGTCTTCGGGGTCAAACCTACAAATGGCATATTTGGAGAATTCCTCTGAGATAAATATCTGGAACAATATATTCAGAAATCATACTTCTTCAGGTTTCATCTATGGAGCAACTGGAACATCAAACATTGTGATTGACTATAATGCTTATCATTATGATACAACAGTAGCAATGATGACAAGTGCTTCTGATTTTGGAACATTCACATCACCGTTTGATTTCATGACAGGTTCGTCATACGATCAGAATTCAATGTATCAGGATCCTATGTTCGTTAATGACACTACAGATCTGCACGTGTCTTGTTCAGCAACAGCATTGGTTGCAGGAGCACCGGTTGGTATTACAACTGATATTGATGGATTGCCAAGATCTACTTCTATGCCAACTATTGGGGCACATGAATTAGCACCAGTTATCACTAACCTATTACCAGATTCTACTCATTTTTGTGGCTCTGTGGTTCTTATGTCTCCTTATATAGGTTCTTACTTGTGGAGTACATCTGAAACTACTCAATCAATTACTGTTTCGTCTGCTGGTATGATCTACCTGACATACACTGACGCTTGTGGAAATGATACTGACGATTCAACTGTAGTGTGGACAGAAACGCCAACAGCAGCATTCGTATGGGGAACTAACGTACTTCAGGCAGTATTCAATAACCAATCAATTGGTGGAGCGACATATTCATGGGATTTCGGTGACGGAAACACAAGCACTCAAGAAAATCCTGTACATGATTATGCAACTGGAGGAACTTACCATGTTGTATTAACTGTTACAAATGCTTGTGGTGGTGTAGATACTACTTCTCAAGACCTTACTATTTCATTGGCAGGTATTGAAGAAGAGTCTTTAGAATCTAGAGGAATTAATGTTTATCCTAACCCAACTCAAGGGGATGTGGTTGTGGATTTCACACTTCTTTTAGGAGAAGATATCACGCTTATTGTAACTGATATGGATGGTAGAATTGTTTACTCTGACATGATCTCAAATCAAGTTGGAGGTTACCAAAAACAATTAAACCTGTCTAACCTTTCTGATGGTATGTACTTCTTAAGAGTAGATACTGAAAACGAATCTATTACTAAGCGAATTGTAAAACAATAATCGTTATAGTAGAATATTAAAAAAGCCCTGTTGTCTTTGATAACAGGGCTTTTTGTTTTTAAGTCAATTTGTGTTAATTAACAATGTGCTTAACTGTTTTAATATTACCTTGTTTGTCTTCAATTACGACATGTAGAATTCCAATTTGATCCGAAAGGTGAATTTCATTCTTAGAATCATATAATGTTTGCTCTAACACTTTTTGTCCTAGAGAATTATAGAAAGTGACTTTTTCCAAATTGTCTCCCTCTATAAAGATATTTCCGTTAGATGGATTCGGATAAATATTAAGGGCACTCTCTTCTTCTTCTATTGCTGCAGAAGTTAATGTATAGCAAATTGTTAATTCTGGGTGTAGTGCAGTATTTGCCTCTTCCTTAGATGCAAAAACCAATCTTGAATAAACTGCCTCTGTTTGTAATCTTAGCATTATGCCGTAATTATTTCCCGAATCATAAATATCCTGAAAGATATCTGTTACATCAATATCAGTATAGTTCTGAGTTGGGCTTGTACTTTGAGCCAATGTAACTTGATTTGTAGTGGTTGTAGTAGGTTTATTATTCCAAGTTGCCGTATTTTCTTCCCAAGGGTCAGTAACTCTTTGAATATAGGAAGCATTATTACCACTATGATCACCATTACCATGGGGACTAACATGTGTGTAAAACGAAAGCTTAGCACTATCAATGGTGGCCCCAGCGGGTATTGTATAGTCAAAATGAATTAATGATCTCGCAATTGAGATATCCCCACTATACGTCCATGCATTTGAGAGCAAATCAAAATAGTTACCATAATTTGTGTCTTCATAACCGGGTCGATTTAAAACGAAAACATCTGCATCAGCTTTTACAGTTATACAACTATCAGACTGGCTGAATGACATTAAAACGCATGACATTGATAAAAGAGTAAATTTTATTTTCATAAAGTTTTGATTTTAATAAGCCCAAGATATAATTTCTTCTTAATTCACGGTCTCAGATTCGTTTTCAAGAATCTCTTTATCAACATTATCCTTGTTGATCTCTTCCCCATTCTCGTTAACGTAAACCACCAGTTTGGTTGCTTTACCCTTTCTTAATCTAATGCGATAAACGTAGGTTCCTTTTTTAAGGTTTAGCTCCTTTTCTCCGCTTTCCAATTTGAAATCCGGGTATTTTGTAGAAGCATAATTTTTCACCGCTTCAGGAAGTTTTTCGACATTTTTCAACCAATAATAGGTGGTAGCTGATATTCCTGAGCCATCATCCATATATCTGGCTCGTTGTCTTAGCCCATCCTGATCAAAAATAACCACATATTTGGTGTGCAATTTGTCTTTGCCTTGCCAGGTTCTTTTTTCCCAACGTACAATTTTTGAAGGATTGTATTTTGTTTTGAAAGTGCTTGTTACTGCAGAAGGAACTTCAGATTCCTGAACAACTGTGTTTGTCCAGTTTTGATCCTGTGTAAATGATACTGTGGTCACAACCGCAGTAAATAAAGTAAGCATGAGTATTTTCATAATTGATCAATTTTCTTTTCTGAAATTTAATCAATCATTTCAATAATGAAATTAACAGGCCGCTAATTATTCGACATTCTAAAAAAGAAGTGAAGTAATTAACGGCCTGATTTTAATGTTGTTAGTAAGCAAATTTGAATTGTAGACTTACACTAGTATTCGAAAGGAAGTAAATACCACTTTCCATTCCATTAGGAAGCTCAATAAGATGAGTTGTTACATCATTTGCAATGATATATGTTTGGATCAATTTACCTTCAGCAGAGTAAAGATTGAATTGATTTCCTGAAATACCGTCCCATCCCTGGATCATGATCTGATTGTTTACTTTGTAATAAGTAAACAATACCTCCTGAACATCATTATCAATACTAAGTTGTGTTCCAACTGAGTAAGTTTCTTCAGTTTCACAACCATGAGCATCTGTTACAACTAGAGTATAGTCACCAGTTGATAGGCCATAGATATTTTGAGTTGCATCACCTGTATTCCATGAATAAGAATAAGGAGGTGTACCACCATTTATACTTACTTCAATGCTTCCATCATAACCAGCCAACTCTTCAATTATCGTTTCATTTAAGTT
This sequence comes from Crocinitomicaceae bacterium, assembly GCA_020635955.1. GTDB lineage: Bacteria > Bacteroidota > Bacteroidia > Flavobacteriales_D > Crocinitomicaceae > Paracrocinitomix. Next base: position 4,051 of record JACJYW010000008.1, read on the forward strand.
GATAACAGATGGCTGATTGATAACAAAGTTGAATGAATTTTGTGAGCAAAGATCAGATAAGCCTAAAACAGAAATTTCATAGATACCTGAGGTTAGATCAGATACGATTAATGGATCACCATATCCATTCATTGGAGTTGTATTTCCATTTGATATCACTGAGTAATCTATCATAGAAGGAACATCAAGATCCAGCATGATCTCCCCATCTGATTCACCAAAACAACTAGCCGCAGTAGTAAAATTGTCATAGCTTTTGCCAACATGGACAACAAATCGCGGTGCAGATGTTGTGTCTGACATTTCAAAAGCAAAAGAAGATCCTTCTTCTATCAAGAACATATCACCAGAGTATGAATCTTCCAAATACATACAAGGCACATCCATCTCAGAAACATTTGTAAATTCAATGGTATAGGTTCCATTTTGGAAAACTATTGCTTTAAGAGGAATAGAGAATTCCTGACCAGTTTTATCAAAAGAGTGAACGGTCAATTCTTCAGCTTGTTGATTAACCAAAGCTAATTGAGGATAAGACCCCCATCCACCATACCATTTGGCAGCATCAAAATCAAGTTCCATAGCATCAATGGCTCCATCAATGTGACGCATAACAGCTTCATCAAATTGCTGATTTCCGTTTAATTTAATGGTCATACCAGGGCTGTAAGTATTACTTCTGAAGAACCCCTGATCAACATTTGATTTTACACCTTCTGTAGCTGTAAGTGCTGAAGTTCCTGATGTTGCATACACCCAGAATGCTTGCTGTGAGGCAATGTACTGGGACCCCCCATTAGTAGACGCACCAGCCACATAAGTAGCGTATTGCTCGTTGTCCGGATTCAATACGTAAATGGCATTTGCCATATTTGTTTTAATCCAGTCAGCATCATCCCAGTCAATTGTTGATGGATAAGGGTTACCAACAAGGTTCCAACCATCTTCATCCGGTAATCCAGCACTTGTGAAAGTTACTGGTATTGAAATATTTCCCTGATTTGGCACACCTTTAACGTCAAAAGTGAAGGCAGCTGTTCCTGAATATGTGTCACCACACCAAATTTGAAGCCCTTGACCAGCCTGCATTACTTGGGTAGAACCTGAACATGGAATCCATCCATCACCAGAAGCAGGAAAAGTTTCGTCATAAGTATATACGGAGGTAAAACTGAAACTAGGGTAAGTTGAACCACTGTACCCAGAAGTAACAAAATCGTCATTGTATTGACCAACAGTTGCTCCCTGTACAGGGCTTGCAAAATAATGCCAGTACGTTGCTCCCGCATCTATATAACGCTCCATAGTAATGTCTCCTGTAATAGCTCCGGTACTTGTGATCTCTCCAATATTTCCTGTTCCTAAGGCGTTGGAAACAACTGTTAAACTGTCATTCGTTTCAAATGAACCGTTAACCAAAGAAAATGTTCCATATAAATTAATGGCACCGTTGGCCACTTGAACATTAGTAACATTATCAACGATCATATTGTCAATATCCAGCGTGCTGTTCAACATCAAATTTTGAGTTGCGAATAAGCCGTTGAATGACATGGTACCATCATTCGAAATAATGGATCCATCTAATAAAAAGTCACCAGTTAGCGAAAGGTTAAATCCATTTAGATCAACTGTTGCTCCTGTTTCAACTGTCAAACCACCAATTTGTCTATCCATATCAAGAATTGGCTGATTAGTTACGTCTGGGATTTTTATATCAGAACCTGAAGGAGGAACAGAAGTTGGCAACCAGTTATTTCCTGTATTCCAATCTGTGCTTGTATTACCTGTCCAGATAAATTCTTTGGAATCAAGCATTATTTCTTTTCTACCTGTATAGGTAATATTCAATTCATCTGAACCAATACTCAATGTAGCAAGGTTATCTACCCATGGGGTGTCTTCAGCATCCTGTCTATCTAACAGATACATTGAGTTTTCACTTGTTACTGTGAAAAGTGGATGATTGGTGTATATGTAAGAAACATCATAAGATTCACCTCCAGCTCCTGTTTGCCATACACCATAATAATGGTTGCCAGAAACGAATGCTAAAACTCCTGATTGATCATCCGGATCCTGTTCAACCACATAAATATGGATTCCATCTAATGAACCTGATACACTAGAAATTTCAATTTGATCTCCATCACAACCAGAGAAAGCTAGTGACTGACCAGCCCATGAACCAGGATATAGATAGGTTGAACTGTTCCCAACTGGAGCACTTGAAGTTACCCAGTCCGCACCAGCACTCATATTCACCATGGTTCCGTTATTTCCATTGGCCACATCTGTTACAGATGATCCGGACCCATCATTAAAGGTATAGTAAACCTCCAATCCACTTTCACCACCTTCAAAGGTAGTGCACATTGAATTTCTAATCTCTGTTTCTGTTTTAGCTATAGACCAAATTCTTACTTCATCTATATCACCACTAAACTCAGTAGTTGGTCCTGTTGGGCCGTTAAATGTGGTTGCTTCAGAACCAATAGAAACAAATCCATATCTAGTATTTCCGGTACCAAATGCTGTTCCCTGTGTGATTTGATTATCTAACACACCATCAATATAAATAGAAGCCTTACCATTATCATACACGCCAACAACATGATGCCACTGACCATCATTAATTGTTGTAGTACTTCCCATATCCAATTGTCCTGCATTGGTTCTAACATCCCATTCGATTTGACCTGTACCGGCACCATTACCATTAACTCCAAGTCTCCAATATTCATTTCTGTCATATGAGGCAATGATCTGGTTTGCACCATTTGATGTTCTGACCCATGCTTCAACTGTTACAGCATTATAAGAGGTCCCTTGATAGAAGAAACCATCTATTGCCACATAATCATTTGCTCCGTCAAAATTCAATGCTGTACCCGCTTCTCCTGAAAATTTGAATCCAACAGTATCACTATCAGCACAACCGCCTCCATCATCAACAACTACCCAATATGTTCCAGGTGTGGAAACATTAATTGTCTGTGTTGTTGCTCCAGTACTCCAGCTATAATTTGTGAAACCGGCACCAGCATCAAAAGTTGTGGACCCGGCACCACATGATTCTACCACATCAGGACCAAGATCCAGCGGAGTTCCCCCACTAATAGTCACAGTTACAGCAGTTCTCGGACTCTCACAGGCTTCACAAGAATAGGCATATCCGGCATCAATCCAGTCAGTTCCTGCATCCATATTGAACATGGTACCATCCTGGCCACCAATTAGATCTGTTAAGGTTGTACCAGCTCCATCCTGGAATGAATAATAAATGGATAGCCCATTTACATCTCCATTAGGACACTCGCTCATCCCAGCTTGAATTTCTGCTTGAGATTTTGCAGTTGTCCAGATTCTGAATTCGTCAATATCTCCCTGAAATCTTTGTACAGTTTGAGTACCATTAAATGAAGCTGTTTCTGATCCGGTACCAATAAATCCATATCGCGTGGAACCAATACCAAATGTAGACCCTAAGGCAGCTGTTCCATCAAGTAAACCATCAATATAAATAAAGGCGTTCCCATTATCATAAACACCGGCCACATGGTGCCAGTTACCATCAATAACGGTTCCAGAACTAGCTAAATCAAGAATACCAGCATCTGTTCCAATGCTCCATGTCACCTGTCCTGTGGACCCACCTGTTGATGAAACACCAAGTCTCCAGTAATCACTTCTGTCATAAGATGAAATGATCTGAGCACCGGTTTTAGTCGTTCTAATCCAGGCTTCAACCGTTACTTCAGTATTTCCTGTACTTTGATAGAAAGAGTTCAAAGCAACATAATCATTAGAACCATCAAAATTCAAACCATAGTTTTGATCAACGGCAGCAACATAATAAGTTGTTGAAGCAGCAATTACTGGCGTGGTGTACACTGCTCCTGAATCGAGAAAGGTACCACCGGTTGGAGAATCATACCAGTTGTATACTCCCGTTGATCCGGATGCTGTTAGATCTGCCGTTCCAGGCCCTATTCTACACGTATCACTGGCTGTTGGAGAAGTTGGAGTTGAACCAAGACCTCCTTCAGAAATAACAATGGTATCTGAACTGAAACAACCGCCTCCGGCATCTACCTCAACCCAATATGTCCCGGGAGTTGATACATTAATTGACTGCGTTATTTCTGCAGTACTCCAGTTATAGCCAACAAAACCTGATCCAGCATCAAGGTTTATTGTACCAAGGCCGCAAGAAGTAAAGTAATCAGGACCCAAATCAGGTGCTGATCCTGCAGAAACAGTAGCTGTTACTGTAGTTCTTGCACTTTCACAACTTTCACAGTAATAATCTCTGTCTGACTCGATCCAGTCAGTAGCTGCATCCATGTTAATCATTGTTCCATCATTGGAACCTGCCAGGTCAGTTACAGTTGATGAACCTGTGCCATCTTCCATTTGATAATATATATCCAATCCTGCTTCGGCACCAGTTAAACATCCGTACATGTTATCCTGAATTTCAGGTTGAGTTCTTGCTACACTCCAAATTCTAACTTCTTCAATATCACCATTAAATATACTGCTTGGCCCAGTTGGTCCATTGAAAGTTGTAGCTTCAGAACCAATTCCTATAAATCCAAATCTTGTATTTCCTGAACCAAATGTTGTTCCGAAAGTTGTTTGATTATCTAGTTGCCCATCAATATAGATAGATGCAGTTCCATTGTCGTATACGGCAGCAATATGGTGCCATAAACCGTCATCAATAGTAGAAACACTACCAAAATCCAATTGACCTGAGTTGGTCATCAGATCCCATTCAATTTGACCAGTTCCACCACCATTCCCATTCACTCCAAGTCTCCAGTATTCATTTCTATCAAATGAAGCAATGATCTGGTTTGCACCAGAAGATGTTCGAATCCATGCCTCCACGGTTATGGCTGTGTGACCGGTTGACGAATAGCTATAATTTTGAATAGCTACGCGATCATTAGCTCCGTCAAAGTTCAATCCATTATTGATGTCTGCAGACGACACAAAATATTGCGTTGTAGAAGAAATTGTTGGGGTAATATAGGTTGAGCCAGATCCCAGGTAGTTTCCGCCAGTTGAAGCATCATACCAGGAATAATAACCTGTAGAACCTCCAGAAGCCCCTAATGTTGCAACTCCCGTACCAATGCGACAGGTATCGTGTCCAGTTGGAGCAATAGTAGGGCATTGCCCAAAAAGGTTAATAGCAGTTAAGAGGGAAAGAGAGAAAAGTAGTTTTTTTTTCATGGCTACTTATTTTATTTAGTTAGGAGGTATAGTTTTTTCTATGTTTTAGTCTGTATATGAAAGATATTCCCAGTAATACAGCTGCAATGAGCAAAAAAATAATTCCAGTGTCCACAGGCACACAGGTACTTGGATCCCAGCATGGGTTACCAGCAGGGGGTACAGTAGGTGAACCCGTTCCAGTCGGCGCTCCCATAGGAGGAAGCGAAGGCTGGGCAAACATCAACTTCACGGAAAGTAAAGTCACAAGAGTAAGTAAAATTTTATACGAATTTTTCATTTTCAAATACGATTGATCGTAGTGTATTTACATGTAATACCCGGCTAATTTAAGAATTTAAGTTTATATACTTAGCAACAGTAATGAACTTAAATTCGTTAATTCCTAGTTTCTTACTCACCTAAAACAATTAGACAAACTAAAGTTGTAGTGTTGAGGTTGATCTAGCAATCTTTTCTGAACACAAAACTGAAACAATGCTCATGCGGCCAATAGGTTAAATGTCACTAAGTAATGATTTATTTTCACTGACTTTCACAGTTTTTAGTACAACAATAAATTATTATCGACAAATGACATCATTTTTGGGATATTCTGTTAAAGCAGAAGGCCCTTATCTGATCATGGAGGTATTCCCAACAAAATCACTAATTTTGCAGGCCTAATTCACCAACCGTTAAAATGAGCAATAAATATCCTGAATATCAAGGGCTGAATTTGCCTAATGTAGCCAGCAAAGTATTGAAAGATTGGGAAGCCAATAATACTTTCCAAAAGTCAATTGATACGCGTGAAGGACAACCTTCTTTTGTGTTTACAGAAGGACCTCCTTCAGCAAACGGAATGCCGGGTATTCACCACGTAATGGCTCGTACCATTAAGGATGTATTTTGTCGTTATAAAACATTGCAAGGTTTTCAGGTAAAACGTAAAGCGGGTTGGGACACACACGGTTTGCCTGTTGAGTTGAAGGTTGAGACAGAATTAGGCATCACTAAAGAAGATATCGGAAAGAAAATTTCAGTTGATGATTACAACAAAGCTTGTCGTGAAGCGGTAATGCGTTACACAGATGAGTGGGAGAAGTTGACGGAGCAAATGGGTTACTGGGTGGATATGGATGATCCATACATCACCTATGATCCTAAATACATGGAATCTGTTTGGTGGTTGTTGGGTCAGATCTATGACAAAGGGTTGATGTATAAAGGATACACCATTCAACCATACTCACCAAAGGCAGGAACCGGTTTGAGCTCACATGAGATCAATCAGCCGGGTTGCTACCGTGATGTAAAAGACACTACCTGTACGGCTCAATTTAAAGTGAAGCAAGATCAAAATGTACCATTTCACAGAGCTGAGATGGATAAATTATACATCCTGGCATGGACGACAACTCCATGGACACTTCCTTCGAATACAGCTTTAACAGTTGGCCCTAAGATCGATTACGTTCTGGTTAAAACCTGGAATCAATATACACACGAGCCCATTGAAGTGATCCTGGCAAAGGATCTTGTTTCAAAGCAGTTCGGAAAGAAATTCGTTGAAGTAGAAGACTTTTTACAAGCGAAATATGAGAAAGGGGATAAGCAAATTCCTTACTCTATCATTGGTGAATGTAAAGGATCAGACCTTGTTGGGATCAAATACGAGCAGTTGCTGCCCTATTGTTTACCCTACCAGGATGCCGATCAGGCTTTCAGAGTAATTCCAGGTGACTTCGTAACTACTGAAGATGGTACCGGAGTAGTACACACTGCTCCTACATTTGGTGCGGATGATGCCTTCGTTGCAAAAGCAGCAGGTGTTCCGGGTATGTTGATCCTGGATGAAAATGGGAATCCTGTTCCGTTAGTAGATCTACAGGGAAGATTCAGAAAGGAAATGGCTGATCCAATTTTTGGATTGGGTGGGGAATACGTGAAAGCTGAATACCTTGAAGAAGGTGAAGAGGAGAAGGAATTAGCTAAGCAAAAAGAGCAGTTAAAAGATATTATTGCTGACTTGAAAGCATACTTGTCAGTTGACGAGCGAATCACTTTGAAATTGAAGATCGAGAATAAGGCCTTCAATATTGAAAAATACGTCCATAGCTATCCTCATTGCTGGAGAACGGATAAACCGGTACTTTACTATCCGTTGGATTCTTGGTTCATTAAGGTAACAGATAAGAGAGATAGAATGGTGGAGTTGAACAAGATGATCAACTGGAAACCAAAATCAACCGGAGAAGGACGTTTTGGAAACTGGTTAGAAACGGCCAACGACTGGAACCTTTCACGTTCAAGATATTGGGGTATTCCAATCCCAGTTTGGACTTCTGAAGATAAAACAGAGCAGATCTGTATTTCATCTGTGGAGCAATTAAAAGCTGAAGTAGACAAAGCTGTTGCAGCTGGATTGATGGATAAAAATCCATGGGCAAATTTTGTGGTAGGAGACATGTCTAAAGAAAACTATGCTAAGATCGATCTTCATAAGAACTATGTAGATGAGATGATCCTTGTATCTCCTTCAGGAAAACCAATGAAACGTGAAGCTGATCTAATTGATGTTTGGTTCGATTCAGGTGCGGCACCTTTTGCACAACAACACTATCCTTTTGAGAATAAAGAATTAATAGATAACGGAGTTGAGGCTTTTAAAAATGGTACTTCTCCAAAAGGTCCTTCAGCTTTTCCTACAGATTATATAGCTGAGGGAGTTGACCAAACCAGAGGATGGTTCTATACCCAGCACGCTATTGCAACTTTGGTTTTTGATACCGTATCTTACAAGAATGTAATCTCCAATGGATTGGTATTGGACAAGAATGGTCAAAAGATGTCTAAAAGATTAGGAAATGCCGTAGATCCATTTGAAACACTTGGAACTTACGGGGCAGATCCTACCAGATGGTACATGATCACCAATGCTCAGCCATGGGATAACCTAAAATTCGATCATGAGGGAATTATTGAGGTTCAACGTAAGTTTTTTGGAACACTTTATAATACCTATTCATTCTTCGCTTTGTATGCGAACATAGATGGATTCCAATATGATGAAAATCATTTGGTTCCTTTGACTCCAGTAACAGAAGATCCATTAGATACATTCTCTAGAACTAATCTGGATCGTTGGATAATTTCAAAATTAAATTCATTAATTAAAGAAGTTAAAGCGGCTTATGAAGATTATGAACCAACTAAAGCAGGAAGATTAATTCAAGAATTTGTTTCAGATCAATTATCTAATTGGTATGTAAGATTATCTAGAAAAAGATTTTGGCGAGGGGAATATTCTACTGACAAAAAAGCAGCATACGAAACTTTATTTGAATGCCTTGAAACAGTTGCTATCCTAGGGTCGCCAATTGCACCATTTTTTATGGATCAATTATATCGAGATTTAAATTCAGGAAATTCAAATTCTTTTCAATCAGTGCATTTATCAAAATTCCCAGAAGTAAAGGAAAATGCAATTAATGAGCCAATGGAAGAACGAATGGATATTGCGCAAATAATATCTTCGTTGGTTTTAAGCCTGCGTAAACGTGAGCAGATTAAAGTGAGACAGCCTCTTCAAAAAGTATTGATCCCGATTCTTAATGAAGATTTTAAATGGAAGCTGGACAGTGTTGTTGACATTATTAAAACTGAGGTAAATGTTAAAGAGATAGAGCCTTTGGAAGACGAAACTATGATCAACAAAAAGATCAAACCTAATTTCAAAACGATTGGGCCGAAATATGGTCAGCAAATGAAACAGATCGCTGGTATGGTGGCTCAATGGAAGTCAGCTGACATTTCTGAAGTAGAAGCTAACAATGGTTGGAAAGGTGAGATCGAAGGTAATCAGGTAGAATTAGATCTTGAGGATTTTGAGATCACTACAGATGATATCCCGGGTTGGTTGGTAGCATCTGAAGGTAGAATTACTGTGGCCTTAGATATTACATTGACAGATGAATTGAAATCTGAAGGTATTGCCCGTGAGTTGATCAATCGTATTCAGAACTATAGAAAAGATTCCGGATTGGAAGTAATGGATAGAATTCATTTGACCTTTGATGCCAATGATGAGGTGAAGGCCGCCATTGAATCTAATCAGGAATACATCAAGAATGAGGTATTGGCTTTAGATATAAAGTTTGCTCCATTGAGTGATGGTTCGGGTGTTTTAGCGGATTTAGAGGAAGGGGATACGCGAATTGATTTGGTAAAGGATTGATATTAATCGTTTTAAATAAAATTTTTATATTGTTTTATCAATTGGAACAATTATGAAACGACTTCTATTTCTCATTCTGGTATTGGCATCATCTATTGGTGCTGCACAATCATCATTTAAGTTAAATGACAAAGTTGAGGTTCTTTATCAGGGTAAATGGTATCCTGCTCAGGTCATTGAGATAAATGACGGAAAATATAAAGTTCATTATGACGGTTATGAGTCCAGTTGGGATGAATTTGTTGGAAATGATAGGATCAGAGCTGTTGAAAAGGAGGAGACTGTGTATAATGGTCAAAACTATGCTTATGCAATTGATGATGCCATTGAAGGTAACTGGCAAGGTAAAGGAACCTGGTATAAAGGTAAAATAGCCGAAAAGAAAGAGGGAAAATATCGCATACAATATAAGGATGGCGCTTCTGAATGGACAACCGAGGAATTTATTAGAAAGGAAAAGGTTGAGCAACAAATTAACGTTGTAACTGAAGATAAAAATAAAGAAGCAAAAGTTCCAATCTATAAAGAAGGAGATATTGTTGAAGTATTGGAAAAGGATGGTTGGCTTGAAGGCACAGTTGTGAGATACAGTGAAACAGATGTAATGTATTACGTCAAACTAAAAGCTGGCTGGACATCTCGAACTACAGAGGATAAAATAAGGTATAAAGGTTGGCCGGAAAACACTTGTAGTAATAAATCAACACTATTTAAAGTAGGAGATAAGATTGATGTCCTTTGGGAAAAAACAGGGGTATGGTTTGATGGTACCGTTCTTGAAGCAAAAGATGGCCAGTATTTGATCCATTATATTGGTTGGGAAGACAATTATAATGAGGTAGTGAATAATGACAGGGCGCGTAAATGGACAGGTGAAAAGGCTAAAACCACATCCAATGGCAATAAGAATGGTAACAGTTCGGGGACCGGTGTGACCAGTATTACCTTAAAAAATAATTGTAGTGATGACGTTATTATGTATGTAAATTATGATTCCTACAAACTGTATAAAGGGGAGTCTAAAACCGTCAAAATTGATAACTACATCTATGATATCTATTCTGAGGTATCAGGTAAAAAAGTTCTTGTTGGGAAAGCAAATTCTTCACCGTCTGATCCAACTGTTTTTAATGCTATTTGTCATTAATTGTATTTTGAGTCAGAAATATCCAGTGGAACTTTAACTTTGTTGTATTGCTTGGACATCCCTAGAATTTATAGGTTTTGTCAATAAGTACGGCCCCGTAGTTCAATGGATAGAATAGAAGTTTCCTAAACTTTTGATACAGGTTCGATTCCTGTCGGGGCTACTATTGTAAATGTTTTTATTAATGAAATATTTCAGTACGGTATTCATACTATTATATTCAATACATGGATTTGCTCAAATACCACAAAAAACCTTACAGGACTTTGATCTAAAGGGACCTGTTTCAAGATTGACATATCAGGAATATTATGCCCGTGATAGTTCAAATACTACAGTAAAAGGTAAATTAATACCTAATTCAGACAATTATCTTTTGTGTTTTAATGAAAGAGGCTATAATACAGAAAACAGAAAGTTTACTGATGATGGTAAAATGTTGAAGTTGTTCCTATATAATGACTTAGGATTAGAGAAGAGAACATGTTCTTATAATGATAATTCATTCATCTGTTCAGATTATGTGCTAAATGAAAATGGTCAAAGATTAATTACCAAAAGGTACAGTGAAATAGGAGATACACTACACGCTTATTATATATATAATGAAAATGGTCAAATAAAGGAGCATAAACAAATCGACCATTTTGGCACAACGGTTTTTCAATATTTCAACAGTTACAATGAGCAAGATGAAATTAGCCGTTCAGAATGGTTTAAAAATGGTGAGTTTGATCATGCTGAAAATTATGAATATGATTCAACGGGTCAGGTCGTAAATCTATGTGTAGTTGATTGGTTGGGTAATTATGGCAGTTGTAATGAAAGCAAATATGATTTACAGGGGAGATTAATTGAACAAAGTACCATTGAAAATGGTGAACTTCAGAGGATGATGCAATTTGAATATGATTCATTGGGACATAGGACCAGGGAAGTATTTTTTGATGTATTTATGCAAATCTCTTCATCACATCAATATTTTTATCGAGGAGATAAGCTTATTAAGTTAGTTGAATTAGATAGAAATGGTAAACCGACACGAATAGAAAAACACAGTTATAATGAACAAGGTGATTTGATCCGGTTGGATTATGTTTCAACTCAAGATGGAACGTCTCTGTTTTTTCATCAGTGGGAATATATCTATGACAACTACGGTAATTGGATTCAAAAAATAATGATCCAGGGAACTAAAGCACATTATTTAATAGAAAGATCTATTGTTTATTATTAAAGCTCAAAGATCTCATTGAGTTTTGGGATCTCTACATTCCAGCCCAATTCACTTTCAATTTTAACCCTGAATGCATTCGTTTGGTGAGGTTCACCATGATTTAAAAAGATAGTGGTGGGTTCCTTCTTGAAGTTCTTCAACCAATCGATCATTTCTTCTCTGTCTGCATGAGCAGACATGCTGGATATGGAATGGATCTCACATTTTACTTCGTGATATTCACCAAAGAATTTAATAGAACGGGTTCCTTGTTGCAAATCTCTTCCCCTGGTTCCAACGGCCTGAAAACCTACAAATAGCAATGTATTATTGACATTTCCACCATGATTCAGGATATAATGCAGCATTCTTCCCCCCTCTAGCATTCCGCTTCCGGCCAATACGATCTTTGGTTTTTTATCCGCCACAATAGATCGTGACTCTTCATAGGTTGAGATGTATTTGATGATGCTGAACATATTATCTGCATGGGCCTTAGGAATATCTTGAATCTCTGGATATCTATCAAAAACCATGGTGCTTTTAACCCCCATAGGAGAATCCAAATAAATAGGTACTCTTGGCAACAGATCTTCTTCATCTAACAGATGCATTAAATAGATGAGCTCCTGCGTACGTTCTACAGCAAATGAAGGGATCATTAAAATACCACCTCTATCGATTGTTTTATTAATGATCTCTAATAATTCAGCTTTAACGTCTTCATTTGAATGTGATCGGTCGCCATAGGTAGATTCCATTACTATGAAATCGGCCTGCTCGATCCTCTTGGGAGGATACAATAGCATAGGATCCTTTCTCCCAATATCCCCTGAGAAAAGCAATGTTTTTTCAGCCGCTTTAACTTCAACTAAGGCAGAACCAAGTATGTGGCCCGCATTGTGGAACTGAAATTTGATATGATGATCGATCAATACCCATTGACTGTAATCATGCGTTTCAAAATAATTCATGGATTTAGCCGCATCCACTCGAGTATAAAGGGGTTTACATTTTAAATGCCCGCCATATTTATGTGAATTGGCACGATCAGCATCCTCCTCCTGGATCTTGGCACTGTCCATTAATATGATCTCAGTCAATTCTTTGGTGGCTGGAGTGCAATAGATCGATCCTGCAAATCCATTCTTGATCAGTACCGGTATGTAACCACAGTGATCTAAATGTGCATGTGTGAGAATAATGGCATCAATTTCTGAAGGTTCTATTGGCAGATCTGACCAGTTGAGCTCTCGTAACTCCTTCAATCCTTGAAACAAACCGCAATCTACCAGTACTTTGGTTTCATTTACGGTGATAAGGGTTTTGGATCCGGTAACCGTTCCGGCTCCTCCTAAAAATTGTAAGCTTAATTTATCTCCTTGCATGGATTAAAGGTAAGCAGAATAGAAGTGCTAAATAGAACCTCATGATCAATAGTTTGCTTAGTTGAATCATCAATGATCTGATCCTTTAACCAAACACTCAGACTTTTCAATCGATTTAGACTCTAAAAAACATTGAGCTAACATCCAATTGATACAGTGTTCATTTAAAGCTGTTTTATTTAATAAATGCATAAAAAACCAGTAACTATCCCCTTAGTTAGTGGGGGTACATTTGCCAAAAAATCGAACAATTATGAAAACACTTTTAACTCTTTTCTGTGTAGGATTAGTGTTGACCGCAAATGCACAATTGAATGTATCTGCCGTTTCCACTCCTTACACTATAAATTTTGATGTTTCGGTTTCTGACGTGATCAACGGTCAGTATGCCGGAGCTGGACTACAGCCATTTGCAACAGCAGGTGAATTAGATTCTGATGCCTGGGAAATTCTTGGTATGTCAGAGGGAGATTTCCTATTTGGAGCAACTAATAATACAGCAGCTTCTGATGCTGCCAGAGGACAATCACCGGGTGCTATAGGTACTGGTGGTCTTTATGCATTCGAAGTATTGACAGGTGATTATGCTTTTGGATTTCAACCTGGAGGTTCTGATGTTACACCTGGTGAGATTACATTAAAGATCCAAAACAATACAGGAGGCTATATTGGATCATTTGACGTAGCTTATGAAGCATGGCAAAACAATGATCAACCAAGAGCAAACTCTTTGAATTTTTCGTATTCATATGATAACGTTGATTTCGTATCAGTTCCTGCTCTTGATTTTACTACAATAGAAGCTTTAGATGCTAACGGCTGGGTTTCTCAGAACATGGCAGCAACTATCTCAGGATTGAGCATTCCTGCTGGTGATTTCTTCTATTTAAGATGGGAAACTGATGATGTTTCTGGATCTGGGATAAGAGATGAGATTGCATTTGACGATTTTTCTTTAACTGCTTATGTGCAGCCTCCAACTGTAAATTTTGGAGATTTCTATTACAGAGTAAATGAAGATGGTGCTACGGTGAATGTTGAATTGTCTTTAACTTCAAACAATGGTTCAACTTCTGCCATCAAGGTAAAAGCATTAACGGAAAGTACTGCGGGTATCATTGATTACATCATGGCATCAGGTACAAGTTTTACCGGAACTACGGATGAAACAATCAACTTTACGATAAACATAAATGATGATGCTACAGCTGAAGCAACTGAATACATTGCTATTTATTTAGAGGATTCTACTAATGGTGTTGCTGGTGAAGATTATGAAGCAATGGTTTATATTTTAGATAATGATTTCACGGCACCTGTTGCTTCTGAATCAATCCAATTGGAATTCATTGATAGTATTTATGTTCAAACTGGTGGTTCAGCAGAGATCTCTGCTTTTGACCCAACAACTAACAAATTATATACTGCTAATTCAATCTTGAATTTTATTGAAGTATTTGATCTTTCAGATCCTTACGATATTTCATTGATCACTTCTCTAGATATTTCTTCATATGGAAACCTAAATTCAATTGACGTATATAATGATACTGTGGCTATTGCTGTCGCCAATAGTACTGATAAAACGTTAGACGGATCAATCGTATTCTTCCAGGGAGACGGAACTCATTTGAATACAGTGACTGCTGGAGCAAATCCTGACATGGTTGTTTTTACACCAGATCACACAAAAGTACTTTCTGCAAACGAAGGAGAACCTAATGATGCCTATACAACTGATCCTGAAGGAACAATTACTATTATCGATATCACTGCTGGTGTTGCTAATGCCGTAGCTACTCAGGTTAATTTCAACGCTTATGATTCTCAAATAGGAACCTTGAAAGCAAGTGGCGTAAGAATTTTTGGCCCGGGATCTTCTGTTTCTCAGGATTTTGAACCAGAATATATTACCATTGATGAGTCTTCTACAACAGCCTGGATCACTTTGCAGGAGAATAATGCAATTGCTGTGTTGAATATCGCAACGGCTACGATCACAGATATTTTCCCACTAGGAGTTAAGGATCACTCGCTACCAGGAAATGGACTAGATATCACCAATGATTCGGATACTATTCTAATCGCAAACTGGCCTGTATATGGAATGTATATGCCAGATGCCATTGCACATTACTCTGTTGGTGGTAATACTTACCTTGTTACTGCTAATGAGGGTGATTCAAGAGATTACTCTGGTTATTCTGAAGAAGAAAGATTGAAGGATGTTGATCTTGAAGACACGGATTTTGGTCAATTCGAACATTTCTTAATGGTTAAAGAAAATGCTGGAAGAGTAAAGATCACTTCAGCAAATGGAGACAATGGAAATGACGGAGATTTTGATTCTGTATTCGTTTATGGTGGAAGATCATTCTCTATCTGGGATACGAATGGTAACCAGGTTTACGATTCAGGGGATGATTTTGAACAAATATTAGCGCAAGATGCTACCTGGAACCAGATCTTTAACTGTAGCAATGATAATGTAGATTTCAAAGACAGATCTGATGATAAGGGACCAGAGCCAGAAGGTGTTGCCGTTGGGGTAATTAATGACACGGTTTATGCTTTCATCACTTTAGAAAGAATGGGTGGAGTTATGGTGTACAATGTTACTAACCCTACTTCTCCAATCTTTGTTCAATACATCAACAATAGAGCAATTGCTACTCCAACTGGAGATCTTGGACCTGAAGGGATCATTTTCATTGATAGCCTGAATTCTCCAATCGATACGGCGTTAGTAGTTGTATCAAATGAGGTATCAGGAACGGTTTCAGTTTTCAAAGTTAATCAGTACTACATTCCTGATGTTACTGGTATTGATGAAGAAGTTGCAACAAACTTCATGATCTATCCTAACCCGGTTAAAGATGTATTATTCTTCAATGCAAAAACGGATGTTCAGATCTATGATCTTTCTGGGCAGTTGGTGTTGTCAGGGAATCAAACTGATAGAATTAATGTTGCCGAATTGACAAATGGTTTATACCTGATCAGAAATGCTGATGGTAATACCATGCGTTTCGTGAAGCAATAGTCAAAATATTAAATTAGCAAAAAGGTCGTCTCAATTTGGGGCGGCCTTTTTTTATTGCCCATTCGCCAAAACCTAAATCGGTTTATGATGATGTAAATATCGCTTAGGTTGAAAAAAAAGCGATATTGATGGAGTACAAAGGATGTGAGCATATCTTTGCTGCATCACCATAAAACAAAAACTATGAAACAGCTATTTACCTTGTTAGGATTCCTTTTCTTTTCAATCTCTTTGATAGCACAGGAGAGTAAAGTAGTGATCTCTAAGAAAGATTATGTGATCTACTCTAGTAAAACAGGAAAACAAATTAAACCTGAAGAGATCATTGAAGACTTGAAAGATACAGATGTACTTTTCTTTGGAGAAGAACACAATGATTCAGTGGGCCATCAACTGCAACTCATGCTTTTTGAAATGATGTTTAAATCATTTGCTGATAAGGCTGTGATCTCCATGGAGATGTTTGACCGTGATGTTCAATACATCATGGATGAATATCTGGCGGGATTGACAAAACAATCATATTTCTATAAAGATTCAAGAAAATGGTCTAACTATAAAGATTATGAACCTATGATCGAGTTTGCAAAAGCAAATGGCTTAGATGTGATTTGTGCCAACGCTCCTTTCAGATATGTGAATGTGGCCACCAGCAAAGGCATTGAAGGATTGATGAAATTGTCAGATCAGGCTAAAAAGGCGTTAGCACCACTACCATATAACCTGGCAGATGGTCCATATAAAGATAAACTGAATGCCATGATGGGACATGACCCATCTAAACCAGATTCAAAACCTGCCTATGATATGATCCCTGGGCAATCTTTATGGGACGCTACTATGGCGTATTCAATTTATGAAAAGAAAAAAGCTCGTCCAGATGCTAAGATCTTGCACCTAAATGGACGTTTTCACACAGATGAATATTACGGGATTGTTCAACGATTGAAAGAATATGATCCAAACATTAAAGTATTAGTTATTTCATTAGACGGAAGTGCAGAGAATTATCCAAAAGTGAAAGTGGATGATTACAAACAAAACGGAGACTATCTGATCTTTACAGATCCGTCGGTAGCCAAATCATACTAGAATTAGTTGTCATTTCGAGCGTAGTCG
This sequence comes from Crocinitomicaceae bacterium, assembly GCA_020635955.1. Lineage (GTDB taxonomy): Bacteria > Bacteroidota > Bacteroidia > Flavobacteriales_D > Crocinitomicaceae > Paracrocinitomix. The sequence goes on from JACJYW010000008.1 coordinate 21,427, forward strand.
AGAAACGTAAGTTCGACAAGGTCAAATCTTCAGACTTTCTTGCACATTTAGTCTGAAGATTTGACTTCGCCGAACACGTGTTTCTCCTTACTTTGCCTTGATGGAGCGGTCGAAATGACATTTAGGGTTTAATCTTTTGTCCCAATTCCGTTATGGACATAAACATCACCTGAAGTTGAATAAGTGATGGCTGAATTTGCCAGATCTCCTGTTCCGGTAGTATAGTATGGTCCGTCAACTTGCTGATAGAACACAGTGAACCCGGTACCATTCATACCGCAGTAATAATCATCCCCATCTCCCCAAAGATTCTTTAAAAGCAAAGTATCAGAGGACGTTCCGCCTGTTGTAATGTTCAGTGTATAAGTGGTTGCATGATCGAAAGCACCAAGAACAAGGAAAGTATCCAATACAGTATAAGTTCCTAAATAAGGCTCTCTTGGATCTGGTTCAGGATAAATACAACTTCCGTCACTGGTTTTTGCTTCAGGATCATAATTGGTTGCTGTATCATCTAAACACCCTTCTTTTTTGCAGGATAAGGTTATCATACTACAACCCAGAATTAATAGAGATAGTTTCTTCATGACATAATGATATGTCACTAAAGGTAAAGAATTTATGCTCAATTATTCCTCATCCGGTGTTTTGCCGAATCCTGAAAAGATCAATCCAAAGAATTTTTTAGGATACTTCTCTATCTTATCAAATCCAAGTGGAATGTCTCTACCATCAGAAGGAATATAATTAGTTCTGAAAATGTAATCCCAAATACTCAAAGTGATTCCAAAATTCATTCCATGTGGATGCTCCTTTGGTAATTCCTTGGCGTGATGCCAGATGTGCATTTTTGGATTATTCAATATATACTTTAAAGGACCATAATCCAGAGCAATATTGGCATGATTCAAATGCCCTATGGCAATATTGAAATAGAATACGATATAAGCCATTTCAGGTGTAAAGCCTCCAATCAGCATTACGGCAATATATTTCATTGGCGTATAGAATACATTTTCCATCCAGTGATATCTCAAATGTGCAGCAAATCCCATTTGCTTAACGGAATGGTGCACCTTGTGGAAACGCCATAGCCAATTAAAACGGTGCAATAGTACGTGTGTGAACCATTGAATAAAATCTGTAGCCAGGAAAAAGATCAGCAACTGTGCCCAAATAGGGAAATGAGACATATCCAACAAAGCAAATTTGCTAATGTCTCCTCCAACTATTTCTTGAAAGAAAGTGGCAGTGACATTTGAAAAGGCCATGAAAATGATCAATTTGAATATGTAGAAATTGAAGAACATGAAAAAGGCATCCATCCAAAAGTCCTTCCTTATTCTAGGTTGATCCTTTCTCCAGGGAAAAGCTATTTCTAGTCCCCATACTACAAGAGATAAAACTACAAGTAGCCAAAAATAATTGACATACCAGGGGTCAACCTGAAATGTGATCTCGTTCCATGTATAAGTCGCAAAATCTTTAAAAGATTGAACGAATATCTCTCCATAATTTGCCATGATACAGCCTTTTTAAACTCTATCAAAGATATAATATAAGAACGGTTATATTTGTAACAGGCGTCACAGATGTAAAGCCGTGCATTTTCAAAATCATTGAGCTATGTTAGGAAAACTACAACAACAATTACAGAATGAATTAGCTGAGATAAAATCAGCAGGATTATATAAAGAAGAAAGAATCATTATCACTCCACAAGGAGCTGAGGTTAAAGTAAGTACCGGTGAAGAAGTGATCATCATGTGCGCTAACAACTATTTAGGTCTTTCTTCTCATCCAAAAGTAATTGAAGGTTCTAAAAGAGCATTGGATACGCATGGATACGGAATGTCATCTGTACGTTTCATTTGTGGAACGCAGGATATTCATAAAGAGCTAGAGAAAAAGATCGCAGACTTTTTGGGAATGGAAGATGCTATTCTTTATGCTGCTGCTTTTGATGCGAATGGGGGTGTATTTGAGCCTTTGTTTGGTGAAGAAGATGCCATTATTTCTGATGAACTGAATCACGCTTCAATTATTGATGGTGTGCGTTTATGTAAAGCAGCAAGATATCGCTACAAGAACTCCGATATGGCCGATCTTGAAGAGCAACTAAAAGCAGCCCAAAAGCATAGAAACAGAATAGTAGTGACTGATGGTGTATTCTCCATGGATGGTTATGTAGCTAAACTGAACGAGATCTGTGACCTGGCTGAAAAATATGATGCCCTGGTAATGGTGGACGATTCTCACGCTACCGGATTCATTGGTAGAACAGGAAGAGGAACACACGAACATCATAATGTAATGGGACGTGTTGATATCATTACTTCTACACTTGGTAAAGCATTAGGTGGAGCCATGGGTGGATTCACAGCTGCTAAAAAAGAAGTGGTGGATATGCTACGTCAACGTTCAAGACCATATTTATTTTCAAACTCATTATCTCCGGCAATTGTTGGAGCGGCTATAGAGGTATTTGACCTGCTAAGTTCAACAACTGAACTGAGAGATCGATTAGAAGAAAATACCAACTATTTCAAGGCCGGAATGAAGCGTATTGGACTTGAGATCCGAGAAGGTGATTCACCAATTGTACCGGTAATGTTGTATGATGCTCCTTTGGCCCAAAAATTCGCCAATCGTTTATTGGATGAAGGTGTTTATGCTATTGGATTCTTCTATCCGGTTGTTCCTAAAGGATTAGCTAGGATCAGAGTTCAATTATCTGCAGCTCATACCAAAGAACATCTGGATAAAGCTATTGCTGCTTTTGAAAAAGTAGGTAAAGAGTTAGGTGCGATAAAATAAGCAGCTTTTCTTTCTTATTTCTTTGACACTGTTATCTTTAGATGACAGAACCATTTCCCTTTTGAATGAATAATAAAGTCATCATTACTGCAGATGATTATGGTGTGTGTGATCGTATTGATCGCGGTATCGAAGCCGCTATTGCAGCCAATAAACTCACTTCGGTCTCTGCGATTATCACTCATGAAGATTCTCTTGAACGCGTTAAGCGTTTGTATGATCTGCAGCAGAAGAAAGCAAAAGAAGGTCAACCTTTCGGGATAGGATTGCACCTTTGTATTACCTCAGGTAAACCACAATCTCAATCATCAGTGGGTTCATTGGTAGCAAAGGATGGAAATTTTCATGAAGCATCTTATTATCCTTTTGGAACAGCAAAGGCAGATCATTTAAAAGATGAGATCAAAGCGCAATTTGAAAAGATCTCAAAAGCCATTCCCATCAAAGAATTGGATCATCTGACCAACCACCATGGCATAGTTTACTTTAAGCAAGATCTTTTTGAAGCTTTTGTGGATGTTGCGGCAGAACATAAAGTATCCGTGAGGAGTCCAATGTCATGGCATCCAAAGTTTAAAAAGTTCGAAGAATTACCTGATTTTGATGAGAATCCAATTGGAAATCCCACCATTAGACGAGGAATGAAAATTGGTGTTTGGCGCAAATTGGGACAGGTTTCATATGGTAATTTGGTGCGCAGAATGGAATATTCTGAAGAGAAAAAAGTGAACTATCCTGATGTTTTATGTGAATTCATCTATGGGCAATGCACCCCAAAAAGGAATAATGGGGTTAAGGTAATGGAGCATGTTTTTCACCAATTTATGGATCCTGCTGACAGGGAAACAGAGAATAAAAACAGACCCAAAAAGGAGGAAATTGTGGTGGATAGAGTGGGTATTGCATTAGCCAATCAACATACCATAGACCAGGCTTACAGCAAGATCAAGAACGGTGGGGCAAATGGAAAACACGAAGTAGTTAGCCGATATGGATCTAAAAAATATACGGGAGATTTCTCAGTTGAATTGATGTTCCATTTAGCTGAAAGAAATGTGCCAACGCCTTCTGAAATTCACGGAATCAACATGGATTATTTCGTGAATCGAGAACACGAACTGGATGCCTTGCTTGCCATAGATCTGGAGAAGTTCAAAAACAAATTGAAATTAAGTTATATCCCTTATAAAGACCTTTAATTATGAATAATCAGGTAGATCTCTTCGATCATTTTATTCAGGTGACCTTCATTTTACTGATCCTTAGTATGATCACGGAGAAGATCACCAATTTCATCAAACTCAACTTTCCGGATAACAAGCTAAAAAAGGCTTTCAATTGGGATATTAAATTGAGCAATAATGCCTCAATGGAGGATTATGAAGATGTTGCCAAGAATAAGAAGAACAGAGAGATCCAAACTTTGGCAACCATTATTGGTGTAGCCATTGCCTATGGATGTAGAGCCAATATTTTCCGGATCTATGATACCGATTTTGAAATGGGATGGCTAAGTTCAGAGATCAGTGCCGATTATTTCAAAAGACACCTGTTGTCAGATTTCTTTGGTTGTGGATTAACAGGATTATTTCTGAGTTTAGGATCTAAGTTCTTTCATGATCTATTAGGGCTTTTACTTGAATCTAAAAACCTGAAGAGAAAATTAACCGACAGAGAAGGGGTGAGTAATCTTCAAACCATTGATGAAGTGGACAAATACATTGCTGAGGTTGAACCTATTGTCGTAGAAAGTCATTTGAATCAATATTTAAGAACCATTCCGGCGTTTCAGCATTTTGAGTACTCTGAAACAGATGATGCGGCAGATGTTTATTTGGGAGAGATATCAGAGGATGAGTTGCATAATTTACAGCCCATGATCTCTGTACCTTTAGCAAATAAAACCACTAAACAAGTGGCACTTAACTATATTTTGATCTGATATGTACGACAAGATCATCAGCACTTACACAAAGCTGGGGAATCCAGAATTAGCAGTAGGAATGAAAGCCTATATGCGAGATCAGTTTGATTTCTTCGGTGTAAAATCACCTGATCGTAAAGAGATCAATAAAGTATTCTTCAAAGAAGTAAAGCTCCTTTCAAGAGATGAAGTATTTGAACTCACAAAGAAGCTTTGGGAACGGCCAGAGCGTGAGATGCATTATCTGGGTCAGGAACTAATGGATAAAGTAGGGAAAAAGGTGATCACCAATAAAGCGGACATCAAATTCCTGGAGTATTTGATCCTCAATAATTCCTGGTGGGATACAGTAGATTTTGTAGCGCCACGTCTAATGAAAACCTACTTTGAAAAATTTCCGGAAGAACGAAATAAGAAAGTAGATGAATGGATAGCTTCCGATAATATCTGGCTGAAAAGAAGTGCTTTGCTCATCCATTTAAAAATGGCAAATAAGGTGGATCTTCCTTATATGTTTGAAACCATTTTAAGGTTGAATGGCACCAAAGAATTCTTTATTAATAAAGCAATTGGATGGGTGTTGCGTGAGCATTCTAAAAAGCACAAAGTTGAAATACAAAAATTCATAGATGCGCACGGAAAGGAACTGTCTAACCTATCCTTCAAAGAAGGAACAAAGTATCTATGATAAAGCTTTCTCTATAGTGTCCAGCAATTTCTCAATTTGAAATGGCTTGGTAATAAAGAACTCAATTCCTCTTTTTCTGGCTTCTTCAATTTCTTTTGGCTCAACACTGGCACTCATAAATACGAAAGGAATCGATTTCGTTTTTTCACTTTGTTTGGCAGCATGAAGCACATCATAGCCTGTCATGTTAGGCATAAGGATATCACAAAGGATAAGATCTACTTCGTTTTGTTCCATCATGAAAATCCCATCTCTACCATCTGGGGCTGAGATCACTTCATAATCATGAAGCTCAAGTACTTCGGAGGTATTATCACGGATCTCCTCATTATCTTCAATAACCAGGATCTTTTTCATATAAACAGCATTTCCAACAACCTAGGTTGTGGTGGGGTTAATAAATGTGTTTAATGCGGATGGTTGAAAGACCATTTACATTAAGGTGAGTTCCGCTAATTTATAAAGATATGATGGTATCTCCCAATTAAAAGCCTCCCTTTTTAATTAGTCGTTCTGAAGTTGAAAAGCTATCACCCTCAATATGAATAATGTAGACTCCGTCTGGAAGATCTTGCATTGAAATTTGATAAGGCATTGTTGAATATGACCTAATAAGTCTTCCTTGAAGATCAAACAACTGAAGTGTAGTACTTTCATTGATTCCTGAAAATTCAAAAAAGCATATACTCTCCGTTGGATTAGGATATACTTTCAATTCAACGTTTTCGTGATTCGAGTTTATCGATAAAGATTGAGGATCGATATTCGTAACTACATATCCGCTATCCCCAACTCCAAAAACAATACTGTCTTTGTAATTGGTCATTCCGTAAATAGTTTGATCAACATCATAATACCACCAACCCTGGCCTTTATCTTCAAAGATCAAACCTGTGGTCACAAAATCTGATCCTCCGCAGGAATACAGATATCCGTTATCGGCACTGATCACATCATGATAATCTGGATAGTAGAATGTTGCCATGCTTGTTTCAGTTCCCCAGGTTAAACCGGCGTCCACTGATTTCATTAATCCAAAGGAAGATGATTCGTCTATATATCCGGCGTAAACCAAAGTATCATTAATGATCTTAATAGAGGTCAAAGGATTCATGGTGCCTGATGAAAGAGTATCCCAATTTGCTCCTCCATCTGTTGATCTTAAGAATCGAGATGCGCTAACGGCCATTCCAAGGTTTCCTCTAAAGTCAATATCTCTTACATAATCTGATGCTAATGAAGATGGACTATTAATAGTGGTAGATGAAAAGGTGCCACCAGACATTTGATCAATAGCCTCACCTTGAAAACAGCCAGAGCCGCCATAGAACCCATTGCCCTCAGAGCTGAAGTAAAAGGCTTGATTATAGCAAATTGTGCCCGCAGCAGTTAAAGCAGTCCAGTTAGAACCGCCATCTGTGGTTTTAAATAAACCTCCATATGGTCCTGTAGTGACATAGCCAATTTGCTCTGAAACGAATTTGACATTCAATATATCTTCACCACCAGGATAAAAAGTGATCCCCGAATAATTTACCTGGTTCCAATTCAATCCACCATCTGTAGACTTTAGCATGGTGCTGTCTTCTCCAACAATGTATCCAACCTGTTCAGAAGCAAAATCAATAGCCAATAATTTTTTGTTGGTTGGAGTTGCAATATCATACCATGTTGTTTGAGCTATTGTCAAACTGGCCATGGATAAACTTAAAGTGAGCGTGAGTAATTTCATAATTCAGTTCTTTTGAATTGAAACGCAGATATTGCACTCAAAGTCGCACTAAATCAATGAAATAAAAAGAGGATTATTGTATTCCCAAATTAAAGATTACGTCTGGCATTTTGGTGCCAACCGAATTTCAAGCCGACTATGGGCATCATATAGCCAAAGCTGTAGCCATCTTCTAATCGCCATTCGAATCGATTCCACCAGATCTGAGGTTCTCCGCCTAATGGTGCATCCGATCCACTGATGACATTATTTCTTCTCAGGCTCATACCAACGAACATGTCAACTACAAAACTGTTATCGAAATATTTTTGCATTCCCCACTTGAAGTTAAATTGAGTAGAGAATCGGTGATATAACATGTCCTGGTTGATGAAATAGGCATAATTACCCCAGCCATCTCCTTCCATACCAAATGAAGTTTCATCATTGATGACAAGGTGTCTTAAGGAAATTTCACCGGAAACATACATATTGGGTCTTCTGAAACCAGACCAACGGCTTTCGAAACGCACTTTATAGCCATTCATCCAGTTGAACTGATCATCTTGAGAGCCTACGGCAAACTGTAAAAAGGAAGGGATAAATGCTGCGCCGTATTGAAAACTCAATCCCGGTTTCATGACTGTTTCAAGGTCAATTCCCAAAGATGGAACGGCATTGAATACTTCGAGAGGTGAAAACTTCCAGTTCTTTTCCATTTGCCAGAAGTAGACCCGCTCTTTAAAGGCATTGTATTTGAATTCAGAAGTATCTTCAGTATTTCCTCCTGAAAAAGAATTATCCTCTTGTGCAAAAGCAGCACAAGAGGATAATAAAAATATGATAGTTAGTCTTTTCACTGTATTATTCTACAGAGATCAACGACTTTTCTACAAATGATGTTGGGTTAGATCCATCAAATTGATAAACACCGGCAGTTGTTAAAACAATAATGTTATTGTCTTCTTCAACAATGATGTCTTTAGGTGTAATGAACGCATTGGTCATGATCAATTCAGGCATATTAGGATCTGAAACGTCAAATGCTTTTAACCCTTCATTTCCATCACAGATGTAAAGGATATTTTGATTTGCATTTGAGAAACCTAATCCATAAGGATTACCTAACTCATATTCTGCGATCAATTGAGGATTTTGAATATCAGTGATATCAATAATATCCAACTGACTTAAAAATCCACCACACTCAGTACCACCTCTCAATGTAGCACATGCAATGTGATCATTAGCAATTACCGGATCACAGCTTGTTACGTGCTCAAATTGAGATAACTCCTGAGGATTTCTTGGATTGCTGATGTCATAAATATGTACTCCATCATTTGATCCAATGAATAATCTTCCATTTCTGTGGAACACTGTTTCCATTCCAACACCCATATCAATAGATTCTTCTAAAGAAGGATTAGATGGATCTGTTAAATTGAAAATATTCAAGGTCTTATAATCGATCGTATATAAATAGTCATCTACGATAGTGAATTGTGACAATGAACCACCATTCCCAACACTCTCAGCATTTTTAGTTGCTGGTTGTTCCAATTGGTCCTGCTCATTTTCATTTGTTGTTACTTCTTCTTTTTCACAACTTACCAAAGCTCCTATAACAAATGCTCCGGCAATGATATATCTAAACTTTTTCATAATTCGTTGCATTTAAGGTTATCTGAAACATTTAGGATTAACTAGTTCTGCTTTTTCCCATCCTACTACAGTTCCTTTTGAAGGGTCTACGCATTCAAATGCTCCATATTCATCCGGAAATTGTTGAACAGGAAATATTCCTTTAATTCTGTTCATGTAAGCAGGTTGTGCTGGGTTAGAAATATCAATGATCACCATATCGGTAATATTATCCGCGTAGATCATACCTGAGCGAACAGAAAAATCCATATTACCAGGGATCGATATAAATGAAACTTCAGTAGGATTAGTTTTTACTGAATTGTCATAAATATGAATTCCTTTTGATTGATCATTCACCAAAAGCAGATCCTCATACACATAAACGCGTCCCGGATTCTCAAGTGGTTCTGAAGCTTTTGTTTGAACTGAAGCATTATCATCATTTGAATAGATAGGTCTCCAGCCCTCAACGATATCGTCTTGTTGTTTCTTGCCGCAAGATGCTAGAACTGCGACTGAACTCAGCAAGAGAAAAAATTGACTTGTCTTTTTCATAAAAGAAGGTTGTTAAAATTAGATTGTGTTTAACAGCTGTTTTGACTAGAAACGTAATGTCCATTCAAAAAGTGTGGCCCATAAATAAATTTAACATTTTTTATTCAGATTTTTTACAGTTTTCATTTCCCTTAATTATATTGTATTTTAGTTTTAAATTAAATTCTATTTAGGCATTTCTTTCAACAATGGCAACAGCAGGCGAAGAGATCATTGAAATGTTTAAGAACAAAGGAAAGTTCGCTCTAACCAGTAATAGAGAATACTGGGAAGAATTACATTTCAAAAAAGGTAAATTTTATCATGTCGGAGGAGAGTCCTTCGGAGGTTCTGAAGAATTCAGGGTGGAGATCACTGAAGATGATGTATTAGATCAGATCATGCGATTTCTGATTAATCATGCGGATACGGTAGAGGAAGTAGATCTGGAAACTGAAGAAGAGGTATTGGATTACTGGAAGGAGAAACCTAATTTGGGTTAGCATCTTTCTTTGTATTGATCCTATATCTTACTCCAGCCTGGAAATATTGACCAAAAATGGGTTTGAATGTGTTCTTTTCAAAGAATTCATTTGCTGGATCATTAAATTCTGATCCGTTTAACAGAATTGTTTGTCGGATAGTTCCTATCATTGAGATGTTTAGCAACAAATTCTTCCAAATAATTAGATCAATATTGGCATTAACTGCAAGTCCCGGAATGATTTGATGTTTAACGGCAGTATTCATATTGGTTGAAGTTTGATCCCTTCTCCAAATGCCATCATTTAGGGTATAAGTTCTATCGGAATTTTGCAGATCCTGGTTACGATAGGAAGTAATTAAGTCAAGACCAATAGAGAATACTGATTCCTTTAACTGACGTTCAGTGCCAAATTTGAATGTTCCTAATCGGTTTGTTCTTTGTGTACCACGCTGAACGATCACTGTGTCATTAGCGGACACGAAATCCAAATCGAAGGAATGGAAATAACTACCATATGAAAGACAATAGTTTAATTTCCATTTCTCTTTAATGGGTTGGCGAAATTCAATTCCCAACATATCCCAACGTTGGTTGGTAATAAGGATACTAATATCAGGGGAATCTTGTCCAAAAGTTGTAGTAGTAGTAATAATTATCCCGATAGATAAAACAAAGGAACGAATCATAAAAATTGGGTTAAATCTTTTAGATATTAGCAAAAAACATGCCAATTATAGACCATAATAGATTCCTACAGATCCGGTAAAGCTGAGTGACATTCCTCCCCAGCGATCCCAGTTAAACAGGTATCCCATTCCAAAATTGATCCCGAGCAACTCTTTGAAAGAGTAACGTGCTCCAATATCTCCGTATAGCCTATTGCTATTGAATCCTAAATTTCCCATTTTAATATTGCGACCATACGATTGCAGGATGTGCATCCCCCATTTTGGATTAAAATCCTTGACGTATCGGCTACTTACATAAATTGGGACAACAGCAGTTCCCGGATATAAATTAAAGCCTGTTCCTATACCAAACCAATAATTGGGAGAAGCCACAATTTCAAATGATTGCTCAATGAATCCTAACGGTCGTTCTTTCGAATAACTGCCCAGGTGATAATAACTTCCAATGAGATGCGTAGACCCAACGAACTTGATCTTGCCATCATCTGCTGATTCATCCTGAGCAAAACACGGAAGCAATAGAAAGAGCAATATGAATAAACTAATTCCTTTCATCTGCTCCTGCATCTAAATTGGTTGATACCCGAATATCTCCATCTATATCTATTGAGGGGAAGAAACTTAGTCCACTGCAATAACCAATGGCTTGTGAACCGGCATCAAGGTGTAAGTTGCCATTAGCCGCGTCTATAAAACCAATATCGGTTGTTGACTTCAAATTAAAGCTATCCGGTATTTCATAGAAGGTTTTGATATACTCTCCTTTTTCACTGACAATGATGTTACCGTAGATCTGAAAGACCGTGGTTCCATCAAAATCCTTAGCAAAATACAGTGAGTTATCCTGACAATTAGAAACGGAATTGAATCTGACGATCACGTTTTGATTATGATATTCTGGGATGTTTGGAGTTGTGATACCAATACCGTTTGAACAGTTATAGACAAAGTTGTTTTCTATGTAAAGCGTGTCTCCACCGGGATGATCTGCAAAATACATGATCCCATACTTTGGGGCACCGTATACTTTATTCCCGGCAATGATCCCTGAACTTCTATGACTGATGGCATTTCCATAGTTTTGACCTTGAGCATTGAATTCGTTGTTCAGAATCTGCACGTTACTTCCTTTCCAATAAATACAGTGGTGTGGTTGACTCATAGCTGAGCCGATATCAGACTGTGCGCAGCTTTCAAAATAACAGTTCTTTATGATACAGTCAGGAGCATCTTCATGGCTGTCAATTCCATTCGACCCGATATTCTTGAAGGTGCAGTTATCAATTATAATGTATCTGGCTTCACCCCCAAAAGCCACACGAATTCCATTCTCCTTTTGGTTCATGAAAGTGCAGTTTTGAACGATCACACAATCCACATCTGAAATATAGAGCTCGCAAGCATCAAAGGTGCAGTTGTCTATCACCATTCCGTCGTGTTCATGTCCCTGTACTCTAACATCAGTTTTGCTGAATGTTTGATCTTGCAGAATAGCAACATCTTCTACATAATAATCTTCCTTTTGACAGGAGATAAAGAGCATAAATGCTATGAAGTATGTGAGCTTTCTATGCAACATGTACTTTCTTTTTCCACCACAATTCCCTAAGATGAAGTATTCCCATCACCGCAAAGCCTACAGCCAGGAGCGGTAGTAATTCTTTAACGATCGCAGGAGAAATAAGATAGGCAACATATCCAATAATAATGGCAAGCAGTGGAGTGATCACAAATCCAATGATGAAGTTGGATCGTTTCATTTTTTTGTGAGCCAGGAAGACGTTCAGGCTTTTCTCTTCTGTTTCTACCAGAGCTTCAAGAAATAATTCAACCGGCTGATCTCTCCTGTCAGTAATATTTCCAATAAGGTCATTGCTATCAAAAGAACGTTTGAATTCTTTGAACCATTCTGCAGATCCTAATGTTGGATCACTTTTGGGATTTTTTTGAGCAACAACTGCAGCATATCTTTTCTCTAAGGTTCTTGCTTTTTGTATAGAAGACCTTACTTCGGTTATCAATTGTTCTCTGGTAGGTTTTTCAGTACCGAAAACGGTGTTGTAATATTCCTTTTTGTATTGTGAAACATCATCCAGCTTTGAATAATCGAGTAAAACACGCCAGTGAGTGTGTGCGTAAAAACAAATGGCCGATTCTAATACTTCTTCATTATAAGGAGCAAGATCAGTTACAATTTGAAGGGATAAATAGGCCTTTTGTACCTCCTGCCATGAATCCCAGAAAACGCTAAATACGCGGTTGATCGTTTTAAGATGTTCAGGTAATTCTTTCTCCAGCATTTGTATGGTCTGCTGATCAATACCTCCTTCTAAAGCAATATTCTTTAATTCCTCATCTCCATTTTTGGGTATTGCTGTAGCTTCCAATCGCTCTTTCATGAAAACCAGCTCACGAATAAAAGGATCAGTGACCTTTTCATTGAGGTAATCATAATCTTCTTTATTGGAAGTCAATTTTAGATCGATCTGGTGATTGAGATATTCGTTGCTATTAGGATCAAACAAAGACAGATATCTTCTTTTGAGGTCTTCATTATCTTCAAATAACTGATCATAGGTTTTGGTCACATAGGTTTCCAGAAATTTCTCATTGAAAGGATCCAGTGCTATGGCCTGTTTAGCATATTGATTTGAAAGATATTTCCACGTTGCAGGGGCAATGGATTCCATTTTATCATCTTCTTTCACCAGCATGGCACAGAAAAATGCCTTTTGAGCTTCTCTTTTTCGCTCCTTCCATAAATGCCGGTCAAATTCTACAAGATCAAACAGATCCTTCAGTAATTTTTCACGTCCCTGTTCATCCAAATATCGATCATGAAACTCAAGATTAGCTTTGAATTTCAATACCCTTTCAAGGTAGTTTGATATGAGTTGATCGTGGGTCATTGGAATGATTTGGGAATTCAATTTTAAGCATAACCTATGAAAGATTTAAACATACGTATGGTTTAAATAACGAACTTTCTATTTTTTGACTATTCCGAGATGGTCTCTTCTAACAAATTGTTTCTAGTAACCGTTGAATCAGTTACAACCAACGACTTATCGACCCAACACGGAAAAATTACTGGTTGCACCTCCTTTAAAAGTTTTTTCTTGAATTGATTTATGTTTTGTCTTTTTAGATCTTTTTGTGAAAGCTCGATATAATTTAATTCATCAGACATTGCGTTTATAGAAGAAATCTCTTCATTTACAATTTTCGACCATTCAGTTGCAGAAATAGATTCTAACTTGACTATTTTTTCCCCCGGTGTTGTTGCAGAATCAAAGGAATAAAAGATTCCATTTTCATTCCAGGCGATTACAACAGTTTTATAGCTCAATCTACTATTTAATGTGTAATTATATTTCCCTTTAGTCCCACTGATCTTGACGTAAGTGTTAAATTCCTTTGGAATATTGTATACATTAATTCGGTTGAATTGTTCCGCATCTGTTACAATCAATTGCCAGGATAAATAATCAATTTTTGTAGTCTTGTTATTGTTTTTAATTCGAACAGATTCTCTTGAACGACTGATTGAATACAAACAATCAATGTTCTTCCAACCAAGATTATTTATGTTAGCCCTGAAAATTGGTCGAGTTGATTGAATGGGTGTTCGCGTCTGCGTAACTTGAACAACAGAAGAGTCAATTCGGGATCTCGTAACACTGATTGGAAAATTGTTTCTTGTTTGATTCTTTTTAATTCCCAATTCCAGATAAACCTTATCAATATTGTAGTTTAACTCTTTTTGATAAGTAGAGTTTTTGGATTGTATTTCACGTTCAATAGCATCACTATTTTCTTTTGACATTTTCAGATCTTTGATACGTTGTTCGGTCCAATATGCTTCATTTGTGCGGCGTGTAGCTTCTCTAATGATTTCACTTTTCTTTTGATAATAAGCTATAAGTTCTTTTTGAGCAGCACTGGAAATATCCACTTTTCCGTGATTCATAGCAGCAAATTCTTTGAATTTAGATCCGCCTCCCATTTTGTATGCAATTAGATCTACTTCACTAAGTGATTTATCTAAGTTGCTTATGTAGACTTCTAAAATGGCCGTGTTGCAGGAATTATGAATGTAGGGCATGCGCATTTCGAACTCCTTAGTTGCCAAATTGGTATTATTAAACTTTTTGTTCCAAATAGTTTGAACCACTGCAGGGTCAACTCCCATTATTGAAGCACCTTCAACTTCATCTCCTGATTGATAGTTTTCAACGTAGCAGAAAATGTCATTTATTTGTTCGAAAGTAACAGCCTGAGGAGTCATTAATGAACCTCCCCATTTTTTTCGTAATTCATTTACATATTTGTTATTAGTAAATCTTGATGCCTGTGAATTTTGTATATATAAATAAAACAGGTCGTTTGATTTCCACCTTTCTTTTGCTCCTTTCAGAGAAGGACCAGTCATATCTCTGTCAGGGAGATGACAAGAACCACAGTTAGCTTCAAAAAGTGCCTTTCCTTTTTCAAAACAGCTTCTGTTGTCACCAAAGGAAGTATCCTGAGGAATACGTGGCAACATCATATTGAATGGCATTATGGCACTTAATTCAACTTCTTGAACACTATTAGAATTCATTAATATTTCAGGACCTCCCGGAATAAAATTTGAGTTGGTTACACCTGAAGTCTTTTTAGTAAATGCAAATGAAAAGTATAGGCTGTCTTTAAAATCTTTATTGATAAATCCTTTGTTGTCCATCCACTTTTCATAACCGGGCGGGTAGAAATCCAGCTCTGTAATTTCTAGAGGAATCAGTGGGCTGGAGAGTGGTTTAGGGTCTTTCCATACAATCTCACCATTTGCATCCTTTTCACCATCATATAATTGCATACCAGTTTTTGAAGGGTCAGCAGGAACATCCACAATTAATTCCTTATTCAATTTAACACGTTCACCTACGGAAAAGGCATCAAAATAGAACATCCCGCCAGTTTCTAAAGTGTCACCATCTTTAGTCATAGTATTCAATCCGGAATACATTATATCAGCTGGATTAAGTGCTTCCTGAACAATAAAATCAATTTGATCATTTGGTGTGTCAAAAGCTCCTGCCGGAACAAAGACAACTAAACCATTATTCGTTTCGATTACCGTGTCACTATCGTTAGATAACTTGAAGAGTTGTTGTTCCAAATACTGGTTTGCAGAGGCAAATAAACTATCATTTTCATCTAAATAAATTGTTGAGGGACTAGATTCCTGTTCCTTATTTATTTCATCTTTTGAAACTTCAATTGAGTCGGATAAAATAACAACTGATATTGCAATTGCCCCCAGAATAACTAATAATATAAGCCCTTTAGTTAATAATATTTTAAGTTTCCAGTTACTGTAAGCTCTTTGAGCAGAATTGAAAGCAGCAGCTCTTTTAAAACCAGAAGTGAATTCCTGATGGAATTGTACCTGATCCGCCAGCTCAGGATTGCGATTGATCTCAGCTTCAAATTGAGTCATTTCCTGATCGCTCATTTTGTTTAGCAGATAGTTTTCTATTTGTTCTATTATTTCTAATTCTTTTCTCATGATAGCGGCTGTTTTTGGTTAGACATTTCCAAGGCAAGTTTTCGTGCATTTTCCATGCACTTGTACTTCTGGACTTTTGCTGACTTAACAGTCTTGTAACCAAACTTCTTGGCTATGGCTTCCATAGAGAAAGCTCTGAAATAGAAAAGTTCTAGAATTGATCTACATTTGTTACCCAATTGCTGGATTACAGCATCAATGATCTGATATTTTTCCTCCTTTTGAAGTTGCTCGTTTATTTCATTTTCGTACCCTAGTTGATCAAGTTTTTCTTCGTCACTAATTCTAACTTTTTTCTTTCTCAATTCATTCAACCAAATGAATTTGCAGGTGTTAATCAGGAATCCATCAATTTTGATTTCTGTGTCTGCTTCTAATGTTTGTACTTTTTCGTACAAGACAACTAAAGCATCTTGAAAAACATCTAATGCTTCCTCTTTTGATCCGGAATTAATAAGTATGTATTTCTCAACCTTAGGGTAATAACTATATAAGCTTCTGAAGGCTTTGTCGACTTGATCGTGGAGTAAAAAATGTATGATCTTACCTTGGTTCATAATTAATATCTTTCCCTAAGATGTAAGAAGGATAAAAAGGTAACCTAAATTATTTCTTACTCTTCCTAAACTCCTCAATTTTCTCCACAGTATTAATGGTGGCGGCAGCTGTTGAAAAGGGCAATGCGATACACATCCCCACAATCGGTATCATTAATAGCAACATAAAAATAGTGCCATTACCCACGGCTACTCCTCTGTGTTTATTGACAAAGGCCACGGATTGCTTATATCCCGCATGACGCTCAAGGGTGTAATCCATATTTCCGAATCCGGCATAAAATGCGCCAACGAAAAAGATCAGGATCGCAGAAAACCAACCCAACACCGGAATGAGACTCATGATCAGTAATCCTAAAGTGATGAGTAATTCAAAAATGATATTTCTTAAATTGATGCGGGAAGCTCTTAATATGGTCCCAATAAATTCTTGCGGAGTATTGGTGATATCCAATTCTTTACCGGTTAAATGCATTTCTATCTTTTCAGAGATAGGTGTCATAAACGGTGCAGCCAGTGCCATGACGATATGCTTATAGAGAATAAAACCAAGTACACCCACAATGATCCCTCCAATAACATTACTAATGGATCGTATGCTTTCTTCCCAGAATCCAAAAGGCCAAAGATCGGCGATATAGGCACCAACGTTATCGGATAGGTAATAGGCCAAAGCGATAATTCCGGCACCAATGAGTAATCCCAATAAGGCAGGAAGTAGGGTATATCTCCAAAGCTTTAATTCGGTAAAAAGGCGAATAGACTTACCGTAATTCCCAATAGCGCTCTGGAAATCTTTAAAGAACATGCTAGCCATAATCTAGTACTGTACCTAATTTATAGGTTTTATGAGGCTTTATACTAACACCGATCCTTTTAAATGATCGTCTTAATATATTCTCTCGGTGCCCTTTCTGCTCACTATTTATATCCACGAGCAAACCTATTACAATGTCATAAGGCGTCATTCTGCCATAAGTGCAATTTTCCCCGCTTCCGGATGCCCCAAATTTCTTGAATCGATCTTTTCTGGTACTTCCATCTGAAGAAACATGACCTGTTGCACCGTGTTCTCCAATATCTGTTGCATGGAAATCGGCAGCTTTCTTAAGATTATCATCAGGAAACAACAAAGGAAGAGGTTCAATCTCATTGAGTTCCTTAACTAAGGACCTCCCGTGTTCTGTATTGCTGAGTTCTGGTTTATCATTGAAATACTTTGCAACGTAAGTTTTGTTAAATAACTTGGGATCCATGCGAACCAGATTATGCAAATAGATGACCTGTTTTTCTAATTCAGACAATGAAGGATTGTTGTATGCTGTATTTGCTAAAAAATATTTTGGATGCTTATATTCCTTGAAATTATAGCCATCTTCAGGATAAATTGTTAATGGGTCATATTTAAGGGGCATATGCTCGGAGGAAAAGGTTTTATCCATCCAATCCAGCAAAATTAAAGCTTTTGATTGCTCTTCATTAAAATAATACTCAATGGAACGTTCAAATAAACTGTCCTGAACCTCATTAAGGTAATGGTTTTGAAGGAAATCTTCTGAATTATTAAATACCATGAACCAATTGTCAAGAATTTCAATGGTTTTTTCTAGATCTCCAGACTTTAAAGTGACATTTAGATTTTTTAACGATTGTCTTTGAAGGTTTTGTGAAAACCCCTTATCAAATTCAGTGAGCTTTTCTGAGTTTTTCAAAAGATCAAAGGTTGCTTTTGTCAGATCAATTTTTGTTTCGTAATTATCCTGCTGACTATAAAAGAGACCAAAAGCCATTGCATATCCGTAGTATGAATTTTCTGGAAACTCAGCTCTTAGCTTGGATGCTGTTTTATAAACGGATGAATATTTTTTGCCTTTGATTTTCGCTTCTATTGCTGCTTTATTCTTTTCGAATGAAGGATCTTCTTGTCCAAAAACACAAATTGAAATTAATGTCGAACAAAAGAATAGAAATGAAACAAATAATTTCATCTGAAATGCTTTATAACGGAATATTGCCGTGCTTTTTCTTAGGCAAATGAGCCACTTTGTTCTTCAACATATCAAATGCACGAATAAGCTTCTGTCTGGTTTGACCAGGTTCAATCACCTCATCTATAAAGCCATGTTTAGCTGCATTGTATGGATTAGCAAACAACTCAGCATATTCAGCCTCTTTCTCAGCATGCTTTGCCACCGGATCAGCTGCTTCATCAATTTCTTTTTTGAAGATGATCTCAGCAGCACCTTTAGCTCCCATTACTGCAATTTCAGCAGATGGCCATGCATAGTTCATATCAGCACCAATGTGTTTTGAGTTCATTACGTCATAAGCTCCACCGTAGGCTTTACGAGTGATAACTGTAATTCTTGGAACTGTTGCTTCACAGAAAGCATACAACAATTTCGCTCCATTGCTGATGATACCATTCCACTCCTGATCAGTTCCCGGTAAGAATCCAGGTACGTCTTCTAATACCAAAAGAGGAATATTGAAGGAATCACAAAAACGCACGAAACGTCCTGCTTTGTTAGATGAATCAATATCTAAAACTCCGGCTAAGAAAGCTGGTTGATTGGCAACAATACCAATTGATTTTCCTTGTAAGAAGGCAAAACCGCACACAATATTTTGCGCGTAGTTTTCCTGTACTTCATAGAATGATCCTGGATCAACCACTGATCTGATCACATCTTTAATATCGTAAGGAGTATTTGGATTATCAGGAATAATGCTGTTCAATTCTTCTCTCCACTCATCATCAATTGGATCATAATGGTATTTAGGAGATTCTTCTTCACAGTTTTGCGGAAGATATGAAAGCAATTTCTTGATATCGTTGATACATTTCAGGTCATTTTCAACAGAGAAGTGAGCCACTCCTGATTTTTCAGAATGCGTTGACGCACCTCCTAATTCTTCTGAGGTCACCTCTTCGTGTGTTACGGTTTTCACCACGTTAGGTCCGGTAACGAACATAAAAGAAGAGGCCTGAACCATATAAATGAAATCGGTCAAAGCAGGCGAATAAACGGCACCACCGGCGCATGGCCCCATGATGGCAGATATTTGCGGAATTACTCCTGACGCCAGCGTGTTTCTATAAAAGATATCTGCATATCCTCCTAAAGAAACCACACCTTCCTGAATACGAGCTCCACCTGAATCATTTAAACCGATCAACGGAATACCGTTTTGAAGAGCAAGGTCCATAATGCGCACGATCTTCTTGGCGTGAATCTCAGCCAACGATCCTCCAAAAACGGTAAAATCCTGCGAAAACACATAAACCGGACGACCGTGAACTTTACCATATCCGGTAATGACACCATCACCTAAAAATTGTTGTTTTTCTAAACCAAAATTGCTTGAACGGTGCGTAGCCAGCATCCCGATCTCTTCAAAAGTACCTTCGTCCAACAGCAATTTAACACGCTCTCTGGCGGTTAGTTTTCCTTTAGCATGTTGCGAATCAATACGCTTTTCTCCACCACCTTGTAAGGCTTCAGCTTGTTTGCTTTTCAGTAAGTCTAGTTTAGAACTCATTCGTTAGGATTTATTAGGAAGTTAAAGGTAGTTATTTTTATTAGAAGCAAGACCGCTTTCCCGCCGCTGGCGTTAAAGCTGAAAGACCGTTCGGCGATCACACAATCGCGTGATCCTGCCTTCACTTTAAGAAGCAAGACTTTAACTAATTTGTCATCTCTACTTGAGCAAACTGGCATATTCTCGATACAATTTTTTGGTTTAATCGAGTGGACACTGAAAGTGGATGTATCGAGATGACACCAAAAAATCACTCGAACAAACCTATTCGGAATCATCAATAGATCCTACTCCACCACAAATTTCTCAGAAGCCAGAACGCCATTTGACCCTTCAAGGCTTAGAATGTAATGACCTGAGGCCAAGTGCTCAACATTGACAATGTATGTGTTGTTAGTCAAATTGGCTGGCCATTCCATGAGCATTTTGCCGGAGAGATCGTGGATGCGAAACACCTCATTTTGATCGGAGCTGAATTCTGGCAAGTAAACAAAGAGATTGTTGGCTGTGGGGTTGGGGTAGAGTAAAAGTTCCAATGTTGGATTTTCTGTGATAGAACCATATTGCTGACAACCGGGCACCAAACATCCCACTGAGTCTGTTTTCAATAACCATGCAAATTGTGAAGGTTGCCCCATACCAAATAGATATGGGTCCCAGGCATTACCACACAATACATATCCCCCGTCTGTTGTTTGTTGTACATTATAAATCTGGTTAGTTGGTCCATTGAAATTATCGTATGGCGGTCCTACATATGAAAAATAACTGTCCCAAATAATATTTCCAGTGCCATCAAATTTGATCATCCAACCTTGTACCAATGTATCTGTAAATCTGTGTCCTACTCCAACAAATTCATTCACTCCAATTTTAATAATATCAGTACATTTAGTAAACATTTGATCGGCATCATAGTGGTACATAAATAAATCCCATTCTCGATCCATATTTGAATCTATTTTCACTATTTGTGATCTAAACATAACAGCATTATTATCTACAAGGTATTCACCATTCGTTCCACCATAGATAAATCCGTTATCTGAAGTTGAAACTATTGGGTTTGAATAACTATCCCACTTATGTTGCCAATCGGTCCAGGTCCAAAGTGTGTCCAAATTATAATTCGTTTTAATAATTCTTGTATACTTCCTTGATAAGGTATCGTGAGCACCTATTTTATTAAAAAAGGAAGTGAAAATGAGCCCATCATTGACATCAAGCACATCTCCTGGTATCCATGTATAATAACCTGTTTCCAAAAGCGTTTTGTTGAACTTAATCAAATTACCATCCTTATTACATTTAAAATATCCAAAATAGAGATCGCCTGTCAACGTATCACTTAATTGTCCTGCAAAGAAATAAGATGAATCTAAATCTTTCTGATAAACAGTACTAACAGCACCATTTTTAAACCCATGATAAAAAAAGGTTGAATCTAGATGATGCACATAAACACTGTCTTCTGTTGGTGAATACTCGCAGAGCAAATAATACAATCCTGTAGAACAAAGAGTCACTAATTTTTGCCCATGATTTTCAATGAGATTAGCCCCTAATGAATAGATACTAACACTATCAGAATGTAGTATTTTTTGGCTAATCACATTTCCTAATGTATCGATCCTTACAAATGTTTGATCCCATACATTAGGATCAACCTGGTTGCGCACTGTCCCTGACAAATAATAACAACTATCCGTTGCAAAAACAGAATTAAATTGAGTTTGTTCACTATTCAGCGGATACCACTCATTCAAAGCAGGCTGCGCAAACCCTAAAGATGACCACGCCAATAATATGAAAATCAGCTTTTTCACTTCATCTGCAATTTAGGGAAATTTTACCACTGTCATGCTGAGCGGAGTCGAAGCATGTTTCAATTGTTCTCGATACAATCACGCCACGGCGTGATCACTCGAACAAACCGAGTTGAACCGGCTCCAATGCATTAACATAGGGGTTTTTTGTCTTGCCTCTTGCCTCTTAAACCTTGCCTCTCTAAAACAAAAAACCCCGGTCCTGAACGAAGAACCGGGGCAACAGATTGCTATGAGAAAACAATGATTAGTTCGATAAAATAGTGAACTCTACTCGTCTATTCAATGCCTTCCCTTCTTCCGTAGCATTATCTGCTACAGGTTTTTCCATACCATAACCTATAGATTCAAGGCGACTAGCATCAATTCCGTTTTGGGTTAGGTAATTCAATACCGCATCAGCTCTCTTTTGCGATAATGATTTGTTAAATCCTTTGTCTCCAACATTATCTGTGTGACCTGAAAGCTCGATCTTCACATTTGGATTGTCTTGCAAGAATTTGATCACACGATTCAATTCCACAAAAGATTCTTTTTTCAATTCGTCTTTTCCTGTTTCAAAGAAGATATTGTTCAAACGAACTGTTGCACCTACTTCAATTGGAACCAGGTATAGGTTTCTTTCGATCTCCTGGTATTCTCCAACTCCTGTTAGATCAAGGTTGTCAGACACTCCAATGAAGTTTGCTGCACCGGCTGTGAAGTCGTAGTTATTACCATAAGGAAGGATGATCTTGTATTCACCAGTAGCTGGATTTGTTCTCGCAACACCGTAGTTTTTACCGTCGATCAAACCGTTATAGCTAATGGTAGCATCCAAAGGCTCATTGGTTTTTTGATTCAATACTTTACCGTAGATCAATACTACTGGATCTGGCTGAACTTCATCTTTCAATTTGATACGAACGATATCTTGTTTTCCAATGGCGTTTTTGCTGGATGCCATGTAAGCGTATTTTCCTTGTGCATCAATAGAGTAATAAGCATCCCACTCTTCAGTATTGATATCAGATCCAAGGTTAATCGGCTCAGACCATTTTTTCCAGGTATCATCTTCTCTTTTGGTCATCCAGATATCATTGTTCCCTAGTGTTCCTTCTCTGTCAGATGAGAAATAAAGGGTTTTTCCATCAGATGCCAGGAAAGGAGAGTGTTCATCTGTTGATCCGTTGATCGTAGATCCCAATGGCATTGGTTTTGACCATCCACCATCTTCTTCAAGATGCGATACATAAAGATCCTGATTATCATCTGTATCACTTTCAGACATGGACATGATCAGGTGTTTTCCATCTTGCGTCCAGTAAGCACCCACGTATTTACCTTTAGCCATGTTCTTATAGTTCTCAACATCCAGTTTTTCAGGTTTTGACCATCCTGTAGCTGTTCTATAGGTCATTGAATAACCTTTCTCGATCAATTCTCCGTTGCTGTCAAATACCCCTTTGATCATCATTGAGTTTCCGTCAGGAGACACTCCGGCGATCATGTTGTATCGTTGGTTGTTCAATGGATACCCCATACGTTGAGCCGTAGCATCTTTCATTCCGTTGGTGATATCTGCAAACCAAACATCCTGAGAGTTCATAGATCCATCATGGTTTTGAGGATGATCTGCTCTGATGAAGTAAAGTGTTTTACCATCCGGAGATACAATTGGTAAGATCTCTGAATATGTCGTATTGATGTGTGGATCAATGTTGGCTTCCATTTCGGTTTTGAAGTCAGTGTAATTATTATTGTCTTTCTTTTTACCGAATTTGTACATCACCTGAACCTGAGCGCCTACGTTTGAAATAGCAGATTTGTAATCTTTATTGTCAGATGTTCCGGCAGGCAGTCCTGTTAGTTGATCATACATTCCGTTAAGGTTGAATTGAGGCATATTTAAATGACCATACATTCTCAATCCAAACATTACCGGAACCTTTTTAAAAGGATTGATGAATAATTGTGCCTGATAGCTCAATCCACCATTAATACCAGAACCTCTTTTGATCTTAGTACCTAAACTGTCAGATGACCAACTGGCAAAGTTGGCATGTAAGCCCATTCCGTGAGTGAAAGCAAACAATCCACCTTCTTTATTGAAATTTCCTTTTAAGAAGTTCACCCCAACGGTGTGCATTCCAAATTTGTGATCCATCAAACCAACTACACCGTAATCTGTTTTTAGTCCTCTGTTTTGATACATTACTTCAAGGAAGTTGTGATCTTTAATACGGAATCCTACCATCACGTCAAAACCTTTTGGAAGTGTCACATTCTCATGTGATCCATAATAATCACCTAATACATTGTTGAAAGATGAAAAAGGAGCCCATCCTATATCAAATCCTACACCCGCATATGCCGGAGCGAAAGATTCACCGATCTCAGGACCAAAAGGACCCGTTGGACCGCCATAGGTAAGCATAGCCAATAAATTTGGCGCCAGGTTGTGATAAGTAGTTTTATCCACGAAGTACATCACTTCATGTTGCCATTCAAATTTCACGTAGTTCATGAACTGCACGGCGCGATCTGTAGACATTTCTTTTAGGATCTTAGCAACTACATCTCTTTTACAAGAGGTAAGAATAGCGATCAATTTTAATCTTGATTCTTCATCTCCTCCTTCAGCTTGTTGCATCAGCAACTCAACGATCAAAGATCCTGTTGATGGATCTGACTCATTGGTAACCGTTACCGCCTTTAGATCAGGGGTGATGGTTTCATAATGAGGTTTATACTTGGCATGGAATTCTTCATACGACATCTGGGACCACGCGTTCATTCCCAGAAAAACAAAAGCAGCTATTAAAAGCGACTTTGGTCGAAAGGATTTAAATAACTTGTTCATAGTAATCTGTTTTACAGCCCAAAAGTAGATCTGGAGCTTAGGTTTTTTTTAAGGTCAATCACGTATTTTATGTACGGAATTTACCGTAGATCGAAACTACAAATCAGTTGCTAAACCGTTTTAAACTAATCGATTACCGGATAGAATTTCTCTGTGAATGGATCATGACATTAGGTTTATTCTCGATACAATCACGCCACGGCATGATTACTCGAACAAACCCAACTAATGATTGGACATATTCCTAATAAAAAACTCCCTGATTTGTTCCCAGATTAAAATAGAACTTCACCGGCTCCACTTTTTGTCCATCCAGGTATAGAAACTGGCCTCCACCAGCTTCTTCCATAGGAATGTGGCAAGGATTGCGTTTGATGAACTTAGTAGGAATAGGATAGTGATCATGGATCATTTTGTTTTGAAGTACATTGCGAACCTGTTCAGCATCTACGCCTATGTTCATTTGAATTTCTTGATATGCTGGCCAGAAATTAGTAGGAACAGGGGCAAGATATTTAACCTGCGCACTCAGCAATCCAATGGACTCTCCACAGAACTTAACCTTGTTGTCGTCTTTATACCCAAAGCGTGCAGGGTATTCCGTATCCAGCACTTTTTTACAAACCGTATAATCATCTGTCCAGAGCGTTGAATTGATTCCGAATTTGAAATTTTGATATCTATATTCTAATAAGAACGCTCCGGTTCTATAACGATCTCTCCATCCGTCACCAAATCCAAAAAGGTCATTCTCAGTGGCAAATTTGAAATCCAGTACGTTTATATCTAGAATCCCGGAGGTTTGTGTTGTTTGCTGTTGATCAAAGTACATGAGATAGTTGTATCCCACCGAATAATCCTGACGCATATTGTTTTCGGTCAATCCTATAAAAGGACTACGAACTGTATCCCTTCTGCCAAAACCAAATTCGATACCCGTACCTAATTGCCATTCCCAGCCTTTTTCTTTTAAAGCAAGGGATCTGAAATTGTAATATCCGTTGAAACTGGCATTTGCCTGAGCAAAGGCATAGTTATAATATCCGGCTGCATGAAATCCTAGTCTATTGATATGCGTACCAAAAGAAAAACTAATTCCGGCGCTTACACCATAAAATGAATCAGTTCCTTCCTGGGCATGACCTAAGAGGAATTGAAAGAATATTATGAACGGAATTAGACGCTTCACACTTAACACTCATCAAATTAAGGGCCTAAAATTACCATTTTGATATTTTGGACTGTATTTTGTTGTAACGTATTATGATTATTGAGTAATAAGAACAGTTTGTCATCTCGACCGAAGCGGAGAAACGTAAGTTCGGCGAAGCCAGATCTTCAGAATCGCATTGCAAGATTGTCTTAAGATTTCTCCATTCCTCCGTCGCTTGACGGATCCAGTCGAAATGACAGATGACAGATTAATTACCAATAAAAACAAACTATCTTTAGTACGTGCAAAGATTATTAGGGCTAATACTGATCATAATAGGTACGCATGGTTTTGCGCAAATACAGCCATCTACAACAAAGTTTGACTTTGGTGAGTTGTACAATGGCTCTACTAATTATACAGACATTACTTTCAAAAACACCTCTGACAAATTACAATTCTTATTGACGATTGATAAACCGACAGACGTTTACTATGTATTTTCATCAAAACGCATCATGCCGGATAGTTCAATTACTATTCGATTCAAAGTAAACGAGGGCAAAAAGGGAAGGTTCAATTATAATGTTGCGGTGTATTTTTCTGATCCGCGTGATCCCATCAGTATTACGTTAACAGGAATCGTAAAGGAAAATTCAAGTCAAAATTCAATGACGGCTTGTCCAGATTTTAATTCTACACCACCAGCCTATCAACAGAACTTGTTTGATGTTGCTGTGAAAGTAATCGATTCAATTACCAGAGAACCGCTTAAGAATTCTAAGGTCTATTTCGTTGAGAGAGGTGAATTGGTTGGGGAAGAAACCACTAACAGTAATGGCGTTGTGAGAATGCGTATTCCGGTGGGTTATTATTATATCACTGCTCAAAAGGAACCATATAATCAAAACTACAGGGAAGGATACCTGAATTTTAATCGTAATTATGTAGAGATACCATTGAGTAAGGATCCGGTAATTGAACCTCCGGTTGAAGAAATTGTTGAAGAGATTCCCCCTCCTGTAGAAGAGGAAGTTGTTGAAGAAACGCCTCCTCCGGTTGAAGAAGAGGATGTGATAGAAATTGTGATCAATGAAGATCCACCGGTTGAAGAAGTAGTTGAAGAGAATGATCCACCTGTTGAGGAGGTAGTTGAAGAAACCCCACCTCCTGTAGAAGAGGTAGTTGAAGAAGTGGCTCCTCCTGTAACGCCAACAACCTTAGAAGAATTACCTGATACTGTTTTTACGGATGATTATTTCAAGTTCAATAACATCACCTTTATACTAGATGTTTCTACTTCTATGAGTGGAATGGGAAAGATGGATCTGATGAAAATGTCTATGATAGAATTGGCCAAGATCCTTCGAAATAATGATGTAGTATCTATGATCAAGTATTCATCTGAGGTAGAAACGATTCTTGAAGGTGCAACAGGTGAGAAAAAGGAACTGATCATAGAAACAGTACGACAGTTGAAATATTCAGGGATGACTGCCGGAGGTGACGCCATCAAAGCAGCCTACAAACTCAACCGAAAAACCTATATACCGGGTGGTAATAACATGGTGATCATGATCACTGATGGAGTATTTAATAAGGGAGATAAAGATTATCTGAAAACCATTGAGAAGTATTACAATGAAATGGGAATTAAATTCTCAGTAGTTGGTATTAAAACATCTGATTTTATCACGCAACACATGAATGAGGTTGTTAGTCACGGTGGTGGCGATTTTATTAGAATTCTTGGCATTGATGATGCACAGAAAAAGTTGATCGCAGAGATCAAGCGTAGCTCATTTAAGTTCTAGCTACCGACTAGAAAAAGCAACAATGCCACTAATAGGGTTAATCCTATTGTTCCGAAAATGAAAATCTGAAAGAATAATTTGATATATCGGATCACCTTCCATTGCTCTTTTTTAACGATAGCCACGATTAAAGTGATCAGTAAACCTAAACCTGCAGAGATCATGGCACAAATTATAGCAACAAGTGTCATGAATTCACTGAAACTGGGCATGTGGGTCAATAACATTTACAGAATAGTTTAGTGGACTATGATGCGAATCTAATGATCTTACATTAGACTATTTAGTGGCGGTTTGTTGTCAGAAAAATTGTAAGTAAAAACCTTGCTTTATGCAAGAAATCCTGACAGTACGATAAACGCCGCTAAAACAAATATGACGAGCTTCAATCTCATTTCAATCCCCAATTTACCCTTAATGACGTAACGTTAAAAATGGTTTAAGTTACTTTTAAGGGTGAGTTACCAACATCTTTTAAACAAATAAGGTGCCATTTAGGTTTTGGAAGATTAGTTACATTCCCCTTTAACAGAATGTTGTACTTTTGTACAGAATTTAAAATTTGAAGGTTATGTCTACAGCGGTAGCTACTACAGAAATAAAAGATGTTCTTAAGGAATTGGGAATTGAGGAAGTGAATTCAGGAGCTTCTACAGGTAATCATTGGTTTGCCACAAGAGGTGAGAAAATTGATTCTTATTCTCCGGTAGATGGTTCGCACATTGCAAGTGTTAACTCTGCAACAGAAACAGAATATGAAGCGTGCATTATAAAAGCACAGGAAGCTTTTAAACAATGGCGTTTGGTACCTGCTCCTAAAAGAGGTGAAATTGTTAGACAGTTTGGTCAAAAATTAAGAGAGTATAAAGAACCTCTTGGTAAACTGGTAACCTATGAGATGGGTAAATCTTACCAGGAAGGTTTAGGAGAAGTTCAGGAAATGATCGATATCTGTGACTTTGCTGTTGGATTATCAAGACAATTGGATGGATCTACATTGCATTCAGAAAGACCTTCTCACAGAATGTATGATCAGTATCATCCGCTTGGAATAGTTGGAGTAATTTCTGCTTTCAACTTCCCGGTTGCTGTTTGGGCTTGGAATTCTGCTTTAGCGTGGATCTGTGGAGATGTTTGTATCTGGAAACCATCAGAGAAAGTTCCTTTGTGTGCTATTGCTTGTCAAAAAATTGCTGCTGAGGTATTTGCTGAAAATAATGTGCCTGAGGGTGTATCATCAGTGATCATTGGAGATTACAAAATTGGTGAAATGATGACCAACGATAGAAGAGTCCCTTTAGTTTCTGCAACCGGTTCTACTAGAATGGGTATTGCAGTGGGAGAGGCAGTAGCTAAAAGATTGGGAAAATCATTGCTAGAGCTAGGTGGAAATAATGCTATTATCATTACTCCTTCTGCTAATCTTGAAATGGTAATTCCGGGCGTAGTATTCGGAGCTGTTGGAACGGCAGGACAAAGATGTACTTCAACAAGAAGATTGATCATTCACGATTCTATCTACGATAAAGTGAAAGATATTCTTGCAAATGCATACAAACAGATCAGAATTGGTAATCCATTGGATCAAAACTATCACATGGGGCCACTAATTGATAAAGCAGCTGTAAAAATGTATGAAGATGCTGTGGCTAAAGTGAAAGCTGCAGGTGGTAAAATGGTTGTTGAAGGTGGAGCTTTGACAGGTGAAGGATATGAGTCAGGATGTTATGTGTCTCCTTCAATTGCTGAGGCTGATAATAAATGGGAGATTGTTCAGCATGAAACATTTGCACCACTATTATATATCATGAAATATTCTGGAGAGGTTTCAAATGCAATTGCTATACAGAATGGTGTGCAGCAGGGATTATCTTCTTCCATCTTTACAGATAGCGTAAGAGAATCTGAATTATTCTTATCATGTGCAGGATCTGATTGTGGTATTGCAAACGTAAATATTGGAACTTCAGGTGCAGAAATAGGCGGAGCATTTGGTGGTGAGAAAGATACTGGAGGTGGACGCGAGTCAGGTTCAGATGCATGGAAAGTGTACATGAGAAGACAAACGAACACAATCAACTATTCTTCTGAGCTTCCATTAGCCCAGGGTATCAAATTTGATTTTTAGTTCTCGACATTTTCCTGAAGTTTCGGGAACACTCGAACAGACAAAATATAAAACCCCGGTTCTAAATTGAGCCGGGGTTTTTTGCTTAACATACCTGTCAATATCGATTTTCCAGAAAAATGGAGTATTTTTAAGCAAATTCAAACGCCATGAAACAATTGATCTACATCATATTACCACTATTCCTTATAGGTTGTGGTCTGGGTAATTCAGATGCAGAAGGAGAAAAGAATCCAGGTTCATATATCATGGATGATCACTTGATGAGTGAAGGCTCTGCTACTTTTTTTGGATCGAAATACATGTATGATTATTTGCGTTTTAGAAATCCATTAACAGGTCAAATCCCTGCAAATATTCGTCAAAAGGAAATGGAATTTGCCGCAGGTCTACCGGTTAATTATACGAGAACTTTGGGCGGATGGGATAAGCGCGGCCCTGTAAATGTTGGTGGAAGAACCAGAACCGTTACCATAGATGTTTTAGATGAAAATGTAATGTTGGCGGCAGGTGTAACGGGAGGAATCTGGAGAACCACAGATGGAGGAACTTCATGGACAAAAGTGACTGATCAACTGCAATCTCATTCTGTTACTACAATAGTACAAGATACTCGTTCAGGACATGAAAATGTTTGGTATGCAGGTACCGGTGAACACTATTCTGTGGTGAGTCATGTCACCTGGAGTGCACGCTTTAGCGGAAACGGACTTTTAAAAAGTACAGATAATGGATTGAGTTGGTCAGCCATTACAAGTACAGTTTCTAATACCCCAACAACCTATGTTTCAAATGGAGATATGGATTTTGTGTGGCGGGTGGTAACCGATCCGAGTGATGTTTCCAATGACGTGGTATTAGCGGCGGTTTATAATGGAATTTATCGAAGTGAGGATGGAGGAGATAATTGGACCCAGGTGATTGGTTTTGTAACCGGAGGTGCTTTTTCACCTGCATGTAATTATCTTGATCTTGTTGTTTCTCCAACGGGAGTATTTTATTGTACTTTTTCTAAAGATGGACCAACTGCCGGGGTATACAGATCAGAAGACGGTATAAACTGGACGAATATTACCCCTTCAGGATTTGCTACAACCTGGGGAAGATTGGCAATTGCAATAAATCCGCTGGATGAAGATGTTATTTGGTTTTTTGGTGATGCGAATACTGGATATGGAAATGATCATGCCGTTTGGAGATATGAATATTTATCTGGAGACGGTACTGGAGCAGGAGGGGCATGGAGCGACCGAAGCGCAAACTTACCGGATGTATCTTGCTATATCACTGAGATCAGTGCTGAACTCGGAAAATTAAGTACACAATCTTCTTATGATGTTCATATTGGTATTCATCCAACGGATACAAGCACAATTTTTATTGCTGGGACATCAATTTGGAGAAATAATGATGCTTTTACCCATGATTCAACCAATACCTGGATAGGAGGGTATAAATGTGATACCCTACCATATAATGATTTGAACTGGTCGCTGAGCTATCCTAACCATCATCCTGATCAGCACTACATTACCTTTTTACCGTCTGATCCTAGCGTAATGATCAATGCTAATGATGGTGGTTTATTCAAATCTGTAGATAATTTGGCAGATTCTGTGGAATGGATTCCGTTGAATAACGGATATACCGTAACACAATTCTATTCAGTAGCAATTGAACCCGGTCAGGCTACTTCTGACATTATAATTGGCGGTTTACAGGATAATGGAACATGGTGGACAAATACTTCAGAGTTTGATTCTAGCTGGAAGTATATTGGATCAGGAGATGGAATGTATTGTGCTTTGACCAATGGAGCGGAATATTATCTGACATCTAAACAAAATGGTAAGTTATATTTAAAACAGATTGATGCTAACGGAAACGTTACTGCTCATGAACGTATAGATCCAGAAGGCGGGCCTGGTTCCTATAATTGGTGCAACCGATTTATTTTGGATCCTACCAATAATAAACGCGTTTTCTGGAATGGAAGGATAGAACTATGGCGATTGGATGACATGTCTCAGATCAATATTTCAGGTGACAGGGTAAACAAAGAGCCGGATCATTGGGTTCAAATGACAACAGCCAAACCTCCCGCTTCAGCAGGATTACTCACCGATATTGAAATGTGTCAAAGCGATTCGAATAAAGTATGGATAGGAACTGCAAAAGGAAAGATCTTTAGAATTGATGATGCATATGGCTTGAATGGAGACCCTGGTATTACTGAAATAACTGGGGGATGGCAAAATAACACCTATGTTTCGGCTATAGCAGTTAATCCTTTTAACTCAGATCAAATCGTGATTACACTAGCTAATTATGGGGTTCAATCAATTTGGCTAACTTATAACGGCGGCGTGGATTGGGAGGACATCAGTGGTAATTTAGAAGAATTTCCAGATGGTACAGGGTCAGGGCCTGCTGTTCTTTGGTGCGAGTATTATGTTGATGGAAGGATCTTTGTTGGAACCACAACGGGATTGTATACGACTATTTGGCCTGATGGACCGGATAGCACAAATACTATATGGACATTAGAACCTGAAATTGGAAATGTGGTGGTAGATCATATGGATTTTAGAACACATGATGGATTCTTTGTGGTGGGGACCCATGGACAAGGAGTGTTCTCAACGCATTTACCAGTAGGTTATGTGGGACAGAAGGAATTGATCAAAGAGATCAAAGTTTATCCTTCTTTGGCATCTGAATTTATTCAAATCGAAATGCCTGAATCGGCAGATAGAATTGAGATCTATTCAATGAGTGGAAAACTGGTGCATAAGGAAACGCCAACGCAATCTATTGAAAAGATTAATGTTTCTGCTCTGAGATCTGGCACTTATATAGTGGTGGTAAGATCAGGAGATAAAGTGTGGAATAGGAAGATCGTGAAGCGTTAATTACATTCTACTATTGCCGTAGACTCTTGAGTAACTGTCATCCAGACCAAACATGTATCGAATACTGAATTGAAAGAAGTGGTGTGTTTGCTTCGTAGCACCTTCTGGAACAGTAATTCTGTAATCAGGTAGGCCCATTTGGTATCCTGCGTAGAATCCAAATTGATTCGGCTGATACCCGATATTGAATTTCAATCCATAATCAAATCCTCTCAAATTGGTCTTATCAGTAGATTCTGTGAACTTTTCTTCATATCCTTTAGGAAAGAATGAACCAATAAGCTCACCAAACTGAAATCCTCCCTGGCTGGAAGAATCCTGACCACTAAATCCATTGATCAAAGTTTCAAAATCAATAGCTTGAATAAATGGGGTATTACTGATCTCTTTCTGTCTGATCCTTGCATTGAACTGGAAACCAATATATCCTCCAATGCTTGCTGTTAATCCTTTGTAGTTAAATGATGCCATTAATGGAATATCAAAGAAATGCTGTGCTGTTCTTCCCTCAATGTTGGTGTACGTGTTCAGATCTAATCCTTCAATAGCAAAAGAGGAATCTATCAATCCAAAAAAAGTAAATGGAGTAGTATCCGCATCTGTATAGGATTGTCTTTTTTCACTATAAAACACACCTGTCTGTATTCCGAACCAATCAGTGAACTGATAATCAACAGCTGCTCCTCCATACCAACCGGGATGAAAATTGCGCCCATGATCTTCAGCCTCTAATTGAACAAGGTTCATTCCTATTTGCGGACCCATCAATATTTTTTGAGAAAATCCAGTTGAACAGATTATAAGGAATAGGACAAGTATCTTTTTCATCTAACAAAATTTGGTATGCTAAATTACGAAATAGAATGCGAAAAGGTTAGCTACAGGTTATCTGTATCCACCGTTCGTAATGCTCCGTACCATTTAAGTATGCGTTCACCAACGCCTGGAACATCAACATGGAAGACGTATAATCCACCACCAATTGGAATTCCCTTGTCATTTTTAAGGTCCCAATCCTGAAAGGTTAAGGAGTTATCTTTACTAATACTTTTAACCAATTGGCCAGCCATATTAAAAATGGTGATCGTACATCTTTCAGGGAGGTTTGTGATCTTTACTCTTACGTCATATTTATTGTTCTCGTATGCAGAATAGCCATAATATGGATTAGGTACGATCTTGATAAGATCCAATTTATCTTCTTGTGTGGCAGTAACTCCCGTTGTAGTGAATAAGGCATCTGTATCAAAACGGTAAGCAGGATAGCCATTATTGATCCCTGTAAAGGTTTGTTGTTGATAAGGATGTGAAACGCGTAATTTTATGCGAACATCAGTAGCCAGTAATTCCCTGTTTGGCAATAGCATTGGAGCGACAACCCACATGCAGTTTTTCCATGCCTCTCTATAGTCCAAATTTTGGCTTCCTGAAGGGGTTGGTGTCGTCAACTTGGTTTGAATCCATGAACCTCCGTCATAAGAAGGACAATCAGAATAATCTATGTCAACGCCAAAAATATAGATATAGTGACCACCTCCAAAAATAGGATCGCCAATGTTACTGATGTAATCAGATGTTGGATTCCAAAGCATATCTTTTCCATTCGAACCATGCAACCAGGAATTTTCTGAAAACGCAATATTTAATCTTTGCCCGGTTTCAATATCAATGGCATAGCCCGGGAAATAACTCATGCCGGTTTCTCCAGTGACTACATTTCCGTTTATATCTTTTGAAGGCGAATCCCGCAATTCCATAATGGTGGCATCACCTTCCGTTTGGTTATTATCCCAATTGTTCTCAATAACCGGGCATTTTGACCATTTGCTTTGATCAGAAGTTATGACCAGATCTACGCCATGTAAATCGGGGAATCTACTCTTTAATTGTGATTGAGCAACACTACTAAATGAAGAGCTACCACTGGGCCAATTGGCCAGATCTGCATCTGAATATCCTACCGGCATAAACAGGAATTCATGACCAACTAAACGGAAAGGAGAAACCATTCCGTCCAAAAGTTTTTCGTAATTCTGGTCTGGGTCTTCGTAATCAGGATAAGCACATGGATCATACACTGGCATGCTTGGATCCCAAATGCAAGGATCTAAACCACCCGGGTCATTAATTCCTGCCCGTATCCAGTTGGTTGGGTAATTGTTATCATCATCATAGATGCCCCAAAGCCATTGTTTGGCTGAATCTTCATAGG
Organism: Crocinitomicaceae bacterium; assembly: GCA_020635955.1. Lineage (GTDB taxonomy): Bacteria > Bacteroidota > Bacteroidia > Flavobacteriales_D > Crocinitomicaceae > Paracrocinitomix. The sequence goes on from JACJYW010000008.1 coordinate 56,462, forward strand.
TTAAACTAGCACCAATCGGTTCAGTATACCATTTATTGAAACCGGCACTTTTATTGGTATATTCTGTTTGTGAGATCCAAACTGATATTCCCCATTCAGGGATCAATTGTTCTCGTGGCACATCTATTGTTTTTTCAGAAAACACAGTATCTCCTGAAGTTAAATTAATAATATACCAGTTGGATGAATCAGTTCCACCATTACCATCAGGTGCAAAGTACATTTCGAATGTAGCCTGAGGAATATTCAAGGGATCAATTACCTGAATAACAACAGGGCTGGCTCCGGCTTTATAAGTGATCTCATTCACTCCATTATATGCCAGGATGTCTGCTTCTGTTTGATCAGAAAGATCCGTCCATTTTCCTCCATTACCCCAGCCGTCTATTTTGGTTAAAGGGATCTCATAACCGTAAGATGCACCAAAGGTAGTTCCGCCTGCTTCCACCTCAGGCGCATGAGGAATTCCTTCATAGGAGATGATCTCACCAATGGCGGCCTTACGGGATGCTAAATAAGGCTTCTTTTGACCATCTAAATAATTTGGATCATTGGGATCGTAAATTTTAAATTCATTATAGGCATAGGAAATAGCCATGAAGTGATATCGCTTGAAGTTCACCAGAGCTCTATCATTTGTAGCAAATTGATCTTCCTTAACGGAGAAAGAATGTCTGATACCTTCATTAGCCCCATCCACCATAACTTCAGGAACCGTTACTCCAATTTCGGGGTCATAGCTGTAATTTACCAAACGTTCAATAGAGTCTTTAATGTCACATTGAAAAACCAATCTGGCCTTTTCAATATCGTTCAGATCTGTAGGGCCAACCGTTTCATCAATCAGTTGATATACTTGATAACCTTGAAATCTATAGTGTCCATCAAAATTGGGATCATTATCAACATTGACAATAAAAGGGTCAAACTCCTTGTAATCCTCACCATAATTATTGGAGGACGGGTCATTATAAATAGAAATGATCAATTCGTTTTCCATCTCCTGAATAGACAATTCCGGTGCATGTGGGCCATCTAGCACTTTAAAGCAATTATCGAAAAGAGCTTGTGCCTTATCATCAGCCTTGCGAAGCTCTTTTACGGATTCAAAGGGATCACCTGAAATGGCTCTTGCCCAGGCTACACCATAGGTAATGTTATTTACCGCTCCAGGTTTTAGGACAAATGGTCCGGATGCCTGAGCGAATCGTCTGTCATATGGAACATTTCCAGCAGTTTGTTCTGTCCAGGGTTGTTGAACAATTCCTCCGGTACCCCAGCCAATGGTGTCGCTATCCCCGGGAAACATATAATTCGAAGTCACGGTTGGTAACGCTCCTGAAGAAGCTGCATGGCCGCTTCCGCCATAAACGTGAGGAGATCCGTCTTTCCAATATCCGGTGAGATAATTGTAATAGTCCTGACCCGTTTGAGGATCAGTTTGAGCAGACAAACCACCCCCACCAGTATTATTGTAATAGAGGAATCTTTTCATCCCCATTCTTTCGTTGTCTATTATTCCATCACCGTAACCAATTCCTAAACCACTATATGGAATTCCTGATTCAGCCTCCGCCACGCCAAAATCAGTAGCCAAAGGATTGTCAACGCCGTCATTATCCTGATACGGACCTTCAAAAAAGTCAACTCCAACTGCCGGTGGATTACTTCCATAACCCTTGAATCCGCCATCATCTGCGTCAAAGGCATTACCATTATAACAATACCCTAAACCTCTGGCTACATCACAACCAACGTAATCATCATAAGGACCTCCCAAAGCGGCATCAATGAAAACACCGAAATAGGTATTGTAAAGCGTTTGGGTTGATCGGTTGACCAATTCATAATTATAAAAGGTCATATTATTGATCTCGTCATTGGTAGCAAATGCAAAAGCCTGGCAACGTATCTCCATACCCAGCGGATCAGCTCCTGTTTCTGTATGGATATTTCCTTTGTCATTCATTACCCACCACACTGTTTGGTCTCCGTAAAGAGTCACCGTTCTGTCTGTTGAACAGTCCAGCTCTTTTTCAATATCATACCAGGGGTAATCACCATCCTGAGGATCGTAGTTCCCGTCTTCATTTCTATCATAGAAAGGAGCTAAATAATAATCCTGACCTAATCCGGGATCTCCATGAGCCGGCCAATCTATAATTGAATTTGGAATTTCATATTCTGGAAATAAATCTGATTGGGTACTTGTCCCTTCTAATGCATCTTTTTCACCTGCTTTGAACCAGGCATCAAATTCCCTGACCTCATCTTGAGAAATAACAAAATGTTGATCATATTTTAAACATTCAGAAGGTATTATCTCTGCTTCGCCGGAAGTAGTTAATGGCCCGGCCCAGTAGTCATTACCTTGTCTATATCGAACTGCGGCTATTTTTAGCTGTCCGTTGACATCTATACCACCCAACCATAAGGCTGAAGTAAATAACGCCATGACTCCAGAACCTTTAGGCACCTCATATTGAGAGAAATTTTGACCTGAGATCTGCCAAAGATTTCCTCCGGTATGGATCAAAGCTTTAACATTATTGAATTCTAAAAAAGTAGAAGCGTTGGCTGGTGCGCAGGCAGCTGCTTTAACCTGCATTTCAGAATTTACTGAAGGTGCATGTGCTCCACCATAAACCTGTGTAAATCCATTGACAGATAACACCAATAGAAAGAAAGACAAAAGCAGCTTCATGTTGCCAAGGTATTAAAAATATGTCAACGTCCTTTGCTGTTATGGTTAGATGTGTGGAATATTATACCTGTTAAAAACAACAGTTTCATTTTTGATCATTTTCTTTCAACTCATAAAGCCACTGAATGGCTGAATCCTTATCTGCGAAGAAGCGTGTAGGACAATTGGGTTTTTGAAATTTGATCAAAAAATTCAGCAATAATTTTTGTGGGAGAGATGATATTACAAATGCTTTAGATGTGGCATGTGCGTTGGCCTCATCTGTGCTTAAATATTCCCTGGTTTCAGCGTCTACAAGAGTAAATTTTTCAGTATTAATGAGAATGGGGGACGGCTTGTTAGCTGTCAGTGTTTTAATAGCCTGATGAATTTCTTTAGTGGCTTCAAGATCATAATTCATCCCGGCACCTAAAACTTCAACTATACCATCCGCGCGTAATTTCAACGTTGTTTGACCATGTTCATGATGAATGACTTTCATCTGTTCTTGCATGTCTCAATATACAGTTTTTATTTAGTTCTGATTATCAGATTTGTGCGAACTATTTGATCTTACTGGCAAACAATTGGAGTAATTCCTGTACTTCATCAAATTTATCCAGCGGAGTATTTTCGGCAGTATCAAAAATGTCGTGGTAATTCTTCACATCCCCCATAGAGTAGATGAAAAAGGCAGGAACGCCCATTTCTGAAAAGAAGTAATGATCAGAGTTAGATGTTTGCCCCCGTTTTTTAACTTCCTTGATCAGTTGATGTTCTTCGTTCAGATCCACCAGTTTGTCGTATTGCTTTTCATGCGCATTGGCATTCACCACAGTAATTCCGTTTGTTGCTCCACCCATGATGTCCACATTAATAACAAATCGAACATTTTTCAAAGGAAAATAGGGATGTTCTACAAAGAATTTAGAGCCAACCAAACCGGCTTCTTCGCCTCCAAAAAAGCAAAACACAATGGAATATTTAGGGGGATTAGCTTTAAAGAATTTAGCAATGGATAAAAGCATGGCTACACCACTGGCATTATCATTTGCTCCGGGAAAATAGGTGTCTTTACCCATTCTTCCCAAATGATCATAATGTGCAGAGAAAACAATGAATTTCTTCTTCTTTTTGCCTGGCAAATAACCAATGACATTTTTAGAGATGTAATTCGGGATGTATTTGTTGTGAACTTTTAGCGTAACCTTATCGACTTTTTTATAAGCTGCCGAATCAATAGAAATTAGTGGATAGTTGCTGTGTTTTCTACCCACTGTATACATCATTTTTTGGTTCGTTACCCAAATAGCGGGAAAGTACTTTGTAGCTTCATAAGACAACAATTCAACATTCTTATGTAACTCCCTTTCAGCATTCATGAAATTGAATGCAAAAATGGTTTGTGAGGGATCCATCAGGCTAAAATTGATCTTGCCGCCAAAGGTGGTAAAGTAGTTCTCTTCATTGATCTCTACAAGATCAAACTCTCCTTCTGCTGGACCAGAAATGGCATTCACCAAATAATCAATGCCAGGTTTCAAAACCTCCTCACCTAGTTTGACTTCTATGTCACCCGGGAAAGTGTTAACTCCTAATAAATAGTCTTGCGTGTATTGTTTACCGGGAAAGGATGAAACGCCAATGCGCTCTAATTCTTCCACTAAAAATTGGGCAGCTTTGATATCGCCATTTTCTACATATCCCCTGCCATGATAACGTGGGGAGCAAAGTGTATCCAAAATGGTTTTGGCATATTCCTTTTGTCCAAAAGCTGAAAAACCAATTAGTAGACAAATCAGATATATGGTTCTTAATACCATGCTATAGATACCTCCTTTCAACCAGTTCAACGAATTTCATGATCGATTTATTTTCCAGATCCCAATTGTATTGCGTAGAATATTCATTCAATTTATCTCTGGCTTCTTCACCATCACTACAATTATTAAGGCTGTTTATTGCTTCTTCATATTTCTCGTTCTTGCCTTCAAACATAAAAGTGATGTATTCAAATTTCTTTGCAATACTGATCTCAGATCTCAGATCAGATACTGGAGTTCTTTGCAGTTTTTTACGGAGTGATTCTTCCTGTTCAGTTTTCAATTTTTCATTGAGGGAGTTACCATCTTCTTTTTCAAATCTTTCTACGTGGCTTTCTTTGAAGATGTCAGATGTATTTGTTTTAATATCTGTATCCTCAGGAAAATGATCGGTAGGTTCTTCATGAGTTTTTACACTGATATCTTCAGATTTCTCCATTTCGATTTCCTGATCCATTGAAAAATCAAAAGCAGGTTGTTCTACTACTTCTTCTTCCGAAATTCCATCTGAAAAATCAAAAGATGACTCTTCAAGGGGTTTAGGTTCTTCTTTAACTTCTTCTATGATTGGCTCCTGAACGGGTTTAACATTTTGCACGGGTTTTTCTTCTTTCTCCGCTATCGGTTCTCCGAACTTTTCATAGGCTTTATATTTTAAGATCAACAATCGTTCATAGAGTTCTCTGGCGTCATTCACCATCTCTTCAATTTCAGATAATTCAAGTTTACCTGCTTCTAATTTTTCTATTTGATCTTGTAGTTTTTTGTTCAGACTTTTCATGCTTTCGACAGATGTTTTACCCATTTTTTGTAAGTTATTCACAATTGACTTAGGCCGAATAAAATTAAATCTATATTTGATTAACAAACTGTTAAGAATTGGAATTTTCTCAAAAAATTGATGTTAACATCTTAAGAAGAACAACTTTTAGTCCAAGAGTTAAAAATGCTCGTATACATGTAATTTGCGGACCAATGTTTTCTGGGAAAACTACCAGTTTGATCAAGGCAGTTAAGTCGCATCAGAAAGATGGTAAAAAGGTCTTCGTATTCAAACCAAAATTAGACAATCGATATGCAGATGAAGCAGTTGTTTCTCATGATAAAAATGAGGTACAGGCTTATGCAGTTGAGAAATCGGTTGAGATCCTGGATTATTACCTGAATGCAGATGTTGTTGCCGTAGATGAAGTACAATTCTTTGATGATCGTATTATTGATGTGATCGAAAAGATCGCCAATGATGGAAAATCAGTTGTGGTTTCAGGTTTGGACATGGACTATTTGGGTCGTCCTTTCGGATCAATTCCCCAGTTACTCACCATTGCTGACGAGGTAACTAAACTTAATTCAGTTTGTACATTTTGCTCAGGAAGAGCACGTTTTTCTCATAGAATATCCGAAGATAATGGCATTGTAGTTTTAGGCGAAAAGGACAAATACGTACCTTTATGTCGCAGTTGCTACAATGAACTGAAGGATAAGTGAATCTAGATCTTTCTATAAATGAATTAATCACGGTTCTGAATACAGAGCTGAGCTCTCATCATTTACCTGAAAATTTTGTTATTCAAAATGTGGTGATCGATACTAGATCTCCAAGAATTTCAGCTAGTAGTTTGTTTTTTGCATTATCTGGTAAAAAAGATGATGGCCATAATTATCTGGCCGAGTTTAAACGCAAGGGAGGATTGGTAGCAGTAGTTGAAAAACAAGATCGAACCTTGGATTTGCTACAAATAGAAGTAAGTAATGCGCTTGATGCACTTCAATTATTAGCCAGATATCATAGAGAAAAATTCTATTATCCGGTAATTGGTATCACTGGAAGTAATGGAAAAACAATCGTAAAAGAGTGGTTGTATCATTGTTTAAAAGACAGATTTCATATTGTAAGATCGCCCAAAAGCTATAACAGTCAAATAGGTGTGGCCCTTTCAATATTGGAGATGACGGCTGGTCATGATCTTGCGATAATAGAGGCGGGAATCTCTGAGCCTGGTGAAATGATAAAACTGCAGCAAATGATCCTTCCTACAATAGGATTGTTTACCGGTTTGGGAGATGCACACAACAGCAATTTTCAATCACAAGAACAAAAGAAGGCTGAAAAGTTCATCCTTTTTAAAGATGCTGAGACCGTTTACAACATAGAAGAATTGGAATTGATTGATGCTCATTTGCCATATATGGATAAAGCTTCTATTTCCAATGCTACACTTGTATATCATCTTGCTAAGCATTTTGAAATGGATGAAGATGAGATAAGGTATAAATTATCTACACTACCATCCATCTCAATGAGATTGGAGCAATTGGAAGGAACGAATGATTGCTTGTTGTTGAATGATGCTTATACGCTTGACATGGCGGCATTGGAAATAGCATTGCGTCAATTGAATAGCATTGCAAATGGAAGAGAAAAGGCCCTGGTACTTAGTTTAGCTGATGATCAGATAAAGTTAACAGAAGGAGACGCCTTTGAAGACCTTATCCAATCGGCTGACTTAACTACTGTAGTTTACATAGGAAAAGATAACGCCCTTGGAAAAATCAAAAAGGAGGTCTTGCATTTTGAGAATTTGCAACAATTCCTTCAATCTCCGGTGAAGTTTGAAAAAACGGCAATTCTTTTTAAAGGTTCCAGAAAGAACAGTTTGGAAAAGATCGTTCAGTACTATGCGGCCAAAAAGCATATTACTCAGTTGGAAATTAATCTGGCGGCCATGCGTCATAATCTCAACTTTTTCAGATCAAAATTAAAAGAGCAAACAAAAACGCTTGTGATGGTTAAGGCACAATCCTATGGCACAGGATTAGTTGAAGTTGCGCAGTTTTTGGCGTCTGAAGGGGTTGATTATTTTGGGGTGGCGTATGCAGATGAAGGTGTAAAATTGCGTAATGCTGGAATTGAGTTACCTATTTTGGTGATGAATCCTGAGGAGAATGCTTTTGATGATATTATTGATCATCATTTAGAGCCAAGCATCTATTCCATTGAATTATTGCAGTCTTTTATCCATCAATTAATATTGCGTCAAAAAGAGGGGTTCCCGATCCATGTAAAATTAGACACAGGGATGAACCGATTGGGCTTTGTACAGGAGCACATGAATGAATTGACAGACATTCTTCAAACTCAACCAGAGGTTCATGTGAAGTCGGTATTTTCTCATCTGGCAGTAGCGGACGACCATGATGAGAATGAATTCACCTTTGGTCAAATTCGTTTGTTCGAAATACTAACTGGGAAACTTAAAGATGCGATTGGGTATGAATTTGATCGTCATTTGGCCAATTCAGCAGCAGCATTGAATTTTGCTCATTCTCAATTTGACATGATCCGAATAGGGATAGGACTATATGGCTTATTAGGTGATCATCAGGATCAATTGGAGAATGTACTGACCTTTACCACACAAATTTCACAGATCAAGCAGTTAAAACCGGGAGATAGTGTGGGATACGGCAGAGCATACATGGCCGAAAAGAATATTACGATTGGTGTTATTCCCGTGGGATATGCAGATGGATTGAGAAGAGGATTGAGTCAGGGAAACTGGTCGGTCAAAGTCAACGGAAATTCTGCTACGGTAATAGGAAATATTTGCATGGATATGTGCATGATCGACCTAACAAACATTCCAGCTAAAGTGGGAGACAAAGTACAGATCTTTGGTGATGACAATACCATTTTCGAAATGGCTAAGCACCTTTATACTATTCCTTATGAGATCATTTCGGGGATCTCGTCAAGAGTTCACAGAGTTTATCTGGATTGAAACAATTCTTCCATGACGTCACCATCACTTTTAGGGATCTCAAAACCTAATAGATGAGCAGCAGTTACTGGAATATCAATTTGTTCTCTGCCACTATCCATAATAACTCCTTTTTTGAAATCCGGACCAAAGGCAAAGAAATTGATGTGTCTGCAGCCTTCACATCCATCCCCATGAGAAACGAAACCATCTTTATGACCATCTAAATGTCTTCCATGGTCATTCGTAACAAAAATGGTTGTATTGTCTTTGTAGTGTTCATTCGTTTGAATGAATTTGAATATCGCATAAATATAGTCGTCAGAGGTGCTGACTCCTTTTAAATAATTCTCCCAGTTATTAGCATGCCCCCAGGAATCAGGTTGCTGGAAATTAACAATTACCAAATTAGGTTTATCCTGTTCCAGTATTCTCAAAACAGCTCTGCACGTTTCACCGTCTTGGCGATAACCTGAGAACAATCCGTTTATTCCACAATCCTGTGCTGGACGATATTGATTATACCATCCTTTTTTCTGACAATTCGTAAGGATGGCCAATTTGTCTTTGCTTGTGATCACGTAAGCCGATTTTTTGGGCAATCCTGTTTTTTTCAGAAAGTATTGGAAAATTGTTGGATGTTTTGGAAGGACCTTTCCGTTGTTTTTCATGCTTTGATAAAAGCCGGTGCTCAAAGCAGTATGACCCGCAGTAGTATAGGTGGGGCCATTATTTTTAAAATCAGTAAAGATCACACCTTCTTTAGCCATATCATTGGCCATGTGTGGAATCAACTTGTGCGTAGAATCGCCCCATGTCTCTGTCCATCTAGGACCATCCATTACAATGATAAAGACATTCTTTGTTTTGTACGGTGGCGTTTGTGCCACAACTATTAAACACTGGAGGACAAGAAGGAGAGTAAAAAATCTACGTATCATCTAATATTTTCACTTATTGATAGGCAAAGATACTTTTAAGTTGTTAATTATAACCTACTGAACCAAAGGATGTAACTATTTGGTCCAATTTTTCTATACTAACAAAAGGTGTTTGAATAATTTGTTTTCTCTTAAAACCAAGCAATTAACCTATACCTTAATTTTGCCTAAGTGAAGAACCTCTTTTTCATATTGTTGTTGCTGCCTTTGATCGCTCAAGGTCAAATGCTGATGAATCCAAAAGGAGAAGTATTGGAGGATATGCCCTTTTTTAATCCGGATTTTATTCGTAAAAACAAGGTCAAAAGTTTTAGGGGTGAATATGCTACCAAATATGATCATGACGTAATTCGTCCAAATGATGACGCTTTTGCTTACGAATTTGACCGATTAGGCCAACTGGTTCGAAAATTTAAGATCCTAAAAGGTGATACTCTACTCTCAACCTATATATATGATTACAAAGGCAATGTTCTGATTCACCGTGAAACGAATAAATGGGGTTATTACGAAAGAAGATATCGTTACGACAATCAGGACAGGGTAATAGAAATGGAATTGAGAAGAGATCAGGACACTAAAATGAATAAGCTCTCATTTGAGCTGAATGAACAACATACCATAGCCACTGAGAAATATGAATATTTGACGTTAGAAGGACTTGACTATAAGAAGGTATGTTATAATTCTGCCGGTAGAGTATATCGAATTGAATTCTATTATTTTGACAAAGAGGGTAGATTGTCGAAACTGGAATCTGCCTTGCACAATGGTTCAGGTCGAAGTGAGATCAACTATTTCTACAACGGATCCGGCCAGGTAGAAGAGGTTAAAACGATTTCAAAAGCTTCTGGAACACATGTCAATCGAAAGCTATTTGCGTATGATGATGACGGTAATGTGCTGTCCAGACATGTCTATAGAAATGAAAAACTCATCAACGAAGAACAACTGGTGTATTTTGAAGATAGCAAGTTATTGAAAGCTATTCTTTCCAGAGTTGATGAAGAAAGTATGATCACTATTCTTCAGTTTAAACACTATGTGAGGTACTAATTTCCGTCAAACTCAACAATGTTCCTTTCCGTTTCATAAAGCCGAACTTTTAATTCCATTTTTGGATCTAGTTTGGCTCTCAAAAGTTTCCAGATCACAATACAAATGTTTTCGGCAGTTGGATTAAGTTCTTTAAACTCTTTCGTATCCTCGTTTAAGTTTTTGTGATCAAATCGATCTTCCACCTCTGATTCAATTAGATCCTTTAAAATTTTTAGATCGATCAAATAACCTGTTTCAGGATCAATTTCACCTTTTACCCAAACTTCCAGTGTATAGTTATGTCCATGATAGTTCGGATTGTTGCATTTCCCAAAGACCTCCCAGTTTTTTTCATCTGACCACTTTGGATTGTACAAGCGGTGCGCAGCATTGAAATGAGCTTTTCTACAAACGGATACTTTCATTGATCTTCAAATATTACAGCAATAAAATTAGACAATTATTTATGCTGATCTTCAATGTGATCGAATTCATGATAAAATTAGTTGGATATACCCGATACAACTATTTTTTTTCTTTACTTTGCACAAGTTTCAAACAGAGGCTAACCCATTATAAAACCAAGAGCATGAAACGTTTTTTTCTTTGTGCGATAGCTGCAACCTTTCTACTGACCGCATGTGGTGGTTCTGGTGAAGAAGGAGATAATACTCAAAACGATCAATCAACTGATACTCTTGACTATTCAGGTATGACTGAAATGTCTTTGAAAGATCAGGGATTGAATATCAAATTTATGTTGCCTGAGGTAGCTTCATCAACCGGGGCATCAATTGAGCCTTTGGTAGAACATGATGATGGCGATTATTTGTGGCATGTAAAGATCGGAACTCGTTTTCACCTGATCATTGAAGATTATGGCAAAGAGAAGGATAAAGTGGCCAATGAAAAAGCAAGACTGGGTGATCTGAACAAGATCTTTGTTGTAGAATATTTAGTTGATGAGCCAAACCTGATCATGTATAAAAGAACTTTGCATGAAGAACAAGGTGGACAACCTTCATACCATTGCTATGGTGAAACGGTTATTGACGGATACACTTATGTGTTAAGAAGTCAGGAAGATGGTAACCTTAAGCCTATCATTGATGATATGGTTAAGACGATCAGATCTGCAAAACCATTGGAAGCAGCAGCATCTTAATTAGCAAAAACAGTACTATAAAAAAAGCCCCGCTCAATTATGAACGGGGCTTTTTTATTAATGTGATTGAAGATTAGTACAATTTCAATTTTAAGAATGTACGCATCTCTTTGATCTCTTCGCGGTTGAATTTATTATCCGCTTTTTTGATCAACTCTAGCAAATAGATCAGGTTCTCATTATCAGTACCCGGCTCTACCAAATGCTCTTCACCCTCATCATCTTCATATTTTTCAACGGTGTGGTCAAAACACCCTTCTTCTTTAATATATTCTGAAGCCAATCTTAGCACTTTCGCCAAAAGCGGATCCTCATCAACCAATGCATCTTCTCTAAGATCCATTAGGGCTTTAATAATTTTATCGCCATCAAATCCTTTTTCTACTTGCTTGATCAGCTTATCGATCTTCTCGTTAGATTTCTCTTGTTGCATCTTTAGAAATTTTGTTCGTTGTCGCACTAAAGGAATATGCTTTAGCAAATTCGACGGAGCAAAAATAGTTATTTAAGCAAATATCCTTCAGAAAAAATGAAGGAACCATTACATTGAAGCAAAATTTGTATTTTCACAGTGGATGAAGAAGGTAGATATAATAACATCTCATAACATTTCAATTGACTATGAAGCGGCTAGTGTTTTGAATCGTGGAGTAGCCCAATTTCTTGATCTGTTGGTCATGATGGTTTATTTTTGGATCATCATCTGGATAGTTGTTATGTTCGGATTCAGCACCTTTGATTTTAACATGATGACCGTATTATTGGTCATCTTACAATTACCCGTAATTTTCTACACAGTGCTTTTCGAATACCTCCTCAAAGGTCAAACCGTGGGAAAGATGGCCATGGGTATCCGTGTGGTAAAGCTCAATGGTGAAAACGCGAATTTGAATGATTATGCCATGCGCTGGGCATTTAAATTGATAGATCTCTGGTTCTCAGCTGGAGCTGTGGCTGCTCTTTTCATTACAACTACTGAAAAAGGTCAACGTTTGGGAGATATTTTAGGTCAAACCGCAGTTGTGAGGAACAAACCTGAACAGGTGTATACTATTCGCGATATTCTGAACATTAAAGATCGATCAAAGCATGAACCTACCTATTTGGGTGTATCTAAATTTACGGATGAGGATATGATCCTGATTAAAAACGCGATCACTCGTGTAAAGAAATATCCTAATGAACCTCACAAGCAATTGGTTAGAGATCTGGCCCAAAAGGCTGCTGAAGAATTAAATTTGCCAGAAGTTCCTGAAAAGAAACTGACTTTCCTCAAGACCCTTTTGCAAGATTATATTGTGCTTACTAGATAATCCTTTATTTCTAATTCACAGCAGGTTACGTTAAATCCTTATCATTTTTTCTGCTTGCATAATGAAGGAATCTTCATAAATTCGACGCAAAATTCTCAAAAAACCTCTGATATGAATAGACTCTATACTATTCTCGCTTTTTCAACTGCTTTAATGCTTTCAACAAGTGCATTCTCGCAGATCATGTTCTCACCATCTACAAATCAAGGATGTGCACCTTTAACAGTTTCTACTACCAACACAAGTAGTTCAGGTGTTCATTTTGACTGGTACATGGGAGACGGAACAATTTATTATGATCAATATGATGTAAGTTCCCATATTTATAACAATCCAGGTGGATATTGGATTCAAGTTTATGCTTATGATGCAGGATTCGCCTATGTTGGATATTGGGAAGAATACGTTGAAGCGGTCGGACCGCCTGCAAATATAGACATGGTGGCATCTGCTTGTCCAGGTGACCAGGTGACCATGTACGCTTATATGCAAGGATGGACTTCTATTTCATGGGATTTTGGGGATGGAAATACTGCTTCTGGAGATTATTATGCTAACCATGCCTATTCTTCACCTGGCACCTATTATCCTCAAGTTACCTTGCAAGGTCAATGCGGAACATTTGTTGTTCAAACTCCAATTGACATAGTTACCAGCACTCCTTATTTTGGATACAATGCAAACCTTTGGATCAATCCAACAACTGCGTGTCCCGGAACAAATGTAAGTTTCCAGACAAACAGTGGATTTTCTAGTTATGACTGGGATTTTGGTGATGGTAATAATGCTTCAGGAAATTATTATGTTGACCATGCGTATTCTTCTATTGGTTCTTATAATGTTTCGGTTACTGTGGCCAATGGATGTGGTGTAGATACAGTTTTAACTGATGTTGTTACAGTGAGCAATACAACTCCGGTTCAAAATCCTCAACAAGATCTTCCTGATACAATTTGTCCTGGATCGCAATTTTATGCACAAGCCTGGGCATCTGATGGAGTATCATTCGTTTGGGATATGGGTGATGGCTCACCGTTAGTAAACGATCAGGGACATGAATATTCCTATGCTTCAGCAGGAACTTATTATACTCAGGTAACTATTACGAATGACTGTGGAAATACTATAACATTAAATGATTCAGTAGTAGTAAACAATAATGCGCCAGTAAATAACGCGTACTTGAATATTTCTCAAACAACAGCCTGTCCGGGAGATTTGATCAATTTCTGGTCAAACTGGGAGTACAACTTCTATATTGATTTTGGAGATGGACAGGGAACGAGTTCTGATTCTTACCATGCTTATAGTACGGCTGGAACATATCCAATCACTGCTACTATTCAAAATACTTGCGGCAACTCAGTTACTCTTTATGATACGATTTACATCCAAAACAACTTGCCAATCAGTGGTGGAATTTGGGTGAGTTCATGGCCTGATCCTGCTTGTCCTGGTACAGAGATTGAATTCTCTACTGATTATGGATACCAGATCTATACCTGGAATTTTGGAGACGGAACTTCAGCGAATGGACAGGATGCAAACCACATTTATAATGCGGCAGGGACTTATACTGCAACGGTAACAGTAGAAAATGGGTGTGGATACACTGCTACAAATACTACTACTGTTCACATTCAGGATAATTTACCGATTAATCAGGTTGATTATGATCTGCCGGTTGACACTACTTGTATAGGAAATACAGTATTTATCCAGGGAGATAATGGAGAGCCATACTCTTATACCTGGGATATGGGAGATGGAACAGTATATACAGATGACTGGGCTGTTGCACATTCATGGGACGCCTTAGGTACCTATTACATTACAATTACAGTAACGAATACATGTGGCAATGATTCTACTGTGGTAGATTCAATCGTAGTTTCAGATAACTATCAATTGGATCCTGCAGATGTCCAAATATTTGTTCAACCTACTGGTTGCGTTGGTGATGAATTGATCTTTGTATTGATTCCTGCCGGCCTTGGTGATATTACGTGGTATTTTGGTGATGGTGGTTCAACCTCTACTGTTGAACAGGTATTCGTTCAGGGGATTGCACAGGTGGATGTTTCTTATCACACTTATACAGCACCAGGCACATACTGGGCAAAATATGAATTGATCAACGGATGTGGTAATACCGTAACTGACTCTGTTCAAATGACCATTGGCGTTCCTGGAGACAATGTAAGTATCAATACCGAACTTCTTATTGATGAAACACAAACAGCTTGTCAGGGTCATCCGGTGGAATTTATGGCCATTGGCGGTGGAACATATATTTGGGATTTTGGTGATGGATCAGGTCAATTAGTAACTTATAATTCATTGGACCCGGTTTACCATACTTATGCAAATGCAGGTTCATATACTGTTAAAGTAACCGGGGTGAACGGTTGTGGAAATACAGATGTATCGGATGAAACCTTTGTAATTCCTCCATCTGCTATTGATGTATCAACCAACACTGTAATTGAATCAAATTGTGGAACCAACAACGGAATGGCAATTGTATCTGCCACAGGAGGTATTCCACCATATACTTATGCTTGGACCAATGGAGATGAGGGCGTAATAGCAGATAGTTTGAATTCTGGAATTTATGTTGTTACAGTAACGGATATTAACGGATGTTACAATGAGGGAATTGCAACAGTTAGTGATGAAGAAGGGGTAACGATATTGGTAGATAATGTGGCTGATGTTCATTGTTATGGAGATGATAACGGTTCGATCTCAGTTACGATCCTTGGTGGTCAACCACCTTATACAATACTTTGGTCGAATGGAGATCAAACAGAAGACATCTATGGATTACAAGCGGGGCCTTACGAGATATTTGTGACAGATGCTAACGGATGTTTCGCGGTAGAAAGTATTGAAGTAACACAACCTCAGGAGTCTACTGTTTCTGTTATCACTCAGGCGGCAACTTGTGGCGGACATAATGGTACTGCGTTTGCAACGGTTAACAATGGAACTGGGCCATACAATTTCATTTGGCCAAATGCAACGGGTCCTTCTAACCAAACCGGAGGTTTATCACCTGGCATCCACACTTTATTGATCATTGATGGTAATACTTGCTTATTACAAAAGGATTTCGCTATCAATGAAGCGGGAGCTCCAATTCTTGTGACTGATTCAACTTTCCTTGGAACATGTAATGGTGATCTATCTGATATCTACATTAGTACAATCGGAGGTGTTCAACCATTCACGTATAACTGGTCTAATGGATCATCTAATCAAGATCTATTAGATGTATTGCCAGGTGAATATGAAGTGGAAGTTACTGGTAACAATGGCTGCTCTTCCTATGCATCATATACAGTGACTGAATCTCAACCTGATCAACCTTTGATCTGTATGGTAGATGTGGATACTGTTACAGGTAAAAATCTAGTTGTTTGGGAAGATATCAATGATCCAGGAATTGCCTCATACAACATTTACAAAGAAAGTTCTCAAGCAGGATTGTATTACCTGATCGGTAATCAAAACGCGGATAGTGTAACACAGTACTTTGATTATTACTCTGATCCTTCTATCCGTTCATGGAGATATAAAGTATCGGCTATTGATGATTGTGGAAACGAATCGGATCTATCAGATGTACATAAAACTATACACCTGACTTCTAACAAAGGAGTAAGCGGTGAGGTGAACCTGATCTGGGATGATTATGAAGGATTCGCTTATCCAACATTCTATATCAACAGATGGCATCCTTCAACCGGTTGGATGGTGATCGATTCATTGGGATCTAACTTGTTCTCATATACCGATCAAACACCTCCCGGCGATAGCAGTTTGGTTTATATGATCACTATCGAAACACCAGGATTGTGTACTCCTTCGCATAAAGCACAAGATTATAACTCATCTAGATCAAATACAGATGGTGTTAATCTACCTGATGAAGATCCATTAGGAGTGAATGATAATGAAACACAGTCATTTACAATCTATCCAAATCCAACCAATGGATTGGTGCAGATAGCATATTCAGGTAAGATCACAGATCTGAAATTATTTGATGTGTCGGGTCAACTTGTTTACTCAGCAACTAATGTTCAGGAAGATGTAGTTAAAATTGATATGTCTGGCTTCTCGAGAGGAGTTTACCACATTCAATTATTTACTACTGATGGAGTGAAGATAGGTAAAGTGATTAGAGAATAATTTCACCAAAACATGTGTGTCCTTTGACGCACAATCTTGGTCCAAATTTATCAGGGAGAGGGGATACGATCTCCTCTCCTTCTATATTATAAACAAGGCTATTGTCTCGAATTTCAAACGGTAGATTAAGACGTTTTACCAGATCGTATGATTTGATCAACGTGTGATCTGCTTTAACAAGGGATAAAATACATCTGTCATTGAATCCATTTGCTTTTGTGATCTGCTGATATGATGTCACAATTCTAATTTCCAATTCTTTACCTGAAGGGCTTTTCCATTTGATATTACCTAAATAGCAAATAACTTCACGTCCCCAATCTCGTTCAATGGTTTCTTTTTGACCCACCTCATAATCAAAAGCATGCTGCCAAAATGTACTGTCCTGAGCGATTGACTGATGCCCAAAAAAGGCAAAACTTAGAATTGTAAATAGCTGTTTCATAACTCCTTAAACGTCAGTTTTTTAATTTGGTTGTAAACATAGTGATTTTACAATAAACCAATTTTGGAATTTATTGCAACAAATTTTACGCCAGAAAGATGCAGTAGAGATAAGATATATTCACTGGGTTTTACAAAAACCCTAATTCCAATTGAGCTTCTTCGCTCATCATGTCTTTATCCCAGGGTGGATCAAAAACAATATTCACTTTTGTTTCAGTAACTCCTTCAACTGATTCAACCTTGTTTTTTACATCAACAGGTAAACTCTCCGCTACAGGGCAGTTAGGAGATGTTAAGGTCATGTCAATTTCTACAAAACCATCTTTCTTGATCTTAACTTCGTAGATCAATCCTAACTCAAAAATATCTACCGGAATTTCCGGGTCATAGATCTCTTTTAAGGCAGCTATGATATTTTCCTCTAGCTCCTTTATGGCTTCTTTATCCATATTTCCATCTGGTGATATGATCATGCTGTCATATTTAAGGCAAGCGCATCCATTTTCATTTGTTTTACCATTGAAACCAATCCGTTTGAACGGGTAGGTGAAAGGTGCTCCTGTAATCCAATCTCTTTAATAAAATCCAATTTTGCATCTACAATATCCTGCGGTTTTTCATTCGATAAAACCTGGATCAATAATGCTATAATTCCTTTGGCGATCACAGCATCTGCATCCGCCGTAAAAACCACTTTGCCATCTTTCAATTCTGCATTCATCCACACTTTGCTTTGACATCCTTTGATCAGATGGTCATCCGTTTTCAATTGTTCCTCAATTTGTGGCAGATCTTTCCCTAATTCAATGATGTACTCATACTTTTCCATCCAGTCATCATAAATGGAAAAATCATCAATTAATGCGTTCTCTTTCTCTGCTATGCTCATTATTTTAACATATCTACTGCCTTCTTCAAAGCATTTATGAAAAGATCTATTTCTTCTTTCGTATTGTAAAAACAAAATGAAGCTCTAATGGTTCCCGGAATGCCAAAATGGTCCATTACAGGTTGCGTACAATGGTGACCGGTTCTAACAGCAATTCCCTGTTGATTCAAAAGTGTTCCAATATCGTATGGATGCAATCCTTCGATCAAAAAAGAAAGAATACTGCTCTTGTTTTTCGCCTCACCGTAAATGGTAACGCCATCAATGGTTTTGATCTGTTCTGTGGCATAGCTCAGCAATTCATCTTCGTATTGCTGGATCTCATTGTAGTTAAACCCACTTAACCAATCAACAGCTGTCCCTAAACCTATGGCACCTGCAATATGCGGAGTTCCGGCTTCGAATTTGAATGGCAATTCATTGTATTCGGTTTTCTCCATGCTCACGGTTTTGATCATATCACCACCCCCCTTATATGGAGGCATTTCATTCAACAGATCCTCTTTTCCGTAAAGTGCTCCTATGCCGGTTGGCCCGAATACCTTATGTCCTGAAAAAGCTAGAAAATCACAATCCAGATCCTGAACATCCACTTTAAAATGTTGAAGTGATTGTGCCGCATCCAGTAATACTTTAGTGCCATTTGAATGAGCCTTCTTAATGATCTCTTTTGCCGGATTTATTGTTCCTAAAGAATTGGATACATGAGCAAAAGCCAAAAGCTTTGTTTTCTCGGTCAACAATTCATCCAATTGATCCCAATCCAATTCTCCGTTTTCCAATAGAGGAATGTATTTGACCAGCAATCCTTTTTCAGCTGCGATCATTTGCCAGGGAACTATGTTTGAATGATGTTCTAATTCAGTGATCAGAATTTCATCTCCCTTTTCAAGTAAAGTGCCAAAACATTGAGCTACCAGATTAATTCCATCCGTAGTCCCTGAGGTGAAAATAACCTCATGATCATGTTTGGCATTGATAAAAGCCTGAATGCTTTTTCTGGCCTTTTCGTAATTATCAGTACTGATCTGGCTGAGATAGTGCACTCCTCTGTGAATATTGGCATTTTCAAGTTTGTAATACTGATCCAGCCTATCAATAACCACTTTTGGTTTTTGAGATGTTGCTCCATTGTCAAAATAGACCAATGGATATTTGCCTACCTTTTGTTGTAAAGTAGGAAACTGTGCTCGAATCAGTTCAATATCAAAGGATGTTTCAACCATTATACTGCAAAGTTAAGCAGACTTTCTTCAATTCCTTCAATTATTTAGAACGAATCTAAATAGAAAGTTATTTAATGAATTAGTACTTTTCTGAATTCTGTACATTTGTTTGAAACCCCTTGAATTATGTCTTTCGATACCATACCTCATATCACTTCAAAATTACCAGATGTTGGCACTACTATTTTTACAGTCATGTCTGCTTTGGCTAATGAACATGATGCCATTAATTTATCTCAGGGTTTTCCCAACTTTAATATAGATGAACGATTAAAGGATCTGGTAAAAAAGGCGCTGGATGATGAGCAGGTGCAATATGCTCCAATGCCGGGAAGATTGGATCTAAGAGAACAGTTAGCGGCAAAGATGTTTGTGCAACATGGCGTTGCGTTGAATCCAGATACGGAAATCACTATTGCAGCTGGGGCTACACAAGCTATATATTCAGCAATTGCAGCTGTCGTAAAAGCAGGAGATGAGGTCATTATGTTTGATCCGGCTTATGATTGCTATGATCCTTCTGTAAGATTACATGGCGGAGTTCCGGTTCATCTTAACCTGACTTTTCCGGATTATAGGATCAATTGGGAAGAGGTGAATGAGAGAATAACTCCTAAAACAAGGATGATCATGGTGAATAATCCTCACAACCCGGCAGGAACAGTGTGGACTATTGATGACATTAAAGCACTTGAGGAACTTTGTATAAAATACCCCGAGTTGATCGTATTGAGTGATGAAGTGTATGAGCATATTCAATATGAAGGTGAGCATCAATCAGTTTTGAAAAGCGAGATCTTAAGACCACGTTCTTTTGTAACCTATAGTTTTGGTAAGACATTTCATGTGACGGGTTGGAAAGTAGGATATACTGTTGCACCTTCATTTTTAACTACTGAATTGAGAAAAATGCATCAATTCAATGTTTTTTGTGTGAACAACACCATTCAGGCAGCATTAGCTGAATATTTGAGTACGGGATCAGAATGGATGCAAGTGGCACCATTTTATAAAGAGAAAAGAGATCTTTTTTTGGGTGCTATGAAGAATAGCAGGTTTAAGGCATTGAATTGTGAAGGAACCTATTTCTCATTGTTCGATTATTCTGCCATTTCTGACGAAGCAGATGTTGATTTTGCGAAAAGAATGACCATTGAATACAAAGTGGCCTCTATTCCGGTTTCAGTATTTTACAAAGACAATACGGATAACAAAGTTGTACGCTTTTGTTTTGCGAAAGAGGATGAAACATTGACCAAAGCCATCATGAAATTATGCAAGATCTAAAAGTAGCGATCATACAAACGAAGCAGTTTTGGGAAGATAAAGCCAGGAATCTTGCTCATTTTGAAAACACCTATCTGAATGAACTAAAAGGTCAGGAAATCGATTTGCTCTTATTGCCTGAGATGTTCAATAGCAGTTTTACCATGAATGTTGAAGCCATGGCAGAAGCCATGGATGGTGATTCAATTACCTGGTTATTCAATTGGGCTACTGAATTAAATTGTCAGATAGGTGCTTCTTTGATCATTTATGAAAATGGACGTTATTATAATCGTTTTGTAATTGTATCTGAAAACGGAATTGAAACATATTACGATAAAAGGCATCTTTTCAGAATGGCCAATGAAAATGATCATTTCGAAGCGGGATCCCAAAGAGTTCTCCACACTATAAGAGGATGGAAGATCTTATTGCAGGTTTGTTATGATCTGAGATTCCCTGTCTTTTCTCGAAATCGCACCATTGAAGGAAAGAAAGAATATGACCTGGTTATTTATGTTGCTAATTGGCCGGAGAGGAGAAATTATGTTTGGAAAACCCTTTTATTGGCTAGAGCAATGGAGAATCAAGCTTATTGCATTGGCGTGAATCGCGTTGGAACTGATGGCAATGATATTACCTATACCGGTGATTCGGCAGTGGTTGATCCATGGGGGAAAATACAGTATCAATTTAATTCATCAGAAGAAGCCTATAAGATTGTTTCTTTAGACTATAAAATACTGGAGGACATCACAGAAAAATTCCCTGCTTATAAGGATGCTGATCCATTAGTTTAAACCACAGAATCAATAAAAGGAACACTTTAATAGGTTAAATCTTCACATTTTGGAGAGAATTTAAAATTTTCCTATCTTTAGCCTTGCTAATTTTTAAAATTATTAAAATGAGAAAAGTATACTTATTGGCTTTTGGGCTTGCTATTACAGCTTCTGCTGGCGCTCAACAGCAAAAAGACATTTTCAACAGTGATGTTGAAGTGAAACCTTTCACTGAAGATAGAAGTGGAAGAAATCACGTTGCACACTCTAATTATGATAGAGCTAGTGGAGATGTTTTCTACACAAATGAATGTGCTACAACTACTACTTCTGACTGGACGCTAACCAGCCCAGGAGGTCAGGGAGCTTGGCAAAATGGAACTAGCTTACCTGCATCAATGACCAACTATATTGGAACTATTGATTCTCCAACTAAAACGAATGGTTTTTATTACTTCAATTCTATTCAATACTTAGTAGCTAATAACTGTCAAACTCAAGAGGTGATCATGACATTGGCTAATCCAATCGATTGCTCTACTAGACCTGGGGTTATTTTATCTTTCTGGCAATATTACAGAGCATTCAATGCTGATGATTGCTATGTAGGTGTTTCTATTGACGGAACTAACTGGACTGAGTGGGATGTTAACTCTGATGTTCAATCAAATTCATCTGCTATTGCTGAGTACAAAGAATACAACATTTCTGATATCGCAGCTGGAGAGTCTCAAGTTTGGATCAGATTTAGATATTATGGAGATACTTCATGTGGATATGGTTGGGAAATTGATGACATCAATTTGACTGAAACTTATCCTAATGATTTGGTTCACGATAAATGTTGGTTAGCTAACATCTATTCTAATTTTGAATATACTCGTATCCCTGCTGATCAGGCTGGTATGTTGACAATCATGTCTCCATTCAGAAACATGGGAGCAAACACTGTTTCTAACGTAGTGTTGGATGTTAATGTAAAAAATTCAGGTGGTACTTCAGTTTATACTGGATCTGGAAATACAGCACAAGCTGGAACTGCAGCTCTAGGTGAATTAGATACTATCGTTTTCGAAACTACATTGGATCTTTCAACATTGGCTGTTGACGATTATACAGTAGAAGTAGTTCTTAAGCACAGTGTTACTGATGATAAATTAACGAACGATACTATTATCAGAAATCTTGCAATTACTGACAACATCATGGGTCACTATGATGATTATCAACAATATTACTACTACACTAGCCCTGGATATGATACCCCTCCTATTAATTTCCAATTCGGTCAAACGTATGAGATTGCAACAAATGTTGATCTTCAGGGAATTGATTTCTTTGTTTCTCCTGGTCCTGGATCAGCTACCCAAACAACAAGTGACAATGAGATCACAGTATATGTTTATACTTACGATTTCCAAAATGATCCAGTAGAGATTGCAAACAGAAGATTCCAGGTTACTTCTTCTATGTTCGATACTTGGGCTACATTCAATTTCAACCAAACTTCTGTTGGAACTTCTGGACCAGTTTCACTTAGTGCAGGTTCAGTTTATGTGGTTTCTGTTGAATGTCCTGATAACACAGTTCTTTGGGGAATTGGTAACGCTGAAGATGTTGATTATTCTTCACTACAATATGGAGATTTCTACGTTAGTGGTCCAGGATGGGGATCTAACTCTAGAGACCTTGCTCTTGATTTGAATTTTGATATTTCATTGTCTACTGGTGTTGAATTAGAGAATAACTTCTCAATCGGTCAAAACCAACCAAACCCAATGAATGGTAATTCAATTATCAGATATACATTAGGTGAGGCTTCTAACGTGTCTGTAACTTTTACAGATGTTCAAGGTAAAGTTATCTCTACTATGAACCAGGGAACTCAAAACGCTGGAACTTACACGTTAAATATTGACGGTAACGATTTCGCAGAAGGAGTTTACTTCTATACTTTCACTGTAGGTGAAAAACAAGTAACTAAAAGAATGGTGGTTACTAAGTAATCAACTTCAATAATATAAAAAACCCGTTTCATGAAAATGAAACGGGTTTTTTTATGCCTTGATGTTTTCGTAATCTAAAAAGTCTCGGAAGGAATATAAATTGGCCATCACTTGAAGTTGAAAATATCGTTGATCAAAATCCTTCTCATCTTTTGATCCGTTCAAATGTGACAACCTGAACTTGTCGTAATTTTCCAAAGCCAATGCTTCTTCCTGATCTAAATTAACCCCTTCAAAATATTTATCTCTAATGTCATTTATAGACACCAGCAAATAAATAGAATCAATATCCGGGTTGAATTTTTTCATCATTCTACAAAGAAGACGAATATTAGACGCAAACAGTTCGTTTTCCTCTCATTATTATTCAACAAAAAATTGTCAAGAAAGCATTTAAAAGATTTAATGAACCTTTTTGATGCTTATTTGTACTTTTAGAAGAACGAATTAATGTAAAATGAGAAAGATCCTGATATTCACTCTGTTAGCAATGTTATTATCGCACTTTAATAATGCAAGTGCACGTACCCGGTTGATTCCTCCTGATGAGAAAGACAAGTACCAGTTGAAATGGGAAAAAGTCGATTCTTTAGAAAGAAAAGGGCTTTATCGAATGGCGCTTGCTGAAGTGGATGAGATTTTCAAATTGGCTTCAGAAGAAAGAGTACACAATCAAGTTATTAAATCGGTATTGTATGAATTGAAATACAATGCATACCTGGAAGAAGACGATTATGTTATTGGTATTGCACGCCTGGATTCACTCATTATTACTGCTCCCTCTCCCTCAAAGGAAATATTACACTCGCTAACCGCAGAAGTATATTGGGGATATTATAGCGCTAATAGCTGGAAGTTTCAAGATCGAACCAATGTAGGAGAAGTGGATCTGCAAGATATCCGTACATGGGATCTTAAACGCATTGCTCAAAAGGTGAGATATCATTATTTATTGTCTTTGGCCAATTCCAACATTTCAAAAGGAGAAATGATCAAAAACTATGATGATATTGCCTCATATACCAATACAAAGGAAACGCAAGACATCCGACCTACTTTATTCGACTTCCTTGCACACAGAGCGTTGGACTTCTTTAAGTTTTCAACTTTCAATGTACCTGGCCCAGCAGAGACATTCTCTTTTGAAAGTGACATGTTCTTTGGGGCAAATTCCACCTTTATCAATCTTGCAAAAAGTGCATCAACTACTGATTCATTAAACACGAAATTCTATGCACTTAGAATCCTTTATGAATTGACAAATTTCCATCAGGAAAAGAATAATAAACAGGCGCTTTTCTCCATTGAGTTGGAAAGATTGGCTTTTGTTAGGGATAATATTGTCCATTCTAATAAAGATGCTCTTTATTATTCTGCTTTGGAGAGAATGGCACAGGCTTATCAAAATGATCCTTTTTCTTCTGAGGCCTGGTATGAAATGGCTTTGGTACATTCTAACAAGGCAACATCATATAATTTCCTTGGTGATACTACAAATCGTTGGGAATATAAAGTAGCTGAAGATATTTGTAATAAAACCATTAAAAAATTTCCGGATGCATACGGTAGTAATCAATGTGAGGCACTATTAAGCGGAATATTACAAAAGAACCTTGAAATTAGAGGTGAACAGGCTATTGCAACACAAACCGAATCTCGATTTCTATTGCAGTATAGGAACGTTGGTAAATTCTACTACAAGATCGTGCCATATGATTATAAAAAGATCAATTCCGGCAGTTACAATCACGAGAAATTCTTAGAGGAATTAAGAAAAGACAAAGGGATCTATCAGGAGGAATTGAATTTGCAAAATCCTGGAGACCACCAAAATCACTCTACTGAGATCATCATCCCTAAACTGGCCAATGGATATTATTACATAGTAGTTGGATCTCATCCTGATTACTCTGATAATGCACAGGCTTTTTCTTTTATGCCGCTTTGGGTAGCTAATGCTACTTATCAAATCAGAGATGATTACAATGATCAAACGGTTTTAGTTACTGATAGGACATCAGGAGAAGCACTTGTTGGAGC
The DNA here is from genome assembly GCA_020635955.1 of Crocinitomicaceae bacterium. Taxonomy (GTDB): domain Bacteria; phylum Bacteroidota; class Bacteroidia; order Flavobacteriales_D; family Crocinitomicaceae; genus Paracrocinitomix. The sequence continues at coordinate 82,039 of JACJYW010000008.1, forward strand.
CAAAGCAACGGTTTATTATCAGGAGTACAGCTATGTTACGCGCAGATATGAGCGTAAAACGGTTGGCAATTATACTACAGATACTGATGGAAAATTCACCTTTAAATCAGACAAAAACTATTATACCTATTATGTGAAAATTGAGCATAATGGTGAAGTTTATGCGCCAAACGGTGGTCACTATGCTTATAATTATCATTATGACCCTGTAGCTACAACTGTAACACAGTTTTTCACAGATAGAAAGATCTATCGTCCGGGTCAATCCATCTATTACAAGGGAATAGTAATGTTGTATGATGGAGAAAAACGTGAGTTGAAAAAGAATCATAAAACCACTGTTTATTTCTATGATGTAAACAGTCAGGAAATTGCACATCAGGAGGTAACAACAAATGAATTTGGATCTTTTGAAGGAACATTTACCGCTCCATTCGGTGTTTTAACCGGGCAGATGAGAATTCAGGATGGTCATGGATCAACTTATTTTAGAGTTGAAGAATATAAGCGACCAAAGTTCAACGTTGAAATGGATCCAATTGAAGGAGAATTTCAATTGAATGATAAAATTACTGCAACAGGAGTAGCTAAAGCTTTCGCGGGTAATTTCATAGATGGTGCTAAAGTGCAATATCGTGTTACAAGAAATACTGTTTATAGCGGTTGGTATTACTGGTGGTATTGGAGACCATATGAAGCACCTAAAGAAATAGCAAAAGGTGATCTTGTTACAGATGAAAATGGGGCATTCAAAATTGAGTTTACGGCTCTGCCAGATAAGTCAGCTGATCCTAAAGATCTGCCTAGATTCAACTATACTATTTATGCTGATGTAACGGATATAAACGGTGAAACACATTCAACGCAAACTACTGTCATTGTTGGTTATCAAAGCCTCAACTTGTCCAATAATTTAAGAGCTGAGATGAACAGTGATGAATCTTTTATTTTGAAAGTGATCGCTACGAATTTGAATGGACAGGATATAGATGCAAAGGGGACCATCAAAGTAGAAAAACTGAAAAATCCTGAAAAGCCTTTGTACGAAAGAATTTGGCAGCAACCTGATCTTCCTGTATTGAGCAAAGAAGAATTTAAAAAGCACTTCCCTTATGACGCTTATGCTGATGAGAATAATATGTATCTATGGAAAGCTGAATCCAAAGTCTTCGAAACCACTTTTGACACAAAAGTGACAGATTCTATTGCTATTAAGAATTTAAATAATTGGAAACCTGGGGTTTATAAATATGAATCCAAAGCAATGGATAAGAATGGAATAGAAGTCATTGATGTGGCTTATTTCACTTTATTCAGTCCTTCAGCTAAAACTGCTCCTTCTAATGATGTATTCTGGATGAAAGAGCTGAAAACCACTGCCGAACCTGGTGAAAAAGTGTCAGTACTGATCGGCACAGCTGAAGAAGACCTGACCATTTTCTTTGACTTTGAACACAAGAATCAGATCGTTGAAAGTAAACAGTTCAAATTATCTAAAGAACAAAAGAAACTGGAGTTTGAAGTAAAAGAGGAGCACAGAGGTAACTTCTCAGTTCATTTTACTACCATCCACAACAACAGAAAATTTGGTAGATCTGTTACAGTTGTGGTGCCTTACACTAATAAAGAACTTGATCTTGAATTTTCTACGTTCAGAAACAAGTTGATCCCGGGTTCTGATGAAGAATGGACCCTAACTATTAAGAATAAAAAAGGGGAGAAAGAAATGGCCGAATTATTGGCCACCCTTTATGATGCTTCTTTGGATGAATTATATACACCAAATTCATTCTTCTTGAATATCTATCAATCTTATTACGGAAATAAGGCCTGGGGAAATGCATCTGGTATGACCATGAATTATGGTAGTAATTATCACTATGACTGGAACCCTTATGTTTATTATCCATACAGATACTTCCCGGTACTGAATTACTTTGGATTCAACTCGTACTATTACGGAAGATATTATAACTACTATGACTACGATTATTATAGTGGTGATGATCGAGGAGGAGCTGAATTAGATGCAATGGACGGGGCTTTTGCAGTGACAGAAGAAGCTGAAGCGGATGAATCATTAAGTAATAGTAGAGGCTATGCTGAGCGCTCTAAAGATGCTAAAGAAGTGACAACATTATCAGCCAACCAAAATATGCCAATGGGTGGAACAGGTAAAATGGATAAGAACCTTGAGGGACAAAAGAAATCTGGTGAACTGGAGATGCCGGATGACCTGCCGGATACAGGTGTGGATCTTTCATCTGTAAAAGCAAGATCGAACTTTAATGAAACGGCTTTCTTTTATCCGCAATTAACCACGGATGCAAATGGTAATGTGAAGATCAAATTCACCATTCCTGAATCTTTAACAAAATGGAAGTTTGTTGGTTTAGCACATACTAAGGATCTGAAGATTGGAAATATTGAAGAGGAAGTGGTAACTCAAAAAGAACTAATGGTCGTCCCTAACGCACCAAGATTCTTAAGAGAAGGTGATCAGATCACTATTTCTACTAAGATCTCAAATATCTCAGAAAAAGACTTGAACGGTGTAGTTCAGTTGGATTTGATCGATCCATTCACGGAGAAGGCAATTGACGACATGTTCAAACACAAAACAAAACAATTGACTTTTAATGCTGAAGCAGGTAAAAGCACATCAGTTTCATGGACGTTATCTGTTCCTTATGAAATGCCGGCAGTTAAGTACAGAATTGTGGCGGCTGCGGGAGAATTTTCAGATGGAGAAGAGAATGTATTACCAATTCTAACGAATAGAATGTTGGTGACTGAGTCAATGCCAATGCCGATTAGAGGGAATCAATCTAAATCCTTCACTTTTGAAAAGCTGAAGAACAATAAAAGTAAAACTCTTCGTCATCATAGATACACATTAGAGTTTACTTCAAACCCTGCATGGTATGCGCTTCAATCTATGCCATACATGATGGAGTATCCTTATGAATGTTCTGAGCAAACATTTACAAGATATTATTCAAATGCCATTGCTACGCACATCATGAATTCTAATCCTAAGATCAAAGAAGTGATCGAAAAATGGGGAGAAGAATCTCCAGAGGCCTTCTTATCGAATCTTCAAAAAAATCAGGAGTTGAAATCATTGATGTTAGAAGAAACTCCTTGGGTTTTGAATGCAAAGGATGAGGAACAAACGAAGAAGAACCTATCTATTCTTTTAGATATGAATCGCATGTCTAAAGAACTGGATCAGGCATTGGGTAAAACCATCAAAAATCAATCGGTAAATGGTGGATGGCCTTGGTTCCCGGGCATGAAGGAAAGCAGATACATTACACAACATATCATTACAGGTATGGGTCATTTGGATCATTTGGGTATCAAAGATGTGCAGGAAGATAAGCGTGTTTGGCAAATGGTTAAAAAGGGAGTGGATTATTTGGATGGAGAGATCAGAGAAGATTATCGCCTGGCAAAGAAGTGGGATCCGGATTATTTGATCAACCAACATATTGGATATAACCAGGTTCAGTATTTGTATGCCAGATCTTACTTCACTCAATTACCTATGAACAAGCAAACACAAGAAGCCGTGGGTTATTATAAAGATCAGGCCATCAAATTCTGGTTGAATTTCAACATCTATGGTGAAGGAATGTTGGCACTTGCCGCGCATAGATTTGAGATGAAGGAACTGGCTACGGATATAGTGAAATCGCTTAAAGACAGATCCATTCATAAAGATGAGTTTGGTATGTATTGGAAAGATTACTATGTAGGATATTACTGGTATGAAGCTCCTATTGAAACTCAGGCTTTAATGATAGAGATGTTTGATGAGGTGACCAATGATCAGGAAAGTGTTGAAGAGTTGAAGATCTGGTTGCTGAAAGAAAAGCAAACAACCCATTGGAAAACTACCAAGCAAACAACTGAAGCTGTTTATGCATTGTTGTTGAAAGGAAGTGACCTGTTAGCTTCAGATGAATTAGTTGAGATCACAGTTGGTGATCAGGCTATTCAATATGTTGATGAAGTGGTAGCAGATGACCCATACAAAGTAAAGGCGGAAGCCGGAACGGGATATTTCAAAACAGCTTGGGGAGGAAACGCCGTGAAAAACACCATGGGTGATATCAAAGTCACTAAAAAGGATAAAGGTATCGCATGGGGAGCGGCCTACTGGCAATATTTTGAAGACCTGGATAAGATCACTTTTGCAGAAACAAATCTGAAACTACAAAAACAATTATTCAAGATCAATTTAACCAATGAAGGAGAGCAATTGGTGCCGGTAAATGAAAACCATGTATTAACGGTTGGAGAAAAAGTAAGAGTTAGAATTGAATTGCGTACGGATAGAAATCTTGAATATGTTCACATGAAAGATATGAGAGCATCAGGATTTGAGCCAATTGATGTACTGTCGAAATACAAATATCAAGACGGTTTAGGGTACTATCAGGCTACAAAAGATGCCGCTACCAACTTCTTTTTTGACTATATTCCAAAAGGTACGTATGTGTTTGAATACGATATGCGCGTGCAACATGCAGGTAATTTCTCAAACGGAATTACAACCATTCAATGTATGTATGCGCCTGAGTTCACTTCACATTCTGAAGGAATAAGAGTTAATGTTAAAACTAATTAAGCGAATAATCTTTTTGATCATTGTACTGTCCAGTCATTTTGCAACTGGACAGTCGATCAAAGAGGTGGTACTTGATCTTCCTGCAGATTTTTTAATGGATTTTGGTCTGCCTGAACTTTCACATGAACAGAGAGATTCACTTTTTAAAGGTGAAACGCTATCTTTTGGTGTTGCAGGTAACATTTCTATTCAGGAACATGACACCATCAATCAAATGATCGGTATTTCCTTCAGTGAAAATTTTGATGAAGCGGGATATTTATTATGGATCAATTACCAAAAACAGAAAAAAGAGCACTTGATCTTTGTTCTTCAAAAAGGAGATCATTGTTGTGATTGGACAGAGAAGTTATCAGGAGCAACTTTTAAAAAGGATAGCTGGACAAAAAAAGACAGTTCCAATTACTTTCCTGAGATCAATTGGTTGGCCTTTTATGAATCAGTTCCTCTTGATCCCAGCTATGACTTTCTTAATCAATCACCTCCTTTTGTTATTCATCCAAAAGATGGCGGATTTGAGGTAGAATTGGCACTTGACTTGATTGCAATGGGCTTTGATAATGGTGAAGCTTTTTTGTTAAAAGAAGGAAAATCACCTCGTAAGTTATTCTTAATGTGGGATGTAAAGAAATGTAGATATGAGCTGTATTTCTATGAAAACTCAAATTAACTACCTTTACTTGCATGACCCCAAGGCTGATTCTCATATTTCTAATCGCTTTTTCTCCTTTTTTTGCTGGTGCGCAGCAAGATGTTGAAGATATCCTGGATAAAGCCAATGATGTTTATAATGAGAACCCTGCTGAATCTTTTTCCTTTTGTGAGGCAGCAGGGCGTCTTGCAATTGAGCAGGGAAATACAGAATTTGACGCAGAAATTGCCACATGTAAAGCCAGATATTATCTGTTGATCGCTAAATATGATGCCGCAAGTGCAGAGCTTAACAAGGCTATACTCTTTTATGAAAATGTAGATGATAAGGATGGTCTAGCTTATGCCTATTCCCTTAAGAGTATTTTATTGGATAGAGTGGGAGATACAGATGCATCTCATCTTATGCAACTAAAAGTTGTGAATTTAGATAGAGAAGCGAATAATGTAGATGCTTTGATCGGTTCATTGAATAATTTGTCATTGGATTATTACCAATCAGGGGATGCGGACAGTTTAAAACTGATCATGGAAGAACTGGCTAGTCTGGAAGATGATTTTTATCCAACAGACTATCTCTATTACTACCAAAATTGGGCGCACTATTATGAGATCATCAATGATTTTCATAGATCCATACAACACTATCTTCTTGCACTAGAAGTAGCTGAAAATGAAAAAATGACGGATAGTAAGGCTACCAATTTGGCTAATCTATCCAGGGCATATCGACTTAATAATGATTTCAAAAAAGCAGATGAAATAGGGAAACAAGCCTATGAATTTTCACAAGAGAATAACCTGATCTATGAAACAAGCGAAGCTCTGGTTGAATGGATTGCTGCTAAAGAAGCCTTGGGTGATTTTAGATCGGCTTTTGATCTTCAAAAGAAATGGACCCGAATAGATAAAAAGATCAATGATCTGGAAAGAATACAAAAAGTAAAGGCCATAGAGGGTCAGCTTGAAATTGCAGAGAAAGAAAAAAAGATAGCCGAAGGAGAAATTGCCCTCCAACTATCCAATCTTGAAGGTGAAAAGGCAAGAACCCGAAATGCATGGTTGTTCGCTATTGTTCTATTGGTAGTCGTGTTGCTGGTTTACACGGCATTTATATATGTAAGAACAAGGAAGCTTAATACAACCATTCAATCTCAAAAAGAAGAAGTAGAATTGAAAAGCATGCACCTTCAAGAGGCTTTAACCAGTATTCAGGATAGTCTCCAGTACAGTAAATTAATACAGGGTGCCATGCTACCGGATGCTGAAGAATTCATGGCCGTTTTTGAAGATCATTTCATTCTTTATAAACCAAAGGATATCGTAAGTGGTGATTTTTACTGGATCAACCGCTCTGACGAAAGAACCATCATAGCAGTAGGGGATTGCACAGGTCATGGGGTGCCAGGCGCAATGGTGAGCATGGTTTGTCATGAAGCATTGAATAAAGTGGTGACAGAACAACGCATTTCTGATCCAGGTAAAATACTGGATGCCGTGAGGGATATCGTGCGAATAACATTTGAAAACAAAACACAAAACCTCAATGATGGGATGGATATTGCTCTCATTTCACTCGAGCTCAGAGCAAGTGCAGAGAGCGAGAATGAAACTCCTCATTCTCTTTCTGCTTCTCATTCTGTTTTAAAATATGCGGGAGCATACAATCCTGTTTGGATCATACGTAAGAAATCCACTCATCTAATAGAAAGCAATGAAAAAAGATCAGTAGTGGATGTCAATGATCATCAGTTGATTGAACTGAAAGCTGATAAACAGCCAATAGGATATTATCACGACCCAGCTCCTTTTAATACACAGCAATTCGAATTGTTCTCAGGGGACAGTATTTATTTGTTCTCTGATGGTTTTGCTGATCAGTTTGGAGGTGATAAGGGTAAGAAATTAAAAGCAACCAATTTTAAAGAACTTCTGGTGAATTGCCAGAATATGATCATGACGGATCAACAATATTTCATCAATAAACGATTCGAAGATTGGAAAGGTCAATTGGAGCAGGTAGATGATGTGTGCGTGATAGGTGTGAGAATATAATTCGAACAGCTATCTAAGCAGTTTATCCTGAGCACCGTCGAAGGGTAATCGGAGTTCGTGTTTAACGAATACCAGATGTAGTCACCAAGCGCCAGCATGGTTTGAGTATAATTCTATATATTGTATGAAAATCCTATTCATTATGAAATACTCATTTTACTTAATTCCCTTAACACTACTTTTTTCATGTTCAGGAAATACCGAAGAATCTTCAAATCACTCTTCAAATGATGATAATGATGCAATTGAAGACATTGTAGATGAACTTTTTGATGATGACACGAAAGTTGGTGAAGAATTCAAAGTATTTGAAGGCGTTGAAAGATACGATAATGACAACCAATTGGGATTTGATTCTTACGATTTTCAGGGTGTTTTCGAATTTACTTTCCCAGTTGAGCCTGAGTTTGAAGAAGAATTGATCTTTGATAAATATGGCTACGATAAATATTCTGCTTCAAAAGTATATGAAGGAACAATTTATAAAGTGGTGGTAGAAGATTATTCTAAAAATGAATCAAAGGTCATTGATGATATGGAAGTATATATTGGTCATTCTTCTAATTGGGAATATATTGGTGGTGTTTTGAAAAATTCAGTGGATGTGGTTCTCCCCAATGGATTGAAGGCCAAATACGCAACTTACACCTGGGATCTGGATGATAAAACATATTGTGAAGATCTCATAACTGTTGGGTTAAAGCATCATATTGTTTACTTCTTTGTTACTTCAAGACCAAATTTTGAAACCGCACAAAAGATCAACGAATTTATTAGCGGGTTTAAAGTGCTATGATAATATTATTCCAATGAAGAAAACAGGTCAATGTCCAAAATGCAATAGCTCAGAAATCTATTTTAATAAGGGAAAACAGATTGGTACCAGAGCCGGTATCAATGTAAATTTTTGGGGAGGATTCTATATAGATGTGTTCATCTGCTCAGAATGTGGATATATTGAAGAGTACATGAAGGAAGAACACATGAATGAAGGGAGGATGGATAAAGTGAAAAAGCATTGGCATAAATATTCTAAATACGCTCAGCAATGAAAGATTCAAAACAATGTCCCAGATGTCAGGGAACTGATATTTATACAGACGAAGGGATCTCTAAAAGGGGAGATCGAGTTGGATTAGGTGTAGACAGTTGGACACAAATTTTTATTGCAACTTATGTTTGTCTCTCTTGTGGATTCATAGACGAGTATATCGATAAAGAATTCATGACCGAGAAAAAGCTGGAAAAGATTCGTAAAAACTGGAGGCCACTAACTTAACTCTTCCAACGCGTCATTGTCATTTCGATCGATCCGTCAACCGACGGACGAAGTGTCGAATGACAAGGTTTATTTATACAAAGTAATTTACTTCCCCCTTTGGAGGAGTCACACTGAGCTTGTCGAAGTGTAGATCGAGGGGGGAGGAAACTAGCTACAGGTCGTCAAAGGATTCCCACACAACCACTCCTCATGCACCCAACCGGTAGTTCCGTTGACCTTGAATTTCATCCATTTTCCGCATTTATCCAACGGATGTAAACCATACATTTCCTTATCAATTTTACCAACCTCAGCTGATTCGTGATCAGGATCTGCATGCATTGAGATCACCTGATTTCCATAATTTCTTGTATCTACTCCAAGCACTGAACCATGGATCCAGCATTCCCCACCTTCATTGAATTCAAATGCATTACCCATATTTTCAACCTTGTTTTCAATCCTGATCCAGCCATCCTTAGCCTCTAAAGCCGTGATAAAGAATTCCATATTGTCTTCTTCATCTTTCACTAATTGCCCAACTACGTCGCCATTCGGAGCATTTCTGATATTGGTCCCAGATTCATCCGGATCACTTAGGTAGACACTTATTCCATCTGATTCGCAAGTTGAAACTTCCTCAACAACTTCTTCAATAACCTCATCTGTGGTTTCAAAAACCTGGTCGTTTTCGTTTGATTCTTCGTTTTCTTGAGAAGATGATCCGCCACAGCTGAACAGGGCTAAACAAGCTAAAATGTAAAGTGACTTTTTCATAAAAATTGCTTTGATCAAATATATTATTTCTGTTAAGATCCATTTGATTGTCGTGTAAGAATTTCATTGAATATTGCTGATCTCACTGTAATTATGTATGTTTGATTGCTCATGTATTAATCACCCAAAATGAAAAAAATCGTTGTAATTTTTGTAATTCTATTATCTGGTTCGGCTTTCAGTCAGGCCCCAAACTTAATGAGTTATCAAGCGGTAATCTGGGATACAGGAAATAATCTGGTTACCAATTCAACAGTTGGAATTCAATTTTCGATTCTACAGGGTTCTGTTTCAGGAACTGCTGTATACGTTGAAACCCACTCTTCAACTACTAACAATAATGGTTTGGTTACCCTTGAAATAGGGAATGGAACTGTCGTTTCTGGGAGTATGTCTTTGATCGATTGGTCTGCCGGTCCATACTTTTTAAAGTCTGAAACAGATCCAACAGGAGGAACGAATTATACCATAACAGGTACATCTCAATTTCTAAGTGTTCCTTATGCCTTCTATGCTACAAATGTTGAAAATGACCTGGATGAACAGACACTTTCACTTTCGGGTTCAGATTTGACAATTTCTAACGGTAATACTATTACTCTTCCTACAGGAGGTTCGGCCGATAACTGGGGGACTCAAGTTGTTCAATCTGATGCAACTCTTTCAGGAGACGGAACCACCGGAAATGAATTAACGGTAATTGGTGATCTTACAGATGATCAAACACTTTCATTATCAGGAACGGACCTTACTATTTCAGGAGGGAATACCGTCGATCTTTCTCCATTGCAAGATGGTGTGAATGACGCAGATGCTGATCCAGCCAATGAAATAAATACTTCTATGGCACTTGTAGGTAATAATATATCGATTACGGATGCAGGTGGGACTTTAACCGTAGATTTGACTCCTATTGTTTCTGGAGTTGGTGTGCAAACTCTTTCTTTCACATCACCTGATCTTACCATCTCCGGTGGTAATACCGTTGATCTTTCCGCATTGCAAGATGGAGTCAATGATGCGGATGCAGACCCATCTAATGAGATTCAAACACTGAGTCAGGTTGGTAATAATATTACCCTTTCTATGGGAGGTGGTACGGTTACGATAGCTCCAAGTGCGGATGATGACCCAACCAATGAATTACAAGACCTCACTTTTTCAAATGATACAGTTTACATTTCCAACGGTAACAGTGTCTATATCGGCCCTGAAGATGTGATCTATCCAACATTAAATGCTCCATTTACAAATTATGGTGGAGCGTACAGAAATATGGGTTATTACAAGCAAGGAGATAGAGTATATTTTCAGGGACTTGGAAATAATGCCAACCCAACAGGAATTATTTTTAATCTTCCAGTAGGATATAGACCAAGTCACAGAATTATTCTAACTACTTATGCCGGGGGTAATGTTGCTAGAATTGATGTTGAAACCAATGGAGATGTCTTTTATTGGGCTGGACCCGGCGGTGTATATTTCACGCTGGATGGACTCTCATTTAGAATATCAAATTAGTGAATATGAAAGCATTGTTTTTGTTAATCCTGCTAATGGGAACAATTTGTTCCTTTGCTCAGCAAGCCGTTCCTGCAACTGGCGGCGAAGCAACTGGGTCTGGAGGAAAATCTAGTTATACAGTTGGTCAGTCAGCCTATACTACAAAAACTGATGGTTCAAATACATCTGTTGAAGGGGTTCAGCAAACATATACAATTGTAGATGAATCTGGTATTAAGGACAATTTTATTTCAATTGAAATATTGACCTATCCGAATCCTACAACAGATAAGATCCAGATTCAAATCAGTGATCTTAACGGTAAATCGTTAACGTATTTTCTTTTGGATAATCAGGGGAAGGAATTGATAAATAGTTTGATTTCTACAAATATTACTGAACTTGATCTGAATCATTATGCTAGAGGGACCTATTTCTTGAAGATAAAAGACCAGAAAGTAGAACTAAAAACCGTTAAAATCATTAAAAATTAACAGTTTGATATAGACAATGTTAAAATGAAAAGCACCCAGATCCAGTGGTGCTTTTTTTATTGATACTCATTTGGTTTTGCGTCTTTTTTCTTTTACATTTAATCGGCTCGAAAATGAGCTCATTACACCTGAAAATTCTAAACAATGAAAAAAATTACACTTTCCCTTTGTGCGATCACTTTGTCAATCGCCTCTTTCTCTCAAAATAATGTAGGTATTGGTACAACTACACCTGATGCTTCATCTGCATTAGAAGTAAATTCTTCTACGCAAGGTTTACTAGTACCGAGAATTGCGTTAACTGCAACAAACGTTGCGGCACCAGTTACATCACCAGCAACTTCTTTGTTGGTTTATAACACGGCTACGGCAGGTACAGTTCCGAATAACGTGACGCCTGGATATTACTACTGGGATGGATCAGCATGGGCAAGATTAAATACTGGTTCAGGTTCTACATCTTGTGTAACATTAGATGAAGCTTATGATTGTACAACACCAGGAGGTGGTAGAATCATAACCGTGAACAATGGATCAATTGAATTCAATCAAACTGCAGGTACAAACACTGAAGTATTGACGGTTACAAGTACACAAGGAACGGCTGGTACACCGGTAGATGTTGTTTCAGTACAGCATTCTGGAGTTGGAAACGCCATTTTTGCAGAAAATTCAAATGCAACAGCAAATCAGGATTTCCCAGCAGTTGTAGGTTCAGTTACTAACTCTGTAACAGCTAACTATGGTGTTTTAGGTGTATATGATGGAACATCTAACATTGGTGCTGGAGGTGCTTTTCAAGCCATTTCAACTGATGGAGGTATTGGTATGTTCTCAATTAATGGTTCTCCTTCTGCAACGCAAACCAATTTTGGGGGATATTCGTTCTCATTAGGAGGCTCTGCAAATAACTACGGATTTCAAGGTGTAGTTGGAAATGGATCAGGTACAGTGAACTCATATAGTAGCACTGATGTAACTACAGCTGGTCTTTACGGATACAACGAGAGCACAACAGGTGGAGCTGGTGTTTATGGCTACGGAGTGCAAGGGCTTGTTGGATTAACTGATTATGCCAATGCTTTTGCGATCTACGGAAAGAATTTTGGTGGTTTTAACTCTGGAAATATTGTAGGTATACTTGGTGACGGTGGATATGGTGTTTGGGGACAAACGGAATACATAGGCGGAGTAGGAGCTTATGGTTTATGTGCTCCACTTGGGGGTACTGGTTCAAGTGGTGCCGGATTACTAGGTGAAGCAACAGATGTTGTAAACGATTGGGCCATTTTTGGAATTGGAGATCTTGGTATTACTGGTACAAAATCTTTCGTGATAGATCACCCTGAAGATCCGTCTAACAAAATTTTAAAGCATTTCTGTTTGGAATCAGATGAGGTGTTGAATGTTTACAGAGGTTCTGCGCAATTTGATGCAAATGGAGTCGCTACAGTTGAATTACCATCTTATTTTGATGATATCAATATCAACTTCACTTATCAGTTAACGCCAGTTGGAGCTCCTTCTCCGGGAATGTATGTTTCCAAAGAGATCCAGGGTACGCAGTTCGAAATTTCAGGTGGTGCACCTAACGCTAAAGTTTCATGGACAGTTTATGCGGAAAGAAATGACAAGTATATTCAAGAAAACCCGGGTGTAACACAAGTAGAAGTTGACAAATCAGGAAATCAAGTAGGTAAATATTTGGACCCTTCATCACACGGTCAGGATAGATCAAATGGAATTTTCCAGGGTGGAGAGATTAAAAACATTGAAGGTGGATCAGATCAACATGGAACAACTAAAAAAGAAATTCCGGTTCCTAACCTAAACAGAGATTCATCAAATAACTCTAACAACTAATATATCTCATCATTTAAATAAGAAAAGATGATAAAGATATTTAGTTCGATAATGTTGCTGGCTGTTTCTGTCCTTTCCTTTGGACAGATACTGTACAACAATAACGGATCCATTTTTGTGGCTTCCGGAGGCGTTGTACAGGTGAACGGATCGGCACAAAATGCTGCGGGTACCCTTGAAAATAATGGTACTACGAATATAACCAATGACTATGTAAATGACGCATCCACCTACGGAACGGGTGAATACTACGTTCAGGGTAACTGGGAAAATAACGGTGCTTTTACCGCTTTTACTTCTCACGTTTATCTGGATGGTGCTGCTCAACAGATCACTGGATTGAATATTACAACCTTCTACAATTTGACAACAACGGGTTCGGGAATTAAGTCTCAAACCATAGATGCCAGAGTATCCAATAATTTAAATCTGACAACAGTTGAATTGGCTACACTCGGAAACACCATGTTTGTTGATAATGTTAATGCAAATGCCATTTCTTTTTCTACTGGATTTGTTAGTTCAGATGTTACCACGGGTAGATTGGATAGAGCAACACAATCTGCTTCTACTTATATCTTCCCAACAGGGTCAAGTCAGGGTACAATGCGATATCGACCTGTACAAATTACCCCTTTAAATGCATCATCAAATAGATATGCAGTAAGGTTTGCGAATGTGACGGGTACTTCTGAGGGATATAACTTAGCATCTGTTGATACTTCAATTTGCGAGGTTGAGCCAGATTGGTTCCATATTATTACCAGACCTTCTGGTTCTACAGATGCTGCTGTGACCATTTTTTATGATCAGGGAAATGATGGAACATGGGCAGGTTTTGCTCAATGGAATGCAGGTCCTACCCAATGGCAAAATGTAGGAACAGTGACTGCAGGAACACCAACGCCTATAGAGAATTATACTAAGGCCGCATGGAATGACTGGACGGATGACCCATATGCTTTGGTCAATCTGAATCCTCTTTTTGATGTAACTGGAATAGATGCAACAACCTGTAATACGAATAATGGACAATTGGTATTTACCAATCTTACTCCTTCAACAACATATTCAGTAACGTATGATTCATCTGGTGTAGCTGTTGGTCCAATTTCTGCCACAACTAACGGTTCAGGACAGTTTACTATAACAACCGGAGCAGGGACCTATACGAATATAACCGTTACGGGTAGCGGATGTAATTATACACACTGGTCAACAATAGTGATTGATGAGCCTGCTTCTCCAACACCAACAATTACAGGAACCTTGAATTATTGTCCTGGAAACTCGGCCTCATTAAGCACAGGTTCATTTGCTTCATATTCCTGGTCAACAGGAGACAATACGCAAACTACAACGGCAACCATAGCGGATAATCCAATTACCGTGACTGTTACAGATGCCAATGGGTGTACGGGGACTTCTGCACCTGTGAATGTGATAGAAGATGCAAATCCTGATCCAGGTACGAATGGTTCAACTTCTGTATGTTCAAATGCTACAACAATTGATCTGTTCAATTTCCTTGGCGGCTCTCCTGATGCAGGTGGGACGTGGTCTCCGGCTTTAACTTCCGGAACTGGAGTTTTTGACCCTACTCAAGATGCAGCTGGAACATATACCTATTCTCTTAATGCCTGCGGTGGTGGAACTCTAACGGCTGACGTTGTAGTTTCATTAAATCCTGCGGCAGATCCCGGGACAAATGGAGCTATTACCATGTGTCCAACTGATCCTTCAACTGACCTGTTCAATGAATTAGGTGGCTCACCTGATGCAGGTGGAACCTGGGCACCCGCAATGACTTCAGGAACCGGAGTATTTGACCCTACGCAAGACGCCGCTGGTGTATACACTTATTCAGTGACAAATGCCTGTGGTACTGAATCTGCTACTGTGACAGTAACGATAACTTCTTCGCCATACTCTGGAATGGATGGTTCGGTGACTTTATGCCCATCAGACGCTCCAACTGATCTGTTCACCGCTCTAGGCGGAGCAGATGCAGGCGGAACCTGGTCTCCGGCATTAACTTCAGGAACAGGTGTTTTTGATCCGTCACAAGATGCAGCCGGGACCTATACATATTCCTTGAATGCTTGTGGAGGAGGTACAGTTTCTTCAGATATTGTTGTGACCATAAACCCTGCTCCTAATGCTGGTACAAGCGGTGCTGTAACTTATTGTGATTCGGATGCTTCATCTGACTTGTTTGCTCAACTAGGAGGCACACCAGATGCGGGTGGATCCTGGTCACCGACACTTACTTCAGGAACCGGTGTATTTGACCCTACTCAGGATGCAGCAGGAACATATACCTATTCAGTAGTAAATTCATGTGGTTCTGCTACTGCCAATGTGGTTGTAACAGTGAATAATTGTGGATCGGTAGATGCCGGATTTACCATGTCAGCTTCTTCACTTTGCTTAGGTGACTGTATCACATTTACCGATACTTCATTAGGAAATCCAACCACCTGGCTGTGGAATTTTGGAGGGGCAGTATCGCCAAACACAACGGCTGATCAAAATCCAACAATATGTCCAACTGCTATAGGAACGTATACTATAATGTTAGTTGTATCAGATGGAACAAATAACGATACAACAACTCAAGTTATCAATGTATATGAAACACCTACAGTTGATGCTGGTATTGATACAACTATTACAGTAGGAGATCAGATTACGATCTATTCAAATACTTCATCAGCTGGAGGTTTATACAGTTGGGTTGATCCTAATACAGTTGATTGTAGTGATTGTGCTTCTATTAACGTATCGCCGGAAGAAACAACTACTTATATCCTTACCTATACAACCGTTAATGGATGTTCTGCTTCAGACAGTGTGATTGTAACGGTATTTTTAGATGAAGCAATAGGTGTTCCTAATGGGTTTTCTCCAAATGGAGATAGCAATAATGATGTACTTTATGTGAAGGGATCAGGTATCAGTTCAATGTCTTTCGCAGTTTATAACAGATACGGACAAAAGGTGTTTGAAACCACAAATCCAGCTCAGGGTTGGGATGGAACATACAAGGACAAACCTGAAAATCCGGGAGTTTTTGTTTGGTATTTGGAATATACATTGACAGATGGCACTTCAGATATTATGAAAGGAAATGTTACACTAATTAAATAGGCACCATGAAAAAATTGATGACAACAATTGCCGTTTTAGCTGTAGCATTTGTTACAACGGCTCAACAAGATAGACACTTTAGTATGTTCTTTGCTAATCCCGTTCAACTGAACCCGGGAGCAGCTGGTCATATCCCTGGAGATCTATCCGTTTTTACCAATTACAGAACGCAGTGGTTTACCGTTTCAGCGAATCCATTCAGAAGTTTTTCTGCTGGGGTAGACGCCAAATTATTTGACAATAAATTGAATAATGGATTTATTGGTTCTGGAATTAACTTCTTGCATGATGTTTCTGGGGATGCAAAGTTCTCCTTGAATGTTATTCAAATCCCGATCAATTATACATTGGAATTGAACAAAACCTCTCAATTGTCATTAGGGTTGCAGCCTGGATTTTATGCCCAACGCTTAAATGAGGACGCACTTTATTTTGATAATCAATGGACAGGTCAGGATTTCAATTCTTCATTGACCTCCGGTGAAATTCTTGGTGCATACAATCTTTCGAGATTTGACCTTTCCGCTGGATTATTCTATGACTTAAAAACATCTGACAGGTTCAACTTCCAAATAGGGGTAGGAGGGTTTCACCTAACTGCACAAGAAGTAAGTTTTTTCCAGGTTGCTGAAAAGTTGTACCGTAATTTCACCGTTTATAGCAAAGCTGAGTATAGACTTGAGGACAGTAAATTTTCATTTCATCCAGCTTTGTTTGGATTGTTCCAGGGACCTAATTGGGAAGTTACTTTCGGAAATAATTTCGAGATTGAATTAAAAGAAGGTACAGGTCAGTCTACCAATTTTGACGGCATGGCATTATCACTGGGTCTTTACTACAGATCTTCGGATGCCTTGATGACAAATCTAATTTATAAGGCAGGAGCTCTGAATCTGGGAATTGGATATGATATTAACTTATCCGGATTAAAGATTGCTTCGAAGAATGTTGGAGCGGTTGAACTCTTTCTGAAGTTCTCACCATCCTTTGCTAAAAAAACGGGATCAGCCCATTTTGAATAATAAGAAACCCGGACTAAAATCCGGGTTTTTTTTATTTAAAGAGTAAGCTATTATCTGTAGGATATAGAACCTGATTGCCAGTAGACCATCATTTTCTCATTGTCATCTTCAAGTATCTCAATGTACTTTTCCCAGTCTTCAGCTAACCTGCCTTTCAGAACTCTAGGAAATTTATGCTGTGAGCCGTATTTATCCATGAGTTTTAAGAAATTGTAGAAAACTTTGGTTGGTAAAACTTCTATTTCAATATTCTCTAGTGCATGCTTTCGTTCAGTGATATAATCATCATTTAATGAACATAATTTGGCATCCAGATCATGTTTGAAATTCAAGGAGTTGATTGGATGATCACTTGCAATAAACCATCTGTGCATGAACTTACCATTGGCTTGTTGCTTTCCTAATACACAGAACTCATCAATAGAAATATTTTGCTCATAAGACAATTCAGAGATGGCTTGAGTCATATTATCTACTGAGAGATGTTCTCCACAAAGACTTAAAAAATGTTTCGTTCTTCCGGTTATTTTAAACTTAGCATTTTCAACATCTGTAAATTGAATGGTATCCCCAATAAGATATCTGTACGCACCGCTATTCGTTGTGATCAATAAGGCATAATCAACTCCAGTTTCAACTTCGTCTATCATTAAAGCATCAGAGTAGTTCATTAAGCTTCCATCCGCATCAAAATGTTCTTCGTTGAAAGGAATAAATTCAAAGTAAATGCTATTGTCTAGAACCAGTTGCATCTCACCTGATACTGGGGATTGAAATCCTATAAACCCCTCTGAAGCAAGATAAGTGTCCAAATAGGTTACTTTCTTGTCAAATAACTGATTGAAGGTGTTTACATAAGGTGAAAATGAAACACCTCCGTGAATGTAGATTCTTAGATTTGGCCAGATCTCAAATATGGATTCAACTTTGTAATGGTCAAGAATTCTGTTGATAAGAATATGCACCCAGGCAGGGACACCACAAATGATTCCCACGTCCCATTTAGGAGCAGATTCTACGATCTTGTTCAATTTTTCATCCCAGTTTGAGATTGCCCTTATCTTTTTACCCGGCTTTGTATATGGATTGATCCAATGAGGTACTTTACCAGTCAAAATCCCGGAAAGATCACCTTCATATTGTTTGTTTACTTTTTTAAGATCTGTACTACCTCCTACGCATAACACATCTTTTTCGTAAAAGGCAGATGGTAGCTTCATATCAGATAAGGTCAATACTTGCTTTAAGCAAGTTCTTTTGATACCTCTGATCATTTGTTTAGAAACTGGAATCCTTTTACTGGCGGCATTAGTAGTTCCAGATGTCAATGCAAAGTTTTGGATCTTTCCAGGCCATGTAACGTCTTCAACCCCGGCCAATGTTTTATGCCAGAATTTTTTGTACATGAATTCATATTGAAAGATCGGAACATTTTCACGAAAAGAATTTCTGATATTATCCGATTCGACAAGTTTTGTAAAACCGTAAGTTGAACCAAATTCTGTTTTTTTGGCTTTAGATAAAAGCTTTCTCAACTGTTCTTCCTGTAATGCAGCAACATTTTTTCTTTTTTCTGAAAGTTGAGACTTTTTTACTGACTTCTTATGTGCCAGACTGGATGCTCCCTTCAAAATTGTTCCTACGATCATACCATTCACGTTTTATCTAGCTTCAAAAGTAAGCTGAAATTGTTAATTCTGTTGAATTTTAAAACCAACATTTGGTTAACGATTGTTATCAAAACATTAAGTAGATAGGTGAATTTTATACAAGATTACTTAGCCTAAATCGATAGAGTTGCGAATAGTAGCATTGCCACTTGTTAATATATTAACAAAAGCTTTATCATGGGACTTATATTCAACATTAAGAGAAGTTTAGACAACGGTCAGTATTTACGTGTCGTTATTAATAGTAAGTTAACTTATAGTAGATAGAAAGTAACCCAGTCCATCTACATTTCGAAATTCCGTTTGCGCATGAAAAAGATAATTTTCATTTCGATACTTGTTTTCCTATCGTTGGGAAATGATTGTTTTGGACAGTCGAGAACTCTTGAACAAAAAATTAAAGGGTTGCATAGATTAGAAACACAGCTGTTTCAATTGCCTTTTTCACAAGAATATATAACAAATACTGTGCTGGTTGAAGTTTATAATGAGCGTTTGACCCTTGCACCGCACTTTCCTACAGTTTCTGATCTGGAGAGAACAAATGAAGCTTATACGGTAGCATTTCATAATTGGGCTGAGAATTATCAGTTTGAATTGGATGCCTACTATGAGTTTTTATCAAATTATGTTAGAACCCATAAAGCTGATCAGTAATGAAGAAATCCGTATTATATCTAGTATTTATATTAGTTGGATTCTTTAATTCGAATTCAGCTAATGCGCAGTGTGTTGGTGCTCCCGTGCCAAATGACGCCTGTTATCAATGGGTTATTGGGATTGAT
This sequence comes from Crocinitomicaceae bacterium, assembly GCA_020635955.1. Taxonomy (GTDB): domain Bacteria; phylum Bacteroidota; class Bacteroidia; order Flavobacteriales_D; family Crocinitomicaceae; genus Paracrocinitomix. The sequence continues at coordinate 101,906 of JACJYW010000008.1, forward strand.
CCATATTGTTGTAACACTTTTTGGGATGGAATTTGTCAAAACGAATATGATGGTTGCGTGCCACCCCCTCCTCCGGGATGTGCGGTAGCAGCTCCTGTGCCTGATGATGCTTGCTATCAATTGGTTATTTCTACAGACCCTACTTGTTGTGATAATGCCTGGACAGCTGCTTGTCAGGATATGTATGATAATTGTGGTTCTACATCATTTACGAACTGTGGTTCGGTACAAAATTTTACAGTTCCGCCATGCGTTACTCAAATTAACGTAGTGGTTTCAGGAGCTGGTGGAGGAGGTTTCGGCGCTGGTGGTGGTGCTGAGGTGAGTGGAAATATTCCGGTAACACCTGGACAAAATTTACAAGTAAGCGTTGGATGTCAGGGAGGATACGGTGCTAACAGTGGTGGATATGGTGGAGGAGGAAATGGACAGGCTTCTGGCTCTGGATGGGCTTCATATGGTGGCGGTGGTGCCTCATATGTCAGTACTGGTGGAGGTATGGCTGGTGCAGTAGTAGTTGCTGGCGGTGGCGGCGGTATTGGTGGTGGAGATGACCCTGGTCAGGGTGGTGATGGTGGTTGTCCTGGAGGTACTTCTGGAACCACAACATACGGATACGGCGGTGGCGGTGGTACCGCGGGTGCTGGTGGAGCAGGTGGTGCTCCCTGGACTGCTGGTGGAGGTGCTGGTCAATCTGGTTCATTTGGTCAAGGTGGAGCAGGTGGTGTAGACTTACAATATGGAAATAACCCCGGTGGTGGCGGTGGTGGTGGATACTACGGCGGTGGCGGAGGTGGTAGCGATAATATCTCTGGAACTTTTGCCGTAGGTGGCGGAGGTGGAGGAGGAGGTTCTTCACTTGTCCCTGCCGGATTTAATTGTACTTCTGGTGCAAATACAGGAAATGGTTCGGTAACAATTGCCTATATTATTCAAGACCCAATTGCCGGTACAGCATCTCTTGCTCCGAATCCAATTTGCGAAGGCCAAACAACAACATTAACGCTAACCGGTTATAGCGGAACAATTCAATGGCAAAGCTCCCCTAATGCAGGAGGACCTTGGTCAAATATTGGTGGAGCGACTTCATCTCCTTATACAACAGGACCAATTGCTTCTAACACTTGCTTTAGAGCAGTGGTATCAAATTGTGGATCTTCAGTGAATTCGAATGTGGTATGTGTTACTGTTGATTCTGATGATCCGATAATTAACTGCCCAGGAAACTTAACTGCTGTTTGTTCAATTGCAGAACAACCAGCATATGCTACTTATGCTCAGTTCACGGCGGCAGGCGGATCGGCTTCAGATCCTAGTGGAAATTTAAATACTGCTTCATTTACTCTACTTTCACAGGTATCTAATGGATTAACATGTCCTCAAACAGTTACCAGAACGTATCAAATTGCAGACCTTTGTGGACATACAGCTACTTGTACACAACTGATCGTTATTGACGATAATATTAATCCAACAGGGACAGCACCAGCCAATGTTACGGTTCAATGCATGGCTGATGTTCCTCCAGTGAATGTTGCTGCAATTACGAATGAAGCAGATAACTGCGGAGTTCCAACTGTTACCCATATTTCTGACAATTCAGTTGGTTCATGCCCTACTACTATTACAAGAACTTATAGAATTACTGATGTATGCGGGAATTTCATAGATGTACAACAGATCATAACAGTGGATGATACGCAAGCTCCGGTATTTTCAGCTCCGCCTGGACCAATTACTGTTGAGTGTATAGCAGATGTTCCTGCAATGACCAACTTGGCTTATACAGATAACTGTGATCCTGCAGGTTCCGTTCCAGGTGTGGATGGTGCTCTTGTTGGAGGTTCATGTGGTGGAACTATTACGCGTACCTGGACTTATACCGATAACTGTGGTAACACTGCAACCCAAACTCAGATCATAACTGTTGATGATAATACCAATCCTACGGCTTCTAACCCCGCACCTGTTACAGTACAATGCATGGCACTTGTTCCTGCCGTTAATGTGGCGGTGGTAACAGATGAAGCGGATAACTGTGACCCAACACCTACCGTTACTCATGTATCGGATACTCAGGCTGGTACGTGTCCTACGATTATAACAAGAACATACAGGATTACGGATGATTGTGGTAATATAACAGATGTAACTCAGACCATTACGGTAGATGACACTACGAATCCAACGGCTTCGGCTCCAGCTCCAGTTTCTGTGCAATGTATGGCAGATGTTCCACCGGTAAATACTTCGGCTGTGATAGATGAAGCGGACAACTGTACAGCAAACCCTGTTGTTACCCATATTTCAGATACCCAATCTGGTGGTACCTGCCCGGTTACGATTGATCGTGTTTATAGAATTACAGATGATTGCGGAAACTTTATTGATGTAACACAAGTCATTACAGTTAATGATAATATAGCGCCAACAGGAACAGCTCCTGCTCCGGTTTCAGTGCAATGTATGGCAGATGTTCCAGCTGTGAACACGGCATCAGTAACAGGCGTATCAGATAACTGTACGGTAAACCCAACTGTAACGCATATTTCTGATACACCATCTGCAGGGACATGTCCTATTACAATTGACAGGCTGTACAGAATTACAGATGATTGCGGGAACATTACTGATGTTACTCAAGTTATAACAGTAAATGATAACATTGCACCAACAGGAACAGCTCCAGGTCCGATTACTGTTGAATGTGCCGGAGATGTTCCAGCAGCCAATACAGCACTAGTAACAGGCGTATCTGATAACTGTACAGCTAACCCAACCGTTACATTTATTGGTGATGCTTCTAATGGTGGAATTTGCCCCGAGATCATTACAAGAACATATGAAATAGAAGACGAGTGCGGTAATGTTACAACCGTTACTCAGACCATTACGGTAGATGATACTACACCTCCAACGGCATCCAATCCGCCTAATATTAGTATTGCAGGTGGAGCTGCGCCGGCCCCAGATCCTTTGGTAGTAACAGATGAGGCGGATAACTGTGATCCAAACCCTATGGTAACATGGATTTCAGATGTTACTGACGGACTGAACTGTCCGGAAACGATTACAAGAACTTATGAAATTGAGGATGATTGTGGTAATACAACTCAAGTTCAACAATTGATAGTAATTGGTGATGCCATTCCTCCATCTGCTTCTAACCCGGCTAACATTAATGTTGAGTGTATCGGAGATGTTCCATTACCAGATCCAGCAGTAGTCACTGACGAAGCGGATAATGGTGGAGTTCCAACAGTAGCCTGGGATAATGACGCATCTGATGGAAACTCTTGCCCTGAAACAATTACTAGGACGTATTCTGTTACAGATAACTGTGGTAACGTGATCTATGTAACTCAGAATATTGTTGTACTTGATGTTACCGCGCCGTTGTTTGCTGCACCTCCTGTTGCTGTTTCTGTACAATGTTCTGCTGATGTTCCGGCTATGACTAACCTGGCATATACAGATAACTGTGATCCGGCTGGTTCTGTAACTGGAACGGATGTATCAGATGGAAATACATGTCCTGAAACTATAACAAGAACCTGGACTTACACAGATGCTTGTGGTAATACATCTTCAGTATCTCAAAATATAATTGTTGATGACACAACGCCTCCAACCGGAACAGCACCAGCGAACGTATCGGTTCAGTGCTCGGCTGATGTTCCTGCGTCAAATACGGCATCTGTAACAGGTGTATCAGATAACTGTACAGCAGTTCCAACTGTCAATTTTGTATCGGATGCTTCAAACGGATTAACATGTCCTGAGATCATTACCAGAACCTATGAGATCGTTGATGATTGTGGTAACACAACAACGGTTACACAAACCATCACAGTTGATGACACCACGAATCCAACGGCATCTAACCCAGCACAAACTATTGTTCCTGGCGGTCCTGCACCTGCGCCAGATCCTAACGTTGTGGTAGATGAAGCAGATAACTGTACGGCTAACCCTGTGGTAGCATTCGTATCTCAGGTATCTGACAATAACCCATGTCCTGAAACGATTACTTATACTTATAGTGTAACGGATGATTGTGGTAATCAAATTACAGTTACACATGAAGTGTTGATCACAGATCCAATCGCACCTACAGGTACAGCACCAGCTGATATTACGGTAGAATGTATCGGAGATGTACCAGCTGCAGATCCTGCATTGATCACAGACGAAGCAGATAATAACGGTGCTCCAACTGTAACACATCTTTCAGATGTATCAGATGGAAATACGTGCCCGGAAGTAATTACAAGAACATACAGAATTACTGACCCATGTGGTAACTTCATAGATGTGGTTCAATTGATCACAGTAAATGATATTACAGCTCCAACGGCATCTAACCCAGTTGCTGTAAACGTTGAATGTATTGCTGATGTTCCTGGAATTGATGTAAACGTAGTAACGGATGAGGCAGACAACTGTACAGCTGTTCCAGCAGTAACACACATATCTGATGTATCAGATGGAAATACCTGTCCTGAAGTAATTACAAGAACATATAGAATTACAGATGATTGTGGAAACATTACTGATGTAACGCAAACTATTACCGTAAATGATGTTACACCTCCAACCGGAACAGCACCTGCAAATTTAACTGTTCAGTGCTCGGCTGATGTTCCTGCATCAAATACTGCTTTAGTGACGGGCGTTTCTGATAACTGTACAGCAGTTCCAGCAGTAAACTTCGTATCAGACGCTTCAAACGGATTAACATGTCCTGAGATCATTACCAGAACATATGAGATCGTTGATGATTGTGGTAACACGACAACGGTGACTCAAACTATCACAGTAGATGATACTACGAATCCAACGGCATCTAACCCAGCACAAACTATAGTTCCCGGCGGTCCGGCACCTGCGCCAGATCCAAACGTTGTAATTGATGAAGCGGATAACTGCACGGCTAACCCGGTAGTAGCATTCGTATCTCAGGTATCTGACAATAACCCATGTCCTGAAACAATAACTTATACATACAGTGTTACGGATGATTGTGGTAATCAAATTACAGTTACGCATGAGGTGTTGATCACGGATCCAATTTTACCAACAGGTACGGCGCCAGCTAATATTACTGTTGAGTGTATTGGAGATGTACCATTACCAGATCCTGCTTTGATCACGGATGAAGCAGATAACAATGGAGTGCCAATAGTAGCCTTTGTATCAGATGTATCAGATAATGGTTCTTGTCCTGAGATCATTACACGTACGTATTCAATTACTGACCAATGTGGCAACCAAATACTTGTAACACAACTCATAACAGTTTTAGATACAACCAATCCAACCGCATCCAATCCGGTTGCAGTAAATGTTGAATGTATCGCAGATGTACCGGCAGTAGATGTTGCTGTGGTAACAGATGAGGCAGATAACTGCACAGCAGTTCCAACAGTAACGCACATTTCTGATGCTTCTGATGGATTATCATGTCCTGAAACTATAACCAGAACATATAGAATTACTGATGATTGTGGGAACTTCTCAGATGTAACACAAACGATTATCGTAAATGATGTAACATCTCCAGCCGGAACAGCACCTGCAAGTATAACAGTTGAATGTTCAGCTGATGTTCCTGCACCAAATACAGCATTGGTAACTGGTGTATCCGATAACTGTACGGCAGTTCCAACAGTGAACTTTGTATCAGATATATCTGACAATAACACTTGCCCTGAAACTATAACTAGGACTTATGAGATCGTTGATGATTGTGGTAACACAACAACGGTAACACAAACCATTATTGTTGACGACACTACAAATCCTACCGCATCTAACCCGGCTACAATAAACATCAATGCAGGTAATCCAGTACCGGCTTCTGATCCATTGGTTGTAACGGATGAAGCAGATAACTGCACTGCAAACCCTATTGTAGCATTCGTAGGTGATGTATCAGATAACCAAACTTGTCCAGAGACTATCACAAGAACATATTCAATTACAGACGATTGTGGAAACCAGATCACTGTTGATCAATTGATCATTATTTCTGATCCAATTGCACCAACGGCAACAGCTCCGGCAGCCGTAAACGTTGAGTGTATTGGAGATGTTCCGGTTGCCGATCCATTGATCATAACAGATGAAGCTGATAACTCTGGTGTAGCACCTATAGTAGCATTTGTTGGAGATGTATCAGATGGAAATACTTGTCCTGAAACGATCACAAGAACATACTCGGTTACTGATGATTGTGGTAACCAAATACTACTTGATCAGATCATCACTGTTAATGACATCACGAATCCAACAGCCTCTAACCCAGTTGCGGTAAACGTTGAGTGTATCGGAGATGTCCCTGCGATTGATGTAACAGTAGTAACAGATGAAGCTGATAACTGTACAGTTACCCCTTCAGTTTCTCATATTTCTGATGTATCAGATGGAAATACTTGTCCTGAAACGATCACTAGAACATATAGAGTAACGGATGACTGTGGTAATTTCATTGATGTAACACAAACCATTACAGTAAATGACATTACTGCTCCATTAGGAACAGCACCTGCTAACGTTACAGTACAATGTTCTGCTGATGTACCGGCACCTAATACAGCTTTAGTAACGGGCGTATCTGATAACTGTACTGCCAATCCTGCAGTGAACTTTGTGTCTGATGTATCTGACGGATTAACTTGTCCTGAGACGATCACCAGAACATACGCGATCATTGATGATTGTGGAAACACTACTAACGTAACACAAACTATTGTAGTAGATGATATAACAAACCCTACAGCATCTAACCCTGCTTCTGTAACGGTGCAGTGTATTGGAGATGTTCCTGCGGTTGATGTAACGGTTGTAACAGATGAGGCAGACAACTGTACAGTTAACCCTACGGTAACTCACCAGGGAGATGTACAGGTAGGATCATGTCCAATTATCATTACAAGAACGTATAGAGTTGAGGATGATTGTAACAATTTTATAGATGTAACTCAAACTATCACGGTAGATGATACTACAGATCCGGTTGCCAATACACCAGCTCCAATTACGGTGGCTTGTGCATCAGATATTCCAGTTGTTGATCCGGCAGTGGTAACAGGTGTATCTGACAACTGTACCGCTAACCCAATAGTGGCATTAGCTAATGAGGTAACAAGTGGATCATCATGTATTAATCAGGTGATCACTAGAACATATTCTATCACTGACGATTGTGGTAATCAGATCACAGTAGATCATGTGATCACAGTTGATGCAGCTATGCCAACTGTTGAAGCAGGGGTTGATCAATCAGTTTGTGACGGAACTCCTGTTACTTTAACAGCTTCAAATTATCCTGGCAATGCAACAATTAGTTGGGATAATGGGGTGAGTGATGGCATTTCGTTCACGCCTTCTGTTGGCACTATCACTTATACAGTGATTGCTGATGTTTGTTCAGGGCAATGTGTCATTACGGATAATGTAAATGTAGAGGTAAATCCAATACCTGTAGTTGCTTTCACAGCTGACACTCTAATAGGTTGTGAGCCGTTGACAGTGAATTTCACGAACCTTTCAACGGAGCAGTATAACTGTGTTTGGGATATGGGTGATGGAAACACAATAAATTCTTGCGGACAAGTGGGATACACTTTTGATGCTGGCACATATAACATAACATTGACGGTAACATCAAGTGCAGGATGTACGGATAGCTATACTGAATACAGTTATATCTATGTAACACCATACCCAGAGGCTAATTTCATATATTCTCCTACTGAGATTGATATCACAGACACAGAGGTAGATTTCACAAATCTATCTACGAATGCTGACTATTATGAATGGAGTTTTGGATATGCAGGTTCTGCTGGGTCAACAGATGAAAATCCAACACATTATTTCCCGGATAATGCTGGTGGTCAATATACCGTAACGCTATTAGCAGGAAGTAATGGAGGATGTTCAGATCAAATATCAATCATAGTGCATATTAAAGATGTTGTGATCTTTTATATACCTAACACCTTCACTCCTGATGGTAATGATGTTAATAATGAGTTTACACCTGTATTTACTTCAGGGGTTGATATATATGATTATCATTTGACCATCTTTAACCGTTGGGGTGAGATCGTATTTGAATCTTATAATCTGGCCTATGGTTGGAATGGTCATTATGGTGATGGAGGATTGGTAGATGACGGAACGTATGTATGGCAGGTAGAATTTGGTGAAACCATGACTGATAAGAAGCAAACGCATAGAGGTCATGTCACCGTCCTTAAATAAGTTAACTAAAAAGGGAGCCAACAGGCTCCCTTTATTTTTTCTTACGTTTATTTTTCTTCATTTCCTCATCACGTTGTAGCAAAGCCTGCCAATTGTTAGTTCCATCATCAGTGAATAGTTTTGTCTCGGCATACTCTGATTTATCGATCTCAGCTATTTGAATAGGAACGGTAATATATTGTTCAATCTCTTTTAGCATTGTTCTTTCTTCCTTGCTGCAGAATGATAGCGCCATACCTCTTTGTTTACCTCTACCAGTTCTTCCAACACGGTGAACATAGTTTTCAGCTTTATCTGGGAGATCATAATTTACAACATAGTCGATATTAGGAATGTCTATTCCTCTAGCACTTACGTCAGTTGCAATTAAAATTCTGTTTTCTCCCGATTTGAATCTAGCTAAGACTTCTTCTCTATTTTTCTGTTCTTTATCTCCATGTATCGTCTCTGAGAACAATCCAACTCTTGACATAGCGGCCATCACTCTTTCAGCTCGAACTTTGGTCCTAACAAATACGAGAAATTTTAAACCTTTATTTTCCTTTACAAGTCGTTCTAAAAAGAATCTTTTGTCATCCATTTCAATGAACGCAACAGAGTGATCAACATTCTTGGAAACAGGATCTTTTGGTGAAATTTGAATTCTTATGGCATTTCTAACCAAGGAATAAGCCAATTTCTTGATCTTTTTATCTATAGTCGCAGAAAAGAAAAGGGTTTGACGTTCTTTAGGTAAAAATTTGATAAGATCTTCAATGTCTTTATAAAAACCAAGATCTAACATATGATCGGCCTCATCAAGAACCAAAACTTCAACACGACTCATTTTGATAAATCCTTGACTGGCCAAATCGAACATCCTACCAGGAGTGGTGACCAAAATATCTACTCCTTGCAGCAGTGCGTTGATTTGTGGGTCCTGTTCAACACCTCCATAGATACACTGAGTTCTAATTTTAGAATTACGACCTAATTGATGAAATACTTCAGTTATCTGGATTGCTAATTCTCTAGTAGGGGCCATGACAATCGCGCGGATGCTTGTTGATTTCATCCTCTTTTTGATCTGTTGAACTTTGTCAATGATTGGGATGGCAAAGGCAGCAGTTTTACCTGTACCTGTTTGTGCAATTGCCAAAAGGTCTTCACCTTTCATGATATGCGGAATACATTTGAACTGAATATCTGTTGGGCGTTTGAATCCCATTGACCTTAAGTTCGCCTTTAATTGATCCGATATGTGATAATCATCAAATTTCATAATCTTTTTCTAGGGGCAAAGATAGTTTTAAGCTTTTGAATCAATAGGATTTATTTACCATTTAACAACCTATGCTTAACTTTTATTGAGAAGGAGGACCCTACCTTTGAACTGTTATAACTGAGTCGTCCAGACTCAATTCGACAAGCTGATTAAAGTTGTAAGCATAATCAGTAGTAGATTTTTTTCATGGTGTAGAATCCCCTTTGGCAAACGAGCTAAGGGGATTCTTTTTTATTGCCTAATTTTGTAGTATGGCAGATGAGATCATAAATAAAGTTGCGCAAGCACAGATAGAACAAATTGACCTTATGGACTTTGTTTCAAAGGAACCTTTGTTGACTATTGATCTTAAGGATCTTTTGTGGAATGAAATGGTGCTCAGAGAGAAGGATTTTAGAGACTGGGTGAAGGACCATGACTGGGATCAGTATTCAGACAAGTTTGTTTTCGTATGGTGTTCCAATGACGCCATCATACCTGCCTGGGCATATATGTTAGTGACTACTCATTTGGCCAAATCAAAGGAAATTATTTTTGGAAATGAAAAACAGGCAAGAGAAGAACTTTTTTTTAAAAATCTTGCCAGTTGGAATATTGTACATCTCAATGACAAACGCGTAATGGTGAAAGGATGTTCAACAATTCCGAACCCCAATAAAGCATATGTAGAATTGACAAAGAAGTTAATCCCGGTGGTCAAAAGTTTGATGTTTGGGGAGCCGTGTTCTGCCGTCCCGGTCTACAAAAAGAAATAGCTTATTTCAATACTGTAACGTGGCCAGTATAGGTTCTCAGATCTGATTCATTTTCAAGTGGAGCACCAACAATCTTCCATACGTATACACCATCCTGAACCTGGATTCCATTGTATGTTCCGTCCCATCCTTTGGTCACATCATCTGTATGGAAAAGCAATTCTCCCCAACGGTTAAAAATGTAAAGATCATACCAATCCGGATGGAAGTAATTCAATGTAGGAAGGAATATAGAATTTTGTGAATACCCATCCAGTAAGATGGCGTTAGGTACGTACAGGAATAATTCATTTTCGATCATAAAATCATTACAAGTGGTGTCTGAACAACCAAATTGATTCATTACCACCAGACAGATAGTGACCGTAGTATCTACGGGAGCGTTTGCAAGTAATAAAGTTGCGTCCTGAGTAAATACTGTATCTCCCAAAAAGAACCAGATGTTACTATCATAGTTAGTGGATGTATTGATGAGTTCCAGATCTACATCAAAAATGTCGGGTTGTGCAGGTTCAAAATAAAAATCTGCAATTGGCAATGGATAAACATCTACAAGATTAATGAACGAGGTATCCACCGGACAACCATTTGTGGAGGTAAAACTCACTGAAATAGTACCTGATCCGGGATCAACATAAGTGATGTATAGATTTGTAAAATTGGAAGAGTCTATCGTTCCGTAATCTGTTGCAAAGAATAAATCGGATGCAAGATCATTCATGTCTACCCCAATGGTATAATTGATCTGGAAAGGAGGACAACCACCCAATACATCAGGTATTAATGAAATAATTGGGTCATCAAATATGGTTATGAAAATACTATCTGTGGTAGTTAAGCCACATTCATCAGTAGCAGTCACATAAAACAATGTATCAGTGGTGACTGTAGGGTAGATGTATGTAATGGTATCACCAGTATTCCATAGGTAAGTGTATGTTTCTAAAAGATCAGCTGCTTCACCAAACAATGCCAAATACTCTCCTTCGCAAATAACCGTATCATTACTTACAGTGAGAATAGGAGGTGGAGCAACATCTATGATCATTGTATCCGTATATAAATCACACCCATTAGCATCTACAATGTATACGAAATATGAAGTATCATTTATAATAGGTTCGTAGATAACTGGATTATTAGAGGCACCATTGTTAACATCAAATGTGTAAGGAACAGTTCCTCCTGTTGCAACTGCTGAGAAGAAAATACTATCCCCCTGACAAATGTATTCATCAGGTGTAACAAAGCCGTTTAATTCTTGAGGGGTTCCAACATATACACTGGCACTATCTCCCGGACATCCATTAACGTCCTGCACATAAGCTGTGTAAAAACCTGTAGCAAGCCCTGTGAAATTATTCGAAGCTGAGAAGTTGATATTGTCGATACTGTAAAATCCAGCATTAGAACTATATATATCGATTATTCCATTTACATCTCCCCAACATAAAACATCTGTAGTAATGACACTATCAATGATGGCCTGATCTGGCTGACCTACGACAAAATTTAGCGTATCATTTGAACAGCCATTATCATCATGAACGATCAAAGAATAGGTCCCGGCACAAACGTTTGTTGCCTGATCGTCAGCTGGTCCACCAATGTTTCCTGACCAGGTATATGTGTATGTTCCAACAGCAGATCCACCGGATGCATTGGCGGTTACTACTGCATCACACAATCCGTAGCAACTAGCAGAATCAACTGTAAACACGTCAAATATCAACGGTGTAGGTTCATTAACTGTTTCAGTGCCTGTCATTTGACAACCGTTGGCATCTTGTACTACTAGATCATATGTACCTTGAGAAAGACCCGTGAACAATCCAACACCCTGGAATGTACTTCCATTATTAATGCTGAATTGATATGGATTAGTACCACCATTTGTTGAAGTCATATTTATTTGCCCAGTATTATTTTGATAGCATGTCAGATCAGTTGCAATAGAAACAATTTGTATTTGTGTTGGTTCTACAACGTCTGCCTGCATACTTGCAACACATCCATTGGCATCTTGTACATATACTGAATATGTTCCATCTCCTAATCCGTTAAATATATTAGACCCCTGGAAAGGTCCGGCAGCACTAGTTATACTGTACTGATGTGCCCCAACTCCGCTTGAAGATGTTACGGTAATTGAGCCATCAGTTCCTCCAAAGCAGAGTGGATTTGAAATGGTGACATTGTTAATGACTGGTAAGGGATCAGCTGTGACGTTAATGGTTGAATCAATAGTACATCCATTAGCATCTTTAAGGATCAGATCATATGACCCAGTTGCTAATCCAATAAACTGATTTCCCGCCTGGAATGTTAATCCGTTATTATTACTGTATTGATACCCAGGGGTTCCATTGCCCGCAGTGATTGAGATTGTTCCATTATTGTTTCCACATGTCGCAGGAGTTGTAGTAATCGTCATTGTGAGTAAGGTAGGCTCATTAATACAAACAAGTGATGTTGTGGTACATCCGTTATCATCCTGAACATAAGCATCATAACAACCAACACCAAGACCGCTTAATATGGCTGAAGATTGCAATGTAATTCCATTGTTTGGGCTATATAAATATGGCGTTGTACCTCCTGAAGCAACTACTGCGATTGTACCATCTGTAGATCCAAAGCACAGAGCGTTACCAGGTGAATATAATGCGGTCAAAGCTGCAGGTTCATTAATAACCTGAGATGTGTCGTAAGTACAGCCATTAGCATCAGTAATTGTTATGGCGTAATTATTTGCAGCAATTCCAACAAATATTCCAGTAGCATTTGTTCCTGAAACAGTATATGTATAAGGAGAGGTTGCTCCCCCAGCTACAACCTGAATAAATCCAGTATTATTTCCATTACAGGTGAGATCAGAAGCTGAAATATAAACTGTAAAAGGATTTGGCTCATCCAATGTTACCTGGGTGGCTCCAATACAACCGTTGCCATCTTTTGCTTGAACAGAATAAGTACCCGAAGAAAGACCTGTGAATGAACTTGTTGCAACAAAGGATCCTCCACCATCAATTGAATAGGTATATGGCCCTCCGTTTCCTCCAATAACATTTGTAAAATGAATTTCTCCATCAGAACCTCCCGGACAAGTGATATCAACTAGTGTATTATCAAATGTTATTGAATCTGGTTCCCCAACAATGAACTCCTGAATTCCTATGCACAAACCACCATCCTGAATCGTTACGAAATACTGTCCTGCACATAAACCAAAGAAGTTTCCATCAGCCTGAGAAAGTCCATTCTGAAGGGTATATGTGAAAGGCGGAGCACCAAATTGCTGACTTACTATTGCTAAACCATCACAACCACCGTGACAGGTTGCAGGGATCAGGAAGTCAACCTGGGTTGTCATTACGTTATCAGATAGTGCTGAATATGTTGAATCAAAACAACCATTGGCATCTTCAACTACGAGATTGTATAATCCTGAAAACAAACTTCCGAAAAAGCCATTACCCTGTTGGGTGACACCACCATTAATAGAATATAAATATGGAGGTGTTCCGGCATCCGCAATGATTTCAAATGACCCGTCATTTGCGCCGCAATTTGAAGGATTGTTGGCCAAAAAAGTGAAGGTGAAAGGAGGAGGATCAATGAGCGTGATCTGTTCAGTAAATTGACAACCATTAGCATCTTCCACAACCACATCATAAACGCCAGCCATTAAGTTTGTAATTGGTGAGACTGGAACAAAAGATGTTCCACCGTCAACACTAAATTGGTAACCCGGTGTTCCTCCTGAAGGGGCAAAAGAAATCTCTCCGGTAGGAGTCTGATGACATTCAGGGTCTACAAATCCTTGTACTGAATTAACTGGTGTCGGTTCATTGATGACCTCAATGCTGTTAGCCAGGCAACCAGTAGCATCTTTAACAACAACATTAACATTTCCAGCGCATAATCCTGTTAAAGGATTAATTGGATAAAAGGTATTTCCGTTATCTGAGGAATAGGTATAAGGAGGATTTGAACCACTGGCAGATATGTCAATGATGCCATCACATACACCATTGCAGGTGGCATGGGTAATTGCCGTAGTATATGTTAAAGGAGTAGGTTGTTGAATATTGAAATTGACACTATTTGTACAGCCATTCACATCAGTAACCAATACGGTATGATTTCCAGCTCCAACTGCAGGGAAATTATTGCTTGGTTGGTTTGCGCCTGCATCCAAACTGAATTGTAATGGAGCAGTTCCTCCAACAACTCCAATTGTAACAGAGCCATTCAAACCGCCAAAGCATGCAACATCATTCAGTACATCCACAAATGGTATTGGTCCGGGAGCGTTGGTGATCGTCACGTTAAGTTGTGCTGTACAACCGTTATCATCTGTAACAATTAGATTATAGGTTCCAGCTGCTAGATTCGAAAATGTACCACTTGACTGTTGAGGACCGGCATTAATTGAATAATTATATGGAGCAGTTCCTCCAGATCCTGATACCGTTGTTGAACCATTAGCATTTGTACAGGTTTCATTGATATGAGCCGTTTCACTAATAGTTAACAATGCCGGTTCATAGACCGTTTCTGGTAAAACAGTTTGACAGTTGTTAGAATCTGTAATGGTAATTGTTGCTACACCTGCACACAAATTCGAATAAATGTTACTGGCTTGCACAGGAGCTCCACCAAGCGAATATTCATAAGGAGTGGTTCCGCCAGTTGTGTTTACCGTGATCTGACCATCACAAACGCCATTACAACTTACAGAATCTGTGCTAAAAGTAGCACCTAAAACGGCAGGTTCATTCACAATTATAGTGGTGTCAAATGTACAATCAGGACCCCATGATAGGTTTATGTTATATGAATTTGCTCCAATTGTCCCAAAACTTCCAGATTGCTGAGTTGTAGTTCCTCCATCTATACTGAAGTCCGTTGCCCAATCATCTGTAATTAAAATAGAACCATCAGTAAACCCATTACAGGTTGGGTCATTTAACACAAAAGTTGGATCGATAGCACAACACTCAGCAGAAGACATTGGTAATACATTGACTGTTGTTGTCGTTGAATCAACACAATATTGTCCACTAGCAACTACATAAGTAAAATGATATATACCAGGAGAAACTGCTGAAACATCAAATGAATTTCCGAATAATGCTCCTGTATTGTCTTCATCTACCCAAAACCCGCCAGCGTCAACAGGCCCCAAAAGAAGATCATCAACTGTAATTGCAGTGGTGTCGGGACATGCAAAAATTGAATCACCCAAACCAGTATTAATATCTGCGATATTGGTAAAAATGAGTGTAGTAACTTCACAAATTGTATCGGCAATGGCGCCACAACAATCCAATAATTTACATACTGTTAGATCAAGCGAATCTGTTCCTATTGTATTTGGATCACCTATATAAGTAAAGAACAAAGTATCGGCATTAAAACCATCAATGGTGATCTGTCCATTTAATGACGGATTATAAAAATCGGCTGTCGCACTAAGATATGGCCCTTCAATGGAGTATGTCACATAACTGGAAGCACTGTCAGAACAAACAACAAATGAACTGGTATCACCCTGATCTATTTGCGTGAATTGTGCAAATCCGGTAAAATATCCTGCACTACCGCGAACACCTTGAAGGGTAAGCAAAGCAACATTTATAATACTATCAGATTCCACTGTGAAATCTCCAGCACCTCCAGGTATCTTATAAGTGATCCAACAAGCATTTCCCGGAACAGTTAGACCACCTGTTAGTGGAGTTGCAGATCCGTTAATATAAACATTTGCATTCGCACGAGCTGTAATACTAACAGTTGCTGCACCCACCAGGTTGACAGAAGGGATTACTACTTTCTTAAATCCATTGCAACGAAGAGGAGGAATAAAATTCAAACTTGTTGCCGCCGTATTTGATCCGGACAAAGATTGGTACATGTATATTGGCTGGGAAGTTGAAATGTAAATGTTATCGTTAGCAGAGTAAGAAGATTGAGGCAAATAAAAATAGTCTCCGGCGTTAATTGTGGCAATTGGAGATCCGGAACCATTTACATAAATTGCAGTGTTATCATATTCAGCAACAACAAGTGGTCTTTCAGTATTGGCATTTCCATCACCTTCAACAAAAATATACTCAGAACCTATTAGATCCACGGGTACAATTTGATCGACTCCAATATCTCTACCATTTCCGTCTGCACCAGACAACCATGAGCCGGTATTACAGGCTATGGGCTTATCTGAAGTAATGAGCGTACCATTTACATCATTAAGATTTCCAGTAGCTCCAGGTTCGTCAACCCAGGCCGCAATGGTGTATGATTCTCCCGCATTAAGGGTTACTGAAATGTTGTTTGAAGTACCCGCCGTAGTAGGAGTACCCCTGAAAACAACATTTGGTGAAATGTCTGAAAAAGTCACAGTGGTGTTGTTCTGAGTTGCCATCACAGAGATCTCATGAGCTTTAACATAACCGATATTAGGGTTTGAATAAATATGTCCTGATCGAAACCTTGTTCCCAATCCAGTACCTGCACCTTTTGAAGTTAAACTAAGACCCTGAGCACTTTGAACATGTCGTACATTCACATAAATAGGAGCCGTGGCATCAATAATAAACCCATCAGTAGGGTTTACCATATTTAATTCAGCAGTATTAATAATTCCGGGTGCGGCATACCCTGTACCTAGTAATGTCACATTAGGAGCGACATCAGTAATTACGGTGCTATAGATTAATGTCCCCTGTCCATTTTTAACATTAACAGTTACAGGAGTTGTAGAAGGTGTAGACAGGATCATGTAATGATTCTGTACATTTGTTCTTCCGTAAAGAGGTGGTATATAATGTTTTACATCAAGCTGAGAAATAGCTTGAAGGTTTGCCATAAGCAACAATAGGAGAAAGATAATTCTTTTCATCTATTGGGTTAAAGGACCTAAAATTGGACCTAAATGCTTTAATAATACGGATTTAATAGATTATCGTTGCCTTTTTCTCGATAGAATTACCGTATTTCTCGGCAAGATTGGATTTTATAGCAAGTTTTCAACGTGGATCGTTGTGCTCGAAATAGTTGACGGCATTGGCAACACTGTCATCAATAGAGATGAATTCAAAATTCAATTTTTGCTTGATCTTTTGATTTGAATACTTAGTTACCGACATAGAAGAGCGGGCCGATTCTTTGGTGATATTTTGTTTCCGACCAAAAAATATTCGAAGAAATCCTTCTATACGCCATGCTATGGATGACATCCAGGGTTTTACTTCTACTGAAGGAGCCTTCACTTTAAAAGCTTGGGCCATTTTTTCGAAAAGGTCTTTGAAAAAAATGTTCTCAGAAACCACTAGAAATCGTTCTGCATAAATTTGACGATCTACCAATTCTGCGGCAATTGTTGCTACATCACGTGCATCAACAAATGCATTCATTCCTGGTGTATAGAATTTGAATCCTTTCTTGATGATCTTAAATATCGATAAAGAACTTTCATTCCAATTTCCTGGTCCCAGTATTACTGAAGGATTTAGAATCACGACATTTAATCCTTCCTCTGACCCTCTGAAAACTTCCATTTCTGCAGAGTATTTGGTCACGGCATAGTTAGAAACAGATGGACTCTTCACCCATTTGTTGTCTTCAGTATTAAACTCTTTATGGGCTGATTTGCCAATGG
Organism: Crocinitomicaceae bacterium; assembly: GCA_020635955.1. Lineage (GTDB taxonomy): Bacteria > Bacteroidota > Bacteroidia > Flavobacteriales_D > Crocinitomicaceae > Paracrocinitomix. The sequence goes on from JACJYW010000008.1 coordinate 119,862, forward strand.
CAGCCGTAGAGGAAATGTGACAAAGTGTGTTAACTCCTAGATCCAAACATACATTCACTACGTTCTCAGTTCCAACTTTATTTACTCTCCACATTTTACCGAAATCTCTTCTTACAAATGATACGATTGCGGCGCAATGATAAACTTCAGAACAACCTTTAATACCTTCTTCAAGTGACGTAATGTCAAGAACGTCACCTTCAATCCAATGAATTTTGTTGAATTCAGATTCACCTTTTTCTTTCAGATAATAATGGAATACTGAACGAACCTGTTGAAGGTTAGAATCTTTTCTCCTTAAGGCACGAACATCCTTACCTCTTGCTAAAAGTTCGAGCAGAATATGTGTTCCCAAGACACCTGTACCTCCAGTTACAAAGACCATGGCTCAAAGTTAATTTATTTTAAAAATCTGGGTATAGAACCGTAGCTTTGATAGAAGTTCCGGCCTGTCGGCACACAAATTGTTATATTTGTTCAAAACATGATAAAATGAGAAGATTACTTTTAGCTTTTACCATACTATTATTTTCAAACACATTCGGGCAAGAAGAGTTTGGGGATGGAATATATGCTGTATTCACAACCTCTAAAGGAGAGATCATAGTTTCCCTGGAATATGAGAAAGTTCCACTTCCTACTGCAAACTTTATTGCACTTGCTGAAGGAAACATGAAATATGATACAGTGGTGATCAATAAGCCGTTCTATGATGGTTTATCTTTTCACAGGGTAATTGCTGATTTTATGATTCAGGGTGGAGACCCTAAAGGTAATGGAAGTGGTAATCCAGGATACTTTTTTCCTGATCAATTCGATTCTACCTTAATTCACTCTGGTCCCGGCATACTTTCTATGGCAAATTCTGGACCTAATACCAACGGTTCTCAATTTTTCATTACACATAAAGAAACTCCCTGGTTGGATAATAAACATGCCGTTTTTGGACATGTGGTAAAAGGACAGGATGTGGTAGATGCCATAGCACAGGGAGATAAAATGGAAAAAGTATCCATAGTTAGAGTAGGGAAAAAAGCTAAAAAATTCAGTGCTGTAAAAGTCTTTAATGCTGAGATCGAGAGAATAAACGCTGAATTAAAAGAGGAAAACGTTAAAAGAAACAAGGAATTTTTAAGCGGATTAGGAGACAAATATGCTGGAGCCAAACAGACCGAATCAGGGTTAGTGTATAAGATGACGAAAGAGGGTACTGGTGCTTCACCGGTTTCTGGAGATAAAATCGAATTGCACTATACAGGTTATTTAGGGGATGGCACAAAATTCGAATCATCTTATGACAGAGGTATGCCGTTCATTTTTGTTTTTAAAGAACAACCTATTCTACCCGCCTGGGAAGAAGCTTTGTTAATGATGAAAGAAGGAGGTGAAATGAAGATCGTGTTGCCACCTTGGTTAGGATTTGGAGCACAAGGTAAAGGCGCTATACCTCCAAATTCTACATTAGAGTTTGATTTGGTTCTTCAAGGAGTGAAAGACCTGAAAGCTGAATTAAAAAAGCTAAACGCGGATTTTAAAACGGAGATGGTAAAGACTTACCCTAATGCAGTACAAACCGAGTCTGGATTGATGTACATAATTGAAGACAAAGGAAACGGTACTTTTGCATCTGCGGGTCAACAAGTTGAAGTTCATTACTCTGGATATTTGACGGATGGAAGTAAGTTTGATTCATCAGTTGATCGTGGACAGCCATTCAAATTTACTCTTGGCAAAGGCCAGGTAATAAAAGGATGGGATGAAGGGATTGCACTCGTTGGCGTTGGGGGCAAGATCAAATTGATCATTCCGTATTGGTTAGCTTATGGTGAACAAGGAAGACCACCAACTATTCCAGCTGCTGCTACATTGATCTTTGATGTTGAAATGCTTGGAGTTAACTAAAACCTATTTCAGATTTTTTGCTAATTGACTGAAGTAATCCTGAAATCGATTTGCTTCTACAAGTTTGTCGTCACCAACCATCAAGGTGTTAGATGGGTCATTATTTTCTAGCCAGAATTTCAATGAAGAAATGGAAGCATTCATGGTTCCATTGATGTCTATTTCCTGAACAGGTTTGTGGATCTTTTCCATTTGGATCCTTAGATCTTTAATCTCTCTTGAAATATTATGATCCTGGTGGATGATCACCAAAGAATCAACCATGTCGAATAAACTCACCTTACCATCAAAAACATGCACGTCAATCTGGTTGCTTTTAGCCCAGGTTTCAACAGCTTGTTCAAATGGGTCGTTGTTACGTAAGATGATTTTCTTCAGGAGCATAGTATTGTTCATTTCAAAAATAAGCAGGCGCAAATTTATATGTTATCTGAAGAAATAACCAGAAATGATATAAAAAAAACCAAAATAAGATTGTAAAAATCAATTTAAGAAATGAGCAATCCCACAATCTATCTGATTGAGGAATTCGAGTTGAATTTAAAATACTCTAAACCAAATAGTTGTATTCCAAGAAGTATTGCTGCTGTTAACAAATGAACAGGTTGAATAAAAGCCGGCATATTTGCGTAAGAAAATAACACTCCGGTTATAAATTCAATCACAATGAGAGCTACCACATATTTAACTATTGGAATTCCGTAGCTCCATTTCCTATTAAGATACAATAGCGCAACATTTGCAGCTAACAATAACCAGGAAAAGGATCGGTGAAAATAAAAGTCACCTTGCATATTGGAGATCCACTCTGATCTACTAACTAGATCTTTAACCATGAAATCAATTTCTTGTCTCACCTGAGAACCCAACAAGATCTGCGCAAAAGTCATGATCAGGGTGAAGTAGAACAAATATTTGAAGGCCGGTTTTACTTTTAATTCATAGGATCTACCCCTAATAAGTCGAATTATTTTAATATGAATAGCAACATTCGCTAGTGCTAAGAGCATATGAAGTGTGATGGTCCAGGGTAGGAGATTAGTGGCTACTACAATGGAACCGAACCATGCATTCAAACCTATGAGAAGTAGGTTAATTAAGGTAAGCAGTAATAATTTTCTATTCGATCTATATCTAATGACAGTCCAAATGAATAGGATAAGAACAAGATTACCGGCAACAAATCCTACTAATCTGTTACCATATTCTGTCCAGGTTTTGCGTGCATTGAATTCTTCTTCAACTAAAATTGATTCATCCGTTCTGATCTTTTCTGCTACATCTTTGAATCCAATTTTCTCTAGAAAGGAGGCAAATTTTTCGATCTTTTTAGATCGGTAATCACCATAGCGTTCTTTGTAATCCGCGGGTAATTGATCTTCTGATGTGGGAGGGATAACTTCTCCAAAACATTTTGGCCAATCCGGGCACCCCATGCCGGACCCCGTTGTTCTTACAACACTACCGGCAATAATTACCATGTAGATAAATACAAGTGCTGTCCAGGCAAGACGTAAATATGATCGGCTGAATTTTGAAGACATGACACAAAAGTAAACACAAAGTAGAATCCTTTATCATTCACCCTTGATTTTAACCACTTATAATGAAGAGATGGATACCACTCATCAAGTGGTCTGTTACTTTTTACCTTTAGTGTATTTGGCAAATAGGGTTGTGATCACCATGAATAAATTTGGGATCAGTAAGTATATTTTTTCATGGCCTAGGCCAACCGGTGGGATTCGTTAGTTAGCAATAGAACTACCCACCGGTTTTTTATTTTAGTAGCTTTTGTAGTTCGTCGTCAAGACCCGAACTTGGCCGTTTGGCATCAAGATCAATGATGTTCCCATTTTCATCCAGGATCATGTATCTTGGTATGGTCTGAATGGAATATTTCGTGGTAATTTCTTTCAGATCTTCTTTCGTGATGAAAATACTGTGCTCAAAACCTTCTTCCTTGGCCATTTTTTCCCAATCTTCTTGCTTACAGAATGAAGCTATTCCAAGGAAAGTAACCTGGTCCTTATATTTTTTCTCTAATTCATGTAAAGCTGGAAACTCAGCTTTACATGGTCCACACCAGGTAGCCCAAAAATCGACTACCGTTATCTTACCAAAATAATCACTGATCTTAACTTCTTTTCCTTCGAGATTAATGCCTTTTGCATCTTCCATTCTTTTACCGATCTCTTCTTTTTTCATTTGGTTAAAAGCAATTTGCTTATATACTCTCCCCTTATCCATTTCTGTTGAAGATTTGCTATCCTCAGATAATTCAAGAAATACCGTTTTTAATTCAGGAAATTGTAAAGCGGAAAAATCCATCAATGATCGGAAAGAACTGTCAACGAATTCTATCATTTTAAAATATTGAGTTGTATCTGAATTTTCACTGTTTTTGTACAGTTGGTAATAAAATTCTCTTTCAAGATCATTCGCTTCCATTAATAAAAATATCTTGGCCATGTAATTATTTCGTTCTGATCCAGTGCCGCTAAACATCAGCATTTCATCAAAATATTGAGTATTTATTTCTAATCTGACCTTCTCTCCTTTGTCGATATATAATCTAGCAAACTCGTTACCATCAAATAGCTGAAAATTGGTCATTGAGTCAACAGTTGTCGTCAGGATAAATTCTCCATTATCTAATTTACAAGAGTCATGCACGACAGTGATCCATGTATTATCAGAAAATTTCCAATTCTGTAGATATACCCAATCTCCTTTAGGATTGAATATGGTTCCGCTTACCTCAATTTTCTCTTGTGACCAAACAACAGCATTCAGAATAAGGAATGCCAATAAAAATGTTTTCTTCATAGGGTTATTTATCAAGTTTATCTGCCTCTTTCAGCAAGGAAATTATCTGCTCTACATCTTTTTCAATTTCTTCAAGGGTATAAAAGGTTTTAAGATGTACGTGTTTTCTATTTCCCGTTTCAAGATAATTATTTGGCGTCATTAAATAGCCTTTTGCAAATCCAAATTCTACCCCATTCTTGGTTTTCTTTCCCCAGGGAACGGAACCAGGCCAAATAAAGCAAATGGTTTTATTCCTGTAATAAAAGGGAACATTCCAGGATAATTTTTCCTTAATGTCAGGAATTGTTTCTTTTATAATATCGCGCAGCAAACCAACCATTAACTGTTCACTTTCTGGCAGATATTCATAAAATTCCACAAATGAGTTAAACTTGAAATCCTGCATTAATTTTCGGGTTAAAAACAATTGCCTTTTGAAATGTAAAACTTTTACTGCTTGCTTTTGGAGACAATTATTTTAATTTTAACAACAATAATTTTACCGTTGCAAAGTTAGATTATTATGAAAAGAACTATGTTAACCGCTTTTGCGATTATTTGCACGCTTTCCCTGAGTGCGCAAGAAGATGCAAATCCTAAAAAGTCATACCTGGACAAAGGACAATTTTCTTTTGGTATGCGAACTACAACCAGTTTATTTGGTCATGATAACATTCCCGGTTTGGGAGTGGGTGGTCAGATGAGGTGGCAATTTCTAGACTACATTAATACGGAATGGTTTGCTGATTGGATCACCATTGATCTGGATGGAGCCGGCACGAGAAATAATGCACATATTGGATGGTCTGTCATGTTCTATCCGATAAAAACAGGAAGAATTGTTCCGTATGCTATAGCTGGTCATTGTTTTGATTATGCCAAAGTAATACCGTTAAGTACTACTTATCTGGATAGAAGCGCAGATATTGTAACACGTTGGAGTTCTGCCATTCAAGGTGGTCTGGGCTCTCATTTTTATTTGACCGAGCGTTTCAATGTGAGTTTAGCGGCACAGTATATGTTGCACTTGGGAAATCATCTTGAATATGAAATTCAGGACACTCCGAACGGACCTTATCTAAATACAGATAGCCATGTCAAAGGTCCTGGCCTGGAAGGGCATATTTTGTTGACGGCAAGCTTAAATATTAGAATAGCAGATCTATGGTAAGAATGAGGATATTATTTGTTGTCATAGCCATAACTGCAGTTATGTCAACGAGAGCGCAGAATCAGGAACGAGATTGGAAGATCAATGCAGCTTTTTCATTTGCGCCTGGATTCATTACTGAAAATACAAGAACTATCCAGTTGCATGGGTATTTAGGATACCTGCAGGATCATATTCAAGTCAGAGGTGATGCTTTTTATTTCTTGGGATCATCAGGTGATAGACCGAGATTTGAATACAATCATCACATCTATACTGGTGCATTTTATCATTTCACTGAATCATCTTTCCAACCTTATGTTGGATTTCAACCAGGAATTGCCATTGCCAAAAGCTCTGAATATCAAACCTTGAATTCATCTACCAATGCACTTGAAAGTAAAGTAGCTACGAGTCCTGTTGGTTCTGCAGTTGGTGGATTTACTTATTTTGGAGAGAAATGGTTTTTCTTGTTTTTTGAAACGCGATACATCTTTGGAAAACACAAGTCAAATGCTTATCCGGTTTATTTAGATGAGTTAAGACTATCTTTTGGGCTTGGATTTACGTTTTAGTTATTGGGTCTGATTTTTGCAGATAACTAAACAAAAACTACTGTTTATCAGTTTAATACTTTAAAAGCGTAGTTTTTAGTTAAATTTGAAATCCATTGAAAAAGCTTGTTGGAATCATACTTGCTCTTTGTTCAGTCATTACTGGACATGCTTCTCACATTGTGGGAGGTGAGATATTTTATGATTATGTCGGGCCGAACCAATATACGGTCACTGTTAAGCTGTATAGGGATTGTTTGTCAGATGGAGCGGCTTATGACACGAATTTGCCGGTTACAGTTTTTAATGGTTCAGGAGTTGAATTGACAACATTCACAATTCCTTTTCCGGGAAGTACAATCTTGCCAGTTCAATTTTCAAATCCTTGTGTTACCATTCCAAATGACATTTGCGTTGAAGAAGCCATTTATCAGAAAACGGTAACACTACCAGCTTCGAACAATGGATGGACATTGTCATATCAAAGATGCTGTAGGGGGCCCAATGTGGTAAATTTACTTGACCCACAAGATCAGGGCCTGACATTAACTGTGGATATTCCGCCTGTTTCTTCAACTCCCGTTAATAGCAGCCCTAGATTTAACAACTTTCCGCCCTTATTGTTGTGTGCTAATGACCCATTAACTTTTGATCACTCTGCAACTGATCCTGATGGTGATGTGTTAGAATATGAGTTATGTACTCCTTTTCAAGGTGGTACTTCTCTGGCACCCGCTCCAAATCCTGCTTCGGCTCCCCCCTATCAACAAGTTAATTGGCAAAGTGGAATTACCGCTATAAATCCTTTCGGTAATGGGTCTATTACGATAGATCCTCAAACAGGATTAATGGTGGCTGCCCCTCTTCAGGCAGGATTATATGCAGTTGGTGTCTGTGTAAATGAATATCGCAATGGTGCATTAATTGGAACCTCCAGAAGAGATTTCCTTTTCAGAGTAATGAATTGTGAAATACAGATGGATGCCATTATAACTCAACAGCCCGATCTGTCTACGTTTGTATCCTATTGTCAGGGATTGACCATAAACTTTGAAAATGAAACTTACGGAGGAACAAATTACTTGTGGGATTTTGGGGTTTTAGGCACAAATGATGATCAAAGTACCTCCTTCGAACCTTCTTATACCTATCCGGGACCTGGCACATATGAAGTGATGTTGATCGTTAATCCTGGATGGCCCTGTACCGATACTGCTTATGGTACTTTTATCGTGAATAATGAAATTTCAGCATTTTTTGAGCCACCAGAACCTCAATGTGTCATTGGAAATAGCTTTGACTTTGTAGGTGATGGGGTTTATCCTGCAGGTAGCACTTTTCTTTGGTCATTTGGTAGTAATGCAACGCCTTCAACCTCGGTGGATGAGAATCCTACTGGTATTGTTTATTCTACGCATGGAACACAAACCGTTACCTATGCGGTCACCTATCAGCAATGTCATACTTCTTATACAGATGAAGTTATTGTTGCCGCTCCACCCACTATAAATTTCGCCATTCCGGATGAATTGAAATGTGTGCCTTATACAGCTCAATTTACTAACCTTTCAACGGCATCTACACCTATTTATTCTCTGTGGGATTTTGGTGATGGTACCACCTCTACAGATACGCATCCAATGCATGTGTATGACCAGGTTGGAGTATATGACGTTAACTTAACTATTTGGACAACTACGGGATGTATCGATACGCTGGATATGTTTAGACCACATCTCATTGAAGTGTTTCCGCGTCCAACATCTTCGTTTACTGTTTCGCCATATGAAATGAACGAATATGATAATAATTTCTTGTTCATTGATCAGTCAACGGATGCTGTTTCTTCATGGTTTCATTTTGCAGATGGAACGGCTGCTCAGCAATCAGATAGTATCTGGCATCATTATATTGAACCTGGTGTTTATTTACCCTGGCAAGTGGTTTTTAATGAATTTGGATGTTCTGATATAACCTACGGACAGTTAAAAGTGATCCCTGTTATGCCGATCATGGTTCCAAATGCCTTCACACCTAACGGAGATAGCTATAATCAGGCTTTTCAACCCGTTTTATATGAGGATCAGGAATATGAACTATTCATCTATAACAGATGGGGTGAACTGATCCATTATGAAAAAGCAGTGAATGCTAATTGGGATGGAAGATACAATGGCGTAGAATGTGAAGATGGTGTTTACATCTGGAAGATCATTTATCGCACGTTTACAGATGATGAAACACCACAGGTGATAACTGGTCATGTTGCAGTTATAAGATAATTCGATTAATTTTAGTGGGTGCGCTACATCTTATTGATAAGCATAGTATTTAATCTTTATGGTTTTAGCCAGAAACAGGATTGGAATCTTCCAATTCCAGTTAATGAAACCGACACCTGTATAGTTAATCCAACCACATTGAATGAAGCCTTAATTCCTAAGAATTTTTTTGGGATCTCTCTTCAGGAGATTCGTGTATCTAGAAAGAGCGGAACTTATGTGCTGCCTCACCTGAAACACAGGTTTTATTCTGCTGGACAGAAATTATCCTTGTTAAATAATTTCTTTATTACTCCGTTTGATGAAAGGTACTTTCTGGGAACCAAGGATCCTTTTAATTTTTATCGACTTCAGACGGAGTCTATTTTTAACTTCTACTTCCACAAACGAATAAAGACACGTTCATCTTCGCAGCGTATTTACAATAAGACAGGACAGCTTATTCGCATTCAGTTTGAATGGCCAACTACTATCAGGTATGGTCTAAGGTTGGGACCGGCTTTTCAACAATATTCTTTGTACGAGACCTACAAGAACGTCCAGATTATAGGAGATGATCAGATAGAAACTAGTACCAGTTTGCTTGGTTTTCGTCAGGGAATGATGCATTTCGGAATAAATCGTCAACAGGTCAAAGGATCAGATTGTGACTTTTGTGGTATGGGAAGATTTCAGACAATGAGTATTCGTGAATTTTATGTTGATGTTATATATGCTCCTTTTCAATACGTTTATGGATCAGAAAGAGATTCCATTGCAGGCTCTGTGAGTGGAACAGAAGGTGAAAATGGCATATTATCAAATCCTGTGATACAGTTGCATAAATTGGGCGTTCGCGGGGGATTTGAACGAACAGGAAACTGGACCAGAAACCCGTACATTCTGTTGTCCTGGGGCTTTGAGATAGGTTACTACACTGGTCCTAACATATACAATTTTGAGATCATGTTGAATATATCAGCATATCTGTACCGACTTAGAGGCGTACTTAAGGAATTTAATTTCTAGGCCGCATCCATTTCTTTCAGCTTAATTTCAAGAAAGCTTTTTTGGTTGATCTTGCTTCTAACCCAGGTAAGAAAGTCAAAGTAATCGAATACCATTTGCTCTTTTGGATCATCTTTCAATTGAATAAGAGCAGGTTCAATATCAGCCAATTTTTCTTGTAGATCAAAAACGTTATCCGACTTAGAGAGCTGTGAGATCAGGCGCAAAAAGATCTCTTCAAATTTGTAGATCCTGTTTCTGTTCTTCAGATATCTCTTTGTTGAATTGATCGCATACGGCAGGAATCGCTTGTTATTCAATTCAAAATGCAAGATCAGGTTGATCAACTGCGCAAAACAATAGATATCTTGTTTTTGATCGATCCTTGTTTCGTTTAAAATATTGTTGATCCATTGTAAAGCTTTCGAGTATTCTCCTAATCCAAGATAGATAACGCCTATTTGGAAATCAATATATGCCTTTCTCAAGCTATTAATATGGGCACCATATAATCTGTACCCCTCTTCAATTTGCGGAATAAGATCTAATGCTTTCTTATACTCACCAGTGTTGCGAAGCAAAGAAAGTTCAAGGCTAAATGTACTTGAGAAATATTTGATGTCAAGATCTATAGATTGACCGTCTGTTGAAAGGCCTTTTAATTTGGCGAGATATTTTTGAGCCTCAGGATATTTATGTAATCTGCTTGAAACATAGATGATATTTGTCAGTGCAGAAAAATAGATATTGGGTTCTTCTTTGGCCAGGTTCATATCTTTTTCCAATAAGTCAACCAGGGCTTTTAAATGATAATGTGATAATTCAAGATCATTCACGGCAAAATAGTATGCTGAATGCGTGTGATGATAGAGATACTGACTTTTAATAGAAGCCTTCTTCACATTCAAACTTCCCAATTCATCCATCAATTCTTTTAGTCGTTCAATTTCTTTTTCATCCCTGACCTTACCATTTCTATTGATCTCCTGAAATAAATGGCTTTTGATTTTCCATAAGGAATTGTAGAGACCTATTTCATTTAAAATGCCCTGTTCTTCTTCATGCATTTGACTGATCTGACCCCTGTTTACTTCAGTATATAGTTCATTCTCGATCAATTTCTTCTGCTTTTGTTTAAGCTCCAGCTGCAAATTGAATCGCTGGTGTTTGATGGCTTGCTTTTCGGCAGATATAATAATCTTCTCGGCCTGCTTATACAAACCTTTGTTATAGAGGATCTCAGCACTGTGAATTTGTCTGAATATTTGAGCATCAATAGATGAGGTAGCATGGAAGGTATCCAGGCTTTTAAGGATGTTAGAATACAATCGTCCTTTAGTGATCGAGAATTTATTCAACAAAGCCTGACCTTTGAAGTGTTTAAAAACAACATCTTCATCATACTCATCCATGTTATCAATAAAGTCAAACAAGCGGATGTAACTGTTTTCTTCTCCTATAGTATGCCGAGAGGAAAATACTTTGAAATAACGCTTTTCACTTTTGTTAAGGCTCTTGATCAGTTCAAAAAGGTGGTTGGAGGCTTTGTTAGACATATATAAAATTTTGGGTCGATTCGTTTGATTTTGATTCAATTTAGGTTGAAACCACTAATAAAGAGGGTAGAATTGATAATAATGGGGTGATAATTGATTTAATAGACTTGTTTATTTATTGAAGTGTTCCCTGAACCTTTCCCTGATTCTTTCATTTTGTACTTATTCATTGCTCCCGGGAAGAATGATTTTCATCATATTCCCTTATTCATGACATTTTCATGACAAATGCACATCTGAGAATGGTGATTTTTGCGTGTCTATTTTATGTTACGCTTTAACGTCATAGCATTCACGCACCATTCCATAGGTGTTGATGAAATTGGAAAGTTTCATTTGGAGCAAGATGAGGTGATCACTAAAATGAATCATCTCAAGCAACAAATGAATCTTAAAGAGATCATGTATGTGTCTACGTGCAACAGAGTAGAGTTCATATTTGTTGCTAAACGTGAGGTAGATAAGGCATTCATAGCTGTTTTTCTAAATGAATTCAATCCTGATTGGGATGATGATCATATTGAGCAGTTGATTGATGGTGCAAAATTCTGGAATGGGATCAATGCGGTCAACCACCTAATTGAGGTAGCTTCTTCATTAGATTCAATGGTTATTGGAGAAAGAGAGATCATCACACAGATGAAAGATTCCTTTGAATTTGCCAGAGCAAATGACCTTTCAGGGGATACCATTCGCATTGTAATGCGCCAGGTAATTGAAACAGCCAAAAGAGTGTATACTGAAACCGAAATTGCAGCTAAACCTGTTTCAGTGGTTTCATTAGCGTATCATAAATTAAGTGAGTTCAACCTTCCAAAAGATGCTAGAATTCTAGTGATTGGGGCCGGTGTTACAAACACGAACATGGGAAGATTCCTGATCAAGCATGGTTTCAAGAATTTCAAAGTATATAATAGATCAATCGAAAATGCAGGAAAACTGGCCAAGTTGTTAAAGGGAGATGCTTTTGCTTTATCAGATATTGAAAATCATCAGGGTGGTTTTGATATTTTGATCACCTGTACCTCTGCTGCAGAAGCGATTATTACTCCTGAATTGTACTCAACTTTACTTGCCGGTGATACCGAAAAGAAATTTGTGGTTGACCTTGCTGTTCCGGCGGATCTGCATCCAAAGGTGAATCAGGAATTTAATGTAGAACATATTTCAGTTCAGTATCTACAAACCATTTCTGATCAAAATCTTGCGGCTCGTAAAAGTGAGTTGATCAAAGTTCGCCAGATCATTTATGAGGCCGTTGAAGAATTCAAAGAGATCTTTGAAATGCGTCAGATCGAGATAAAAATGCGGACCATTCCTGAGAGGGTTAAAGAGATCAGAACAACAGCTATTAATGAAGTTTTTTCAAAAGAGCTGGAAGAATTAGATGATAACTCTAGAGAGGTGATCGATAAGATCCTCAACTATATGGAGAAAAAATATGTAAGTGTTCCAATGCTTATGGCAAAGGAAATGTTTTCTAAAAAGGAACAAAATCAATGAAGATCAGAATAGGATCAAGAGGTAGTGACCTTGCATTATGGCAAGCCAATTTCGTTAAAGATCAACTCACAGAATTAGGTCATGAAGTAGAAATTAAGATCATTGTTACAAAAGGTGATCAGATTCAGGATCTAAGTTTTGATAAGATCGAAGGAAAAGGGTTTTTCACCAAAGAAATTGAAGAGGCTTTACTCAACAAGGAGATCGATTTGGCAGTTCACTCCCATAAAGATCTTGAGACCACTTCGCCAGACGGGTTAATGATAGGGGCAGTCTCTTATCGTGAAGATCCCAAAGATATTTTACTGATCAGAGAAGAAAGTTATAGCGATCTAATGTTCTTAGACCTTAAAGAGGATGCGGTAGTTGGAACCTCTTCAGCAAGACGTCAAACACAGATCAGAAGATTAAGACCGGATGTTAAGATCGAAGATTTGAGAGGAAATGTTCCTACGCGTATTAATAAACTACGTGAAGGTCAATATGACGCTATCATTCTAGCTGCAGCTGGTGTTTCACGATTGGAGTTGAATTTAACAGATCTGCGCGTGATCGATCTTGATCCAACCTGGTTTGTTCCTGCTCCTGCACAAGGTGTATTGGGATTGCAAATTAGGGAAGCAGATGTTGAATTGTATGAAGTGCTAAGAATGATCCATCATCCTGAAGTAGCTGAACGCATTGAAATTGAAAGAGGAATATTACGTCTAATGGATGGCGGATGTCAGTTGCCTTTAGGTGTATATTGCATTAAAGAGTTCAATGAATTTGTAGTATACACCAGTTTCACGCAAAACAAGGATGGTGTAGCTGAAATAAGCTCTTATCAAACACATGATAAAGTTGGATTGATCGAAACCATTGCTGAGGATCTTAAAGATGAGTTATCCTAAGAATAAAAAGATATTAGTTTCAAGAAATTTGAAGTCTGGTTCAGCTTTAAGAGATTGGGCTGTTAAAAATGATCATGCCTTGATCGAAGTACCTTTCATTCGTATTGATCCGATCACCAATCAGGATATTCCGCCTTCAGATTGGATCTTCTTTTCATCACCCAACGGTGTAGATGTCTATTTTGATAATTATCCAATTCTGGCTAGAAAAATAGCTGTTTTTGGAAGTGGAACATTGCAACGTTTAACGGTGAGAGGATTAAATGCAGATTTTATTGGAGATAACAGTAAAATGCCACATGAAATTGGGCGTGACTTTTTTGATTCCGTTCATCCAAATGAAGTGGTGTTCTTTCCGTTAAGTAAACTCTCTCGGAAAAGTATTCTCTCAGCTGAACATGAGAACAAGTGCATTGAGTTAGCTATTTATGATACCAGTGTTGAAGCCACTGAGGTTCCAAAAATGGACGTTGCCATTCTAACCAGCCCTTCAAATATTCAGGGTTATTTAGAACACAATCGTGTTGAAGGAGTTGAATTTATTGTGATGGGAGCTACTTCGCAACGCTTTTTTGAAAGTTTGAATACAGGAGCTAGTATCCATGTTCCAGATGAGGCTAATGAGCAATCGGTGGTTGATCTTCTTGAGAAGATGTTTGGTCAGATGTAGTATCTGTTTCCTCTGAATTTCCTTTTCTAAAGAAGGTTCTATATCTTACTATAATAATACCCACACCTACGGTAATTGAAGCATCTGCTACATTCCAAATGGCAGCAAAGATCTCTTTACCTCCCAGATCAAAAGGCATCCAGCTTGGCCAGGTTGCAGTGAATTGAAACATATCTACTACGCTACCTAATAAAAACCCATGTGGTCTAAGTTCAGGATTTCCTGTTGGATCAACAACCCAGGAATTGTTACCGTCAAGTGCCCAGTTCCATGAGATATCTGGGTCCAGTTCCCAAATAAAATCATAGATCATCCCGTCAATGAGATTACCTGTTGCGCCAGCAAAGATCAACCCAACTGAGTAGATCAATCCCCTATGCATATTTCTTTCTTTGAGAAGTTTGAAGATGTAATAGGCTATACCTATGATTGCAACTAATCTGAATATGGATAGAGCATATTTGGCCATGGCACCTGATCCCAAAGTGGTTCCAAACGCCATTCCACGATTTTCAATATAGTAAAGTTGAAAAAAGCCATCAACGACACTGATCTGCTCATGAGGTGCCATTTGTGTTTTAACCCAGATCTTAACGATCTGGTCAATGATCAACACACCAAGAATGAGTAGGACGACTTTCTTACCCAAAACGTATTATCCTTGAGCGTTCTTAGCTTCGATACTTAAGGTAGCATGAGGAACTAATTTAAGACGTTCCTTTCTGATCAATTTACCAGTAACACGGCAAATTCCATAAGTTTTGTTCTCGATACGGATCAAAGCATTTTGTAGATTCTGAATGAATTTTTCCTGACGAGCTGCTAATTGAGCCATTTCTTCTCTTGACATGGTTTCAGACCCGTCTTCCATCATATTAAAAGTTCTTCCTGTATCATCAGTACCATGATCATCTGAATGATCAAGCTGACCTTTCAACAACTGAAGATCTTCTTTTGCTTCAACTAATTTAGCTTCAATGATCTCTCTGAATTCTGCTAGATCTTTATCTGAATATCTCACCAAATCTGCCATATGCTCAATTTTTAAAGGAGAACAAATATAGCTGATTTACGAATAGGTTTGACAAGTCTCGTTTAAAAAGCTTAATCCCTTGATAATATTGTGTTTCAAGGATGTTATTGGGTATATTTGTATCAAATTTGAATGACATGGAGAATCATCTGATCAACTCAATGCAAAATAGATATGCCGTTAAGAAATTTGATGCGGGAAAAAAATTAACTGATCAACAATTGAATGCGGTTTTGGAAGCTGCTCGTTTGACGGCAACATCATATGGATTACAACTGATGAAAATAGTAGTGGTGGATAATCCAGAGATTCGAAAAGAATTGGTTCTTCATTCTTATAATCAACAACAAATTGCAGATGCTTCACATTTGCTTGTTCTGTGCAGAGAAAGAAAGGTTGACGCCTCACATGTTGAAGATTTTATTAAAAATGTTGCGAATACCAGAGAGCAGGATATTGATAAACTGGAAGGATATAAAAATATGATGCTTCGCGATATGGCATCCATGTCTGAAGAAGAACAAGTGATCTGGATGGACAAACAGATCTATATTTTGTTAGGAAATCTTATGACCGCTCTGGCGGTTTTGAACATTGATTCATGTCCTATGGAAGGGTTTAAACCTGCTGAATATGATAGAATTCTGGGTCTTGAAGAACAGAATTTAGCATCTGTTTTGGTGTTGCCGATAGGATACAGAGCAACTGACGATCCGAACGCCCTACGTAAAAAGGTAAGACGTGCGGAAGATCAGTTTATTGTTAGAGTTTAATCGCGGTTATAATACTACCAGCTTCTTTGTAACGGTTCCCAGATCATTAATCACCTGAATAAAGTATACCCCTTTATTTAAATGATCAATTTGAATTTGATTATTCACCGTTGAAGTATTCCAAACTTGCTGACCTGTTTCACCATATACAGTAATTACATTTCTGCCTTCAGGAATTCCGTTGATTACCACACTGCCATTCGAAGGATTTGGATACATCTGAAATTCAAATGCAATTTCATTGATTGATGCCGGGGCAGGTGTACCATTGATCAATTCATATCGATAGTTTTCTAAAATGCTGCGCATCATATCAACCTGGCCAAGTGTAAAAGAGTTTTGACAGGTTTCAGCTGAATAGTCCATATAATTTTCAACCATATCCGGTAGATCACCTAATGTTCCAATATTATCTGTACAGGTATTTTTAGTTGTGTCACAATCCTGATCTGACTGTGCATCAGCATTTGGAGTATCATCAATGCCATCTTCAGCCGTACAATCTCCATCTCCCCAAATATGTCTCAAACCTAAATAGTGACCTACTTCATGGGCGGTGGTTCTTCCCTGAAAATCTATTGGTCCTGTACCCGGATCAACAACATTTGGATTATTACTACCAAATGCCTGATATTGGATAACAACCCCGTCGCTCATATTGTCTGCAGAACCCGGAGGCCAATGCGGCAAATTATTAGGAGGTGTTGCATAACCAAGAATAAACGGTGAGCCAAGAACTGACATGTCGCACACCCAAATGTTAAGATAATCTTGTTGATTCCATGGATCAATACCTCCTGAAGATGAACTTTTCACATCTTCTGCATTAAAGCTTGAGAAATTAAAAAATGATCCATGGGTTGTACTAGTTCTGGTAATTCCCGTGGTAGGATTTCCATTCGGATCGGTCGTTGCTAATTCAAATTGTATAAATGAATCGCCCACAATGGTTTGAAAAGTATCTCTCATGTTTACTGTATCTGCATTCAAACGGCGATAGTCTTCATTTAATCGCTCTATTTGATCAAAGATCACACTGTCTGCCAGGTTCTCCTGAGCATTGTTATACACAATATGAACTACTACCGGAATAGTATAAACGGTGGATCTATCATGACTCATTTCATTTTTGGCTCTGTAAAATGCTTCATTTACAGATTGTAAATAACCTGGAGTCAGCTCTTCTTGCTTTTGCATCACTTCATGTGTATAGCATTTATGAATTTCTTGTGCTATTGAAGTAAAGGCCAGAAAAGTAATAAAGGTCAAAAGGATTGATTTCATGGCGTATATTTTTGGCCTGAAACTAAAAATTATATGTTCGCATACAAATTAGGTTTTGATGAACGGTTATTATACTGTATTGGGAGGATGATGTCGGTCAGATTTGAAATCGCTAACTTTGAGTAGATGTTCGATCACCTCAAGGATAAAATAAGAGCTATCCCTAATAAACCGGGTATATATCAGTATTTCGATAAAACTGGTAAGATCATTTATGTAGGTAAGGCCAAGGATCTCAAAAAAAGAGTATCCTCTTATTTTACCAAGACACATGATAGCGCCAAAACAATGATTCTGGTTCGAAAAATTCAGGATATCAAATACCTTGTGGTGGATACTGAGGTAGATGCTTTATTGCTGGAGAACAATCTGATCAAAAAATATCAGCCTAAGTATAACATCATGCTTAAGGATGATAAAACCTATCCCTGGATCGTAGTTAAGAATGAACCTTTCCCTCGTGTTTTCAAAACCAGAAGGGTGATCAAAGATGGGTCAACCTATTATGGCCCTTATGCAAGCGTGAAGATGTTATATACCCTGCTTGATCTGATCAAAGAGGTATATCCATTAAGAACCTGCAGTTTGAACCTTTCACAAGAAGCCATTGCTGCTAAGAAATATAAGGTTTGCTTAGAATATCACATAGGTAATTGCAAAGGCGCATGTATCGGTGAAGAGTCTGAGGCAGAATATGGTCAGTATCTGGATGATATAAAGAATATTCTGAAAGGGAACATTCAATCTGTGATAAAGGCTTTAAAGAATTGGATGAATGATCTGGCAGCTCAAATGCGTTTTGAAGAAGCCAATGAGATCAAAGAAAAGATCAGATTGCTGGAAGGATATTATGCCAAGTCTGCAGTGGTGAGTCCTACCATCCATAATGTGGATGTGATCACCATGGTTGAAGATGATAAAATGGCTTATGTCAATTACTTGAAACTGAATAACGGTGCCATCATTCATGGCCATACTGTTGAGGTAAAAAAGAAGCTGGATGAAAGTCCTGAAGAGATCTTACCCCTGGTATTGGTAGAAATGCGTCAACGTTTTGGTGAAGAGGGTAAAGAGATCATCACAGATGTAAATATTCAGGAGGATCTGCCACATTTCAATATAACTATTCCTCAACGGGGTGATAAAAAGTCATTACTAGAACTTTCACAACGCAATGCCAAATTCTACATGTTAGAAAAGCACAAGCAAGAGAAAGTAAAGAATCCTGATCGTCATATCGAACGCATCATGGAAACCATGAAAAAAGATCTGCGCATGAATGATTGGCCAAGACATATTGAGTGTTTTGACAACTCCAATTTTCAAGGAACCAATGCTGTTGCAGCTTGTGTGGTTTTCAAAGATGCCAAGCCCTCAAAGAAAGATTATCGTCACTTCAATATAAAAACGGTTACCGGTCCGGATGATTTTGCTTCCATGGAAGAAGTCATTTACAGACGATATAGCCGTTTGCTGCGTGAAGACGAACCTCTGCCACAACTGGTGATCATAGATGGCGGTAAGGGTCAGTTGAGCTCAGCCATGAAGAGTATCGAAAAATTGGGGCTTAGAGGAGAGATCACTGTCGTAGGTATTGCCAAAAAGTTGGAAGAAATTTATTATCCGGGAGATTCAATTCCTATTTATATAGATAAGCGATCTGAAACGCTCAAAGTGATCCAACACCTGAGAAATGAAGCCCACCGATTTGGGATAACTCATCACCGCAACAAGCGATCAAAAAATGCATTGGGTACTGAGCTGACCAATATTGAAGGTATTGGAGAAAGAACGGCCGAATTATTGATCCAGGAATTTAGATCGGTAAAACGGGTGAAAGAGGCTTCAGAGGCCGAGATCATTAGCGTAATTGGTCCGGCAAAGACAAAGGTTTTGTTGGATTATTTTTCAAAAGAGTAAGATTCATTTATGGAATAATTTCATTCCAGGCATCTAGAAAAAAGACAAAAGGTATTTCTGGTGAGATAGCTTTTGTCCAAATCTAAAATCTTACGATATGAAAACACGGACAACATTATTATTGATCTTCTTATTTATTAGCTCGGTTAGTATTGGTCAACTACAAACCGGAACGATAAAAGGTACAGTTAAGGATAAAGAAACAGGCGAGCTTTTACCGTTTATCAAAATTGTTCTTTTACAAAACAGCATACAAAAAGGATTAGCTACTTCAGATTTTGATGGTAAGTATCAATTCAATCAAATCCCGCCGGGAGAATATACAATAGAAGCCAGGTTTATTGGATATGTGTCTCTCGCAATTGAAGGTGTGATGGTAAGGGCAGATGAAGTTACCCTGATCGATCTTCAAATGTCCGCAATGGAAGAAACCCTAAGTTGTGTTGAAGTAGTGAGTTATAGCGTTCCACTAATTGATAAGGATGGTGGTTCGTCGGGCGTTACAATTACTCGAGAAGATATTAAAAGAATGCCAAACAGATCTTCCAAAGGTATAGCCACTACTGTTGGTAGCTCTAACACGGTAACCGATTCAAGATCTGAATCTAACTACTATTATATTGATGGTATAAAGGTGAGGGGTAACGTGAATATGATCGATTCAAAAGATCAAAAGGATGTGGTGATTACAGGAGGAATCCCTTCAAATCTGGAGGATGTAGATGAGGAAGTTGAAACAACGAATGATAATGGAAGTGATGGACTTGCTAAAAGAGCTAAGAAAAATAGAATTCCGGATAGTGCTACCCTATATGAAAGATACAATCCGTTCATAGAAAATGCCTGGAAAAGATCAGTGGATGAAAGCAAAAGTACCTTCAGTATTGATGTGGATAATGCATCCTACACGAATTTCAGAAGATTCGTAAATAATGATCAATTGCCACCTAAGGATGCCATTAGAGTGGAAGAATGGTTGAATTTTTTCAATTACAGTCTAGAAGCACCTGAAAGTTCTGATGAACATCCATTAAAAATAACTTCTGAAATAGGAGCTTGTCCCTGGGCGGTTGAAGATGATCTTTTAATGATCAAAATGCAGGGAAAGTTAGCTCCAAAAGATCTGGATGAGCTACCTCCTTCCAATCTTGTTTTTCTAATTGACGTTTCTGGCTCAATGGATGCACCAAATAAGCTTCCTCTGGTTCAACGCAGTATGATGCAATTGTTGGATGCTTTGAGAAAAGAAGATAATATCTCAATCGTGACTTATGCAGGAGCTTCACAAGTATTGCTTGAACCAACTTCAGGGAGTGAAAAACAAAAGATCATCAATGCCATCAACTCTTTAAGATCAGGTGGAGGAACGCATGGATCTGAAGGAATAAAAACAGCTTATGATTTGGCTGAAAAACACTTTGACAAATCAGGAAATAACAGAGTGATCATTGCTACGGATGGTGATTGGAACATTGGTATTACCAATAATGATGAACTAAAAAAACTGATCGAAGAGAAGAGAAAAACCGGGATCTATTTATCTGTTCTGGGATTTGGAATGTACAATTTGAATGATTCTATGATGGAAATGTTAGCCGATAATGGTAACGGGAACTATGCTTATATAGATGAAGAAAAAGAGGCCATTAGGATATTCAAAGAAGAGTTTGCAGGAGCAATGCATACCATTGCCAAAGATGTTAAACTCCAGGTACAGTTCGATACAACTGTAGTTCAGGAATATCGATTATTGGGCTATGAAAACAGAGTGCTGGAAAATTGGCAGTTTGAAGCCGATACCATTGATGCAGGAGATTTAGGAATGGGTCAAAATGTGATCGCTTTTTATCAGATCAAGCGCAAACCGGGGGCAAATGGTTCCATTGGAAATTTGGATTTCAGATATAAACAGTTGGATTCAGAGCAAAGTGTGCTGTTAAGTCATCCATTTGCATTGAGAGATAATGCGGTGAGTTCAGACTTTGATTTTGCATCCTGTGTAATTGAATTTGCCTTATGTCTGAGAGAAAGTGAGTACAGATCAGACGCGCAAATGGCAAGAGCAATAGATAGAGGACAGCACAATTTGGGAGATAAAGGGAATAAATTGAGCTATGATAAACGCGTTGAGTTTGTTGGTTTAATGAAGGACGTAGCTAAGATGTGGTTTGATTATGTGGTAGAAGATGCGCCAGAGCTAAAAGTTCCGGAAAGTCCAAAAATGAAACTTTACCCTAACCCAACTTCAGATTACGTGAATATTGAAGTGGACATGCAAATTGAAGCAGATTGGAGCATTCAGATCTTTGATATGACAGGAGCCTTAAAAAAGGTAGACCATTTTCAAAATTCAACCCTTCAAAGAATTGATGTTACTGAATTTACACCCGGCACATATATCATTAAGATCTACAGTGGCGGTGAGAATCATGGATACTTGAGGATGGTGGTGAATTAAAGAATTCACCCTATCTTCGTTTTATGCATGCACGAATTATTCTCATTTTTCTATTAATGTTTGGTTTTAGCACATTTGCTCAAACCGATACATTGAACTTATATCTGATCAATCCGAAAAATAAGTCAGAGAAAAAGCTCAATCAGGGAAAGAGAATTCGTGTTTGGAAAACGGAGACAGATGTCATTAAAGGAAAATACACTGTAGATTCTGATTCCACCATTAAAGTAGGTGATGAAGTGTTGGCGATCAAAGATCTAAATTCAGTAAAATGTTCTACCAAAGAAGACATGTTTGGATCTGCGGTAGCCGGCGTTTTGCCTTTGGTGTTTACAACAATGGGTATTGTTGATCTTTCGAAAAATACGTTAGGAATAGGCACCAAATTATTTATCCTGGAATCAGGGATAGGTGTAGGTGGTTTAACCGGATGTACTATTGGGTTCCTTTACGGCCGACAACGAAAAACAGAGAAAGGCTGGAAGTATACGATCAAGTGATCACCTAAACCGTATTAGACTCTGAAACAGCTGTTTTGGCCCGCTATTTGCAGTATTTCAGTACAAACTTAATCCTCACGAATTATGAAATGAGCCATTTGAAATCAATTCATATTTTTCGAATGAATTTTTTCTTTGGCGAATTCCATCAGGCCGTTGAGATAAAAAACAATATCTGATGAAAAGACTAGTACTCGTTCTTAGTATGGCTGTTCTTGCCACATCTTTGAATTCATGTAAAAAATACAAAAACAAAGAAGTTTATGCCAATGTGCCTGTGTACATGGATTACGAAAGCTTCAGACAATCTTTTGAATATATCCCTGCTGGTCAGCCTTTAACTATGGCAGGCAACATATATGTTCACAATAATTATTTATTGGTAAATGATATGGATAAAGGAATTCATATCGTTGACAATTCTGATCCTGCAAGCCCATGGGTTAGTGGATTTATGAAAATTCCGGGTAATACTCAAATGAGTGTTCAGGGAAATCTGTTATATGCAAATAGTTTTATTGATCTTTTGGTGATCGATCTTTCTAACATTAACGAGCCACAATTGGTAACACGAATGAAAGATGTTTTCTCTTATTGCTTACCAGTGATCAATGACAAATATCCTGTTGCTGATATTCACAAAGATCAGGGCGTAGTGGTTTCATGGAACATTGAAAAAACGAAAGAGGTATCTGGTTTCATGGCTAAAATGTTCGTGGCAGATTGTGACGAGTGTGATGGTGAAGAAGTGCAGGTAGCTGATATGGCAACTAAAGCTCCGGTAACATCAGGAGGAAGAGTGAACCTGGCAGGATCAATGGCAAAATTTGCGATCATTGGGAATCACTTGTATGCATTGGATAAAAATGAGATCAAATCATTTGACATCTCCAATCCATCAAATCCTTCTTTTGGAGGTAGAACAAAAACAATGGCTGAAGCTGAAACGCTTTTCCCGGTTGAACATTACTTGTTCATGGGTACAACCACCGGTATGAAGATCTATGAAACACAGGGAACTGAAGATTTTCCTGATGAAGTATCAGAAATTGAGCACGTGGAGTCATGCGATCCTGTTGTAGTGCAAGGAGACTATGCATACGTTACTTTGCGCTCAGGTGCCGATTGCGGTGGTGTAGAAAACGAATTTCAAGTGATCGATATCAGCAATATCAAATGGCCTAAATTCAAGAGAAGTTTTAGCATGACTGATCCACACGGATTAGGAGTAGACGGAAATCTATTATTCATTTGTGATGGTGAAGATGGGTTAAAGATCTATGACACTTCAGATCCTTTAAAAGCTGGAAATAACTTATTGTATCATTTCGAGTTTATACAAACAGTGGATATCATTCCAAATAACGGTACTGCTATTATGATCGCAGAAGATGGTGTATATCAATATGATTACTCCGATCCTGGCAATATTTACATGCTAAGCATGTTGAATCTTTAGAATTGATTTTCCGCTTAATTAGTTCTAATACTTAAGGTAAAGGTCACATCCGCACAGGTGTGACCTTTATTTGTTACTTTTGCTCAAAGTAAGACCTTATGCTTCAATCCATGACTGGTTTCGGAAAAGCTTCCGGAACATACAAGAATAAAAAGATCACCGTTGAGATCAAGTCGTTGAACAGCAAGAATTTGGACCTTTATGTTCGTTTGTTGCCTGTATACAAAGAGAAAGAACTTGATCTAAGAAAGTATCTGGCTGATCAGTTAGATAGAGGTAAAATTGAATGTAACATCAATGTCGAAGCAAATGGTGAGGCAAAAAATTACACTATCAATAAAGAACTGGCAGGTAGATATTATGCTGAAATAGTTGATCTGGCTGCATATCTTGAAATTCCTACTTCTGATGTAATGAGTACTTTGCTTAAAATGCCAGAGATCTTCTCAACAACGGAAGACTCTTTGGATGACGCAGAGTGGCACTTCATTTTTGATCTGGTTAAAGAAGCCACTAAGAACATCAATGATTTTAGATCACACGAGGGTGAGGCCTTGAAAAAAGAGTTTACCCTGCGCATCAATAGCATTAAAGAAGCGTTCTCCCAGGTTCCGAATTATGAAAAGGCACGAATTGAAGATATCAAGAATCGTATTGAAAGCAACCTGGAAGAATTTGTTGGTGGAGCAAAAGTGGATAAAAACCGCTTTGAGCAAGAATTGATCTATTACATTGAAAAGATTGATATCGCAGAGGAGAAACAACGTTTATCCAAACATCTGGATTATTTTCTTGAAGTCATGTCTCAATCAAAATTTCAAGGAAAAAAGTTGGGATTCATAAGTCAGGAAATAGGAAGAGAGATCAATACTTTAGGTTCAAAAGCCTACCACTCTGAAATGCAAAAGCTGGTGGTGCAGATGAAAGATGATCTGGAAAAGATCAAAGAGCAAGTTCTTAATACATTATAAAAAAATGTCATCCAGATCCGTCAACTTACGGGCGAAGGATGTTCTTCTATAAATGTCAGATTACAATAAAAATATAGACTTTCCGATTACAGGAAAATGTATCATTTTCTCCGCACCATCAGGAGCAGGAAAAACAACACTCGTACATTACTTATTGAGAAACGTTGCTGATCTTGAATTTTCCATTTCTGCTGCTAGCCGTGAACCCAGAGGGCGAGAAGAGAACGGAGTAGATTACCACTTTCTAACGGTTGAAGATTTTGAGAACAAGATCAAGAATGATGAGTTCGTGGAGTGGGAAGAGGTGTATGAGAACATGTACTACGGGACGCTAAAATCTGAGGTAAAAAAGGCCTGGGATAAGGGTAAGATAGTAGTGTTTGATGTGGATGCTGAAGGAGGGATCAATTTGAAAAGGATATTTGGAAAAAATGCACTTTCAGTTTTCATAAAACCGCCTTCTTTGTTTGTTCTGGAGCAACGATTGAGAGATAGAAGAACGGAGACTGAAGAAAGTATCCAAAAAAGGTTGTCTAAGGCCAATGCTGAATTGGAAAAAGCTGATCAGTTCGATTATGTTCTCATGAACGATAATTTAGAGAAGGCTTGTCTTGATGCTAAAACCATAGTCGAAAAATTTATTGCGGGATCATGAAAAAAATAGGCTTGTTTTTCGGTTCTTTTAACCCCATACACGTAGGGCATTTGATCTTGGGAAACTATATGGCCGATTGTACAGATCTTGATGAGGTTTGGTTTGTTGTTTCACCACATAATCCATTAAAAGAAAAAGCCAATTTATTGGATGATCATCATAGATTAGCCATGGTGAGAATAGCTGTTGAAGACAATGATAGACTAAAAGCTTCTGATATTGAATTCAGCTTGCCCAAACCGTCATACACAGTTTTTACTTTGCAAAGCCTGAAAGAAAAATACCCTGACCATACCTTTATCCTTATTATGGGCGAAGATAACATCCGTACACTGCATAAATGGCGCAATTTTGAGTACCTGTTAGAAAACCATGAGATCTATGTCTATCCAAGGGTATTAACGGTTCAGGAAGCAAAATCTGAGGACCTTTCAACGAATGATTTTCATAATCATTCAAATGTGAAGGTGTTTGAGAATGTGCCACTCATGAAAGTATCTTCTAGTTATATTAGAGATGCTGTTAAGAACAAAAATGATGTTCGATATTTGTTAACGGATGAGGTGTACAAGTACCTTGATGAAATGAATTTTTATAAATGATCACCACAATATTAGCTGTTAAAGCGCTACATATCATCTTTATTGTGACCTGGTTTGCAGGGTTATTCTATATTGTTAGGTTGTTTGTATATCAAGCTGAAGCTGAACAGAAATCTGAACCGGAGAAATCTATTCTTACGAATCAATACAAGATCATGGCAAAACGATTGTGGTTTGGAATTACCTGGCCATCTTTTATTTTGACAATGATCTTTGGTCCATGGCTTTTGTACTTAATGCCCCATCTATTAAAGGCGCCTTACATGCACATTAAGCTTGCATTTGTTGCCGGATTGATCATTTACCATATTGCTTGTCATATTTACTTTTTGAAATTGCAAAAAGGAGAGAATACAAAATCGGGAACCTTCTTCCGCATTTGGAATGAGTTAGCAACTTTATTCCTTGTGGCTATTGTATTCCTGATAGTAATGAAAAGTTCAATGAACTGGGTATACGGAACACTAGGGTTTGTGCTTTTTGGTATCCTCATCATGCTGGCGATCAAGGTTTATAAGAAGATCAGGGAAAAATAATTATTTCATTATCAGATTATTAATCAAATAATTATACTTTTAGAGTCAATCAATAAACTCTAAAGAATGAAGCATTTAACCACACTACTTATGGTGGGGATTACCCTATCATTTACTAACATTGGATATTCTCAAAAATGGAAAGAGGCCTTGGGCGGAGGTAAATCTGGCAAAGTATGCGGAGACAAACTCTCAGAAGAAGATGTTGATCAACTTGTTTATCACAAGAGAAAAACGGATGATGGAATTGTCAGTGAATACCAAAAAGCGAATTTAAACAAGATCGTTTTTTCAGACAAACAATTGCAGGCAGCTGAAGTAAATGGTGATAATGTGAAAACTAAGTTTTCTATTAACGACCCTATATTTTTTAACATCATTCTCCCTCAGTCCTTGAACAATTACATAATCTATCCTATGGATAAAAACGGCGAATTTTTAAATGATTATTGCTATGATTATTCATTCAAGAAATGGTATGCAGGAGAAGGACACGGAGCATATAATACTGATGCTGGAATGCCGGTTAGAAATATTCATGGTTCTGTAAGAATTGAATTTTTTGTTGATGGAGAACCATATAATTACCCTCTTACCTTAAGAAATGTAAATACAAGCAATACCACTACAATTACCAGTGATTATATTGTTGATGATCCAAGCAAACATGATCCACATCCGGATTGGGTTGACCTGGTTCAAAACTTATCTGAAGGGGAACATGAAGTAAAGATAGTGGTGACGGCAAGAACAGATGCTGGACAAGATTCAAAAAGCACTAAATTACCTGTTGCCGAGGGATCTTTCACATTGGTAAAGAAAGCAGGAGAAACGTATGATCCAAAGTTCGATCTTACCTGGGGAGATTATAAAAGGGGAATGAATGATGGGGACTTAAATGCAGCTGTGCTGAAGGCCCTTAAATCATATGCTGCTGCGAATAATTATAAAGAAGAATTCCAAGCTATCAAAGTAAGTAGTACTTATTGGACAGTTACGGTAGATGCTCTTACAAAAAAGCCAATTACAAAACATATTGTTGTTTACTGTAAAGCAAAATGGCCTGACGGATTTTGCAAAGTGCAAAAGTTCAAATTCCAGCAAGACTATAATGGTTCCGGATATGGAGAAACATATTGTTCAGGAGTATACTGGAATAACTATCCAAAGGCAATCGATTGCGAATAAAGTCTTTAAAATTAAAAAAGCCCGGTCAATTATGTCCGGGCTTTTTTTTGATAGTATTTTTTACGAGATGTTTACTGCAATTTCTCGCAATCCTTGATCCATCCATCTCTGCGGTCTTTCCAGTTCGAACTTACCACATCCCACAAAACAAATGATTCAAATTTCATTAGACAAACCCCTAACTCTTTGTCGTTATTTGCGGCTGTACAATTGTTGATCCATCTTGCTCGTTCATCTTCCCATGCAGGATTTACCGCTGTCCAAAGAACATAGGTCTCGAATTCGATCATCAAGGTTGCTTTTTCAGCAGTTGTACTTGCAGCCCTTACATCCGCTAACCAGCTTTCCCTTCTTTCACGCCAAACGGCATCAACACTGTTCCATCCCATATTGGATTCCAATTCAATAAGCAATCCACCAAACGAAGTGTCTTTTGCCGTACAACTTTGAATGATTTGGGAGAACAAAATTCCAGATAGTAATATTAAAACTAATCGTTTCATAATCAATTGATTTGATGAGGGTGAAAGGTAATGAATTTTGCAAAATCAGAGCAGATAATCGAATTTCATCAGCACACAAGAAACTGTTTATAAAAAGATACAGTTTCTTCTTCCCCCGCGCATAATATCACTTACTTTTATGGGTTTAACCAGATAAAAGAACAGATCAAAATGAGCAATATAATTTCAGAACAAAACGGTCATGTTTTAACGATAACTATCAATAGACCATCTCAATTAAATGCCTTGAATAAAGAAACAATTGAGGAGCTTAGTAGAGCGCTAAAAGCTGCTGAAGCAGATGTTAATATTGGTGCTATCATTCTTACAGGCTCTGGCGAAAAGGCATTTGTAGCTGGGGCTGACATCAAAGAATTTGCAGATTTCTCCGTAGAGAAAGGAAAAGAATTGAGTGCCGTTGGACATGATACACTTTTCAATTTGACAGAGAATTTGACAACGCCGGTCATTGCAGCAGTGAATGGTTTTGCTTTAGGTGGTGGATTAGAATTAGCCATGTCTGCGCATATCAGAATTGCATCTGATAATGCAAAATTGGGTTTACCTGAAGTGTCTTTGGGAGTGATTCCTGGATACGGTGGAACACAACGTTTAGCTCAATTGGTAGGAAGAGGAAAAGCATTCGAAATGATCATGACGGCCGGTATGATCTCTGCAGAAGAAGCGCAACAATGGGGATTAGTGAACCATGTTGTTCCACAAGCAGATCTTTTGGATCTGGCCAATAAAATAGCTTCAAAGATCATTAACAATTCACCAAATGCTATTGCTGCTGCAATTAGAGCGGTAAATGCGAATTATAAAGATGGTGTTGACGGATATAAGGCTGAGATAGAGGAATTTGGTAAATGCTTTGGAACACCTGAATTTGTTGAAGGAACTACTGCCTTTTTAGAAAAGAGAAAAGCAGAGTTTAGGAAATAGAGATAATGAAGGTGTGTTCTCGATACAGTTTTTTGGTTTAATCGAGTATCACGCCAAGGCGGGATGTATCGAGATGACACCAAAAACCACTCGAACAAACCTAACTGAATAATCCGCAAAGCGGAATGAGCACAATAAAAAAATTAGCTGGGCAAACGGCCGTTTATGGCCTATCTTCCATTTTAGGAAGGTTGCTTAACTATTTGCTCGTTCCGATCCACACATATTTTTTCAATCCCTCTGCTTATGGTGTTGTCAGTGAGTTTTATGCCTATGTTGCATTCTTTGTGGTGTTGCTAACATTCGGAATGGAAACCACTTTCTTCCGCTTTGTCAATAAAGCGGAGGATAAAGAAAAAACCTTCAACCAGGCAGCTTCTTTCGTGATGATCATCAATGGAATATTTCTGTTAACGATCATTATATTTTCACAAAATATTGCCAACTGGATGCATTATCCGGATTATCAGAATTACGTGATCTGGTTTGGTGCTATTTTAGCTCTTGATGCCACTACTGCTCTGTTTTTAGCAAAACTCAGATTTCAGGAAAATGCCAAAAAATTTGCCTTTGTACAATTGGCTTCTATTGGGGTAAATATCCTTTTCAATTTGATCTTCCTTTTTCTGATCTATGACAAGGAGTATCCTGACAGCATTGGAGTAGGATACATTTTCCTGGCTAATCTACTGGCGAGTTTTGCAAAACCGGTTTTGTTGTTCAAAGAAGTTTCGGCCTTCAGATTCGTATGGGATAAGGTAATGGCCAAAGCTATGATTCTGTTTGCTGTTCCTCTGGTTATTGCTGGATTTGCAGGTATCATAAATGAGACGTTGGACAGGATCCTGATCAAAGATCTTCAATTGGATAAGGGCCTTGAACAGGCTCAGGCTCAGGTAGGAATTTACTCGGCCAATTATAAATTATCCATCCTCATTACACTGTTCATTCAGGCTTTCAGATATGCGGCAGAACCCTTCTTTTTTGCACAGGAATCAAATGAGAACAAAGAGAAGGTCTATTCAAAAGTGATGACCTATTTCATCATAGTGGTTTCACTCATTTTCCTTGTCATATCAATGAATCTGGACATTTTTAAATGGTTTATTCCAAATAAGGATTATTGGGAAGGATTAAAAGTGGTTCCTATCTTATTACTAGCAAATGTTTGTTTGGGGATCTATTATAACCAATCCATCTGGTATAAGCTAGCCAACAAAACAATTTACGGAGCATACATTGCCATTGGCGGAGCAGTGATCACAATCGTTCTAAACTTTTTACTGATCCCAATCATGGGCTATGAAGGCTCAGCCTGGACAACATTGGCCGCCTATGCTTCTATGATGGTAGCATCCCACTATTTTGGTCAAAAGATCTATCCGATCAAATACAATTTGAGAAAAGCGGGATTGTATGTATTCTCTGCATTATTATTCTATTTCATACACCGGTTAATTTCTACCGATTCATTCACTACTAACACGATCATTGCAGCAGTGTTCATTGCCATTTACATGGGAATGGTCTTCTTTTTTGAGCAACCTTTGAAGGAACTGAGAAAGAAACAGTGATGAAATTCCTCACATTGATAAAGATCCTGGTTACGGCCTGTTTATTGGCAGGCATTTATGGGATTTTACATGATCAACTGACCTATACCATTTCACATGAGTATTATACCAAGTTCAAATTCTACCAGTTTGGATTTGCGACTGTAGGGGATGAAGCCATTTTTGATTATCCCAGAATTTATGTAGGGAAAGTTGGATTTTTAGCCACCTGGTGGACAGGCATTCCCATTGGTTTGATCCTGGGTTTGGTAGGATTAGTACACAAAGATCACAAGCAAATGTATCTCGTGACTTTCAAGGCCTTAATTATCACTTTACTCATTACGTTAATTACTGGTTTAGTGGGTTTAACAATAGGCTTCACCATATTAGCTAATTCAGGTGTAGATTGGTGGCTACCTCATAATCTCATCCACAAGACCAACTTTATAGCCGTGGGTTCAATGCACAATTTCTCGTACCTGGGTGGTGGTATAGGTATGATCGTGGGGATCGTTTATTCTGCAATTGTTGCAGCAAGAAATAAATCTTCCAAATAGAATAATATTATTTCACCTGAAGTTTTTCAACCGCAAAGCCATTTTCTGTTTTAATCTGTAGAACATACATTCCAGTTTCCATATCAATATTCAAATAGGTGGAAGATTCATTAGAGTTCCCAGCTAAAACAACAGCTCCCTTTAGATCCGTTAATAGATATTGAAAAGGAGTACCCACATTAATGTATAGGTTATCTTCTGCTGGATTGGGATAAAAAGAAATTTTTAATTCAGTATTATAATCAGGAATTGACGCAGTTATTTGTTCACAAGGTGTTATGTTGTTATCATAAAAATCTTGAACGAAGTCAGTCGTATTGAACAGATTTTCGACATTCATTAAATGATCAGAGCTATCATTATTAATAACGAAGCCTATATCTACACACTTATCTGAATAAGCGGTTAATTCTCCCAAATATGTAGACATTAGAAATCTTCTGTCGCCCGGGGCATTTGACTCAGTTACTTCACTCCATCCTGTACCAGAATTAGGATTACCAGAAAAAATATAGGTAGTGGTATCGGTGCCACCAAGTCCTGTTCCGCCATAAGTAAAGGGAGCGCCATTATTCCACAGACCATCCAGATAGAGATAGTATTGAGCCGGAGTTGTAGGAGTCCCTTGAGATCCACCACCAGTACCATGATAAACAAATGCGTGCATTGAATCACTCAAGAAAACAGCACCAACAGCAGGAGGTGATGTTCCGTAAGGGTTTTGCCCACTGCCTCCATTATCAGTTGATTCGCCATTATATGCGAAACCTAGATTTCGTAAGGTATCACATCCTACAAAATCATTTTGAGCATAACCAATATCTGGATCCATCCATATACCGTAAATAAAATCATTGTAAGTAGTTGTTCCTCTGTTATAAATCTTAAGATGTAAAAAGGTGGTGTTGTTTAGGTCATCATTCGTTGTATATTGATAGAACATAGAATGGATCTCTACACCTAAAATTTCTCCTCCAGATTCAGTGTGTATATTAGCCGCATCATTCATGATGGTATAAACTGCAAAATCACCAATAATAAGTGGGTAATCACCATTAAGTGGATCATAGATCTGATTTTGATTTACATCCACATATGGCGCTAGTTGAGCAGCCACTCCTTCTGAAGTATTTCCATTACCAGGCCAATTTAAAATGGATTGATCCGGTGTATATCCCTGTGTTGAATAGTTAGCTATGTGATCATCTATAGTACTTTTACTTATTGGCCAAATGGATGACAGGAAGTTATATTGGTAATAGGCAGAATTATAGTCGTTTGCAATAGGTCCAGGAAAGTAATCTGAGCCTAATCCGTACATTTGGCCTGCAAGATGTACTTGTGAGTTTACATCTTTTCCCCCCATCCAATAACCCATTGAATAAATGGCAAATTGGTTACTTCCTTTAGGAAATTCATAGGCGGCTTGGCTCATCACTGGATTTTGAAAAAACACACCGTTGTCTTGTATTCTTGCCAGTACATTATTGAATTCCAAGTTGTAAACGGATTGTGTAAGTGCGAAATTTGAAAAAATTAATAGAAATAGTGTAAAAAGTCTCATACTATACGTTTTAGGTTTGCTGCAATGTACGGACCATAACCGAAAACCCTTAGGTAAGAATTTCCAATATCTGACAAAAGTATACAGGTCAAGATGAGGTTAAAACCTCACCTTCGTGCTTTCATTCCAACATTTGCAATTGATCAACTGATCGTTTTGAACGGAATTATTAAAGCATTCCTCCTTACTAGGGGCTTTATCCAAATAGGTTTTAGTATTTACATTCTCTCCTTGCTGAGCTGCTTTGAGGTAGTAATCATTCGCCAACCAGTAATTGGCATCACGTTCAAAACTAGAATCGCCACATTTTGAGGCTTTTTGAGCTACGCAATCCCCTTGTATTTTATAAGCTTTGCCTTTAAATTCTCCTGACACTTTTGCTGCATTTGAAAATGCTTCGGTGTATTGCCCCGAATGAAACTGAGCTTTAGATAAATGGTATAGGTATTTATCGTCATTTACTTTATTACTATCAATTTCAATGGCTCTTTTGAAAGCCTCAATGGATTCTTCGTATTTCCCAGATTCAAATTCCATCATCCCGGCTGAAAAATAACCTTCTGCTGTCGGACTTAATTGAAGGGATTCATAAACATATTTCTTGTAGGCATCCGTTTTTAAAGCATTTTTTTCCGTCATTAAAAATATTCTATTGTTTACCTGAGATTGTCGTATTTCAAAAACATTGGACATTGAATCAAATTGAAACAACATGATGTTATTCATGTGGTCAATAGATGGGATCAGACGAATAAAATATTTGTTCATATAATCCTGAGTTGCTCTAATTTCAGCAACTTTTGAAGTATCATTGGCTTTAACATTTTCTTGCTCAGAAAGTAAGGTGTAGAAGTATAATTTGAAGTATTCGTTAATGATTTGGTCAAGCATTTCGGATTTGTTCTCTTGTTCAGCTTTGTTGTATTTGTTGAGCACCATATGCTTATAATACGTTTTAATATATTCAGGTTCCGAGTTTCCTGCGATACTGTCAATGATGGTGTAGAGCGAATCTATTTTCGAAAAATTCTCACAGCCTGTTTTAACCAGGAAGTTAGCATAGTCTAATCGCCAGCTGTTACTTTTATCAATAGTTGATCCTTGTTCATACACCCAGTATAAGGTATCTACAATTTCTTGCTTTCTAATTTCATCTGCTGATTGCCTGTATAATTGACCATAGATCTTGATCCCGTTTTGAAAAAATCTACTTTCAAGACTATCGGTACCACCGCACCATTGGTGAGATTGCAACCAAAAATTTCGGGAATCTTCATACATGCCTTGTTTAAAGTATTCAGAATACAGGTATTTATATTTTTTGCAATTTTCAGATTGAGAACCAACATCCTGGCCAAGTGAGATAAAGCACACGAAAAGGATAAAGGTGAATGCAATTAACTTCATAAATTTTGATTTAGGTTTCAAAACTTCGGGCAAAGCCAATGCCAAAGAGGCCTAGACAGGTATAATATTGAAGATTTGTGTAAATGAAAAATACATTGTTGACATCTCATCCATTTTCAGGCTTTAAGGCGTCATTTTTTGCCTATTTTTGAAGATTAACAACAACCAGTAATGAAGATCGAGGTAATCAATAGATCAAAACATGCGCTTCCTAAGTACGAAACGCCTTTGTCTGCAGGAGTTGACCTGCGTGCAAACATTGATGAATCAATAGTTTTAAAGCCGCTTGAAAGAGCACTTGTAAAAACAGGATTGTTTATGGCTATCCCTGAGGGATATGAAGCACAGGTTCGGCCAAGAAGCGGTTTGGCTTTTAAAAAGGGGATTACGGTTTTGAATTCTCCCGGAACAATTGATGCAGATTACAGAGGAGAAATTGGAGTGATCCTGGTAAATCTTTCCAATGAAGATTTTGTAGTGGAAGATGGTGAACGTATCGCTCAACTGGTTGTAGCTAAATGTGAGCAGGCTGACTTTGTGGAAACTGAAATTCTTTCCGATACGGAAAGAGGAGCAGGAGGATTTGGAAGCACAGGAGTTAAATAATTTGTAAATAACACAACGGTCATTCTGAGCCTGTCGAAGAACGTTGTGTTTTTGATTTGGTCCTTCGACAAGCTCAGGATGACCCAAATCAATATTAATAAAAAAACGACACTACTTAAAAACTAACGCATAAATGAAGATCGTTGTACCTATGGCTGGTAGAGGTAGCCGATTAAGACCTCATACTTTGACTGTTCCTAAACCATTGGTTCCGGTAGGTGGAAAGCCTATTGTACACCGTTTGGTTGAAGATATCGCTAAAACCTCCACTGAAAAGATAACCGAAATTGGTTTCATCATTGGAGATTTTGGTGCTGAGGTTGAAAAGGAATTGATCGAAGTGGCTGAATCATTAGGTGCGAAAGGAAAGATCTTTTATCAGGAACAGGCTTTAGGAACAGCTCATGCTGTTTTAATGGCCGAAGAAATGTTAGATGGGCCTGTTGTAGTAGCATTTGCTGATACTCTTTTTAGAGCCGATTTTACAATGAGTCCGGATGTAGATGGCGTACTTTGGGTGAAACAAATTGATGATCCTTCTGCGTTTGGCGTAGTTAAATTAGATAATGAAGGAACCATTGTAGATTTTGTAGAGAAACCAAAGGAGTTTGTTTCAGATCTGGCCATGATCGGTATTTACTACTTCAAAGAAGCTCAAAAGCTGAGAACAGAATTGCAGTATTTGATTGACAATAATGTCATAAAAAGCGGGGAATATCAATTGCCAGATGCCTTGAGAAGATTGACAGAGAAAGGTACAAAATTCAAACCGGGAGAGGTGCAGGAATGGTTGGATTGTGGAAACAAAGAAGTCACAGTTCATACCAATCAACGTGTTTTAGAGTTTGATAAGGATAAAGACCTGGTTTCAAAATCGGCAAAATTGAAAAATGCAGTGATCATACCACCTTGCTTTGTTGGAGATAACACGGTGATAGAGAATGCTGTTATCGGCCCTCATGTTTCAGTTGGTGCGAACAGTAACGTAACCAATTCGGTAATTGTGAATTCTATTATACAAAAGAATAGTACCATTCAAAACGCCAACATTAAAGATTCCATGATCGGGAATCATGCAAATGTTTTAAGCTCAGCACGCGATATCAGTATCGGTGATTATACAACCATTGACTAGACTTCTCCACATATCATTCATTGTTCTCTTGTTGGGATTGGCATCCTGCAAGGGAAGTAAGGAAACGGCGGTTAAAAAACAACCGGATGATCAATATCGCATTACTTTTCATGAAGCCATACAGGAAAAAATGAGAGGTAATTTTGACATTTCTATTCAACTGTTTAACAAATGTCTCGAACTGAATCCGAATAGTGATGCAGCTCATTATGCTTTAGCTGACTTGTACGAGTCAACGGGCGATCAGCCTAAAACCATGGAACACGCCACTAAGGCATTCGAACTCGACAAGGAGAATAAATGGTACATCATGCGTTTGGCAAACATTTATTTTGAAATGGGGAATTATCATAAAAGTGCCAGCTTTTTTGAAATGGTCATGGAAGATGAGAAAAACCTTGATGTTAAGTTTAAATACACTGAATCTCTCATCTATTCTCATCAATATGAAAAGGCAATTAAACTCATCAATGAAATAGAAGTAGAGGTTGGAAAATCACCTCAGTTGAGTTTAACCAAGCATGACATGTATCTTGAAATGGGAAATCCGGATGCGGCAAAGAAAGAATTAGCTGATCTTATAGCAGATGACCCTTCAAATATTGAAAACAGGTTAGTAATTGCTGATTATTTCTTGCGTACCAATCAAATGGCAGCAGCAGAAAAAGTAGCGAATGAAGCATTAGAAATTGCTCCTAATAATGGTGAGGTTCGTTTAATACTGGCAGATATTGAATTGAGAAAGGGCAATCTTGAAAAATGCTTTGATCACCTGAAGATCGGGTTCAAAGAAGATGATGTTAACATGGGTAGAAAGTTGGGTTTAATGGGTAACCTGCAACGATATGCTTTCGAAGAGAATGAAGATGCCAAGATCATTGAAAAAGGGTTGAGCGATCTATTTGTGATCATTTATGATGAAAACCTGAAAAATGATACACTTCACGCACAGTACGGTTATTTCTTGCAAATGCAAAATAAACCACTTGAAGCAATCAGCCAATTTAAACGGGTTGTGGATATCAATCCGAATCAATATGATAGCTGGATCGAGTTATTGTATACCCAATACAATGCTCAGGAATTCAGTGACATGATTACCTACGCGAAGAAAGCAGTGGAATTGTTCCCTTCTCAATCAGGGATCTACCTAATGGCAGGAATTGCGGCGTACAAGAACAACGACTTTGATACTGCTGTTGAGTGGTTGTATTATGGCAAGGATCTGGTAGTAAGGGATCCAGGTTTACAATCAGAATTTGAGCATCAATTAGGTGTTTTGAGTTGGTTGCAAAAGGATTATAAACAGGCGCAAGAATATTTTGATATGGCCATGTTGACAGATCCGTACAATGGTAACTCATATCGTTCAAAGGCTTTTTGTTTGTTAGAAGAAAATAAAGAAGATGAAGCATTCAAACTGGTTGAAAGTGAATTGGAAAAAGATCCGATCAATGGATTCTTTTTGGATCTGAAAGGACAGTTGTATTTCAAAACCGGAAAATTCGAAAAGGCTCTGAAGAGCTTTGAAAATGCGCTTATCTATGAACCTAAGAATCCTGAAATTGTTGAGCACTATGGTGACGCGTTATTCAAATTAGGTGAAACAGAAAAGGCTATTACCAATTGGAATCTGGCAAATGAATTTGGTGGTTTCACCAAAGTTTTAAGAAAGAAAATTGCAGAACAGACCTATTATGAAGAATAGATTTTTGTGGGGAATAGTGTTGATTGGCTTTGTGTTGATCGGATGTAAAACCACGAAAGTGGGTGGTACAGCTGAGTGTCCAAAAAAATCGGTGGATGAGCTGGAAACTGTTTTGCGCAATAAGAGAACTATACCATTTTCTTTCTTTACAGGAAAGATATCTGTAGATATTAAGGATTCAAAACAATCCAACTCCTTCAAAACAACCCTAAGAATGAAACCTGATTCGGCTTTTGCAGGAACCATCAAAGTTGCCGGTATTATTGGCGCAGGATTTCTGGTAGATCAGGATACCGTAGCGTTTACCAACAAACTTAAAAAGTGCTACAAAAAAGAAACCTTCTCCAACCTCACTGAAATGTTCGGAGCTAATGTAGATTACGATTTCCTGGAATCACTGGTACTGGGTCAACCAATAGGATTAGATTATGTCTCAGATTTTTATCCAATCAAAGATGACCAGTATTATGTGCTTTCATCACATGATCATAAAGTGATCGATCGACTGGAAAAGAACAACCTGACAGATGAGGAGCAAAGTCAGATCTATGTAAGGTATAAATTGAATTGCGGTGACATGTCATTAGCGCAGGTATTGGTTGATTCGCCTAAAGATGGCGTCTCTGTTCGAATTGTGTACACCCAAAGACAATTTGTAGAGAACTTTGATATGCCAAAAGAAACGAATATTAAGATCCTTTCTCCTGAAGATTCAACATTCATTAAACTGGAGTATGATGCTCCTGAGTTCAATGACCCTGATAAGATCCGTTTAAGTATTCCGGACAGCTATAGTGAATGTGAGTAAGGTAATATTGTTCGTGATCTTTATGGTTTCTTTTGTTGGATTTGCCCAGCAAAAAGAAAGTGACCGTCTTAAAAAGCAGCAACAAGAGCTTGAAAAGAAGATCAGCTTCACTGAAAAATTATTAGAGAGTACCAAAGAGAATCAATCTGCATTGGTTGAAAATCTTAACCTTCTTGAACGCAAAATTCAATATCGACAAGACCTCTTAAATAACCTGGATATTCAATTAAGTCAATTGGATGCTCAAATAGGATTGATCCAGATCGAGATAGAACAATTGAAAATTGAAATTGAAAAACAGAAGCAGCAATACAAACGAATGATCCAGCAGGCTTACAAGATGCGTAATTCTCAAGCCTCATTGATATTTGTTTTGTCATCAGAATCCTTCAATCAGGCGAATAAGAGAATGGAGTACCTTGAACAGCTTAAAAAATACCGAGAAGATCAGATCAGAAAGATCGATCAGAGTATGAAGGACCTGGAAGCAAAATTGGCTGAATTGGAGCAGAAGCGTGAAGAGAAAAAACTATTGGCAGATAGTAAGCACTCTGAGCAAAACAAATATGTGAAAGACCGTGAGAATCAAAAGAAGTCAATTGAGAGTTTACAAGGTAAAGAACAAGAGCTCAAAGAGGAATTAGCGGCTCAAAAGAAGAAATCAAAGGAAATTCAGGCAGCTATTAATGCAGCCATCAACAAAGAGATCTTAGCAGAGAAAAAGAAGAATGATGCTAATCCTCCAAGTCTTGAAGCAACTAAAGAGACAGAATTAAACAATAAAGGATTCGAAGCCAATAAGGGGAAGTTGCCATGGCCAGTGAAGAATGGTGAGATCACCAAGGGCTTCGGAAAACAACCACATCCTTTACATCCTCAGGTTTTTACCTATAACAATGGTGTGGATATTACGACTGTTAAACAATCTACCGTAAGAGCAGTATATGACGGTGAAGTTACTTCTGTGATCGTTATTCCGGGTGCAGGGAAGGCAGTGATCATTAAACACGGTAATTATAGAACCATTTATTCCAACTTGCAGGAAACCTATGTATCTACTGGAGATAAGGTGACAGCAAAACAAGAGATTGGGGCTTTATTGGTCAATGCATCTGGTAATTCAGAAGTGCATTTTGAGATCAGAAAAATATCACCCGAAGGCGAGATAAGCAACATGAATCCGTCTTACTGGTTGTTCCGTTAATTCTTGATATAACCGTAGTTATAATAAAGCTGGGATTCATCCTTGCTCCAAAAATGGTTGACATCCAGGTAAACAACACAACAATGGTTCTTTGCGGCATCCTGACAAATTTCTCTATACTGATCAGTGCTTAGATCTTCAACATCTTTAATAGAACGAGCTTCAATGATGTTCTCCCCTTTAAGAACGAAATTCTTAGGCAGATCTTTCACATTCATGATTCGAACCTCAACCTTCTCCCAATCTTTTGCTTCCAACTTACATGGGTTATCTGTACCCTCGTCTTCTAACGGTGGATATACTGAACTTTTACCGTTGATGTCATAATTTACATACCAGGTTTGAAGCGTGAGTACTGGATTGCCTTCAGAATCCGTAGCCGGTTCCCATGGCTGTGAGATTCTAAATATACGTTCAGCATTCTCTTCAAAGAAATTCTGAGATTTCTTATTGGCCATCATCTTACTGGTAGATAACGGACGGCCTTCTCTATCCTTCAAAATAAAACAGTTGGATGATAATTCAGTGATCTTACCATCAGCCGTTACTATGAACGTTACTTTTACTGTGCCCTGAATTCCCTTATCATAAGGAGTTCTTGGGTATTTTAACTCCTTTTTTACGAATTTTTCCAGTGCAAGTCGTCCTCCGGGATAAGTTGCTTTCAGGTTGGCATCTGATTTCTTGATCAGTTTTTTGGCAGATGTCTGTTTCGTTTCTAATTGATCATTAACAACAACATCATTTTTCACCAGTAAGTTATTATTCTGTGTGTTCTGGTCGTTGGTTTCAAGTTGTAATTTAACTTTCAGCTGTTCGTCCTGTTTATCTGGTCCGTCATTAACTTCAACAACTTCTTCATCTCCTTCTTCTGTATCCATTTGAAATGAGATCAACTCGGCAGAATCGATCAATGGCAGCACTTCTTCTTCATTCAACACCAATTCTTCTTGCGATTCTTCTATTAAAATTTGATCTTCTTCCGAAGTTGAATAATTGTAAATAAGCAAAGCTCCAACAGAAAGAGTAGCTACACTAATAACAGTGATGAGCCATTGAGTTAATCCCCAGCCGGTGGCTGTCGCAGCTCCACCTAAACTGGCTACTGCATTGATCTCTGCCATCAAAGCCTGACGACTAACGGTTTGGATCAAAAGTTGTTGATCTTTTACCATTGATTTCAATGCCGGATCTTGAGCCATTTGAGCTTCAAAAGCTTCAACCTGCTCGGCAGACATTTTACCACTTAAATACTGGTCAATTAATTCTATTTGTTCAAGTTCTGATCTCATTGATTTATGTGGTGTGGTGATTGGATTCTTTGGCTAATTTAATGGCTCTTTCCATGCATTTATACTTCTGTGTTTTTGCAGAATTTACACTTGTAAAGCCTAATTTTTGAGCGATATCGGTCATGCTTTCTTTCTTGAAGTAGAACATTTCAAATATCTTTTTGCACTTATCGGTTACCTGGTTTAGCACCTTCGCTAAAACTTTCATTTGTTCTTCTTTCTCTTCATTATATCCAACATCATCAGCAGATAAAATAAGGGTATCTTTCCATTCTAATTCAGGATTTCTTCTTCGTTTTCTCAACTCATTTTTCCAAAGGAATCTATTGATGCCATACAAAAAGGTGCTCAATTTTGCGGTCAACTCAAAGTCTGATTTATTTACCTTTTCGATCAATAGGATCAAGCTGTCATGAAAAATTTCACGTGCAATTTCATCATCTCCTCCACTGGAAAGGATGTTGGCCTTTATTTTAGGATATTCCTTATAAAGTTCCTTAATTGCCTTTTCGCGCTTGCCTTTGCGAATGGCTGATATGATCTCCTGATCAGTCATTATTAGGGTGTTTGTACTCTTATATGTACACGTTTAAAAAAGGTAACCTATTGTGATGAAAAAATTTTCTTTTTTATCCAATTAGTTCAATTTATCTACCTTGCACGAGTGAAAACAATGATCAAAATATTCATTTTTGGTTTTATTCTTCGATTAATTCCCTTTTTATATGTTTCTATTTATCATCCTGAAGGGGTTTTGTTTTATGATTCATATAGCTATTTGAATATTGCAGATAATTTGATTGATCATCAGGTCTTTAGTCAGGCTGCTGATGGTCAATCATTGATTCCGGATATTGCCAGAACACCTGTTTTTCCTTTTCTTTTGGTTCTTTTGAAGTTGATCAGTGGGAATATCCTTTGGATCAGTTTCGTGTTGTTGCTTGTGGGATCTTTGAATGTGCTTTTAACATACAAAATTGCTTTACAAGTGACGGTCAATGAAAAAATAGCCCTAATATCGGCATGTTTGGTGGCTGTTGATATCCCCTCTATTTTCTTTTCTTCGATCATTTTAACAGAAACTGTATTCACTACCCTGCTTTTATTGATGATCTATTTTCTAATCAAAAAAGAATTGAATTTGAAATGGGCATTATTAGTGGGATTATTTATGTCTTTGTTGATCTTATGTCGACCTATTGCGATATACTTACCTGTTGCTATTTCGTTATTCTTTTTATGGAAGCGAAAGGCTTTGAAGTCGACCATAACTTTCATGGTCTCTTCTTATTTTTTAGTGGCTTTTTGGTCTGTGAGGAATTATCAGGAATTCAATACCATTAACTTAAGTTCAGTAAGCAGTACCAATTTATATATGCACACATCTGCCAGTATTATTGTTGAAACAAGTGGCATTTCTCACTTTGAGGCACAACAACAGTTACGCAGTGAATTTAGAACTGAATTTAATGGGCAAGACCGTAGCAAGGAAATGGGATCTATGATTCGTTTCTGTAATCGAAAAGCCATTGGTTATATCTTTGAGCATCCGGTAATCTTTGTGAAACAGTATACCATAGGCCTGATCTATTTTTTCATCAAACCAATCCGGCATTATATAGATGGATATTTGGGAACCAGTACGGTATTCTACAGTGCTGTGGCCGAAAAGAATGTGAGTAGTGATGCTTGGATCAAACTAAAGAAGGAGACATCTTTATTAACTATCATTTTGGTGATCATTCAGCTACTTTTTATTGGATTCATGCTGATTGGAATCTTGGTAAGTGTGCTAAGATCAGGCTGGAATAAAGAATTGATCCTGTTTATGGTTATCCTAGCATATTTTGCTTTACTGTCATCCATAACAGATGTAGATGGTCGGTTTCGTATTCCGGTGGTCCCTTTTATGGCTGTTTTAGCTATGGTAGGATGGAGTAAGTTGATGTCTAAGAAATTTGAACACCAATAATACAGACGTCATCAATTTGTTCAAATTTGCCTTTCCAATTCTCAAATTCCAGTTTAATCAATTCCTGTTGGTTTTCCATGGGTTCATTGACAATTGAAACCAGAAAATCCTTGAACTTCGAATACTTATATTTTTTGCCTTTTTCCCCTCCAAATTGATCTGGAAATCCATCTGAGAAGAGATAAATTGTATCTCCTGAATTAATGGTTATCTCATTTGTTGTATAGGGTTTAGGATCCGCATAGTTGCCAATGGGCTGTTTGTTTGCTTTGATCTCTTCAATTTCGCTAGTACCTTTTCGTATGATCCAAAGTGGATTATTGGCTCCAGCATACTTTAAAACAGAGTGAGAAGCAGAATGAGAATGAGGAGTTTCATTCTCGCTCTCCGCACTCGCTCTGAGCTCGAGTGAAACAAGAGCGATATCCATTCCATCTTTGACTTCTTCCTCACTTTTTTCAAATTCCTGAATAACGATCTCTCTGGTTTTATCTAAAATTTTACCCGGATCTGTAAGATGATGTTCTCTAATGGATCTGTTCAAACCATTATTGCATATTACAGAGACCATTGCCCCAGGAACCCCATGTCCTGTGCAATCAGCCGCAGCAAAGCACACATGATCATTCTTCTTTTCTAACCAATAGAAATCCCCGGCTACTATGTCTTTTGGTAAATAAAGCACAAAGGAATTTGGCAAAAATTCTTTGAAGATCTTATCTGGAGGAAGAATGGCAGATTGTATTCGCTTTGCATAACGAATAGAGTCCATTATTTCTTGATTTTTCTCTTCTAATTCTTCATGCGCCTCCACTACTTTATTCTTTTGTTCTTCAACAATTAATTTTTGCTCTTTGATGATTTCATTGTCCTTTCTTTTTCTGCGATATGCCAGGAATACAATTATTCCTATCACAGCAATGATCAATATTCCAACATA
Source organism: Crocinitomicaceae bacterium (assembly GCA_020635955.1). Classification (GTDB taxonomy): domain Bacteria; phylum Bacteroidota; class Bacteroidia; order Flavobacteriales_D; family Crocinitomicaceae; genus Paracrocinitomix. Next base: position 163,746 of record JACJYW010000008.1, read on the forward strand.
TAGATATCTGTTTTGTCTCTGTTGTTTATCCATCTGCAGTTGGTGATCCATTTCTTTCTGTTTCTCTTCCTGTGCGTACTGTAAACTATCAGCATAGTGTTCTTTATCAAATTCATATTTCAGTTGTGACTGGTAGGCGGCCTTTTGATTATCAAGATTTACAAGACTATCTCTCATTTTTACGTATTCGGTATAATACATAAAAGCTTCTGGATATTGTTTTTTTGATTCGTAAGCTTTGTATAATATCATTGATGCATCTCTTTGAATAGAAGCTGATTTTATCTGGATGGCATATTTGTATGCTTGTTGGGCAAATTGTATGGCCTTGTTGTATTCTTTTTGATTTAGATGAATATTGGAGATACTGTACAAACAATGTGCTTCTCCTCTTATATCACCTATCATTTGTAGGATTGAAAGTGATTCTTCCAGTGTGTTCATTGCACTATCTAATTTTCCGGTTTTCAAGTATACTGCTCCCATCCCCATTTTTGTATAAGCTATTCCAGGGGGGAAATTTATAGCGGTTAGAATTGAAAGGGCCTGGTTATAGTGGTAAATAGACTGTTCTACTGAATCAATTTTTGCATAAATAACTCCCAGATTATACTCTGTATTGGAAATACCGTTGAGATCATTAATGGCTTTCCTGATTTCTAAACTGTTGTAATAATATTCAATGGCTTCAGGATAGTTTTCCACTTCCTGATAAAGTGATGCCATATTATTGTATGCACTACTAAGGTCACTTATAAGTGTTGAGTCTTTGTTTTTTTCCAGGATTTCAATTCCTCTGGCAAGTAATGTAATGGCTTGTGGTATATCTCCTTGTTGTTTTTTAATGTATGATTTCCAACCATATGAACTTGATATTCCTTCTATTGATCCATACAATTCTGATACCTGATAATATTCATCTGTCAATGTGTATGCTGAATCTGGATTACTCATAACCACTATAGGTATCAGAAATTCATATGCTTTAATGCTTTGTTCCTTGTTTCTTTGTGTATTGATAATATTCTCCAATGAGTCTCTTTCACTGGCGTAGGTAATGAGTCCTAAAAGAATAGGGATAATGGTTAACAGTCTTTGCATATATGGAAATATACAAATTATCTCCTCCTGTTGGGCAATAACGGAGGAGGTTCTCCATTAAAGGGATTCCATCTACTGATACTTTTAGCTTCCATTCCAGAAGCACGCATGATAGAACGATCTCCATAGCGTTCACGGATCTTGTCCATGGCCTGATAAAGATTGATGACCTCTGTACTTTCAAATAAATTGATCTGATGACCTCCTTCCACTAAATGACTAAAGCGTACACCGATCAAACGTACCAGTAATCTTCGATTATACAGTTGTTTAAATAATTCCTGTACGGCCGGGATGATCATGTGGTCTGAGGCTGAATAGGGAATTCGCTTTTGCAAGGTATAGGTTTGAAAATCTGAGTAACGGATCTTCACGGTAACACAAGAGGTGAGTTTATTGCCGCGGCGCAACTGAAAAATGAGATTCTCAGCCATAGCTGTCATTAAGCCCTGTAATTTAATGACGTCAATGGTGTCACGATCAAAAGTACGTTCAGTTGAAATAGATTTTCGCTCGTGATATTGCACCACAGGAGAATTGTCTATCCCATTGGCTTTTTTCCACATCACGATCCCGTTCTTCCCAAACACTTTTTCCATCACCTCCAAAGGCGTTTCCTGCAAGGTTTGAATACGTTTTACTCCTAAATTGCAAAGTGTACGATAGGTTTTATCACCGATCATGGGGATCTTTTTCACAGAAAGTGGTGCCAGAAAAGGCCTTTCGGTTCCTTCAATGACCTGGATCTCATTATTGGGTTTAGCTTCTCCGGTGGCTATTTTAGAAACTGTTTTGTTGATCGATAAACCAAATGAAATGGGCAAATGTGTTTCTTTGATGATCTTTTGACGTAGCTCTTTGGCAAAGGAGTAGCAGCCATAGAATTTGTCCATTCCGGTTAGATCAGCATAGAATTCATCTACAGATGTTTTTTCGTAGAGAGGTACAGATTCTTTGATAATATCAGTGACCATATCAGAAAATTTGCTGTAAACACCTGAGTTACCACGCAACACGATTGCCTCCGGGCATAACTGTCTGGCCATACGCATAGGCATGGCTGAATGAATACCAAACTTTCTGGCTTCGTAAGAACAAGAGGCCACCACCCCACGATCTGACGTTCCGCCAATCAGTACAGGTTTTCCAATGAGCTTGCTGTCGATCAACCGCTCGCAAGACACAAAAAAAGTGTCCAGATCCATGTGAATTATTGCTTTCATGTTCGATTTCCTCAGTAAAATAGGTGAATAGGCAATAGTTAAGTAGGCAATAGATGGGTTATAAAGTGCCTATTGCCTGATGCCTATTCACCTAATTGCTCCAATAATCTATCCTCCTGTTTCTGGTAACCACTTCTTTTTCTTTTTCCTCATCTCTTACCTCTGAATAACGCGGATCTTCTATCACATCCATTTTTTCCATGTATTCTGCCTCTACGGTAATACAGTCATAATCTTCTATCACTTTGCCTTTTACTTTATAAACTCCGGTTCCTCTGAATTGAAATTGATTGGCAATTTGAGGGAAATGTACCGTATCCAACCATTGTCCTTCCTCATCAATAAAGGTCCCAAAGAACATATTTTGCCCCCCTTTGGTAGTGGTTCTTTTTCGGTGAATAAGGTAGCCCTTGATCCATACTGTTTCACCAATATGATGGGGCAGATCTTTAGCCAGTAAACAGGGTGTATCATCCGGCCGGAGAAGAGAGTATGGACTGTGTAAAGGAAAACTCAGCAGTTCAATTTGGTCAAAAGCATCCTCTTCATTAGAGTTATCTAATTGTGGGATCTCATATTCAGGCCGTTGAATGCGAAAAAGGTCCCTCATCTGATAATCGGCCATTTGATCGATCTTTTTTTGAGTGGTTTGCCCCAATTTGAAATGTGCTTCCCACAGTAAAGTACGCTTGTCTTTTTGAGTGAACCGGAAGGCGTCAATGCGGATCAAAATACTGATCTGTTCTAGTGAAATAGGTACGCGATCAATAAAATCATTGAAGCTGGTGAATGCGCCATTCTGGCTACGCTCGATCATTAATTTAGCCGTTACTTTTTGTTCAAAGGAATCCAGCAAGTGAAAGCCCAAAAAGATGTCTTTTCCGTATATCACGGTTTCTCTGTAGCTATGATTAACACAAGGCGGATGAACACGTCCTCCATGTAATCTGGCTTCATTGACGTATAGTTCAGTGCGATAAAATCCACCGGAGTTATTGATGGTTGCTACCATATATTCCAGGGGATAATAGGCCTTCAAAAACAAACTTTGATAGCTTTCAACAGCATAGGAGGCGGAGTGTCCTTTGGCAAAGGCATATCCGGCAAAACTTTCAGTTTGACGCCACACCTCAGCCGTTAATTCAGGAGAATGTCCCAGTTTATTGATACAGTTATCAAAGAACTTTTCGCGTACCTGATCAAACTCCTCCCGAGAGCGATATTTACCTGACATTCCTCTTCGCATTTTATCGGCCTCACCAAGCGTAAGTCCGGCAAAATAATGCGCCACTTTGATCACATCCTCCTGATATACCATCACACCGTAGGTTTCAGGCATCAACTCCAGCAACACCGGATGCGCATCATTTCTTCGTTCAGGATTGCGGTAGCGTTGAATGTATTCCTGCATCATTCCTGATTGTGCTACTCCCGGTCTTATCACTGAACTGGCAGCAACCAATCCCAGGTAATTATCTACCTGAAGTTTTCGCAACAGCATCCGCATAGCCGGCGATTCAACATAAAAACAACCTATGGCCTTTGCCTGACTCAACATCACCTTGATGCGTTCGTCCTGTTTGAAGCGTTTCATGTCATGAATGTCAATTTCAGCTTCTTCAGGTCGGGTTTTTTGAATGATAGTAATGGTATCCTTGATCTTTCCCAATCCTCTTTGACTCAGGATATCGAACTTGTAAAGCCCCACATCTTCTGCTATATGCATATCAAATTGAATGGTGGGATAGCCTTTTGGAGGCATAAAGGTAGGAGTGAAGTAGTGAATGGGTTTTTCAGCGATCACAATACCACTGGAATGAATGCTTAGGTGGCTGGGAAATCCATGGATATAGTTGCTGTATTTGATCACCAGATCAGTAAGATGATTCAACTCCCAGGATTGTATATAATCTTTCCCCAGTTTATCGATCTCTTCTTTGGGTAAACCAAACACCTTGCCCAGTTCTCGCCGAACAGCCCTTGCTTGAAAAGTGTTATAAGTGGCCACCAAAGCAACATGCTTAAAGCGGGTGAAAATGTATTTGGTGACATCTTCCCGGTCCTGCCATGAAAAATCAATATCAAAGTCAGGAGGATTGATGCGATATAGATTAATGAAGCGTTCAAAATACAGATCTAGCTCTATGGGATCAACATCTGTAATGCGCAGCAAATAGGCAATGACCGAATTGGCCCCACTTCCTCTACCGACATAAAAATAGCCTTTGGAACGGGCGTAGGTAACAATGTCCCAATTGATGAGGAAATAAGAAATGAATCCCATTTGCCGAATGGTGTCCAGTTCTTTTTTAACACGTGATCTTATTTCATCTGTTTCTTCAGGGTAGCGATATTTCATACCCTCTTCGCAAAGTTTGATGAGAAGTTTTTCATCTTCTTCGGCGCTTTCACCATAGTACTTTTGGTTTTGCGGAGGGGCATCATCTGACAGGTCAAAGAAAATGTCACAGGAATCAAGAATCATTTGGGTGTTGGTGATGATGTTGGGAAAGGGTTCATAAAGCTCTAAAAGCTGGTCTACCGGTAACATGGTGTGGTGTGGAAAAGCCTGCTCATCAACCGGTAATTTGCTTAACAATATGTTCTTGTCAATAGCGCGTAATAAGCGGTGAGCATTGAAATCTTTTTTGTTCCTGAAAGTGACTGTTTGCAGGATGACCATTTTTGAGGTATCCAGTTTTTTTATGCGGATATAATCCAACTCTTCAGGAGTGACACCAATAAATTCATTATCTAATAAGGGAGTCGAAGTCATGTTGAACCCTTTCCCTTTTTTGAAGGGATAGATGACAAATACATTTTTAAAGGCAGGGGCTTCTGCGGGTATTTCCCTGATTCCGTTTTGCTGGATGGTTTTGTTTAGCAGAAAGGGGGTAAGGTATTCGTTGATCTCCTGAAAACCCTTGTTGTTTTTGGCAATGGCAACAAAAAGCTGTTCTATGCCATTTCTAAAATCTATCCCAACGACAGGTCGAATGTCATATTTGGGAGCTTCGCGAAGTACTTCAAGACAGGCAGATGTATTGTTGATGTCAGTTAATGCAAATGTTTTGACCCCGCATTGCTGTGCAAGGCTCAATAGTTCATCAGGACTGGTGGTACCGTAGCGTAGGCTATAGTAAGTGTGTGTATTCAGGTACATCTTTTTGCGGTTAAGGGGTTAACTGCTTCTACCAAAAAGATGTTTGTGTTTTTCCTCCCCCTCGGTCCCCCTCCTTTCCATCTCACAGGGCTATCCACAAGGGGGAAGAATTTGGATTCAGAAGAGAGTGTTTAACTCTTGCAAGGCCTAGCTCCCCCTCCTTTCCATTTCGCTAGCCTCCCGCAAGGGGGAAGAGTTGGCATTAATTATTTCGTCTGGTATAATTATATTATTAGTCATTACAGGTCGTTGGGTGATTTTATTAACACAATAATACGAAAAACTAATCAATAAAAAGATTAAAAAATAGTCAAAATAGAATTCATTATCTTGTGAAAATAAAGCCTGCTACAATGAAAAACCTGATTATCAATTTGTTCCTCATCTCTTCAATGATCGCCTATTCGCAAAACGAACAGACAGATAAGATCTGTAAAGAATATGATCAAAAGATCCAAACAGCTATTGATGAAGAAGTCATTTATGCTGTTCCGCAAATTCAGATCACCACCACATTGAGCAAACGAGCCATTGGACCAGTAAATCACAAGATCACTATCTACTTTGATGAATATGAAATTGAGATTGAAGAGGGTGAAGAAGTTTCATTTCACAAAGAGGCCGTGATTCGAAAAGTAGAGTTTACTATAGCGTCTGTATCCTATCAAATAGATTATCATTATTACTTTGATGAGGGTGGATTACTGATCAGATATGATGAAAAGGAAATTGGTTACGAATGTGTTCACACCACTACTTATTTCAAAGATAAAGAGCCAACAAGGATCGTTCAAAAACCCCTGACAGATGAAAATTGTCAGGCTGAAAAACCCGCCGAATCCTTTGATAAAAAGGAACTCGGTAAACGTGAAAAAGCAGAAGCCACCTGGATTCTGGATGAAGCCAAGAAGTTCAGAGAACTGCTATTTCTGAATTACGAGTTTGTGAAGAATTGACCTTAAAAGATCAATTACATTCTAGGAAACGCAATAGTAGGGTTTGATGCATTAACACGATAGATCAGCATCACCTCGTGAGTCCCACTATAGAAATCATTCAAAGCAGAGAATCCATACTCGTATCCGTAAGACAATAGCAATTGCGGAACAATATAGATCTGCATATTTGCCATCAACTCATTAGAAGTTCTGTACGAAATTCCAACACCGAATCTTTCTTTGAACATGGTATTGATATTGAAATCAATTTGTAAAGGTGAGCCTGATACTTCTTTCAATAATGTTGAGAAGATCACGTCATGCTTATCCTTGATTCTCCATTTATAACCACCATGTAAATAGTAATGCATGTTTTTTGCATTAAAACGTACTTCACCTTTTGGTCCCCCATTTACCTCAATCACTCTATTTTCAAGAATGTTAGGTACCACAAAGCCGATATAGAAACTATTTCTGTAGAAATAAGAACCAAACTTGAAGTTAGGGAGTGCAAAAGTGGGGCTATTGGTAGTGTATAAAGGATCATTCAGATCAATTGTAGTTACGTTCTCCAAATTCGCTTTAACCAAATTCAAAGAAGATGATATACCAAAGATCAATCTGCTATTATCTCCAGTTTTAATCTTATAGGCATAAGAAGCAGAGATATCAGTTGATGTATTGATACCTATTTGATCCATGATAGCATTTACACCTATAAAGTGTTTTTGCGCTTTACCCAAAGGCATGTTATAATTCAATCCACCTAATTGAGGAGCCCCTTCAAATCCAACCCACTGGTTCTTATAAACCAAGGCCACATTGATCTCCTGAAAAGTACCAATTGATGCAGGATTTATAAAAGGTTGGTGAATGGCATACTGACCAATATGAAATTGATTTTGACCAAATGAGGTCAATCCAATGAATAAACTTAAAACTGCTACAAACTTTCTCATCTTACTTTCTTCTTAGGTCAATAAATCCATTAATTAGATCTGATCCATCTCCCAGATCAAGGATGAAATAATAGGTTCCATCAACTACCTGATCACCCATTACTTTCATTTTGGCATTCACCGTTTCTCCACCCCAATCATTTTTATATGGAGCCGCATCATACACTTTATCACCCCATCTGTTGAAGATCACAATACTGTTATCAGCATATTGCTCAAGATGAAGGATTACAAAAGTGTCATTGTATCCATCTGAATTTGGAGTAAATCCGTTTGGTATAACCACATCTTGATTATCATTTACGGTGAAGTAAATTTTAGCCTGTTCACAATTGTTCACGCAGATAGGATCACAGATCTCATAGGTCAAACTATCCAAGCCAATGAATCCAATATCCGGAGTATACTCAAATTCTCCATTACCTAAATGAGTTGCAACTCCATGCAATGGATTATTAATAATCGTGATGGTGGTGGAATCTCCCTGATCATTTAAATAGGCGTTTACCGAAACCAGTGTATTTGGATAGGTTGATACCGAATCATTCACTGCGTCAACTACTGAAAGAATAGAATAACCAACAGTCACATCTACTGAATTTTCACACCCATTACCATCCGTTACGGTTAACGAATATGTTCCTGGCTCCAAGCTGCCAATAGAAAGCGTGTTCCCAACATTGTTTAATCCATCACTCCATAAGTAAGTATAAGAAGGCGTTCCTACAACAGTTATTCCAGTAATGGTTCCACCACCAGATAAACAGTTGCCATCAGTTACCTGAATACTTGAAGTATCAATTTGAGGAAGGTCATTTACATTGATCACCAATGAATCCTGAGCTGAACAGTTATTGGCATCAGTTCCGGTTATTGTATAGGTTGTTGTAATTGCTGGCGTAACAGTTACATTTTGTCCTGGTAAATTTGAACCGGTAGATGAGGTCCAGTTGTAAGTACTTATTCCTGTTCCGTTAGCTGTTATTGATGCTGATTCACCAAAACAAATAGTTTGATCTGCACTTGCAAGTATTGAAGGTAAAGCATTAACGATCACCACAATATCATCAGTATCCATACAGTTATTTCCATCAGTTACTGTAACAATAAAGGTAGTAGTTGTAGAAGGAGTTACAGATTGATTTTGGCCTGCTCCTAAACCGTTATCCCACGAATAAGATGTTCCGCCACTAGCTGACAAATTAGCCACTTCACCTTCACAAATCGTTATATCAGTTCCAGCATTTGCAACCGGATTTGCATTTACCGTGATCGTAACTGAGGCAGATCCTGAGCATCCTCCACCATCATCAACGTTTACCGTATAAGTAGTGGTTGACGAAGGAGTGATCACATGTGTAGATCCAACACCTAATCCGTTATCCCAGCTATAGTTTACACCTCCTGAGGCTGTTAATGTGTAAGAATCTCCCGCACAGATATCCGAATCGGTACCCGCGTCTGGAGTTAATGCCAATCCAACATCAATGAAAATATCATCTGTGTCAACACATCCGTTTGCATCCGTTACAGTTACTGTGTAAGTTACCGGAGAAGTAATATTGGTGAGGTTTTGAGTTGCACCCGCACCTAATCCTCCATTCCACAAATAAGAAACACCACCAGTAGCCGTAATAGAGGCATTACCACCATTACAAACCGTAATGTCGTTACCGGCAAATGCATTAGGCAAAGGATTGACGATCACATCCACATAATCAGTATCATGACATCCAAATCCATTGGTCACCACCAATGAATAGGTTGTATTCGAAGTTGGAGATACAGATGTTGAAGAAGATGTTCCGCCCGAACTCCAATTATAAGTTCCTCCGCCTGATCCGGTTAGGGTTGAAGATTGTCCTACGCAAATGGTTTGATTATTACCAGCGTTTGAAGTTGGTGAGGCATTAACATTAACCAAAATAGCGTCAGTATCTGTACATCCATTACCGTCAGTAACAGTCACGTTATAGGTGGTAGCTGAAGTTGGAGAAACCGTTTTATTTGCTCCTGCTCCTAATCCATTATCCCACAAATAAGTGAATGATCCGTCACCACCAGTTGCGCTTGCAGAAAGGTTTACGGATTCGTTATCGCATGTAGTGACAGAAGCAGCACCAGCATCCACAACAGGATTATCATTTACTGTTACATAAACGGATGCTGTAGTTGTTGTTCCGCAAAATCCCTGAACTTCAACCGTGTATTCTGTACTTTGAGTTGGGCTCACAGATATATCTGCTGATGTTGAGGAAAATCCAACAGGGCTGGATGACCAGCTGTAGGTATATGATCCTGTTCCTGTTACTATTGCTGAAATATCTGTAGAAGAACCGTCACAAATAAATTCATCAATAGCAACAGCTTCCACCACCTGAACACCTGAAGTTGCCGAGATTGTATAAGAACATATATCCCCTGCGAATCCATCAACAACAATGTAGTAAGTATTACCAATAGTTAAACCAGTTGCTAATACAGTTTGAGAAGTGGTAGTCTCCAGGAAGTTGGATACAGGTATGAAGTTCGTACAGTTAGTTCCTTCAAAGATCTGCATCTGCATTCCATTACCGTTTTGACATGAAGAGATCTCAACAAATAGTTCTGCTGTTGTAGCACTAGCCGTAAATTGCAGCCAGCTATTGTTATCAATTTGAACAGGTGATGCTCCAGTATATCCGGTTCCAAAGACACATCCCGGATTAGGACTACCCGGGTTACCAATACCGCACATATTGCTCGGTTGATCAATGGTATATGCACTTGACGTTACTCCACCATATCCATTGAGGTCACAAATTTGTTGGGCATTAGCACAATCATCATTGTCAGGGGTCGTAACACAAAGTCCGAATTCACCATTTGCATTATTACCATATTCCCAAACTCTGATATACATGGTAGCACCAGGTGTTAAACCGGTAGCGTAAATATGAGGCATCAAAATTCCATCACCCGGTTCACCGTCATCATCACATTCAACTTGAACTGGTGCTGCGCATGGTCCTGAATAGAGTTCCATTGCACCATCCGAGAAATCAATTCCCTGAGTATGTATATCTAATTCTCCTGAAGCCGGAACTACGACAGAGAACCACACATCTCCACCTGCATATCCACCTTGATAGGGTGAAGATCCACCACAGCTTGAAGGTGTACCTACTCCTGAACCGGCAGATCCAGCATTCGTGAATGTCAAATAATTACATGAAGGCGTAACATCAGGCAATGCATATGCTGAACAAGGAGTGTTGTTCGTGGCAGGCGCTAGTCCAGTTACACAAACCTGAAATGTTGAAGTTCCCGAACCCACGCCATAGTGATATACTCTAAAATAATAGGTATTACCAGGGATTAATCCACTTGCTTGTAATACTTCCAATCCATTCAACCCATTAACATCTTCACACTGTATACTTGAAAGTGTACCACATGTTCCTGAGTACAATTGAATTACTGCGTCATAACCAACTGTAGGACTTACGGTAATATCCATTTCAGAGCTATTCGCTACGAATGAATACCAAACATCATCATCTGCGTTTCCTCCACCTGAACAGGTAGGGTATGACTGAGTTGCATTACCTGAAGACCCTGCCTGGTAACTACATTGTGTAAAAGTTGGTGTGATAGAAACTGCATCAACGCAAGCATCTCCCTGTGTAAATCCTAATCCCGAGAAAAAAGAAAAGGATAATATAGCCACTATCTTTTTCATCTTTCTGTACGATTTATGTTTACGATCTCAGCACCTAATTCAACTACAATTGCCTTAATACGATCAATGATCTTATGCTCAACCATATCATGATTCGTGCAAATGAATTTAAGGTTGTACTCGATCAGAACCAATTGACATTCCTTAACACCGGGTAGATTGCCCACTTCATTTCGGATGTCTGCAGCTTGCTGCTCAGTTTTTAACTTATTTAATGAAATATTAAATTCGAAGGTCTTCAATGGAACCTCTTCCTGACCAAATGATACTCCAACAGAAAAGAAAAGGAATAACACCAGGAAAATTGAATTTTTTCTAGCCATAAGTAGAGAATTTTAGTGTGCCGCAGTTTTAAATTGCGGAGGCAAATGTACTGCTATTAGTCTTTCAAGTCAAATAAACAGCTTGAAAACTAATTATTTAATTAGGTAAATCGTTTAAGATAATATTAATTAGAATGATTCACCGTCAAGACTAAAAAGCTTGATGATTTTAAGCAATTATATTTGGAAAAACATCCAATCGGTTTGAAGAAAAGAATTACCACGATATTATTGAATTCATGGCCATATTTTATTGGTCTTGCGGTGGGTCTGGTATTTTCAACATTCAATATTATTGGCTTCCCCATTGAATACTACCCTGGTGATCTGGGAGATGCAAGGTTTAACATGTATGTGTTGGAACATGCTCATCAATTTTTTACAGGTGACGTTGATTCTTATTGGGACGCCGGATTCATGTATCCTATGGAGAACATGATGAGTTGGTCAGATAATTTATTGGGTACGGCACCCATCTATTCTTTCCTGAGGTTGATCGGAATGAGTAGAGAATTAGCTTTTTCAAGTTGGTTTTTGATATTAGTGATCCTTAATTATAGTACGGCTTATTTGTTTTTAAGAAAATTGTTAGGGAATAAATATGCTGCTCCTATTGGAGCCATGATCTTTGCCTTTTCTGTTGGATTACAATCTCAATTGGTACATGCTCAGACTTACCCAAGGTTTGCAATACCTCTAGCCATGTTGTTTGCATTATACTTCTATTGGGAACTCAAGGTGAAATTCCTAATTCTCTCCGTTTTTATGGTAGTATATCAGTTCTACTGTGGGATATATCTTGGACTAATGTTGGGTACAATGATGATCATAACGTTTCTTGTTTTATTCATTTTAAAAAGAAAAGAGATCTGGGAAAAATTAAAGCAATGGAAATGGACCTTAGGTGTAACATTAGGCATAGTATTGGCGTTATTAATATTGATGCCTTTGATGCTGCCCTACATGAGCTCAGAATCAGAAGGTTATCCATTAGCGGATGTTCTGCATTCGGTACCCACCATCAAATCATACTTGTATGGACAACATGGAACTATAGGTTGGGAATTTTTATCACGAACTGCAGAAGATTATCCTGCACCCTGGGCTCATCAAATTTTCCCAGGAGGATTGGCAATATTAGGTGTTGTCATTATTACTTCAGTGTTCATTCATAATCAATTCAAAAAGCATTCATGGTTCAGTCAAAAATTGAAAAAGGAATATTTGTTGTTCTTTATTTCTGGGTTGGTAACACTTCTCTTTTTTCTAAAAATTGGTGATTTCACTTTATACCAGTTCATTTATAAAATACCCGGATATATCTCAGTTAGGGCGGTTCAACGAATTATAAATGTGGAAATGATCTTTTTCGCATTTGCAGTAGGATTATTAGTTTGGTTGATTCTTGAAAAATGGGGGAGAAAGGATGTTTTGATTTTTATACTATTCATAGGTATTATTGTGGTAGACAATTATCAGGATGCAAAATTCGTGAGTAGAACCAGTCACAGTTTTGCAAATCAGGAATTGACATATCTCAGATCGAAAATGAAGTATATTCCTGAAGGTACAGTAGTGTCGTATGAACCAGAGGTGTTAGAATACAATTCCCTGGTTTATCACATTTCGGCCATGTTAGTAGCGCAAGAATATCATCTTAAATGCGTTAATGGATACACATCAAAATCACCTGAAGGTTACTGGATATATTCAGTAGAACCAAATGAAGTTAATCGTAACTATTGGTTAGAATTCAAAGATTCGAAAGCAGATACCGTATATATCGTTCATTAAACATTACTATTGCTATAATTATACGGATTGTTAGTTTTGTATAAAAACCCAAAGCATGAAATATCTAATTTCCTTCTTGATCCTATTGTGGATTGGATTATTAGGCTACAAAGTGTTGAGCAGATTTACAACGTCTAATGATCAAATTATTGCTGAAATTATAGACGATGATACACTTTCCAATAAAGATCTTGAAACTTTCGTCAAATATTATGGAGGGCCATACACTGAATCAGCTAATGACATCATTGTTACCTCAGATGGCGGATTCTTATTAATAGGATCTTCTACAACTTATACCCGAGGTTCATCCGATATTTTAATTATTAAAGTTGATAGATACGGCGAATTGATTTGGAGCAAACGCTATGGAACCTTTAATATGGAAAATGCTGTTCGGGTTAAAGAATTGAAAAAAGGTGGTTATGTGTTAACCGGTCATACCAATAGTTATGGAGGCAATGAGATTCACGACATGTTAATAATGAAAATTGACTCATTAGGAGCTATAGTATGGAAAAAGATCATGGGGGGAAACAATGAAGATTACGCGACCAATCTCATTGAAATGCCGGACGGAAATTTAATTATCACGGGGTATACATACAGTTATGGTGTTGGACAGGATGATATTTTTATAATGAAAATGAAAGAGAACGGTGATACCTTGTGGACACAAATGTATGGAGGTCTGAGTAATGAGCATTCTTATTCTGTTGATACCACGGGAGATGGATTTGCTATAGTTGGCTTTACTAAAAGTTTTGAACGAAAAGATTTATATGACGTGTATGTGGTAAAAACCAATTTGGAAGGGATTCCAGAATGGTCCCAAGTTTATGGAGGTGATGATCATGATCGTGGTCAAAACATTTTTAAGGTAGAAGATGGATACATTATTGGTGGAAGCTCAATGAGTAGTGGAGCTGGTTTAATGGATCTTTTCATATGCAAATTAGACTTGAATGGTGATCTGTTATGGACTAAAACATATGGAACTCCAATGGACGAGACCACAAGTTCAATGTCTTTGTCAAATGATGGTGGAATTCTGCTCGTTGGAATTACAAATACAGATGATACTACAGGAACAACAGATTTAATTGCAATCAAAACTGATTTTAAAGGTGACACCTTATGGACAGGTATTTGGGGAGGCCCTGGATTGGAGGCGGGCCATGCCATAATCCAAACAATTGATAACAAATATGCTATTGCTGCCAAAGCGGTTCCTGAAAATGATAAAAGCTATGATTTTCTATTGATCGTTTTGGACGAAAACGGTTTTAAACCAGAAGATCGAAAGCAAGTTCCGATTGAAGTGGGTGACGCACTGTTCCATCAAGATACGGCACGTTCATTATATACCAGAGGGATAGAAATCAGGAATGAATTCTCATTTTCCAATGCTAAACCGCAAATACGAGAGGAAAACTAAAATCAATTAAATATTTAGCATCACCAATCTTGCTGTTTCTCTGGTTTTTTGCTCAAGGATCACTTTTTTATCCGTCGTAACACGCTTGATCGTAGCGTCATCATAATGACGAATAGTCACCAACTCTAATGGTTCATTGTATTTAACAATGTAACTATCATTAAAGTGCTCTATTAGCTTTTGAATGTCGATCTTAGATCGGTCACAACAGAAAGAAAAACTAACGGCTGAATTCTGCATGATGTTCATACGAATCCCTTCTTGATTCAAATAAGCAAAGATCTCTTCTAAATTCTCCTCAATCACAAAAGAAAAATCCTTTGGAGAAATGGAAACCAGAATTTGATTCATTCTAAAAATAAAAGAAGGAACATTGCCGTCATTTTCTTCTGAACTTTGAATGACTGAGCCTTTGGCTTCAGGGTTAACAAATGATTTAATGTAAAGAGGAATATTCTTTCTTTTAAGCGGCTGAATGGTTCTTGGGTGAATTACGGATGCCCCAAAATAAGCTAACTCAATTGCTTCTCTGAAAGATATTTTTTCCAAAAGTATGGTGTTGTCAAACCATTTTGGATCAGCATTCAACATTCCGGGTACATCTTTCCAAATGGTCACGTCATCTGCATCAAGGCAATAAGCAAAGATCGCAGCTGAAAAGTCAGATCCCTCTCTACCTAAAGTAGTTGTAAATCCTTCGGGTGTATGTCCAATAAATCCTTGTGAAATAATGATGTTGTGTCCGCTTTTGAATTCATCTTGAACGGTATTTTTTATCTTCTGTTCGGTCGCTTTCCAGTTAATTCTTGCTTCTCTCCATTTATTGTCTGTCGCGACTACTTTTCGTGCATCCAACCATGAACTTTCTAATTCAATTGAATTCAAATAAGCGTGAACAATTTTTGTAGAGATCACCTCTCCTAATGAAACGATCTGATCATATTCAAAATGGTAATTGTCAGAAGGATCGGTAGCACATTTTTTAGCCAAGTCCTGCCATATGATCTCTAATTCAGCAGAGATGTATTCAGAATTGCTTCCGAAGAGCTCCTGGATGATCTGGCGGTGAAATACCTTCAATTCTTCTATCAGATCTTTGCAGTTGCCATCCTTATTCCAGTAAGAATCTACCACCTTCTCCAGCGCATTTGTTGTTTTACCCATTGCTGAGATCACCACCACCAATTGATCGTCTGGATATCTTTTTAAAATATCCGAAACGTTTCTTACTGCATTTGCATCTTTTACAGATGCTCCACCAAATTTAAATACTCTACACATGCTGCAAATTTAGCTGCGAAAATAGCACCTTTCTGAATTACCGTTCTTATTCTTCATTTAATCTGATTATTTATCACGCTTTGTTTATTATGTGTGAAAAATTGGAATTACATTTATAAGGATATGTCTTTGATTCCACACGAACGGAACAATATTGATCAGTTTTTTTCAAAAGAAAAATTCGTCCTGGATACCTGTCAGCAAATCAACAAGGATTTGGCTGGATTAGTTCAATTTGAACCGAACATCTCTGTCGATATTGACGAAAATGTTCTTGATCAACTGGTTAATATACTGAAAGACATTTTGTTACAAATGGATTCCGCAAAGATTCAACAGTTTATTTATAAAGTAGATTTGAAAGAAAGTGCCTTTATAAGAGCTGTTTCTCAAGAAGATGATTTCCAAAATTTGGCGCTTTTGATCATAGAAAGAGAAGCCCAAAAAGTATACTTAAGACATAAATTTAGTCCGTAGCTTTTCTTGAGATAAAAAACATCTTTTGTGTATTTAATTTTTAGATTTGTGTATTGGTGTAAATGAAGCTAAACCATGGATAAATTCTCTTATATCGGCAATAGTGATGTGAATGCTATTGACGATCTGTACAAAAAGTATGTAGCCAATCCAGAATCTGTTGATATTCAGTGGGCTAGATTTTTCGAAGGTGTTGAGTTTGCTCAAACTGATTTTGAATCCGGAGAGATCCCTGAAAATTTTCAAAAGGAGTTTAAAGTGGTCAACCTGATCAATGGATACAGAACCAGAGGTCATCTATTTACCAAAACTAACCCGGTTAGAGAAAGAAGAAAATATTCTCCAACTTTGGAAATTGAGAATTTTGGTTTAGAACCATCAGATCTGAATACCGTTTTCAATGCAGGTACTGAAGTAGGTATCGGACCAGCAACTTTACAACAGATCATTGATCACCTTGAAGAAACCTATTGCCAGTCAATCGGAATTGAGTTCGCTTACATGCGTGAGCCGGAAAGATTGAAATGGTTCAAAGATCATATTGAATTAAAGAATCGTCCAAAATTTACACCTGAAGAGAAGATACATATCTTCAAAAAGACGTCTTCTGCTACACTTTTTGAGCAATTTCTTGCTAAGAAGTATGTTGGTCAAAAACGTTTCTCAATTGAGGGAGGTGAAGCTTTGATCCCTGCGTTAGATGTTGTTATTCAAAAGGCAGCTGAGCTTGGAGTGAAAGAGGTGGTAATGGGAATGGCTCATAGAGGTCGTTTGAGTACCCTTGTAAACATTTTTGAAAAAGATCACCAATCCATTTTCTGTGAGTTTGATGGTAAACAATTTGACTCAGATGAATCATTTGATGGTGACGTTAAATATCACTTAGGTTTTTCTACAGATGTAGACACTTTAAGTGGGAATAAAGTGCATTTGACACTGGCTCCAAACCCTTCTCACCTTGAAGCGGTTGACCCGGTTGTTCAGGGTATTGCAAGAGCTAAAATTGACAATTATCTTCATGATGAGAACCTAATAGTACCGGTAGCAGTGCACGGTGATGCAGCTATTGCAGGTCAGGGAGTTGTTTATGAAGTGATCCAAATGGCTCAATTGGATGGATACCGCACAGGTGGTACAATTCATATTGTG
Source organism: Crocinitomicaceae bacterium (assembly GCA_020635955.1). Taxonomy (GTDB): domain Bacteria; phylum Bacteroidota; class Bacteroidia; order Flavobacteriales_D; family Crocinitomicaceae; genus Paracrocinitomix. The sequence goes on from JACJYW010000008.1 coordinate 181,313, forward strand.
GTAAATAACCAGGTAGGATTTACAACCAACTATTTGGATGCTAGATCATCAACGTATTGTACTGATGTAGGTAAAACTACTTTAAGTCCAGTATTCCACGTGAATGCTGATGATATTGAAGCAGTAGTTCAAACCTTGAGCATTGCTGTTTCTTATCGTCAAAAATTCAATAGAGACGTATTCATTGACCTTTTAGGTTATAGAAAATATGGACATAACGAAGGTGATGAACCTAAGTTTACGCAGCCAAAATTGTATAAAGCAATTGGTTCACACGCAAGTCCAAGAGAGATCTATTTGAAACAGTTAATTGCTGAAGGAGTAATGACTGCAGAGGATGGACAAAAAGATGAAGATGAGCAAATGGCCAAACTGGACAAAGCTTATGACGCATCTAAAAAACAAGAAAAAGCGGTAGTACTTAATTTCCTTGCTAAAACATGGGAAGGATACAGACACGGTAAATTGGTTGATTTTGATAAATCTCCAAGCACTGGAGTTACTAAAGCTAAGCTAGTTGAGCTTGGAACTAAGTTGGCCACGTTACCTGAGGGTAATAAATACTTTAGAAAGATCACTAAGTTGTTGGATGATCGTTTAGATATGATCAAGAACGACAATCTGGATTGGGGTATGGCTGAAATGATGGCCTATGCTTCGTTGCTTGTTGAGGGTCACCCTGTTCGTATTTCAGGACAAGATGTTGAAAGAGGAACATTCTCACACCGTCATGCTGTTGTAAAAACTGAAGATGATGAGAAAGAAGTGATCACTTTGAATTTATTGGGTGACAAACAAGCTGAATTTACCATTTATAACTCATTGCTTTCAGAATATGGTGTTCTAGGTTTTGAGTACGGATATTCTTTAGCTACGCCTAATGGATTAACCATTTGGGAAGCACAATTTGGTGACTTCTACAACGGTGCTCAGATCATGGTAGATCAATTTATATCAGCCGGAGAAGATAAATGGTTCGTTCAGTCTGGATTGGTAATGTTGTTGCCTCACGGATATGAAGGAATGGGTGGAGAACATTCATCTGCCAGAATAGAAAGATTCTTACAGCAATGTGCAGATCTTAACTGGCAGATTTGTAATCCAACAACGCCAGCTAACCACTTCCATTTATTGAGAAGACAGGTTCATAGAGATTTTAGAAAACCATTGGTTGTTTTCTCTCCAAAAATGTTGTTGCGTTACCCTAAAGCTGTTTCTAAAGTTGAAGAATTGGCAAAAGGATCATTCCAGGAAGTATTGGATGATGACGTAAACAAGACAAAAGTGGACACCATTGTACTTTGCTCAGGTAAATTCTACTATGAAGCAAAAGAACAAGCTGAAGAAAGAGGAGTGACTAATGCCGCATTCATTAGATTAGAGCAAATGTATCCGTTCCCTAAAAAGCAATTGGATGCAGTTTTGAAAACATATAAAAATGCAAAGAGATTCATTTGGGCACAAGAAGAGCCTGAAAACATGGGTCCTTGGCAATATATGTGCATGGCAATGAGAGACATGAATCTGGATGTTGTATCCAGAGCTTCTTCTGCGGCTCCGGCAGCAGGTTCTCATGAAACGCACAAACGTAGATTGAATGATCTATTTAATAAGCTGTTCAATAAAATAGCAGGTAAATAAAAACTAATTAAAAGTTAACAGAGATGTCTGTATTAGAGATGAAAGTTCCCTCACCGGGAGAATCAATTTCAGAAGTAGAAATCGCACAATGGTTAGTGTCAGATGGCGATTATGTAGAAAAAGACCAAGCCATTGCTGAGGTTGACTCAGATAAAGCTACACTTGAATTGCCTGCAGAGGCTTCTGGTACAATTACCTTGAAAGCGGAAGAAGGTGATGCGGTAGCAGTTGGTGCTATTGTTTGTTTGATTGATACTTCAGCGGCTAAACCTGCAGGATTTGAATCTAAATCGGCTGAGTCTGTTGCTGCTGTTGTTGAAGAAGCTCCTAAGAAAGAAGAGGCGAAACCAGATCCAACTCCAGCTAAGTCAGTTGCTCCGGTAAAGGCAGATTCTTATGCTACTGGTCATGCATCACCTGCTGCATCTAAAATGATGAGCGAGAACGGTGTAAAGGCTAATCAGATCAAAGGCTCTGGAAAAGATGGCAGAATTACCAAACAAGATGTAGTTGCTGCTATGGCTGGTGGATTCTCAACGGCAGATGCTGCTGGATGGGGAGGAACAAGAGAAACTTCGGTCGAGAAAATGTCAATGCTTCGTAGAAAAGTTGCTGAGCGTTTGGTTTCTGTTAAGAACGAAACAGCTATGTTAACTACGTTCAATGAGGTTGATATGAAACCGATCATGGACATCAGAGAAAAGTATAAAAAGACCTTTGGTGAAACACATGATGTTGGATTAGGATTTATGTCCTTTTTCACAAAAGCGTGTACTGAGGCTCTAAATAAATTCCCTGCAGTAAATGCAATGATCGAAGGGAAAGATATGATCATGCATAATTATGCAGATGTTGGTATTGCAGTATCTTCTCCTAAAGGTTTAATGGTTCCAATTATCAGAAATGCAGAACAAATGAGTTTGGCAGAGATCGAAAAAGAGATCAAAAGATTAGCCATTCGTGCAAGAGATGGAGAAATTACACCGGATGAAATGACGGGTGGAACATTTACTATTACTAATGGAGGTGTATTTGGATCTATGCTATCTACGCCTATCATCAACCCTCCTCAATCAGCTATATTAGGTATGCACAATATTGTTGAAAGACCGGTTGTTGTTGATGGGCAAGTTGTTGTTAGACCAATAATGTACGTGGCTCTGTCTTATGACCATAGAATTATTGATGGTAAGGAATCTGTAAGCTTCCTTGTAGCTGTTAAAGAAATGCTTGAAAACCCTGAAAGAATGTTGTTCGGAGGTAAAGATCCGGTACAAGTACTTTTAGGACTTTAATATAATAACCTTAACCACAGACCTATGAAATCAAAAATGAAATTCGTTTTAGCAAGTGTATTATTCATTGGAACACTAACTTCTTGCAGTATTTGTCAAAAAGGAATGCATGATGAAAGAGATGGCCAAGTTGAACAATGCGGATTTTCTGAAGAAGCTAATCTTGACAATGAAGTAGAAATAGATAACGAGAAAGTACATGCTTCTCCAGCTGCTGATAGAAGAGTAAATCCAACTGTTTTTGATGAAGTAGAATCTGATAAATCGTTTGCTTCTAAATCTTCAGATAACAAGATCTCTAAAAAGAAAGAGCGTTCTGAAAATGTATTTGGCGCTAAAGAAAAGATGCGTGTTAAAGATATCGTTAAAGCGGTAAAAGAGGCAAAGAAAAAAAGTCAAAGAGAAGATGTAGCTATGATGATCTTATTGGTAATTCTAGCATTAATTTTACCTCCTTTGGCTGTAGGGATCTATGAAGGAATTACAGGAAGATTTTGGTTAGTGCTTATTCTGTGGTTGTTAGGTATAGGTATACTAGCTTGGTTGTTACCACATTTGTTCTATTTAGGATGGATATTAGCTGTAATTTTGGCATTATTAATCGTATTAGGTGTTTGGTAATCAAACTATAATTAATTAATAAAGGAACCTCGCAATCGCGGGGTTTTTTTATGCTATTCTGTATCGTTTACCGGGTAAGGTTGAAATTAAGCCTTTCATTTCTAGATTAAATAAATGAATGGATAAACTGGATGAGTTCATTCCAATCGTCTCGCCCAGGGTATCTATATCCAATTCACCTTTCGTTCTGAAAACGGAGATTAATTCTTGTTCTGCAGAATTTAGATCTGCTATTTGTTGCTCAACTTGACTTATCGCTTGTTCTTTAATTTCCCAACCCAGTTCTTCAATTAGATCTTGTGCCGAAGTGATCATGTGGGCCTTAGACCGTTTAATGAGGTTATTACATCCTTTGGATGATTCCTTATCAGCTTGTCCGGGGAATGCAAATACCTCTCTGTTGTAGTCATTAGCAAGGTTTGCAGTGATCATTGAACCTCCGGTTTCTGAACTTTCAACCACTACGGTAGCTTCACTCAAGCCGGCCACTATTCTATTTCGTTTCGGAAAATTGATGGGATCACCAATGGTACCACTGATGAATTCGGTCACTACGCCACCATTCTCTAACATCTTTTTTGCCAATTGACGGTGGGCAGCAGGATACATGGAATCTAATCCATGACCTAACACGCCAATAGTTGGAAGATGGTTATGTATAGCTGCTTCATGTGCTGCCTTATCGATTCCATGTGCTAATCCACTAATGATCTGAACCTGATGAGGAGCAAGATCTTCTACCAGATCATCTGTCATTTTTTTACCGTAAATGGTAGATTTTCTGGTGCCCACAATAGCAATGTTCTTTTGGTTGAAATTGAGCTTGCCCATGGCGTAAAGTACAATAGGCGCATCAAGACATTGCCTTAATAATTTGGGGTAATTAATGTCCTGGTAGAAATACAATTGAACATTGTTCTTCTCAATGAATTCAAGCTCTTGTTCAGCTCTTATCAAGGCTTTTTCACGTTCCAATTGCTGACCATTCTCCAGACGTAAACCATGTATATGTCTGAAGTTTGATTCCTTTTCTTTGAACACTCCTTCTAGGCTTCCAATAGATTCAACAAGATGCTTTGCCGTTACCGGTCCAAGACCATTGAGTAAACTTAATGCTATTTGATATTGACGTTCATCCACCACCCAAATATACAAAAATGATTAAAATATCATCAATAAATGATTAATTAATCGTCTTTCAGGATTCCCTATTCGCACAAATTTTGTGCCACACGTCAGCCAAACTCATTTATTTATTAAATTTGATAGAGATTGAAGGATAATCATGCTTAAACAACAGCTCAGTCAAAAGTTATTACAAAAATTATCGCCTCAGCAGATTCAGTTGATGAAATTGTTGCAGGTTCCAACTATGGAGCTTGAGCAACGAATCAAAGAAGAAATTGAGGAAAATCCTGCCCTTGAAGAAGGGAAAGAGGATGACATGAGTGATGATTATGGTGATGAGTATAACGAGAATGATGATCTGGGAGACATCTCTGATTCGCAAGAAGATTTCGATATCAACGATTACCTGGATGATGACCTTCCTCAATACAAAACTTCCGTGTCCAATTCTGGTCCGGATGATGAAGACAAAGTAGTTCCGATTTCTGGTGGAGTCTCATTTCATGAAGTGCTGAAAGATCAGCTGATGCTGCGTAAAATGACGCCCAAAGAAAAGATCATAGCTGAAACCATTATTGGTAATATAGATGATGATGGTTATCTGAGAAGAGAGATCGAAGCAATGGTAGATGACCTGGCATTTACTCAAAATGTAATGACCTCTGAAGAGGAGGTGGAAGATGTTTTGTTCTTAGTACAGGATCTGGAACCAGCCGGTGTAGGAGCAAGAGATCTTCGTGAATGTCTATTGTTGCAATTGGAACGTAAGCATCACGGTAATATCGCCGTTTATACTGCTAAGAAGATCCTTGAAAAGAGCTTTGATGAATTCACCAAAAAGCACTTTGATAAGATCATGGCAAAATTCGAGATCACAGATGAAGATCTTAAAGATGCCGTTGATGAGATCACCAAATTGAATCCAAAACCTGGAAATTCTCTAAAAGAATCCTCCAGTTCTAAGAATATCCAACAGATCATTCCTGATTTTATCCTAACAGAAGATGAAGGAGATCTTAGCTTAACCCTGAACAGCAGAAATGCTCCTCAGTTAAAAGTGAGCAAGTCATATGAGGCCATGCTTCGTAATTATGCTGAGGGAGCGAAGAGTTCAAAGGATGATAAAGAAGCATTGCAATTCGTGAAGCAAAAACTGGATGCTGCAAAATGGTTTATTGATGCCATCTATCAACGTCAGCAAACATTGATGTTCACTATGAGGGCTATCGTTGATTACCAAAAGGAGTATTTCCTAACGGGTGATGAAACTAACCTGAAGCCAATGATCCTGAAGGATATTGCTGATATTGTAGGCATGGACATTTCTACCATTTCTCGTGTTGCAAATAGTAAATATGTGCAAACGCCTTACGGTATCATGTCCTTAAAGTATTTCTTTTCTGAATCACTATCTACTACAGATGGTGAAGAGGTCTCTACTCGAGAAGTGAAGAAGATCCTTGAAGACGCTATTGAAGGTGAGAATAAAAAGAAGCCATTAACAGATCAAAAACTAACGGATCTCTTAAAGGAAAAAGGATACAATATTGCCAGAAGAACTGTAGCTAAATACCGTGAGCAATTAAATATCCCGGTGGCACGCTTGAGAAAGGAGCTATAATGGAATACTTCTTCAAGGCCGTTTCTTACATCCTGCATCCCTTTTTTATGACTTTATTGGGCTTGTTCGTTTTGTTCGAATCTCCAACTATTCCCAACAGCTATTATTTATATGATGCCCTTTATTTCTTTCCACAAGAAGCAAAGACTGTGCTTTATATTGTGTTGGGAATTCTAACCTTATTTGCACCAGGATTGAGTTTATTGATCATGTATTGGAACAAAATGGTAAGCAGTTTGGATCTAAAAAAAAGAGAAGAGCGTATCATGCCTTTCATTTTGGTGACCTTCTACTATATTTTAGCATACATCTATTTAAGAGTTCAGATACCTGAATACCTTCAACATCCGGCATTGATGAGTTTTATTTTTGGGATCATCCTTGTTTTCGTGGTTTCATTTATTATCAATTTGTATATAAAGTTGAGTTTACATGCAGCTGCAATTTTTGGGGTTTGTGGAATGTTGTTGGCATACAATCAAACGCAAATTGAAAGCAATTTAGCCTTCCTCCTTTACTTACTTTTTGTAGGTGGGTTAGTGGCATCATCTCGAATATATCTGCAGGCGCATACGTTGAAAGAAACCTTGATAGGTATGGTGGTTGGCTTTGGAGTGCTTTTCATCTCTGTGAAATTTCACATCTATTATTAAATCGGCATCAAATTTGATTTTCTATTCTTTAAATAGATAAGTTTGTGCAAGGACTTACAAAAACCATTTTTATGAAACTCAGATCAACTGCTATAATCGGAATGATATTCATGCTCGTTGCATGTGGTACAGGTAAAGAAGGAACGGACAAGCCAGACGGTGGATTCAACTTGTTTCCAGTAGAGAAAGACAAAGAATTGGGCTTGCAGGTAGCCGGACAAATTGAGAGTAATCCTTCTGAATATCCAATTCTTGATTCTGCCTCCAATGTTGCAGCTTATAAATACATTTATAAAGTAAGAGATAAGATCCTGGCAACAGGTGAAGTAAAACATAAGGATGATTTTGCCTGGAGGGTGAGAATTGTGAATGATGATGAAACATTGAATGCTTTCTGTACGCCTGGAGGATACATTTATTTCTATACAGGTATTATAAAATATCTTGACAATGAGGCGCAATTAGCTGGAGTAATGGGTCACGAAATGGGACATGCTGATCTTAGGCATTCAACCAGACAGATGACCAAACAATTTGGTGTGCAGTTGTTGCTAAGTGCAGTATTGGGAGATCAATCTGCCATTGGACAGATCACAGCAGGATTATTGGCGTTGAAATTCTCAAGAGCTCATGAAACAGAAGCAGATCAAATGTCAGTTTACTATTTGTGTCCTACGGATTGGCCGGCAGATGGCGGGGCTGGATTTTTTGAAAAAATTGAAGCGTCTGGAGCACAACAACCACCGCAATGGTTAAGTACACACCCAAGCCCTGAGAACAGAATCGAGAACTTCCATAATCTTGCTAAAGAAAAAGGTTGCGGAGGAAGAAATTCATTCGATAAAGAATACGAAGCTTTTAAGGCATTGTTTTAAATATTAACGGCCGTTATTGTCATTTAGAATAGATCAGACGTGGCCTGAGAAATGGAGAAACGTAAGTTCGGCGAAGTCAAATCTTTAGAAAATTATGCAAGGTTATCTTAAGATTTCTTGACTCTCCGTCGGTTGACGGATCGCTCGAAATGACATCTAAAAGAAGCCCCAAACAAAAAATAGTGCCCTAAAGCACTATTTTAACTGTTCTTACTAATGTTCCTTTTTGTAAGATGGAGACGTAGTAAACACCATCCGGCACATCCGTCATGAAACGTTTACTGCCGTTGGCAGTTGATCTCATTATGATCTGTCCTTGCAGATTGCTTAATACAAACTCATATTCGTCTTCACTTTGTGTTTCAATATTCACTTTCTTCTCAAATGAAAAAACAAAGAATTCGGCTTTCATTTGGTTCATGTTAGGACCATTACTAATTGCTTTATCCTCTAATTTTGGAAGCAATTTTTCCGAATCGTAATCTCCATATACTACTGCCTTATTAAACCTGAATCTACCTTCTTTAAAAAAGGTAACATCAGCAACCAGTTTCAAATAGAGATAATTCATTTGCTTGGTGAAAGTGGCAGCACCATCTCTTACATCTTTATTTAGTGCTATCCAATGTTTCCCATCTACAGATAAATAGGCTGTTGCGTTGTTGATTATGCAATTTTCTTCAGTGGCGATATCTGCACTTAATTGAAGGTCTGTAAACCCGATCATCTCATCTATCTTCTTTTCAAAACTGATAGAAAAATTACCCGGATTGTGATTGAAAAGCTCAATATGATCTTTTTCAAAGTAGGTGATGGTTTCATGAGAAGTACCATTGACTTTCCATCCGTTGAAACCGCTTTCAGTGCCCACACCGCACTGAAATAGTGTTGTCATTTTTTCTGATCTGCCTGCATCATCTGGGGTACCAGCAAGTGCAAAAGTTGGGGCCAAACACAGCAGAATTATAGGAGTTAAATTTTTCATGATAAGTTATTTAGATCTGCTTTATCAAATAACCTAAAACGGTTAGTTGGTTACATCAAATTGCTTTTAAACAAAAGGAGCACTAGACGGTTATAATGTATATGGGTGTATATCAATTTAAAAGAGAACAGTTTATAAAGGTGGATCTGGAAGAGCTTTGGGAGTTTATTTCATCTCCTAAAAATCTTTCTGTAATCACGCCGGATACCATGAACTTTAAGATCATTTCTGTGGTTCCGGAAAAAATGTATCCCGGACTAATGATACACTACAAGGTAAGTCCATTACCACTATATCGGACCAATTGGCTGACCGAAATAACCCATGTTGAACATTTAAAATATTTTGTGGATGAACAACGACATGGCCCTTATAAGATATGGCATCATGAACATTTTTTAGAACCACTCAATGACGGCGTTCTTATGCGAGATATCATCACCTATCAACCTCCTTTTGGTGTACTTGGCACAATTGCTAATAAGCTATTGATCAATAATCAGATCAATCGTATTTTTGATTATCGAAAAGAAAAACTTAATGAGATCTTCGGATAGATTTATCGATTTTCCGGCAACTGTTCATCACAAACTTTTACATTTCCTTTCACTCTCAATATAGTTAAACCCCCTGGCGCATTGGATTGAACTGTGCACGACTTATTGATGGGTCCTATTCGGTTAGTGTCATATCTGATCTTTATAACTCCTCTTTCTCCAGGTGCTATTGGTTCCTTTGGCCAGGTCGCAACTAAACATCCGCAACTGGTTTTACAACAACTAATGATCAATGGCACATTCCCGGTGTTCTCAAACCAAAATTCGTATTGCAAACCTTCACCCTTGCATCTGTATGCCGTTTGAACTAAAGAATCAAATGTGATTTCCGGTTCCTGATCTGAAATCAAATAACCGCTATAGGGTATGGAAAGCCTGGGAGATCTTCCATTTCCGTTTGTGGCAATTTCAACCGTGGATCGGTACTTTTTGTTTATTTCTTCAGTTTTAAGATCAAAGTTCAACACTTTGCTTTCACCTGCTTTCACTTTCATTGGTAAAGAAGATAAAAGCTCAAGGTTATTATCAATGCTTCTCAATTTTGTTAGGGTTACAGGATCACTTCCATCATTGAAGATCCTTGCTGAAAATTTCACTTCCCTGCCGCGTTCAACAGTATCCACCAATACAGGTTCAACCTTCAATTCTCCCATGTTTTCCCTGAATTCGGTAAATATGTTGAGGTATTGCTTTGTATGCATATTCTCAAAGTGAATAGTGAAACTATAATCTTTTAAACCAGGCTCCACTTCAGTATAGTTATATCGATAGAAAATAATACTATCCTTTTTTCCCGGAGGAATTGGTTCACGTAATTTTACGTAGTTCATTATATGATATGGGCAGGATCCTTTATTATTGAACCCGATATTTTGTATCTGAACTGTGTCATCAGAGCAATTTGTAAAAGGAAAACAAAACGTATCGTTGTCGTTTAAGAATCTTTCTCCAAGGTCAACATTATTGTACTCCAGACAAAGAATTCTTCCTTCATCCGGATGAAATTTTGAACGGAGAGAAAAACTGTAAATAATTAGGGCTAAAAATGGAATTGTGAAACGAAGAGAATGTCTCATAACTGATTGGATTTTTTACCAATCTAGGCCAAGAAAAAGATTTAAAAATTTGTTTAACAGAAGATTAACTCAACTGTTAAATTGTTCTTAACATACAATAATGGAGTTCACCAAACAAAAAGGGACTCAGTTTGTTATGTTTTCAAGACGTTTTAATTGTATTTTAATATTAAAGAAGGCAAATGAAAGTATCCGTATTTTGGTTCAGAAGAGATTTGAGAACAGAAGATAATGTTGCTCTTTCAAAGGCTTTGGAATCAGGTTTGCCGATACTTCCGATCTTCATCTTTGATGAAAACATCCTTGAAGAATTGCCAAAGGATGATCCAAGAGTGAATTTCATTTATAACCAGTTGGAACAGATCCACCAAACTTTCCAAAGTTATAATTCAGGGCTAAAAGTATTGAAATCTAGCCCCGAACAAGCCTGGAATGAATTAGCAGATGAATTCGATATAGCACAGGTCTTTTTCAATAAGGATTATGAGCCATACGCCATTAAGAGAGATATGGCAATAATCGAGTTTCTTGAGAATAAGGGAATACAGGTTAAATCATTTAAAGATCAGGTCATTTTTGAAGAAAATGATATTTTAAAAGATGATGGAAAACCCTATACGATCTATACACCGTATAAAAACAAATGGCTGCAAAAGTTTCGACCTTCAGACCTGAAAAACCATGAGGCACAGTTATATCATTTATATCCTCAAAATATTTCTTTACCGGAGAGGAGCGAATTGGGTATTGTGCTATCACCTATAAAAGTCAGGCCTTTCTCTTTCAAGAAACTGGAAAGTTATGCTGATACCAGGAATTTCCCAATACATTCTACCTCTGATCTTGCTCCTCATTTACGGTTTGGTACCGTAAGCATACGTCAGGTGATCAGATCTACAAAAGGAAAGTCTGAAACGTATTTAAGTGAATTGATTTGGCGTGAGTTCTTTATGCAGATCTTATATCACTTTCCAAAATCGGTGAATAATAACTTCAAATCACAATATGACAGGGTGCAATGGAGAAATGATGAAGCCGATTATGAAAGATGGTGCAATGGGCAAACGGGTTATCCGCTTGTGGATGCGGGGATGAGAGAATTGAATGAAACTGGTTATATGCATAACAGGGTTAGAATGGTTGTGGCAAGTTTCCTATGCAAGGATCTTTTGATCGATTGGCGCTGGGGTGAAGCCTATTTTGCCAGGAAATTATTGGATTTCGAACTTTCATCAAATGTCGGCAACTGGCAATGGGCTGCCGGAACAGGTTGTGATGCAGCACCCTATTTTAGGATATTTAATCCAACCGAACAATTAAAGAAATTTGACCGGGAGTACACGTATACTTTAAAATGGGTTCCTGAAATGAATGAATTGACCTATCCAACTCCAATAGTAGAACACAAAATGGCCAGAGAAAGGTGCTTGAAGGCTTATTCAGTGGTGAAGGGTTAATCACTGACAAATTCAACCTCAATCCTCCTGTTGAGATCTCTTCCCCATAAATAACGATTAGGGGCAATGGGTTTTTCAGCTCCCCATCCATTGTGAAAAATGCGGTTAGGAGCAATTCCTTTAGCAATGAGGTAATCATATACGGCTTTGGCTCTTTCCTGAGATAAGGTCACATTATTTTCAGGAATTCCGGATGAATCAGTGTATCCATTTATTTGCACTTTCACATATTTATGCTCGTTCAAATAGGTCACAAATTCATCTAATACCTGGATGCAATAACCGGTTTCTGGAATAACGGAACTGCTTGATTCAAAATTGAGCGAATCAATGATAAATGTGCTTCCCATTGGTTCTGATTGATAATGAGACAGAAAATAAGACAGGTATGATTTCTCAAGATCTGCCTGATCGATCACATTAGGATCCTTGTATAGGTCCTCATTCACTAATTGATTACCACCATGAACAGTTTTATTGATGATCTTAACCTCTATTCTTCTGTTGCCCTCTCTGGTAGATTTATATCGGTTGCTGTAAATTGGTTTCTTTGGTCCATATCCCGCATAGGTTATTCTTTCGGCTGAATATCCAGATGAGATCAAATGATCATAAACGAATTTTGCACGTTGTTGAGACAGCTGAACATTTTTTTCATATGAACCGGTATTATCAGTATATCCTCCAATCTCGATCACCAGATTGGGATCAGCATCTAATGCTTTTTTGAGATCTATGATATCAGGATTATTGGCTATTCCCGAAAAAGTAGTTTTACCTGGTCCAAAGATCACATTGTAAAGTACAATATCCATTCCTTTAGGTATAGCTTCAGGAACAATAACTAAATGTTCAATTTCTATATGCAATTGACTGCTATCAATGATCTCAGGCATGGGTGGACACAAACATTTCTGTAAAGTATCAGAGATCATGAATTCCGGATAGGGCTCAAATTCCTTGATCCTTTCTCTTTGTGTTTGATAACGCGGACTGGTGTTAGCACCATCAGTGCCCAGATCCCAATAATTTACCGCATCCCAACTTGAATATCCGCAAAATTGCTTCAAAATAACTGCACTAATAAAGCCTGAGGCATGCCATCCATTCCAACAGTGAAGATATACAGGACCAACCTCAGGATTAACTGCTGCATCATAGGTCAATTTGAGCATCTGATAGACATGTGCTGAGTCGAAATAATCATACTGATAGTAATTAAACTTGTTCCAGCTATCATCAACACAATTACAGGTGTCCCCTAATGGTGAAGTCTCAAAATTTGTTCGATATAAATAAACTCCAGCGGAGAATCCTTCTGAACATAGACCATGCATCCCGTCTGTTGGCAACGGATTTTGATTGGAGCGTTTATCAGTATTATGAAAGTAATTATTGGCACCTCCTCTATACGCTACGCCATGTAGTATGGGCCTCATGTTACGAGTACCATACAAACTATCAAAACCATCACCCTTATTATCGGTGACTTTATACATCAGATCAGTCTCTCTGTATCGATCGATATAAAACTGATAATCAAGATCCCTGCTGCCTTCTACCGCAAAGAGAGAGTCATAATTTATAGGTTTGGTAGTATCCCAAAGGATATAATTGTTCAATCCAATACGGATAGTATCGAACTGTCCAAAGCTTGGAATGCTTAAGATAAGACCTATTACAACGAGCAATGCTTTCCCCATTAACACAAATTTACAACCCTACCCACGCTTAATATCAAAGGTCATGCTAAAGTTTTTCACAGCTTTTTATTCGTAAGCATGAACCAATTAAGCGTTTGTTTTTATTTAATGTAGAAGAGTAACTCATTTAAGGTGAATTACTTATTTTCATGACTATTTGATACACTACATTCGCATTATGAAGAACTTAGTATTGGTATTATCACTCGTATGCTCATTTTTGGGTCAGGCACAGGCATTATCGCCCAAATTTCAAAAAATGGTGAAGTGCTATTCCAATGATAGTTCTTTCGTGATCTTGCATAAAGGGAAGTATGAATCATTGTATAATGTGAAAAATGGCTCATTCCTCTATGGTCCGATAAAAAGCGAGATCATTTATAATTCAGAATTGGATCTGTTTATTTCCATTGAGCCTGATCTTTTTTCATTTATCATCTTTCCGAGCGACACTTCAGCTATTCAGATCTATCAAGAGAGAGATAACAGTAAAAAGGACTTTCTGCAAATGAAGATCCCTGATCAATCAGATAGTAGATATGAAAACCTTCTTTTTTCAAAAGATCAATGGATCAACAGAAATACCAGTATCTATTTTGATGATGGCAAAAATGAAATTAGCAGTGATCAGGTTGATTTTAGAACTGAAATATCAATACAGGAATTGAATGAAAATGAAGTGATCATTAATCAGTTCAAAACCCCTACAGTTGTAATGAACAACTATGATCAAATGATGATTTTAGACAGTGGTTATACTCTTTCCGGGGTGTATAATTTTAAGCTTCAGCAATGGTCGATACCTCCTGATAATGCAGAAATTATATTGGAAAGAGAAAATCTGATCGTATTCAATAAAAAGGAGATGAATATTGGTGAATATGAATATAGTCAGCTGATAAAGGGTGAATTTACTTTTGATATATATGAGAGAAGTAATCAGAACTGGGTAAAAGTCAAAGAAAGCGTTTCGTCTGTGAACGATTTAGATCTTGGAGACTTTCTCGGTGTTGATAGCGTAAGCACAATAGATTCGATCTATTATGTAACTCTGAAAGACGGAAAAATGGGATTAGTTCAATTTGAGCTGGGTTATAATTCTTTCACAACCAAATCCCTTTTTATCAATACTATTATCCTGGATCCAATTTATGATCTCGTAGTGTATAATCCTGAAAATCAAAAAGTATTAACATTTGATTCTTTCTCTGAAAAGCCAATAACGTATCTAGATATAAGACCAAATAGTGCGACAGATGCCGGGAAAAAATTTGAGGCTTCAAAATATCTGGATAGCAAATTGATGTTTGCTGATCTGATTATGATCAGTACTGAAGATACTTTCAACTGGTTTAATTCACCAATTCATGAAGAGAATGTGCATGATTGCCATTTTGGATTAGAAAAGTTAAATGATTCGTTAATTCTGGTAACTGATTTTGAATTGGGGGAATTGAATCCACTTTTTGATCTGGAAACAGGTAATCCAATAACGAACGAATATGGCGATTATATCTATCAAACTGACTCTACTTATTTTCGATCAGGTGTATTCAATCTAATTACAAAGAAATGGCTTGTTCCTCAAGAACATTATAAAGTGCAATTGGCTCAAAATGGTTGGATTACGACAATTACTTCTCTTGAAAATGATCAATACCGACCTTTTTATCGAAAAACCTATGAAATTCTTGATAAAGATCTTAATACCGTACAGATCATTGATGATGAAGTAGATTTTTTTGGGGATCCAAAGACCTTGAATTATTTGGTCCATGAATATGATTTTGATAGTGTTTTTCAAGGATCAGCCGGACTAGCTAACATATTTATAGATGAAGACAGAAGCCATTATTTTATAAGTAGTAAGGATTTAGGTTTGATCATCAAAAGTAATCAGGAAGGAATATATAAAATAATAGGTCCTGTGGCTTTTGTCTATCATAATCCAGATATGGGTGTAACTTACAAATGTGATCGTACAGATCTGATCCTAGAATTTCAAGATTCAGTATTCAAAGTACCTATGGATCATGGAAAAATTGAACTTGAAGTGATGGTATCTGATTATGAACAAAATACTTATACTATCTATCTTAGTGGAACAGATAGTCTTCATTTCTCGGGTTTTTCACCATTGAATTATTACACCCTTAGGCATTCCTATAGATCCACTATTGAATTTTTAAATGATCATCTCATTATAAGTGAATCGGCTGTTATGGAAAACTGGCATTCAGATGAATATGGTGATTCTTATTTCTACGGTAATTATGATCTGGCTAATTCTGCCATCTGGAAGTACGAAGATGATCAATTCAAAAAAGTCTCACCTTATTACGGAAGCATCACTGCGAATGAATTTGGCTATGTTGTTCAAACTGTTGGAGGATCAGGTGCTATTGAATTGGACGAAGAAGGAAGGTACCTTTATGATGAAAACGGTTCTTATGTCTATTCCAATGCCATACCATCAAGATATCTATTGTTAGATAAACAATTAAAGGCCGTCTCATTTATTGACTACTATGATTTTGAAGCAATTAAAGATCTGGGATTTGGACTAAGTCTAAAGACAGATAAAGGATATATGTTTGTTAATTACGAGGGCCAGGTAATTACAGATGATGTTTGGGATTCCTTTGAGATTGAAAATGGTCAATTAAAAGCTATAAAATTCCGAGAGATCTATGATGAATATGGTTATTCATTATATGATGAAAACGGCGATATCATTGATGATCCGATTGAAAAAATCGAGCTGTTTGATCTTAAGAAATAACGCCCTGTTGCGCTAACATTCGTTTCACATATTTCCCGATAATATCAAATTCCAGATTTACTCTGGTGCCTGGTTTGAACGTATGGAAATTGGTATGCTCAATAGTGTATGGGATAATATGTACTGAAAACAATCCTTTTTCAGATCTAACTACTGTCAAACTCACGCCATTCACCGTGATGGATCCTTTAGGAACAGTCACATCATCAAAATAGTAACTAAAAACAAATTCTGTGCTGCCATCCAGATCGATAATTTCAGTGCAGGTAGCAGTGGTATCAACATGGCCCTGAACTATGTGACCGTCTAATCTACCGCCCATCTGCATACAACGCTCAACATTCACGACATCCCCGTTTTTAAGATCGCCCAAATTCGTCTTCTTTAAGGTTTCATCAATAGCGGTAAGCGTATATTGATCACCGTCTTTTGCTACAACCGTTAAACAACAACCATTGTGAGCAACACTCTGATCTATTTTCAATTCATGAGTAAATGGACAACTGAATGTAAAATGAACGTTCGTACCCTCTTTTTCGATCTTTTCAACTTTGGCTAATGCCTCAATGATTCCTGTAAACATGTTAGTGCTGCGAATGTATTATGGTAATATTTCCTTGAAATGAACGTGGAACTAATCCGGATAATTTGATCTCATAAACAGTTACTTCATAAAAGTAAACGCCATCATTCAAGGTTTTTCCGTCTAAGTTTTTGCCATCCCAATTAATAACCGGATTGGTAGTTTCGTATACCAGGTCACCCCAACGGTTAAATACTCTGAGATCTATATGATCCACGAATTTATAGGGTAGCAGCGGGTGGTAGAGGTCATTAACACCTGATCCATCCGGGGTGAAGACATTCGGCAATTCATAGTAACCATCACAGTTATCAATACAAGCAATGTTGCTTGGTTCACTCTCATTATTGTATTGAATGGAGTCCAAAGCCGTAACATAATAGCAGCCTGCAATACTTCCTCTGTCACTATGAACAAAGAAAGTGTCCAGATCTGAGCCAAATGAGGTCAATAAGGTTAATGTGCTATCTTCAAAAGGAGCAAAATAGAGGTTATATCGAGTGACATCATCAGCACATGAATTATTCGGATTGGTCCAGCTTAAATAGGTTTCTTCCAGATCACAATCACCATCAATATAAAGTTCAGGCGGGCAAGGTGGTGTTAGATCTACAGGAATGCCACAAACTTCTTGCGACCAATTTTCAATAGGTGAAACAATTCCGGGAGAAGAATACCCTCCTATAGTTTTGATCTTATAACAATAACTTGACCCATTGATCAGGCCGGTGTCTATATATCCAATTGAATTAGTGGTCCCTATCAGATTAAAGATGGTACTTCCCGGAGAGGTTTCTCTATAGATCTCGTAGCTGTTATTAACCCACGGAATATCTTCAACCCAGCTCAACGCTAACTGATTGTCATTTGGTGTTAAGGTTAAATAAATGGAGGAAGCCGTAAGAGAAGTACCCACAAGTAAATTGTTTGAATACAATTCCAATCGATACGTATAGGCATTAGCTTCAGTATTCAATCCTGTATCTTCAAAAGTCGTATCCGGATTAGCGATTGATGCTTGTTGTGTAGTGGTTAGCACTAGTGTTTCCACGCCACCTTGGTATCCTGTTTGACGATACAATTGATAATGGTATGGGCCAGGGAAAATTGTAGTATTCAGTTCCTTTGGATATGACCATTTCACAGTATCTGTACCATTGCTTACATCTGTAGAATTGATGGATACATGTGTAAGAATTGGAATTTCAAAATTTAAATGAGCACAGTCAACATTAGATAAACAGCTTTCAATACCCTTATTGGTTACCACTGTAACCAGATAGCAATAATCATTTCCAACTATGAGCCCATTATTGTCAACGAAAAATGTATCAGTTGCTGTTCCAACTAATTGATACCCCAATCCTATTGCAGCATTATTATTACAGCAGGTCTCATTCGCTGTGATTGAATCTAATTGCTTATAGATATTGTAATGATCAACATTGGTGCAGGAAGACGGATCCCAGGTGATGGTCATGGCATTACCGGCTGGTGTAACACTAACATTTTGAACGGGAGGAACATTTACCTTAATTCTGAATGTGCTCAGATCTTCCAAAGGTACACCTGGGTCATTATCCTCAGCATGAATTATGACTGTGTAATATGATCCAGTAGCTTCATTGCACTCAGGATCCCATTGAAAATATCCAACAACCGTATCAGCAGAAGAAGAATCAACAAAAACAGCCGGGTTATTTCCTACATTAAAAATAGAACCTGTTCCTCTAATGGTTACAATATCCCCGGCATTTGGATCATGTGCAACAAATGGGATATTTACGTTAGTGCCCGCAAAAACACAGGTATCTGCTACTTCATCTATGATCGGAGGATCATTATTGCAAGATCTCACCGTCAACTGCATGTCCTGGATAACTGAACCAATATAAAAGCCATTGCGCCACTCTTTGATCTTGATCGCCAGGTTAAATTCTCCCTGAAATTGAGGAGCATCCCAACAAAGTGTTCCACTAACTGGATCAATTGTCATGATACCGCCTCCAACATCATCCGGATATTGATAGATCTCTGGAATGGACATCTCTAAACAGTCTTCACCCCTGCATGGTACTAATGAATAGCTTAGACTATCACCATCCGGGTCATAGGCTGATAAATTGTAACAATATTTCTTTTGTAAACAGGCAAATTCCGGACATGGACAATCTTCAATGACCAACGAGTTATTAGGGTTTCCAATAAAAGGAGAGATCACTAGTTCCGTTTGAATACAAAAGACCTTATCAACCGAATTCGTGATATTCAATACGCCCGCATTTCTATTGGGATCTTCTACGCTTACAATATAATTTGCAGGACCAGTAAATGTGTGCGTCCCATAGTATTTATTGATCTGAACATCATAAGCAAAATTGAAATCGATATTCGGATCTCTGTCAATGGTGTCAGATGTGCCATCTCCCCAATTGATCTCTAACTGAGGTCTATCTGCTTCACTGGAAGATTTAGTACAGGTAGTAACGGTAAATGCGTAGGTGTATCCACTAACGTGTCTGTAAGTGATCGATCCAGAACGATTGTGCGTAGCCAATGCTGTATTAAAAGACAGCAAGAGTAATAAGGTATAAATGAAATTACGCATCAATATGAACTGTTTTCCTTACTCCAATTTGGCGGGACCCACGAAGATACAAAATTTGCAGTCCCACACCTACATAAATAACGCAAAATGACTGGTTTTGGTTGAATTGAAGTGAATTTTTTAGTTTGAATTTTAAGCCAAAAAAAAGACTAACTTTGAACTCTAAAATTTTTCCAAATGCTCATCTATCCTGAATTCCAAAAAGAGATCCAATCTAAGAACTTGGTTCATTTGGTCAGATCAACTAAAGAGATCACTTCCTTAGACCTGTCTAAAAAAGAGGAAAAATATGTGATGTCAAAATTGGAAGATGGCAACTCATGTATTGTAAATTCATTTGGAAATGTTGTGGCCGTTTTCAAGTTTGGCAAGTTGACAGACAGTAAAGATCGTGAAGCCATTCGAAAATTTGGTGATCAGGTGTACAATGCGGTTTCAGCTGAGTGCAAAGACCTGCAGGTTGAAGGATCATCTGCTGAAGCAGTTGAGTTACTTCTTGAAGGAATTAGTCTGTC
Source organism: Crocinitomicaceae bacterium (assembly GCA_020635955.1). Lineage (GTDB taxonomy): Bacteria > Bacteroidota > Bacteroidia > Flavobacteriales_D > Crocinitomicaceae > Paracrocinitomix. The sequence continues at coordinate 201,413 of JACJYW010000008.1, forward strand.
ATCTTACAAGTTTGATAAGTATTTGTCAGATAAGAAAACAGCCAAACTAAAAGCGATATACACCTCGAATGCAAAGGTGAAGATAGATCAGTTAATTCATGTCATTGATGCCACTTGTTGGGCCAGAACCCTAGTAAATGAGCCTGTATCCTATCTTACAGCAGCTAAGTTGAGTGAGGAGATTATCAATAAATGCAAGGATACTGGTATTAAAGTAGAAGTGTTCGAAAAAGCAAAGATCGAGTCACTTAAAATGGGAGGTTTATTAGCTGTGAATAAAGGATCAATAGACCCTCCAACATTTAATATTCTTGAGTATAAACCTGCAAAGGCAAAGAATAAAAAACCAATTGTTCTGGTTGGTAAAGGAATTGTTTATGATACGGGAGGGTTGAGTTTGAAACCCACTGCAAATTCCATGGATCTAATGAAAAGTGATATGGCGGGTGCTGCGGCAATGGCGGCAACAATTTATGCTGTGGCCAAATTGAATCTACCTCTTCATATAGTCACTTTAATACCAGCAACAGATAATCGTCCTGGTGGTGCTGCATATGCTCCTGGTGATGTTATTACAATGTTTAATGGAACAACTGTTGAGGTATTAAATACAGATGCTGAGGGTAGAATGGTTTTGGCAGATGCTTTATCCTACAGTGATAAGTATAAACCAGAACTGGTAATAGATGCTGCCACATTAACTGGAGCAGCAATTAGAGCAATAGGTGAATATGCTACATGTATGATGGGTAATGCACCTCAGGAAGAAATGGATCTGTTGGCAGATGCAGGTTTTTTCACGCATGACCGCGTAGTTCAAATGCCTTTTTGGGATGAATACAAAGTGGAAATGAAATCAAAAATTGCTGACCTGAAAAACCTTGGAGGACCAAATGCCGGCCAGATCACAGCTGGAAAATTTCTGGAGCATTTTGTATCAAACCCATATGTTCATCTTGATATTGCAGGTCCATCATTCACTACAGCTAAAGATAGTTATAGAGGATTAGGCGGAACAGGTTCTGGTGTTAGATTATTAGTAGAGTACTTCAAAAGAAAGGCGAAATAATGGCAAATGATCAAATAAGAGTTGGGATCACAGTTGGTGACATTAATGGTGTTGGCCTGGAGGTGATCATTAAAACATTGATGGACCCAAATGTCTATGCGAATTCAATTCCCATCATTTATGGATCTTCAAAAGCTATCACCATTCATAAAAAAGAAGCTGGAGTAGAAGAGTTCAACTTTTTAGCCGTTAATGATTCGAGTGAAGCGAAACCAAAGAAAATCAATGTGATCAACGTTTGGAAAGAAGAAGTGAACATCATTTTGGGTGAAAAGAATGCCAACGGTGGTAAATATGCGCTACTTTCTTTAGAGGCTGCAACAAAGGACCTGAAAGAAGGAAAAATTGACGTTTTAGTAACTGCTCCAATCAATAAGGATTGTGTTAGAGAAGCAGGATTCGAATTTGCCGGACATACAGAATATTTAGCACATCAATGGAATCAAGAAGAGGTATTGATGTTCATGGTGGCGGGAGACTTGAGAGTTGGAGTCGTAACAGGTCATGTTCCTTTGAAAAAGGTGCCTGAATTGATCACAGGAGAAGCGGTTGAGAAGAAATTGAGAATGATGCTCAAATCTTTAAAAGAGGATTTCCTGATCCCTAAACCTAGAATTGCTGTTTTGGGATTAAATCCACATGCAGGGGACAGAGGTACTATTGGTGATGAAGAAATGGAGATCATTAATCCGGTGATCACGAAATTGAGAGATGAAGGAGAATTGATCTATGGTTCCTACTCTGCTGATGGATTTTTCGGATCCTCAAACGTGCATATTTTTGACGGAATTCTCTCAATGTATCATGATCAGGGATTGACTGGTTTCAAATCGATATCATTTGATGAAGGGGTAAATTATACAGCTGGATTGCCAATTGTTAGAACATCTCCGGATCACGGTACGGCCTACGATATCGCCGGAAAACAAAAGGCTTCTGAACGTTCATTCAGAAATGCTTACTATCTGGCTTGTGATATTTATCAAAGAAGACAACGTTATCAGGAGTTGCACGAAAATCCACTTCAAAAACAAACTACAAAGAAATAGTTTGTGCATTAAAATTTTATAATTATCTTTGCATCCCCAATTTTGAGGTGTGAGCAAAAGTGAATTAGAGATAAGATTCTCTGGACTGAGCGAAGGAAAGCATGACTTTCACTTTGATATTGGAGATAAGTTCTTTGAGCAACTTGATTATTCTGAAGTCAAAAAAGCAGATCTGTCTGTTGATGTGAATTTTGAAAAACGCGTCAATATGTTGGTCCTGAACTTTGATCTTCATGGAAAAGCCACCATAATGTGCGATAAGTGTACTGATGATTTTGAAATGGAGATTGAGAATCAGGAAGAGCTGATCTACAAGTTTGGTGAAGGTGAATCGGATGATGAAAAGATCATTGTGATCCCTGAAAATGAGATCGAAATTGATATTAGTCAACCGGTCTACGAACTTACCATTTTGGCGCTACCTTCAAGAAGAGTACATCCTGAAGGAGAATGTAATCAAGAAATGCTGGATGCTATGGACAATTACCTGATGGTAGCGTCAGATGAAATAGAACCAAATCTGCAACAATCAGATGCTGGTTCCGTAGATGATGATGACGAAGAGGATATTGATCCAAGATGGGAAGAACTAAAAAAATTGAAATAATAAATTTTGGTAGTGAGGGATAAGTATCCTGAACAACTTAAAACTGATAAAAATGGCACATCCTAAGAGAAAGACTTCGAAGACAAGAAGAGACAAAAGAAGAACACATGTTAAGGCAGTTGCAGATAATGTATCTACTTGCCCTACAACAGGACAGCCTCATCTTTTTCACAGAGCTCATTGGCATGAGGGGAAACTTTACTATAAAGGTAAAGTTGTGATGGAGAAAGAAGTTGCTGTTTAAAAAAGCATTTTAAGTCATAAAATACCTTTTAAAGGATGGTTGCGTTTATGCGTGATTGTCCTTTTTTTGTTCTCACTGATTTTTATCTAAAAACAGCTGGTTTTTTAAATTTTTTGGCAGGAATTTGAGTAAAAAACCAATTTTCCATCCAATTTTTAATAAATTTAGCCCCTATTAATTAACGGACACTAAACCCAAAATAGTTCCGAAAAAAGTTGAACACAAACCATGAGCAAACCAACCGCGGCCATTACTGCAGTTCAGGGATACGTTCCAGAAGGCATACTTTCAAACCAGGATCTTGAAAAAATGGTTGATACCAATGATGAGTGGATCACCTCTCGTACTGGTATTAAAGAAAGGAGAATGGCAGCAAAAGGTGAGGCCTTGTCTGATTTTGGACAAAAGATCGTAGAAGGCATCCTTAAAAAAAGAGGTATAAAGCCTGAAGAAATAGATATGGTGATCGTAGGTACCATTACCGGAGATTATCGTTTCCCTTCATCTTCCAATGTTATTTGTGATAAATGTGGTTTAGTTAATGCCTGGGGATTTGATCTCTCAGCAGCATGTTCAGGTTTTCTATATGCCCTGGATATTGGTAAGAACTATATTGAAAATGGTACTTACAAAAAAGTGATCGTTATTGGTGCAGATGTTATGTCAAGCATCATTAATTATAAAGATAGAGCAACTTGTATCATCTTTGGTGATGGAGGAGGAGGTGTTCTTTTAGAACCTAATTATGACGGTTTGGGAATTCAGGATTCAATTCTGAAAGCGGATGGTGCCGGAAGAGAGTTCTTGTTGCAAAAAATTGGAGGTTCATTAGAACCTATAACAAAAGAAAATGCTGAAACTGATGGACAATATGTTTATCAAGAGGGACAGACAGTATTTAAACATGCCGTAAAAAATATGGCAGATGTTGCTGTTGACATCATGGAAAGAAATAATCTTACTGCAGATGATGTTGACTGGTTAGCCCCTCATCAGGCAAATCTCAGAATTATTGATGCTACTGCAAATCGCATGGGTCTGGATCATAGTAAGATCATGATCAATATCGAAAAATTCGGTAATACAACTGCCGGTACAATTCCTCTTTTATTATGGGAATGGGAGGATAAATTCAAAAAAGGAGATAATATCATTTTGGCCGCTTTTGGAGGTGGATTCACTTGGGGATCTATCTACCTTAAATGGGCTTATTAAAATAGCTTTCAATTAAGACAATATATAAATTATGGATATTAAGGAAATTCAAAATCTGATCAAATTTGTTGCAAGAGCTGGAGTAACAGAAGTTGCAATTGAAGAAGGTGAATTCAAGATCACTATCAAAACGGATTCAGCAAGTGAACACTATGTTGTTCAACAAGCTCCTCAGGTAGTTCATGCAGCTCCTCAAGTTGTTGCTCAAGCTACAGAGCAAGCCGCTCCTGTTGCTAAAGAAGCTCCAAAATCAGATGCTCCGGTTGAAGCATCTAAAGGAAATTTGGTGGAGATCAAATCACCAATGATCGGAACATTTTATAGAAAGAGCGCTCCTGAAAAACCTGCGTTTGTAAACGTTGGTGATGAGATCAAAGCGGGTGATGTTCTTTGTATAGTTGAAGCAATGAAATTGTTCAACGAGATCGAATCAGAAATTTCAGGTAAGATCGTAAAAGTATTGGTGGAAGATAATTCTCCTATTGAGTATGATCAGCCTTTATTTTTGGTTGAGCCAGCATAACTGAATCCTAAAGATTCGCATTAAAAATTATTATGAAAAAGAAGGTATTACATCTATCCTTGATGGCGTCTTTAATGGTGCTGTTAACTGCTTGCCCTTATCAATCTAAAGTTCCGATCACTCAGGCTGAAGAAAAACTGAATAAGGATCTTTTTGGTGAGTGGATTTCTACATCTGAACTAGAATACGATAATCCAACTTTTTACTCTATTGATAAGTTCAGTAAGGTAAAATATGAAGTAGTTGAGAACAGCTATAGCAGCTATGACAGTACTTACACACAAAAGAAATATTTCATGCATTCATCTACCTTGGGAGATAGAACTTTCATGAATATTCAAGAAGCCAGCGGAGGAGATTATTACCTTCATTATATGGAAATAGGTGATAATGAATTCACACTTTTTGAGATCACTGAGAACATTGATGAGCAATTCACTTCATCAACTGATCTAAAGAATTTTGTAGAAAAGAACATGAATTTAAGTTTCTTCTACTCAAAAAGTGAAGTAAAATACATTAGAAGACCTAAAAAGTAATCTAACTAGAATACATGTTTGAAAAAATATTAGTAGCCAATAGAGGAGAGATCGCCCTACGTGTAATCAGAACATGTAAGGAAATGGGGATCAGAACTGTAGCTGTTTATTCTACTGCAGATAGAGACAGTTTACACGTGAGATTTGCAGATGAAGCAGTTTGTATCGGACCGCCTCAAAGTGCACATTCTTATCTTGATATTCCTAAACTGATTGCAGCTTGTGAGATTACCAATGCTGACGCAGTACATCCAGGATATGGTTTCCTTTCTGAAAATGCCAACTTCTCTAGAATTTGTGCAGAAAACGGAATTAAATTCATTGGTGCATCACCTGAAATGATCGAATCAATGGGAGACAAAGCTACGGCTAAAGCTACCATGGAAAAAGCTGGAGTTCCTTGTATCCCGGGATCTAAAGGCTTATTGAAAGATCTAGCTGATGCCAAAGAAACAGCTAAGGTGGTAAAATACCCTATCATGTTGAAAGCTACTGCCGGTGGTGGTGGAAAAGGTATGCGTGTTGTTTGGAAAGAAGAAGAACTTGAAGCAGCCTGGAACTCAGCAAGACAAGAAGCAGGTGCCGCTTTTGGAAATGACGGGATGTACATGGAGAAATTCATTGAAGAACCTCGTCATATCGAAATTCAGGTAGCTGGTGATAAATACGGAAATGCTTGTCACCTTTCTGAAAGAGATTGTTCTATCCAAAGACGTCACCAAAAATTGGTTGAAGAAGTACCTTCTCCTTTTATGACTGATAAATTGCGTAAAGCAATGGGTCGTGCTGCAATTAAAGCAGTAAAAGCGATCAAATATGAGGGTGTAGGTACAGTTGAATTCCTGGTAGATAAGCACAGAAATTTCTACTTCATGGAAATGAATACCAGAATTCAGGTTGAACATACCATTACTGAAGAAGTGATCAACTATGACTTGATCAAAGAACAGATCAAATTAGCAGCTGGTGATAAAATTGAAGGAAAAGAATACTTCCCACAATTACATGCTATTCAATGCAGAATTAATGCTGAAGACCCATATAATGATTTCCGTCCTTGCCCTGGTAAGATCACGGATTATCATCAACCGGGTGGTCATGGTATCCGAATCGATACTCATGTTTATGCAGGTTATGTAATTCCTCCGTATTATGACTCAATGATCTCTAAATTGATCACTGTAGCTCAATCACGAGAAGAAGCTATCACCAAAATGGAAAGAGCACTTGAAGAATACTATATTGATGGTATTAAAACTACCATCCCTTTCCATCAACAATTGATGAAAGACAAGAACTTTAGAGAAGGAAACTTTACAACAAAGTTCATGGAAACTTTTAAGCTAAAGTAAAATTCTGATCAAGTGAAAAATTATAGCCGTGTAACTGACTAGTTATGCGGCTTTTTTTATTTCAAAGCTTAGTAACAAATGAGTAACCAATTTTGTTATAAGGAGTATACAGTTTTAGTTTGATTCGTAAATTAAGCTATATCATCCTATTGTTACTACCGTTGTTTTCCAACGGACAGGATATCCATTTTTCTCAAACAACCCGTTCCCAATTCCAAATCAACCCCGCTTTTTGTGGAACATTTTCAGGAAACTTAAGGGCTGAGATCAACTGGAAAGATCAGTGGCAATCTATTAATAACACCTTCAGAACATACGGAGCTTCTTTCCAATATTCTTTTGGAAAAGGAAACCCTAGAATGCCTGTGTTTTTTGCCATAGGTGCACAAGCTTTTAAAGATGTAGCTGGAGATGTAGAAATAGGAAATACTACAGGAGGAGTTAATTTTAATACCCTTCTAAAAGTGAATCGTAACTCTAGGTTATCGCTTGGAATTCAAGGAAATTATGGAAGAACAGGAATAGATCCTTCTAAGATGCAATGGGGTAGCCAGTACAATGGATTGAATTTTGATCCGGCGCTCATTAATGGTTCTGGAATAGATTTTCAAGGCTTCCCTTATGCCGATTTATCTGCAGGATTAGCCTATTGGTATACTAAAAGAGACAAGAATGTTATTGCACAAGCCCCTCAAGATGCAAAGATTGGATTGGCGATCTACCACATAAACAGACCAAAATTCACATACGGTAATGATGCGAACAAAGAGAATGTTTTACGCATGAGATTTGTGATGCATGGATCAGCTCTTTTATCCACCGACATTGAAGATCTTTACTGGTATCCCAATTTAACCGTTATGGTGCAGGGTAATCAACATGAAGTATTATTGGGATGTTTGGCGAAATACAGAATAAAATCGGCCTCTAAAACAACCGGATTTAATGGTGAATGGGCCATTACAGGAGGTCTGGACCTTCGCGTAACGAACGTACTTGATGCTATTGTTCCTCAAGTGTATTTTGGTTTAAGTAATTTTGATGTCGGATTATCTTATGATCTGAATGTATCCAGCCTGAATAATGCTTCAAACTTCAGAGGAGGATTTGAATTGTCCATCAGATTTACAAATCCGGATGCTTACATCCATAGAAATCCGTTCAGACGTGGAATTTCTATTTAATTTCTTTCGCTCTAGGGTACCAAGTTTTTTTTATATTTGCTAGTCACCAAAAATAGGTAGATGAGATCGTTAAAATTATTCTTTATAGCCCCTTTGTTCTTAAGTTTAATTCAGTCTTGTGGAGGTTCCGCAGATGGAACTGATGAAAACGGAGATCCGAATGCATTAGTAAAAGTTGAAGGAGGAAAATTCTCTGGAGGCGTAATGAGAATAAATTCAATCGAAGATTATACTACGCTTTTTCCTGCTGGAATAAATGATGTTTATTCTAATCACGTGGCAGGAAACGTCTACGAAGGTCTTTTCAGATTTGATCAAAAAACGTTGGAGACAATGCCTGCATTGGCTGAGAGTTTCACTATTGATAAATCAAAAACGGTTTATACTTTTAAAATTAGAAAAGGTGTAAAGTTCCATGATGATGAGTGTTTCTCAGATGGAGTGGGTAGAGAAGTTACTGCTGAAGATGTGAAATACTGTTTAGATTATGTGTGTTCAGATCACGAAGCAAATAAGTGGAATACCGTTTTCAATCATGTAATTGATGGTGTTGACGCATATAAAAAAGGAGCAAAAGATGTAAGTGGAATTAAAGTGATCGACAACAATACCCTAGAGATCAAATTAGAAAGCCCACTGGCGTCTTTCCCTGATATGCTAGCACTTTTGGCAACAGGAGTGTATCCAAAAGAAGCCATTGATAAATATGGTTATGATGGAATGAGTAATCATATGGTTGGTACCGGTCCGTTTTATGCTACAGAAATTGCAAATGGTAGCAAGGTGGTCTTTAAAAAGAACAAGAATTATTGGAGAACGGATGAATTTGGTAACCAACTTCCATTTTTGAGTGAGATCCATATGTCTTTTATAAAAGATAAGAAGGAAGAATTGGAAGCTTTTAAAAATGACGAGCTGGATATGGTTTGGGGAATTCCTGTTGAAGAGATCCCTAACATTATGGGAAGTTTAGAAGAAGCTAAAGAAGGAAAAAACAAAGAATTTGAAGTACAATCAGTTAACAGTTTGAATATTCAGTATTATGGATTCAAATTCAATTCTGAAGTATTTTCTGATGTGAATGTGAGAAAAGCCTTCAATTATGCCGTGGATAGAGATTCATTGGTAGAATTTGTGCTTGAAGGTGAAGGTATTCCGGCTCACAATGGTTTTGTACCACCTATGACAGGTTATCCATATGAAGCAGTAAAAGGATATTCATATGATCCTGCCCTTGCAAAACAGTACATGGCTAAAGCTGGTTATGCAAATGGTAAGGGCTTCCCTGAATTAACATTGTATCTGAATAAAAGTGGTGGTGTTAACGTTAAAATTGCTGAGTTCCTGACTGGTATGCTAAAAAATAATTTGGGCGTTACGGTTAAGATGGAAGCAATGTCAATGGCTGATCTTTATCCTAGAGTTGAAAAAGGAGAATTTGATTTTTGGAGATTCGGTTGGATTGCAGATTACCCAGACCCAGCATCTTTCTTACATCTTTTCCACAGTACTACTAAAGCTGGAGAGCCAGGAGACAACTATTTCGGATATTCCAATCCAAAATTCAATGAGGTTTATGAGGCTGCATTGAAAGAAATTGACCAGGAAAAACGTAACAAACTTTATGCTGAAGCTGATCAAATTGTGATGGATGATGCTGTTATCATGCCGTTAATGTTCAATGTGGGTATTAGATTGATCAATCCACAGGTGAAAGATTTCGATATTAACGAAATGGAATATCGTGACCTGGCTGTTGTCAACATGGTTGAAAAGCAAAAGTCAAACGTTCGCGTTTATGACAATCTGTTTGATGAAGAAGAAGAATTGGGAAATAATCCTCAGTAATTCTTTTTACGCCACAATTTCTTTCTGAACTAAATACTGCGCAATTTGAACAGCATTTGTTGCTGCTCCTTTACGTAAATTGTCGGCCACGATCCAAAGGTTTAAAGAATTAGGTTGACTTTCGTCTCTTCTTATTCTCCCAACAAATACATCATTTTTACCTTTTGCGTAAAGAGGCATTGGATAGGTGTTAGTGTCAGGATTATCCTGCAATACAACACCAGGAGTTTCATGTAGGATCTTACGTACCTCAGAAAGATCAAAATCCTTTTCAAATTCTATATTAACCGCCTCTGAATGTCCTCCTGAAACAGGAACCCTTACCGCAGTAGCCGTAACATTAATTGAAGGATCAAGGATCTTCTTGGTTTCATTTGTTAGTTTCATCTCCTCTTTGGTGTAGCCATTGTCCTGGAATACATCACAATGAGGCAAACAATTCTCATTTATTGGATAAGGGTAAGCCATTTCACCTTTGCGATCATTCTTTTCATTTTCCAATTGCTTGATCGCTTTGATTCCGGTTCCAGATATCGATTGATAAGTTGAAACCACCACCCTTTTAATGTTATATTTTTTGTGTAATGGTGCCAAAACCAAAACCATTTGAATTGTTGAACAGTTAGGATTAGCAATAATTCTATCCGTAGGCTCCAACAAATGTGCATTTATTTCAGGTACGATCAATTTGTGATCCGGAGACATTCTCCATGCTGAAGAATTATCTATCACTGTTGTTCCAACAGCAGCAAATTTTGGCGCCCACTCCAAAGAAGTTGAACCTCCGGCACTGAATATGGCTATGTCTGGCTTGGCAGCAACGGCATCTTCCATCCCAATGATCGAATAGCTTTTACCCATATAACTCAAGGATTTTCCTACAGAATTTTCTGAAGCAACCAGTAACAATTCATCAATTGGAAATTGTAATTCATTCAGTACATTTAAGATCTCACCACCTACCAATCCCGTGGCGCCAACAACAGCTAGTTTCATTAATTATTCATTTAATAACATTAGGCTTATGAAAGCCGAGACCAAAAGTACTATATTTACTAATGTTCAAATTTGAAGGATTGAGAAATTATTTAACACTTCTATTAATTGTAGTTAATTGTCAGGTATTCGGTCAATTCTCTGATGATTTCAATGATGGAGATTTCTCGGCTAATCCAATATGGACTGGGCAAACTGCTAATTTCATTGTTAATACATCTAATGAATTACAATTAAATGCCCCGGCTGTAGCAGACACATCTTATCTTTCTATATCTACTTCCAACATCAATAATACAAGCTGGGATTTTTATGTCCGTATGGAATTTAATCCTTCTTCGACAAGTTATACCAGAATTTACCTTGTTTCAGACAATTCCAATCTAAAAGGAACCTTGAATGGCTACTTCGTAATGGCTGGTGATACCCCTGATGAAATAAGTTTATATAGACAGGATGGTATTGCTACTACGAAAATTATAGATGGTGTTGATGGATCGCTCAATGCATCAATTGCAGCCGCTAGAATTCGAGTGACTAGAGATGGTGCTGGAAACTGGGAATTATTAAGAGATACACTTGGTGGATATAATTTCATTTCAGAAGGAACTGTTTTGGATGCAACATATACAACAAATGCGAACTTTGGAGTGTTTTGTAAATACACGTCCTCAAGATCAACCAAATTCTTCTTTGATAATATGGGTGATCCATATATTGATACCATCATCCCAACGCTTGACACTGTTATCTACATTTCACCAACTCAGATTGACGTGGTTTTTTCAGAAGTGATGGACCAAACAACAGCTGAAACCACATCCAACTATTCAGTAGATAATGGAATTGGATCACCTTCTACGGCAATTTTGGACGGAGCAGACCAAAAAATTGTTCATTTGACGTTTGCAAGTTCATTCGTTAGCGGCACCATTTATTTACTGACAGCAAATAATGTTGAAGATGTGGCTGGGAATCCAATTTCTTCGCCATCCACTTTTAACTTTTCATATATCGTCTACGACACGCCTTCCCCGCAAGATGTTATTATCACTGAATTCATGGCTGATCCTTCGCCTCAGGTTGGTATTCCTGAAGTCGAATTCGTTGAACTATATAACAGATCTTCTAAAACATTCAATTTAGCTGGTTGGAAATTGTGGGATGCATCAAGCTCAGGAACTTTTAGTACATATACATTGGGGCCAGGAGAATATGTTCTGGTTACAGGAAATGGAAACTCAGGTCAGTATTTTGTTTCGAATAGTACCGAGATTTCCCTACCTTCTTTAAATAATGACGCAGATGCCATTGTGATAAAGGATGATTTAGGTAACGTATTGGACTCTATCTATTTTACAACGGCCTGGTATCATGATAATACCAAAACGGATGGAGGATGGTCTATAGAGCGCAAACATTTGAACTCGCCATGTAGCGATATAAATAATTGGGCGGCTTCAGTTGATGTGTACGGTGGAACCCCGTCTTATCAGAATTCTATTTGGACTGATCAGGATGATATAACTCCTCCTTATATTTTAAGTCTTGTAGTAAATAGCTCAAATAATCTGGTATTGATGTTCAATGAAACTATGGATACTACTGTTTCTGCTAACCTAACCATAGATCCGTCTATCTCAAGTCTTAGCTGGAATTATGTTGACGCAATGCAATTAAATATTGATGCAAATACATTACAGGTCAATCAACTTTATGATTTGACCATTACCGGAGTTAAAGATTGTTGGGGTAATGATATTGGCACTGTTACAATTCAATTGGGTTTACCTGATTCAATTGAAGCAGAAGATCTGATCCTGAATGAAATTATGTTTGATCCATTGACCGGCGGTTCAGATTATGTAGAACTTTATAATAATTCAGATAAGATCCTAGACTTACAGGAAGTGTTTTTGGCCAATTGGGATGATACCATTGCTAACTATAAATCCATATCCAATGTTCAACGACTAATATTTCCGAAAGAATATGTGCTGATCGCAGAAGACACAAATGCTGTAATAGGTGATTTCTCTATTTATGGAGTCGGTACATTTATTGAAGCTGACATGCCAACCTATCCGAATGATTCGGGCACTGTCTATTTGCTCTCAAAAGATTCGTTGATCATAGATTACTTTCGTTATGATGAAGATTATCATTTCGAGTTATTATCAAGTACTGATGGTAAGTCGTTGGAAAGAATAACTTTTGGCGGAGGTATGAATAATGCTGATAACTGGCATACTGCGGCTGAATACGTTGAATGGGGAACGCCGGGCTACGAAAATTCTCAGTTATTTGTACCTAATCCAAACGGTGAAGTAACAATTGATCCAAAGATCTTCTCTCCTGACAATGACGGTTATCAGGATGTAGTAACGATAAACCTTAATCTGCAATCAACTGATAATGTAGTGGATATTGAGATATTTGACAATCGTGGAAGGTTGATCCGCTTATTAAAAGACAACTTTTTTGTTGGAAATGAAGCGTTGATCAACTGGGACGGTATAAATGATGATGGGGAAAAGGCGGCAATTGGTTCCTATATTATATTGGTTTCAGTCACAGATGTCGGAGGTAATCAAACACAATATAAATTAGTGGTTGCATTAGCCGGTAATTTTTAAATAGATGTAAATCAAGACGTGAAATGACTTTTGTCTTATTGATATGATATTCATATCTTTAAATTCGTCCTAATAATTAGACTTATGGATAGCAAACAAAACTTATACTACGCATTAGGAATTTTCAGTTATGCTGTAGCGAAAGCAGATGGTACAGTTCAACTTGAAGAGAAAGAAGAATTACAAAAGATCGTAGCTGAAGAAATAGACCATGACATTGATTTCCAATATGTAGATATCATTTTCCAGATTCTCCAAAAGGATAAACCTGGTTTCAAGGATGTTCATCAATGGGCACTGGATGCCTTAGAAAGAGGAAAATATCATCTAACTGAAGACATCAAAAATCAATTCATTAATGTGCTTAAGCGAGTAGCAGCAGCGTTCCCTCCAAAATCAGATGAAGAGCATGAATTGATCAATATATTTATTCAGGAAATTAGAGATTTCAGAGTAAATATGACGATTGATTAAATATCAAGAATTTCGTCATCATCTTTTGGTTCCGTATTAATTATTTCGGGAGTATCCTTTTTACCAAATGCGGCAGCCTTTGCTGGCAAGCAAACAATAGTTACAAACACGAAAATAATAAGGTATAAAGCCATTGAAACAAATGGGTTTTGTACGTAGGTAGTGATTGGCTGAATAATGAATGTTTTGAAATCATTGTAAATCGTTAATAACAAAATCTGAATCACAAGAAATAATAAAAGGGTAGATACCACTTTAGCCCAGTTGATATCCTTGAAGATTTTTGGATTTTGAACAGTGTAATTGGAATGATAAACAATTGCCGCAAAAAAGATTGGAAGAAGATCCGCTAACAGAAACAGCAGTTTATCAGTAAAAACCCCGTATCTAATGGGCTCACCATAGAATGGATAAAACCAGGTATAGTCTATAGTTTCTATGTCCATATATTCATAATCTTTGAGAAATAGCAATGAATAAAGGAACAGCAAGGAGATAGCATAAAAGTATTTATTCAGGTTCTGCTTTGGTAAACTTTTAATGATGTCAGAATAGGTAATCTTTTGTGTCATATCAGTAACTACTAAGAACCTTGCTAAGAATACAATAGCGAATAGCTCAACAGTAAATGCGGTGACATTCAATTGATCCAGTATCAAATAGTCCTGGCCAAATAGAGAGAACAAGAAACTTTCGCCGGGATGCAGTATGGTATATATTATTCCGGTCCAAAGAATAACAATAGAACCTCCTATTAAACTAATCAGGAGAAAAAATAAACTGATAGCCGTATAATTGGATCTCGGAATTTTCTGATACACATCAAAGATAGAATTGATCTTGTCCTGAAGGTCAGAAACTAATGATTTACCAAATGGATTTGAAGACATTAAACGTAACTCAATTTCAACATATTTGATTGTCCCTTTTCTTCCATTGGGATTGACGCTACATTCACTACCAAATCACCTTCTTTGATCAGACCTTTCTCTTTCAGAATGTTCTTACAGTCAGTTATGGTATGATCCGTACTGACCATTTCATCATAATAAAAGCCATTCACCCCCCAAACTAAATTCAACTGAGTTAATATCTGTCTGTTTTCAGTAAAAACATAGGTATTTGCCCTTGGCCTTTGTGATGAGATCTTATAAGCTGTATAACCAGAAAATGTCATAGTAATGATTCCAGTGGCATCCACCCGTTGTGCTAATCGTGCTGCATTGAAACAAATAGAATCGGTTATGAACCTGTCTTGATTTTTTTCAGGCAACTCTTCCTTATGATAGATATCTCCTGAAGATTCAACTTCCATTACAATTTTAGACATGGCCTTAATAACTTCAATCGGATGATCCCCAATCGAAGTTTCTCCAGATAACATCACTGCATCAGCACCATCCATTACAGCATTGGCAACATCATTCACTTCAGCTCTAGTCGGTCTGAAATTAGTGATCATGCTTTCCATCATCTGCGTAGCCACAATTGTTGGTTTTGCATGCAATCGACATTGTTTAATGATCATTTTTTGAAGGCTGGGAACTTTCTCCATTGGCACTTCTACTCCAAGGTCTCCACGAGCGATCATTACCCCATCCGTTTCAGTGACAATTTCTTCTATATCCCAAATGGCTTCCGGTTTTTCGATTTTGGCAATGACTTTAGCATGTTTTCCTCTTGCCGCAATCCTTTTCTTTAAACTAATAATATCACCTGCATTTCGTACAAAAGAGAGTCCAATCCAATCTACGTCCTGATCTAATGCAAATTCCAGATCTAAAAGATCTTTTTCAGTCAATGAAGGCAATGATATTTGTGTATTTGGCAGGTTCACTCCCTTTTTAGAGCTTAATATTCCTCCATGAATTACTTTGGTTTTTACTTCGTCTATACCATTGGTAGAAACAACCTCCAATTGCAGTTTACCATCATCTACCAACAAAAAGTCACCCATCTTCACGTCCTTCGCAAAACTCTTGTAGCTCAAATATACTTTATGCTCATCTCCGACACATTTTTCATTGGTAATGATCAATTCTGATCCATCTTCTAATAAAACGCCATTATTCTTAACCTCTCCAATTCTAATTTTAGGACCTTGAAGGTCGGCCAGCAACGCAACGTTTGAACCAAGTTCATCATTGATCTCTCTAATCGTATTGATTACTTCCAGTTGAGCAGAATGATCTCCGTGTGAAAAATTTATACGCGCCACGTTCATTCCTGCACGAATCATTTTCGTAAGCACTTCTTTAGAAGATGAGGCCGGCCCAATGGTCGCTACAATTTTTGTTTTCTTCATGTGTTTGATTTAGAATACTAGATTCCCTTTTGACTTAAGTTCGTTTGGATCAAAAATAAACGCCGTTAAAATACTGTCTATTTGCTTAAGTCGAATTAAGATATCGTTAATTTCAATTACAAAGTTATTCTTGATGACTAGAAAATAATCTACCTGATCTTTCTCTGGTATCAAGGTTTGATAACTATTGGATGAAACATTTTTTATTAAATAATATTCAATGTGGTTGTCTTCGTCAAAATATTCATAAAAAGAATGCAGATGTTCGCCACTTTTCTTTTCCAGAACAGAAAAATCCTCCCCTTTGTTCAATTCAATTCTTAGCGCACTGTTAATTCCCCAGCAAAGTCTATAATCTGAATGACTTGAACAAATCCCGATCAATTCGAAATCATATTCTTCCTCAAACAATAATTTTCTTTTTGCCATTCGTCAGTGAACTATAGTCTAAAGGTATTTAATTTATCTTTAGGGTATGATTATAAAGTTGAATGATAAGGAATACGTTCGAACAGAAGAACCAATTGATCTTTCTATCTCTATTCATACGGGTGATAATGCCGTATTAGCCTGGTATTGTGATCCCATTCGTTTAGAACCAGTGATTACCGATCGCTTCATAGGTGAGGTAAAACAGGGGGGCTCAGTGAATTTTAGAAATCTGTTCATGAATCCTCATGGAAATGGAACCCATACTGAATGTGTCGGTCACATTTCATTTGAAGATTATTCAATAAATCAATGCCTGAAAGAATTTCATTTCATGGCAATTCTTGTTACTGTTGATCCTGAGGAATATTTTAATCCAACAGATAATAAAAAGGACCGTATTGTTACTTGTGACAGGTTAAAGAAAGCAATAGATGAATTGGGCGATTTTGGAACTGACGTCAAAGCTATCGTGGTACGTACCTTACCTAATTCGGATAAGAAACTTTCTTTTAATTATTCCAACACCAACCCAACTTACTTTGCAAAAGAGGCTATAGAAATGATCAATGAAATGGGGTTCGAACATTTAATTGTAGACCAACCTTCAATAGATAGAGAAGAGGATGCTGGGGTGTTAATAGGTCATCACACTTTTTGGAATTACCCTGATGATCCTCAATTTCACAAAACCATTACTGAATTAGTGTATATTCCTGAAAATATTCATGATGGCAGATACTTTCTGAACATGCAAATTACCAGCCTTGAAAATGATGCATCTCCATCAAAAATTACAATGTATAAGATCCATCATTAATGAAAATATAAAGCATTCTTAACGCACAAACTTGCAGAACAAAGAAAAATAGCTATATTTGTGTCGTTAAAATAAAGCAAATTACTATCGAGAGGGGACGAAAGTCCCCTCTTTTTATGGTCTACGTTTTAGAGATGATTGATAAAAACAAGGTAAGAGAACTGGCTGAAGAGAGGATTGCTGAGAGAGATAATTTGCTTTATATAGTTGATATTACGATCAATGGAGGAAACCAGATCCTGGTTGAATTGGATCGAGAAGAAGGAGCAGTTAGCATTGAAGATTGCATTTCGGTGAGCCGTAATATTGAACACAACCTTGATCGTGAAGTGGAGGATTTTTCTTTGGAAGTATCTTCTGCGGGGATCACTAAACCTTTCCGAGCGATACAACAGTATCGAAAAAATATTGGAAAAGATGTGAAAGTGATCACCATTGAGCATGGTAAATCAGTGGAAGGGAAATTAGTGAAAGTGGATGATGATGGCTTTACGATCGAAAAAAGTGAGAAGAAAAGAGTAGAAGGAAAAAAGAAGAAAGAATTGGTGGTTGAAGAACTGCCTTTTAAATATGATGAAATAAAAGAAACAAAACTTATTATATCTTTTTAATAATACGGTATGAATGCGTTGGAATTAATTGAGTCGTTTTCGGAATTTAAAGAATTCAAAAACATTGATAGAGAAACAATGATGAACATCTTACAAGATGTATTCCGTTCTATGCTTAAGAAAAAGTATGGTTCAGATGATCATATTGATGTTATCATTAACCCTGATAAAGGAGATGTTGAGATCTGGATCAACCGTGAGATCGTTCCGGATGGTGAGGTAGAAGATGAAAATCTAGAAATTTCTCTTTCAGAAGCAGTGAAGATCGAGCCTGATTTTGAGGTTGGGGAAGAAGTAGCTGAAGAAATAAAGTTGAATGATTTTGGTAGAAGAAACGTATTGTCGCTAAGACAAAATCTGATTTCTAGAATTCTGGAGTTAGAAAAAGATCATATCTACAAGAAATATAAAGAGAGAATTGGTGATATCATTACTGGTGAGGTTTACCAGGTTTGGAAACGTGAGATCCTTATCCTGGATGATGAAGGAAATGAATTGATCCTTCCTAAATCAGAACAAATCCCTTCTGATTATTTCAAAAAAGGTGAGGCGATCAGAGCGGTCGTTGCACGTGTTGACTTGAGAAATAACTCGCCTATTATTATATTGTCTAGAACTGCTCCTGAATTCCTGGAAAGATTGTTCGAATTGGAAGTTCCTGAAGTCTTTGACGGATTGATCACGATCAAAAAGATCGTACGTGAACCAGGTGAAAGAGCAAAAGTAGCGGTTGAGTCATATGATGATAGAATTGACCCGGTAGGAGCTTGTGTTGGTATGAAAGGGGCAAGAATTCATGGTATCGTTCGTGAGTTGAAAAACGAAAATATTGACGTGATCAACTATACAAACAATGATAAATTGTTTATTCAAAGAGCGCTTTCTCCAGCAAAGATCACTACGATTGAATTGGATGAGGCTGAGCACAGAGCAGATGTATTCCTTAAACCGGATCAGGTTTCTTTGGCAATCGGTAAAGGAGGACACAATATTAAATTGGCTGGTAAACTAACTGGTTACGAAATTGATGTATATCGTGAAGGTGCAGAAGATATCGAAGATGTGGATCTTGACGAATTCACTGACGAGATCGAAGAGTGGATCATTGACGAATTGAAGTCAATTGGTCTTGACTCTGCAAAAGCGGTTATCGAATTAGATAAAGCAGAATTGTTGAAAAGAACTGACCTTGAAGAAGAAACAATTGAAGATATACTTTCAATCTTAAGAGCGGAATTTGAAGCAGAAGACTAAGCAAAAAACAATTCCACAGTAATTAATTAATAGTATTAAATGGCAGGACAAGCAAAGAGGTTAAACAAGGTGGCTAAAGAGTTCAACATTAGTATTGCTACTATAGTTGAGTTTCTTGAATCAAAAGGTTTTGAGATAGACTCAAATCCAAACACCAAGATCGAAGGAGAGGTTTTGGATGTTTTAGGAGAAGAGTTTGCTGAAGACAAAGAGGCTAATGAAAAGTCAAAAGATGTTTTGACTGGAAGAGAAAAGCGTGAATCTATCTCTTTGAAAGGTACACAAGAAGAGGATGAAGAAGAACCTGTAAAAGTTGAACCAGTTGAAAAACAACCTGCCGTTGAAACAGCTAAAGTTCAATCTAAAGTAGGTGTTGCTGTCGTTGGTAAGATCGATCTTGATGCTTTCAATAAAAAACCTAAGGAAGTTAAAAAAGAGGAGCCGGTAAAAGAAGAGGTGAAAGTTGAGGAACCAAAGGTTGAAGAAAAGCCAAAAGTTGAACCTCCTAAAGAGATTGAAACGATCAAAGCCGGAACTGATAAATTAACCGGACCAAAAGTTATTGGTAAAATTGAGCTTCCTGTTGAAAAGGAAAAATTGTCTGATGCGGATCGCAAGAAAAGAAAGCGCATCAAGAAAGTAAATGTTGAAAAACAGGCGCAACAACAAAAAGGTAAAGTAGGAGGACCCCATAATAAAGGCGGAATTAAAAAGGAGAAGCCTCAGGTTACTGAAGAAGAGATCCAAAAAGAGATCAAAGAAACGCTTGCACGTTTACAAGGTGGAGGTAAAAGTAAAGGATCCAAATTCCGAAGAGAAAAACGTCAATCTATTGCTGAAAGACGTGCTGAAGAGCAAGAACAAGAGGAACTTGAAAAAGGAATTCTAAAGTTAACTGAGTTCGTAACAGTTTCTGAGTTGGCTTCAATGATGGATGTTACCGTTAATGAGGTGATTGGTGCTTGTATGAGCTTAGGGATCTTTGCTTCTATCAATCAAAGATTAGATGCTGAAACAATTCAATTGATCGCAGCTGAATATGGTTTCGAAACTCAGTTTATTTCAGCTGAGGTTCAGGAAGCTATTGAAGATGAGGATGATGATGATGGAGAAATGGAACCTAGACCACCAATTGTTACGGTGATGGGTCACGTTGACCACGGTAAAACATCATTATTGGACTACATTCGTAATGCTAACGTTATTGAAGGTGAAGCAGGGGGAATTACCCAGCACATTGGTGCCTATTCTGTAAAAACAAAAGACGGTCATAGTATCACGTTCCTTGATACACCGGGTCACGAAGCATTTACCGCAATGCGTGCTCGTGGTGCTCAAATTACGGATATTGCTATTATTATAGTTGCTGCTGATGATGATGTGATGCCTCAAACAAAAGAGGCTATTTCACATGCACAGGCGGCCGGCGTACCAATGGTATTTGCCATCAATAAAATTGATAAGCCAGGTGCAAACCCTGACAAGATCAAAGAACAACTTTCTCAAATGAATATTCTGGTTGAAGATTGGGGTGGAAAATACCAATCGGCAGATATTTCAGCCAAAAAAGGATTGAATATCGATCAGCTATTAGAGAAAGTGTTGTTAGAAGCTGAAATGCTTGAATTGAAAGCTAATGCACACAAACGTGCAGTAGGTACAGTAGTTGAAGCAACTTTGGATAAAGGACGTGGTTACGTAACTACAGTATTAGTAGCTTCGGGAACACTAAGAGTTGGAGACGTTATTATTGCCGGAAAATACTTTGGTAAAGTTAAGGCAATGCATAATGAGCATGGACAGATCATTAAAGAAGCTGGTCCATCTACTCCGGTTTCAATACTTGGATTTAACGGTGCCCCAAGCGCAGGTGATAAGTTCAATGTATTGGCTGACGAAAGAGAAGCTAAACAAATTGCCTCAAAAAGAGAGCAGTTACATAGAGAGCAAGGTTTACGAACTCAAAAGCACATTACGCTTGCAGAGATTGGTAGACGTATTGCAATTGGAGACTTCCAGGAATTGAACATCATTGTTAAAGGTGACGTGGATGGATCAATTGAAGCACTTTCTGATTCATTGTTGAAACTTTCTACTGAGAAGATCCAGGTGAACATTATTCATAAAGGAGTTGGAGCAATTTCTGAAACAGACGTTACATTGGCTTCTGCATCAGATGCGATTATTGTTGGATTCCAGGTGCGACCTTCTGCTCAAGCTAGAAAATTAGCTGAACAAGAAGAGATCGATATTAGATTGTACTCGGTAATTTACCAGGCAATTGAAGAGATCAAAGATGCAATGGAAGGAATGTTGGCGCCAGAATTCAAAGAAGAAATTTTGGGTACTGCTGAGATCAGAGAAACATTCAAGATCTCTAAAGTGGGAACCATTGCAGGTTGCTTCGTTACAGAAGGAAAAATTCTTAGAAATGCAAACGTTCGTGTTATTAGAGACGGTATCGTTATCTACACAGGGGCATTAGGTTCACTAAAACGTTTCAAAGATGACGTTAAAGAAGTGAAGCATGGATATGAATGTGGATTGAATATTGATAAATTCAATGATATTAAAGAAGGGGATGTTGTAGAATGCTGGCATGAGATAGAGGTAGCATCCAAACTATAGTTTTAAACCAGAAGCTATAAAGGTAACCCTGAGTTGGATTCGTCCGGTTCAGGGTTATTTTTTTGACCTAATTATTTGAGTCAGTTCCGGTATTTAATGATGGAAGTTGAATTTTATCCTCAACAACAATAGCCGTTGGGAAAATGCCTATAATGTCTTGTTTTAATTTCTCTGCCTCAAGTTTGGTTCTGAAATTACCAACACGAACACGATAATTCGGTGCCAAATAATCTACGTAAGCAGATAAGTCATTATAAATAGATAAAAAGTGCGCTTTTTGTTGTTCGGCCTTAGTTTTATCCTGGTCAAAATAGATCAATACACGAAATCCATCAATTAAAACCCCATCCAACGATTCTTCACCAGAACGCACGAATTTCTCAAGATCTTCAATTCGTTTATCCTTATGCACTGTAATATTGCCCCCACCTTTTGTAAAATCTAATGAATCCGCGGTAGCTATGGAATCACTTTTTGCCGGAAATGTCATCCAACCATTATCCTGTCCAAATGATGAAATGGATGCTAAAAAAATGCTAAGGGTAAATACAGTAATTCTCATATCTTATTTTATTCAAATACAAAAGTAAGAATTTCGTCCAGTTCGTTTAAAAAACGGAAAATCCTTTTCTATCTACATTTATCATTATATGCTCTGAACTAATTATTATATAGGGCTTTGCGATTATTCGCTATTTAGAATCGTTCTAAATTGATGTATCCATGTCTAAAAACTTTCCTACTAAAGGAGCCAAAAACGACTTTCTGCTAAATTTGTCAGTGATTAAGTATCTTGTATACACAAGCAAAAAGGTCTAAAATTTTGCAAATGAAAGTATTAAATTCATTTATCTCTCAGAGATTCAAGTTGTTAGTAGTAACTGCAATTTCTCTTCTGTCTTTTTCAAGCAATATCTATGCCGAAGGCGATAAAGCTAAAGGTGAAGTATTGTTCAAAGCCAATTGTGGCGCATGTCACTTCCCTCATAAGGATATGACTGGTCCAGCTCTAAAAGGGGCAAGACAACGTTGGATTGATAATTCATCAGAAGAGAACTTTTATAAATGGATCAAGGATTCACAAAAACTAATTGGAGAAGGTGATAGCTATGCTAGCTCTCTTTTCAATGAGTGGGGATCAGTAATGACGCCTCAGGCAGTTTCTGACGAACAAATTGATGACATTTTTGCTTATGTAGATGGATATGAAGACGTTACTCCGCCCCCACCGCCAACTGGAGGTCCTGGAGGAACAGATGTTGCAGAAGAGTCAAGCAACGCTATCTGGTGGATCATTGCCGTTCTATTATTGATCGTTATTGGAGCTGTTGGAACCGTTAGAGGTAACTTGAACAGAGTTGCTAAGGTTGAGGCAGGTGAAGCAGTTAACGAAAATGAAACTTTAGCTCAGGGAGCAAGAAGATGGGCTTGGGATAACAGAGGTTGGTTTGGTGTAACAATGTTGCTTGTAGTAGTTGCGTTATTAACTGCCGGAATGCTTGATTTGATGAAAATTGGTGTATTTGAGGATTATAAACCTGAACAACCAATTGCATACTCTCACAAATTACATGCAGGTGACCTGGCAATTGACTGTAAATACTGTCACAATGCGGTTACAAAATCTAAACATGCTACAATTCCTACAGTAAACGTTTGTATGAACTGTCATAAAACAGTAACTGAAGGTACAACAACTGGTACTGAAGAGATCGCTAAGATCCATGATGCAGCTGGTTGGGATGCAGATACAAAATCATTTACAGGGGTAACTAAACCTATTAAATGGGTAAAAGTTCACAACTTACCTGATCACGTTTATTTCAACCACTCTCAGCACGTTGAAGTTGGAGGAGTTGATTGTGCACAGTGTCATGGAGACATGAAAAAAGAAACTGTTGCTCGTGTAATGACAACGGCTGATTTGAATGCTGTTGAAGAGAATAAAATTAAATTTTCTAGACCTACATTAACAATGGGATGGTGTATCGAGTGTCACCAATTGTCAAATGTTGATGTTGCGGGTAGCCACATTGATGGAGCTTCAGAAAGTGAAGATTCATATTATGGTGTAATTCATCAACGTTTGATGAAAGACAAAGAGACATACCAGAAATATCTGGAAGATGATGTGATCTCTGTTGCAGAGTTAGGTGGATGGGAATGTGCAAAATGTCACTATTAATAAAGAACTAAGAGGCTTAATATAGATATGGGAACAAATAAGAAATACTGGAAAGGCTTTGATGAATTAAATCAAACTCCTGAGTTTTTAGAAAGTACTCAGAGAGAATTTCCGCAAGAACTTAGTGTTGACGAATTCTTAGCCGATAATTCGGTTAGCGAAGCTTCAACTGGTCGTAGAGACTTCCTTAAGTTTTTAGGATTCAGTGTTGCAGCTGCTACACTTGCTGCCTGTGAAGCACCTGTTATTAAAGCAGTGCCTTACGTAGTGAAGCCAGAAGACGTGACTCCAGGTGTTGCCAATTGGTATGCATCAGCTTATTATGATGGAGCTCATTTCGCAAACATCTTAGTTAAAACTAGAGAAGGTAGACCTATCCATATCAAAGGAAACAGAGATTGGGGTATGTGCAAAGGCGCAATCAACCCACAAATTGCTGCTTCTGTTCTTTCTCTATATAATGGTGCTCGTTTAACTGATCCTCAGGCTGGTACTGAAGCTACTACCTGGGAAGATTTGGATGGAAAGATCACTGCTGAATTGAATAAATTGGCAAACGGAGGTAAAAAGATCGTTCTACTTTCTGGAACTGAGATTAGCCCTTCTACACAAGATATTATTGCAAGATTCAAAGCTAAATATGGCGGAGAAGCTTACAACCCAATGCCAGCTGAAGCTATGGTGGTGCCTGTTGAAGGTCATCCAGTGGATGCAATGCCAGTTGAAGGTGCTGAAATGCCAATGGAAGAAACTGCTGGTGGTAGCGTTGAACACGTTCAATATGATGCTGTTTCTTACAATGGAATGAGAGAAGCAAATCTTGAATCATTTGGAAAAAGAGTTATTCCTGATTATGATTTCTCTAAAGCAAAAGTTATTGTTTCTGTAGCGGCAGATTTCTTGAACTCTTGGGTTTTCCCAACTCAGTTTACTGCTCAATACGGTACAAGAAGAAATCCTGATGGTGAGTGGATGTCAAAACACTTCCAATTTGAGTCTAATATGTCTCAAACAGGAGCAAATGCTGATTATAGAGGTCTAATTAAACCTTCTCAGCAAGGAATGGCTTTGGCTTATCTATATAAAGCGGTAACTGGTGCAGGTGTTGCTGGTGTTGATACTTCATCTCTGGATACTGAGACTGTAGCTACTCTTGACAAGGCTGCTGAAGCATTGAAAGGTGCTGCTGGTGAATCACTTGTTGTTGCCGGATCAAACAGAAAATCAGTTCAGGTAGTTGTTAATGCAATTAACGCTCACCTAAACAACTATAACTCAACAATCAACTTAAATAATCCAATTGAACTTCACAGATCTGAGGATGCTAAAATGGCAAACCTTGTTAAAGATATGGGAGCTGGTAAAGTTGGTGCGTTGATCATGTGGAATACTAACCCTTCATATACTTATGGAGAGGCTTTCACAACTGCATTAGGAAATGTAGGTATGTCAGTTGCTATCTCTCAATATGCTGATGAGACAGCTTCAAACTGTACATATATTGCTGCTGAGAATCATGCGCTTGAATCTTGGAATGATTACAATCCAAAAATGTCAAGCTACTCTTTAGCTCAGCCAACAATTCGTCCTCTTCACAATACTAGATCTGCTGGAGAATCTCTAATGATCTGGGCTGGTGAAGCTACGCATGTTGGTAAGGACAGCACAAATTATCATGATCACATGAAATCACTTTGGGAAAAATATGGATTCCCAATGCAAACAAAATATTTGGATTTCTACTCTTACTGGAATGCAATGGTGCATCAAAGTACAGACGAGGATTCAATGGCTCCTCATGCTTCAGCTGCCGCATTTAACGGTAACTTAAGTGGAGCAGGAAAAGATATCGCTTCTATTACAGGTGGAACTTTCGAAGTTGCTCTTTATCAAAAAGCAGCAATAGGTAATGGTTCACAAGCAGCTAACCCTTGGTTGCAAGAGATGCCTGACACAATTACTAAAGTAACCTGGGATAACTATGTGACTATGTCATATGAAGACATCCAAAAGTTAGGTTGCGAAGCAGGATTAGGTCAGGAAACTAAATCAACAGTTGTATCAGTAACTGTTGGTGACGCTACATTGAGTTTACCTGCTTACCCTCAAGCTGGACAAATGCCAGGTACAATTGGTATCGCATTAGGATACGGTAGAGGAGCTAACGGTGAGAATATTGGTAAATCTGCCTTCCAGCAAGATGGTTCTTACGGTGAAGCTACTAAGAATGTAATAGGAGCTAATGCTTATGCGCTAGTATCAAATGGAGATTTTGATATCTATGATGCTAACGTAGCAAAAACAGATGAAAAATATAACCTTGCTTGTACTCAAACACATAGTACAGTAATGGCTAGAAACTCTATCGTTAAAGAAACAACTTTAGAGATCTATAAGTCAAAAGAAAAAGGTGCTTATAACCATCAGCATACATTGCACATGGGATGGGATCACGAAGAGAAACCAGTTACTGAGTTTGATCTTTGGTCTGAACATCCAGTTGAGCATGTTGGTCACAGATGGGGAATGACAATTGACCTTTCATCTTGTATTGGATGTGGATCATGTTTGATCGCGTGTCAATCAGAAAACAACGTTCCTGTTGTTGGTAAAGATGAGGTTAGAAGAGGTCGTGAAATGCATTGGTTGAGAATAGACAGATACTATGCATCTGATCTTGAACCAACTGTAGGTACAAGAGACCCAGAAAAATTTGCAGAAGGTGGATTTGGTGCTTTAGAGCAACCATCTAAAAACCCTAAAGTGGTTATGATGCCAATGATGTGTCATCACTGTAACCACGCTCCATGTGAGACTGTTTGTCCGGTGGCTGCAACTACTCACTCAAATGAAGGATTGAACCAAATGGCTTACAACAGATGTATCGGAACAAGATACTGCGGTAACAACTGTCCATACAAAGTAAGACGTTTCAACTGGTTCAACTATCCATCATATAGAAAATTCACTGAGGTTAACCCTGCACAGGATGATCTTGGAAGAATGGTTCTAAACCCTGATGTTGTTGTAAGAACAAGAGGGGTAATGGAAAAATGTTCATTCTGTGTTCAAAGAATCCAGTCTGGAAAATTAGAGGCTAAGAAAGCTGATAGAATGGTTAAAGACGGAGACGTTGTTACGGCATGTGCTGATGTTTGTCCTACAAACGCAATCACTGTTGGTGACTGGAATGATGTGAACTCAGCGGTAAGAAAATCTTCTGCAGAAGATAGAGCTTATCAGGCACTTGAAGAAGTTGGTGTTAAACCAAATATCTGGTACAAAGTTAAAGTTCGTAACGAGCATAACGAAGCACTAGATGCATTGCAAGTAAGCCATGGACATGGTCATGAAGATCATGGTGATCATGAAGGTGAAGAGCATGGAGAAGAACATGCTGAGTCACACGAAGAAAACCACGGTGGACATTAAGAATTGATTTGAATTAATTGAGATAAAACTAAACTAAGCAATAATGCATAAGGAAGCTGCGATTAGAGAACCGTTAATTTTAGGTCACAAAACCTACAGTGACATCACTGAAGATGTTTGTAGATCTATTGAAGGAAAAGCTCCACGAGCTTGGTACATTATGTTCGGTGTTTCCCTTTTGGTGGGATTATACGGAATTGGATGTATCCTTTACCTTTTAGGTACTGGTATCGGAACATGGGGTCTTAACAAAACAGTTGAATGGGCTTGGGATATCACCAACTTCGTTTGGTGGGTAGGTATTGGTCACGCCGGTACGTTGATCTCGGCTGTACTATTGTTGTTCAGACAAAGATGGAGAATGGCCATCAACCGTTCAGCGGAAGCTATGACGATCTTCGCCGTATTTATGGCTGGATTGTTCCCTTTGATCCACATGGGTCGTTTGTGGGTTGGTTACTGGGTTTTACCTCTTCCAAATCAGTTTGGTTCTCTTTGGGTAAACTTTAACTCTCCACTACTTTGGGACGTATTCGCGATCTCTACTTATTTAACTGTATCTGTTGTTTTCTGGTATATCGGTTTGATTCCTGACTTTGCAACGATCAGAGATAGAGCAAAAGGAGCTTTATCTAAAAAGATGTACGGTATCCTTTCTTTTGGATGGTCTGGAAGAGCAAAACATTGGAATAGATTTGAGATCGTTTCTCTAGTTCTAGCAGGTTTAGCAACTCCACTAGTATTCTCGGTTCACTCTATTGTATCCTTTGACTTTGCTACTTCAGTTATTCCTGGATGGCATACAACGATCTTCCCTCCATACTTCGTTGCTGGAGCGGTATTCTCAGGGTTCGCAATGGTACAAACACTTTTGTTGATCCTTAGAAAAGGAATGAAATTAGAAGCTTACATCCATACAAAACACGTTGAGTACATGAATATTGTGATCATGGTTACCGGTTCAATCGTGGGTGTTGCTTACTTAACTGAGCTTTTCATCTCTTGGTATTCAGGAGTTGAATATGAATCATATGCATTCATCAACCGTGCTACTGGTCCTTACTGGTGGGCTTATTGGTCAATGATGACTTGTAACGTGATCTCTCCACAGTTGATGTGGTTCAAAAAATTAAGAAGAAGTTTGTTGTTCACATTCTTCATTTCGATTGTGGTAAATATCGGTATGTGGTTTGAGCGTTTCGTAATTATCGTAACATCTATCCACAGAGATTACTTGCCATCTTCTTGGAGTATGTTCTACCCAACATGGACAGATATAGGAATCTTCATTGGAACGATCGGAATCTTCTTTGCTTTCTACCTTGCGTTTGCTAGATACTTCCCAGTATTGGCTATCTCAGAATTGAAAACAATTGTGAAGATCTCTGGAGAATCTTACAAAAATGGTACTGCACCAGGACATGATGATCATGGTGGTGGAGATCATCATTCAACACCAGTTGTTGAAGAGGCTCCTGCAGTAGAGCATAAAGAAGAAAGTACAGAAGAAGAATAGTAAAAGAAGACTAATAAAATTTAATAAATAGACTCATGGCAGATAGAGTAATTTACGCAACCTATGATGATGATCATACACTATTAGAAGGTGCTAAGAAATTAGTAGCTGATGGTGTTCACATCACTGACGTATTCTCACCTTTTCCAATTCACGGAATCGATCCTGTGATTGGGGTGAAACATACCAGATTAGGTATTGTTGCAATGATGTTCGCCGTTACTGGTTTGATGTTGGCAGTTATTGGTTTCAGATATTTCATGATCGCCGATTGGCCAATGAATATCGGAGGTAAACCTAACTTCTCTCTTTTACAGAACTATCCGGCGTTCGTGCCTGTAACATTTGAGTTTACTGTATTATTTGCAGCTCACGGAATGGCTTTGACTTACTTGTTGAGAAACAAAACCCTTCCTGGAATGCCTGCAGATAATCCATATCCAAGAAATACGGATGATAGATTTACAATGGAGATCAGATTGTCTGATAACCACGGTATGTCATCTGACGATTTGCATGCAAAAATTAAGAAAACAGGAATTGTTGAAATTGAAGAGAAGGATTACGTAGTGATTAAATAACTACTCATGAATATGAAAGTTAATAGAATGAAAAAGTTTGGTTTGATCGCAGTTTTAGGAGCAGGTTCACTGACTTCATGTGTTGGCGATTCAAATTCTCCAGGTTTGGAATACATGCCAGACATGTATAGATCATCTGCTGTTGAAGCATATGTTGATTACGGAGAAGTTAGAGGAAAATATGATGAAAATGCTCAGAATTTAATTGTTGAGAAATTCACATTTACTCCTCCATCAGGTACAATTCCTTATGCTGGAAATGGCAATGTTGCTGTTAACATGCCTTACAGACATGGTGCTCCGGTTGGTGCTGATAAAACTCACGGATTATACGGAGTTCGTCAGGATTCAGCTGGTTTAGCAAATGCTAAATGGGATGTGAATCCAGTTCCTTTTTCTGAGGATGTTTTAAAAGAAGGAAAAGTATTATTTGAAAGATTCTGTATTCACTGTCATGGTGAAAATGGAGCAGGAGATGGAACGGTACCAGGAACTGGTAAATATCCACCACCACCTGCTTATGATGGACCATTAAAAGATAGAACTGCAGGAGAGATCTTCTACACTATTACTTACGGTAAAGGTGCCATGGGATCACATGCTTCTCAGATCAATAAAGAAGAAAGATGGAAAATTGTTTACTATGTACAAAAATTACAAGGTAACGATCCTGGAGCGGCAACTGTAGTCGTTAACGAAGAAGCAGCACCAGAAGTAGAAGGTGGAGCAGATGCTCATAATGGACATTAATTGATAATTAGAAAAGACAATATTCATGGAATATCAAATTTCATCAAAAGCTAAAAGAACAATATTTGCTACCATTGGTTTAGGACTGGTATTGTTCATCATTGGAGCAATCATGGAAAGTGGTTCTGAACAATTCAAAACCAAAATCCTATCCAATTTTTTAATTGACGGATTCTTTTTCTTTGCAATTGCCTTAGGATCTCTGTTCTTCTTAGCATTGCAGTACGCAACTGAAACGGGATGGTCAGTAGCCATTAAAAGAATTGTTGAAGGTGTTGCTTCGTATGTAGTTGTAGGAATCGGAATTTTAATTGCATTGTTTGCAGTGTTAACGTTCATGGAAGGTGGATATACTGATGTAGATGGTCACCATTTGGGGCACATCTATCAGTGGATGGACCCTGAAGTAGTAGCACATGACCCGATTATTGCAGCTAAAGCACCGTTCTTAACAGTACCATTCTTTTGGATTGCAACACTTGTGTATTTTACTGTTTACTTCTTATTCTACAGAGGGTTTAGAAAAAGATCTCTTCAAGAGGATATTGAAGGTGGAACTAAAATTCACATGAAGAATTTTGCTAAAGGAGCGTTGTTCTTAGTATTGTTCGGATACTTTTCTTCAACTTCTTCTTGGCATTGGTTGATGTCAATTGATGCGCATTGGTTCTCTACATTATTTGGATGGTATACATTCGGAGGTATGTGGTGTACTTCAATGACCGTTATTATGTTGTTGATCATCTATCTTAAAAAGAACGGATACCTAGAATTTGTAAATGATTCTCACATCCATGATGTTGGTAAATGGATCTTTGCTACTTCGTTCTTATGGTCATATTTGTTCTTCTCACAGTATATGCTTTACTGGTATGCTGATATACCTGAAGAGGTGATCTACTACGTTCAAAGAATTGATCAATATTCACCTGTTTACTGGGGAATGTTCATGATTAACTTCATTATTCCAATGGTAGTATTAATGTCGAGAGAGGCAAAAAGAAGCCCTGGTATTTTGATGTTTGTTTGTTTGGTGATCATTTTAGGACACTGGACAGATGTTTACATGTTGGTTACTCCTGGTACAATGGGAGAACATGGTTGTATCGGATTAATTGAGATAGGATTGTTTATGACGTTTGCTGGAGTGTTCACATTCTACGTTTTAAACACTCTTACTAAAGCTCCGTTAATGCCAAAGAATCACCCTTATTTGGATGAGAGTAAACATCACGAAATTTAATAGACAATAGCGTAAAAAGGATAAAGAAATGAAGTTAATTGTTTTAGCCGTTATCGTATTGACAGTGATCGCAGTTGCACAGCTTATGCGTGTATACGAGCTTTCGTCAAAACTAAGAGGTCACAGAGAAGAAGATATTAATCTTAAAACGAATAATATCAACGCCGGATTAATGTTGGTGTTTATAACTGTATTCTTTGGATCAACATTATACATGCTTTGGTTATATGGAAATGGAGGACTTCCTGAAGCAGCATCTGAGCATGGTGTAGATGTGGATTGGTTATATGGCGTTAACTGGATCATTGTATTTACAGTGTTCTTTGTAACGAACTCATTATTGTTCTTCTTTGCATATAAATATTCTTACCATCCGGAAAGAAAGGCTTACTATTTCCCACATGACAACAAGTTAGAAATGATCTGGACAGTGGTTCCGGCTGCGGCATTGGCTGTAATTATCATTCTTGGATTGATGACGTGGAATAAAATTACAGGAGCTCCTTCTGATGATGCTGTTGTGGTAGAGCTTTATGCAAAACAGTTTGACTGGACAGTAAGATATTCAGGTGAAGATAATCAACTAGGATATGCTGATTATAAATTGGTGAACGGAGAGAATCCACTAGGAGTAATCACGTCAGACAATATTGATAAGAGAATTGCTGAAATTGATGACTTGATCGAGCAAAATCAAACTAGATTAGATGGTATTGCAAACGGAACCAATATTGCTTCTGCTGCAAATGAGTATAAATTACAGCACGACATTGAAAAAATGGGTCGAATTAAACAAAGAATCATTAAAATGGCTGAAGCGTACAATGATTCGATCTACTCAAAAGCAAATGATGATTTTACATCTAAATCAGCTTTATTCTTAATTAAAGGTAAAGAGTATCAATTCGTATTAAGATCAAGAGACGTTTTACATTCAGCTTATTTTCCTCACTTTAGAGCACAGATGAACTGTGTGCCAGGTATGAGAACAACCATTAAATTCACTCCAACTATTACAACTCAGGAGATGAGAGAGAAAACAGGAAATAAAGATTTCAGTTACATTTTATTGTGTAACAAGATTTGTGGAGTTTCTCACTCAAATATGTTCTTACCTGTTATAGTTGGTTCTGAAGAGGAGTTTCAGGCATGGAGAAATGACGGTGTAAGTACTGCAATGATCGTTTCAAGTGCAGTAGAGGTTGCAGAGGAACTAGAGGTAGAAGAACCTGCTATGGAAGCGCAAGCTGAAGGAGAAGAAGCAGTTGTTGAAGGAGAAGGTGGAGACCACAATTAATTGATTAGATAGAAAGATTAGAATAAAACTAAAGTATAGAATATGGCAGCTACAGCAGCTCACGGACATCATCACAAAGAAAGTTTTATAACGAAGTACATCTTTTCTCAGGATCATAAAATGATCGGGAAACAGTTCTTAGTTACAGCTATCGTTATGGCGGTAGTAGCGGTGATCCTTTCAGTATTATTTAGAATTCAATTGGGTTGGCCAGGAGAAAGCAATAGTGTATTGTCTTTCTTTTTAGGTGATACCTGGGCACCAAATGGTGTTTTGGATAGAGGAATGTATTTAGGATTGGTAACCATTCATGGTACGATCATGGTATTCTTTGTATTGACAGGAGGATTATCTGGAACTTTCTCGAACTTGCTTATTCCATTGCAAGTGGGGGCACGTGATATGGCGTCAGGTTTATTGAACATGATCTCATATTGGTTGTTCTTTTTGTCTTCAGCATTAATGTTGTATTCATTGTTCATTGAAACTGGACCTGCATCTGCTGGTTGGACAATTTATCCGCCACTTTCAATTTATGAAGAGGCAATTGGTGGTTCAGGGCAAGGTATGACACTTTGGTTGTTGTCAATGACTGTTTTCATTGCTTCATCTCTGTTAGGTTCTTTGAATTATATCGTAACTGTATTGAATCTTAGAACAAAAGGTATGAAAATGACCAGACTTCCTTTGACTGTTTGGGCATTCTTTATCACTGCTGTAATTGGGGTTCTTTCTTTCCCTGTATTAGTTTCAGCTGTTGTTCTTATGATGATGGATAGATTGTTAGGTACATCTTTCTACATCAATGATGCAATCGTTGGAACAGAGTTACTTGAGCAATCAGGAGGATCTCCAATTTTATTTGAACACTTATTCTGGTTCTTAGGTCACCCTGAGGTATATATCGTATTATTACCGGCATTAGGTTTGACTTCAGAGATTGTATCTACGAACTCTAGAAAACCAATCTTTGGTTATCGTGCAATGATTGGATCGATTCTAGCAATCGCATTCTTATCATTTATCGTTTGGGGTCACCATATGTTCGTAACAGGTATGAACCCATTCCTTGGTGGTGTATTCGTATTTACCACATTGTTGATTGCTATTCCTTCAGCAGTAAAAGTATTTAACTACCTAACAACGTTATGGAAAGGAAATATCAAATACACCCCTGCAATGTTGTTCTCAGTAGGTTTGGTATCCTCATTCATCACAGGAGGTATCACTGGAGTGATATTAGCTGACTCTGCTTTAGATATTCAAGTGCATGATACATATTTCGTAGTAGCTCACTTCCACATTGTAATGGGACTTTCTGCAATCTTCGGAATGTTTGCAGGAGTTTATCACTGGTTCCCTAAAATGTATGGAAAAATGATGAACTCGAAACTAGGTATGGTTCATTTCTGGATTACCCTGGTTGGAGCTTATGGAGTTTTCTTCCCAATGCACTTTATAGGTATTGGAGGGGCACCAAGAAGATATTATGATTACTCAGTTTGGGAGAACTTTGATACGAATCAATATGAAATGATTTTGGATTTGAATCAGGTAATTTCGGTCTTTGCTATTATTGCAGCTCTTGGTCAGATCATATTCATATTCAATTTCTTCTATAGCATTAGAAGAGGTCAGGTAGCAGTACAAAATCCTTGGAAAGGTAACGCACTTGAATGGACAACTCCAGTTGAACATGTTCATGGTAACTGGCCTGGTGAAGTTCCTGAAGTACATAGATGGCCTTACGATTATTCTAAACCAGGATTTGAAGAAGATTTTGTACCTCAAACTACTCCAATCGGAGCAGGAGAAGAGGAGCATTAATAATTGATTAAACGATAGAAGCCCGGTTAGTATGAACTAATCGGGCTTTTTGCATAATGGAATTATATATAGATCGGGGTGGTGAATTTCAAATGAGTGTTCTTTTATTTCTATTCCACTGGTAATTTGTGTATTTGTAAAGTGAGATGAAATAGTAGAATCATTTGTGAATAGTTCAAATGTTTTTTCTGAACAGATACTTTCACTCCCATCAGCCGGAATTTTCAAGAATGTGATGTTATAAGGTTTATCTTTTTCTGCGGGTAATTTTCCTATCACAAGAATGTCTTGATCCTTGGTGGAAATACCTCTATAAGCTAGATCATCAAGTTCTCCTCCATAGGCCTTATACCACATTACATTTCCTTCAAGATCAGTTTTAATAATTAGATGATCACTTTTACCATCTGCACTGGAAGTATAGCCGGTTAATACATATCCATCTTCACAACGATCAATGGAATTTGACATTTCTGGTTTTATTCCTCCATAGGTCTTGGCCCAAATGATATCTCCTTCGGCAGAAAGTTTGAGTAGCATGGCATCCATATTATTTGAACTAGTTTCTGATCCACCGGTAATCAGTATACTACCATCTTCTTCAGCATAAATATCGAAGCCACGATCATGAAATTGTCCTCCAAATACTCTTGTCCACAATGTATCCCCTTCAGGATTTACTTTGACAACATAAGTATCATAATATCCATTACCGAAGCTTTTACTGAATCCTGTTAGAACAAAACCTTTATCAGGTGTTTGTTTGACGGCATAACAATGTTCATTCAACTCTCCCCCATATCTTCTTGTCCATAAGGTATCACCTTGTTCATCAATTTTCATTATAAAAATATCATCAAATCCAACACCATAGCTATACGTGTAACCCGTCACAATGTATGGACCATCTTCAGTTTGAATTAAGTCTGTGATATAATCTAAATTGTATCCACCAAATAGAATACTCCATTCAAGCTCACCTTCTTTGTTCAATTTAATAAGTGGCATATCATCTCTGGTGTTCCCAAATGAATTAGTTTGACCACCCAACAAATAACCCCCATCTTTTGTTTCAATCAATGAAAATCCTATGTCAGTGCTATCTCCTTTAAAAGCTAAAGCTATTTCTACATTACCAAATTGATCGGTAGTAAAGAACATCATGTCTTCTCCTCCGCATTGAGTTGTTTCTCCCAGAAATGCAAAACCATCATTAGTTGTTTGTACTACATCAATAGCTACATTAACATGATCGCCATCTATTTGATATTGAAACCTTTTTTCAGTAAGTGGCTCACTACATCCCAATAAGGAAATTGTGAATATGTAGATGGAAATTTTTTTAAGTGAATTCATATAGGTTGGCTTTTTAAGTGCAAAATAATGGATTATTGAAAAATTCAAATAATAATTTTCAAGGTTGAAACCCGTATATTTGATAAAACAAACAACAACCATATTGGAATCATTCGATTATAGAGACGAGGAGGAATTCTCAAAAGAGGAAGAGTTAGATCAGGTATTACGACCTAAGTTATTCCATGATTTTGCCGGACAGTCAAAAGTGATCGATAATTTATCAGTGTTTGTTCAGGCGGCAAAAAAAAGAAGAGAATCTCTAGATCATGTACTCCTGCATGGTCCTCCGGGCTTGGGTAAAACAACCCTTGCTAATATTATTGCGAATGAATTGGGTGTAGGTATCAAAATTACTTCAGGTCCAGTTTTAGATAAACCCGGAGATCTTGCAGGACTATTAACCAATCTGGAAGAAGGAGATGTGTTGTTTATAGACGAGATTCACCGGTTGAGTCCGGTAATTGAAGAGTATTTGTATTCTGCAATGGAAGACTACACGATCGATATTATGATCGATTCTGGTCCGTCTGCAAGAACTGTTCAAATAGGATTGAATCCATTTACGTTAATAGGCGCCACTACTCGTTCTGGTTTACTTACTTCACCATTAAGGGCAAGATTCGGGATCAATAGTAGGCTTGAATATTATGATATTGAGGTTTTATCTCACATAATTTCACGGGCTGCAGGAATCCTTGATATTGAGATACATGATAATGCAGCAATTGAAATAGCGCGAAGAAGCAGGGGCACGCCTAGAATTGCGAATGCATTGTTGCGTAGAGTACGCGATTTTGCTCAAATTAAAGGTGATGGTATAATTACCCTTGATATTTCAAATATAGCCTTAGAAGCGCTTAATGTGGATCAGCATGGACTGGATGAAATGGATAATAAGATCCTTTCAGTTATCATAGAGAAATTTGCTGGAGGTCCGGTTGGAATGACTACAATTGCTACTGCTGTAGGTGAAAATGCTGGAACACTTGAAGAAGTATATGAGCCATTTCTTATAAAGGAGGGATTTATCATGCGTACGCCTAGAGGAAGAAAAGTCACAGAGAAAGCCTACAAACATCTTGGTAAAGACCTTGGATTCTTCCAGGGCGGTTTATTCAATGAATAAGCATGAACTATCACAAAGAATAAAAACAAGGGCACAGGAACTTGGTTTTTTATCTTGTGGAATATCCAAAGCAACTTTTTTAGAAGATGAAGCCAAATATCTTGAAAATTGGTTAGCTAAAAATTATCAGGGTAAAATGGCCTATATGGCTAATCATTTTGATAAGAGATTGGACCCGAGACTATTGGTAGATGGGGCTAAAAGTGTGATCTCAGTCTTGTTAAACTACTATCCGGAAAAGGATCTCTTTCAGGGAAAATCTCTTAAGATCTCGAAATATGCCTATGGTGAAGACTACCATATGGTCATTAAAGACAAACTAGAAACACTTCTCAATGAAATAAAAGAACAAGTAGGAGAGATCAATGCCAGATGTTTTACAGATTCGGCTCCTATATTGGACAAGGCCTGGGCCGCTAAAAGTGGATTAGGATGGATAGGTAAAAATGCAAATCTTATTTCTGTACAAAAAGGCTCATTTTTCTTCATTGGGGAGATTGTGATAGATGTAGAACTGGATTATGATCAACCAACTACAGATCATTGTGGAACTTGCACTGCTTGTATTGATG
Organism: Crocinitomicaceae bacterium; assembly: GCA_020635955.1. Taxonomy (GTDB): domain Bacteria; phylum Bacteroidota; class Bacteroidia; order Flavobacteriales_D; family Crocinitomicaceae; genus Paracrocinitomix. The sequence continues at coordinate 239,084 of JACJYW010000008.1, forward strand.
CTTGTCCTACTCAGGCTATAATAAAGCCTCAATTAATTGATGGTTCAAAATGTATTTCTTATTTGACGATCGAATTGAAAGATGAACTTTTACCTTCTGAATTCAAAGATAAAATGGATGGTTGGGTATTTGGTTGTGATGTATGTCAGGACGTTTGCCCATGGAATAGGTTTTCAAAGCCTCATTCTACTAAAGAATTCGAACCTAATGAACAACTGATAGCGATTGATTTGGTTGATTTGACCGAAGGGGTTTTTAATGAATTGTTCAAGTATTCTGCGATCAAGAGACCTAAATTCACAGGATTAAAACGGAACATTGATTTCGTGAGTAAAAAATAAGGGCCCGCATTGCTGCGAGCCCAGTTCCATGTTAATTCATAAAAACGCTAAGCTTTGTTAAAGGCTACTCGCAAAACATCCGGATAAACGTGGCCAAATTTTACAATGCACCACTCTTTAAATCCTTCAATTTCATCCTTCTTCAACCAGGTCAAAGCTTTCTTTAACTCTTTTTGAAAAAGTAGTTTGTCGAAACTAACTTTCGTTAGAATCTCCTTACATAGTTCTAACATAACTAAAATTTTCAAATGGTTCTACTAAATTATTGTTTTGGTCGATTAACAAGTGTTAATAGTAGTTAAACTTATTAACAATGGTTTATTCAATCGATTAAACCGTCATTATTTAGACGTCAAATCCGTTGATTTATTGAATAAAAGTTAAGAAAAAATGTTAAATCCAACAACAGAACAGCTTAAATTTTCTTTTCCCTAAATTTTAAGAATCATAGGATTAATAAAATTCAATTATTTATACTGAACTGAATACCGTAAATTTGTATTGAGATGAAGCATTTGATCGTTTTAATTTTATTGAGTCTGACATATTATGCTCAATCCACCATTGTACTGGATACTTTATTTATTAATAAAGACACGGCTACAGTGACTGGTTTCAATTATCAGTTTTGCGTATTTAATGATTCATCTGACTTTAAATTGGTCAATCATACTTTTGAGATCTCATCAAATGATACGCTACAATTGCATATTATTAATAATGATACATTGGATCACACTTTTCAAATTGACGGAGTATTAGAAACCGCTAATAATGTAAATGCCTTATCCTTTGGCGATTTTCAAATTGTCTTACCTTCGGATGGCGCCTTCAGATATTATTCATCTGTTCCTTATGGACATTTACTTGGTGCATCAGGAGTTATCATTAAAGGATTTCAAAACTATCCGGTGTATTGTTGGAATATGTTTGATCAATCGGATACATTGTCTTACGAAATTGCTGAAACAACAACGGGATCTACTCCCTTAGATTATATGCCCAATTTGTTCAGTATTAATCTTAAAACTCATCCTAGTCTTGAATTCGATACGCTTGCCAAGATCGTTCAACAGGTAGGAGACACAATTTATATTGCTACCATCAATTCTGGTCAAATGGAACATACGCTGCATTATCATGGATTTCACGTGACCATTATTGATGCGTCAGTCAATACAATAATGAATAACTGGAAAAAGGATTCTTATCCACTTAAAAAAGGCGAAGTTGTTTTTGTGCAATTGGTGGCAGATCAACCGGGTATATATCCGGTGCATGAGCATAATCTGATTAATGTTACCAATTCAGGCGTTTATCCAGGAGGGATGTTGAACCTAATTGAAATTCAACCGTGAGAGTTTTATTTTTTATACTAATTCTTTCCCTATCATTTAAAGGGAGTTCACAACATGTAGATGTTTGGTTAGGAGCAAAGATGGATGGTGTTCATTACCTCGATAACGGTAATAATGTTCAGATTTGGGGATATGGATATTATTCACCAGGCTTGTGGGTGGCATCTTTACCAGGTCCAACTCTTGAATTCACGCAAGGTGATAGTGTTAACTTATTCTTTATCAACTCATCACCCGAACATCATACAATTCATTTACACGGGCTGGACGTATCCACTGATGAAGATGGTGTACCTACTACTTCATTTTCTGTAGGCCCTGGAGACACTGCTGAGTACAATTTTGTTGCAGCAAATCCTGGAGGATATCTATACCATTGTCATGTTTTAACCACCTTGCATCTCACCATGGGAATGTATGGAATGATCGTGATTAAGGCAACAGAGACCAATAAAATGTATAATGGAGGACCTTCATATACTTCAACATATACATTTCTGAATTCAGATATGGATGAGTCTATCAACACCAATCCATTGTCTCCCGGACCATTCAATGAATTCAAAACGGATTACTTTATGGTCAATGGTTTATCCGGCAACCAACTTTACAATAGTGTTCCGAATCATGTGTCGGCATATTCAGGAGATAGTGTTTTATTACGTATTGGTAATATCGCTTATACAAAAGTGGAATATATTTTTCCTGAAGAACTAAATGCCAAGGCTTACATGAGTGATGGGAGGGTGCTACCCATGTCATTTGATTGCGATACCCTTGTAATCTACCCTGGTGAGAGATATTCAATACTCTTGGTCCCGACAGCTGATACAGATGAAGATATTAAAGTGAATTCTTACGAAATGAGAAACGATCAACTGGAGTCTACGAATCTTATCAGACTAAATCCTAATCTGGGAATACCCACCAAATCAAATCAAATTGTTTCTTATTATCCAAATCCCTCAAATGGTTTGATGTACTTTATCTCAGAAAATCCGAATGAAAAATTGGAAATTTTTGATCTTAAGGGAGCAATGGTATATCAAGAATATGTAAATGGAAATAGTATTATTCTCGATCTGACAGCTTTACAGAATGGGACCTATGTATTAAGATATCTGGATGAATCTTATAAGATCATCCTGCAAAAATAGATCTAAAATTCATGTTTGATCACTTGTAAAATCTCGTAAGTGGCAACATCATAAACATAGATCAGTAAATGATAATCAGTATTTAATTCTCCATCAGGAAGTTTGTATGAATAATCTAGATAAACTTTACTCCCCTGTGCATTATCACTTGAAATACTTCTTCCCCAGGTGAGGTCATCAATACATCCTCTCAAAATATCATGATGATGATAATAACTCACAGCAATACTCGAACTGTCCTGATAATCGATTACTTCATCTTCTATAAGATAAACAACCATGTTATAACTGTTCGCAGAAAGATCCTCAAGGAACTCAACTTCTGTATGTAGGAAAAGTCCGTTAGTTTCTGTGTAAAAATTACTCTGTGCCTGGATGTTTACCTTAAGATCATTTGCAGTTAGTATATCAGTTACTTTTCCCTGCCATTCAGTGTAAAACTGGAACATATCAGTACCGGTGAAATTGATACGATTTAAGTTTCCCTGTGGATTTCCGAAAAACCCATAACTACCTCCACCAAAAGTTTGTCCATATTCTATGCCTTCATCACAATAAAATATCGAACAATATTTGTTGTTTGGATTTGAAGCCTGACCACAATCAGATGCGGTAGTCTGGAAACTTGATAAACCTGACGGAGCTGCATGTACAGAAGCCACAAAAACCCTATCAGTGTTTGCTTGTTCTATATTATAAGCTTCCCAACCGGCTGCTGGGCAATTCGGACACCTGTGTCCAGTATAATCTTCTAATAATATATTTCTATCAGTATTTGTGTTTGCTGCGAATGTTGGTGTAACATAATCTTCCCAATTACCAGGATATAAAGTAGTATCCAACAAAATGGCAGGTTTGATTGGTTCTTCAACTTTGTCACAAGATGTGAATACTAAGTTTAGCGCTATTAAGGCAAATAAAAATATTCGAGCTCTTTTCATATTTACAATTTAGAAGCTTGAAGTAAACGTAATAGTGAGACCATTTGTTGCTGGTACAGGTCTACAAACTCCTCCAATACAGAAAATACCTTCTCTTTGTTTACCATAAGCAACCATGATCCTGCTTGCACCCATTATATATCCGGCTGAGCCTAATAGATAATGCAATCTGTAAGCTGGATTTGGATGACCATAATTATACTGATCCATCACAGCAAAGAAGAAATGAGGAGATACATTATATTCGATCAACCAAGTAGCCCAATCTCCTTTATCCTGTTTTTCACCGTCTACTTTCTTCGTCCATAATCCTTGCAATTCTGCTCTAATTGAGTGTTTTCTATTAATAGCATATTGCACATCCAGCACAGCAATATGGCAATTAACAAAACCGTGAGCATCCTTGGAAACTACATTCACGTTATTGTTAAAATCAAAATGGAAGTACTTAACTGTTCCTTTCCAGTGCTTGTTAAACTTACGTTTGATCTCGATATTGAAGTCTCTGTAATATAAACTGTCGCTTTTTTCAAATAACCCGGTATGGTAGGTCACTCTTGACGAGTCTAGAGGACTGATATCTTTAGTGTGTCTTATTGGTTGATATGCAGTGGCAAAATTCACGCTAATATCAGTACCATATTTACCACCGAGTTTAGAACCCTTGGGAATCTTATAGAATACATCCACTTGAAAAGCTACTTCACCTACTGGTTGAGTTGCGTATGGATATAGAGTTGCAGCAAGATTGTACGTATGGGTTTTAGTCAAAGCCGGCATGAAATTGATATTCAAGTCAGTTAGCGTGGCGTCTGGATCAACACGATAGCTCATATTATCGATCGACTTACCTTGAACAATTATTCCAAAGCCTTTTCTTGAATAACCAAAATTGATAAATGCACCGTGCCCATTGTTAAAAACATACTTATTATCAAAAGACGGGTCATTCTCTTTAATTATGTATTCGGCCCCAAGAAAGAATTTGTCATATTTCATATCGATCCTACCACCATATGAACCAACATTTTTAGGCATGTTGTATAATGCATTTGTTGCATTTTGGTATTTACTTACGAAGCTTCCTCCAATGGTCATTTTAAATTTAGAAGAATCAAGTAAACCAAGGAATGTTGAGAAATCTATTTCACCGTCAAATCCTCTAACTAATCCATCCGCATTTTCCAATTTACTATTGAAATTATACCTCATTTTTCCATAAACAGCCTTTAAGGTAATTCCAGGAACAGGCATAACTTTCAGGTGCAAACCGTCCATGGCATTATCAATACCGAGTTGCCTTTGCTCGTACGAACGAAAGATCATCCCAGACCCAAATTGATCATAAAAATTCCCGGCTGTGAATTCTACTTTTTCATGACTGTACCCTACATATCGATACCCAATTCCAGTTCCGGCAAAACGTGCTGGATATCCCAAAATATGAGGTAAATAAGATTCAAATCGTGTGCCTGCTCTAAATCCTTTCCAGGAATAATTCACCAGGGCATAGGTATTTAGCACTGTTTTCTCAGATGGTTGTTGAGCACCAATTAAAGTGTCCTCATTCAAATACTGAAATGTAGATTCAATATTTCCTGAAATGTTTGGTCCTAAAACCTGTGCATTAGAAACAACTGACAAAAAAATAAAAGGAAGAATAAATTTCTTCATTGTAGACTAAAAATGGATTTTGGATGGGAAATTAAAATTATTTTTTCGAGACTTTTAGAATTTCGTCATAAAGTTCTTCTTCGTCACCTGGTACGTAATTGTTGTGTGAATAAACTATGTTTCCTTCACCGTCCAATAAGAAGGTGTGAGGAACAAAATTTACACCTAGAGCTCTTTTAAAATCACCGTTTACGTCCATCCAAATATCATATTCCCAGCCAGATGCATTAACATAAGGTTCAACCATTTTAGTTGTTTTTTGATCATCAACAGATACAGCCACCAGTTTAACTCCGGTTTCTTCTTGCCAATCTTCGTATTCATCAGCAATAGTATTTAACTCCAGTTTACAAGGTTTACACCATGTTGCCCAAAAATTGACAACAATGGGATTACCGTCATTACTTACTTCAGCAGTATTAATGGTATTTCCAGCCATATCTTTAATGGTTACAGCTGGTAACTTCTTACCTTTTTTATCATCATCATCCGGCATGAATGAAAGAATAACTAAAGCGGCTACAGGTAATAATAGTATTATTTTTTTCATGGTTTAATTTTCTGTGGTATAACGCAAAAAGCGGACCATTTTGCTCTATAAGGTAAAGATAATGGAATTGAGGAGTTTGTAAAATTTCAAATCGGAATAAAACTTGAATTCCTAAATAAAGAATTGATCTTGAAAAGACTTTATTTATATAGGGAAATTGAAAATAATCTTGAACTGTTAAAAAAAGAAAGCCCTTCTACCTTTTGGCAGAAGGGCTTTCAATATATTATCTGTTATTCTTATTTAATAACGGAAACTTTTTGAGTAATGATGTTACCATCAACATTTACGTTGATCATGTAAATTCCAGCTTCTAAGTTAGTTGTACCAATCTCAACAGTTTGGAAACCGTTAACTTCTCCCATATTGTCAGAGAAAACGATTTGACCTACTGCGTTATACATTTGTACAGTTACGTTTGAAGCAGCAGTCAAATTGAATTGAACTGTTGTCATATCTACAGCCGGATTAGGGAATACGTTGAAAGCATCCATTGATTCAATTTCTTCGAACCCAACGCCAGTACCAGCAGATGTGATTTCGAATGTTAACCAATAACCTGAACCATAATCAATATCCATAGTCGTTTGAGCAGATGTAGAGTTATTTGAAATAACAATTGAACCATCATCTGAAGTAGTAGAAGATGAGTTTGTCATTCCATCACCATAGTTATCAAACATGTATAAGTGGTAGCAACCAGCAGCAAGGCTAACATACTGGAAATAATCACCAGTATTTGAGTTCGTCCAGGTTCCGATATTGTGGAAGTCAATTTGACCTGGGTATGTACCAGCACCGAACATTGGATATGCAGCAAAAGGATCAGTTTCCTGAACTGTACCTGAAGCGAATCCCATACCTACTTCTTCTCCATAATTATCAAAATCCAAAGTGATTGTGATATCCCCAGTACCTAAGTCAGCAGCAACCTGTGCAGAAGTTACAGCACTAGCAGCATCATTTGATAAATTATCATTTGAAGTAGTAATAGTAATAGTAATATTGTTGTTACCAGTATTAAGGTTTCCGTTACCTAAACTAACTTCTGTAGCTTCATATGGGTCTAAAGATAAGTTAGCATTTGTTGATGCGATAACAGTAGCACCAACTGTAGCCTCTAAAGTGTAAGTACCATTGATAGCTGTAGTTGAGTAGTTTTGAACCACTGCTTTGATCTCAGTAGAAGCAGTACCACCCGAAGGACAAACTGTTACATTGGCATCAGTTGTATTTTCAAGTACTCTTGGATCATTTGAGTTTGACGCTAAACCACCGCAGTTATTAACAGCAGCAGCCCATTGAGAAGCCGAAGCCTGACCTACTTCAGTAACTGTTCTGTCTGGACAAACCAAAACCAAAGTTGGATAATACCCAAGGTTGAACATGTCAGCAATATTATCATTATTGCTCATTGGATATGGAGTACCTGTAATCCAGTCACCTTGAGAGTTTCCTCCACCATCCATTGAAGATTCAGGAGTAGAATCATCAGCTTCAACAGCATAGATCTTTACCTGACCTGTTCCGCCGTCACCAATATTGTTATAAACAGTTTCTAAAGTACCTCCAGTGTGGTAAGACCAGCAAGGAGAACACCAAACAGCAAATAAATCAATGATCACAGGTTTTCCTGCGTCTAATTGTGCATCAATGTCGTGAGTTGGAGAACCCCCGAATTGAGTTAAAACCAAACCTCCAGGATAAACCCCATTGTCCGGAAGCTGAGCATTAGCTTGGCTACCAACTACTAACGCGCCGGCAACCATAATAGATTGTAAAACTTTTTTCATGATAAATTAAGTTATTTAAATTTTTAGTTTTTTGATTAACAAACAGAGTCAATACAAAACAAATGTAAGTCACAAGATTAAATATTCCATTTTCAAGTTCATCACATTATTGGTATCCTAAAATTAACAAATTAATGAGAATATTGTAACACATTATAATTTGAGCATGATTTTTGGTATATTTATGTTCAAGAAGAGATTTAAAAATCCAATTAGTAGCATATGAAGAAAATTTACACATTATTGTTTTTAGCATTCTTTGCAGGATTCGCGACTGCACAATCATTCGTCATTCATGATGAAAATGGAGATCTGGTAACTTCGCCTGTTATCACTATTGATAGTGCTTCAACAGTTGAATATGCAACTGCACATTATTATATAGTGAACACTACAGGAGGAGCATTGAACTGTACCTGGTCGAGAATAAGACGTGCACATGATGCTTCAATCGCAACTGATCAGATCTGTGATGAGATCTTATGCTTTGATGCGGATGATGCAACAACCTATAACAGACCTTTAACCTTTTCTATTCCTGCTGGGGATTCATCTGTTTTTCAGCCTAAGGTATGGCCTGGTGATGTTGCGGCTTGTGTGATCTACACGTATAATATTTATTCTGGTTTAGGAAATTTTGAGGATTCAATTCAGATCAAATTCAGATTTGATGCACAGGATTGTTTCTTAAATACTGAACAGATTCAAGAGATCAACTATAATGCTTATCCAAATCCAGCATCAGATGTATTCACTGTTGAGATGGCTACAAATGGAAATGACGTTAAACTGATCCTATATAATGTTTTAGGAGAGAGAGTTAAATTCCAAAATATGGTTGACGGTAAAAATAATATAAGTCTTTCTGGTTTGAACAATGGAGTTTACTTCTATTCAATTCTTAGAAATGCGGAAGTCATTGAGACTAAAAAATTGGTGGTAAGAAATTAATATTTCGACCTAATAATTAAAAAGGAGACCTGTTGAGTCTCCTTTTTTTATATCGTAATATTGGATTCCTTAATTAATTTTTGAGCAAGTTCTGGTACTTTTTCAGAAGCATTCCCTCTCAAATGGATCAGATTTTTGAATTTCACTGTAGAAAGTTCATTCAGATCTACGAGATATTTTTTACATGTTTTCTTACATGCATAGATCAAATTAGCCGCAGGGTAAACATTCAGTGAAGTTCCAATGACAATGAATATATCAGCATCATTTACAATTTTTTCTGCTTCGAACATTTTTGGCACTGCTTCTCCAAACCATACAACATGTGGTCTGAGTTGATATCCTTTTTTTGAAACATCACCCAATTTAATGTCGGGCCCATTTAGCTTTACTACTTCTGATTCGTCAATTGAACATTGGGCTTTTAGGATTTCACCGTGTAGGTGTAAAATGTTCGTTGAGCCTGCTCGCTCATGAAGATCATCTATATTTTGAGTCACTATATGAACATCAAAACTTTTTTCAAGTTCCACCAAAGCAAAATGTGCGTCATTAGGTACAGCTTCTAACACCAACTTTCTTCGTTGATTGTAAAAGTCCAAAACCAATGCAGGATTTTTTTCCCAGGCTTCAGGAGTTGCTACTTCGTTAATGTCATATTGATCCCACAGGCCACCCTTGTCTCGAAATGTTCCGAGCCCACTTTCCGCACTAATACCGGCACCAGAGAGTACCACCAGTTTTGGCTTATTGTTTCCCATGGATTTTAACTATAGTCGCTTAAAATTAATCAAATAATTTATACCACTAAGTTTGGCTTTAATTTTTATCTTTACCCCCTTAAAATAAAGGCATTCAGCATGGCTAAAATAAAAAAACAATACGCACTTGATTATCATTCTAATGGGCGACCAGGGAAGATAGAAGTGGTACCAACAAAACCTTATAACTCACAAAGAGATTTGTCGTTGGCGTATTCGCCGGGAGTTGCTGAGCCTTGTCTTGAGATTGCGGCAGACAAATCAAATTCATATAAGTATACAGCCAAGAGTAATTTGGTAGCAGTTATTTCAAACGGAACTGCAGTGCTAGGTTTGGGCAATATCGGGCCTGAAGCCTCTAAACCGGTAATGGAAGGTAAGGGATTATTGTTCAAGATCTTTGCTGATATTGATGTCTTTGATATTGAAGTGGATGCTGAAGATCCTGAATTATTCATCCAAACAGTTAAAGCAATTGCTCCAACTTTTGGTGGGATCAATTTAGAGGATATTAAAGCTCCTGAAGCTTTTGAAATAGAAAGAAGATTGAAAGAGGAGCTGAATATTCCAATCATGCATGATGATCAACATGGTACGGCAATTATTTCATCAGCAGCATTACTTAATGCACTTGAACTTGCAAAAAAAGACATTAAAAAGGTTAAGATCGTTGTAGTTGGTGCAGGAGCGGCAGCGTTTTCTTGTTGTAAGCTTTATCTGGCACTTGGAGCAACACTTAAGAATATATACATGTATGATTCAAAAGGTCTTCTTTCTAAAAAAAGAGAGGATTTAGATGAGCATAAAACTTTCTTCGCAGTACATGCTAAAGACATTTCATTGAAAGAAGCAATGAAATCTGCGGATGTATTTTTAGGACTTTCAAAAGGTGGATTGGTTACAAAGGAAATGGTGAAATCAATGCCTAAAGACCCTATAGTATTTGCCCTTGCAAATCCAGAACCTGAGATCTCTTATGAGGATGCCACTTCTGTTAGAAAGGACATTATCATGGCGACGGGTAGATCAGATAATCCAAATCAGGTGAATAATGTTTTAGGTTTCCCTTTCATTTTTAGAGGGGCACTTGATGTGAGAGCAACGGTTATCAACGAAGAAATGAAGTTGGCTGCCGTTAGAGCTATTGCTGATTTGGCTAAAGAACAGGTACCTGAAGAAGTGATAGAGGCTTACGGTGAAAAGAATATTTCATTTGGGAAAGAACAGATCATACCAAAACCACTGGATTCCAGATTGATTACAGCCGTATCTCCTGCTGTTGCAAAAGCAGCAATGGATTCAGGAGTAGCTCAACATCCTATAAAAGATTGGGATGCCTATGATGCCGAATTGAAGAAACGCCTGGGATTAGAAAATAAGGTTGTTTCTACACTTACTGAAAAAGCCATTCATAATCCAAAACGTGTTGTATTTGCAGAAGCAGATAACTATACTATTCTTAAAGCTGCTCAAGGAGCCAAAGATGAGGGATATGCGATTCCCATTTTATTAGGAAGAACAGAAAAGATCAAGAAATTGATCAAAGAAAACGATCTGGAGTTAGAGGATGTTTTGATCATTGATCCAAAGGATGAAAACATGCGCAAAAAGCGCGAACAATATGGTAAGATCTTTTTTGAGAAACGTCAGAGAAGAGGGTATACGCTCTTTGAAGCAGAGAAGATCATGCGAGAAAGAAATTATTTTGGTTCAATGATGGTTGAAGTTGGAGAGGCAGATGCAATGATTTCAGGAATAACCAGAAATTACAAGGATGTTATTCGTCCTGCCCTTGCTGTTGTTGGAACTCAAGAAGGTGTAGATAAGGTTGCCGGAATGTATGTGCTTATTACTAAGAAAGGTCCGCTTATCCTTGCTGATACTACAGTGAACATTGATCCAACACCAGAAGATCTTGCAGAAATTACCAATCTTGTTGCTAAAAAAGTGAGAAGATTGAATATACATCCTAGAATAGCATTGTTATCTTATTCTAATTTCGGGTCTGCTCAAGGGAAGGATGCCACGAAAATGGCAAAGGCTGTTCAGATCCTTCATGAAAGATACCCTAATCTAGTGGTGGATGGTGAACTACAGGCTAATTTTGCATTGAATAATGATCTTTTGATCGATAAATTCAGCTTTTCAGAACTGGCCAATAAAAAGGTGAACACACTTATATTCCCTAATCTGGCATCTGGAAATATTGCTTACAAATTGCTTCAGGAAATGGTGGATGATATCGAAGCAATAGGTCCCATTTTAGTTGGAATGAAGAAATCTATTCATGTACTTCAATTAGGCAGCTCAGTGAGAGAGATACAGAATATGGTTAAGGTAGCAGTTGTTGATGCCCAAAACAAATAATTTATGATCACACACCTGAATGGAAGATTAGTTGAGAAGAGCCCAACTCACATAGTAGTTGAATGTGGAGGTGTTGGTTATTTTGTTCGCATCAGCTTAAATACCTTTTCTAAGTTATCCAATGACGAGAACATCCGAATTCATACTTACCTGCAGGTAAGAGAAGATGCTCATAATTTATATGGTTTTTATTCTACGGCAGAACGTGAAATGTTTAATCATTTGATCTCTGTATCCGGAATTGGAGCCAATACTGCCATTTTGATGTTATCAGCTATGACCTCAGATGAAATTGCTTCGGCCATCATACAGGGTGATGTAGCAACCATACAAGGCATCAAAGGAATTGGAGCAAAAACCGCTCAAAGGGTGATCATTGACTTAAAAGACAAAGTTGTTAAAGGCGATTTCGCGAGTGAAAATATTTTTACGCAAAACAATACAAATCAAAATGATGCGTTAAATGCTCTATTGGCTTTAGGATTCGAGAAAAAACGTGCTGAAAAAGCAGTGTTAAAAGTGATCTCTGAAGACCTTACTGTAGAAGAGATTATTAAAGAAGCTTTGAAAGTACTGTAAAAACCCTGGTGAAAAATTTAGTCGTAATAGCATTAGTATTGGCTGTATTCCAGTCTTCCGCGCAACAGGATAGTACCCTAAAGTATCCGTTGTATGATCATTATGACTTCACAGATAAAAGATATTCCCCAATCGATCTTAAAGATCCTTCAAACATGCAAACTCAAGTGGTTTATAATCCTGAGACTGGTATGTATGAAGTATATCAAACAGTTGGGGGAATGAATTACAGATATCCAACTGCCATGACGTTGGATGAATACATGAAATGGAAGCGTGAGCAGGCCATGAAGGATGGAATGATCGCCAAAAATCAGGAAGAGAGTGAAAAACGTATAGGAGGCAATCCATTTCCAACCATGAAAATGAAAGGAGAAGCCTTTGATATCATTTTCGGTGGAGATGAGATAAATATCAGACCACAGGGATCTGCACAATTGTCTTTCGGGGTAAACATTTCGAAATATGATAACCCAGTACTACCTATCAAACAAAGAAGGGTTACCACTTTTGATTTCCAACAAAACATCAATCTAAACCTCGTTGGTCAAATTGGAGACAAATTAAAACTTACTATTGCACAAAATACTGAAGCCACTTTCAATTTTCAGAATAATGTGAAGATCGAGTATACTGGTTATGAAGACGAGATCATCCAGAAAATTGAAGCCGGTAACGTAAGTTTGCCGTTGAAAACTACGCTTATTCAAGGTTCACAGAGTTTGTTTGGTATCAGAACTGATCTGAGGTGGGGTAGATTAACAGTTAATACGATCCTTGCCCAGGAAAAAGGTAAGCGTCAGGAGATCAATGTTTCAGGTGGAGCTCAGGTCCAGGAATTCGATATCAAGGCGGATAATTATGAAGCGAACAAGCATTATTTCCTGAATTACTATCACCGTGAACATTATGATTCGTCCATGCAGACAATGCCGTTGGTGCAATCTGGTGTTCAGATCACTAAAATTGAGGTATGGGTAACGAATCGTGTTAATAAAGTAGAAAATACACGTAACATAATTGCCTTCACTGACCTTGGTGAGAATAAACCTTCAAATTGTGAAGGTGGTCCAAGTCAATTCTCTGGAAATTTACCGGATAATGATGCGAATAATCTGTACAGCTTCTTAACTACTCAAACAACTGTAAGGGAATTTTCAAATGCAGTTGCTGAGTTGTCAAGTGTCTCTGGAACTCCGGGAGAATTTGTACAATCGCAACATTATGAGAAAGTGGAAAATGCCCGCCAACTTTCAGAACAAGAATTTACCTACAGTGCCCAATTAGGTTACATCTCACTTAAATCTCCTTTAAATCAAGATGAGGTTTTAGGAGTGGCTTATCAATATACTTACAATGGTGCTGTATATCAGGTTGGTGAATTTTCAAATGATGTCCCAGTTCAGGAAGGTTCGAAAAGCGCATTGGTTCTTAAATTATTGAAGCCAACCATTTTGAATCCACAAAATAAAACCTGGGATCTGATGATGAAAAACGTGTATTCAATTGGTGCATATCAGGTAAGTCAGAATGATTTCATCATGGATCTGTTCTATAATAACCCAAAGACATCTGTAGATGTAAATTACCTGCCTTACGAGGGTGTAGACAATAAAATGTTGATGCAGCAATTGGAGTTAGATAGATTGAACTTGCAGCAAAATAGCCAGCCTGATGGTCGATTTGATTTTGTACCGATCATGTATGAAAACAATAAAGCTATTAACGGAGGTACTATTGATCCTAAAACAGGACGGGTTTATTTTACAACGATTGAACCATTCGGAAAAACGTTAAGGGATAAATTGGAGTCTACAGGTACTTTGGCACCGGTGCAGATTAATGGAATTGTTTATGAAGAATTGTATGATTCAACAAAAACAGCAGCTCAACAGATACCAAATAAGAACAGATTCAAATTAAAGGGAGAATACAAATCTTCTGTAAGTTCTGATATATCGCTTAATTCATTGAACGTGCCTGAAGGTAGTGTGACAGTTACTGCCGGAGGTGTTAAATTGGTTGAAGGGGTAGATTATACAGTTGATTATAATCTCGGAAGGGTGAAGATCCTGAATCAGGGTATTTTGGAAGCAGGAACGCCAATTAAGGTTCAATTAGAGAGTAATTCATTGTTTGGTTTCCAACAAAAGTCATTAGTGGGAGCACATTTCAACTATGAATTCAATAAGGATTTTAACTGGGGTGCAACAGTAATGAACCTTACTGAAAAACCACTGACGCAAAAAGTGAATATCGGTGATGAACCTATAAGTAACACGGTATTAGGAACGGATGTTTCATGGAGGAAAGAAGTTCCATTCTTAACTAAAATGGTTGATTTCTTGCCGATCATTTCTACAAAGGAAAAATCAAGTGTTAATGCCTATGGTGAGTTTGCTTATTTGATTCCGGGTACTCAACGTGCTATTTCTAAAGAAGGTATTTCATATATAGATGGATTTGAAGGATCCCAATCTGCCATTGATATCAAAACTTTTGGTACCTGGAGATTAGCTTCTGTTCCACAGGGACAACCACAACTTTTTCCAGAAGCTTCGATCAAAACTGGTTTGGAAGCAGGATTTAATCGTTCAAAATTGTCTTGGTATGTGATCGACCCTACTACTTTCTATCAAAATTCTTCCGTTACTCCTGATCACATTAAAGACAATGACAGCATTCTTTGTGATTCCAGAATGCACTTGTTGGCCCAAACTGATCTTTTCCCTCAATATAATCCGGTTCAGGGGACATTGAATAACATTCCGGTTCTTGATCTGGCATATTATCCTGAAGAAAGAGGACAATACAACTATGACACCTTATCAGCAAATATTGACGCAGATGGAAAGTTCACCAACCCTGAAGATCGTTGGTCTGGTATTATGCGTTCATTGACCACTACAAACTTTGAAACTGCGAATATTCAGTTCATTCAGTTCTGGTTACTTGATCCATTCAATAATGATGCTACAAATTACGGATCAGAGAATTTAGGAGGTGGAGATCTTTATTTTAACCTGGGAAATATCTCAGAGGACATACTACCTGATTCAAGGAAGAGTTTTGAGAATGGTCTACCTGCAAGTTCAACCTTTGATCCGGATGATTATGACACAACGGATTGGGCTGTAGTTTATAATCAACAGGTAATTGTAAACGCATTCGATAATACAGGAGACTCAAGAAAATTTCAGGATATTGGATTAGACGGATTATCAGATGAAGCAGAGGCAATCTGGTTTGGAAACTTTGTGAATTGGGTAAACAATAGTGGACTTAATGCTGGTGCGAAAGCCGTGTTATTAGCGGATCCTTCCTCTGATAATTACCAGTACTATTTGGATGCTCAACATGATGCAGATAGTAATGATATTGTTCGCCGATACAAGAACTTTAATGGTATGGAAGGAAACTCGCCAACTTCTGAGATGTCAGATTCTATTACCGGTGGAGCCGGCTATACAACACAGGCTACAACTGTTCCTGATATTGAGGACCTGAATCAAGATAATAACCTGAGTGAATCTGAAAGTTATTTCCAGTATCGGGTAAGTTTAAGACCACAGGATATGATCGTTGGTCAAAATTATATTACCAATACTCAGGTGGTAGATGTTTGCGAAAGTGGAAAAACAGAAACATGGTATCAATTCAAGATCCCAATTGAAGAATTTACTGAAAAGATCAATGGAATTAATGATTTCAGATCGATACGTTTTATGAGGATGTTCATGAAAGACTTTGATCATCCTGTTGTTTTGAGATTCGCAAAACTGGAATTGATCAGAGGAGAATGGAGAAAATACCTTGATAATCTGAACGAGCCCGGTGAGGTGATCCAGGACGATCCAAATTCAACTACATTCAATATTGCTGCTGTTAACCTGGAAGAAAATGGTGGTAAAACACCAGTGGGATATGTGATTCCTCCTGGAATTGTAAGACAACAAGATCAAAGTTCTATCAACTTACGTCAATTGAATGAGCAGGCATTGTCACTTCAAATCTGCGGATTAAAGGATGGGGAAGCAAGAGCTGCATATAAAAATGTAAGCTTCGATATCAGATCTTATCAGAAATTAAAAATGTTTGTTCATGCTGAAGCAGCTGGTATAGAATCGGATCTTCAAGATGATCAGTTGACTGTTTTTATTCGTTTAGGTACTGACTTTGAGGATAATTATTATGAGTATGAAATGCCATTGAAATTGACTCCGTGGGGAACCTTGGGAACTGATGGCAATGCTGATATTATTTGGCCAACAATGAATGATATGGAGATCGTTTTTGATTCTTTGACTTCATTGAAACGAGAAAGGAATGGTTTATCCGTGGCCTATGGACAAGAATATATTAAAGTCATGTCTGCAGCTGCTCACCCAAGCGGAGTTATAACAAGGATCAAAGTAAAAGGTAATCCAAATTTACAGGGCCTTAAAACGATCATGATAGGGGTTAGGAATCCGGATAAAGATACAGATCACCCTTGGATGTATGCAGAAGATGGATTAGACAAATGTGCAGAGGTTTGGGTAAATGAACTAAGGTTGACCGACTTTATTCAAAAAGGAGGTTGGGCATCTACCGCAAGAGTTAATACACAATTGGCTGACTTTGCGAATGTGAATATTGCAGGAAATTACTCAACGCCAAACTGGGGAAGTATTGAAAAGAAAGTAAGTGAACGTCAAAGAGATACACAAAAATCAATGGACTTTACTACCAATATGGAATTAGGACAATTCTTTGGTAGAAAGATCAAATTATTGGTTCCATTCTATTTTGGATATTCTGCAGCTGCAGTAGACCCTCAATATGACCTGTTGGCTCCGGATATATTGCTCACAGACCTCACTCCTGACGAAAGGAAGCAACGATTGTACCTCACAAGAGATCTCACCGTTCGAAAGGCATATAACTTCACCAATGTTCGGCGTGAAAGACCTTCAGGTAAAGAGGTCCATTTCTGGGATGTAGAAAACTGGTCGGCTACTTATTCATATAATGAGCTCTATAGAAGGGATATGAACACCGAGTACAATAGGACCAGGACATGGAGAGGTAATTTGGTGTATACCTATTCTAAAAAGCCAATTTCCGTAGAGCCATTCAAAAAGGTCAAATTCCTGAAAAAATCAAAATGGTTTAAGATCATTCAGGAGATCAATTTCAATTTAGGACCTAAGTCTGTCAGCTTCAGTAATGATCTGGTTAGGATGTATAATCAACGTCAAAACAGAAACATTGCAGATACTTTGGCGCCGGTTTTTGATCCTACCGTTTTGAAAAACTTTACTTGGCAACGTGCATATGATGTGAAATATGACATTACACAAAACCTGAAATTCACATTTACAGCTAATAATTCTTCTATTATAACCGAACCTGAAGGGATAATTGAAAGAGATCACCCAGATCCATTGATTGCCAATAATTATAATGAGTTCATGAATAGCTTCAGAAGTGCTTTTGATAAACGAACCTGGGACCCTTCAAAGAATAACGGCCAGGGAGGCTGGTCAGATTCACTTGGAGTGGGAGGATACAATACTAGATATACGCATGATTTCGATCTGTCTTATAAGGTTCCTTTCAACTTGATCCCTATCACAGATTGGATTACCGCTAACGTTAAAATGAGAGGAAGTTATGAGTGGTTAAGAGCACCACTTGCTCAACCGAAATATGGCAATACGATTCAAAATTCAAGAAATTTCAACGTGAATGGGCAATTGAATTTCACCAATCTATACAACAAAATAGATTATTTAAAACGCATTAATAATGATGGTCGTGGACCAAAGAGAGGTGGTCGTGGTACAACAGGAACCAAGAAAAATACTGCCAAGTATAAACCTTCAGAAAAGGATCTGGAAAAATGGCCTGAAAAACCAGATTCTACGTTCCTGGCTAAGAAGAATATGACAGAGGATGAGTATAAGAAGGCGAGAAAGGAATACTTCGATAAAGAAGAAGAGAAATTCAATAAAAAGCAAGAGCGCTTAAACAAAGAAAAGAGAGAGATCACAGGTGTAGAGAAAGTCTTTGGTCGCTTATTCATGTCGTTGCAAAAAGTATCATTCACTTATACAGAAACGGATGGTATGCTACTTCCTGGATTTGCAGGTGAATCTAGTGTGTTGGGTATGGGTTCAAGGCCGGGCTCCAGTAAATTTGGCTCCCCTTCATTCGCCTTTGTCTCAGGCGCACAAAATACTGACTTGTGGGGTAGACCAACTCATTATTGGGGAGGAGCATCAGATTATGCTCAGTATGCAGCTTCTCCTGAAAGAAATTGGTTAGTTCAGTATGACCAGTTGAACATTCAACATACTATTTCACATAATCAATCTATAAATGGGCGAATTCAGTTAGAACCATTCAAAGATCTTTCCATTAGTTTAACAATGGATAGAAAGTACACTGAGAACTTCAATAGTTATTTCAGATATAATCCTGATTCAACGTTCAATAGCGACCTGGGTGTTTGGGAATATCAACCTGGATATTCACACTTCAATCCGGTTAATTCAGGTTCTTTGAATTTCACTACGATTACCTGGAAAACCGCTTTCAGTAAATTGGATTCTCTTTATATGGATCAGGTATTTGCTGATATGCGTAACATGCGAACCACTGTTTCAGAGCAATTGGGGTCTGCTGATACTTCATCAACTTATGATCCTAATACGGGTTATTATTCGGGGTATGGTCCTAACCAGCAAGATGTGCTAATTGGGTCTTTCCTTGGTGCTTATACAGGATTGGGAGGAAACAAATTCTTTGACATTTTCAAAGCTATTCCACTACCAAACTGGGATATCAGATATGATGGATTATCGAAATTTGAATTCATGAAGAAAGTGGTGAAGAATTTTACGTTGAAGCACACTTACCGTTCAACGGTATCATTAACCAATTTCCAAACAAATCTAGGAGCCAAAGATGAATTGGGTAATAGAGTTTTAGATGCATCACAAAATTACATAGCCGAAACACAGATAAGTTCAGTTACTATTACTGAGCAATTCGCACCATTCTTAGGATTGAACGCTACCTGGATCATAGGAAAGAATGGTTTGATAACAGATCTTGAATTTAAGCGTGACAGATCGTTAGCCTTGAATGTTCCTAATATGCAGATCACTGAAATGAGGGGTAATGAGTGGGTAATAGGAATTGGATATGCTTTCTCAAAAGTGAAGTTACCATTTGAATTTATGGGCTCTAAACCAGAAAGTGACCTGAGAATCCGTCTTGACTTATCAATAAGAAACAATATCACAGTAAGCAGAAATATTATTGAGGATACCAACCAGCCAACATCAGGTCAAAAAATGTATTCAGTAAGATTCAAGGTAGACTATGACATTGGACCAAATCTGAACGTGGCCTATTACTTTGACAGAGTTGTAAATACTCCGGTATTGTCGAATGCATATCCAACTGCAAATACTGCAACTGGAATCACATTGAGATTTAATCTTGCTCAATAATCTTTAATTTCGGGTTAATGGAGAAAGAAATTCAGATCCGATTTGCTTATAAAGAAGATATGCCTGCAGTGCTGGAGCTTATACGAGAATTAGCAATCTATGAACATGCTGAAGAACAGGTAACTAACACCGTTGAACAACTGCAGGAAGATGGCTTTGGAGATAATCCTGTGTTTGAATGCTTGGTGGCTGAAGATGATAGTGGAGTGTTTGCGTTTGCCTTATTCTATACCAGTTATTCAACCTGGAAAGGAACCTGTTTGTATCTGGAAGATCTGCTAGTAACTGAAGCTAAAAGACGCACGGGAACCGGTAGTGTTTTGTTTGAAACAGTATTGGAAATAGCAAAGGATAGAGGCGCTAAGAGATTTGAATGGCAGGTGCTTGAATGGAATGAGCCGGCGATTAACTTCTACAAGAAATATAATGCAGATCTGGATCCTGAATGGGTCAACGGTAAAATTTTTCTTTAAACTATTCCTGGTATTTAAGATCAAATCTACCAGATCTCACTTTGATCAACTTCTTATTTTTATTTGAATAGGCATTGAAAGAAAAGGTACCTGCAATGATCTTATTAATAGTGTCAAGATATTGTATCTCTATGAAGTGCGGTTGCAGTGTATCCAGGTAATAGATATCTTCTGATCTGTCTTTATTATCCCCATAATAATACGTTTGATAAGGAGCTTTACAGGATCGATTTGTGATCGGGTAGATTCCTGGTCTGTTACAACCGGATTCAATTTCCAGGCAAAACCAGTTGCGGGCATTATTAGCTTCATCTATTCTGGTAGAAGATATGGTCAAATGTCCTTCTTCGGTTAAAGTAGGATGAGGTAATTCATGTTGTTCAAAAGTTCCGCGATCATACGGCACCCAAACTTCATTATTTATGAAAAACCCTAGAGTATGTGATCCAGAATTAGATAAAGGAGGCAAAATTGGATCCGGAGCGCTTTTTCGACAGGAAAAAACAATCGCCACAACAAATAATATCATCAACACCGCTCTCACACTATTATACACGAAGTATATCTATAGCGCGTTGGGGTAAAAAGGTTAAATGTGTGAATTATTGATTAAACGGTAGATTTCTTAAGACTCTCTGCTTAAAAGATAATTTGCTATAGTGCGCAATGGTTCTTTCTTAACGTCATCCACATGAATAGCATCCAGATTTTCCATTGCCGTGCGATAATAGATCTCCATTTGCTGTTCAGCTTTATCTTTTATTCTTAACTCAGCATAGATCTCTTTAACAGCCTCAACTTTTTTCTCATTATTCGTTTCATTGAATAGTGATCTCAATCTTTGCAGTTGATCTGAATTTGCAGTTTCAAGAGCAGTAAGGAGTAAAAATGTCTTTTTATTGGCAATAATGTCGCCACCTACCTGCTTACCAAATTTGCTCTGATCAGCATAGACATCTAGAATATCATCTTGTAACTGAAAGGCAATACCCAAATTGACTCCAAAGTTGTATAGATCCTGAGCATCTTTCTCAGATGCACCACCAACAATGGCACCTAATTGCAAACTACATCCCAATAATACGGCCGTCTTCAAACGTATCATATTAATGTACTCCTCGATCTTTACATCATCACGGGATTCAAAATCCATATCCATTTGCTGTCCTTCGCAAACTTCAATTGCCGTTATATTATAAAGCTTTAAGATCTTTGGTAAAAGATCCGGACGATAATTAGCCAATCTTTTATATGATTCAACCATTAATGCGTCTCCACTCAATAAACCTACACGTTCGTTCCATTTTTTATGAACCGTTTCTTTTCCCCTTCTTAAAGGAGCAGCATCCATAATATCATCATGAATCAAAGTAAAATTATGGAAGATCTCTACACCTAATGCAGCATCTTTAGCCTTGATATATTCACCAGAAAACATTTCACAAGCCATCATGGAAAGTATAGGACGCATCCTTTTACCTCCTAGATCCAGGATATATTTTACAGGTTCGTATAAATTGAGTGGTTGTTCAGGAAATTGCGTATTTGCCAGTTCTGATGTAACAACATTCTTGTAGGTCTCTAATCTGTTGAACATTTCTTTTTGTGTTTGTTCTTTACTCATAAACAAATAAGAGACGGAATTGTTTTAACTAAGCTTCCTTTTCAGTTTCGGTTGAAGATGGTTCAACTTCTACAATGTTGTCAGAAATATGTTCTACCTCAAGATCATCCAGTTCAATATCTTCTTCTTCATTATAGAATTGTAGAAGAGGTTCTCTGAGTGCTTTTGAAGTTATTTTCTTCTCCATACGCAATAACATGCTAGGGAGTATAACCAGGTTAGCGAACATAGCAATGAACAATGTAAGCGAAACCAACATACCTAATGCCTTTGTACCACCAAATTCAGAGAAGGTAAACATTAAGAATCCGAAGAACAATACAATTGATGTATAGATCATACTAATACCAGTTTCTCTCAGGGCTACTAGAATACATCTTCTTAGATCATGACGGTGTAGCTTCATTTCTTGTCTGAATTTAGCAAGGAAGTGAATGGTGTCGTCTACGGAAATACCGAATGCTATAGAGAATACTAATAAAGTAGATGGTTTGATCGGAATACCGGTATAACCCATTATCCCTGCAGTAAATAAAAGAGGGATGAAATTAGGAACCAATGAGGCAACCACCATTCTCCACGATCTGAATAACCCAGCCATTAACATTCCAATTAAAACAATGGCAATACTTAATGAGATCAATAAATTGGCAACAAGATATTGTGTTCCATTTGAAGCAACAACTGCCGTTCCGGTAATTTTAATACCCCACTCATATTCATTGATGACTTCTTTTAAATTTGCATTGAAAGATGCCTCATCTTGTTTAGCTGCTAGTTCTGTTTCATCAAAGACATCCAGCTTTTTAACCATTTTCACCTCAATGGCGGGTACTTTTTTATAGATCTCTTGTAGTATCGCCGATTTTTCAGAACCTGATTTACCTTCAAGCTGTTCATATTTCATTTTCAGGAATGCCTGGTCAGGATTCAGCATTTCATACACTACCGGATAGATGGTGTCCACAATAGCTTTGATCTCATAAGATCCAGTATCAATGATTTGTGTAGAGATACGAGTTAGTGTCCTAGTAGAATCTAGCATTCCTCCACCTCCCATGGTTCCCTCTGTTGAATTGCTGAGATACTTATTGATCTTGGCCATTTTTTGAAGAGAAGGAATATTGTACTTGTCCGGATTGTTATCACTATAAGCCATATTCAAAAGCTTAATAGCATCTGCTGTAGAAAGTGATTTCGAGAAATATCCAAGATCTGCCATATATTCTTGGACACTTTCCATTTCGTCGAAACGTTTGTAAAATGAGTTAGGCTCCTTCGTATCAATTACTATATCGAATGGTATGGATCCGCCAAAATGCTTTTCAATGAATTTCAGATCTTGTGTAATTGGATCTTTCTTTGGAAGATCCCCGGTAATGTTACCCGTTGCCTTGATCATAGTAATACCGATACCAGCAATTATTACCAGTACTGTAGTAACAATGAAAACATACTTTCTTTTGTATAAACTCAGATACTCTAACTTCTGAACCGTCATTCTTAACCACTGTTTTTCCAAATGTTTAAGGTGTTTAGGTTTAGGGATAGCAGAATAACTAAGTATAATTGGTAAAATGGTGATAGAAAGTAAGAAAACAGCAAGGATATTAATAGAAGCTATGATCCCGAATTCTGTTAATCGTTCTGAATTGGTAAATATAAATGTTGAAAAACCTAAAGCAGTGGTCAGGTTAGTCATGAATGTGGCATTACCAATCTTTTGAATAACACGTGATAATGCTTTTGCCTTATTACCGTGTGAAATGATCTCCTGATGGAATTTATTGATTAGGAAAATACAGTTCGGTATACTAATAACAATGATCAAAGGTGGTATCAAAACCATCAGGATCGATAGCCTGAAATCAAATGCTCCTATAGATCCTAAAGACCAGGTTACCCCAAACATCACCACGATCAAACAGATAAGAACGATCTTAATTGATCTGAAGAAAATGAACAAGAGTAAAGAGGTCATGAAAATCGAAAGACCTATGAATAGTCCTAATTCTCCTTTTAATTTGGCTCCGACGGCAACACGAATATGAGGCATTCCAGAAATATGAACTGTACCCAGTTTGCTTTCATATTCTTTGGCGATATCTTCAATTTCAAACAGAACATTGGCAGTCTTCATATCGCTCATGATCTCTTCTGACACAAAGACCATCATCAATGAAGCGTCTGTTTCTTTATTGAATATGAGGTTGTTATAAAATGGATTAGAGCGAATTACCTGTTTTAAACTATCAATTTCAGTTTGATCTTTTGGTCTACTTTTGATGATCTTTTCAAATCCAAATTTTTCTTCAGTTGTGTCCTTCACCAATTGAAAAAGACTTGCTTCAGATATAACTGAGTCTATAAAAGAGTAAGATTTAATTCGCTCGCCAAGTTCATACCAGGCAATAAAATGATCATAACTATATAAATCCTTATCCTGAATAGCGAAGATCAACAGGGATTCATTGCCTCCAAAAGATTTTTTTAGTAATTCGTAATCCTTCTTAGGTTGAGAATCTTTTGGGAGCATTGTCCCATACGTGTTATCGATCTTGATATTAGTAACAGCAAAATACCCGAAAACTATTGATACTCCTAGCAATACAGCCAGGATCATCAATCTATATCTTAGGATAAATTGTGAGACTTTAAACCACATGTAGACTACAAATCATTTAAGGAGACCAAAATTACACAATCGAATTGTATTTATGGGCTTTTCAGAAAGAATTGTACCAAATAATATTTAGGGGACCTTATTTTTTGAAATTGATGAACTCTTGTGGATCGAGAGGAATACCTTTTTGCCAAAGTTCAAAATGTAGGTGAGGACCGGATGTATGTTTGCCAGTGTTTCCTACAATGGCCACAGGGTCAGCTATTTGCACCTTGTCACCGAGAACTTTTAAAAGAGAGGAACAATGTTTATAAACCGAAATGAAATCATTGCTGTGTTGGAGTATAATTACATTTCCGTCATCTGGTGTCCAGGATGAGAAAATTACCGTTCCATCTAAACAACTCTTAATGGGGGATTCATTTTCTGTAACCACGTCAACCCCATAATGTCCTTTTTTAGTATTGAAGGATTTAGAGATCGTACCTCTAACCGGTGCAGTGAAAAAATCAAATTCTGATTCAGCTGCAGTTTCCTTTCCATCATTTTCCACCTTAATTCTTAAAATGGAATCTTCTTTTGATTTAGTAAAGTGGGCATTGTAGTTTACAAAAAGTGAATCATCTGCGGCTTTCATACTGTCAAGAAAAGGCTGATCAAGTAAGATCCGTTTGAGGTCATCCAGGTATTTCTGTCTGGATCGTGTGGCAGACATCAAAGAATCAATGCGCTCCGAATTACTATTAATTTGGGTTACTGAATAAACAGGAGGGACATCAATAAATACATCACGAACACCAGTATATTTGATCAGTAGAGACAATCCAACAATAATCAAAACGGTATACAATCCTAGTAAAGTCCACAAGTTGAGCACCGACAAACGAAAGCTCCATTTATCATGATAGGTAGTATCATCCGTAAAATGCAATTTGTGTTTTTCACGGATCCGTTCAAGAAATGATTTTAATCGTTCAGAAGTGCTCATTGTTGATCTTCAAAGTTACGGCTTCTCAGAAAAAAAGTTCTGTTCGTTAGCGTAAAAATCGATTTAAATAAATGGATACTACATTTGGCTCGCTTTTTGTGCTTATTAAGACAACTTTAACCTTAAAAATACGTCTAATAATAAGGGAGTGAATTCCAATTAAATGCGTTAAATTTGAGGGAATTAGGATACCCAAAATTGGTAATAACCTTTATGAATAAATTTGTCGTTATACTACTTGCTCTATGCTGCAGCCTTTTTGGCGGCAACATTTTTGCTCAGTTAACGACCTCTACAGGCCAAACTCCTAGTCAACTGGTTCAAAATGTACTTGTAGGAAATGGGGTTTCTGCTACCAACATCACCTACACGGGTTCAGCTAATGCAATAGGTTCTTTTAACGGCTCAGCAACAAATATTGGATTAAGCAGTGGTATTGTCATCACTACAGGTACAGTGCTTAATGACGGTAATGGGCCGCATGGTCCAAATAATACTGGAAGTGCCGGTACTGATAATGGTATAGGAGGCAATTCATTACTGGATAATATTGCGGGTAATACAACCTTCAATGCAGCTATTCTTGAATTTGACTTTGTTCCGCAATCAGATTCTATAAAGTTCAGATATGTATTTGGATCAGAAGAATATCCTGAGTATGTATGTGCTGATTTTAATGATGTGTTTGCATTTTTTATTTCTGGCCCTAATCCTCTTGGAGGTAATTATAGCAACCAAAATATTGCCTTGTTACCTGGAACATCAACACCTATCACCATTGATAATGTAAATAATGGTTCAGTCGGTTCAAGCGGTAATGCTAGTAACTGTAGTTCCTCCGGTTTATCCAACTCAGCCTATTATGTTGATAATACAAATGGTCCAACCATTCAGTATGATGGATTTACCATTCCAATAGAGGCATCAGCAAAAGTACAATGTGGCGCAACGTATCATTTGGTTATGGCCATTGCTGATGTAGGAGATGGTGTTTGGGATTCTGGGATCTTTCTTGAAGCGAATAGTCTTCAAAGTTTTGCGCCAATTCAAATGACTTCTAGTTTAGCATTAGATGGGTTTAACAATGGTATAACAATGGCAGAAGGTTGTGAAACGGCCACCATAACGGTAACAAGACATGCAAGTCAAGCCGGATCGGCACTGTCGATACCAGTTATAATTTCCGGTACTGCAACAGAAGGAGTTGACTACAGCAATATTCCAAACACAATTGATTTTGCCCCGGGACAAACACAAGTGGTATTCACCATTGAAGCATTTCTTGACGCTTTAACTGAAGGGACAGAATCATTGATCATTCAACTGGATCAACCAGATCCTTGTGGAAATTCCAACCTCATTACTTTACCTCTGGAGATTAAGGATATAGATCCACTTGTCGTCACAGTGGCAGATGTAAGTGTCCATTGTCCTTCTGATGATGTTGATTTAACTGCTGTTGTAACCGGAGGATTACCGAATTATACCTTTAATTGGAGTAGTGGTGGTACAGCAGAAACAATAACTGTAAATCCAGCTAGCACTACAACTTATACAGTAACAGTTAATGATGCTTGTATTGGTACTCCTGTTGATGCAACGGGTACAGTTAATGTTCCAATTTATCCACCGTTGCTGATGATTACCTCACCAGACACATCAGTGTTGTGCCCTAATACACCACAAACATTGTTTGCAGAAGCCACTGGTGGTGAGGGAACATACACTTATTCCTGGTATGAGGGTTCAACTTTTCTTGGTACCGGTACTTCTGTAGGGGTATCACCTATGGTAACAACGACTTATACAATTGTTATAACAGATGGTTGTGGAACGGAAATCTCTCATGATATTACGATCACCGTTCAGGCATCTGTACTTCAGTTGACCATGAGCCCAGATCAATTGATCTGTCCTGGAGATACAGCTGAAATTTGGGTAGAAGCGACTCAAGGATTGGGCAATTACACGTATTACTGGCATCATTCTGGTGAAACCACTTCTGACGTGTTTGTGCATCCAATGAATACAACAACTTACACAGTTTCGGTTGAAGATGATTGTCATACCTATCATATAGATGGAGTAACAACTGTTCAGGTAGTTCGACCAACAGCCAATTTTGAGATCCTGACAGATGAGCCTATGGAAGATCTTTTGGTATCCTTTCAAAATACTTCTTCAGGAAGTGTGAGTTGGTATTGGGATTTTGGAAATGGATTGAATTCTACGGCAAATTCACCAAATACTAAGTATAATCCATGGGGCTACTATGATGTAACACTTATTGCTTATAACGAGATTGGTTGTTCAGATACTATTGTAAAACAGATCTATGTAAAACCTGAATATTATTTCTATGCACCAAATGCGTTTACTCCGAACGGCAATAGACAAAATGAGTTTTATAGTGTATCTGTTATTGGTGCTGTGGCTTTTGAATTCCAGATCTTTAATCGTTGGGGTGAATTGATCTACCAAACTACTGATCAATATTTTCAATGGGATGGAACTTATATGAATTACAAAGCACAAGACGGTGTTTATGTATGGAAAGCTAAAGTTGTCGATAGAGAACTTCAGTACCATACCTATGAGGGATTTGTTACTATTTTAAGGTAATAGTATTACATTTGCCAAAAGATGTAATCTAATGTCCCTGAGACCCTTACCAATTATATTTGTTACTCTTCTTATTCTCGGTTTTTTTGCTTGTGGAGACGAGCAAATAGTTGAAGAAATTACAGATGGTACCCCTCAGGAAAATCAATGGACGGACTCTATATTTGGTACTCTTTCAGAAAGAGATCAGTATTTCCAGCATTTAATAATTGAAATACCCGGAACTTATCAATCTAATTCAGACTCATTAATTAACTGGATCAACCTAAATCAGCCTGGCGCATTAAAATTTGATGGTTGGAATATTGACTCTGTTGCCTATATCAAAAGAGCGTTAGATACTCTGGATATCATTCAACCTTTTATTTATGCTGATTATTTTGAGGTACTTGATCTCAATCCTTATCCTTATTGGAAAGCTAACGAAAAGAATGCTGAATTGGAATTAGCTCGTGTTTTTTCAAAAGGAAGACTAAACTTGCTTGATCTAGGTGGAAATATGGAAATTGATCCAGCTACCCAAGATTGGGTGGATACCTTAAAAAAATCATTAGCGGTTTATCCCATTATTTCACATTATAGCGATAAGAATATCAAGCGTGATTACAACCGTTTTTTATTGGATCTACAACGATTTGATCACAATGTATTTTTAGAAATATCGGCATATGATACAGCTAATTATGAGGAAATCCGAAAAGCTAATGCATTTGAAGGATTGTTCCTGGCATCTTCAGAAATAGGTAAGATCAATAATTTATTGAATAGGGGAGTTGATCTGGTGGTAAAGAATATTGAAGCAGGAGACCCTTATACAAATTGGAATGGCCTGACGGATGAAATGTCAGCTAGTACCAGAAGAATTCTTGACTTAAAAAGCAAAGTTGAAGCCCCGCAAACTCAAAATCTCTCTGCAGAGATACAATATACTCGTCTTAATCTTGCACATAACAGTGTTTCACTGATCAAGGATGAAGCTAAATTGATCCCCTTTAAAAAGCGCTTTACCATTTTTAGTGAGGGTCAGTTGAAACTAAGTAATCAGATTAGAAAAGAAGTGAATGTAAGCACACAGGGGTTTGATCCTAGTATGGCTACTTTAAAAAAGATCATTAAACAATCAGGCAATAAAGTCATAATACTTTCTGATTCAACTTCAAAAGAAGCTTTAGAACATCTAAATTCTTTAAAGAAAGAGGACCAAACCTTAGTCTGTTTTAGTAAACCTGAACAATATCAATCTCTTTCAAATACCGCAAGTTTATTATTTGTTCCCAATATTGAAGGTCATTCGGCTGCTCTATTGGCACAGCAGGTTTCAAGCAGGTTGTCATTGAATGGTGATTTCATTTTGGAAGATTCAATTTTCAAGGGTATTGTAAAACCTAAAACTTTATTAGCGAGAACAATTCCAGAATTTGCGGGAATTGACGGGGATACTTTGAATAGGATCAACTGGGCAGTAAACAATGCAATGAATGGCAGAGCTTTTCCTGGATGCCAGGTATTGCTGGCTAAAAATGGATGTATTATATATGATCAGCAATTTGGTTTTCACTCCTATGAACGAACTAAGAAAGTAACCGAAGAATCCATTTACGATCTTGCTTCTATCACAAAAGTTGTTGCCACAACGCTTGTTGGGATGAAATTGTGGGAGATGGGGAAATATGATCTAAAGGATAGCTTGTATATGTATTTGCCAGATACCTTGAGAAAGCATTTAAATTATCCCTCAACTATCAGGAACATCACTTTTCATGAGCTGCTGATCCATAAAAGCGGATTGCCAGCAGGTTTTCCTTTGATCAGATATCTTGATTATAAAAAGGAGGATATAGGCGTATTTGACAAGTACTACTGTGATGTTTCAGATAGCGCATATTGCATTGAAGTAGCACAGAACTTTTACATGGAGAAAGAATATGCTGATAGTATGTGGTTAAAGCTGAATCAAATGTGGCTTGATCCGGCAAAACCTTATGTTTACAGTGATGTCAATATGAATACGCTTTATTACATGTATAAAAGTATCATAGATGCTAATCCAAAAGATTTTGGGTTTACTGATCCTCCGAAAAAGCTAAAAGACAAAAATCTATTCGCCGAATTCCTCTATAATACATTTTACAAACCAATGGGAATGAATCATAGTCGCTATAAACCGCTGGAGCATTTTGATCAAAATTCTATCGTACCGACAGAAAATGAAACTTTCTGGAGAAAACAGTTGTTGCACGGAAGCGTTCATGATCCAAATGCGGCGTTAATGGGTGGAATTGCAGGTAATGCGGGCATGTTTTCTACAACACATGACATGGCTATATATTGCCAGATGTTGCTGGATAAGGGGGTCTATGGGGGACAACGTTATTTGAATGCTGAAACCGTTGAGAAGTTTACTTCGGTTGCTGAAGACTCTCATAGAGGGTTAGGGTTTAATCATAAAACCATATCCACAACGGGTTACGGAATGGCTGATGAATGTTCACTTTCAACATATGGTCATACCGGATTTACCGGAACATGTTTTTGGATAGATCCTGAAGAAGGAACCGTATACATTTTCCTATCAAATAGGGTGCACCCTAAGGTGAACAATATTATCTACCAATATGGTATTAGAAAGAGTATTCATAATACCCTTTATGATGCAAGAATGAATTCCTAAAGACTTTTCGTTCTGCCTCCGTCTACCGGAACATTTATACCATTGATATAGCTTGCTGCAGGTGAAACCAGAAATGCTATTGCATTCGCAATTTCTTCAGGTTGAGCGATTCGTTTCATAGGAGATTCACTACTCATTTCATTCAAGATATCGCTATAAGTTCTTCCTGTTTTTTCAGCTTTTGCTTCAATAATTGCTTTTAATCTTACCGTATCTGTTGCACCAGGCAGAACATTATTAACGGTAATATTGAATTGACCCAATTCATTGGCCAAAGTCTTACTCCAATTCGCCACGGCTCCTCTTATCGTATTTGACACACCTAGATTTGGTAAAGGCTGCTTTACAGAAGTTGAGATCACATTGATGATTCGACCATAACCCGCTTCTTTCATTTTATCGACAACTGATTGAACCAAAATATGATTACAGATCAAATGCATATTAAAGGCAATTCTGAATTCATCAATGTCAGCAAGATGCGCGGGACCTCCGGCAGGACCTCCGGTATTATTTACCAGAATGTGAACATCTTTATTAGGTAAGAATTCATCCAATTTAGATTTCAGTTCATCTGCCTTGGTAAAATCGGCTACCAAATATTCATGAACTTGCCCTTTACTTGTATCTAGTTCACTAATAACATCCTTTAGTTTGTCTTCATTTCTAGCTATTAGAATCACTTTCGCTCCCATTCTGCTTATTTCCTTTGCTGCAGATTTTCCAATTCCTTGTGTGCTTCCGCAAATAATAGCTGTTTTATGTGTCAGGTCAAGATTCATGTTGAATAATTTGATTTAACAAATGTATAAAATAGATCCAGCCGTCAAATGTTTTCTATGACAACAAAGTCTTAATAAATAAACAGATAGATAATAAATTAACAATATAACGTAGAAACACGGATTAATTTATCAGTAATTGTGCTTGCATAATTTGTTGCTGGTTTTATTACATATTAATTTTGCATTAATTATTAATTAAATCTATATACTATGCGAAAAATTTACCTTAGCCTATTGTTAGGTGTAGGTCTTGCAACTACGGCAAGTGCACAGGGAGATAATTGTGGTTCAGCAGTTTCGGTTACCCCCGGGGTATACACTGCTAATGGCCCAACTACCGGTGCAGGTGCTTCCAATTTTTGTTTTTTTGGAGGTGCTATAAATGCTGATTGGTACAAGTACACACCTACTTGTGATGGAACAATTGACATTACATCTGAAATCGAAGCTTCATTACCGGATACTCGTTTGAGTATTCATTCAGGAACTTGTGGTACATTAACAGGATGTATTGACAGTGATGATGATTCTGGTACTGGATTCACGTCAAAAATTACAGGATTTCCTGTGACAGCAGGTGTTACTTATTACTTTGAGTGGGATGATCGTTGGGATGGTTCCGGTTTTGACTGGGAATTTACTTTTACACCTATTGCTGCTCCTGTTACGAACATAACAGTTTCTAATATCACTCTTAGTTCAGCTGATATTGATTGGGATCCATCTACTGGTGGAGAAACGGCTTGGGTTGTTGAGTGGGGACCTGCTGGTTTTACTCAGGGTACAGGAACAATTTGGAATGTTACAATTGCTTCTGATACGTCAATAGCCGGTCTTTTAGATGGTACAACTTATGATGTATATATTACTCCAGCTCCGATTGATCCGTGTATTCCGTCAGTTATGACTTCTTTCACAACAATTAATTCATGTCCTGAACCAACTGGGTTCACCATTAATGGTCAAAACGAGGATTCATTGTTCGTGAGTTGGACTGCCGGTGGAGGTGAAACTGAGTGGTATATTGAGTATGGGCCTACTGGTTTTACACCAGGGACAGGAACTCCTTACACTTCGTTAAATAACCCAGATACCATTACAGGTGTGCCGTTTGATCAATTCTTTGAAATTTATATCAAAGCAGTTTGTACAGTTGGAGACTCTTCTAACTGGGTAGGGCCATTGTCATTTGAAACATTTTATCAAGCTCCTTACATTGAGTTTAATAACGATTGTGACACTCCTTTTGAAGATATTTCGGGTACAGGAACGTACAATTTTGTTGCGGATGAAGATGAATTAGGTGTTACATTGCCTTTTACTTTCTTATATCAAAATGTGGCTTCGAACCAAATCACTATAGGTGAAAATGGAGGTGTTGAGTTTGGAACTTTGACTGGTGATGTTAATTTTTCTAATACAACGGTTGCTACAGCTAATGACGGTTTTTATATTATGTGGGATGATATGGATGGAGGAGATATCTATTATCAAACACTTGGAACTGCACCAAATAGAAGATTCATCATACAATGGGATGATATTCCAACTTGGTTGGGGTCTAATGGAGGAACCTATCAGATGATCTTATTCGAGACTTCTAACGAGATTAAGTTTCGTTACCAAGATACTGATTTTGGAAGTGGAAGTGATAACTATGGAGCAGATGCTACAATTGGTTTAGCTGGTCCAAATCAGGATGTAGATGTTTCTTTCGAACAGCCATATACTGATGCAAATCCTTGTATCAATTTCTACTACACGAGTTGTCCAAAGCCTACAGCTTTCACAGATGTGTATGTGGGTATTGATACTGTGATCCTATCATGGACCGCTGGACTTTCTGAAACAGAGTGGGAAATTGAATGGGGACCTGCAGGATTTACGCCTGGAACAGGAAGTACAATGACAACAAATAACACGCAGGATACAATTCCTGGGTTGACGCAGTTGACAAATTATGACTTCTATGTGACTGCAGTTTGTGGGGTAGGTGATTCATCTGTTCTCGTTGGGCCTGTTTCAGTGATGACTAATCCGGTTTGTCCTGGACCAACAGCCATTACGGTTGATTTTGTTTCTGCAGATTCTGCTGGAATTTCGTGGACGAACGTTGGTTCTGCAACTACGTGGAATATTCAATATGGTTTATCTGGGTTTGCAATTGGATCTGGAACCGTCATAACAACAACTGATAACCCTGATACCTTAGCAGGTTTAACAGCAGGTATGGTATATGATGTTTATGTACAATCTGATTGTGGTGGACCTGATACCTCTCTATGGGAAGGCCCTGTTCAAGTATTAGTACCTATTGTTAACGATACAATTTGCGGAGCCATTTCAATTCCTTTGGATGGGATAACGTACAACTACCATAACACAGGTGCTACTTCGGCTGGTGAGCCAGGAACAACTCCAAATAACACCATTTGGTTTGAGTTCATTGCCCCTGCTTCAGGAGCTGTAAGAATTGGTACTTGCGGATCTACTTTTGACACTGAATTAGAGGTGTTTGAAGGAACAGACTGTAATGCTACCTTAACTTCTGTAGGATATGCTGACGGTAATCCGTTCACTGTTTGTAATGGATCTGGACCTGCTGGAATAGTTCTTTGTGACTTAACACCAGGAAATCAGTACTATTTCTGGGTTGGACCATACTCGGCAGGTACATTTGGAGTAATTCCGGTATTTGCTGAAGCAATTGTATACCCTGAAACAGGAACAGCAGTACCTACAGATGTTTGTGAGGATAATGCTGCACTCGATTTATTTACATCTATATCAGGTAACGTGTCAACTGACGGACAGTGGTATGTAACAGCAGTTTCTGCTGGAAATGCAATTCCTTCAACTGTTTCAGTAGTAGGCGTAGATGGTGGCACGTATAATTTCTTCTATGTAGATAACAATGTTTGTTTTGCAGATACTGTTCAAACTTCTGTAACTGTATTTGAACAGCCATTAGTAGGAACCGCTTCTCCAATAGATGCGGGCTGTAATTACGGGGATGTAAACCTATTTGATGGTTTATCAGGTGTGATCGATCTAAGTGGTACATGGTATGATGATAGCTCAAATCCATTATCTGGAGGATCTTATTCCTTCAATGGAGAAGCTGCGGGCACATACAATTTCCATTTTATTGTAGACAATGGAGTTTGTGCTGCTGATACCTCAACAGTACCTGTAACGGTAGAGGATTGTACCGGAATTGATGAAAATGAGATTTCATTAGGCGTTTATCCTAACCCTACAATGGATGTGGTAACAATTAGTGGTATTAATTCGAATGGGGTGATCTCAGTTCTTGATGTTCAAGGAAACATTATTTTGACTAATAATGTGACTACATCCGAGATCTTAAAGATTGACCTGTCAGAATTTGAATCAGGTATGTATATTTTGAGATTTACAACTGAAAATAATATTACAGAAACTAGAATAGTTAAGATGTAATAATTAAAGTTTTTCAATGGAGAGAGCCCGTCAAATTGATGGGCTCTTTTTTTTTGGCCTGATGTTTATCAGTTAATGTAAGAGAAGATTTTATTAATTTAATCCAAAAATTTTCGACTTATGGCTATCAGACCGCCCTTCAACTTGCAGAAATGGATTGATGGAAACAGAGATCTATTGAAACCACCTGTTTCTAATAAGAACTTGTACACGGAATCTGGAGATTATATTGTTATGATCGTTGGAGGACCAAATGCAAGAAAAGACTATCACTACAATGAAACAGAAGAGTTATTCTATCAATTAGAAGGTGATATTGTTGTTACAGTTCAAGATGAAGGTCAGGCTAAAAAAGTTGAGATCAAGGCAGGTGACATGTTCCTGTTGCCTCCAAAAGTTCCACACAATCCTGCGCGTCCTGCTAATTCTGTTGGTTTGGTAGTAGAAAGAGTAAGAAAAGGATCTGATTTCAAAGATGGCTTAATGTGGTTTTGCGATAAATGCAATAACCAGTTACATGCAACTTACTTTGAATTGAATAATGTTGAGAAGGACTTCCAACCAAGATTTAAAGAGTTTTATACTTCTGAAGATTTGAGAACGTGTAAAAATTGCGGACACGTTATGGAAGTTGATCCGAGATTTATCGATTAACTATCTCAAGCAGGTCACATGACCTCTTAATACGTAAGGATCGCCGTTCAGATCATGATATCTGACCTGCCAAACGTATACATCATCCTGAACAGGTACTCCACGGTATGTTCCATCCCACGATTGATCAAGGTTATTGATCGTATAGATCAATTCACCCCAACGATTAAAGATGAGCATTTCAAAATCCAGGATGTTTAATCCCTGTGCTTTAAAATATTCATTAAAGCTATCTCCATTTGGAGTGAAGGCATTGGGCACATAGATCAAAGGATCAAAATATATAGGAACTTCTCCCCAATTTTTACAACCATTTGAATCTGTTACTGTCGCGGTGTATATGATCTGTTGACTTGGCCAAACATAAGGGTCAGGGCAAATTACACAGCTAATATCTGTTGGTGGAGACCATGTTACTGTTCCCACTGCATTAGCTTCTATTTGAATGGTATCGCCAACCACGCCATATACTGCAGGAGATACTACAATTTGAGGACGAGGATATAAGAATACATTAGTTGTCAGTGTGTCCTTACAACCATTCTGGTCAGTAATAATGACAGAATAGAGTGTGTTTACACTTGGTCGCGCATGCGTTGTAGATCCGGTTGAATTTGTTAGAGTGGCACTTGGATACCAGGTATAACTCACTCCACCACTTGCAGATAACGTAGCCCGTCCTTCTCTACAAATTGTAGTATCAGGAGACACCCAACCATCAATAACTATTACATGTACTTTTATTGAGTCTGGTGTATCCCCACATGCATTCGTGAGCAGAACATGGTACATGGTATCAACATACGGCCAAATGGTTGGATCATTGACGTTTGTTGCGCTAATATTGTAATCAGGGGTCCAATTATAATAGGTGCCACCAGTCACTATTATTTGCTGCGAAGAACCATGACAAATGGCTATTGAATCAGCTAGAACAGGGAAAGGAAGATCAAGATCGACCCAAACTTGAACGGTATCTTTCAATGAACAACCCTCTTGAGTAATGGTTTCCAGATAATAATCAGTTGTAGTGCTAGGTGAAGCCCATGGGTTAGGGCTGCTTGGATCATCCAGACCCGTTGGAGGGGTCCAGGAGTAAGTAACTCCACCACTTGAGAATAGTTGAATACTATCTCCAATGCAAATAGCTGTATCAGGACTAATTGTAGCATTCGCTCCATATACAAATACTGTAACTTCAACCTGACTTTGACCACAAACACTCGTAATGTCTACGGTAAAAGTGGTCTCTTCCCAAATTGTAGCAATAGGGTTGGAACTATTAGGATTATTCAATGGTCCCGGTGGACCCCAGCTGTAAGAATCTCCTCCAATTGCCCATAATTCGACTGAAGTTCCGGGGCATATCGTATCTATTAATGTTCCTGCTTGTCCTTGAAATAATTGAATATCAACATCCATATAAGCGGTATCTGGATCATAGCATCCTGATGCATCAGAAACAACAAGCATTACGGTGTAGATTCCTGGATTTTGATAAGCGTGTGTGGGAGCAAACTGGGTGGAGGTTGAACCATCACCAAAATCCCAAAAATACTGATTACCATTTTGAGAAGTATTTTGGAAAACAACAGGATCAGGAATACACACTGTAGGGGATGCTGCACTCAGAGTAGCTTCAATTTTTGATAATTCAAAAAGAAAAGCAGCCATATTACAATTAGATGAATTATTGGTCTGTGAATATACTCCAGGTGTTGTAGGAAATCCGTTAGTATTACCCCCACACGCCGCACATACGGCATGATAAACTCCCCCTCCTTTGTCAAATCTTGATGTACCGCCGTCTACATGATCAGTTGATCCATTCAAACTACCCATGTAAGTTGCATATTTTAATGCGCCCATATTTGCCGTAAAAAGTGCCAGGTAGAAATTACTTCCTGAAGTTGTGGATTGGTATGCATCAGATGTTACAGGCATTCCGCTTGAGGTACTATTTATGGCTGATGAATATTGGACATTGATCTGACCACCCCATCCGGCAATATAAATTTCATAACAATCTGAAACCAGAAAAGCCGTTGGCGATAATTCTTCATTACCTGTACCCGCACCAAAAGTTGTTGACCATGTACTAGCCGTTAGCGTATTGTTCAATTTATGTATGAATTGTCCACTGTTTGGATTGCTGTACAAACCACTTGTTAAAGGATACGCACCTTTGGTTTGACCATAGATATAAACATTATCGTCAATATCAAGTTGTACGAAATAAGCCTGATCGTAATCATTGGTGCCCAAATAAGTTGCTTTAGGAGAATTATAAGAAGGAGCATTGAATTTTATAACGTATCCATCAACTATACCACCTTGATAGGTAGCCTTATATTGACCAGAAGTAACCGGAAAGTTGGAACTAGTAGTCCCACCAGCAACAAAAATATTACCATTTGCATCTAACTGAACCGAGTTACCTGATTCTAATCCGCTTCCCCCAATGTAAGAGCTCCAAAGTAAATTACTCAGGTTCGAATTAAATTTCGCCACAACGGCATCTTGTTGCCCAGAAAGGCTAGATTGAAATCCGCCATTAATCGGAATGTTGTTGGATTGAGTAGTTGAACTTATATACACATTGGATTGCGCATCAACCATAATTTCCCCCCGTAACATATCACCATAGTTAAATGCTATATCGTTAGAGGCATTTGAAATTCCATCTGTACCTGATCCTCCAAAATACGTACTTCCTGATACACCAGTGCCCGTTGCATTAAGATGAGTTATAAAGATATCAGCACCACTTGAAAAACTGATACCATCAATACTCAATGCTATGCCACCATGATGTGTGTTTTGATATGCAGAACTAGTACATGGGAAATTAGTTGAAGAGGTAGCCCCCATTACAAAAAGGTCATTAGCATCATTTACGATCAAAGAATGAGGCGTTTCACTTCCGTTTCCTCCAAGGAAAGTTGAAAATATTAGACCTGATCCGTTAGCATTGAATTTAGACAATGCAACATCAACCTGTCCATTATTGAATGAAACATCATATGCACCTGATGTAGTTGGATATCCTGTTCCAAAAACGATTCCTCCGGCTATTAAATTTTTATTTATATCAGGACAAGCTGTCATCCCCCAGTTATCAGAAGTTGCTCCGGTAAATGTGGAAAAAGACAAGTCAGGATCAATAACCAAAGGAAGGTTTTGGTCGAATCCTTCAGGGAATTCAAAATGCATTTCGTTTCCTACCAGAACATAGTTACAGGGAATTTCTTTTTTTAATCCATTCTCCTGTTGGTATGCGTAAGGTTTACCTTCTGTTATTGTTCCAAGTGAAGTACTTATTACAAGTTCTCCATTTTCAGAGATCGATATTTTATCTTGTCCTTCATAAGAAACTTTAAAAATGGACGGGTCAGCACCTGGATCCACAAGGATGTCATATTTTAAAGAAGCATTTGATTCATAGATGGAGAGATCAATCCCATTGTACAATTCCAAATAGTCTACCTGATGACATGGGAAGACATTTGAAGCCCATTTGTTACTATCATTTCCGAGGAGGTAATTTTCATAGAATGGTGCTACTTCGATCTCTTCAAAAACAGGCTTTGGATTAGCACCTACAAAGATCGTTTTGACCGCATGGCCCTTGAATGGTTCTTGTGATTCCCCTTCATGCGCATGATCATAAACTTCCCCCTGATTATTGAAATCATAGGTAAATCCCGTTTTTTCAAGAAACATATTACCACCAGGAATATTTATTTTATAGGAAATATTCTCATGCCACTGCCCTCTGTTAGGATGCATCCAGATCTCTTCCTGAGCAAATAAAGTGAGCTCAAAGAAAATGAGTAATATGAGTGAAGCAATTCGTTTCATTTAACAATTCCTGACCTAAAACTTTCAAAAACTGCGTTTGGGCAATATTGGGTTAACAAAAATCTTACCAAAAGTTGAATATCAAAATTACTAAATATCAAGCATTTAGGCAGTAAATTAATGTGTACGGTACAATTTACTTATTGTTCAGTAAAAAGAAGACGAAAATAAAGGTGAAGGAGTTGACTGAAAATGCTAGAAGTTTTCTTCTTTAACAAATTCTCCTAATTCATCATAGAATTTCCACGTTCCGGATTTTTCTCCATTTTTGTATTCACCCACATATCTTACTTTTCCATTTGGGAAAAATGTTAGTGAATGTCCATCTAAAATTCCATTGACATAGTATGATTCAGACCATTTGACTCCATTATCATAATAGGAAATCCACAAGCCTTCTCTTTGCCCCATTTCATTGAGTTTTCCTCTGATCTTAACCGCACCGTTTGGATGATATTCAACCGTTTCACCAGGTTTACTGATGGTGTCAACGATCTCTGGTTTCACTATTTCACTTTCATCAATTGAAGTTTCAATTTCAACAATACCTTTTTTCTCCTCATCTGAGCAAGAAATAAGGAATAAAACCAGGGCAATATGCAAATAGAATTTCATATTATTTTTCTCTGTTAACCGTGTATTCTACAAGACCAATTAATGCTTTTTTGGCTTCATTTTCAGGGATATCCGAAATGAGATGAATTGCTTCTTCTTTCAATTCCATCATGCGTGCATGCGCGTATTTTACGCCACCTGATTCAACAACCTTTTTGATGGCTTGTCGAATATATTTCGGCTCTTCATTATGGTTTTTGACAATATTGATCAATTGCTTTTTATCAGCTGCAGAAACCGTATTTAATGTATAGATCAAGGGGAGTGTCATTTTGCGTTCGCGTATGTCATTCCCTGTTGGTTTACCTATTTTTTCACTGTCACCGTAATCAAAAATATCATCTTTGATCTGGAAAGCTAATCCTACCAACTCACCAAATTTTTTCAGTTTTTCTACCACTTCAGGTTGATCAGAAACTGATGCTGCGCCGGCTGCGCAACAAGAAGCTATTAGAGATGCCGTTTTTTGGCGGATGATTTCAAAATAAACTTCTTCAGTGATATCAAGTCTTCTGGCTTTCTCTATTTGAAGTAATTCACCTTCACTCATCTCACGCACGGCTGTTGAAACGATCTCTAGTAGTTGAAATTCTCTCTTGTCAACAGACATTAAAAGTCCTCTTGAAAGCAGGTAATCTCCAACCAACACGGCAATTTTGTTTTTCCAAAGGGCATTTACTGAGAAAAAACCTCTTCTTTCATTCGCATCATCAACAACGTCATCATGAACCAGAGTTGCCGT
Organism: Crocinitomicaceae bacterium; assembly: GCA_020635955.1. Lineage (GTDB taxonomy): Bacteria > Bacteroidota > Bacteroidia > Flavobacteriales_D > Crocinitomicaceae > Paracrocinitomix. The sequence continues at coordinate 280,178 of JACJYW010000008.1, forward strand.
ATGAAGAAGTTCTATTAAAGAAGCAGCTGTATAAGTAGCTTCTTCTACTTTTCCATTTAATGTTTTGGCGGTAAGGAAAACGAACATGGGACGCATTTGTTTTCCTTTTCGTTTGATGATGTAGTGTGTGATCTTATCTAGCAATGCCACATCTGATTTCATAGAGTCTTTGAATTTTTGTTCAAAGACTTTCATCTCATCAGCAACATTGGCTTTTATATCCTTAACCTTAACGATCATCTATACAAAGATAAGGTATCATCTGCTAATTGTTCAAATCCTTATGTTGAATGAGCTCAGAATTATTGATCTCGTCTAGCCAATCTTCCACAGTTTTAGCATGTTCTAAACCATATTTACCGATTGATTCACGCCTTAAAGCCGCCAGATGGGCGCCACTTTCTAGTGCTTTTCCAAAATCATGTGCAATGGATCGTATGTAGGTTCCTTTAGAACAGCTGATAATAAAGTGAACATCATTGCCATCAATATTAGTGATCTCAAATTCCAGGATCTCTATTTTTTTAGGTTTAAGTTCAAATTCGTGTCCTTTTCTAGCCAGATCGTATGCTTTTTTACCTTCTACTTTCTTGGCTGAAAAGATAGGGGGATATTGATCTTGAACCCCAATCATGTTCTTTGAAGTTGCACGAATAAGATCATTCGTGATGTGTTCAGTTGAGAAGGTTTGGTCGATCTCAGTTTCAAGATCATAAGAAGGTGTAGTTGAACCCAGTCTAATAATACCCGAATATGACTTTTCCAACCCCATTAATTCGTCAATGGTCTTGGTTTTTTTACCTGTGCAAATGATCAATAATCCATCTGCCAGAGGATCAAGGGTGCCGGCATGGCCTACTTTGATCTTTTTTACTTTGAGCTTGTGCTTAATATTATATCTCAGCTTATTTACAACATCAAAGGAAGTCCAATTCAAGGGTTTATTTACCAATAGAACTTCACCTTCTTTGAAATCATATATACGCTTATCACCCATTGATCATGGTGAAAGTAAGAGCTGCAATTCCGACAGCAAAACAATAAAATGAGAAGTACTTCAGTTTTGCTCTTTTAACCAGTGCAATCATCCAGGTACAGGCTGCCAAACCAGTAACAAATGCTGTTATAAATCCTGCTGACAAAGGAACTATATCAGATGAATCAAAGCTGATCTCAGCACCCATAATATCTTTGGCCATAGCACCAAAGATCAATGGCACAACCATTAAAAAGGAGAATCTGGCAGAACGATCTCTATCAACTCCTAGTAGGACAGAGGTTGAGATGGTAGCACCTGATCGAGAAATTCCTGGTAGAATGGCAATAGCTTGTGAGATACCAATGATAATGGCACTAGAATAACTTACTTCCTTTTCTGTTTTTTTAGCCTTATCTGCCAGGAAAAGTAAAATACCCGTAACCAAAAGCATAAAGCCTACTAACACAACATTTCCGTCAAAAAAAGCTTTGATCTGATCATCAAAGAAGACTCCAACAGCTGCTGCCGGAATCATGGATAAAATGATCTTAACAGAGAATTTTGCATCATCATTCCAATTGAACTGGAACAATCCTTTGAAGATCTTTGCAAGGTCTTTTCTGAAAACAACTACTGTGCTTAATGCGGTAGCAAAATGCAATACAACAGTCATTAAAAGGCTTTTATCAGGGTCTAATTCTGTATTTAGCATTTCATTAGCTAAAACGAGATGACCACTGCTGCTTACAGGTAAAAATTCAGTAAGTCCCTGGACAATGCCAAGAATAATTGCTTCAAGAATCGACATGAATTTCGATTATCCTTTATTCTTTTTCATGATTCCGTAGATCACAACAACATAACCACCAATCACTAGAATTGGAGCCAGAGTAATACGGGTAAAGCTGAACATTTCACCTTCATTAAACACTTTAGGGTCGTTAGAACCGCCACCAACCATCAGGAAAAACCCAATAAGCGTGACAACGACACCAATGATAATGAACATGATGTTCTTTTTACTGAATACAAAATTATTTGAGCTCATAAAGCATTTGTTTTAATATAAGTTATCAAGGTTCAACCTCAAATATTTACGCAGTGCCAGGTAAGTAGAAACTACTGTGATCAACACTCCAAATAACATTATACCGGCCATTACAACAAGAAATAATGTCATGTCTGTCATTTCAAGGAATAATGGATTTGTTCTTTCTAGTATGATGATCAATCCCAGAACCATTGATCCGGCAATGAGACCAGAGATAATACCTTGTCCAACAGCACTTAGAATAAATGGTCTTCTGATAAATCCTGGTGTCGCTCCAACCAATTGCATTGTTTTAATTAAAAATCTACTGGAGAACAAGGCAAGTCTAATGGTATTATTGATCATTCCAATGGCAATAAACAATAGCATCAATGCAATCAATAATATGAAATAGATCAATTTTTGAAGGTTGGTACTAAAATCTTCAAAAACGTCTTCGCGGTAACTCACCTCCTCTAATAGCCCATCATATTCATTAAGTAATTCTTCCTCGATCATTTTAACACTGTCCAAATTGAAATATTCTTTGTTCAATGTCATAATAACATGTTGCTTGAGTGGATTTTCACCGTCAATAACCGTAAGATCAGCCTCTGGATCAACCTCTTCAAGATATACTTTCCATGCTTCATCAGCAGATCTGTAATATGCACCAGAGGTGTATTCCTTATTAGCAATCTCGGTTTCAATTAATCCAAGTTCAAGATCATTTACAGATTCATTAAAGAATAGATCGATCTCATAACTTTCTATTTTGGAATTCTTCAAATGATTTAATCCTAGTCCGAACCAGGATACCACACCCACAATAAAAAGGACCATTACAATCCCTACTATTGTAGAGATGTATGCGGTCTGAACGCCTCTTCTATTCTGCTTGTTTTTAGACACGGGTTAAAAGTAGCTATAAAAAGTAATGTTAAATATATTTGTTTAAACATATATTTATTAATTTAGCATTTCTTTAGAATTAGAATTTTAAATTAAAACAGAAATGAACAAGAAATTTTTTTACGGAATGAGCATCATGGCTATGATGTTTGCTACTACTTCTTGCGGTGGTGAAGAAACTACAGAAGAAACCACTGAAGAGGTAAAATCAGTTGAGTACACTATTGATACTGAGGGATCAGTAATCAACTGGTGGAACATGGAAGGTGAAGAAAAAGGTCACACTGGAACAGTTAGTGTATTAGAAGGAACATATACTGTTGAAGGAGATGTGATCACGGCAGCTTCAATGGTTGTTGACATGCAGTCAATTACTGCAGACAGTGATAAACTAGTTGGTCATTTAACTATGACAGATCACTTTTTCTCAGTAATGAGACCAGACACGGTATCTGCTGATTCAGTGAATTGGGTTGAAGACAACACTACAGCTACTTTCACTTTCGACAAACATGAGAACGGTATGATCTATGGATCAGTGAATGTAAATGACCTGGATTTTGCTGTTGAAGCTCCGGTGACATTAACTGAAGGAAAAATTGAGATAGGAGAATTCTCAATTGATATGAGTGGCTTAACTTACTTTGTAATGGAAGTTGCAAATGTTGAGGTTCCTGAAGAGGAAAGACATGATCCAAATATTGGTTTCTCTGCTACTATCGTAGGTAAGTCAGCTGAGTAATCAGATTGCAATTGAACCAATTAAAAAAGGGGATCCAATTTGGGTCCCCTTTTATTTTTTAGTGCATTATTATAGTGTTCCTCTTTTCTCTTGTTCTCTTTCAATTGATTCGAACAATGCTTTAAAGTTACCTGCACCAAATCCTCTCGCACCCATTCTTTGGATAATTTCAAAGAACATGGTTGGTCTATCCTCAACTGGTTTGGTAAAGATCTGTAACAAATAACCTTCTTCGTCAGCATCAATCATAATACCCAGGCTTTTCAAAGTTTCAACATCTTCTTTCAATTCATGATTATGTTCTGAAAGTCTGATTGGGGCAGCTTCATAATAAGTATCCGGAGGGGTAGATAAAAATTCAACACCTCTTTCTCTCATGCCTTTTACCGTTTTGATGATATCATCTGTAGCAACTGCGATATGCTGACAACCTGGGCCTTCATAGAATTCGATATATTCTTCGATCTGAGATTTTTTCTTTCCTTCAGCAGGTTCGTTTATAGGAAACTTAATTCGGCCATTACCATTACTCATTACCTTACTCATCAAGGCTGAGTACTCTGTATGGATCTGTTTATCATCAAATGAAAGGAAGTTTTCGAATCCCATTATATCTTCATACCATTTAACCCATTGGTTCATTTCTCCCCAACCAACATTACCAACCATGTGGTCAATATATTTTAAACCAAGCGGCTCTGGATTGTACTCTGATTCCCATTTAACGAATCCCGGTAAAAAAGTTCCGTCATACTTCTTTCTTTCTACGAAAATGTGAACCGTTTCTCCATAAGTGTAGATTCCAGATCTAACTACTTCTCCATGCGCATCTTTTTCAGTGGTTGGCTCCATGAATGATTTTGCTCCTCTTGATGTCGTTTCTTTCCATGCCTGTGCAGCATCTTCCACCCACAATGCAATTACTTTAACACCATCACCATGTTTAGCAAGGTGAGCATTGATTGGGCTTTTTGAGTTCAGAGGAGTAGTTAATACTAAACGGATTTTATCTTGTTTAACAACATAAGAAACAGCATCTCTGCTACCCGTTTCTAATCCTTTATATGCATGTGATTGAAAACCAAAAGCTGTTTTATAAAAGTGAGCAGCTTGTTTTGCGTTTCCCACATAAAGCTCAACATAATCAGTACCCAATAATGGTAAGAAATCCTGTGCTCCAGCAAATATTTTTTCTAAACCGTAATCAACAGATTTTAAACCTTTATTACTCATAATTCTAATTTTTTGGACCGGCTATTCGGTCATGTTTAATATTTTTTGTCCTTAGACAGTTTTACTTTTAATGATTCCAGGAAGCGTAGTAGTCATCCACCTGCAAATTGATAGCTTCTTTCGTAATGCTCATTGGAGCAAAAGGATCGATCATAACTGCTAATTCTTCTGTAGCTTTTTTACCAATACTTCTTTCAATTGCTCCCGGATGAGGTCCGTGTGGAATTCCTCCAGGGTGTAATGTGATCTGTCCGATCTCAATGTCATTTCTGCTCATAAAATCACCATCTACATAATATAAGATCTCATCAGAGTCAACGTTACTATGGTGATAAGGAGCAGGAACAGCTTCCGGGTGATAATCATATAATCTTGGAACGAATGAACATACCACGAATCCAGCCGATTCAAATGTTTGGTGGATTGGAGGCGGCATATGAATTCTACCCGTGATTGGTTCAAAGTCATGAATTGAGAAAGCATACGGATAATTGAATCCATCCCAACCGACAACATCAAATGGATGGTTTCCATATACGTATTCCCACATCATTCCCTGTTTCTTGATCAGGATCTTGAAAGCACCTTTTTCGTCATGAGTTTCAAGATTTTCAGGCAATCTGATATCTCTTTCGCAGAAAGGAGAATGTTCTAGGAATTGTCCATAATTGTTACGATATCTGCTTGGCGTATAAATAGGATCAAATGATTCTATATATAATAAGCGATTATCAGTTCCATCAAAATCCAACTGATAGACTGTTCCTCTTGGGATGATTAGGTAATCACCATATTGGAATTCAATGTTTCCATACATGGTCTTTAATTTTCCTGACCCTTTGTGGATGAAAAGCATTTCATCTGCATCAGCATTTTTATAGAAATAGTCTTTTGAGAAAGTTTTAGGTGCTGCTAATCCGATATGGAGTGAACTATTCACCATTAAGGTTTTTCTGCTCTCAAGAAAGTCTTCTTCCGGTTTTAAAGAGAATCCTTTAAAACTTAAGGCTTTCATGTTTTTTTCTATAGCTATCTCAGGTGCAACGGACCATGATTTTACTGGATTAGTTACCACTGTAGGTGGATTCAGATGATAGATCAATGATGACATCCCTGAAAATCCAAGGGTTCCAAACAATTCTTCCTGATAAAGCCCACCTTCCGGTTTTTTAAATACTGTATGTCTTTTATGCGGGATTTTTCCCAGTTTATGATATCTAGGCATAAATTTTTTGTATATAATGAATTAATAGGATAAAGACTCTGGGAGTACTTCATTCAGGATTCCTCTTAATGAGGAATTTAAGTAGGATCAAAAGATGTTCAAATGTTCCAGACATTTATTTGGTCTTTTGGATGTTACACAAATATAACGAATCTTGCTCTTTATTATATGACAAAAGTCAGACAACCTTATTAAATAAAAATTATTTTTGTTTGCCCTGGAATAGAAGTACGGGGTATTCATCAAACTCAAAAAACAATTTAATGAAGAAGATCTTGGTAGTAGGTTCATCTGGACAGATAGGAACTGAATTAGTGATCGAATTAAGGAAACTATTTGGCAATGAGTCAGTTGTTGCCTCTGATATTAAAGAAACCAATTTGAACAATGGGCCATTTGAGGTGCTGGATATCATGGATAATGAGGCTTTGAAATATGTGGTTTCTAAACATCAGATAAAAGAGATCTATCTATTGGCGGCTTTATTATCAGCAACCGCGGAAAAGAATCCTGATTTTGCCTGGAGATTGAATATGGAAGGATTATTCAATGTATTGAACCTGGCTAAAGATGGCGTAATTGAAAAAGTTTTCTGGCCAAGCTCTATAGCCGTATTTGGTCCTTCAACACCGAAAATAAATACTCCACAATTTACCATAATGGAACCTTCAACAGTTTACGGCATAAGTAAATTGGCAGGTGAAAGATGGTGTGAATATTACGCGAATAAATTTGGTGTTGATGTTCGTAGTATCCGTTATCCCGGATTGATCTCCTATACATCATTACCTGGAGGTGGAACCACAGATTATGCCGTAGATATCTTCTATTCTGCAAAAAAAGGGGAGAACTATAGTTGCTTTTTAAAGCAAGATACGCCACTGCCTATGATGTATATGGAAGATGCTATTAGAGCCACAATTGATCTAATGGAGTCGGATTCGTCGAATGTTAAGATAAGATCTTCATATAACATTTCCGGCATTTCATTTACACCCGCAGAAATATATGCAAGCATAAAAAAGCGGAAACCGGAATTCTCTATAGAATATGCGCCTGATTTCAGACAGCAAATTGCCGATTCATGGCCTGGAAGTATTGATGATTCAAGGGCTAGAGAAGATTGGGGGTGGCATCCAAAATTCGATCTTGATCAAATGGTAGACATTATGCTGGACAATGTAATGGTATGACAAAATCGTTTAAAATAAATCCCTACAATTAGATACGTCTTTATCAAAGATTTTTTTATCTTTAATTTTTAGTGATTTGTCGAATATCTATTTGAACTGTATTTTTTATTCGTAAATTGCTATTTGAAAAGAAACAACCCGCATTTATATGAAAAGATTTTATACCATACTAGCTTTTGCAATCCCTTTTGCTGGTTTAAGTGATGAGGTGAAGCCCTTCTGCGTAATGGACTTTGCCATTGAACAAGATGGAGTGGATCCGGAGGGGTACCCTAACAAGACAGACGAAAACGGACTTAAACAAGGAATGTGGACTATTTGGGGTCATATGGCTCCAGAGAAAGGTTATCCAGAAAATGGAAAGATCGAAGAAGGTCCCTACAAAGACGATAGAAAGAACGGAGAATGGATCAAATACCACGAAGATGGTAAGACTCCTCGTTTGATTGGTATTTATGTAAACAACAGACCAAACGGCGCTTACAAAAAATACTATGAGAATGGTGGTATCATGGAAGAAGGTACTTTCTCTGGAGGTAAACAAAAAGAAGTTTACAAAAGATACCATGAGAATGGGAATATCGCTCAAGAGAAAACATTCAACGAGAATGGTAAAGAAGATGGTAAAGTAGCTTATTACTATGAAGATGGTACACCTGAATTTGTATTCAACAAAAAAGATGGTGTTACAGTTGGACAAGGAGTAAGATATTATCCAAATGGTGATGTTAAAGAGATCATCAACTACAATTCAGATGGAACTGTAGCTTCTAAAGAACAAAAAGAAATGGTGAATCCTCCTAAAGGTGAAACTACTACCAATACTGCTGGTGGATCAGGTGGACCAAGTGGTGCAGTTGGAAAAACAAAAGATGGTAAGAAATTCAACCGTGACGGGTACAACAAGTTGTATAATGATGATGATGAGTTGTGGATGGACGGAGACTTCAAAGCTGGTAAACTTTGGGATGGTAAACTGTACAAATATGACTCAGATGGTATCTTGTTAAAGATCGAGATCTGGAAGAATGGTAAATACCACTCAGATGGTCAGCTGTAAATAAAAGATTTGATATAAATTTAACCCGCCTAGCACTGCTAAGGCGGGTTTTATTTTGTTATAAATTCAAGTATGGAAAACAAATTACAATTGTACAACACTTTATCAGGACAAAAGGAATTGTTCAAACCTATTGCGGATGGTCATGTTGGAATGTATGTTTGTGGACCAACAGTTTATAGTGATGTGCATTTAGGAAATTGCCGAACGTTCATTTCGTTTGACATGATCTACCGTTACTTACTACATAGTGGGTATAAAGTGCGTTACGTGCGAAATATTACTGATGCGGGACATCTTGAAGCAAGTTTGGCTGGTAAAAGCAAATTGGATCAGTTGGAACCAATGGAGATCGTCCAAAAATACACAGTTGGATTTCATGATATCATGAAAATGTTCAATAATCATCCTCCAACCATTGAACCAACAGCTACAGGTCATATTATTGAACAAATTGAGATCACCAAAAATATCCTTGATAAGGGATTGGCCTATGAGAGCAATGGATCAGTATATTTTGATGTTGAGAAATACAATCAACAAGAGAATTATGGTGAGCTGTCGGGTAGAAAAATAGAGGATTTGATCTCAGGAACTCGTGACCTTGATGGCCAGGATGAAAAGAGAAGTCCTTTAGACTTTGCACTATGGAAAAAAGCGTCACCAGATCATATCATGCGTTGGCCTTCACCATGGAGTAGTGGTTTTCCGGGGTGGCATCTTGAATGTACGGCCATGTCGACCAAATATTTAGGCGAAACTTTTGATATACATGGGGGCGGAATGGATCTTAAATTTCCGCATCACGAATGCGAGGTAGCGCAGGGGAAAGCAAATAATGGTAAACAACCAGTAAATTATTGGCTGCATGCCAATATGTTGACCCTAAATGGTCAAAAAATGAGTAAATCAACTGGGAATACTATTTTACCAATGGAGCTTTTTACTGGTGACAACACGATCATGGATAAAGCATATCATCCAATGGTGGTTAGGTTTTTCATGATGCAGGCTCATTACCGCAGCATATTAGATTTTTCATCACAAGCATTATCTGCTGCCGAGAAAGGTTTCATTAAGCTAATGTCAGTTTTAAAGGATTTAGATTCCATGAAAACGTCAAGTAATAGCTCTGAGGATGTTCAAGCTATTATAAATAGCTTTTACACTGCAATGGATGATGACTTTAATACGCCTATTCTATTAGCCAATTTATTTGAAGCGGCAACTTATTTGAATAAAGTTAAAGCAGGCAGTTCAACCATTTCAAAAGATGATCTGGAAAAGTTAAGCAAAGAAATGAAAGCCTTTGTTTTTGATGTTCTTGGTTTGGATATGGTTGAAGAAGCAGGAAGCAACCAATTGGATGCTGCAATGGACATTATTCTTGAATTAAGAATGAAAGCCAGGGCGGATAAAGATTGGGGGACTTCTGATCTTATCAGAGATAAATTGACAGAAGCTGGAATTGTGGTGAAGGATGGTGCAGAAGGAACGAGTTGGTCAGCTAATTAGAACAATATAATGCAATAAAAAAGGCCTCTAGATTCTAGAGGCCTTTTTTTATTAGTGATTTTACTAATTATTGAACATCTGTAAAGTTGATCGTTTGATCAGCTTCAGCAACTGTAGTATTTTCAGTAGTTTCAATAATAGCTCCAGATTCTTCATTTTCTCCTTCACTTCCGTGACCATTACCACTGATCTCACCTAAGATCGGAGCAATTACCAATCCAACAAGACATGTTAATTTGATTAGGATATTCATTGAAGGACCTGATGTATCTTTAAATGGATCCCCAACAGTATCACCTGTTACTGCCGCTTTATGAGCATCTGATCCTTTATAAGTCATCTCACCATTGATCTCAACACCTGCTTCAAAAGATTTCTTAGCATTATCCCATGCACCACCTGCATTATTTTGGAATATAGCCCAAAGTACACCAGAAACCGCAACTCCGGCCATATATGAACCTAAAGCTTCAGCTCCCATTGCAAAACCAATTATGATTGGTGCAATGATTGTGATAGCACCAGGTAACATCATTTCTTTCAATGCAGCATCAGTAGAGATCTTTACACATTTACCATACTCCGGTCTAGCTTTACCTTCCATGATACCAGGAATCTCTTTAAACTGACGTCTAACTTCCATTACCATGGCCATAGCAGCTTTACCTACTGATTTCATTGCTAATGCAGAGAATACTACAGGTACCATACCACCAATAAACAATGCAGCTAATACGTCAGCTTTGAAAATGTTAATTCCATCAATACCAGTAAAAGTTACGTAAGCAGCAAATAAAGCAAGAGCAGTAAGAGCAGCAGATGCAATAGCAAATCCTTTTCCTACAGCTGCAGTTGTATTACCAACTGAGTCAAGAATATCAGTTCTACCTCTAACTTCATCAGGCAATTCAGACATTTCAGCAACACCACCAGCATTATCCGCAATTGGACCAAAAGCATCAATAGCCAACTGCATTGCAGTAGTAGCCATCATTGCAGAAGCTGCGATAGCAACACCATAAAATCCTGCTAATGCATATGAACCCCAAATCGCCGCAGCAAATAATAATACTGAAGAAAAAGTAGAGATCATTCCAGTTGCTAAACCAGCAATAATGTTTGTTGCTGCACCGGTAGATGAATTTTTAACGATATCTAAAACTGGTTTTTTACCAAGTGCTGTATAGTATTCAGTGAAGAATGAAATTAAATATCCTACACCTAAACCTACTAAAGTTGCGAAGAATACATTCAAGCTTGAAATATCTTTAGTTCCTTCACCAAAGAATGCCATTCCTTTAATTGTTTCTGGCAACATCCAGTCAATCAAGAAATAACCTGAAACTGCTGTAATTAGAATAGCAGAAATATTACCCATATTCAAGGCTCTTTGAACCTGAGCTTCTTTAGCATCATTACTGTTGATCTTAACCAACAATGTTCCGATAATAGAAGCGATAATTCCAACTCCCGCAATTATAATAGGAAGTAGGATTGGACCCATTCCACCAAAATCATCATTCACCTGTCCTGCCAAAGCCATATCTCTTACGATATAGTTACCAAGAACCATTGATGCTAATACCGTTGCTACATAAGATCCGAACAAGTCAGCACCCATCCCAGCAACGTCACCTACGTTATCACCTACGTTATCGGCAATGGTAGCAGGGTTTCTTGGATCATCTTCCGGAATTCCAGCTTCAACTTTACCTACTAGGTCAGCTCCAACGTCAGCAGCTTTTGTATAAATACCACCACCAACACGAGCAAATAGTGCAATTGATTCAGCTCCTAATGAGAATCCAGCAAGAGCTTCAAGGACCATGGTCATTTCACCATAGAAATTTCCTCCTTCTGATACAAACATCTTCACAAAGACCATGAAGAACAAACTAAGTCCTAATACGGCTAAACCAGCAACTCCAAGTCCCATTACAGTTCCACCACCAAAAGAAACTTTCAATGCCTGAGGCAATGAAGTTCTGGCAGCTTCTGTAGTTCTGGAATTCGCTTCAGTAGCTATTCTCATACCAATGTTTCCAGCTAAAGCAGAGAAAACTGCTCCCAACACGAATGCTGGTACGATCATCCAGTGAGTAGTATCAACATACATAGAGATTCCAAAAAGAGCTGCAGAAGCCAATAAAACGAAAACTGCTAATCTCTTATATTCTGCACTTAAAAAGGCTAAAGCACCTTCTTTAATGTTCTTAGAGATCTCTTGCATCTTTTCATTTCCCGGATTTTGCTTCTTTACCCATGACATTTTGACAAACATAAATGCTAGTCCAAGTATTGAAATTGCTATAGGAATCAAAATCATGTTATTTTCCATAAGTCGTTTAATTCATTTTTTAGAGCGGCAAAAGTAGTTCATTAAATCTTTTTCACCAAATTAATTCTGAATTGCTCTTAAGAAGTTAATTTTGATTTAATGAAATGAGCATCCCTGGTGTACATTTTACGTAACCATTGAAAGGAAAATGAGTAAAAGTTGGTTAACCAATTAATAAGAAAACTCAACCATTTACTAAAAAATACGTCCTTAAAGATGAGGATATACTTGAGGTGTTTAAAATTTAAGTAAATTTAAGCGCCTCATAAAAAATAGGTTCATGAATATTCGTCTACTACTCTGCGCTTTAATAGCGTTTATTATTTCTAATTCTTATAGCCAGGTTGTGGTTTGGAGTGAAGATTTTGGAGCAGATGCTCCTCCGGGTTGTACTAGTGCCGATACTCCTGCTGGTGGATATGTTTCAGGTAATGGAACCTGGACAGTTACAGCAACTGGTGCGAATGCCGCCGAAGGTTCTGAATGGTACGTTAGTACCATGGAAGAAGGGAAAGTTTCAGGTCAGTGTTCAGATGGTTGTGGTTATTTAGCCACTAATGCAACCAATAGAACGCTGCACGTGAGTTCTTCTCAAGGTTGGTTAGGAGATGTTGGTGCTGCTTATGAGGTTGGAGGTTTTTGCGGATTGGTTATTTGTGTTGAAGCCAATTTACGTGCTGAGTCTCCAACAATTGATTTGACGGGTCAAACTGGTGCACTTACATTACAATTTGACTATTTACATGGAGGACAAGCAAATATTGATTATTGTGAACTAATGTATTTTGATGGAGTAAGCTGGACTAATTTACTGGGAGGTGTTACCTCTTTACCATTAACTGGAGTTGGACCTTGTAATCCACAAGCTCAATGGGGGAATTATTCCATAGCCCTTCCAGCCAGTGCTAACAATAATCCTAATGTTAAGATTGGTTTCAATTGGCACAATAATGATGATGGAGTTGGTGTTGACCCTTCATTTGCGGTAGATAATGTTGAGATCACTACACCAGCAACTTCAGCACCTGTTGCTGATTTCTCTACTACAAATACTACCATCTGTGTAGGTGATTGTATTGATTTTACAGATGCTTCTACGTTGGGAACCAACCCAACCTGGGCATGGACCTTTACAGGTGCCGCTACAACCTCTTCTTCTGCACAAAATCCAACTGGTATTTGCTATAATACTGCTGGAACATACACAGTTGAATTGACAGTTACAGATGATAATGGTAATGATACTGAAACGAAGACGAACTATATAACTGTTACTGCTGCTGGTAATGCCGGGGCAGATAATTCAGGTAACGTTTGTAATGACAATACTTTAGACTTGAACACTCTACTTTCGGGAGCAGATGCGGGTGGAACCTGGGTTGAAACATCTGGATCACCGAGTGGTCAATTTACTGCCGGTACTGGTGTGTTAGATGGAAATGGGTTAACAAATGGTAATGTGTACACCTTCACATACACGGTTGGAGGTGTTGGATGTTCTGATGTTGCAACAATTACAGTAACCGTTGTTGATTGTAGTGTACTAACTACTGCATTTACGCCTTCTGCTACTTCAATTTGCATTGGGGATTGCGTGACATTTGCAGACAATAGTACTGGTCCAATCACAGGTTGGTCATGGACATTTAATAACGGTACGCCGGGTACAGCTAATACTCAAAATCCAGGTTCTGTTTGTTACACTACAGCAGGTACATTTGATGTTACATTGCAAATTACAGATGGAACAAATACCGATCAAACAACAGTTCAAATAACGGTTAATGATCTTCCAAGCGTAACAGCAACGGCATCCCCAAGTGATACCGTTTGTGTTGGAGATCAGGTGACTTTAACGGGAGCTGGAGCTGCAACATATACCTGGGATAATGGAGTAACAGATGCTGTAGCTTTTGTTCCGGCCGCTACTACTACTTATAATGTTATGGGTACGGATGCCAATGGTTGTCAAAGAGGGGCTACTGTTACCATAGTAGTTGAAAGTTGTGATACATTGTCAGCTGATTTCTCTTTACCTAATTATGACATTTGTTTAGGTACCTGTGTTCAGGTCTCAAATAATTCTACTGGTACTATTTCTACGTATAGCTGGGATTTTGGTGGAGGAGGGACTCCTAATACATCAACGGTTTCTGAACCTAATATTTGTTTTATGACCATTGGAACATTTACTGTTACTTTGACAATTACTGATGCTGGTGGGGCAAGTTCAACTGCTACACAAACAGTTAATGTCTATAATGCACCTTCGGTGAATGCCCAGTTAGATACCGTTATTACTTTAGGAGGTCAGGCCGATCTAATTGCATTAGGCAGCGATCCTAATGCTACCTATTTATGGACGCCGAACGAATTTATAAATTGTGATACCTGTTCAACAACATTCGCAAGCCCTTGGGAAGACACCGATTATCTTATAACGATTACAGATGTCAATGGATGTACAGGAAACGATACCGTGAAAGTATTGGTAAACTTTGTTGAAGCTATTGGCGTTCCTTCAGCATTTTCTCCAAATGGGGATGGTGAGAATGACGTGTTATATGTGAAAGGTACAGGAATAACCCGACTCAAATTCTCTGTATACAACAAGTACGGTCAAAAAGTATTTGAAGCGGATAATCAAAATATAGGATGGGATGGAACTTTCCACGGGAAAGAAGAAAATGCCGGAGTATTTGCCTGGATGGTAGAATATACCCTGGTTAATGGTACTGCAGGAGTGCTAAAAGGCAATACCACATTAATCCGATAATTTACATGAAGCCTAATTTTATGTTCAGATCTTTTAAAAAGACATTTGCTTTTGTTGGATTATTGGCGATTGCTGGTAATTCAATTGCGCAACAGGATAAGCATTTTTCAATGTTTGCCGAATCACCGGTTTATTTAAACCCAGCCACAGCCGGATTTGCCCCTGGTAAGATGCAATTATTTACCAATTACCGTATGCAATGGCTAACTATATCAGATAATCCATATAATACCATTTCTGCTAGTGCAGACGGAAGATTATTTGATAATGGAAATAATTTCTTAGGCGTTGGGGTTAACTTTTATAATGACGTTGCCGGAGATGCACAGTTTAAAACTAATGAAATTACAGTTCCTATCAATTATGCTTTATCGGTTGGAAAAACGCACCGTATTGCACTTGGATTACAGCCTTCATGGTATTCAAGAACAATTGCAAGTAGTAGTTTAACCTGGGATAATCAATGGAATGGGGTGGCTTTTGATCAGGCTATACCTAGCTACGAAACAGTTTATAGCCAAAATATAAATTTAAGCAAGTTTGATGTTGCAGCAGGGTTTCACTGGTATGGAACATTTAAGAAGAATTGGAAGATAAGCTTAGGTTTAGCGGGTCATCACCTTACAAAACCTAGAATAAACTTCTATACTGATGATGACAGGCTGTTCAGAAAATTAGTTCTACATGGACAATTCACTTATCGTCAGGAAAATTCTAATTTGTCTGTTATTCCGGCATTCTATGGATTTATTCAAGGTCCAAATAAAGAGTTGACACTTGGATCTAACTTTAGATATGTCTTGAGAGGTGCTTCAAGAGTAACTGGATATTTCAATGAAATGGCCATTAACTTTGGTGTATATTACAGAGTTGGAGATGCAGCCATTGCGAACATTATGTTTGATATTTCAGGGATGACCATTGGAGCTGCATATGATGCTAATATTTCAAGTTTGAGTCCTGCATCTAATGGAGTTGGAGGTTTCGAGGTATTTTTAAGATGGAGACTGCAATTTGGAAATAAGGGACTTGGTAATCCGTCTATTCAGTAATAAAATATTCTAATAATAGATCCTCTCCCGAAATTTCGAGAGAGGATTTTTTTTGCCGTACATTTGCAAAATGTCAGTTAAGATCCGAGATATAGATTTGGGTGATTTTCCTTTGTTGCTTGCACCAATGGAAGATGTGAGTGATCCACCATTTAGAGCATTATGCAAAAGACATGGTGCAGACATGATGTACACAGAATTTATATCATCTGAAGGATTAATAAGAGATGCGGCCAAATCAGTTCAAAAATTGGACATATACGAATATGAGCGTCCAATCGGAATACAGATCTTTGGATCGGACATTGAAAGCATGCGCCTTACAACAGAGATCGTTGAAAAAACGAATCCTGATGTTATTGATATAAATTACGGTTGTCCTGTTAAAAAAGTAGCTTGTAAAGGAGCCGGTGCAGGAATTCTTCAAGATATTCCCAAAATGGTTGAAATGACAAAGGAGATCGTCAATACGACCAAATTACCTGTAACAGTGAAGACCAGATTAGGATGGGATGATAATACCAAATATGTAGTAGAGGTAGCTGAAAGGTTGCAGGATGTTGGTATAGAAGCCATATCTATTCATGGCAGAACCAGGAAACAAATGTATAAAGGTGATGCTGATTGGACGTTGATCGCGGATGTTAAGAACAATCCAAGAATGAGAATCCCGGTGTTCGGGAACGGAGATGTTTCTTCTCCTGAAAAGGCATTAGAATATAAGAATAGATACGGTGTTGACGGTATCATGATCGGTAGAGCAGCTATAGGTTATCCCTGGGTATTTAATGAGATCAAGCAATATCTGAAAGATCAAACGTATTTACCTGAACCAACGATCAAAGAACGAGTAGCTGTTACAAAAGAGCATCTTGAGATGTCAGTGAAATGGAAGGGAGAGATACTGGGTATCAATGAAATGAAACGACATTATTCTAACTACTTCAAAGGCATTCCGAACTTTAAACCATTCCGAACTAAATTGGTGACATCAATGGATCTTCAGGAAGTGTATGATACCCTTGACGAAGTCGATCATCTGTTCACACAAGGATTTTTTGAGTTGACTGACTGAACCAATTCATTCTGCGGTTGTATTAAAAGTAAAAGCATGAAAACAACCACTTCTATCCTTCTCGTATTCTTCAGTTTTATCCTTAATGCTCAAAATAGAGAGGAAGGTAAAACCGATAAGATCAATCTGGCAAATAAAGAATTCAAGGTTAACGGAAGTTGCTTTGAAGATGAGTCACGTGAATCTTATGAGTTAACAGATTTTGAAAGAGGGGTTGATGAGTTTAACTGGGGATATTTTATTTCATTTACTGAGGATAGCTTCACCACATCCTATTCGGCGCCTTGTGGAAATGATTGTTTTACCTCTGTTTCTGGGACCTACGAATTTGTAGGGTTGAATAAAATTAAAGTCTTCGTTGCATCAATTCGCCGAAATGGTTTTTGCCAAAAGGAAAGCGAAGAACCAAATAGATCTTTTGGAACTTATTCGCTTGAACAAACAGCTGTGGGTGTAAACATTAAAAAGGTGGTCAATTGATCATAATTGCCAGGTAACCGAAATTTGGATCGTTGCCCCACCTTCGTTTAGCTCAATAATATCTGGATATTTGCCTGTTCCATCTTCACTTACAGTGCCAGGAAAAGAAATATAATCAGATACGGGAAAAAAGGCCTTAACGATCAATTCTGATCCCGAATCAATATAATCAGTATCATAATCGCGTATCATGATCCACATATAATTCGATAGATCTGAAATAGTAATAACCGGATTTAAAGTCCAACTCACTTCGGTAGAAACGTTATCATATTTATCTGACTGAAAGAGGATCTGATCTCCTGAGTCCATTATCCTCATATAGCAATCCGCATTATCACCTGAATCCCAGGGCACTGCCGAAGAATTAACATTAGGATAAGTTACTAGTTTGACGCTATTGATCTGGAATTTTGAATAGTAAACGCATCCATCATTGATCTTTGCTTTTTCATCATAATTTGTTGCTGCGGCATCCCTGCATCCTTTTTTACAAGAGGTTAGAATTGCTGAAGCAATAACGAGAATGCTAATAATTTGAAAGGCATTTTTCATGATACCAAATTAAAAATAAAGCGGCTTGAACCCAAGTTTTCCATTCGCAATTTCAAGTGCAGGAAAAGGGACCTTGAAGAAATTCAATCCTCTGAAAATGATCTTTAACCACCTTTTATTTGTGGGAATGGCTTCGAAGTTTACATCCAGCGAAAGATAGTATTGTCGATAAGGGGTAAAAGATAATTGAGAATTGCCGTTGGTTATAACATAGTTGCCACCGTCACCAATGAGTTGATCTTCTATACTATAACCTAATGAAAGATCTATCCATTCTGGAAACTTAGAATCTTCTTTGAACCAGTAAATCGGATTAAAACTCATCCAATAAGTTTGCCCATTGTAATCCTTTAACATTCGGCTTGCAAAATCATTTCCCAGAATTTCAGGTCGATATTGAGCCAAAGAAGTATGATGTGCTGAAAACTTGAAATGGACATACTGTTTATTGAAAAAATATTCCTGTCCCCAGTAAGTTGCTGCTCCCAACGTATTGAATCCAACATCTGACCATGAAAACCCCCATGCCTCATTATAAGCATCCAAAAGTTCAAATGTGGTTAGATATCCTAAACTGAATCCTGCACCAATTAAGGACGATTTTTTATGATCCAGTCCTGACCACTCATACAAGTCCCCAACAGATCTTCCAAAAGACCATGAAGAATACATATGACCTAATTTGTCCATTTGCTGCCATTCATGAAAATCATTGAATGTATGAAACCCTGATTTAGGAAAGTCTTTGTACCAAACATAATATAATCCGGCAATGGACCCACCCCAGGCCAATCCACTGGTAATACTAACTCCAATTAGTCGCTTTTTATTCAAGGTATCACTTGGTTCAAGAAACTGGCAATACCCTTTAACTGGAAGCGAAAGAATAAATAGAAATAGTATGATGGAACGGGAAAATTTCATTCAATGCGAAAGTACGCTATTCCTTTAAAAAAGAAAAAATTAACCTCTCCTTAAACCTTTTAGATTTTTTTTGGTCTTACCTCTATTATAAACTAAATTAGTGATTACCACTACTTAAAATCTAACGAATGAAATTAAATTTTACCCTCTTATCCCTTTTCATTTCCGGTGTTGTTATGGCTCAGGACCCTCAATTAGATTCATGGATGTTGAATACAACAGGAACGCTTGCCCAATATGACTACTATCCGGCAATGCCACCAACTACAAATCACGTAAACATGACTGATTCAGCAGATGTATTAGAGGTATGTTATGATAACAACTACGTCTATATCAGAACGAATGGATTGGCAAGTTATACAATGGGACCCTGGGTGATGAATCCGAATCAACCTTCAGCACACTCGGCAACATATAGAATTCCTAGAAATCCGGCTGAACAAACAGGAACAAAAACTTCTCAACCTACTGTTGGTGCACAAGCAGTTGCTATCAATGGTGTAAAGATCTATGGGTTTGGAGATGCCAGATCGTATAATTCGGTTTCAGGTCAAAATGATCCTAATGGAGATGATCTTTGGCACGGAGATGCATGGGCTTCAGAAGGAGCAACTATGGATGCAAATGGTGCAGGTCATCCAGATGAACAGGGAAATTATCATTATCATGCTACACCGGTTTCATTTTATTCTGATCCAAGCACTGCACATTCACCGATCATTGGTTTTGCTTTTGATGGATTCCCAATTTATGGACCTTTTGGTTATTCCGATTCTTTAGACAACGGAAGTGCGGTTATACGAATGCAATCAAGTTATCAGTTGAGAAGTATTACGGACAGAACAATTTTACCAGGTGGAGCAACTTCAACACCTGCAGGTCCTGCCATTAACACTACTTTTCCTTTGGGTACTTACTGGGAAGATTATGAGTATGTTGCTGGTTTGGGAACATTAGATGAATATAATGGAAGATATTGCGTAACCCCTGAATATCCGTCAGGAACTTATGCCTATTTCTTAGCCACTGATAATAGTGGAGACCCTGTTTTCCCTTATATCATTGGTTTTGAGTATTACGGGCAAGTGAATGCTTCAGATATTGGCGCTTTAGCTGGTAATATTTCAATTCCATCTTCAGGAGTGACTTGTGGTGCCACCTCTTCAATTGAAGAAACAGAAACTGAATTGGTGATCTATCCAAATCCTGCTTCAACGATTTTAAATATTGAAGGAGGGATTGGAGCAAACTACAAGATCTATGATCTATTAGGAAGGCAAATTGCTATGGGAGTTGTTAACGGTCCTTTGAATATTGAATCTTTTGAAACAGGAACATACATTTTAGAAATTGAGAAGAATGAAAAGTCTTCATTCACTCAGTTCATTATAGAATAGTGCGTTATTTCACTGTCATAAGTTGGATTTTTTGTTTGACTTCATTTGCACAAAATGGGAGTCTAAAAACCGATTTTGGTCAGGGAGGTAAAATACAGTTAGATATTGATGATCTAGATGATCTTGTTGGAATCATAAAAGATGATCAAGGAAATAATTATTTATACGGTAACACCTCTGATAATCTCGGAGGTGTTTATCCGTATGATTTCTTTTTTGCTCGGATAGATGAGTTCGGAGATCTGGATCCAACATTTGGAAGCAACGGAATTTACAGGGGAGATTTCCCAGGTTTTACTAGCTGTTCCGTTAAACAAGCAGTTCTGCATCCTTCAGGCATATATTTCATAGGTCAGGGAATAAATAATTCTTCGTTGGACACTTTCGGGCTTTTTATTAGCAAGATCAATTTGGATGGAGAGATCGATACCAATTTTGCGGATCACGGTTATTTCACCAAAGATTTTCTAGGAACATATAACACGGCTGGAAGCATAATAATTGATAGTGATAGTAAATTGGTTTTTTGTGGATCTACTACTGATGATCAGGGTACTCTCGTGGAATATCCAATTTTAGGCCGATTAAATTTGAATGGTGATCCTGATAGCACATTTGGCTCAACGGGAATTATAGCCTGGGATTATTACGCCGGTTCATTGGTTGATCTTCTGGAAATTGCACCTGTATTGGAAGTAAGGCATGGAGATGGAATGTACCTCAGTGAAATTGTAGAGGTTAATAATGCCTATTTTGCTACAGGAAAATATCAGGGAACTGCCAATATTGAGCTAAATTACATGAGTATCACTAAGGGCGGTGTTTTCAATCCAAACTTTATCACCACTGGCCCACATATCTATCAACTAGATCCTGGTGCTAATCATCAGATCTCTGATATAGCTTATAACGGAGAATCTATTTATATATCCATCTTCACTGATGGTGCCATGTATGGACAAAAGCACTTGATCCAAAAGTTACATACTATAGGCGTTCAACAGGATTTGATCATCTTAAACGAAGGAGGATTCGATTTGAGAACCAATTTTCTTGAATGTTGGAATGATCGTTTGTTTTATGGGGGCTACCGGTTGGATTTGAATAACTCGGGACCGGGATATTTTTCGGATGATTTTACTGTCCAATGTCTTGATGAATT
>JACJYW010000009.1 GCA_020635955.1 Crocinitomicaceae bacterium
TTATTGTCAAAATATCCTAATGAGGCATACCAATTGAACTGCATATTCTTAATAGAATGATCAAGCCCATGACTTTTGATGATCTCTTTAGAACCATCTATAAATTTTTGTCCCATTGCTTGATTGTGTTCTACCACAGGATTATTCTCAAAAAATTCCATGGTCGCCAATCCTGCAGCAATACTACAAGTTTCACCTCCATGAGTTGTACTTATTAGAAAAAGCTTTTCTTTACCTTCTTCTCGGATCCCTCCCAGTTCCATGATCTCTTTTTTCCCTGTCAGGCAACAAAAAGAGAAACCGTTAGCAATTCCTTTTCCCCAACATGCCATATCCGGCTGAGCATTAAATTTTGCAATTGAACCAGGATAATCTGTTTTGAAGCCTGTAATCATTTCATCCATAATCCATATGGCGCCATTTTCATGTGCAATATCGATCATGTTTTGGATAGACTCAGCCGTCACCGAATTGAATTTTTCCGGTTCCGAAATAATGCATGCAATCTGATCAGGATACTTAGCGAATAACTCTCTCAATGAATTCGGATCATCTGCTTTAAACATAACAGTTAAGTCTGAAACATCCTGTGGAATACCAAATGTTACATCAGTAGACCCGATAAACCAGTCGTCATAACTATAGAAAGGATGGTCAAAAGGACGAGCAACCAATTTTCTACCAGTATATGCTCTAGCCAGTTTTACCGCAGCAGTTGTAACGGTAGATCCATTCTTAGCAAACTTGATCATATCATGTTGTGGAACAAGTGAAAGAAATTTTTCTGCCATTTCTCTTTCAATAACAGAAGGTCTTGAAAAGTTATTTCCCTTTGTTAACTCTTGCGCAACCCGATCTGTAACAGGTTTAAAGGCATGCCCCAATGATATAGACCCAAGTCCACCTAGACATTCTATGAATTCATTACCGTCCTCATCATACAATTTACATCCATTTCCATGTGTAATGGATGCAGGAGATTGCAAAGGAAACTGGTCATCTCCTTTTGAGTACGTATGTGCACCTCCCGGAATCAGGTCATGAATAACACTTCTGTATTCATCTGATTTTTTAAAGTTTGTAATCATACAATTTTATCATTTCTAAGCGACTTTTTAAAGCCACTGTTAATTTCACTATCCTTATTAATTTTAAGCAATTCAGGTTTTCTCTCCAACAAAGAGACTACATCATTCAATCCAAATTCAGTAATACTATCAAAAGACTCGAAGATTGTTGTGGCTAATTTAAAGTCTGCAGGTGAATCTACTGATAATTTAAAGGTATAATTTGGGTTAAACTTTTTCCATCCACATTCAAACTTGCCACAATTCTTAATATAAACAGTGACATGTTCTCTTTCAGATTTCATTTTAGCCTCTTTCCATGCGGTTTCTAAAGCTTCGAAACTAAACACCTCTACATCAAATCCATCTTCAAGAAAATCCGGTTCATTGTTACTATTGGAGAAGTAATCTTTGCCCGACTTTTGATACTCATCAATTACAAAATCTATCACCTCATGATGATGAAGCGGGCAATCAGATGTAATTCGAATCACAATATCAGGATTATATTTTTTAGCCACTTGATAATATCGGTCTAGTACATCCTGTTCACTCCCTCTATAGAAGTCTATTCCACGTTCTTTACAAAACACTTCAATAGGATCATCATTAGGATCTGTTGTTGTTGCAATCACAATCTTATCCACCATTTTAGCAGCTTTGATTCGCTCCATTTGAAGTTCCAAAAGGGCATGTCCTTTAATGGTTTTAAGGACTTTGCCAGGTAATCGGGTAGACCCCATTCTTGCTTGAGTAATTAACAGGTTCATTCGAATTCCGTTTTAAAAATCCCCATCAGTAATTTATCGTAATATTCACCATTGATATAAACATGCTTTCTTAACCTGCCTTCATGTTTATATCCCAATTTTTCATAAAGTCTAATGGCACCGGGGTTATTTTCATAGACTGCCAACCATATTTTTCTTACACCCATTTCCTTAAATCCATATCTCATTGCAAGTAAACATGCTTCAAATCCAATACCCCTTCCCCAGGCTGATTTTTCACCAATCATAATTCCAAGCTCGATTAAATTAGCTTTATCATCAAAGAAATCCAACTTCACGTTTCCTACATGCTGATTCGTATCATTTAAACAAATAGCGAAAAATGCCGTGTTATTTTGGTTTGATTTTTCTTCAATGTAGCATTTGAGCTTTTCCAAAGTGTAACCAAAAGTAGCTAAACCTTGCATCACAGTTGAATCTTCTAACCATGACAGATATTGTTCAGTGGCATCATCTGGTTGTACAAACCGTAAGTAGATCTTTTCTCCCTGGATCTTGTATTTAGGTTCAGCCATGCTTTTTATCCAACTTATCCTGATATTTATCCATCTCAGATTTATTTTCAGTCAAATTCTCCCCGTGTTTTCTATAACGGTACATTGGAAGAATGATGTTGTAGATCTGATATTTCTTTGAAAACCTTATTCTAAGATCTTCTTCTTCTCTTGCTCTGAAATTTTCATCATACAAACCCACATCAAACAAGAAGTCCTTTCTAAACATGATTCCGCAAGCAATTGGATTTTCTTCAGCACTTATATGTTCAAGATGATTTCCATGCTGATCGACAAGATAATAATCGCATGAAACAGCATCCAGCTTATTATTCATTTCCAGAAATAATTTTTGACAGTAAAGAAGATCATGGTGAATGTAGTCGTCAGCATCAAGGAATACAACAAATTGTCCTCTAGCCTTCTTCACGCCAAAGTTTCTAGCACCAGCCAATCCTAAATTTTCTTCTAAATTGAAGATCCGAATTTCGTCCTTGTAATTTTCTAGAACTGCGGCGGTCTTATCTGTACTGCAATCATTTACAACAATGATCTCATAGCTATCATTACTCAAGGATTGTTCCAACCCTGACCTAATGGCTCGTTCTACAAACCTATCGTAATTGTAAGCAGTGATTATTAAAGAAACCATACCATAAAGATAGCAATTGTAATCTATGAATTAGCAATAACTTTCTGATAGGTTGTTTCGCCAATTATTCGACCATTATCCATCTCGATAATACGATCCGAAAATTTCAAAGTTGTATGCCTATGCGCTATCACTATAACAGTTACTCCTGAATTCTTTAGAATATTGACCGTTTCATTAATTTCTTTCTCTGTTTCATTATCCAAGGCAGATGTAGCTTCATCTAAAATGATAAGATCTGCATTATGATAGAGGGCCCTTGCTATGATGACTCTTTGTTTTTGTCCACCACTCAAATTTTTACCATTCTCCTGTATTTCAAAATTAGCTGGATCAATATTTCCTAAAAAATCAGTTAAAGACGCCTGATCTATTGCATCTTTGAGTCTCTTCTCATCATAATTCTCCTCAAGAAAAGCCACATTTTTTGCTAAAGAACCTTTCTCTAAGTATGGTGTTTGCTGCACATAACTAATCTTTTTCATCCACAACCTAATATTCTTGTCGTCAATAGTTGTGTCATCAATTATAAGTTCACCTGATGTTGGCTTAACGAAACCCGCTATAATATTCACAAGTGTTGTTTTACCTGATCCAGACCTTCCTATTACACCTAGAATTTCATTTTTTTTGACCCTTAAACTCACCCCTGTAAAGAAATCAGAATCAGCATTTCTAAATCTGAAATTGATGTTAGAAAGAGAGATCTCAGTTTTAAAATTTATTGAATGGCCTTCTGCATTTTCCAGAGACGCATTTCTTTGCAAGGGCTTTTCATATATTTTAAACAAAAAGGAATATTGTTGCAGCACCAATATAGTGGGAACTATCTTACTCAATGAAGGAATGACCCTATAACCGGCAGCCGCATAAACTGCAATTAATGGCAAAATTAATTCCGGATTATTAGCAACAAAAGCTCCGTACCAATAGATTATTATCAATCCGGCTACAGTAACTAATTCAAAGATCTTCGCCGGAACAACTCCCAATAAACCAATGCGAACGTTTACTTTGTTAGTAACCTTTTGTGTTTTTAAGAAATCATCAAGCAGTACCCTTTCTTTGTTCCTTAACCTAACATCAACAAATCCCAGTACTCCTCTATAGGCATTTTCGTATAAAAAGACAGTATAATCATTTAATGTGTTCCCATAATTTCTCATTCTTTTTTTGACCAGCATATTAAAAATTACTGCAACTGGAAAAATAGTTACTCCAATTAGTATGAATACTTTCCAATTGAATAAAGCTATTCCTGTAACAACGAAAATGAGAACAACAAGCTCTGCTGTAATAATGAAAAGTGACCTAACTATTAAAGAAGCAAATTGGTTGGGATTCACCATTAATTCACGAATCATTTCAGCTGAATCTCGGTCTTTAAATTCCTGATAATCCAAATCCAAATAATAGCTGTACGTAGCCGTACTAATGGCATCTTTTAGATCATAAATGAATTTGAATTGAATCCAATTACTAAAGAGGATAAACAATGTTCTCAAAAAGAAAAAACCAAGAGCAAATCCGAATAGAAGCAGAAGGAATACAGAATTGTCCTCAACATCAGTAAAGGCTTTAATTTCTCTTAAAAAAGCCATTTCATCTATCATAGAACCATCCGCTACTGCAGCTAATAAGGGTATAAAAATAGCAAGACCAATAAGATCAATGAAACTGGTAAAAATGATCAAAACCTGTACTGACCAAAATCTTTTTTTAAGACCTGGTGGCAATAGCTTTACAACATACTTATATGCAGAAAAATAGGCGCTTTGAAGTTTGTTTGACATTAAATGGAAACCGATTAATCTGATTTTTTTTCATTACCATATTCATCCCCATAACCATAATTATATCCGTAATTATAACCATAGGTGTACTTATAAACATATCTTGAATAATAGTATTTGATCTTATTTTCTTTGATTCCATTCAGAATTAATCCCTTGCTGATGTCTTCATATTTTTCAAGAATTCCCTCCATGGCTTTTATTCCTCTTCTACGGGTATATTTTGTATTCAAAACCACCAAAAAGGTGTCAATTTTTTTGGATAATTCTAAGGTATCATTTAATAAGCCAAAGGGTGGCGTATCGACAATTACATAGTCGTACTTTTTAGATAACTCTGCCAGCATTTGATCTACCTTATTCTTCAGGATCAACTCAGAAGGATTAGGAGAAATAGGACCTGCGGTAATGACATCAAAATTTTCAAAAACATTTTTATGTGTGATCTCTTCTAAACTCGATTTTCCAATGATATAAGATGTTGTGCCGATATTATTTTCAAAAGCAAACATTTTATGCACTTTTGGTTTATGTAAATCAAAATCTACCAGAACGGTTTTTTTCTCGGATCTTGATATTAAAACGGCAAGATTGGTAGAACAATAGGTTTTTCCTTCTCCCGGAAAATAAGAAGAAATAAGAATTTTTTGTCCCAGCCCTTCTTGCTTCTCCTTCTTCATAAAAGAAAGATTGGTTCTTATTGAACGAAAGCTCTCGGTAATTTGTGATTTTGGACTATCATTTACCGCAATTAAGCTGCTTTGTTTTTTGTAAAAAGGCACTCCTCCTATCACGTTCAAAATAGTTGTCTGCCTCAATTCATCAATACTCACCAATCTTTCAAAAAACACGTTTTTGAGAAGTGCAATGAAAAATGACAAGACAATACCCGCAAGCACAAATAATCGTATAATTTGCTTTTTATCCGGTTTTACCGCCCCTATCATTGAAGGGGTTTCCAATACCCTAACCTGAGGGATAATTCCTGCTCTTGTAATGAGGGTATTCGTCTTTTTTTCCAGTAGGAAAATATACATGTTGTTATTGACATCCAGTTCACGTTGAATATTGATGATGCCTTGTTCTGAAAGTGGTATTGTTTTAACATTATATCTATACCTATTAATCTCATCATTTTTTAATTTGATTTCTCCCTCAATTGCAGTAACGAGATTCATAATATACTTCAGTACATCCTGCTTTCTCATTGAAATCTCTTTCTTAAGTTTAACTATTCCTGCATTTTCTTCTGTAGAATGGGTCATCCTAATCTCAAGATCCACCTGCTTGGATCGAACATCACTAACTGCTTCTTGTAAAAAAAAGTCCGTTTCTTCAATATAAAAAGATGGGGGGAGTACCCTTGTATCCTCCGTTGATTCCAAATAGGCTTTTAATGCAACAGCAGAGTTCTTTTTTCGCTCCAGTTCCCTTTTGATCTCTGAGGCTGTTACATAATCAGCAAAAAATTGATCTCCTTCTTTGGTAGGATCCAAAATTGAATGTTGATCCTTATAAGATAATAACTCTCTTTCCTTTTGCGCTATGAATACCTGAACAGTATCAATTTGTCGCTCAATATTTTCTATGGTATTCTGATTTACTTCCAATTGAATGCGCTTTGAAAAATCTACATACACATCTGTCAGAGTATCTAAAAATACTTTAGCTCTTGGCTGCAATTCATCTGTGATGGTTACATCCAGAATACTGGTAAATTCTTCGTTACTGATTGCAATAGAAGATTGATACTTGGAAATTAAATTATCTCTTGAATGAAAAACAATTTCATATTCAGAAGATTTAATACTTTCAATTCTTGCGTCCGAAAATCCATATTGTTGGGTTAGAAGCAATATAAAATCATCCGTAAATAACTCTTTACCAAATTCATTTATGAATTCTCTGGATTCACCGTTAATTTCATAATTAATTTTGTAAGACTTCTGGTCCAGGATGGTCACCCCCACCGGATTTTCATAAGCCATGGGGTTAAGCACAGTAACCTCTGCCTTAAAAGGCAAGGCTTCAAACACCTCCTGTTTTTTTAATCGCCCTACCACATAATAGGAAGTTCCAATATTGATCTTATCAACTACTTCACCTATCAAGTCACGGGATTTCAAAACCCTCATCTGGTTCTGTACATCCATATATACCCCATAAGCTCCTAACCCCTGATAGATCTTGTCCTGATAGTCATAAGTTTCATTGGATTTGAGCAAAAATTGAACTTTTGCACCATAAATTTCCGTCAATCGGTGGGTATAAACAAACCCAACCACATAAGCAAAAACCGGTAAAAAAATAAGGATCAACAAGTTCTTAACGATCAAACGCCATACGAATAAAAGATCTTTTGAATCAATTAACTTATTTGAACTATGTTGTTGCTGGTTACTCATTTCAGACATTCAAAATTCTCTATCCCTTCTACTACGAAAATTATCCTTAAAAGTTTCGAAAGGCAAAGATAGAGTAATCTTCGCTTTGCTTTAGATTATCCTTGAGAAATTAACCCTACAATAAAATCACAACAATCAACTATCTTTGCATCATTCATGAATTCGTTAGGCACTTTATTTAAAAACCCCATCTTCCGCTTTCTTACACTGGCAGGGGGAATCTACTTTATCTGGCTGTTTGTGTATTATTTTCTGATCAAAGTATACACAGATTGGGATTATTGGCTGGATTATAACATTGTACATTTATCCCATTACTTTTTGCAGATCTTTGGGATAGATACATTTATTAACCTGGATGGCTCAATGGTCATGCTTTTCGTTACCGAAGGTGATTTCAGATCAGTTACGGTCGGGGATGAGTGTAACGGATTCAAATTGTTTTCCATTTTTAGCATTTTCGTGATTGCTTTTCCCGGTCCATGGAAAAAGAAGCTGTGGTTCATTCCTTTGGGTATCATTTTTATCCATCTTGCCAACGTGATGAGAGTAAGCGCCCTAATGCTGATCCAGGAGTATCATCCTGAGTACCTGGATTTCAATCACCTTTACACCTTTACTATTTTCGTTTATGGGATCATTCTCCTGTTATGGTACTGGTACATTAAACGATTCAGTGATTATGCCAAAAAAAATTAAGCTCATCATACTCGTTACTACGGTTGTTCTTCTTGGTTTTTTGAGGGATTATTTCTTTCTAAACACCAATGATGCATATAAAACAGTACAGGGCACCCAACAATTTCACGGCAGGGATGAGTTTGAATTCATGCTGAACTGGAGTCTGAAAAAATTTGTGGCCGTTAAATGGATCGGCACTGTCATTTGTTTTTTCCTTTTTTACTTCCTAACCTGGTTGACCGTAAAAATATGGTTCCAAAATTCGTTGTACAGTAAAATGGCAGCTTTGGCCTACTTTGGTATTTTCGCCGCATCCGGTTTACTATTTGTGTTTGGCTACATCTTTTCCTTCTCAGTAGAATTGTATGATGTGATACATACCATCATGATGTTTGGTCAATCTTTCATGCCTTTGCTTATATTAGTGCTGTTGTTCAACTATTATCCAAAAACAAAAGAAGAACAATCCTGAATTTATAATTGATTTAAAATGATGACAGATTCAACCATCTTCGACCTGATCGAGAAAGAAAGAGTAAGACAAACCAATGGTATTGAGCTAATTGCTTCTGAGAACTATGTAAGTGATCAGGTGATGAAAGCCATGGGTTCAATTTGTACTAATAAATATGCTGAAGGATTACCTCATAAAAGATATTATGGTGGATGTGAAGTGGTTGATCAAATTGAGGATCTTGCTATTGACAGATTAAAAGAATTGTTCGGTGCTACCTGGGCCAATGTTCAGCCTCATGCGGGTTCACAGGCTAATTACGCAGTAATGCTGGCTTGTTTGGAACCTGGGGATAAAATCCTTGGATTTGATCTTTCGCATGGAGGTCACCTAACACATGGTTCGCCAGTTAATTTTTCAGGTAAAAGATTTCAGACTTCATTCTATGGCGTAAATCGCGAAACAGGAAGAGTGGATTATGACATGATGGAGCAAGTGGCTAAAGCAGAAAAACCTAAATTGATTATTGTTGGTGCTTCTGCTTATTCTAGAGATTGGGATTATAAAAGAGTTCGTCAAATTGCAGATGAAGTGGGTGCAATCATTTTAGCCGATATTTCGCATCCAGCTGGGTTGATTGCTAAAGGATTATTGGCAGATCCTTTTGATCATTGCCATATTGTAACAACTACAACTCATAAGACATTAAGAGGCCCTAGAGGTGGTGTGATCATGCTCCGTCATGATTTCGAAAATCCGTTCGGTATTAAAACACCAAAAGGTGAATTGAAAATGATGAGTGCATTATTGGATTCAGCCGTTTTCCCAGGAAGCCAGGGAGGACCTTTGGAGCATGTTATTGCAGCAAAAGCTGTAGCATTTCATGAAGCGCTTTCAGAGAATTTCAAGAAATACGGTGAACAGGTGATCAAGAATGCATCTGTGATGGCTCAGGAAATGGTCAACAGAGGTTACAAGATCATTTCAGGAGGAACAGATAATCACTCTATGTTGGTGGATCTACGTTCAAAAAATATCACCGGAAAAGATGCAGAAAATGCACTTGTTAAAGCTGAGATCACTGTGAATAAGAACATGGTTCCTTTTGATGATAAATCACCATTCGTGACTTCTGGTATTCGTTTAGGATCGGCAGCCATTACAACCAGAGGTATCAAAGAAGATCAAATTCCAGCTATCGTTGACCTGATTGATGCTGTTATCATGAATTCAGAAAATGATACAAAAATTGCATCAATTAAAACGGAAGTGGAGAAAATGATGAGTGGGTTACCGTTGTTTCAGTGGTAGGCTTTAGGTGTTAGATTTTAGAGAGTGGAGAGTGGATGTTAGAGTGTGGATGTTGGTGTGTGGATGTTAGAGTGTGGATGTTAGAGTGTGGATGTTGGAATGTGGATGTTGGTGTGTGGATGTTAGAGTGTGGAGTTGGTGTGTGGATGTTGGAGTGTGGTGAGTGTGAGATTCGTAGGTGATAGGACTACAGGAGTTAGGTGTTAGGTGTTATGTGTTAGGTTTTAGGTGTTAGGTGTTAGGGGTAAGGTTTCAGGTGTTAAGTATTAATCAGCATATTAACACATTAACTCATTAACACATTAGCACATTAACTCATTAACACATTAGTACATTAGTACAATAACATCCTATAAAGCTGCTAACAACAACTCAATATTCTTATACGGCAGGTCAAAGACTTTTCCTAAGATCTCTGAAGTTAGTTTTCCCTGATAGATATACACACCGCTTCTGAAGCCAGGGTCTTTTTTGATCATATCCTTGCATCCTCCCATATCACCCATATCTAGCATTAATGGAGAGAAAATATTACTCAAGGCAATGGATGCCGTCATA
Organism: Crocinitomicaceae bacterium; assembly: GCA_020635955.1. Taxonomy (GTDB): domain Bacteria; phylum Bacteroidota; class Bacteroidia; order Flavobacteriales_D; family Crocinitomicaceae; genus Paracrocinitomix. The sequence continues at coordinate 10,207 of JACJYW010000009.1, forward strand.
GAAACTCTTGACGCAATGTTAGGAACGCAATAATGGATCACATCATGCTTCACATAAGTTGGTTTTGTGTGATTGGTCAACTTAGAGGTTTCAAAGCATCCTCCCTGATCAATACTCACATCTACCACTACTGATCCGGGTTTCATCCCCTCTATCATGGCTTCCGTAACAATACACGGGGTTCTTCCCAATCCTGCTCTAATGGCACCGATCACCACATCAGCTCTCATAATGGCCTTTTCCAAAACCTTTGGTTGGATCACTGAAGTATACACTCTTGATCCTATATCATTTTGTAATCTTCTTAGTTTCGAAATGGAATTATCAAAGATCTTTACAGATGCTCCTAATCCCATAGCTGCCCTACAGGCATACTCCCCTACGGTTCCAGCTCCAAGGATCACAACCTCAGTTGGTCTTACACCTGCTACGCCTCCCAACATCAAACCTTTACCTGTTTGATAATTAGAAAGTAACTCTGAAGCAATCAAAACAGAAGTATTTCCTGCTATTTCACCCATGGCTCTCACCACGGTATAGATACCATGTTCATCCTGAATATAATCCCAGGCAATGGCCGTGATCTTTTTATTCATTAAACTCACCAGGGTTTCTTTTGGGTGAGCTGTTAATTGCAATGCAGAGATGAGGGTTTGATTCCCCGGCATCATTTCAATTTCATCTGCAGATGGCGGAGCAACCTTAAGAATGATATTTGCCTTAAATACTTCAGCCTTATCATAAGCTATTTCAGCTCCCGCTTCTGAATAATCAACATCCTGATAACTGGCCATTTTACCGGCTTGAGTCTCTACTAAAACCTGATGTCCATTACTTACCAAAAGCTGCACCGCTTCAGGATTCAAGGCCACACGATTTTCCTGGAAGGTAGTTTCTTTAGGAATACCGATCATCAATTTCCCTTTCTTCCTTCCTATCGCCAACATTTCTTCCTGTGGCAATAAGGAACCTTCTTTCATCAATGATTTTAGCGTCTCCGGATCTGTCATAATACTACGTCTATGGTTCTGACTTGGTCATGCAATGTAATCTTTAACCTTACGGCATTTTCGGGTAAAAGGTTCTCTATTCGCTCAGGCCATTCAATAAAAATGTAGGCATCCTCCTCAAATATCTCCTCTACCCCAATATCATAAGCTTCCACTTCGTCTTTGATCCTGTAGAAATCAAAATGATATATAGTACCAAAATTTACTGAAAAATATTCATTTACAATTGAAAAGGTAGGAGATGAACTGTGATCTTCAATACCCATCATATCTAAAATGGCATTGATCAGAGTGGTTTTACCCGCTCCCATCTCACCATAGAACAAGACCTTTTTACGATTGTTTTGATCTAGAAAATCAATAAGTTTCCCCGCAACTTCAGGTAGATCTGAAAGTGCTTTTGCCTCTAATTTCATCTTGCTATTTTGCCGATAATTCGATCCACGGAATGATCATTTCCTCCAAAGATACACCTCCATGCTGAAAAGTGTCCTTATAATAATTCACGTAATAATTGTAATTATTCGGATAAGCAAAAAAGTCATTCTCTTTAGAGAAGATGAATTGAGAACTCACATTTTCTTTAGGCAGCATAATATCCTCCGGATTGCTGGAGATCAACACCTCTTTCTCATTATAGTTCAGGTTTCTACCCACTTTATAACGCAAATTGGTATTCGTATTCTTATCTCCCAATACTTTGACAGGATTATCGACACGAATGGTTCCATGATCAGTGGTAATGAAGGTTTTGATCTTCTTCTCTGCAATTTTCTTGAAGATCTCTTTTAATGGAGAGTGATTAAACCATGATCTGGTAAGTGAACGATACGCCGCCTCATCATCAGCCAATTCTTTGATCACTTCCATCTCTGTTCTGGCGTGCGAAAGCATATCTACAAAATTGTAGACGATCACATTCAGGTCATTTTGAAGTAATTCATTGAATCGATCTACCAACTTCTTAGCAAAATCAAGTTTCACCACCTTGTTGTAAGACATTTTAATATGTTTACCATGTCTTTTCAAATTGGCCTCCAGGAATTCCTTCTCATGCATATTTTTTCCGCCTTCGTCATTCTCATTCAACCACAGATCAGGAAACTTTTTCTCGATCTCTAAAGGCATCATTCCTGCAAAAAGAGCATTTCTGGCATAATGTGTAGCTGTTGGTAAGATGGAGTAGAACAACTCCTCTTTGTCTACATTATAGAATTCTGACAATAAGGGCTTTAACATCATCCATTGATCATACCTTAAATTATCGATCACTATCAAAAAACAAGGTTCTTGACCCAAATGGCTCATTAATTTCTTTTCCAACAACTGATGAGAAAGCAATGGTGCATCCTCATCTCCATTCAACCAGCTTCTATAATTCTTATCAACGAATTTGCAAAACTGTGTATTCGCTTCCTTCTTCTGCATCAAGAAAACCTCCTTCATTCCTGCATCCGTAGAATTTTCAAAACGCAGTTCCCACTTCACCAGTTTATCATAGATCTGAGCCCATTCATCAGCATCCAATCGATCATTCAATTGCATACCAATCTGACGGAATTCCATTTGATAATCAGAGGTATTCTTTTGCGAAACAAGATCTTTTGAGTCAAGGTTCTTTTTCAATGAAAGCAATATCTGATTGGGATTCACCGGTTTGATCAAATAGTCAGAGATCTGACCACCAATGGCCTCTTCCATAATATGTTCCTCTTCACTTTTGGTGATCATAATGATCGGAACATTCTGGTTAATCTGCTTTATCTTGGCTAAGGTCTCCAATCCAGTTAACCCGGGCATATTCTCGTCTAAAAAGATGATATCATAATGATGTTCCTGCGACATTTCCACGGCATCAGCCCCATTGTTTACAGTATCGATCTCGAATCCTTTCTCCTGAAGAAAAAGAATATGTGGTTTTAACAGGTCTATCTCATCATCTGCCCAAAGTATTCTGGCTTCCATATTTTACTTAATTTTGCTCGTTAAATTAATGAATTGAGTTTGCAAAAAGGCACTTCCAATAAAAGAAAAATAATAAACGATCCGGTTCACGGTTTTATTACTATTCCGCATGAATTGATCTATGACCTGATCCAACACCCTTACTTTCAACGTTTAAGAAGGATCAAACAATTGGGAATGTCTCACCTGGTTTATCCAGGAGCTAACCACACGAGATTTCATCACGCCTTAGGTGCCATGCATTTGATGTCAAAGGCAATTACGGTCTTAAAGAAAAAAGGTGTTGAGATCTCGGATGATGAAAAATTAGCAGTACGAATAGCAATTTTGCTACATGATATAGGCCACGGTCCATTTTCTCATACCCTTGAGCACTCTTTGTTAGAAGATGTTTCTCATGAGGAAATGTCACTGCTTTTCATGCACCGATTGAATGATGAATTCAATGGACAATTAGATCTGGCCATTAAGATCTTCACTAATAAATACCATAAAACTTTCTTGCATGATCTGGTGTCCAGCCAATTGGATATGGACCGCATGGATTACCTGCAACGAGATAGTTTTTTTACCGGTGTAAGTGAAGGGATCATTGGAAGTGAGCGAATCATTACCATGTTGAATGTGGTTAATGGGCAATTAGCGGTGGAGGAAAAAGGAATTTATTCGATAGAGAATTTCATTTCTGCCAGAAGGATCATGTATTGGCAGGTGTATATGCACAAAACAGTGGTTTCTTCTGAATATATGTTGATCAAGATCTTAAGAAGAGCCAATTTCTTGTTCAGTCAGGGAAAAGATCTTTTTGCCAGCCCTTATTTAAAGACTTTTCTAAAATCAAGATATACCACTGAAGATTTTAAGAATAATCCTCAATTATTGGACGAGTTTGCATTGGTAGATGACAATGATGTTGTTTCAGCCATTAAAAACTGGCAATTTTCAGATGACAAGATCCTTTCGATCCTTTGTAAAAATATCGTTTCACGAAAATTATTTACAACTGAGATCACTAAAGTTCCTGCCGATTCTATCCATGTCAATGAGATTAAGAATGATCTGATCAAAAAATTGGGTATCACTGAAGAAGAAGTGGAATATTTTTTGGAGACCGAGATCCTTGTAAACAATGCTTACAATGAGAAATTCAAGCAGATCCTGATCATAAGCAAAACGCGAGAAATCCAGGATATTGCCATGGCATCTGACAACCTGAATATATCTGCTCTATCTCAACCAGTTGAGAAATTTTGTCTATGTTATCTGAATGTTAACAGAGAGGAGTAGATTATTCGTCTTTTTTTGCAAACGATTTGTTGAAAACTTCGTTATCCATTGTGAATCCCCCGATTTTAAATTATTATTTTTGACCAAATGGAATTCTCTGCCAATCAAATAGCCGATTTACTTCAGGGTGAAATCGTTGGTAATGCTAGCGCAACCGTGTCTGGTCTTTCAAAAATTGAAGACGGAAAGGCAGGGACATTATCATTTTTGGCAAATCCTAAATACGAAGATCATATTTACACAACCAAATCCACTGTGATTATTGTTAATGCTGATTTTCAACCTCAAAAAGAACTTCCAAATGGTTGTACATTGATCAAGGTACCTGAAGCTTATTCGGCTTTTGCGAAATTGCTGGAAATGTATGATCAGGCTGTGGCCAAACAACCAAAGATCGAAGAAATGTCTTATATCTCCCCTTCTGCTAAAGTTGGAGAGAACGTATATATCGGAGCATTTGCCTATGTTGGTGATAATGCGGTAATTGGAAACAACACACATATCTACCCGAATTCTTATGTTGGCGACAATGTAAAGATTGGTGAGAACACAGTTGTATACAGTGGTGTCCACATTTACAGAGATTGTGTAATTGGAAATCATTGCACACTTCATTCAGGCGCCATCATTGGTGCTGATGGATTTGGTTTTGCACCTAATTCAGAAAACAACTATCAAAAAGTTCCTCAGATTGGAAATACCATTCTGGAAGATCACGTGAGTATAGGCGCCAACACAACAGTTGACAGAGCTACACTTGGTTCTACTGTTGTAAAAAAAGGTGTTAAACTGGATAATCTGGTACAGATAGGTCATAACGTAGTGGTTGGAGACAACACAGTGATGGCAGCTCAAACAGGTATTGCCGGATCTACCAAATTAGGTAAGAACATCATGATAGGTGGCCAGGTAGGTATAGTTGGGCACATAGAAATTGCTGATGGGGTGAAAATAGGCGCTCAATCTGGTGTTGGAAAATCGATTAAAAAAGAAGGCGAAATGGTGCTGGGATCTCCTGCCTATGAAGCCGAAGAATATAAAAAATCTTACATGGGGTTCAGAAGATTACCTTTTATTCTGAACAAATTGAGAGAATTAGAAGCTGAATTAAAACAACTAAAGGAAGAAAAAGCCAATGGCTGATAAGCAAAAAACCCTAAAGGATAAAGTTGAATTATCCGGTGTTGGATTGCACACTGGAGAGAAAGTAACCCTAACTATTTTACCGGCGGCAGAGCGTCATGGATATAAATTCCAACGTGTAGATATTGAAGGTGAACCAATCATTAAGGCAGATCCTGATAATGTGGTTTCAACCGCAAGAGGTACAACCCTTGAAGAAAAAGGAGCAAAGGTATATACCACAGAGCACGTTCTTGCTGCTTTGTATGCCTTGCAGGTAGATAACGCCTTGATCCAATTGAACGGACCAGAAGTTCCGATCATGGATGGAAGCTCAATGCCATTCATCAAAGCGATCAAAGAAGCAGGCTTAGTTGAACAAGAAGCTGAAAGAGATTACTTTGAATTAAGTGAGAACTTAAAGTGGGAAGACACTGAAAAGGGAATAGAATTCTTAGCTATTCCTGATGAAAAATACCGTATCACAGTAATGGTAGATTACAATTCACCTGTACTTGGTACGCAGCATGCAAGCATGTTTCAAATTGAAGATTTCGAAAAAGAGATCGCTAAATGCAGAACGTTCTGCTTTTTGAAAGAATTGGAATATTTGGCTACGAACGGATTGATCAAAGGTGGAGACCTTGACAATGCCATTGTTTTAGTAGAGAAAGATGATATTCAGCAAGATGAGTTAAACCGGCTTGCAAAATTGTTAGGCAAAGAGAATCTTTCAGTTAGCTATGATGGTATTGGGACATTAAACCATACTGAATTGGCTTTTGAAAATGAACCTGCTCGTCATAAATTATTGGATATTGTTGGAGATATGGCATTGGTTGGCAGACCTATAAAAGCGCATATTCTTGCTGCAAGACCAGGACATGGCGGGAATGTTCAATTCGCCAAAATTCTGAAAGAACAAATCAAGAAACAAGAGAATAAAGGACGCTTTTTCGATCTGGAGAAAGAACCACTTTATGACACTGTGGCCATAGAGAAAATGTTACCTCACCGTTACCCTTTCTTATTGGTAGATAAGGTAATGGAAATTACAGAGGATACCATTATTGGTGTAAAGAACATCACCATGAATGAGCCTCAATTCACCGGACATTTTCCTGGAAATCCAATTTTCCCGGGAGTACTTCAAATTGAAGCCATGGCACAGTGCGGTGGAGTGTTCGCCTTGAGTAAAGTTGAAGACCCTCATTTGTATTCAACATACTTTATGAAGATCGATAACGTTAAATTCAAAACTATGGTTCGCCCAGGTGACACTGTTGTGTTTGAATTGAAATTGTTATCACCTATTAGAAGAGGTTTGGTTAATATGGGCGGAACTGCTTATGTTAATGGAAAACCTGTAATGTCAGCAGATATGTTGGCACAAGTTGTTAAAGACAAAACCGAATGATAAGTAACCTTGCTCAAGTACACCCTAATGCTCAACTGGGTGAAAATGTTACCGTAGAAGGATTTACAACAATCTATGATGATGTTGTAATAGGAGAAGGAACTCATATTGGGCCGAATGTTACCATTTATCCTGGAGCAAGAATTGGAAAGAATTGTCAGATCTTTCCTGGAGCAGTAATTTCTGCTGTTCCGCAAGACTTAAAATTTCACGGGGAATATACCACTGTAGAAATTGGCGACAATACCATAATCAGAGAGTGTGTGACCATACATAGAGGAACTGATGATATGAAAAAAACATCAGTAGGTAATAATTGCCTTCTCATGGGATATGTTCATATTGCTCATGATTGTCAGGTGGGTAATCATTGTATCCTTGCCAATTACACTGGACTTTCAGGACATAATATTCTGGAGGATTATGTAATCCTTGAAGGAAAAGTTGGTACACAGCAATTCATTCGTATTGGCGAGCATTCATTTATTGCCGGTGGATCTTTGGTGCGTAAAAATGTTCCTCCTTATGTGAGAGCAGCAAGAGAACCACTAACCTTTGCCGGAGTCAATGCCATTGGATTAAGAAGACGCGGTTATGATGACGACAAGATCAAGATCGTGGAAGATGCTTATCGTCAACTTTTTGTTTTAAATAATACCATCTCGGCCGGAGTAGCAGCAATTGAATCAGAAGTTGAAGATGGAGAGATAAAAGATAAAATATTAAATTTCATTAAAATATCGGACCGCGGAATCATCAAAGGTCCTATGTAAGTGGATTAGAGTTTGGATGTTATAGTGAGGATAATGGAGAGTGGAGAGTGGATGTTGGAGTGTAGATGTTGGAGTGTGTGAAAAAATATTAATTAAGAATGAAATATAAGTGCTGGATTTACTAAAGATTTGATCACTTATAGCTAAATAACTAAAAATGGCAACTACAGCAGATATTAAGAACGGACTATGCCTTAATTTGAATGGCAAATTGGTTACTATTATTGAATTCCAACACGTTAAACCGGGAAAAGGTCCTGCGTTCGTTAGAACAAAATACAGAGAGATTGAATCAGGTAAAGTGGTAGATTTTACATTCTCTGCAGGTCATAAAATTGAAGTAGTTCGTATTGAGACTAGAAACTACCAATATTTATATGAAGAGGGAGATGGATATTACTTCATGAATACAGATAACTACGAGCAAGTATTTATCAATAAATCCATGATAGAAAATCCTGAATTTCTAAAAGAAGGTGTGATCTGTACTATTTTATTCCATGCTGAGGAAGAAATGCCATTGACTGTAGAATTACCTGCATACATAGATGCTGAGATCACTTATACAGAACCTGGTATCAAAGGAGATACAGCAACGAACACCATGAAACCGGCTACTATTGATACTGGTGCAGAGATCAGAGTTCCGTTATTCATTAACACCGGTGACAAGATCAGAGTTGACACAAGAAAAGGTGAATACTCAGAGCGTATCAAAGATTAATTGGGTCTCGGTTGGAGATCAATCGTCTTCAACTTGCATTATTTTTCTTCATGAGGGATTAGGATGCATTGAAATGTGGAAGGATTATCCTGAAACATTATGCAATGCTTTAAATGTTCGTGGAATTATCTACGATCGTGCAGGTTATGGTCATTCCCCCGGATCATTAGAAGGAAGAACAAAGGAATATTTGCATGATGCAGCTAATGAACTTGCCCAATTCATAGATCATTTTAATATAGATTCACCAATTCTTTATGGGCATTCAGATGGAGGATCTATTGCCCTAATCTATGCAGGAACCTATCCTGACAAGGTTAAGGCCCTGATCACAGAAGCAGCTCATGTTTTCAATGAACCAGAAACAATAAAAGGCGTACTGGAAGCCAGACCATGGTTTGATGAAGGCAAAATGGAAGGACTGAGAAAATACCATGGAGACAGATATAAAGAAGTATTCTTTGCATGGAACGATATTTGGATAGATGAATCGTTCAAAGATTGGAACATTACTGATCTGCTACCGAATATTATTTGTGATCAAATAATAATCCAGGGAGAAGATGATCAATATGGAACACTTTTACAAGTAGAAACGATCAAATCACTTACAAGGGGATCAACAACTACCTTAACACCTGAAAAATGCGGCCATGCTCCATTTAAAGAACAAAAAGAAATAGTATTGAAAGAAGCAAAGAAATTTTTGAATGACATCATCTGAAGGACATATTAAATTCCAAAAAAATGGCAGATACTTTACCCTGGGTGATCCAATGGGCAATAAGAAATTATTGATCGCACTTCACGGATATGGGCATTTAGCCGAGTTTTTCATTCGTAAGTTTAACAAGGTTGATCTGAATGAATATTTTGTGATCTGCCCTGAAGGATTGCACCGTTATTATCACAATGGTACAAGCGGTAAAGTTGGAGCATCATGGATGACCAAAGAAGATCGTTTACATGACATTGAAGACTACATTTCTTTTTTGAACGCCATTTTAGAACACTTTACATCTCTTTACACCTTTAAATCAAAAACTTTACTTGGTTTTTCCCAGGGTGGTGCAACTGCTTCTCGCTGGCTGGCGTACAGTAAACATACCTTTGACAAATTCATTCTTTGGGCAACGGTTTTTCCACCAGACATGGAAAAAGAATACACGATCAAGTTCAGAGATTCAAAAAATTACTTTGTTTTTGGTAAAAGTGATGAATACTACACTCAGGATAACATAAAAGAACATCATGAGGAGTTAGAAGCTTTGAAGATACCAATTGAAATGATTACATTTGATGGTAACCACAATATCCATGATGAAACCCTGTTATACATTTTAAATGAGTAGGTTACTTTTCATCTTAGCCCTTTTATTTTCAGCAACAGCTTTGTCTCAGTATGATATGGATGAAGCCAAGGATACCAGTGATCAAAAAGATTCAAAGGTTAACCCTTATGAAATAAAAAAGCGCATTTATGTCGGTGGAGATCTGCAATTGAGTTTTGGAAATGCCACGTATCTTTATTTGGCTCCAATGGCTGGATATGAGATCTGGGGAGGAATTTCAGGTGGTGTTTCTACCATGTATCAACTTCTTAAATTTAGTGGTACTTCACAATCTTACCATTCATATGGAGGAGGTATTTTCTTTAGATGGCGTCCGCCACCACTTCAATTTTTGTTGCTTCAAACAGAATTCAATGTATACAACACGGATGATCTAACCTCTCCTTATCTCGGAGACCGCGTTAATGTTCCTGCTGTTATGTCTGGATTAGGTTATGCCGGAGGATTTGGTAAAGCATACTACCAGATCATGTTAATGTGGGACTTTGTTGATGACATAAACAATCCATTACCTCGATTGTTTGGAAGTAATATTCCGCTTTATTTGAGATACGGAATGGTCTTCTATTTAGGATAGTTAAATAAACCGGCCATCATACATCTTACACTTCCTCCACCTACTTTTTCAATAGTTGGTATCGATATCGATAAGATCTCCATAGAGGATGAGACCACAGCCTTTTGTACTTCATTCAAAGCATTATAAGCTGTTGAACTCATGGCATAAAAATGTTTTCCCTGTTTATTGATCACCTCATAAGCATTCCCTGCAAATTGATTCATTTGGTTATAAGTGATCTCGATTATTTCCTTTCCTATCTTTTCTAATGATCTCTTCACCATTGCCCTTTCAAGCAGATCAGGAATAGATTCCAAACATATTATAGTTACTTGAGAACCAATGGACATTACCACATTGGTATGATATATCTGATCACCATTTAGGTCAACTGCTTCAAAAGACACAGTTTCGTATCCCATATTATCGCATAGATCCTTTAAAAGAGATAGATCTGTTCGTGGAGAAACAGAGGCGAATGCCGTTTTACTGGCATGATCAAAAACAACAGAGCCCGTTCCCTCAAGGATTCTATCCTCCTCCTGAGCCATGGTTAGATCAATAAATTCATCCAACATCAAGGCTTGCAAAGCCCATTCTATAACATCTTCCCTCACCTCATCTCTCCTATTTGGTGTTAGCATTGGATAGATCACTAGTGCTTCTTTCGGAAAATTAGATATCCAATTATTGGGAAATACTGAATCAGGAAGAACGATTTCCTGATCTTCAAACACCTTCACATCTATTTCTTTGCTTCTCAATACCTCAACCATTCCATCAAATTCCTGTTGTGCTATTATTGATACGTCATCACTGGATTGATGCTGGAAACTATTAGAACCTGCTGTTTGTTCATTAAAGCCAAAATGCTTTGGGCGAATCATCAGGATCAAATTCGGTATATTTGAGTTCATGAGAATATTCCTTTTGGTAGTAATATCGCTTGTGCTATTTTCCTGTTCGGGAGATCAAATTAGCGAAAATGAACAGATTGACGAACAATTTGGATCTGATTCAACGGACAATACTGATGAAGTATTGGAAGATACCGTTGTTGTTCAAGAGTACATCATTGATACCCTTGAACAGTCAATCATAGATGCGGGACTGGTAAATATTCAGGATATCGATCCAAGTATTCTGGTTGAATTAAAATATTCTACTCTTGACAATTTCATGGAAAAAGATGTTTATGGTCACCTGGGACGCGCGTATCTTCAAGAAACAGTTGCACAGGACCTTTCAAAATGTCAATCTGAATTGAAACAAAGAGATTCTAGTTTATCCTTGTTGATCTATGATGCGGTAAGACCCAGATCTGTACAGCAATACATGTGGGATATTTTAGATATGCCCATCTGGGAGAAAACTAAATTCGTTTCAAATCCTGCCAATGGTTCTTTACACAACTACGGATGTGCAGTTGATCTTACCATAGCAAATCAAGACGGTACTCCACTAGATATGGGAGCGGGTTATGATGATCCAAAAAAAATAGCCTATCCGAAATTCGAACAGGCATATTTAGATTCCGGAATGCTGAATCAAGATCAAATCAATAATCGACAATTATTGCGAGACGTGATGCGAGCCGGAGGCTTTTGGAATATCCAAACTGAATGGTGGCATTTCAACCGTTACAGCCGGGATAAGGCAAAAGAAATGTTTGAGATTATCGAATAATCTTAGTGAGCTTCCTCAGCTTCAACAGTCTCAGTAGCAGCAGAATCAACTACTTCTTCTACTTCCTCTACTTCTACTTCTTCTACTTCAGTCTCAACTGTTTCTTCAGTAGTAGCTTCTCCTTCTGTAGTTTCTTCTTCTTCAGATGCTCCACAAGCAGTCATTGAGAAAGATACTAAAACAGCTGCTGCTAAAAGCGATAGGTTTTTGAAATTGATTTTCATAATCGTAAAAATTTTTTATTGTTTGACATTTATCCCTAAAAAAGAAAAAGGTCACCCATTGATGAAAAAAAATTTTTTTAAAGCAGATACATTTTTCCGAAAGACTTCACGAAATACTTGTCAGCACCGGATTCTCGGTGATCAATATCATCACCATTTATTTTTACGATTGCGCGATATAAATAAACTCCTCTAGCTAAACGATCGCCAAATTCATCAGTTCCATCCCATTCAAATTCAGTAATATTTCTACCAATCTTTATGTCACCTAATTCATTCAAAGTAATTTCTCGTACAACGGTTCCTGACACATTCATGATCTGAATTGTAAATTCATCAGGTATAACAGCACCTGTTAGCGTAAATACAAAGCGAGTGGAAGTAGTGAATGGATTAGGATAATTCATCAAATTGGTAATGGATGAATGCAGATCAACCTCAAATTCTATATCGTATTCAAAATCTCCTGATTTGTTTCCACTTTTATCTGCACCCTGAACCAATAATCTGTAAATGCCTTCCTGTTCAAAATTACCCTGGTAGATGATCTTAAATTTTCTATTACTAGCATCTGCCGGCACCCACTCCATCAAAGGCTCACCAACTGAATTTCTAAAATTCAAACGCTTTTGCATTCCATCCGGACTCGTTAGGTAGATCCCAAAATTAGCAGTATCATCTTCTGAATCCATAACCAGGAATGGGTTATCATCTTTTAATGTTATTATAACCTCTGATCTTGGATCTACGATATCTCTATTCAAAATATGATATCCATTAAATGTGACATCCAATATTGGATTCTCATCATCATTCACAACTCTGAAAGGGATTTGTCCCAGATTATTAAAATGGTACTTCTCTAATTGATCAGTTTCAAATGCTGTTACATATGGATTAATTTCAACCCAAATGCTATTTAATCCCTGTAGATTATTGGAAGATAATGTAAGGGTATCTCTGATAGTTTGTCCTACTCTTAATGAATCTTGCCTAGGATACTGTATGGGTTGCAAATTATGATTAGCATCTTCGATCCAGTAATGCACGAGAAGCGAATCCATTGGTAGGTCTGAAATGTTCTTGACATCAAATGCCACTGCGATATCCTGACCTTCATATAATGAGTCACCAGGCACCCAATAAACACCAGCTGATCCATCAAGTGCAGCTTCAGGAACATCAGCATATAAAATATGCCAACGATCTATTTGGGAAGGAGTGAATCCGGTCTCATCATATTGCTGGGCATTCAATTGTGCATACGGATACTGACCTGCATCCATATAATTATTAAGGTTAATTATCGAATCATATGGATCAACCAACGTATCCATGATCAATGTTTTACCACCGGCCCAATCAATACCATAGAGTAATAATCTGGTTGAATCACCCGTAGGGGCTTCCATTGAATCTAATCTCCAGTAAAGCGTATACCATTCAGCCGAAGGACCAATTACCGGAGAAGTTTCTGCACCGTAGTAATCAAATCCCCATAATGTATCTACTTGAGAGATATCTGCATTGATATCGCTTCCCTGAACAAAGTTAGTTCCTCCATTTTTCACCGTTTGTGCAAGACCACCGGCGTTTCCTTTCTTCGTAAATAAGATAAAAGGAACGTCACCATTTTGTGCAAGTGTAGCGCTATCTACACCAAGAGAAGCAAAGGTATTGTAATTGTCCTGATCCCATCCTACAAAATTGCCATATCTGGCAGTGTAAATCAGCACATAATGTCCATCCGGAATTTCATTGGCGATCATGTTATCAAAAGCATCCATTTGTGTGGGATTGTTTTGCCAAAAAGAAAAATGATATTCAACTCTGGAACGACATGCTCCGTTGTTGTTTGCATTTCCAAAATCGTGCGTTGGATTCAATATGGTTACACCATTGTCATAATAGGTCCCCCAGGGTTTTAAAGTAATAGGATCTACAACGGCTACCAATAATTGTGGTGTGAGAGTACAAAAATTATACTCAGCTATTTCACCATCTATATGGTAAAGAGTGAAGGCAGTTTCCAGCCAGGACGTGGCATTTCCAAAAACATCACAATCAATAGTTCTAAATGCAGGGCCGAATAATCGCTTTCTAGAAGGTCTGTCATAATGAAGAAACAAGAAGTCATTATTCTTGAATTGAAAGAAGTGATCCTGACCCCAACCAGATTTTCCGGGTATGTACTGAAAGCTACTTTCAATCCAATAATATCCAGTATCCACAGATGAAACTCTCCAAAAATAGACCATGCTATCCTCCAATAAAAGTGGATCATTCAAGCCAGAATTGACATTTAACCATTCATTATATTCCACTTCGACAATACCTCCTAAAGAAGTTTGGGTGTATTGTTTTCTAAAAGGGCTGTCAAAAAGATCGGTGGTATCTATTTCAAATCTATATACTGCCGCATCTGCAAATGGATTTATGGTTGAACCCTTAAGTGTAACTGTATCATTTGGGATAACAGCATATTCATAAGGCCAAACAGGATAAATACCATCAACATCAAAAATGACCTGTTTGCATACCCTATTATTATTCACCTCATCATATTGTTCATCCACAAATGAAGGAATATCAACTGTTGCACAGAATTCATTGATTCCTATTCCAACATTATTATATAAAGGAATAGTAAAAACAATGGTATCCACATAATCAATTCCATGAATGATCTTTGTATACAAGGAATCTCCTCCCCCATTCGGAAAAGTTCTAACTAACTCTAATGCAAAGGTGTCAGTTGCTGATGTCCCAAGATTGTACAATACTACGTTAACATCAATCGAATCAACACTAAGATCTACATTATCCGGTTTAACGAATATACTGGAAGTATTAATTTCAAGTTCAGGTTTTTCGTGAGGATTTATGCGTAATGCAGGATCACCATGTAATGTCATTTGGTTCATTACATTTTCTTTCCCAAAACCATGAACAACTGATCCATCCAAAGTATCCACAGTTCTCTGAACACTTTCACCTATAGAACCGCCATAATTATACACACCAATTTCTTTGAACAAGGCATTTGAGTATTCATACAATGATGTCGAAAATGATTCTTTAACACTTGAAATGAATGCAATGGCCCCTTTGTCGGCAATTAGTAAATACTCTTCAGACGTACTATAATCAGTAGGTTCATAAATATTCCCCGTTAAACAGGCATTACCCACTACTAAAGGATACTTGCCAGCATTGCTCCAGTTGTGCGGATCATCCACATTTTGATCAAATCCATCAGCTGAAGCATGACCGAAAAATGTCATAATGGAAACACCATTATTAATGTAATCTGTCACTTCATAAAGTGTTACAGGATCAATTGGATCTGAAACTGTTTTATAAAATGATGTAACGTTACCACCAAATGATGGTCCTTCCATGATATTCTCATATTGTGTCAAATAGCTCTTAAACTGGTATTGTTCACTAGCGGTAGAACCACCACCGAAATGCAGAATTTGTTTTTGCCATAATTTACTAGGCACATCATAGACAGAATTTGGATCTTGATTCGCCTCAAACTCAATCACTTTATTCAGATATATCAATACTTCCTGATCTGATTTTGCTGCAAGTCTACCGGTTGGTACTAAAGGCTCCCTCAAATTCCCTGATAAGTGAGCAGTCAAATAAATATCACTGGCTGGCATACCCAGGCAAGGCACAATATTATCATTGTAGGATGTTCCATTTTGTCTTACACCGTAAGGAGCACTTACCGACTCATTGGCTTCTCGAATTCCTTTCCCTAGTAGAAAGAGATGATTTGGTTTAACAGTCGCCTGATCATAGGCATAATGCACAAATCTTCTAATCCCAAAAGGGTGTTTTGGAACTCCGCCTCCAAATTGTAAAGCCAGCTCTTCAGCATCCAATAAAATAACGTAATGTCCTCCACCCGCAACACTTTCACGATAAGACTTGTACTGCTGCGCAGAGGATTGTAAAACCTTACCGGTAACGATCAAATAAGCATCATCATAAGAAATTGCACTGTAATCTGTAAATGAACCGTTTCCATTCACAGGTTCAAGAGTAGAAACAGATTGGACTGCTGTCTCATCTAACACCACGACTTTTCTATTATCGCCACTGGTATTGTTTGGGAACAAAACTTGAAACGTCCCTGAATTGTTTACCACAGGCAACTTTCTAATGTCACCATCAATAGTAAACGCTAATGGATTGGTAGAAATAAAATTGCTAAGATCATATCTTGACTTGGCTTCAACGGTGTTATAAGGAACAATAAACTCGAGATAATTAGAATTCTCTAGAGCTGGTAAATGTGGATAAGTCAATTCAACATAGGAGATAGCCATATTATCGGTTGCAACTCCAAGATCATTAACCCCTATGTGACGTATTTTAGTCTGTGTTCCACTCAAAGCTGAAGCAGGAAATTCAAAGGTTTGAAAGATCCTCTTATAGGCTGAAAAAGTGGTATCATGCAATGTGATATTGGAATTTCCATATTGCAATTGGAAATGATGATTACCAAAACCTGTGTTCGTTGCATTAGAATTACCTGCCGTGGCAGTTTCACCCTTTACAGTTGGAGCTCCCGCACCAGTATATGGCATTGCGGAAGGAATCCAGGAATCTACAATTCCTGACCCTGTAGTTGAAGAAAAAAGACCTCCATACCATCCTTCAGCTTCTTCATAAGTAGATTTTGACATACCACCGATATGATATCCCATCAGGTAGGTTGTATGATAGGTTTTGTATGATGTCTTTAAGAAATAAGGTTGTGCTGTATAACTAGAAAAAGAGACATCAGTCTCTTCTATTATCCTTTCATTTCCTCCAATTGTTGACCAACTTAAGAAATAACAAATGGTATCGTTATAGTGGGGGTAATATTTATTACTCACCATGGATGGATCTTCATACATGAGCGAGTCTAACCACGTGGTATTTTTTCTGGCGTAAAAAAGAATGTAATCTCCTGCATCAATAGTACCATCTCCGCCATCTTCGATCCAAATTTTTTGTTGCTTTTCAAAGCCAAACAACTGGTAATTGTCAGATGGAATAGTACTAACGGGCACACCAGCCGCGGTTAGGGTTGAATGGTCTATTTTATAAACACCATCCTGCCAAATCTTAAAAGAATAGAATTTTTGAGAATAATTGATCCAGTCATTTGCATACTGTCCTATCGAAAAGATCGAACAAAAAAGGGATGCTATGACTAACAGTTTTTTCATTAGATCTCTCTTCCTCTTCTATCAGCCCACTTAGGATCTGCCAATCCAAATCGCAATGAAAAAATGTGCGAATAAAGGGCTACAGAAGCATCTCCAATATCAGTGAATGCATAATCCAATTGAATAGACTTAAAGCCTACTCCAATTCCAATATTAGGTTGTAATGTAAGTGACTCTGAAAGATCAGCATTCTTTATCCACTGAAAATTACCCAATCCAGCTCTTAAAGCCACCCACTTTCCATAACCTAATTCAATACCTATGTGTGGATCAATACTAATTGGAGAAGTTCTGATCAACACATTTCTACGACCATCCGTATTAAGGTCCATGTTGATCTCAGAGCTTACATAAAAATCTTTAACGATCTTGGTTTTGTACTGTGCTCCAAGAATCAATTTTGGCACTGTAATCTCTAAACCATTTTGAGGAATATCGTTTCCGGTTGCTTGAAAAGTTTCGATCATCTGATCATCCAAATTGAATGACCAGGCATTGAAAGTGGTTGTTATATCTCTAAAAATGGCACCAAATCTCCAATGTTTACCCAATTGGTAATTGGCCGAAGCATCTAAACCAAATCCCCAGGAACGAGCAAAATTCCCTACATGACGGTAGATCACTTTAAAATTACCTCCAACACTCAATCCTTCAATTGGCATTTTGCGTGCATATGAAAACAAGAATCCGTAATCACCTGCCGTAAAAGTGGTGATCTTGTCGTAATCAATATTACCAGAAGCATCAATCAATTGAGTAGTATTAGGGATATCATCTACTCCAAAGCGAATGAATGTAAAACCAGCCACACTTTTATCGTCAATGGGTTTAGCCAATCCGATATAATCATACTTAGCTATTCCTGCAAAATATTCAGCATGCATGGCGCCAATCTGCAGCCAATCTTTGATATCCGTTAAACCAGCAGGATTCCAATATCCGGCAGTAACATCATTAACACCCGCCACAACGGAATTTGATTTACCAAGAGCTGAAGCACTTACACCAATTGATAAGAATTCATTGGAATATTTAGGCGTAATATCCTGTTGAGCATCAACCGAATGGGATAAAAAAGCTACACAAAGTATAAACGCAAATTTCTTCATAAACAGTGCAAGGTAAATTTAGTAAATTTTGACGACCGATTCAATAACTGAAAAATCAGCAAAAAATTGCATACCCCACTGCAGATATATACGTTTCAAACGATTAAAAAGATAGCTTTTAGGCCTACTATTTTAAAAATGAAATATTAATCTCATTTTTGTAACGACTATGATCAAAAGATCCATCCCCAATTTATTCACTGCCGGCAACATGATATGCGGTGTCGTTGCCATTATTCTAACCCTAGACGGAAAAATAGAATATGCTCCTATATTCATCATTATTGCTGCAGTACTGGATTTTCTAGACGGATTTGTAGCACGGGCTTTAAAGGTGGATGGGCCTTTAGGAAAACAATTAGATTCACTTGCCGATATGGTGACCTTTGGGGTGGCTCCAGGAATAATCATGTTCGAATTGATCAAAGCTAAGGTTCAAAGCGCCCATTTTTTGCACGGATTTTACCCTGTTGAAATTGAATATTCCTATCAGTGGAGTAAAATAGCCATGGAAAATTTAAAATTTTATCAGGATGTTCAACTATACAACATGCCCGGACTTTCCAAGTTCTTGCCACTTGCTGCATTTGCCATCCCATTTTTTGCCTTGTTCAGATTGGCCCAATTCAATATTGATGAGCGTCAAACAAACTCATTTATAGGTGTTCCAACCCCGGCAGCAACCCTTTTCGTAGTTGGGATCAGCTTAATATTGGCTAATTCTTATAATAACACCGTTTTTGGAAGCTGGCCGACTTATTTTCTTTGGAATTCGTACTTATTAGTGTTGCTCTCTTTGTTAATTGGGGTACTCATGGTGGTTCCTGTTGAACTGTTTTCTTTAAAGTTCAAAACCTTTGGATGGAAAGGAAATGAGGTAAAATATATCTTTATAACAATTTCAGTTTTAATGTTGGCAACTTTATTCTGTTGGGGATTGCCTTTGGTCATTGTGTTTTATGTAATGCTGTCAATGATGAAAAATGTTGGTATAAGGAGGCAAGAGGCAAGAGGCAAGTTATAAGTGGTGTATTGACCTATTATCGCAAACTTATTCCATTTTATGCCCTTTATTTTTGATAATTGAGATCTATTTCAGTACAAAACACTGTGCTTCTAACTTGCCAATTGCCTATTGACTGTTGCCTACAACATTTAACTTCTTAAAAACTAAATTCAAATGTTTGCAACTTTCAATGATTATATTGTTTTTAACACGATTTGAATCCTTAATTTTGCTACTTAAATACTTCTTAAAAAAATCCGCAAAAGATGAAATTCAAAGCTGAAATTGATGTTATGCCTCTAGAAGCTCTTCTTGATCCTCAAGGTAAAGCTGTTACTCAATCAATGGGAAATCTTGGTTTATCTGAGATCTCAAATGTTAGAATTGGTAAGCATATTCGTCTTTTCATTGACGCGGATTCTAAAGCTTCAGCTGAAGCAAAAACAGAGGAAGCTTGCAAGAAATTGTTAGCGAATGAGATTATGGAGTCTTATTCGTTCGTTATTGAAGAAGCTTAGTTATTGGGAGCCTGTTTTCTCAATACAAAGTTTTCACCCAGATATACTTTTCTTACCATTGGGTCAGCTGCCAAATCTTCTGCAGATCCCTCTCTTAGAATAGCGCCTTCAAATAACAAGTAGGTTCTATCGGTAATAGATAATGTTTCCTGAACATTATGATCGGTGATCAATACACCAATATTCTTCTCTTTGAGCTTTGATACAATTCGCTGGATATCTTCTACAGCAATTGGGTCAACCCCTGCAAATGGTTCGTCCAATAAGATGAACTTTGGATCTGTTGCTAAAGCACGAGCAATTTCTGTTCTACGTTTCTCTCCACCTGATAAACTTTGCCCAAGATTCTTTCTTACGTGCCCCAAACCAAATTCTTCAATTAATGTCTCCAGTTTATGTTCACGCTCGACCTTGGTAAGCTTGGTCATTTCCAGCACGGCCATGATGTTATCTTCAATGCTTAATTTGCGGAATACTGACACCTCTTGAGGCAAATAACCAATCCCCATTTGAGCCCTTTTATACATGGCATGGTTCGTTATATCTGTTTGATCTAAATAGACATGGCCTTCTTTTGGAGTAACCAGCCCAACAACCATGTAAAAAGAAGTTGTTTTTCCGGCACCATTTGGTCCTAACAAACCAACGATCTCACCCTGATTCACTTCAAATGAAACGCCTTTAACTACCGGCCTTCCTTTGTAACTCTTCTTTATATTGTCTGCTCTAAGTATCATTAAAAATCAGTTGTAAAAGTAAAGAACACTCCTCTCCACTCATTCAAAAAAATCTGCTACTACATATTTTTTTGAAAGCGACTAAGGATTCCATTTAATTCCAACGAACAAAATGTTCTCCTATGTCGGGATTCGGATTGTTGTACTTTCAGACTAAAAATCAGTTGTAAAAGTAAAGAACACTCCGAAATTACGGACACCTTTATTTACATTGTCATTTGCATCATAATAAACATGATCTCTATAACTCAATCTCCAAACCGCATCAATTCTGATGAATTTAAAAATATTCTCAAGCCCTACTCCAACTTCATAATACGGATAAGTGAATCGATAAGAATAGGTTGGCAATAATAACTCCTGATTGTGTTTATTATTGTATTTACCAATCACCATTTTAGCATTGTAAAGCATTCTTAGCTTTAATTTCTTTATCAAAGGGATCCTATCCATGATGAATCCCTGTAAACGGTGCTCAAAATTTACCCCAACCCATTCATCTGAAATAAACTCATAGTATCTCATCAAATTAAAACCTGTCCGCTGTAAATAAAGTGTTTGATTACCCGGATGGATCTGTAAGAAAGGATAAGGAACCTGTCCAAATATCTTACCTGCATAAATGGAGTATTGGATTCGACCGAACATCCCTACTCTTGGTCTATGATCCCATACAAAATCCAATCGGTGAAAATTATACTCACTCTCTAAAAAGTTGCTTTTAATTCCCCAGGTGTGCGTTAATGAAATAATAGGATATTTTGAACCCAATGAGGTTCTGTCAAATTGTCCATTCAAGAATTTCTCTTCTTTGGTGAACATGATCTGATTCCGAACTTCAAATGACGTAAGACTGGTTACCTTGTTTGTATCTCCGGTTGACACATCCACTCTCTCATAATCAGAGATTCCCAAAGGAACAAAGCGTTTCCACTCAACAGAATTAAATGTTCGCATATCAAATGACCAGTCTTTTTCAAAAGACGCTTCAGCCTTTTGGACCATGGTAAGTTTATTCACCGGACCAAGCGTTAAGAGGGTTGTAAAAGAGTTTCCAATATCTCCAATAGATGATGCTAGTCCAAGGATCTCAATTCGTCTTCTGTAGGCGAAACGAAGCATTTCTCTCGGAGAATTCTTAACCTTATATCTGATGGATGCCCCATATTTCCATGGTCCTCCTGAAGATTTTGGACTCAAGGTATCTCCAAACGCATAGGTTCCAAATACGTTCATTTCAACCTTAGTACTGAATTTATTTGAGGTTCTTAAAGCCAATGTCACGCGGTGGCCCTCCACCTGATTTCTATTATAAAGCGAATAAATATTTCCGATCTCGATAGGTTTATATCTCCAAAAACCGGTGTAGGCCATATAGGTCAAATTTTCATACATCTTGAATCTTCTATTATTCTTCAATGAATCTACCATTGCAATAACGCCTTGTTCTTCAGTAGTTAAAGAATCATGTCGGTGCTGATCCCAGTATGAATCATCTCTGAATTTGGCACTATCCTCAGTCACAATATCCGAAACATAGAAATCGAAATCTTTTGGTTGATTGAACACGAAATTACTTCTCGTTGTTGTTTTATGGATGGTTGCTCCCTGTATCTTTTTCTTTTTAAAATCATTGAATACATCAAAATTCCCTTTAATTTCTTCTCGTGTAACGATCCAAATTCCAGGTTCAACCTGATCATAGTATTGTTTAACTGACAGATCTGAAACATAGTTCAGATTCACATTATCAGGTATTTTAGCGTGAACCTGTTTGATGGCATAGGTTGAATCATCAATCCAAATTTCTCCCTCAAACACGGCATCTCCCTTTCGTTTAGGAACGAATTGCATACGATAACACGGAACTCCATCAAGCGTATCAGGTTGTTGCATGTAGTATTTATAGAAAGCCCTTCCTCCATCTGCAATAGGACTCATGAACTCCTTATTAAAGAGCTCTATGTAATTGTCATAAATATTCACATTTTGATGAAGATCTCCTGTAAATTGTTGCAGTTGCAAATAGTCTATACCCGTAATTCGATTTGCCTTTATTACCTCTTTTCGTTGAACCGGAGACTTTTTGAAATAATAATCTGAAATAGATTCGGTCAACAAGAAAGGCAGATATTTGCCATCACCAGCAGTATCTACTTCAACATAATCATTGATCACTTTCATTTTATTAAAAGCCTTACGATCTTCAAAGTTTTGCCCTAGCTTATTGACATCAAATTGCATTTTATTATACACCTCACACTCGTATGACTCAAGCTTTTCAGGATCATTTTCTTTTTTATGAGCTTTGATTTTTCTCAAAATTTCAAATGCAGGATTTTCACCAGCTACGATCTCTACTACATCAAAGCTTTTTATGTCTGGTGCCAGTTGAATATTGATCGTCTCTTCCCGTTCATGACTAATGACAACCATCTTGGTTTTATATCCCACGAAAGAAAAAAGCAAAGTGTCCCATTCAGGACGTGCCAGTATCACATAATATCCGGATGTATCACTCAATGCTCCTGAACGGCCATTCAGAAATCTGATCTTAACAAAAGGAATTGGTTCTTGGGTTAAAGAATCGGTTATAACACCTTCTATTTTAGTTGTTTGCGAAAATCCACTGAAACTGAGGGATAGAAATAGTATGAGGGTCAGGCGGATTTGCATAGGTAAGGGCTAAAACAAAAATAACAAAATCGCCCTATTTTTAGCTAACTAAACTGTCCCTATATCGCTTTTTTTCAATGCGTTTAGCAATAAGTATCCCTAATTCATAAAGTAACACGATTGGTATACTTACTATGATTTGTGTAAACAGGTCTGGTGGAGTAATAATTGCTGCAACGATCAGCACTGCCACAAATGAATGTTTTCTATATTTTTTTAACCAGGTGGAGGTAATGATCCCAAGTTTTGAGAAGATCATGATCACAACAGGTAAGAGAAATAAAAGACCCGTAAAGAACACTGTTGAAACAATGGTCTTTAGATATGAATTGATCGTAATATTGTTCTCAATTCGCTCGGCCATTTGCCAATTACCAAAAAACTGAACCGTCAAGGGTGCAATAATGAAATATCCAAAAGCAATACCGATAAAGAATAAAATAGAAACAAAAACAACGATCCCTCTAACCGCTTTGATTTCGTTTTGTTTTAATCCAGGTTTAATGAAGGACCAGATCTGGTAGAAAATATATGGAAATGCCACTACCACTCCTCCAACAATAGCCATCATTAAATTGGTTCCAAATTGACCGGTCATTTGAACAGATTGCCAATCTATTCTAATCTCATTCGCACACAAACCAACAGACCAACAAAAGAATCTAAAAATTGGGAAATCAGGATTGGCCAATTCAAGAAAAATGTTCTCTGTGATCCATTCTGTATAGATAAAAATGACAACAGCAAAGATCAAGATGGCAATAACCGCTCTGATGAGTCGCCATCTCAATTCCTCAAGGTGTCCTAAAAAGGACATATTTTCTTCTTGCTGTTCAGCCATGATTGGGTGCAAAGTTAGAATTAATCAAGGAATTGAAATCGTTCTTATTTGACTTTGATGGCAATATTTCCATCAAGGATCTTCACATTACTAAACTTCACTGAAGTGAGTTTTCGATTGATCTTAGCTTGCTCTAAAGGATCCTCAAACCAAATTGAAGCCAGTCTCTTCATACTTTCGATCCATTCCTGTGCAAGTTGCTTAGCTTTTATAGCAGAGACATAGTCGATTTCATTCATTTGAGGATATTTACTTTTCAACTTGGTATAGCCTTTTTCCAATTCTGCAAAATTGTAAGGCAACATTTCATCCATCCATACCTCAACACTCAAATGCAATTCAGTATCCCAATCAGCTTTGTACTCTCTGGCTTCTCTTTTAGACTCCTGTTCCTTATTGTAGGCTGAAACAGATACGGTAGAATCTCTGTAATAACCGTCCTCATTTTCGCCTAAAACACCCCCTCCGTAAATCGTTAATTCCATTGGAAGGTCTTTATCCAGCATATATCTGAATATTTCCATTTGTTGAATACTATCAGATCTGGATAATGCTACGGTTGACTCCGTAAGACTTACAATTTTTCGGTAGGTATATTTTTCTTTAGGCTCACTGCTTGACAACTGCATATGAACGAACGATTCCTCCACCGTTTTAGCAAATACTGTTTTTCCAAATGCAATATGATAGATCATGAATGACTCCTGACGATCAGATGGAGGGAAAGTAAAATCTTGTGTTGCATAGTTGAAAGTTGCACCATCATTGAATGTATAGATCTCGCCATCTTGCTCATAATCCATAAACAAATACCCCAGGTGCTTTTGCATTTTATCCAGCAGGGTTTTATAATCCTGAAGAATAAAATAAGCCACCTCCATCTCATATTTCAATTCTTTCAGCTTTTGCTTTTCATTCTCTAACTGCGTATTTAAATGGATCAAACGATTTTGCTCAATATTCTTCTTTTTGTCATTTTTTGACAACGCAGATGTAGGATGACCTGTTCCGGCTTGATCAGAGGTTCCAAGATTCTTTTTATTGAATTTTTTCTTTTTGATCTTCGTTTTACCTTCTGGTTTATGTCTTAGCTCGTCAAGTTTATATTCTGTCTTCTTGATCAATAGTAAAGTCTTCTCGATTTTCTTCTCATATACATCAATCCAATATTCATAACCTCTCTTGCCATATAGTGCCTCATTTAGTTTTGCGATATGAACATTCTCAAGTTCCCACATCAATCGCCAATAAGTAGTTCCCTCACCATAGGTACTATCAGGGGATAACAATCGGTGCTCATTCTTACCATAAAGAATATAAGATGCTCCTCCTTTTTGGATGGCTATAGTAGTTTGTCTTTCCGGATGATAACCATAAACGTCAAAATGTACTACTGTATTCTTATTTACAATAGTTCTATGTTCTCTACTCACTACTTCCTCAACTGCCAGATAGGTAATATCTGGTTTAGGTCGTTTAGCATGGGTTTCTTCGTATGTTTTCTTTTGGATCCTGGAAACAACATTAAAAGTGAACATCCCTTTATCATCCGGCAATGACTGATTATATGGAGTAAAGATCCCTCCTTCCAAAGAGGAATATCCACTTCCGTCACCCGCAGCAGAAATATAATTCTCATAATCTTCACATTGTCCACCAAGCATTTCGAAGATCTCTTTTGATCGAATTCTGATGTACTTTTCTTCTGCATGAGCAATGGCATTAAGGATCAACATTTGATCGTTCTGACTGAAACCAGAATTGAGTAAACCTGCCATCTTATCTGAGGTTTGAAGACTTGGTTCGAAATAACCAAAAACTGGCTTTCTTACCACAAAATTACCACTTGTCAGCTTTTCAACTGCCGTTAACGGCATTTTCTCAATGGCGTATTTCTCGAATTGACGAAGACGGGGCTTTATCCATTCGTGCATTTCATGATCAGAATTTCTGAATTTCAAAACGGCAGATAATTCCCACAGGGCAAAATGTGTTGCAAGATCACTCACCAAACCATTTGGTTTCCTTGCCATTTGATCAGTGTGTAACACCAATTTTTCTTTATCCTTGATCACTTCACGTTCTACATATTTGTAATCCGGAAGGGTATCATTGATATATGGAAGTGAATCTGTGAATTCGAATAAGTGAAGTAATTCAGGTTTAAGGATCTCGGTTCTTCGGGCGATATTATAGAAAAACGCCTTTTGCTCACCGGATAAGTCATCCCATGTATTTTGAGAAAACACAGATGTACTAACAAAAATGAGGATCAGGCAAAGGTTTTTCATCTAAAACTGAAATACAATTAAATAACGATTTGGTTGCAATTAGTAACTAGTTCAATTTTTGACCTAGCGCATTGTCATAAATATCTTTCAACTCGTTCACAAATCCGAACTGATCATCATCAACACATACTTTTCCTTTAGTAACATGACCGAGCAATGTATAAGAAACACTTTGTTCCATCATAAACTCAATGAACTCATCTTCCTGATCTTCAGAAACGCCTACCACTACTCTACTTTGAGCTTCACCGAACAAGAAGGCATCTTCTCTTATTTCAGCATCTGTTACAATGTCAAAACCTAAGTCATTTGGCATAGCCATTTCCATTAATGCAATGAATAAACCTCCATCAGCACAATCATGTGCCGCATTGATCAATTGATGATCTATCAATCCTTTGATCGTTTCCTGCAATTCGAATTCTTTGTTAAGGTCGAAATAAGGAGCAGGTGATTTTTCTACCTTGTGGTAACTAACCAGGTATTCAGAAGAAGCAATATCATCACGTGATTCACCAATAATAAATATCAAGTCACCTTTTGATTTGAAATCAAGGGTCATGATCTTAGATTTATCATTTACCACTCCAATCATTCCAATAGTAGGCGTTGGGAAAACAGGCTCTTCCTTACCGTCCATTACGGTTTGGTTATAGAATGACACGTTACCTCCTGTTACAGGAGTTTCGAATTTACGACATGCTTCTCCCATTCCTTTAATAGCACCAACAAATTGCCAATAACACTCAGGATTATATGGGTTTCCAAAATTCAAACAGTTCGTAACCGCAGATGGCACACCTCCAGAACAAACAATATTTCTGGCAGCTTCTGCTACCGCAATTTGCGTACCTATT
Source organism: Crocinitomicaceae bacterium (assembly GCA_020635955.1). Taxonomy (GTDB): domain Bacteria; phylum Bacteroidota; class Bacteroidia; order Flavobacteriales_D; family Crocinitomicaceae; genus Paracrocinitomix. The sequence continues at coordinate 37,595 of JACJYW010000009.1, forward strand.
TCCGGATCAGCATGTACATATCTTGAATTACAATCAACGGTCATAGCTAATGCTCGATCTGTATCTTTTATGTTGACGATTCCCGCATCTGCCGGACGATTGGTTGTCATAGTTCTTGTTCCAACCATTGAATCATATTGCTCATATATCCAACGCTTTGATGCGATATTAGGATTTTGCAACAATGAAATAGCGACCTCTTTTAGGTCATCTGGCTCCTGCACTTTATTGATATCAAACTTTTTATATTCCTGATAATAGGCCGGTTCTCTATATTCTCTTTCATAAACTGGTGCGCCACCTCCTAAAACCAAAGATTTAGCAGGAACTGAAGCTACTTTTTCACCATGCATGAAGTAATTAATGGTTCCGCCTTCAGTAACAACACCAATTTGTACGGCATGTAAATCCCACTTTGCAAAAATATCTTCAACTACTTTTTCTTTTCCTTTGTGAATTACCACCAACATTCTTTCCTGTGACTCAGAAAGCAGGATCTCCCAATCTTTCATATTATCCTGACGGGTAGGAACCTTACTCAAGTCGATATCCATACCAACTCCACCAGCAGCACTCATTTCACAAGATGAACAGGTGATTCCTGCTGCTCCCATATCCTGCATACCAACTACGGCGTCAGTTTTTGCCAACTCCAACGTTGCTTCCAACAACAATTTTTCCTGAAAAGGATCACCAACCTGAACTGATGGTAAGTCAGCTGCTGATTCCTCTGTAATATCTTTTGATGCAAAAGCTGCCCCGGCAATACCATCTTTACCTGTAGCAGAACCTACAATATATACCGGATTACCTGGCCCTTTAGCGGTAGCAGATATCATCTTACCTTCAAGAATACCTGCCGAAAAGGCATTCACCAATGGATTTGTATTGTAACATTTATCAAAGAAAACCTCACCACCTACAATAGGAACACCGAACGAATTTCCATAATCTCCGATTCCTTTTGTCACACCTTTCACCAACCACTTGGTTCTGTCTTTCTCAATTTCACCAAATCGAAGTGAGTTCAACTGAGCAATAGGTCGCGCACCCATGGTGAAAATATCACGATTGATCCCTCCAACTCCTGTAGCAGCACCTTGATAAGGCTCAATAGCTGAAGGGTGATTGTGAGATTCAATTTTAAAGGCACAACCTAATCCTCCTCCGATATCTACTAAACCGGCGTTCTCTTCTCCCGCCTTTACCAACATATGTGGACCGTCTTTAGGAAGGGTTTTTAACCAAATAATTGAGTTCTTGTAAGAACAATGCTCTGACCACATTACTGAATACACAGATACTTCTGTAAAATTTGGGGTTCTTCCCAGGATCTCTTTGATCTGTTCAAATTCTTCAGGTAGTAATCCCAATTCAACTGCTTGTTCAACCGTTGCCAATTCCTGTGTTTTATTCTCCATTTTGGTTTGCCTTTGTGATAAACCGCAAATTTAAGTATTTCTGGAAGCCTTATCCCTTTTGAAGATGAACAATTGTTCGTTTTTTTCAACAATATCGGCCAGTTACATCATCATAATTACACTTTGAAATGGCTAACTTTACAACTGGAATGAATTATTTCATCTTCATAGCCGTTTTAGCGCTCTTGAGCTGGTTGGTATTTAAAGATTTCATTAAAACTGGTTTAAGTCGAAGATCCCTACTGCTTTTATGGGGTATAAAACTTCTATTTTCAAGCCTTTTTATTCTTCTAAATATTTATTATTTTGGAAATGGCCATCTATACGGGGATGTTGCCAATTTTTATGGTGACGCAAAAATCCTGTCTGACTTTGCCTCAACTGAACCTTTTGAATTTCTGAAGATCCTTACAGGTACTACTGCTGATGATCCCGTTTATATTCAAGAGAATCTGAGTGAAACTCAAATTTGGAATTACGGAAACAACGGTGATTTTATTAATGATAATCGATTGATCATTCGAATTGGAGCATTGATACATTTATTGAGTTTTAATAGTTTTCTGACCTATGTTCTGGTTTTTGCTTTCATTTCATTCACTGGCGGCTTATTGATATATAAAGTTTTCAAGCCTTTTGAGGCATCATCAAATTTATTCTTGTTTGGATTATTTCTTATTCCAACCATCAATTTTTGGGGGTCAGCTCCAAGTAAAGAATGTTTGTTAATTCTTGGTTTTGGTCTATTGGTTTATTCCATCCAACGAATTGTTTCCAAAACGTTCAATTGGAAAGTATTGATCCTACTTTTAGGCACCATATTTCTATTATTATTCAATAAACCGCATGTAGGTTTACTAATTCTTCCATTGAGCTTAATTGTAATCCTTGCCTATCAAGTCAATTTTAATATTCGTGTTCTCACAATCATTACACTTACAATTATTACAGGAATCACCATCTTATTCTTTACTCCGGACAGGATCAATATTTTAAATCGAATTTCTTATAAACAACGGGATCTTATCAATATGGCTGAAGGAGGAATATTCTTTATTACAGACAGCTCATTCTGTGCATTCCCTTATGACAAGAAGGAACACTTCACTTATTATACACACGAAAATTTAATAAAGGTTGATAATGCAACAAAAGGAGAATACAAACTCTTTGGAGAATCAGAATTTTCTCCTTTCACCATTCCCACTTCTGAAAACAAATATGAGGTTTACCATATCATTAAACCCACTAACAGCTATATAAACGTTCAACCGATAGACAATTCAGCTTTACAGTTATTTAAAAATATACCTTCATCAATAGCGAATGTTATGATTAGGCCTTATCCCAATGACCCTGGTGATCCGCTCAAAGTATTTGGATTTTTTGAAAACATGTTTTTTTTGGGCTGGTTAGTTTTTGTCTTCCTGAGAAGAAAACCTCTAAACAGTGTTGAAAGAGGTTGGGTCTATTTCTGTCTGACCTCTGCTATATTATTAATTCTGATCATTGGACTCACCACACCAATTTTAGGGGCGATTGCGAGATATAAAATGATCGTCACACTTCTTTTATTCATTGGCTCCATGATTATTTTTAATGGCAAACTAAAAAAGACATGAAATACTTTTTGATCCTAATAACAGGGCTTACCCTATCTTCTTGCTATCAAGGCAAGGAGGCCGATTTAATTGTTCATAATGCAGTTATCTACAGCTGTGATGATGAATTTCATGTTTATGAAGCAATGGCAATTAAGGACGGTAAGATCCTTGAACTAGGCCCCGAAAGAGAAATTATGAACGGTTATAAATGTGATAACATTATTGATAACAAAAAAAGACCTGTTTATCCCGGTTTTCATGATGCACATTGTCATTTTGGAGGATATGCGGAGCTTTTGAATAAGGCAGATCTAGTGGGAACAACCAGTTTTGAAGAAATGGTCAGTAAGGTTGTTGAACATGAACAAAAAACTGAATCTTCGTGGATCCAGGGCCGAGGTTGGGATCAAACACTTTGGCCGGGAAGTGAATTCCCAACGAATGATACATTCAACATCATTTTCCCTGACAAACCAATGATATTGCAAAGGGTAGATGGGCATGCTGCCCTGGTAAATCAAGCAGCCCTGGATATCGCAGGATATACAGCAGAAACGCAGATTATCGGTGGAGAAATAAAAGTAGTCAATGGAAAATGCACAGGACTTCTTTTGGACAACGCAGTCGACTCATTAGTTCGATCTATCCCTATCCTGGAAAATGGTGAAAAACTCAATTTATTACAGCATGCTGAAAAAGATCTTTTTGCTGCTGGGTTGACATCCATTAATGATGCTGGAATATTGGAAAATGAAAGAGATCAATTCATTGAATGGTACAAAAATGGCGATCTAAGAATCAAAGACTACGCAATGCTTTTTCCAACAGATGAAAATTTGAAATTCGCCTCAACTGAAGGGGTTTACAAGAAAGGTAATTTACATATAGGTTCTTTTAAGATCTTGTCCGACGGAGCAATGGGATCAAGAGGAGCTTGTTTATTGGCACCCTACTCTGATGATCCAGAAAATTATGGATTCTTACTAGCTACCCCTCAGGAAATAAAAGACGTGGCTGAGCTGGCAGCTGAAATTGGTTACCAGGTAAACACCCATTGTATTGGTGATTCTGCAAACAGAACCATGCTAAAGATCTATGAAGAAGTAATTGGATCCAAAGCTGATCATAGATGGAAAATTGAACATGCACAAGTGCTGGACGAGAAGGATTTTGAGTTCTTTGAACTTTACAAGATCATTCCTTCAGTTCAGCCAACACATTGCACCTCTGATATGCGTTGGGCTGAAGACAGACTGGGCTCTCACAGGGTTAAACATGCCTATGCGTACAAAAAGTTACTTGAGAAAGCCGGAATGCTAGCTCTTGGAACAGATTTTCCTGTTGAACGCATATTTCCACTAGAAACATTTTATGCTGCTGTTTCGAGAATGGACAGGAATGGATATCCTAAAGAAGGATTTCAAATGCAAGATGCCATTTCCAGAGAAGATGCTTTAAGAGGAATGACCATTTGGCCGGCATATTCCAACTTTGAAAATCATCATAAAGGGTCATTAGAAGCTGGGAAAGATGCTGATTTTGTAATTCTTGATAAAGACATTATGAAAATCGAGGTGGCAGATATTCTGAAGACATTTATCGTAAGTACTTATTTGGATGGACAGTTGGTTTATTCAGGAGAGTAGTCTTCGACTGCGCTCAGACTACTTAAGCAATGATAAGGGGCTATACTTACATACTTCTGTGTTCAGATGACTCCTTTTATACGGGAAGCACTAAAAATCTTATAAAGAGGCTATTTGAACATCAATCTGGAATCGGTTCCAATCACACAAAAAAGAGACTGCCAGTTAAGCTTGTTTATTATGAAGAATATACACGTATTGATCTGGCATTTAATAGAGAAAAACAAATTCAAGGTTGGAGTCGAAACAAGAAAAAAGCATTGATTGATGGAAATACAAAAGATTTACCCTTCCTCTCAATTTGTCATAACATTTCAAATTCTATATTCATAGAGTCTAGGAAATTTCAAATGATCACTCCTGAACTAGAAAGGTTTGCAGAAGAAATAATTCAAAATGGAAAGAGGACTGAGCGCAGTCGAAGTCCGATTTAAGAAAAACGACTTGTCCACCAAAGCAGGCAAGTCGTTTTTCGTTAACCAAAACAAAGAAAACCAATCAGGGAACCACCCCTGTTCCAGATCATATCTGGAAATTAGTTAAAGACCAAGTAGTTTTATTCATTTCAAAAGTCCTTAACTAATAAGCTTTTGTTTTACCGAAAGTCATCTTTTTATCTGTCTTCGATCCTGCAGAAGCGGGATTAGTTCGATCATCCATAAGAAAAATTCAAATTGGATCTCACTAAAACGAAGGACATGAAATTGTTCTAAATCTCTTCGGTTTTTCTTTACAATTAAAGTTTATTCCCATTGACAACTCGTGTGATCCACCAGAAGCATTGGTCAATTTTGAGATCGTTACATCATAACTGTACCCAAATTTGAAAGATCCTGCATCAACACCGATCGTCAAAATAAACGCATCTCTTGCTCTCCACCATGCTCCAGCTGTAAATACTCCGTATTTCACATACGTACCAATATTTAACTGCATAAATCCATCCTGATACGAAAAGATCACGTTAGGTGATAATGAAGTTGAGTTTCTATATTGTGATTGTCCACCAAATACAATATTAGCTCCCATGTGTCCGGTGAAACGCATTGGCATTCTTGAATCACCAATGATCATTGTTTCTTGAGGTTTGTTTAGATGTTTCGCAGTGAATCCAAAGTAAAATACATCTGAATACCCAACAATACCCGCAGATACATCAAAGAAACCTCTGGTTCCCCATCCGCTATCTAAAAGTTTACCTCTTGGTAAATCACCCGTGGCATAAATAAATCCTCTTCTAGGATCGATCATATCTCCAAAGGTCAATTTGTTCCAATCAAGAAACTTTTGATTCCATGTAGCCTGTGCACCAAACAAGAATGAAAATTCTCTTGTAGCCTGCAAGTGATAAGAATAAGCAAGGTTAATGGTAGACCAGTTAATAGTGTTTTTACCTGCCATATCATTTGTTACCTGCACACCAATACCTCCGTGAAGGATATTAACATATTGATCATAAGAGATCGTGTTTGTAACAAATGCTCCAGTCAAAGATGGCCATTGGTTTCTATAGTTCATACAAACTCTAGGGCATCCGTTCGTTCCTGCCAGTGCCGGATTCAAATAGATCGGATTGGCATAGAATTGTGTGAATTCCGGATCCTGGGCCATACCCTGGAAGGAAATCATCAATATCAATAGGGTTATACTTCTCTTCATACCGCGTCTGTTTTTATCTTCTTGATTTTTTATTGCTACCGTTAATTCTTAATCCTATGTTATGCGAACCAATTTTTGTGTCGTTAAGGGTAGACATTGTTTGATCGTAATGGTACACCAATTTGAAACTTTTAAATTTCATTCCAATTGCTGCAGTAAAATCTTTGTGTTGAGAAATTGAACCTCCAATGGTCATCCAATTCAATCTGTAATTGAATCCAGCCCAAAGTTCTTTTCTTTGTCCGTATTGCTGATACGCTACGAAAGGAGAGATTCCCATTTTCTTACCTTTTCCTTCATAATCAAATCCTGCAATTCCAGATAATAAGACCGGTGTAGAAGTCGGAGTGGCATAACCCTCCTCATTGTAAACATTTTCAAAATGTCTGTTCAAATTATCTGCACTGAAACCTGCATAGAACCATGAAGTATTGATCACAAATCCTAAACCGTAATCTTTATACCACAATTGTCTATTACCATTAAGGATTTGATTTGTAGGCGTAGAAAGGATTCTACCTCTATCCAATTCAAACTGACTTCCTGATGATAATTTCGAACCATTTGCGTTCATAGCTCCAATAGTCATTTTCACGGCAGGCTCAAAGGCAACATCTGAATTAATAATGATCTTCGGAGAGTATGTTAAGCTCAAGTTAAAATCATTAAATTGACCATATCCATAATCTTTAGCATTTAAGACAATTCCAACACCACCTCTCATTGGATAAACATAGTTATCAAAAGACATGGTCATTTGTTGAGAATTTTGATCATTTCCAAACCACTGATTTCTGTAATTCATTTCAAATCTTGGCGCCTGCATTCCTCCTGTAAAAGCTGGATTGAAAGCTAAGATCGAAGTATTTGGCAACATTAGTTCAGGATCCTGAAGATTTACCAATCCAACAGGATAATCAAACATTCTCTCTATTTTTTTGTAGATCTTTTTCAACTTATTCTGCCATTGATTGGCATTGAACTTTTCATTCTTAGAAATATCAAATTCCAAAGGTTTACCAGTTGGGTTACCAACATATTTTGACTTGTGGCTATCTGAATTGAATTTCGATTTTTCCTGATCCAAAGAAGCAATATTTGCAGATGGATCCGAATAACCAACATCTGACCCTCCAGTCAAATCAGTACCGTTAGACTGAGCTATTAACGTTGATCCATTATTTAGATTACCTGAAGACGTATAACCAGATTGATTTTGTACGCTTCCTGTTTGATTCACACCAAACATTTGATTGATGACATCAGAAGCAACATCACCTGAATTAATGGCGTGCATTTCTTCAAGGTGTTGCGCAGATGAATTTGATTTTATGATCAATTCATTTTTATCTGTACTAACTGGGCTGATCTCATTTTCAGAAATGGTTCCGTTGTGGTCAAAAGCCTCAATATTTGAAGAATTCGAATTATTAAAGATAAGAACGGATGTTCCGATCAGTACAAGAAGTACTGCAGCAGCACTCCATCCATACCAACCAGCAGCAACTCTTCTGTCTTTTTCTAATGCGTCTGCATGTGGATATACAAAATCCTCATTCTGAATGTAAGAATTGTTCCATGCATCAGCATCAATCTCAAAATCAGGATTTTGGATGAGAAAGTTCTCAAAGGCTTCTTTCTCAGCACCGGAAAGATTACCTTCTTTGTAATCGAACATCCATCTGTCAAAATTTTCTGGAATATTCATGAGAGTATCGTTAGGTCTTTTAACTGTTTCTTTATCTTGTTTCGGGCCCTAAACAAATAAACTTTAACCTGTGCTTCAGAAAGCTCCAGGATATCGCCTATTTCTTTGTAATTATATCCTTCTAAATCTCTTAGTAGGATAATTGATTTTTGAACCGGTGGCAATTGGCTCAACGTTTTCTCGATCACTTCTTTCATCTCAAAATTTTCAGAATGAGAATCATCTAGTTGATGAGACTGTTGAGAAAATTGATCCACATAAGTCATTTTGCTTTTCTTCTTGATCATGTTGATCATAGCATTATGCGCACATGTGAACAACCAGGGCTTCACCTTATCAGACTCCACCTTTTTTCGGTTCTTCCATAGTTTTTCAAATACATCCTGCACAATATCACTAGCATCATCAGTATTCTGAAGATACTTAAGCGAGAATCCGTACAGTCTTCCTGAGAATTCTTTAACCGCGATATTGTACTCTCTTCTATTCAAAAAACAAGGTTTAAATCAATCTTACTGTTCCCTTTCAAACAGCTAAAACAATCTAACTACTCTAAAAGTTACAACCGTCTTTATTTTTTTTAACGATAGATTAACTACAAGTTACGAAAATAATAGCAAAGTGTTTAAAAACATGGGATTATTTGCCTATTTTAGTAATGAAAAATTCGCTAAAAAAAGTTCCAATGGAAGTAAAACGATTATTCGACATACCTTATTATCAAAACGAAAAATTTCCTCAAAAAGATGCGCTCGTAGACAAAAGAAATGGTAATTGGATTCCTGTATCAACTCAGGAGTACATTGACAAAGCCAATTCAATTAGTCGGGGATTGATCAAAAGAGGCATTCAGGCTGGTGATAAGATTGCAATGATATCGAATAATCGTTCTGAATGGAATATTTGCGATATTGCTATTCAACAAGTTGGAGCTATTGGTGTTCCAGTTTACCCAACTATTGATTCAGATACTTACGCATACATTTTTAATGATGCAGAAGTAAAATTGTGTATCCTTTCTGACCAGGAATTAGCAGATAAGGTTATCGCTATTAAAGATCGTGTTCCGACATTATCAGAAATATTTTCATTCGTTGATCTGAAAGGAACGATCAACTGGACTGAATTGATGGTTGATGCAGATACTTCCCTGGACGAAGAAATAGAAAAAAGAAAAAGCGTTATACAGCCAGATGATCTGGTAACGCTAATCTACACATCAGGAACAACCGGAAACCCAAAAGGAGTAATGCTTTCTCACAACAATCTTTTGTCTAATGTGATTGCCTGTGAACCAAGACTACCAGTTGATAGAAATGCCAAAGCATTGAGCTTTTTACCGGTTTGTCACGTATTTGAACGCATGCTTCTTTATCTGTACCAGTATACTGGTGTTTCCATCTACTTTGCAGAAAGTATGGACACCATTGGAGACAATCTTAAGGAAGTTAAACCTAACGTATTTACTGCTGTTCCGAGATTATTAGAAAAAGTATATGATAAGATCATAGCAAAGGGTGAAGCATTAACCGGCATAAAGAAAAAGTTATTCTTTTGGGCAGTTAGAGTAGCAGAACACTATGATGTTCGAGGAAAATCTATCTTTTATAAGTTCAAATTAGCGATTGCCAGAAAACTGATCTTTTCTAAATGGCAAGAAGGTTTAGGCGGCAACGTTCAGGCAATTGCATGTGGTTCGGCAGCATTACAACCCAGGCTGGCTCGAGTTTACCTCGCAGCTGGTATTTCGGTAATGGAAGGATATGGATTAACAGAAACTTCACCCGTAATTTCAGTGAATTACAAAGAGACCAATGAGATCTATATTGGTACTACAGGAACAGTAATCGATAAAGTAGAAGTTAAAATTGCTGATGATGGAGAGATTCTGGTCAAAGGACCTAATGTCATGCTAGGTTATTATAAGAAACCAGATCAAACTGCAGAAGTATTAAAAGACGGATGGTTCCATACTGGTGATATAGGGACATTTGTTGAAGGCAAATACCTTAAGATCACAGACCGTAAAAAGGAGATCTTCAAAACTTCCGGTGGAAAATATATTGCACCTCAGGTGATGGAGAACAAATTCAAAGAATCTCGTTTCATTGAGCAGATCATGGTGATCGGTGAAAACCAAAAAATGCCAGCTGCATTTATTGTTCCTGATATCGAGTATTTCAAAGAATGGTCGAAACAACAAAATCTGAATATTGGCAATTGTTATGACGAAATCGCTCATAATTCTCTCGTGGTTGAACAAATACAAAAGGAAGTTGATCACTACAATTCATTCTTTGGTGATTGGGAAAAGATCAAGAGATTTGAAATTGCACCAGCACCGTGGACCGTTGAATCTGGCGAACTTACTCCTACCATGAAACCTAAGAGAAAGGTAGTTATGGAAGCTTGCAAATCACAATTTGAAAAGATCTACAATTCGTAGTCAAATTCTGCTTTAAGACTTAAATCAAGACTTTGATACGAATGTGTCAGAGCTCCTGATGATATGTAATCCACACCAGTTTCCGCGTATTGACGAATAGTAGTTTCATCAATTCCACCACTAGCCTCTGTTTCAAAATGATGCTTTTGAATGAGATTCAATGCTTCTCTAATCTCATCAGGGCTAAAGTTATCAAGCATAATACGATCAACATCCCCCACTTCAATTACCTGGCGAACTTCATTAAGATTTCTCGTTTCGATCTCAATTCTCAGATCTTTTCTATTATCCCTAAGATATTTGTTAGTTCTTACAATTGCGTTCCTGATTCCTCCAGCATAATCAACATGATTATCCTTGATCATGATCATATCATACAAGGCAAATCTGTGATTATTGCCGCCACCAATTCTAACGGCCCATTTCTCCATCAATCGAATACATGGAGTCGTTTTGCGCGTATCTAATAGCTGGGTAGGAAGATCGTCAATCAATCTGGCCAATTGGTGCGTCTTTGTCGCGATACCAGACATACGTTGCATAAAATTCAACACCAATCTTTCTGATGATAAAATAGATCTGGAAGAACCACTCACATGAAACGCAATATCACCTGGCTTAACATAAGCACCATCTTTTAAGAGTACTTCAACGTTTAAGGCAGGATCAACACGTTTAAATATCATCAGAGCTAATTCAACTCCGGCTAAAATTCCTTCATCTTTCACTAATAACTTAGCGGTTCCTTTTGCCTCAGCAGGAATAGTAGCTAAAGAAGTATGGTCACCATCTCCAATATCCTCTTTCAATGCAAGATCCACAATTTCGAGGATCTTTGACTCATCAGAAATTATCATGAATTCTTTTACTTGGTAGAAACAAAAGTTTTGATATCCCCTTCCGTGATCTCTGAGCCACAAAGAATGATCAATCGCTCAACAATATTTCTCAATTCTCGAATGTTTCCAGTCCAATTCACATTTTGTAAAGCTTTCAACGCTCCATCTGTAAAAGATTTTTGTGGCATTCCATGCTCTTTACACAATTGGTCAATAAAGTAATTAGCTAACGTGGGAATATCGTCTTTTCGCTCGTTCAAAGAAGGATTATTGATCACAATAACTGATAAACGGTGATAAAGGTCCTCTCTAAAAGAGCCCTCTTCTATCATCTTTCTTAGATCCTTATTGGTTGCAGCAACTACTCTCGGATTCACTTTTATATCTTTTTCACCTCCCACTCGTGTGATGCTATTTTCTTGCAAAGCTCTCAACACCTTAGCTTGAGCAGACGCGCTCATATCTCCAATTTCGTCCAGGAACAAGGTTCCATCAGTCGCTAATTCGAATTTCCCTTTCTTCTGTTTTACTGCAGAGGTAAAAGCTCCTTTTTCATGTCCGAATAATTCAGATTCGATCAACTCAGAAGGTATTGCAGCACAATTCACTTCAATGAAAGGACCTTTTTTACGATTACTCAACTCATGCAACTGCCTTGCTATCAATTCTTTTCCGGAACCATTTGGTCCTGTGATCATCACCCTTGCATCAGATGGAGCTACTTTCTCAAGCATTTCCTTAATGTCTTTAATTGCCTTAGACTCACCAATTATATTGGAATCCTGGGCTTGTTTTTTGATCTGAGTTTTCAACACTTTGGTTTCTTCTACCAGATCATTTTTATCCATGGCATTTTTGATGGTCACCAAAATACGATTGAGATCAAGTGGCTTTTCAATAAAATCATAGGCGCCACTCTTGATAGACTCCACAGCAGTTTCAATATTACCGTGACCAGAGATCATGACTACCGGAGTTTCCAGGCCGTCATTCTTCAACTTAGTCAACACCTCCATACCATCCATTTGAGGCATTTTAATGTCACAAAAAATGACATCATAATTATTGGTCATGGCTTCTTTGACCCCTGCTACTCCATCTTCAACAGTCTCAACTTCATAGTTTTCAAACTCAAGGATCTCTTTCAATGTTCGTCTGATGCTTCTTTCATCATCAATAATCAGAATCTTCGGCATAGCTTGCTTCCGTTTTGCAAATAAAGATGGCTAAAGATATAAATTTTAACGGCTTCTATTGTTGATTACTTTGATAAGTTTCTTAGTGCATTTTTCTTGCTTTTGAATTGAATTATGGGTAATTTCAGAACCTCAAAAATTATGTTCATGAAGAAAATCTATGTACTTAGAAGCCTATTATTGGCTTTCATGGCTGGATTTGTATTTAATTCTTTTTCCCAAGAAATATTTACTGGACCTCAAGCCGAATCCATGTTCCCAGGCGCTCAACTGGTTAGAACTGGACAATTTTCAAAAGCACCTTCTTTCGTTAAATTCAGACCAGGTAACGAACTAGACCTAGATGATTTTCAACCGTGGGTGATCAAAAACTTTCAATTGAGAGGAAATATCAGCTTTAACCTTATTGGTACAGAGCACGATAAACTTGGACATAAACATTATCGATTTCAACAACTCATCAATGGAAAAGCCATTGAACACAGTATGTGGATACTGCATACGCAGGCAGATAAGATCTATTCCATGAATGGATTACTCTATCCAGAAATTCAAACTCCAACATCTGCGAGTATCTCAGAGCAAACCGCTTTGAATAACGCGATTAGTCATGTTAGTGCTAATATTTATAAATGGGAATTGGCAATAGAAGAAGAACATCTGAAAAGAGAAACTGGTGATCCTTCTGCCACATACTTCCCTAATGGTGAACTTGTACTAGTAAGTGAGGGAGGAACATATCAAGCAGATTCATATCGATTGGCTTATAAATTCAACATTTACGCTCATCAACCAGTTTCCCGAACTTACATTTATGTTGATGCTTCAACGGGCGAGATCATTTTTGAAGATGAAGTATTTCATACAGCTGATGTCCCGGGAACTGCTCAAACTGCATACAGTGGAACACAAACCATTACAACAGATAGTTTTAGCGGACAGTTCCGATTGAGAGAATCAGGCAGAGGAAATGGTGTTAATACTTATGATATGAATACCGGCACCAACTATGGAAGTGCAGTAGATTTTACTGATACCGATAACAACTGGAACAACATCAATGCTGACATGGATGAATATGCCACTGACGCGCATTGGGGTGCAGAAATGACCTATGACTATTATTGGTTAATACATGGTAGAAATAGTATTGATGCAAATGGTTTTGCACTGAATAGCTATGTTCATTACGATAATAATTATGCCAATGCCTTCTGGGATGGTCAACGAATGACCTATGGTGATGGAAACGGATCCTGGTCACCTTTAACTGCCATTGACATTGCGGGACATGAGATCACCCATGGTTTAACAACATTTACGGCAGACCTTAATTACTCTGCAGAATCAGGAGCACTGAATGAATCATTCTCAGATATATTTGGAACCTGTATTGAACATTATGGATTACCTGGTAACTGGGATTGGTTAATTGGTGAAGATATTGGGACGGCATTGAGATCTATGTCGAATCCGAATTCAGTTGGTGATCCAGATACTTATTTCGGTAACAACTGGGCAAGTTTAACCGGAGGAGATAATGGAGGTGTACACACAAACAGTAGCGTTCAAAACTATTGGTTTTACTTAATGGTAGTCGGAGGTTCTGGAACAAATGACAATTCAGATGCATACAATGTTACTGGTATAGATTGGACTGATGCCAGTGCAATAGCATTTAGAAATCTTACCGTTTATTTAACTCCAACATCTCAATTTGCAGATGCACGATTCTATTCAATACAATCTGCAGTTGATCTTTTCGGAGGTTGTACACCTCAAGTTGAAACGACTACAAATGCATGGTATGCCGTAGGTGTAGGTCTTCCTTACAATTCAACGGTGATTGCAGATATGTCTGCTCCTTATACTACTTCATGTAGTGCACCGTTTACAGTTGATTTTCAAAATCTAAGTAACAATGGAACCACTTTTGAATGGGATTTTGGAGATGGTAACACATCTACTTCAGTGAGTCCTTCACATACTTACGCAGATACAGGGCTGTATACTATTACCTTGATAGCTGATGGAGGATTATGCGGTATTGATACCACAACCTGGGTAGACTATATTGATGTTGACACCTCATACGCCTGTATCGTGATCTTGCCAACTTCCGGCACCGGACCTACACAAACATCATGTGACGGAACTTTATATGACAGTGGAGGACCAAGTTCAAATTATGGTGGCAATGAAGATGCACAAATTACAATTCAACCATTCGGAGCATCCACAGTAACCATTGATTTCATATCCTTTGCAGTTGAAGCAGGCACAAGCGGAAACTGTAATTATGATTACGTTCGAGTTTATGACGGGCCAACAACATCTGACCCATTAATCGATACTTATTGTAACAACAATGTGCCAACGACTATTACCTCTACCGGAAATGCTTTGACTATTGTTTTCCATTCTGATCAAGGCCTGGAATTGGCAGGATTTCAAATTGACTGGAGTTGTAATATGCCAACATCTCCACCAACGGCCGATTTCTCAGTGAATACTGACACAACGTGTTCTGGTGAGGTTGTATTTACAGACTTGAGTACAAATGGACCAACGAGCTGGTCATGGGATTTTGGAGATGGTAACACGTCTACCTCACAAAACCCTTCACACGATTACACCAGTAGCGGAGACTACACAGTCATTTTAACAGCCACCAATCTTAATGGGTCAGATGCAGTTACTATGGTTGATCTAATTCATGTTGACTTGCCAACACCACCAACTGGAACTGGAGATGCTATTTGTGAAAATAACACGGCTAGTTTAAGTGCAACAGGAACTGGAGGAACATTAGAGTGGTTTGATGCCCAAACAGGTGGAAATTCACTTGGAACTGGTGGTAATTACACCACTCCTGTTCTATCTGCAACGACATCATATTGGGTAGAAGAAACTGTTCCGGGTCCAACGTTGAGCGTAGGACCAGCAGATAACACTTTTGGTGGTGGAGGTAACTTCACAGGCGATCAACACCTCATCTTTGATTGTACTACTCCGGTTGTATTAAAAACTGTTAGGGTTTATGCTAATGGAGGAGGTAATCGAATAATTGAATTGAGAAACAGTTCTGGAACAGTGATCCAAACTGCGACAGTTAATATTCCTGATGGTGAACAAGTAGTCACCTTGAATTTCAACGTACCGGTTGGCACTGATCTTCAATTAGGAATCCAAACAGGTAGCAGTCCTAATCTTTATAGAAATAACAATAGTGCATCATATCCTTATACATCTGGTGGAGGCGAGATCGTTATCAATGAATCAAGCCCTAACCCACCAAATAATTTGACCTACTATTACTTCTTCTATGATTGGCAAATTGAAGTACCGGGATGCGTTTCAGAAAGAGAAGAAGTAATCGCAACGGTTTCAGCTCAGGCAGATGCTACTATTGATCCTGTTGCTTCATTATGTTCTAATGATTCACCTGTAGTACTAACTGCTGCAGATGCAGGAGGAACATGGTCTGGAACTGGTGTGACAGGCAACAGCTTTGACCCTTCTTCAGCAGGTGCCGGATCACATTCAGTAACGTATACCATTGCAGGAACATGTGGAGATACAGATAACATTATAATAGACGTTACCAATAACTTTGACGCCACAATTACTCCTGTTTCGCCTTTGTGTTTAGGGGATTCACCGGTAACATTGACTGCTGTTGATGCGGGAGGAAGCTGGTCAGGAACTGGAGTTAGCGGAAACACTTTTGATCCTGCAACTGCTGGTGTTGGAACACACACGATCAACTACACCATTACAGGTTCATGTGGTGATTCAGATAACCTGGACATAGTTGTTTCGAACAATTTTGATGCAACAATTGATCCACTTCCTTCCAACATGTGTTCAACAGATGCTCCGGTATCACTTAATGCAGTTGATGCAGGCGGTACTTGGTCTGGAAATGGCGTTTCTGGCAACACATTTGACCCTTCAATGGCATCATCTGGTGCAAATGTTATTACCTATACCATAGCGGGAAGTTGCGGTGATACAGACAATGCAACTATTTCCATAGAAGAAACACCAGATGCTACCATTAATGCAGCCGGACCATTCTGCAGATATGAAACCACTTATCAAATGACAGCAGCATCAACCGGAGGAACCTGGTCAGCTGATTGTGGAACTTGTA
Source organism: Crocinitomicaceae bacterium (assembly GCA_020635955.1). GTDB lineage: Bacteria > Bacteroidota > Bacteroidia > Flavobacteriales_D > Crocinitomicaceae > Paracrocinitomix. Next base: position 54,270 of record JACJYW010000009.1, read on the forward strand.
TTAATTCAACTACAGGTATCTTTGATCCTTCAGCATCTGGATCTGGAAACTGGACCGTTACTTACAGTATTTCTGGCAATTGTCCAAGCTCAGATAACATTATCGTAGTAGTTGAAGACTGTCTAGGTCTAGAAGAATCTGAAAATGGTATGAGCATTTATCCTAATCCTTCGAATGGCATTCTGATCATTGAAATGAATGAATCTATTGCTGGACAAATCCTAATTCAAGATGTTAGCGGAAAGAACGTTTATTCAGATAAATTTCAATCGAATAAAGTTCAGTTGGACTTTACAAATGAAATATCTGATGGAACATATTTCCTGACCATCACTTCAAATGATGGCGAATTCAGAACCACACAAAAAATTCAGATCATTCGTTAAGATTTTTCAATAAAAAGTTGAAGAGCCGCATTACTAAACTAATGCGGCTTTTTTATATTTTGACGACCTATTTGATAGATTTTTCCCTTTTTTAAGAATATCCAGCGAAAAAATTCAATATTTATCCAACCTATCCGTTCTTCAATGCGTGAGATATCATAAGTTTGTAAATTCTAATGCATAAATACACGCTTTACATATTGACATTTTTGACCGGATTACTCTTCATATCATGTGAACCGGAAACTACTGTCCCTGATCAAAATAAGATCTTCACTTCTTATACTGTGATATATAATCATTCTTTAGATAAAACAACAGCAACGGTTGATTTCACACTAGATAACCCAAGTAATCTATCAATTGACAAGATCAAATTAACACATCCGGCTAGCATCAAGTATAATGCTAAAGAGTTGCTTTTTAACGAGAATAAGAGGAACTATAACAAAGAGTTTATAGGTACAGTGAATAGTCAATTTGATTATATCGATTATAACGGAACTCGATTTATTAATGAAGCTGTTATCCCTGAGCCCATAGTTATTAATGGATTACCTGACACAATTGGTATTACAGAGGATCTATTCATTATTTGGGAAGGAAGCGAACTTCAGGCAAATGAGCAAATTCTTGTGACATTTGAGAATATAGATCAGAATACAAATTTCAAATTCAATGCCCAGGCATCAACGAACAACATTATCCCAATAGATCAGGGTGCCCTTTACAATTTAGGAACTGGAAACTGTATTGTAACATTGGCAAGACATATTATCAAATCGGTGAATGAAAAACCAGTTGCAGGCGGAAGCATTTTCACCAAATATGAAGTTCAGGATACTATTTATTTTTATTGATCCTCTTCTAATAGATGATCATCCGTATCATCAAATTCCAAAGCTTCTATAGACTTTACTGATGCTCCTGCTATTCCTTTAACCGAGCCATATAAACCAAGAGTATTCTCTATTACTTTATCAATTTGTTTTTCACGTTCTTTCCAATTCTTGATCATTTGTCGCTTTTCGCGTTCCAAATTCTCCTTCATTGTTGAAAATGCTTCCACAATAGCTTCAACCTGATGTCTGAATTCATTTCCCGTCAAATAAGCATATAGCATCTGCATTTTATCTCCTTTATTCTCATTTGCAGCTCGAGTGGCATTTACTCTGATCAAGGCATCTCTCAAGACAGCAGCTACGCTTTTGAACTCTGAAAAAGAGCATACCCACACACCATCTACAAGCGCAAAACTGCTTTGATCTTTTGGTAAAGTCTGTGTAATTAATACAGCAATATCTGCACCTGCAGAAAGCATATCTGATTTCAATTTTGGGATCCAGTCTCCAGCGAAATTCTGTGTACGTTTAGATTCATAAATGATCTTACCACATTCTTCCTGACTTTTATTGACAACGGTTTGAAGACAATCTGCTCCTCTAACACCTTTTGACACTTCCTCAATATTATCAAAGGGAAAGATTTGTCTCAATGCTTCTTCAATAGCTAACTCCTGAACTTCTCCCTGCAATTGCATAGAGCCCTGCTCCATTCTTCGCTTCATTTCATCAGCAGATTTCTTAGCGTCCTCAATTTGTTTCTGATATTCTTTTTCTTTGAGCTCAAATTTCTCTGCTAGCTTTTTTTCAGCTTCTTCCTCTAGCTTTTTACTGCCTTCCAGGATCTTTTTCTGGATCTCCAGCTCCATTCTCTCCTTTGCCTCCTTAAGTTCAAGTTCCTTCTTCATGAACTCCACTTCTTTTTCCAAAAGCTTTTTGTTCTCCTCTTTCTTCTTCTCAAGATCTTCCTGCAGATTTTTCAGGATGGCGTCCATGCTTTCTTTTGCTTCTTTAGATGCTTTTTCTTTCGCTTCAGACTCTATTTTTTCACGATCTTTTTTCAAACGCTCCAGATATTCTTCTCGCGCTTTTTCCTGATTGTCTTCAAATTGTTTCCTTAGAGCCTGGAACTTCTCCTGATCTTCAAGAAATTTCCTTTTTTTCTCTTCCTGCTCGGCAAGGAATTGCTGATTTTTTTGTTGAAATTCTAGTCTTAGCTTTTCCTCTATACCATGAGCTATGGCATCTTCTGGACTAAATGAATGCCCACACTGAGGACAGGTAATTTTAACATCACTCATACTTCTACTTTTGAGCTAAGAAATTCAAATAGAACGTAAATTATTTACGTTTCTTGGTAACAAAGATCTTATTTCCCTCCATGGTAATTTCCCATGTGTGGTCGAATATCCTTGGTAGATATCGGAGATACAATTTTGTACGTTGAGATAATTCTGTATCCTCACCCTCTTTATATACACCTGTAAACTCGTACACCTGAGTATTTGGATGTTTTTCCCCATACATATCTATGATGGTAATAATGGTACGCATTACTTTAAAGACATCTCCTTTATTAGTCAAAGCATACTCTTCACCTTCATACTCTTCATTTAAAACACCAAATGCAATTACGGCGTGCAGGATGTTCTCTTTCTTGCGGGCAAAACGCACTTCATACTCCACATCATACTCTGTGGTAAAGTGATAAACCTGACCGGTTGGAATATTGGGCTTTATGATCTCGTAGATATCCTCCATGGACTAATGACCAAATATAATGTAATCTTGGCTAATATTTTCTTCTCGAGAAGAAGGAATTTGTTTTCCATGTGACAACTTTTCAACCTGTTTATGAACAAATGATCGAATTTCGGAAACCTGAATGAGCTGATCCTTGTTCTTGTCAGTAGCCGGATTATCTAATCCAGAGAGGAAAGCATAGGTAAATAAACCGTTCTTCCATTGATCACTTTCCATGGCATATTCTGCTCCTCCGGCACTTGAAATAACTGTTGCTCCAGAACCTTTTCTTGTGTCAGAGAAAACATCTTGCATAAATTCCACAGTATTCTCAAAACCAAATCCTTGCTTTTGTCTAACCCCGACACCCGCAGCTCTGAATTCAACCTCTCCATCTTCAACTTCTGGAGCAGGCCCTTCTTCTATTTCTTCCTTATCTAATTCACCTGAATGACAAGTATCCATGATCAATAACTTACGATAAGGTTTTAATTCATTCAACATGGCATGAATACGATCATAGCTAAGCCCCTTTTCTTCTGGTGCATTAAAATCCATATCATATGTTCCGTAGAAATAGTCAAAATTGGTGTTCAACACTCCATGACCTGCAATGAAAATGATAGCCAGATCTTCATGAGTACTACCTTTAAAAAATTCTCTCAAATCCTCAAAATTTTGTGAAGTGGCATCTTCATTCAATAGCATTTTTGAATGGATTTGATTGTACATCCCACCCGATTCTTTCAGCTTAGCAACAACATCAGTTGCATCTTTTGTAGGATAAGTCAGATTGAATCGATCATCTTGATATTTAGATACACCAATGGCCACAATATACAGGTCATGCTTTTCTTCATCTCCCTGACGAATGATCTCTATTGTTTCATAAAGTGATTCTGCACCATTATCGTTAATACAAGAAAGCTGAATTCTGTTTTCTCCAAATACCAGCGGAATTTCAAATTCTTTTCTGATAGATTTGACCTTTGCATCTGGGCGATATCCTTGTTCTCCAAAGATTGGAACATCATTCACAAAAATGTTCAGTTGCTCAATATTATAGCTGTCATCCCAGGCTTTTACCCATACCTTTAAATTCTTGTCAGTAGTTACCAGATCCACATTTGTTTCATTCATGATATTTGGTAAATGATAATCCAACTGAAGCTCACCTTCATCCAGATTCAGTTTTCTAAGCCTTTTTTGATGTAAATAATTATACGCCTTGATCAATTGTGGAGGTGATTTACCGATACGTTCTGCCACAATATCCGGCCTGTTCAAATAGACATCAAACTGTTCGAATGGAACCAATTCATTATTGATCCTAAATGCAATCTCTTTCAAAGCATTCTTTGAAGCCATGTAAAAATTATCGGGTGTATAGATCATAAAATCACCACCTGTAATGGCCACATAAGTTGCAATTACCTCACATTTCTTATAATCATTGATCTTTATTGTACCGTCTTCAGATGAGGAAAAAACCCTGTCATTGGTTTGATCAAAGATCACCTGAGTTATGCCATTATCATGTGCCTGGATCTTACATATCTCTTTTCCACTTTGAACTTCCCAAAACCTTACCGAATTATCAAATTCTGAAACTGCATTATTGGAAGCACCTGACGCCAAAATAGTTCCTTCAGCATTGAAATCAATGGATGTAATATTGTTGGTATGACCAATTAATTTTTGTTTGATGGTCCAATTCTCAACTTCTCGAATAATGATCGTTTTATCCCAGGCAGATGTAGCCATAAACTTTCCATCAGGACTGAATTTCACGTCAGATGCACAAATAATTTGGTCATTGAATTCGCGAATTAGTTTATTCGATTTAAAATCCCAAACTTTAACCGTTGGATCCTCCAAATTTGAGGTTCCATAAGTCGTTACGGCTATCCAACTTTCGGTGGGATGTATATCAACACCTGTAACTAATCCAGTATTAGGACCAATTGTCGAGATCAAAGTTTTGCTTTTGAGATCCCAAATACGCACGTTCATATCCATACCCCCGCCCGCAACATAATTTCCATCCGGCGAAATCGTAACAGATTGCTGCATCATATAATATGTTGGCAATTCACCTTCTAACTGACCTGTTTCTACATTCCAAACGCCCATATTAATTGTGGACAGTTGCGTGATGAGATGTTTCCCATCCAGCGTAAATTGACAAGGGAAAAAGCCAGCTAAAGTTGAAATTCTTTTATTGAGTTTAAGGTCCCATAATTCTATGGTGATATTATCTGAAGCTACAGCTAGATAATCGCCATTTGGATCATAGGCCATTTTAACGATCTTGGAAACTTTTCCTCCTAGTTCCTTGAACGTTTTCCCTTGTTTCACATTATAGAATCTAATAATGTCATTATTAGCCATGATAATGATCTCACCTTTTGGATGAGAAGTCAAACATTGTGTCACAAACATTGATTCATTAAACTCCTTTTTTACCTCAAATCGCTTGTAATCGATCACCTGAACTCTACCATCTGTCAGAGAGATGTACAAATAAGAAGCCTTAGGGTCAAATTTTAGATCTTTAATCTTGGCATTATATTTTGGTGATTCAAATACGAATTTGTGTTGTTCTGTATCATAAACCCGAAGAATGTCATCATTAAAACCCGTAGCCATGTACCTACCATCCGGAGTGAGGTCAGATCTTGAAAAAGGATAATTCAATTCATCAAATAGTTTGACCGTTTTAACAATCGCTTCTGATTCAATACTGAAATAGTTTAGGTTCCCTAATTGGTCATAAGTATAGATCATATTCTTATTAGTATCCACCGTTAAAGACATGCTAACCACTTCAACCTCTCTAGTCTTACCGGTTTCCATATCAGTAATACCCAGGAAACTTCGGTCACTGGAATGAAACAATCTCTTACCGTCTTTGGAAAGGGCAATTCCGTTCATCAGACCACCCTGACGCGTTTTGAATACTTCTTTTCCTGTTACAACATTCCAAACTATTACTTCATTTTGTTGCGTCACCGCTGCTAAATGAATGTTATCATGAGCAAAGATCATTTGATCGATCCTTCCATCCATTCCAGAAATTGTTCGATATTCTCTGGTTGTAGCAATATCCCAGATCTTCACTACCTTATTGTTTCCTGCGCTTGCCAAATACTTCCCGTTTGGTGAAATGACCATATAATTGATCTGATCAGCATGCCCGGTTGTTAAAACAACTTCAGGCTTCAGATTAGCAAGAACTTGTAATGCAGTTAAAAGAATAAATATGAAGAGATATCTCACGATCATTTGAAATATCTAAAATCGTGCCCATTCTTAATGTTTGCCAAGGTTTCGTATATCAATCTAATGCCATTTTCAACATCATCTTTATGCGCCATTTCAACCGTTGTATGCATATATCTCAAAGGAGTAGAAATCAAAACTGAAGGTACACCTGCATTTGAATAGGCAAAAGCGTCCGTATCAGTTCCTGTCGCCCTTGATGCGGCAGCTCTTTGAAACGGAATTTTATGCTTTTGGGCAGTATCCATAACGATCTTCAATAAATTATTCTGAACTGCAGGACCGTATGTAAGAACCGGCCCTTCCCCAGATTTGAGATCACCCTGAACAATTTTGTTGATCATTGGAGTTTGCGTATCATGACAAACATCTGTTATAATTGCTGCATCTGGCTTAATTCGTTCAGCAATCATCTCTGCACCCCTTAACCCTACTTCCTCCTGTACTGAATTTGTGATATACAATCCGAAGGGAAGTTTCACATTGTTCTCTTTCAATAATCTGGCTACTTCGGCAATCATGAATCCACCAATTCGGTTATCAAGCGCTCTTCCTACATATCTATTTTTATTGAGGATCATGAACTCATCCTCATAGGTCACAACACAGCCAACATGAATACCTAATTTTTCAACTTCAGCTTTAGAACTGCATCCTACATCCAAGAAGATATTTTTAAGTGTAGGAGCTTCTTCATTAGCTCCTCTGGTATGGATAGCCGGCCAACCAAACACCCCTTTGACAATTCCTTTATCTGTATGGATATTTACTCTTTTCGAAGGAGCAATTTGATGATCAGAACCACCATTTTTTCGCAAATAAATAAACCCATCTGAATTGATATAATGCACGAAATATGATATCTCATCAGCATGCGCTTCAATCACCACTTTATACTCTGCTTTAGGGTTAATTATGCCAACAACACTACCATAATTATCAACCCAATAGTCATCTATATAGGGTTTTATGTAGTCTAACCACAACTTTTGACCTTCTTTTTCAAAACCGGTTGGTGAAGGATTGTTCAGATATTTTGTGAGGAAAGTTATACTTGATTTTTTCAGCACTGCCTTATTCTTAGCCATAATCTAATTTTGTACGATAATTGCAATATACCCATTAAAAGTATAAATTAGCAGACATAAAATTTGGAAAATATGCTTAAAAAAGTATTTGTTTTCGCTTCTTTTCTTTGCCTGGCCTCTTTCACTTTTTCTCAAGAAGAGACCAACACTTTAGGAGGTAGTGATGTAGATCAGTCAACCATGGATTCTTTGGGATTGGTAAACCCAGCTTTACAACAAAAATACAATGATGGCATTCGAGCTTTGAATAATGAAAAATATTCTGATGCTGTAAGTTTGTTCACAGAGGTGATCAATATTGATAATTCTTATTTAAATGCCTATTTGAACAGAGGTAAAGCCTATGCCGGACTGGGAAAAGGTGAAGAAGCCGCTAAAGATTTTGATAAAGTAATTTTAATGGACGCCGGTAATCATGAGGCTCCATATTTCAAGGGGTCTGCTTTAATGGATGCGGGAGATTATGAAGGTGCCGCTGAAGCATTCAATGTTGCTTTAGAGAGAAAAAACAGTGAACCTAAGTATGCATATTTCAAAGGTGTTGCTCAATTCCAGGCTGGTAATTATGATGATGCAATTAAATCTTTTGATAAAGCAATAATGATCCAACCAAGCTATGCTTACGCATACAATGACAGAGGATCTTCAAAAATGCAAATTGAAGATTTTGATGGAGCGATTAGAGATTATCAAAACGCCATAAAATATGATGCTAATCTATCATTTGCATACAACAATCTCGGATCAGCTTACAAAGCAAAAGAAGACTATACCAATGCGATCAAATATTACACAGAAGCTGTTAAAAGAGACCCTAAATACTATGTTGCATATAACAACAGAGGCTCAGCAAAGTTCGAACAAGGGCAATTTCAAGAAGCCCTGAATGATTATGGAAAGGCAATTGAGATCAATCCTGAATATGCCTATGCCTATAATAACAAAGCCTCAGTATTCATCAAAATGGAGAATTATACTGAAGCAGTCAAAATGTGTGACAAAGCCATATCATTAGAAGAAGAGTACCTGGAAGCCTTTTTGAATAGAGGAATTGCTAAAGAAATGTTGAAGGATCTGGATGGTGCTTGCGCAGATTGGGAGAATGCCTTCATTCTTGGTTCTGAAAGTGCAGAACAATACGTTAACGGACCGGCTTGTGCTGAATCAAAATAATTTGAACATGAAAAAGAACATACTACTGATCATATTTTTAGTTTTCGCCGGTTACACTATTGCTCAACCGGATACACCCTGGGATAAGAAATTATTCAAAGAACAAAAAGACGAGTTCAAAACAGCATTCGATCATTTTGAAGAAGGAAATGCATTATACAATGGATTCCCATTTGATTATGCAGGAGCTTTGAGAGAATATTTAGAAGCATACAAGTTCAACCCGAACAACTCTGAATTGAACTATAAAATTGGAATGTGCTATTTCAATCTGGATAAATACAGAATGAAAGAATATTTTGAAAAAGCCTACAAATTAAAACCAACCATTTCTCCAGATGTGCTTTATTTCATAGCCTTATCATATCATTTAGAAGGAAAATGGGAAGAAGCTATTAATTATTATAACCAGGCTGCCTCAACGGGTGGAACTCAGAAACTAAGTGACAGAGCCGTTTTACCTGGTGATATAGCACCAACAGTGGCTCAGATATCTTACAGAAGAGTTACTGAATGTAAAAATGGAATGGAGCTTTCAAAAAAGAAAGCCAGAGTTTGGATTGATAACCTTGGACCAAAAGTAAATTCAAAATACCCTGATTTTGGACCTGTAATTTCTGCTGATGAAGCTATAATGGTATTCACATCACGAAGACCTGACAACGAAGATATGGCTCCTGATGGAAGAGGTTATTTTGAAGATCTTTACATCACTACTCATGAAAATGGTGAGTGGACTGAATCAAAGAATATGGGAAAACCTCTTAATGTGAGAGGTCAACATGATGCCACAATTGGACTATCACCTGATGGACACGCTTTATTCATCTATACTGATAAAAAAGGTAATGGAGATATCTTTGAATCTACTGATGAAGAAGGAACTTGGTCAAAACCCGAGCAGTTAGGAAAAACGATCAACTCTGATTATCACGACCCGGATGCATCCCTTACTTTTGATGGAAAAAGATTGTATTTTACCTCAAATAAGCCCGGGGGATTAGGGGAACATGATATTTATTATGCTGATTGGGATGATGAAAAGCAAAGATGGGGTGATGCTGTGAATATTGGTAATGTTTTAAACACTCCTTACGAAGAGAGATCTGTATTTATTCACCCTGATGGAGAAACAATGTATTTTTCATCAACTGGTCACAATACAATGGGCGGATATGACCTTTTCTATTCTAAATTAGTAAATGGGGTTTGGCAAAAACCGGTGAATTTAGGTCCTCCGTTAAATACTCCAGATCATGAAGTAGGTCTAGTAGTTGCTGGTAACGGAAGGTTTGGATATATTTCGTCATACCGAGAAGGTGGATATGGTGAAAAAGACATATATCTGGTTACTTTCCTTGGGCCAGAAAAGCCACCAATGTTATCGAATGAAGATAACCTGATCGCTTCAATTGCTAAACCTATCAAAGAGAAATCAAAGGAACCGGAATTAGTTGTTGAAGGGGCGAACATGGCCATTTTAACTGGTATTATCAGAGATGAAAAAACGAAGCAACCTTTGCAAGCAGATGTTGTACTGGTAGATGTTGAGAAAAACAAGGTTATTGCTGAGTTTAAGTCAGATGCAAATAGTGGTAAATACCTTGTTTCTTTACCTGGTGGTGCCAATTACGGTATTGCGGTTAAAAAAGACGGATATCTTTTCCATTCAGAGAACTTCAATATCCCAAAAGAGGCAGGATTCAAACAATATAAAAAAGATGTTGACCTTAAGAAAGTGGAAGTAGGTCAATCTATTGTATTGAGAAATATTTTCTATGATTATGCTAAATATTCATTGAGAAACGAATCTGTGAACGAGCTTGAAAGATTGATTCAATTATTGAATGATAATCCAACAATGCGTATTGAGATTTCAGGTCATACGGATACAAGAGGATCTATAGAGGACAATCAGGTTCTTTCTCAAAACAGAGCAAAATCTGTAGTGGATTACCTAATAGCTCATGGTATCAGTGCAGACCGTTTGGAATATGCGGGTTATGGCGAAACCAAACCTTTGATTCCTGATGCTGAGATCAATAAACTTGTTTCCAAGCAAGAAAAAGAAGAAGCTCATCAGCAGAACAGAAGAACGGAATTCAAAATTTTAAAAATATAGTTGAATAATACCGGCTAAAGAATCAGTATTTTCCGACAAAAACCAAATACAAATCGATAAGTATTGTATTTTTACGTGGGAAAATATTAAATTCGCATAAACTTTTGAGTTTGAAATGAGAATTATCGCTCTACTTGCTTTTTTAGTACCTCTTTTGACTTTTACTCAGGTGAAATATTCTACTGAGTCTAAAAAGCTATATTCCAAAGCAATTAAGGAGTATAAAGATGGTAATTCAGAGGAAGCACTAAACCTTTTTCAAGAATGTGTCAAACTAGAACCAAGGTATGCTGAGGCGTATTTAAATATTTCCTATATTCTGTATGCGGACAAGGAAATGGAAGGTGCGCTTACCAACGCTCAATTGGCATATCACAATAACAAGTTGCAATCCGCTATTTATGATCAATTAGGAAAGTGCTATTACAAGAACGAAATGTATGATAGCGCAGCCTTTTTCCTGAAACAGGGAGTTGATATGGGGCAATCTTCTGAGGCTACTTTCATTTTTGCAGGAAAATCTAATTATCAGATCGAGGAATACGAATCAGCTATTGAGTTTCTGAATAAAGCTTTAGAATTGAATGATAAAAATCCAGTTACATACAATTCCCGTGGTAAAGTTTATTTTAGAATGGCTGAATATGACCAGGCGGAATTAGACTTCAAAAAAGCCTTAGAAATAAATCCTAACTCAGTAGGTATTTATTCGAATCTGGCAAATACATTGCTTGACAACGGGAAAACAGATGAAGCTCTTGAGTATATTAATCTTGGTATGGATAAAGCTGAAAATGAAGAAAAAGTTCAGCTTCTTCTTTTATTAGGTAACTATTATCATAGTGCCGGTGATTTTGAAAAAGCTACTGAAACGTTTGATCAAGCTCATGAATTAGATGATTCAAATGCACACATTCTTAATAACCAGGCAGCAGTTTTGCTTGATCAGGATAAATTTGAAGAAGCTATAGCCAAATTGGATGCGGCCATTGATCTTCAACCTGAAATGATGGAAGCCTATTTCAACAGAGGTATTGCTTACGAAATGTTGAGAAGAGTTGAAGAAGCTTGTTCTGACTGGGAAGAAGCATTCATTCTGGGTTCAGAGAAAGCTGAAGAATATTTAAATAGTCCAACTTGCAACGAATAATGAGAAACATTCTTATCATATTATCTTTATTCGTATCTCTAATTTCGATTAGTCAGGACAAGGACATTCCTTTTGATAAAAGGCTTTTTGAAGACAAAAAAGAAGGATTCAATGAAGCGGTCAAAGAAATCAAATTAGGCGATTATCATTTCTATGATGGCACTGACAATGATCTAGTATTGTCTCTCAATCACTATTTAAAAGCACAGGAATTCAATCCATATTCATCAATGTTAAATTTTAAAATTGGTGTTTGCTACCTGAATTCCAATCAGAAATTTAAAAGTTTTGATCACCTTGAGTTTGCTTACAGGGTAAATCCTGAGGTGGATGAGAATGTTAAATTCTATTTAGCTCAGGCATATCAGCTTAATGGTGATTTCGAAAATGCTATAAAGTTTTATGGTGAATTCAAAGATCAAATAAAGGAAGGTGATCAGGCTCAACGTATGTTCATCAATAAAAAAATATCCGAATGTAGAAATGGGGTAAAAATGAAGGCCAACCCAATAAGAGTATGGATAGATAATTTAGGTGACAGCATCAATACTCCCTACCCTGAATTTTCTCCTGTTATTTCAGCAGACAACAGAGTATTATTCTTCACTGCAAGAAGACCTGATTCATATGGTGGAAAAACTGACCAGACTGGCTATCATTTTGAAGATATCTATATTTCAACCCGTGAATACGGAGAAGAGTGGACTTCTGCAGTGAACATTGGTGGGCCAATTAATACAGAATCACATGATGCAACGGTTGGTTTGGCACCAGATGGTAAATCATTACTTACGTATAAGGGAATTAATTCTAAAAATGGTGATGTTTTAATTACCCGTGAAAAAGAGGATGGCACGTGGGAAGTACCAGTTTCTTTAGGAACTAATATCAATACTAAAAATCACGAATCAAGCGCCAGTTTATCTTTTGATGAAAAAACATTGTTCTTTGTATCAGATCAACCCGGAGGTTTTGGTCAACACGATATTTATGTTTCATATTGGGATGAAGAGAAAAGCGAATGGGGTGCTCCTCAAAACCTTGGATCAACAATTAACACTGAATATGAGGAGAAAGGTGTTTTCTTCCATCCAGATAACAGAACACTGTATTTCTCTTCAAATGGGCACACAAACATTGGAGGATTAGACATTTTCAAAACAGTATATGATGCTGAAACTGGTGAATGGTCAAAACCTCAGAATATTGGTTATCCTATCAACACTCCTGATGATGATATTTATTTCGTGGTAACAGGAAACGAGCGTTATGCCTATTATTCATCTTATCGTAAAGATGGTTATGGTGAAAAGGACATATATAAGATCACTTTCCTAGGTGACAAGAAGAATGCTTTATTAGCAGATGCTGATCTGATGGATGCTGACTATGACTGGGAAGAATCAAGTGATATTGTAGAAAATATAGATACTACATCCAATAACAACAATAATGTTACAATAGTAAGCACATTTGAAGATGTTAAAACAGTGGTGATCAAAGGCAAAGTGACTGATGGAAAAACGAAAAGCGGTATCCCTGCACACATTACTGTTACAAATACTAAATCAAACAAAAAAATAGATCTTACATCAAATCCTGATGGTTCGTATAATCTTATTGTTGATGCCGGGAACACTTATGCCATGACCGTTTCTGGTGATTCTTATACGATTTCATCTAAAACAATCACAATTGAAAAGAAACAAGCGGGAGGCGAAATCGTGGTTAATTTTGAATTGTACCCGCCGGTTCAGGGAGAATCATTTACGCTTAGAAACATTTATTTTGATTTCGACAAATATGGCTTAAGAGATCAATCAGTGGATGAATTGAATAAGTTGGCCAAGATCATGAAAGATCACCCAACTATGGTCATTGAATTAGGAGGTCATACCGATACTCGAGGAGATAGCAATTACAATCAAATATTGTCTGAAAACAGAGCAAAAGTTGCCAAAGACTATCTTGTTAAGAAAGGAATTGATGCTTCACGTATCCAAACTAAGGGATATGGTGAAACGCAGCCTGAGATCCCTGATTCAGAGATAGACAAACTGAACGGTAGAAAAGAAAAAAATGATGCCCACCAAAAGAATAGAAGAACAGTGGTGACGGTCATAAGAGAATAATCACAGCCTTAATCTGGTCTCCTTTGGAGACCTTTTTTTTTATATGCGTTACATAATATTATTATTGATTTTATCAATATCTGCACTATCCATTGGACAACGATATGATCTGAAAGATTTCTTCATTTATGATGCTGCACTTGAACAAAAAGTGGACAGTGTTTTTGACGGAATGAGCGACACCAGTAGGATTGGACAAATGATCATTCCAGCAGCCGGAAGATTGGGTAAATCACAAGAACATCTAAATGCATTAATTGAGAAGAATTACATTGGAGGAATCTTGTTGCTGAACGGAACAAAGGAAGGATTCATTACTATGGTGGCTGATTTCAACAGCTTGAATGAAAAAAATGGTGGATTGCCAATGCTTTATTCAGCAGATGCAGAACCAAGTCTAATAGGATACAAGATCAAAAATTGCACGCCTGTCAAAAAAGCAAATTTGATGGTTGATAGAGAAGAAGTAAAGAAGTTTGCACTTTCTATTTGCAACGATCTAAAAGATATCGGAATCAATTACAATTATGCACCTGTTGTAGACATGTCACCGAATGAGGTTATTTCTTTCAGAGCTTTTGGAAATGATCCTGATACGGCGCAAGTGTGGTCCAAAATATTTATTGAAGTAACCCAGAATGAAGGTATCGTTGCAACGGCAAAACATTTTCCAGGCCATGGTTATGTAATAGGAGACACACACAAGCAATTAGTTTACATTGATGGAGAAATGAAAGAGGTAAAAAACTACATCCCTCTTATCAATTCAGGAGTTCTTTCTATTATGGTAGCTCACATTGCAATTAAAAATAATTCGAAGTACAACACCAATGATCTTCCATCTACGGTATCTCGAAATATTGTCACAGGATTACTTAAAAACGAAATGAAATTTAAAGGTCTGGTGGTAACTGATGCCATGAACATGGGAGGAGTTGCTTCTATACCAAATTGCGAATTAAAAGCTGCGCAGGCCGGCTGTGACCTTATTTTAATGCCTGTCAATGAAGAAAAGGCATTGTTCGATATTCTGGGGGAAGTGGAAAAGAATAATTCATTCAAACAGCAGGTTTATGCCTCTGTTAGGAAGATCATTCGATTAAAGATTTGTTTAGGTTTGATCTAAGCGTTTCCTTTAGCGTAATCAGCCAGAAACTTCTCTAATCCAATATCAGTTAATGGATGATTCAATAAACCAGTAATTGAGCTTAAAGGACCTGTCATTACATCTGCCCCTACTCTCGCACATTCTATAACATGCATAGTGTGTCTCACTGAAGCAGCCAGAATTTGTGTCTCAAATCCATAATTGTCGTAGATCTGTCTAATATCTGCTATTAAGCCAATACCATCTGATGAAATATCATCCAAACGACCAACAAATGGTGATAAGTATGTAGCACCAGCTTTTGCCGCAAGAATAGCCTGACCAGGACTAAATACAAGTGTACAATTTGTTTTAATTCCCTGATCTGAAAAATATTTAATGGCTTTGATACCATCTTTGATCATTGGAATTTTTACAACAATATTCTTATGAAGTGAAGCTAAATTCTCTCCTTCTTTAATCATACCTGCAAAATCTGTAGAAATTACTTCAGCACTTACATCTCCGTCAACAATGTTACAAATGTCAATGTAATGTTGAATAATGTTGTTGTGACCAGTAATTCCTTCTTTAGCCATAAGTGAAGGATTTGTAGTAACTCCATCTAAAATTCCAAGGTCATTTGCTTCTCTAATTTCATCAAGATTAGCGGTATCGATAAAAAACTTCATAATTGATTGATTTTACAGGAACAAATATAGTTTGGATAATAAACGCTATGTGAAAATGTTTTCAACAAAGCCATATACTTTTTGAAAAATGAGATCCATTTTCAAATTCAAATCAAAAAAAAATCCTTCTCCATATTAGGAGAAGGATTTCCGTTCTAATGATTGTTCTATTAAATTCTGGTCACTTTTTTAGTAACTGATCCAAGAGACGTATTAATATTAACAAAGTAAACGCCTGAAGCTTCGGCATTCATATCAAAGGTGTATACTCCGTTGTTATTGTAGCCTGTAGCCACGACCCTTCCGGTTACATCAAGTAATTGAACGGATTTAACTTCAGCATTGACCAATGCCAGATTCACCGTCAAAATCCCCTCTACCGGATTTGGATAGATCCAGATATTCTCAAGAAGATTTTCTTGTATTCCGGTAACATCAGCATTAACAGTAATATAATTCGTTTTAGTTTCATTATCAGATCCGTTTCCATTTGAAGCTGTAAGGTTAACCGTGTAAGTACCAGCAGCAGTAAAATTGATTTTAGGATTCTGTGAGGTTGAATTTGTTCCTCCTGTAAAAGACCAACCAGTTGAAGGTGAAACAGTCCAGGTCCAACTTGTTGGTGAATTAGTTGACAAATCGGTGAAATTAACAGTTGAAGAGACTGGTACCGTAGTTTGATCAGCAACAAAATCAGCAGTTGGGGCCGATCCAGTAGGTTCTGAAATGGTAATGGTATAGTCTTCAACTTCTCCCCACTGCGTGGTTCCGCATGGATCGATCGGTCCATCATCCGGCTGATAAGATATTCTACATCTCATAGTAACATCTCCAGTAACAGCTGACATTGGAACGGTAAAGTTGAAAACCGGTGAAAATGATCCAGATATCAACAAATAACCTACCTGTTCACCAGCATCATTGAAATCTCCATCATCATTATAATCAATCCAGGCAGCAATTTCATCACTAGAGTAAGCTCCTGGACTACCACCAACTTCTGGCGCGACAGTGAGACAATAAGATTGACCTTTAACTAAAGTGGTAGATATAGAAGTATAGTCACCATAATTGGTACATGCTGTAGTATTGTTAATTGTATTCAAATTAACCTCACCTATATATTCTGAGCAATTCGTAGAAGTAGCAGCACATGGTCCTACAGAATTGGCAACTTCAATATAATTTGTTTTTATTTCACTATCTGAACCCTGTGTATTTGATGCAGTCAATGAAATGGTATAAAATCCAACTGTGTTAAAAGTAATTTGAGGATTTTGGCTTGATGAATTAGTTCCGCCAGCATAACTCCAACCTGTGGCAGGGCTAATAGACCATGTCCATCCGGTTGGCGAATTGGTAGATAAATCAGTAAAATTAACAGTAGTACCAGGAGTTACCTGAGTGGCACTAGCAACGAAATCAGCAATTGGAGGTTGAGGAGAACAAGGAGCATAAGTACCTGACAACGTCATGGTATTCGTATTTCCCGGATCTAACCAGGGTTTCAAACGAGAATTATTAGTTGTTCCATCCTGATCCCAAGCCTTCAAAAACTTACCGTATAAGTCAGCACTATTTGGAGTTGAACAATAAGAAGACCCACCTGAAAGATGACCAACTATATATCCATTGTTATCATATATTGGTGATCCAGAAGAACCTCCTTCAGTAACACCATGACCATTGGCAGTTGCAACCCAGTTCACGGACCAGTGCGCACCACTCCAGCCACCGTTATATGTTGCAGTGCTCAAAGAGGATGAATAAGTAGAAATCTTCTTTTCATCTCCGGCAGGGTGATGAATTCCAACACCTGAGGGTGACGCAGATGTATTTCTGTTCCAACCGGCATAATATGGGTTATACGAACCTGGAACCGAAGTTGACATTTGAATTAATACGAAATCACATCCATCAACTTGAGAACCACTGCCTGCAGGATGAGTTCCATTAGCCGAAGAAGCCTTTAGCGTACCACCAGACATTGTTTGCGATTGTGCCCCTGAATAAGAACCGGTATTACCCGGACTACATGTTGGACGTTGGTAGTTGAAGTAAAATACATGATTATTAATGGCAGAACTTGTTGTTGGTTCACCACAGTGGTTGGCAGTTAAAAAGTAAGGTGTACAATCATTACTGGTATTGTTGATCATAGCTCCTGAACACAAATAAGTACCTCCACTTACAAAAGTGTAACGAACAACAGCATCTCTTTGTGCGGTCCATCCGTTAATTTCAGAACAGGCTACATCCACTTCACAGCTTCCGTGAGCACGATTCATATCTACTGGATTTCCTTCTGCAAATAACTGAATACGTTCACCAACACCTCTATATATATAAGCAATTTCAGAAACATTGATCACTGGGTAATCGGTCGCAGATGCAGGCATTAAATACTCAAGAGTGACCATTTCACCCTGAATCATTTCTAATGCATAGAAACCAGGAGTATTATTGGTGAATGCACCAACATATTGTGAGTGCCTTTCATTATAAGCAAATAATTTACCACCGGCTGGGATTTGAACCAAATCTCCAAAATAAAGAGTAATGGCCGCTGCTCCGGAAGATTTTATTCCAACTCTCCATAATCGATCACCATTTGGCAGATCCATCCAGGTACCTGAATTCATCATGTTAATATTCACTGAAATATTGATCCCTATTCGATAGGCTCCTTTTCCTTCAACCGCAGCTATATTATCTTCTGCATCTACAGCAGTCATATCCGGTGCTGCAACTGTTACAACATCATAAGGAGTATCAAAAGGATTTTCTTCGCCAACAAGAATTTTGGCAAATGTAAAAGGCTTTCCGCCTTCACTGATTTGGGCATGGGAATAGAATCCAAACCCAATAGCACTAAGTGCAATTAGCAATTTTTTTTTCATGGATAAAATTTAACGTTCAATTGAGAGCGTTAAAAATAAAAATATTGTCAGGGAGAACTGTGAAAAATTAGACTAATTTTTCAACAAACTTGGAATCACAAAAAAAAGTGGGTAAGCTACCCGTATCGCACCGCTACAACCGCCTACCCTTGCTACATTCCTGTCCTGGGGGGTTCAGCAGGAGCTGGTCGTACGGGACTTACCCGGTGCAAAAATAATAAAACTATTATGATATTGTTACTTATCCGTAAATCTCATTCATTTCTAAGATCATTCTCCGGATGTCTTCCCTCAATTTCTCAGGCTTAATTACCTCTAACTGATTACCATAAGACAGCAACGTTCTTTTTAATTCCTCTGATTCACTGTACACCTGAATTTCGTATGTATCCCTACTTTTTCCTTCCTTAACCAGGTTTTGTGATGAATGTAACGGTTGAGATTCTATGTACTTTGAACCTGTTTTATCAATCTTAAAAATCACTGTTTCAGGTTTATCATCATTCAGCACTGTGATTCCAAATGAATACTTAAAATAGTCAGCCGGATTAAAATTCACAGGATACATATAATGATCCTGCGTTAATTCCAGGGATGAAATTCTATCCAAACCAAAAGTCAAAACTCTTGATCTTTCAATTTCATAACAGATCAAATACCATCTGTTTCTATATTCTTTTAATAACAAGGGAAGTACTCGTCTATCCTTGGCTTTATTGGTTTTATAATTCGAATAATTAAATTGAATGATCTGTCTTTCTTTGATTGCCTTTAAAAGGTCTGGCAATAATTCATTACCCGTTGTTGTTGATTGATTTTCAAATTGCACGTAATTATCCACCATCTCGTCCATTGGGTTATTCGAAATATGGACTCTATCGAAAATTTTATCAATGGCAAATCCAAATTGCTTAAAAATGCTAACATCTCTAAACTGCATTAAGGTATTGGTTGCAAATTTGATCGCTTCTATATCATCCTCCGACAAAGGAATTTGATCTATACTGAAATCTTCATCTTCATAACAATACCCTTTATCCCGCTTACTATATTTTATAGGAGCGTCAAACTCCATCCGCATTGCAAAAAGATCCTTTTCTATTGTTGAATCACAAATATCAGATCCCTCTGTCGTACCATACAAAGCTTCTTCACAAGCTTGTCTCAAATCTTCCTTTGAAGGATAGGGTCTATAAGGATTTCTTAAGCATCTATCTATCACTCTGTACCTTAACTGTGCATTCTTGATCTTGGACATTTGTAACGAATTTATTTTTATAAAGGTATAAAACATATTACTTTTGTATTGATGATGAAAGCAATAGTCTCTTTTCTGATTCTCACTTTTTCTCTAAGCCTTTATGGCTTTCCAGGAAAACCTACCTCTTTATTTAATGAAGATACTTCGCAAGAATTGGATTTAAGAGATAGTATTGTAGGTTATGCGCAAGAACATTTAGGTACTCCATACAAATGGGGAGGAGCAACAACTGAAGGGTTCGACTGTACTGGATTTGTTTATTTCGTTTTTAAGAAATTTGGAATACATGTATCCAGATCAAGCTCTGGATTTGAAAATTTCGGAGAAAAAATAGCTTTAGACACTTCATTACCAGGCGATATTATGTTATTTACTGGAACTGACCATACAAACAGAAATGTTGGTCATGCCGGTATTGTCTTGCAAAATGAAGATGGAGTTATTGATTTCATCCATAGTTCATCTTCCAAAAAACACTTTGGAGTAACCATAACCAGATATAATGCAAGTGGTTATGAAAAACGATTCTTACGAGCAATAAAAGTTCTTTAATGAGATTTTACATACTTACTATTCTGATAGGTTCTATCCTGGTTTCTTGTGGAAATGAAGAAACGAAAGGAAACTCCATTTTAGATACAGGAACGGTCAAACATTCAGGAGACCTTGATACATGTGCCTGCAATGAGTTAGACATTGATTCATTGGGCATGCATTTAAAGAATAGTTCAAAGTATACCGGTATTTGCTATGAGAATTATCCTGAAACAGATATTAAGTACATTGAGAAGAACATCCTTAATGGACAACTTCACGGAAAGATCACCTATTTTGACAAAGCTGGTGAAATTATACTTGAAGAGATCTATGAAGGCGGCAACAAAAAAAGATCAGGAGAAGTTGAATTCATTACCTGTCATTGTTCAGAGTTAGCAAAAATTGAAACCCCGGGAAATGTGTCCCCTGTTAGATACTTCCTTGATGAAATTCCTTTTACCGGAAGCTGCGAAGAATACTACCCAGAATCTAAGCAAGTTTATATGGAAGTTACTTATGAAAATGGATTTGTAAATGGGTTTACAACCTATTTCAATAAAGATGGTTCAGTACTATTGATCGAAAAATATGAAAATGGCGAATTAGTGAAAACGATCCACTAGTTCAACTTTGCCAATTTCTTTTCTGAATGGAATCCAAACAAGTTGTAGAACTTGATCGCTTTCACAACACTTTCAGGAACATCACCTTCCCAATCACCTCCAGCTTTGATCTTTGCTAAAACATCATCAGACTGAATATGAAGTAACTCTTGATCATATTCCTTGTATCCAACTACTTTGTTTGTTTTAAGCATATAATCTAATAACCCCATCAAATGATCAGGAATCTGAATATTTTCAATGGTATATATTGTATTATCATTAGGCAACATTGCAGGATACACATACATCTTGACATTATGTCCAAATCCTCTACCAAAGGCCTCTAGTAAACCTCCATTCAACGTATTATAATACTTCTCATCAAAAATGGTATGCAAAGTATAGATACCTAGAAGTACTCCAATTTTTTGTCCTTTCGTAATTGATGACAGATATTCTATCATCTTATAGTGTTTCAGATAATTAGAGATCATTACGGTGTATCCCATTGAACACAGTAGTTCAGCTCTATCAATAAAATCCTTATCTGAGATGGTACCATTTGCTGTAAGATCTTTCAATGTTAATTCAAGTAATAAACAAACATTGTCTTTCTCTACATCATCTTCTTCAAGATATTGCTTCAAACCTGCCTCAATAACATCCACATGAACTTTGGTCATTGGTCTGAATCTACCACGCATTAAAACGACATTCTTCTTATATAAGGCAGATGTAGGCTGAAGTACAGTTCCCGTTTGATCAAACATTGTTGCATCTGTCAAACCATTTTTCACAAGATTTAAAGCGATAACTCTGTTATCAATGTGGTCAAAATCTGGTCCAGAAATACGAAGCATATCAATTTCAACACGCTCTCTAGGTAACCTGTGTGTCAAAGCTTCAAGGAACTCTTCAATTGTATTGTCTTTTTCAAAATATGCTGCATGTATTAAATTAACCCCTAATATTCCAAGGGCTTTTTGCTGTCTTTGATGACTATCCTCATGCATTTTAACATGAAGAATAATTTCATTTGGTTCTTTACCTAGTTCCAATTGAAATTTCATTCCTATCCAACCTTGTCCTTGATTTGTTTTATGGTAATTAAGTGACTCAACAGTGTCAGCAAAGGCAAAAAATCTTGCAGAATGTTGTTTATCCGGAAGCATGTTTTGCATATTCGAATACTCCTTATCCAACATTTGGATCAATCGGTCTTCGCAAACATACCTTGAACAATCTCCATACATCCCATCAGAGATCTTCATATCATATGCAGAATGAGTATAAGCTATCGTTCCAGAAGAACCTCCGGCTTTAAAGAAGTTTGCAGCCACTTCCTGCCCTGCTCCAATCTCTGCAAATGATCCGTAAATATCCGGTGTTAAATTTACTTTTAAGGCTTTCTCCTCTGTTGTTAGTAGTCTCTTATCTGACATATTCTAGTTTTCCGAAACACAAAAATATAAATAATCAACCGGAAATTCGTTGCTAAATGGTTTAACACAGTTGATTTTTATCATGTAAGAGCCTTATTTATGAAAAAGAATTGTTCTTACATTCGTTTTATGAAATCAGTTTTGGCGGATCTAACTGTAATTGAAGTTGCCAGTGTACTTGCAGGACCTGCAGTAGGCATGTACTTTGCCGAGAAAGGTGCTAAGGTCATAAAGGTTGAAAATAAGATTACTAATGGTGACGTCACTCGTTCCTGGAAATTACCTGTAGAAGACTCCAACAGTAGCATTTCAGCTTACTTCTCATCCGTCAATTGGCACAAAGAGCATTTGTTTCTTGATTTCAATGATCAAAATGAGCTAAAAGAACTTCAGAACTTAATTAAGAATGCAGATATTTTAATCACCAATTTCAAAGCTGGTGACGCTCAAAAATTTGGATTAGACCTCCATTCGGTCAAAGAATTGAATGATCATATTATTCTTGCCGAATTAAGTGGATTTGGTGCAAAAGACGAACGAGTGGCATACGATCTTGTACTGCAAGCTGAAACAGGGTTCATGTCCATGAATGGCGAACCTAATGGAAAAGTAGTCAAAATGCCGGTTGCTTTTATTGATCTTTTTGCAGCTCATCAACTGAAAGAAGGTATTCTTGAAGCTTTACTTACACAAAAGTTACAATCTGGCGCATATCATGTTCAGGTTTCATTATATGATGCAGCAATCGCCTCATTAGCTAACCAGGCGTCCAATTACCTGATGACAGGATCTATACCAAAACCGCTTGGAAGCAAACATCCTAACATTGCCCCATACGGTGAGTTATTTGAGACCAAAGATGGCTTTTTGATCACTTTCGCTATTGGTAGTGATAAACAATTTGAAAGCCTTTGTAAAGAACTTGA
Organism: Crocinitomicaceae bacterium; assembly: GCA_020635955.1. GTDB lineage: Bacteria > Bacteroidota > Bacteroidia > Flavobacteriales_D > Crocinitomicaceae > Paracrocinitomix. The sequence continues at coordinate 77,638 of JACJYW010000009.1, forward strand.
TATTGAGGTAAAAGCAATATATAGCAATAACAAGGACAGAGTTACACATAGAGAAGAAATTGCCTCTTTGATAAGCTTAAAAGTGAAAAATTTCAATGCGGATGATCTATTGAATAAATTGATCCAACTAAAAGTTCCTGTGGCTAAAGTTAAAGATCTGAAATCTGTTTTTGAAGATACTAAAGCGAAAGATCTAATTTTAGAAGAGACTGTGGATAACACAAAAACCAAGAGAGTTAAAACAGTCGTTTATTCGATCAACAGAATTTAACTCCCTTTTTTTCTATTCTTCTTGATCCTATCATTTATAAATCGCAACAAAAGAGTAGCATCCTTTTCATCAAGCTTCCTACCAAAGGATTTATTTTTACCTAAATACTCCAGTTTAACCGTATCAGAACCTGGTGACCAGTATGCGCGATCTAAAAACTTATTCAGTGATGTTGCGTCATCCTTCTCTACCCTTAATTTCTTAATGTTCTCATAGAAATACCTGTTCGATCTTCCATAGCTAAAAATTGCTCTCTTAACATTTAACGCCTCAGCATCAATCATGATCAATTCTTTTCCAAAGAGCGTCCAGATCAAGGCTTTCATGGTTGAAACTTCAAAATATGCCCAAAACGAAACAAAAATGATCAAATAGATCACCTGCTGTCGCTTTACCTCCTCATCATAATTCTCTCCGGTATTCAGTTCATTTACACCTCCGAAAAAGAGAAGATAGATCATATATAAACCAACAAAGGTGAAACCAATGGACCATGCAGTAAACAATATATCCATCCATCTCTTTCTCTTTGGAAAAATGATGATGGTTGTTGATCTTTCATGATCTTCAGTACTAATTCTATCTCCTATCCACTTTGACATAATCACAAAAATAGGTGTAAAAATAAAAAATCCCGACCATCTAGATGATCGGGATTCCTATTTGATCTTTAAATCTTATTTGAGCACTGTTACGTGACCTCTAAATTCATACTTTCTGTCATTATAGACATCCTTAGCCTCAATCACCCACACATAAGTTCCGTCCGGAACTAAACCACCACTTCCGTAATGTCCGTTCCAAGCTCCTTCAGTATTATACGATTCCCAAACAATTTCCCCCCAACGGTTGAACATGGTTAAATGGAAGTCATAAATATCAATTCCAGTAATGTACAATCTCCATGTTTCATTGTATTCATCATTTGTTGGAGTGAATACATTAGGTGCGTACAAGATCACATCATTGATCACCTGAACTAACACTTCCATTGAGTCAATACATCCATTATCGTTTGTTACCGTTAGCATAACAGGGTAATCACCAGGCACCCCTTCAGGATACACTACTGTAGGATTCGGCACAGAAGAAGATACAGGTACTCCTCCGGCAAGTTCCCAATACCACTGAACAACATCTGAAGAAGAGAAATCAATAAAATTCACTTCCGTATCATATATTGTTGCAGGAATTGGTGACCAGTTGAAATTGGCATCCGGATTCGCATATACTGTCACATAATCATTATAAGAAGTTGTGTATACACATCCAGCAGTTGTTGTAATTTCCCATCCAACAGAATAAATACCAGCTGTTTGGAAAATATGTGTCACAGAATCTGCACCCTGTGAAATAACAGTTGATCCATCAGAGAATGTCCAAACGGTTTGAGCGATAGGAGATCCTGTTGAGTTATTATAGAACGTAACTGAATGCTTAGCACAACCAGCTGGATCCGTAGATGACATATTGAATACAATTGGTGGTGGCTCACTCACTGAGAAGCACTCCATATCCGTAGAAGGACAATCATCACTCATTGTAACACAGATCATCATATTTCCAGTAGTAATAATACCTAATGAATCATTTGGACCAGTTGTAGTACCTAAAGCCGTACCACTTGATGCCCAGGAATATTGAATATTTCCAATACCATTCACACCATCAGCAGCCACTGTTAGTTCTTCACCTGGACAAAGATTTATATTTGAAGGCCATTGTGTTAGATCCAATACCGGTGGCTGATAAACAGTGAAAGTAGAATCCACTGTACAACCAAATCCGTTATCTACTACCACGTTATAAACTGTCCCGGCTTCTGTTCCACATAATCCATTGAAGTTATTACTTGCCTGGAAAGTAGCTCCTCCATCAATTGAGTAATTTACCAAATTGGTACCCGACAAAGAAACAAGTCCGTCACAAACTCCGAAACATCCCGCATCAGCAACAACAATGTTGTCTAGTGTTGGAACGTTCGTATCTGGTACAATGGTATCGATCGTAAAGACACAACCCAATGAATCCTGAATTAGGAATGAATAAGCATTTCCTGATCCCATGGCAGCACCTGGAGGTCCGAACAACCCGGAAGCCTGGAAGGTAGTCCCACCATCATTAGAGAATTGTACTGGCGATATACCTGATGTAACGGTAATATTTACTTCACCATTGAATGCCTGACAATCTGATGGAGTAACTGTGGCCGTTGCAGTAGTTTGATATATCTCAACAGTTATGTATGCCGACAATGTACATCCAGCACTATCCTTACGATATTCATACAATCCGCCATCAATTAGTGTATCTGGTGACACAGGCATTGAAATAGCTTGTCCGGCAGGATTATACCATTGACCTAGTCCTTGAGGTGTTCCACCTAGCCAGTCAAATAAAGTTACTGCAGGTCCTTCAAAACAAAGCATAGCTGTACTATCCAAACCAGCATCCAAACCGCCTCCTATCAATACCTGAACAGAATCAACCACTGCACATGCAGGGTGTCCAGCCGGATAGGCAGACAAATAATACATTGTAGTAGCTGTTGGTGTTACTGTTGGATTTGGAATACTTGGATCAGAAATTGTTCCGTTGTTTGGTGTCCATGAGAATACCATACCTCCAAGACAATCTGCAGTAAAAGTATACAATGCAGTAGATGGCACAGACCAGTTAGTACCGTCTGAATGTATTAATACACCATTAGCATCATAGAAGTATATCTCACATTCTGACTGCCAGCTACCTGTAGCATTCCATTGTAGATCAATTTGATCACCGTGGCTAACAGAAATAGTAAATGTTGAACCAGTACCAGTGGCAGTATAATTTGTTGGAACTCCATTGATCCATACAGTTATAGTATTTCCATTCCAACCATCTCCATATGTATCAACAAGATCTAAAGTATAGTCACAAGAAGCACTAAAACCATTTGGTCCAACCCCTACACCCACAAGAGCGTCACATAAAGCTGTATCCAAACCTGCGTCTACAGGTGGAACAGTATCAACAGTTACTGTAACTGTAGAATCAAACGAACATCCAAAATTATTAACAACCGTAAAGTCATAAGTGAAGGTACCACCCGCTCCAGGAGCAATTGTGATGGTATTACCATCTGCAGATGTATTTGTAATCCATGGGTCAGCAGAATCCCAGTAAGAAGAGTCATTTCCTAAACCGATTTGAGGTGTAAATACCGTTACCGGAGGATTTAAGTTAGGATCAAAATTAATCTCCCATCCTGGCAATGAACCGTCATCTGCTCCCCAAAGGTCAGTGAACAATAATTGCCAAGTTCCATTTATTGGACATCCATCAAGATTGCTCCAAGGATCAATAGGTGCATAATCACCAGGAATCACGGAGTTACCTCCGGTTCCATTTGGCATGGTTTGACCAGCACCAATTGCCTGCACCCATGTTTGAGTGGCAGAAGGTGTAAAACAATAATGCCATGGAACACCAAAAGTATTTGGATCTGCACAGTCTATCGTTCCCTGATCAGGTGCACCTAAGTTAGCACCACCACCACCTTGTTGGTGTAATGTCATTACTTGTCCGGTAGGACATTGTACTTGTAATACAAAGTCACCGATAAACGAGTGCTCTATATCAACACAAATACTAAAAATATCAGGATTAGCACTATTCAAAGAAATATTAGAATCATATCCCGTAATGGCCATTGGCGTTGGTTGTACAATACCGGTCAAATCCTCCATACAGTTATCATCAATCCAAGTATTTAATGGGAATCCCGACCATGTCGTTTCATATTGATCCGGAAAAGCTTGTAAATCAAGGGTTTCACCTACACATATTGTTGTATCTGCAGGGAAGGGATCAAAAGTTGGAAAGGTGGTAACAAAAACCTGAATGTCCGTTGCGTTGGTATTAGCGCAATCATTATCATCAATAACTTGCAATTGAACAACATATTGACCTGGAGATGCCCAAGAATGCGTTACCTGTCCTGGAGTGTACAATGTATCATTTGGAGTTCCGTCCATCCACTGCCAAACCCATTTTGTAAGTGTAAATAATCCAGATGTACCAGCAGTTGAACCAGCATCCTGGAAAGTTACAACATCACCTACACAAACTGCAATAGAGTCAGGTGTTGGACCACCAACAATTGCTCCAGCTGCAAATCCCGGATCACATGGTGTATCACATGAAATTTGAGCATTGAAATCCCCAGTACCAGTTGAGTTAGATACAAATTCGATCGTTAAACAACCAGTTGTATTGAAAGGTGAAGCACCAAATAAATCTCCCGGAGTTAACTGTCCACAATAGTAAGTACCTAAAGTAGGAGCTCCTGTATTGTCTCCATCATAAATAGTAATATGGTCTGCGTCTGTTGGAGGACCCGGTAAGTTATCCGTACAGTCAAGGTTAAAAACGGTCCATTGTAATGTAATGAAATCAGTAGGATTATCGGGACAAATTGTAACAACATAATTCTCGTTATTACTATATGGTGCACTGGCTCCCGTTCCTCCTGAATCATACAATCCACCCAAACAAGTAATAAACGTAGTACCATTGTTTCCTGCATTCATAACCACATCAGTGGATTGAGCAAGTGTAACACCGCCAAATAGGATTCCTAACGCTAAACTAAATAGTCTTTTCATTCTACTATTTTTTTGTATTTGACCCAAATAATTACGGCCAAAACTTCAGTATATAGTTTTTCGAGTTTTCTTTTCAATGTAAGAAGTGTGTTCTAAAAGAACATTATCTCAATCGAAAACCCTTATTCTCAAACGCTTAAGCAGATATTCCAATAAAAATCATCTAATGAGATGACACAAAAATACCAACTAATTACAATAGATTAACTCTTCTTGGTCGAAATGGGTTGCCTTTAATTACAATTTTAAGTTTGTATTCTTTGAAAGCTAAGAATAAAAAAAGGAGGCAAAAAACCTAGGAAATTATTTTCTAGTGCAAGACTTCAGTTCAAAATCATCATATCGGATGATCTGCACATTGGTATTTTCGAAACCAGATCCGGGAACAATCTCTTTGAAGTCAAAGTCATTTTGGATAAGATCGATCTGATAAGAATCAAGCGCCTGCTCAAATGAAACCCCTCTGGTATATAATGCTCCCAGGAAATACATCCCTACATCAAATCCCTGACAGGAATAAACTGTAGGATCTACTCCAGTGGCATGTCTGAATGATCTAACGAAATTAACATTCTCAACACTGTTTAAATCCACAAATCTATAGGTAGAGTAATGTTGATTAAGACGGTTTCTTTGAAGCATGTCAAGCTCATCATATTTATTCCAATCTTCGAATCCGAAAGCTATGATCTTAAGGTTCTTTGCATATGGATTCATATTCATTACTGAATTCAACCTCATCAATGCTCCTGAAACGAATTTTACATCAGCAGAAGGTATGATGACCACATTGGTAGTATCCTTTTTAATGTATTCATTCAATTCTCTGCCACCTGAGTTACCTAAACTTAGCTCTACAATCGAACCATTATAAGAAGGTATTTTGGCAATTCCTTCATTGAAACGTTCTTTTGCCCTGTCATATAAAGCTTTATCCCCGTCAGAATAAGGCTTAAGGATTATCACATTATGTTTAGCATGATTGCTCAAGATATAATCCACACTACCATCTAAGAGAGTCATATTAGAAGTAACGGTTTTAAATGCTAAAGGATTATCATGCAGCACCTTTGGATCTGTTTTGAAAGGCAGAACAATACGGATGTTTTTTTCTTTACACTTCTTAGCAGTATAGCTGATTGTATTCTTAAACAAAGGCCCTACTACCAGATCAATATCTTTAAATTCTTCCTTATCCATGATCTGAGCAATTGTAGCTGTGTCTTTCGCTGTATCATAAACATATAAAGTAAGATTTAAACCTGCTTTCTTCAGGGAATCTGCCGCAAGCATAAAGCCCTGATAAAATTCAAAGGCAATCTTTGTTGTCGGTAGTAATTCTCTCGTTTGACCAATCTTCAGGATCTTGCTCATTTCAGCATCATTCTGCGCCAACATGAATGGCAACATAAGCGCTACCTTATACTCCTTCTTCAATTGAATCGGAACATGAACAGCATTACTATCTTTCACTATTGGATCAATTATTTTTTGCAATACAGAATAATTAACCTTTTTCACCGGTATTCTCAACACATCACCCTTTTTAACTTTAGTACCATCCAGGTTATTCAGGATACGGATGGTATCAGAAGAAACCATGTATCTTTTCGAAATAGAATAAAGTGTCTCATGTGCTAAAACTGTATGATCTACAATTGAATCAGTATACGAGATCTTATAAGATGGCACCACTTTTTCAACCGGATCATCCTGTATCACTTCTCCAACATTTCCATCTCCAACAGGAATCTTAATTTTCTGGCCAATTTGTAACCCTGTTTCAATACCAGGATTCAGATCTTTGAGCTGTTGGACAGTGCAATTGTACTTTTTAGAAATCCCGTATAAGGTCTCACCTTGTTCCACAGTATGGGATTTTCCTGATGTGTTGACTGCACCTCCTTCGATTGGAATAAAGACTTGTTGACCAATGGTCAAATTATCATTCAAACCTGGATTAGCGGCTAAGATCTTCTCAACGTCAGTATTATAAAGTTTATGGATACCATACAAGGTATTTCCCTGTGCAACAGTATGCACATAGAATTGCTTACCATCAATAGTTTTGATCACAGCGTCTTCGGGCTGAGCAAACGCTATTACCGAAAACAAAATGAATATGGCACCTAAAAACTGTTTCATTATTCCCATTCAATTGTTGCAGGCGGTTTAGAGCTTATATCGTAAGTAACTCTATTGATCCCTTTAACATTATTAATGATCTCATTGGATATTTTAGCAAGAAACTCATATGGTAAATGACACCAATCCGCGGTCATTCCATCAGTTGACGAAACTGCTCTTAAGGCTACCGCATTTTCATATGTACGTTCATCACCCATAACTCCCACTGATTGTACTGGGAGAAGAATTGCTCCTGCCTGCCAAACATCATCATATAATCCCCAATCTTTCAAACCTTTAATAAAGATATGATCAACCTCTTGCAATATCCGTACCTTTTCTGCTGTGATATCACCAAGTATTCTAATTCCAAGCCCAGGGCCAGGGAAAGGATGGCGACCAATTATAGTTTCAGGAATTTCTAAAGCTCTTCCTACTCTTCTTACTTCATCTTTAAAAAGTAGCCTCAACGGTTCTACCACATCCAACTTCATGTAATCTGGTAATCCACCAACATTGTGGTGTGATTTAATGGTTGCAGAAGGTCCTCCGGTAGCCGATACTGATTCGATCACATCAGGATAGATCGTCCCCTGCCCTAACCATTTTGCATTCTCCACTTTATGCGACTCTTCATCAAAAACATCTACGAAGACGTTTCCTATGATCTTTCTCTTTTTCTCAGGATCAGTTTCTTCAGCCAGGGCAGCATAAAATCTGTCCTTTGCATCAACACCCTTAACATTCAAGCCAAGTCCTTTGTAAGATTCAAGTACCTGCTCAAACTCACCCTTTCTCAGCAATCCATTATCTACGAATATGCAATAAAGATGGTCTCCAATAGCTTTATGTAATAGCGTAGCTGCCACTGATGAATCAACTCCACCAGACAAGCCCATGATCACTTTATCGTTACCCAATTTTGCTTTAAGCGCTTCAACCGTTGTTTCAATGAATGAATCAGGCGTCCAGTTTTGCGAACATCCGCAAACATCTACCACAAAATTCTTCAGTAAAGCCGCACCATATTCTGAGTGATAAACTTCAGGATGGAACTGAACTCCAAAGGTTGGTTCGCCCAACACTTCAAATCCTGCCACCTCAACATCATCTGTACTGAAGATCACTTTAAAGTTATCTGGAACTGTTTTGATGGTATCTCCATGACTCATCCACACTTGTGAATTATTCTTCACTCCTTTAGCCAGCACTGAAGTTTCTTCAACGAAAGCTAATTTGGCTCTACCATACTCACGTATTTGAGAAGGCAATACTTCACCACCAAAGTTGTTTGCAAGAAATTGTGCACCAAAGCACACCCCCAATAAAGGAACCTTGCCTTTGTACTTCTGTACGTCAGGAACAGGAGATCCAGCATCTCTAACAGAAAAAGGACTACCTGAATAGATCACACCTTTAATGTTATCTGTAAGTTCCGGCGCCTTATTCCAGGGATGGATCTCACAATAGACATTTAGTTCTCTTAACCTTCGGGCAATCAACTGAGTGTATTGCGAACCGAAATCAAGGATTAGAATGGTTTCTTGCATGGGGCAAAGATAACAACTCCCCTACGTTAAGTATATGAAATACCTAACGAAATTATTTTTCGTTAATAAAAAGCAAGGATGTGTTAATAAAGGAAGCTTATTCTATACTGAATTCCTCTTTCAACCATTCAGCAAGATTATCTTTCTCTGGATGACCGTAAAATTCATTCAAATAAGCTGTTACTTCTTTTACTTTTACTTTATTATCCTTATCAGCATACTCTTCAAGAATAATTGAAATTTCATCTTTCAATTCAGCTTTGTCTGCAAACACTGGTGTAAAAGTTGAGATCTTTTTAGATTGTCCTTCAGAACGGTAATACAATACCATTTCTTTTTCTTCTACAGGAATTGACTTACCATCAATCATAAAGATTTCTTCCTTGTTAAGGATAAGATATTCTCCATCAGAGCTTAATTTCTTTCTGATCTGCTCATCATTGTGGTTATAAGTCAGATAGAAGAAATTCTCTTCATCCATTGGAAAAGCTTCTTTTCCTAATTCTAATTTCATTTCACCGATCACTAAATATTTTCCTGAGAAGTGATTTTGAAGGTCAATCATATTGATCAAAGCACCTGCTCTCGAAGAAATATTGTTCGCAGCCGGTAAGATCTTAGTTTGACCTTTCTCAGTAGCTGATAATACAAATCTTCCACTTAAAGCAGAGATCACAGCAGCTCTTGATTGAGGTGTTTCAAAAGAGAGTGCCATTCCTGAAAGGTAAACATCTCCTTTTTTCATATCTTCTTTCGTCTTCTGGATGACAATACGTCCATCAACTTTGATCACTTTATATTTTTCCGTTGTAGAAAGTTCTTTTGTTTTAGTAGAACTAATAATCGAAACAGTTGTTGCAAGGGCAACTAAAGCAAGTAGACTAATTGTAATTCGTTTTTTCATAACTATTCGTCTTTTGTTTTTTCAAGGCCAAATTCAGATTTCAGCCAATCATTAAGGTTATCTTTATAAGGGTTTCCGTAAAACTCGTGAAGGTACCCAGTTACCTCCTCAATTTTTTTGTCATCTGATTCTTTTTCAAAGGTACTCAACAATAGATCAACCTCCTCCTTTAATTCATTCATATCAGGAAAAACAGGTGTAAAGTCATTAATCTTCAAACCTTTCCCATCTTTTCTATAGTAAAGAGTCATTAATTTTTCTTCGTATGGAATTGGCTTACTATCCACCTGATAGATCTCATCTTTATCCAGGATCAGGAATGAACCCTCATTGCGCAATCTTTTAGCGATCTTTTCTCCATTGTATTCATAAACCAGATAAAAGAATTCCTCATCATTCATTGGGAAAGCTTCCTGACCAATTTGCACCTCAGACCTTTTCAATATTAGATATCTTTCAGAGAAATGTTGTTTAAGATCTACTATATTCAACAATGCACCACCTCTGGATGAAATATTGTTCACTGCAGGAAGCATTTTCACTTTTCCTTTGGAATTTCCAGTAATAACAAATCTACCCTTTGACTTACTGGCGAGTGCAGCTCTAGATGTTTTTGTTAAGAAATCAAGATCAGTTCCAGTAACGTAAACATCTCCACGTTTCATGTCTGTTCCCGTCTTGGTAAAAAGTATTCTACCCTGAACATTGATCACACTGTATTTATCGGCGCTTTCCAATTCCTTTTGCTTCTCATCATTAAATGAGAAGGAAACGATCGCGATTACGATCAATACACCAATGCCAGCTAATACTTTCTTCATTCTAATTACAAGTAATCAATTTTTATACCAAATTACAACCTATCATGAATTTTGTTCAATTCACTTTTTATAGCTTTTAGTTTCTCAATAATTCCCTGATTATCTGAAACATCTGCCTTAGTTGATTTCAATTGCGATTTAGCACCTTCAAGCGTATATCCCTCTTCTTTCACAAGGTGATAGATCTTTCTAATATTCTCTATATCCTTAGTCGTGAATAATCTATTTCCTTTCTTGTTCTTTTTAGGTTTAATAACAGAAAACTCCTTTTCCCAAAAACGGATCAGGGAGGTATTGACATCAAACATCTCAGCCACTTCGCCGATTGTATAATACAATTTCGTTATTTCCTTTTCAAACAGGGACATAGTGTAAAGTTACTAAAAATCAGTCGTTATGCTATGACTTTGATCACATATATGACGTAAACAGATGGAAATTTGTTAATAGGAGGTTGAAAATTTTATTGAATAATTGATTTGGATGAATGTTATATTTGTGCTCACACTAAATCAAGACACAGTATGTCTTCATACAAATTCAGAGTTCTGATCGATAACGAAGATAATGAGGAAATCTTCAGAGATATTATAATTTCTTCAAATGAGAACTTTGAGGCTTTCTACGAAGCTATTGTTTCTGCTTTTAATTTTAGCGGACAGGAATTAGCCTCTTTCTATGTCAGTAATGACGAATGGGACAAAGGTCATGAGGTTGCTCTAATGGATATGGAATTAAACGAAAGTTTAAATGCCCCATCCATCATGAAAGAAACGATCATCAAGGATCTTGTCACTACAAAGGATCAGAAATTCATCATGGTTTATGACTTCTTGAGAATGTGGTGTTTCCTGATTGAATTGGTTGAAACCATTAACGAAACTTACGAATACCCTGAAGTTTCGTTATCTGTTGGAAAAGCTCCGGAAGAAGATTCTAAAGAAATTGATTTCGAAAATTCATTTGACAGTGATCCCCCTATGGATCTTGGAAATGATCTGGATGATATATTCTCAGATAGTCACGAAGAAGACGAAGAAGATTTTGAGGATTACGGAGATTTTGACGACTACGACTATTAATCATGGGCGATCCTTTAGGGCTATCCATTGAAGAATTTTCCAGGCAAAAAAATAAGCCATACATTACCGTGCAGTGCGATATTTGCGAGGATGACATCATTCCTGTAAAATATCTATTCCGAACCTTCGAAGAAATGCCGAACATTGAAAAAATGGCCTTGCAATTAGTTGAAGGAAAAATCCTTGATATTGGTGCCGGAGCCGGATGTCACGCTCTTTATTTGAAAGACAACGGCTTTGATGTGACTGCTATTGAAAAGTCCCTTAAAGCAAGCGAGTATCTCCACACAAAAGGAGTCAAAACTATTTGTACTGACATAATGTCTTATTCTGATGAGAAATTTGACACTATCCTCCTTTTGATGAACGGATTAGGATTGGCCGGATCTATGGATCAGCTACCTCATTTTTTAAGACATCTAAAAAACCTACTTAAAGACGGCGGTAAAATTCTTTGTGATTCATCCGACATAAGCTATCTATTTGAAAATGAGGATGGATCAATTTGGATCGACCTGAATTCAACCTATTACGGTGAAGTAAAATACAATATGGTTTATGAAGGTGAAGAGTCCGGTTGGTTTGACTGGTTATTTATCGATCAGTCTAAACTAATTGAAATTGCGACTGATTGTGGTTTGAAAGTTGATATCATCCTTGAAGGAGATAACAATCATTATCTTGCTGAAATAAAATTGAAATAATATGAAAAGACACTTCTCTTTATTATGGGCAACGCTATTTGCATTCATTTCTTGTTCATCTCAAGCAACTGAACAGGTAATAGAAGAAGACAAAAACACAGACGTAGTTGTTGAAGATGGCAATTCCCTGCTCTGGCGTATTGAAAAAGATGGGTATCAAACGGCTTACATGTATGGTACCATGCATATTATTGAGGCGGAGTATTATCATTTCACTGATAAAATGACCGAAAAGATCAAAAACAGTGATGCAATTATCATGGAAGTTGGAGGTATGCCAAATCCAATAGAAACACTGAACCTGATGGAACTTGACAGTGGAGATATTCGCAGTATTTTCTCAAATGAAGAGATGAGAACCATTGTTGAGTTCTTCGATAAAAAATTAGGACAGGATCCAGATAGCTTCTTCAAAATGTATGGTAAAATGAAGCCTTTCTTTATTCTTCAAGCCATTTCACAACATTACTTCTCAGATAATACGGAATCATATGATCTGGATATCATGAGCATTGCCGGTCAAAATGAAATTCCTTTGGTTGGATTAGAAACGTTGGAACAGCAATTGGGATTCTTTGACGCCATTCCTCAAAATAAGATGAATGAAATGATCATTGGTAGTATTGAAGATTTCGAAAAAGAAAAGAAAAGCACTGCTAAAATGATGAAGATCTATTCTGAACAGAGAGTGGACAAACTAATTCCATTAATGTCAAAGCAATCACCTGAAATGATGGAATACAGTGATATTTTCCTGTATGACAGAAACAAAGCCTGGATCCCTAAGATCGTGGAAGAAATGAAGACCAGAAAGATATTTATAGCTGTAGGTGCAGCTCACTTACTTGGCGAAGGTGGCTTGATCGATCTTCTCGAAAAAGAAGGATTTACCCTTACAGCTATCTCTACTGACGCCTAAGCGTCTTCGTGGATAATAAATAATGGAATCGTGGTATGTAAAGCAAGCTTTTTAGCCATGCTCTTATGCCAGATCTTTTCCCACAAGGTATAATGTTTAGTGAGGATTACAATCATATCACTTTCGTTCAAATGTGCATAATCAAATAGAGCTTCTTCTATGTTTTCTCCTTCTAAAAAGTGATGACTGTATTTATAATCTGAAAATACATTTCCAATAGATATTTCTTGCTTAGAAGGCACATCTTCAAAACTAATGTTTGGCTTTACGTTCACAATTGATACAGCCGCACCTGTTTTATCAAGGATATATAATAGAGGCCCGAAGAAATGGTCTCCTTTTAGTTGATGGAAGTCAGTTGCCAAAACGATCTCCTCTATTTTGAATTCTCTGGTTTCTTCAGGAATAACAAGTACGCTACTCTTTACATTATTGATAACATTAGAAGCAACAGAACCCAAAACCGCATCTACACCATTTGTTTCTCCTTTGGTCCCCATAATGATCAGATCAATAGCCTCTCTTTGTGAAATACTTTGAATAAGATCAACGGCTGAACCATATTCTACCTCAACCTCAATTTTCACACCTCCAAACTTATTCTCCAACACCTTTCTTTCATCTTCAAGTTTCTGCACCTCACCTTCTTTCATTTGAGCAACATAAACCATGTCTTCAGATGATGTCAAGGGAAAATGATAGCTATGAAAAAGTAGAACTTCAGCTTGTAACTTCTTGGCAAGTTCCAATCCAAAATTTGTTGCCCTTCTGGCATTGGTTGAATAATCTGTTGGAATTAAGATCTTTTTGATCTGTTTTTTCATAACTAACTGTTTTTGACAAATTTAAAATCACTAGATCTAAAAGGATTGACTTTTGTCAATTCTTACTCTGATAAAGATATCAAATAAGCTGATTATTATCATATCTTTCGGTGCTCAATATCACAAAGCAAGGTTTACATAAAAAATAGCTTTGTCAGGAGAAAATAAACTAATCTAATGGGGATCATTTTTCTACTTCTAACAATCAGCATCTGTCTGGCATTGTTCTTTTTAGTCTCTTTTATTTGGGCGACTAAGAGCGGTCAGTATGATGATACTTATGGGCCAGCCGTAAGAATGTTGTTTGATAATGATAATGATGCTTCAGCTATTAATGATTCTAAAAACGAAAAAGAATGCAAGTAGAAAAATTCAGTTATGACAACAGGATCGTGCGACTATTCCTAGTCGCTAGTATCATTTACGGGGTCATTGGGATGCTAGTAGGTCTATTTGTGGCACTAGAGTTAATCTGGCCAGAATTAAACCTTACCAGTTGGTTATCATTTGGGCGTATACGACCATTGCACACCAACGCCGTGATCTTTGCCTTTGTGGGGAATGGGATTTTTGCGGGGGTTTATTATTCACTTCAACGTTTGCTGAAAGCCAGAATGTTTTCAGATCTGTTGAGCAGAATTAACTTCTGGGGATGGCAGCTCATCATTGTTTCAGCAGTATTAACGCTTCCGCTAGGTTATACTACCGGAAAAGAATATGCTGAATTAGAATGGCCGATTGACATTGCTATTGCCCTTGTATGGGTGGTATTTGGTGTTAACATGTTTGGTACCATTATCAAAAGAAGAGTTAAGCACATGTACGTTGCCATTTGGTTCTACATTGCCACTTTTGTAACTGTTGCTGTTCTTCACATTGTGAACTCTGTTGAGATGCCTGTATCATTCCTGAAATCTTATTCATGGTATGCGGGTGTTCAGGATGCTTTAGTTCAATGGTGGTATGGACACAATGCGGTTGCATTCTTTTTAACCACTCCTTATTTAGGATTGATGTATTATTTTGTTCCGAAAGCGGCTAACAGACCGGTTTATTCTTATAGACTTTCTATTATCCACTTTTGGGCGTTGATCTTCATCTATATCTGGGCTGGTCCACATCACTTACTTTATTCATCATTGCCTGATTGGGCTCAATCTTTAGGAGTTGTTTTCTCTATCATGTTGATCTTCCCTTCATGGGGTGGTATGCTTAACGGATTACTTACCTTAAGAGGTGTTTGGGATAAAGTACGTGATGATGCAGTTCTTAAGTTTATGGTGGTTGCCATTACCTGTTATGGTATGGCCACTTTTGAAGGACCAATGTTGTCTCTTAAAAATGTAAACTGGATCTCTCACTTTACTGATTGGACAGTAGCACACGTACATGTTGGTGGTTTAGGATGGAATGGTATGCTAACCTTTGGTATGGCTTACTATTTGGTTCCTAAAATGTGGAGAACCAAATTATATTCAAGAACATTGGCTAATGCCCATTTCTGGATTGCAACGTTAGGTATCATCCTTTGGGTTATTCCAATGTACTGGGCTGGTTTCATGCAAGGTCAAATGTGGAAAGACTTTAACCCTGATGGAAGCTTAGCTAACCCTAACTTTGTAGAGACTGTTACTTACATGAAACCATTCTTTATGGTTCGTGCAATGGGAGGAGCTTTATTCATTGCAGGTGCATTGGTAATGGTTTACAACCTGATTAAAACTGCAAAAGCAGGAAGTTTCCTTGCAGATGAAGAAGCTGAAGCACCAGCACTTGTTAACTCAAAACAAGGGCATGTTGGTGAGCACTGGCATTCATGGATCGAAAGAAGACCTGTTAGATTCCTTATTCTTGCGTTGGTGGCTATCCTTATTGGGGGAATCGTGGAGATCATTCCTACTATGATGGTGAGTTCAAATGTTACTAAAATTGAATCTGTACAACCATATACTCCACTGGAACTAGAAGGTAGAGATATTTATATCAGAGAAGGATGTTACAACTGTCACTCGCAATGGGTACGCCCATTTAGGGATGAAGTTGCCAGATATGGTGAATACTCAAAAGGAGGAGAGTATATCTATGACCATCCATTCCAATGGGGATCTAAACGTACCGGTCCGGATCTTCACCGTGCAGGTAAAGGAAATAAACTCATGAACAAATCAGAATCATGGCATTATGTACACATGCTGGATCCTCGACTAACATCTCCTGGATCAATCATGCCAGCTTATCCTTGGTTAACAGATGAGTTAGATATTTCAAAAACAGCTGATAAGATTTCTGTTATGAGAACCCTTGGTGTTCCTTATCCTGATGGATATGAAGATCAGGCTGTAGCGGATTTAAAAGCTCAGGCTCAGGAAGTTTATGAAGCTATTATCACTCAAAATCCTGACATCAAACAAGCTAATCCGAATATGGAAATGATCGCATTGATCGCTTATTTGGAGAGACTAGGATCTGATATCCATAAAGGAGTGAAAGTAGATGAAGTAGTTGCTACTCAAGAAGTAGAAAACGCTGAAGTAATTGAAGTTGAATCGGTAGATACACTGGCCAATCCAGTTGATACCACAAATACTCATGAATAATGTTAAGCTATATAAAAGGACATCTGACAAGTATTGACGGAATCGAGATCTACCCGATCATTTCGTTCCTGATCTTCTTCACTTTCTTCATTGGATTAACTCTTTATGTAGTAAGAATGAAGAAATCAAGAGTAGATGAAATAAAGAATATCCCATTAGAAGACGAAAACCAGGCACTATGAAAACGTTAAATAAAATGAAATCATTTATCATATTACTGACCAGCTTCTTCATGGGTTCAGTTGCTTTAGCCGGGGAAACACAGGAAGCTGTGGCTCCAGCGGTTGAACGCGCCAGACTTTTATATGAAAAGTTTGGAATGACATCTACTCAATTGTTCATTGTCATGTTACTGGTAACGATCGTACTGGTGATCGTTGTTGCCGCATTATCTTTTAATGCAAAGCATGTCATTGAATTTAAAATGAACAAAAAAGGACAGAATACGGTTAAGGCACTATTGCTTTTGGTAGGGTTATTCTCTTCAACCGGAGCAATGGCTGCTGAAGATGCGGCATCCGCAGTAACTTTTAGCGTACCTTTTCCAGACGAAAGTTTCTACATTTTCCTGGGATTTGATATCATCCTATTATTGATCATTCTTTATTTGACAGGATTGATGAATGGAATGTTGTATGAATTCGTTCAACAAAGAAAACGTGTATTCTGGAGAAGAATGAGCAAATCTTTAACAGATGCAACGCCAATTGAGGATGAAGGATCAATTCTATTAGACCATGATTATGATGGCATCAAAGAGTTGGACAACAATCTGCCTCCGTGGTGGAAGTATGGATTTTATATCACAATAGTATGGGCTTTTGGATATGTTATTTATTATCACATGTTGGGAGGAACACTCCAAACGGAAGAATATGAAATAGCAATGGCTGAGGCAGATGCAGATATTGAAGCATACAAAAAGGCACATCCTGAATTAATCACCGTTGACAATGTTGAACTATTGACTGATAAGTCGGCTTTGGCTCAGGGACGAACTATCTTTGAAGAAAAATGTCAGGTTTGTCACATGGAAGGTGGTCGTGGTGGTGTAGGCCCAAATCTTACTGATGAGAACTGGATATACGAAGGAGACATCAAAGGGATCTTTGAGTCCATTTATGGAGGAAGAAGTAATGGTATGCAGCCATGGAACGGAATCTTAAATGGGGCTGAAATTCAGGCGGTTGCATCCTACATCTATCATCTGGAACCAATATTACCTCCTGAAGGACAAGACCCTAAAGGGGACAATATTTATAAGCGATAAAAAGCAGGAAAGAGTGTGACATCCATCACACTCTTTTCATTATGAATAGGTACCTTCATTGTGTAAATTATCACTCATTAAAAAAATGGCACAAAACGGACGCTTTGACGAATTCAGGGATTCTATTTCAACAGTAGATGAAAAGGGAAGACGTGTTTGGGTTTATCCCAAAAAACAGTTGGGTAAATATTTCAATAGAAGAAGTATAGTTGCTTATACCCTCTTGGCCATCTTATTTGCGGGTCCTTTTCTGAAAATAAATGGCAATCCAATTTTAATGCTGAATGTACTGGAAAGAAAATTTGTCATTTTGGGACAGGTTTTTTGGCCGTCTGATTTCTTCATCTTTGCCCTAGGGACGATTGCCTTTATTGTCCTAATTATTGTTTTTACTGTAGTTTTTGGCAGATTGTTTTGTGGATGGGTATGCCCGCAAACCATCTTTATGGAAATGATCTTCAGGCGTATTGAATATTTAATTGATGGAGACTGGACCCAACAAAAGAAATTGGATAAAATGCCCTGGAATGGATATAAGATCTATAAACGTTCGTTAAAGTGGGGAATCTTTTGGATTATTTCGTTCATTATTGCAAATATCTTTTTGGCTTATATCATTGGGATTGACGAATTATCAAAAATTATTACCGACTCTCCTGCTAATCATATAGGAAGTTTGGTAGCTATTGTAATATTCACCACCGTTTTCTTTGCCGTTTTCACCTGGTTCAGAGAACAAGTATGTACTACAGTTTGTCCGTATGGCAGATTACAGGGCGTTTTACTGGACAAGAATTCAATAGTAGTAGCCTACGATCACAACAGGGGTGAAGACCGGGCAAAATTCAAAAAGAATGAGGCAAGAGCAGATGCTGGAAAAGGTGATTGTATTGATTGTGGCCAATGCGTAAATGTATGTCCAACAGGAATTGACATTAGAAACGGAACACAATTGGAATGCATCAACTGTACACTATGTATAGATGCTTGCGACTACATGATGGATAATGTGGGATTACCTAAAGGATTGATCAGATATACTTCCGAGAATGAGATCCAAACCAAACAACCCTGGCGATTAACGGCCAGAGCAAAAGCCTATGTTGTGCTAATGATTGCCATTGTGGGAGTATTAGCTGCCTTGATCTTTACGAGAAGCGAAATTGATGCTACTATACTGAGGGTGAGAGGAACTACTTATCAAAAAATAGATGAAGACACCTACAGCAACATCTTCAAGGGTTCATTTATGAATAAAACGAATGAAGATAAATTGATCACCTTACAAATAACCAGTGGTAATGCGACGGTGGATATTGTTGGCGGAGACTTCATACTACCAAAAGGTGAAGTGATCAAGAAAGAACTTTTAGTAAAAATGGATCAGGAAAAATTGAAAGGAACTAAAACTCCTTTCACTGTAGGAATCTACTCACAAGGCGAATTGTTGCATGAGGAAGAGGCTAATTTTGCTGGTCCTGGATTTTAAAAACAAAACTATGAATTGGGGAAAAGGAATAGCTATTGTCATTGTAATGTTCATGTTATACATAGCATCTTTTGTTTATCGCGCTTTCCAAAGAGATGCAGATCTGGTGACAGAAGATTACTACGAACAGGAAGTGAATTACGATCAACAAAAGATCGACAAACAAAACTATCAGGAAATAAATGGTGATGTAACGATCACTAAAAATGAGGACGGAATCTATCTTCAATTTCCTGAAGAAGTTGATCCATCTGTCAGTGGAAAGATCAACTTTTATCGACCTGATAGCAAGAAATTCGACCGTGAGTTTGAATTGAGCCTGGATCAAAACAGACAACAGATCCTGGATTATGATCAATTCTATGAAGGGAATTACGAGGTAACTGTTCAATGGGACGGTAATGCCAAACACTACATCTATCAGGAGAATATTAAGTTTTAATGATCTGGTCTGCTTTCATATTAGGATTATTGGGTAGTTGGCACTGCGTAGGCATGTGCGGACCTATTGCCCTTATGGTTCCTGGTGCGAAAGGAAAGAACAGATGGGTTGCTATAGGATTGTATCACGGCGGAAAGATCCTTGCGTATATGCTAATAGGTGCATTTTTTGGACTTTTTACGGCGTTTATAACCTCCTTTAAAATTCAGGCGATCATTACCATTTCTGTAGGTGCGGTTATAGGAATACTGGCCTTCACTCCAGCTGTGATTAACTATCTGGAAAAAAAAGGATTTACTGCCTTCAATTCCGTTATTAACTTCAAAAACAAACTCGCTCATTCTTTGGACAAAGAAAAACTGGAGTACGGATTTTATATTGGCTTTTTTAATGGCTTTATTCCCTGCGGACTAGTTTATATTGCTGCTCTGGGAGCAATGGTTCAGGGATCGATCATAACAAGTGCGGGTTATATGGCTCTATTTGGATTGGGTACTATTCCATTCTTAAGTGTGATCATCTACGCATCCTCATATATCAAGAAAAAATTCAGTAGATATACACCACGCATTCGATTTGCCGCATTTCTGTTGGTGAGTATTTTTATGATCTGGAAAGGGATCTCAAATCTGAATGTAGCTATCGAACAGCCAAAAGAGGGGGAGAATTTCCAGATCTGCCACACTTAATTGGCCAAAAACTCCCTGAGATAAGCTTCAAAAACTTTATAATTCTCTATGTTGGGAGCATGTCCGGCATTTGGAACTTCTTTGTAATCAGCTTTAAGATACTCAGCAAATTTCTTCCCTTCAGCCGGAGGAAAGATCTCATCATATTGACCCCAGATCACCAATGACCTTGGAAAGATAACGGATTCATCCTGCTTGAAATTTGATTGTTCTTCGGTTAAGGTTGTCAGCAATTGATCCAGCTCAGCATGATATTGATCAAAATAAACCTCATAGGCATCTTCTAAAAATCCTTTAGGGATCTTTTTATCCCTATATGTTGCTAGCGTAAACAGCTCATCAACATCCTGCGCATTCTTCACCACAAAAATATCCTGAAAGCTTTTTTCATTTTGTTTTTGAGCCAGTTCATCCAGCAATTTGATATCATAGGTTATTCCGGGACTATCCACAATAATCATTTTTCGAAAGAATTCAGGATACTGATAAACTAATCCAAAAGTCACAAATCCTCCATATGAAATGCCTACGACATCACATTTATCTACTTTTCTGTCTTTCAACAACCCAATCAATGCATCAACCTGTGAAGACAACTCTGCTTTAGCAGTACTGTGACTTTTTCCGAACCAGAGTAAATCAGGCACAATTACATGATGATCTTTTGTGAGATCCTGAATGGTTTTATTCCAGGTAACCTGTGCATCTCCTCCGAAACCGTGTATCAAAAGTACCGTCTCTCCTTCTCCACCCTCAAAATAATGGATAGTATGCCCTTCATTAGAGTATATTCTTTCTTCAATCCCATGACGCACATATTTCTTTGTCATGCGGCTCTGATTCCACTTGACCATATTGCATGACCCTAAAACCAGGATCAAAAAGAAGAGCAAAGTCCATCTCATAGATTAAAGATATGCATCAATTTAGACTTCGAGCTTTCAAGGTGGTTAGAAGTGTCACTAGCAGCACAACAGAAATAGAACTCAAAGGCATAAGAATGGCAGCTACAAGTGGTGTAAGTTGCCCTGTTAAGGCAAAGTACATTCCAATTGAATTATAGAGAATTGAAAATCCATAACTCAACCAAACAACCTTTATTCCAAAGGCCGAATAATTCAAATAATGGAGTAATTGATCGATCTTTTTACCATCCATGATCGCATCTGAGGAAGGAGAGAATGCATATACATCATCCACAACTGCAATTCCTACATCTGCTTGCTTCAGAGCTCCGGCATCATTTAATCCATCCCCCAGCATCATTACCGTTTTTCCCTGATCCTGAAGATTAGAGATATAAGATAATTTATCTTCAGGAGATTGGTTGAATTGCATGTCCACGTTACTACCAAACATTTCTACCAATCGTTCCTTTTCAGAATCGTTATCCCCAGATAAAACATGCAATTTAAACCTGCTATTCATTTGTTCAAACAACTCCTTTAACCCTTTTCTATAGGAATTACCAAATACAAATGAACCAAGAACAATTCCATTTAATTCAACAAAAACTCTTGTTTGCAAGGTATCACTACTAACATTTAACCAGGATGCACTACCCACTCTTATCTGTTGATCTCCAATTTTCGCAGAAATCCCTTTACCGGGCAATTCTGACAATTCTGAAACATCCACCTTTGTAGCCCGATTGCTTAGGAAATTTGAAATACTTCTACTCAATGGGTGAGCCGACTGGTAGGTAATACTATAAACCGCATTTAACTGATCATTTGTAAGAGCTTCACCTTCCCAACTAACATTGACCTGATCAGACAAGGTTAGTGTTCCTGTTTTATCGAAGATCACGTCTGTCACTTCATTTATAGGCTCAATCACTTCCGTTGATCTCAGATATAATGCTCTTCTTCCCAATTGCCTGATCACATTACCGAAAGTGAAAGGTACAGAAAGTGCAATAGCACAAGGGCAAGCTACGATCAGGATGGAAGTAATGATAAATGGTGCTCGTGAGGCATCAATTTGCAGCCAAACAATTCCAGCGATCAATGATATCAAAAGGATCAGTAATGTAAAGTACTTTGAAATATTATCAGATATGCCGGCAAACTTCTTTTTTCTATGAAAAACAGGGTTATTCCATAATCGCGTGAGATAACTATTCTCTACATCTTTGATCACCTCAATCTCAAGGGTAGCGCCTGTTTGCCTACCACCTGCAAAGATCTTGTCTCCTATCTTTTTCGAAATGGGTGTTGATTCTCCAGAAACAAAACTGTAATCGATCCTACCCGAACCCTCAACTAGTAACGCATCTGCAGGTATGAGCTCATTATTTCTAATTATCAACCTATCCCCTACTTTAATTTGTTTCAAAGGCACAATTTCTTCTTCCTCTCCATTCTTTCTGGATGTAGCAATAGGAAAATAAGATTTATAGTCTCTTTCAAAATTGATAGCGGTATACGTTTGTTGTTGGAACCATTTTCCAATTAGAAGGAAGAAGATCAAGCCGGCAAATGAATCAAAATACCCAGCTCCAGTGCCACTGATCACTTCGTACAAGGATCGAATATATAGCGCAAATATCCCCAGTGTGATGGGCACATCAATATTCACTTGTTTTGACCGCAGCGCTTTAAAAGAAGAAACAATGTAATCTCTGGCGCCGAAAACCAGCACTGGAATTGACAGTGCCAGATTAAGGTAATTGAATGTATTTTGAAAATCCTTGAATGATTCGTCTATTCCCAGATACTCTGGAAAACTCAACAACATGATATTACCAAAACAAAATCCGGCAATACCAATTTGAATGATCAAACGATTGTTTCGTTTTTTGGTTTTTTCTTCATCATAAGCACTTAAGGAGATATCAGGTGGATATCCTATTGCTGACAATAATTCAGCTAGCTGCTTCAACGAAACCTCCTGATCCTTAAAGGTGATCTCAGCCTCCTTATCCACAAAATTCACTTGTGAACTGATCACTCCCGGATTCAGTTTATGCAGACGTTCTAAAAGCCACAAACAAGAACTGCAATGTATTTGCGGCAAGGATAATCTGACCTTGGAAATTCCCTCTTCTGAAAAAAGCAGCAACTTGCTTTTAATATCATCAAGATCAAGGTAGTTGTATTTTCCACCTCTGGCAGATTCTGTTCTGACCCCAGGATTTTCATTCAGGGTATAATAGCCATCCAGCTTATTAGAGCTTAAGATCTCGTAAACGGTTCTACAACCTTCACAACAGAACGTTTTTTGATCAAATACAATCTCCTCCTCACAAGGATTATTGCAGTGGTAGCAATTCTTCATTACAGGTGAATAATACTCAAAGGTCACTAAAAAATCCCTTTTTTTAATGATATTTGTCACTGACAAGGCTATTATTTCGCATTCATGGCAGCCCCTCAAATAAAAGATATCTATAAGATCCTCTTTGAATCAATTGGTGAAGGATTGCTGATTGCTGATAGAACTGGTACGATCGTAATGGCTAACCCCAGATGTTGTGAGCTTTTCGGTTGTACTGAAGAAGGAATGGAAGGAAGGAAAGTTGAAGAACTGATCCCCATGAACCTGAGGGAAAAGCATGTTCATCACAGAGAATATTATCAGGCCAATCCAAAGAAGCGTCAGATGGGGATGAACATGAACCTCCTGGCCCAACGAAAAGATGGTTCTAAATTTCATGTAGAGATCTCTTTAAATCACTTTAAATCTGGTGAGGACATATACATTGTTGCGGTTTTGACTGATGTTTCAGAACGCGTTCGTCAACAAACTGAGATCAAAGAATTGAATGCCAACCTGGAAAAAAAGGTTGAATTGCGAACTAGAGAAGTTCTGGAGAGTCAGAAATTATATTCAGCAATTGCCAAGAACTTTCCCAACGGTACCATTAATGTATTTGACAAAGATCTAAAGTACATTTTCGTTGAAGGTTTGGAGTTGCAAGAACTAGGCATAAACAAAGAGCTTCTCATAGGAACCTCTTACCTGGATAAAATTCAACAAGAGGTTAGACCAAAACTGGAGAAAGAATTAGTAGAAGTTTTCAAAGGAAAAGCTAAAAAGTTCGAGATCAATTACATGAATCAGATCTACAGGATCAATGCGGTTCCTCTTTCGGTAAGCGATAATGTAATAGACAAGATCCTGGTAGTTGAAGAGAATGTTACAGCTCAAAAACAGGTTGAGAAAAAGAGAGAGGAAGCATTAAGCAAGGAAAAGCAATTGAATGAAATGAAATCTCGTTTCGTCTCCATGGCTTCACATGAGTTCAGAACACCTTTAAGCACGGTATTATCATCTGTATCGTTGATTGAAAAATACATTGAGAAGGGTGATTTGGATAAAACGGAAAAACATACTTCTCGAATAAAAAGTGCCGTTGCCGGTTTAACCGAAATATTGAATGATTTCTTATCCGTTGATAAGCTGGAAAGCAACAAGAGTGTTGTAGAGAAAAAAGACTTTGATTATAAAGAATTTGCCCTGGAGATCACAGAGGAGATGAAAACCATCTGTAAACCAGGACAGGAGATCGTTGTCAATATGACGGGTGAAAACTGGATGATCCATTCAGACCCAAGGATCATGAAAAACGTATTGTACAATCTGATTTCTAACGCTATTAAATATTCACCGGAAGGTCAAAAAATTGCTTTTAATTCTGCTATCCAAGACAAATCACTAAAGGTTGAGGTCATTGATAAAGGAATCGGTATTCCGGCAGAGGATCAAAAAGAACTGTTTAGCCGTTTCTTCAGAGCTAAGAATGTCACCAACATTAAAGGAACAGGATTAGGATTGAATATTGTCAAAAAATATGTTGAAATGCTCGGTGGCGATATCAGTTTTACGAGCGAACTGAATGAAGGCTCAACCTTTTTTGTTAATTTACCCATAAATCACTCACACAATGCATAAGAAAATAGTACTCATTGAAGATAATCCCGAAATGAGGGATAACATACAGGAGATCCTTGAATTAGCAGATTATGATGTATCAGCTGCCGAGAATGGTAAAATTGGCGTGGAACTGGTAAAATCAGTGAAGCCTGACTTGATATTGTGTGATATAATGATGCCTGAGCTGGATGGTTATGGCGTATTACACATGATCAGTAGAAATCCTGACACGTCTACTATTCCTTTTATATTTCTCACTGCGAAATCTGAAAAAGAAGATTTCAGAAAAGGAATGAACATGGGTGCTGATGATTATTTGACGAAGCCTTTTGATGATGTTCAGCTTTTGAATGCGGTAGAAAAGAGATTGGCTCGTATAGAACAACTTTCCACTGAATTTGTGAGAACAGAAAATGGGCTCAATGACTTTTTCAGCAATTTGACAGGAATTCAAAGCCTGGAGAATTTAAAAGATGGCAAACGAATTAAAAAATTCGCCAAGAAAGACAATATCTATTTTGAAGGAGATTACCCTAGCTTTCTATACTTCGTGAATTCAGGTAAAGTGAAAACCGGTAAAATGAATGAAGATGGTAAAGACTTTGTTACCGGATTGCACAAAGAAGGTGACTTCATAGGCTACATGGCCCTTATCAGAGAAACTCCTTATGAAGAAAGTGCCGTTGCATTAGAAGATTGTGAACTTTCATTAATTCCGCGTGAAGAGTTCTTGCAGTTACTTTATTCTTCAAAAGAAGTTTCGAATAAGTTCATAAAAATGCTTGCCGGTTCTGTTACTGAAAAGCAGGAGGAACTGTTGAATCTCGCCTATGACTCAGTAAGAAAAAGAGTGGCAGATGCATTGATCAAACTTTCTGAAACTTATAAGAAGGATTCCAATGATCAGTTCTCTATGTCGATCTCAAGAGATGACCTGGCGGCCATTGTTGGTACTGCTACAGAATCTGTGATCAGAACACTTTCAGAATTCAAATCAGATGGCTATATCTCCATCAAAGGATCTAACATTACGATCCTTGATGAAGAAGAACTTAAAAATTTCAGATTTTAGACGTTTTCCAATCCTAAAATTGGCATTTGAGCCTGTTCTATCAATTGCTTTGATACACTTTTGTGGAATAGTCTGTCAAAGAAACCGGTATGCTTAGGAAGGATAGCTAATAAGTCAGCATTCTTCTCCTGGCAAAAACGTGTTACTGCACCAGCAACATCTTCATCTTCAACAGTAGCATATTTTGCATTTTTCAATCCCAGATTCAATGATTCAAGATCAGAATGTTGTCCTGGCTTGTCTACTGAGAAAACAGTAACATCAGTGTTGAATTTATCCTGTAATTTCTCAATTGGATCTACTACTTTGTTATTGAAGATCTCCTGACCGTCCGTAGCAAAAACAAGCGTTCCAAATCCAGTGAATGAACAGTTTGGAGGAACTGAAATAACCGGAACAATGGTTGAACGAATCACAACTGAAGCTACACTTCCAAAAAGAACTGACTCAACTCCAGAAGCACCTTTAGTTCCCATGATTACCAGATCATGGTCATGATCAATGGCCAATTTTTTAATCGCATCAACAGGAGATCCAAAAATCGAATGAGGAAATACACTCAAATTCAAATTTGGATATTCATTCTTCATCCACTGAATTTCTGACTCTAATCCACTCAAGGATTCTTTGGCGAGCATATCATTCAAGTCAAGCAAAGTAGCAGAGGAGGTTCTTGCGTAATATGCATTGATGAGGTTATATTCTACTTCTTCACCAAAAGCATCTACGGCATATTTGATCGCATTCTTTGCAGGTTCAGAAAAATCAGTTAATAAAATGATCGAGGTGAATTTCTCCATGTTTTTAATCTATTAATTTCTTTAAGTATTCAAATTTCTAAGTGATTTCGTCACAAATTTTCACAATATTCATCATGACTTCCATGATGTTTGACTCCATCTCAAGTGAGTTTTATCATTTTTCCTCCTTTGTATCGGCTGAAAAGCTCAATTCATGCTATCTTTGCCACGAAATTGAAATCCTAAATTAATGAAAAAATTATTGCTTTTCGCTCCAGCCTTATTATTGTTATCATGCGGAGGAAATTCTGAAGAAAAAGATTACGAAGAAACAGAATACGATATCAAGATCGGTGAATTTCTTGAAGACAAAAGCTGGAAACCTGAAAGAACAGAAAGTGGATTGTATATCTACAAAGAAAATGAAGGATCTGACGAAAAGCCTAATCTAGATAGTTATCTGACTTTGATCTATGAAGGAAGATTGTTAGATGGAACTGTATTTGACGGAACGAATGGAGCACCAGTGACATTTCCTTTTCCCGTAAGCGGCTTGATAGAAGGTTGGCAAGAAGGTATTCCAATGTTTGGAAAGGGTGGAAAAGGAAAATTGGTGATTCCTCCGGATCTTGGATATGGAGATAGAGATATGGGCGTTATTGCACCAAATTCAATTTTGGTTTTTGATATTGAGATCGTTGATTTCAGACAAACACCTCCTCCTCCACCGGATTATACTCCAGAGATCCTTTCTTATATGTTAGATCAAAAACTGGATACAGCTAAAGCGATCAAAACAGAGAGCGGAATGTTTATTATCCCTGACAGTTTTGGAGGTGAAGAAAAGCCAACCATTGAACATTATCTTACTCTGAACTATGAAGGATATTTGTTGGATGGAACATCATTTGACGGAACAGGTGGTACACCAACCACATTCCCGTTTCCATTGGCCAATACAATTGGAGGATGGCAAGAAGGAATTCCTTACTTCGGTAAAGGTGGTAAAGGGAAATTGATCATCCCTCCTTATATCGGATATGGCGAAATGGGATCTCAGGACGGATCTATTCCTCCAAATGCTATTTTGGTATTTGATATAGAGATCATTGATTTTACAAGCACTCCAAACGCGCAATAAGAATAATGAACCTAAGGGTTTCTAAAATATTTGAATTCGAAACTGCTCATGCTCTTTGGGGTTATGACGGTAAATGTGCCAATATTCATGGTCACTCTTATGTGTTAACAGTAGCCATCAGTGGTCCGGTTATTAATGATCCGAATCATGTAAAGAATGGAATGATCATGGATTTTGGAGATCTTAAAAAGATCGTAAAAAAGGAGATCGTTGATGTTTATGATCACTGTTTACTGGTGAGAGCTAATACACCTCATGCCGGTTATGCTGATGTTGAAACGGCTTTCAAAAAGATATGGCTTACTGATTTTCAGCCAACCTGTGAAAACATGTTGATCGATATGGTGAAACGTCTGCAATTCAACTTGCCTGATCACATCACATTGAAGTATGTCAAATTACTTGAAACCAGAAGTAGCTACGCAGAGTGGTTTGAAGAAGATAACTAGAAAGTAAATCAGATTCATCCTAATTAAAATGGTGGCTAAAAGATGGTTAAGGAGATAAAAAGACCGAACACAGAGCACAGAGCACAGAAAAGTCTGTGTTCCGTGTTCTGTGGTCTTAGTATTTTTTGTCTATAATCTAAAAAATATGGCTGAAGATCTAATCCAGAAATACAACATACCGGGACCGAGATATACTTCATATCCCACTGTTCCTTTTTGGGATCCGGAAGGGATTTCTTTGGATGATTGGAAAAGCACCATGTTGAGAGCTTTTAATGAAAGCAATCAGGATGAAGGGATCAGTATTTATATCCACTTACCATTTTGTGAAAATTTATGTACGTTTTGCGGATGTCATAAGCGCATTACAAAACGTCATGACGTTGAAGAACCTTACATTACTACTGTTCTTAAGGAATGGCAGTTATATTGTGATCTTTTTCCCGAAAAGCCACGGATCAGGGAGATCCATTTAGGAGGAGGAACACCTACTTTTTTCAGTCCGGCAAATTTGAAAGAATTGATAGATGGTATATTGGAGAGATCGGAATTATGCGATACCTATGAGTTTTCTTTTGAAGGACACCCTAATAATACTTCAGAGGCGCACTTGAAGACGCTTTATGATCTGGGGTTCAGAAGAAACAGTTTTGGTGTTCAGGATTATGACCCTAAGGTTCAGAAAACGATCAACCGTATACAGCCTTTTGAAAAGGTAGAAACAGCTACCAATAAATCAAGAGAAATAGGTTATACCTCTGTTAGCCATGATCTGGTATTTGGATTACCTCATCAAACCCTGGATAGCATCATTGATACTATTGAGAAAACCCGTCAGTTAAAACCTGATAGAATAGCTTTTTACTCCTATGCACACGTTCCCTGGATCAAAGGAGTAGGTCAAAGAGGATTTGACGAGAACGATCTTCCTTCAGCTGAAGAGAAACGGGTTTTATATGAGACAGGCAAACGAATGCTGGATGAATTGGGCTATGTTGAGATAGGCATGGATCATTTTGCCTTGAAGACAGATAATATGTATGAAGCCATGGTGAATAAAACCCTTCACCGAAATTTCATGGGTTATACCGCCGGTAAAACCAAATTAATGGTAGGACTTGGCATGAGCTCGATTTCTGATTCATGGTACAGCTTTGCTCAAAATGTCAAAACCGTTGAGGAGTATCAGGATATTGTTAATCAGGGAATCATTCCAATATTCCGTGGACACTTATTGACCGAGAAAGATCTTATTATACGCGAACATATTTTAAACATCATGTGTCACTTCGAAACCTCATGGAAAGAGGATCGATTAAAATTCGAAGAATTGCCTGAATGTTTAGAACGTCTGAAAGAGATGGAAAAGGATGGATTGGTTGAGATCTCTGAAACCGGTTTAAAACTGCCTGATCATGCCCGTCCATTTGTACGAAATATATGTATGGCATTTGACCTTCGTCTTATCGAAAACAAGCCCACCACCCGTATTTTTTCCATGACGATTTAATTTTTTTTATGCGTGCATAATATTTTTTATTATACACCTAAACCGTTTAAGAATAATGGTTTTTAATTTCTAAATCGTTTAGATACATCAAATTGTTGATAACTAAGGCTTGACATGAATAACTCTTTTTTGTAGTTTTATGTCAGAACTTTAAACCTCACCCCTATGAAAGCCTTAGTCACAATTACATCATTTTTTTTCGCAGCACTATCTTTTTCACAAACTAATTTATCGGGTGCCTGGTTTGCACCAGATTCAGACAACGACACACCGCTGG
Source organism: Crocinitomicaceae bacterium (assembly GCA_020635955.1). GTDB lineage: Bacteria > Bacteroidota > Bacteroidia > Flavobacteriales_D > Crocinitomicaceae > Paracrocinitomix. The sequence goes on from JACJYW010000009.1 coordinate 108,043, forward strand.
GATACAATTTTAAAACAAACGGAGAACTTCAGGTATTTGAGGTGAAACCGGAATCGGATGAGGTATATAAGGTTATTCCTGGAAATTACTATTATGAGGATGGTAGTAATTTGTTGGTTACAATTACCTGGTATGGCGATCAGGCCAAAACTACCAAGTACAATTTTTCATTTGACAACAATGGTAAATTGGTATTGGAACAAACTTATCCGGTGACTAACCGAATTACCTACGAACGAGAGGGCAATCTGGCTGATCTATAATTGATTCAGCATTAAAAAATTGAAAAGCTTCTGATCATTCAGGAGCTTTTTTGTTTTTTATATATCAAAAGTATCACCCCCATCTACCAATTCCTCCACCCCTTTCATCTCTTTGGCTTCTTTTGCCTTAGCTGCATTGATCAGGATGAAATACAACAGTCCTATTCCAATGATTGCTCCGCTATAACCATAAAGTAGCAATGAACCCATTTCATCCAAAGCGTAAGGATCGATCATTCCAAGTATCATCATGCCAATGAACATAAATCCAAACCAAAAAACTATAGATAGCACGGCATACAATACGGCGTTCAATCCTTTCTTTTTGGCAAGACCATAAAAACCTCTGCCCACAGCTATAAGAAGTAATATTTCTAACATGATAATTGTTTTGAACAAGGTATAAAAAAACCACCCTGAAATCTCAGAGTGGTTTCTAATTTTAAATAACTAATCGATTGATGACTATAAATCTCGGATAATTGAATTATTTCTCCTCGTTTACTTCTTCAAAATCTACATCTTCAGCATCCTGAGTTCCCTGACTTCCTCCTTCATCAGTTGAAGCCTGAGCACCTCCGGCATCACCTGCCTGAGAATACATTTCCTGAGACGCAGCCTGGAATACTGTATTCAGTTTTTCCATAGCAGCATCTATTCCTTCAATATTCTTAGACTCATGTGCCACTTTCAATTCTGCTAAAGCGCTATCAATTGGCTCTTTTTTGTCAGCAGGGATCTTGTCTCCATACTCGCTCAATTGTTTCTCAGTTTGGAAGATCATAGCATCAGCAGCATTTAATTTATCTGCCTCTTCTCTTTTCTTCTTATCTGCATCTGCATTAGCTTCAGCCTCTGCCTTCATTTTAGCAATTTCATCATCAGATAATCCAGATGAAGCTTCGATCTTGATCGATTGCTCTTTTCCGGTTGCTTTATCTTTCGCCGAAATGCTCATGATACCGTTTGCATCAATATCAAAGGTCACTTCAATTTGTGGCTCACCTCTTCTTGCAGGCGGAATATCTGCCAATTGGAATCTTCCCAAGGTTTTGTTATCCGCAGCCATTGGTCTTTCCCCTTGTAATACATGGATATCTACCGCAGGTTGATTGTCAGATGCCGTAGAGAACACTTCTGATTTCTTAGTTGGAATCGTAGTATTCGCTTCGATCAACTTAGTGAAAACACCTCCCATAGTTTCAATTCCTAATGAAAGAGGAGTTACATCAAGTAATAGTACATCTTTCACCTCACCGGTTAGAACACCTCCTTGAATAGCAGCACCTACGGCAACTACCTCATCCGGGTTAACCCCTTTTGAAGGCTCTTTTCCGAAGAATTTCTTCACCGCTTCCTGAATGGCAGGAATTCTGGTTGAACCACCTACCAGAATGATCTCATCAATATCTGATGTAGATAATCCGGCATTTTTCAAAGCTGATCTACAAGGCTCAATCGTTCTTTCGATCAAATCAGAGATCAATTGCTCAAATTTTGCTCTGGTCAATGTTCTTACCAAGTGTTTTGGAATACCATTTACTGGCATAATGTAAGGCAGGTTGATCTCAGAAGATGTGGTTGAAGACAACTCGATCTTAGCTTTCTCAGCCGCTTCTTTCAAACGTTGTAGTGCCATAGGATCTTCTCTTAGATCCAATCCTTCTTCAGCTTTGAATTCTTCAGCTAACCAGTTAATGATCTTATCATCAACATCATCTCCGCCTAAGTGAGTATCACCATCTGTTGCCAACACTTCAAAAACACCGTCTCCTAACTCTAATACAGACACGTCATGCGTACCTCCACCAAAGTCAAAAACCGCTATTTTTTGGTCAATTGTCTTTTTATCTAAACCGTAAGCCAAAGCAGCAGCTGTAGGCTCGTTGATGATCCTTTTAACAGTCAAACCAGCAATCTCACCAGCTTCTTTAGTTGCTTGTCTTTGAGAATCGTCAAAATAAGCCGGAACAGTAATAACTGCTTCAGTTACTTTTTGCCCCAAATAATCCTCAGCTGTTTTCTTCATTTTCTGAAGCACCATTGCTGAAATTTCTTGCGGAGTATATAGTTTGTCGTCAATTTTAACTCTTGGTGTGTTGTTTTCTCCTTTTACTACTTCGTAAGGAACACGATCGATCTCTCCTTTAATTTTATCAAAGGTAGTTCCCATGAATCTTTTAATAGAATAGATCGTTTTTTGCGGGTTGGTAATGGCCTGACGCTTGGCAGGGTCTCCCACTTTGCGCTCACCTCCTTCAACGAAAGCAACAACTGATGGAGTTGTTCTTTTCCCTTCAGAGTTGGTGATCACAACTGGTTCATTCCCCTCCATCACTGAAACGCATGAATTCGTTGTTCCCAAGTCAATTCCTATAATCTTGCTCATATCTTTTAATAATAATTGTAATTCAAAATTGTCATACTGCTTAAGTCAATCATTATGCCATTGGCCTAAAATGAGAAAAAGCAGTAGTTTTTGTCAGATAAGCTTCAATTAAGACAGACATCATGTCATATCGGCAGAAAAAAACATGACAAAAAAAAGGGCATCCGCTCAAAGATGCCCTTCTGGGTTTAATGTTAATAAGGTTGTCCGTTAACTGATTGAATGAACGTCTACGCAAAAATTAAGTTTGACGAACGAACCAAAACTAAAAAACCAAAAAATCTATATACTAAGCTCGCTTGCTTGTAAACGAATTTATATAAATCGGTTTAATAAGTTCCTAAATGGTTTTAAACTGAGGGGGAACCCCCTCTAAAGGTATTATTTGATCAATTCCTTATGTGTAACACACCATTTATAAAGGCTGTTACTACCACCAGAAATATCTAATTTCTTACAGATACGACTGCGATAATTCTCTACTGATTTCTCTGTAACGAACAATAGTGAAGCAATCTCCTTAGAGGTTTTATTTTGAGAAACCAACTTTAAGGTATTCACTTCTGCATTTGTGAGTGACTCAAGAGCTTCTTTGATCCTATTGATCTCTTTATTGAACTGATTTCTGTTTTCTAAAAACGGTTTCATTTTCTGACTCACGAACGGAACACCCAATTGCACTTTTTCAATGCATTCTATGATCTCCATACTCGAATCTTCCTTAAGTAAGAACCCATTTGCACCCCTATTAAATGCCTCATTAAAGAAAAGCTCATCATTATGCATGGTGAGGATCACATTTTTTGACTTAAACTTCTTCTTTCGGATATGATCCAAAACATCAATACCGGATTTCTCAGGCATATCAATATCTAGAATGACGATATCGAACTTTTCATCCTCCATTAGGTTTATTGCTTCCATACCGTCCTCCGCTTCAATAATAATGGCATCAGTGAATTCTCCCTGTATCAAAGCAACAAGTCCCTTTCTAAAAATTGGATGATCGTCTACTGCAAGTATTTTCACTGCCTTGGTATTGGTATTTTAATTTCAACCTTAAACCCATTCTTAGGTTTATCCACTCGAATTGTTCCGTCAAGATACTTCAATCTTTGTTGAATGCTTTTAAAACCAACGGAATTATTTCCTGCTCGCCATTTATCCATATCGAGACCTATTCCATTGTCTCTATAGGTAAACAAGACATGGCCATCTATCAATTCAGCTTCCAATTTAATAGAAGACGCACCTGAATGTTTGATGGTGTTGTTACAAAGCTCTTGTATGATCCTGTAAATTCGAATACTTTGATGTTCTTCAAAAGTGATTTCTTCCAGAATATCCAGATCAGTTGTCACGATAAAACCAACATTTCTTTCAATATCCTGCATCATGTTTTGAATGGATTTATTCAATCCTAATCTTCTTAATTCAGGCGGAATCAATGATCTGGAAATGGTTCTAACCTCTTCGATCACCTCACTAAAATTATCATTGAGTTCCTGTGCTTTTTTATCTTCCAACCGAAGGTTGTTGAACTTATTCTTAAGAACGATCATACTTTGACCTAATCCATCATGCAAATCACGCGCTATTCTTCCCCTTTCTTCTTCTAGCTTATTGGCAATAGTAAAACTAAAGAGGTTATCACTTTTTTGCTTGAGCCTGAAATACAGAATGACAATAACAAAAATGATCACAAGAAATATGGAAATTACAATGATCACATTTTGCCTATAATTGGCCATATCCACCTCTGATTGCTTCAACTGCAACTTAAGTTTGTTCTTTTCAATACTTCTGATCCGTTCTTTCTTTTCATCATCATATCTAAATTGAAGCTCAGCTAATAATTTGGCATTACCTACTTCATCAAGGGAATCCTGCACGGCCACCTTAAATTTGTATGTTTCTAGTGCATTCTCATAATCACCTTTTTCCTCATATAATCGATATTTCAAATGATAAAGCGGTGGCATCACCTCACTATAAGTACCATATTTAGAATAGGCTTCAGCAGAATCTAGCATCCTTAATCCTTCATCATACTTACCATTGCGTAACATAAAATAAGCTTTGCCCAGATAGATATTCGGAATAGTAAAATAGATCCCGTCTTCTTTTGCTATCTGCAGCGCTACATTACTTAATGAATCACTTGTTTTTGCATTCCCCAATTGCATCTCAAGTGAAGCCAGGTTGGTTGTGGATGAAAGGGTATAGAGTGAATAACCAGATTGCTTTCCTATCTCCATCACCTTGAGATACTCTTCTTTAGCCCATTGCGTTGAATCAATGCTGTTGTAATACAAGCCCAAATTTTGTCTTCCTATTCCTTCTAAACTAATATTACCTAATTCGATCCCCAATTCCATACATCTTTTAAAATCCGAATAGGCAGAATCAGCCGCGCCTAAATTGAATTTTATCAAACCAAGATTATTGAGTATAAAGCCTGTTTCATACTTGTTCTGAGTCAGCTCAGCCAGCTTCAAAGCCTCATAATAGATCTTGAGCGATATTGAGACGCTATCCATATCTCCATAAAAGATTCCAAGACCATTCAAACTGTACAGCATATTAATGGTATCCCGCTTATTATAGGAATCAACATAGATCGATTCCATTTCTTTGGCCATTTGATATTTGGTCTTTTTGTATTCGTCACAAAAGATCCTTCTTATTTCAGCTGTTCTGTAAAGCTGATCGCTTCCTATTTGCGTGGCACGTTCAGTGGCCAGATCAAAATAATAAGCCGCCGAATCAAGATCATTGAAATAATAAAGTTTGGAACCTTGATAAATGTAGAGTATTGTTTCTAAGGTTTTGTCGTGGTTGGATTCAAACGTATTCCACAACTTCTCATATTGAATGTCAAATTCTTTTGGATTGGATTTAACGTAACCATCAAGCAATTCAAGATCAGCTGTATAAGCCTCTAAGGACTTTACACCTCTAAAAATCTGACTATACGCGGGCAAGGCCAAAAGAAAGGCCAGCAACAGCAGGATCTTGGGTTTCATGGGGTTTATTTGAGTTGAAATATACTATTATTTCACAAGTCTAATTCTAAAGTAATCCACAATACCGCCAAAAAAGAAATTGACATCTATCGCCTAATCATTCTTATTTCATAAGGTTTAGGTCGATATAACATCTCATTTTCTCTTACCGATAACTTGTTAATAAAAAAGAATTGATCCTCTGAAGATGCGGTAAGATTCACCATATATTTGCTTTTGATTTAAACATAACTGAGCCTATGAACTTCATTATCTCCAGTTCAACATTACTGAGAAACTTACAAAATATTGGAGGAGTATTAAATAGCAATAACTCTCTTCCGATCCTGGATAATTTCTTATTTGAATTAGCGGGAGGACAACTGACCATTTCAGCTTCAGATCTAGAGAATACAATGAAAACAATTGTTACTCCTGATGAAGGAAAAGCAGATGGAAGAATTGCCATTCCGGCTAAATTGTTGTTGGATACTTTGAAGAACTTTTCAGATCAACCTCTTGTTTTCCATATTGATTCAAAGACTTTTGGAATTGAGATATCATCTGATTATGGTAAGTATAAATTGGTTGGACAAAATGCGGATGATTTTCCAAAATCACCTGAAATTGAAAAGACAAATAGCATTTCTATCACTGGTGATGTTATTGCCAATGCCATTGATAAAACTTTATTCGCTACTGGTAATGATGAACTTCGTCCGGTAATGAGCGGTGTACTTTGTCAGTTTTCATCAGATAATCTAACTTTTGTGGCAACTGATGCTCACAAGCTGGTTAAATACACTAGAAGAGATGCTACATCTCCTAAAAATTCAGATTTTATTTTACCTAAGAAACCGTTGAATTTGTTGAAGCAAAATTTGAATGGTGATGAGCAGGTAGAATTAACTTATAATGAGACAACCGTTCGATTTGCGTTCGGAAATGTTGAATTAACAAGCAGATTAATTGATGGTAAATACCCAAATTATGAAGCAGTTATTCCTAATGAAAATCCTAACGTTTTAACGGTAGATCGTCTATCATTTTTAAATTCGATCAAAAGGGTTTCTATCTTCTCAAATAAAACTACGCATCAGGTTAAATTAAAAGTAGCCGGAAGTGAATTATCTATTTCTGCTGAGGATCTGGATTTCTCTAATGAGGCAAAGGAAAGATTGACTTGTAATTACACTGGTGATGATATTGAAATTGGTTTTAATTCCAAATTTATAATGGAGATGTTGAGCCATATCAGCACACAAGAAGTAATTCTTGAAATGAGTGAACCAAACAAAGCGGGGATACTTTTGCCAAGCAGCAATGAGAATGAGAATGAAGACATTCTAATGCTGGTAATGCCTGTAATGATCAGATAATTTAACTCCTAAATAATTATTAAAAGCCCATTCAAACTAATTGGATGGGTTTTTCTTTTTCACATCCTGCCATTGAGGAACGATTTTTGTGATTAATTTAGTTATTCAGGTATGAAAAAGACATTCACACTTATATTGTTGCTTGGGTTCTTTATGAATTCATGCTATTTCCTGAATGACATTCTAGATCCTCCCAAACCTAAGGAACCTACTTTCCAGGAGAAGTGTGAGAAAGCAGTGAGTGAATACATTAAAACTACTGTTCCCGGGACTTACAAACCATATGGGTTTGGTGCTATCACCATTCATAAACCAATTGAAATAGTTGATTTGGAGAGAATGGAAAAAGAAAACGAAGAAAAGCCGAGTTATAAACTTCAAAAGAAGATAGAGCGTCAAAAAAAGATCATTAAAAGAGAAAATATTGAACGGACAGTAGATCTGGATCATTTCTTTACCATTAAGGATGCTAATAGCAAGGTGAAGGTTTTTGAAACCAACTTCTTGTTGAATGACACCCTGGGCATGAAAGATCTTTCAGCCAAGATCATACTAGAACTACCTACAGGTTATGATGAGATACTGGATTATTTCTTTTTCGAGTACAACATATTTTTAACCCATTCTTTTGTAGAATCCAGAGAATTGAGTGCCAATTTTTACGCATTCTTCAAAAAAGAACTTGAAACACAACAAAACATGTTGGATAAATCAGATTTCTTATTGCACTGTTTGAAACTCACCAAAGCAATTAAGGATCGTGGGGCCTTTGACCAACAAGGAATTACGCAGGTGATTGCCCAGGAACACATTACTACAGCAAGAAAAGATATTATGGATTATAATTCTCTGCAATTCTCGCCGCTATATGAGAATTCAGACGAGAATTCAAATTCATTAAAGGGTTACTATTTTTTTCATAAATTTATTGGAAACTACTCAGGAACACAAGACACAAATGTGGTGCTGATTGAGTTCTCACCTTATTATCAAATTCAAAACATTTACCAGATGGATCGTCCATTTGAACAGTATTTTAATAAATAGAAGCTATGAAATCGTTCGTTTACATTTTAACCCTTTGCACAATCTGGTCAACGCAATTATTTGCTCAGGAAGTCAAGATCGATTCATCTGAGGATGAGAAAAAAGTGAAAGAAGCTGTTGTTAAATGGGCAGACGAAACTTTTTACATGCACAAAGAATACAAATTCGAGAAATTTCACGCTTTCTATACTGAGGAATATGAAATAGCATATATGAGAACCAACGCTCGTAAAGAGATGATGGAAGATCTTGAAAAGGATAAAGCTGCTGGTAGATATCGCAAATCTGATGAAGAATATCAAAAAGAACACAAATTACTGGAAGATGATTATCTGAAGTTCAAAGGTGACCTGGATAAAATGACACAAAAAGTGAATTATTATCAGATCAGCTTTTGGTCAAACATCCAAACCAATGATGGAATTACTGTTTATTACGAGCATATCGTAAAACTGACCAATGATTTTATGGTGAACGAAGCAACCATTAATTCAGCTATTGGTAAGAAATCAGAGAATACACAGATCGTTTATAAAGCAGATGTGAATGCTAAAAAAAAAGTAGGCCCTGACAATCTGCGTGGTCAGGGGGACAAAACCAATGAGGCTAAACCAGTTGAAGGAAGTGTAACCATCATTACAACTCCAAATGAAAATGACTTGGATAAAAAAGATGACACTAAAGGATCTGAAGGTGTTCAAATGGAAGAAACAACTGTAGATCGAAGAAAAAAGAAGGATAAGAAGAAGAAAAAATAATTCACCTTATTTCAACACTGTTACATGGCCATAGATCTCATGAGGATCACGGTTGCTATCGTAACACACCACTTTCCAAACATACACTCCATCCTCTACCATAATACCATTATAGGAACCATCCCACATCTGCTCCATCACTTCAGTGTGCCATACAATTTCACCCCAACGATTAAAGATCCACAGATCAAAATCAAAAACATCTAATCCATATACTCTGAATCCTTCATTTTTAGTATCGCCATTTGGTGTGAATACGTTTGGTGCATAGATCAGCCATTCACCATAAACTCGAATTGTATGGATCATGGTATCAACACATCCAAAGTCGGAATAAACGATTTGCATCACTTCAAACAAACCAGTATCCAGATATTCATGAATTGGATTTACTTCATTGCTGTAAGTACCATCACCAAATGACCATTCCCACAGCACGGCGTCCTGAGAATGATCTGTAAAGGCAATTTCAGCTTCCAAAATAGACACCTCCTCATAAACTGGATCAAAAGCTGCTGTTGGCATTGGATAAACCACGACAGGATACAATAATGAATCAGTGTAGGTACAGCCGTCAGAAGTGGTTACTTGAAGGTTAACTAAATAAGTTCCCTCATTGATGAAAATGTGAATTGGATCTTCTGCAAAGGATTGTGAACCATCATCAAATGTCCATTCCCAATTAGTAATTACCCCGCCCTGAACAGTTGTAGAATCGTTAAATTGAACTTCAAAAGGCTGACATCCCTGTGTCACTTCAGGTCCGTATTGGAAAGTTGGGAAAGGATATGTTTGAACCAGTTTTATCACTGTATCATGACAACCATAATTAGATGTAGCAATCAAGGTAACATAAAAACTATCATTTAATACCTGGAACTGATGTAGTGGATTTTGGATATTTGCCGATCCGCCATCTCCAAAGTTCCATGCCCATTGCACTACTGTTCCTGATAAAATAGTTGAAAGATCCGTGTACTGCACTGTATCATCCGGACAAGAAATAGGAGTTGTAAAATCTGCTACCGGTGCAGGATAAACTGTGGTAGGGATTATAGTAGACGCAGTGCATCCAAAATCTGAAGTCACCGTCAGATTCACAATAAACGCACCTGAAGTTTGAAAAATATGAACTGGATTCTGTGTTGTTTCTATGGCCGATCCATCACCGAAATCCCAGGTCCAGCTTGCTATCGATCCATTTGCTATTGAACTCAGATCAGTAAAATTGGTTGGTGCATTTTGACAGGTTTGCTGATCAACGAAAGAAGCTACCGGATTATCCATTACAGTAACATCAACAATAGCAGTACTAGCGCAACCACCTGTTGTTACTACCGTATGGGTCACTGTATACGTGCCCGGAGAAGCATATACATAATTCGTATCCTGAGCTGATGATGTATTTCCATCACCAAAGCCCCAGAAATAAGAAGCTATAGCACCCGTTGTGAAAGTCGAGTTATCCTGAAAGTTGAATGTCGAACCATCACATAAAGAATCCTGAACTGTTATTCCAGCAGTTACTGCATCAATCACATTCACTATTTCAAATACCTGATCAGTACAAGCACCACCAGCAGAAACTAACAATGAAACAATATAAGAACCTGGGGATGCATAGGTGTGCTGCTCATTTGGACCCACATTGGATACCGTTCCATCTCCAAAAGACCAGGTCCAGCTACTTGGAAAACCGGTTGAATTATCTGTAAATGAAGTTGGATTACCCAAACACACTGTATCGGCAATAAAATCTGCAATGGGAATATCTGATACGAAAACAGGAATAGTAATAGAACTATCACATCCATTTACATTCGTTACGATCAATTCAACATTATATTGACCCGGCGCCTGAAAGATATAGGTTGGATTTTGCTGGAAAGAGGTATTACCGTCATCAAAATCCCAGTCCCAACTTGCCAAAGCAACTGCATCAGTAGTCAGGTCTGTAAATGATGTAATGCTAAATAAACAAACTGTATCTGCCATGAAGTCTGGAACCGGAACTGTATACACGTCAACTGGAACAACTACCGTATCCATACATCCCGCAGGATTCCCTACGATAAGCGTCACATTATAAATACCGCCAGGAGTGAATAAATGAGAAGGGTTTTGGTTGTTATCAACCGGTGAGCCATCTCCAAAATCCCATTCCCATGTTGTAGGTCCCAGAATAGAAGTATCTGTGAATACGGTGATCTCCCCTGCACAAACATTATTATTGATAAATCCAGCCTGAGGCTGCACCAGTACATCTACGGTTTGTATACTCGTATCAGTACATCCGAACACATTCTCTACGATCATTTCAACCGAATAAGAACCTGAATTGGCATAAGTGTAAACAGGCGAACCATTATTATCTATAGGTGAACCATCTCCAAAATCCCAATAGTAATTAAGCGTACCTGAAGAAGCATCCGTGAACGTTGTTGGGTAAGTATGGCAGGCTGTGGTCACCGTGAAATCAGCAAAAGGATTCGGATTTACAGTGATGGATTGAACCAGGGTATCTGTACAACCCTGAGTGTTTGTCACCACTAACTGAACATTAAAATTGCCTGAGGTTCCGTATACATGTGTCGGATTCTGATTATTATTCAATGGCGATCCGTCACCAAAATCCCACTCCCAGGCCACAGCACTTATTGAGGCATCCGTAAAGTCGGTCACTGCATTCAAACAAACAGTTGTAAAAGTATAATCTGCTGTAGGCAAAGGAAAAACCTCAACAGTGGTATTAAAGGTATCAGAACATCCAAACACATTTTCTGTGATCAACTCCACGTTATAAATTCCCGGAGCTGAATAAGAATGTACCGGATTTTGATTGTTATCTAAAGGCGAAGCATCTCCAAAATCCCACTGCCAAATGGTAGGTGTGCCACCAGTTAGATCTGTGAATACCGTTGAGCCTCCTAAACATGGTGTATTTGTTGAGAAATTAGGTGTAGTTAATGGATGAGCATTTACTTGATAAGTAATAGAATTGGTACATCCTGAAGCTGAATAACCAGCCACTAAGGTCACATCATATAATCCAGCCGTTGAGTAGATATGGAAAGGATCAGGATTATTTGTATTGTCCGTTGTTCCATCACCAAAATCCCATAAATAGGTATCAGGTCCACCTAAAGAAGCATCAGTAAAGAATGTAGTATCATTGGTACAAACTTCAGCATAGGTAAATTCAGCAGTTGGAACCGGAGTAACAGTGATCTGGAGTGTTGTTGTATCTGAACATCCGTTGCCCGCCTGTGCGATCATGGTCACATCATAAACTCCCGTTGCAGCATAAATATGCGTTGGATTTTGATTGTTATCCAAAGGTGATCCATCTCCAAAATCCCATATCCATGTAGTTGGAATACCTGAAGAAATATCTGTGAATTGTGAAGTAGATCCTAAACAGGTTGGATTCGTTGTGAAATCAGCTACCGGAACTAAACTAACAGCAACCAATTGATTAATGGTGTTCGTACAACCAGCCGGATTTGTAACTGTAAGAATAACATTATAGTTTCCTGCCAAACCATAAAAATGAGTAGGGTTTTGAGCATTACTTACCGGTGATCCATCTCCGAAATCCCATTCCCAGTTAGTTACTCCACCGATAGACTGATCAGTAAAATGCGTGGTATCAATATCACAAACAATATCAAAAAGGAAATTTGCCGTTGGAATTGAATCAACATAAATATCAAACGTCAATGTATCCGTGCATCCAAAAGCAGTAGTAGCTACCAGTTGAGTAGTGATATCTCCGGTTAAGGTATAGGTGTGAGATGGGCTGGTAACGGTTGATGTATTTCCATCTCCAAAATCCCATTGATAAGAAGTGGCCCCTGTTGAATTATTCAAAAATGCTATTGGATCTCCTGCACATGCCGTATCAGGCAAGGCCGTATAATCTGCAATAGGCAGAGGATGAACTGTTATTGTTGTTTCCGTTGAATCAACACATCCATCTACTGTAGTAACGATCACCTGAACCGTATAAATGCTATCATTTGTTATTGCTATATAAGTTTGATCAGGAGGAGTGACACCAGTAAAGGTGGTTCCGTTCCCCAGATCCCAATCAAAAACATCTCCTGGATTATTTGGTGAAGTATTGGTAAAGATCACGTCCAGCGGTGTACAACCATTATTTGGTAAAGCTGTGAAAGATGGAATTGGCAAAGGCTTCACTACAACATCTACAGTATCTGATGTAGAACATCCCAATACATCCACCACCAGGATCATTTGATAATTCCCAGCTGCAGCATAGTTAATGGTTCCGGGATCATATAAGGTTGAAGAGGCAGGAGCACCACCAGTTAATGTCCACGCATAGGTCCCTCCTACTGTAGAATTATTGGTTGGAGTAATAGCTAATGCCACACAACCTGAATCTGTATCTACCGTGAAATCAGCAATTGGATAAGGTAAAACTACAATATCCGTGGTCATGGTATCCGGTCCGCAATAACCATCAACGATCAATTCGATCGTATAATTCCCATCAACATTATAGGTAATTGTATGGGGGCCTTGAGTGGTTTCTGTTTGCACACCAAAATCCCATTCATAGGTCAGAGCCTCACCAAAAGAACCATCTGTAAAGGTTATGGCATCTCCAACACATATGGTATCTGTACTTATTGTAAAAATGGCTTGAGTTTCAGGATGCACCACAATAGTCTCCATATCTGAATCAGTACCACAAATATTGCTTCCGTTCAGCTGAATGGTATGATTCACCGGAGCAGTTGTTCCTGTATTGATAAAGGTTTGATCAGGCAGATCATGAGCGGTTGTAGTAAACACTCCATCAACAAACCATGAATAGTTAATCGGATCAGTGTATGAATTATTTGTTGTAGCCACAGTTAGAGGTGAACAGCCATCTAAAGGAACAGATGTAATATCAACAACAGGAACAGTATCTATGGTAATATTCAACAATAGAGTATCAGGACCACAGGCATTTCCTGCAACCAACATTATGGTATAAACTCCAGTGGTATCATAAGTTTGAGCAGGAGGATTGGTAGTATTGGTGTAGGTATTACCATTCCCCATATCCCAGTAATAGTTATTGGCCGGCTGTACGTTGGATGATCCATTGGCTACGGTCATGTTTTGAGGTGCACATCCTAAAGTTCCTCCACCAAAAGGCAAACTGGTTGAAAAGTTGGCAGTTGGTCCGGATACAATAACAATGGGGCTTATGGTTGCGTTTGCCTGATTACAGCTGTTAATAGCAGATAATGAAATGGTATAGGTTCCTGCCGTTACATAATCATGCGGCGGAGGCGTTGAACTTGTGGTGGTGATCACTGTACCATCTCCAAAATCCCAGATATATGAATTAGCGTTGACCGAGAGGTTAGTCAGTGTTGACAAATTGTGCGGAGTACACCCTGAGTATTCTGTGATATCCAGCGTCATAGATGCAGATACATATTTTTCAAAAACTACTGTGAGGGTCTCAGTGGATGTGCACCCATTTGGACCAGTTGCAGTCATGGTAACCGTGTAGGTTCCGAATGAAGTATAACTGTGGGTAAAATCAGCCGTTGAAGCCGTGGTAAAAGCGGGCGACCCGTCTCCAAAATCCCAGGTATAGCTCACTCCTCCGGTTGTACAATTTGAAAAAGTAACAATCTCAGAAGTGGAGGGGTCAGCTGGTAAAAGACAATTATTTACGTCACCATCTCCATCATCTCCTGCTATACAGGCATTAGGAATGGCCAGGGCTGTAACTGATTGATTGAAAGTACTGGAACATCCAGGTCCGTTCGTAACAGTGAGAGTAACATTATAAGTTCCTCCTGCAGCATAGGCATGATTAGGATTTTGTTGTGTAGATGTATTCCCATCACCAAAATTCCAGTTGTATGTAGTTGACCCCTGTGTTCCTGTACTGGTATTGTTGAAGTTTATGTTGGTTCCTGCACAGGCATTGTTAGGTGCAAATGAGAAATTAGCGTTTGGCGTGGGATAGATATTCACTGTCACAAAAGCCGTATCTGTACATGGAACAGATGGATCTGTAGCCACCAACATGTAGTTGTAGGTACCTACTGCAGATATATTATCATTATTAGGGGCAGCAAGACCACTAGTATTGTCTATGGAAGATCCGTTGAGAAACCACTCGTAATCAGATGTAGCAGCATTGGCACCAGCACTGGTATTGGTAAAGGTAATGGTTTGAGCACCCGGACCACAAATGTTGGTAAGGTTGGTGGTAAATGCAGCATTGACATCTGCGCACTGCGCCTGTATCCCTTTAATAGCAAGGGAGCTCAACAATGTGAGGATCAAAGGGAGCAGTTTATTCATTCAATGCGTTACCAAACAAGTATAAATATAGACGTAATCAATTAAAGAGGCGTTGCTGATAAATAAGCTTTAGGTTAAAATTGTTTCATAACTAGGATGATGTGCTTATAAATTGAACGCTTTTTCATATTAAACACCTAGAAATAAAGCTCGTAAGCCCCTTGGGTCGATAAATCATAAACTTCAATATCTGAGAAGTTTTTTGAAATGAAACGTTTCACACTGCTCTTAACCTTACACCCATATATTAATTTGATCTTTTGCTGATTCCATTGTTCCAAAACATGTTTATCAATAAAAGAAATGTCATGAATCAATATATGATCTGCAACGGGCATCTTTGATTTAGAACAATCAGTTTCATTAAGCAAAGCCATTGTATTTCCACCAAATTTCAGATATCGAATCTCTTCTGAATTGTACCATTTTGCAGGTTGCTCATTACCTGTTCTATAGAACCAATTATGTTTGACATGAAACAGCAATTTTTCTTCCTCATTTAAAAATTCCTCAGAAGAAATAAAAATATTCTGTCTACCATAAAAAAGATCAATAGCAAGTTCATCATTCACATTATAGATGTAGAGCACATTTTCAGAACTAAGTTGGTACTTTTCATGAATGTTCAATATCAATAACAAAATAGCCACGATCATTGAAACGATAAGCGCTTTGGTTTTTCTATAAATGAAAGCTATTGACCCAAGTAATATAGACAGGTACAATAAAAAGACCTCATACCAGTGAATGGATATACCCCATAAAATAGAATAAGGTAATTTCTCCACCCATTCAACTCCAAAATTTAATACAGTGATCATACCGTCAAAGACCCATAGTAAAAGATCAGATAAAAAAGGAACCGCATGAAACACCAAATAAGCAATACCTATGATCAAAATGAAAAAAGCCAATGGAATGACTAAAAGATTTGACAATAGGAAGAAATTAGGGAACTGGTGGAAATAATAAAGTCCCAGAGGAAATGTAGCTATTTGAGCCGCAATGGATACTGCTGAAATTTGCCAGGCTTTAAACAGTAGTTTGTTCTTTATATAGATCAGATTTTCAATTCGTGGTTGCAAATACACAATTCCTAATACAGCCAAATAGCTTAATTGAAATCCTACTTGAAAAATAATGAAAGGCTCAATCAGTATGAGTAAAAAAGCAGACACTAGTATACTTTGATAAACGGTAGTATCTCTTTCTAATTCTTTACCAATAACTATAAAAGTGAACATAACGGCTGCCCTTAATACAGATGGTGAGAGTCCGGTTATTACAGCATAGAACCAAATTCCACCTAGAACAGCCAACAAAAATAAATTCTTACCATGCCTGAATTTTTTAAGAGGATTAAAAAGTGTGGTTAAGATCAACATGATAATACCAACATGCAGTCCAGAGACGGCCAAAACATGCATTGCTCCGGCACTGGAATAAGACCGAAGAACATCTTTATCTAAATATTCCTTCTGACCCAGGATCAATGCATTTGCAACCATGGCATTTTTTGCTGACATGCCAGAATTCGTGATCTTACCAGACAAAAATTTCCTTAAGCCAAATACAGAGGATAGGATGGGATTTGCATCATTGCTAATCAACTGCCAATTACCTGTTTTGACATATGATTGATGATGTATGTCATGGATCCTTAAATATCGTGCATAATCAAATTCCTTTGGATTCCCATTAGAACGTATAGAATTGAAGGTGGATTTAAAATAGATCTGATCTCCGTATTTTAAATTCAATGCAGCAGAGTCTTTCTGAAAATAGATCAACGATCTCCCCATGCAATTGCTTTCGTTAACTTTAAGCACTTCAACAACACACTTGATGGATCTGTCTTTTTCCTCTGGTGGATCTACAACTCTGACTAAATAATTATTTTGCCCTTGAGATTCATAGGTAAAATAATGTTCGTTATTGAGACTATTGCTTATTGATGACAAATGAATGCCTAATGAGACAAACAATAAGGAATAGACTATTGTAAAAAAATTAGTTGACCCGCCTTTCCTTGAAATAGCTGGAAACATTAGCACGATTAGCACAAACACCAAAAGCAATAATACTTCTGAGTGGATTTGAATACCGGAATAAAAATTCAGGATAACACCTAAGATCAGGGGCAATAATAATCTTAGTATTATCGGATATCTCACCCTTAAAAAGTCAAGAAAACTGTTCTTCTTCCGCAAGAAGCTTTAACGATATATCCCAGTGAATAATTGATCTCCATTACCAATTGCACGTTTAGTGGAGACGTTTTACCCGGTGAAGTAATATCAGGGTAGTTCACATAAGGAAATCTGGTATCTTCATATGTGGAAGAAACCACATTAGAGAAAACGTAATTAAATCGCAATCCCATCATCAAAGATATAATCTCGTTTCCAACCATGTGTCCTCCAAACCCAAATACGATTCCCGTTAGGTTATTTCTGATGGCATCTGAATAGCTGCTTGAATTTGCCGCATAGGCATCATCTTCTATCAATGGATTTCGTGTAAACGAAAATTGTGGACCTAACTCCAGATAAGAACTGGATTTAGTATATCTCACCATGGGCATTACGTTCAAAGAATTATAGCCTAATTTGAATTTATAGGTTTCTGTAGCGGATAATCCGGGTACTTCATTCTGATCAAAGGTATAGCTGTATTTACCGTAATCCACATCACAGGTAATTCCAACAAACTCGCCAAAATTGATTCCTACCTTACCTCCAAAGAAATAGTTGAAACCAGCAGCTTGTGTAAATCGAGCATCTGAATTCAGGGTTGAGTTCATTAGAAATCCTGTTCCTGCCCCACCTTTCAATCCAACATCAAACCATGTTTGAGACCTACCGTTAACAGCTGCCAGTAAACACACAATAAAAAAGTACCTTTTCATGCCTTATTTCGATTATAATTTTGATCCTCTTGAACTTAAAAGTAGCATTTTTAAGTATTTCCGCTTAAAATTCAGCTATAATTAAAGTGGGATTAAATTCATTTTATTATTTTAGCCTTCTAATATAAACCGAGAGAAAATGATTAAACCAAGTATTAAAATCGCTGTATTTGCATTGGCTTCAACCTTCTTCTTAGGAGCTTGTGGTGGTGGAGAGCCTGAAGATGTGAATCTTGTTGATGTAGACACTACTGAAGAGGATATGGATGTGGATATTTTTGAATCACCAGATGTAGATTACCACTTGCCTTCACCTTTACAGGTAGCAAGTATCTTCAAAAAGTCAGGATTAGCCTTTAATTCAGGAGTTACGAATTCACCTGATAACGTTGGGAAATATACAGATGAATTGAAACAAATGCTAAACTTTGGTGTTTATTCAGCTGATATGGCTTACTGTGTATTGAATGAGCAATCAAATGAAGGAAGAAAATACCTTGGTGTGATCACTAAATTAGCTGGTGAGATCGGCATGGAAGCAGTATTTGCTAACGAAGATCTAATGGATCGATTTGATGCAAATATTGAAGATAAAGACTCCATAGAGATCCTTATGATCGATATCCACGAAAGAACTGAAGAGTACATGGAAGAAAACGACATGCAACACAATTCAGCAATTCACTTTGCTGGTGCATGGACAGAAGGAATGTATATCGGAGTTTATGATTATGAGCACAATGGAGACAAAGAAGGTCTCGGCGCACAGATCACTGAACAAATGGCTATTCTCGGAAATATTATCAAAGGTTTGAAAGATCCAAAAAATGCTGGCATGGATCTTGGATGGATCATTACAGATCTAGAAAAAATCCAATCCACTTTTGACGGTTTCAAATCAGTTGTGTCTTACTATGAAGATGAGACAGCTGAAGAATTGATGCTTTCAGAAGAAGAATACAAGAAATTGGGTTCTTTGATCAAAGATCTAAGAGGAAAAATTGTTAACGGTTAATAATAATTACACACTATGAAGAAGATACTAACTATTACCGCCCTGTTTGGACTTGCATTAGTGTTTGCACAAACTGCGGATGATTTAACCGAGTTCAAAGAAGACATTGCAAAACAAAAAGTTGAGGCTAAAAAAGCCTTGAAACCATATCGTTATGATGGATCAAAAGTGACCTACTTTAACTTTAAAACTTATAAGCAAGTAAAGGAAGTTGAGATCTATTTGTTTAACAATACTGATTACAGATTTTCATTCAATGGTAAGTCTTTGCCTAATGATATTACTATCAAGATCTATGATCAGGATAAAACGATTTCTGACAGAGTACTTTTAAAAGAAGTTTCTGGTGTTCAGGGAAACAATCTATTGATTGAATCATCTGAATTGAATAAAACTTACCAATCTAAAAAGTCTGGTGCTGAAAGATTGAAAAGAGTATTCGTAAGTTATGAGATCCCAGGTGTACCAGGTGCACAAAACAAAAAGCCGACCATGAAAGAAAGAGGGGCGGTTATTCTTGTAATGGGATATAAGAACTAAGAACAGAATAACATTAATGAAGCCCTGGTCCCGAAGTTTCGGGATCAGGGTTTTTTCTTTTAAGCCCGTACGAAAAGAGATAATAGTATTATTTTTGCAAAACCTTTTAGAAAAATAAATGATTGAAGTAATTCTTCCAGACGGATCAAAGCGCGAATTTGAAAACGGCACAACTGCACTGGATGTGGCATTAAGCATCAGTGAAGGATTGGCCCGTAATGTATTAGCCGCAGAAGTAAATGGTGAAGTGATCGATTCAATGCGACCCCTACCTGAAAAAAGTAATTTGAAACTCCTGACATGGAATGATGCAGGAGGTAAATCAACCATGTGGCACTCTTCAGCTCACCTTATGGCTGAAGCGATTGAGGCTTTGTATCCCGGAACAAAATTAGCAATTGGTCCGCCAATTGAGAACGGCTTTTATTATGACATTGACTTAGGTGGTCATCACATTACAGATGAAGATCTACCTAAGATCGAGCAAAAAATGAAGGATCTGGCTTCTCAAAAGAATGATTACATCCGTCAGGAGATCTCAAAAGCAGATGCGATTAAATATTTCACTGAAAAAGGTGATGAATATAAACTGGAATTGATCGACGGCTTGAATGACGGAGATATCACATTCTATACTCAAGGTAATTTCACTGACCTTTGTAGAGGACCACACATTCCTAATACAGGTCATATTAAAGCTGTCAAATTAATGTCCATTGCCGGTGCTTACTGGAGAGGAGATGAAAAGAGACAGCAGTTGACTCGAATTTACGGTATCACTTTCCCTAAACAGAAAGAATTGACTGAGTATCTTGAAATGCTTGAAGAAGCAAAGAAAAGAGACCACCGAAAATTAGGAAAGGAATTGGGATTGTTTACCTTCTCACAAAAAGTGGGAATGGGACTTCCATTATGGCTTCCAAAAGGAGCTCAATTGAGAGAAAGACTTGAGGCATTCTTAAAAAAAGTACAAAGAGAAGCTGGATATTTACCTGTGATCAGTCCGCATATTGGGCACAAAGACCTTTATGTAACTTCAGGTCACTACGCTAAATACGGTGAAGATTCATTCAAACCTATTTCAACTCCACATGAAGGAGAAGAGTTCTTGTTAAAACCAATGAACTGTCCTCACCACTGTGAGATGTACAAATCTGAACCTAGATCGTACAAAGACCTGCCCATTCGTTTTGCTGAATTTGGAACGGTTTATAGATATGAACAATCAGGTGAATTACACGGTTTAACAAGGGTAAGAGGATTTACACAGGATGATGCCCACCTTTTCTGCACTCCTGAACAGGTGAAAGATGAATTCAAAAATGTGATCGATATCGTACTTTACATCTTCAAGATATTGAAGTTCGAGAATTTCAAGGCTCAGATCTCATTGAGAGACCCAGAGAATCCTGATAAATACATTGGATCAGATGAGAACTGGGAAAAAGCTGAAAGATCGATCATTGAAGCAGCAGCAGAGAAAGGGTTGGATACCGTTGTAGAATATGGCGAAGCTGCATTCTATGGACCAAAACTTGACTTTATGGTTCGTGATGCTTTAAATAGAGAATGGCAGCTTGGAACTATTCAGGTGGATTACAATTTACCAGAGCGTTTTGAATTGGAATATACAGGTGCGGATAATGAAAAACACCGCCCAGTTATGATCCACAGAGCACCTTTTGGTTCCATGGAAAGATTCGTTGCCTTACTAATTGAGCATTGTGCAGGTAAATTTCCTTTGTGGTTAACCTCTGACCAGGTGGCCATTTTGCCTGTTTCTGAGAAATATAATGATTACGCGCAAAAAGTTTTAAATTATCTAAATAATTACGATATTCGCGGATTCGTTGACAAAAGGAACGAAAAAGTTGGGAAGAAAATCCGCGATAATGAGGTAGATAAAATACCTTTTATGTTGATCGTTGGAGAGAAAGAAGAGGAGAAAAATGAGGTTAGCGTAAGAAAGCAAGGAGATGGTGATGTTGGTGTAATGACATTACAGGAATTTGCTGATTACATCAATCTTGAAATTGACAAAGAATTAAACTAAAGAAAGGGGGAACGACCTATAGCGTTAAATAGACGAAATAACCCAAGGCCACCACGTAGAAACGAGGATGCCCACAGGATTAACGAGAGAATCACAGCACCACAAGTGCGTGTTGTTTGGGACGGCGGTGCAGAAGTATTGTCGATCAAAGAGGCTTTGAAAAAAGCTGATGAATCTGAAATGGATTTGGTAGAGATATCTCCAAATGCAGATCCGCCGGTTTGTAAAATTATCGACTATAAGAAGTTCCTTTTTGAACAAAAGAAAAAGCAAAAGGAATTAAAAGCCAAACAATCTAAGGTTGTTATTAAGGAGATCCGCATGGGTCCTAACACTGAAGATCATGACTTTAAATTCAAATTGAAACATGCCATTTCTTTTCTTAAGGATGGAGCCAAAGTAAAAGCGTATGTATTCTTTAAAGGAAGATCAATCGTTTTTAAAGAAAGAGGTGAGATCCTATTATTGAAATTTGCTCAGGAACTTGAAGAGTATGGAACACTAGAGCAAATGCCAAAATTAGAAGGGAAGAAAATGTTGATCATGATCAACCCAAAAAAGAAATAAATAGACGAAAGAAACTAGACACCAGAGGCTAGACAATTTCGAACAAGCATTAATGTTTATTTAGATATGTCTAGAATCTAGGATCTAACATCTAGAGTCTGATTATATAATAGAGAGGTAAAAAACAAGAGAGATGCCTAAGACGAAGACGAAATCCAGTGCTAAGAAGAGATTCAAAATCACTGGAACAGGGAAGTTGAAGCGTAAACACGCTTTCAAAAGCCACATTTTGACTAAAAAGTCAAAAAAGAGAAAAGCCGCATTGACTAAAGCTACTTTGGTTCATCCATCTGATGAAGCAAATATCAAAGTTCAATTGCGCATGAAATAATCCCGATTTTTTTCGGGAGGTTAATTGTTAAACCCGGTATCGAGTATCAAAGCGTTTCTACTAATAAAAGAAACCACTTTCTACCAAAAAACTAAAAATTATGCCTAGATCAGTAAACGCCGTAGCGTCAAGAGCGAGAAGAAAAAAAACAATGGCTCTTGCGAAAGGTTACTTCGGAAGAAGAAAGAATGTATGGACAGTATCTAAAAATGCCGTTGAAAAAGGGTTAGTATACGCATACGAAGGAAGAAAACAAAAGAAAAGAACGTTTAGAGGTATTTGGATTCAAAGAATCAATGCTGCAACTAGACAACACGGAATGAGCTACTCTCAATTCATGGGAGCAGTTAACGCAAAAGGGATCAAATTGAATAGAAAGGTATTAGCCGATCTAGCAATGAATCACCCAGAAGCTTTCAAAGCTGTTGTTGATCAAGTAAAATAAACGTTAACAAAACTCTCTATTATTAAGATCCTCTCTGCCTTTGGTAGAGGGGATTTTTTATTTTAGCGTTACTCTTACCTAAGAATTGAATTAATCATTAAATGTCAGGAAAAGAAAAATACTTTCATATCCTTGGGATCAAGCCCACTGATGACATCAATGTCATTAAAAAGGCTTATCGTAAAAAGGCTTTTAAATTCCATCCTGACAGAAATGCCTCACCGGATGCCCATTATCAATTCATTAAGATCACAGAAGCTTATGAGATCCTTATCGGCCAAAGAAAAGACCCTTTAGCATCAGGTCAAAGCAACTATCGTCCTAAAACCAGGGAAGAGGTTATGGCTGAGAAAATGGCAAGAGCACGCGCCAGATGGAAACAACAACAAGAAGAGGAAGAACGAAAAGATAGAGAATACTACCAGAAAGTAGCTTTTGGCTGGAAATGGAAAGCTTTTATTGTTGGAGCTATATATGCCGCAATATTTTCAACCTTACTCAGTATAGATTATTTTATTGATGGTGATGAAGAGTGTCTAGATCACCATGAAGTGATCAGTGATTATTTGTCCAGAAGTATTGGTGCAAAGGGCGAACAGTTCAAGATACAAACATCAAAATACTGGCTCAATGCAGGCGGATATCCACCCATCAGAGGAAATTACAGCTATTTATTCCATGATCTAAAATCGGTCAGTATCATTATTTCACCACTGCCAACTAATAATAGACACTCTCATTCAAATAGAATGAGGAATTATATCAATTTCGAAAACAAAAAACTATATAACACCTATTCATATAGCTCTGTTTATCAAGTATTCCCGATATTACATATTATGTTTATAGTACCACTTGCTTTAGTGGTATTCAAAAGACCAAATCTGAGATTTTCTATTTGGCGATTGGTATCGATCTGGATCATCTACCCAACGATCATTTTCTTTACCTTCTCAAATGATCGCATTTTCAACTTAATTGACCTGATCCTCGGCTCTTAATTCTGCTTGGTAAAAGTTACTGTTACTTCAGCAATACCTGTAGAATCCAAGCCAAAGTCTTCTTTCACTTTAAACGTAGTTTTCTCTAGCTCAAGAATATCAATAGATTGCGTTGTACCAGAACTATCTATCCAATCAATTGTTGTTCCTTTATTGCCTATTGTATACGTAAAATCATCAGTATACGTATCTAATTGATAAGTTCCATTACAAAATCCCTTATTCACTTTGCATGGATTGAATGTGTAGATAATATCAATCCCATCCAACGGTACTTCTATCTCAAACCCAAGAACATTTGCTTTAGCAGATGTACCTTTCCAGGTTCCTTCTAATTTATTCACTACCCTTTGCTCCTTACTACACGCAACAATGACAAGGGCTACAGACAAACAGAAAATAAACAATTTTTTCATTTCTTCAATTTTTAGGCAATTTACAAAATTGAATGCGTTCTCAACAATGTTTCAGGTTAGATTATCAACGAAAAGCGTTAAATTTAGGCTTATGAAAAGAATGATTTTATTGTTTGCGCTAATGGTTGGATCTCAACTGTACGCTAAAGAATTAAAGGCATATGTCTTATATAATTCATCAGGTAAAACTGTTGATATTGATGATCTGATGAAAGCTACTAATGAAAAAAGATTCATCTTCTTTGGTGAATATCATAACAATCCTATTTCTCATTGGTTGCAATTTGAAGTAACCAAAAGGCTGTATACAATGGCTAAAAGTCGATTGATGCTAGGAGCTGAAATGTTTGAATCTGACAATCAATACATCATAGATGAATACCTAAGTGGAAAGATCTCAGAAAAGAACTTTCAGGCTGAAGTGAGACTTTGGCCAAATTATGACACAGATTATAAACCCCTGATGGAATTTGCCAAAGAAAAAGGCCTGAGGTTCATTGCGACAAATATCCCCAGAAGATATGCAAACATGTGCTATAAACAAGGATTAGATTCTTTGAAAACATTGAGTCCTACCGCGCTTGGTTTCATTGCTCCATTAGCAACTTTTGAGTTTGATTCTTCAGTAGCTTGTTACAGCAAAATGATCAACGAAATGGGACATGGTGGTTATAATATGGCACTGGCACAGGCTATGAAAGATGCTACCATGGCACATTTTATCTTATCAAATGTCGACAATAGAAATGTGTTCCTCCACTATAACGGGGCATATCATTCAGACAATAAAGAAGGGATAGTGTACTACCTAAAAAAGCAGGTAGATGAGTCTAAGATCATGACCATTACAACTGTTACACAAGAGAACACAGATAAGTTGGCTAAAGAAAATGAAGGATTGGCAGATTTCATCATTTGTGTTCCTGAAACCATGACAACTACTCATTAAGAATCAAGATCAAAGAACTAGGATCATAGATTGGCCGGTAATTGCTCAAATTGATCTTTTATCCTTGTTCATTACTCCAAATTATGGCTGAACAGATCAAAGATCCTGGAATAGGAACCCGTTTTGATAAAAACGTTCGAAGGATCATTAATGCTGATGGAACCTACAATGTTGATCGAAAAGGAACCAGAAAAGGCATCAAGGATGTTTTTAAATACCTGGTTGAGATCAGTTGGACCTGGTTCTTCGTTATTTTATTCTCTTCGTACATCATCTTAAATCTGTTCTTCACGGTTGTTTACATGCTCTTTGGATTTGAGAATATTTCAGGCATTGATCCTGAATCCGGACCTGTATTTTTTCAGGCATTTTTCTTTTCCATTCAAACATTTACAACCGTTGGATATGGAACTTTGGCTCCCTTAGGAGTAGCTACTCAAACTGTTGCAGCTGTTGAAGCATTTGTAGGTTTTCTTTCTTTCTCATTGGCAACGGGATTGCTATATGGAAGATTTTCCAGACCACGATCTAAACTTGCATTCGCGGACTCATTTGTTTATTCAAAATTTGAAGATGGCTATAGTTTCAAATTCAAAATGACCAATTTACAGGATGTGGTTTTGCAGGATGTAGAAGCGAAGGTGATTTGCATGTTCAACAAGAGAAACGATAAAGGGGAATTGTCTAGAGCATTTTACCAACTACCACTTACCCTTCCGCACATTGAGATCATGGCATTAACCTGGACTGTGGTTCATAAGATTGACGAAAAGAGTCCGTTCTGGGAAAAGACGCAACAGGAAATCATGGATATGCATCCTGAATTCCTGGTTTTGGTCCATGGATTTGACGAGATCTATTCAGAAAGAACAAGAGCCAGAAAATCCTATATCGCCACAGACATTATCTGGAATAAGAATTTTGCCACCATTTTTAACTCCAGAGAAGATGGAACCGTAGAAATGGACGTACGTGATCTAAACAAAGTGATTGATGAGTAATTACCCCTTAATGGAAGATTTTTATTCGCTTCAGGGTGAAGGTTTTCACTCTGGACGTGCCGCTTATTTCATTCGTTTAGGTGGATGTGATGTTGGTTGTGTTTGGTGTGATGTGAAAGAATCCTGGGATGCCAATGCTCATCCTAATACACCTGTTTCAGATATCGTAGCACGAGTCAGGCAAAGCGGAACAGATTTTGTAGTGATCACAGGAGGTGAACCAGCCATGTATGATCTGACAGATTTGACTAAGGCGTTAAAAGAGGCAAAAATGGAAATTGCCATTGAAACATCAGGAGCCTATTCACTCTCTGGTACCTTTGATTGGATCTGCCTTTCACCTAAGAAATTTAAGATGCCTTTAGAGGAAAATTACGCTCTGGCGCACGAACTAAAAATGATTATATTTAACAGACACGACTTTAAATGGTCTGAGGAGTTAAAAAACAAAGTATCCAAGACTTGTAAACTCTTTCTTCAACCCGAATGGGATAAAAAAGAAGAAATGTTACCATTAATGGTCGATTACGTTAAAGAAAATACGGATTGGAAAATATCATTACAAACTCATAAATTTTTGGGGATTAGGTGATGATCCGATCTAATGAAAATGAATAATATTTGGCTAGAAGACAGAAGTATGTTGCTTGAAGTAAATGATCTAAGAAAAATACTTCAAGCTCCCGCCTTCTAGGCTAAGACAACAAACCGAAAAATGAACAAACTATTTACCCTTCTGGCATTCGTACTCTTCGTTTCATGTTCTCTGGCTCAGCCCGGACAATGGGATACAAAGAATAAAAAAGCGATAAAACTGGTTGAACAAGGGATGGCGGCCGTACGAACGCTTAATCCAAATACTGGTTTGCCGGATTATGCCACTGCACTTGAGTATATTGACAAAGCTATTGAAAGAGATCCCAGTTTCTCAGATGCTTATTTCCTGAAAGCTGAATATTCTCTTCAATCTGGAGACGCTACCAGCGCAATAGAGGCTTACACTACCCTTTTGACCTTGCCTAATTTTCACACATCCACAGGTTACGTTTATTATGACCTTGCGGCTTTAGAACTTATGGAAGGGATGTATGATGAGGCGCTTGGACACGCTAAAAAATATGCCACTTTCAAAGGTGCTCCTGAAGATATGGCGAGAGAAAATGCCTGGATGATCAAAACCTGTGAATTTGCTGTAGATGCAAAAAAACATCCGGTACCATTTGACCCTATTAATGTAGGTGCAGGTGTAAACTCATTTGAACTGGAATACTTCCCTACGCTAACGGTAGATCAGTCACAATTGTTATTTACAAGATTAGTCACCAGTAAAGGTAATCCACAAGAAGATTTCTTTATCTCTACAGATCTGGATGGTTACTGGAACACAGGTGAGCCAATGCCTAATAATATTAATACCACATTCAATGAAGGAGCTCCCACTTTTGCTCCGGATGGGAGAACATTGATATTTGTGGGTTGCGCCATAGATCGAGTTGGTTATGGTCCGGGAAGAAGAGGATATGGAAGTTGTGACTTGTTCATTACTGAAAAAAGGGGAAATGAATGGTTAAATCCTATCAACTTACCAGGAAATGTAAATACTCAGCATTGGGAGACACAACCCTCTCTATCCTCAGATGGTAAAACGCTTTATTTCATTCGTGGACAGATCAGAGGTCAGGGAGGTAGAAACCAACGAAATGGAGATATCTATGTTTCCAAACTGCAAGAAGATGGTACCTGGGGAACTGCTGAAAAATTACCTGACAATATCAACACCCCATATTCTGAATCATCTGTATTGATCCATCCAGATGGTAAAACGCTTTATTTTTCCTCCAACGGGCACTTAGGCATGGGTGGATATGACCTTTACATGACCACATTGCAGCCAGACGGAAGCTGGAGTAATCCTAAAAACCTTGGATATCCGATCAATACGCATCATGATGAAAACTCTTTACTTGTATTCGCCAATGGAGAATTAGCCATTTTTGCTTCTGATCGTCCGGGTGGATTAGGGGGATTAGATCTTTACCAATTCAAAATGCCGGAAAGCATTCGACCAACCAAAACCACCTATATGACAGGTACAGTTTATGATGTGGTGACCAATAAGAAACTAGAAGCACATTTCAGACTGGTAGATCTTGAAACGGGTAAAGAAGTAGTAAGCTCAAAGTCTGACCCTGTCAATGGATCATTCCTTGTTACCTTGCCTGTTGATAGAAATTATGCTCTTTTTGTAGATAAAGAAGGATACCATCCTTACACAGTAAATTTCAATTTAATTGTACCTGAAAACTCAGAAGAACCTTATCATCAGGATGTGCCATTGATTCCACTTGAAAGTAATACTGGAGAACATATCCTGGCTAACGTACTTTTTGATCTGGATAAGGCTACTTTAAGAAAAGAGTCTTTTGTTGAGTTAAACGAATTCGCAGCATTTTTAAAATCTCATCCTAATATGAAGGTAGAGTTGCAGGGACATACAGATGCTCAGGGAGATGATGCTCACAATATGGAATTATCAAAAAATCGTGCAAAAGCGGTGTATGATTATCTGGTTTCACAAGGAGTTAATCCAAAACAAATGACCCACAAAGGATTTGGTGAAACTAAACCTTCTTCATTTTTTAAAGACGGCAAAGAGATCGTAAGAACTGAAGAATGGATAAATGCATTGCCAACCGATAAAGAAAAAAAATACGCTCACCAGCAGAACAGACGTACGGTTTACATTGTTTTGCCAAATTAATTTTGAATGAACTCCATAGTCCACTTCCTTCGCCTGGTTCGAATTGGAAACCTGTTGGTAATGGGTATGACTATGGGTATTATTCAGATCTTTATTGCCGATCATAAGAACTTCACCTATGATGGATTGAATTACAGGGATAGTCTTACTTACTATCAATTGAACAAATCCTCATTGATCGAATCCATCACTCATGGTATCCAACAATTAGATCTCAGATTTTTCTTATTATTCCTAACCGTTTTTCTAATTGCCGGTGCCGGAAATATTATCAATGATTACTTTGATGTGAAAGCTGATAGAGTTAATAAGCCCGAGAAATTGATCGTTGGAAAACATGTAAAGAGAAGGTGGGCCATCATGTGGAATTGGATCTTTAATGCTATCGGATTAATGATCGCTCTTTATTTATCACATAAAACACACAATTACTGGATTGCCCTGATATCATTTGTGACCATCAATTTTTTATGGTTCTATTCCGCCATGTATAAACGAAGGATCTTTGTTGGAAACCTGATCGTGGCTTTTTTGATCGGTATTGTTCCGCTTTATGTTTTGATCTATAATTTGCCTTCTACCGCCGGACAGTATTTTCCTTCATTTATTACAAAGGAGATTTCCATCCTTACGTATGAAGTGGTGTTCATTGTATCTACCATTGCCTTTGTGATCAACTTAATGCGAGAGATCATCAAGGATATAGCAGACATTAGAGGTGATATGCATCTGGCTGCTAAAACAGTACCTATCGTTATGGGTATTCGCCAATCGAAACTGATCCTAACTTTGCTTTTGATACCCCTACTCTTTTTAATGGCTTATTTTGTTTTGGGAATGGAGCCCATTTTGAGATATCATGCCCATTTCAACCTCTTTAGTATTCTTATCATGAGCTCAGGATTAACATGTGTTTTCGCATTTGTGTTCCTCTTTTCAGCCAATAAACGCAAGAACTATCTGATAGCATCCAATCTGTTGAAAGTAGCCATGCTTTTTGGTATTATCAGTCCTTTACTATTGTAATTTCACTTCTATTATGCTAGACAATTTAAAGAACAAGAAGGTTATTCTTGCATCCAAATCTCCGAGAAGACAACAGTTGTTATCCGGATTAGATATTGAATTCGAGATCAGAACCAAAGATGTGGAAGAGGTTTATCCTGCAGATATGATCCCAGTTGAAGTACCAGAATATCTTGCAAAACTCAAAGCGGATGAATTCAAAGGCGAATTAAAAGACAATGAGATCATCATCACTTCTGATACTATAGTAGTATTAGAAGGGGATATTCTTGAAAAACCCTATGACTGGAAGGAGGCTAAAGAAATGTTACGCATGTTATCCGGAAAAACGCATACCGTGATCACTGGAGTTTGCATTCGATCCAATAACAAAGAGGTTTCATTCTCAGATCACACTGAAGTCACCTTTTGTGAATTGACCGAAGAAGAGATCGAATATTACGTTAGCAAATACAAACCTTTTGATAAAGCCGGTTCATACGGTGTTCAGGAATGGATAGGCTATATAGCCATTGACAACCTTGAAGGAAGCTATTTTAATGTAATGGGGCTACCATTGAATCTGGTTTATAAAGAGCTAAAGGAATTCTAAAAGAAGAACGATTATTGGCTAAATTTGTACCATGAAGTACAATTTATCAGAAATCACTGAAGTCATTAAGGACAGACGCACCATTTTTCCTGAGTTTTATTCAGATCGTCCTGTGCACAAAGAACAGATCGAAAAGATCCTGAATAATGCCATTTGGGCTCCAACTCACGGTTCTACTCAACCATGGACATTTAAGGTTTTTATGGGTGAAGGAAGACAAAAATTGAGTGATTTCTTGTCCGAATTATACAAAGAGAAATTCACTGGAGAGAATTTTAAAGAAATGAAATACAATAAGCTGAAAACACGCCCTCTTATGGCGGGAGCTGTTGTAGCCGTTTCATTAAAGCGAGATCCAAATAGTAAAATCCTGGAACTGGAAGAAATCGAAGCTGTTGCCTGTGCTATTCAGAACATGTATTTGACCTGCACAGCCTGGGGATTAGGCGGATTCTGGGCTACACCGGGATTGATCTATACACCGGCAATGAATCAGTTTTTAGGCCTTGGAGAACAGGATAAATGCCTGGGATTGTTTTATATTGGCTATCCTAAACCAGATTATGAATGGCCTAAAGGTCATAGAAAACCAATAGAGTACTTTACAGAGTGGGTAGAAGAATAGGCATATTAGGGTTGGTGAACTATCGCGTTCATCCTACCAATCAAAATTATAGGGTATTTAGTTTCAACTCTGAAGCTGAAGCAAATATGTTTCAAAACGAACTGGAGAAGAAAAGTATTTGGTTTGAACGAGATCAGGATGAAATTAAAGAAGGGGTTATTCACCTTTTTGGAGTAGAAAAATCGGATTATAAAGCTGCCATGCAATGCAATTACATGGTTTCTGCTTCACTCCGTAAACCCATGATAAAAAACAAATTCCTTAGAATTGCGTTGATCACTTTAACAGCTTCAATGATCACCTTGGGCATCATTGGATATGTAAAGAAAATGCAAATGTTGGAAGAAAAAACAGAGCAGATCTCTGAATAAGGTTGTAGTTTACAGCTACCAAAACATGAAGAAATACTTCGCGATCATATTCATTTTAGTACTGATGCCTGTTTTTAGTCAGCAAGGTATTACCACATTTGGATTGCAGTATAAGCCGATCATTCCAAACCGATTGGTTGGTTTTTACGAGCAACCATTCAATAAGGATCAATTACAATCCACTGTAAAA
Source organism: Crocinitomicaceae bacterium (assembly GCA_020635955.1). Lineage (GTDB taxonomy): Bacteria > Bacteroidota > Bacteroidia > Flavobacteriales_D > Crocinitomicaceae > Paracrocinitomix. The sequence goes on from JACJYW010000009.1 coordinate 140,017, forward strand.
CAAAAATGGGGACATTGTCTTGGAGGGGTTATTCGAATAGGCTTAACCGACATGATCTCATTGGAGACAGGCATTAATTTTACAAGAAGGAATTTCAACTTGTTCTTTTCCGTTCCGGATTCAGGTTACTCAGCTAAAAATGATGTGGCGGTGGTGAGTTATGAGATCCCTTTATCAGGTCTGATCTATATTCGAATATCGGATGAATGGTATGTAAATACTTCGTTAGGAGCAGCCATGACATTCTTTCCTTCAGACGTAAGGACCTACACTGAAATAGAAGCTCAAGGTGAATTATTTCAACAAGAAGGAGCCTATCGATCTAAAGTACAGGGAGCCGTTTTGGCCAACTTTGGTTTTGAATATAGAACTAAATCCAAGGGATACTGGTACTTGGGAGCCTCCTATCATTTGCCATTTACGCCAATCATGACCTTTGCCATGTCCTATGAATATAACAACCATAATGACAATGTAGTAGCTATCGACAATATAAGTGGCAGTTACTTAACGGCAGATATTCGTTATTTCTTTAACGAAAAAAAAGTCTCTGAACAAAAGAAGAAGGAAAAGAAATAGGTATTCCATTCCTTCTTCAAACTCAATTTACCAACCTGTACGCTCAAATCTAAATCGCCCTTTGCGATATGTTTTTTTACCTATCTTGATCTCCTCTCCTTTCTTCAATTCCTTTAATCCACTGATACTGTTTTCCACCGTCATGATGGTTCCTCCATTTTGACAGGCCAGATCAACGTACCTTGGGTTTACGCCCATCTCTGCTCCGCACATAATGAAAGTAATTGGTTTCTGTATCCCATGAATCAATACGGTATCTCGGGGAACGGCCCAGTTATCGCAAAGCATGAGCACATTCGTTGTTTTGGGGTATTTCTTCAATCCTGCTTCAATAGCTTCAAAATTATTTTCAGGACAATCGCCACCAAATCCACCTTTCATGCATTTGTTCATGGATTGATATACATCAAGTAATTGGGTACTTCTACTGTAATAAATACCACCTGTTTCACCAACCACCTTCTCTTTATCTGGCCGGGTATCACCATCATTAAAAAACACATGATTCATTTTTTTTCCCTGACTCATTTTAAAAGCATGCCAGACCAGCAACTGTGAATAATAAGGATACATACTCCCTGTCATGTCTGTAACAATGAGTGTATTTTCATTGATATTGTTACGTTTGAACATATCAAACAAGCTCTTATCCGCCAGTTGAGCAAAAGCCGTAGCAATTCCCGGGGCTACTTTAGTAATAATATAATAGGCATTGTGATACTTCTTATCTACACCAATTGAATCATATCCCCATTCCACCACAACAGATCTGCCCTTTGTTAAACGTTTGTCCCATTCAAGTCTATCCCTTTCACTCAAACTTCCAACATAAACTGAATCAAGACGGGTTGATTTAGGAATATAGATATCAGTCGTTTTGTCTGTGATTTTTCTACCACAAATAGTTTCCATCAAACTACTGGTTGAACTAACAGATGATTTATGAACGAATTCAGCTGGCTCGCGGAAGTAAACCACAAAACCATGGAATAGCTTTTTAGCTTCTTCTTCATTTTGAGCTTTGGTTTGATAGTAAGCATGCTTTTCAAATTCCATTTCAGGATCTATTCCTAAAAACGCATTAAGCGTAACCCATCTTTTTCTGTTTAACCACTTCTGGTAATCAGAAAGTTTATTGTTAGGAGATGTAGCGATATAGTCAATGCGATAGATCTCTCCGATTTTCATGCCGGCTGGCTTCTTACAGGTCACACTGTCTGAATCAAAGACCATAGGCACTTTAAATGCTCTGAATAATCCCCTTTCAGGTCTGTAGATGTCCACGAAATTGATTGTACTGGCCGCAACCGATAAAGTCAGTAAGGTTCCTAGTAGTAATGTAAGTGCTTTCATAATGAAGGTTTTATGTTTTCGTCTACACTTAAAATTCTCACCTGAAAAAAAAGTAACATTCCTAAAAAGTGTTAAAGTGAAATTTTGTTCTTGACAGTTCAATTATTTATTTTAACTTTGACTTTCAAAGTGCTTTCTATGAAAACAAATAATCCTTTAGAAGACATACAAGAGATCCGCAGAATGATGGAGGGATCTTCAAAGTTCATTTCACTAAGCGGTCTATCCGGAATATTTGCCGGTTTGGTTGCCCTTACCGGTGCAGCAATTGCCTATTTAAAAATTGAGAATTTCAATAAAATGGCATTGCATTATTACGCTTCAGGTAACCTGGAAAGAAAGTACTTTAACCTTGATCTAACGCTTATTGCCATAGCTGCATGTGTACTGATCATAGCTTTTGCCGGAGGAGTGTTTTTTACAGGGATAAAAGCTAAAAAGAACGGACAAAGCATCTGGTCTCCCATTGCGTATAGACTGTTGAGGAGCTTCTTGCTTCCTCTTGGTTTTGGTGGATTATTTGTCATAGGATTGTACTATAACAACACCTTCCACATCATTGCTCCGGCTATGTTGATCCTTTACGGAATGGCACTACTCAATGCCAGTAAATATCTGACAGTGGACATTAAATATTTAGCTTTGTGCGAAATGAGCCTTGGGGTCATCTTAACCTTTATTCCTGGATATGGATTATGGTTTTGGGCCTTTGGTTTTGGGGTTCTCCATATTGTTTATGGAGCCATTATGTACTACAAATACGATTACAAAAAAGGGTAAGTCTTGAGTCAGATCGAAGGGTTAAATAAAGCTTTTGACAGCCGCGTTAGGTTAGGGATCATGTCCATCTTGATGGTCAATGAGTGGGTGGATTATAAGGAGATCAAAGAAAAACTGGATCTGACTGATGGAAACCTGGCTTCGCATATTAGTGGTTTGGAAAAAGCAAATTACATAGCCATTAGAAAGCGATTCGTAGGTAAAAAGACGAACACCAGCTACAAAGCAACTAAAGATGGAATCAAGGCTTTTCAGGATCACATTGATGCGCTTGAAAACCTTATAAAAGGGATATAAATTTTTTTACTCATTTACTTTGTTTTTCAAAGTGCTTTTTATTTATTATGAACAATCGAGAAAAACTTTGCGCATGGATGTTTGAGGTTACCAAGGCTCCTTACGCCGCATTATTCAAAAGAAAAAAAACAGCCTGGGGATTGAATTCCTCTACTTTGCTCACCTATCCAGCTGGAACTTTAGGCAATGAAGTGGGTCAATTTCTTTCAACCAACGGATTTGAGCTCATCCCAAAACTAGAATCACATGATGTATATCACGTTATAACAGGAATGAGCACCACTGTTCAGGATGAAGTAGGAATGCAGTTCTTATTGCTTGGGAATGGCAAAAAAAGCCTATACCTCTTCTCTACCATTGGAATTTGCATTTTCTTACTTCCGGAGCATTTCAAATACTTTATCAGATGCTACAAGAAAGGCAAACTATACAAGCCCATTTACAAACTCGACCTGTATGCATCCTTGAATGATCAACTTAATCACATTCGGTGGAAATTGAGCAAATCAAGGTCAACCAGCATTTCATTCTTCAAGTTATTGAACGATCACCAATAATTCAGCATATGCCATTCACGTTTTCACATCCAGCCATTATTTTACCCCTGATCAAATTCGGGCAAAAACGATTTTCAGCAACTGCTCTGGTAGCCGGTAGTATGGCACCTGATTTTGAATATTTCATCAATATGGAAATGCGCCAGGTGCACGGTCATACCATTCCGGGAATGTTTTACTATGACCTACCCATTACGCTAGCCCTTTGTTTTCTATTTCACTATTTTGTACGAGATGCCTTTATCCGGAACTTTCCAATGCCATTGCGTAAAGAATTGGTCAACTTTTATGGATATGAGTGGAATTACCGTTTCAAAAAGCACTGGGCCGTTATATTCTACTCAGCACTAATTGGAGTTATGTCTCATCTATTCTGGGATAGTTTTACGCATGCCAATAGATACTTTGTTGAACTCATTCCTTTTCTGCAGGAAAGAAGCTCCTTTATGGGCGGACAATTGTATAATCACGACATAGCGCAAATACTTTCGTCTATTATTGGCGGAATTTTGATCTTGATTTCAGTGGCAGATCTCAACCAACTTTTTGCCTGGCGAATTAATCTTAGATCTACTATATATTGGCTTTTGGTAGGTGTCATTATGGTATTCACTATCTTTATTAGAGATGTGCAGAACATAAGTGATATCATAGCCACCTCCATTGCCGGTGGATTGTTGGGACTAATGACTGCTCCTTTCATTATTAAAAGGTTGAATCTTGAACCAGAATAACAAATTTTCGATCAAAGAGAGGATTCGGAGCTTTAAATATGCTCTGGAAGGAATAGTCTATTTTACAAAGACCGTTCACAATGGATGGATCCATTATTTAGCAACTTTTATTACTGTTTCACTTGGAATATTTTTCAAGTTGAACATAGTTGAATGGCTTTGGATCATTCAGGCGATATTCCTTGTATTCATTGCAGAAATGGTCAATTCGGCCATTGAAAAAAATGTTGATCTGGTCACTGAAGAACAAAATGAAAGGGCTAAACGAGCTAAAGATATGGCGGCAGGTGCCGTACTCCTAGCTGCGTTTTACGCCATTATCGTGGGTGTAATTGTATTCCTTCCTTATTTGAACCAACTCCTTTGACATGCGTAAACATTGTATTTTCAGCATAAATATCTTAATTTTGGTGCTGCTGATATATACATAATCAAGCTGTTAGATGCGCATAGATCTTAAATATTCATCCCTGAAAAAACATACCGTTCTTTTGATCTTGATAATGCTTTTCATTCAGGATTTGGCATATGGCTACCAATGGATACCACGAGCCAATTTTGGAGGTGTTGCACGACACAGATGCACTGCGTTTTCAGTAGGTAATAAGGGATATATTGGAGGGGGACACATTAATTCCGGAACGCCGGTATATCATGAAGATTATTGGGAATACGATCCGGTAACAGATAGTTGGACCCAGATCGCAGATTTTGGTGGCGGAAAAAGATATCATGCTACGGCCTTTTCCATTGGCGAATTCGGATATGTCGGATGCGGTGAAGATGATGACGATAATTACCATACCGATTTTTACAGATACAGCCCACAATTCAATGTCTGGCAACCCATAGCCAGTATGCCTGGTAATCCTAGAAGGGGAGCCACTTCTTTTGTCATAAATGAGTTAGGGTATGTAGGTACAGGTCAGTCAGATTTTGGCTATGAAGATGACTTCTACAAATATGACCCGAATGCTAATGCTTGGTATTCTGTTGCAGATTTCATGGGTGAAGCCAGAAGTTCTGCTGTGGGTTTTTCGTACAATGGTAAAGGGTATGTAGGAACCGGACACATTTTTGGAGACCACACGAAAGATTTTTATGAATATGACCCCATTTCAAATAGCTGGTCACAAAAAGCTGATGTAGGCACAACTTACCGTCAGGATGCAACTGGATTCGTGGTAAACGGAAAAGCCTATATCGGTACGGGAAATGATGTGGATGGTAATCTGAATTACAAAGATTTCTGGGAGTATGATTTCAATACCAATACCTGGACTCAGATCAGTGACTTTGATGCTGAAGGAAGAAGGTATATGGTATCTTTTGTTATTGACGGTATAGCTTATGCAGGAACAGGTACTGACGGAACGAATTTGAGGGATTTTTACAGATTTGATATCACTGCTTCTGATGAAACAGATTGGTATAAAATGGAGATCACACCCTACCCAAATCCTTCAATCGACAAAATAATATTTGATTTCCATGGCTTAGAACTTCAACTTCAATTATTCTCGGTGAATGGAGAGCTCATTATGGAAAAAATGGCTTCTGATAAAATTGAAGTAAATAAGGCAGATACAGGATCCGGAACTTTTGTTTACCTATTGAAATTCAAAAATGACACCGTCAGGTCAGGAAAAATAACCTTGTGCTGAAGCAAACTTTAATCAGTTGTTTCCCGTATAAATAAAAGATGAAGAAACTACTTTTCATAGGATTGTTGATCAACTTGTTTTCAGCTAGATCACAACAACTTGTTGAACCGGTAATATCCGTTTCTTCTCAAATATCCACTTCTGACCTATTGGTTACCATTTCTCACCCTGAACCGGGTGTCACTTTATTTTATACCTTGAACGGTAGCGAGCCCACACCTTTAAGTCCGGCATACTCGGGTCCTATTACTTTTAGTACCAGGGCAGGAGATCCGGATAATTTTGCGTTGATACCAACAAATCCTTCTTTCAATTATCCCATTGGAGATTATACAGCTTCAAGAGCTAACAACAGAGGTTGGTTGCCACCGTATGTAAGCGAAATTTATAAAGTGAACATACTGCGTGTCAAAGCTTACAAAGCTGGTTTTGTGCCATCTAATACCGCTAGTAGAACTTATATCATTGATCCATTGGGAACAACTGTTTACCCTATGCCAATTGTCTCCTTTGTTGTTGATAGCATTGATCTATTCTCTGCTGCTACTGGGATTTATCATTACGGAAATTCGGCAAACTATACACAAAAAGGACCACTTTGGGAACGCATTGCTCATATGGACTACTTTGATGAGAACGGTGACCTATTGATCAATCAAAATGTGCGCACCAGGATCCATGGTGGAGGGAGCAGACATTCAACCAAAAAAACCTTCAGAATTTATGCTGAACATGACGGAAACACCAATTTTGATTGTGAATTCTTTTTAGATCATGAGCAGAAGAAATTCAAACGCATTTTGTTGCGAACAGGTGGTCACCGACCGGATTGTTTTCCACGGGATAATTTATCGAATGCTATAACAGAAGGTCTCAATGTCGACCAGCAGCACTATCGCCATGTGATCGTATTTCTTAACGGTGAATACTGGGGAATCCATTCAATCAAAGAAAGAGTGGATAAGTACTTTTTACAAAATGAATATGGTATTGATGATAATGAGATTACCATTCTTGATCAGGAATATGATGTTCAGGACGGTTATTCCGCGGATAGTCTTGAAATGAGCATAATAGAACAATTTGCCAACACGGAAGACATGACTGATACGGCCAATTACCAGTGGATTGCTGATCGTATAGATATTGATAATTATATTGATTACATGGGGTCAGAGATCTTTCTCAGCAATGAAGACTGGGTCTACTCCAATGTGGTGATCTGGAGAAAAACAGGAGCCTATGTACCTGGTGCAGGTGCCGGATATGACGGAAAATTCAGGTGGTTGTTCTATGATTTTGATGGCGCTTTCGGCGGATCATGTGACAATGCTTATTACACGATTAACACACTAGACAAAGCGACTGATTCTGTAAGTATTTATGCATCCTATACCCGCTTGTTCAGAGGATTACTGAAAAACCCACTCTTCAGAGAAAAATGGATCAATAGAACCTCTGATCTGATGAATTCCTGGTTCAGGGCTAATAACCTTGGAGCCAAACTGGACAACTTTTACAATGAGCTTACTCCTGAAATGCCGGAAGAAATAGAGAGATGGAGATATCCCTCAGTGGCCTCAACACTTGCTAATAGGGATCTTGAAATACCAAATATGGTTCAATGGGATACTTTATTCTATTACCTGAATCGCTTTGCTACACGTAGACAAAACAAAGTACGCGAGCATATCATGGATTTCTGGGGGTATCCTGACACAAGTAAAATTACTATTGACGTCAATGATGTCAGTATGGGAACGGTTCAGATGAACACCATCCTTGTCAATGATCAATTACCCGGAGTAGATCCAGGAGTTTACCCCTGGAACGGTATGTACATTGATTCTGTCCGTTGCCAACTAATTGCCATCCCACTTCCTGGTTTTGAATTTGTGGAATGGCTTGAAACCGGCGAAACAAATGACACCATCTCCTGGCTACCGGTAAGCGACACCCTATACACAGCTATTTTTCAGGAAAGAACAGATTACCTCCCTGTGTTGATCAATGAATTAATGCCATCCAATAGTAATTATTTGCAGGATAATTTTGGAGATGAAGATGATTGGCTGGAATTGTACAATCCAAACGGATACGAAGTGAACTTATCCAATTGTAAACTGAAACTAGGAACCAATGAATGGTCTATCCCTACAGGCACTATTATTGCTCCAAATGGTTATCTCGTTTTCTGGATGGACAATGAAGAATATCAGGGAAATGACCATACCTCTTTCAAACTTCCAAATTCCAATAATACTATCTACTTATTCAGTCCGAATGGTACAATGATCGATTTCATGACTTATCCTGAAACAACTACAAACCATTCTTTTGGAAGGTATCCGAATGGAACTGTCACCCTGGCTACTTTTACTACTCCAACTCCGGGACAAACTAATGACATAGCCGCAACGAATAATGAATTGATTTTCCAATCATCCCTGATAGCTTATCCAAACCCATCTAGCGGAACGTTTCAGTTGAGCAAACTGACAGATTTCCAATTATTCAGTTTAGATGGCAAACTTATCCTATCCGACTTTCATACCGATCATTTGAATATTTCACATCTGGAAAACGGCACGTATATTCTACGTTCATCAGAAGGAGAGATCATAAAACTCCTTGTAAGTCATCCATGAAAAAATTAATTGTCATAGGGTCTGTATTACTTTCTGTTTCAGCTTTGGGACAGTCGTATACAGAAATAGTAAAAGCAGTCGCAAATGACCGCGAAGCTGATGACAATTTTGGTTATGCAGTTACGATAGATGGGAACTGGGCGGCAATCGGTGCATATAGTGATGACTTCGGTGGTGCTAACCCTAACATGGGTTCGGTTTATATTTTTGAGCAGCAAGGACTGAACAATTGGGTACAGGTTCAAAAATTATCTGCATCTGATCAGGATGATTATGACCGATTTGGCTGGTCAGTAGACATTCATGGAGATTTTCTGGTTGTAGGCGCTTATGGGGAAGATGATGATGAAAACAATGCAAACCCTTTATCAAAAGCAGGATCAGCCTATTTCTTCAAGAACATCAACGGAACCTGGACTGAGATGCAAAAAGTGGTAGCATCTGACCGTGATGTAGATGATGAGTTTGGTTGGTCAGTGGCCATTTATGATTCCACGGCAATTATTGGAGCTCACATTGAGGATCATGATGCAGTTGGAGGCAATTATAAATACCACGCAGGTTCAGTTTATTCATTCACACTGGGCACAAATAACATCTGGACCCAAACGCAAAAGATCTGTGCAGCCGATCGTTGGGTAGACATGAATTATCCGAATGGATATAGTGGCGAGGATCTGGCTGATCAGTTTGGGGGATCTGTAGATATCTGGGGAGATTGGATGGTGGTAGGAGCACATCACCATGACTATGCTACAACATCTCCATTGTCAGGAGCACTCTGGAGCTCAGGCGCAGCTTACATTTTTGAACGAACCGCAGGTGTTTGGAATCAGGTAAAAAAGGTGCAGAATTTTGATAGGGAATCCTGGGACCGTTTTGGATATGATGTAGCTATAGATTCCAATATCATAGCAATCTGTGCTTATTCAGAGGATGAAATGCCGGATGGTGTAAGTGATCCACTTACAAATCCCGGATCTGTTTACATATTTGAACGCAATGGAAGTGGTATTTGGAACCATGTCCAGAAAATTGTTCCAAACGACCGTAGTTCGGGTGATCATTTTGGTTACTCCATTTCAATTGATGATACGTTGATGGTTTTAGGGTGTCATTCAGATGACCATGATGAATTTGCAGGGGATTTGAAGACAGATGCCGGTTCGGCATACATTTTTAAAAACAATGGTGGAACATGGAGCCAATTTCAAAAAATAGATGCTTCTGATAGGGTAACAGAAGATGATTTAGGAATTAGTGTTGGTATATCTGGTCATACCGTATTAGTTGGCGCACAATATCAAGACTTTAACGAACTAGGGTTAGATTCTATTACAAATGCGGGTGCTGCTTATTTCTACAGCAACAAACAATGTTCGACCACTATCAGCAACAATTCAGCAACAATTTGCTTTGGTGACACCTATGCCGTAGGTTCAATAATACATAGCACTACAGGATATTTTGAAGACACCCTCACATCTATTGAAGGGTGTGACAGTATCATTAATACCACACTTACAGTTGATGCAGCCATCATAGAACATCAATATGCGAGCATGTGCAACGGAGGCACCTATTATATTTTTGGTACTCCAACCACTACCCCAGGAAATTACTCCTATCTGTTAACTGCCCAAAATGGATGTGATAGTACCATTATTACCCATTTGACAATGGATCCACCAATAACATCTGAACAATGGGTGAGTATTTGTTGGGGCGAGAGCTATAGTATTGGATTGAACACATACCATGCTTCCGGAATTTATGAAGATGTAGTTTCTGCCACCAATTTTTGTGATTCAACTATCACCACTCATCTGACAGTAGAATTTCCAACAGATGTATCCATTAGCCAGGACAACAACCTTTTAACGGCAAATGAAACAGCAGCTAGTTACCAATGGTTCAAATGTAATCCAATAGAACTAATACCTGCCGCCAATTCGCAAACCTATGCCGCCAATGAAATAGGTACCTATGGTGTTATAGTAACTAAAAATGGTTGTAGCGATACCTCAGCCTGTGTTTATGTGGATGAACTTAGCTTGAATGATCATCAGCATGAATTCAGTATTTTTCCAAATCCAACATCAGGAGCAATAATGATCAGTCCTGTTGACCCTGCGGTTGTCTATCAGATCCTATTGACAGATCAATCGGGAAAAACGGTATTTGCATCCAACATAAACCAATCAAACACAGCACTTGATCTCAGATCGTTAGAAATTTCCAGCGGCACTTATTTCCTAACTTTGATTACCTCAACTGACGTCAGCAGGGAAAAAATAATCTTCTCTAAATAGTTCCAAAACATAGCTTTAGCTATATTTGAGTGGAAACCGCAATCTGCCTATGAAATTCTACTCTTTACTGCTATTTTTTTTCATTGCAACTATTGCATTATCTCAAAGAACTCCTGATCATTTGATCCTTGAAGGAACTATCATGGGTTATAATTATGACCCTGCTAAATTCCTAAAAAAGGAAAAGATCGAAATTCAGGGAAGCCTATCTGATGTTAAGATCACAGTTGAAAGCGGAGGTTCAAAGATCACCACCACATCTACCGACAAGGGAGGGGAATTTGCTATTAAACTTCCGCTGGAAAAGCATTATTTACTTAAATATTCAAAGTCAGGATATGGTAATTCAGCTGTTGATCTTGATCTAAGGAATATTCCAGCGGATATGGCAGCTTCAGGGTTAAAGCTTACACATATTGAGTTGATCCTGAACGATAACGAAACAGATAAATCTGTTGATAATGGAGCATCTTTCGGCAAGATCTATTATAACAGCACGGGCAGAAAATTTGAGTTCAAAGAAGCCAGTTTCGATAAAAAAGACATGCTTTTCAAGGATAGTGAAGACAACACCATGGTGAATTTGATCAAAGCTTCATTGGATAAGAACAAAAACAGTAACAATACAGCAGAAGTACAGATCTCTGAGGTTGAAACTCCCACCACTCAAAAAGTGACCAAAACTTATGTAAATGAGTCTGGTGAAACTGTTGTGGTGGAGCAGGAGAATGGGATTAAAGCAAAAACATTATCTGTTCTAAGTAAAACCAATATTGGAGATATTGCCGGTTGGAGCAAATTAAGTGATGAAGATATCTCTAACAGGGCAAAAGAGATCTCAGATGCCTGGGAACAATTGGAAAAAGATAAACTTATTGCTGTTACTGAAGAAGATTTCATTTTGATCCAGGCAAGAGAGCAGTTATTAATGGCAGCCGAAAAGGAACTGGAAGCAGCAAAAACCTTCATAGCTGAACAAGATGCTAAACTGTCTGCTCAAAAGAACTTTAATTACACATTAATAGGTCTTTTGTTGATACTTGCCGGATTTGTAGTGGTATTGATCAAATCTATCATTGAGAAAAAGAAAAGCAATTTTGAGCTTGCCAAAAAGAACAAGAAGATCATGACAAGCATTGAATATGCAGAACGTATTCAAAAGTCAGTATTGTTAAAGGATAGTGAAATTAAAGCCCTTTTACCTAATTCGTTTGTATACTATCAGCCATTGGATGTTGTAAGTGGAGACTTCTATTGGTTTTCAGAGGCGAATGGCAAAGTGATCGTGGCTGCCGTAGACTGCACTGGTCATGGTGTTCCTGGAGCTTTCATGTCACTCATAGGAAATACACTAATGAACCAGATCGTGAAGGAGAAGAAGATCTACAAACCTGGAGAGATTTTAAAACATTTGCACGAAGGTGTTGTTCAATCACTAAGTCAGGAAGCTGATGAAGATGCCGCACAGGATGGTATGGATATGTCCATTTGCTCTATTGACACAAAATCAGGAGAAGTGATCTTTTCGGGTGCTATGAACCCCGCATATGTGATCCAAAATGGAGAATTTAAAGAACTCTCAGCCAATTTAAGAGGAATTGGAGGTGTATTGCGCAGAAAACGTAAATCAGAGATCAGTTTTGAAGAAGAAACAATTCAACTCAATAAAGGTGATGTGGTTTACCTTTTCTCAGATGGCTATATGGACCAATTCGGAGGAACTGATAAGGAGAAATTCAATATTGGTCGTTTCAGAGAATTATTGCTGAATATCTATAGCCTTCCTGCTGAAGAACAAAGACAAAAAATTTCAGATGAGATCAATAGTTGGAAAGGTGTAAATCATCAGGTAGATGATATGTTGGTGATTGGAGCCAAGATCTAACGTTCCTCCAACTCTACAGGTACCTGAAGGAACTTTTTAAACTCCATCCCTTTCTGTTGCATGAGTTCATCCCCATTTCTGTAGCACCATCTTATGCTGGCTTCAACTCCGGACTCCATAATGTCTTCAACTAAATATAACATTTTGAAGACCTCCTTAACAGAACCTGAATTGACATACTCAAGGTCAACAACAAGCATAGTAGAAGGATTTGGAGATTCACTATAGTTAGTTAACCAATCTACAACTGGTTTATAGAATTCTCTTGGATTCTCAGGGTAAGATCTCCCTGAAATGGAGAATACGTTTTCTGATCGATCAAAATTGATCTCCGGTGTGTCTTCTGATCCCCTAAGAATAAGTTTATCAGACATAGTTTGAGGTTAAGGTTATAAGGTAGCACTCAGTGAAAAGAACGCTAATTGTTCATTCACTTCATCAAATGTATAAATAATTTCGCCTTCGCTCTGCCTAAACATCTCAATAATTCCCAATCCGGCCCCTTTATCTTCTTCAATATCAGCACTCATCAGCTGTTCTTTATAGCGTTTCGACAATTCGATCTTGTCTAAACCATTCAAAGAATCTAAATGACCTTTTAGCTTTTCAGCATTCTTTTTATAAATAAAATTACCGGTTTGCATATTGTACTTACCATCTTTAATGATCACCAGGAATAATCCTTCTTTAGAACCGTTGATCTCAACACCGTGACGATTCATATTTTGAAGTAATTCAATGAGTATGTACAAACTCTTTTTCTTGAATACCAGATCTTCTTTCTTGATCTGAAGATTTGATTCGAACAATTGAAATAGTGGTAAAATTGTTTCTTGTGAGAAATCTCCTTTTCTAAGCATTACCACGTGATCATTCAGTAGTTCATGGTACAATTTCTTACTCTCTTCAAGATCCAAATTACCTGATGCAGCTTCGTTTGACGATAATTTTAACTGCATGTAGAAGTTAGCGTAGGTATCTCCTTTAGGCTCAAAATAGTAATCTACTGGATTCTTTGTTTTACGTGCCATCTCAATCAAACCTAATCCTCCTCCTCCTTTCTCGCTCAATGAATTTTCACCCAAAGCTTCTAAATAAATGGCACGAATATCCTCTGACGAAACCTTTTTTAACGAATCAAGAATACCCTTTAGTTTTTCAATATTCTCATTTTCAATTGGATTCACAGAGGTCAAATAATGTATTCCACCTATGAAACGCATCATAAACATCTTAGAAGTAAGTTCCTCTATAGAATCAGGATCAGCATCTGAATGTCGAATTACATTTTGAAAACACTCTGCAATTAAATAAGAAAGTCGCTTTTTCATTCCCCTACCCTCATCCGTTCCAGTTTCCTGAATTCGCATAAGCGTACTTGTCAACTCATCATCAAATTCACCCATGTAAACCAGGCTGAAATAGTCGTTTTTAAGAGTTTGATAGAATCGAAAAGCTTTCATTGCAATATTTGTACTCTAATATTACAAATTATTTGCTAGACTTTTAACGCTCACCAACGCGTTTTCCATCAGTTTGTGTTAAAGCTCGTTTAATGTAAAAGAAAGTCTTATCAATGGACTCATATTCTCCATCAGGAGCTGGGGTTGGCGCAGGTGCCATTGCGATAAATCCTGATTGATCAATTAGAAAGTAAGTAGGAACATTTTGAACTTTGTAATCTTCCTTCATAGGACTATCACTTCCAACATACACAATATCCCAATCATAATCAGGATTTTCTTTCATGTACTTATCAAAATCCTCTCTCTTTTTATCAGTACAAACGGACAAGAATTCAACATATGGTCCATAATCCCTTCGAAGATCTGCCATAATTCTCATTTCTTTGATAGACTGATCATTCCAGGTCTCAAAAAAGTTGAGATAAACGAATTTACCTTCATATTTTTTCCATGTGATATGTTCATCATTATCAGGAGCTATTTCCAGATCAATAACAGGAGCCGGAAATCCCGGTTCAAGACTTGTCAAATATGTGATCACATTCTTAGCAATGGTAGCATTCACCATAAATTTAGCGTGATTGGCTATAGAATCTAACATCATCAGAACTGGCCTTTTGGTATCATTTCGTTCATAATATTGTTTTCCCAATTGATTTATCATGACCATTTCTCTAATCTCAGGCTTACTTAAAAAGATGTCTTTCTTCAATGCTGTCATTAGTCTTGTTGGACTGGCATTGTAAATGGCCATATTGATCTCTGCGAGCATATCTGGCGGATAATCACTGAAATCTTTGGAATAAAAGCTTTTGAAGAACCTCATATATTGATCATTCTCATAATAGACAGGAAAAGGCTCTATGAAATTAATGTAGGTACCCATGCGGTTTGCCCCTTTTGAATTTCCACCGAAAGATTGTTGGAGCTCGCCAATGTTATATCGAACATAGGTAATAAAATACTCGTCTTGAACATCCTTGTAGGCATCTGCGGCATAAATCATAAAAGTGTCCAAATAAGCCATGAATTGACCCCTTGCAATTTCTCTTTCATGATAGGCTATATACGTATCAAACCACAAGTTGTATTGCAGAATTCTGTAGTTGATATCAGTAGTATCCAATCCGAAAAATACTATATCAGTGTATTGATTTTGAAAGCTGATCGGTTGTCCCTGTACTTTAGGGAAATAAATATCATAAGAGGTATTAGGAGCTAAATACAAAGGTGCTTCTGTATTCCCTATTTCAATGATTCCCTGAATGGTTGTTCCTACCTTAAGATCTATATGGAACAAACTATCTTTAGCACTCACTTGCCCTTCACCCAATTTCATGCGAGTCATGGTAATGTAATCCTGATAGGTATAAAGAGTCACCTTTTCTCCAACATAAGCAGGGGCATAACCAACAATCTCATAGGCGTGAGATAAGAAAGTTACCTGAAGTAATAAAAATGCTATGACGTTTCTAAGGGCTTTCATTTTACTTTATAATCAGCAGCTCATCATTTGTTACAAAGGCAGAAATATCTCCACCGTTCTTTTTAATTTCTCTAATAATAGAAGAATTAATTGGTGCCAAAGCCGGATCACACATAAGGAAAAGTGTTTCTATTCCTGAAAGATCAAAATTCATCTGTGCAATTGATCTCTCGTAATCCGCATCCGTGGCATTACGAATACCCCGAAGCAAATACTGGGCCTTTTTTTCTTTACAAAAGTCAACCGTCAGGGTTTGAAAGGGTTCAACGCGAACTGAAGGTTCATCTTTGAATAAGGTTTCTATATGATTTTTTCTGCTTTCTAAACTAAACATATAGTTTTTAGAAGAATTGACTCCAATAGCCACGATTACCTCATCAAAGAGAGGAATAAATCGTCTAACAATATCTTCATGTCCCTTTGTGAATGGATCAAATGACCCGGGAAATACACCAATTCGTTTCATTGCTATGTTGTTAGGGTATTTAAGGTAAAGTTAGGGGATATTTGGTTATCGATAATCGAACGAATGGATTTTAGTCCATTCACTTTTGTTAATAGCTAGTAATGATCAGGTCATTGACTGAAAAAACTAAAATTCACTCCTCCGTAATTGCGTACTTCTTTGAAATGTGCATGAGTGCTAAAATCGTTCTCTTTACCATGTTCTATGATCAACAGACCATCCTGGGATAATTTTTCACCTTCAAAAACAAGATCCGGTAGCGTATCCACCCCCTTTAATCCAAATGGCGGATCAGCAAAGATCAAGTCGTATTTTGTTGGGTGCTCTGCTAAGAATTTAAAGGCATCTTTCTTCAGAATTCGCCAGTTACCATCTGACAACTCCTCCTGCATTTTATTCAAATGTCTAATACAAACAGGATGTATATCCACACTTAAAACAGATGAAGCTCCTCTTGAAAGCATTTCAACGGATATGTTACCTGTTCCTGCAAAAAGGTCCAATACTTTGATATCCTCCCAATACAATTGGTTTTCGAGAATATTGAATAGACTTTCTTTAGCAAAATCAGTAGTGGGACGAGAAGGGAATTTTTTTGGTGGAGAAAATCGCTTGCCTTTGTATTTACCACTAACTATACGCACAGCAATTGATTTGATAAAACGAAGTGTTCAGCTTGCTCTTTTTTATCAGCTATTTTGATTGGATTAGCAAAGAATCCCTGTACTTCATCTTTTTTATCCCAATTGGCAGGAACACCATATAACATCACATCCATTTTCTTCTGGTCCATTTCTTTTTGCTCCAAAACGAATAAAATGTGATACACCATATCTGCAATAGAAGCCTGATCAAAACGATTATAATACTGCAATTTGCCTTTGTCAGTGATCAACAGGTAAAAGCTATCTTTTTCAATATGAATATGGATCTTTGGACTGAAGGTAGATTGTTTGAAAACCCCTTTTAATATTACGGTTACCGGATGAACGATCTTCACTCTAGGAAACCTGATCACAAAAAGTGATTTGATCCATAATGGCAACTCGTAAATGTTTACAATGCCCAATTCGGGAATTCGGTTGTAATCAAGATTATCCAATGGCTCAGAAAAATTCAATTTAAAGATCTCATCTGCCTTTGAATGATTGAAGAGATCAACCGGGATCAAAGTACTTCTTGCTCCCCCAGCCGTAAGCACATAAGAACTATAATCATACTTCAACTCCTCATCTGTCAATAAAGAATTGATGTGATCACGCTCAAATGCCTGAAAATTTATCTGATTATGCTTTACCAGCTCCCCAGAGGATTTTTTATAAATACCATATCTCAGGCTATCCTCTCGAATATCCATACACAGGACATGCTGATAAGCATCCTCTTTACGAATAGACATGGATTATTTTGACCAGTTGTCTCTTAGGTGATTATCATCAATAGAACCAACAGTGTACACTTTAAAACCATCTGTTGGATGCTCCATTGGATGTGTCATAGAGATCATAAGAGTTGGCACTCTGATCTCTCCTTTAAATATAGAAGCAGTATCTAATTGAGTCAGGTCCTCCGTAAACGGAACATAACGCATATCTTCAGCTTTGAAAGGAATGGTACCTCCGATTTTACTTCTGTTATCTAAATATCTTTCTGAATTAAAAATAGCATCCATTACAGGTACATAGTTTGTATCTCTTCTGAAATTCTCCCATTTACCATTCTCATCCAGGATCTTGTTTCCATTTTTCTTAGCAAGTATAGCTGCCTCAACTTCCGTCATTAATTTATCAATAGGACGATCATCCCCATAAATAACATCTCTTTCTTCAGGCGTGATCTTTCTTTCCGGAATACTACCTTCTTTATAGAAGTCCATTTTGGTTCCGGTTTTCACAAAATTGATCAAATCATCCATTGAATTGGTGTATGTACCATGAACCTCTTTATAAGCTACTTCAGCCGCTTTGATATCCATGATCCTTGTTTTGATCTCAATATCACGTTCAGCATACATATTGTTGAATTTCACCTCTTCCTGAACGGTAGCGTAATCCAAATAAAGGATAACAGCAGAACCGATCAACATAGCCACCATGATGATATACCCCACCATAGACTTGATCATATTCAACAAATACAATAACCAAACTACACTGACTACAATGAAAATTAGTGCTGAATACAAGAACAATTTACTTTGATCAACGGCTAAAACAGTACCGTTATTCAGCTCAACTCTTTCAGGCACAACAGCCATTTTCAACAATACTATACCTGCAATTAAGAATGCAACAGGAAGTATATATTTCTGAATTAAATAAAAAATGCTATCAACCTTGTCTAAAGAGCTCATAAACTATGATTATTGTTTACAGTGTATACCGAACAAAGCTACAATTTTTTTTAAAGTGGGCTAAGTCAGTCAATATATTTTTTCCATATTTAAATCAACGATTCGCACAGAAACCATATCCCTTTGAAAAATAAGATCGATCGAAGCACTTTTGAGCAAAAATTCCTTGGAAATCTTGGTCACACTCCTACTTCAGATCAGGCATCTGCCATTCACCGTTTAACTGATTTTATCACTTCAGATAAACAATTTGAGATCTTTATTTTGAGTGGATTTGCAGGTACCGGTAAAACTACTTTGATCTCCTCCTTTGTCAATACATTGGCCAATTTTAAGATCAAATCTTACCTGATGGCACCAACAGGTAGAGCTGCAAAAGTACTCTCAAACTATAGTGGTAAACGAGCCCATACTGTGCACAGATCCATCTATTTTATTCAATCTCCCGAAGGCGTTCCGCATTTTGCATTAGGAGAGAACAAGAGAACCAATACTATCTTCATAGTGGATGAAGCATCAATGGTAGCAACGAATTCGGGCATTACTGATCCGGGATCCTTTTCACCAAGAGATCTGCTTGAAGATCTTTTAGAATATGTGTATTCAGCTGACAATTGCAAGCTTATTTTTGTAGGAGACAAAGGACAGTTACCTCCGGTGGGAATGGAAAAAAGTCCGGCGCTTGAACCTGAATTTCTTTCGCAACACTACTCCTTTGACGTGGTACAGGCTGAATTGAAAGATGTGGTTCGACAAGAATCCAACTCAGGTATTTTGGATCTATCTCTACAATTGAGAGAATTCAATGAAGAGATCCCAGTGCTGAAAACGAATCGATCAGATGCAGTTGTGCTGGATGGTTCAGAATTGCAGGATATAATAGAATCATCCATCAATGAATACGGGCAGGATAATGTCATGATCGTGACACGCTCTAATAAAAGAGCTAATCTTTTCAATCAGCAGATCAGATACCGCGTTTTATGGCAGGAGGATGATATGAATGCTGGTGATATTATGATGGTGGTGCACAACAATTATTACTGGCTGGACCCTAAATCAGAAGCAGGTTTTATTGCCAATGGAGAGCTTTTAGAAATCAAAAAGATCAACAAACGGGAAGAGATCTACGGTTTTGAATTTGTGGATGTGGTGGCAAGATTCATTGATTATCCCAACATGGCAGATGTTGAATTAAAGATGATGACCCGTGCCATTAATGCAGAATCTGCCAACGTTCCACGTGATCAACTTAAAGAACTGTTTTACCGCATTGCTTCTGAAGAATATCCAATGGAAACGAACAAGCGAGTTCGGAACAAAAAAGTAATGGAAAACCCCTACTTTCAGGCCTTGCAGGTAAAATTTGGATACGCCGTTACCTGTCACAAATCACAAGGCGGACAATGGCCGGTGGTATTCATTGACCAGGGATATTTTGTTTCTGAAATGTGGGACAGAGAATATATGAGATGGCTCTATACGGCAGTTACAAGGGCTAGTGAAAAATTATACCTGGTAAATTTTAATGAGGCCTTTACAGGTCACGATCACTAATTGGCAATAATTTATTATCCACTAAAATATAGACAACATAACCCTGATCAAGAGCCATTTTAATTTGATGTTGAGCGGGCAAGTATTGATAAGCAGCCGCCACATCTGTTAAATACATCAATTCTATATTCTCTTTTATATTAAAGACCACATCAGTACTCTTTAGTAGATTCTTGTATTCCGGAAGCTGATCATAAAAAGCAGTATTTACTTCTTTTTCCTGAAACAACTTCATTCGCTCAGCAGAATATCTAACGGGCAGAGCCAATAAACCGGTAATAAGTACAGCAGATATCCATCTTTGTTGTGATGATAGATATCTATCCGTATAGAACATCAATAAATTGGCGATCAACAAAAAGAAAGCCGGTGCGGCAATCATCATATAGGTGTATCGCTTTGTCTCTCCGAGTGTAAAAACAATTAATGGGATCAAGATCCAGGCTAACAAAAGCCAATTGCTTCTCTTCCATTTTCGATCCAGGATAAAATAAACTGCAAAAAAGATGGGTAGATAGACCAACTCCCCAAAGATGATCATGATCTGATGCCAATAGTAGTAAAAAGGCTGTTGATGTTTGGCTACAGGTTCAGCAAAAGCAAAAAGCACACGTTCAAGAATATTGTCTTCAAGTGCGTTTACCTGCAAGATCCATGGAATGGATACCAATGCCGCAATCCCAACCAATAAAAACCCCTGAATAAAGAATTGTTTCCAGTCAAACTTGCCAGAAAAGATGAATCCAACAAACCAAACCGGAAAAACAATGAAGGCCGGGAACCATTTTGAAAGAAAAGCTAATCCCGTAAATAAGCCTGCCAGGGCAATTGAACGATATACTTTTTTATCTCCCCAACTGATCACTACAAAATAAATGGCCAATTCAACACACAATATAAAGCAGCTTTCTACATGATCAGAAGACACCTTTCCAGCTGCTAATTCAAGGATCAAACCGTTTATAGCATGCAGAAATGCTGCCATAAGAGCTACTTTTTCATTGAATAATCGCTTACCCAACAAAAAGGTGATATAAACAGCCAATAAAGAAAGAATAATAGAGGGAATTCGGATGGCTAAAATGGTATTACCAAAAACTGCTATGGAAGAAGCCATGATCCAAAGCGGAACGGGAGGTTTACTTAACCAAATGTGACTGCTTGACCAATCCAGTTCATTTGTTGGCATAACGGGTTGATCATACAAAGTTGGTTTGAGTGGATGTTTGACAAGATTTTTCGCAACAAGAGCATGATATTTTTCATCCCAGTCATGCAACTGTGGATTTGCAGCCATTTCTATCCTCAAAAACAATCCAAGCAATAAAACAATGATCAAACCACCTTTAATACGCTCCTTGATGGCATAGAAATAAACCAGCAAAGCGCCTCCTAATAAAAGGATCAAGGTTAAAATGTCAAGTATGGTCTGACTCATGGATGAAAGTAAAACGACAAGCGTTACTTTTTATTTTTTCTGCGCTCTTTCTCTTTGATGATCAGGCCTAATTCTCTACCTACCTGTCCGGCAACTGAAGTATTTTCCTGTGCTCGTCTCATCAAGTAAGGCATCACCTCTTTTACAGGTCCGTAAGGCACATATTTAGCCACATTATACCCTTCATGTGCCAGGTTGAAAGATATATGATCACTCATCCCTAACAATTGCGCGAAATATACTCTAGTATCACCTTTTTTGATCTTGTATTCTTCCATCAGCTCAGTCAAAATCTGAGAACTACGCTCATTATGTGTTCCGGCACAGAACCAGATCTGGTCAACATGCTCACACATGTAGGCTAAAGCTGTATTGTAATCAGTATCCGTTGCTTCTTTATTGGGTTGGATAGGTGACGGATAGCCCTCTTCAGCAGCTTTTTCACGCTCTTTTTCCATGTAAGCTCCACGCACCAGTTTAATTCCCAAAATGTATCCTGTTTCTTGCGCTTTCAGGTGACTTTCTTTCAAAAACGCCAATCTATCATGACGATACATTTGCAAAGTGTTATAGACAATCGCCTTCTCTTTGTTGTATTTTGCCATCATAACATCTGCCATACGATCGATAGCATCCTGAAACCAGGTATCTTCTGCATCAATGAATACCGGAACATTTGCTTCATGTGCCGCACTACAAATAGCATCAACACGATCCATAACTACCTCATAGGCCTTTTTATCAGCTTCTGAAAGTTTATCTTCTCCCTTATTAGCTTTTGCCAGTAAATCTGTTTTACAGATGCCGGTTGGTTTAAATACCGCGAAGGGTATATCATTGTTATCTCTTGACTTATGAATAGTCGCAATGATCTCATCACGCGTATGATCCAGATCTTCATCCGATTCTTTTCCTTCCACTGAATAATCCAGAATGGTACCAATGTTGAACTGTCCCAATTGTGAGATCTTAGTATCACAGTCATTGATAGATTCCCCACCACAAAACTGTTTAAATATAGTTTTTTTGATCATCCCTTTTATGGGAAGATGTATGGCGAAAGCGACTTTTTGAGCAGTATCTCCAAACTTTACCAACCAGGGTTTTCCTATCATTTTAAACAGCCTGTATGACCATTGCAGGTCTTTATCCGACTTACCGGCGAAGGCTATTTCAGTGTTATCGAATGATATCATGACGCAAATATGGAGATTTTTTATGCAAGAGAAACTGACATTTTTCAATTTCAATTCATGGAACTCATTACCTTTGAATACATGCTTGAAAGTCTGCGATATAACAATTCTACCATTCATTTTGGTTCTTTAGCTGATTCAGGCTTTGAAGAGTTACTTGAAAAAGAATATGGCTCTTCTAAAAAGATCATTTTAACGGATGAAACAGTTGGTGAATTGTGGATTGAAGATCTTATCACCAGCTTTCCGGTATTGTCTCATGCTGAGATCATACAAATTCCACCTGGAGAAGATTTCAAATCCATTGAAGTTTGCACACAGATCTGGGAAGCACTTTCAGAATATCAAATTGGCAGAAATGACCTCATCATTAATTTTGGTGGAGGTGTGATCACTGATCTGGGAGGATTTGTGGCTTCATTATTCAAAAGAGGGTTAAGGTTCATCAATATTCCAACCACGCTTTTATCTCAGGTAGATGCTTCTGTTGGAGGTAAAACGGGGGTTGATCTGGGGCCTTACAAAAATCAGATCGGTGTTTTTTCAGATGCAGAACACGTTTTCATTGATCCACGCTTTTTAGGAACACTTTCGGATGATCAATTGCTTTCTGGTTTTACTGAAATGCTGAAACATGGTTTAATCGCCAGTGAAGAACATTGGAATAATTTAATCGCCTTATCAAAAGTGGATAGTCAAATTGACATTGAATTAATTCTACAATCTGTCAATATAAAAAAGCAGATCGTTGAAGTAGATCATAAAGAAACCGGTATCAGAAAGAACCTGAATTTTGGTCATACCATTGGACATGCCATTGAAGGATATAAACTAGCCAATGATAAACCCATATTACATGGATTTGCTGTTGCCTGGGGTATGGTAGCTGAAGCTGAACTTTCTTTGATGAAAGGATTGATCACTAGGGATATCAACGAAGAGATCAAAAATAAGATTGAAAGCAAGTACCCAAAAATTTCCATGGATCCGTCCGATTTTAAAGACATCATCAAATTGATGTATAATGACAAAAAGAACCGGGAGAATAAGATCCAGTTCACACTAATTTCAGGGATCGGTATGGCCGTTTATGATCAAAATGTCACTGATAAAGAGATCTTAGATGTTTTGAAGAAGGTTTTTTAATTCTTCCAAAAAGGAATTTTTTGTTCCATTTCTTCATTAGCCAAACTTCGCACTACAAGATCGTGTTTACCAGAATTCAAGTGGTCAATTCCTATGACTGATTTCATACCCAATTGGTCATTTTCTTTAGGTCGATAATTAAACCATTCAACCTGATAAAGACTGTCATCTATGAAAATCAAAACATCCTCTTCAAGATATTGATCATCTGTAAGATTATCATCAAAATCCACATCATAAGGAACGATCAGATCTATATAATTTTCATTGATAATATCTGATTGAATACTCGGACCATAGATCTTTTCATTCTCATTTTCTGGAGAGTCTCTGTAAAAAGAAGGATAAATCCATTGTTCATTACTTGCCATTGACCATCTATGTTCTCTCGAATCTAATAGATATGGCCAATGCATGACCTTATAAATTGCATTGTAGGTGAAAATGACACCTATTAATATGACTACCAGCATACCTATGAAGGTCTTTAACTTGGAAACGTTGCTACTAAATAAAGCTAGTGAACTATCATAAAATACACGTAGAGATAATCGATCAAACAACCAGAATATTGGAAAGGTTATATATGATAAATAGGGTATTCTACGAAATAAACCGAACAGAAAAAGGTCAAAATGATAGATCATGATCAACCAGATCGTTAAACTAAAGTACCAGTCAGGAAGATCAGCTAATAAGCTTGGTACACTCAAAATAACAGTAGTGAGGATAACAAATCCCAGTATCACCATTGTAGTGAGTACTGAAATGTACATTACAAGCCCTGAAATGTTGTCTACCCTATGAATTTCATCTTGCAAACTCTTTCCTTCACCATACTTATTTCGATAAGGATTTGGGTAACTTTTAACTTTATTAGAAACACCTTTTGGAAATACATAGTTGACACAAAGTAAACCCAACCAATATGTTCTAAGCAACAAATGTGACAAGAATCCAAGGGTTAGCATTTTTAACGCCAACATTCCAAGAATGATGAATATTCCTGTGCCTGGAAGATGAGCAGTCATTTTCAGGCGCATCATGAAATCAACAAAAATATCTTCTAACTGAAATAAGGTAAAGATCGCTCCACCTGAGATCAACAACTCTAAGTTCCATGAATTCTCTTGAAGCTCCTTGAGCCAGGCAGGGATTTGATACTTATTCTCATTTTCAGACATAAATTCAAATATAGAATAATGAAAATGAAATCTACAATCTGATCTTTAACTGCAATTTGAAATCCATCTTTCGTGGACCCACAATTTCCTCCAAACCGGATGAAATACTTTGCACATTCTCATATGACCATAAGCCCCAACGGGCCCAAAGATCAATATGCTCACCAATTTCGTACTTAGCCATCAAATAAGTTCTCATTCCACGGTTGTAGTAGGAAGGAATGCTGAACACATACAACAGGTCATTCTCATATGCATAGACCCTCGCATCATAAGAACCTGCATCAAATACAGCAAATCGGCTGTATAATTTTAAAGGGGTTTTCTTGAAGGAATACACCACATCCTGGAACATTAATAAGCCATGACTTATGTCTTTGTCGTAGGCATATCTGGTCCATTCAATTCTTGATTTCAAAGAGATCTGATCATTGATCTTTTGATCATAGTTCAAGCGAACATTGGTTTTATTCAATTTTACCTGACCGTCAATACCACCCAAATCTTCTTTGGTATTCTTTTCAGTGACCTTATTTCTGAAACGGATATAGAATGAAGAACGCCTATTGATGTTGAAATCAAATTGGGTAAATACTTCACGACCTTCAGAAAAATCATCTGTTAACCACTTGAAGTAAGTATATTGAAACTGATCATAATAAGCAGATGCCGAAATTCTTTTCGATAATCTGGCTTTGATCCCGAAATATAACCCCTGCTCACCTGAATTATCTGATGACTCGCCAAAGCCCGTTGAATAAAGCGATTGAAACGCTTTGTCATAGTTACGATAAAGAATGATCAAATCCAATTTAGGATCAGCATGCCAGGCAATACCGTTCACAGTCCCCAATTTCAGATTATCAGACATAGCGGTTTCACCAAAAAATGACAACTTTCTGAAATACCAACGATAGTTAATACCAGATGTGAGTAGCTCCTGACCATTAAATTTATAGGCATTATAGGGCTTAGTGGTTCCACTCAATGGTGTGTCATACTTGGTATAAACAGAAGCCAGTCCTATTCGATATGTCTTACCACGATAAGCTATTTCTCCTCCTGTGATCAGTTCTCCAACAGCCCATTTATCATCCATTTCGTTCACTGTTCTGTGATATCCTGAAGTTTGGAAAGAAGAAAAAGTATTATCAAAAAATAGATCAGTTGAATCTACTGTATTCAGATTGGCATCCAGCTTTTTGTAAGAACCAAAAACGGTTAGATCGAATTTGCCCATCTCAATATTTGCTCCAACACCTCTTAAAAACTGATTTTCATTAACAGATGTATAGGGCTTTAATCCCCCCGCATACCTGCGCGCAGCAGTTACATCAGCCGTTTTACGCATAGCAAACCCTGACCACATAGTTAAACCCTGCCCCACTCTAAACTGGTAATCTCCTATGGCTAATCGCTTAATCTTCCAAAGATCATTAAAGTACAGGTGGCCTGAATAGAAATCGAATCCTTGTTTGTTATTGCCTTTAAAGAATTCTTCACCCGCATCTTTCTCTGCCGTTAATCCCCAGCTAACGCGATCCTTATAAGTGTTTCTATATCTTACATAATACTTATCAGGGCTCCCCAGGTATTTCTTGTTTACACTTTGCAATGAATCGGTCACATCAACATATCCCACCTTAGGAGACAAAACCCTTTCATATCTCAAGAACACCTCTTGCTTCCCATATTTAAAAGCATTTCTCCATTTGAATGGTTTTTCTTCTCCTTCACCTACTCTTACAAATGGTAAGATCATTTCCACCGCTTCAACATCCAGGTATTCAATGGCATTTAATTCATAAATGGTGATCATATCACCATGCTTTTGGGTGTAATTCAGAATGGACTGAATTTGAATATCGGTTAAGATTCCCAGGCGGTTTAACTCATCAAAATCTGTTTGGTTCAGATTGATTGGATTATCATAGAAATGATACAGATCATCAAAATAGGTGGTAAGGTCAATGTCTGAGTCTTCCAAATTATCTCCAATGAATTCAATTCTTTTCTCAATGATCTTTTGACGCTCTTCATCCGGGTCTTGCCCTTGTGCAAAGGCTTGACCAAGACTGATGATCGATATGAAAAGAAATATCTTTCTCATTAAAAACAATAGTGAATTCCGGCAGAAGGGCTCAATCCTAACTGTACGTGCCACATGGAAGCCAGATCCAATTGGAAATTCGAGAATTTAAGGCCAAATCCAAATGAAGCCTGAAAAGGATATGAATTCATTCCTAATCGGATGGCCAAAATTTCATGTGGTCGAATTTCTATTCCTGAACGAATATTGATAGGATGTACCAGATCTTTTTCCGCTTCAATTGACCAGAACGCATTCTCACTGAAATTATAAAGCACCCCTAGACTGAAGGTAGTTGGCAAACGTTCATCCTGATAAGCCGATAATTTGGCTCGGTTAATATTCAAAACGCGCATTCCAAATGTCACCTGTTTGTTCAGGCTGTACATCAATCCAAGTGCAGCTGAAACGGTATTTTTAGATCCATACACATCACCTAAAGCAATGCGGTGGTAGTTGATGGATATACCTCCAGAAAAATTATCATAGAACTTCATTCCGTAGGATAATCCTCCCTGCATTTCACGATACAGATTGAAACCGTATTGCTGAAAATGTAATCCAAAATTCCCCGCTTTTTCAGTGTGATATCCGAACACGAGCGACTGAGTTGACATTTCCTTTAACAAAAAGCGATTTTCGTAAGAAACTCCAACTCCACTTTTATCCATTAAACCAAACGCCCCGGGGTTATTGTATACCGACCAAATATCATCCTGACCAAGCACGGCTCCTCCCAAACTATTAGCCCGTGCACCCAATTGTGGATACACCTGAGCAAAGCCATAACTACTCATTAGAAGGATCAAACTGAAGACTAATCTTTTCATTGGTGGACAAATTAGCAATATTAAATGAAGTTATGGTTAACAAGATATGAAAGGTTATATTTGAGTATCAACAAACCCTTTCAAGATCGAAGATAAAGCCCTAAAAATATACAATGCGTCTGCGGGCAGTGGTAAAACATACACCCTGGTTCAGGAATACCTTCGTATCATTCTGAAGGATGATGACCCTATGAAATTCAGAAGGGTATTGGCCATGACCTTTACCAATAAGGCCGCCAATGAAATGAAAGAGAGGATCTTGAAGCGATTGATCCAAATCTCAAAAGCTCCTCATGATAAGAATGAAGAGGATTTCAAAGCTTTAAAAGAAACGTCAAAAGCCATTGGATTAGGTGAAGATAAGGTGGAGAAAAATGCTGCTCGATCATTGAACGCTATCCTTCATAACTATGGGATGTTTTCGGTAATGACCATTGACAAATTTACCCATAAAGTGATCAGAACCTTTGCCAGAGAACTAGAATTATCTATGGATTTTGAAGTGGAGTTAGATATTGATACCCTTCAAAAAAATGTGGCTGATCTGTTGTTTGATCGCGTGGGAAGGGATGCAGATGTTGATCGATTAGTATCGGCCTATGTAGAAAGTAATTTGGAAGAAGATAAAGGATGGAATTTCCGTGAGTCACTGATGGAATTCTCATCTAAACTCTTCAAAGAAGATGCTTTGAATGCCATTAAGCAACTGGATGGCCTGGAAACGCAAGATTTTTTGGATCGGAAAGATCAATTGATCAAAGAGATCAAGCAATTTGAGAACAGTCTGGTATCTATGGGAAAAGGTGCCATGGATGAGATAAGAGCAAAGGGTATACACCCTTCAGATTTTAGCGGCGGAGCAAATAGCGGGATAATGCTGTTCTTTCAAAAAATTGAAGCTGGAGTAGTAAAAGACCGAACGGCAACCAATTATAAAACTGTTAATGAGGACAAATGGACAAGTGGTAGCTGCACCAAAAAAGCTGAGATTGAATCAATAAAAGACCTTTTGGCTCAATATTTTCATCAAATAGACGAGTTTATTCAAAAAAATGAATCTCAGTACATACTGAACAAAGAGATCTTCAAAGTGATCAATAACCTTTCGTTAATGAAACATTTGCTTCAGATCACGGAAGATTTGAAGTCACAGGAAAATGTTTTGTTGATCTCAGATTTTTACAAGAAGATCGCAGAGATCATTGCCAGCGAACCGGTGCCGTTCATTTATGAGCAACTGGGTGTACGTTACGATCACTTTTTATTGGATGAGTTTCAGGATACCTCAAGACTACAATGGGTGAATTTAGTTCCATTGTTGCACGATTCTCTATCCTCCAAAAAACTGAATTTGATCGTTGGAGATGGAAAACAGGCCATTTATCGCTGGAGAAATGGTGAGGTAGAGCAATTTGTAAAACTCCCTAAAGAACTTGATAACCCTGACAATATCGAATCTTTGGCTGAAGCTGAAGCGAAATTCATTGATGAAGGAAGATTGATAGAATTGAAAGATAATTATCGTTCATCTCCTGATATTGTGAACTTCAACAATCGCTTTTTTGAAGACCTGATCGCGCAGCAGGACGATTACATCAAAACGATATACAGTTCCTATGAACAGGTTCCGAAGAAGGATTTTCCCGGATATCTGGAATTCAATATGCTGGAAGCCAAAGACAAGGAATTACAGCCCAATTATATTCTGGATGTGGTAAACAGATGCCTGAAGCAAGGATATGCATTGCAAGATATTTGTGTGCTGGTCAAACGAAATGTGGAAGGATCTATGATCGCCTCCACCTTGACCTCAAATGACATCCCGGTGATCTCACAAGATAGTTTACATGTGGGCAAAGACCGAACTGTTCGATTCATGTTCAATTTGATTGCTGCTTTGGTTTATCAACACAACAGCAATTATTCAAAGAAAACATTGGAGCATTATGAAGAGTTAATAGATCAAAATGGTTCATCTGAACTGATCTTAAAGATTTTGCAAGAAGAAAAGATCGACCTCAAGAAATGGTTGAAGGAAAATAACTTTGAACTCAAGCCAATTGAACATTTCCACAGTTTCTATGAGTTTGCTGAGCATTTGATAGAAGTTTTTGATCTTGATTTTAGCAACAACACCTATCTGCAATTCTTCCTGGAACAGATCCATCAATTTGAAAAGCAACATAGCACTGATATACCCGGATTTATTGAGTGGTTTAATGACAAAGGAAGCACTTCATCTATTCAAAGTCCTGAAGGGGCTGATGCGGTAAATATCATGACCATTCATAAAGCCAAAGGACTAGAGTTTCCGGTGGTGATCTGTGCATTTTTCGACTGGAGTATTAGTGGAAATGATTCTCCAAAATGGGTGATTGATGAAGACGATATTCTGCCCGCCTACTTTTTGAAATCGACCGATAACACTAAAAAAACCAAATACAAAGAGCTGCTTGAAAAAGAAGATCACAAAGCGCGATTAGATCATTTGAATCTTATTTATGTGGCATTAACACGTCCTAAAACAGCCTTGTTTGTTGTCGGCAACAAGAATTCACATAATCATGGACCTTCAAGAAACTGGCTGCACCCATTTTTAGAAAAAGAATTGAGTTTAGGCAGATGCGCAAAGGACCTGTTTTACACTTTTGGAACGTTACCTGTAGCTCATCATGTGGAGAAGAAGAAGGTTAACAATTACCAGGTACAGTTCATAAAACAAGTGAAAGATAAGCCCACATTGAGTGTAAAGAATGGCGAATCATGGGACGTGAATGAAATGGACAAAAAGCGAGCTTATGGAAATCAGTTGCATTTATTGTTGTCCAGGATCAAATCTGCCAACGAATCATCCAATGAAGTTGAAAAACTGATCAGAAAGGGAGAGATAGACGAAGTGAATAAAGAGTCTTTACTTTCAGATGTAGAGCGATTATTTAAAAATGATCGATTCGCTTATTACTTTGATTCTAACAAGGTAAAGAATGAAGTGGCTTTAATAGATGAAGTGGGAAATAAACATATTCCTGACAAACTCATTTATGAGGGAAATACTTTGCTGGTAGTCGATTTCAAAACCGGGAAAGAAGATAAAGCTAAGCACGAAAAGCAAGTGAAAGAGTACATCCAAATCCTGCAAAAAATGGAGTCTTTACCTGTAAAAGGAGAACTTTTCTATACAGAAGATGAGCAGATCACATTGGTTGGATCTGAATAAAGACACTTATACCCGGATATCCTGAAGTCTCAAGGCTCTCGAATTCAAACATTTTGCTTTTATCCGTGATGATCTTGTATTCTCCCGACAAATTAGAGCATTGCAAATAAGCTTTACATCCAACATCCTGTTCTACTGAATTATCCGGAAAAAAAACGAAGGCATTTTGATAGTGTTTGAAGATCCATTTGAAGGTTGATCTTGATCCATCCATATGAACCCAAACTGCAGAACCATATTCTTCGGCATTTTCAGAGGGGCTTACTTCCCATTTTGGCAAAACGGAATTTCCATTGGAGCCGATCTGAATAGTCGTCACCTGCCAACGGCTTTGTTTCCCGAATTTATTAGTGTTGACCTCATGTTTTTGACAAGAGATCAGCAGTGAGAACAAAACCATACATACCCATTGATATGTTCGCTTCTTTTCCATCTCATACTGTTCTATAATATTAAACGAATAAAAACAGTAAAAGGTTGGTTAACCAACTGAATCTATAAGATTTAGAGATCAAATTCATCTCCATCCTGAACGCAAACTACCTGCTCAAATATTTGGGAAGCTTCTTCAAGTAATTCATCCGTGTTTTTGAAACGGGCTGAAAAGTGCCCTAATAACAACTGACCCACCTTTGCCTTTTTGGCCACTGTTGCAGCCTCCCTGGCAGTAGAATGCATAGTTTTATCGGCGCGATCTTTTTGCTTCTCAGTGAATGTCGCTTCATGATACAGAAGGTCAACTCCTTGCACGTAATCAGCCATTTGTTCAAAGTAAGATGTATCTGAACTATAAGCATAAGAGATCAACTTTTGTTTAGGCAAAGTGATGTCAGCATTTCTCAAATAGGATGTTTCCCGAACAATATCTTCTCCTTTTTTGGCTTTTTTGATCTCGTCATGGGTCATTGAGAATTGTTTGACAGCTGCAGGATCAATATTCAATTCCTTTTCTCTTTCATCAAATCTGAATCCCCAGGTAGGAATTCTATGACGAACAGGAAAGGCGGTTATTTGGAGTATATTATCTTCAAAGATCACCTCAGGCTTTCCTTCCTTCAGATGAATAAATTCAATGGGATATGAAAACTTCATTCCTGCCAACCGAAACTGAACCTGTAAAAGCTCTTCCAATTCTGCCGGACAGTATATGGTCAGGAGTTGTGTTCTTCCGAGTATACTTAAAGAGGACAACAATCCTACTAAACCAAGGTAATGATCACCATGCAAATGAGAAATAAGGATGATCTTAAGTCGTTGCATTTTGACCTTATACCTTCGCAATTGCATTTGAGTTCCTTCTCCACAATCGATCAGAATATGCCGTTCATTGAAATTAACATATTGAGAGGTTACTCCCCTAGTTAGAGTTGGAATAGCTGAGCCGGAACCTATGATCTTAAGTTTGAAAGGCATTGGGCGAAGATAACCAAATGTTATTCTAGATGCAATGAACTTGTCATTTCGAGCGTAACCGACGCAGTCGGAGGAGTCGAGAAATCTTCATTGTTTCGTGCAAAATAGTCTGAAGATTTCTCGACTTCGCTCGAAATGACATATTGCGATTAATTTTGAGGATTAGTATTTTAGAAATGAAGGAGCGAGCCTTGATCTTTTGGTTCTTTTGAATTGTCACACTGAGCCTGTCGAAGTGCAAGACAAAAGAACGATAAGCCCAAAGCTATCCTTCGTTCAATTCAAGCTCGTCATAGAAATAGTGCTCTACCTCATCAAAAGAAGGCACCCATTGTTCATCCCAAGGAATATTATAGCCATCACCGGTCTCCATATTAAACCAGTGCACTTGAATGATTGCACCTGTTCTGTGCTTTGTATCATTCATCATTTTCTCGTATGCCTTCTTCACCTCATCATTCAAACCGGGCTCACCATCCCATTTCGTAATGGGCGTATTATCCATTCCCCACATATACCAACGCAAATAACTTTGATAAACCGCCACATAATCCTTATAGTATTTTGAATCTCTATTAGCACGGATCCTGTCTTCCAGATCGATCAACATATCACCCCATTCTTCGTAACTAATCATCATGCCGGCATCTGCTGAATATTGTTTGCCCGTAATTTCACCTAAACGCATATATTCTCTGAAATCATCTGAAAGATCACCTTCAAATTTTTGAGCCGCTTTGTCTGTATTAGGGATCAGCCACAACTCTCCTTCTCCAGCTCCAATGGTAAAGCCATATGGCCCGTAATTCTTCTCAAATTCTTTCTGTTGATCATACTCCCCGTATACCTCACCTGATAGTTTGTTCATTTGCTCTACATATAATAAGCAAGATGAATCTTTCTGATCAGCATTAAAACCATCTTTACTGGCTTGAAACCACGCAGTAATACTATCTAGTGAACTAGTTTCATTGTATGAAAGATTGGCACATTTCGCTACAAACGCTTCAAAGGTTAACGTTCCAGCTGTAGAATCCACTGCTGAAGTATCGGTCATATTATTTTCTGAATGATCAGCATCTGATGATCCACCGCACGCAGTTAAAACAATGGCCGGAAAAATCGCTAAGAATATCTTTTTCATGGAGTTAAAGATAATATTGTCCTTATTTCCGAGATGAAAAAAGGACGAAAAAACTTTGGCTATTTAACGATTTTGTGAATTGTCATTTCAAACGTAATAGAGAAACGGAATTTCAACCGCGTCAAATCTTTGGTGTTTACTACCCTAAAGCCTGAAGATTTCTCCATTTCTCCGTCTGCTGACGGATCCAGTCGAAATGACAATTAATAGAAAAGGTCGAAAAATTACATTCTAGGCATTCCACCCATTCCTTTCATTTGTTGCATCATTTTGGCCATATTCTTCTTGTTGGACATCATGTGCATCACTTTCTTGGTTTCCTGGAATTGCTTAATAAGTTTATTTACATCCTGAATAGTGGTTCCTGATCCTGTAGCAATACGTTTCTTTCTTGAACCATCCAGAAGCGCAGGTTCAGCTCTTTCTTTAGGTGTCATGGATTGGATAATGGCTTCGATACCTTTGAAAGCATCATCATCAATATCTACATTTTTAAGGGCTTTACCCATTCCCGGGATCATTCCCATTAGATCTTTGACGTTACCCATTTTCTTGATCTGCTGAAGCTGACCATAGAAATCATCAAAGTCGAATTTATTTTGAGCGATCTTCTTTTGAAGTTTCTTCGCTTCTTTTTCATCAAATTGTTCCTGTGCTTTCTCAACCAGGGAAACAACATCCCCCATTCCCAGGATACGATCAGCCATACGGTTTGGATAGAACACATCCAAGGCGTCCATCTTTTCACCCGTACCTACAAACTTGATCGGTTTATCTACAACTGTTTTAATGGATAAAGCAGCTCCACCTCTTGTATCACCATCTAATTTGGTAAGAATAACACCATCAAAATTGATGCGGTCGTTGAAGGTTTTTGCCGTGTTCACAGCATCCTGACCAGTCATGGAATCCACCACAAACAACGTCTCTGAAGGATTGATCGCTTTTTTCACATCTTCGATCTCCTGCATCATTTGCTCATCTACAGCCAAACGACCTGCAGTATCGACAATAACTACATTGAAGCTATTTGATTTTGCATGAGCAATCGCATCTTTGGCGATCTTAACCGGATCTTTCTCTTCCTTGTTTGAATATACTTCAACACCCAATTGATCTCCCAACACATGCAGTTGGTCAATCGCCGCAGGACGATAAACGTCACAGGCCACCAACAAAGGCTTCTTCCCTTTCTTATTCTTCAGGTAATTGGCCAATTTACCGGACATGGTTGTTTTACCAGATCCCTGCAAACCAGACATTAAGATGATACCCGGATTTCCCTGATAGTTAATATCCGTTTGATCACCTCCCATTAACTCTACCAATTCTTCATGGCAGATCTTGGTCAATAACTGACCTGGAGAAATCGAGTTCAATACATTTTGACCGATTGCTTTGTCTTTAACCTTTTGAGTAAAATCTTTGGCTGTTTTGTAGTTAACGTCAGCATCTAACAATGCACGTCTAACCTCTTTCAAGGTTTCTGCTACGTTGATCTCAGTGATCTGACCATGTCCTTTTAGGACTTTAAAGGCTCTCTCAAACTTATCGGTTAAATTTTCAAACATCTTTTTAACTTTATTTCCGGACTGGCAAAGATAGGGATTTTCCTTCTGTGATCCTTGATCTGGGTTCTGATTCTTGCGAACACAGAGCTTAGAACTCAGACAAAGGACAATCACATTGAATGACGGTACATTTTCAGCAATATTTTGTTCAATGGATCTAAAACAACACTTACGCGGACGAAATCTCAAATGGAACTGGGATGAGATTGCCGGTTATTGTATCAAACATCCTGAAACCGTGAGAGAAATTGTAGATCATTGTTCTGATGAAGAAGTGATCATTCAACAAAATGCCGGAGCCGTTCTAGGAAAATTGATCGATCTGAATAAACACATCATTGATCCTTATGCGGATGAACTGATCAATTTATTGAAAGTGGATTTACATGACGCGGTCAAAAGAGCCATTCTACGTGTTTTTCAAGAGGCTGATATTCCAGAAGAAACAGAAGGAGATCTATTTGAATTTGTCATCAATGCCTTGCGATCAGCTGAATCATCTATAGCCATTAAAGCATTCGGAATGACAGCTGCACGAAGAGTTTGCGAGAAATATCCGGAATTATCAAATGAGTTGATTCCTTTGATCGAAATTCTGGTTGAACAGAGAGCATCAACGGGATTAGTTAACAGAGGTGAGAAGGAATTGAAAAAGTTAAACAAGCTCGATTCATCTACTTATCAGTAGAAACTACTATACCATCTTC
The DNA here is from genome assembly GCA_020635955.1 of Crocinitomicaceae bacterium. GTDB lineage: Bacteria > Bacteroidota > Bacteroidia > Flavobacteriales_D > Crocinitomicaceae > Paracrocinitomix. Next base: position 176,089 of record JACJYW010000009.1, read on the forward strand.
AAAATGGATAGTTCCGACACCATCATATTTCCAGGTCGCTCTTTCAAACGTAACCGTTTCACCGTCTGCTGTATATGAACTCGAAGAACTGGTTTTATGATTTGCTGACCCAAGTAATTCTTCCACTTCTGAGGTTGTCATGCCTTCTTTAACATCAGAAAGACTAGCACCACAGGACGTTAGGATGAAAAATGAGATGGCGAATAATGCTGAATAAAGTTTTTTCATTTGCTAGTTTTCTTTCTAAGTTAATATTAATTGGTCATCCTTAAATATTCTATCAATGATTCCAGTACAATCTCAATCGGTTTAACTTCTAAAAACTCCAGTATCTAAAAGTTTTTGGAACAGTTTTTGCACCATTTAGGTTGAACTTAAAAACTGTCCACTATGAAGACAAGATCTACCTTATTCCTTTTGACCTTTTTATTTTCCATTTTCATTATTTCTTCTTGCCAAAAGCCTTTAGATGATGCAGATATCCGATATCTCGGATCATGGGGATCTGACAATTATGCTCTAGAGATCTGGAAAGACGGCAGAGGGGTATATGAAAAGCGCAATAAAACAGATGAGTTAGAATGCTATGTAAAGATCGAAGATCAAATGATCAAGTTCCGAGGTGGTATCCACAAAAACTTTGACATTGATGCCGAACCATATGATGACGGGACCGGACAAAAGATCATGATCTTAAACGGTGAATTATTCTATAAGCACTAAACAATAATCCCCTTCATTAAGGGGATTTTTTCTATCCCTTTTCAACCAAATTTAAGGTACTGTGAAGTATACTGGGTACTTTCTCTCTTCCGTTATAGTTGAGAGACATGGACTCAGCATATGCACCACAACTGCGAATGGTAATGATATCTCCTCTTTTTAATTCAGGAAGTAGAATATCTTTCCCAAAACAGTCACTTGACTCGCAGATAGGACCAACTATATCATAAAGGAATTCCTCACCCGTTTCCAAACCATCCAGGCGTTCCATTTTATGATAAGCATTATACAATGCGGGACGTAAAAGTTCTGTCATACCGGCATCAAGAACGGCGAAGTTTTTCTCTTCAGATCTTTTGATGTAAAGCACTTTGGTATGTAAACTACCGCATTGTGCCACGATCGACCGGCCTAATTCAAAATGCACCGGTACGGATGGATCCAATTCCAGGCAAGTTTTGAACGCTTCAAAATACCCATCAAAGTCTGGAATTGGGTTTTCTTCTGGTTCAAAGTAGTCGATTCCTAATCCACCACCAACATTCAAATATTCCAATGGACCAATACAAGTCGTGAAAACAGGAGCTAATTCGTTAATTCTATCACAGAGATCAACATATACACTCATATCCTGAATTTGTGAACCAACATGAAAGTGCATCCCGACTATTCTCAGATTAGATAATGTTGGATAAATACCGATCAACTCTTCAAATTCAAGACTAGTCAAACCGAATTTATTCTCTTTTAAACCGGTTGAAATTTTTTCGTGAGTTAAAGGATTAACGTTTGGATTTAATCTCAAAGCGATATTTGCAAATGTATTGAGCTCTCCGGCCAATTCATTGATCACCAAAATCTCCTGTAAACTTTCACAATGGATCATTCCAACATTATTCTCAAGAGCATAGGTTATTTCTTCATCCGTCTTACCAACTCCTGCAAAAACAATTTCAGAAGAATGAAATCCAGCCTCTAATGCCCATCTGATCTCTCCTCCACTTACGCAATCCGCTCCCAATCCTTCATTTGCAATGAGCTGAAGGATCTCAGTATTATTATTGGCCTTCACCGCATAGTGCACCTTAAAATTAGTTCCCTTAATGTTTGATTTCAAACAGTTTAAAGTCTCATTTAACAGGTCCAGGTCATAAAAATAATACGGTGTTTGTTTCATTTTTCTAAAAATTTTCAACAAATTTATATCAGAGTTCGTTAGTTTTGTTAATTGAATTATATTTGTAATGAGATTTTAACAAAGCGTTATTTAATTAACATGGATAGATTAAGCAAGGTAATTGAGAAGCTCATAAATCAATCACCATTCATACAAGAGGCTATTTCAGAAGGATTGATCAACATCAGTTCATTGGCCAGAAAGTTAAATCCGGAGATCCAAAAGATCACTGGAAAAGAGGTATCAGATTCAGCCATTATCATGGCAATCAAAAGAATGCCTCCTGGGCCAAATCAGAAAATTGAAATGAAGATCAAGAACTTCATGTCTCAATTGGGTGATCTTGTTGTTAGATCAAACCTGGTTAAAGTTACATTTAACAACTACGTTGGTATATCTCAGGATCAGGCTAAGTTTTTATCTAACATTAAAGATATCTCAGACAACTTTTATACTGTATCAAGAGGTATTTCAGAAACAACAATCATTACCAATGCTCAATTCGAAGAGAAGTTGAGAGCCATGTTCAAGCAAGAGGCCATTTTGTCTTCACTGGATAATCTTTCATCCATCACAATGAAATTGCCTGAAGTAAATACAGAAATTTCTGGGGTATACTACTATCTATTGAAGAAAATTGCCTGGGAAGGCATTAACCTTGCAGAGGTAATCTCAACAACTAATGAGTTCACTATTGTTGTGGATACTTCAAAAGTAAGCCACGCTTTTAGTGTGTTAATGGAATTGAAAACAGAAACGTTGGCGGCAGAGTTTTAACCCTCTGCCTTTTTCATTTCTGCGATCATTGATTGCATTTCCTCTAATTTCTTTTCTAGATCAGAAACCGTAACGGCGTTCACTTTTTCGCCCTTAGCTTTTCTTTTTGCTTCGTCCATTTCCATTCGGGCTTCATCCATACCGTTCATAATTACACCTATGAACAAGTTTAAGAAGATCATAGTACCGATCAATACAAATGAAACAAAGAAGAAAGCAGATCCTCCTGGACTTCCAGATGACATGGTGCATAGATCCATGTTTCCGTCATATCCGTAGTTCTCACATCCAAACATATTGATATACATTACGTCTGTCCAGTCTTCCAAAGTAACTACCCTGAATAAGGTAAGCATAGATGTTTGAAGGTTACTGAAGTGTATTGGATCATTCTCTCCGAAGAAAAATACTCCTGCCACAGCATAGATATAAAACAATAGTAACAACAAGATTGAAACATAACCCATAGAAGGGATTGATTTCAATAACGCTCCTACTAACATTTGCAGCTTAGGCAAGGCTTTGATCAACTTCAATACCCTCAACAATCTCAACAATCTAAGAATAGCAATTGAAGACCCACCAAATGGCATGAATGCTGCTGCTACAATTATAAAATCGAAAACATTCCAGCTGTCTTTAAAATAATTCCATGGTTTTGGAACCTCAGCAATTAGTTTAACAAGTACCTCTATGATGAAAATACCAAGTACTATTTTATTGAGTGCTTCAAGAATAGTTTCGTATTTCGAATAAAATTCAGGATAAGTGGCCATACCTACCAACATACCTGCGATCAAAATTGCAATCGTTACTGAGTTCTGAAACCATTTGGCTTCAGCAATTTGCTTACAAAGCTTAACCATAAATCAATTATTAATGATGAGTGAGGGCGAAAATAATAAAGTTCTCAATACATTAATCTGGCAATGAATATTTTAATCATTCTTTGTTCAACGCAACATTATTTAACAGAAGCAGGTATAACCCTTCGAGTGTAATAATTATCTTTGGCTACAAATCAAAATGGCCGTTTTCTATAGTTGATGGACGAAGTAAATAAAATACAGATCAGTGTAGTAGTTCCTTTGTACAATGAGGAAGAGTCTCTTCCGGAATTGCATGATTGGATCGTTCGTGTGATGAATGCAAACAACTTCACTTATGAGATCATGTTCATCAATGATGGAAGCACAGATAATTCCTGGGCAGTTGTTGAGGAATTGAAAGCAAAAAACCCCAATGTAAGAGGTATTAAATTCCAACGTAATTACGGAAAATCTGCCGCTTTACATGTAGGTTTTGAAGCCATAAAGGGTAATGTTGTCATTACAATGGATGCGGATCTTCAGGATAGCCCTGACGAAATTCCCGAATTGTACAAAATGATCAAGGAAGATGGATTTGATCTGGTTTCTGGATGGAAAAAGAAACGTTACGATCCATTGAGTAAAACCATCCCAACAAAGATCTACAATGGAGTTAACCGAATGATCTCAGGTATAAAATTACATGACATGAACTGTGGTTTAAAAGCCTATCGTTCAGATGTGGTTAAATCAATAGAGATTTTTGGTGAAATGCACCGATACATACCGGTTATTGCTAAAGCAGCCGGATTTCAAAAAATAGGTGAAAAAGTAGTACAACATCAAGAAAGAAAATACGGTAAATCAAAGTTTGGAATGGAGCGATTTATCAATGGTTTTCTGGACATGTTCACCATTACTTTTATCACTCGGTTTGGAAAAAAACCAATGCACTTTTTTGGCTTGATCGGAACCATGTTCTTTATTATTGGGTTTTTAGCTGCACTTTGGCTGGGGATAGATAAGTTATTTATTGATACATCTGGAAGATTGATCGCTGAACGCCCTGAATTCTTTATATCGTTGACATGCATGATCATAGGTGTTCAACTTTTCATGGCAGGATTTCTAGGAGAGTTAATTGGAAGGAGCTCGGCAACAAGAAATCAATATCTGATAGAAAAAGAGATCTAGTTGGAATCAAAGAAAAAAAAGATCATTTTAGTTGGTACTGCTCACCCCTTTAGAGGAGGACTGGCATCTTACAATGAAAGACTGATCAAACAATTTCTGGATGAAGGGCATGAAGCCGAGATCTATACTTTTACGGTTCAATACCCCAACTTTCTTTTTCCAGGTAAAACACAATATTCAGAAGAACCTGCACCAGCTGATCTTAAGATCACAAGAAATGTAAGTTCCATTAATCCCTTTAATTGGATACGAATAGGCAATAAGATCCGTAAGGAAAAGCCAGATATTTTGATCTTTAAGTACTGGTTACCGTTTATGGGTCCTTGCTTTGGAACCATTGCCAGAAAAGTAAAAAAGAACAAACATACCAGGATCATTAGTATTTTGGATAATGTCATCCCACATGAAAGTCGGATAGGTGATAAACAGTTTACTAAATACTTCCTCAAACCAATAGACGGCTTCATTTCTATGTCTAAAAGTGTTGAAGATGATCTTGCTAAATTTGATGTTTCGAAACCGAGAGATTTTAATCCGCATCCCCTTTTTGACAATTTTGGTCCCATACTGGACAAAAAGGAAGCTAAAGATCTACTTGGACTAGATAAGGATTTCAATTACATCCTATTCTTTGGCATCATCAGAGATTACAAAGGACTGGACCTGCTACTTGAAGCTTTCTCCAAAATGGAGCGCAATTCAAAAAAGCTGAAGTTGTTAATCGCTGGAGAATACTACAGTAATGAAGAAAAATATCAAGAACTGATCAAATCATTGGAACTGACTCAGGATGTCATAGTAGTCAACAAATTTATCAATGATTCAGAGGTGGGTAGATACTTCTGTGCATCTGACATTATAGCCCAGCCTTACAAATCAGCCACACAATCAGGTGTTACCCAAATTGCCTATCACTTTGAAATCCCAATGTTGGTTACCAATGTCGGTGGTCTACCAGAAATGGTTCCGGATGGAAAAGTGGGTTATGTCACTTCTCAGGCACCTGAAGATATTGCTGCAGCACTCGAAAGTTTCTACACGGATGAAAAAGAAGCAGAATTTAAAGCGAATATTAAAATTGAGAAGCAAAAATATCTTTGGGATAAACTGACAGAGAAGGTGTTAACTCTGGCAGATAAGATCTAGATTATTCTTTAATGAATCGTTGAATAGTTTCTCCTGATCGCAAATAATAAACACCGGGCAAGAGTTCCGAAATATTCAATTGATCCTGATCTTGAGTGTAGACCCGATCTAAACTCTCAAATATCTCCGCTTCATCTAATTCCATTAAAAAAACCGTCCCGCAATCGCTGAAAATTTTAGGACAAAAAGTGCTATGAGGGTTTGGTATTGTCCAAATAACCCTCACAGCACGATATTTTCAATACTTAATTTTTTTATTTCTTCACCAAATTCTGCTGAGTAACAATGGCTTCGTTCTCAACGATCAATGTATAAGTGCCTGAACTTAATTCTTTCAGATCTAAATACAACTGGTCTCCATTTTGATGTGTCCAAACCTTAACTAATTTGCCAGATCTGTCTACTAAAGAAACTGTTAGTTCATCACCTCCACAATTCATTTCAACCATTACTTCTCCATCAGTTGGGTTAGGATAAACTTTCATTTCAGCTTTAGGTAAGGCTGCATAACCTAACACGGCAGGTGTTCCACAATTGCCATCCATTTTTTCATAGAATAATAGATCTGACATGTAGGTTTTATTTGCCGATTGATTCATGCCGGTTGGCTCCAACCACCCCACACCATTAATAGTAGTATACATCATTTTTTCACCGTAAGGATCAATGATGAGACAAGAATCAGATCCTGCATTTAAAAAACCTTGTTTTCTGATCACCTCCTGAATATCTGAACATTCATTGATAAATAAACTGGTCCAACCATCTATACCATCAAACTCTTCAGGCATAAAAGGTGTATTCCATTGATCAAGATGCTTGAACATTTGACTTTGCGCAGAACCAGGGTTGTTGAAATGTTCCTCTCCATTAATACTGTGAACAGTAATATCCTTGGAATCCTGGAAAACGTATACAATAGAATCTGCTCCATACTCGAACTTATTGAGCACTTTTCTATTATAAATGGTTTCTGTCATTACTCCTTCTTCATCTTCAACAGAACCATAGGTCCAGATATTATCTGAGATTGAATAATTGTAGACATCACCAATGGTAGGCTTTGTTAAACCCGTATGGTTGAAACCGATCAATCTGAATTTATCATTGTATCCTACAGGAAAATCATGATCATTATTCAACGAGGCAGGTCCTTCATAAGGATAAGGAAAACTATATGGAGCAAAAAATTCAATAAAACCGTGATGCTGCGATAAGATTATCCTTGGATTATTGATAGGGAGCGGAACGTTACTGAAAAGATCAATGATCTTAACGCTATCCAATTCACCAAAAATTGAAACAACCGTAACACTGGTTACTTCTCCTTTGATCCAATCTCCATTGGAATAGGTATATACGTTGAATATATCCCCTTGTTGTGCTTGCGTTTCAATTGAAATAGGTTCATTATCCCTGTTATAGAACACATTTTGACCATTTGATTTGATCTCAATGCGTTTTCCCATCCAGGAATCTCCTATGTAATAACGACAAGGGTCATTTTCTCCCAAATCCAAATTTTCACGGATCGTTTTGAATCCGTAAAAAACAGAATCAGTACCATTCAGTTCTATGCTATTCACCTTAATCCCGAGAACATAATCAAAATTAAGTGTAGAATAATAGTTGATATCGTTAGATCGTACAGTTTGATAATCTTGGCCAAACGTAAGTGAGGTAGTAATAAATAAAGCAAATGCTAGGGTAAATGTTGGCTTCATAGGGTATGATTTAAAAGAACGTCTATAAAAGTTACCAAATTCAATCACCTATGTCAAGTTATGCATGCATAATTTCGACAAATATTATTTATTCATAGACCAATCCAAAATCCTCAATTTAAAAGATTTACAACAGTATCCAGTACAGTAACCACCATAAAAACATCCATTTTTATTCACGAAACAAAACAAGGTAAGACCAAACATTTATGTTAAATTCGCTCTGATGATCATAAGAAGTAAAGCTCCATTCAGATTAGGTCTTGCCGGAGGTGGCACAGATGTTAGTCCTTATTCAGACATGTTTGGTGGTGCAATCCTAAATGCAACTATAAGTTTGTATGCGAGAACTACCTTGATTCCTACAAATAATGGTAAGATAGTATTCACCAATGCGGATAAGAGCAAAACTTACACCTTTGACAGCAAAGAAGAGCTTGAACTCAATGGAGATATTGATCTTCAAATCGGAATTTATAACAGAATTGTTAAAACGTATTCCAAGGCACCACTTTCATTTGAAATGACAACTTCCATGGACGTTCCAACCGGAAGTGGCCTGGGAACTTCATCTACATTGGTTGTTTCTATTTTAGGTGCTTTTGTGGAGTGGTTAAAACTTCCGTTGGGAGAATATGACATTGCCCACTTAGCTTATGAAATAGAGCGCGTTGACCTGGGAATGAAGGGCGGTAAACAAGATCAATATGCCGCAACTTTTGGTGGAGTCAATTTTCTTGAGTTTTTGGAAAATGACAAGGTAATTGTCAATCCATTGCGCACGAAAAAAAGTTTTTTAAATGAGCTAAACTTTGTTTTGGTCCTCTATTATACAAAGACCTCACGCGAATCAGCCAAGATCATTGAAAAGCAGATAGACAATGTCAAAAAATCAGATAGCAAGCCCATTGAGGCTATGCACAAATTAAAAAAGCAGGCTTTTGATATGAAACAAGCTTTCCTGATCTCAGATATTAATAGAATTGGTGAGATCCTTCACGAAAGCTGGCTAAATAAAAAGCAAATGGCTTCTGGAATTTCAAATGATCTGATTGATGGTATATATGAAAAAGCCATTCAGGCCGGAGCTACTGGAGGAAAGATCTCTGGGGCTGGAGGAGGAGGATTCATGATGTTCTTTGCTCCTAAAACAAGCAGGTATAACGTAATTGAAGCGTTACAAGAATTCGGCGGAGATATTGTAAATTATGACTTTGTAAATCAAGGATTGTATACATGGACCGTGGAATAAATGAAGCCATAGTTTTAGCCGGAGGATTGGGCACCAGATTGCGCTCAACAATTGGTGAGATTCCTAAACCGCTTGCACCAGTAAATGACCATCCTTTTCTTCATTACCTCTTCGAATATTTGAAGAAAAATCAAATTAACGTAGCCATACTCTCTGTTGGATATAAGTGGGAAATGATCCATGAGATCTTTGGCGATAATTATTTAGGTATAGAAATTAAATATGCTGTAGAAGAAGAGCCCTTGGGTACCGGTGGAGGAATAAAATTAGCACTTGAAATGGTGGATGGTGCTCAATGCTATGTATTGAATGGAGATACCTATTTTGATATTCAACTAGCTATTCTGGGAGATTTCCACAATTCAAAAAAAAGTGAATTTACGCTTGCAGGAAAGTCAATGACCCATTTTGATCGTTATGGAACAATTGATATTGACCAGGATGGTACCATCCTGGCTTTCAATGAAAAAATGCCAAAGAAAGAGGGTGTTATTAATGGTGGTATATACTGCGTGAATAAAGATATTTTAGAAAATTTTCAAAAAGTCAGATTTTCTATTGAAACCGATTATTTGGAGCCTAATGCAGGAAATGGAAAACTAAAAGCTATGGTATTTCATGACTATTTTAAAGACATTGGAACTCCAGAAGATTACAGACAATTTGAACTTGATCATAAATGAGTCTAAAAGACTTACATATAAACAAAGAATGGACTTTGTTTCTTGACAGGGACGGCGTGATCAATGACCGCTTGATCAATGATTATGTCAAACAATTGAATGAACTCCGAATCATAGATGGAGTGCCGCAAGCCATTTCCACTTTCAGTCGCATTTTCAATCGTGTTCTGGTTGTAACGAATCAACAAGGCATAGGCAAAGGATTAATGACAGCAGATGATCTGGAGATCATACATGGTTATATGAATAACATCTTCAATGATCATGGAGGAAAGATCGATCAATTTTATTTTGCCCCACAATTGGCATCAGAAGGCAGTGACTATCGCAAGCCGGGAAGTGGCATGGCGATAGCGGCCAAGGCAGATTTTCCGGATATAGATTTTTCAAAATCCCTCATGATTGGCGATTCAGAATCAGATATTGAGTTTGGTATGAATTTGGGTATGAAAACAGTGATGTTGACAACTGTTAGTAACATTTCAACAAAGGCAGATTATATTTTTAATAATTTGCAAGCCGTAGCAAGAGAGTTAGAAAAAAGTATTGAGTAGCATTGCAGAACACCAAGAGCACTCAAGACAGGACACTAACGACTCAATACTATAAATAAAACCAACAACAAATGAACCGCCTGTTTTTCTTATTTGCACTATTTTTTGTATTTGCTGTTTCAGCACAAGATCAACCCGTTGAAAAGATCAATCAAAAAGATGGTCAGGGTCGTAAGCAAGGCGTATGGAAACAAGCTTACCCAAATGTTAAAGTTTTTAGATATGTAGGGCAATTCAAAGATGATATACCCTACGGAAAATTCGTGTACTATTATGAATCCGGGGCTGTTCAGGCTGTAGTGAATTTCAGTGGCAATGGTCACACCACACGCAGTGAAATGTATCACAATTCTGGGTACATGATGGCAAAGGGGAAGTACATTGACCAAAAGAAGGACAGTATTTGGGTTTATTATGATGACCGGGGTATAATTTCCTATCAGGAAAACTACAAGAATGGTGTACTTGAAGGCCAAAAAGTCTATTTCTACGCGCCTGTAGACGGAAAACTACCCGTAGCACGTTATGAATATTACCGGAACGGCGTTTTGCATGGTGAATACAAAGAATTCCATGAAAATAACAAAGTAAAAGAAGAAGGAAAATATAAAGATGGAAACCTGGATGGATATGTTAGAAACTATCACCGCAATGGACGATTAATGAAGTTAAAATATTACGAGCACGGGGTTCAGCACGGCCCCTGGTTCTTCTATGATGAAAGTGGTGAGCAAGTGGGAACCAAGTGGTATTGGGAAGGTCGTCTATTGAAGAAGGAGGCAGAAATTCAAGAGAAAAAGGCCATTTGGGACAAACAACACCCTCGTACCAATTAAAATTGTATGAAACTGTTGATTATAGAGGATGATCGGGAGTTATTGAAGTCCATCCTTTTCTATTTTAATGACTTTGGATACAATTGTGAATCTGCCAAAAGCAAAGCAGAGGCGTCAGAAAAACTAACAAGTTTCCATTATGACTGTATCATTCTTGACCTAACTTTACCAGATGGTAGTGGTTTGGACCTCTTATCTAAGATCAATAAAACAGAAACAGAAACGGGTGTCATCATACTTTCTGCCAACTCTAATTTGGATGACAAAGTGAAGGGATTGGACATGGGTGCGGATGATTACCTGACTAAACCATTTCATTTATCAGAGCTTAATTCACGCATAAAATCGATCATCAGAAGAAAAAGACAAAAGGGATCGAATACGGTACAATTCAATGAAATTTGGATCAATACTGACGCGAATGAGGTGAAGATCAATGACCAGCTACTTAAACTTACCAAAAAGGAGTATGATCTCTTGTTATATCTGATATACAATAAAGATCGTGTTGTTACTAAAAGCTCTCTTTCAGAGCATTTATGGGGTGACTTTATGGATGCTTCAGATTCGGCTGATTCGGTTTACAGCCACGTCAAAAATCTGAAGAAAAAAATGAATCAATTGGGCTGTAAAGAATACATCAAATCTCTGTATGGCGTAGGATATATCTTTAAAGATGAGTAAACAGTCAGATAAGAACAAAATAGAATATGCACAAAACCTGTCGCATGAGTTAATGACGCCTTTGGCTGTTATTCGTTCAAAGGTTGAATTATTGCTTCAATCACCGCACTTAAGTGAGGACGACATGAACAATCTGGATATCATTCTCAAAACAGTGGAAAGAATGAACAGATTGAACAAAGCATTGATCATTCTATCCAAATTAGACAATAACGTTTATGTTGATTCAGAGAAAGTGGACCTTAATGATATGGTTTCTTCAGCCCTGGAAAAATTTCAGGACCAGATCAGACTAAAAGAACTGTCCATTCGGTTTTCAAGAGGAGAGGATATTGTTTTTGAAACAAATAAGAACATATTGGATATCCTTTTAACCAATTTGATCAAAAATGCAGTGCTACATAATTACCCGCACGGTCGAATTCTTATCGAAACGAATACAAGGTATATTAAAGTGGAAAACACCTGTAATAAAGATGTTCCGGAGAATATTTTCAACCGCTTTGTTTCAAGCGTAGACAAACCACATTCATTAGGGCTAGGACTCGCTATTGTCAGTAAAATCTGCGAAAGTTTTAATTACGAATTGAGTCATAACATATCTGCTGAAAGCTTTACTATTGAAGTAAAATTTTAGTAAAAAAACCCTTCAGATTCTCTTCAGAATTCGTTCAGAATTTCTACAGAATGACCTATTAATTTTGAGTTGTTAAATAAAATAACTCAAGCCATGAAAGCGCAAGCAACAATTAACCAGTCTATAATGAATGTAGGTGTTGGCAACGTTGTGGAGAAAGAATTGATACCCCTACTCCATTTTCCAAAAGAAGAGGTGTTATTCAATAATTTTGACAGATATCAAAGAGATAAAGATCTTGAACAAGCCATTGTTCTAGGAAATGTATATCGTTCTAAAGTGAAGATCTTTTTTGAAGATATTGAAGGATTAAAAGAGGTGCTTACAACCATCTGGGGCATCACTGACAAGCAAATTATTCTAAAACAAAATATCACTTTACCTATTCATAGAGTAGTGAGAGTGAACTATTAATATCAGGCATGAAAAAGACCATTAAATTCATTTCATATGAATCTGCTGGCGAAGAATTTAAAATTGCCGCTCAGCACAACTATTTGAAAGATCCAAAGAATGCTGTTAAACGAATGCCAGATGACAAGACCCATAAACTGGTGGATGTCATTGAAGTTTTAATAAATGGATCTTATGTAAATGTGATCGTAAACCAGGAAGACTTACGAAAAATGTATTGGGAACTTTACCTTGAATCATCTGATGATGGCGTATACCTGCCTTATGGTGATGACAATTTTGAAGGTGATATACTGGGCAATGAAAATGATCTAGACTTTTAATTTAAATACAACAAAATGAAAAAAACAATTTTCCTATTCATTCTACTTTTTGTAGGCTTTACCTCTTTCTCGCAAGAAAAGAAAACACTAACCGCAACTTTTGATGGTTATGATGGAAGCCTTTATACTTTCATGGATCTTGAGGATCAGGTACACCTATTCAATATGGTAGATGCATCAGTGAAAAAGAACTTTGACCTGAATACAGATGAGTACCTGTATGAACTATTCACTGTTACTTATACAGAGGTGAAAGATGGAGACGGAGACGTACTACTTAAAATCGTTGGACTCGAAATTCAGTCAACTGATGACGAGGATGACGAAGACTAAAATTTTCTATAATCTGCAACAATAAAAAAAAAGGGTCGGCTTGCGGGCCGGCCTTTTAAAACATTAAACGCTATGCAAAAATCAGTTAAAACGAACAGACAAGCTTTTGACCGTTTTTATTATCGTGCGTTAATCGTAGTGTTTTTGGGTGCTGGAATGTTGGTGTTATACATCATCAACAGCCTAAGCTAGAACCACTTTTTGCGTTTGATAATGATCAACGAAATGATCGTGATCACAAACATGATCCCTAAAAGGATGAAATAGCCATATGGCCAGCCTAACTCTGGCATATTTGTAAAGTTCATCCCGTAAAGTCCAGTTAAAAAAGTCAAAGGAATAAAGATCACTGAAAAGACAGTAAGTGTGTTCATGATCTCATTAAGACGGTGACTTTGCAGGTTGAAGATCAAATTCAAATTACTTTCCTGGAATTGCAAGTTCATATCAATTTCCTCAATAAGTAACTGAGATCTTTCTTTCAATAATCCAAAATAATGAGCTCCAAAATGCTCAAATTCCCAATTATTCAAATGGGCCAACATTTCTCGCAAGCTCATTAAAGAGTTTTTAATGATCAATAATTTTTGCTTCAACTGCTCAATTTCAATAACAAACTCAGGATTGGGTTTTAGTTTATGAATATTATCAAACTTAGATACCGTGGCATGAAATGAGTCATATGCTTCTTCATATCCATCTAAGATCGCTTCGAGCAATTTGAATATTAGATAATCCGCATTTCTTCTTCTAATGATCCCTTTATTCTCACGAATATATTCACGAACCTGCTCAAAGTGGTCTCCTGGTTTTTCCTGAATGGTCCAAACGACATTGTCTTTATAAAAAAGACGAATATTGTCATGCAAAAACTCTCCTCCTTCAAACAACAGTACATTAATGGTCAGATGAAATGAATCATCCATATCAATGATCTTGTTTTTGCGATCATCTTCCTGAAACAAGATCTTCAGGAACTCATCCATGTGATTTGCAGCAATAATCTCATGTACACTATCGGCATAGCCAAAACCGTATACATTTAACCAGTTTACCGGGCAAGATGAATCGGCAATGATGTAATTATCAGGCAATACAGTTTCTTCATACTTGTCATTATTGTACCTGAATAATTGATTACACTGTTCAAATGAGCTCACAAGGATAAGTTTAATTTGACTACAAGATATTAAAAAAGCCAGTCCGAAAAATGCGAGCTGGCTTTAGTAAAGTAAATTGTTATTGTTTGTATTTAGATCCTTCCGGATTTAAGTTCCCAGTATTTACCATCAATTTGAGAGTTCAGGGCATTCAACCAATAGTTTCTATCCCTTTTATTTACAGGAGGATGAAAGATCAAATCTCCATTCTCATCCCAAAAAATAGTTTTATCATCTACAAACTCCATCACAAGAAGTTTGTTAATTAGCTTTTTTACTTTTTCAGTCTCAAGGATAGAAAAGGTCTTTTTAGGTATTAGGGTTAAAAGCACGTAATCCATAATACTCGTTTTAGTTTATACTACATTTCCTTCTTCACTTAAATTCAGATTCTCTACTTCGTAGTTTTCATTTGAGGCATCAATCTGCAATTCTGTGACTACCAAATATCGCTTTGCTTCGTGATCGAAAATATAACCCTGCATGTGTTTTCCTTTATGAGGAAAAGAGATCATATCTCTAGGCTTAATTGACAACCAACTTTTAAAAGCCTTCTTCAATTCAGAAGACAAACTTTTGTATGTAATAACCGTGTTCATTTGTATGCTTTAATTTACAACCGAAATTTACTACTGTTTGAATTTTACACAATGTTTTTACATACTCTATTTTATATTTTAAGTATTCTTTTCTATATTTATATTTTTTCAAAGTGATTTTTTATGAAACTTGACGAAACAGATATTAAAATCCTCGATTTTCTCCAAAAAGACGCCACTTTAACGGCTAAGGAACTCTCTGCAAGGCTTGCGCTTTCTAGCACTCCAATTTATGAGCGCATCCGAAAACTAGAAAAGGCAGGAATTATTAAAAAATATGTTGCCTTACTTGATCCTGAGAAGCTGAACAAACACGTCATGGTATTCATTAATATCACTATTAAGGAGCATCATCAGGCCAAAAGACAACAGTTCCTGGATAAATTATTAAGCCTGGATGAAGTTCTTGAGCTTTATCACACTTCCGGATCACATGACTTCATGGCGAAAGTGCGTTTCAATAACGTTAAA
Source organism: Crocinitomicaceae bacterium (assembly GCA_020635955.1). Taxonomy (GTDB): domain Bacteria; phylum Bacteroidota; class Bacteroidia; order Flavobacteriales_D; family Crocinitomicaceae; genus Paracrocinitomix. Next base: position 191,585 of record JACJYW010000009.1, read on the forward strand.
GAATACCGTGATTTCCTGGTGGACAAATTGGCCCCAATAGAAAACATTGCAGATATTGACTCTCAGATCGTTTTGGACGATATCAAGTATACCACAGAAGTAAGATTATCTTCTTACCAGCCTAACAAGTAAGCAAAGATCAGAGGAGCTACGATAGTAGCGTCTGATTCAATGATGAATTTTGGCGTATCAATATCCAGTTTACCCCAGGTGATCTTCTCATTTGGAACCGCTCCTGAATAAGAACCATAACTTGTTGTAGAATCAGATATCTGACAGAAATATGACCAGAATGGAATCTCTTCCATTTCCATATCCTGATACAACATTGGAACCACGCAAATAGGAAAATCCCCTGCAATACCCCCACCAATTTGGAAAAATCCAATTCCTTTATCAGAATTCTTGATGTAGTAGTCTGCTAAGAAAGTCATATACTCAATACCACTTTTCATGGTTGAGGCTTTCAATTCCCCTTTCATCACGTAAGAAGCGAAAATATTACCCATGGTGCTATCCTCCCATCCCGGAACAATGATTGGCAAATTCTTCTCAGCCGCAGCATACATCCAACTGTCTTTTATATCAATTTCATAATACTGTTCCAACACTCCACTTAACAGCATTTTGTACATGAATTCGTGTGGAAAGTATCTTTCACCTTTATCATCTGCATCCTTCCAAATGGCATAAATGTGCTTTTGTAATCTTCTGAAAGCTTCTTCTTCTGGAATACAGGTATCAGTAACTCTGTTTAATCCTTTCTCTAATAAAGCCCACTCATCCTGAGGAGTCAAGTCTCTGTAATTCGGAACTCTTTTATAATGAGAATGCGCTACCAAATTCATAATATCCTCTTCAAGGTTTGCCCCTGTACAAGAGATGATCGCCACTTTATCCTGACGGATCATTTCAGCAAAGATCTTCCCTAGTTCAGCTGTACTCATAGCACCAGCCAATGTTACCATCATTTTGGCACCTTTGTTCAACTGGTCTTCATACCCTTTAGCAGCATCCACAACTGACGCAGCATTAAAGTGCAAATAATATTTTTGAATGAAATTTGATATCGGTTTATCCATGTTCGTTTAAAATAAGACTTGAATTACTTCAAATAAGATTAGCAAAATTATAATCCATTCCAATATAGAGCTATGTCTATGCTGAAGAATATTTTGGTAAAGATCGAGATTTTCTTTGGCAATGGCCAGGTTTAGCTGTAATCCCTGATGTCTGCGATCAAAATCAAGATCCTTTCGCATGCTATCATACAACTCAACCAAATGCTTATCATCCCAGGCGATATCAGGCGTATCAAAAATATACAGGTTTTCAGCCACCCTGTTTTTTAAGATCAGAGTGTTCCCCATTAATTTTCTGATATTCATTCTTGAAGAATGAAGGTGCCCGGTTTTTATCAACCCTGCTGAATAAGAGGAGGTTTTCTCTAACAATGACTCGGCTCTTAATGTAAAATCATCCAAGGCAACTGTTTGAGCCATATTAATAGCAATTATGTGTGCTATATCGTTGGATATTTCAGGGATTTTCACTATTCCGTGTTGTACGCTCATTGCACTACCGGCTTCCACCTGGATCTCAAAATCATCAGAAGGCAAATTTTCAAGATCACGCAGATCTTTCAAAAAGAACTTCATTGTTTTTTGTATCAATTCCTTGCTCACATTAATGAAAACAACAGAACCGTAGTTCTTTAAATAGATCCAGCTATTTTCACCTAATTCAAATAATGCAAATTCATCTTCCGTTTTGGAAAGTTGGAAATCAAGATCATGAATAGCTTTAGAAATGGAGATATTCACTCCAAGATGAAAAGCCGTTGATCTAAGAACTAACATTTTAGAATTGGTAAGAAAGCATCTTGTAATAGAGCTTTGCCGCCAAAAAGTCACTGGACCTTTCTTTTTCGTTAGGACAAAGTTCCACGATATCAAATCCAACCACATTTTTGGTTTCCATTACCTTTTTAAGATACTTACACATTTGATAAAAACGCATTCCTCCAGGTTCAGGAGTACCCGTTGATGGCAATTCTGAAGGATCAAATGCATCCAAATCTATTGTGATATAGACATTATCCGTCATTTGACCAATCGACTTATCCATCCATGCCTCATTATCATGGATTTGATGACCAAAATAAGTTTTGCTCTTATCCATATGCTCCAATTCAGTATCATCCATTGAACGAATTCCAACCTGGATCAAATTGGTTTTAACGCTTGCTTCATACACTGCGCAGGCATGATTGCATGTAGAACCGTGATATTCAGGTCTAAGATCAGCATGAGCATCAATTTGAAGCACTGTTAAATTATCATAGGCCTGATAGTGAGCACGAATTGCTCCAATTGAAACTGAATGCTCACCTCCAAACATGGTCACAAATTTCTTTGCTTCGATCTCTTTCTTAACCGCCTGATAAACCGCTTCGGTCATGGCTTCAGGAGAACTATTTTCAGTTACCGCATCATTTAGATGGATACCGATCTCATAAGTACATTTATCTGTCTCAATATCGTACAACTCCATGTTTTCAGAAGCTTCTAAAAAAGCTTCTGGTCCTTTATCAGCACCTTTTTGCCAGGTTGAAGTTCCGTCGTAAGGAACAGGGATCAACACTACCTTTGCTGATCCGTATTCAGCAAATTCATCTGGTATACCAGCGTAATTTCTTTTCATATTAATATCCTAAAAGCGATAACATTTGTTCAGGTTGCTGTTGCTCACTAAACACTGTTACTTTATGATTTGCATCAATGATCAGATGCTTTGGCTGAGGGATCAAACAGTGATGAATTCCACCATATCCACCAATACTCTCCTGATAAGCTCCTGTATTGAAGAAACCTATGTACAGAGGTTTGTTTGGATTAAAGATTGGTAAATAAATAGCGTTAACGTGCTGTTCAGAGTCGTAATAATCATCACTATCACAAGTCAAACCTCCGAGTAGTACACGTTCATAAGTATCATTCCACCTGTTGATAGGTAGCATTATGAAACGTTTATTGATTGCCCATGAATCAGGTAATGTTGTAATGAAAGATGAATTGATCATATTCCATTTTTCCCTGTCATTTTGCCTTTTCTGTGCTAATACTTCGTAAACTACCCCACCTGATTCACCTACGGTAAATGATCCGAACTCTGTATAAATATCCGGATGAGGCACTTTTTTCTCATTACAGGCTAATTGAATCTGAGCTACGATCTCATCAACAATATAAGCGTAATCAAATTCAAATGCCAGGGAGTTTTTAATTGGGAAACCTCCTCCTATATCCAAACTATCCAACGTTTTACACACTGCTCTTAAGTTGCAGTATACATTCATACATTTGGTTAATTCGTTCCAATAGTATGCAGTATCTGAAATCCCTGTATTAATAAAAAAGTGGAGCAATTTCAACTCCACCTTTGAATTCCCCTTTACATTATTTTCGAAGAAATGAACAATATCACGATATCCAATACCTAATCTACTAGTATAGAACGGGAATTTAGGTTCCTCTTCAGATGCTATTCTGATTCCAATACTAACTTTCTTGTTGGTCCTTTCCAGGATCTTAGCCAGCTCATCTTCATTATCAATGATGGGAATAGTATTGGAATAACCCATATTGATCAACTCTGCTATCCTATCCAGATAACGTTCATCTTTATAACCGTTGCAAAGTATCGTATGATCTTTAGTCACCCATCCCTTTTCGATCATTCTGAAAATGATATCGATATCAAATGATGAGGAAGTTTCAACATGAACGCCATTTTTCATGGCTTCTTCCATTACATATGAAAAATGGGATGACTTTGTACAATAACAATAGGTGTAAGAACCCTTATAGTCGTTTTTCTTAATAGACTTTTCGAACCATCTTTTGGCTCGCTTGATATTGTTAGATATTTGAGGAATGTAGGTGAACTTAAAAGGAACGCCATATTCTTCAATTAAACTCATCATGTCCAGACCGTGAAACATCAAATGGTCTCCTTTTAATTGAAATTCCCTTTGCGGAAAATCAAATGTCTGGTGAATAAGATCAATGTACCTTGTTTGCATTTTTCGTGTACGTCAATGTTATAAATCCACGCAAATTTACCACATCCTCAAATCCAAAATTGATTTTTTTTGAAATTCAGTTGATTTTACGTAAATTTTTTATCTACTAAGCAAAACTAAAGTTTATTTATCTATTATTGATTCCTAAAAGGTTATCAAATAGTAAAAAACACCATTTTTTAGTACATCAAAAGACAACGGATTGAAATATGGATAATTTTCAGGTTCTTTGAAGGAATTAAGACAGATTAAAAAACGAAAGGAATTCATGAAACAACAGTCAAAATTTGATAAGATCTCACTCAAACTTTTTCACAATTTTGAGCGATTCATTGTTATCTCACTTTCCTTTATCATAGGGATCATCATATTAATTGCCTTATTGCGAGTGATCGTTGATGTATCAGAACTCATCATCAATGATATTGACAATCCAGACGACATCCTGTTTACAGATTATCAGGAAATATTTGGAAAGATCATGACGCTACTCATCAGTTTGGAGTTTCTAATTTCTGTGATCAACGTTATTAAATCACATAGTATTAAAAAACTACTGGAGGATGTTATCCTCATTGCAGCATTAGCCATTGCTCGTAAAATGATCGTCTATGATTATGAACATCATGAAGCCATTGAAACCATTGGAATGGGAGTTCTATTCCTATGTATTGGTGCCTTCTACTTTTTCTTGAAATATCAACCGAGAAATAAAACCATCCACAACGATTAGTTTACTTGGCCATCCTGATGTAAACTACTTTTTTGGTTTCGAAGAAAGGTTCTTTAAAGTAGTCTGACAGTTCGATCACTTCCATATATCGATTGATCCCCTTCAATTCCTCTTTCAGATCTCCTCCCTTTAAATAAAGGATTCCGTTGGGATACCCATTGATACCTTTTTGCTTGAATTTATCTTTAACCCAGGGAATAAAAGCAGACATTTGTGTTACGGCTCTTGAAACCACAAAATCGAATTCCTGGTGCACTTCTTCAGCTCTTTTTTGACCAGCATAGGCATTTTCAAGACCCAATGCTTCAATCACGCCCTTCACCACCTTGATCTTTTTACCAATTGAATCCACTAAAAAGAAATTAGATTCCGGGAACATTATTGCTAAAGGAATTCCGGGAAACCCTCCGCCTGTTCCAACATCCAATATCTCTGTACCTGGTTGAAAGTTAATGACCTCAGCTATGCCCAATGAATGCAAAACATGACGCTCATAAAACTGATCAAAATCCTTTCTACTAACCACATTGATCTGATCGTTCCATTCTTTATAAACATCATACAACATTTCAAATTGTTGTTTTTGCTCTTCTGAAAGATTAGGAAAGTATTTGTAAATGATGTCAACTGTGATCATAGTGCAAATATCAAATTTCAAATCACAAGCACCAAATATAAATTGGCTCCTGAACTTGATTTTTGGAATTTGAAAATTGGAATTTTAACTAAATAGCATCCTTGGTGTTCTTCATCATATCCGCCAGAAAGGCTCTTGCTCTAAACAATTGTGCTTTAACGGTTCCTAAAGGAAGGTCCATTTCTTCTGCAATTTCTTCATATGACAATTCAAGGAAATATCTCTTTTCGATCAGATCACGGTAACGCGGCTTCAATCTTTTTACAACCTCACGCATCACTTCTACTTTTTCAGTATGCATGGTTTCTTCTGCTGGATTCTTATCGTCATCTCTCACGTCAATTCCAATGGTATCACCATCATCATTAGTGTAGGCTGAATCCATTGAAGTTAATTTCACTCTCTTTTTACGGATATGGTCTATTGCATTATTCGAAGCGATCTTAAATAGCCAGGTTGAAAATGCAAATGAAGGGGAATATTGATGTAAACGATTAAATGCTTTACCGAAGGCTTCAATGGTCAGATCTTCTGCGTCATCCTCAGTTCGTACCATCTTCAACATCATGAAATAGATCGATTCACGATACATCTCCATCAATTCTGCATAAGCCAACTGGTCACCGTTAAGTGCTTTTTCAACCAAGGTTAGGTCTCTTTTCCCTTTATCTGATAAATTATCTCCTGTTACCATTTATCGGCTTCTCTGTCTGATGAATAATACATAAATGGAATAATGATAAAATGCACTAACTCCAGTATTGGATACAAGATGATAAGATCTTTTTGACCTAATTTTTTCAACGTAAAACCATCTATGATCCAATACATAATGCACCTAAACAGGAGCAACGTAAGCACAAATAACCACCACTCAAAACTAAAAAGTAAAATAAAGAAACTTGCAAGCATCAAAATCATGGAGAGTGGGAATATTCCTAAAAAGACTTTGTTAATAAGTCGATATTTAGATGCCGTGGTGAAATGTCTTTGTTTCTGATTCACCCACTCTTTCCAGCTGGTTTTAGGATGTGAATAAACCCATGAATCAGGGTGAATTTCAATTGCAACGTTTTTTCTATTTGCCGCATCTTGCATGAAAAGGTCATCATCACCAGACTGAATATGATAATGACTTTTGAATCCATCTACTTCAAACCAAAGATCCTTTTCATAACTCATGTTACGTCCAACACCCATGTATGGCCTACGGTTTTTGGCAAATCCCAAATAATTCAACGCTATCATAGCTGTATCAAAGCGTATCAGCTTATTGAGCAAACCTTTAATTCGGGTATAGGGACCATATCCCACCACGATTCTCTTCCCTTCACTATAATTTGACAACATATACCTGATCCATTGATCAGTGGCCGGATGACAATCCGCATCAATAAACAGCAACTTTTCATAAGTTGCGCCTTTGATTCCTACTGTTAAAGGAATCTTCTTTCCAAATTTTCGGTGTTGATTCCTTTCCAGCTCAATGTATCTCAAATGTGGATAGGTCTTTTGAAAGTCTCTGATAATATGAACCGAATCATCTGCCGTTTGGTCAAGCACCACAATAACCTCAAATTTTGGATAATCTTGTTTTAGGATCTTCTCTAGATTCTTGACCAGATTATTTTCTTCATTTCGTGCACAAATGATGATACTTACCCCCTCACTGATACTCATAACACTTTCCTTTCTGTGCAATAAAAGACGCAAACGGAATATGAACAGATACATGATCTGAACAAACACCATTAAACAGAAGAACAGGAATACGATTCCAGTAAAGTCAAACGTTATTTCGGGCAAAAATTTCATTAATCAAATGTCAAAGTACAGAAGTATTTAGAAGCCGTATATTTGACCCTGCGAATTTTATCAACAAAATGGATTTTATTCTAGAACATCAAGACCCACATTCTAAAGCTCGAACTGGCACAATTAAAACGGATCACGGGGAGATCAAAACCCCTATTTTCATGCCTGTTGGAACTGCAGGAACAGTTAAAGCAGTTCATCAAAGAGAATTAGATGATGATATTAAAGCTCAGATCATTTTGGGTAATACATATCATTTATACTTAAGACCTGGTTTGGATGTGATCGAAAAAGCCGGAGGATTACATAAATTCAATGGATGGACCAAGCCAATTCTTACTGACAGTGGAGGTTATCAGGTTTACTCCTTATCTAATACTCGTAAAATAGAGGAAGAAGGGGTGAATTTCCATTCGCATATTGATGGCAGTAGACACTTTTTTTCTCCTGAAATAGCGATTGATATCCAACGCAGCATTGGAGCAGATATTATAATGGCCTTTGATGAATGCACGCCATTTCCTTGTGAATATAATTATGCTAAAAATTCAATGCACATGACCCACCGTTGGCTTAAAAGATGTGTTGATCGCATGAATGAAACCGAAGGAAAATATGGGTATCAGCAAACACTTTTCCCTATTGTTCAGGGAAGTGTATACAAAGATCTAAGAATAGAAAGTGCGGAGACGATTGCATCTTATGGTGCTGATGGTAATGCTATTGGAGGTTTGTCAGTTGGTGAACCAGATGAAGACCTTTACGCAATGACAGAACTGGTTGCAGATATCTTACCAAAAGATAAACCACGTTATTTAATGGGCGTTGGCACTCCTGTGAACATACTTGAGTGCATTGCTCTTGGTATTGATATGTTTGACTGTGTCATGCCAACCAGAAATGCCAGACACGGTATGCTTTTTACCAGTGAAGGAATCCTCAACATCAAAAACGCAAAATGGAAGGATGATTTTTCACCCCTTGATCCAAACGGCACTTCATATGTTGATTCCTTTTATTCCAAAGCATATGTTAGACATTTATTCAATGCTAAGGAAACACTTGCGCTTCAAATTGCCAGCATCCATAATTTAGCCTTCTATCTGTGGTTGGTTACTGAAGCACGCAATCAAATTGAAAAAGGCACGTTTAGAGCATGGAAAGATGCACTTATTCCTAAATTAGGACGTAAACTTTAAAAGTGATCCTCACCAAACTGGATAGATATATTATTAAGAAGTTCCTTGGAACTTTCATTTTCATCATGGTTCTGTTGATGTCAATAAGTATGGTATTTGACCTTTCAGAGAAGATCAACGATTTCTTAAAAGCCGGAGCACCATGGAGTGAAATTGTATTTACATATTATGCCAACTTCTTTATATTCTATGGATTTCAGTTCATTTACCTGATCAATTTTATATCCGTCATATGGTTTACTTCCAAAATGGCGGGGAACTCCGAGATCATTCCAATTCTTAGTTCGGGAGTGAGCTTTAACAGAATGTTGCGACCATATTTTATAGCTTCAAGTATTTTGGTGGTAGTAACCATTTTAATGACCAACTATGTTCTTCCTAAATCAAACGAATCAAGACTTGAATTCGAAACACTTTATTACAGAGATTTTACCGGGAGAACTAACTTGCGTGCACAAGTAACGGATGACCAAATCCTTTACTTCAGAGGATATAATGCCTTGCTGGATGTAATCCAAAATTTTCGATTAGAAAAATGGAATGGTGATACATTAGATTATGTGTTGGAATCTGGAAGCGCCAGAGGAGATAGTTTAACGAATAACTGGCATTTTGACCACTACGAATTAAGGAAATTTGGCACATTTCATGACACTTTAACGTTTAGAACCAATGTCGACACTATCCTTGACTTCAGTATGGGTGCCTTGGTTTTTAAAACCAATGTGATCGAATCTATGAACAATAGTGAATTAGATGAATTTATTGAGAAAGAAAGAAAAAAGGGTTCAGACAAGGTTCCGATCTACCTCATTGAAAAGTATAAACGTTGGGCGTCCCCATTTGCAATTTTCATCTTAACCCTTATTGGTGTTTCTGTTTCTTCTAAAAAATCACGTGGTGGACTGGGAATTAACATTGCCATTGGATTGAGTATTGCAGTACTCTACATTTTTAGCATGCAAATGACCACAGTAGCTGCCATTAAGGTAGGATTTGCTCCAATAATAGCGGTTTGGTTGCCAAATATTATCTTTGGATTTATTGCTGTTTTCTTATACGTCAAAGCCCCTAAATAATGATCAACAAAAACATACCCCTGGACATAGTAAATCAATTGAGCAAAAATACCATGCTTGAGCACCTGGGAATAGTTGTTACAGAATTGGGTGAAGACTTCATCATTGCTACAATGCCTGTTGACCACAGAACCCACCAACCTATGGGACTTCTGCACGGAGGAGCATCTGCTGTATTGATCGAATCCCTTGGTTCAATTGGATCATCTTTGATCGTTGATATTAAAACCCATAGTATAGTCGGAATTGAGATCAATGCCAATCACATTCGAGGTGTAAAACAAGGAGTGGTAACTGGTAAAGCCAAAATTGTTCATGCCGGTAAAAAAACACATGTTTGGCAGGTCGATATTTTGAATGAAGAAAATAAAATGGTGTGCACTGGAAGACTAACAGTAATGGTTAATCCGCTCAACTAATGTCTGAAGCTTGCTTTGCATATCGATTGCCTGAGCAAAACACTGTTCATTATTTCAAAGGTCAGATCAATCAACTTCAATCTATTGAAGATATTAACGAAGAAGGAATTGTCATCTGTTCGTTTGACCGAAGTAAGATCTATCAAATTCAGAAAATTGTATCTATTTCTCCTAATGAATTTAAAATTCATCTACCCACTTTAGATGCTGCAAATACAAGTAAAGAAACTTATATACATTCTTATAATGAGGTCATCAATGCAATTCATTCCGGTAGATTTGAAAAGATCGTGCTTTCGAAGGTCAAAGTCATTCAAAAATTAATTGATCCGTTAAAAACCTTTGATCTATTGAACAAAAAGTATAGCAGCACTTTCAACTATCTATTATCCTCTGAGGAAACCGGATGTTGGATGGGCGCAACACCAGAATTGTTGTGTTCATTAGAGAAAGGAATTGTAAAAACAGTATCACTCGCCGGCACTAAATTAGATGAAGAAAGCTGGACCAATAAAGAATTACAAGAACAACTTTACGTAACAGAATACATTAAAGACAAACTTCGCAATGCAGATGCTCAGCAAATAGTGTCAGATGGGCCAAATACAATATCTGCCGGACCTGTCAACCACTTAAAAACCAACTTGAAAGCAGACTTGTCAGAACACAACTGGAAAAAAGTGCTTGACCAACTGCATCCTACGCCTGCAACCTGTGGTATTCCTACAGAATTGAGCATGAATTTCATTCAGGAAACAGAAGCACACAACAGAAGCTTTTACACTGGATTCATAGGTGTATTTGAACAGGATAAAAAACAGGCCTTTGTCAACCTTCGTTGTATGCAGATCTTCAATGATAGCGTAGCTCTTTACCTTGGAGGCGGCATCATATCCGGATCAGATCAGGAAAAGGAATGGCAAGAAACGGAACGAAAGGCATTGACCCTGGAAAAGGTAATTTTTTCTGCCGATAATTAGATAAATTCAAAATCCACTCTTCTATTCAAGCTTTTTCCAAAAACCGTTTCGTTTGAAGTGAATGGATCTCTTTCTCCTCTATATTCAATGACTACTCTATCAGGCTTAAGACCTTTGCTTATAAGGTATTGCTTCACGTTGTTTGCCCGCCTTTGAGATAGATCGATATTATAATCATCAGTACCATTTGAATCCGTATGTCCTATGATCTTGATCCTCAAGTCTGAATGCGATAGCACGATCTTCACCATTTGATCCAGATAAGCATGAAACTCAGGCTTTATGGAATCCTTATCATGATCAAATAGCACAGGTTTCATTTCAAAATTTCGCATTTCTGCATCCCGTACATAATAAGCCGGCCAACCTCTTTTTAGGTCTCCAACAAAATTGTCAAACCATGAATGATATAAATTGTTTGTATCAGTTCGGCTTATTTCATATTTAGAACGAAATAAGATGATCTTACCACTTTGTCTTTTACAATCGGTAGACCTAAATTTTCCTTCTAAATAACCTGTTTGTGAATTATAAGTGAGTTCACCCTTATTTAAGCACCAGATCAAGTGACTGGAATTGATCTCCTTTCGAATATTAACGTCTTCAAATTGAATGATCGAATCGTTGATCACCTTCCCTCCCATCCTTTTGTACGCGTACATTTCTGTATAAGGCTTTTCTTCTCTGCTTGAACCTTCAATTTTTCCATCAGCAGACATATTGAATTCCATCCAGAATGCTTTACCATCTTTTGGTTGCTCAAGATCAGACATAATAATCCCTTGCCAAACTCCTTCTAAACTGTGTCGTTGGGCGCTAACCGTAAAGGTCAAACCTAGAAGAAAGAATAAAAGTAAGGTCTTCATGAAGGATCAACTATCAAGGATTATACCCTTTTATACCGTCTTGAAGTCAGGAATGTTACATTAAGGCTCTGGCTGATCAGGTTGATTCCTGGATTTTTTTGTTCTACGCCATTCATCCAGATTACTAGTAAAACTGAACGAGTTAACAATTCCGGCAGCTGAATAGAATGAAATTCCATAATTGAACGAGAATTTCTTCAGTCGCATACCAAATCCAAATGAAAAGCCACCAATACCTTTTCTGGTGGAAACTCCCAATGCATCTCTTCTCTGAAAATTAAATCCTGATCTGACAAAGAATCGCTCACTTTTGGGCACGATCTCCAATCCAACATTCATGTGATACCCAAATTTAGCGATCCACGAAGATTCAGGAACAGGAATGGTATCTCCCGTTAATTGATCAATGGTTGGTTGCCAGCTAGGATCACTGTATGTTAGGTCCCAATTTGTTAGATCGGTTCCTACTAAACTCAATCTAAAAGGCGCGTGATGAAATTTATATGAAATTCCGGCCAAAACCTCAATTGGCAATGGCTCATGGTTTTTAGAGGTATATCCCTTCATTTGCCAGCCAACATTTCTAGCCACTATAGAAGCGGTTATGTTACTTGGATCGTGTTTAAAATTTGCCGCAATATCCACACCCACTCCTAATGATGTGTAGGTTTCAAGATGTGAGAAGATCATATTGAAATTGGCTCCAATTGAAAAGAGCTTATTTAACTGATATCCATATCCAACACCCAGTGCATAATCTCCAGCAGTAAAATTCCCCTGTTCAACACCTGTTGCATCTGTTCTGGTAAATCGACCATAATTAACATATCTTAAATGGCCAACAAATGTTCCCACCTTATCAAAACTTCTACCGTAAGCAATTTGTCCATAGTTGATCCCTGAAGGATAGAAAAAATGATTCAATGACAAATGATTATGCATTTGTTCATTAATAACAGATGGGTTAGAAACAGATAGATCAATATCACCGTCATTCGCAGTAATAAAATCCCCTGCCATAGACATAGATCGGGTATTAAAATCGAGATCCAGGAATTGAAAAGTATGTAATCCTCCCTGCTGTGCATACGAATGCCCATAAACCAGTAGAAGAAGGAAGACTATTTTTTTCATTTATTGTTTGCTCACTTTCAGATGAACTCTTTGATCTTTCGAATCATCATTACCAGTTGGATAAGGCGTCAAATCCGTTACTTCAATTTTATAATTGAAAACTATTGAATCTAAACTTAGTCCATTATCACTCCCCAACACAAAATTAACAACAGAATCCTGTTTTGTAGCATTAAATGTAATTTCATACCATCCTGCCGCGAAACAATCAACATCTGTAGGACATCTACTATCAGAAATAGCAGATACTTTCAAACTAATATCGTCATTCGACAAGGTTTCACCCAATTTCATTTCCAACGCTCCATTCAATTCCTTTTTACAGGAAACCAGAGATATAAGAATGATTAAAATTATCATAGCCTTTTTCATAAATCCAATAACGCAGAATTGTTTGGAATTATTATCCAAATAATTCATCCGGCAATAACGGTGAAGGTTTTACTCTGGGTCCAATCTCAATAGCTTCCATGTTTTTTAGCTCTGAACCATGAACCTCAAATCTCAATAAGGTCTTAGTCTTATGAAATCCTTTTAATCCACAAGCCCCCGGATTTAACCAAAGGGCATTGATGTTCTTATCAAACTGAACCAATAAAATATGAGAATGTCCACAAACGAAAATGTTGGGTTTTGACATTTTGATCTCTTCATAGGCATTCTTATCATACTTATAAGGCCTCCCGGCAATATGAGTGATCAGTACTTTCATTTTTTCACACATGAATTCCTGCTTCTTTGGCCATGCTGCCCGTACTTCATGTCCATCAATATTACCATACACACCCCTAACTGGCTTAAATTTCTCCAGTGCATCAACCACTGCAATATCCCCAACATCCCCGGCATGCCATATTTCGTCCACATCTTTGAAATATTCAAAGATCTTTGGATCAAGGTCACCATGAGTATCTGATAATAAACCAACTTTTACCATCTAATGGATTAGTTTTTTAGCTTTGTTCTATGCGCGTTTTCCTGCAGCTCTCATACAAAGGAACAAAATTTTTCGGTTGGCAAATTCAACCCGAACAAGCCTCCGTACAGGAAACAATTGAGCAGGAACTGACAAGGTTGAATAGCGGGAAAGAGGTCAAAATTACCGGATGTGGTAGAACAGACACTGGTGTTCATGCATCCGAATATTTTGCACATTTTGATCAAACCTTTGAAATGGATCCTGCACAGTTGAAATTCAAGCTAAATAACATGCTGCCCCAGGATATTGCAATTCAAGCAGTAATTCCAATTCATGATGAAGCACATGCACGTTTTGACGCTATCAGCCGTACATACCATTATTTTATCCACCGGGATAAAGCACCATTTATTTATGAAACTTCATGGTACCGTCCGCAAGAACTAGACATGGATTCAATGAATCGTGCTTGTTTATTATTGATGGATCACAAAGATTTTGAATGTTTCAGCAAGGTACATACAGATGTAGAGAACTTTGATTGCAACATCATGCATGCTGCCTGGATCCGATCTGAAAAAGGGTACATTTTTACCATTACCGCCAATCGCTTTTTAAGGAACATGGTTCGTGCCATTGTTGGAACAATGATAGGAGTTGGTGAAGGCAAATTATCGTTAGAGGAATTTCAAGCTATCCTTGATTCAAAAAATCGCTCTGAAGCTGGACAATCTGTACCTGCAAGAGGTTTGTTTTTAGCGGGAATTCGATATCCGTACATTGAATAGTAAATGGATCACAGAACACAGAGCAAAGACTACATTTTAATAAATGACTGTCTGTGCTCTGTAAGCGAAGCGATCTGTGATCTGTCAAAATCCGTTAGGATTGCTTAATTTTGCATAAAACATTTACGCATGATTTTACCCATAGTGGCATATGGATCACCTATTCTGAAAAAAGAAGGTGAAGAAATTGATGAGAATTTTGAAGATCTGGAACTGTTGATCGAAAGCATGTTTGATACCATGTATGAAGCCAATGGTGTTGGATTAGCTGCTCCTCAAATTGATCGATCTATTCGCTTATTTGTAGTAGACGCCTCTCCTTTTGCTGAAGTAGAAGAAGGTGAAGAACCAGATCCTATGGCTGATGGATTAGAAGGATTTAAGAAAGTTTTCATCAATCCAATAATTGAAGAAGAAGATGGTGAAGAATGGGCCTTTGCTGAAGGATGTTTGAGTATTCCTCATATTCGAGAAGAAGTTCTTAGAAAACCTAAGATCAAGATCTCTTATTATGATGAAAAATGGCAATATCATGAAGAAGAGTATGATGGTTATGCCGCTCGAATCATACAACATGAATATGATCACATTGAAGGTGTTCTTTTCACGGATCATTTGAGCCCGTTAAAGAAAAGGTTACTCAAAAAGAAATTGACCAATATTGCTAAAGGTGATGTTGAAGTGAAATACAGAATGAAATTCCCTAATCAGAAAAAAGGAAAACGATAATGAAAAAACTGATCTATATTTTAGGTTTGACCGCGTTCATGGCATCTTGTGGTGGTGAGGAAGTAGAGTATAATGATACACCGGATGATGGAACTATTGAAATTAATTATGACCAGTTAAAAGGTGAATGTGAAGACCTGGAAAGCAGAATTCTTTCTGGCAATGGCCCTCAAGATTCCTTGCTGAAAGCTGCAACCACCAGATTTCAGGATTTTACCGGAGCATTTCCGGAAGATCCAGAGGCACCAGATTATTTGCTAAAAGCATCTGACTTTGCCTATACGTTAGCGCAATACGAGAAAAGTGTAAAGATCCTTGATAGAATTATAAAAGAATATCCTGAGTATAAAAGAATGGAAGATGTGATGTTTGTCAAAGCAAGCCACATTGACCTGAACCTTAGAGATACTACAAGGGCTAAGCAGGCATATCAGGATTTTATGGCTAAATACCCTGAATCTGAAATGATAGATGACGCTCAGTCAAGAATTGAAAATATCGGATTAAGCATTGAAGAGTTAGCTGAGAAGTTCGCGAAAGAACTTGAAGAAAACCCTCAATAATGCAGATATTCCTGACCTATGATTACGAATTGTTCTTCGGTAAACCCACCGGAACAGTTGAAAAGTGCATCATAGATCCTACTAATTTAATTCGTGATATCGCCAAAAGAACCGGCATCAAAATAGTGTTCTTTATTGATGTGGGCTATCTGAAACAATTAGTTGCCTTTAAAGATCAATATCCAAAGGTTTCGCAAGAATATCAATTGATCAGTCAACAGATCAAAGATCTTGTGAATGAAGGTCACGATTGTCAGCTTCATATCCACCCTCATTGGGAAGATTGTATTCATGATGGAAGCGATTGGGTCATGAAAACGGATCGTTACAAACTGGATGATTTTTCTGATGAGGAGATAGATAGAATTGTAATAGAGTACAGAGATATTCTGTTTCAGCATACAGGTAAAAAAGTGTTTGCTTACCGAGCCGGCGGTTGGTGTTTACAACCATTTGACAGAGTTAGATCAGCATTTTATAAAGCCGATATCCAATTGGATTCAACCGTTTTTCCAAATGGAAAATTCACAGAAGGAAATTATTACTACGATTTCAGAGGATGTCCGGACAAAGGAAAGTGGAAGTTCACAAATGATTTGATTCAAGAAGAAAAAGAAGGATCATTCTGGGAATATCCAATTTCCAATTATTACTACTCCCCTCTTTTCTTTTGGAGATTATTCGCTTTAGGAAGATTAAAACCAGAACAACATAAACCAATGGGAGACGGTTATCCTATGCCTTCACCGGGATTGCGAAGTTCAATGCTGACACAAGGAAAAAATCTTAGTGCATCTGTGGATGGCTTCTTCGTAACCAAACTCCATAAGGTTCTAAAAAACAATGAGGAAAAGGGATATAATGAAATGGTGGTTTTAGGACATCCTAAAGCTACAACCAAATTCGCTTTAAAAAAGCTGGAACATTTCATAGTTCGTCACAAGAATAAACATCAGTTTTTAACGTTTGCTGACCTGGAACTATAAGATGAAATTTCTAAGCTCTGAGCAGATCGATAAACAAAAATGGGACGCAAAAGTCCTTCAATCCGATATTGAGAATGTTTTCTGTTATAGCTGGTATTTAGACGCAGTTTGTGATCATTGGGGTGCTTTGGTGGAAGATGATTACAACACAATTGTACCTATACCTTACACCAATAAATTAGGTGTAAAACAAGTCATTCAACCTCCATTCACCCGTGAATTGGATATTTTTGGTAAAGGATTTCAATGGTCGGACGTTCTGACAGAACTAAAGTCCAACTTTAAATCAATTGTATTCAGAAATTCATCTGATCAGATTGCTAATAATGCTACTGAAAGAACGCATCAGTACTTAGATCTTGAAAATATAAAATATAGTACCAACGCAAATCGTCTGATAAAAAAGGCACAGGTTTATTTGTACGAAAATGGAACTCATCCCAAAAGATTGATTGATCTGTTTAAAGGGACGGCCTGGACCAAGATCGATTCAATCAGTGAAGATGACCTTAATAAACTGGAAAACCTGATGTCAGCCGGTTTAAAAAATGGCCAGGGTGAATTGATTGAGGTTTATGATAATGGGATCTTAATTGCGGCAGGTTATTTTTTGTTGGATAAGAAAAGAGTTACCTATTTAAAAGGAGCATCTACTGATGAGGGAAAAAAAGGCGGCGCCATGTTTGGCTTAATGGATGTGGCTATTCAGAAATACAAACAAAGTGGTTATCAAACCTTCGACTTTGGAGGTTCGGATGTAGAAAACGTTGCGAATTTTTACAAAAAGTTTGGTGCCTCTGATAGAAGCTACTATAATTACAGCATTGAAAATTTGCCGCTTTGGTTCAAATTGCTAAAGAAATTAAAAGGATGAAGACAATATTGATCTGTGGTAGTTCAGGAGGTTTAGGAACTGAGATCACCAAATTCTTTGGAGATAAAGAGTTTGATCTTGCGCTACATTATTATGATCATCCACCTGAATTTATTCCGTCAGGGGCTAAAACATATAAAGCCGACCTTAGAAACGAAGGAGAGATCATGAAAATGATCGATCAGATCAATACTGATCTTGGTGGAGTTGATATTGTTATTCATAATGCAGGAATATCGAAAAGCGAGATCAGTTGGAAGGTGACCTCTGAAAATTGGGATGACACTATTGCCATTAATTTGAGCGGACCTTTTTGGGTGACCAAATATGTACTACCGCATATGCGTGAGAATAATTTTGGAAGAGTGATCTTCATGTCTTCTATTGTTGCACAAACCGGATCAATTGGAGCGGCTGCTTACGGGGCATCAAAGGCTGGTTTGATTGGACTGACGAAAACGCTTTCTAAAGAATTAGCGAACAAATCAATTACTGTTAATTCAATAGCCCTCGGTTATTTTAACACCGGAATGATCAATGATGTTCCGGATGAAATGAGGGATAAATTATTAGAAGAAATACCCTTGAATGAGTTGGGAGATCCATTGCAATTGGCTTCATTAATGGAATATATCATTTCAGATAAAGCAGCTTATTTGACGGGACAAACATTAAATTTGAACGGAGGTTTATACTCATAATATGGTCCATGAACTAAGTCAACATAATTCTATTTTGAACCAATTCATTGCTGAAATACGTGATGTTGAAGTACAAAAAGACACCATGCGTTTTCGAAAGAACATGGAACGCATTTCTGAGATCATGGCTTACGAAATGAGTAAAACTATGCACTTCTCGAACCATGTAGTTTCTACTCCTCTTGGTTCTAAAAATGTACCTCAGATCAATGAACAAATAGTGGTGGCTTCTATTCTGAGAGCGGGTTTGACCATGCATCAGGGCGTATTGAATTATTTTGATAAAGCTGAGAATGCGTTCATTTCTGCTTATCGTGAAGAAGGTCACGCCGGTGAGGAGATCAAAGTACATGTTGAATACCTTGCTTCGCCTGATTTAAACGGGAAAACTTTGGTAATCGTTGACCCTATGTTGGCAACTGGAACCTCTCTTTTATTGGCACTTAAGGCCATGGAAAGAAATGGAAATCCGAAACAAATTCATGTGCTGTCCGCTATTGCAAGTAGACAGGCGGTTGAAAAAGTATCTAAAGAATTGAATGGCAAAGCCGAAATTTGGATTGCTGACATAGACGAAGAATTGAATGATAAATCTTATATAGTTCCAGGTTTAGGTGATGCCGGAGACTTGGCTTTTGGAGTAAAATTATAGTATGCATTGGGGATTGTGGTCGTTAGGGTTTGGTTTGGGAACATTTAAGTTCCTCTTTGCGCATTGGACGGTTTATTTATCAGCCGTACATTCAGATTCAGCCTATTCATTGATAGAGATCTTTGCCTCTGTTACGCTTGGAGCCTGGTTCTCTATGTCCATCTTTTATTTTGCCAGTGAATTATTGATGAAACGAGCAAAAGCTAAAAGACTTAAAGCCATAAAAGATGCTCACGAAAAAGGTATTGAACTCACTCCTAAAAGGAAATTCACCCGCATGAATCGAACCATCATTTGGATCAAACATCACATTGGTATTTATGGTGTAACTTTTCTTGCTCCACTTTTCCTGTCTGTGCCTATTGGTTCAATTATATGCGCCAAATTCTACGGGTCAAAAAAGAGGACATTTCCTTTGATGTTGATCTTCACTGCTAGTTACAGTGCAATAATGTGTTTGTGGATCTTTCTAGCACAATGACAAGCGTAAAACATATTTTCTTTGATCTGGATCACACCATTTGGGATTTTGAAAAAAACTCCAAAGAAACTTTGGGTGAATTATTTGAAGAATTTGAACTTCAAGCAGTAATCGATAATAAAGAGCGATTTTTGGCTACTTACCAAACTGTTAATGCTCAATTCTGGAAAAAATACCGTGATGGTGAGATTGACAAGCATACTGTTAGATTTGGCCGATTCGAAGCTACGTTGAAGCGTTTTAAAGTACCCAATGCTGATGTTGTCGGTAAAGCTCTCGGAGATGAATATGTTAAAAGAGGTCCGCACAAAACCCACTTATTCCCTTTTGCTCATGAGACCCTATCCTATCTGAAAGAAAAATATCCATTGCATATTATAACTAACGGGTTCAAAGAGGTTCAACATGTTAAATTATCGGGCTCTGACCTTCATAAATATTTTGACATTGTACTGTGTTCTGAAGATGTGGGAGTGAACAAACCGCACCGAAAAGTGTTCGAAACTGCTCTTGAAATGGCAAAAATAGGACCGACGGATGCAGTAATGATTGGAGACAATTATGAAGCGGATATTCAAGGAGCACAAAAGGTAGGTATGCATACCATATTCTTTGATCCGAATGGTAAACATAAGGCTCCGCAAACCACTGTCATTCAAAGCTTAAAAGATTTAACGAAGCTTTTCTAGAATTGTTGGGAGATTCCATCCTTATTTAGAATCATTCTAAACTGTATCATTGGTCGAAAAATGAAATGAAATTTGGTGCAGATAATTAAATTTGTCCACTAATCTAAATTCCAGAATCGATATGTCAAAGACTATCAAATTAAGGAAAGGCTTAGATATCAAATTAATAGGAGAAGCAGACAAAGTTAAAGGTACTGTAGACCGCGGTGCTTCTTTTGCTATCAAGCCACCTGATTTCCACGGACTGGTTCCGAAAATGTTAGTTAAAGTCGGTGATAAGGTGAAAGCCGGAACAACGATTTTCGCAGACAAATACAATGAACAAATAAAATTTGCCTCACCAGTTTCAGGAGAAATTGCTGATGTTGTTAGAGGTGAAAAAAGAAGGATCCTTGAGATCCTTATCACTCCGGATGCCGAGAATTCATTTGAAGATCTTGGTGCAGTGGATACTGCTTCTATGTCTGGAGATGATGTAAAAGCTTACATGTTGAAAAACGGTTTGTGGCCATTCATTAAAATGAGACCACTTGATGTTATCGCAGATCCTTCAGATGCACCAAAAGCCATCTTTATTTCTGGATTCGATTCATCACCTTTAGCTCCTGATTACGATTTCGTGCTTCATGGAGAGGATGAAGTTTTCCAGAGAGGAATTTACGCTTTATCGAAATTAACTGAAGGAAAAGTTCATTTAACGTTAAAAACGAATTCAGCAGCTGACGAAGCGTTGAAGAACGCCAAAGGTGTTCAGATCAATAAAATTTCTGGAAAACATCCAATTGGTAACGTAGGAACTCAAATTCACCACATTGATCCAATCAATAAAGGTGAAGTAGTTTGGACGGTAAATGCTCAGGATGTTGCAATTATCGGTAGGATCATGTCATCTGGAAGATATGATGCTTCTAAAGTGATTGCATTGACAGGTTCTGAAGTAAAGAACCCAAAATATATTAAAGCTACCATTGGTACTTCAATTGAGAAGATCCTTGAAGACAATATCAAAGGTGACAACGTAAGAATTATCTCAGGTAACGTATTGACTGGAGACAAGATCTCAGCTGACGGACACCTTGGATTCTATCACTCACAAATAACTGTTATCCCTGAGGGGAATGAACCAAAATTCATGATCACCAAAGGTTGGATGGGTCCTGGAATTGGAAAATTCTCTATCAACAGATCTTACTTTTCATGGTTGATGCCTAACAAAAAATATGCGTTAGATACTAACCTAAATGGAGAGCACAGAGCTTTTGTGGTAACAGGAGAAATGGAGAAAGTATTCCCATTTGATATCTACCCAATGCAATTGGTAAAATCGATCATGTATAATGATATTGATCTAATGGAAAACCTTGGTATTTATGAGGTTGCCCCTGAAGATTTTGCCCTTTGCGAATTCGTATGTACTTCTAAGATCGACATCCAGGAAGTAGTGCGTGAGGGATTAGATGTGATCAAGAAAGAATGCATGTAAAAATATTTCGTCTAACTAAAATTTAGAAAATTGAAGTCGATTGAAAAAATGATGCGTAAGATGGAGCCCAAGCATGATGGCAAATGGGCAAAATTCCATCCGGTATGGGACGGGTTCTACACCTTCCTATTTACGCCAGGAGAAACTACCAACAAAGGTGCACACATCAGAGATGGTATTGATCTGAAAAGAACAATGTTCATGGTGGTAACTGCACTTATCCCATGTTTATTATTCGGTATTTACAACACAGGTCACTGGCATTATGTGGCTACAGGTGAAACTACTGAGTACATGGATATGTTTGGTGACAAAGTGATCTACGGATTGATCAAGGTATTGCCTATCGTGATCGTTTCTTATGCTGTAGGTCTTGGTATTGAATTCTTATTCTGTATTAAAAATCAACATGCTATTCAGGAAGGTTTCCTTGTAACAGGTATGTTGATTCCATTAGTTATCCCTGCTGATACTCCACTTTGGATGGTTGCTGTTGCTACTATCTTTGCTGTAGTGCTTGGTAAAGAGGTATTTGGTGGTACAGGAATGAATATTGTCAATGTAGCACTTACTGCCCGTGCATTCTTGTTCTTTGGATATCCAACAATGATGTCAGGAGATAAAGTTTGGATGTCTGGTATTGCTGATGTTCCAAGAGAGACGTTAGAAGCTAACGGCGTAACTGGAGCAACTCAATTAGGTGAACTTGCCACTTTTACAGGTGCTGAAGCTGACTGGGCTTACCCTTCTATTCAAGCATTCTCTGAACACTGGTCAATCATGGATTCTTTCTTTGGAATGATTCCTGGTTCTGTAGGTGAAACTTCTACACTTGCTATTTTACTGGGAGCTGCATTGTTGTTGTATACAGGAATCGCTAGCTGGAGAATCATGTTCTCTTTCGTTGCAGGTGGATTGTTCGTAGGATTCTTAGCTAATGCTTTTGCAGTGAATGAATACATGATGTTAGATCCATTACACCACATGGTTATTGGTGGATTTGCATTTGGAGCTGTGTTTATGATCACAGACCCTGTAACGGCTTCGCAAACAAATACTGGTAAATTCATTTACGGTTTCTTAGGAGGTGCATTGTCAATCACAATTCGTGTATTCAACGGTGCTTATCCAGAAGGAGTAATGATGGCCATTTTGTTTGCTAACGTGATGGCGCCATTGATCGATCACTACGTGGTTGGTGCGAACATTAAGAGAAGAGTTAAAAGACTTAAAACTAAAGCTGCTTAATCATGGCAATTAATAAAGATAGTAACGGATACACTTTTATGTTTGCTATCGCTCTTGTAGTGATAGTAGGAGCAGGATTGGCTGCTGTATCCATGGGATTAAAACCAATGCAGGACAAGAATATCGAGGTTAAAAAGAAAATGGATATTCTTGGTGCTTTGAACATTGAAAGCACAAGAGAAAACGCTACACAGGACTACGACAAATACATCAAATCTGATGAATGTGTTGTTCTTGATTCAGATGGTAATGTTAAAGATGGATTAGTTGCATTTGATATTGATATCAAAGTTCAGTTCAGAGATAAAACTCTTGATCCGAAAGACAGAGATTATCCTCTTTACGTAGCTGAAGTTGATGGTGAAACCAAATACGTGATTCCAGTGGTTGGATCTGGACTTTGGGGACCAATTTGGGGTTATTTTGCGGTAAATGCAGATAAAGAAAGTATCTACGGAGCAAAATTTGACCACAAAACAGAAACACCAGGTTTGGGTGCTGAGATCAAACAAGAATTCTACTACTCACAATATGTAGGAGAAAAGATCACATCTCAAATTAAAAGTGTAAAAGACGGTTCTGGTGCAGGCGTAAATGGAAAAGTTGACGGAATAACCGGAGGAACGATCACTTCAAAAGGTGTAGAAGAAATGGTGAATAGAACCCTGGGGGTTTATGTAAAATATTTTAATAAGAACTAAGCGTTATGAGTGAAAATGTAAAAGCTCCAAAAGAACCTTTGTTCTCTAAGAAGAACAAAAAGTTGGTGAGTGAGCCATTGAACGACAATAACCCGGTTACCATTCAGGTATTGGGAATCTGTTCAGCTTTGGCGATCACTGTATCAGTAGAGCAAGCTTTAGTAATGACGGCATCTGTATTAGCTGTATTAGCTGCAGGTAACGTTGTGATCTCATTGCTCAGAAATCTTATTCCATCAAGAATCAGAATTATAGTTCAGTTAGTGGTTGTTGCCTCTTTGGTAATTATCGTTAACGAGATCTTAAAGGCTTATCTACCAGATATGGCTGAGAAACTTTCTGTATTCGTTGGATTGATCATTACAAACTGTATCATCATGGGTCGTTTCGAAGCATTCGCAATGGCAAACAAACCTTGGCCATCTTTCTTAGATGCTATAGGTAACTCTTTGGGATATGGTATCGTGTTAGTATTGGTTTCTATCATCAGAGAGATCTTCGGTGCTGGTAAGATCTTCGGAATTCAATTGTTCGGAGACAGAATCGAAGGAACTGGTTTGTACAGTGTAGGATACATGGATAACAACTTGATCATCCTTGCACCTTTCGCATTGTTCGCAGTTGGATTGATCATCTGGGTACAAAGAGCTAGAAACAAAGCATTAATTGAAGATCACTAAAATAGAATAGGAAATGGATTACGTTAATATACTTATAAAAGGAGTCTTTATTGAGAACATGATCTTTGCCTATTTCTTAGGTATGTGTTCTTATTTGGCGGTTTCTAAGACAGTAAAAACTGCCGTTGGACTAGGTGCTGCTGTAATTTTCGTATTGGGAGTTACAGTGCCAGTAAACTGGTTACTTGAAAATTATGTATTGAAAGAAGGTGCTCTATCCTGGATGGGTGCTGAATATGCTGATATTGACTTGAGCTTCTTGTCATTCATCATGTTCATTGCGGTTATCGCTTCTATCGTTCAGTTGGTTGAGATGTTGGTTGAGAAATTCGCTCCTGCACTTTATGGTGCATTGGGAATCTTCCTTCCATTGATCGCGGTAAACTGTTCGATCTTAGGAGGTGCCCTTTTCATGCAAGAAAGACAATATTCAACAATTGGTGAAGCAACAGCTTTCGGAATTGGTTCAGGTATTGGATGGTTCTTGGCGATTGTAGCTATTGCTGCTATCCGTGAGAAGATCAAATACTCACACGTTCCTGCTCCAATGAGAGGATTAGGGATCACTTTCGTGATCACTGGTTTGATGGGTATTGCTTTCATGAGCTTCTCAGGGATCAATCTTGGAGGAAGTGAAGAGAAAGAAGATAATAAAGATCAGGTAACTGCTGTTGTTGATGATACTGACAACACGGATGACGAAAACCACTAATACAAAGCAGAAATGGGAAAAGTATTAATTATAACGATCATAGTTTTTACGGTAGTAATCCTTCTTTTAGTAAGCCTACTATTATTTGTAAAAGCAAAAATTTCACCTGCTGGAAAGATCAAGATCACCATTAACGGAGATCACGTTCTTGAAGTAGATGGTGGTGGAACATTATTAAGTACACTTGGTTCAAACGGTATTTTCTTACCATCAGCATGTGGTGGTGGAGGTACTTGTATCCAATGTACTTGTCAGGTGCTTTCTGGTGGAGGAAATATCCTTCCTACTGAAGAGCCTCACTTCTCAAGAAAACAAATTGCTGACAACTGGAGATTAGGATGCCAGGTGAAAGTAAAAGAAGACATGGAGATCCATGTTGAAGAAGAAGTGATGGGAATTAAGGAATGGGAAGCTAAAGTGGTTTCTAACTTCAACGTAGCTACTTATATTAAAGAGTTCATTGTTGAGATTCCAGAAGACATGGATTATAAAGCTGGTGGATACATTCAGATCAAGATCCCACCATGTGAAGTAAAATTCGCAGATATGGATATTACTGCACATCCACAAGATCACCCAGGTCAACCTGATAAATTTGAAAAAGACTGGGCAGAAGGTCCATTTGCTATGCGTCATTTGGTAATGAAAAATGATGAGGAAGTGGTGAGAGCCTATTCAATGGCTTCTTACCCTGCAGAAGGAAGAAAGATCATGTTGAATGTTAGGGTTGCGGCTCCACCATTTGACAGAAAAACTGGAACCTGGATGAATGTAAATCCTGGTATTGCTTCTTCTTATATCTTCAACTTAAAAGTTGGTGATCCTGCAATTATCTCAGGACCATATGGAGAATTCTTCATCAATGAATCTGATGCTGAAATGCTTTATGTAGGTGGAGGAGCTGGAATGGCGCCTATGCGTTCTCACTTGTATGAGTTGTTTAAAACAATGAAAACAGGAAGAAAAGTATCTTACTGGTACGGTGGACGTTCAAGAGCTGAGTTATTCTATATCCACTACTTTAGAGAATTGGAAAAGGATTTCCCTAACTTCAAATTCTACATGGTATTATCAGATGCTTTACCTGAAGACAATTGGGTAGAGAAAAAAGATATCCATGATGAAGCTGGAGACGGATTCATTGGATTCGTTCACCAGGCAGTTATTGATCAGTATTTGTCTAAACATGACTCTCCTGAAGATATCGAGTTCTATTTCTGTGGACCTCCTATGATGAACAAAGCGGTTGAGAAAATGTGTGAAGATTGGGGTGTTCCGCCAGAGAATGTTCGTTTTGACGACTTCGGTGGATAATCATCCTAATTAAAATATAGAAAGCCTTCTCAAATTGAGGAGGCTTTTTTCTTTTTATCAATTCAGGAATTCACCTGTTTGGGCATCTAGTCTGTAATTGCCTTTTGCCGTTCTTAGATTGTATATAAAAATGCCTTTTTGGTAGTTCAAATAACCTGATAACACTTCTTCATCTACTTTAGCTTTCACTTTTTTACATGCTGAACTATAGGATAAAAAAGTAGTCGTTAGATCTTTTCCTTTGTATACATATTTATCCCTATTTGTTATCTCTCCGGATAGATCAATGAACAATTCTATCTCAGTATTATAGCTCAGGTTTGTGTTAATATTCATTGGTGGTCTTAATTCATATCTTAAAATATAACTATCGCCAGATTTACCTGTTGGATGAAGTGTTCTCCTGATCCATGTTTGATAGACCTTGCTCCCAAATTGTTCTTCAATGAAATTATTCGCTACTTTATTTATTCGTTTAGGAACTGTCAGGTCTTTAGTAAGATCAGTAAATACCGCCCTATTTTCAAATTTCACCGTATATCCCGGATCGATCTTTGGGCAAACACACCAATAATACTCGGGAATGGTTGGTCTTCGACAGCCGCCAATTTGCAATATGGTTGTATATATAATGACCTGTTCATTGATATCATCTTCACGAACGGATATATTATACTCATTGGTACAACCCTGCCCGTAAAACGTCTTTATTATTAGACTTTCATTGTGAAAGTTGATCTCCTCAAAATCAGCAGATGTTTTTTCCGGATTCTTGCTATTTCCATTCTCCTTTTGAAGGATAAAAGCGATCAAATGTTTGTATTCAGATGCTGTTCGGATAACCATTTCGCCTGAACTCACCGGAAAATTGCATTGCCAGGACTCCACCTCTAGTTTTTTTTGTTCCAATTCAGGGAGATCCAATATTGGTTGATCAATATTTACATCCTGAGCAATAGAATTCAATGTCCAAATAGACAAAAAGAGGGTAATATAGTTTCGTATGCCGATCATTGATCTTACATACAACTACCTCCTATAAACGTTCATTCTTAATTTGTTCAACCACTTCAGGATTCAATAAAGTAGAGATATCACCCATACTATCCATTTCATTGCAGGCAATCTTTCTAAGGATCCTTCTCATGATCTTACCGGAACGGGTTTTAGGTAATCCAACAGTGAACTGGATCTTATCCAACTTAGCAATTGGCCCAATTTGTTCTGTTATCAATTGATTGATCTCTTTTCTCAAATTATCATGATTCCTGGTTTCTCCAGATTCTTTTAAAGTGATAAACCCATATAAGGCGTTCCCCTTAATGTCATGCGGAAATCCAACAATAGCTGATTCGGCTACGGCATTGTGCTCATTGATCGCATCTTCAATTGGAGCTGTTCCCAGATTGTGACCTGAAACTATGATCACATCATCCACCCTACCCGTAATTCGATAATAACCGGTTGCATCTCTTCTGGCACCATCCCCTGTAAAGTAATGGTTCTTATAAGCTGAGAAATAAGTCTCTTTATAACGATCATGATTACCCCAAATAGTTCTGGCAATTGATGGCCATGGAAATTTGATACATAACCTTCCTTCTGCCAAATTACCTTTGATCTCTTGTCCATTCTCGTCCATCAATACAGGCTGAACTCCCGGTAGCGGCAAAGTGGCAAAAGTTGGGATGGTTGGTGTCACATAAGGGATCGGCGAGATCAACATCCCTCCTGTCTCCGTTTGCCACCAGGTATCCACAATTGGACACTTTTTCTTACCTACATTGTCATCATACCAGTGCCAGGCCTCTTCATTGATGGGCTCGCCCACTGATCCAATCACTTTCAAACTTGATAGGTCGTATTTCTCTACATATGAGATATCCTCTTTCGCTAATGCTCTAATAGCTGTTGGGGCGGTATAAAACTGCGTCACTTTATGTTTCTGGATAACCTCCCAGAATCGCCCGTGATCAGGATAACTTGGAACGCCTTCAAACAAGATCGTTGTTGCCCCATTGGCCAACGGACCGTAGACAATGTAACTATGCCCCGTGATCCATCCTATATCTGCTGTACACCAGTATACATCACCTTCTCTGTATTGGAATACATTTTTAAAGGTATAGGCAGTATATACCATATATCCTGCGGTAGTGTGTACCATTCCTTTTGGCATCCCGGTTGACCCAGACGTGTACAATATGAATA
The DNA here is from genome assembly GCA_020635955.1 of Crocinitomicaceae bacterium. Taxonomy (GTDB): domain Bacteria; phylum Bacteroidota; class Bacteroidia; order Flavobacteriales_D; family Crocinitomicaceae; genus Paracrocinitomix. The sequence continues at coordinate 220,262 of JACJYW010000009.1, forward strand.
AAGGATCTTCCGCATCCATGATCTCTGGTTCACATTCACCTGAAGCAGCTTCCATCAATGGTTTCAACCATTTATCTCTACCATCCATCATTTGGATATCACTATTGATACGTTTTGCAACCAAAACACTTTTTACACTTTCGCAAGATTTAAGGGCTTCGTCTACTATTCCTTTAAGATCAATTGATTTTGAACCACGATAAGATCCATCTGATGTGATGACCATTTTACAATCCGAATCCTGTATCCTAGTCGCCAAAGCAGTTGATGAAAATCCGGCAAATACTACAGAATGTATTGCGCCAATTCTTGCACAAGCCAATACCGCATAAGCCAATTCAGGTATCATGGGTAAATAGATACAAACCCTGTCTCCTTTTTGAATACCATGATCCTTCAAAACGTTAGCCATTTTGTTGACCTGATCTGCTAATCTTTTATAAGTGATATGCTGAGCAGGTTCATTGGGGTCGTTTGGTTCAAATAGAATAGCAGTTTTATCACCTTTCGTTCGTAAATGACGGTCAATACAATTTTCTGTAATATTCAATTTGGCATTTTCAAACCATTTGATCTCAGGTTTTGTAAAATCCCAATTCAAGACATTATCCCAACGTTTTCTCCAAACGAAATGTTCTTCTGCTATCTCTTCCCAAAATTCTTCTGGTTCACGGATTGATTTTCTATATACTTTGAAGTATTCTTCCAGATTTTTTATGTGATAATTACTCATGTGATCAGCGGTATTATTTCGAACGTATTAAGTTAGTGATTTTATTTGTTGCAACATTTAATTTTCAAACTACATTTTGCCTAAAAACCAACTAAACAGCTAACCTTATAGCCTGTCCTATCGTATATACTGGCAAAACAAGTTAACATGAAAAATCTTTTACTTTTAATTTCCCTAATAGGAACTTATACTTTTGGTCAAACAACTATGACTTCTGTTCAGGACGGAAATTTCTTCGGAATTGGTACCTGGGATTGCGGAATATGTGTGCCTCAGGATGGTGACACAGTATTTATTAACCACACCATTACAATGAATACGGGCATTCCTTACACCGCAGGAAGTATAACTATAAACACTACCGGGACATTGACAGATGGAGGTGTTGATAAGGATATCTATATCAATGGTGGTCAATTGATTAATTGGGGAACATTAGAATGTGATGGCTTCATGTTAGATTCCGGTTTCTTCAAAAACATTGGTACCATGACACTCGATAGTTTATGGATACAAGATTCAACTCGAAATACAGGAACGATCATTGTGTATGATTTTCTTAATGATCAAGATGGTAAATTCTACAATGAAGGTGAGATCACTGTTACAAACAACTTCAATAATCAGGAGCTTTTTGAAAATTATTTATGGGGAACAATGTCGGTAGGTAATGATGCCTCTAACTGTAATATTCAGTCTTCAATGGCTGAATTTAAGAACAACGGTATATTATGTGTAGCCGGGGATTTCACAAACTGTAATGGCGACACTCTTGGTGGCATCAATGGTACTATTTACATTGCAGGATCAAGTAGCAACCTGGGACATGTAGAAGGCTTAATGACCATTAATACGCCAACTTCAGGGTTTTCACTAAATACCGGAACTATAGGTACAGGCATTTCATTCGGTAATGCGACCTGTATTCTTGCGGTTGAAGAATCTGCAATTGAACCTCTTTTCATTTACCCTAACCCTGCTCAGAACATCCTGAATTTATCTTCAAAAAATGTAAATTACACTATCGTTGATTTCTCAGGAAGAACTGTTCTTTCAGGTAACACTGTTAATGGTCAAATTGAGATCGAATCACTAAATCCGGGTACTTATCTGATCTTGATCAACGGATCTGAATTGGAAACGATTAAACAAACATTCGTCAAGTTATAAGTAACTTAACATACATTGAAGTGATCTGCAGCCTTGGTTGGTTGCAGATTTCTTTTTAATTTTTCAGAATGAAATATTCGCACGCCATTATTATTGAACTTCCAAGAGAAGAAGTGATCAAATTATTCGATAACGAAGAAAACATGTTCAAGTGGATGAGAGGACTTGAGAGTGTTGAACATTTATCAGGAGATAAAGGAATGGAAGGGGCTAAAATGGAATTACGATTCAACAATGGTAAACGAACCATGGGAATGGTAGAGACCATTATCAAAAGAAATCTTCCTGATCACATTAGTTTTTTATATGAGGCTAAGGGTGTTCAGAATTGGAATGACAACCATTTTGAAGCGATAGAAGAAAATCAAACAAAATGGACCCAAAATAATGTTTTCAAATTCAAAGGGATGGTTTGGTTCTTTGCATTATTGATGCCGGGAATGTTTAAGAAACAATCACTCAGATACATGTTTGATTTCAAAAAGTTCGCTGAAGCCGAGGCCGCTCAAACAGCCGGTTAATCTACAATGCTTGAAACGCTAGAGAAACTTGATCAGGAGTTGTTTTTATGGCTAAACGCTCCTCATTCAGAATTCCTGGACGCGCTGATGTGGTACGTTAGTGCAAAATGGATCTGGATTCCCCTTTATTTATTATTCCTTTGGTATGCTTTTAAAAAAGGTGGATGGAAATTTGCGATCTATGTGTTGCTAGGTGCAGTTGCTAGTGTTGCATTGGCAGATCTGATCTCGGTTAACGCTTTTAAAGAAGTATTTCAACGTTACAGACCAACTCATAATACTGAAATTGGAGAAATGGTTAAGACCGTAGTGCGTCCAAACGGAGAGATCTATAAGGGTGGTTTATATGGATTTGTATCATCTCATGCGGCTAATATGAGTGCTATTACCACATTTTTGTTGTTCTCCTTCTTACAATTTTCAAAAAAATGGTGGTGGCTGGTCTTTTGGCCACTTTTGATCATGTATAGCAGAATTTATCTGGGCGTACATTATCCATCTGATGTTTTTGTGGGTGCTATGGTTGGAATTTCAGTAGGGATCTTAGTGTCATTAAGCTCAAAAAAACTTAAACAAAAATTCTCCGTATCCACTTAGCATGAATATCTCAAGTATCATAGGTTTGGTCTTTTTAGGTGGAGGATTAGGTAGTCTTGCCCGATTTGGAGTAGGATCCGTAGCACTAAAGCTTTATAAAACGGACTTTCCAGTTGGTACCTTGCTTGCCAATTTCTTGGCTTGTCTTATCCTGGGATTCACGATCTATTTCATGAAAGACAAGCTGTTGCAATCAGAATGGATCAAATATTTCGTATTAATAGGATTTTGTGGAGGCTTCTCCACCTTCTCAACTTTCAGTTTAGAAACCCTGAAATTATTCAATGAGCAGCTATTCCTTTATGGAATACTGAACATTTTGATCAGTCTTGCGCTTGGTATCGGAATATTGGTAGTTCTGACTAAGTAACTACCCGTTCATTGAGATCAGGAATTCCTCATTAGAGATAGTTTGTTCCATTCTCTCTTTAATGAATTCCATAGCTTCAACCGGATTCATATCGGCCAAATACTTTCTCAAGATCCAAATTCGGGTCAGGATCTCAGCAGGCATCAACAAATCTTCACGTCTAGTTCCAGAAGCTAAAATATCAATAGCAGGATAAATTCTTCTATTAGCAATCTTACGATCTAATTGAAGTTCCATGTTACCAGTACCTTTGAATTCCTCAAAGATCACCTCATCCATTTTAGATCCGGTTTCAGTTAAAGCAGTTGCGAGTATTGTTAATGATCCACCGTTCTCAATTTTACGGGCAGCTCCGAAGAACCTTTTTGGTTTGTGCAATGCATTTGCATCCACCCCTCCAGACAATACTTTACCTGAAGCTGGCTGCACCGTATTATAAGCTCTAGCCAAACGTGTGATAGAGTCTAATAGGATCACTACATCATGACCGCATTCAACCATTCGTTTAGATTTCTCCAGAACGATATTTGCCAGTTTTACGTGCTTTTCAGCAGGTTCATCAAAGGTTGAAGCAACAACTTCTGCGTTTACTGATCTAGCCATATCCGTTACCTCTTCAGGACGCTCATCAATCAACAACACGATCAAATAAACCTCAGGGTGATTTGCTGCAATCGCATTAGCAACATCCTTTAATAAAACAGTTTTACCCGTTTTAGGTTGTGCTACGATCATCCCTCTTTGTCCCTTTCCTATTGGAGCAAAAAGATCCATAACTCTGGTTGACATTGTTTCTTTATCATGACCAGTTAACTTGAACTTTTCTTGTGCAAATAATGGAGTTAAATATTCGAAAGGAACCCTGTCACGAACGTAACTTGGCTCTCTGCCGTTTACACTTTCTACTGTAATCAAAGGGAAATATTTCTCACCTTCTTTTGGTGGTCTGATTGCACCTCTTACCGTATCCCCTTTCTTCAAACCATATAATTTGATCTGAGATTGTGATACATATATATCATCCGGAGATGGTAAATAATTATAATCTGATGAACGCAAGAATCCGTAACCGTCCTGCATCATATCTAAACATCCTTCTGAGATGATCAATCCATCAAAATTGAAACCGTAAAAATCCTCTTGTGGATTCCTTTTTTGATGTTGCGGTCTTTTTTGACCACCTTGTCTTTTACCATGATCAGGTCTGTTCTCTCTTTCTTCATTCTCTTCTGTTGCAACTGGATTCTCCTCTTCTTCTGAATTGATCACAGGTTCAAATTCCTCTTCAGGAGCATCTTCTACCTCAGTAAACAGATCACCTTCTGATTTTTCAGCTTGAGGTTTTCTGTGCTTTTTTTGAGGTCGCTCTGTTTTCTTGGGCTCACTGGCTGCAACATTATCACCTGAAATGATGCTGATCAATTCTTCCTTCTTCATTCCTTCAGCACCTTCAATGCCTAATTGTTTAGCAATTTCTCTAAGCTCCCCTACCTTTTTAGAGGTTAAATCTGGATTATTATTCATAAAATGATTTGATATTCAATCGATTTTTTTCTGGAAATAAATTCTGGTAAAACTTGGCCTCCGAAAGGTTGCCGTTAGAACTTGTATGCAATAATACGAATTAAATTTATACTCAAATATGAGCTAATCTTTTTTTTTCAACAGTTTTAGCAATTTGTTAATAGCAGGTTGATCCTGTATTTATTCCTCTCAACCAATTTCCACTATATTTGTTTGCATAACCATTATAATTCAAAAGGTGACATTAATTAAATCTATTTCAGGAATCAGAGGAACCATTGGAGGTAAACCTGGTGATGCATTAACCCCACTTGATGCTGTTAAATTTTCATCTGCCTATGGAACCTGGTTGAAGAAAAGAAATGCAGGAAAGAGGATCAAGGTGGTCATAGGTAGAGATGCTCGTCTATCTGGACAAATGATATCAAATATTGTTTCTTCTACTTTAAATGGTTTAGGAATAGATGTGATCGATCTTGATCTTTCTACAACGCCTACTGTTGAAGTAGCTGTTCCTATGGAGAACGCACAGGGTGGAATCATTATAACTGCCTCGCATAATCCAAAACAGTGGAATGCCCTTAAACTTTTGAATGAAAAGGGTGAATTCATTTCAGATGCTGATGGAAAAGAAATATTGTCTATTGCTGAATTAGATGCCTATGATTATGCTGAAGTAGATGATCTGGGGACATTGACACCTGATAATAGTTATCTACATAAGCACATTAAAGCGGTTCTGGATCTTCCATTGGTGGATGTTGAAGCAATAAAAAAAGCCAAATTCACAGTAGTAGTTGACGCGGTTAATTCAACAGGAGGAATCTTTGTTCCGGCTTTATTAAATGAGTTAGGAGTGACTGTAATTGAAATGTTCTGTGAACCTACCGGACATTTCCCTCATAACCCCGAACCCTTACCGGAGAATTTAACGGATATCTCAGCTAAGATCAAAGAATCAGATGCTCATTTAGGCATTGTAGTTGACCCGGACGTGGACCGTTTAGCTTTTGTATGCGAAGACGGGAGTATGTTCGGTGAAGAATATACCCTGGTAGCAGTTACAGATTATGTACTTAAACACACACCCGGAAATACAGTTTCGAACCTATCATCCACCATTTCCTTGAGAGAAGTGACTGAAAAATATAATGGGTGTTCTTATGAAGCTTCTGCCGTTGGAGAAGTCAATGTAGTAAATAAAATGAAAGCCACCAATGCAGTAATAGGAGGTGAAGGTAATGGTGGTATTATTTACCCAGAATTACATTACGGACGTGATGCACTTGTAGGGATTGGATTATTTCTCTCTCATTTAGCTCATAGCAATCTAACAGCTTCTGAATTACGTGCGCTCTATCCTGATTACTTTATTTCTAAGAACAAGATCGAGTTAGAAGCTGGAATGGACGTGGATGGGATTTTAGCTAATGTTGCCAAAGAATTTTCAGATAAAGAAGTGGACACAACTGATGGAGTAAAAATCTATTTTGGATCTGAATGGGTTCACCTTAGAAAAAGTAATACTGAACCTATCATTCGTATTTACTCTGAATCAGCTTCTGAAGACAAAGCCAATGAACTGGCACACACAATAATGGAGCGAATAAAGGCTCATGCCTAATTAAAGACTTTGTTTCATTTTTGAAGCAACATAGGTCCTTCTGTTTTCAAGGGCCCATTCAATTGCTTTTTCCTTATTCCGAAATATCTTTAGTGGAAGCGGCGAATCAATAAATCGTGTAAAAAAAGATGCAATGATCATGTGCGCAGTGTTCTTAACAATTAAAGAGTTTGAAAGAATTGGAAATTCATCTATATATTCCCTCATAAAAGGAACTACCTCACTTTTATATTGAATAAATTCACCTGCTTCTGTGATAATAGGGAATTTTTCGTCTTCACATAAATACCTATAAGCAATTAACAACCAGTTTTGCATATCGAGATCAAGCATAAAATGATCCTTCATATATAAATAGATCACTTCATCTTCTCTAAGACCTAGAAAAGCAAAATCCGTTTCTATAACTTTTAAGTATTCCATTTCTACCGGTGTCATTCATAAAATACCAATTTTATTTATAATCAGTTATATCCTTGGCACGATTTTCTAATACGTCACCTCCGTTAACCAAACGAGCTTGAGAGTTATTAACAACTGTTGATAACTCAAATAGTCTAAAACCCTTGATTTTAGGGATTTTGGATTATTTTCATGCTCCAATCTAAATTAATCGTTGTGAAGAAATTACTTTTAACCCTTGCCGCTTTTGCAATTGGTGTTTCCTCATTCGCTCAGGATGAAGATCTTACACCAGAAGAGAAAGCCTACAGAGATTCGATTGCAAGTCTAAACCAGACGAATGCCATGATCGAAAAATCCCAAACTGCATACAATGCCGGGATCGAATTGTTCAAACAAGAAAAATATGAAGGTGCGATCAGCAAGTTTGGCGAATCCATTTCAGCTGACCCTAATTTTACACCTGCTTATTATAACAAAGCCATTGCTGAGAACAAATCTGAAAAGTACAATGATGCCATCAAAACGTTGGATGGTTTAATTGCAAAGAAACCTGGTTATGCAAAGGCTTACTTTCAAAGAGGTAGAGCTTATCAGGGCAAAAAGGATTACCTAAGCGCAGAGAAAGATTATCAAAAATCGATCGAACTAGATCCTTCTAATCCTAAAGCATTCTACAATTTTGGAACATTGAAATTCATGCAAAAGGACTACGAAGAGGCGATCAAACAATTCACAAAAGTGATCCAACTTAGTCCAAATGATGCCTACGCATATAATGACAGAGGATCTTGCTACAGAATGTTGGAGAAATATCCTCAAGCTATACAAGATTACGAAACTGCCGCTCATAAAAATGAAGGACTGGCTTTTGTTCTAAACAACATTGGTACAACCAAAACAAGAATGAAATTGTATGATGATGCTTTGAAAGCATTCAATCGTGCACTTTCAATTGATGCTAAATTCTATTTGGCATATAACAATAGAGGTGTTACTGAAATGCAAATGGATAGATACACTGATGCCATTAATGATTTCACAAAGTGTATCGAGATCAACCCTAATTACGCACCGGCATATAGTAACCGTTCAGGCGCTTACTTCAAAAATGGTGAGTATGAAAAAGCCAAAAAAGATGCAGATAAAGCTATTTCAATGGACAAAGATTTTGCAGATGCATACGTGAATCGTGGAAACGCTAAAGAAATGTTACGAGACATGGACGGCGCTTGCGAAGACTGGCACAAAGGAAGAGAACTGGGATCTGAACTTGGGAAATTGTATCACTCAAGCAATTGTTCAAATTAATAACTGTAAAACGAAATAGTCATGAAGAATTTATTTACACTCATCATTGTAGCTCTTGGTTTTACAGCAATCTCTCAAGGAGATGTAGAATTCAAAGCCGCAAATTTTAAAGACGATAAAGAAGGATTCAAAGCCGCAATGGAAGCTTTTGAAAAAGGAAATGAAAGCTGGGAGCTTGGTAATGAAGCCGTATTCCAGGTTAAAGATCCTGAACTACATTATTGGAAAGCGCTTGAGCAATATGAAAAAGCATACAAATTCAATCCAAAAAGTGCTGAATTGAACTTTAAAATGGGAGTTTGTTACGCCCATTCAAGTTATAAGCAAAAATCGATATCATATATTGAAGAAGCTTACAAGCTTAATCCTGAAGTACATCCATTCATTAAATATTATATGGGGTTAGCAAAGCAATTGAATTACAAATTTGATGAGGCTTTGAAGTTTTATCAGGAATTTGAGAATGGATATAAAAAAGCAGATAACTACAACAAATTTACCGAGCAAAGAAAATCTGAATGTTCTTCAGGAAAGCAGTTATTTGCTAATCCAGTAAGAGCATGGGTTGACCATGTACCTGAAGTAAGTACAGAATACAATGATTATGCTCCATCTATTACAATGGATGGTGAAGAAATGATCTTAACATCTGACAGACCAAACAGCCATAAACCGGATGAAGTTGGCAAATATGATGACGACATTTATTCTTCTACAATGGTAGATGGTAAATGGCAAAAACCTCAACCTTTAAAAGGTCCAATTAATACGGATGGTGATGATATCTCTAACAACCTTTCTTACAACGGAACTAAAATGTTGATGAACAAGAGAAACAGTAATGGAGACTTTGATATCTATGAAACATTCCAAAAAGGAGATACATGGATCGAACCTATTTCTTTCTCAAGACAGATCAATCTTAAATCGGATGATATCTATGCTTCTTATAATTTCAATGACAAATTGATCTATTATTCAAAGTCTTCAGAGGCGAATGGATACGAGATCATGGTTTCAGGACTGGTTAATAGAAAAAACAGAGAGTATGGATTACCTAACAGAGAGATGTCTGTTTCTTCACGTTTCAACGACGGACCGGTTTATCTTCATCCTGATGGTAAGACAATGTTCTTCGCCTCTGAAGGTCACAATTCAATGGGTGGATATGACATTTTTATGGCTAAGAAGGAAAAGTCAGGTTATTGGGGTAAACCGGTAAACCTTGGCTATCCTATCAACACACCTTATGATGACTTTTTCTTTGCTGCAACTGCGAATGGTAAATACGCTTACATTGCCTCCAACAGAGAAGGCGGTAAAGGTGGTTATGACATCTACAAAGTAACGTTCTGGGGTCCAGAAAAGCAACCAGCTTTAGCTACACAAGATTATTTGTTGGCTTCAGTTGCTAAACCAATCCAGGATCCTGAATTGGCAAGTGCAGTGCAGGTAACTACTTCTGCTGAATTAACCGTTTTTAAAGGTAAAACAATAGATGCATTAACAAAGAAACCTGTTGAAGCGATCATTGAGATCACTGATAATGCTACAGGTAAAATAATCGAAAGTTTTACAACTAATTCCGCTTCAGGTAAATTCTTGTTATCACTAAATTCAGGTGGCAACTTTGGTATTGCTGTTAAAGCTGATGGATATTTATTCCACTCTGAGAATTTCGATATTCCAGCCGGTTCTGCTTATAACATGGTAAATAAAACCATTGAATTAAAGAATATCAAAATTGGATCTAAGATTGCTCTTAGAAACGTATTCTTTGATACCGGGAAATCGACTTTAAGATCTGAATCCAATGCTGAATTAGATCGATTGGTTCAACTGTTGAAAGATGTTCCAGGTCTGAAAATTGAGTTGTCTGGACACACAGATAACACAGGTTCAGCTACAGCAAACGTTCAATTGTCTCAGGATAGAGCCCAAGCTGTAATGAATTACCTGGTAAGCAAGGGAATATCAAAAAGTAGATTAACAGCCAAAGGCTATGGAGATTCTATGCCAGTAGCTACAAATGATACTTCAGAAGGAAGACAATTAAATCGTAGAACAGAGTTCGAGATTACTGGGAACTAATCCTCAACCTTACTTAAATATTGAACCCGAATGGTTAACAGCCGTTCGGGTTTTTTTGTTTTAAAAGAGATCGACCTCTTATCTAGGGCTACAATCAATCCATAAATTTCCGTACTTTCATATTGGTGAAATTTATTTTAATCATAGCACTTCTATTTCCTTTATCACTTCTTTCTCAAGATATTAAAGGGACATGGAAAGGGATTTTAAAACAAAATCCTGACAAACAATTCTATTTTGAGATCAGAGTGGATGAAGTGGATAGTAAGGGAAATGTAAAGGGCATCACTTTCATAAGAGAAGAATCCTCCAATAATTTTGGTACCATTAGTTATTCTGGAACTTTTCTCAATAATGTCTTTAAATTCCAGGAAACCGAAATCCTAAAAGAAGATAAGAATAACAGTGGATACTATGCTTCAAACAATTTTTACTGGTGCATTAAGAAAGGAGAGTTGAAGTTCAGTGAAAATGAGAAAAAATTTCGCTTGAACGGAGCCTGGGAATCTACCGGAACCTGTGTACCCGGGACCATTGATGTTTGGAAAGACAAGAAAATAGAAAAAGTTACTCCTCCTGTGAAAGACCCGCCAAAACAGTTGGAATGTGACTTGAAATCAGCAGATTTTCTACTGGGATTATGGAAGGGTGAATTTTACCAGCACAGTTGTGGTGTTAATCATAGATCACCCATCATTATCATGATCGATCGTGTTGATGGATTAAAATTTTATGGGGAATTTATCTGGACCGCTATGAAATATGCTAGTGATAGCCGTTCAACCCTAGAAGGTGAAATTAAAAATGGGAAGATCTATTTTTATGAGAACGAACTGATCTCAGGTGGAGGACTGGTATTACATGGTGAATATGAAAACAAGTTGACAGCTTGTGACAAGATGGATGGATTCTGGTATCTGCCAAAACCACAAGGGGGATGCGGCGATCTAAAACCATATCAAAGTGGAGGAGAATATGATCTCACCCACTATTTGATCCCAACTATCTATTTTGATCATGAAAGTTCCGCTTTGCGACCAAAGTCAATTACAGACCTGGATGAGTTTTCCAAATTTCTGATCGACTTCCCTTCTATCAGTGTACAATTAAACGCACATACTGATAATACCGGCAGTAATGCTTTCAATATGATCCTATCCAGAGAACGTGCTCAGGTTGTGGCTGATTACTTAACGAAAAAAGGAATCAGTTCTAAACGTATCAAATTCAATTATCACGCCCACACTCAACCGGCAGAAAGTAACAAGACAGAACAAGGTAAAGAACTTAACCGCCGAACAGAAATAAAAATTGTAAGTAAGAAAAAGTAACTAGGAACCGTGGCTATAAGCCTTTAGTTGTTGTTTACTTTCTAACTGACCAGATTGCCCGTAATGTTCAGATTTTACCAATCCAACTTCAGGAGACCACCATTCTTTAACCGAACTTTCAATCTTCATCATTCCCATATCTGCAGTTGATTTATAAGTTATCAATACACATGAAAAAGTCCCAGCAGGAGTCGTAATAGATTCCGCTTTTTCAACTTTACGATCTGTGATCAGCACTTTCATTGACATTACTGTCATTCCTTCCATTGAAATTTTCATTGTAACAGAAGCATCACTTAATTGATCTCCCACCTTGATCTCATTTGGAATGTTCATTTCGGTTTGTGAGATCTCGATCTCCATGTCCTCCATGCCTTCCATAGCCTCTTTAGGGATAAGATGATCCATACTCATCTTCATTACCCCATTTTCACAGGAATAATCAAAGGTTTCTTCAACGTGGTCTTCTTCTTTTTTTGAAGCACCATCAAAAACTGTTTTCATGGTATAGACATATCTACTGCCTTCCTGAATTACATTGGTCACAGAAATTTTATTGGTTCCGGTAACAGAACCTTTGGCATCCATTTCTTCATATTCCCATGAATAACCTTTACCAATTTTAAAATACGGTTTACAGTCATTTTGAGTGAATCCAAAAAATGAAGTAAAAACGAAAAGCGAAGCAAGTAATAATGATCTCATAACTTAGTATATATACACCAAGTTAAGTGATTTTAAGACTCGTTGTTCAAAGATTGAAAGAAATTTTAGAGCTATCCCACTCTTACACCCATTACTAAAACATCATCAATTTAGCGCGCCGTACTTGTCTATTTATTCGGAGCGCGTGAATCTCCGCCTATCCTACTCTTACACCCATCACTAGTACGTCGTCGATTTGCTCGTAATTCCCCTTCCATTCTTCATACTCAGTAATGAGTCTTGATTTCTGCTCATCAGCATCTAAATGGGCAATAGAAAGTAAAAAGTTTTTAAAGGTCTTATACTTGTACTTTTTACCATTTGGTCCTCCAAATTGATCGGCATATCCATCCGAGAAGATATAGATCATATCTCCTTTTTCGATCTCTATAGTTCTGGCTGTAAAAGGCTTTAATTCCTCACCTATGTACGCCCCAATTGGATGAGAATCTCCCTTCACCTCCATGAGCATGTGTTCTTTATTTTCAGATTCAAGGAAAGAAACATCCGCCCCTTCACTTACTTTAAAACTGCTTTCTGATGCTCCCTTGCGAATAACATAAATTGGATTCTTGGCACCGGAGAATTGAACCTTCAAATTATTCCAGTCAATAGCACATAAGGCGATATCCATCCCGTCCCTTACCGTTTGATCAGCATCTTTATTTTGTCTTAATGAGTTTACAACTCCTTTGTTCAGATAATCCAAAGCTGCTGCCGTATCATTAACGGATGGTTCTGTCAAACTACTTCCCAATTGATTGTTCCCTACAATACTCATGAAAGCTCCAGGTACTCCGTGTCCCGTACAATCAACTGCAGCAATAATGGCTAATTTCCTTAGATCATCTGAGGTGGTAGTTTGCTCAACAAAATAGAAGTCGCCACTCACCACATCCTTAGGACGATACATGATAAAGGAATCCGGAAGTATAGATTTAACGTGTTTTGATGAAGGCAAAATAGCTTCCTGGATACGTTTGGCATAGTGTATACTACTCAGGATCTCTTCATTGATCTCGGCTAATTCTTCTTTTTGCTTTTCAATTTCTGCTGTACGTTCTTTTACCTGAGATTCTAACTTAATATTCAGGTTCTCCATCAACTCATTTTGCTCTTCCAGACTTTTCAGAGCCAGTGCCTGCGCCTCTTCCTTATCCTTTTGAAGTTTACGGTATTTATTGCTCATGGAGATACTCAGAATGGATACCTCAAAAGCCGAGCTCAACTTCAATGCAAATTGCGCCATTTCAGCATCTCCAACGATACTAAAGTTCCCCAGGATAAAGATGATGGCACCAATAATGAGAATCGTAAATGCAATGGTAAAATAGATATCCACCTTAATTCTTTTGGCTCGTAAAACATAAATGGCCACAACACTTAGAATAATACTCACTAATGATACGCCATTGATCACCGGATAGGCTATCTCATACGTTTTGCCCGGAATTAATGAAACAATAACTGATGCGCCCACCAGAAACTGGAAAAAGCGAAAGATCTTTAATAAAGGTCTGTGATTATCTTTTAAATTAAGGAAGAGGTCAACATACTTGAGCAAAACGATCACAGTAACTCCTGCAATAATGAGGATGAAATGGTTGGCCATATATCCTCCAGAAGGAAAGAAATGGTGAAAAGAAAATCCGTCTAAGGAAAACTGCAATAGTGCCTGAGCAAATACATAAAGGATATAGTAGAGAAAAGCATTGTCCTTCAGTAAAATGAAAAAGAAGAAGTAGATGATGATCACCAAACTCATCAGGCCATAGTAGAAACCAAAGCTGAACTGATGTTTATAATCTTGCGCGAAAAAACCTATTTTATCGTGGATCTTAACCGGAAAAATGATCGTTTCACCATCACTTTCAGCCTCAATCACATATTCTTTGGTTTCACCCGGTTCAATGCTTACAGGAAATAGATTCTTACGGTGAGGAATTACCTTTTCACTGTAATGATAATCATCACCACTTTTGAATTGATTCTCGATCTGACCACCACGTAATTGATAAAAGTTGACCTTGTTGGAAATTGGTCTACCCGTTTCGAGAATGAAGTAACTCTGATCCGTATTGTTCTTGATCTTGAATCTCAACCAAAAACGGGAGGTAGTGAAATCCATATTGGGGATATTATCCTTGAATCTTGAAAATTTAGAGGCATCCATTTTCAATACCTCATCCAGTGTCAAAGACTTATCGGCATCTTCAATGTACAGTACATCTTTTGAATAGGAACTGCTTATACGGTCCTCCGTTAAAACGATCAAACCATCCTGTGAAAAGGAATGAAATGCAAGAAAGAAGAATAGAGCAAGCAGTAGTTTTTGCATACTGCAATATAACAATCCTAAAGCTGATTTAGTTGTTGTTTTCTATAATGTAGGTCAAAACTTTTTCCATCAAATGCACTCTATCTTTACCTCTAACATTGTGAGGATGCATTGGATATGGGAAAAAGTCCATCTGAACACCGGCATCTACAAAAGCTTTTACCAAGGCTAAATTGTGTTGCATTACTACTACATCATCCACCGTGCCGTGGATCAACAACAATTTTCCTTTTAGATTTTCTACGTAATTCATCAGGCGATTATCAGCATAGCCTTTTTCATTTTGCTCAGGTCTGTCCATGTAACGCTCTCCGTACATAATTTCATAATACTGCCAATCTGTTACCGGACCTCCAGCGACTCCAACATTGAAAACATCATCCTGACGCAACATCAATGACGTGGTCATGAATCCTCCAAAACTCCATCCATGTACAGCTAACCTTTCGCCATCAACATAAGGCAAGGATTTCAAATACTCCACCCCTTTCATTTGGTCTTCCATTTCAACGGTTCCCAATTGACGGTGGATCACGCTTTCAAATTCGAATCCTCTGTTGTCTGATCCTCTTCCATCAACAGTATAAACCAAATACCCTTGTTCGGCCATCCATTGCATCCACAAACTTGCTCCTCCATACCATGAATTGGTTACTAATTGCGCATGCGGTCCACCATAAACATAGATCAACACAGGATATTTTTTTGAAGCATCAAAATCTGATGGTTTGATCAATCTGTAATACAGATCTGTTTTGCCATCTCCGGCTTTAATTGTACCGTACTCAGCTGTCCCAATCTTATAATCTGCCAGTTTGTTATCTGCTTTTAATACCTCTCTCACCTGCTTACCATTATTATCACAAATGGCTTCAACATTAGGCGTATTCACATCACTCCAGCTATCAAACATATAACTGAAATCCGAAGCGAATGAAGCATGATGCGTTCCTCCTTTGGTCAATTGCGTTTGCTTGCCAGTTGCTACTTCCACTTTGAAATACTGCGTTTCAGTAGGCAATTCACCTGTTCCCACAAAGTAAACCACACCTGCATTGTGACCAACAATTTCTTGTGTTACCCATTTGTTGGAGGTCAATTGCTTTTTCATTTCACCCTCCGCAGAATACAAGTACATGTTCATAAAGCCATCTCTTTCAGAAAGCCAGATGAATTCATTATCTGAGATAAAATATACCGGATGCTCCGGCTCAACCCACTTATCATTTTTCTCTTCAAACAAGGTTTTTACCAATTCACCTGTAGATGTTTTGTATTTGTTCAATTTCATGTGGTTTTGATCACGATTTACTTCCGCGATATAAAAGAATTCGTCCTTTGGACCCCAACCAAAATTGGTTAGGTAATCTTCAGGATCTCCAGTTGGTTTTACATAAACTGTTTTACCTGTTTCAAGATCATAGATCCCAACAGCAGATTTTTCAGAACCCTGACCCGCCATTGGATATTTGATAGAATTTAAACTTCCTGTTCGGGTGGTAATATCTAACAGTGGATAATCCGCTACATTCGATTCGTCTTTTTGATAAAAAGCAACATATTTCCCTGTAGTTGACCAGAAAATACCATCTGTAATTCCAAATTCGCTTCTTGCAATTGCTTTACCGGATACGATTTGATCTCCCAGATTTGTTACTTGAATTTGCTTTTCACCATCCTGGATATAGAAGTTGTTGTCTATGGTATATCCTACCTTACCATTTACACTGCAAAGTTTTGCATTTTCAGCATTTTCAGGCATGACCGCCAATTGATCAGCTGTTTTTGTGGCTGCGTTGATCAAAAAATATTTGTTACCGGCTGATGTATAGAAGTGATTTTCATCCTTCCACTCCATAACATTCACATAATTGAATGTCTCACCCGTCATCTTAGCCATATCCCCGGTATTCAAAAGATCCGTACTCGCCGATTTTTTAACATTACCCATTTTTAATGTTTGATAATCCGCCGACAAATAAGAATACGTTTTGGTACCCGGTATCCATTCTACCATTACCGTCCTATCTGGATAAAATCGTCCGTACTGCTGCATCACAGCATCTTTCAACGTTAATTCTTTTTGAGTAAAGCCAGTGAAACCGCTAAATACGATCCAGGCAGCAACAATAATTCTGTTCATCATTCTTTCAGTTATAAGTATGTCTCCTAGGATATTGGGATTGGATAAATCTAAGTATAAAAATACAGAATAGTATCAGCCAGCCATGGCATACTTGATGAATGGCATTCTGGATTGGTTAAGAGGCCAAATCTTCCTTTTAAATTTCCTATATTTGTTAGCCCTAGAAATTCTAGTCTTATGTCAGAAACCGCAACAAAAAGTTCAAACGTGACTTCGAAAAAAACAACAAAATCAAAGATCAAAACTGACAAAAAAACGATCGAAAGAGCATTAGAATTGATGTGTACGGCTAAAACTATGGCCGAAAAGTATGAGGAGAATGCTAAGGTAACTTCTAAATACGTGCACGCCACTTCCAGAGGACACGAAGCTATACAATTGGCTTTGGCGCTTCAACTTAAACCGCAGGACTGGGTTGCCCCTTATTATCGTGATGACAGTATTTTGTTAGGGATTGGAATGCAGCCCTATGAAGTGATGCTGCAGGTTTTTGCTAAGAAAGACGACCCTTTTTCAGGAGGTAGAACATATTACAGTCACCCAAGTTTGAGAAGGGATGACATGCCAAAGATCCCTCATCAATCATCAGCTACCGGAATGCAGGCTATTCCTACAACCGGAGTTGCCATGGGAATTCAATACAAAGAAACTACCGGCATTGCTGACGAATATAAAGATGGTAAACCTGTTGTGGTTTGTTCTTTAGGTGATGCGTCATGTACTGAAGGTGAAGTATCTGAAGCCTTTCAAATGGCTGCATTGAAACAGTTCCCGATCTTGTATTTAGTTCAGGATAACGAGTGGGATATTTCAGCTAATGCCAAAGAAACGAGAGCTCAGGATATCACTCATTACATGAAAGGGTTTAAAGGAATTGAAGTTAGAACCATAGATGGAAGTGACTTTGACCTTTCTTACCAAACCGTAAAAGAGGTTTTAGATACTATCAGAAAAGAAAGAAGACCTTTCTTGATCCATGCTAAAGTTCCACTATTAGGACATCATACATCTGGCGTAAGAAAAGAGTGGTATAGAGATGATTTGGATGAGCACGGAAAACGTGACCCGTATCCTAAAATGGTTCAATTGGCCTTAGATGCTGGAATGACAAAAAAGGCGGTTGAAGAAATTGAAAAGAATACCAGAGAATATGTAGATGCTGAGTTCGATAAAGCCATTAATGCTGAAGAGCCAGATCCAAAAAGCATTCAGGATTTTTACTTTGCTCCAACCCCAATAACTGAAGAAAAAGGTGAGAGAGAACCTGCAGGTAAGAAACCAACTGTCTTGGTGGATTCGGCCTTGTTTGCCGTTCGTGAGATCATGGAAAAACATCCTGAAGCTTTATTGTATGGGCAGGATGTTGGAGGACGATTAGGCGGAGTATTCCGTGAAGCTGCAACATTGGCTCAACAATTTGGAGACTCTAGAGTATTCAATACACCAATTCAGGAAGCATTTATTATCGGTTCAACCGTTGGTATGTCAGCCGTTGGATTAAAACCAATCGTTGAAGTTCAGTTTGCCGATTACATCTGGCCGGGCTTAAATCAGTTGTTTACTGAGGTGAGCAGATCTTATTACCTCTCTAATGGAAAATGGCCGGTAAGTTCAATATTACGCGTACCAATTGGAGCTTACGGTTCAGGTGGTCCTTATCACTCATCTTCAGTAGAGTCGGTTATAACAAATATTCGCGGAATAAAAGTGGCTTATCCTTCAACAGGAGCTGATCTGAAAGGATTAATGAAAGCTGCTTTCTATGATCCGAATCCGGTAGTAATGCTTGAACACAAAGGATTGTACTGGTCAAAGATCAAAGGAACTGAAAAAGCTATGACCATTGAGCCGGATGAGGATTATGTCATTCCATTTGGTAAGGCAAGAATTGTGCAGGAAGCTGATGCCGATAAGATCAAAGCCGGTGAATCTGTTGTAGTTGTTACTTACGGTAGAGGAGTTTACTGGACAATGGAAGCTGCAGAACAATTCCCAGGTCAGGTGGAGATCATTGATTTGAGAACACTTTCACCATGGGATGAAGAGACTGTTTTTGCTGCCGTTAGAAAGCATAGTAAAGTTGTTTTAGTTACGGAAGAATCTAGAGAAGCAAGCTTCACATTAGGTGTTGCAGGTAAGATCCAAAAGAATTGTTTCACCTCATTGGATGCACCAATTGAGATAGTAGGATCGGTTGATACGCCTGCCATTCCGTTGAATTCTATACTTGAAGCTGAGCTTTTAACCAATGGTGATAAAGTAGCTGATGGAATTCGAAGCACTTTAAATTTCTAAGATGAAATCAAAATTCATGGCAGGACTGATTGCTTCATTGATCGCATTGATCTTTGTTGTAAGTATTTCAATTTTTCTTGCGCTTGTACTAGAAATTGATGCTTCCAAGAACTGGTTTACCTATACTGCTGCTTTCTTAACCATTGCTGTTTGGCTGGCAGTTTATAATAAGTTGAAGCCAAAAGATAGTTAATTAAGATCTGATCTTTTCTGCTTCTCTTCCCTTAACTTCCACAATATTTCTACCTGTCCAATGGTATACTTTCTTTGTTTGAACCGTAGTAGGCGCTAAAGAAAGATCATAGTGTTTTGTTACGCGTTGAATTGATATACCATCACCAGGAAAAGAATACTCATCTATGTCAGCCGGCAAATCGCAGATGCCGTAATTGATCTCGGGCAGTTTAAGAAAGTGATCTTTGTTCGTTACTAAATAATAATTTGAGTGGATATCTGAACAACAGGCAGAAAATTCAACCTGTACACAAACCACAGATTTAATTCCTTTCAAACCTGGATTTACCCATTCTGTAACAATAGTGGTATCGTATGTCTCGGTATATTCAATAGGAAAAGTCAACATAACGCGTTCAGGATCTTTAACTAAAACCAGGTCTGCCATATAAGCGCCATTAAACTGTGTTTCTACTCCAAACTTTGACACCATTTGTTGTGATGCGCCAGCTGTTTTATATGAATTTGAAGGTTTGAACGATTGCGTCATTCCTGAATGAGCAATCGAAACAATTAAAAGCAGGGTTATTGTTCTCATGTAGCTAAGCTACGCAGGGATCATAAGAATCCTGATATCAAATAATAAGACAAAAGTTTCGAATAATAATTCTAGATCCTACCGGATGGCAGTTTATAATAAGTTGAAGCCAAAAGAGGAATAAAATCCACTATTTCTTAAGCAATACAAAGTGTTTGAATTGTTTTTCGATCTGATAATTTCCGGTATCGCTTCCATTATGCAGAAGTAAAAAATCAGCCACTGAATTATCGAAATGATCAAGATCTGTGTCAATACATTTTACATCTGTAAATAACCATAACACCCTGGGTTTAATAAAGCCAATAGTAGCATCTGAAGGTATTTCTGAGGATAAATACTCGTAAACTTCACGCGTTTCAGGAATATCCACTTCATTCGTGTTGAGTTTAGCATATTCATTGATCTGACCGAATGAATTAACTGAAAATACTAACAGATAAATACACATAAATCCGTAGGCTATAATTGGTTTTACTTTAATTTTTTCAATGAGAAATTGAATCCCTTTAAGTCCAAAAAAGACAAATAAAGGCAGCAATGGAAACAAAAATCTTACACCTTGAACACTTGGCCATACAAGTAGAACCGCAAAGTAAAGCACAATGAAAACAATAAAGTACGCATATTGCTTAAAGCTAATCACTGCGCCAAATATGGTAAAGAGCATTAACGCCAATCCTAAAACGAAGTCAAGACTTCCAAAAAAGAAAACATCAGACAATAACAACATGTAATATTCAAAATTCCCAAAGATCCTGTCTATTGTAATGCCCGAAAAGAACATTTCCAAATGATTGGCTCCACCTGAAGGAAATATCAACTTGATTATCGCATATGCTGAAACAAAGAGTGCATAAGGAATATATTTTATCCATTTTCTTGAAGTATACTTCTCTTTATTCATTATTTGATATGCAAGGAGTGTTGGAAGCAGTACTATGCCAATATCCCTTGTGAAATAAGCATAAAAGATGCTCGAAGCCAGAAAAACCTGATTGATTACAGAATTCTTCAAGGTCATCAAATAAAAACTCAGGATAACCAAAAAGAAAAAAGGCAGATCAGACAAGATCATATCACAAAAGATGATAAAATGAGGATTGAATGCTATTAAAATGATGATAATAAAAGCATAGATGATCGAATTGAAATTGGATTTAAAAACCTTGTATAATACTGGTATTGATAACAAGAAAAAAAAGGCGCACAAGTACTTCATTTTCAAAAAATCCAATCCAAATAATTGATAGATCGGTGCCAGCAATATTGGAAATCCATTAGGATACAGGTAAGGCCCAATTTCCTTAATTGAATTCTCCATAGAATATTTGTTGATCTCGTAAGCTTCCTGAAGATTTCCGTCCGAAAGATGTTTAGCCTGATTTACATACAATGCAAAATCACCGGCCCACATATTATGACCATCCTTAACAACAGTTGTAATTAAGTAAGCGGATACAAGTAAAATGATCGTTAGCACGATCTTGTTTTGGTAAGTTCTTATTTTACTTAGTAAGACCAAATAAATGAATACTTAGGATCAAATTCTACCGGATTGTCCGGATTCAGATTCTTTAATATTGGTGCCTTGTTTCAAACGACCGAATTTATAGAAGAACCCAAATCTGAAGGTAGTGAATTGAGACTGATTTAAAGAACTTAGCTGATAATTCCCGGCAATAGTTGTGCTTTTATATTTTGGAGGTATTATGTCATCTACATCCAAATAGATCTGGAAATTATTTCCTTTGAATTTTTTCGTTAACCTCATTCCCCAAAGGAACACTGTATTTTGTCTATATCCATCACCACCCCATCTGGCAATATTCAAGTTGTTTGAAATATCAATGTTCTTAGGCAACATAAAATTCAACCAGGAATAAAATCCATAGGTAACATTGTAAAAGCGAGCACGGTGAAACAAAGGGGTATAATCAAATCTGTTGTATTCGAACCACAAGGAATTCCATCCATTTAGCCATTTCGCTTGAATTGGCGCATTAAGACTAACAGATATTCCTTGTTCCTTATCGGCATTCCATGGAGTTGTATTGATAAGAAAGGTACTGTCATCAACAAATTGCAATGAACTTACAGGTCTTCTATCTATGGAATACTCTACGCTAATGTTATAGGCATAAAAAATATCGAACTCCATTCCCACAGATTGCTCTATGGCGGGTCTTAAAAATGGATTACCATATTGGATATTCAAACTATCCTGAATTCTAACGAATGGATCAAAATTAGAAAATGACGGACGGTCAATTCCACTGGAATAATAAATGGTCATTGAAAGATTCTCAGCAGGTTCGAAAAGTATACTTGCAGATGGAAAAGGTAAGATGTACACAGAATCAATGAACTGTTTATTCAGTGAGTTGCTGTACCCATTCAAGCCCGAATATTCACCTCTAATTCCAAGTCGAAAACCGAAAGCATCCCAATCTTTTTGTAGTTCAGTAAATATACCTCCAATGTGTTCTTTGTAGTCATATGAATTCGAATAAACCGGATCTAGCACCCAGCTATCATTCACATCTGTATATTGATCAAAGGCCTTATTGTTTTTGAGCATATTGAAACTTCCACCAACATTTAATTTCCATCCGGAGGTATCAAAAACGTGCTCATAATTGATCCTTAATTCACCAATATTTGGCCTATCTCTTGAATCATTCAAACGCTTGAATACAGATGATTGTCCTGATACTACATCATCAAACAAGCTGGTGTATTCATTGTTACCTTCACTAATTTTCAATATATAATTGAAGTTGACCTCAAAAAAGCTCTTATTCGTATCTGTTTCCCATTGATAGTTCAAAAAAGCACTATTGTTTAACCAGGTGTATCCTGGTAATGAACTTTGTTCTTGTTGGATAGTTGTTTGATCATCTTCAATATATCTCATGGTAGAATTAGTATTTGAACCACTCAAACTTCCATTCATACGGTACCCGGAAGTGATTTTATGCTTGTCATTAATTCGGTACGCAGCCTTAAGATTTGCATATTGCCAGGTCCACCATTGATCAGAGGTTGATTTATCATAATATTCCCTGTTTGAATCATCCGTGGTTTTACCATAGGTTGAATCCAAGGAAAAACTTGAACTATAATTACCCCCAAAATGCCCATTGAAAGAGAACTTTTTTCTTTTGACACTCAGCCCCACTCCTATTCTTCCTGAAGGTTTTAATTGAGTATTGACACCGCCATTCGCACTTATGGTCATATTATATCCTTCTAAATGAAAATTCTTAGTGTACACTTCAATTACTCCTCCACCCTTTCCCTGTGCTCGATATTTAGCAGAAGGATTTGTTATGATCTCGATACTTTCGATCATGTCGGCAGGAATCGCCTTCAACTCATCATTGGTAATGATAGGCTGCCTGTCAATGAGGATCAATGGACTTCCTTTACCAATGATCTCAATTCTTTCATTATCGGGAGAACTGATCTTAGGTGATGCTTTTAAGACATCAAACAATGTTGGTAGCGTTTGCAGATTGGTTCCTTCAACATTTACTTTGATACCGTCCATGGTTCTTAAGTACGTTGGCTTAATGTATTTCACTTCAACCGTTTCTAGATTTCTATCAGCTTCCAATTGAATGATCCCAAGAGATACAACCGTATCTACCGCTTCAAAATTGATCAGAGTATCGAGAAAACCCGGGATCTTGAACTTTACATAGAATTCTTTTGAACCATCAGTATCCATCAATACTGAGAAGTAAGTACTATCAATATAACTGCCCTTTTTCAAAGAAGAATCTGGCAATGAAAAGATGGTCAACTGACCGATAGCATCATTTATAGAAGTGGATGCGAAATTACCTTCCAACCTGATCATTTGTGAAAACGAAGTGATGGATAGAAGAAATACAACAAGAAATACTAATTTTTTCATTTTTGAGTATGGGTTCGCTTCAAGAACGCTTTTTCATTCAATTGGTAACAAAGCTAATGCAGTATAAATGAATATCAAGTAGAAATACTCAAAAGGTAAAACCACCATTTAAGAGGAAATAATGACGACTAGACTTGACCATAATGCTATCCCGATCATCTAATATTTACCAATATGATAAAGGTGATAAACCAGAAAAGGATCAATCCTCCGAACATGAAAGTTGGAATATTGAGCCGCTTCTTATTTTGAGTAGCAACCTCTTCAGCGGCTAAAACTGCTTCCTTTGGACCATTGACGTCAAATACAACTTCACTCAAAATTTTCCATTTTTTTAGGAGAACCACTATCAAAGTTGTTGATGTGGCAATCCAGTACAAATAAGATTCATTTGATGTTTTCAAATAAAAAATCCATTCCATTATAAATGGAAATACTACGATACTTAAAATGACCACATTCAAAATGGCAATGGATGTTCCCTGTGCTTTCCAAAAGTTCTCTCCATTTATCTTCCTATTGGAGATAACAAAAAGTAATATCACTACAGGATAAGAAACCATTTCACTCATTAGCTCAAGCAATAGAAACCCTTCAAGATCAATAAGATCCTGACTCAACATTACCACAAGAAAAATAATATTCAATAAGGACCAGAGTGCGGATCTGGAATTATATAGGGATTGTGAAGATCTTGCGTAGGCAACCAGATTGAGCAGAAAAACAAGCCAGCCAACCAGCATTATATAGTTATTAAAATAGCTTTCAGTATAGATCAGATAGCCACATGCTAGAAAAGGTATAAGAAAACTAAGTACTGTATCAATAGCAACTATTATTCTCATTTCTATTCCAAATAAGTCCCTGCCCCTTTTAGTTTTGGTTTCCAATAAGTTGATTGTTCGATATTCGTAACTATAACGCCTTTACTGGTAGAAGCATGCACCATTGTCAACTCCTCCCCTTTGTTGGAAACCACCATGCCAACATGTGTAATTTTAGCATCAGACCCAAAGAACACCAGATCTGCTTTTTGAGCATTTTCAATTTTCACTTTCTTCGCTTCTTCCATTTGACCAGAAGCTGTTCTCGAAACAATAATTCCAAATTTTTTCAATACATAAGACGTGAATCCAGAACAGTCAAAGCCACTCTCATCTGCACCGGCCCAAACATATTTTATCCCAACCAAAGATTTAGCATAAACAACGATCTTATCTCTATAAGCATCTCCTGATGATTGACCATTTGCCAAATCCGGAGCATCCAAATTTTCATGTGTATCTGGTTTGCCTTTGATCTCTTTAAAATATTTGAAACTAAAATCAAAGACCATATCAGCATCTTTTGAATATGCCTGATCCTTTAAATTCCTTCCCAATTTATCCAGATACGTTTTGATACTAGAGATCTCATAATAATGCGCGTTCAAATAATCTGCATACGAAGGATGTTCAGAGAATTGCCTGTATGATTCCACAGCTTCTTCAATGCAATTCTTGTGACGTTTGTACCACTTTGGATCACCTGCTAACCTGAAAATCGATAATGATAGATAATAGGAAGGCAAACCACTGTAATCATAAGCCGGATCAGCTAATAATTTCCTTGATTTTCTATACACCTTATGATAATAACCCTGGTCATAGAGTACTTCCAATTGATCGATCTTCTTATCCTGTGAAAGAACCGATCCTTCAAAAATCAAAACACTAAATATGACGAGCATCCAACGCATGAAACAAAAATAAATTCTATCCCTTGCTTTTACTACAATGAAATGGACCAAGTGTTCACAAGTTGGTGTTAATTTGTCTGCCATTGTCAGCAATTTAGAGCGGTAATTTTGGTGTAACTTTGCTGATTAAACCATAATTGTCTTGAAAATCTATCTCATAGCCGGTGAAGCATCCGGAGATCTGCACGCCAGTAATCTGATGAAAGCTATCTTAAAAAAGGCTCCAGACACCACTTTTAGGTATTGGGGAGGAGACCGAATGCAGGCAGTTTACGGAGAACCCGTTAAACATATCAAGGATCTGGCGTTTATGGGATTTATTGAGGTATTGATGAACCTCAAAACCATTATGGGCAACATTCGCTTTTGTAAAGAAGATATTCTAAAATTTAAACCGGATGTATTGGTATTGGTTGATTATCCTGGATTTAATCTAAGAATTGCCGAATTTGCTAAAGCCAACGGAATAAAGGTGCATTATTATATATCGCCGCAGATCTGGGCATGGAAGCAAAATCGTGGTTTCAAGATCAAAAAAACGGTGGACGAAATGTATTGTATACTTCCATTTGAAAAGGAATTCTATAAAAAATTTGACATGGAAGTTCACTATGTTGGCCATCCACTAATTGATGCTATACAGGATTTTAAATCATCTGCCATTTCAAAAGAGGCTTTTAGAAGTGAATTCGGCTTAACACAAAAGCCAATATTGGCTTTATTACCCGGCAGCAGAAAACAGGAGATCAAGATCAAATTGCCTATCATGTTGGATGCAGCAAAAAAATATTCGGATTTTGAAGTCGTAGTGGCAGGAGCTCCGAATCTTCCTTCATCATTCTATCTTGAAATTGCAGGGGATCAACAAATGCATTGGATTTCGAACCGAACATATGATCTATTGAACAATACACATTTGGCTATGGTCACTTCAGGAACTGCCACTTTGGAAACCGCCTTGTTTAACGTTCCGCAGGTTGTGTGTTATAAGGGTAGTCAGGTATCCTACCAAATTGCCAAAAGACTGGTGAAAGTAGATTATATCTCTCTAGTTAATCTGATCAGTGGAAAAGAAGTGGTGAAAGAACTGATCCAAAATGATCTAACACCCAAAAACATTCAGGTGGCACTCGATAAATTGGTTGAGAATGGCTCTGTTGAAAGAATTAAAATGCTGGAGGACTATCAATCACTTGAAGAGCTATTAGGTGGTGGTGGCGCATCTGACACAGTGGCTGAATTATTGCTAGATAAAATTAAGTGAAACACTTGTTTAACATATTGATCCTGGTTTTTGCCTTGAATGTTACGGGGCAGGAATTAAGCGTTGGGATCATGCGTTATTATAAATTAACCGGTGTTAAAGTATCCCATAACGAAGGTAATTACAGGGTATATGGAGACACTTCTGAGATCACTGGTTTGTGGGCCGATCAGTCTATTTATCTCAAGCGCAGTGGAAATGGCGTGAAAATTGAGAAAGGCGGAAATACTTTAGGAACCTTTGACACAGTCTATTTCAGACAACAAAAGGCAAATAGCAGTTTTAATATCCAGGCTTTATCCGGTAATAAAGTCCGTAAATACCAGGACGATCTCGTCATTTTTGCAGATGCTGAGGGATTACTAACTACGGTTAATGAGGTAAATATGGCCAATTATTTAGCCGGAGTAATTGAAAGTGAAGGAGGTGGCGGTAAACACATTGAATATTATAAAGTACAGGCTATTCTAAGTCGTACTTATGCTCTGGATCATTTGAGCAAACATAAAAAAGAGGGGTTTTCAGTTTGCGATCGCACACATTGTCAGGCTTACCATAGCATGCTCCGTTTCACTCCGGATATTAGAAAAGCAGTTGAGGAAACTAAAGGCATCATTATGCTGGATCAAAATCTGAAATTGGCGGACGGATTCTTTTTTGCCAATTGCGGTGGCCAAACCAGTGAATCAGATTTTGTATGGAATGTGGCAGTACCTTATTGTCGAAGCATAGCTGACACGTTTTGTGTGAATTCGAAACAAGCTAATTGGACCACTAAAATTTCCAAATCATCATGGAAACATTACTTAATCGAACAGTTTGGCTATCCAGTTAACGATTCTGTTTTTGGAGAATACCTCTACACTTTTGATCAGCCGGCCAGAAAAGCTTTCTATATCGCGCCACAATTAGGTATTCCTTTGAGAG
The DNA here is from genome assembly GCA_020635955.1 of Crocinitomicaceae bacterium. GTDB lineage: Bacteria > Bacteroidota > Bacteroidia > Flavobacteriales_D > Crocinitomicaceae > Paracrocinitomix. The sequence goes on from JACJYW010000009.1 coordinate 248,043, forward strand.
ATCTACGAGTTGAATTCAAACTAAAATCTACCTGGTTTTCATGTCATCCGGAAGGTGATCAGGTGGTACTAGTCGGAAAAGGTTTTGGTCATGGTGTTGGTTTATGCCAGGAAGGGGCAATGAATATGGCAAAGGCCGGATATTCGTACGAGCAAATTCTTCATTTCTATTTTACCGATATTCAGTTGTTCGATTATTTCAAGTGGTTGTTTTTGAAACAGGAGGAGGTTGTTGGGTTGTAGAATCCAGAACACGGAGCACGGAACATAGACTGGATTAGATTCCCTTTTTAAAATTAACGAGCATTTTTTGAATTATCACCAGTTCATTGATCAATTGGTTTAGCATTAAACAATCGGCTAATCCTAGTTCAGCAGCTAAAAGCAATTGAGTTTCCAATTCATGGGCCGAACCAATAGAATAATCAATAAACATGCTAAATTCTTTTGAAGTTCTTCTAGAAGATCCTTCTGCAATGTTCGAAGGTATTGAAATCGTACTTCTAATTATATGTGACGTAATATCAAACCGGTTTTCCTTTGGAAAATCATTTGTTAAAATCAGTATCTTCTTAGACAAATCCATACTGCGCTTCCATATTGTCATATTTCTAAAATTGTGCATATTCTTTCGTTTAAATAAGTCCGTGCTCTGTGTTCTTTATCTTGCTCGCTACAAAAAAGCCGGCGAAATGAGCGATCTTCTACCAATTTGCTCATTTGCGCCGGCCCCGGGAACAACCTTAATCAGAATTAACTCGCTTTTTTCTGCGTTGCACCTTTTTTGGTTTGTTGTTTCATTTGTATCACACCTTCTTCTTCATTCTTCTTTGGCGTGATCAACAATACTTCGTTCACCTGAATCTCCGTCAATTTTCTATTCTGACCTGATGCATCCAGGAAAATTCTGTTTATCAGCTTACCATCAACGGCCATTAATTGACCTTTTTTGACATATTTTTCTACTAATTCAGCCTTTTTACCCCATGCTACAATATTGTGCCATTGAGTTTGTACTTTCTTACCATTTACTTCGGTAACCGTTTCGTTTGTCGCCAAAGAGAATTTGGCAAGTTTTACTCCATTTTCAAATGTTCTGATCACTGGATCGATTCCTGTTCTACCTATTAGATTTACTGTGTTTTGTAATTTGTTCATGTTATTGAAATTTAGTTTGTGATTAATTGTTTTTATGCGATTTGTTTTCTTTTGATGTGCACTAAATGTGACATCACTGAACTTTTGCATTCATTTATGTTCAATGCGATCAATTCATATCCAAGCAGACCCATATAACCTTTTTCTTTGGCAAATCTGATTGCTGCTGCAAGGGTTTCAAGTTCAGACAAAGCTTTGTTTAATTGATGCATGCTTTCGATAGATTGCGAGACACCTAAACCTTCTTCGATATTATTGATGATCTTCAATGAGGTTTTGCGCAGCTTCTCCGTCAAACCTACAGGTCCGTACTTTGGAAAACGTTGTGTGATAAAAAAGATCATTTCCTGGATCTTTAAACACTGGCGGGATATTTCAAGATTATTCAAGTCCATATTGTGCATGTTTAGGCTGATGATTATGCTTCTTTGTTACCTAACATCAGGATCTCACTCACCTGTACCTCAGTACGGTATCTTTTTTCACCTTCTTTTGTTTCGAACGAACGAGTGATCAATTTTCCTTCCACGGCTATTTCCTGTCCTTTCTTGACATACTTTTCAAAAATATCTGCTTGTTTACCCCAGGCGATCAATGAATGCCACTGAGTTTCCTGTACCTTTTCGCCAGATGCATTTGTATAGAACTCATTTGTTGCCAAACTGATCTTAGCTAATTTGTTTCCGTTCTCGAATGATACGATCTCAGGTGCTTGTCCAAGGTTTCCGATCAATTGTACTTTGTTTCTTAGATTGTTCATAATGTGTGTGTTTTTAGTTTCCCTTCAATTGCGGGATGAATTTGAAATAGTTGTTTGTCGCTCAATCGACAGTGCAAAGGAATAGTGACTTCAAAATTCGATTCGTTTCTTTTACGTTTGTTTACGTTTTTTATACGTTTGTTTATGTTTTTGTAGCTGATATACTGTACGTTAATACATTATTCGAAACGTTCATTTTTTTGTCTAATTTTAGTCGAATATTCGATTTTCCATCAAATAGCATATGAATCAAAAAGCAAAAACTGTAGAAGAATACATTTCAAATTATCCAAAAGATGTACAATCCATCTTGCAGAAGATCAGGTCAATTATTACCAATTGTTCGCCAAATTCTATTGAAAGTATTTCGTATGGTATGCCCGCCTACAAACTCAATAAAAAGCCTTTGGTTTATTATGCTGCCTATGATAAACACATTGGATTCTATGCGACCCCTAACGGACATGAGGCATTCAAAAAAGAATTGAGCATTTACAAACAAGGAAAGGGATCTGTTCAATTTCCGTTGAACGAAGACATACCCTATGATCTTATTGAGCGTATTGTGAAATATAGAGTTGAACAGAACAGAGGATAATTATTTTGATAGATTTGAATATGACAGAATCAACCATTCATTCCCTCGTTATTGCACATGCTTCTCTTGGGGGTCTCGCCCTATTTTCCGGATTGATCGCTTTGATCACAAAAAAAGGTTCAAAACCACACAGAATGGGTGGTAAGGTCTTTTTCTGGTCATTATTATTTTCAGGATGCTTAGCATTGTTAGTAGCTTCATTGCCTGGCCATGAAAGCCCATTTTTATTCGCCATTGGAATTTTCAGTATCTATTTGATCCTTACCGGATATTTAGCCCTTCGATACAAGAACCCGGAAACCAATCTGCTATTAGATAAGATCATTTCTGCAGTGATGATCGTAACGGGAATTTTTATGATCATAGTTCCAGTTTTACAATCAGGACAAATCAATATCGTTCTCACGGTGTTCGGAAGTATTGGCATTTCCCTGGCTATTCAGGATCTAAAACTTTTTCGAAACAAAGAAAAACTACAAAAAGGATGGTTAATTTCTCATTTAGGCAAAATGATTGGTGGATACATAGCAGCCACAACGGCCTTCATAGTCGTTAATCAATTCTTTCCTCCGCTCATTGGATGGATAGGACCTACTGTAGTGGGCACAATATTCATTATTTACTGGTCTAGAAAGGTAAGTCGTTAGGATTCATTATTCTAAGAAATGTTAAAACTTTGTTATTTTATTTGTTTACACTTTATTTGTTTAAACATCTTTTATATATTTGTATCAGATTATAAATAATAAAAACATATAGATATGGAAAGTGCGGTAAAAACAATATGGAAAATTGATCCTACACATTCAGAAATTGGATTTAAGATCAGACACATGATGATCTCAACGGTAAAGGGACATTTTGATTCATTTGATGTAGAAGTAGAAGCTGAAAATGAAGATTTTTCAGATGCTCAGATCAATGTATCCATTGATATCGATTCTATCAATACAAAAAATAGCGATCGTGACAATCATTTGAAATCGGCAGATTTCTTCAATGCGGATGAATTTCCAAAGATGACTTTTAAATCAACTTCATTTGACGGTGAGAAATTAAAAGGTGAGTTGTCAATTAAGAACATCACGAAAGAAGTTGAATTGGATGTAGATTTTAATGGTTCAGCTGTTGATCCTTATGGACAAACAAAAGCTGGTTTTGAGATCAGTGGAGAGATCAATCGTCAGGATTTTGATCTTACCTGGAGTGCTATTACCGAAGCTGGTAAAGTAGTGGTTTCAGATACGGTTAAGATCGTAATAGATGCACAATTGGTTAAACAGGGATAAATCGCCTTTTTAATTTTTAGATAAAAGCCGGAGGGAATCAAATTTCAACCGGCTTTTTTATGGCATTTCTTTTGTGTGTAAGCATTATCTTTGAACAATTACAAATATGCAACATGAAAAAGGCACTAGCACTAATATTACTTATCCCTTTCTTTACAACTGCACAGCAAAAAACTGTTAAGAATGTTATTCTTTTAATAGGAGACGGTATGGGATTAGCCCAGATGTCAACAGCTTATTATTACGGCGGTGATGATGAACCAAATTTCAGCAGATTTCCAATTGTTGGTCTTATCAATACTTCATCCGCTAAACAAAGAGTTACAGATTCAGCTGCAGGGGCTACTGCTTTTGCCACAGGAAGAAGAAGTTATAATGGCGCTATCAGTGTTGATACTAATAGGACCAACATACCAACCATTACTGAAGTGATAAGAGGTAGGGGGATAAAATCAGGATTGGTAGTAACTTCAAGCATAACACATGCAACTCCAGCTTGCTTTTATGCTCATGCTGAATCACGCAGAGAAGAAGAAAAAATAGCACAATTTTTACCAGGATCAGGCATTCATTATTTTGCCGGAGGGGGATTGAAGTATTTTACACAACGCTCTGACAATCACGACCTTATTGGTGCTATGTTACAAAGAGGATTTATTCTAGACACCACTGATCTAATACCAGATGGAATGATTGATCCTGACAAAAGATACGGCTATCTTCTATCACCCGGAGGGCTACCTTCTAAATTAGAAGGTCGTGGAGACTTCTTGACTGAAGCTACTAAAGGTGCGCTTGATTATTTATCATTAAATGAGCGCGGATTTTTCTTAATGGTTGAAGGATCTCAGATTGACTGGGAAGGTCACGGAACCAACGCAATAGGAATTATTGAGGAGGTGAAAGACTTTGACAAAGCAGTTGGGGTGGCATTGGATTTTGCCGAGAAAAATGGTGAAACTATTGTTATTGTTACTGCAGATCATGAAACAGGTGGATTTGCCTTAACTCCTTCTGTTGAAGATGGCGAATCAAATTATGAGAATATTTCTCCTTCTTTCTATGAAGGCGCTACAAAAGAAGAATCAGCTGATCATACTGCCACATTAATTCCTGTTTTAGCTTATGGACCCGGAGCATCTGTATTTTCAGGGATTTATAAAAATTCAGATATTTACCATAAGATCATGGAATTAACTGACTGGAAAGCACCTATTAAAATGCAAGCTAAAACAACTCTTACGGGAGATGATATACCCAGGAAAGTGGTCAAATAACTAATCTTTAATGATCATTTCCTGAAAACCTCTGGTAAAATAAGTTTCCATCCTTCCTTTGTCATTATTGAAAATGAGGTAAACTTCTATTTTCAATCCAGGATTTGATTCAATGAATTCAATTGATCTTTCAGGTCCCATCACCATAAATGCAGTTGCCATTGCATCTGCGAATCCACAATTATCAGCCACAACGGTAGCGCTTAGCAAAGTATGAGTGACTGGATATCCTGTTTTTGGATCAAGTGTGTGAGAATATTTCACCCCTTCTTTCTCATAGAATTTACGGTATGAACCAGAAGTTGCAATACTTTTATTTTCAATTTGCACTATTTCTTGCAATTCTCTTGATCCCTCGTTGGAGTTTTCAATTGGTTTGTCAATTCCAATTCTCCAAAATTCACCTGATCCATTTTTTCCTTTAACCCGAATTTCACCCCCAATTTCAACAAAGTAGTTTTTAGCGCCCTTTGCTTCTAATAACTCACCTATAACATCAACTGCCAATCCCTGGGCTACTGCATTGAAATCCAATTTAGCACCTGGCGTTTTCTTGAAAATTTCAGACTTTGGCTTTGGGATTGAATCATCCGATTCTTCAAAAAGAAATGTAAAATGATATCCATTTGTGAAGCCGAGTAATGCCCTCAAAGAATCAACCGTTGTTGAATCAGGCACATTCTCAATATCTTTCATAAATCCCCACCCATCAACTAATGGATATACCGTTGGATCAAAAGCTCCGGATGTTTTCAGGTAAACTTCCTGTGATAACAAATAACATCTATTGAAATATCCAAATTCATCATCATACTTGAATGAACCTGGCCCAGCTTCGTTAAGTCTGGTTAAAATTGAATTTGGAATGTATGAAGAAAGAGCAATGTCAAAATTAGCCAAGGTTAATTCTATCTCATCTCTGTTAATTTCAATTGGATCATTTACAATGATGGCATACGTTGTTCCTTGCGTATTACCATAGAACTCAAGAGTATTTACTTTTTCCTGATTACTTGTTTCTGTAGATTGAGAATTATTACAAGAGATCAATATAACAATGAGCCATAGATAACTAAATTGCTTCATTCACGAAATTAATTTTTAGTCAAATTAGATGTAGATGTTTCATCATCCCACTGGAACTCAGAAATTGGCTCGCCATTTCTTGTATAGCTAACAGAACCATAACGTGTTTGGATCTTCTCATACACTTTACCCACACCGTCACGAACTACAACTCTTCTAATTACATATGATTTCAATAAGCCATTAGAATCATTGACTGCATAACTTTCTTCAGTTACTCCTTCTGGGAATTTCTGACCCAATTCATTTTCCATTTCAGGATTAATTTCGTTCAATTTAATTTCCTTCAATTCATCTACATAATCCATATTAGCCTCAAGGTCTACTTCGTTGGCCTGTTCATTGTCATGTACATGTTCAATATGATTCTCAACAGCATCAGCCGTGTTATCAGCTTGTTTTACAGCCTTATCATCTCTTTCCTTATCATTCGTCCATTGAACTTCTGTCATCTCCTCAGTATAATCTTTGGTGTCCAATCCATTATCCTCATTTGCATCAGCCAAATCTCCGTTATAATCAGATATGGTTGATGAAACTTCTTCCAATACTTCTTCATAGCCTTCTCTTTCTTCATCCATCTCATCAAAATGCTCACTGATATCCGTTGTTAAGTCTTCAACTGTACTTTTTGTTTTTTGACTCGCATTGTCTTGATCATCTGTATCCTGACCAATTCGCTCTGAGTGACTTTCTTTGATCTCTACAACCTCTTTCTCAAATTCTGTTCTATCATCATCTATATCCTGAAAGCGCTCACTCACTTCTTCCATCATTACTTCACTATTGGCTTTAGTGTTTTGATTGTAATCTTCCTGATCATCAGCATCTTGATTTTCACGCTCTGAATGACTTTCCTTGATCTCTACCACTTCTTTCTCAAACTCTGTTCTATCATCATCTATATCCTGAAAACGCTCACTCACTTCTTCCATCATTACTTCACTATTAGCCTTAGTGTTTTGATTGTAATCTTCCTGATTATCCGCATCTTCATTTTCACGTTCTGAGTGACTTTCCTTGATCTCTACCACTTCTTGCTCAAACTCTGTTCTATCATCATCTATATCCTGAAAGCGCTCACTCACTTCTTCCATCATCACTTCACTATTAGCCTTAGTGTTTTGATTGTAATCTTCTTGATTATCTGTATCCTCAAGAATACGGTCAGAGTGACTTTGTTTGATCTCCACAACCTCTTTTTCAAACTCTGTTCTATCATCATCTATATCCTGAAAACGCTCACCCACTTCTTCCATCATTATTTCACTGTTGGCTTTAGTGTTTTGATTGTAATCTTCCTGATCATCAGCATCTTCATTTTCACGCTCTGAGTGACTTTCTTTGATCTCTACAACCTCTTCTTCAAACTCTGTCCTAGGAATGTCATCATCTAGACTGTTAGCTGCTAAATCATCATTTATATACTCAACATCCTGTTTGGTGTCCATCACCTCATCTTCCTGATCCCATATGTCTTCATTATTCTTATTGATTATTCTAACATTGAAATCTTCTACTTCTACTTCAGTGTTTTTCCTTGCCAAATCACTATTACCTTCATTCACTTCGAATTCTTCCACCATTTTATTGATATTGATTCGTTCATCCTGAATGACATCATTTTGATCAAGTGAATTATTAACATTTTCATCTGCCACTTCAATTTTGATCTTTTCTGCATCCAATTCAAACTGTTCTCTCGGTTTATCATTATCAAATTGCATTTCCAAAATTTCAGTATTAATAGCATCTACTTTAGTATTTTGATATTGGATGTCATTTTCGTGGTAAGTTACTCTGTCTCTATCTGTATCAGCTAAATTCACCTGAAGTTCTTCATTGTCATCAACCGTTTCCTCTCTTCCATCATCTGCACTTTCCTGTGCATTAGCAATATCTACTTCCATGCCTTCTACATGCTCTTTTGTTTTGAAAGTTTCTTCTTTTCCACCTTCAGCAAACTCCTTTTCTGCCTCCTCAACCTCTTCTTCCTTGTCATAGATCTTTTGATATCCAAAGTATCTGTGTTGCTCTTCAGCTTCTTGCATCATAGCTTCAATATCAATTGATCTTTGATTTGTCTGCGGACCGTAATCCTTGAGATCTTTGGAGTCTGCGATCATTTTCACAGGCTTATTCAAGATCCTATCAATTTCTGCTAATTGATCTTTAGGGTATTGATCTGATGGCTTCAATTTTACAGCTCTTTTGTAAAGGTCTTTTGCCTTTTCATAATTTTGAGCATTGAAATATTCATCCGCTTTTTTGATCAATTTTTGATATTCCTTATCAGCTGTGTCTCCATTATTTTTAAGACCTTCTCTACACTTCTCAACCTGATCTTTAGGGTAAGCTTCCTGATACAGATCAAGCGCCTCCAGGTACTTGTCAAGAGCTTTTTTCCATTGTTTTCTCTCAAAGAAAGTATCCGCTTCCTGAATTAGATCATCAAACCTTTTACGCTTTTCTCTTTCGGCATTTAGATCATTAAGGATCTGATTGATCTCATCAATTCTTTGCTGTGGTAATGGGTCTGATGGACGAATAGTTTTTGCTCTTTTATAAAGATCAAGTGCCTTATCATAATTCTTTTCATCAAAATACTTTTGTGCAGTTGCCAATATCTTTTGGTATTGAGCCTCCTCTTCACTGCCTGATTGCTCTTGCATTTTTTGATCACAAAGGGCAATTTGATCTTTTGGATATTGTTCTGATGAGATAATATCCAGCGCATCCTGATAGGCGGTTTTCGCATCCTTGAAGTTATTGCTGGCAAACAATTTGTCAGCTTTAGCAATAGCCGCATCATATTTAGCTTTCAATTCTTTCTGTGCTGCCTGATCCGCTAATAATTTATTGATCTCTGCAATTTTATTCTTAGGAACTGAATCATCCGGACGAATGCTTAGTGCTCTATTATACAACTCAAGGGCTTTATCATAGTTCTTTTCATCAAAGTATTTTTGAGCAGTGGTTAAGATCTTTTGATATTGTGCTTCTTCTTCATTGCTTGACTGTTCCTGCATTTTCTTGTCACATAATGCAATTTGATCTTTCGGATATTGCTCGCCTCCTTTAATGTCTAGCGCATCCTGATAGGCTGTTTTGGCTTCCAGATAAGATCCATCTTTGAAAAGTTTATCTGCTTTAGCAATAGCAGCATCAAACTTAGCCTGTAATTCTTTTTGGGCAGCCATATCAGCCAGGATCTTATTGATCTCATCTATTTTGTTCTTTGGAACTGAATCATCTGGACGAATTGTCAAAGCACGATTGTACAACTCTAATGCTTTTTCGTAATTCTTCTCGTCAAAATACTTCTGTGCGGTTGAAAGGATCTTTTGATATTGTTCTTCCTCTTCATTACCTGATTGTTCCTGCATTTTCTTGTCACACAGTGCTATTTGATCTTTAGGATATTGTTCGTTTCCTTTAATATCCAATGCGTCCTGATAAGCTGTTTTTGCTTCTAAATAAGAACCATCCTTAAAAAGTTTATCTGCTTTGGCTATTGCCGCATCATACTTGGCTTGCAATTCTTTTTGCGCAGATTGATCAGCCAATAGTTTATTGATCTCGGCAATTTTATTTTTTGGAATTGAATCATCCGGACGAATTGTTAAGGCTCGATTGTACAACTCTAATGCCTTTTCGTAATTCTTCTCGTCAAAAGCTTTTTGTGCAGTAGTTAAGATCTTTTGATATTGCTCTTCTTCTTCATTTTGAGATTGCTCTTGCATTTTCTTATCACACAAAGCAATTTGATCTTTTGGATATTGCTCACTTCCTTTTATATCTAATGCATCCTGATAAGCTGTTTTGGCCTCCAGGTAACTACCTGACTTGAACAAATTATCTGCTTTAGCTATAGCTGCATCATATTTTGCTTTGACATCAGCATCTGCATTTTGTTTGGCTATGATATCTTCGATTTCCTTTATACGACCTTTCGGATGTGCCTCATTAGGCTTCATTGCTATAGCCTCTTTATATCTTTTTAAAGCACCTTCATAATCTTTGTCATTATAAGCTTTATCCGCCTGTGCGATTAGATCATTATACTTTTTCTCAAACTCTTCAGCCTGCATTTGATCTTTTTCACGTTGAGCTTTGATCTCATTGATCTTGTCAATTTGTTGTTGCGGATAACTTTCAGACGTTTTTATCTTTTTCGCTTTTTCGTAAGCGGCAATAGCTTCATCAAACTTTTCTGCATCTCTCAGTTCATCCGCCTTTTTGATCATTTCCTGATACTGTGCATCCACCTCAGCATCAGATGCTTCTTTCATTTTCTTGTCGATCTCAGTTAACCTATCTTTTGGATATTGCTCATCTCCTTTGATATCGATAGCTTCTTTATAAAGTTTCTTAGCATTTTCCCAGCTATTACTGTTGAAAGCATTATCGGCTTCTTCGATCTTCTTTTTATACTGTTCAATTAGGGCTTGCTGACTTTCTTCATTCTTTTTCTTTTCTTCCAGATCCAGAATTCGTTTGGAAATCTCAACATCCGGTTTGATCTTGATAGCTTCCTGATACTTTTTGATAGCTCCGGTATAATCCTTCTTATTGGCTAATTCTTCACCGCCAGCAACTAATTCTTTGAATTGTTTATCCTTTTCAGCTTGTTCAGCATCTGAAGCCATTTTTTCTTTGATCTTGGCGATTCTTTCTTTAGGATATGACTCATTTGGCATGAGTGATGATGCCTCTTCGTACTTTGCCAGAGCGTTCTCCCATTTTTGACCATTGTAAGCATCATCTGCCGCTTTAATTGCAGCATCATATTTAGATTTCAGATCAGCTTCATCCGCTTGTTTTTTCAGAATCTCATCTATCTCTTTGATTTTGTCTTTTACCCCTTGATCATCCTTGATATCAAGCGCTTTTTGATAATTAGTTTTTGCAGACTCATAGCTTTTAGCACCAAAATCCTTGTCTCCTGCCGCCACATACTCCTTGAACTTTGCTTCCTGTTGCTGTGCAGCATCTTTATCTGCGATTAATTTATTGACCTCATCAATTTTCTTTTTTGCGGCTTCATCATTAGGCTTAACCGTTAAAGCTTCTTGATATTTGGCTAACGCACCCTTGTAATCTTCTTTTGATTGAGCCGATTCACCATCCGCCATCAACGACTTGTACTTTTCCTCTTTTTCCTGAGCGTTTGCAAGATCCTGAATGATCTTTTCTAATTCAGCAATTCTGTCCTTTGGATCTTTTTCATCCGGTTTTACCGTTGATGCTTCCTTGTATTTTGCAATAGCCTCCTGATATTTTTTAGCATCTGCTAGCCCTTTGGCTTCCGTCATCAAGTTATTATACTTCTCATTTTTCTCCTTGTCCGCAGCATCTTTGTCCATGTTAGCTTTGGCTTCCTTGATACGGTCTGTAGGATAATTTTCAGTTGGCTTCAATTTCAATGCCTCTTCATACTTTTTGATCGCTTCCTGCCAGTTTTTACTATTAAAAGCAGCATCACCATCAGCAATGAACTTCTTGTAGTCTTCTTCTAATTTTTTAGCGGCATCAGCATCTGCCTGCATTTTTGTCAAGATCTCATCAATCTCAGATATTCTTGCTGAAGGATGAGATTCATTAGGCTTAAGATCTAATGCTGCTTTGTATTTAGCCTTAGCTTCTTCATATTTCTTACTATCAAAAAGTTTATCCGCTTCAGCAATTAAACCATCATATTTGGCTTGTTTATCTTTTTCGGCTTGATCAGCAGCCTCTTTCTCAGCTTTTTTCTTTTTAGCGTCTTCTAACTTGGTTTTAACAGCAGCATCTTCTTTGATACCTAAGGCTGATTCGTAGTTGGTAATAGCTTTATCAAAATCTTTCGTCCCCATAGCGTTATCACCATCAGCTACGAATTTCTTGAATTGCTCATCCTGTTGTTTTTGTTTGGCTAGAATATCTTCGATCTCTTTGATCTTGTCTTTAGGTAATTGCTCAGTTGGCTTAATACCAGACGCTTCTTTGTACAGCTTTAGTGCCTCTTCATAGTTTTTAGCAAGCAACTGGTCCTTAGCCTGAGCCATTTTTTCCTGGAATGCTTTCTCTGTCTCACCTGCCTTCTTTTGCTCATCCCAGGCTTTTTGCGCCGCGTCACGTTTTGCCTTTACATCCGGGTCATTAATAAGTGCTAAAGCTTTGTCGTAGTTATCTACGGCAGTAGCGTAATCTTGTGCACTATTGCCTTTATCTCCAGCTGCTACGAAGGCATCAAACTGTTTTTTCTTATTGGCTTCCTCATCTTTTTTCTTCTCCATCTCCGCTTTCAGATCCTCAATTTTCTTGAGCATTTGTTTAGTATAGGCAGGGTCATAATCTGGCATCCCGTCTGAGCTCAGTTCATATTTGATCATTGGAGTAGACTCCAACCATGCAAAATCAACTCCATCCATCTTTTCAAAAAGAGATACCTCCATTCCAAAAGGAACATAAGGTGGAAGATCTTCAGGGTAATCGAAATGCCCATCAATTTGGGCTACTTTCGTTACATAACCAGGTTTTGTGATATGAATCTGATAAACTTTGCCTATCTCCAGATCAATTTGAGGCACCTTACCGTTAGAAGCAGCAGTTTTCGTGGTGATCAATTGACCTCCGGAATAAACTTTGATGATAGCACCATCCAATTTTTTACCAGATCCCTCATCCTTTGCTGTTACATTCACGGCAATAATAGGGTCTTGAGCAAAGCTCATACCACTTAGGAGAATTAATATGGTCAAGGTCAATAACCTCATCAACTACTTATACACCTTTCTAAACAAAAGGTTCATTTAACAATCAAGTGTTTGCAAATTAAATTCCAAACAATTGCAACAGGCGATAAATCAACTTAATTTTATCCGTTGCCACAATCCTACAAATATCTCAAAAAAAACTGAGATTACTTGACTTTTGAAAGAGTATGATCAACTTGCAAAATCTTAGCTTTTGGGAAAAAGAAACCTTCATTCGACACATTGATCACTTGATCATAGGTTCTGGAATAGTTGGTCTTTCCACCGCTATATATCTTAAACAACGCGATAACACTAAAAAGGTAACAATTTTAGAACGCGGATTTTTACCTGCAGGTGCTAGTACAAAAAATGCGGGATTTTCTTGTATTGGTAGTCCATCTGAATTATTGGACGACCTTAAAAAAGCCGATAAAAAAACAGTATTTGACACAGTTGAAAGAAGGTGGAAAGGATTAAATAACCTCAATCAATTGCTATTCAATTCCGACATAGGCTATAAATCGCTAGGTTCACATGAACTTTTTGATGAGGAAAGCAAGGATATCTATGAAAATTGCATCTCCAATTTGGATGAGCTAAACGGTGAGTTGAAACGAATTACTGGCGTACCCAAAGTTTATGGCATAGCAAAAGACGTTTGTTCAACTTACGAATTCAATGTTTTCAATAAGGCCATTTCTCATACTGTGGAGGGGCAAATTGACACTGGAAAAATGATGCAGGCCCTGATTAGAAAAGCCAGATCATTGAACGTTGAAATACTGAATGGTATTGAAGTTTATGATATTAAAGGCAAGGAACTGGAAACAAATGTTGGCGCTTTTCCTTTTGAAAATTTGATCATTTGTACCAATGGATTTTCTAAGCGATTTTTCCCTGATCTAGATGTGGAACCTGCAAGAGCGCAAGTGGTAGTTACTTCAGAAATACCAAATTTAAAACTCAAAGGAATTTTTCATTTTGACGCAGGATACTACTATTTCAGGAACATTGGTAAAAGGGTTCTTTTTGGAGGAGGGCGAAATTTGGATCTCAAAGGAGAAAATACAGAAGAGATGACCACCACCTCTATGATCATTGACCGATTAGAGTCTATTTTAAAAGAACAGATCATACCTTATGCTGATTTCAAGATCGAACATCAGTGGGCTGGAACCATGGGTGTTGGTGGCACAAAAGCTCCAATCATCCAACAAATCGATAAAAATATTTTCTGCGGAATACGACTGGGAGGAATGGGTGTAGCAATTGGAAGTCTAGTGGGGAAAGAGTTGGCAGATCTTATTATAGAATCTTAATATGAAGTACTCCAAAAAAATAACAGAAAGCAGCTCAAACTATGACAATTTAGAGGATATGTCTATCCATGAATTGTTGACCAATATTAACAAGGAAGATCATCTCGTACCCCAGGCAGTTGAAAAAACAATTCCTCAAATTGAGGCTTTCGTTGAAAAAGCACTTGACCGAATGGAAATGGGCGGAAGACTTTTTTATATCGGTGCCGGAACAAGTGGACGATTGGGAATTGTTGACGCCTCAGAATGCCCCCCGACCTTTGGAGTAGATCATGGAATAGTTATCGGCTTAATGGCTGGAGGAGATAAAGCCATGAGAAAAGCTGTTGAATTTGCCGAAGATGATACCGAACAAGGATGGAAAGACTTGAAGGAGCATAACATTAACGATATGGATTCTGTTGTGGGTATTGCAGCATCAGGTAGCACGCCCTATGTGATAGGAGCCATTCAACACGCCAATAAAAATGGAATTCTGACTGCTTGTATCACCATGAACCCGGAAAGTGATCTTGCCATGACAGCTCAATATCCAATTACTCCCATTGTAGGACCTGAATTCGTAACCGGAAGTACTCGAATGAAATCAGGAACGGCTCAAAAGCTCATTCTTAACATGATCTCTACTTCTATTATGATCGGATTAGGCAGAGTAAAAGGAAATAAGATGGTGGACATGCAGTTGAGCAACAACAAATTGGTTGACAGAGGAACTAAAATGATCATGCAAGAACTTGGCGTTACTTATGAAAAAGCAAATGAATTGCTTTTAAAACATGGATCTGTGAGAAAAGCAGTTGATGCTGAAAGGAAATAGAATCAGATCCTCACACCTATTATACAAATATCGTCTACCTGCTCCCTTCGACTACGCTCAGGATAAACTTCTCGCAGTTAGCAACTAGATCCTCACTCCGATTATACAGATATCGTCTACCTG